>NZ_LN831197.1:2217132-2603409 GCF_001375535.1 Bacillus niameyensis
CGCCCTATTCAGACTCGCTTTCGCTGCGGCTCCGTCTCTTCAACTTAACCTTGCATGAAATCGTAACTCGCCGGTTCATTCTACAAAAGGCACGCCATCACACAGCGTTTTCCCATAGGGAAATACGCATCCATGCTTTGACTATTTGTAGGCACACGGTTTCAGGATCTATTTCACTCCCCTTCCGGGGTGCTTTTCACCTTTCCCTCACGGTACTGGTTCACTATCGGTCACTAGGGAGTATTTAGCCTTGGGAGATGGTCCTCCCAGCTTCCGACGGGATTTCACGTGTCCCGCCGTACTCAGGATCCACTCAGGAGGGGATGACATTTCGACTACAGGGCTGTTACCTTCTGTGGCCGGCCTTTCCAGACCGCTTCGTCTACATCATCCTTTTGTAACTCCGTATAGAGTGTCCTACAACCCCAAGAGGCAAGCCTCTTGGTTTGGGCTTTTCCCGTTTCGCTCGCCGCTACTCGGGGAATCGATTTTTCTTTCTCTTCCTCCGGGTACTGAGATGTTTCAGTTCCCCGGGTCTGCCTTCCATTTCCTATGTATTCAGAAATGGATTCTGCCCCATTACGAGCAGAGGGTTTCCCCATTCGGAAATCTCCGGATCGAAGCTTACTTACAGCTCCCCGAAGCATTTCGGTGTTAGTCCCGTCCTTCATCGGCTCCTAGTGCCAAGGCATCCACCGTGCGCCCTTACTAACTTAATCGTTCGTGCAATGATAAGCTTCGAATCTCTGCGTCAGCTTCATTCATTCGCATCCTCACGTATTATATACGCTCCGGCGCTCACTCATTTGCTTCCTTGATCTTCTCGCTTCTCCTTGCTCGACCTTAATAAGGTCTTACTAGTTTTCTTACGGAATTCTCCGTAAGGTGAATGTTTCTCGGTTTATATCTTCTCATTTTATCTGGTTTTCAAAGAACAAACTTTTGAGAGTTTGAACTCTCAAAACTGAACGAAAAGAAACGTCTTTTTTAATATTGACTTGCAGTCAATATATTATCGTGTCTAGCTCCAGACGGCAGCGACTAGCAAACTTCTACGCTTCTTCCTACGATAAGTCAACATCGGCTCATTCTTCGCCGTGTTTCCTTTATCTCGTCAGAATCTAGGAAGTTTGTACGTCGCTAAACGCCGTCTTCCGCTTTTCGATTTTCCTTAGAAAGGAGGTGATCCAGCCGCACCTTCCGATACGGCTACCTTGTTACGACTTCACCCCAATCATCTGTCCCACCTTCGGCGGCTGGCTCCAAAAGGTTACCCCACCGACTTCGGGTGTTACAAACTCTCGTGGTGTGACGGGCGGTGTGTACAAGGCCCGGGAACGTATTCACCGCGGCATGCTGATCCGCGATTACTAGCGATTCCGGCTTCATGTAGGCGAGTTGCAGCCTACAATCCGAACTGAGAATGGTTTTAAGGGATTGGCTAAACCTCGCGGTCTCGCAACCCTCTGTACCATCCATTGTAGCACGTGTGTAGCCCAGGTCATAAGGGGCATGATGATTTGACGTCATCCCCACCTTCCTCCGGTTTGTCACCGGCAGTCAAATTAGAGTGCCCAACTAAATGCTGGCAACTAATTTCAAGGGTTGCGCTCGTTGCGGGACTTAACCCAACATCTCACGACACGAGCTGACGACAACCATGCACCACCTGTCACCGCTGTCCCCGAAGGGAAAGGCCTGTCTCCAGACCGGTCAGCGGGATGTCAAGACCTGGTAAGGTTCTTCGCGTTGCTTCGAATTAAACCACATGCTCCACCGCTTGTGCGGGCCCCCGTCAATTCCTTTGAGTTTCAGCCTTGCGGCCGTACTCCCCAGGCGGAGTGCTTAATGCGTTTGCTGCAGCACTAAAGGGCGGAAACCCTCTAACACTTAGCACTCATCGTTTACGGCGTGGACTACCAGGGTATCTAATCCTGTTCGCTCCCCACGCTTTCGCGCCTCAGCGTCAGTTACAGACCAAAGAGCCGCCTTCGCCACTGGTGTTCCTCCACATCTCTACGCATTTCACCGCTACACGTGGAATTCCGCTCTTCTCTTCTGCACTCAAGTCCCCCAGTTTCCAATNATATTGACTCGCAGTCAATATATTATCGTGTCTAGCTCCAGACGGCAGCGACTAGCAAACTTCTACGCTTCTTCCTACGATAAGTCAACATCGGCTCATTCTTCGCCGTGTTTCCTTTATCTCGTCAGAATCTAGGAAGTTTGTACGTCGCTAAACGCCGTCTTCCGCTTTTAGGCTCACACGATGTGAGTCATGCCGACGTTGCCACAGGACGTGGCGCTTCTTAGTCGGCCTTCCTTATATCCTTAGAAAGGAGGTGATCCAGCCGCACCTTCCGATACGGCTACCTTGTTACGACTTCACCCCAATCATCTGTCCCACCTTCGGCGGCTGGCTCCTAGTACTTAACTTAGCTTCCTACGATATTAATAAGAGGCTAAGTTAAGTACCAGGTTACCCCACCGACTTCGGGTGTTACAAACTCTCGTGGTGTGACGGGCGGTGTGTACAAGGCCCGGGAACGTATTCACCGCGGCATGCTGATCCGCGATTACTAGCGATTCCGGCTTCATGTAGGCGAGTTGCAGCCTACAATCCGAACTGAGAATGGTTTTAAGGGATTGGCTAAACCTCGCGGTCTCGCAACCCTCTGTACCATCCATTGTAGCACGTGTGTAGCCCAGGTCATAAGGGGCATGATGATTTGACGTCATCCCCACCTTCCTCCGGTTTGTCACCGGCAGTCAAATTAGAGTGCCCAACTAAATGCTGGCAACTAATTTCAAGGGTTGCGCTCGTTGCGGGACTTAACCCAACATCTCACGACACGAGCTGACGACAACCATGCACCACCTGTCACCGCTGTCCCCGAAGGGAAAGGCCTGTCTCCAGACCGGTCAGCGGGATGTCAAGACCTGGTAAGGTTCTTCGCGTTGCTTCGAATTAAACCACATGCTCCACCGCTTGTGCGGGCCCCCGTCAATTCCTTTGAGTTTCAGCCTTGCGGCCGTACTCCCCAGGCGGAGTGCTTAATGCGTTTGCTGCAGCACTAAAGGGCGGAAACCCTCTAACACTTAGCACTCATCGTTTACGGCGTGGACTACCAGGGTATCTAATCCTGTTCGCTCCCCACGCTTTCGCGCCTCAGCGTCAGTTACAGACCAAAGAGCCGCCTTCGCCACTGGTGTTCCTCCACATCTCTACGCATTTCACCGCTACACGTGGAATTCCGCTCTTCTCTTCTGCACTCAAGTCCCCCAGTTTCCAATGACCGCTCACGGTTGAGCCGCGAGATTTCACATCAGACTTAAGAGACCGCCTGCGCGCGCTTTACGCCCAATAATTCCGGACAACGCTTGCCACCTACGTATTACCGCGGCTGCTGGCACGTAGTTAGCCGTGGCTTTCTGGTCAGGTACCGTCAAGGTACCGTCAGTTAAACGGTACTTGTTCTTCCCTGATAACAGAGTTTTACGATCCGAAAACCTTCTTCACTCACGCGGCGTTGCTCCGTCAGACTTTCGTCCATTGCGGAAGATTCCCTACTGCTGCCTCCCGTAGGAGTCTGGGCCGTGTCTCAGTCCCAGTGTGGCCGATCACCCTCTCAGGTCGGCTACGCATCGTCGCCTTGGTGAGCCGTTACCTCACCAACTAGCTAATGCGCCGCGGGCCCATCTGTAAGTGACAGCATAACCGTCTTTCAACCTTTCTCCATGTGAAGAAAGAAATTATCCGGTATTAGCTCACGTTTCCGCGAGTTATCCCAGTCTTACAGGCAGGTTGCCCACGTGTTACTCACCCGTCCGCCGCTAACTTCAGGGAGCAAGCTCCCATCCATTCGCTCGACTTGCATGTATTAGGCACGCCGCCAGCGTTCGTCCTGAGCCAGGATCAAACTCTCATTTAAAGTTTGTTTAGCTCATATAAAGCTGGCGATGATCAAATGATCATCTATTTATTATTGACGTTCGTTTCGTTCAGTTTTCAAAGATCAAACTTGCTTGCTTCTTAACAGCGACTTTATTATCATACAACTTTCAGTCTGGAAAGTCAAGAAGTTTTTTATCTTTTTTTTCGACCGCCGAACTTAACGTCAGCAGCGACGTTTATTACTATAACAAGTTTATTAGAATTGGTCAATACCTTTTTTCAAAAAAAGGTAAACTATTTCTTGAAATAAAATCTATCGCTTAGTCCCAGTGTGTTTATAGGAACTTCGACTACTGTAATAAAGTCTTTATCGATTAGGTATTCCACTAGTAGATCTAAATCAACACCATAATAATGAAGTTCAGGATGAGATTTCAACTCACCAATCGACCATTGGGTTTGCATTTCTAAAGTTTCCAAAAGATGCCCAGCACCAATTTTCGTTCTAGAAAAGATTAAAAATTCACTAGCTATAAAAAGTAAGTCTAATCTTTTTTCAATAGATTCCTCGCTGTTAACGAGTTCCTCATATAACTTGTAGATTTCTGGATCCATCTGCTTAACCTGACTCCATACCGTTAATTCAGGATAAAAGCCCTTTTCGATAATGGCTAGACGAGCTAGATGGTGTAAACAATGAATCATATGATTATATGCATCTAAAAATTGGCCCGTTTCAAAAAACGATTTCCCGTTTAAATATCTACGGATAAGCTTTGCAAACTCGACTCCTATTTTCAATTTACGATCATAAAATGGAAAGTCTCGTAACTCATTTCTTAAATTTAATACAAACTCGTTCTTATCAAATAAAACTTCACCTTCATGTATCCATTCTATAATTTTGTTATTCGATCCAAAAAGAATCCATTCTTTTATTTGCTGTTCTGTTACATTATGAAGAGCGATTCTTTTATCATTATATTGATAATGCATAATAGATGTCGAATCAGTTCGTTGACGTACTATAACAAGCAAGATGAAATCAAACGTATTTGTCGAAGGGGATAGTTGCTGTTTCTTTTCAATTACTAAAATACCTAATGTGTTTTCACTATCTTCTTTTTCTACACAGATGCTTTTGAGGATTTCTTCCATGGCAATTCCTCCAATTCCTTATTACCCTTTTCTTTCGACAGTAATTCGAAATCTCCTTCTTCCTTTCTCCACATACGTTATTTAACGGAATATATAGTAGGAAGTTTTTCTTCCATATGATATATTTACTTTCAGGAGGGCTCACTATGGCAAAAAAATATTCAAGTAAAATAAATAAGATCCGGTCCTTTGCTCTTGGTTTAATCTTTGCTGGGTTTATTATTATGTATGGGGGAATATTCTTCAAAAATCATCCTATTGTTATGACGATTTTTATGATTTTAGGAGTATTAGCTATTCTTTCTAGTACATTAGTTTATTTTTGGATTGGAATGCTTTCAACAAAGGCAGTACAAGTAATTTGTCCAAATTGTAACAAACCTACTAAAGTGTTAGGTAAAGTAGATATGTGCATGTATTGTAGGGAACCACTTACCTTGGATCCAAATCTTGAAGGCAAGGAATTTGATGAAAAATACAATCGCAAGAAAAATCTTTAAAAAATTTCGCTTTTTTAAATTTATTGATATATGTTATAATTACTATATCAAAAAGGGAACGATGCTGAGCAAGTTTAAAATATGCTTCCGAATTCCTTTTCGGTCAAGTGCAATGTTGCTCTGCATCGTCATTCTCAAAAATAGATTAAATGGTGGTTAACTATGAATATCTTAAACAGCAGGTTATATACTATTTTGGAAACGGTGTCTTTTTTCTTTTTATTAAATATCCTTTGGTTCGTCATGTGTCTGCCGATCATTACTATCTTTCCAGCTACTGCTGCTATGTTCGGGGTGATCAGACAATATGTTATTAAAAAGGATTCAGCTGTCTTCCTTCCCTTTTTTCGCTTTTTCAAGGAAAATTTCAAACAAAGTTTTTTACTTGGCATTCTAGTCTCTATCTTTGGTTACATCCTTTATATTGACTTTATGCTGATCGGTACTTTAGGGAAAGTCATGCAAAACCTACTGCTAGCCTCGTTGTTTTTAATTGCATCCATTGGGTTACTAACTTCTATATATATTTTCCCAATGATGGTTCACTATAAGTTAACATTATGGAGAGTAGTAAAAAACTCCTTCTTTTTTGCTATTAAGTATTTTCCATCAACACTCTTATCTATTATTTTATTAGTATTAATGTTTGTTTTCCTAAACTATTTACCTGTAACATTTCTATTAATCTTTAGTTTTGTTGCTTATCTAGTCTTTATGATCTGTTATAGCCGATTCTACAAAGAAGAAGAGGTCATTAAGGCGAGTAATCTGGAACAAGCTTAATTTAAAATGGCAAACTGCTGTTATAAGCAGTTTGCCATTTTTGAATAAAGTAAAATAGCCTATAAAAGTTAGGCTATTTTTAATGTGTTTCTTTATTTCCGCAATCAGGACATACACCATAAATTTCCATGCGATGGTGGCCAACTTGGAATCCCGTTACATGGGCTGCCAACTGTTCAACTTCATCTAAGCCTGGATAATGAAAGTCAACAATCTTCCCACAGTTCTCGCAAATAATGTGATAATGGTCTGATGTCACAAAATCAAATCTGCTAGAAGCATCACCATAGGTAAGTTCCTTTACTAAGCCCACTTCCCGAAAAACGCGTAAATTATTATAAACAGTTGCAACACTCATGTTCGGAAATTTATCTTCGAGTGATTTATAAATATCGTCTGCAGTTGGATGTGACATACTCTGAACTAAATACTCCAAAATCGCATGACGTTGGGGTGTAATTCGAACTCCTGTCTGCTTCAATGTTTGAATCGCATCTTTTAATTGATGTTCTGACACCGCCATGCACCTCTTTTCTAACATAAAATTGATTATCTATTTATAATTCTTATAAATAGTGTACTAAAAAATGGGTTTAGCTGTCAATCTTGTCTCCTTCATGCAGATTTACTTCTTCTTCTCCTAATATATGATGGACATATCGTGCTACGACAAATAAAAGGTCAGAAAGTCGATTTAGATAAGATAAAACAAGTGGATTATTTGTTTCAAGACCAACTACGATTCTTTCCACTCTGCGCACAACCGTTCTCGCTACGTGAAATGCAGCTCCAGCAGGATGTCCACCAGGAAGAATAAAATTCTGCAATGGTGTAAGCTGTTCATCTAAACGATCAATTGCTTCTTCTAATAGCTTTACATCACTTTCTTTTAATTTCCATTTCACTTCTTTATCATTAGGAGTAGACAATTCTGCCCCTACATGGAAAAGAGCTGTTTGTACTTGATGAAAAAGTTGTTGCAGCTCTTGAAATTCTTTTCTATCTTCTTGCTTCAAATAACTAACAGCTAGTCCAATCATCGAATTTGCTTCATCACAACTTCCANGCTTTCAATCGACAACTTAATTAGTTTAACACTTATTTTTTTCATTGTCAACATGTTTTTTTTGGAGCGGGTGATGGGAATCGAACCCACGACAACAGCTTGGAAGGCTGTAGTTTTACCACTAAACTACACCCGCATAAAATGGCGCGCCCGAGAGGAGTCGAACCCCTAACCTTTTGATCCGTAGTCAAACGCTCTATCCAATTGAGCTACGGGCGCATATAAAATTTGGTGCGGTAGAGAGGACTTGAACCTCCACGGGTTATTCACCCACTAGGCCCTCAACCTAGCGCGTCTGCCATTCCGCCACTACCGCGTCTTTACGACAAAATATATTATATAAAGTAGACTTTATAATGTCAAGACATTTTTAGTGAGAATGCTGCGTTTGAAGGTATAAACTTTTGATATAGAAAGTAATGATGTTTTAAATAAAAATTGGCTGGGCTAGCTGGATTCGAACCAACGAGTGACGGAGTCAAAGTCCGTTGCCTTACCGCTTGGCTATAGCCCATTTACAATAAATGAAACAAGAATGATATTTTATCATATCTTCTATTGTTTAGTCAAGTCGTAATTGTTGGCGAGTAACTTTTCTAGTTTATGTTGTTTTTTCAAAAAAACAACATATGACCCCTACGGGATTCGAACCCGTGTTACCGCCGTGAAAGGGCGGTGTCTTAACCGCTTGACCAAGGGGCCATGTTTAAAAATATATGGCGGAGAAGGAGGGATTTGAACCCTCGCGCCGCTTACGCGACCTATGCCCTTAGCAGGGGCACCTCTTCAGCCTCTTGAGTACTTCCCCATATATAATAAATTAATAGAAGAATTACTTCATTTATTAAAGGAAGACTCCGCAGGTAGGATTCGAACCTACGACCGATCGGTTAACAGCCGATAGCTCTACCACTGAGCTACTGCGGATTAATGACTCTTTCGATTATAATGATCTAACTAATAACTGTCAATAGATTTTAGATATTTTTTTCAAGAAATGGCTTATCCTATTTCTATTAACTTTCCTCGGCATTTTCCACATACGAACCGTGTAGTGTCTACTCTTTTCTTCCGTTGGTATATTTGCTGACAAGTGTTACATTGGTACATTTTAATTTTAGCAGCTGGTTTTTGGCTTTTTTTAAGTGGCGTACAATGCCTTGGTGCACCGACTTGCTTCATTAACCTTTTAAAATCCTGATCACGATGCTGGTAGCCTTTGCCTTCAATGTGAAGATGATAATGGCATAATTCATGCTTAATGATCCCTATTAATTCTTCTACTCCGTGTTCCTCATAATATTTACGATTGATTTCGATATTATGAGAACGTAGCATATATCGTCCCCCAGTAGTTCTCAACCTATGATTAAAAAAGGCTGTATGTTTAAATGGTTTATGAAACAATTCTAAAGAAAGTTTTTCCGTTAATTGTTGTAGCTCTTGATCCTTCATAAAAAAACCTCTTATCTTAATATCCGGAACAGGATAAAGGATTCACCCATATAATGAAATTACGAAACACTTCGGGAGGTCTTTTTCATGCCCATCTGGTTCCAAAATCAAATACAAAAAGCCTTTTTCGAAAAAAATCGGTACCAAATTAAACTGTTAAATCAATGCTGGTTCTTTTACAGAAAAAAACATAGTTAAATATATAATTATACCGGCGGCTAAAACATGTTTGTCCGCCGGGATTTAATATAGATATGCATTGATTTCTGTTTACTGTGGTTGACTAAGCATCGTTAGCGAGAGTCTGCCCTTTTGAACATCGACTTTTTCCACCCAAACAGTGACAATATCCCCTAGCGATACAACATCTAATGGGTGTTTTACAAATTGATTACTTAATTTGGATATATGGACAAGTCCATCCTCTTTCACACCAACATCAACAAATGCCCCAAAATCTACAACATTACGAACGGTGCCTTGCATTTCCATGCCTGGTTTAAGATCTTCTAGTTTCAGTAAGTCTTTTTTCAAAATCGGTTGTGGTAGTTCATCCCGGAGATCTCGACCCGGCTTCATTAATGCATCGATAATATCTTCTAATGTTAATTGGCCAATTCCAAGTTCTGCCGAGATTGCTTTCGTATCCATCGCTTTCAGCGTATCCACGAGATCTTTCGTGCCAATATCTTTGGAGGTAAAACCAAGCTTTGCTAGAAGTCCTTTTACTTCTCCATAATGTTCTGGATGAATCGGTGTTAAATCAAGTGGTTCTTCTCCGTCTAGAATTCGTAAGAAACCAATTGCTTGCTCATAGGTTTTAGCCCCGAGGCGCGGAATTCCCTTTAATTGCTGGCGGCTAGAGATTTTTCCATTTTCTTCTCTGAATTTCACTATGTTTTTGGCTACAGTTTTACTTAATCCTGATACATATTGTAAGAGAGACATTGATGCGGTATTCACGTTTACACCAACTTGGTTAACCGCGGTTTCCACTACAAAAGTTAGTGAATCATTTAGTTTCTTCTGGGAGACGTCATGCTGATACTGACCAACCCCGACCGACTTTGGATCAATTTTCACCAACTCCGCTAATGGGTCCTGTAGTCTTCGTGCAATCGAAACGGCACTTCTTTCTTCGACTTGCAAATCAGGAAATTCCTCTCTAGCAAGTTCTGATGCGGAATATACACTCGCACCGGCTTCATTTACAATAATATAAGACATATCCGCTTGAAGCTCTTTTAATATATCAGTCGTAAACTGTTCCGTTTCCCGCGATGCAGTCCCATTCCCAATCGCAATAATTTCAATGTTGAAGCGTTTCAACACATCGATCATCTTTTCTTTTGCCACGCGAGGCTTAGCTGTAGGTGGATGCGGATAAATAACATCAATATGTAGTACTTTTCCTGTTTCATCGACGACAGCTAGCTTACAACCTGTCCGATAGGCAGGGTCAACACCTAAAACGACCTTTCCCTTTAACGGCGGTTGTAGTAATAAATTTCTTAGATTCTCTGAAAAAATATGAATTGCCTGAGTTTCCGCCTTTTCGGTTAATTCGTTGCGTATTTCTCGTTCAATGGCAGGTTCAATCAACCGCTTATACGCATCCTCAACCGCTTCTGTAACAACACTATTTGAAATAGATGTATGTTTTTTGATCCATTTTCTATTTAAATATTGCAGAACTTTATCTGTATTTGATTCTATCGAGACCTTTAAAACGTCTTCCTTTTCTCCTCGATTTAAAGCAAGTGTCCGATGCGGAACAATTTTTCGTACAGGTTCCTCATAATCATAGTAGTTCTCATAAACCTTTTTCTCATCCTTTTCCTCATCTTTAGATGCCGCCACTATTTTTCCTGTACGATAACATTCATTCCTGATCCATTGGCGACTAGCTGCATCATCAGAAACTTGCTCGGCGATAATATCCTTTGCACCAGTAATTGCTTCTATTATAACAGCGATTCCTTTTTCTTCAGAAAGGTATTGAGCAGCTTCTTTTTCAACATCACCTTTTTCAGGAAAAGTTAGTAGCCACTCAGCGAATGGTTCAAGTCCTTTTTCTTTAGCTGCGGATGCACGAGTACGACGTTTTTGCTTGTAAGGGCGGTACAGGTCCTCTACAATTTGTAGTTTGTCAGCCTTCATTATTTCGATTTTCAATTCATCTGTTAGTTTACCTTGTTCCTCAATTAAGCGAATCACATCTTCTTTTCGCTGTTCTAAATTTTGTAAATAGGCATAGCTATCCTGAATGTTTTTAATTTGAACTTCATCCAACGCCCCTGTCATTTCTTTCCGATAGCGGGCAATAAACGGTACTGTATTACCTTCGTTTAATAGTTCTATTACACTGGCAACTTGTTTATTGGATAGTGTAAGTTCGTTAGCTATTTGTTTGAGTAATTGATCTTCTTTTTGCACAGTTTGCATCACGGATTCCTCTTTTCATAAAACAACTTTCCCTTATCTTAACATAATTGTTTTCCTCTAAAAAACATACCATCATAGCGAAGGGGAAAAATTAAACATGTAAGTATAGTTTTACATACGGTTTTCTTCATAAAAAGAACCCTGCTATTTTAAAGCAGGGTTCCCACAATAAATGACATATCATCATTCGTGTTTTTTTGGACAGCTTTTAAGCGATCCGTCATTGCCCAAACAGATTGTTTACTGCCGAGCAATTCTCTTGTATTTATATTGATAAATCCATCAGAATGAAGAAGAAATGCTGAATTTTCCTCGTAAGAATATCGATGAGTTCGAAATTTCTGGGGTCTCCCTGAAAGAAAGCCTCTCACAGGCATTGGATATACAAGTTTATTATTCGAAGTATGAACAAAAAAGCGAATATTCCCAACACAGCTATACTCATATATCCTCTTTTTAAAATCTACTCGTAAAATAGCTACAGCTGCTCCCCGCTTCCGTATCAATACTTGATTGCAATGATCCATCAATGTATTGATCGTCTCTTTCGGCTTCGATTCAACAACAGAAGTGACCGCACGTGAAGCTTCGTGTGCAAATTGACCACTTCCCAACCCATCAGCAAGTACACAAATAAAGTAATCTTCTTTTAAAGATAAATAAAAACTGTCTCCGCAAAACATATTGCTTCCTTTGGCCGTTTGAAAAGCATGAGCTTCTAGATGTTTGTTTTCAACATGAATCATTGCGAAGTATTCTCCAAATCCGTTATTTCCTTATGAATCACTTCTTGGAGCTTTTTAATCGCTTTTCGTTGTATACGCGATACATGCATTTGCGATATGCCCAACTTTATTCCTGCCTCTTTCTGACTTAGGTTTTCTATATAAGTATATTGAATGACCTGTCTTTCCCTCTCTGAAAGTACATTCAATGCTTTTTCAAGGACTAGTCTTTGATTTACCTTCTCAAATCCTTCGTCAACATTACCGACAATATCCAAAAGAGTGATTGTGCTTCCATCTGAATCTGCCTCTATGGAATGGTCCATTGATAAAGCTTGATAACTTCTTCCGATTTCCATTGCTTCCAAAACTTCTTCTTCTGATACGTTTAAACTTTCAGCTATTTCTTTTATTTGGGGTGACCGTTCCAGCTCACTAGTCAAATCTTCAACTGTTTTTCTAATTTTCGGACCCAATTCCTTAATTCTTCGCGGAACATGAACACTCCATGTTTTATCTCTTAAAAAACGTTTAATTTCCCCAATTATCGTTGGGATTGCAAAAGCTTCAAACGTTTTACCGTAAGTTTCATCGAAGCGACGAATCGCGCCTAGAAGCCCAAGAACTCCTACTTGAACTATGTCCTCATGGAGAGATTTCCCCTTTGAATATTTCCTGGCAATTGATTCAACGAGATGTTGATAATGGAGAACGATCTTCTTTTGGGCTTCCTCATCATCATTGTTTTGGTAAGCTCTAATCCATTCATTGATTGGGCTCTTTTCATGATCAGGTTGAGATTGTTTCAGCATCACTCTCCACCTGCTCTCCTTCGAGGTATTTGGCCATAAAAACTGTAACTCCCTCATGATGATGAATTTTCACTTCATCCATTAAACTCTCTATTAAATATAGACCTAGGCCTCCTTCACGAAGGAATTTGGCTTGACTACCATTTTCATAAGGTCCTATTTTTTCACGAGCCTTTTTCATATCAAAACTTTTACCCGAATCTGCGACCATCACTTCTAGACGATTTTGATATAGAGCAAATCCAACTACAACTTCGCCCTCTTCTTCCTTTTTATATGCATGTTGAACCGCATTTGTAATAGCTTCACTTACAGCTATTTTCAAATCGTCAATTGCTTCATAAGTAAATCCCATTCTGCTAGCTATCCCTGAAACTGTTAGTCGAATAACGCCTACATATTCTGCTTTTGCCGGAATTTTCATTTCAATGTAGTCAAAAGGATCAGTCATTATACTCCACCTTCTACCTCGGTATTGATATCCATCACATCTGCTAAACCTGTTATATCAAATAATCGTTTTAAACGGTCAGACATCCCGTTTAAAACGATGCTTCCCTTATACTCTTTCAACGTTTTATACAAACCAACAAAAACACCTAACCCCGTACTATCCATATAGTTCACACCAGACAGATCCACTACTAATTTAACTTCCGGCTTTTTCACTAGGTCTTGTAGTGCTTCTCGTACCTTTGGAGCAGAGTATGCATCGATTTCACCTGTTAATTTTGCCCTTATTTCCTTATCTGCTTCCTTTACATCTATTGAGACATTCATATGAAATCCCCCCTCGTAACTTCCTGCTCTTATCAATACCCCTTTTTCAAAAAATAAAACTTTTTACCCTGTCCTTTTTAAAATAATCAAAGTGAAATCGTCTCTTAGTTCGAAATCTTGAAGGCGCTCTAAATCTTTATAAATGCTCGCAACAATTTCTTGTGCTTGCAAATGTATGTATTGACCAATCATTTTGGTTAAATCATCACGCTCTATAAACCCTTCTCCAGTTCGGCATTCTGTCACCCCATCTGATAAAAGAATGATCATATCACCTGCCGAAAGCGTCTCCATATATTCCACATAGTTAATCTTTTTTTCAATGCCTAACAATAAACCTCTCGCTTTTAAATCATGAAACTTCTGTTCTTCTGAACAATATATAAAACCAGGTTCATGGCCTGCAGACGCATATGTAAATGTATGTAGAGAAGGATCATAGACACCGTAACACATTGTAATAAACATGCTTGGATCAACATTTTGTTCTACCACTCTATTTAGGTTTTCAAGAATCACTTTCGGACTATGCTGATTTTCTGGTAAGCTATCAATGGCATATTTAATCATGGACATTGATAATGCTGCAGGAATTCCTTTGCCAATTACATCAGCAATCGCAATCCCGAGGCGCTCTTTTTCATCCTTCATAAAGTGATGATAATCACCATTCATCTGTCTTGCCGGCACGCTAATAGCACCAATATCCATACCATCAATATGAGGAATGGACGTCCTCATTAAGGTTTGCTGCATTTTAGCCGCCACTTCAATTTCATGTTTTAAAGCAAACTGCTCTATTCGAAGGCTTTGATGTTCTCGATATGCCAAACCATAGCCCATCATCACTTCTAGTAAAATATCAAAAGAATCTAATACATTCTGTGCTGTGAAACCCTTTTCCATTATGATCAACTTGTGAAAACTGATAATTTCTTCTGGAGAGATATGAAGTTCAATGAATTTCCTACTTAACTTTTGTCCTTGATATAAGGCTTGTTCATTATGATCTTTTAAATAACTGTAGATAACTTCTTGATATTTACCTTTTAAAAATTCACTCAAGACCATATAGATATGTCCTCCTATCGGAGCCACTTAACTGCAATAATTTCAGTACCTTCATCAATTTCAGACTGAATATCAAATTCATCCATCAAGCGTCTTACTCCCGGAAGACCAGCTCCCAGCCCTCCGGATGTTGTAAAACCGTCTTCTAAAACCTTGCGTATGTCAGAAATACCTGGACCCTTGTCCTTGGCAATAACTTTCAAACCTCTTTTACCTTCGTGATAACACTTTTCAATAGATACTTCACCCTGACCTGCATATAAGAAAATATTACGGGCCAATTCGCTGATTGCAGTCGTGATTCTTGCCTGGTCTACTGTCCCAAATCCAAGCTCCTTTGCCACATTTCTGCCTAGTTGGCGAACTGCTACGATGTCCCATTCATTCATTATTTTAACACAGGACTGCAGCTCCATAGGCTATTCCCCCAGTTCCTGTTGTAGTTTGTCTAAGCCGTTTTCCAAATCTAAAGCAGTCATAGCATCATCCAAGCGGATTCCTAACTCAAGCAAAGTAATGGCTACTGCGGGCTGTATTCCAGTAATAACAATTTTTGCGCCCATTAATTTTGACATTTCAATAACATCTCCCAATACCTTTGCAATAAAAGAATCAATAAAATCAATAGATGTAAGATCTAGGACTACACCACTTGCATTTGTCTGATGAATTTTATGCAATAAATCCTCTTGAAACTGTAAGGCAGTTTGATCATCAAGTTCCCATTGAATAGAAACAAGCAGACAATCACGAAGCTTTAATATTGGAATTCTCAATCTAATCCCTCCACTGACACAATTTCTCGATTTGTAAATCTAAGTGCCTCTCCCATTCCTTTTTGTAATGTACTTGTTGTTGTAATGTGATTAAGGTCAATCCCTAGGTTCACAATTGTTTGCGCAATTTCAGGACGAATTCCAACAATCATGCATTTTGCTCCAACAAGTCTAACAGCGTCAGCAGCCTGAATGATATGATGAGCGACCATCGTGTCCACTACTGGTACTCCAGTAATATCAATAAGGACAACTTCTGATCTGTGTCTAACTACACCCGTAAGTAAGTTTTCCATAATTAAGCGTGCTCTTTCCGTATCAATCGTACCAACTAATGGCATAATCGAAATTTTCTCGAATACCGGAATAAGTGGTGCGGATAGTTCTTGTAAAGCTATTTTTTGTAAGTTTATAGTCTTTTCCCACGTATCTGAATACGTTTCTACCATTTTATCTTGCATAGGAGAAAGCCAATTCTCAAAGTCTAGTACTAATTTTTTTATTTGCTCCACATTATACTTACTTTCCGATGTCATTTCCTTAAATAGAATGGTTCGAAAAGTTCTTATCCCTCTTGATAAAAATGATAATGGCCAACCTAGTCTGACGATGTTTGCTGCAAAGTCACCAATTTTCCCATTATATTCCTCTTCAGTATCTAGTAGATTTGAGAACACTAGCTCCATAAATTCTTTACTTGTATTTAAGAAAACTTGATCAGATATAACACTGAAGGATCTTTCATCAACCTTCTTTTGCATTTCATGCATCCAATCTTCTAAGATCTTCGTCTCATGTCTTCTTATATAATTAGCGATTTCCTTGTTCATTCATACTTCCCCCTCTTAGTGAATAGCATAGGTGGTATTTTGTTATTCTATCTATTTAAAAGATATTATTTAACATTTTAACAATATTTACCTAATAAACTCAAATAGTTACACGTAGAAAATTCAGAATAACTTGTATTTGTTAGAAAAACCTTCCTTGTCATATAGAAAAAAGACGCCTTCTGTTAGTACAGCAAGCGCCTTTAAAAATCAATGAGACCTAGGCTTATTTGCAAGGCTTCATCTACTTTTTCCATCATTTCTTCGTCTAGATGTGTAATTTTATCCGTTAATCGTTGCTTATCAATCGTTCTGATTTGTTCAAGCAATAGGACCGAGTCTCTTTCAAAGCCATATTTTTTGGCATCAATTTCTACATGGGTTGGCAATTTGGCTTTTTGAATCTGTGCCGTTATAGCGGCGATAATGACTGTTGGGCTAAATCGATTCCCAATATCATTTTGAAGAACCAAAACTGGCCGGACACCACCTTGTTCAGACCCGACCACTGGGGATAAGTCGGCGAAATACACATCACCACGCTTTACACTCAAAAGATTAGCCTCCGCTTACAAGCCGTTCGACTGTATTTTCTGCTTCATATTCTGCTTGGATTGCTTCAGATGCAATTGCCAAATTAATTTTTGCCATTTCCATATATCCCCGCCTCATCGATTCCACAATTTGACGCTTTCTGCGTTCACGAAGATACATTTTTGTAGCACGATAAATAAATTCATCTCGATTAACTTGCTCCAATTCGGCAAAGCCATCTAATTCCGCAATCATTTGTTGCGGTAAGCGGATCATGATTTCAGTTTTTGCGCCCGATTCAGACACCGACTACACCTCCACAGTCACTACAAGCCAATATTTTCTTTTATTCAGTTCCGACGGCTAGGATAGCTCCGTTCCGCCTTTACGATAGGACATCGCATATTGCCAGGTTATGACCTAGTACCTTTTCGCATCAACTAGGACTGCTAATTGCGCCAAAATAAAAAGACGTCCTGACTCCGAATACTTTTCTTTAATGATACCATCTTAAGGCACCCATGCATAGGCTAATTTAGGATTTCATCCCTATTATCAACCTATAAATTATTTTATAATACATATATTTCTGCTTTTCTCGAGAATCTCCTGCATTAATTGCTAATTTTTTTAAAATTTTCGGCAATAATTTCGGAATTTGAAGAAATTCGACTTCCATTTACGATATAAACACGTGGCACCCGATTGGAAATCGTACAAGTAACCTCATAATTTATTGTGCCCAGTTTGTTGGCAATATCATCCACCGAAACAGATTGACCTTGCTGACAGCCAATAAGTATGATTGTTGTTCCAACAGGTATGTGACGAGGAAGCCTAATCATTGTCTGATCCATACATATTCTTCCAACAATAGGAACCATTTCACCGTTTGCCAGTACTTTCATTCCTTGTAGCCTTCTAATCCATCCATCCGCATAACCAATCGGAATCGTTGCAAGCCATTCCTCTTCATTGGCTGTGTAAGTTGCCCCATAACCTACTTTTTCTCCAGCAATGAGTTTCTTTATATACGTTATTTTAGTTTTTAAAGAAAAAGCCTCTTTTAATTTGAATGGCAATTGCGTCTTGATTTCTTCGGACGGAGATAATCCATAAGCCGCTATACCGATTCTAACCGCATTAAAAATGGAATCAATGTGAACTAAAGCTGCCGCACTATTAGCAGCATGTACATATGGAGGAAATGCTTTTAACATTTTCAGAAAATGTTTAAATCGAGTTAACTGCTCCTTATAATAGCTGTCTTCCACTTGATCGGCAGTAGCGAAATGTGTAAAGATGCCTTCAAAGTAAAAGGAATCGGATTGTTGTAAAGCATCCTCAATCTGCTGTAATTCATTTTCTTCTTTTATTCCTATTCGATTCATGCCAGTATCACATTTTATATGGACATGAAGCTTCGTATCTGTGGTAATACTTTCCTCGGCTTTCAGAAGCCATTCATGTTGAAAAACAGTTAAAGAAATATTTTTTTCGGCTGCAATCCCAGCATCCTTAGGCCGTGTGGCACCTAACACAAGAATCGGAGCCGTAATCCCACTGTCTCTTAGCGCAAGAGCCTCGTCTAAAAAGGCTACTAGGAGACCGTGTGCCCCAGCAGCAAGTACAGTTCTTGCCACTTGTACATCTCCATGTCCATAACCATTCGCTTTTACTGCAACAAACACCTTCGTATCATTCGGAAGCTGATTCCGAATTTCAGTTAAATTATAAAAAATAGCGTCTAAATTAATTTCCGCCCAAGTATCGCGATAAAATTCTTCCACAAACGAGTCACTTCCTAAAGCTTTTGATTGAATGGTTATAATTATCAAACTCACATAGAGAGTTGTCAAATAAGAAAAGCGGAAAGCGGCGTTTTGCGACGTACGAACTTTTTATTATTAGGATGAACGGCTAAAGACGCGCCGTCCTGGCGCAACGCCGTTCTGACCAACGTCCTGTTGGCCTGAGATAAAGGAAACACAGTGAGCCTGATAAGGCGAACTGATGTTGACTTATCGTAGGAAGAAGCTGAAAGTTCGCTAGTCGCTGCCGCTTGTAGCTAGACAAAGAAAAGCGTAAGGTGGCGTTTAGCGACGTACGAACTTTTTATTATTAGGATGAACGGCTAAAGACGCGCCGTCCTGGCGCAACGCCGTTCTGACCAACGTCCTGTTGGCCCGAGATAAAGGAAACACAGTGAGCCTGATAAGGCGAACTGATGTTGACTTATCGTAGGAAGAAGCTGAAAGTTCGCTAGTCACTGTCGCCTGAAGCTACGATAAGGTAAAGGCGTTTATTTCAATTGTAACCTATTGTAGGAGAATCATCCTTCAAAACCGGAAATTAGATTTTGGCAGAAGGACATAACATTTTTTCACAAAGAAAAACAGACCTATTACAAGAAAAGGCCTGCAAGAAAATTCCATATACCTTATTTTATTGCCCCACCTTGAACTGATTTAGCAACCATGACCATTTCTTCTGGTGATAAATCATTAGAAATGACCATATAGTCCACACCACTGTCAGTCCAACTGATCGATCCATCTGTCAATGCTCCAATGGCAAAACCAAGATCAACCATTTCACCATTCATCTGAACGATTTCCATTGTGGAAGTAGGTATCGCTTCAGCAGCTTCCTGGAAAATCGTAAACGACTTCTCACCCGTATAAGATAATAATACCCGTTTCCCATTTTCAGTCATAACTGTCTTTTCATCATGAAGATCGACTCCTGGGATTTCCGCCATAGAATACTTGACTGTGAACTCTTCTTTTTCATCTAGATTTCCCATAACTGGGAGAATTTCAAGTTGAGCACTTGTCATACTATTCTTCGCATCAAAGGAATTCTCATCAAATTTAGCATTAAAGTCCGCTTTGGCAAATTCCACTGTTAAAACAGGTTGTTGATTAGTATCCATAACTTTTACACTGACAGGTTCGAGAGTACCCTTTTTGAAGGTAATCTCTTGGGTAGGTAACATATTTTTGTTTTGATAGCGTGTTTTCGTCTTAAAGATATAATGGTCTTTTTCCGCTTTGAACGTAGCTTCCTTATCATCCAAAATATCTTTTACGAGCGATCCGTATAAGTAGGCTTGGCTACTATTGTCTGGCCATTCACTTTGAAAACGATAGCTTTTGTTCAAGGCCGGAGTAAGTACGAAAACTCCATTTTTATTACGGACAATCATCTGACTTTGTTCCTTTTCAGGTTTCTTTAAATGGACACGATAATTACCTGGTTTTTCATGCCAGACATCAATATTATAGGTTTGAGGCTCATTCCCGACTGTTAATGTCATTTTCGCCTCAACCTTATACCCCTTTAAATTCTCTACCTTTTTCTGTAAATCCTTTGTTACATCTTCCTGCGATTTAGCACCACAGGCTGAGAGCATCACGATTGCTACGAGCATCAAACCAAAAAACCAAAGCCCCTTTCTCATTTTTTCAGCCCCTTTATTATCTCATTTGTCCATAAAAGAAAAGAGAAAGCTGCTGCGAGATAATTAATCATCACATTTTTTCCACTCGCGACCGTTCCGCTAAAGTGTAGTAATCACCCCCAGCTAACCCCCTCTTTCCCAAGCATTAAAAATATATGAGACAAGTATGGACAATATGTCAAGATTGGGAAGAAAAGCGGTAGCAACCGTTACTTAACGATTTGTTCACCTATTATATGCTTAGAATTCCTTTACACAATACAAAAGCCTATCAATTCGTACTGCTTCACTCTTATCCTTCAATAACAACCTGAGCAGCGGCATATTGATGTGTATGAGTAATTGATACGTGGGGGTTAGCAAATTCCGGTTTCACAATCCACGGCTTTCCATTTTCATCTGTGCCTATTTCGATATCTAAAAAAGATAGATGACTGCCTATGCCTGTACCCCTTGCTTTTGCATAGGCTTCTTTTGCGGCAAATCGTCCTGCTAAATATTCAACTTTTCGCCTATTTGAAAGGCGCTCATAACTCTTTAACTCATTTACCGTTAATATCCGCTTCGAAAAGCGCTCTTGGCGAATACTCAAATTTGCAATTCGCTCTACTTCCACAATATCTAAGCCAATCCCAATTATCATGAATATTTCTCCTTTGATCATTCTATGTATAGTAAAAAAGTTGTTCATCTAGCATATTTCCTTTATGCTAATGAAAAGTATACTGCAGCTCCTGAAAGGAGAAGAGTCCATGTTTGTTAGAACAGAAAGTTTTAAACAATTCCTTAAATTTTATCCAATAATCTCTGTCATAATCGCAATCCATATAATCCTTTTCTCCATGATACATTTGCCTATTTTCCCTGGTAGAGCTATTTTCGAATCGTTAGTTGGGGTGAATTTTCTCATTACTGAGGGGGAATACTGGCGCCTCGTTACACCGATATTTGTCCATATTGCCTTTGCACATCTTTTATTCAATTCATTTTCCCTAATATTATTTGGCCCGGCACTTGAGAAGGCCTTAGGAAAGCTAATGTTTATTGTTGTCTATTTAGCATGTGGGATTGGCGCCAATATTGCAACATTGCTTGTCCACCCACCAAACTATAGTCATATCGGGGCAAGTGGCGCGATTTTTGGGTTGTTCGGAGTCTATTTAGCAGTCATTTTATTTAAAAAAGAATATATGCCTATTCAAGGAAAGCAAGTTATTCTTCCCATAGCAGTCATTAGTATCGTCATGACGTTTTTCACATCTAATGTCAACATAGCTGGACATATATTCGGATTGATTAGCGGATTGTTAATTGGAAGAATTCTTCTACATTTCCGGCCAATTCGCTTTAGATAACTTCCAACCGCTTACACTATGTAAAATCCGTGAGAAAACTATTCTTTCTCACGGATGACATTCATTTTTTCGGATGGACGATACCATTCAAATATGGTCTGGGCGTCCTTTTTGTTTATATGTCTAACTCCAGCCCCTCCGCTTCCACCGCTCATTACCGCGGTCGCGACGCTTCTAAGGTTTGCTCGTTCTTGAAACCAATTAGCAAACAAATCTAACGACTGCATCCGATTCTTTTTCACAAAAAATGTTTCCTGTTGAATCCATCTACTTCTCAATGTAAGTTGATCTTCCGTAATGTTCCAGCCCGCAGAACGGTATTGTAATATTCCAAGTAGCCAAGCTCCAACGATCAATAAGATACCTAGTAAACTATAAGGCCATAACCAAATCGACAGTATACACGTTAAAATCGCCGCGAACAAAGTTTTTATAAAAAAGAACCGATATTTTGCCCTTTTAGGAACGCCAATGAAATCGAGATCAAATGTATAATCCGGCAGTGCTTCCTTTAGAAAACGACTTACATCCTTTTTCTTGACTACTGGCATTATTAGTCCTTCAATTTGACTTTCATCCGGAATAGAACTGCCAGCATACTCAACTGATACACTTGCATAGCCAAATGGCTGTCTGAATAAACTTTCACTTATTTTCACAGCTTGTATTCTCCGAATCGGAATCGTAGTTGTTCGCTTTTCTAAAAGCCCACGAGTAATCACCATTTCGTTATTTACTAAATTCAATGTGAAGTCATTATATTTTAGATATGCCCACGTAACTGATATAAGCCAAGAGACAATTAACATCGCTATGACAATGAAAATGACGATCCATAGTCCAGCTCTTGCAATATTCTCCACTTCTTTAAAAACCTTATCAAAAGGCAGCAAGTCTTGAAATTGAGCCCCAAAAGCAATAATTGCTGAAATAATTACACCTGCACGTCCTGATGTTGAAGCGAAAAATAACAACTGCTTGCGTGAGATTTTATAAAGTATTGTTTCGTTGGAAAAGACTGCATTCTTTTCACTAACTTCTTCAGTTGGTATTTTCTCATTATCTTTCGCCTCTGCAATGATTCGACGAATTTCCATCGCATCTGTCTTTTTTATAGCGGTCATCTCTGCTTCAGATTCGTCTTGACCTCCACCTGCAGTTTCTACTTTTACCTTAACTAACCCGAAAGGACGATGTAAAATATTTTCTGAGAAGTCGAGGCTTTGAATTCTCTCAAACGGGATATAACGTTTCTTTTTAACAAATAGACCATGTTCAATTCGCAGCTCATTGTCCTCTATTCGATATGTATACCGTGCCCATTTTAATGTGTTTGTTATGCTCATGATGATTAAAGCAACCGCTACAAACAGGACGGGACTGTATCTAACCCAATAACTATCAGATGGTTCCTTAAAAAAGAGAATAAAGAAGTAAATAAATATTGGAACAATAATTTCCTTAATGTTCTTTCCTATGGTGAGAATAATTGTAATTGGATGCAATCTTTTCGGTTCAAACATCTTCTTCTGCCACCCTTGCAAGGCGAGATATCGCATGTCTCATCTCTTCCGCCTCTTCCAAGTCAACAGCAGGAATTTCATGTTGAGTTGCTGCCGTTGAAATTTGAATTGTAGCGAGCTTGTATTTACGAAGAATTGGCCCTTGCACCGTATCCACATGTTGAACTCTCACCATCGGAACTAACGTGCGAGTAATGACAAATACGCCATGTTGCAGCTCTATTTCTTGTTCTCTAACTTCATATCTCCATCTCCGCCATCTAATTCCAGGTATGATCCATGTCATTAAAAGAGTAAAAAGAAGAACTAAGACTATTCCAATAAGACCAATCCATATCCAAGCCGCCCAATCGAAAAAATAGGCAATTGCTATAAACGCAATTAAAATGATCCATAACACTAAAGATAAAATCCCACCAGATATACGCCACACTTTTAAACCGCGCTTGGAAATCATTTTCCTCGGCTGCTTACTTTCCATCCGCCTGCCTCCTTTTCTATAATCTTCCTTTTTTATACGATTCATTTGTTGAATAAGTTCCAAAAAACAGAAATCGTTACTATAAAATAATTTAAAACAGCTTTATGTAAAAAAAGCAATCGGCGGATTCCGATTGCTTTTAATTGCACAGAGGACTGTGATTTGTTATGATCGCTTACCATTTTTAGCGAATGTAACCCGTTTTATTTTCGGCTAATATCCGTTTTTTAGCGTTTGCCAGATCGGCGTTGCGGTTTGCGGTTTCCTTTGTAAGAAGGTTTTTGACCGGATTTTCCGCGACGATTACGGTTGCCACCGTTTCCGCCTCCGCCTTGGTATGAATCTCGTTTCGATGGAAGTGGACGTTCTTCCGTTATTTGAACCGGTGTTTTATCAGGTTCTTTTGTTAAAACTTTTAGTGCTGCCGCAACGATTGCTGTGGCATCATCATATTCTGTTAGAAGTTCATTAGCTACAACTTTATAATCATCGAAGCTTCCTTCTTTGATTACTTCTTCCAATTGCTCCTTAGCAGCACGTTGTTGACCTTCAAGAGCTTCATCATATGTTGGTGGACGCATTGGTTGCATGCGTTTTTTCGTTGTTTGCTCCACGATTCGAAGGTAACCCATTTCGCGAGGACTTACAAACGTAATGGCCATCCCTTCTTTCCCAGCGCGTCCTGTACGGCCAATTCGGTGAACATAGCTTTCTGGATCTTGAGGGATATCGTAGTTATATACATGGGTAACCCCGGAAATATCTAAACCACGAGCAGCTACATCTGTTGCCACAAGGACATCAATGCGTCCATCTTTAAATTTCTTTAGGACAGACAAACGCTTCGCTTGGCTTAAATCACCGTGAATTCCTTCTGCAGCATAACCTCTGAGTGTAAGAGCATTTGATAATTCGTCTACACGTCGTTTTGTCCGACCAAAGACGATGGCAAGTTCAGGAGACTGAACATCAATCAACCGAGCTAGCACATCAAATTTTTCTCTTTCATGAACTTTAACAAAATATTGTTCAATTAATGGAACAGTCATTTCTTTTGCTTCAACACGAACGACTTCTGGCGATTTCATGAAACGCTCAGCAATTTTACGAATCGGTGTCGGCATCGTTGCTGAAAAGAGCAATGTCTGTCTTTCATCTGGAACAGTTTTGAGAATAGATTCAATATCATCAATGAATCCCATGTTCAACATTTCATCCGCTTCATCTAAAATAAGCGTATGAACTTGATCTAATTTCAATGTTCTGCGGTTAATATGATCCAAAATTCGTCCAGGTGTTCCAACAATAATATGGGGACCCTTTTTTAGTGCCCGAATCTGACGTTGTATATCTGATCCACCATAGACAGCAAGTACACGGATACGGGCATCTTGCCCAATTCTATATAATTCTTCAGATACCTGAATAGCAAGTTCCCGAGTTGGAGCAATAATAATTCCTTGTACATACTGGGATTTTACGTCGATTTTTTCAATTAAAGGTATTCCGAATGCGGCGGTTTTACCTGTACCAGTTTGCGCCTGCCCAATTAAATCTTTACCTTGCATGCTTAATGGAATGGTCTTTGCTTGAATAGGTGTTGCTTCTTCAAAGCCCATTCGATTAACTGCTTTTAAAAGAGCGGGGCTTAAATTAAGTTCTGCAAACTTCGTCAATGCTTCTCAATCTCCTTTGATTCCTACAAATTGAGACATTATATGCCTCTCTGGATTTTGTCCCAGTCCTACTGCGTTTTTAAAGCGTCCTTAAATGAAACGAATGCAAAAAATTGTAAACGATGTTGATAATTCTATCATTAATTGTTTTTGAATACAATTTTGGTTCGTAGTAAAATTTGGTAAGTGGCGGTTTTACCTTTTAAGAGCATCTACAACCTCTTCCAACTTAACTCCTCTTGAGGCTTTGAATAGAATGATCTCATTACCAATAATCTTAGAGGTTAAAGTAGCAATTAGCTCATCCTTATTAGTAAAGGCAAAAACATGGTCATCTTTAAAATGCTGTTTCGCCGCCTTAGCAATATATTTCCCAAGGTTCCCGTATGTAAACACATACTTAATTTTCCTTGGGTCGAGTTCGTCGCCAATTTGCTGATGGTAATTTATTTCCTCTTCTCCCAATTCCAGCATATCACCAAGAACCACTATTTTTTCGCCTTTCATATTAGAAAACATAGAAATAACGGCACGCATTGAGGTGGGACTAGCGTTATACGCATCATTTAGTATTTTCGTTCCTTTTATACCTTGATGCCACTCCATTCTCATATTCGACATTTTTACAGATTTCAAACCTTGTTTTATGGATGAAGTTGGAATAAATAATTCCCTAGCAGCTAAAATAACAGCTAATGCATTTTGAACATTATGATTTCCTGCTAAGGGAATAAATAATGACTCGTTGGACAGACCTGGAACTATAAAGGTACTTCCATTTTCATCAATCTTTATTTGAGCTGGATAGAGATCGTTTTCTGAGGATTCACCAAAGGTTTGGAAACGATACTGATGTAATGACGAAACTTTACTTGACACAAGTAGTTCGCTTCCTGGATAAACAAGTAAACCATTCTCTGTAAGACCTTCTATAATTTCTAGTTTTGCTTCCGCAATGGCTTTCCGAGAGCCTAACTCTTGAAGATGTGCTTCCCCTATATTCGTAATGATCGCCACATCCGGACAAGCGATTTTTGTAAGTACAGAGATTTCACCAGTATGATTCATCCCCATTTCAAGAATAAGGACTTCTGTATCCTCAGGCATTAATAAAATCGTAATCGGCAAACCAATATGATTATTAAAATTCCCATCTGTTTTATGAACCCGGTATTTTTCAGAAAAAACGGATGCCGCTATATCCTTTGTCGTTGTTTTCCCATTACTGCCCGTGATTCCAACTACTTTAGGGGCTACTTGTTTTCGATAGGAGTGTGCCAACTCCTGAAGGGCAAGCAGTGTATCTTCTACGATTAAAACAGGTGCATTTTTGGGTGGATTAGGCTCATCCTTTTGCCAAAGAACAGCAGCCGCACCATTTTCAAGTGCCATTTGAACATACTGATGTCCATCCGCTTTTTCACTTCGCAAAGGGACAAATAAATTCCCTTCCTCAATGATCCTCGTATCAAATGCTACCCCTTTTATGGAGTGTTCCTTAAATGCTGATACATCATTTTCAACTTTAATCATCTCAGCTAATTGTTCAATTGTCCGTTGAATCATAATTCTCCTCCTCACGCACATAGCTGTCCCAGCAATTTTTGGGACAGCTTTTTTTTCGTCAATTTTAGGTTCTATTTTCGGAATTAGAAGGTATGAATGATTTGTTGTTTTTCGTTATGGCGCTCGATGGCTAATTGTATAAGGCGCTCAACTAATTCAGGATATTCAAGTCCTGAATGCTTCCAAAGAAGCGGGAACATACTTACAGGAGTAAATCCTGGCATCGTATTGATTTC
Organism: Bacillus niameyensis; assembly: GCF_001375535.1. Classification (GTDB taxonomy): domain Bacteria; phylum Bacillota; class Bacilli; order Bacillales; family Bacillaceae_C; genus Lederbergia; species Lederbergia niameyensis. The sequence continues at coordinate 2,244,263 of NZ_LN831197.1, forward strand.
GTTAATGAGGATTTTCCCCTCTTTTGTCATGAAAAAGTCTGCTCGAACTAGCCCTGAACAATCTAATGCTTTAAAAGCACGGATCGCCAATTCTTTTACTTCGGCATACTTTTCTGAAGAGATTTCTGCCGGAATAATTAACTCTGTATCGCCTTCAATATATTTTGCATGATAGTCGTAAAATTCTTTTTTCGGAACAATTTCACCAGCTATTGAACACTCGGGCAAATCGTTTCCGAGTACACCGACCTCAATCTCACGAGCTTCTACGCCTTCTTCAATAATAATTTTCCGGTCATATTGAAAGGCCTCCGTAAATGCTTCCATTAACTCTGTACGATTTTCACATTTACTAATTCCAACACTTGAACCTAAATTAGCAGGTTTTACAAAACAAGGATACCCGATTTCTGTTTCCACTTGTTCATATGCTTGCTCAGGCAAAGCTTCCCATGAACTGCGGACAAATGAGACATATTTTACTTGAGCTAATCCTGCTTGGGCAAATAAATTTTTCATAATTACTTTATCCATACCTGCGGACGAAGCAAGAACTCCATTCCCAACATATGGAATATTTAGTAATTCTAACATTCCTTGAACCGTTCCATCTTCGCCGTTAGGACCATGTAACAATGGAAATACTACATCCATGTTCCGATCATCGGTTTGAGTAAAACTAGTAGTTAATGCATTAGGGCTAATCTCTTGACCTTCTTTTTTAAATTCGAGCGACTTAATATCAGAAACGGGACCAATTAATTCTGATCCTTTTACCCAATTTCCCTCTTTTGAAATAAAGATTGGGTAAATTGAAAATTTATTAGTGTCTAGCGCTTGAATAACCGCTTTTGCTGTCTGTAAAGATACTTCATGTTCAGCTGACTTTCCACCGTATAAAAGACAAAGATTCGTTTTCATATAAATCCTCCATATTGTGCAGATGTTAATTATTTTACCACGATAAGTGAATGTGTTCTAAAATTTATACTATTATATGGGCATTAGCCCTCAAGTGTACCGTCTAATGTCTATTGTTTAACTATACACATTGTCTCAATTTATATTTCCTAAGCAATAAAAAACGCGGAAACACTTAAGTGTCCACGTTAAATTATTTAGAAGAATAGTTGGCCAATGCTTGCCATTCACCCGTCTTTCGATCAAGTACGATTTTCCCATCTGGCTTTTTCGTTTCCATTAATAGCTCGCCTTCCTCAAGCATGGCATCCATATCGTAATAATCTCCGATAACCCATACTGGAATTTCAATCATTAATCGATTCCGAACTGATTTATCTATGGAAAATAAAATGCCTTCTTTCATGTGACTTATAAAGGGATGCAGAATTTCAGCAGGAACCGCTGGCACTGATTTCTTTTTCCAACGATTAAAAAACGTAATTTCTCGGGGAAAATTCACCTTTTCTGCCACGGCTGCGCCTAGCATCGTATAAAAGTGATCCCAGTTTTGATAATATGTCTTATTAAACCAACCGTCATCATGAGCAAGATAGACGAATTGATTGTTTAATTTACGATAAAAAGGAAGCTTTAAATGTTCCTTCAAATGACCTAAGTACAAAATTTCAGCAATTTCTTGACCAGTTAAATGATTCACATTTTCTTCATTCGAAAAGTCAATCCAGCAGAAATCCCCATAACTATATACATCCTCGCTTGCCAACTTGTTAATCATTTCACCTTCTACATAATCTAACATTGTATGCATATTAAAATGACCATCTTCAAAATTATGGCGCAGCAATAAAATATTTGAAGGCTGGGAAGGTATGCCTTGCAAAAAATGAGAAAACTCAATGCCTGAAGAAATAACAAATTGGTTGGCGTGGTTCATATGAACATATATAAATCCACGATCAATTGCAGGATGATTCAAGAGACAACCCCTCACTAAACAGATGACTTATTCGCAAAATTGCTTGAATACAGTTCATTATAACATAGCCTTTTTTTATTTGTGAGTGGGTTTCCATAAAGTTTATGAGGAAATTTCAAGAAACACGATAATTATGTACTACTTAAGGGTAAAGTATGAATATCCTTAGCCCTTAAATTTTCTTCTAGGAGGTGAATCTTGCTTCACGGTGATACCGTTAGAAGTAAGCTGCTCCATGATCTACATGAATATCTTACTCGTTATTCTTTTAATCGCATTCACCGCATTTTTTGTTGCTTCTGAATTTGCAATCGTTAAAGTACGTGCTTCTCGAATCGACCAGCTAATAGCGGAAGGCCACACAAAAGCACTTACGGCAAAAAAAGTACTAAATAATTTGGATGGTTATTTATCGGCCACACAACTTGGAATTACAATTGCAGCATTGGGCCTTGGTTGGCTCGGCGATCCAACCGTACAAGCCCTGTTAGCACCTTTATTCAAGAAACTACAAATCCATGGATCATTAGCAACTGTTATATCCTTTATCCTAGCATTCATGGTAATAACTTTTTTAAACGTAGTAGTTGGAGAACTGGCACCAAAAACAATTGCGATTCAGAAGGCAGAAGATATTACATTAGCTATCGCTGCACCATTAGTGTTTTTCTATAAAATCATGTATCCATTTATTTGGATACTGAATAGTACAGCCCAAGTGATTGTTCGCATATTTGGATTTAAACCTGCCTCAGAAGGGGATCTCGCTCATTCGGAGGAAGAATTAAGAATTATACTGTCAGAGAGCTATAAAAGCGGGGAAATTAATCAGTCAGAATATCGATATGTCAATAAAATTTTTGAATTTGATAACAGAGTTGCAAAGGAAATTATGGTACCGAGAGTTGAAATCTTCACTATAGAAAAATCCGCCTCTATTAAGGAAATAATGGAGACGATTAAAGGAGAAAGATTTACCCGTTATCCTATTATTGATGGCGACAAGGATAATATTATCGGTTTGGTGAATGTCAAAGAGTTTCTTACGGATTGTGTTAACGGAGATTGTTGCGAAGAAGAACCAATCATGCCGTATGTTAAACCGATCATTAGAGTGATCGAAACAATACCTATTCAAAGTTTATTAGTAAAAATGCAAAAGGAACGGACACATATGGCTGTTTTATTAGATGAATACGGTGGAACGGCAGGTATTATTACTGTAGAAGATATTCTAGAGGAAATCGTCGGTGAAATCCGTGATGAGTTTGATATGGATGAAATACCTCATGTTCGTAAGGTTGCGGATCACCATTATCTACTCGACGCCAAAACTTTAATTGAAGAAGTGAACGATCTTCTAGGTACCCATTTATCTGAAGAAGAAGTCGATACAATCGGCGGCTGGCTGCTCACACAAAAATATGATTTACAAGAAGGAGATACCGTCGAAGCCGAAGACTTTCAATTCTATGTCCATACCATGGAAGGACTGCATATTACCGTTGTAGAAGTGAAAAGAAAAGCAGAAAGCGGCGTTTAGCGACGTACAAACTTTTTAAGCTTCTGACGAGATAAAGGAAACACGATGAGTCCGTAGGACGAATCGATGTTGACTTATCGTAGGAAGAAGCTGAAAGTTTGCTAGTCGCTGCCGCTTGGAGCTAGACATTGAAAAGCGTAAGCGCCTGTTCAGCGGCGTACGAACTTTTTAAGTTAAGGATGAACGGCTAAAGACGCGCCGTCCTGGCGCAACGCCGTTCTGACCAACGTCCTGTTGGCCAGGGATAAACGAAACACAGTGAGCCTGATAAGGCGAACTGATGTTGACTTATCGTAGGAAGAAGCTGAAAGTTTGCTAGCTGCTGGAGTTGGAAGCGAATCCTACAAAAAAAGACACTTAAAACGTGTCTTTTTTCGTTCATAAACAACATTATTTCCCAAGAAATAATATTTCCTCCAAAAAACGACATATGTACGTTTTTTACATTTCCTGGCAAATAAAAAACAAACCAAGTATGCTTGTCCTTACATGCCTGGTTTGTTCATCTTTAGGAATGGAGTTCAGGGTGTTTTCGGATGACTTCGAGATCCTCAATAATCTTTCCTAATTCAAGGCGAGATTTCGTTTTAGAAATCTTTACTCCACTTTCCAATAAACTACAAATCACTTTCTGTAGTTGATCATGATCTCTTTGCAAAAAGGATACACCTCTTTAAGATTTGACATCTTAACTATATTTTACCTTATTATCCTCCGACTGTATATGCCTTTTTCAAATACGTAATGATTTTGTCAACTTTTTTGCATCGGTTGCTTTTACTTTACCCAATATGAAGTAAAATAACCTTTTTTTATCGATTTTGTCTATATTTGTTTTCAGTGGAAAAAAGGTGAAACATCACTCATATTTTTACTTTCGGAATTAGCTGTAAGCCCCCCACTTAAATTTAGAAGTGGGGGGCTTACAGCTAGGTAAAGTAATGAATAGGACGTTACCTTTTTCCCGCCAGGACCGTAAGCGGCCGAAATAAAGCAATCCCTTTTCTTTTTCGTTTTTTTCGTGATTCTTCAATGAGTTGGAATAATTGCTTGTCTCTTTCGCGTTCTTCAATCTTTTCTGTAAGGATTGCAACCTGTTTAACTAAGTTTCGATTCATTTCTGTAAGTGTTGCCTGCTGAACTTCTAAATCCTTAATTTGAGCTAAAAATTCACTGAAGTCTTCTGCTTCTTGTTTCTCGATCTTCTTAATTTGTGTAGAATCCCCAATAACGTATTCTGCCGCTTCATCCAGTGTTAATCCTTCTGCATCGATTTTCTCCATCATATTCATGATTAGTGTAAGATCATTTTGCTGAAAAATCCGTCCGTTATTCGCTCCCCGTCCAAATACATAACCTTTACTTTCCAACAACGCCGCGTATTTCCTTAAGGTACTTACCCCTATACGTAACGTCTTTGCGGCTTCGGAAGAAAAAATGTGCTGTTCCACGATATCCCTCCTGAAATGAATATTATGTATACATTTCAACAGTTCTATCAGTATGTCCTTTCACTAATAATGTAGATTAGATAGGGGTTTTGTCAGTTGGAGAAAAAAACTTTCGAGCCATTTTTCAGCAAAACGACAGAAGGCGATTCGTTCATTATGAACTTTTAACTGTTCTTCCTGTACTTAATAACCATAAATGCACAAAAAACTCAATCACCGTCAAGAATGCTGCTATTAAAATGGCCCCTACAACTGTTATATAGGCTCCTGAAAAAAAGTAAGCAAAAATATAAACAAAGATAGCAGTAACGACAAAGTCAGTCGCAGTAGTAAGCCAGAACGTCTCTCTTCTTAATAATGCCTTTTCCGTTAAATATCCTGCTACTGCTAAAGTTACACCTGTTACTAGTGATTGATAGAAATAAGGAAAATGTACATTTGTTAATAATGCTGAAGCCAGCACTACAGTAAGAGTACAAACAACTAATTTAATAACGATATTCATTTGAAAGCTCCTTTTCATTAATGAAATCTAATCTTTAATGAAAAGGATGCCAAATTTAAGCAATATTATTCCTTACTCGTCCTTAATGTGACGACAACAAGCTCAGGCAGGTTAAAGATTCGAAATGGAAATAGACTATTTCCTAACCCACGACTAACTAACATCGTTGTTTGCCCTTGTTCATGTTTTCCTGCCGTATAAGCAGGAAATAAACCTTGCCCTGGAGCGATCAGACCGCCTATCCCCGGTATTCGAATTTGACCTCCATGAGCATGTCCAGAAAATACAAGATCCACTTGATCATTTACGTAAACATCAAATATTTCTGGTCGATGAGAAAGTAACAAAGTGTAAGTCTCATCTGGCACAGTGCTTAATGCTTCATCCAACATTTCGACCATAACATCTTCTGGCAATGACTGAGCCCTCATAAGTGGATCATCGACACCCGCAATAGCAATCTTTTCATTATTTTTTTCAATTGTTATCGCTTGATTACGTAAAACATGGACTCCTAAAGATGAAAGTGCATCTGTAATTTCACCAACCTCATTTACAGCCACCTCATGATTGCCTAATACATAGAACACTTCTGTGAAATCAATGATTTGCTCTACGAAATCCAAACTGTTTTGTAAGTCGTATCGTCTACTATCAATAAAATCACCCGTTAGAAACACAAAATCAGGATCCAACTTTTTTATCTTTTTTGCTAATCGTGACTGGTTATCACCAAATTGAGCATCATGGAGATCAGATACTTGAACAATTTTCAAACCATCAAATGCTCCTGGTATTCGCTCTGACTCTATTTCATAATCCGTCGTTTGTAACCAAGAATTATTCACTTCTAAAAAAGCCCATAAAAATAAGATGACCACAAGGATTCTTACTATTTTTTTCTTCATGAAGTAGCTCCTTAATTCAATAACTATAAATATATAATACTTTGAAACTGATTGCATATGCAAAAAAGCATAGAATCCATCTCATCTTTTTATAAAAACAAAGTTTTGATAAGACCAAAAAGGAGAAGCTACAAATTCAGCAGCTTCCCCTTTCATTATAACGTTATTTTAGCAGCATCCTTCTTGGAAGCAGCGATTAACTGTGCAATTTCTTTCCTTTCTCCTTTAAACAAAAGATCGACAATTTTACTGCCGACTATGACACCATCACAGTGAGAGCTTAAGCTTTTTACTTGCTCCGGAGAGGATACACCAAAGCCTGCTAATACAGGTGCTTGAGAATATTGTTTTAAATCCGCTAAGTACGATTCCACCCCAGCTTCGTATTGATTTCTCGCCCCTGTTGTTCCTTTGACTGTCACGGCATAGAGAAATCCTTCCGTACGTTTAGCGATTTCTTCGATTCTATTTTGTGGACTTGTTGGGGCAACGAGTCTAATTAAAGCAATGTTCTGTTTCGACAGTTCCGGTGTCACAAGTTCCTCTTCTTCTAATGGCAAATCCGGGATAATCAGTCCATCCACACCAACCTCTACACAACGCTTAGCGAATTTTTCAATGCCATAGAAATATATAAGGTTAAAATACGTCATGAGTACAATAGGAATTTTCCGTGTCACCTTTCCTTTTTCCAAACTGTCTAGAATTCCTGTCAATGTAGTCCCATTTTGTAATGCACGAATTCCAGCCTCTTGAATGACCGGTCCATCTGCAACAGGATCGGAAAAAGGAATACCTAATTCAACAACGGTTGCCCCACTCTCTTCTAAAAATGAGATTTGCTCGGCTAACTGTTCAACCCCTCCATCACCTGCCATGATGTACGGAACAAAAGCTTTGTCACCTTTGGAAAATACTTTAGCGAAAGCTGCATCAATTTTTTCTTTACCCATTGTTCACTCCCCCAATCGCATCTCTAACACTTGAAACATCTTTGTCTCCTCTACCAGATAAACAAATAACCATTGTTTCGTCCTCGCTCATTTCCTTCGCAAGCTTCAATGCATATGCAACCGCGTGTGAGCTTTCCAAAGCTGGAATAATTCCTTCTGTTTTTGACAGTAATTGAAATGCCTCTAATGCCTCTTTATCCGTCGCAGACGTATAAGTCACACGTCCCGTATCACGTAAATGAGCATGTTCTGGGCCAACTCCAGGATAATCAAGTCCGGCCGAAATGGAGTGGGCCTCTTCGATTTGGCCATGCTGATCCTGTAGTAAGTAGGTAAGCGTTCCATGTAAAACTCCAGCTTGACCGTCCGTCAACACTGCTGCATGTTTTCCAGTTTCAATACCTGATCCTGCGGCCTCAACTCCATAAATTTTTACGGATTGGTCCTGAATGAATGGATAGAACATTCCCATTGCATTACTTCCACCACCAATACAAGCAACAACCGCATCGGGAAGTTTCCCTTCCTGTTCCAAAATCTGTTCTTTCGTTTCCTTGCCAATGACACTTTGAAAATCACGAACAATTTTTGGGAATGGGTGTGGTCCAACAACAGAACCTAATATATAATGAGTGTCTTCTACATTAGCAACCCAATAGCGGAGTGCCTCATTAACAGCATCTTTCAACGTCCCGCTTCCTTGAGAAACACCTCTTACTTCTGCCCCCAATAATTCCATCCGAAAAACATTCAATTGTTGTCGACGAATATCTTCTTCTCCCATAAACACGATGCATTCAAGGCCCAACAACGCGCAGACCGTAGCTGTTGCCACCCCATGTTGGCCAGCGCCTGTTTCCGCAACTACTTTCTTTTTTCCCATTCTTAACGTTAACAAGGCCTGCCCAATTGTATTATTAATTTTGTGAGCGCCAGTATGGTTCAAATCTTCTCGTTTTAAATAAATTTTTGGTCCACCTAATTTTTTTGATAAATTTTCGGCAAAATAAAGCGGGGTTTCTCGACCAATATATTGTTTTAAATAATAATTCATTTCCTTCATAAACTCTGGATCTGAGATCGCTTGCTCGTATGCTTCCTCTAATTCCAAAACGGCTGTCATTAATGTTTCAGGAACAAAACGACCGCCATATAGACCATATTTTCCTTTTAAATCTGGGGCTGTATATACTGTCATTTATCTTTCACTCCTCGGTATTTTGCTTTTTGAATAAATTCTGCGATTTTAGCTAAATCTTTATGGCCTTCTTTTTCAACACCACTTGATACATCGACGATCGCAGGTCTTACTTTTTCGATTGCCTTCTGAACATTTTCAGCGTTAAGGCCACCTGCCAAAATTAACTGCTCATTCGGCAAGTGTTTTTCCTTTAATAAATTCCAATCAAAGGGAATCCCACTTCCACCCGCAAATTGGACACCCGGACTATCTAAAAGATAATAATCACAATCATAGTCCATTAACTGATCTAGATCAGATTCCTTCTTGATAGAAAAAGCCTTAATTACCGGATACGGCAAGTCACGACAAAAATCAGCTGATTCCTCTCCATGTAATTGGACATAATCTAGATGGGCCGTTTCAGCAATTCGTATGATATTCTCTTGTGTTTCATTTACAAACACACCAACCGTTTTGGCTGACTCAGGAAGCTGTCTGCGAATCTCCGCCGCCTTTTCTGGAGAAATTTCCCGCTTACTTTCAGCAAACACAAACCCTAGTAAATCAGCTCCTAAATCACATGCAGCTACCCCTGCCTCTTCAGTCATGATGCCGCAAATTTTTACTAGCATTCTTTCACCGCCTGCTGAAACGGAATCCTTAGTTCCTCCATTGTTTCCGCAATATTTGGTGCCTTCATTAATGTTTCACCAACGAGAACTGCCTTTGCACCGACATTTTCGACACGTTCGACATTCGCCCTTGTTTTCATCCCGCTCTCACTAATTAATAAAATCTTTTCATCTTGTAAAAGACGTGCTACTCGCTCAGTTACTCCTAAGTCGACTTCAAATGTTTTCAAATTCCGATTATTAATGCCGACAATCCTTGCTCCGATTCGCAGAGCCATTTCTGCTTCTTGCTCATCATGAACTTCAAACAATACATCTAAATGATGAGAACGTGCATATTCATATAATTCTTTTAGCCTTGCTTCTGGTAAAGCTGCAGCAATGAGTAAAATAACACTTGCACCATGGTCCCTCGCTGCATCAATTTGCACCTCATCAATCATGAAATCTTTGCAAAGGAGTGGCACATTCACATTGGCTGCTACAGCCGCTAGATCAGCCATTGATCCTTTAAAAAATTCCCGATCTGTCAAAACTGAAATGGCGCCAGCTCCTGCCTTTTCATAACTTTGAGCTTGAACAATAGGGTCTACTTGCTCATTAATATCTCCCTTAGATGGAGATGCTCTTTTAACTTCGGCAATCACATTCATTTTTTCCGAATTGATGAATGTTTCATAAAGTGATGGTCGCTTTATAGTCGACTTGATTTCCTGATTGCTATATATGACCTTTAAATCTTGTACCTCAATCTTTTTTTGTTGAATGATTTTATCGAGAATCGTCATTTTACATCACTCCTTGCTTAGATGGCTTATTTTTTCGGATTAAGTATTCAAGTTTTTCCATCGCTGCTCCTGAATCAAGACTAACTTTAGCTAGTTGAACCCCTTCCTGAATCGAGCTCGCTTTTCCATTAGCGAAAATTCCAAGGCCAGCATTGAGAATAACCGTATCCCGATATGGGCCATCGTCCCCTCTTAAAACACTCAACATAATGTGGGCGTTACGCTCTGCATCGCCACCCATAATTTCTTCGTTTGTGTATGTCGGCAGGCCAAGTTCTTCTGGATGAAGTGTGAGAGCTTCCAACTTCCCATCTTCCAAAATAACGAGGTGGTTTTCGCCTGATAGAGAGCCTTCATCAAGGAATCCCGCACCATTGATGACCACTGCACGTTTACGACCAAGTTGCTTTAACACTTCTCCCATTAACATCAATTTGTCGCGACGGTACAAACCAAGAAGTTGAGTATCTAATTCGACTGGATTTGTTAACGGGCCAATTAAGTTGAAAATCGTCGGTACTCGAAGATCCTTTCTCACCTTCATAACCGCCTTCATTGCCGGATGAACATGAGGAGCAAACAGGAAGGCAATCCCATTCTCTTCCAAAAGTTGTTCGGTTTCTTCTGGACGATTATCAAGTGATACACCTAAGTGTTCCAGTACATCCGCACTTCCTGTTTGGCTGGAAACACTGCGATTGCCATGTTTAGCAACCTTGATCCCTGCACCCGCTATGACGAAAGCCGATGTTGTACTTATGTTGAAACTGCTTGAGCCGTCTCCACCAGTACCGCAATTATCAATCACACTACCTTGAACAGACAGAATAGCAGGGGATTTTTCGCGAATAGCTTGAACGAGACCAGCGATTTCATCAGCTGTTTCTCCTTTTAACGCTAAAAGTCCGAGCAAGGCACCAGACTCACTTTCAGAAGCCTGCCCTGCAAATAAAATTCTTCCTGCCTCTTTCATTTCCTCTGTGCTCAAATGTCCCCCACCCATTAATTTTTGTAAATATGGTTTCATCGTTATTACTCCTTTCTTTTAAACATTTATTTTTTTAAAAAGAAAAAGCCCCCTGCTCCAAGCAAATATTACACTTGGAACAGAGGGCGAAAAGTCGCGGTGCCACCTCTATTGAAGACTTGGTCTCCATCTCATTAGATACGGGAAATACATTTCCGATATCCTATCCTATTAACGGTGGAAGCCGGATTTCCCTAATTATCTATTCAGGAAATCTCTCGTAAGTCCATTCCATTAGGCAGTGTCGTACCGGAATCTCACCATCACCGGCTCTCTTGAACGTCTTTCCCAACGTACTCCTCTTACTCATCGAATTATCTCTATCAAGTTTTAAAAAACGCAAAAAGGGTCCCTCATCCAAAGGACGAGGAACCCGTGGTACCACCTTTATTAGCTAAAATTAGCTCACTTTAACAGCAACAAGCATTTCGCTTTTTTGCCTGTCTTCTGTAACGTCAAGACGCTCACGCCAAAGCCTACTGCCTCAATAAGGGTTCAGTTCGGGGCTCAGAAGTCCATTCACCATTTCTGCACACCGGTTTACACCACCCACCGGCTCTCTATAGTGCGACAAAATAGTTACTCCTCTTCGTCACTGCCAAAATTATAATGAAAGTTTGAATTATTTAATATCTTATCTTTTCGATAAATGAAAGTCAAGACTTTTTCGTAATTACTTTTTCATTAATTGGCATCATAATATTTATCCTTAGAAAATCCGCGTCCTAAAATTTCAGAAGCGTTTAAGAAGATAACAAAGGATGATGGTTCTTGTTCCTGAAGAACCTTTTTCAAGTAAATGGCTTCGGATTGTTCGACTACACATAAAATCATCGTCCTCTCCCTATTCGTATAACCACCTAACGATTTAACCTTTGTCAACCCGCGGTCTATTTCTTCCCGTATAATCCGTTGCACTTCTTCTTCCTTATCCGTAATAATCATGACAAGTTTTGTTGGAGATGTTTGTAATTGGACAAAATCAATCACCTTACTAGTCACATAAATCGAGATTAGTGCAAACAGGGCAAGTTCCAGATTCAAAACAAAAGCGGCGGCAGCTACAACAAGGCCATCCACAATCAGTTGCGAAAAACCACTTGATAGTCCAGTATATTTCTTTAAAACTTGGGAAATTGCTGCTGTTCCACCAGTTGAACCGCCCCCTCGATAGACAATTCCAAGGCCGACTCCAATTAAAATCCCTCCGTAAATAGCACCAAGCATTGGCTCATGCAGATTGACATGGATATCCTGGGTTAACCAAATTATAAATGGCACAAACAAGGTACCGATTAACGTTTTCACTCCAAAGTCTTTACCTAATAACAATAGTCCGATAATAAACAAAGGTATATTTATAATGGCTTGAACTAATGCAGGGTTCCATTGAAATATCTCATATAACAGAGTGCTGACTCCTGAGATTCCACCGGCAGCAATCTTCGCTGGCAAAAGAAAAATATTATATGAAAGCCCAACAAGAGTGGCACCAAAAACAACTTGAATATAGTCGATGATCCGACGATGCTTGTGATTTTGTTGAACCATGAAGACACCTCCTATCAGAATTAGCGTCTCCATTTTAACAAAGATCCACCCCATTCTAGTGATTTCAGAAAAGATAGATTATCGTTTGTCACTTTCGAAGAACAAACTTCTTCACAATATCGGAAAAAGTGAATGTATAAAAAAGGACCACCGTAAAAACCGGCAATCCCCTCTAGGAATGCCGGTTTCTTATAGTGCTATTATTCTAATCCATAAAAACATGTCGTATTTTCATATAACTTCTCATAGACATTTTCGACATCTATATCTTTCAATTCCGCGATCTTACTAACTGACGCATGAATCATTTCGGGGTGAGTTCGTTTCCTCGCAAACTTTCCTTCGAATGGCCACGGGCCATCCGTCTCAACCATCATTAATTCAAGGGGATATTGAGTGACTAACTTTTGAATTTCCCGTTCGTATAGAACATCAGGCGTGATCGAGATCATAAACTTATTGTTAATCATTCTTCGAATAGTTTCAGCATCCCCCTTAAACCAATGGAAATGCGCTTTTTGAATTTGATGCTTTTCCAATAAACCACAAGCTATGGCAGCATCTTCATAAACGGCATGGAGGACAACTGGCTTGTCCCATTTTTTAGCAAAAACTAGAAACTTTTCTACTAAATCAACGTAGCCAGCTAGTTTCAACTCTGGATGATCTTTCCGTAAATAATAAGGAAGGCCGATTTCCCCGACGGCCACCATCTCGTCCACATGTTCTTCCATCCATTGAAACAATTCACTCTGCTCTTGTTCGGATGGCAGTTCCTGTTCTGGATGAAAACCGAAGGCTGGCTTCACCTGTGGATACCGCTCTGCGAATTGGAGATTTTTCCGACAAGATGCTAAATCGTATGAAACTGTAATTAAATGGGTACAGTGTACATTTTCTAAATCCGCAACAGTTTGGGTGATTTCGTGTTCTTCATAGTGATCTAAATGAATATGGGAGTCAATCATTCTATGAGCCATTCAGATCACCTCTTTTAATATAGCTTGCGAGCTCTCGCTTTCGCTCCAAAAATTCCCCCGTTAATAATAAATCGCTTTGACGCGGCCTTGCGAATGGAACAACCATTTCATGTATGACTTGGGCTGGATTCGTCGATAACACAAGGATACGATCTGATAAAAATAGCGCTTCATCTAAACTATGTGTAACGAAAAGAATCGTTCTCCGATAATTAGACCAAATAGATAGTAACCACTCGTGCATTTCTTCTCTTGTAAAATCATCTAAAGCAGAAAAAGGTTCATCTAAACAAATAAGGGATTGCGGGCTTAACAAGGCTCGAATAAACGCAACTCTCTGTTTCATTCCGCCAGATAAGGCTCCTGGAAGAGCATCTTCAAAGCCAGATAATCCCGCCCTTTTGATCATTTCCCTTGCTTTTGCCTCATCCTTTTTCCCTCGAAGTTCTTGTCCAAGTAAAACGTTTTGTAACACTGTTCGCCAAGGTAATAGAGCAGGTTGCTGCGGCATATAACTAATAAGTCCGCGCTTTCCAGTCTGATCCTTACCATTAAAAATAATCGAGCCTTCTTCAGGTAATAATAGCCCGCCGATAAGTTGAAACAACGTACTTTTCCCACTGCCAGAGGGGCCTAGTATCGTAACGAATTCTCCTTCATTTACTTGAAGGTCAATACGATCCAATACCTTTCGTCCATCAAAACTTTTGGATATTCCGTTCATTTCTATTATCGCCATTATTTCATCCCCTCTCTTGCCCAACGAACAAACCACTTTTCAGCTAAGGTGATGAAAGCAAAAAACAGCATGCTCAAAATCATAATAATGAAAATAGCGACAAAAACGCGATCCGTACGAAACGATGAGGAAGCGAGCGTCATATAAACACCAATTCCCATTTTTGCACCGAGCCATTCGGAAATAACAGCCCCCATAACACTATATGTAGCCGAGATTTTAAATCCCGAAAATAAAGAAGGTAATGAATGTGGCCATTCCAGTTTTGTAAAAATTTGCGTTTTCGATGCACCCGCCATTAAAAGATATTGTTTCATTTCTGTTGGAGTATGGCGGAAACCACCAAGTGCTGCAATGGTCACGGGAAAAAAGCAAACAAGAGTTATCACTATTAATTTTGGCAGCCAACCAAAACCAAACCAGATGACGAGTAAAGGTGCTAAAACAATAATTGGCACGTTTTGCGATAAAATTAATAATGGGTAAACAGCTTGTTGAACTCCCGGAAGTAAATGAAGCAAAACTGCGACGAGAACTCCGATAGAACATCCGATGATAAATCCAGTTATGGCTAACATAATCGTCGATTCCAAATGGGGCAGATATCGGTCATAACCTTGAATTGCTTCTTTTATGATTAAGCTTGGTGCCGGTAGTAACCAAGATGGTGTTTGGAAAAGGCGAACAGCCCCTTCCCAAATAATGAGTAAAAGGAGGAGAACCGTGATCGGCCTCCATCCCTTCTTCCAAACAGTCCCCATTTATCGATACTTCTTCGTTAAGGAATTCATTGTAATTCCTTCTGGCCTATAGACGATTTTTACTTGAGAAATAACACTGATACTACCTTGCTCAATCATTTTCTGATTCATTTTTTCGATGACCTGCATTAATAATGAGAGATCACCTTCCATCGTTGTTTCCAGTGGATGAACTTCATATTTTACGCCTGACTCCGCGATGATTCTGATGGCTTCGTCTACTAATGGATATGTATCTCCACCATCTTTTAATTTCGGAATGATTTGAATGCTTACTAATGCATTTGCCATCGTAAAGACCTCCATAAAATGTATATTTTTTCCCTAGATTTGAATACTCGCAATGGCTCACAAAGCTCTGCACTATTACTCAGGTAAAAAGTTATTCGTAAATGCCTTTTCTATATCGATTTCTTTCTCCAGCAAATCTTTTTCTAACATCCAATCCATATAGTTTTGCCAAATTTCCAGCTTTTGTTCGCCCCAACGCGGAGCATCATCTTGGTAACGAGATGCAAGCCATTCTTGGCTTTTCTTCACAAGGTCAGCATCTAAATCAGGTACTTCTTTAACTAAAATATCTGCTGCCTCTTTAGGATTCTCAATTGCGAATTGATAGCCTTTAGAAACGGCTGCCATGAACGACTCGACTGTATCAGGTCTATTTTTCATGAATTTTTCACTAGTCGTAATGACAGGTGTGTAGTAATCAAGCTTGTCCGAGTAATCTGTTAAGTAAATCATATTAAGGTCATCTCCACGGAGTTCTGCTTCGACACCTGTCCAAGCATAATAAATCCAAGCGAAATCGATATCTCTTTTTACTGCGGTAAAAAAGTCAGTATCCCCCATGTTTACAACGTCTACTTTGCTAAAATCACCGCCATCTACGTCCATCAATGAGCTAATAACCGCTTGTTCAACAGGCGCACCCCAGCCGCCATATGTTTTCCCTTCAAAATCTTTTGGCGTTTTAATACTTTTATCAACAGGTGAAGCAAGGCCAGATGTATTATGTTGAATAATTGCCGCTATGGAAACAATCGGAACTCCTTGAACTCTCGCCTCCGTAATGCTTTCTTGTGCACTTATACCGAAATCAGCTTTTCCAGAAGCGACAAGTTGATCTGCTCCTGCCTCACCAGGCAAGTTGATCTCAACTTCTAACCCTTCATCTTTAAAATAGCCTTTTTGCTGAGCCACATACAGTCCAGTATGATTTGTATTTGGCGTCCAATCTAAAACGATCGTTACTTTCTTTAAATCATCACCGTTTTCATTCTTTCCTCCAGTGCTGCTACAACCTGCAAGCAAAACGAAAACTAGAAATACTGTTAACCACTTTTTCAATCTTTTCTCCTCCCAAAATTGGATTGGAAAGTGAACCGCTAATCGAAAAGCGCAAGCGCCTGTCCATCGACGTACAAATATCAGAGCTTCTGACCGAGATAAAGGAATCACGATGAGCCTTCAGACGAATCGATGATGACTTATCGACAGAAGAAGCGTAGATATTTGCTAGTCGATAGGCGCTGGAGCTAGACAGCGAAAAAGATGCCTAAGTTCATTATGAACCTAGGCATCTTGAAAAGAACACTCATTAGCATGAATGAATTAATGTTCCCTTCGCTGGTATGAGCCAGAGCAGGTTCGAAGGGTCAGCATCTCAAGGACGCACTCTCAACCAGCATCACTGGTCCCCCCACATTCCATATTTGATATTCTCACAACCTATTATAACAGATTAAGTCGAATAGGCTAGTATTAAGTCATTCTTAATAGCCCGAACCCGCTAACGCAAAAATTATAATAAAGATAAAAATATAAAAGATAATAACAATTGCAATAAATCCTGCGGTAACGATTAAATAAGCTTTTGCAAAAAGATTGCGCTGCAGATTTTTATTATCGACCGCCCAAATGATAAGCATAATGATATTGACAAATGGTATAAATAGAAGAATCATTGTGACGATCCAGTCTTTTAAAGTCATAGTTTGTTGTTCTGGTTGCATAGAGTCTCACCTCTTTTCAATAAACTCCTCATAAAATATGTACATTAGCGATTGTACCCTTTTTCGACAAAAAACTTCTATATTTTTTTGAAATTTACTCATTTAGACTGATTATATTCACTATGAAATTAAGGTATTACTGAAATCGTTTCTTATTTTCTAGTAGAAAAGACCTCTTTTAATGCTGGATCTAAAGCAGGGAATGTGAATTCATATCCTGTTCTAAGAGCTTTCTCAGGAATCGCTCTTTGACCTGATAACAGCATACTACTCATTTCACCTAATAAAAGTTTCATAGCAAAACTAGGAACTGGAATCCAATGCGGTCTCCGCAACACCTGTCCAACCGTACGGCCAAATTCCTCCATTTTCTTTGGTTCCGGTGCTGTGAGATTAAGTGGTCCCGCTATTTCTTCTTTCTCAATCGCCCATTGGATAAGCCCAGCAACGTCTTCTACATGTATCCAAGACAACCATTGTTTCCCTGACCCAACAGTTCCTCCGATTCCAAATTTATACGGAAGTGCCATGAGTGGGAGTGCCCCTTCCCCTCCAAGCACAATCCCAAGCCGGGCACTAACTAGACGAACACCGAATTCTTTAACTGCCGCAGCTTCTGTTTCCCATGTTTTCACAACAGTTGCTAAAAAGTCATTGGCATCCGTTACAGAATTCTCTGTAAAGGTTTTTGTGTCAGACATACCGTAAATGCCGACTGCTGAAGCATTTATTAGAACCCTGGGCTTTAAATCTAGCCCCTTAATTAGCCGAATGACTTCCCTAGTAGCGGTCACTCGACTTGTAAGGATTCTTTCCTTTTTAGACTTTGTCCATCTTAGCCCATTGATCGATTCTCCAGCTAAATTAACAAACGCATCTACTTGACCCAATTGCGTTGCTGGCTCATTATCCGGTGTTAACCATGAAACATACCGTAATCTTTCAGTAGTTTCATATTTGCTCGGATCTCTCGTTAAAATCGTCACATCGTAGCCTGATTGTAGCAATTTCCTTTGCAAACACTGACCAACAAAGCCACTTCCCCCTGCAATAACAACATGCATGAAATTCGGCTCCTTCCTTATCGGATACTCAGTTCAGTAGTAACGATCTGATAAACTTCTTGAAATGATACTCCATGTTCTAAGGCAGCTTTTTTCACGTCCTCATATTCTGGAACTTGTCTAATCATTTCTCCATTATAAAAAGCTTGTTTCACTTGAATCATTCCATATGGCGTAGTGATTTTTGCGATTTTGCGATCCAATATTTCTCTAGTCCACGTACTTTTTCTAACTCCAAGTGTTGTTGTTTCAAGCAATAACACTTCCGTTAGATGAGCTTCTTTTTCAGTGGGTGCCAGCACAGTAATAAGCGTTCCTGCCCGGTTCTTTTTCATAAAAACGGACGTGTAATAGACATCTAAAGCCCCTTCAGCTAGCAGCTTTTCCATGACAAATCCAAACTGTTCGCCTGTCATATCATCAAGTTGGCATTCAAGAATCGTAATTGTTTCTAAACGGTTGTTTTTTTTTTCTCCAGTAACTCTCCAACTAACACTCGCAGTACATTAGGGCGCCCTGGAATATTTCGTGTCCCTGCTCCATAGCCAATTGAGCTCACTTTCATAGCGGGCATTTTCCCAAATGAATCAGATTGACTTACAACAATACCTGCTCCAGTCGGTGTTGTTAATTCATATTGTAGGTCACTAGCGGCGATCGGAATATTTTTCATCATTTCTAATGTCGCTGGTGCAGGCACAGGATAAATACCATGAGATATTTTAATTTGGCCCGAACCAAGTGGAACGTGAGACGTAATAATCTCTTCAATCCCCAAGTCCTCTAAAGCGATCGCTGTTGCAATGATGTCGACGATCGAATCGACGGCACCTACCTCATGGAAGTGAACATCCTCAATCGACATATTATGAATTTTCGCCTCTGCCTTCGCAATCGGAGCAAAAATATCTTTACTGCGGATTTTGACAGCTGGGTCCAGATCAGATTGCTCAATTAATTGAACAATGTCAGCATATCGGCTGTGGTGGTGATGCCCATGATCATGGTGATGATGATCATGAGAGTGAGAATGATGCTCGTGATCATGGTGTTGGTGAGCATGCGTATGAGTATGATGCTCATGATCATGGTGTTGGTGAGCATGCGTATGAGTATGATGCTCGTGATCATGATCATGGTGTTGGTGCTGTTCATTTCCATGTTCTTCATCAAGAATGACATCAAATTTAACTGAGCTGATCCCTTCTTTAACCACCTTTTTTTGATTTAAAGTATAGCCATGAACATCTAGTTTTTTTAGTTCTGTTTCGATCTTTTCAAAAGATGCCCCTGCATCAATTAATGCACCAACCATCATGTCACCGCTTATTCCGGAAAAACAATCAATATAAAGTACTTTCATAACTAACATCCTTTCATTGCTTTCTCAATTGTATTCGTTAATGTTCCTGCAAAATAGGCTGCACCAAATCCATTGTCGATATTGACGACAGACACTCCACTCGCACAACTGCTAAGCATTGAAAGGAGTGCAGCTATACCATTCATACTTGCTCCATACCCAACACTTGTTGGTACCGCGACAACCGGCTTCGAAACAAGTCCGCCAACGACACTGGCAAGAGCTCCTTCCATCCCGGCAACAACAATGACAACATTCGCCCCTTCAATCATTTCCAAATGATTTAGTAGCCGATGCAACCCAGCAACCCCAACATCATAAAGGCGTTCTACTTTATTCCCCATTAATTCAGCTGTAATGGCTGCTTCTTCGGCGACAGGGAGATCCGATGTTCCAGCACATACGACTGCAATATAGCCTTGTTTCCATTGTTCTTCGTAGTTTTTGGCAATCCAATGAAATGTTCGAGCTGCCTCGTCATATAAAAACTGCTCATTAGCATAACTTGTCTGAAGAGTTTTCAAAAGGATGTTAGCTTTTTCCTGACTAATTCTGGTAGCTAACACTTTCGAATGATATTGCATTAATTTTGAAAAAATTCCAGTGATCTGTTCAGCCGTTTTCCCCTCACCATAGATTACCTCTGGAAAGCCTGTCCGCTCTTCCCGCTGGAGGTCAAGCGTAGCAAAACCTAATGACTCATATGGTTTTAAGCCTTTTAAAGCCTCCTCTGCTGTGAGATTACCTTGTTCAACCATTTTTAAAATATGACTTAATTGATTCTGCATGTGGATACTCCCATTATCTCTGTTATTTTTATATAGCCCCGCTCCCAGTGACTAACAAACTTTTAGCTTCTATCGGCGGCAGGAAATTATGGTCCTATAATTCCTTCACTCGCTCATATTATAATAATGTTTGCACTTCGCTTAATGAGCGTTTCTGCTCTTCGCAAAATATGTACGACAAACTTGTTCAGCTGCATGTTCTAGTAAAATCTCCGCATTTTCCATAGCTTCATCTAAGGATATTGGGCGATTGAGAATACTGTATACGCCGATTACTCCATACGGATATAAGTTCTCGATATTATTACCAACTGAACCCGCAAGGATAATCGTTGGGACTCCTTTCTTTTGAGCAACCTGAGCAACTCCCATCGGCGTTTTACCATAAGCTGTTTGGAAATCAACTTGTCCTTCGCCCGTAATGACTAAATCTGCCCTCTCTATATGTTCCTCTAGTTTCGCATATTCCAAGACAACATCAACGCCACGTTCCGTTTCTGATGGGAAGAAGGCTTGAAAGGCTCCGCCAATTCCCCCAGCAGCACCCGCTCCCGCTAAATCATGAAGACGAATGACTGTATGCTGCTTAACTAGATCCGCATAGTGAGTAAGATTGCGATCTAACTCTTCAACCATTTGTTCCGTTGCTCCTTTTTGCGGACCATAAACATATGAAGCACCGTTGTCACCAACAAGTGGGTTTTCCACATCAGAAGCAATTAGAAAAATACTTTCTCTAATTCTCGGGTCAAAGTTTTCAAGATTGATAGATTCAATACGACCTAATTCCCCGCCGCCAAAGCCGATTTCCTCACCCGACTGATCTTTAAATTCTATTCCAAGCGCCTGAAGCATGCCAACACCACCATCATTTGTGGCTGATCCGCCGAGACCCAAAATAAACTTTCGATAACCGTCATCCAATGCTTGTTTTATTAATTGGCCTGTACCGTATGTAGTTGTTTTGAGTGGATTACGTTCATCGGGATGAATCAAATCAATCCCCGAAGCACTTGCCACTTCAATCACACATGTCACTCCATCGCCGAGCACTCCATATTGAGCTGCAACACTTTGCCCTAGTGGACCCGTGACCTGGACTTCAACTAAATGCCCATTGGTCGCAGCCACTAAATTTTCACTTGTCCCCTCTCCACCATCTGCAACAGGGACAAGAACCGTCTCTGCTTCAGGAAACGCCGTTTTAATTCCTCGTTCAATGGCAAGTGCTGCTTGTTTTGCCGTGACACTTCCTTTAAACGAATCAGGCGCAATCACAATTTTCACATTCCCACTCTCCTCTGAATCCGTTTCCATTATATTGTTAAAATAAATATATCATAAAAGCGGTGCCTGGCACGCCCCGTTTGATTAAAAGGAAAAGGTAATAATATTATAAGAAAATAAGAGTGGCTCATTTATTTGTTACACTGCTTCCCTCTTAAATAACCAAGCTTAAACATTATTAATAACTACACTTCTTTCGTATAATGAACTGAAGTTCTGCCATTCATTTTAAAATCCCCCGAATACGAAGTTTTTCAGTAATTTGCTCCAAACTAATCCCATACAGTCGCGCAATATCTTGTGCATAGCTTAGTCCTTGTGGCGGTGAAGGGGTTATTTTGTATGTTCGTTTTCCTGTACTGTCTTTGCTTAACTCATGCCGCTCCACCCCTGCAACCATACTAATTAATCGGGAATCACTCTCCGGAAATTCAGAGTTAATGATGTCAATATTGGCAGCTAACTCATGAAAATGAGTAGCGAAAACTGTTCTACAACCAATTATTACAATCCCTTTAATAATATCTTCAGCTAAATATAAACCTTCTCCTGGACTAGTACTAGAGAATGATTCATTCAAAAGAATGAGGCTATACGGAGTAGCCCTCTCAAAAACTCCGGCCAATCGTTGAGATTTTTCTCCTAATCTTCCATTTTTAACATCTGGTGTCTCTTCCTCATTGAAATGGGTACAAATCCAGTCCACCGGGCTAATGGCGGCAGAACTTCCGGGAATGTATAGCCCTGCCTGAAACAGTAACTGCGCTAAACCAATTGACCGGGTGTATGTAGTCTTTCCCCCTTGATTGGGTCCTGTCAAAATAAACACTCTACCATTAGGTCCAAATTCGATGTCATTTCCTACGATTCTTTGATTTAGGTTAATTCCAGCTATATACATCCCATCCATGGCCAGTATCATATCTCTTAAATTTTCAATCTTGCATTCTCTATTTTCCTTTGGCAATACGATAGGCTTACACATGGAAAGTCCTGATGAAGTAAGCTTTTGAATCCATTTGGAAGCACCAATATAAAAACTTATTTCAAAAGCCAAACTCGATAGGGAAAGAGAATGAAAGCGAGTGTATTGTCGAATAGCTGCACCTATTGGTAATACTGCCTCACTAAATATATCTTCAAGTTCTCTAAATAATGTGCTTTCAAACGCCGGCTTGTTTAAAAAACGTTGAAATTGAGAAACGCCTCGAACTTTCTCGTCAGCTGATTTAAGCCCTAAAAAATTTGAAAGTACGGAAGGCTTTTTATACGGTTTGGATTCAATTGATAAAAATACAGCTTCGACTGGCTTTAGCGTTTGATCCAGATTAATCCCTATTGTTACGAAGGACATATTTTGGAGCTGATTTTTAAACTTTGGAATGTCTCTTTTCAATGACTGATACGTTTGATCTTCCATGGTTTCTTCGATATAGCTGACCAATTGGAGCAATCCCTTAGATTTCAATCCACTTTTATATTGGCGGAAAATAGAGTCTAATTCTCCATACACTCTACAAATATATATAACTTTTCAAGTTGCCAAGCTATTTTTCGAAATTGATCCGCACCCAATGAATATACGTCAAATTTATCATCCTCAAGTTTTTGTATAATCGGCAACACCTTTTCTAACCTTTGAATCAAACCTGGATGACTTAAAAAGTCTTCCATAATATCCAATCGGTATTTGATTACTTTTGGCTCATCGCATAGATCACAAATAAGACTTATTATGTCATTTCGATATGTATCATTTATACAAATTTCATTTACAATTTGATCTACACCTAAATTTTTCATGTAAGAATCGTCTATGGCTTTTTTTGAATCGGCATACATTTCTTTACTAAGATTTGATGGCCATAGTAATTGTATTGAATCATTTACTTCTAAATATACGAATTACAAATAATCAAACCCCACCGATTTTTTATGCAAAAATAAAAGGTAATAGGATAACGCATGTTACTTTGAGAAGTATTAAATGATAAAGCAATATATACAACGAAAATTAGCAATGTTATTTTTGGATGTCCTCAAAAAAAATAATTTTATTCCCGAATGGGTCCCAAACGCAAACCTCCCGAGAATTCCACGGGGTTGTTTCAATCCCAGGACGCGCATACTTGTATTTCTTTGATATAAGGGTTGAATGGAGTAACTCTAAATTCTCTACTTCAATTCTTATAGCACCACCCGGACAGCAATCTCCATGATGTTCTGAAAGATGAATAATACAATTCCCATAAGAAATTTGCATGTATAAAGGTAGATCATCTTCAAATCGATGTTCCATATCCAATGTAAATCCCAAAAATTCTAAATAAAATTCTTTTGCTTTCTCCTCGTTAAAAATGCGGAATATTGGTGTAATTCCTTTCAAAGTTATTTCAGATGTACTCATTACATACTCACCCTTCCTCACTTTTTATTACTAAGTAATTCCTTTTATTATTCAAGGTAGACCAGAAGGCGTCAGACCTTAAGTTTCCTTTAGGATTACCTAGAAAGATCTGTTACCCAGTCTTTTATTGATTTTTCCAAACGTTGAACTGAATGGATCACATTATTATTACGGCGAATTTTTATTAGATTCATAGAATGGATTAGAGAGTAGAAATCTATTATTTTCCGCTGTTCATTTGTAATTCCCCAATAACGGCAAAGTTCCTCAACATAGAATAGGGAATCATTTCCTATGTCAGCAATGATCGTTGCTTGCGTTAGTCCTAGCATATTTAGAGGATCACCATAACAAACCCAATCAAGGTCAATAACACCTTGGAATTTCCCTTTAACATCATGACATTTTTAATTGTAATATCGTCTAAAAAACAGACAGGCTTTATTTGTTCAAAATAACTTTACAAGATTTCGGTCTGTTTTTTAATAGCTTTTATACCATTTTCACCTACAACATCTTTTATTTCTGGAAGTCCACATTGTATGTCCCATTCAATGTACTCACTCCACGTTTGTGAGTTTGCTTTTTTATTAATTGGTGCAAAACCATATCCTTCACCTGATGGTAATGTTGAAACCCTTTTTTGAATGGAAACAATGTTCCTTGCTAATTCAGATATTTGTTCAACGCTCATCACAGATAAAACAAAACGAAGATCCCTTCCGAGTATTTTATCCAATAATATAAAGGCAAATGGATATTTTTCCTTTGTCACATCTGCATAAATAACTGCTGGGACAGGTATCCCTAATTGCGACAAAATTTCAATGTTATCTTTTGTCCCTTCAAGTGGTTGCTTCAGCTCATTCGCCCGAAAAATCACCTTTTTATCAGGCATTCGTACTTCATAAACTGTATTCATCTCACCATAAGTCATTTTATTTATTTCCAACGGCTGATATCCCAAAATAGAAAATACAATTTCACCAACCAATGTTTGATTCATTTAATGCCACCTTTATATTTTTTCCACTATCATCTTTTCCTATCTCCTTACTTCAACAAAAAAGACCCTTCTCCTTCGTAAAATAAACCTTTTAGCAATCGCATTGTTCACGACATCAGGTGCATTTGGGTAATAATATTTATTTACAGATAGCTCCTGCAATGTCTAAAATCTAAATCGGGTTTCTTATTCATCTATGAATCCTCCAAAGTAAATTTATGTAGATTGCTTTTCTATTAAAGTATAGTTATAGTAATTAATGATAGAATTTTCAAATATTATGGAGGTTGGCTGAATGCTTTGGAAAACCTTACCTCATTGGTTTTGGGTTTTATATTATTTATTTTTCCTAGCAACATTAGGAGCCGCGATATTTAGTATTGTGAAAAATAAAGGAAAAGTAATGGCCTTTATAGCGATTATATTCACAGTAAGCATTCCTATAATCTCTCTTATCAACAGTATAGGCAGAGCAGAAGGATCGAATGAATTTGAACATTTGGTGAGTCAATTGCAACAGGGTGCTGTCTGGTCTGTTTTTACTGCAATAGGGTATTTATTTTTGTTAGTATGGTGGGTTTTATTTTTGTTAGTATGGTGGGTTTTATTTTTGCAAAAAAAATTTTCAACAAAATAAGCGTAAATCCTATTTAGATTAACGCTTATTTTGTTGAAATTTGTATGTATTATTTAGGTAGATCAAGCTGCCAAGATACTCCGAAACGGTCGTTTATCCAGCCAAACTTCTTACTGAAACCATAATCACCAATTGGCATTAAGGCCTGTCCACCATCCAACAATTTTTGGTAAAGATTATCGATTTCCTCTTCGTTATCGCAAGTAACATATATTGAAAATGAAGGTGTGAAGGAAAATTGATGTTTTATATTACTGTCAATACACATGAATTCCTGCCCTTTTAAGGAAAAAGAAGCTTTCATCACAGTTCCTTCTTCCCCAGCTTCATTAGCCCCATATCGAATTATATTAGTAATTTGAGAATCCTTCATAAGGGAAGTATAAAAATTCATTGCTTCTTCTGCCTTGCCGTCTTGAAACATTAAAAATGGGATTATTCTCGACATTCTTATCTACCTTTCAATTGAAGATATATTTTCATTTCTTTATATTTTGACCTAATCAGAACACGTTATCAAATCACAATCCCTTTAAAATTCGACACGTGACAGGCACGCCCCGCTTTCTGTCGAATAGACTTCTATGGAATATTGATTTTTCTGTATTTTTGTGTTATAATACCTATAGATTATGTAAACTTAATGGAGTAGTAAAAAATATAAAATTCGAGGTGAAGTCAATTTGTTTGCTGGTGATCGTTTTCGCGATTTTCAGCTCAATGGCTTTCGTAAGGATCTCGTTTCCGGTATTACTGTCGGTATTGTGGCCATTCCTCTTGGGATGGCTTTTGCCATGGCTTCAGGTGTCAAACCTGAGTATGGAATTTATACGACCATTATCGCCGGACTTCTTGTTTCCTTACTGGGAGGCTCCCGCTTTCAAATCGCGGGTCCTACAGGAGCATTTATCCCGATTTTGCTTGCGGTTGTGCTTCAATATGGATACGAGAGTTTATTAGTCGCAGGGTTTATGGCAGGTATCATGCTCGTCATTATGAGTTTTTTACGGATTGGGAATTTGATCCACTATATTCCCCGTTCTGTCACGATTGGATTTACAACTGGGATCGCCGTCATTATTTTTAGCGGTCAGCTTGGGAATTTTCTAGGCTTAGAAAACATCGAGAAAAAGGAATATTTTCACGAGAACATGTTGGAGATTTTTCACAATCTCGATACACTCAATTTTTATAGTGTATTAACTGCGGTCATTGGACTTTCCGCTATTCTACTTGCTCCAAGAATTTCACGTAAGATTCCTGTTTTACTAGTTGGTCTCATTATCCCAACAGTAGTAGCTATTTTATTATTTCCAAATAAAATTGAAACGATTGGCACTGCTTTTGGAGGAATTCCTCAAGGTTTGCCAAATTTCCAATTTCCCGAAATCACCTTATCCAAAATCGGTGAACTTTGGGTACCTGCTCTTATTATTGCTGCTTTAGGCGCGATTGAATCGTTATTATCGGCTGTAGTTGCAGATGGCATGACGAATGAAAAGCACCACTCCAATCGCGAATTATTCGGACAGGGAATCGCTAATATGATCACGCCTCTTTTCGGCGGTATTCCTGCCACTGGAGCTATTGCGCGAACAGCTACTAATATTAAATCCGGTGCCGTATCTCGATTTTCAGGGGTCATTCATAGTTTATTTGTATTCATCACATTGCTACTATTCGCACCTTATGCTTCCCATATTCCACTTGCAGCGATGGCACCGATTTTAATGTATGTCGCTTGGAATATGAGCCAATATAAAACATTCAGTCAGTTGGTGAAACTCAAAACAAGCGATTCTATCGTTCTAGTTGTAACCTTTATCCTGACTGTCTTTGTCAACTTAACCGTAGCTGTACAAGTAGGCTTGCTCCTTGCTGTTTTACTGTTTGTTAAAAAGAAAAGCGAATTACTTCAGATCCATAAAAGTGAAACTTATAAAAAGGATGTAGTAGATTTAACGGCTCATTTTCATTATAAAAGCTTCAAAGTGAAAGGACCTTTGTTTTTCGGAACAGCTCAAGTGTTTGAACGACATATAACTTCCTCGATTAAAAATTATTCAAAAGTGATTATTCTTAATTTGAGCGAGGTAACAATGATCGATGCAACAGGTGAGGAAAAACTTGAGGCTTTTGTTAATGCGGTAAAAAGAAACGGAGGAACCGTATTAATCGCAGGACTCCCAGACTGGGGATTAGCCCTTTTTGAGAAAAGTGGACTTACTGATTTGATTGGATCAACCGGATTCTTTCCGGATGAAGAAAGTGCCCTTAAAGAGGTGCCTGGCACGCCCCGAATTTTGTCGAATACGAAGACAACAGGGTAAAGGTATGGTGATATCTCCTTTACCCCTGTTCTATTTTTAGAAAAACCCTAAAGCAAATTTCCCATCTTCAGAGATCATATCTGGTGACCATTTCGGTTCCCAGACAAGATCAACCTTAATCTTTTCCTGTTCAACATTTAAACGATCCATTAAAACGGATTTAACACCGCCCACGATTGTGTCATGTAACGGACATCCCGGCGTTGTGAGCGTCATTTTTATATAAATCTTCTCGTCTTGGCATTGAATATCGTAAACAAGACCCAGATCAACAATATTGATACCGAGTTCTGGATCATAAACAAGTTGAAGCAATTCGAGAACTTGCTCGACAGTATGCATCTTAATCACTCCTAGTTAAAAACTTTAGCGTGCGAAGACACGTCCAATTAATATAATGTACAAAATGGAACTAAGAGAAAAAGCAGTTCCACTAACCGCAATGATCATTTCCATATCAAATGTGATCCCGGCAAATAAAATTAGTAGGAATGAAGCGACAAACAACAACCCCCAATGAACTTTCTTTTCATCTAACATATCCGCCATTAAAAGCGTTCCTGGTTTACCAGCAAATTTGCCATATTTATGCGTCCACCAAAGAAAAGGAACTATTTTTGATGCATAACACAAAATTGTGAAGGAGACCCAACCACCTAAATAAATCCAGCCGATTAATAAAACAGATCTTGAGGCAAGCAATTGTTCAGGGAAAAATAAAAAATATAAAATCAGGCAAACTGCAAAAACTAGCAAAGCTTGACTAGCATAAACGGACCAGATAATTCCTTTACCTGGATTCCTTTTTACTCGATGTTTTTTTATTTGTAGTAAATGAAGGTTATACGTCACAATAGCTATCGTGAGTAGAAATACAGCAAACATGACGAACCAATGACCGCCCCCAAATAAAAATGCAGCTGCTCCAAACAGTACTGCTAGATTCCAGATGACCAAAGTAACTTTTTGCAACCGTTCTCGGTAATTATGAGATAAATAGAACATGGGCAACATTTTATAACTAAATCCGGTAATTAAGAGACCAAACCAGCCTACTGTCCCAAGCCAAATATGGGCTCCAAAGAAATGGTCGTGATAAGAGTTCCAGTAGCCTTTGTAAAAATTCATCCCCATTGCAAGACCCAATATAGCTGTTAGCACTAAATACAATACTGCTAAGGCAGCACTAATTGTGATCGCATCCCATTTTTTCGCTTGGAAAAGAGTTACCCCCATATTCCATGCAAATAGAAAAATACCGACCATGGTTAAAATGGCAAATAGCCCAATCCATGTCGTTTTTACAGTCCAAAATCCATACAAAAGTCCGCAAAGCCCAACGGTAAAAACTACGTAATGAATGTAGCCTAATTTTTCACTATATATTTTCGTCTGTAAAATAACGTTAATCAGTTGGTATACCGCTCCCATAGCGAGCATAGTTGCCCAACCAAGGATAAATAGGTGCGTATGAAACCAACCAGTCGGGCCACGCAACCCTTGATTGATCCAATCTGTAAGAGTTAGTATTGATGAAACTTGAAAGAAAACAAATCCGATGATCCCAGTAATAATGAAAAGAAATGGGAGACGGAACATGCCTCTCGCCTCCTTATACTTTTTGAATCTTTACTTTCGCCGAGCCATCTCCCTGCTCCTCCACTTCGAATGGGCAACCAAGATGGTTTAACTCTTCAATAAGAAAAATGGGGACACGATCATTATGAATATGGACGGAATCGCCAGGAAGCGAACGATCCAAAGCCGCTAAAGTCCGCATCATTGGTTGCGGAGGTTCTAGTCCCCGATTATCTAATGTAATCGTTTTAGGCTCCCTCTTGGATGAAGCCTTTTCCTTAGACTGTAGAACAGCAGTAAGTGTATCTTCAGCCTGTGATTCCTCTCCATCCAACCACTGCTTATATTTTTTATGAACAAAAGTTACAGTCCAGTGATTTTTTTTCTGCTTCTCCACCTTGTTCACATAACCCTTCATTTTCATAACTCCAAGGAGTGGTGTTGGCTTGAAAGTGGCATGAAGGATAAAAACATCTTCTTTCTTTAAGCTTTTGACCGTATCCATAATGAGTTGAAACGGCTCAATTTTCTTCTGTAGTTGAGGACGAACGTCCAGTTCAACGATATTCTTTTGCTCCAAGGTTGATCAACTCCTTGAAAAGTATTTGACATTAGTCTAGGGAAAAACGGCTAGTTAGAGATTGTCAATGACACTCGAACTAGCCGTCCTTGAATTAATGGAGTTGCTTCAGGGCTTCGCCATACATCCCAGCCATTCCGCCGTAAAGCGAGTAAAAGAAACTATCCGGTGCCTCAAGAGAAAAGGAAGTATATTGCTTCGGATCAACACTGAGCATTTTCTCAAATAGTTTCGCGCTATCATAAGCATAGAAACAAAAGAATGTGTAATCGAACTCTGGCATTTTTTCAAAAATCGTCACGATATCATGAGCATATTCCTCAATATTCTGCGCTGCTTCCTGCACCATCGTAACGGCATCTTCTAGTCCAACAGTAATTTTCAATGTTTTTTCATCAACAATTTCAACATTGGCCATAACAAGCAACGACCTTATAACTTCTCAATTTTGATTTGAAATGTCGAAGGACCTTGTTCTACATATTCCCATTCAAATTGATCTGGGAACATGGATTCTAGTTGATAGCGAAGTGGTATCGGATCATGATCATTAACGATTAACATCGCTTCTTTAGATTCTAACTTTTTGTATGTTTCAAAAATTACCTTGTGCTTAAGATGTGGTGGATATTCTGTTACTTTTACTGTTGCAGCATATGTATTCATTACTCTGTACCTCCTAGATTATGATACTTCACATTTTAATTGAGAATGAATATCATTACTGTGATCTGCATCACAAAATCGACTTTAATATCGAAAGGTACGAGTTAATTCGATTAAATAGGTGACAACGGATAGGACCGCTATGATTTGACCAGTTACTGTTAAGGAAGCGTTTTTGATCATAAATCCAGTAATAACAAGCATGATCCCAAGTAAATAGCCTGCCAATTCCCATGTCATTCTTCTTTCTGGTAACATATCGCCTAAAAGAACTGCCTCTTTTCTTGTTTCCTTTGTTGAATAGCGATACGGCCACCATAAAAAGGGAATAATTTTCGCTAAATAACTAAGGATCGAGCCTGTAAAAAGTCCGAGGACGATGACCATAATGAAGGCTTCTGTTAAGAACGGTTGGTCTCCCTCTATACTCCAAATGACAAATGATATAAAACTAATCGGGAGCAAGATAAAGGCGATTTTGACAGTGCCGATCGGACGCTTGCTAACTCGTAACTTGAGAATGTCAAAAATGTAGACAATGAAGTAAAGAAGTGAAAGGAAGAAACATATGGTAGCAATGATGTCTACCCACGTCACATCTAACAAGGCTGATAAAGCTTTTATCCAAACACCTAAATGAAAAATCCCAATAATCCAATATGCACTGCGGCTTGGCTTTTTTCTTGAAATAAGAAACATCGGCAATAGTTTAAAACTGTAGACGATAATTAAGGCTGAGAGCCAACCACCAATCCCAAACCAGAGATGGCCTATTAAAAACAATTCGTGCCATTCGCTATTCCAGCCGAACCCAAAGACGAATCCCATCGCCATTCCAAGAAAAACGGTTAGAAGTAAGGCTAGTAGTGAAAGGCTAACGCCAAAGACGTAAACATTCCATTCCTTTTTACGAATAAAGGTCATCATCACATTAAAAATATATAAAATGATTGCGATGGTTAGACCGCCTCCCCCAAAGGCAATCCACTTATAATCGGTAAGAAATCCTGCAAGTAGTGCTATAAAACTAATCAAATAAAGGAAGAAATGAATATACCCGATCGCTCGGCTGTACAAGGAGGTACGTAAGACTACTTGCGTAATTTGATAACTTGCTCCCATCGCGACCATCGTTGCCCACCCTAGTAAAAATAAATGAGCTAGCAACCACCCCTTTGGATTCCGTACTGATTGCAGTTGTACAAGTTCTGGGAATAACCAAATTGCTGCAATCATGGCTGTTAAAAATAAAAAAATGCCACTTCCAAAGAAAAAGAAGGTTAATTTTAAAATATGTACATTGGGTGGAGTCTTTTTAAAAGCATGTGCCATGTGCCCACCTCCAAGATTTTTTCGTTATCTACATTTTATCGTTCCCTAATAAGTAAAATTGTGAGCCTTATCACAGTTTTTCTAAAGTAATCATCGTAAAGTAGTAGAAGATGTGCGGGATTCTTTCCCCTACTGATTATTAGTTGTTCGAATTGGGCATTAATTGGCTGTTGACTTTACAAGCAGTAAATGCAGGATAAAGGAGGACTTTTTATGATGATAAAACTGGACAGAGATTTTGTTTCTGAGAAGATGGAGGGCTTTTGCTCTGAATTATTGGAACAAGAAGATTTCCAAGCATTAAGGGAAATGATTGAGAATTTTGCAGCTGATCAGTCTGCACAGGATCAATATAACCAATTTGTCGATCAATACGAAGCTTATCAACAAAAAGATCAAGAAATGGGTCTAACGGAGGAAGAAGTAGCCGCTCTTGAGCAGGCAGAAATGAATTTATACGAAAGCACCGTCATTCGCGAATACTTATTTGCCCAACGTGAGTTCAGTACGATCCATGACTTAATTAGCCAATATTACCAGAAAACAGTCGAACTAAATCGCCTTCCGCTTCCGCGGGAATTGAAAAAAGAGGGTTGTGGCTGTGGCGGGGCTTGTGGGGGACATTGATTAGGAACGTCCCCTTGAATGGAAGTATTTCTGTGCGGGATTAAGATTTTTCTCTAACGGATGAATAGCAAGTAAAAAACTTTGGGCACAGAAAAAGTCCGTGTCTATTAGAAAAGCAATAACCCGATCCCGAAATTTTCAAATTGAGGCAGTCTCTCCAGTCCCATAAAACTCTGTTTTCCGATCGGATGGGACGTGAGATTGCCTCTCTAATCCCGTAGTTCCCAATCCTCTAATAGTCCCCAAGTAATTTCAGGGTTTCCTTTTTCTGATTTCATTGAGCCCACGTAAACAGCTTCATTATATTTAGCTATTTCTTTGTAATGTTTAGCTATTTCAATCGTAGTGGCTGTAACATTATAATTTGGAATATCCTTGTAACCTATCCATTTTAAAGAACCTTCATCACTTTTAATTAAAGTAGAATTTTTAGAAACAGTGCCAAAGAAAACATATTGTATTCGAATTTCGTGACTTCCTTTTATTCTATGTACAATATATCTAAGTTTAAGATTTTCTATACTTTCGCCCTTTAAACCAGTTTCTTCCTGGACCTCTCTTAAACAAGCCTTTTGTGGTTCGTTTATTTCAGTTTCTTCCATATGTCCACCTATTGGGACTAAAAGCCCTGCAAGAAAAGTGCCTTTTTGCTCTTTTTGCAGAAACAAAACCTCTTGTTCTTCATTCAATAGGAAAGCGACTGCCATTTGTCTAAGTCTCAAAAACTCCAGCCTCCTGTTTATTCTCTTGTTCTATAATCTGTATCGATACCGCGAAAGAGTAAAGAACGTCAATTTGTTCGCATGTCCTACAATGTTATTTTACTAACATGCTCCGGTAGTACAATAAAAGGAACATGAGTCCTTGTTTAATTTACACCGTTAGTTGATCTACAACCTTTCACTAGCAAATATAAACTTTTTTACCCAAATAAAAAGGCACTTTCCCTGTGGATTTGGGGAAATTTATAATGAATTTGCAATATCTGTTAATGTAGATAGAGGTTTATCTAATAGGCTCTCTTGAATACTTAACATATAGTACCAATCACCTTTTTCAAACATAAAGACAATTATATTTCTTTGACCTCGTTCCGTTGTATTATAATAAGCATGAGCTCCATGATCAAGAGTGATTTTTGAATCTGTACGTGAAAGTAAGTTTACCCCTCTTTTAGCAGGAATCACATTTATAATATAATTAAAATCTTTCTCTACGTTTAAGTATTCAATCTCAAGACTCTCATTTTCAGCATTAAATCTTCCAAAAGAGTGCGTAAAATCCAAAGGCGGTATTACCTTTGGTAAATCTAAGTTTGTTTAATAGTAAGTTTCTGCATCTTGTTTTGCAGCTGAAACAGATTTGTAACCTAAATCATAGTAATCTTTTTCTATATCTTTTTGTTGGAGTGCTTTAACTACTTGCCATCCAGTGAAGCAAAGACAAAATACAAGCAAGGGAATAACTAATTTACCTTTAGTCAATTTAGTTTCTGCTCCTTACTAGTTTTCTCTTAATATAATTTATCAATAATACGTTTTTACATATAGGAAAGCTCCAATCGACAATTCTTAATAATTTACTTTCTATCCAGCCCTTCAATTCCATAAAAACAGCCACCTATTGAAAGATTGCCTCATTAGTTAAAGACCTCATCATTCTTCGTCAGCCAATGATCCTTAAAAACTAAAGGAAATCGGATACATATATTTCACCTATCCATTGTTCGCCCATAAACTAAGAGTGGGTGATGAATATGCAAAAACGGAAGAAGATGGATATGACCTCTTATCATCAAAAATATTTTCGTCCATCTTGCTTAAAAGCTTTAAATTTAAGATTTGATAACTGGG
Organism: Bacillus niameyensis; assembly: GCF_001375535.1. Classification (GTDB taxonomy): domain Bacteria; phylum Bacillota; class Bacilli; order Bacillales; family Bacillaceae_C; genus Lederbergia; species Lederbergia niameyensis. The sequence goes on from NZ_LN831197.1 coordinate 2,278,717, forward strand.
AGTTCTTTTCACCTTTTTCTGAAAAAGCTCATGATCAAATTAATTTACCCCCTGAATTGACTAGAACCCCAGAGGATACTATTCTTAACTATTTTAGTGTTCTTCGTGAAGCTGAAAATATGGGAGCAAGAAGTTGCGGTACGGTTGGTCAGGCTCGTACTCCGTTTCCGATCGCTTATAATTTTCTGTCTAAAGAATATCAAAAAATATTAAGTTATGATGACTATCTTAAATCATTTGCTGGAATAGGGCATACGAGTTTGATAAAACTATTTCGAGTACCTAATAGAAAAAAGGAAATAAAGTTTTTTTATGAACTTGAAACGATTGAGGGGTTTATAGATAAGCGTGCTGAGTATTTTGGTTATTCGTACGGATATATTCAGCTAATTCATGAAAAAGAGGGCTTTCGCATTTCAAGTTTGAGTAAGTTTGAAGAGGATTTTTTGTGTGCACCATATCATGGTTGGAACCATGACGGGGAGTCTGTCCTTGAAGTGAAGTATGGGAGTTGGTGTAAATTGATACAACAAATGTACCCGACAGCGAAAGATGGATACTTTAAGAATATTTATTTTCATGGTACGGATGGAGCGGATTATTGTTTTATTTTTGTCACCTTGACTAATGGAACAGATGTAGAAATTGCCCAATATCGTAAGGTAAACAATGGCTCATGGATACAGGTATACATGAATCCCGAAAAAGAATGCTTAACAGAAAACCCTTTACAATAAGGCCATATATTTGTAGAGAAATGTTCTTAAACTACAAGGCAGCTTAATTCAAGAAAAAATTTATTCGAAACGAAATTAACACTAACGTCGTCCATGTAATTAAGGAGGTGGAATATGAAAATAAGGTATTTCTCTATTTTGATTTTTATGTCACTTTTGATTTCCGGTTGTAATAACGCCCCGGAACCAAAGAAACAGTTAGGAGAAATATATAGCGTTGCATTGGATGCTATCATGGAACAAGATGAAGAACTGAATAGTGGTATGGAATTTATAGCCATTAATATGAGTATGTTGGAGGAAGTAGACGAAAGTGATAAAGAAGCAGTTTTAAGCTACTTCAAGAAAAAATATGAAGTTGATGTAGATATGACGGAGGCTACTGTTCAAGAACTAAAGGAAACAGAATTATACGATTCCAATACAAGCTCTTTAAAAGGAGTGTTTCTTTCGTTAGATAAAGTTGAGTTTAAGGACAACAACAACGTCGTTTTTGAAGGTAGCAAATTTCGTTCAAATACAGAAGGATTTGTGGTACAAGTTACAGTTCATTATAAAGACAATACGTGGCAATCTAAAGAAGTGAAGACGTTTTTGGAGTTAGGTGATCTCCTTAATTAAGATTGTGTTGAAACAACTGAACGGGTTTAATTTGCTGTGAACGGGTTTAAAAACGACAGCCTTAAAAAAGGCTGCCGTTTTTCGTAGGCAATCTACTTAATTCTTTACCATCCCTTTGGAATCTAGAGCTTTTAGAATATCTTTCTTCAAAGGTTCTAATATCCGATCACGATTTAATTCATTTAAACTTGTTATCTTTACTTCTTTCAAACACTTAATTTTATCAATCTCAGGATGGCTGTCTAAAGGTATTGTTCCAATAACCAATTTTTCATCGGAAATAATCTGTTGAACGATTATTTGAAAAGGTTTTGAAAGCATCTGCATAAATCCAATTTCATCGATGACGAGTATTTTCTTTGAATGTAAATCATTTTGTAAAATCCTAACTGCAAATTCCTCAAACTGTTCTACATTAATACCGTATCTTCCAACCCGCGTTTTGCTAGTGCTTTCTACATTTGCGATTTCCACACTTTCCCCAGTAATGGACACACATCTAAAGCCTATTCGATCATTTAAATTAGTTATTTCCTCCGTGTAAAACCCTCCACAATTTTCTAATCCAATTTCATTAATTAGCTTTTTTATCATCGTTGTTTTGCCCATTCTAGGCTTTCCCGTGAGTAAAAATGCACTCATATTATCTTTGTCACTGTTCATTTATCCTCTGACCACCTCTTCACTTTTTAAACAATTCTAACATTTATTATATAAATCTTTAACCCTATATATTAACTACCTTTTCAAACCAGATGTGACCCAAGTCACAAACTCTCCCCGAGTTTTCTGATAACATGCAATATACTACAAATTTTTGAAAACACTTAGGAGTGATCCCCCATGTACGGAGCTCAATTGCTCATAAATTTATTGGAAGATGCTCAGGTCGACACTATATTTGGCTACCCTGGTGGAGCTGTGTTGCCTGTGTATGATGCCTTATATGATTGCGAAACTATTAAACATATACTCGTTCGCCATGAGCAAGCCGCTGTTCACGCGGCAGATGGTTATGCAAGAGTGAGCGGGAAAACTGGGGTGGCGTTAGTGACGAGTGGACCTGGTGCCACAAACACGATCACTGGAATTGCAACAGCTTATATGGATTCCGTTCCACTTGTTGTCTTGACAGGACAAGTTCCCACAAAATTACTTGGATTAGACAGCTTTCAGGAGGTAGATATTTTTCGGATGACGATGTCGATTACTAAGCATAATTTCATGGTAATGGATGTAAAGGATTTACCACGGATCGTCAAAGAAGCCTTTCATATTGCAAAGACTGGAAGACCTGGGCCTGTTCTTATTGATTTACCCAAGGATATTATGACAGCACAATTTACAGGAGAACATGTAAATCCTAGAAATGAGATCCCATTTATTCAAGGGTACGAATTTGAAAGAACAATTTCCGAACAGGAACTTGAAATCGCTTCTAGACAATTGGCAGGAGCTAAGCAACCCGTTCTTCTTATTGGCGGAGGCTGCATTCATGGGAACAGCCCTTCCTTACTACGGGAATTAATCGATCGTTACCACCTTCCTGTCGCATCTACTTTAATGGGACTTGGCGTGATTCCCGCGAATCATCCCTCCTTTCTTGGAATGATCGGTATGCACGGAACGGTCGCAGCAAACCGTGCTATTCATGAGGCGGATGTACTTATCTGCCTAGGTATGAGATTTAGCGATCGGGTGACAGGTGATAAAAAAACCTTCTCACCGAAGTCTTTTAAAATCCAAGTCGATATTGATGAAGCAGAACTAAATAAAAATATCGCGGTTGATCTTGCTGTTTGTGGATCAGTTGAGGAAATGCTTCATGGATTACTTGATCAAGTTCCGCCAAAAGTTCATCACGATTGGCATGAAAAAATTCAAAAATGGTCAAAACAAGCACCAGCCTATAAGCAAAAACAAGAACAATTACTAACTCCTCAAGAAGTCATTCGTATGATCGATCAGGAAACAGAGATGGACGCTGTTATTGTTACTGACGTTGGGCAACATCAAATTTGGACAGCTCACCATTATCACCATACGAAGCCACGTTCTTTCCTAACCTCGGGAGGTTTAGGAACGATGGGATATGGTTTTCCTGCTGCAATTGGAGCTGCTGTTGCTTGTCCGAATAGGCAAATCATTTGTATAAGCGGAGACGGTAGCTTCCAAATGAATATGCAAGAAATCATGACAGCAGTCGATCTTCAGTTAAATGTAAAAGTCGCTATTTTAAAGAACGGCTATCTCGGGATGGTTCGGCAGTGGCAACAGTTATTTCTCAACCATAGGTACTCAGCTGTACGAATTACTTCACCTGATTATGCATCTTTAGCTCAATCATTTGGCGCATCTGGATTTTCAACAAATTCTTTGCATGAAGCTAAGGATTTAATCCAAACAGCCCTGCAAATGGAAGGGCCCGTTATTATGGAATTCGAAGTTATCGAAGAGGCGAATGTCTATCCGATCGTTCCTCCAGGTGAAAGCAATCAGGAGATGATTCAAGAAGAAAGTTATAAGTGACCTTTATCACAAACGAGGTGGAATAAAGTCGCTACAATTGAGGTAAAAGGTGTGAATAGAATGGAACAAGCCTGTTCAACAATGTTCGGCCCAATCGGGGTAATGTGGAAAACGGTATCAGAAGATTGTAATTTAGCATGTGATTATTGCTATTACAGCACATGTGGAGGAAAACCCGGTAAAAAAATTAAGAAAATCGATTCTAGTTTGCTTGAAAAATTCATCAAAGAATATATGAAAATAACCAATGGAATGGCCTCCTTTGCTTGGCAAGGTGGAGAACCTTTACTGGCTGGCCTCGACTTTTTCGAAGAAGTAGTTAGCCTGCAAAAGAAGCATGCACCACGTCACGCGATGATTGGTAATGGGTTACAAACGAACGGAACTTTAATTAATGATCGCTGGGCTGCCTTCTTTAAACAATACAACTTTTTGCTCGGGGTTAGTGTAGATGGTCCGAAAGAAATTCATGATCGCCGTCGTATATATTCACATGGACAAGGCAGCTTTGATATGGTGATGAAAGGGATCTCCCATTTGCGAAAGCATAACGTCGATTTTAATATACTCACTGTGATCCATAAAGATAATGTCCAAAAGGCAAAAGAGTTATTTCAATTTTATGAGCAAGAAAAATTTCATTACGTCCAGTTCATCCCCTGCATGAAATTTCAGTCACAGCAGATCGATCAACCAGGAGAATATGAGATCACACCAGAAGAGTTTGGAGATTTTCTTTGTGAGGCATTCGACTATTGGTATAACGATGGGGATCCGATAATTTCTGTTCGATTTTTCGATAATCTATTAAGTGTCTACGCCCATCGCGAAGCGGAAATGTGCACACATAGAAAAACATGTGCAAAAACGCTCATCCTTGAACAAAATGGGGATGCTTTTCCATGCGACTTTTACATACACCCTAACTGGAAACTCGGGAACGTTGGTACTGATTCATTAATAGATATTTTAAATCATCCGTTATATGAAGCTTTTTCAAAACTGAAACCGACACTACCTGAAAAATGCAAATCATGTGAATGGATTCATTTATGTCATGGGGGCTGTCCACGAAATCGAAGATGGAACGCTGACCTCCAAAGTTCCAACCCCGACTATTTTTGTGAAAGCTATCGGCAGCTTTATGCTTATGCCCATGACCGAATGGTGTCCTTGTCTGAAAAGGTTCGGCGAAATTTATTTTCGCAAGGCCTTCAAGCTTACTACAAAGGAAAACAACCAGGGAGAAATGATCTTTGCCCGTGCGGAAGTGGGAAAAAGTACAAGCAATGCTGTCTAAGTCATTAATCAAACTCTCCTCTTTTTCATTTTTCAAATGGATTTCGCTATAATAGAAATGAGAGCATAGGTAGAGGAGAAGATTCCGTGAGAAAAAAAATAACCACATCACTAAAACAAGTACCACTGTTTCGTGATTTAACGATAGAGGAAATTGAGCGGATTGTAGAAATCACCATTTCACGATCCATTCCTAAAAAGGGAATTGTCTTTTCTGAAGGAAGTCCGAAAGAAGCTGTCTATTTTATTCGTGAAGGTTTAATCAAAACATATAAAACAGATGAAAATGGCCATGAACAAATTGTTTCATTTTTAAAGGCAGGAGATATGTTTCCCCATGCTGGCTTTTTTGACCAAAATCCCTACCCGGCGACAGCAGAAGCTTTAACTGATACACATCTTTTAGCCATACCGATTCAGTCGTTTGAACAACTTGTCATGACAACTCCCTCGATCGCCATTAAAATGATGCGCGTTATGGGAAACATTATTATGGATCTTCAAGAACGCCTTCAAGGCTTATCGGGAAAAGATGTTAAGAAAAGAGCCATTGCTTTTTTATTAAAATTGGCTGATCAACATGGCGTAGTAAAAGGTGACAAAATTGAGATTAACCTTCCCGTAACGAATCAGGAATTTGCTAATTTCGTAGGAACTTCTCGGGAGACGATTAATCGACTATTTAGCCAAGCAGGTAAAGAAGATATTTTAAGTGTAGAACGCAATCGCATTACCATTACTGATCCGGATGCCTTAAGGGAGCAGCTAGAATCATAAATAAACCGCGAATGTGATGAGGCACATTCGCGGTTTTTATTTCATTGCTTATTCAACAATTAACTTTCCAACCATATCGCTATGTCCGGCGCCACAAAAGATCGAGCATTCATATTGAAATTCACCCGTTTTATTAGCTACAAACGAAAGTGTATCGTCTGCTTTAACTTCTTTGTTATACCCATCGAATTTAACGGCATGATTCCCTTCCGTATTCTTGAGGGTTATTTTTACAGTGTCACCTTTATTCACTTTGATTTCTTTAAGATCAAATTCAAAATTGGAGGCGTTGATCGTGAATTCTTTCACTTCACCATTACCTTCTGGTTCGCTGCTTTCACTATCATTACTGCCACACGCCGTCATCACTAACATTGCAGTCATCATGATGCAGATTGCAATTAGCCACTTTTTCATAAAAAATTCCTCCTTTTCGATTGTAAATTTATATTAATACACCTTTTCCATAATATTTGTGACGAATATCACAGATAAGATAACCTTCATCAAACTGTCATTATTCATACTGTGAAAAGTCAATCAATGAGGTAGCGATCAAATAAATGACCATACAAATGCCCATCGTTAAAAATCCCCAACCAAGTGTGATTTGCTCAATTAATACATAATTATTGCATAATTGATCTGGCGCGTTAATATATAGCCACCCCATTCCGATGAAGAGAAGGGTGAAACTCGTTAAGATTACATTTTTACCTGTTGATTGCATTTTTTTCCAACTATCACGAAGCGGGATTCCTGCTAAAAATGGTAAACTAATAAACTTAAAAACTTCTATACTCGGCACGGTTAGAGCCTCATCCATTGTTCGTGGAATCATCCAATACATCATAATAATGGTGAACAAAAGAATACCTGGAATACCATTTTCATTCCACTTTTTAAAAAAGTTGGGAAAGCGTAGTTGAAAAAAGCGCGCCATTAACCATCCCGAAATGACAAGTGCTGGCATTTGCATGTGCATATGAACGATCATAATTGATTCTAATAAATGGGCAACCGGAGGCAGGAGCAAGAAAACATATAATCCTAACCCATAGATGGATTGTTTCATCAGCCTACTCCCCCATTTCCCTTTGAAGCATCCCTTCAATTGTATTAGCAGCTTCTTCTACTTTCGTATAATCCATAACATCTATAAGTCTCGCATTTTTGTCGAGTAAATAGAACGCAGAATTGTGTGTGAAATTTCCGCTTCCATCGGGAATAACAATGACACCAAATTCTTTTAACAATGAATCTAGTTCTGCTTGATCAGAAATCCTTGCCATCCGCCATGTTATCCCATCACTGCCAAAATGCTCACGGTAGCGGTCTAATATTGCAGACGTATCTCGTTCAGGATCAAAGGTGATGCTGAGAAATTCGATCTCTTTTCCCAAATATTTGCTCGGTATCATTTGATAAACTTGAGACATATTCCATTCTAAATCGACACAAACGGTTGTACAGGATGAATAGAAAAACGTCACTAAAACATATTTATCTTGAAATTCAGAGATAGAATATTTCTGTCCTTTACTATCTTCTAAAGTGAGTTCTGGAAATTTTGGTTGATCGTTCACTAATTTGTTAACCCTGGCAGTTTCTGCAGTAAAAGCGTGAAAGCCATCCGTTCCGATATAGAATAAAAAGGAGCCGAATAATAGGACAAGAAAGATAGAAACAGCATTTCGCTTAGATTTGATCACTCTGATCACTTCCCTTATTTAGGAGCAGGGCAGCACTCATACTCGAATGCCCTGCTCAATCCTTGGCTAGCTCCAGACTCCAGCGGCTAGCAAATTTCTTCGCTTTTCTAATCACCAAGTTTTGAAAGGCGGCGACCCGGGCGGTGCGTTGACAATAAAATCAACCATTGGAATGACATAGCCCATTGCGACAACGAGTAGCATGAGTAAAATTGTTCGGCTCCAGCGTTCTGTCCAATATGGTGTTGGAGCTGCTCCCTCCTCTTCCTCAGCTATTGGGAATTCCGTTTCTCCCTTTGGTGCAAAGAACATGAGGTGAACAACAGCATAGACTTGGATAAGAACGCCAATGATCAAGAGAGTTCCCCCGATAGCAAGTAACATCAAGTACGGATCCCAACCTAGTGCTGTTGCATTATCCCCGTATGTTGAATATGCCGTTCTGCGCGGTGCACCGAAAAGGCCAACATAGTGCATCGCCCCGGACATAAAGAGCATACCTACTGTCCAAATGAGCGTTTGAATCACGCCAATTTTATTCATCTTCGGTGTTAAAACCCGTTTTGAAATATAAGGAACGAGCCAGTAACTAATTCCGAAGAAGGTAAGTATGACTGAGGTTCCGACTGTTAAATGGAAATGTCCAACTACCCATAATGTATTGTGGACGACTTGGTTTAATTGGTTCGTACTTTGAACGATTCCACCTGCTCCAGCTGGGATAAACGCGATCATCGCAACCATCGGAGCCAAGAATCGAACATCGCCCCAAGGTAATTTTTTATACCATCCAACTAACCCTTTTCCACCCTTTTTTCTAGCAGTACGTTCAAATACTGCAAACATAGCGTAAGCAGTCATTAAAGAAGGAAAGCCTATCGCAAGACTCATAAATACATGTAAAAATTTGATAGATTGCGAAATTCCTGGATCAATAATTTGATGATGAAATCCACCCGGAATGTTCATAATAACGAGTGCAATGACAATGATCCTTGTTAGTAAGTCATTCCAACGTTTTCCGCCAATAATCTTTGGAACGATTACATACCAAGCAGATACGGCAGTTAAATACCAAATATTAACTAATGTATGGCCAAAAGCCCAAAAGAGCGTCCGCGCAACCATGACGTTAATTGTATCGACCCAACCAGCTGCCCAAGGAATGATCGTTAACACTTCAATTGCAACAGGGATACTTCCAAAGAAGAGAAGAACGAAAACACCTGTTGCAAAAAATGCAAGAATTGGAACATGTTGTCCTTTATGCTTTTTTCTCCAATCAGCCACATTGATAAAGCAGCCAAAAGCACACATCCAGACACCAAGAACGATAAATACCAATCCAACATAATAAATTGGAGATGCGGCCATTGGTGGATAAAATGTGTATAACACACTGGCTTCATTCATGATGATGGGGATAACGGCTAAAACAAAGCCAATGATCTTCATCCAGAAACCAATCCATGCCATTTTCCTTACTTTAGGTAGAATTCCCCCTAATGTGTGGGAAAGGGCCGCATAAAAATAACCGATTGTAAAGAAAGCTGTTAAGACCAGTACTAAAAGTAATCCGTGGGCGGTCAGTACTTGGTAATAATTGAGCCACGATGGCAATTCCAGTAATCCAGCCCGGTTTAATCCTTGTAAAAGTCCTAAAATCCCGCCAACAAGCAGTGCTGCAAAGGCAACTAATAAATATGATTTCGTAAGTTTTGCATCCTCCGGACTGATCCCCATCGCTTGATTAGCCTTTTCCTTAAAATTGTGAGGTACTGCTACTCCCATTTCCTTTTCCCTCCTTTATTTCACCGTAATTGTCGTGCTCATATAATGATGGCCCGCACCGCAATATTCATTACATAAAATTAAATATTCACCAGGTTTATTAAATTTCTGGGTAATCTTTTGAATATATCCCGGCATAACCATCGCGTTTACATTCGTTTTAGCAATTTGAAATCCGTGGACAACATCTTTTGAAGTCATTATAAAATGTACTGTTGAACCAGCAGGAATTTCGATATTCCCAGGATTAAAATTAAACACTTCCAAAGTCATCACAACTTCATATTCATTTTCACCGATTTCGTAAACACCTGGTTTATCGAAAGGAGCCGTTTCATCTACTTTTTGTGGATCAAGGGTTTCTTTATTGCTTGGTGGTCCCATCTCTAATGCGAAAGTTTGGTAACCCGTGATTAACATAAATCCGATTATCATCCCGAAACTAATGATGAGCCAAATTTCTTCTGAACGACGCATTTTCATCTCTCTTTCCCCTCCCTAGACTCTAGCCATATAGAGGCCATAAATGATTAAATACGTAATGAAAATGACGACTCCAACAACGGTAACCGAAAAAATTGTTCCTTTTACTGTTGTTGATTGACTTTCTTTATCTATATTTTCTTGACGATTTACTTTAGAAGCTGCCATCTGTCATCAACCTCCCTTTAAATTCGATCTTACTTGCATCATAATTGATAATCCTTCTCAATAATGTGACCTGCGTCACAGAATGAAAACTTTTATAAAACGGTGGGCCAAATATCATGACGTATTCATCGTAATTAGACGGGCTAAGTGCCATGAGCCTTTTCCCATTTAAAAAAGCTACCCTCAAATTCGAGGATAGCTTCTTGTTAAATCTATATTTTATGATCAGTTTCTACTTTTCATCTTTAGGATTTTCTTGTTTTTTTAGTCTTCCAGCATCTTTTAATGCCTTTTTAATAATCAATTCAATTTGCGCATTTACACTGCGGAATTCATCCTCTGCCCATTTTTCGAGGGAATCATATACTTTTTGATCAACACGCAGTAAAAATCGCTTTTTTTCAGCCACTACATCACAACCTTAGTAAATCGTTCCAGTATTCATGACAGGTTGGCTCCCTTTATCAGAGACAATTGCCACCATCAAGTTATTCACCATTTGTGCTTTCTTCTCTTCGTCCAGCTCGACAATTCCCTCTTCCTTCAGTTGGTCAATGGCTGATTTAACCATCGTTACTGCACCATCAACGATAACTTTTCTTGCAGCGAGAACAGCTTTTGCCTGCTGTTTTTGGAGCATCGCCGAAGCAATTTCGCTCGCATACGCAAGGTGCATAATTCGTGCTTCAATAATTTCCACACCGGCAAGTTCCAGACGCTTTTGCAGATCTTTCGTCAACTCATCGCCAACTTCATCAGAGTGCTGGCGTAGCGAGATTTCATAATCATTATTCATATTATCATATGGATACTGACTTGCAATATGGCGTAATCCTGTTTCACTTTGAGTGTGGACGAATTCCTTATAATCCTCAACATCAAAGACCGCTTTGGCGGAATCAAAAACTTTATAAACAACGACCGCAGCGATTTCAACCGGATTCCCTTCTAAATCATTTACTTTTAATTTTTCACTGTTAAAGTTAATTACCCTAAGGGAAACGGTTCTTCTGACCGCTAAAGGAACCGTAAAATAAAAGCCTTCATGCTTAATTACACCAAGATAGCGACCAAATAAAGTAAATACTTTCGCTTGATTAGGCTGAATAATTGTAAATCCAGTAAGAGTTAATGCCGCTAGCAAAGCGCACAAAATACCAATAATTAAAAGTGGGATGTTTTCATTTACGTCAAATTGCCAAATTCCAACAGCAGCTCCTGCCACGAAGATTAGAAACAAGATAACTCCGATTAAACCATTCATCTTAAACATATCTTTCTCTTGCATCGCCCATCACTCCCGTTCACTTTATATCATTATGATATCACTTTGATGTCATAATGTGAAGTAGAATTTTAAAAAGGTGCCTGGCACCATGGGGATTATTACCCACGGTGCCTGGCACCTCCATACTTTAGCCTTATTTATACCCTCCTCCGCTCCATCACATTAATGCCGATTCCCATCATGACAACAGCCATTAATAAAAGGATACTAATTGGTTGTAATAAATCCGTAAAGCCGTATCCGTACAATGTCGCTCCTTTTAAGGCTTCCATCCCATATAGTAATGGCGAGATTTTACCAATAGCTAGCATAATGGGCGATGATACGATTTCGATCGGCCAATAAGCACCTCCGAGCATGGCTAGGCTAACGGAAAATAGCGGAACAAGGCCATTAAATTGGCTCAAGGTTTTTGAAAATGCAGCAAGCATCATGCAAAGTGCGACAATGGATAAAACATAGGGGATTAATAAAAGCAATGTCTTGCCAAAACCACCATGAAAATCGACCCCCGCTCCGTAGCGAAAAGCAACAAAGACAAGAACGACTTGAAAGTAACCCATCAAAAAACTATACAGGAGATTTCCTACATACATCTCCCATTTTGTCACAGAAGAGACAGTCATTCGGTCCCAAATTCGCGCTCGCTTTTCTTCTAAAATATGAATAACGTTGAATGCAATCGTGTAAATGACGAAAAATAACGAGAATCCAAATATTCCTTGTAATTGATTATCAATAACCCGTGATTGATCATTACGGAAATTTTCCTTTTTCAACCCAAAAAGTGGTTTTGCATGGGCTGTCTGCCAAATCTGTTCAACCTTTTCCTTATTATCGGTTAACGATAGTAAGTGAGCTTTTTGGATTTTTTTCATATAGATCGTTTGGACATATTGTTCTAATAAAGTAGCATTTTCAGAATGAGCTGTCATAATTAGTGAAAAATCTTCTGCTCGCGCTTCCAGGCCTGCTTCCACTTTACCGTTCTGAATAGCGTCTCTCGCTTCTTGTTTACTAACATGTTCAAATTCAAATAAATCGGATTCGTTTAACTCTGTTAGCAATGCCCCCATTTCCTGCTCAGACAAATCACTAAATACAGGCACGTATATCTTGCTATAGCTAGATTTACCTACAAAATAAGCAAAGAGGACGCATATAAAAGTCATGATAAGGAACAACCACGGATTGCGAATAAAAAGTCGAATTTTTGTACGAATAATCCCAATCATCACGCGCGCTCCTTTCGTGGAAAAGTAAACCATGCACTAACGATTAGCACAGCAGCTGTTCCCAATAATACGAATAGATGACCGATGATTTCATTAACGCCTGCCCCCTGCATCACCTTCATATAAGCCGTCATCGCAGCCCCATTTGGTGTTAACTGCCCGATTTGCACTAATAACTCTGAAATATTCCCGACAGGTGTAAAACTGCCGCCAACAAAAGAGAGGACTGCGACAAAAGCACTCATAAATAATTTAGATGCAGATTCCGAACCGAGCCGATGATTAATAGCCATCAATAATACAGCTATCCCACCCGTTGCCAAAGCTAGGGCTAAGGAGATTAAGAAAAATGGAGAGAATTGTGGCCAATGTACTCCATACGCAATGGCTGCAACACCATATAATATAAGCATTTGTAAGGCAGCAAGTACAATGGTCGAGATGAAAACAGCACCAGCATACGCCCATGCAGGTACATTAGCAAGCAAAATTCGATCAAGTACATTCCATTTTTTTTCTAAAAAACTGCGTGAACTTACACTAGATGCAATAAATAAAATAAACATGACGCCCATTCCAATTGTGTAATAAGTAAATGCCCCAATTGGTTCCTTTTTTGACAATGATTCAACTGTAGCAAGTGATTGAGTTGGTACATAGATTGCATCTGGATTGAGCAAGCCTTCTTTCCCTAAATTTGCCCAAACAGAATATTGTTCTTGAAAATTCCCCACAATGTCCTCGACAATGGCAGAGGACAGCTCCTTCCCTTCATTAGAGTACACCGTAAGGGCAGGAATCTCTTTTTCTTCTATAAAAAGTAACTCTAATATTTTACTAGTAAAATGAGGTGGAACTTCGATGATCGCCGAATATTGCTCTGCCGTTTTTAGCTCTTCCAGTTCTGACGAGGGCACTTCCTCAAGGGTTAGAATTGATTCGAGCTCTTCATTATTAAAAATTTGTTCTTTTAGCATAGTAATCGGCAATAGGCTTTTGGCCCCCATCTCCATTTGCTCTTTTGCTTCTGTTGGAATAGGCAGATCGGTCAATTTCTCAAGAAATAACTCCATTTCCTCTTCCTCATTCGAATGGTTTACGAGAGCGACTTTTCCAGAGAAAGACTGCACATCTCCATTCATAAGCGATCCAAGAGCAAATCCAAGTATCATAATTAATAATAGGGGCATCGCAAGAAGAACAAGCAATTCATCAGGGCTCCGAACAAATAGCAATAATTCCTTTTTAATAAAAGATAAAAGTAACCTCAATTTCGAAGCGCCCTCCCCGTCAAATGGAGGAAAACATCTTCCAATGTAGGTGATTGTATTTCTACGCCAAGAATATTAGCTTTTGTTTCTTCCGCCCATTTAAAAAGTTTAGCAATTAGATTCACTTCTTTTGGAACGACTATCGTCACTTGATGATCTTTCATTTCAACACGAGCGATGATCGGTTGAGATTGGAGAATTTGAATGAATTCTTCATTTTCCCGCTCCATTTTAACCTGGATCATCTGGTCAGCAGACAATATATTTTTGATTTCCTTTTTCGTACCAGATGCAATAATGCTTCCCCGATCCATAATATAAATTCGATCACAAAGGTACTCTACTTCCTCCATATAATGGCTTGTATATAGGATCGTCATTTGCTTTTCTTGATTGAGTCGCTTCACTGTTTCTAAAATATAATTGCGCGACTGCGGATCAATTCCGACCGTTGGTTCATCCATAATTAATATTTCTGGCTCATGTAAAAGGGCCGCTCCGATATTTAATCGACGTTTCATACCACCTGAAAAATGTTTTACTAATTTCTTACCTTGATCTTGGAGTCCGATTTGTTCTAAAACTTCCTGAATCTTTTCCTTTAATTCCGGATTTTTCATTTTCTGGATGCGACCGAAAAATTCGAGATTCTCTTTCGCAGTTAAATCATCATATAAAGCAATCTCCTGAGGAACTACTCCTAATTTTTTTCGGAGAACTTGCGGATTTTTCAATACATCTTTTTTTTGGAAATAAACTTCGCCCGTTGTCGGGGTAATCAGGGACGAAATCATGCCTATCGCTGTCGACTTCCCTGCTCCATTTGGCCCAAGTAAGCCAACAATTTCCCCGCGTTTCAAATAAACATTAATCGCCTGCACTGCTTTATGTTGTTTAAAATGCTTCGTCAGCTCAACTGCCTCAAGCATTTGATCCTCCCCTTTCACTTAGCTTCATTCTAAAGCAGGGTCGGTATCATTTCGAGTAGCTGGAGTCATAAAATGGGGTGACTTGGGTCATGAGGTAAGTTTTAATGGTTTGAAAGTTAAATCCAGCCGAACTTTGAAAGATTCTCCTCCAAACTTGAAAAATTATTGCCAAACTTAAAAAATTCCCTTTCAACTCGAAAAATTATACCGAATCTTAAAAAATTCCCTCCCGAACTCGAATAATTATTGCCCATACTTAAAAAATCCCCTTCCAATAACTATCTTTGAAGCATTTAGACAAAATAAAAACGCCCTCACAAAGGGCCGTTTCAATTAAACAAGATCATTTTTCACTGCATAAATTGCCAACTGGGTTCGGTCGCGCAGTTCGAGTTGTTGCAATATTTGTGAGATATGGTTTTTTACCGTGCCTACAGATAAATAGAGGATTTCCGATATCTCCTTATTCGTTTTCCCCTCGCCTACGAGCCGAGCGATATCGAGTTCACGGTCTGTTAAAGGGATTTGAACAGGCACACTCATTTTTTTCTCCAGTAAGCGCGGCATCATTTTCGCTGCAACTTCTTCATGCAAAACCAACCCACCGGCAAAACAACTTTCGACCGCATTGATCAACTTTTCTGGCTCGGATGTTTTCAGTAAAAAACCATTAGCTCCATCCTTTAACGTTTCCACTGCGGCTTCTTCATCATTAAAAGTTGTTAATACTAAGATTTTCACCTCTGGCCAGCGTTGTTTTATGATTTTTGTTGCTTCAACACCGTTCATATCAGGCATTCGAATGTCGAGTAAAATCAAATCGGCTTGGCACTGTTCCATAGCAGCAATGGCTTCTAGCCCAGTACCAGCTTCACCGACTATTTCAAATTGACCAGGTTGTTCCAAAATCATCCGCAACCCTTTTCGCACAATAACCTGATCCTCGACTAATAAAATCCTCTTCCTCATCCCACATTCTCCTTTACAGGCATGGATCCTTCGATAATAAACTCTTTATCCGTTTGATAAATACGTAATTGGCCGGCTTGTTCTTCAATTCGTTCACGCATAGCTGTCAAACCAAAGCCAAGTTCAAACGGTTTTGGTTCATGAATCACGTTTGAAATGACCCATTCGATTTCTCCAATGGCCGTGCGTCCTAACGTCAATTCCACTTCTCTAGAAGAGCCGTGTTTCATCGCATTCGTTAAAGCCTCTTGAATCGAACGGTATAAAACAATGCTTTGAGCGTTAGATAGTTTTGTTAGCAAAACACCTTGTTTCATTGTAAAACGGATGAGCAAATGATTCTCCGACTCTAGCTTTCTAATAAGTTGAACAACCGATGTAATGCCAGCAACTTCCTCCTGCTTCAACGTTTTCACGGCCTGTCTCGTTTCCTCTAAACTTTCCTTCGCCAATTGTTTTAACTCCGCATACTCACCTGATTGATTCTGCATAGAAAACATTTCAAGTTGCATTAGCAGTGCCGTCAATTTATGACCAACTGAATCGTGGATATCTCGGGCAATCCTTGTTCGTTCTTCCAATCTCGCCACTTGCTCATTTTCTAGATTCATTCGTTTCAACTGACGATATTCTCCTAAAAGCTGTTCATAAACGTCACGTTGTTCCTGCCGCTCCATGACATAACGATTTAGCCTGATTTCGATAAAAAATAAAATGATTGCAAATATATATAATGGTAGAACCCATTCCGATAATAGTGCGCTTGCTATAATAAGTAAGGCAATGCTATATATAATAAAAGCTTTTAATTCCAGAGCAGTTAAGTGAAAAACAGCTTCCACTGTTATAAACAATAAGAAAAGCCATACCCAAATCATTGGAGTATGCACCAAAACAAGTACGCTTAGAAGGCTTTGTAATATGACAAAAAACAAAACGGGCCTTTTTACAATCGGGAGAAAAAAATAAAGTGTAAATGCAGCCGCACAAACGATGAGTTGAACAGAAAGCTCCTTTTCCCCTACATCATTTCCAACCCACATACATCCCCATAAAATAGCAAACGCAAGTATTCGCACAAACCACGACTTCATGGCCCACCCCCATTAACTTCTTCCATTCTACTAAACATACTCTATATCAACTAACAAATTGTACGAAAAATATCAGACCTTCAGTGGCCTGATATTTGGAGTATTGCAATACTATTGAAGACTGCTTACCTTTTCAGCTAATTCATAAATAATCATTTCTCCATTTTTCCAGCGTCTTTTTCTTTTCCCCTCATATCCAGATCTTTGAAGCGCTTTCGATAACTCAATTAGAAAAAAACCATGAGAAACAACTAATATGTTCTCTTCACTTCTTGATTCTAGCAAATCCATGAACTTTTTTACACGCCTTTTTGTTTGTTCCCGTGTTTCTCCCTGGGAAGAGTGAGAACTGAACCAAGCAAATCTTCCTGCAAAATTCCATACTGCAAGCGGTAACTTAAACTGTCTTTTACTGAAGGCAGCTAATGGAATTTCTCTAAGTAATGGTGTTTCAATAATTTCGCAATCACATATTCTTTTCGCTGTGTGGAAAGCTCGCATGAGGTCACTCGTGTAACAAAGGTCCCATTGACCATGATCACTCTCTTTCTGAATTGGCAAAATGGTCGCTTCATTATAATGGTCAATCCATTCAGAAAACTCATCAGCCGTCAGTAAACTGTTCGGCTTTTGATCATTCACCTTAAAATGGCGAACAAGCGCCACTTTCATGTTGCATCCCTTCCCCATATATAAAAATTGTATTTCTATAACTTTATCAAAAAAACTTAAAAATAAGAACTTTTTTCTCTTAATCTTACCAAATAGGACATTTTCCCTAGAATATTGTTGTAAATCAAGTTATCCAAGTAATGAAAATGATATGTTTATGGTATTCTAGCCCTATAACACAAAATTAATAGGAAAGAGGTTCGTGCAATGATCTCGATGTTACTCGCTAACAAGATAAAAAATATTAGCATTCAGCCCATTCAACAAAGTGATTTAACGGAAAACATACATAACACACAAGCTTCTAATCTATTGGAATTAACTCAACTTACTCAAAAGGATCTCGAAAACCTAAAAAAAATCGATACTATCATGGAGGAACACGCTACTAACATCGCGGAACGACATTACAACATGATTATGGGTATTCCCGAAGTAAAGAGGATCTTTGAGCAATATTCTTACAAGGAACGTTATACGAATGCAATTACAAAGTATTTTAGAGAATTGACAAAGGGTATCGTTGATCAAGATTACATCCTTTATCGAAAAAAAATTGGACAAGTACATAGCAGAATTCATTTGACCGATGAATGGTATATCGGTTCGTACATTCGTGTTTATGAATATTTGCTCCCTTTTATTACTGCTAAATTTTATAAATCTCCGATCGAATTAGCCGATATTCTCCTTGCCTTAAACCGAATCATAACCTTTGATAGTTTAGTCGTTTTAGGAGCTTATCAAGAGGCGAATGACTATAAGATGGTCGAAAAAATTAATACTGTCACAGAATATGTGATAGGTGTTGATAAGGTTAAGGATTTATTAGATGATGTGGACAATACAGTAAACGAAGCTGAGCATGTTAGTTCTTCTGCCCAAGAATTAAACTCTTCTGTTGCCGAAGTCGCTGACCATGCAGTCGCAGTCTCCGAAAAGACGGAGCAGATGGTTAAGGAAACACGCCAAGGACAGGAAGTTATCGAAACATCCATAAATGGATTTTTATCTATGGCTGATGATTTTCTTAATATGAAAAACGATATACAGTCGTTAGTGCAGCAAGTAGATGAAATCTCACAAATAGTAGATTTCATTAAAAACGTCGCAAATGATACGAATTTACTTGCACTTAACGCATCAATTGAAGCTGCACGGGCTGGAGAAAGTGGTCGAGGTTTTGCTGTAGTAGCAGATGAAGTTCGAAATTTAGCGGATCAAACGAGAATTTCGGTTGAAAAAATCTCTGCAACTATTATAAAAATCCAACATGAATCCACTGAAGTGAAAAATGTTGCGGAAAATATGGCGAGCCAATTAGACGGAAGAATATCCCAATCTAAAGAAGCAATGGTAACTTTAAATCAAATCATGAGTAAAGTGACGGAAGTAGGAAATGCGACAAGTACAATTGCCGCGATTGCTGAAGAACAGGCTGCGGCAACTCAGGAAATTTCCACAAGAATGAATGCTGTCCGTCTCCATACAGAAAAAATTAAAAACAAAGTAAATGAAACTGGATCGTCCATTTATCAAGCAAGCTGTCAAGTTGACGACTTAAGAAAACAAACGATTCAAGAAATTCCTGAATTAACAGAAGCACAATTGCTTAGAGTTGCCCAAACAGAGCATTTATTGGCAAAGTGGTGGGCTTACAATACCGTCATGGGCTATCACTTATCTGAAGATGTCCGAGTAGGTGATTGGTATAATAAGCTTAAAAACAATGCATTTGTTCGTTCTTCTGTTTCCTTTCAGACCCTTGAGAAACCTCTCCAAAAGTACGAGAAACTTATTAAACAGATACATTCACTAGTCAGGAATGATCAACCTACTGATGCCGGATCTTTGTTAATAGAATTGGATACTTTGTTAAAGCAAATAAAGGATCAAATGGCGGGCATAGAGAAAGATCTGCTTAAAACGAAATAAATCAAGAAGTATAAAACTGTCGGAGTCATTCGGCGGTTTTTTTTTCTATTTTAACCGTCCGAATGAGTTATGTTACTTTATCCCCTATCATCAATCCAGTAACAAATAAATCTCCAAATCTCCTGCATTTGCAAACATTGAAGTTAGTTGAATCGCTTTATCATAACCAGTTAAGGTAACATCGCCTTGAATGATTGTCGGAGAGGTAATGTCCATATTTACTCCATGTTCAACAATAATCGTCGCGAGACTTCCCGCTATCATATTTCCTAATTCACCGCTAAATGATGCAAGCATTTCCCCTTCCAGAGCCATTCCGAACATGACTTCACCAATTGCACCAAACGTAGCGGATTGCCCTGCTATGATTAACTTTCCTTTTATATCACCAATGATACCAATCAGTACTCCGTATTGGAGTTCCAAGGATCGGCCAAGTAATTTTGGTTTTGTTATCTCATGAGGAATCGGTACAATATTTTTTAGAGACTGAATCGTCCCATTTAACAAATAAGTAATCGAAATATTTCGATCTCCACTCGCAATAGCCAATGTACACACTCCCTTTTCGCTTTCATTATTACTTTATTACTAACAGCATAAAGTAATAATATATGATTCCATACTTAATTACTACAAAACTCAACAATTTTAAACATTTTTCTACATCATTATTCTAACAATTGATTCTTTAGACCTAGCAAAATGACACAAAAAAACCTGGACGAAAAGATGCCCAAGTTTTTTTGCCTTAAGTTAATGTTTTAAGAAGGGCCACCAATTCGCCTTTCCTAACACTTTTATCAATACCGGAACAAAGAGCGGTAAAATGATTAATGCGTAGAATAGAAGTCCCGTTAAAACGAGTGTTGCAATTTGCAGCATCGATAATACACCTGATGGCAACATAGCTGCAAAAGTTCCAGCTAAGATAACGGCAGCACTCATAATAACAGTTCCCATATTTTTCATCGCAATTAAAATTCCTTCTTTAACATCCAGTTCCTTATATTCCGAGAAACGATCCATTAGAAAGATGGAATAGTCTACACCTAACGCGATTAGGATAACAAACCCGAAGAACGGCGTAACCCAGTTAATACCAGGATATCCGAGAATGTTAACGAAAATAAGCTCTGTCATGGCAATCGAAGAATAATAGGTTAAGAGTAACGATGCAATAATATAGATTGGCATTACAAGAGAGCGAAGTAGAATAATTAAGATTAACACAATCCCAATCATCATGAACGTAACCGTTTTGGTGTAATCGGCATTGGACATCGTTTCAAGGTCGCGGTTCATACTAGTGACACCGCCCACACCAATATGGGCCTGTTCTAACTTCGTGTCTTTCGTTACTTCCTGAATCGCTTTTTCCATATCATCAATAAGATCCATTGATTGTTTGGAATAAGGGCTGGCATCTAAAATGACATCCATCGTTGTCATTTTTCCATCTTCTGATAAATAGACATCAAATACTTGCTGGAAGTCCTCATTTGTCAAAAGCTCTTCAGGAATATAAATACCTGATTGTTGTAAGTTTTGATCTTTAGAAAGCTCATCTAAATAATTCTTCGCTTCTCCAAATCCTTCTTCAATTTTTCCGAGCCCTTCACTACTTTGCGCAAGACCATCACTTAATTCATCTAATTGACTTCCCATATCGCCGAAGCCTGTTTTCAATTGTTCTTGACCACTAGCAATATCACCGAGTCCTTTAGATATCTGAGGCAGTTGCTGAACAACTTGCTTCTGTCCCGAAGACGCCTTACCTAATCCAGATTCAAGCTGAGCCAAACCTGTTGTAATCTCGTTCAAGCCTTTTGAAAATTCACCAAGACCGCCACTAATTTTCGCTAAATTTTGGTTAGCTGTATCTAATCCTGAACGTACTTTCTTCAATTCCTCATTTAACGCGGAAATCGTTCCACCCGCTGTTCCTACCTGTGTCGGAAGAGTTTGCATGATGGCTGAGATTTCGGCAAAATTCGGATCTGTTGTAATTTCTGGATGATTTTCCGCAAGCTTCGATAAAGCAGTACCTAAGGATTGCAATTGTCCGAGAGCTTCATTCAAAGTCGCTGGTACCTTATCATATTGTGCAATTAATTGTGTAAGCCCCTCTTGTGCCTGCACATATCCTTCTAGCAAAGCTTGAGTTCCAGTCTGAAGCTCTTTCGCCTGTTTCGCAGCTTGAGTAGTTCCATTTTTAAGATCCTTTGCCCCAGTGGCACCGGACCTAATGCCGGTTTCAATCTGAGTAAGGGCCGACTGAAGTTTTGTCACTCCGGATTGAAGCTCTTTTGTACCCGCAGTTAGATCACCGATTCCCGATGTTGCTTTTTCAATTTCAGGTTTGGAATCTTTAAGCGAAGTCGCCGCCTCGTTCAATCCATTTTTAATTGTGGAAATCCCGTCGTTTCCTTCTCCTATCCCTTTTCCAAGTTCTCCAGCCAGATTCTGAACATAGATTTCATCCATTCTCTCGCCTGTTGGCCTTGTAACGCTACGAATTTTATCAACGTGATCTAATTTTTCAAGTTTATTCCCAATTGATTCGATAATAGTTAGATATTCTGTTGATTTCATAGATTCATCATTTTCAAGAACGATTTGAATTGGCATCACTTCGCCCGGTCCAAAATTCTCGGAAACGAGGTTAAAGCCTTTAACCGAATCATAGTCATCGCCAATTTCGTCAAGGGAGTTGAACGATAATTCTCCATCATAACTAATAATGAGCGGTACTGTAAAAATAGCAACAATTGCTAAAGCCGCAAGAGGTCTAACAATGGCAAGATTCCCCATCCACCCCCATAATCCACTTTCCTTATGAGAAATATCCTTTTTCACCGGCCAGAAAAGAGCCTTTTTCAAAGTAGCCATGAAAAACGGAACGATTGTAAAGAGCGCAATCATTAGGACGAAGACACCAACAGCAACACCGACAGCAGATTGATATAGTTTAAAAGTTGCGAAACCGATTGATGCAAAACCGATCATGACGGCGAGACCGCTGTAAATGACCGTTTTCCCTGCCGTTTTATAAGTGGTAACTATGGCTGTATGAATATCTTGACCGTTTGACAGTTCCTCTTTATAGCGGCTCAAAAGCAAAATACAGTAGTCTGTTCCTACTCCAAAAAGGACTGCAACTAAAAAGGTTTGAGTGAAATTCGATACTGGAAAATTCACTACATCAACGAGAAAAGCAACAATCGCTTGACTCACGACATAAGTCATCCCAACGGTTAGCAGTGGAATAAATGGAGCCACTGCAGAACGGAAGACTAGCAAAAGTACGATCATAATAAAAATAACCGTAATCACTTCTGTTTTGGCAAGACCCTTTTCGGAACTAATCACAACATCTTCATTGATTAGTGAGTTCCCTGTCATATAAGTGTCAACACCATCTGTTTTAATGGCTTGATCAAGTCGATCACGAATATCCTTAATTTCCTCATTACCGATTTTGACATCTAGCAATGCAATAATCGTATTCTCATCTTTTGAAACAAGCTGATCTTTTAGAGCATCGTCATTAAAATGGGTTGTAATCCCTGAAATCCCTAGCTTGGATTCATTTTCTTCAAGATGTGCGATTGTTGACTGAATGTTATCTAGTTGGGAGTCAGAAAGCTTTTGATCATCATGAAAAACGAGAATAAACGCCTCTGTCCCTTCTTCACTGGAAGAATGTTTATCTATAATCTCTGAAGCTACCGTTGATGGGTATCCATCAGCAATCTCAAGCTGGCCCTTATCCCTAACAAGTTGAGCCATATCAGGTGAATTCAAAGCTAACAATATAGCAACTACTACCCATGCTGCTACTATGCCCCACCTCAATTTTAAAATGGTTCTCAATTCTCGTCCCCCCTGTAATTCTCTATGTAATCAGCAATCTTTTCGTAAACATTAAGGAAAATTTCCATTTCCTTTTCGGGAATATCTTTAACAATCGTTTCTACAAATTGGTTAATGTTTTTTTCCAACGTTGCATAAAATTGGATTCCTTCATCAGAAAGCTTTAAAAAAACATTGCGACGGTCACTTTCGTCTCTGTGACGCTCCACCAACCCTTTCTTAACTAACTTTTCTACCCGGACTGTAATCGCACTTTTGTGAACTAGCAGTTGTTCTGCCAATTCCGATGCACGAACAGGTCCTTGCAAATAAAGCATTCGCAAAAGCGAAAACTGCTCAAACGACAATTCCTCCATCAAATGAGTAGACATTTGCATTGAAACACTTTTCGTACCATGCATAAAAATGTCCATATACCGTTCAAAAATAACCTGTATTCTTTCCTTATTCAAATTAGTTCACCCCATAAACTATTGACCCCATAAACTATAGAGGATTTTTTTGATAGTGTCAATGAACAGATTTCGAAGATTCGCAACAGCGGATAACAAACTTTAATTAGTAGTGATAGAGATTGGATCCTGGCATGTGCGAATGAACACACATTACTCGTAAATCAACACAATATAGCTCATGTGAAAACCGGCTGCTCGTTTTGTGCAAATACAGGTACCTTGAATTTTTACAGGTCAAAGAAAAACCCCCTTATAAAGGGGGCTTAGAATGCAATTAATTTTTCAGCAGGGTCCGTTCTTTTCCGGACTTTTTTAGAAACGATCTCCTTATCAAAGTAACCAATATTAAGGACACCGATAATCTTTTCACCAGATTCCACACGAAGTGCTGAACGAAATCTTGGATCATGAATGTGCTGTGGCGTTTTCCATACGGTTCCAATATTTTTCTCCCACGCGAGTAATTGGAAATTTTGTAACATACAGCTCGTTGCAGCAAAATTCTCTTCCCATTGTTTTTGGCGCGGATCTTCTGTCATGACGACAGCTAAGAATGCAGGTACGTTGATGAATTTATTTCGAACAGCTTCATGCTTGTTTTTCTCATGGCATTGTAAGACGGCTTCGATAAAGGCTTCTTTACGATCTCCCGAAATAAATATGAACCGCCACGGCTCTCTTACACCATGAGTCGGGGCCCAAACCGCGTCCTTTAATAGGGAAAGAACGAGTTCCTGACTGACTTCCTTGTCGATATATCCAGCTTTAACAGACGTCCTTTCACGAACTACTTCAGCAACTGATTTAACCGCTAACATTTTGTGCCTCCTGATAGATAATGATAATCATTTTCAATCAATAATATCATGATTACAATTAATATCAAGGAGAAGGACACCCAAAATGGGGAGTTTCTTGGAACACCTCTTATTTCCTCGTTGCACATTCGTTAATTACACTGAATTATTACCGATCCACGAGGCCCTCTGGAAAACGGTAACGATTTAATCTAAATCGTTACCGAACTCCTCTTTATATTCTATTTGATCGTTGCATGTATCAAAGGAATTGATTCTGACTTACCATCCGAAAAGCTGTAGGCTGCCACGATGCGCTTTGCCACTTCGGACACGTCAGCCGAATTACTATGAATGGTTGCAATCGGCTCTCCAGCTTCAATAGAGTCCCCGATTTTTTTATGCAAAACAACTCCAACACTAAGATCAATCTCAGATTCCTTAGTAACCCTGCCAGCACCTAGCATCATGGCAGCAATTCCGATTTCATTTGCAACAATTCCCGAAACGAACCCACTTACTGGAGCCGCTACAGGAAGTTGAAATGGGGCTTGCGCAAGTTTTCCAGGATCATCTACAACCGCTGCATCTCCACCTTGTGCTGATAAAAATTGTTTAAAAGCGGATAATGCTTTGCCATTCTCCACAACTTCTTCTAACATCACACGAGCCTCATCCTCTGACCCTGCTTTTCCAGCGAGCACAACCATTTTACTGCCAAGCACCAAACATAATTCATATAAATCAGCTGGACCTTTCCCCTGCAATGTCTCAATGGCTTCCTTAATTTCAAGGGCATTTCCGACCGCAAGCCCAAGTGGTTGACTCATATCAGAGATGACCGCAACGGTTTTTCTACCGACTTGGTTGCCGATCTCTACCATAGCCTCGGCCAATACTTTCGCATCATCGATTTTTTTCATAAAAGCTCCTGAACCTACTTTAACATCAAGAACAATGGAGTCTGCACCAGCAGCAATTTTTTTACTCATAATTGAACTTGCAATTAAAGGTATTGAATCGACCGTGCCCGTGACATCCCGCAATCCATAGATTTTTTTATCGGCTGGCGTTAAATTCCCTGACTGACCTACGACTGCAAGTTTATTCTTATTCACTAAATCGATAAACGTCTCTTCTGGAATTTCGACCTTAAAACCAGGAACCGATTCTAATTTATCAATCGTTCCACCTGTATGTCCTAAACCGCGCCCTGACATTTTAGCAACCGGGACACCAAGGGCCGCCACTAACGGTGCTAAAATTAGAGTTGTCGTATCTCCCACACCGCCAGTCGAATGTTTATCCACTTTCAGTCCTTCAATTCCACTCAAATCAATTTGATCACCCGATTCCACCATTGCCATCGTTAACCATGCCGTCTCCTCAGGTGTCATACTTTGAAAATAAACAGCCATTAAAAAGGCCGACATTTGATAATCAGGAATAGTTTCATTCGTATAGCCATCCACAACAAAATCGATTTCCGCTTTAGATAATGAAAGACCATCCCTTTTCTTAGCGAGAATATCTACCATTCGCATCATAAAATACACCCCTTTAGTTTATATTCAAATTTAATCCTTTTTCTCTTTCAATAAATCACGAATTTCCGTTAATAACTCTATTTCTGGGGCAACTGTCGTCTCTTCTTCTATTACCTCCTCTTCTTTCTTAGTCTTCAACTTTCCAAGAAGTTTAATAAATAGAAAGATGGAAAAAGAGATAATGAAAAAGTCGACAATACTTTGAATAAAAATTCCATATGTAACTTCAGCATCCCCAATTGATACGTGCAACTTTTCAAAACTGTAACCACCAAGTAACCCTCCTACAAGTGGCATAATAATATTGTCCACAAGCGAGGAAACGATTTTACCGAACGCACCGCCAATCACAACAGCGACGGCCAAATCCAACACATTACCTTTAACGGCAAACTTCTTAAATTCTTCCCACATATTTGCAACACTCCAATACAAATAACTTTCCTTTTACTTTAACTTTTTTTCACAAATTGTCCATCTATTTCCATAGAAAAATCGTATAATATTATTAGACACGTGCCTGTCACTCCCCGAATTTTGTCGAATTCGAGTATGACAGGCACGTCCGGGAATATATCGAATACACGAGGTGAGGGAATGGAAGAGGAGAAAAAGGGTAAACAATATTGGGACTGGGGATGGGCAAGATCGATTTTGTTTGCGATCGTTGTTGCATTTCTGATCCGGGCTTATATTTTAACCCCTGTCTTGGTGGAAGGAGCATCGATGGAACCTACACTTCATGATCATGAAAAAATTATTGTAAGTAAAACTATCTCCTGGATCGGCGAGATACATAGAGGAGATATTGTCATTATAAAAGATGATGAAGTAAAAATTAATTACGTTAAAAGAGTAATCGGTCTTCCAGGTGAGACGATTGAAATGAAAGACGATGTTTTATTTGTTAACGGTAAAGAGATTCGTGAGCCTTACCTTGATGACTATAAAAAGACGGCTAACCAACTAGGCAGCCGCTTAACGGGAGACTTCGGTCCGATTGAAGTTCCTAAAGATCACTATTTTGTTATGGGAGATAACCGCCCACATAGCATGGACAGTCGAACCGACTCATTAGATACTCTCGGATTCATCGAAACAGATCGAATTATTGGCAAAAGTAAATTTGTCTTATTTCCCTTTAAAAATATTAGGATAACAAAGTAAAGTGAAGTTTCAAACAGTGGAGGTTTTTCGGCCCCCACTGTTTATTTTGCCTCTTTAAAAATATGGTATTGATGCTTTCCATTTTCTTTAGACTGATACAGCGCAATATCCGCTTTATTATACAGACTTTCTGCATCATCTTCTTCCTCAGCAAGTGCAATACCGATACTAACAGAAACACAAATAGGAAAAGCTGCTTGCGCTTGGAACTGTTGTTTTAATCGTTTTATTAAATTGACAGCGATCAACTCCAATTGCTTTTCCTCAGCATCTGGAAAAATGATAACAAACTCATCCCCGCCAATTCTGGCACCGATATCATCCTTACCTACTAAAGTTTCAATTATTTTTGCTGTTAACTGTAAAATCCGATCGCCTTCTATATGGCCAAGTTGGTCATTAACCTGTTTAAAATTATCGAGATCAATCATCATTAGAGCAGTACGTTTTCGTTTGCGGTTCAATTGTTCTCTTAACAAATCCTCAAAAGCAGCACGATTCTTTAATCCTGTCAAACTATCATGAAAAGCAAGATGCATTGGCTTTCCAATTAATCTAGCAATAAGCAGTGCCAGCAAAATAGCCCCTGCAAAGATTACGGCGAGCTGAAGATAAAATTCTCGGCGTTCAACCATAATAGACTCTTTTAATTCCACATCATTATAAATAATTTCCACAACCCGATTGGTCGATAACCCTCTTGTTATCGTCGCCTCATATGGAATATAGCGATATGTTACAAACTCATTATCATTCCACATCTCCTTTATTTCAATCGGTTTCCCACCTGAGACAACTTTTTGGAACGCCTCTAGCCTTTCTGGTGACGACTGCAAATCTCCTTTTTGCTGGCTAGCATTGCCTATAATAAACCCGTCATGATTATAGACAGAAATTCGATTAATAAACGAATATTTCTCTTCCTGCCTTTTGACTAAATCCAAAAAATTAAAATGTCGAAATATCTCTCCATTCGTTAATGAGACACCTAATTCAATCAAGTATTGTTGATCTGGGGTTGGCACATAACTAAATTTTTTTATTTCACCGCTTTTTTGTTGTAAGTCCATGCCATCGTGCACAAACTTTCCTGCTTTTCTCCTCTTGTCTAATAGCTCGGAGAATTCTAGACAGCAACTATGAAAATCCAGACCAATATCAGGTTGAAAGCTACTGTTAACGATTACATTATGATCATTCAATATGTAGATATCCATTCCATATTTCTCTTTAAGAGCTGCAAAATCCCAATCTTCAACATTTGGATTCGTTTCATAAAGGGCTAATAGTTCATTAGAATATCTTTTCATTTCCTCTGCTATATCCGAATCAAACAATAAATAAACTTGATCAATCGTATGTAAGGAATCCATAATCCTTTCTTCTGCTGTCACCAATTTTGCTATATGTTCATCAATAAGTTTTTCTTTCATCTTTGTTTGATCAAAAAAGGCAACAAAAAACGTAATAAATACAGCAAAAATAATCATAACCAATGTTAGGTGTAACCGAAAATGTTTATTCATGGGTCAAACCTCCTATATATGGGAAATTACACCTAAGACTATTATACTATTTACTAACTTCATACTCCATACCATTTTGATTAATCACTTCTCTAGCAGCGGAAAAGGATCAGAGAGATCCGTTTATCACTAGAAGCTAATATAAAAATGTGATTATTAGGTCCCGTTCATTAAAATACTGCATTTGTTTATAATGAGGGTTACGTACAAGAAAGGGATGAATAGTTTTTGCCATTCAAATTGATTCGAACCTTCCTTCCCGCTCTAGCTCTAATATTATTTTTTATTCCTGCACATGCAAGTGCGAGATCATTCACCATAGATGCTGTCGACATTAACGCCTTTATTTTTCCTGATGGTGATCTGTATGTTGAAGAATTATATACTTATACGTTTGAAGGTTCCTTTAATGGAACTACACGCATTATTGGCGACGACGATTTCAATGGTGTTGAATTTTTTGAAGGATATCAAGTAGCTGATGATGCGGAAATGGGAAAAATCTCACAAGAGGACGCAACCCCGCTCAAAATCGAACGCGAGGATTATACGTTCAAAATCCATCGCCCCGCCGAGAATGAAACGACAAAAGTATTTTATCGTTATCGACTAAGTGACGCCATCCGTAAATATGAAGATGTCGGTGAATTTTATTGGCGCTTCTTCGATGAAATGGGTGAGGACGACATAAACCATCTGCGTGTATTTGTGCAGCTTTATGGAGTCAATAAGCTGCCAGTAGAATCACTTGGTTTTATGCATGATTTGAGTGGAGGAGATTTTCAGTTAACAGAAACAGGTTTATACTATCAAAATAATAAGCTACCAGGTGGACAGCCGTTTGAACTAAGACTTTTATTTCCAGCTGATTTTTTAAGTGAAATGGATTTTACAGAAAAGGAAGAAATGCTTCCAACCTTCTTAAAAGAAGAGGAAAAATACGATGAAAGATTAGTCACACGGGATAAATGGCTTCCATTTTTAGAAAATGTGAATGCTGTCATCTTTTTCATTTTCATTCTCTTAGCGGTATATTCCATTCTGTTTCTAAGAAGGCTACTCCGTTGGATTGGTCCTGCTGCCTCTTCTCGTGATATTGGAAACATGGATTCATTTACTTTAACAGCGATCTATCGCAAATTGAAATTAAAACCGCAAGATGTGAATGCCGCCCTTTTTCGGCTATATCAAAATGGGGACTTAACTGTTGAACATGTTTCTTCAAGTCAAGACGATGAGTCAGAGTTGGATCATACTTTTAAATTTAGCATTCAGCAAAATTCAGCTAACTTATCTGAACAAGATCAGTTTTTAATAGATTGGCTGTTTACTGCCTCTGAAAATGGAAAACGGGTATTTTATTTAGATGAACTTCCTGTTCAAACGAATAGAAAGAAACACAATGAAACGAATAATATACTAGTTAAGGAATTTAAGGCAAATTATCGCAAGTGGGCAAAAATAGCAGCTAAAGATTCAAATATAAAAGCCTTTGTAAAACCCGTTTTACTAAGGAAAGTTTTCATAAATGCGATTATTCCAGTGTGGATGCTGTGGGCTACCTTCAATTTATGGATTGGCATGGGAGAACGCTCAGATGTTTTGCTTGGAATTAGTATTTTTGCTGTATACAATATTATAAGATTTTTTAAAAATGAACGAGTTGTATCCACCATATTCTTTTTAATACTTCTTTTTGCATTTCCTGAATTTGGATTAGATCCGGGATTGGAATTTTTAGAAGCTTCTGCGTTGCCGCTCATCTTCATCTCGGGCTTCTTACCAATGACATATCCAACTTATCAGGGAGTGCAATATTTTAAAGGAGCAAAAAAGTGGTTAAAGCAATTGAGGAAAAAGGAATTGAAGATTCCCGAAGTCAAATCAAAGGTGGAAATATACTACCAGCACGCCATTGCTCTAAATGAGGCGTTGATTTTTATGGCTCATTACGGGGATAAAATTGAAGCAACGCAAACAGATTCTATTTACCCATTTTTAATCTCCCCTAGGGAAACAGCAAGAATTTACTCTTATAACTATAGAATGCTCCATTCAAGATTCGGCTCATCCTCATCTGGTGGAGGCGGCTCATCTGGCTCAAGTGGAGGCTCAGGCGGCGGAGGCGGAGCCGGTGCATTTTAAAGTGCCGGTTCCAGGTGCCTGGCACGCCCCGAATTTTGTCGAAAAGGTGGTGTTTGAAATCGTTAGGATTCTGAATGTTGTCGGGATTGCCATGATTGTTATTAGCGTTATTGCTGGAATTATGACGGGAGCCATTTTGAGTTTCTTCTTTTCCCTATTAGGCGGAATTGTTTCAGCGTTAATCTTTTTTGCATTAGCCCTGATTTTAGATAACCAAGAAATGATAATGTACCAGATTCAAGAGCAAAAAGCGTATATCAAAAAGCACATCGTAACAGAGACGAAAACTTGCTCGAATTGTCAATATGAGTATGATCGTGAATTAAGCTCTTGTCCTCATTGTGGGAGTAGAAAATAAGGGTTCTGCCAAATGCAAAAGCACTGCCACATCACATGCGCAGTGCTTTTTTCAATTTCTTGAATTAATCGGATTAGAATTGAAGTATTTATTTTTAACTTTATAAAACAGGACAAACATTCCGTAGAAAAGGAGAAAATTTAGTAATGCCGGGAAAAGGTTGATATTTACTCCAGCATTGCCATTAAATAACTTCGGAAACAACCAATTCGTTGAAGTATCGCTATACACTGTGAAATACGGAAATGGAAACCCGTATTCAAACTGATAAATATTTGTATGCAAATGGGATGGATTTAGATTTGGGATAACAAACAGGAGAAATAGTGTTAAAAAAATTGAAATGGATCGCATCTTCCTTTTATCTATTGTTTTTCACCCCCAGAATATTCATAACATTATTATAACGAAGATTAACCCTCCCTTCCACCATTCTCAAAAAATGTTCCCATTCATAGCAACAATCACTGTGTTTACAATTCGTTTACAACTCGTTGTATACCTATTTACACCTTCTATGGCAAAATGAAGGTAAAAAGTGGAGGTAAAAGGATGGCTAGAAATAGAATTTTAATAGTGGAAGATGATGTATCCATATCAAAGATTATTCAGAAAAACTTACTTTCAACTGGTTATGCAGTTTTTGCTTGCTTTGATGGTGAGGAAGCAAAAAATATTTTAGCAACGGATACAGATTTTGATCTCGCCCTTCTTGATATTATGCTGCCTCATTTAGATGGGTTTGAGTTAATGGATTATTTGAAACACGATAATATTCCTGTTATCTACTTAACAGCAAAGGCGGATTTAGAGTCGAAAATTCAAGGTTTACGCAGCGGTGCAGAAGATTATATAGTGAAGCCATTCGAAATTTTAGAGTTACTTGTCCGGATCGAAAAGGTGTTGGAGCGTACAGGAAAAGTGAGCCAAATCCTCTATGCTTCTGATTTGGAAATCAACTTATTAGAAAGGTCGATTCGAAAAAACGGCGTGGAAATCGTCTTGAAACCAATGGAATTTGACCTGCTAGTTATGCTTGCGAAAAATAAAAATATCGCCCTTTCCCGCGAGCGTTTGCTCCATGGTGTATGGGGTGTTGACTATATTGGCGAGACTCGAACGGTAGATGTACATATTGGACAACTGCGAAAAAAACTTGGACTAACGAACAATATTAAAACAATTTCAAAGATGGGCTATCGTTTGGAGGATTAACATGAAATTATGGTTAAAAGTATCGCTTATCTCCATGATTATGATTACATTGGCGACAAGTATTTGTAGTCTAATCCTCCTCATTCGTTCCGGAAAAAGCAATCTTGAACTCGCGATAGAAAACACTATAACAGATCAGCAAATGCGCGTAACTTCTTGGAGTACTGCGATGGAAAATGCTGTTACCGACGAATATGGTGTAACCTCCAAGCGTAGCCTAGCTCGTTATTTAATTGATAAATTTGCTGATCAACATACCGTTCTTCTCTCTGACGGGGATGTTATTTATAATGCTACTTCAATTAACCCTGAGGATTATCTTCCAATGGAAGAAGACATGCTCCAATATATTATTCAAGATATCGATAATCGCTCGATTTTAATTGTTGGCAGTGGCTTGCAGATCGGGGAAACGAACTATCATCTTTATAAAATAAACGACATTAGCTCCGTCTATTCTAATATTAAAAATATGGCCTATCAGTTTGCTATTATTAATCTCATTATTTTATTCGTATCAGGGGTCACATTGATTTTTTTAATTCGCCTCATACTACGCCCTATTTCCATATTGAAACAGAATACAGGATTGATAGCTTCAGGGATTTACGATAAACGGATTGTTGTTGCAGAAAAGGATGAAATCGGGGAGCTGGCAACTAATTTTAATCAAATGGTATCAGCAATCGAGAAAAATATGAAAGATTTACGCGAGGAAGTCGACAGACGAACTTTATTTATGTCTGCACTTACACATGAACTAAAAACTCCGATGACGTCTATATCTGGAAATGCGCAAACATTATTATATACAAAAATGGATGAAGAAGAACGTGAAGATGCACTTTTGCGTATTTATTCGGATTGCACAAGGATCGAGCGATTATCGCAAAAGCTTTTGCAACTAATCGTCCTTCGGCAAAAGGACAGTATTCCCATGAATCCATATAATGTTGCCCGCTTGTTAGAAGATGTACAGCTCATGTGTGCCGAACAGCTTAAGGATCGGCAATTAACCCTTTCAATTAACAATAATATCGGTGAACTTATGATGGATCGTGATCTAATGGAAAGTCTCCTTCTCAATCTGATCGATAATGCTGGGAAAGCTTCAAAACCTGGTGATACGATTGATGTTTTAGCAAAAGAGAATACTATTCTAGTAAAGGATCAAGGTGTCGGCATTTCACATAATGAGTTAAATAAAATTACCCAACCTTTTTATATGGTTGATCCGTCACGCAGTCGCAAATCTGATGGCACTGGTTTCGGACTTGCGCTTGTTGAGGAAATAGCGCGCCTCCATCATGCAAAGCTTTTATTTGATAGTACACCTGGTAAAGGAACAACTGTGAAGGTGGTGTTTAACTACGATGAGAAGAAGTAAGTGGAATTTATTATACGGATTATTAATTCTTTTATTGTTGCTCTCCCTCGTTGTAATTCCCAAAATCACTATTCATGTTTTAAACGAAACAAAAGGGAAAATTATTTTTGTGCAATCAAGATAAAAAATTACAATCTGCTTACAATTCGATGAATTCTTGTTGCCTGTTTACCCCTTATAATAACAGCAATTACTAGGAAATGAGGAAATGAGGATGAAAAAGAAATTAATAACTTCTATTATAACGGTAACTTTCCTAGCGGGCTGTCAGGCAACCCCCGAAAATCCTGTCGTGATACAAAAGGATACCGAGCAGATGGTAAATGTGGCGAAAACTAATCAAAATAATAAAAAGTTAACTGAAATGTTGAATGCACCAGCTACGCTGCAAACATCTGTTACGGATAAAAGTGGCAATGTGGTGGTTAATGCCAATGCCGAAGTGGTTGTTCCAGATGTTGAAGGAATTCCAACAGTAAGAGTGGCAAAACATCCTTTTACACAAGAAGAAGCGAACAAAATACTAGATTATTTTATCGGGGACAATGAACTGATCGATGAGAATTCTATCTTCAGCACCACTTACACAGAACAGCTTATCCAATGGAAGGCGGAATTAGCGCAGGAGAAAAACGAAGCTAAGCGGGATCAGCTAGCTATGAATATTGAAAAACTAGAGGAAATGGGAATTACGGAAACTCCAAAAGAAGTAACATCTGTTGCCAAAACATTTGAACAGGACGAAATGGGCGGGGAAAGTATAAAAGGGATCTCCCATCATAATAGCAACTACAATTATATCGAAATAATCAATAACCCTGCTGAAAATAATTATCGTGTTTTTTATTCGAAAGAACAAAAAGGCTACGCTATTTCAGAAGGTTACTACTTCAATGAAGGTCTGAAGATAAACTTCGAAAAAAGCGGCTTAGATTCCGCTATTATGAAACAATTAACACTTTCTCTAACAAAGGAGGAAGCAATAGAACTTGCCACGGATCTTATATCTCAGCTAGGCATTCAAGATATGGTTTTATCTTCCTTTGAAATGGTTTCTGGCAGTGCGACACTTCAGGGTGGACCTGTAGATACTCAAGAAAGAAAAGCTTATCGTCTAGAATATGTACGTTCAATCAACGGCATTCCCATTACCTTTACTAGTAACGGAGTTGAGACTGATTATGAAACAGATAATACTACAGGAGAGAAAGTTGCTGTCGGTTGGCCAAATGAAACCGTCCATTTTATTATCGATGACACTGGTATTGTTGAATTTAGTTGGCTCTCACCATACGAGCTTGGCGAAACTGTGACGGAAAATACGACTGTCAAATCGTTTGCTGATATCCAGGATGTATTTGAAAAAATGAGCCTGATCACACATGCCTATCCTGGGGAGGATGGAGCAAAAACAACGCTCGATATTTCAAAGGCACAATTAGGATTAATGCGAATTAATGAAAAAAATAACTCAGATACAGCTTTACTAATTCCTGTATGGGACTACTTCGGAACATTAACATACGATAACGAAGATGACGAGCCCTATATTGACACAGACCTTCTCAATAGTCGGCTAACTATCAACGCTATTGACGGATCCATTATTAATAGAAGATTAGGTTATTAAATGTGTGAACACAGGCATGATTATGCCATGCCTGTTTTTTTACGGCCATTTTTCTTTCCTTTCCATTTATTACGGCCAAAAAGGATGAGATCCATGAATAAATATGTTCTTACATCAGATATTCAGCGCGCACTTACAGGAAGGGGCTTTCTCATCGGTATAGCCAGCATGATCATCGTCATTACCTTCTCCTCGATCGAGGATTTTATTGAGATCATACGAAATCCTCTCCCTTTGGAAAATGGCTACCACGGACAATTGATTATGACCGCTTTATCTTCGGATACGATAACACTTGCACTTCCTATTCTGTCCGCGCTTCCCTTTACAACCGCCTTTGTGGACGATGTCAAAAGTGGTTTTATAAAGCAATTTTTGTACCGCTCTGGCAGGTCGTCCTACATATCAGGGAAGCTGTTAGCCTGTGGATTATCAGGGGGAATGGTGTTATTTCTCGGAATTCTAATTACATACGGACTCTTCATGCTTATGTTCATGCCGATGGAGTTAGCGATCGATGTGACAGAAATTTCTCAGCCCTATTTTTCAAAAATTGTACCGAAGTTATTATTGCTGTTTTTCATAGGAGCCTTTTTATCACTTTTCGGATTTACGCTCGCCGCCTTGACGATGAACAAATATATAGCATATGCTTCACCTTTTATATTCTATTATTTGCTCATCATTTTGAAAGAGCGATATTTTGATAGTTTATATGTTCTTTACCCGAAAGAATGGCTATTCCCCTCGGAAGTTTGGATGTTCGGACATTACGGGGTCATCATACTCCTTTCCATTTTAATAGCGGTAGTAAGTTTAATCTTTACAGTTGTGGCACAAAGGAGGATTGCCCATGTTTAGACAGATTGTCTCCGTTGCCGCTTATAATTTTCGGCAGTGGCACCGAAATCCGCGTATTTTTATTACTTTTACGTTAGCATTCATTCTTTGTTTTCTATTATCGGATAAAGCTGTGCGTTTTGCGAATGAATATGGAACGATTATGCAAATCTTGGAACCGTTCATCTGGACATTTGGAGATAGTCAATCCATTTTGCTTTCTTCCCTGTTATTAATGTTGCTTTTTGCCGATATGCCATTCATCAGTACAGGCACACCCTTTTACTTAATGCGAATCAATCGTAAAATTTGGCTTTGCGGACAAGCGGTCTATATTGTGCTTGCGACTACAATCTACATGATCTTTATTTTGCTCTCTACCTCATTAGTTAGCATGAATCATTCTTTTATCGGCAATATGTGGAGCGAAACAGCGGCAATCTTAGGTTATTCAGGTGCTGGTGAGGCAGTTGCCCTTCCTGCCTTTGTAAAAACATTGGAAATGAGTACCCCTTATCAGGTCGCACCGACAATTTTTTTGCTAATGCTTCTTTACACGCTGCTTATGGTGTTTATTATGCTAACTTTTACAATTTACAAGGGGCAGTTAAGCGGAGTGATAAGCGTGCTTATTTTCAACCTGTTCGGATTCCTGTTAAATCCTGCGCTTCTACAAACTCTATTCCAGTTATCTGAACAATATATGTATAAAGCAAATGTGGCTCTAGGTTGGATCTCCCCTCTCAATCACGCCACCTATCATATGCATAATTTCGGGTACGACTTATTGCCCCGTCTCTGGCAAACTTATCTTATTTTTGTCGTATTGATTGGATTTTGTTTTATTTGCGCACTTAGATCAATACGAAAATTCAATTTTAACTTTACTGGAACGGAGGGATAAAAGTTGAATGTAGCGATTAAAGTTCAAAATGTTAGCAAAAGCTTTGGCGATGAAACGGTCTTATCTAATGTTTCTCATGATTTTGAGGAAGGCAAGATCCATGGCATTGTTGGAAATAACGGGAGTGGAAAAACGGTCCTTATGAAATGTATTTGTGGCTTCCTTTTACCAAATAAAGGAGAAATCTACGTCCAATACAAGCAGGTTGGAAAAGAGATTGACTTCCCTAAAAATATGGGGATCATCATTGAAACTCCCGGTTTCTTGCCTAACTATTCAGGTTTAAAAAATTTACAAATCCTTGCTTCCCTCAATAAAAAGATTGATCGTCAAGCAATCGCGAAGACTATCCGCAGAGTTGGGCTTGATCCAACGCTGAAAAAGCCGGTGAGCAAATATTCACTTGGTATGCGGCAACGTCTTGGCATTGCCCAAGCGATTATGGAAAACCCCGCTATTCTTATTTTAGATGAACCTTTTAATGGATTAGACAAAAATGGTGTAGCGCAAATCCATCAGCTTATTAAAGGATTACGAGAACAAGGAAAAACGATTCTGCTCGCTAGTCATAACCAGCTCGACATTGATGAGTTATGTGACACAGTTTGTGAAATGGATGCAGGTGTCATTACGGTGGTGAGATGATGAAAGAGGTTATTCGATTGGAAAATGTCGTAACAGTTTCTAGTCGCGTACACCTTAACGATGTGAGCCTTTCTGTATTAAAGGGTGAAAAAATAGAGATTTACGGTCAACCTGACAGTGGGAAAGAGACACTAATTAAACTAATTACTGGTATGGAGTACCCGAGCACTGGAAAAGTGTATGTACACGGAAAAGCTGTACATCAAATGAGGGCGGATACTGCTGCGGTCATGCGCGGTAAATTTTTTGGGATTGTACGACAAGACCCGCATTTTATATCTAATTTGACGACATGGGAAAACATTGCTCTTCCATTAATGATCCAAAGTGTTCCTAGAGCGAAAAGAAAAAAGGCAGCATTAGAACTACTTAACCAATTCCATTTAGACTATGTCGCTCACGTTTACCCCAAACAGCTATCTATATTTGAAATGCAGATGGCTGCAATGGCACGTGCATTTGTTACAAAACCTAAAATTCTATTATTCGATGAAATAACAGCACATTTTTCTAAAAAGGAGGCAGGACATTTGCTGGAGACTTTAAGCTCCCTATCTGCTTTCAATGAGGCAACCGTTATTTATTTTACGACAATAAAAAATAGCGCTTCCTTTGCTACTAGACATTTTGTGTTATATGACGGAATGATTTGGGAGGAATAAACATGAAAAAAAGAAGCTTGCTCCTAACAATAATCCTGCTCTTTACCTTGATGGTCCCTATGGTGACATTGGCAGAGAGCGCCAATGAAACACCACTGGAAACTGAGGAAATTGCGTCTGACAACCAGAACGAAAAAACTCCTACTACTCAAGAGGAGACTGGAACTTTTAATCTAGCGATAGATGATAAACATGTTTATGAAGGGATGGATAAAGCGTATCAAAATGGCTATTCCCCACAAGTGAAAAACGGGATCGCCACGATCGTTCTCCCTCTTATTACGAAGGACACCATAAAGGAGAACACCATTACAGTTACACCAAATCTTGGAGATCCAGCTTCATCTCCGTTCACGTTTAAAAACTATCAGAAGAAGGTCAGTTTAAAGAAGAATAAAGTGAATAAAGGAGCAGCAACGATCTCTTCCTATCTTATTCGATTTGACTTGGCGCTTTCTTCAGCTAGAATGAATGGCGTTTATCCAGTGGAGATTCAAATAGAAGCTGAGGCCGAAACTGGCAACCAAATCCAGCAATCCTTTACTTCCTATATAACCATTACGGATGGGAAAAATCCGAATATAGAAGAGCCGCCACCAGTCGAGGAAAAGCCTGCTCCGCAACCGAAAGTAGTCATTAGCAGCGTAGATACACCTCCCATTACAGCAGGCGAATCTTTCACACTTAATGTAACTCTAAAAAATACAAGTGAAACACAAAATATCCAAAACATGACTGTGACGGCAACGGTCGATTCCCCTCACTTTTTATTGCAAAATAATAGTGATACATCTTACATCGCTAATCTTGGAAAAGGTCAAACTACTGATCTATCACTAACTTATAAGACTGATTTGGAAACACCAGCACAACAGTACAACCTCGCTTTTTCAATTGCCTATGAAAATAGTGAGGCAACTGCTTTTACCTCTACAGGAACTGTGCCCGTTTCAGTGAGCCAACCTTTGCGAGTGGCGATTGAAGGACCTCAAGTGGCGGAGCAAGTAAATGCAGGTGATACGATTCCCCTGTCGATGCAAGTGATGAATTTAGGGCGGAGTATGATTTATAACGTTCGATTTATTATCAATGGTCCAGGCCTTATTCCTTCTGGTACTGGTTTCATTGGAAATATGGAAGCTGGAACTGCCCAATCAAGCGAGATTGATATATTCGTGGGGACTAAAGACATGACAGAAGGTTTCGAAGGGGATGATAAGTATGGAGAAACAAACGGTATCCTTACTCTTATTTATGAAGATGGGACAGGAAAGGAACATTCGCAAGAAACAGAGTTTTCAACAATAATCAATAAACCGGTACTGAATGAAGTAGCTGCTGAACAGGAACAACAGCCAGAAAAAGCGAGTCAATGGTGGATATCCATCACGATCGGCGGGACGATCATAATAGGGTTCACAGCTTTTCTTCTGTGGCGCAATCGGCGCTTGGTGAAACAAAATGAAGAGTTTTGACCTTTTAAGGATTGCTTTAAAAATGGT
This sequence comes from Bacillus niameyensis, assembly GCF_001375535.1. Lineage (GTDB taxonomy): Bacteria > Bacillota > Bacilli > Bacillales > Bacillaceae_C > Lederbergia > Lederbergia niameyensis. The sequence goes on from NZ_LN831197.1 coordinate 2,318,883, forward strand.
TAAAGGTAAGTGGTGGGGGTTCGTAATTTTATGTATGGCCATCAGTATGTTTAGCTTTTGTTTCACAGGAAAGACGCTGTTCGCTGTGAAACAAGAAAAATCCCTTCCCTATGAACTTACTATTTCAGCAGGCAGCAATACCGAATTAAACGACAGCAATATAAATAAAATAGGAGAAATACCTTACGTAACAGCCGTAACGCCTTTAATAGCCTTCCCTGCTATTCTTAAAATTGGAAAGAAAGAAGAACAAGCTACACTTACTGGGATTAACGCTAATTATGTAGATGAGACATTTATACAAGGTGCGATTTTTCCAAATACAAGCGCAATGCCCTATATTATGGTGAATGATGTCTTTCAGAAGCAATTTTACAATATAGATGAAGATACAGACGCAATCGATTTAGTGAATAGTAGTATTTCTATACAGCTTAGCGAAACAGATCGGCCAACCCAAGCAAAAATACATGGAATATTTTCTGATGAACAAGTAAAAGAACCGACTCTATTTGTTAGTTTATCTGTCGCCAAAGAAATGCTGCGTAAAAGCGGACAGAACGCCGCCTATACGGAAGCTCGTGTGCGCGTAACGAACATCGATGATACCGAAAACGTTGTTAAATCTGTCGAAGCACTTGGATTTACTGTTACAAATATGGATGAGGAAACACAAATGCTGTGGGAATCGAAGTTAAAAGAAGTGAATTACTTGCTCATCATTGGCCTATTTAGCTTGTTCCAAGCAAGTGCATGGATTGTGGCTTGCAAACGACTATTTCTTCTTGAGCAAAAAAAGATATTGGCCATGTTTCAATGGCTAGGAATGAAAAGAAGAGATTTGAATTCATTATTTTTGATTCAAACTCTCACCCTTGTCTCAGTCGGCATAGCCATTGGACTTTTCGTATGTTTTTCTCTACCCTTGTTTCTTCCAAAGGAATACGGAGGAATCTTTTTACAAAAGGTGCCGTTTGAAATTGTCATGATTAGTGTGATGATTGGACTGTTCATTGCTATTTTATCTTCTATTAGGACCGTAAAGGGAGCTTAGGTTCATTGCCTAAGCTCTTAAACAGGCTGTTTGAACAACTCCTCCATCTCGACACGAAACCCGTCAAGAATTTTCGAATGAATGCTGCCTGTCTCCGTTTTCATGTCATGCTGTTCATACATTCCATTATCATTTATTGTGTAGACTGTGATCGCTTTGAGCATCGGATTAACAATCCAATATTCTGGGACACCGCAATCCATATAGAGGTTCAGTTTCGTGACTAAATCATGGGATTGGTTTGAGGGACTGAGAATTTCAACGATTAATTCAGGCACACCGATATACCTTTCATCAGTAAAGCCGCTCTTGTCGCAGATAATGCTAATGTCTGGAACGACAATTTTCTTTCCTTTCAATTTATCACTTTCCAACTGAATATCATAAGGGGCGTGGAACATCTCGCATGGCTTATTATCGAGAAAGTCCTCTAAAAAACGTTCAAGCCTACGTGAGATTCTCTGGTGTTTTGTCGAAGGTGATGGAGACATATAGACAATCCCATCAATATACTCCATTATGGCCTCATTGGTTTCGCGGATTTGAAAAAACTCTTCCACTGATACGTTTCCGTTTTGAGAGAATGTCATAGTCCTACCTCCAATAATAATAGGAATTTTTAACGCTTCAATACCTTTATACTCAAATCCAGCCCTTCTCCTGCGCCAATGCAATCGCCTCTATTTTATTTTTCGCTTCCATTTTCTGGAGAGCCTCTGACATGTAATTGCGTACGGTACCTGCAGATAAAAATAACTGTTTTGCGATTTCTTTATACGTTTTTCCTTCTGCTGCGAGTCGTAAAACTTCTTGTTCTCGCTCTGTCAGCGGATTATCTTCATGATAAGCATTCATCATCAACTCCGGATCATATTCCCTCTTCCCTTTCACAACTCTCCGGATCGCTTCGGCAAGCTCTTCAATAGAACCATCTTTTAATAAGTAGCCGTACACCCCCGCCTTCATTGCCCGTTCAAAATAACCTGGACGAGCAAATGTTGTTAATATAATCACCTTGCAAGAAGAGCCATCTCGTTTCATTTCTTCTGCCACATCAAGACCACTTTTTACGGGCATTTCAATATCCATTAAACAAACATCAGGTTGGAATTCCCTTACTAGTCTTAGCGCTTCCTCCCCGTTCGCCGCTTGCCCGACAATTTCAAAGTCCTCTTCAAACTCGAGTAACGTCCCAAGGGCTCCTCGTAATATCCGTTGATCTTCCGCAATGACAATTCGAATCATAAGGCGAACTCCTCTTGTTTCATAATAACTGGTACCATAAATTCTACTACTGTACCTTTTTCTGAAATCAACTCTAACTTACCTTCAATCAGAGCTAAGCGCTCCTTCATGCCATTAAGACCATTTCCGACATTTGATAAATCAGCTATTCCAACGCCATCATCTTTTACAATAATCGGTAAATGGCTTTTTTCTTCCTGCATCGTCACAATACAGCATTTTGCTCTACTATGTTTAACAATATTCGTTCCAGCTTCACGAAGGCAAAGGGCTAATATATTTTGCTGTAATGGGGATATTTTAGAAAAGTCAATTTTCCCCTCTTGCAAAAAATCGATTTCTGCCGCTGTCAAAATTTGTTCCATTTGGATAAGTTCCTCTTGGATCGTATTCGCCCGCATATCGGAAACCAGTTCACGAACTTGCTTTAGTGCTGAACGTGATGTTTTTTCTATTTCCTTAGCTTCCGCTTTTGCTCGCCCAGACTCCTTTTCTATCAGTCTCTGAACTAGTTGACTTTGCAATGTAATGAGAGATAATGTGTGTCCTAATGTATCATGCAAATCGCGTGCAATACGAACCCGTTCTTCCCTTTTGACCAATTCTTTAATCTGCTCATTCGCTTGATCTAACTGTTTTTCCAGTTCCATGCGCTTATACATTGAGCGAATCCCAAAAGGTGAAATCAACATGACTGCCAAAAACGGCAATATGAAGAGGATATCAACGAGTGAATGCCGGATCGCCAAGATTACAGATGTTCCTACTAATACCGCAGTAAAAGCCCCGTAAGCCCGATGGAACTGCCACTTTTTTTCATACCAACCAATAAAGTTGGCGGGAAAGAACCCTAGAAATAAATTGTACGGGCTAAACCAAATAGTAAGAATGACTATAATTGCTAATTGTACAACGAGCCAGTTTGAAAAGATTTTTACCGCAGGGTACCAAAAAAGGTTCCGATATGAAAGGAGAAAAAGCAGGATGAGGGTGTATCCTAAAGCGGCTTTCCACCCTCGTTCAAGAGAAACGTAGTAAATGGGCATGACAAGATAAACTAAAAAAATATAAGGGAAAAACCCGAACTGCCTTGGGAACATACGAAATTCCTTCAATCTTTACACCGCTTCCTGTTTCCTTCTTATATAAATAGATAATACCATGAAAAGGAGTAAATAGGCGGATAAAATCAGAATATTCCTTACATCAGGAGCATGCCCGCGAATAATCTCCCATGCCCCATTGCCAAATTGAAACGCTGGAAGCCATAGACCGATTTTTTGGATAATATTTGGCAAAACATCCATTGGCATCCACATTCCACCTGTTATCGCCAAAACCATATAAATGACATTGCTGACACCTACAGCTGTATCAACTCTTTTCATTGTTCCTACTAGCGTCCCTATTGCTAGAAACGGAACTGACGCAAGTAAAATCCAGCCGGCACTGAAAACCCATTCGAGAGCGGACAATGACACTTGGTTCACAACGACACCGGCAACAAAAATCACCAATACTGATAATACATGTACCAATGTCTGCCCTACCATTTTAGCAGAATAATAGACAGCATCAGATAACGGTGTGACTCGGATAAATGTTGTCCACCCTTGCGTCCGCTCCTCAACTAACCGAACCCCCATCGTCATGATAGAGCTCCCCATCACACTAAAAGTGGTCATCGACATTAAATAATGGGCATTCCATTCATTTTGATCAGGAACATCAAATTTGAAAATCTTTGTAAAAATAATGTAAAACAAAATCGGCATGAAAAGTGACCAAAATAAATAATATGGATTCCTCAGCATCCGTAGAATTTCTATTTCACACTGATGTTTGAATATTTTCATCTTATATGGCCTCCTTTTCCTTGTTAGTCAACTGCTCAAACGCTTCCTCCAGACGCCCCTTCTCTATGCGAATATCTTTAACTTGAAGATTCAAGCTGTAAATTTTCGCTAAGACAGCATCTGTATCATCTGTCACAATGATTACTCGACCATCTTTCTCGATTAAATCTGAAATAAAGGACTCTTCTATCAACATCTTTCTTGGCAGACGTTGCTCTGTAATAAAGGAAACCGATTGCCTCGTCAATTTATTTTTGATTGCATCAGGCTCCCCATCAGCGATAATCGACCCTTGATTAAATAAAATAATGCGGCTCGCGATATCATCTGCTTCCTGCAAGTAATGGGTTGAGAAAAGGATCGTCTTCCCTTGGTCTGCTAACTGTTTTATAGTCTTCCAGAACATATTCCGTGCAGAAATGTCCATCCCAACAGTCGGTTCATCAAAAAATAATATATCGGGATTTCCCGCTAGCGCTAAAGCAAAACCAACTCTCCGTTTTTGCCCTCCTGATAATTTCTCCGTTCGTCTTTTTAAATCTTCTTCAGCTAATCCTGTAAGTTTGATTAGTTGTTCCATGGAGAGCGGTGCTGGATAATAACTTTGAAATAGGCGCAGAATTTCCTTCACTTTTAGTCCATCCATTAGACTAACATCCTGTAACATCACTCCTATTTTTTCCCGAACCCATTTTTCCTTCGCCTCACCACCAAACAATTTAGCCGATCCATTAGTCGGATTTAGAAGTCCGAGCATCATTAACATCGTCGTCGTTTTTCCTGCCCCATTTGGACCTAAAATCGCCACTACTTCTCCCTTTTTAATCGAAAAAGATACATGATCAACTGCCTTTTTATCTTTGAATATTTTCGTTAAGTGATGAATTTCAACAACATTTTCCATTCAACGTTCACCTCCATCGTTCTTATTTTTATTGTAGAGAATGAATGTTGGGAATTTTAGTTAAGCATGTAATGATTTTAGAATGACAAATGTCATGTAATTCTCGTTCCTTATACCAGCGCCATATAGAAATTAGAACAATTAATATTTTCTGATAAAAAAACAACTTGGCTATGTGAACGTTACCAATTAATATAATTTTAACACTATTTAATATATTACTTACGGAATCTTTACTAATAATTAAAAATACGATGTTAAAATTACTTTAGGTTCAAATCGGGCGGAGACGTGGAGACAACCCAAATTGAAGTTCCTTCAATTTGGGGTTGTCTTTCTTTTTCCCTGATGAACTAATAAATATTAAGGTTAAGGAGGTAACAATGAAGAAATCGTTAGTAGCTTGTTTTGCACTTGTTTTTATGCTTGTATTAGTCGGTTGTCAGAGTGGTCCAGTTCAGGGGGAGGATGCTGCAGATAAAACTGGTACGGATAAGGTGAATGAAGCCGCAGAACCTGTAGAATCAGAGGATAACTTGCTGGATGAGCCTGTGACACTAACACTTTGGAATAAAGCGATGGGTATTATAAATGATGAGGTATCAGCGGAAATGTTTGCTCCTGTCCATGAAAAATACCCAAATGTCACCATTGAAATTTTGGAAGATGTCAATATAGAGGATATGATGGCCGCGGGAAAGGTTCCTGATTTGATTGCGACGAGCAATTATTATTTGTTGGAACACATCGATATGGGACTAGCTGGCAATATGGCTGAGTTCTTTGAAACACATGGGATAGCACTTAGTCAATTCAATCCAGCCATTGTGGAAAATTTAAGTACATTTGCAGAAATGCAAGGGGTACCCGGTGCTATTTATGGTATGCCGGTTTCGATGAATCAAGGTGTTCTTGCTTATAACAAAGATATTTTTGATCAGTTGGGTGTTCCCTATCCTGAGCAAGGGATGACATGGAAGGAAATAATTGATCTATCAAGACAAGTTACTGGGAACTTTGGAGGAACGGATTATATAGGATTTTCACCTGGATCCATCCAAACAATGACACGTCCCCAAGGACTTGCTGTTGTTGATGATGATGAAAATGTAATCATTAACACTCCTGAATATAAAGCTGCATTCGAATTGCTCGATGAATTATATAAAATTCCTGGAGTCGTTAATGGTGAAGAATACAACTACAATATGAACTTTTTCATGGAAGAAAGACGCTTAGCGATGATCCCTTACTGGTTCGCTGCCTTTACGTCGCGAATTCCTATTATGGAAGAAACAGGATTGAATTGGGGCTTGACGAGTTTTCCGACAACACCAGATAATCCTAATTTAGGTAGAGAAGTAGATTACCATTTGTTTGTAGTGCCCGAAATGGCAAAAAATCGTGAAGCTGCCTTAAAAGTGGTATCAGAGTTAATTACTGAAGAGGCACAATCTTATCTTGGTAAGGAAGTTCTTAGGCTAACTGTATTGGATAATGAAGATGTTCGGAATTCTTATGCAGAGGGATCAGGTTTATATGAACAGGAACAACTTGATCAAGTGTTTTCCGTAGAGCCTGCTCCAACACCAAGACCGACAATGTACGATAGGGATGTGTACTCAATATTAGGAGAGGCACACCGCAAACTCGCTGTCGAAAAACAAGACATTAACACGGTGTTACGTGAAGCTGAGGAAGAAGCAAATAATAAAGTACAAGAATTAAAAAACAACCAATAGGATTGCGGAACAAGAGGCTTGGATATAACTAATCAGTGGAATGGGACATCCATCTATGAATACTAAAACTCCCAACCTGATGCGAAAAATTGCTTCCCATTCCACTGATTCCATCTGATAATCAAAAGGATGATCCCCCTTCGGATCATCCCTTTGGATTTTTAATCTTCTCCTTCACATCCGACCCATTCATAAGTTGAGTAAAGTAAGAAGAGGTTAATTTATAACCATGTTCGATTTTCCCAGCTAAAAAACCTACTCTTTCGAAAATAACTGAACGAATATGGTTAATTTCTCTGACTACTTTTTCTACTAGGGCTTCCTGGCTTTCTAACCTTGTGATGACATCTTGTTGATGATTCTCTTGTTCATCCATCCTGCCTATTACATTCTTCAATTGGTCTTCTTGGTTAATTAATCGTTTGATTACTTCTTCGTGAAGCTCTTCCTGCTTTCCTGTAAGTACTTCTTGGCTAAATGTTTGCTTTTCTTGTAATTCCATTTGTTCCGTCATTCGTTCTGAGTCTTGTCTTTGTTGCTCGGCCATTTCTTCATTCTTCATTTGCAGTTTTTCTAACCGTTGCATGATTTCCTGATTCGATAAGTTCATCACATGAATTTGCTCAAGAATCGTCTGTCTCCGCTGTGCCTCATCCTCGACCATTGCAGATTGCCGTCCATCTAATTTCGTCAATAGTTCAATGGCAAACTTTTCAAATGCTTCTCGTTGAAAATTGATCTCCTTTAATTCCGTTAACTGCCCAGCAATGTTTTCAATGCGCCCCGTCTGTTTGCCATCGTATTTTTTATATAACTGTTTTAAATCATGGAAAGCTTTATTTAGTTCATCATTTGCTTGTTTTTGCTGATGTAATAATTCTGACCACTGATCATATTTAAAAATCGTCTGATTCGTCGTCCGAATTTCTCCATTATTTTTAAAAAGATTTGGGTACTCGTTCTCATTAATAAAAAGTCCCATATTGGCATACATCCCCTTATGGCATGATCTTGATATCGTATGCATCCGTTTTCGGGAAGGACATTGGAATCAGAAGAAATATTTTACTTTCATCCGCGTTTGGCCATTCATAAACAGATGCCCTGCGTAAAATATCATGAGCAGAAGTGACTTGCTAGCTTGTTCGTCATGGGCAAAGGAATAAAGAAAGGAGTGTGAAAAATGCATACACTTGACCAAGTCACAGATAAAATAGACCCTTCAAACCCTGATACAATTCCAAAATTTGTGGATGAGTTGCCGATTCCCTCCGTCGCAAGGCCAAGCAAAGTGATTAGAGGCAAGTCATACTATGAAATTGATATGAGGCAAGTTCAGCACAAATTTCACAAATTCATGCCGTCAACAACGATTTGGGGATACAATGGATTGCAGCCAGGACCAACGATTAAGGTCAAACGAAACGAAACAATCTATGTTAAATGGAAAAATCAATTACCTGCGAAACATTTATTACCAATTGACCGAACACTTCATGGATCTGCTGGTCCACATGACGTTCGGACAGTCGTCCACGTACATGGAGCCAATGTCGATTGGGAAAGTGATGGTTATCCAGAAGCGTGGTTTACAAAAAATTTCGCCGCAACTGGCCCTAACTTTTTACGCAAAGTCTATGAATATACGAACCGCCAAATGGGAGCAACCCTTTGGTATCATGATCATGCAATTGGCATTACACGACTTAATGTTTATGCCGGACTCGCCGGTTTTTATTTAATTCAAGATCCTGTGGAAAAGCGTTTAAAGTTACCTAGTAGTCGCTATGATATTCCGATCATGATTCAAGACCGCTCGTTTAATGCTGATGGCTCGTTGTTTTATCCGGAAAATACGGATCCGCCTGCCCCTGTAAACCCATCTGTTCAACCGTTTTTCAATGGAAATACGATCGCAGTAAACGGCAAACTATGGCCCCGTTTGAAAGTTGAGCCGAGAAAATATCGCTTTAGAATTTTAAATGCATCTAATACAAATGGCTATACATTAAGATTAGGGGATGGAAGAACTTTCTATCAGATCGCTACTGATGGAGGACTTATTGAAAAACCAGTTGAACTCGATACGCTGCCTCTTTTTCCAGCAGAACGTTCAGAAATCATCGTTGATTTTTCAAAACATAAGGGAAAAAAAATAATCTTACAAAATACAAATGAAGAAGGAAATTTAGGCGTAATCATGAGGTTTGACGTTGTTCTTCCGCTTAGTCAAAAGGATACGAGTCGGATACCAGCTACTCTAGTCCCTGAGCAACCATTAGAAGAAAAAATGGCCGATAAAACTCGCTTATTGACGTTAAATGGTACGCAAGATGAATACGGGAGACCTTTGCTTTTATTGGATCACCGCATGTGGCATGACCCCGTAACAGAGAAACCTGAAATCGGGACAACGGAAATTTGGAAATTTATTAATGAAACGACCTTCCCACATCCGATGCATATTCATTTAATTCAATTTAAAGTCTTACATCGCAGACCTTTTGATTTGGAGCGTTTCCAACAAGATGGATATATCCAATATACCGGGCCGCCGATTGAACCAGAAGTGTATGAAAGAGGTTGGAAAGATACCGTAAGAGCGGATGACGGAATGGTCACAAGTGTCATTATGAAATTCACAGAAAATCCCGGTCTCTACGTATGGCACTGCCACATTTTGGAACACGAGGATTATGACATGATGAGGCCGATGACCGTTGTAAAGAAAAGGAAATAGCGATCATTCGACAAACTTCGGGGCGTGCCTGTCACGCCCCGAATTCTTCTTTCAAAATGGAATACATTTTAAGATCTCTATGTTTGCCTTTTATATACATAACTTTTCTTAAAACACCTTCAAACGACATCCCGGCTTTTTCCATAACTCTGCTGGAAGCTACATTTTCCTCCATACATCTTGCCTGGATTCGTACTAGATCCATTTTTTCAAAACCAAAACGAACGACTTCCCGAACGGCTTCCGTCATAATCCCCGCTCCCCAATAATCGCGCGATAAAACATAACCGATTTCAGCATGACCATGTCTTGGTTTCCAAGAGAAAAAATCAATTGTCCCAATCAGCTTTCCATTTTCTTTCCACTCAATGCCCCACGGGCCTTCTTGACTATTTTCGTATCTTTCCAATACAAATTGAATGAATGCCTCCGTATCCGCTAACGAACGATGCGTATCCCATGTTACATACCGGGAAACTTCGTGATCAGATCCATAATGGTGTATATCATGAAGATCTTTCATCGTTACTTTCCTTAGAAGCAATCTCTCCGTTTCTAAAGATGGCAAATCCCCATAAATATGCTCAATCTCCAAACTCCCCACTCCCCCTCAATTGTTTGCACTATTATACACGATTGAAGGTTGGATTAGTGGATTATTTTTGAGATCTGTTGGTTTTTACTCCCTCGTATTATTAAGCTAAACGAGAAAAAAATACATATAGGCTTTCATTTTAAACAAGCATTTTCTTAATAGTTGCAATGTTGTTCGCGTTATTTTCCGGTTATTCGCGTTAAAAGCCTAGTTGTTCGCGATAAGTCCAGAATGACGCAGTCCTAATCAAACCTGCCCGAATTGGTAATCCGATTACAAAGGAGGCTATAAATATGGACATTCAACGTGCACATGAAATCATTTCTGCACCGCACATGATTCATGTCAATTACCGAGGAATTCCCGTCTACTTGAAAAAAGTTCATGAAGACAATCAGATTGCCACTGTTTTCCCTTTAGATAATATGGATCATGTTCAAATTGTCGATGTGAATGGATTAGCCGAAACAAATGGGGGAGGTATTTAAATGAACCGTCAACGAGCAGAGGAAATTGTTCAATCTGGAGATTTGAAACATGTTACTTATAACGGCGAGCGCATTTTTATTCAACAAGTTGATGAGCAAAAAGAAACTGCACGAATTTATCCGTTAGACGATCCTCAAAACGAATTGGATGTTCCTCTTTCACAGTTGGTTGAAAAATAAATATTTCCTATAAAAAAGCCTGTTCCCATTCAAACAAGTGGGAGCAGGCTTTTCCTTTAATATCCGGAAAGGGAATATCCGGCCATGACGACTAAAATCATAATGACAACGCTAATGATGATAGCGATCAATTCAAATAACAATACAGCCAATGCAAAGTTTTTACGTGGACTTTGCGATCCAAAACCCCACACGAGCAAAAGTATGAAATTGACAAGTGGGATAGCAAGCAAAAGTAACGTTAAAAACCATTGACCAACCGACAGTTGCTTTTGTTCTTCCATTAAGGTCCTCTCCTTATGATGTACTAACTCTTGATGTTTGGTTAAAAAAATATAAAGTGTATGATTCCAAACATTAGAATTATAACAGAGAGGCAACCTTTTCTTCTATATGTTTTTTTAAGCTTACATTTCTTCTGGAGCTTTTAATCCTAATAAACGCAAACCTTCCTTTACGACAATCGTTGTCGCTTCCACTAACTGGAGGCGAGCTCCTCTCTCTAAGTCTTCGTTTAAAATTTTGACAGCTCCATAATATTTATTAAATGCTTGCGCCACATCAACCGTATATTTTGCTATGTGGGAAGGGTCAAACTGCTCGTACGAATAACGAATGACTTCCTCAAATTTCATTAATAAAGAGATAAGCATCCAAGCCTTTTCATCCTCAAAGGCAGCGTAAGATAAAGCATCTTGTTTCATTAATTTTCCTTTTCTCAAAATGGAACGGGCACGCGCATGTGTATATTGAAGATATGGCCCTGTCTCCCCTTCAAAAGTGAGCATCGCATCAAGCGAAAATTCAATATCATTTAAGCGGAAGTTTTTCAAATCATGAAAAATAACGGCCCCTACCCCAACAGACTTTGCAACCTCTGTTTTATTTTGAAGATTTGGGTTCCTACTTTCAATATGTTGTTGTGCAAGTTCAATCGCTTCTTGGAGAACTTCCTCTAATAAAACAAGTTTCCCTTTCCTTGTCGACATTTTCTTCCCGTCTTTCAACATCATACCAAAGGGAATATGATGCATATCCTTAGCCCAGGAATAATCCATTTTTTCCAAGACACGAAATATTTGTTTAAAATGTAGGGATTGTTCTCCTCCTACTACATATAAAGCTTTTGCGAAATCATACTCCTCTTTACGGTAAAGGGCCGCCGCTAAATCCCGGGTCGCATATAAAGTTGCCCCATCGGATTTTTTTATCAGACATGGTGGAGAGTCATACTCATTAAGCTGAACAACCATCGCTCCATCGGACTCTTCTAACAAATTTTTATCTGCTAATTCTTGGACAACTGGATCCATCTTATCATTGTAAAAAGCTTCCCCTTTATAGGAATCAAATTCAATTCCTAAAAGTTTGTAAATTTTATCAAATTCCTTTAATGATTCGGCCCGGAACCATTTCCATAATGTTAATGCTTCTTCGTTACCATCTTCCAGCCGTTTAAACCAAAGTCTCCCTTGATCTTCTAGTTTTGGATCTTTTTCAGCCTCTTCATGAAAACGTATATACAGGGTCAGCAATTCCTTGATTGGCTGAGCTTTAACCTTTTCCTCATTGCCCCACAGCTTGTAAGCATGTATTAGCTTGCCAAACTGAGTTCCCCAGTCACCAAGATGGTTAATTTTCACGGGCGTAAATCCACACTTTTTCATAATGTTTGCTAAGGCATTTCCGATTACGGTCGAGCGCAAATGCCCCATCGAAAAAGGCTTCGCAATATTCGGTGAAGACAAATCAATCGTCACCTTTTCACCATTGCCAATCCCCAAATCCCCGAAGTGTTCTTTACTTGCCAAAATCGTATTAACTACTTCCTCACCTACCGTCTGTTTAGCAAAAAGGAAATTAACATAAGGCCCTATTGCTTCCACTTTTTGAATGAGAGGATGCTTAATTGCTGAAGCAAGATCTGCTGCGATAAGATTGGGTGCCTTCCTTAATTCTTTCGCTAGAACGTAACAAGGAAAAGCATAGTCTCCCATTTGCGCTCGCGGGGGAATTTCGAGATAGGATTCAATTTCTTTTTCAACATTCATTTGTCTCAATACTTGGTGAATCGCCGAAACAATTATTCCTTTATAATTCATTAAATGAACCTCCCTGAAAAAATAAAAACCCCCATCTCTAATATGATTAGAGACGAGGGTTATGCTCGCGGTACCACTCTATTTGCTTTTTAAAAAAAGCCTGCTTAAAAACGTAACGGGTTTCATCCGGGTTTACCTACTACTTTTTTCAATAAACCTTCTCAGAGGTGCGCTTCATAATTGATTTCGTGCCAGACTCCCACCACATTCTGACTCGCTATGAAGAAAAGCGTAAGCGCATTGCTCATCGACGTACAAACTTTCTAGCACCTGACGAGATAAAGGAGACACGATGAGCCGTTTTTTTGGCGAATCGATGTCGACTTATCGTAGGAAGGTGCATAGAAGTTTGCTAGTCGATATGCGCTAAAGCTAGACATTGCACTAGCCGAAATTTGAACGCTTATCTAAATACGAAAATTCAACTACTACTTTCCTCTTCTTCAAATTCATGATATTCAAATATTAAGGGATATTATACATGACTTAACAACGAAATAGCAATAAATTTTCAACCTCAATAGGTCCAGTTTATAAAATTTGAACATCCCCCTTCCAAAAACTCCCTCCCCTTCAAATTAGATTTTCCCTAAGAATTGATATAAAATACAATATATATACTCTATATATATTATGAGTCATATATAAAGGGGTGTTATCGTGGACGTCGATGAGTTTAAAAATATTCTGTGGGAGTACACTAGGAAGATTGGTGAAAATACAAATATTGCCATGAACTCCCTGTGTGATCAGTTTGACTTGACCATTTTGCAAATGAGAATACTAATGGCGATCAAGCAAGAAGGATTTCACACGATTGGTAGTCTGGCGCATACTATTCATGTTGCTGGTACAAATATGTCCACTATGTGTAAGAGACTAGAAAAGAAAGAGCTCATTCAACGAATTAGGGATCAAAATGATGAAAGAGTTGTGAAAGTCATCCTTACTGATAAAGGTCTGCATATCGTAGATGAAATTGATCGAATGTTGATCGAGAAAATCTCTCAGTATGTGGACAATGTAAGTACGGAAACACTATATGAAATTATTGCCGGGCTAAAAAAGATGAATGAACTACTAGAGGGATTGCATACAAAATATTAGCCAAAGGCAAGGAGGATCGAATATGGAAATAAAAAAAGGCCCGAAAAAACCACTCATTTATTATTTAATCATCTCCATTGGCGTCGTCCTGATTTTAAACGCTTTTGTCATACCTATGTTTAATAAGCAACAATTAGAAGAAGTCGATTACGGCACATTTTTATCTCAAATTGATAAAGGTGCTGTTGATACTGTAGAAATTCAGGATAAGCAAATTGGTTATAAACTAACGAACGAAGGCGGTCGTCAAAAGGTTTATGTTACGGGAAGAATGGATGACCCTGATTTAGTGAATCGTCTTTATAACGCAAATGTGAAATTCACTCAAATTATTCCAAAAGAAACGTCACCAATTATCGGTTTTCTTTTGGCTTGGATTCTACCGCTCGTTATTTTCATAGCGATTGGTCAATTCTTCGCAAGAAAATTATCTGGAAAACTAGGCGGCGGTTCCAACGCCATGATGTTTGGCAAAAGTAAAGCGAAAGTGTACGTAGAAGCCCAAACTGGTATTTCCTTTGCAGATGTTGCAGGTCAAGAAGAAGCAAAAGAAGCGTTGCAGGAAATTGTTGATTTTTTGCACAACCCAGGAAAATATAAAGAGATTGGAGCTAAAATACCAAAAGGCGCTTTGCTTGTAGGTCCTCCAGGTACAGGGAAAACCCTTTTAGCGAAAGCTGTTGCGGGTGAATCAAAAGTTCCATTTTTCTCCATTTCCGGTTCGGAATTCGTAGAGATGTTTGTCGGAATGGGTGCCGCTCGTGTGAGAGATCTTTTTAAACAAGCGCAAGAGAAAGCACCGTGTATCGTGTTCATTGATGAAATTGATACAATCGGTAAAAGCCGTACGGCAGGTGGTCCTGGCGGAAATGATGAGCGCGAGCAAACATTGAACCAGCTTCTGACCGAAATGGATGGCTTCGATGCCGATAAAGGGGTCGTTATTTTAGCGGCAACAAATAGACCTGAAACACTTGATAAAGCATTATTGCGACCAGGCCGATTTGACCGCCGAATTCCAGCAGAGTTGCCAGACCTTGTTGGACGAGAAGCGATACTAGAGGTACACGCGAAGAAGGTTAAGTTGGATACAGATGTCGATTTCAATGCAATTGCAAGAGCGACAGCAGGAGCTTCCGGAGCTGATTTAGCAAATATTATTAATGAGGGGGCTTTACGTGCTATTAAATTAGGTCGTAAAGTGATCAATCAAAGTGATTTGGAAGAATCTGTAGAGGTCGTCATTGCGGGATATCAACGGAAAAATGCCGTGATGTCGATGAAAGACAAGTTAACGATATCCTACCATGAAATTGGACATGCCTTAGTCGCTGCCAAACAGAGCCATTCCGCACCAGTCCATAAAATCACCATCATTCCGCGTACTTCCGGAGCATTAGGATACACAATGCAAATCGAAGAAGGCGAAAAAGTGCTCATGAGCAAGGATGAGATTTTGGATAAAATTACAGTCTATATGGGTGGACGTGCAGCCGAGGAAATTATTTTTAATTCGATCACATCAGGTGCATCCAATGATATCGAGCAGGCTACCAAGCTAGCAAGAGCGATGGTTACTCGCTACGGAATGAGTGAGGAATTCGATATGATGGCACTTGAAACTGTGAATAATCCGTATTTAGGCGGGGACACCTCGTTGTTAGTTTCGGCGGAGACAGCATCTAAAATTGATGACGTCATTTTAGAAATCATCAAATCGTCCCATGAAAAGGCGAAACAAATTTTAGAGGAAAACAAACCGAAATTACATGAACTCACGAAGTATCTTTTAGAGAAAGAAACGATTACGGGTGAAGAGTTTATGAAAATCCTAAATTCCGACGAAAGTGAATTTGCATCACAGGAGTAAAATGAAGACCAGAATGGACGTGATCCTTCTGGTCCTTTTTCATTTGTTGCTCTCTTTCTAATAGTATCACTGACAAACAATTTGATTGAACGATATAATATATTTCAAATAATTTACGGAGCTTAGAGTCTAAGCTCTTTTTTTATGAAATGGAAAGTTGAATATACATAGATTTTCTAGGTATGTGTATGGTACTATTGTATAGAAATCCAACAATTTTAATATTTGAATTTTAAAATGATTCCAAGGTTGTATGAATCAATCCCAAAAATAACAATAATTAAGAAAGCATCGGTGGTGACTATATTGACATTTTTAATGTACCTTTTTTTATTAATGATTGTAATGATATTCATACAATATTTACCCATAGTAACGGTTCCAGCAGCGATATTTGGTCTTTTTCGTAAGAAAAATATTAAAAAAACGATCATAGTGATAGTTGTTATAGCCTTAATTGAAATATTTAACAATGTGCACAGAAATGGAAGGGGTCCAAGTGAAGCAGAATTCTTCTTGTCGCAATTACGGCAAGGTTCTATATGGGCTATTCTTTCACTTATGGGTTATTTATATCTGATTTATTGGTGGGTAACATTCCTTAAAAGAAGAAAGCAAAATAAGAAGTTAACAGTTGGAGGCATTAAGGAAGAAAAAGAAAATATGGACATAGAGCAAGATATTACACACAAAAAAAAGCGGGCTAAATGGGGCGGTTTAATATGGGCGGTTATTCTATTTTTGGGACCCATTTTTTTATTTGCCAGTTATTTTCATTATCAGACAGAGATTAAGGAACGTACGTTGATAGTTAGTCATTCTCCGAACGGTAAGAATACAATTGAAATTGCGGAAAAGGGCGAACCATTCTTTTTCGGTCCATCCTCTATCGAGATTAAATATCGGAATCAACATATTCACAGAATCATTAGTAACGATGGGAAAACACTTAATGATTCAAATGCTACTGTAAAATGGGAAAGTGATGATACTGCAATCATTGCTTTATATGGAGAGGAACAATTTCCAGAAATAATCGAATTTAATAAAGAAAATCGTGAACCTTTCAAAAATGTGCAAATAGAACTCGATTCCAATACATTAATGACAAGTGAATCCCCCGACCATAAAAAGATGATTGAATTAAGAGAAATAATTAGGTCTCAGGGACAAAATCCTAAAAGGCTTTTAAGAATTTATTACGGAGATAACGGAAGTAATTTAAATAAATATAAAGAATATACCCATCTGGATAGAAGTTACAAGGCAGACCAACTTAATGTGATTTGGGTAAATAACACTCAGGCATCTATACGAATATTTGCCGAGAATGGGTTCGAGGATGCCATTGAAATTGACTTTAGTAAATGATGCTTGAAACAATTGTACTTAAAGTAAAGGTGAATTAGTTGAATTTGAATGAGCTATCGGGAATGGATGTAAGATGTAGCTCAGTGAACTGAGTCATTTTTTTATTACCATAACAGATATAAAACATGGGGGTTCTTTAATATCGAATCTTTTTATGGAAGTGTCTACGGTTTATCTTACGAAAGGGCGATAAAAAAGTAGTCCGTTTTGGAGTGAGTTTTTACACTTTGCACTCCAAAACTGAACTACTTAGGACATGATCCTTCAGGCCTTTTTTTATCCTGCATTAACTTGCTGTGAGACCCCACACTTCAACCCTTCGTCTATATCCCCGGCATCAAGATCTTGAATTCATTCCCATTTATAGTACAATCAAAAGCAAAAACAGGCTGATAATAGCCTTTAGAGTCCAAGTAATAGCTTAGCTCTACATCATGGATTTTCATCGTTTCGATTTTTCCACTTTCAGGGTAATATTGAAACTTACCTTTTAAAATGTCCTCGTACGCTTCTTGTTCACTTTTAATTTCAATATCCTTTACCTTGTCATAGGTAATTAAGCGATTGTCAATTTGCTTCACTGTGCCGTCCTTATAGTAGGTTGCCCCCAATGAACCATCGATCAACTGATCACCAAGGACCTTTTTATCAACCGTCCAGACATAGGAACCTGTATTAACTTTTTCAAATTCTGCATCTTGCGAGATCTGTATATCGAAATCTCTTAACTTTTCTTTTAAAATTTCTTCCTCAACATCGGTCGGTTCATTATCCTCGTCATGGCTTGAAAAATCTGTATATGAATAACTTCCGTCTAAATAGTTGAACGAGATACTAACAAATTTTTCATCGCTAACTCTATAAATTACATCATCTGGATAGGAAATAACTTCCATGTTCGTTGTATCCATATTCATTTTCCGGAAAAATTTCTCAGCAAATTCATCTGCCGCCTTCTTTGTGTAACTTGGCGCTTTATAAACCGGGACTGTTTTTCTTTGATCATCCAGTTGGATATCGATCATGGTCTCAACTTGTTTCATATTTATTTTATGTACTGGCATGATAGCAAGATTCCCAAATTCCTTGAAATGATAATATGTAAATACACTTCCAGATAGGATCAATACTAATAGTAAGGGTGCAAAGTAAGATAATGCCTTCATTATTCTTTTCTCTTTGATGTTAATAATACCCATGACGATCCCATACCCGATGATCCCGCCAAGTAAATTATTAAATAAGTCATCGATATCAAATATGCCAAATCCGGTGATTAGCTGGATGCATTCAATCGCAAGCGTAAATAACGCTGCTGCGCCAATTGTCCAAACCGCCTTTTTAAAACGCGATCGATATAACGGTAAAAGGATGCCGAATGGTATAAACATAAGAATGTTAAGATACAAGAACTGCCATTGCCTTACAGTAAATTCAAACCAAGCTTCACGATATGAACTAAAAAGCGATAATTCCATCCTGCTTTGATAATGGGAGCCTCTACTCAAAAAGGTGACACCCATCACCATAATGATATAGCCAATCAACATTCCTCCAACTAACAGTTGTTTTTTCGGAAGCCTTCCCTTCCCTCCAAGGAATTTGCGATTAATGATTGTATATCCAATAAAAAAGACAACCCCTAACACAACGATGGCTGCGAATGCTAAGAAAAAATATTCCTTAAGCATTCCGATAATTTCTTGCAATCTCATTTCCTCACCCTATTTTCCCAATAATCTATCAACCTTTACAAGGGATGCCCTTTATATAACAAATTCAAAGCCAGTAGGTTTATCGAACGGAACTTTATATTCCGTAAAAATAAGTTTGGTTTGAGATATGTCTTCTGGCAAGGTCGGCGATACAATAAAAGAATAAGACATATGGCCACCTGATCCACTCCCAAAATCGTTCCGACAATCATACTCAACCTCTTCACCCTCTATAGAAAGTTTAAAATAAGTATGATCTTCAAAACCTGTATGGATTTCTTCTTCCGAATTTTCCCGGTCAATCGTAAACTGAATCACACTCGCATTTTTATATTGCCGCATGAATGTGACTGAATAAAACACTTTGTCTTTTTCGAACGATTTTAAGATCGGTATATTTTTAAGAAACCCCTTTGGATCTACAACAGGTTTATAAATGTCTTCATTTAGAAAGTCCATAAATACACTATTTAAAAACCCTTCATAAAAGTTGAACTGTTTTGACCATGCAGAAATGAGTTGTTTCGTTGGAAAACCAGGATTATTATCTGATAGGTCCTTCCGTTTTTTTATTAATTCGCATATTTGTTGATCGAGGTCTTTTATCCGTTGATCATAGTGATCTGTAGGTGGTTCAAATTCGTATCGTCTCATATAGAATACCTCCTATATCAAGGCAAACACAGCCCTAGTTTATTTGTATAGTAATGGGAATCGTACCCTTCACTAGTTTACCATACCCCTCTTTCTAATTATCTATTTTTCCACAACATTACAACAAAATAGAAAAGAGATTTACCTATCATTACTGCGATAGATAAATCCCTGTAAAATTACTTCTTCAAATCAACTTCAAACGACTTATCTTCCATTACCATTTCGCCTTTTTCCATATTAATAAATGGGGTTAGTTTGATCTTTTGCACATCGTCCGCTATGGCAATAAAGCGATTATAATTTTCCTTCGTGCCTATGCTGCCGAAAAACGCCTGTAGTTCTTTCCCTTTATCATCTTCAATTTTAAAATAGATTTCATCTTCTGTTGGATCATTTACTATATAGGATAGTTTTGTAGAAACAGGTGTCAGTATCAATTCATCCACTTCTACCTTTTGTCCATCCGCTGTCACAAATTGATGGTGAATGGGAATCGTTTTAGTATGGGCCATCAAATTTTCAGCAGAGGCCATAAATTCAAAGCTCCAAGTTCCTTCCAGTTCCTTTTGATCATCACTACGTTTCAAATCTTTGAAAACAATTTTTACTCGCTGGTCTTTCTTCGTCAATAAAGGACCTATTTCTTGAGTCCAAAAATATTGAACGTGTGAATTGGTGATTTCCTCCGGACCCCCTCCACCACCTAATGCGATTTCTTTACCATCTAAATATACTTCAATATTTGTGTACCAGTTATAGGCCAAGTCCGAACCTTCTAGATTTGTATGAAAGGTGCTGCCAATAAGCAGTTGACCTTCGTCAAGGATTACTTCATTTAATGTCACTTTCATTCCCTGATCTTCCACAGTTTTCCCAAGAATCGTTTTATAATCTGTTAGACCCTCTTGTTGCGCTAAAACAAACTTTTCTAATTTAGCCCCTATAATTGGAAGATCTGCCAATGCAAAATTGGAATTCATAGCTAGAGCGGAAATAAAAACAACAGCCGCAACAGCCGGTATGGCTACTTTCCTTCGCATTTTTCGAGTACGAATCTTCTTTTGGATTCTTTTTTTAATCCTTCCTTTTTCCAAATCGGTTAATGTTTCACCTTCAAATTCAGCAAGATCAATAGTTTCATCATTAAATTGATCAAATCCCTGGTTCATATGATCACCTCAGTCCTTAAAATTCACTAAACTTTTCTTTGTAAATCGTCCGCAATTTCTTCCGCCCACGAGATAAACGATTATAAATAACCGATTTTTCTACTTCACGCTCCATGGCAAGTTCTTCAATACTTTTTTGTTTAGCATAGTGGTCCAGAAATAATAATTGATCTTCTTTTTTCAAATGGCTTAACAACTTTTCCGTGCGGCTGCTCCATCCATCCACATCAATATCAGCATTAGTACTGCCTACCATCTCTTCTTTAATTTCCAACTGGTCGAGGTATTTTTGATACTTCCTCAAATAATCGATTGCCTTATATTTCGCGATCCCTGCAATCCAATTTTTCAGCGGATTCTTACGCGCATCATACCCATCGATATTTAGCCATATCGACATAAGAATATCGTCCATGCATTCATCCTGAACATGCTCTAATTGATATAAGTATTTACGAATAATCGCTTTAATCAAGCCGCCATATTCGTCAATGACAGCATACAAACCCTTTTCATTTTGCTTTTTTAATTGTGAAACAATCCTTTCATCTTTCATCGCTCTCCTCCTATAAGGGCCCTTACATCTATTACTACGTACACAAAAAACGATTTCTATCAATTTTATAAAAGAATTTGGAAAGACACATAATAAAAGTGCTGGATCACAGCGTACTATTTAAGAAGATTTTAAAGTAAGTGGGGAAAGGCGTTGCCACATTTTTCCCTTTCTAATAATCCATTGCGCTTTTTTAGTGGATTGGACATTGTGGCGATAGTGAGAAGAATTTAGTGAGGTCAAAAGGTATGGGGAAGTCCAAAGTAATTAACTTTGAACATCCTCATTTTTCATTTGTTCTTTTCTTTCTTCAACATCTCAATAATTCGATCAAGCTTTTGATTCATTTCAATGGATTGATTGGTTTTGTTGCTGAATTTTGGCTTGATCTTCTAATAAATAACGCCAACGAAACGAAGAACAAGGGAATTAAAGCAATGATTACAGCAATAAATATAAAAGATAATACAGCTCCGTCAGCTTCCATTAGGAATACCTCCTTTTCGTTATCAAGTTCTATGTAATGGTTTCTATATTGATGGAGAATGCTCCTACGTAGAGACCCTCTTGATTTAGCCTTTTTAAGTAAAGCAATGCCAGTCCCACACTATAGTATACTGTGGGACTGGCACTAAAATTTAGTTGCACATAAATGTTCCAAATGAATATAGTCTGTTACGCTTCAATAGATTAGGGGGCTAGTTACCCATTGTGCAGCGAAATATTGCCAATCTGCTCAGTAATAACTTTCCATGTAGCATTCCAAGCTTCCACTAGCTTTTGAGCATCAGCGATCTCCCGAGGATTTAGAAAAACATCCACTACATAAGGAATATAATCCTGAAGGGATGTAGGCAATGGATACTTCTGAACTTTGGTTAATGGTATATAATCAGCATGTCCTTCATATACAAAAGACATTGCAATCGATTGCAATATATACTTCGCTACTAATCTACTACCATTTGTATCCAGATTTTTAAGGGAATTTATATCTTTCCCATCATCCTTCAATATTGATAAAATAGCCATTGCACACTTCTCTTTTTCTGGAAGTTTTGGGAGGAATGTAGATGGGTGTTTACCGTAAAGTACTTCTGAGTCATAGTAGCTGGAATACAACCAATATATTTTAGTATTCTCGTCCATTTCCATTAATCTTTGGTTCGCAATACGTTGGATGACTAAAGCCTCTCCACCCTTAATATTTCTTACAGTTTCCTCAACATGTTTCTTTACTAAATTATCTTCTTTAGTATGACTTTCGAAAGCAAGAACTAAATCTAAGTCAGATATACCCCAAACGGCATCTCCTCGGGCTACTGAACCCTTTATATAAATTGAATTAAGTCTAGAACCAAGGTGCTTAGAAAATTGTTGAACTACATAACCTGTTATTGGTTTATAGCGGTTGTCCATTGTTTCGCCCCTAATTTTTCACTTAAAATGATTATAGAAAACTAGCTAAACAGTTGTGTCGTCAGGCTTCTACTAAAGAAAAGATTCGATAAAAATGATTGTATAAGTCAATTTTAACATACTACCTCCGATGAAATATAAGAGTTTTTAAAATGTTAAAAACCATAATCACAGATTAGCCCCTTATCTGAGCGATCTTAAAAAAACTAGTAATTTTAAAAAATGAATGAACCAGCTCTAAGTTACAAACGTCTTGTTAAGTGAAGGGGGTGAGTCGGCTGGAAGAGTTTACAGATGAATTGTTGATTCAATGTAGTATACAAGGAGATCAGCAGGCATTCAGTGTTTTATGTCAACGCTATGAAAGTTCTGTGACTCGCTTAATCCGTTATCAAGTGAATGATACTGTGGCACGCGAGGACATTTTTCAAGAAACGCTACTGACTTCATGGCGTAACCTAAGCGTTCTAAATAAGCCTGACAAGTTCAAAAGTTGGATTCTGCAAATAGCGCGTAATAAGTGTAAAGATTACTATCGGCGTCAAAATCACATTGATCAGCCAATGGAATATGAAATATTGGAACATAAGATTAACCGCCACGGTATTACACACCAGAAACAGGATTTATTAATTGAAAGGTTGTTAGAGGAATTGGAGCAAATGTCCCCTGCTGAAAAGCAATTACTTCGATCATTCTATTTCAAAGGTATGACAGTAGCCGAAGTTTCCGTTAAAAGCGGAGTACCTATTGGGACTATTAAAAGTCGATTACACACTGCCCGACAACACATTAGAAGAAAGCTGGATTTAAATAATGAGAGGAGTACAGAAGATGGACAATAAAATCATTTATAATGAATTCCCAGAGAAATGCCCAATGATACATGTACAGCCACTAGATAAAGAGACTATTACGATAGATTTCCCTGAATTACGCTGGTGGTTTGCTATTCCAGAGGTAGGGCATCAGTGCAAATGGGCACAGTTTAATGGTGCACAGGGTTTATTAGAAATCATTGTAGACATGAAGGCAACTAATGAGGCTGTCATACATGACATTCGTGGCGTAGAGTTTGAAGTGGCTCAGCATGAAAAAGGGAACGAATGGAAACCTAAAATAATGCATATGTATGCCCGACTTACTGAACAAACAGTCCAATGGTTGGCTATTTTTAATAAACAAAACAATGTTAGAACGCTAAGAACATTTTTAGATGAAAATTTTGAAGAAGATTGGGGACCTGAGGAACAGCGTCTTATTTCTGGGAATGAAAAGTTCGGTTATACTATGGCAAATGTTCAAATTGGGCAGCAAAATTTCGAGTGTCTACGAATAGTGGAATTGGATCATCTGGGAAATGATGACCCTAATGAGGAAGGGATATTAATTGAATCCTTTATTTCTGCCGAAGGCCGTGCCATTCTTACGAGAAGATATAATGGTCGCAAATGGGCACTGAAAGAGGGAGAATTTGCACAGGGAGAACAACCTTGGGATGAGCGTTATCCAGACAACCACAAAATAACTTTAGCAGGGCAGACATACGTTCATTGGTACAATTGTATCTCTAGCGATGTGTTAAAACTGCTCGTTGATTAAAGGTTTAATGTTTCGGTAAAAAAGTCCGCGTCAAAAGTTACCTTATGCTTTTTATCAATGTTTAGGATTCTATGGAATTGGATGTTTTTCCAACGCAATATGAAACGAGAGTGTTTCTCTTGGCGCTCTCACCACTAATTCACAGAGGAACTCGCCACGAGATAAAGGCAAATTCACTTTTGACGCCGGTAGTCGAATTTATCGTGGGGTATGACGAGAATATGACCATTGATTTCAACGGTCTCATGATCTAGCCAATGAATATTCGCTGTCTCCTCACGGTAATTCCAATAAAATGCCCAGTATATTCCATAGCCAACTAGCCCAACAAAAAATAAACAAATTAGCCCAAAAACAAGCAAGACTTTTTTATATGTTTTCAACCCATCACCATCATTTACAAACAGCCCTTGAAAGAATCAAGGGCTGTTTGTATCTTATTTATTTAGCCTTTCGTCACTGTTGCCGATTCAAACACCAAGTTCAAATCTTCGCCCACATGCTTAGGTTCAGCCAGAGTAATGTTCAATGGTACGACTTGGTTTGCGGATACAAAGAAAGGTCCTACTACAGCAGTTGTTAATTGTTCACCTGTTACAACGTGTTCTGTTCCGTCAAGCTGCACGCGGTAGTTACGGGACGGATCAGCTTCCCCTGCAACTTTTAGCGAAACTGTTCCTGCTTCGTTCGTTGCAAGATAACTCGTTAAACGTACACGTGTCTTTTTCATCGTGAAGTAGCTTCCGCCGTCAGCATAGCCATTTCCTGTATACAGATTTTCAGGTAGGATCTTCCAACTGCCTTCTGATTCTACGATTGTTTGTTGAGGGATCACACTAAGCTCTCCATCTAATGCTACTTGAATCACAGGCAGCACTTCGTCAGCAGGCTTTTCAGGCAATGTAATGATTAGATCATTGCCTTCCACCTGATAAGCTAGCACTGTATTCGAGCCATCTTCCTTCACATCTGTTACGTTTGTTGCTAGTCCATTCAAAACGAGTTTGCCATCTTCTGGCCAATTCATTACATATAAAAATAAGTTTCCGTTCCCTGTAAGTACTTCTCCCCAAGCATGTTGATCAAATTGGGTTGCGGATAGATCGTCAAATCCAGGATGACGATCCAACCATGCACCGATTCCGCGTAAAACATCGGCTTCGAACTCTACGATCGATCCATCGCCACGAGGCCCAATATTTAGAAGATAGTTTCCTCCTCTAGCACGCACACTTACTAAAGTTTTAACTAGTTCTTCCATTTTTCCCTGAAAGTCATCACGCTTCTGCCAGCTTCTGTAACCCCAAGTTGAATGATAGATCGATGCTGGAGTTTGCCAAGCGCCTTCAATTGGCACTTTTGGAACTTCGTTATCGTTTAATGTACGAAATTCACCTTCGTTATTCCAAATCCGACTATTCACAACTGCATTTGGTTGGAGTTCATGCACAAGGTTCTTAAACTTTTTACTTTGTTCAACAGTTGGTGCGGACATATCAAACCAAACTTCCGCAATTGGGCCATAATTAGTTAATAATTCGCGGAGCTGGCCTTCAATAACAGGTTCCATCGACTCCGGAATCGAATTACAGTTGTTATAATCAAATTCATGTCCTTGATGCCAGTCCACAAGCGAAAAATAAAGACCAAATTCTAATCCAAAGTTTTGGCATTCCTCTGCCAATAATTTTAACGGGTCTTTCCCATAAGGAGTTTTTTCGACAATGTTATAGTCTGTCGTTGCCGTATTAAACATTGAAAATCCGTCATGATGTTTGGAAGTAATCACGATATATTTCATACCAGCATCTTTTGCCAGCTTACAAATTTCCTTAGCATCAAATTTTTCAGCTGAAAAATGTTTTGCAATTTCCAAATATTCAGCTTCTGAAATGTCAGCCCACATTTGGATTTGCTCATTGTATCCCTTTGTAACAGGCTCACCATTCCAAACGCCACCTATTTCGGAGTAGAGACCCCAATGGATAAACATTCCGTATTGAAGGCGTTGCCATTTTTCAATTCTCGCATCTTGACTTAATGCTACTTTACCTGTAATTCCTTTAATAGAATCTGTTAAATTTGCCACGTTTGTTGTTCCCTCCATGCTATGTATAGATTCCTTTCTTCATACTACCATTATTTAATTGAGAATGGCAGTTTAATACTCTATTTTTTTGGAATTTATCAAGTTATATATTATAGCTTTGGTTTTATAAGATTAGTAATTATTCAGAAGTCGGTGATCAGCTTATTTCAGCATGGAAAAGGAATAAGCCCGCGATCACCCTCTATATAGAGCTGAGTTGGAAGAAAGGACACCCCTTCT
This sequence comes from Bacillus niameyensis, assembly GCF_001375535.1. Lineage (GTDB taxonomy): Bacteria > Bacillota > Bacilli > Bacillales > Bacillaceae_C > Lederbergia > Lederbergia niameyensis. The sequence continues at coordinate 2,345,584 of NZ_LN831197.1, forward strand.
AAAGGAAATTTATTAATATTGCACGTTATTTTATACTTTGAAAGGCGATCTTCCGAGTTTGAGATGGAATTTCACGACTTTGAGGGAGAATTTTTCAACATTGAAGCAGAATTTCACGACTTCCGTTCATAATCTTCCGACTTTCATTCATATTTTCTCGACTTTAGCTTTTATTCTTTTACTACCCTTAAAGGAGGCTAATAGAATGTAAAAAAACAGCCCATACTCGTATGTATGGACTGCTCTCTTTTACTTAAGTAAAAACCGTGTCTGGCTGTATCCTTCTTTCGTTTTCTTAACTTCCAGCACAGCTGGGAAAATTGTTTTTAATTCTTGAACGTGAGAGATGACACCAATCATGCGTCCAGATTGTTGCAAGTCGACTAATGTATCGATCGCCTTGTTCAAAGACTCTTCATCTAACGTGCCAAAGCCTTCATCAATAAACATTGTTTCGATGGAAATATTGCCTTGGAAACTTTGAATGACATCGGACATACCTAATGCTAAACAGAGCGAGGCATTGAATTTTTCTCCTCCAGACAAAGTTTTCACGTCACGAGTTTGTCCCGTATAGGAATCGGCGACATCTAAAGCTAAACCACTTTGTCTTCCGTGAGATTCTTGGCGGTCACTCCGAATGAGCTCATACTGTCCATTGGATAAGTTTTTCAGTCGCCCATTGGCTGCATCAATAATTCGTTCTAAATATTCGATTTGTAAATAGCGTTCGAATGATATTTTATGGCTATTTTGACCTCTAATCACATCATATAAATCGGCAAGAATAGCCAATTGCTCTTCACTTTTACGGACGCGTTCATTCGTAGCTGAGATCATCGTAATCAAGCGAGTCGTCTCTTGATGGTATTCTTTCGATTGATTCCACTCGCTTAGCGCTCGTTCATAAGCGAGCTTAGAGTCATTCAGTTCTTGTTGCAGGACAGTCAGGTCAATTCGTGACTTATCTTTTAACAACTCTTTCAACTCACTTACCTGTTCCCGCGCTGTAGACAAATTTTGTTTAAATTGTTCTATTGCCTTTTTAAAATTTTGCCGTTCACTTTCAGGCATTTTTGCTTGATTATACGCTTCGCTGGAATCGAAGCCCGCTTTTTGCACAGCCTCTTGAAATGCGAGTATCGCTGCTTCCTTTTTTTCCGTCGTTTCTTCAAGCAGCTTGTTCGCATGTTCCAGATTAGCAAGAGCTTTTGTCCTGTTTTCCTGAGCCTTTTGAAGATCCTTTTGTGCTTGTTCCCATGCCATTTCCAAGTTTAACTTATTTTTTTCTGTTTCAGCTATTTCATTTTCTAAGTCTGCAAGCACTCGCACTTCTTCCGGAATTTGATGAAGGCGATCTTCATAAACCGCACGGGCTGTTTCAAAAGCTGTTTTTTGCTTTTGAAGCAATTGATCACAATCTACCTTTTCGGACTCCAATCCTTGCATTTCAGCATTAACTTTTTCAACTGCTTCTTTTAATTGAATCAGTCTTTTTCTTGATTCCGTCAATTGGTCAACTTCAACTTTCAGCCTTTTTCCTGCTACGACAAGTTCCTCTTTAACAGTCGCAACTTCTTCTACACGAATGCCAAATTGAACAACTTCTTCTGTCTTTTCCTTCAATTGTGAAACAATCGTATTCAGAAGAGCGACATGATCGCGATAAAGACTGTCCTTCTCATCCAACTGCTTCTTCAAAGCCTCAAGTTGTTCCCTCGTCACAACTCCCTTTGCAGAAGTTGCTTTCTCAGGATGTGTGAAACTTCCGCAAACTGGACAAGCCTCTCCATCGTGTAAATGACTTGCTATCATAGCCGCCTGGTTATTGAGCCATGCATTTTCAAGTGATAAATATTCTGCCCTTTGCTTTTCATAGTCTTGTTGTTTCACAGCCACTTCTCGTTCCAACTGACTCTGTTTATGAGACCAATTCATAAAATCAATTAGCACTTTTACCTTGTCGCGCATCGTTAATAAAGCTTGCTGTTTTTCTGGCAATTCAATTACAGCATTGTCCAGCTCTTTCATTATTTCACGATTCGTTTCGAGCATTTCCTTTTTTTCGTCCAAACGTTTTTGAATAGATGACAACTTATCAAAAGTCTGCTTAGCCTCATTCCTCAGTTTTTGAATCGCCTGTTTTCTTTCATCAATTTCTTTTACTATCGGCAAAAACTCTTGGAGACGATTCAGTTTTTTACTCGTTTCTTCTCTTACCGCCTTTTTAGCTTCCTCTTGATTGTAAACTTGTTGCACCTTTTCAAATTGTTCAAAGGCATGATCTTTATTCCGTAATGCAAGTTCAAATGTTGTAGTCTTCTCTACTTCTTCCTTTTTCCAGTCATTCGCTTGTTTCTCATAGGGCTGTAGCGTACTTGCACGTTCGGCAGCAGCTAATTGCTTTTCTTTTTCGGTGAAAAGTGGAACTTGACTATGTAGTGATTCAAGCTGGGTTTCCTTCCGATCTAATTCGAGAAAACGTTCATTCAATGCTTGCGCTTGATGAAATTCACGCTGTTTTTCATCATTTGCTTTATAAGCTTTTTCGTATTTATCTTGATCTATCATAATTTGTTGTTCATAAAAGACAGCTTCTTCTGTCAGACCCGTCAACACTTGAGTCACATTATAATGTTCCTGGGAAAGGACATGAAAGATAGAAGAATCCTCACGCATCGGCATTGTCGCGCTAATACTTTGAATATACGTATGTTGCATTTGCCGTTCTTGGGTAAAAATTTCCTCTACTCGTCTTTTCCGTTCTCTTAATCGATCGCCAATATGCTTATACGAGTCTGTTTTGAATAATCTGCGTAAAATTTCTTCCTTATTCTCCGTTTGTGAAGTTAATAATTTGCGGAATTCTCCTTGAGGCAACATAACAATCTGTTTAAATTGATCTTGGGTGAGGCCAATGAGTTGTTCAACTTTTTGATTGATTTCTGAGACGATTTGGCGATCCACGCACGGAATTTCTCTTTCATTCAAGCTTTCAAAAAACTCGTATTTTTCCCCGGTTTTTGTCTTATTTCCTTGTTTCACGTGACCCAATTGCCTGAGAATTCGGTAATAACGTCCATTCAATTCGAATTCCAGTTCAACCGCTGTATGTGTGTCATCGTCTGCAAAATCACTGCGAAGCATCACTTGATTTTCACGATCTTGGCCACTGGCACTTCCGTATAAAGCGAAACAAATCCCATCAAAGATCGTTGTTTTCCCAGCGCCCGTATTCCCAGATATAACAAATAATTGGTGGTCTTCCAGCTCCTGAAAATCAATCACTTCCGTATTTTTATACGGCCCGAATGCTGACATTTTAAGTTTTAATGGTTTCAATTGTTGATCCTCCTTTCCTTAATTTGTGACGACTTCTTTCGTCGGTTTCACTGTTTCATTTTCTACTTGTAAAAGATCATCAAGAACCTCTTTGAAAATGGCCTCAGTTTCTTCTGATGGTTCCACACCTTTAACTTGCTTATAGAAAGATTGGAAGAGTTCGAGATCTGTCATTTTACTCCGCGCTTTTGTTTCATAACGTTCATCGGAAATGGCCGATGTCGCCTTTCGCTCAACGTGCATCGCATTTGGGTAAACAGATCTCACTTTCTCCATTGGTGATAAAACTGGTGTTTCATCTAATAAACGTACAAATACATAGTCTTCATTTATTGGATGAGTGAGAATTTCCTCCATTGTCCCTTCCACTGTTCGCATATCTCGTTTCGGGGTAAAAGTCCGCTTTTCTATCGCAACTTCTCCATTTTCGTCCAATTCCACAATTGAAAAGCCTTTTTTATGACGCTCTTCTGAAATAGAATATTTTAAAATCGATCCTGCATAACGAATTTTTTCAGCAGAGACGTAGTGAGCCTGATGCAAATGGCCTAGTGCAGTATAATGGAAATTAGCAAATAGACGGGCATCAACGTACTCAGCTCCACCAATTGAAAGTGGCCGTTCTGAATCACTCGTATTCTCTTCTTTTTCTCCAAAGGGAGTCACAAAAGCATGGCCGACTAAAACATGACGCGCTTGTTTATCTTGATTCGCGCTAATATGTTCAATGATTTTCCGCGCTGCATCATTATGAGACCGAACCTCTTCATCTTCGAAAAGATTCCGAACGACACTTGGGTCACAGTAAGGTACGAGATGAAAATGGACCTCACCATTCTCGTCATGGAGGATAACAGGCTCCATGTCTTTCGTCAGCCGTCCGACAAGATTCAAACCCTTTTCTTTCATAATCTTACTGCCAAAATTTAAGCGACTTGGGCTGTCATGATTCCCTGCCACTGCTATGACTGGAGTTTTTAATTTTAAGACGATCGTCTCTAACACTTCATCTAGAAGATGGACCGCTTCCGTTGGCGGTACTCCTCGATCATATAAATCGCCCGCAATGATGACCGCATCTGGCTGTTCTTCTGTAATCGCCTGAATGAACTGGTCAAGTATGTAACGTTGATCTTCTGTCATATAAACACCTTGAACAAGTTTCCCCAAATGCCAATCCGCCGTATGGAAAAATTTCACCGACCTCACCCTTTCAAAGTCTACTATTTAATAGCTCTTATTATATCGTATTTTTCTATTCTAAGAGATTGGAATCAACAGGAAAATCTGATTTTCAACAAACTGGGGCAGGGATATAATAGTAGATACGAGAGGTGATTTATCTCTTAAATGCCTTAAAAGTTCATGTAATCTAGCGTGAAAATACCTATGTAAATACACTACGATTGCCATAGTTGGCCTTTTCCTTTGACATAAACCCTTACTTATGATATCAAATAAATGATTAGCACTCGGCATTAAAGAGTGCTAAAATGGTTATATAAATTTTTGAAAGGAGAAAATCATTATGGAAAAGAAAGCTTTTCAGGCAGAATCGAAACGACTGCTAGACATGATGATCCACTCAATTTATTCAAATAAAGAAATTTTCTTAAGAGAGTTAGTTTCTAATGCTAGTGATGCGATTGATAAAATTTATTACAAGGCATTAACTGATGATTCACTAACGTTTAATCAAGATGACTATTACATAAAAATTGTGGCGGACAAAGACAGCCGCACATTAAAAGTCATTGACACCGGAATTGGAATGTCACAGGAAGAATTAGAAGATAATTTAGGAACGATCGCCAAAAGTGGTTCACTCGCGTTCAAAGGCGAAAATGAATTGAAAGATGGATATGATATTATCGGCCAATTCGGTGTTGGATTTTATTCAGCTTTTATGGTTGCTGATCAAGTAACAGTAATCAGTAAAGCTTTAGGCAGCGAAGAAGCGTATAAATGGGTATCTACGGGTGCAGATGGCTATACAATCGAAACGACGGAAAAAGAAACAGTCGGAACCGAAATTACTTTAACGATTAAAGAAAATGCGGAAGACGAAAACTATGATGAATATTTGGATGAATATCGCCTAAAATCCATCATTAAAAAATATTCGGACTTCATCCGTTATCCAATTAAAATGGATATAACCGAAAGTAAGTTAAAAGAAGGTACAGAAGATGAATTCGAGGAGATAACAGAAGAACAAACGATTAACAGCATGGTTCCCATTTGGAGAAAGAACAAAAGCGAACTAACGGATGCTGATTACGAAAACTTTTATACAGAAAAACGTTATGGATTTGATAAGCCGCTCGCTCACATCCATACAAGTGTTGACGGTGCGATTCGTTACAATGCGATTCTATTCATTCCGGAGAACATTCCATTTGACTACTATTCCAAAGAGTTCGAAAAGGGACTCGAGCTATATTCTAGTGGCGTTTTAATTATGAATAAATGCGCGGAACTGCTTCCTGATTATTTTAGCTTTGTAAAAGGAATGGTTGATTCTGAAGATCTGTCCCTCAATATTTCTAGAGAAATTTTGCAACAAGATCGTCAGTTAAAACGAATCGCTAATAACATCGAGAAAAAGATTAAGAGCGAACTACAGAGTTTGTTGAAAAAGACCCGAGATAAATATGTGAAATTCTACGAATCATTCGGTCGCCAATTGAAGTTTGGCGTTTATAGTGACTATGGCATGCATAAAGAAGCTCTGCAAGATCTGCTTATGTTCTACTCTTCCAAAGAGAAAAAACTCGTCACTTTAGATGAATATATTTCGAGAATGCCTGAGGAACAAAAATATATTTACTATGCTTCCGGTGATTCGATCGACCGCATCGAGAAGTTGCCGCAAACAGAAGTTGTTGCCGAAAAAGGCTATGAAATTCTTTACTTCACTGAGGATATTGATGAATTCGCGATCAAGATGCTCCTGTCTTATAAAGAAAAAGAGTTCCGTTCTGTTGCAAGTGGCGATTTAGGAATTGAAGATAAAGAAGAGGACAAGCAGGAGAATGAAGAGACGAAAGAAAACAAAGAACTCTTCGAATCGATGAAGGAAATTCTTGCTGGTAAAGTAAAAGATGTTCGCGCATCAAAGCGCCTGCGTTCTCATCCAGTTTGCTTCTCCACAGAGGGAGAAATTACAATCGAGATGGAAAAGGTCCTTAACGCGATGCCGGATAATCAGAATATCCAAGCCGACAAAGTTTTGGAAATCAACACAAATCATGAAGTCTACCAATCGTTAAAGACAGCATATGAAGCTGATCAAGATAAACTTAAACTATTTACCAACCTTCTATACAACCAAGCATTGTTAATCGAAGGATTGCCAATCCAAGATCCAGTCGAATTCACGAATGATATTTGTAAAGTGATGGTGTAAGAGGTGCCTGGCACGCCCCGAATTTTGTCGAATTCGGGGCGTGCTATTTTTTCATATAGTGAATTCACTATCGAAAACTCTTTATTGTCTTAAAAGCTTCTATAAATTCTTGCGGCGATGTTTTCACTAGATAAGGGTAAAGTCCTTGAATTGTATGTAAATAAAGCATTCCTCCACCATCACCAATACTTCGATAAGATAGATCCCATACGTCTTCAAGCAAAAAATGATGAAGCTCTGTTACAATCTTATGGTTATACAAATACATCGTCTGCCCGATCTCACGCTCTACTTGTTCAAAATCAATTATTTCCCTATGCACTTTAAAGTACGACTGTACAGCTAGTAAATCCATCAAACTCCCCCAGATTTTGAAGCCTAAAATCTTTTTTAATTGGCACAAGTTTATCATTTATTTAGGCGCACTCAAAGTAGTTTTTAATCTCGCATTGCTCCAGCCTCACGGGAAGTTATTGCTCCTTGTCCTCGGCTCACGTCTTTTTGAATTTCTTGTTTTACTTTTTGTGAATCAGTTCCGGCAAATTCAGGGTTCATTATGGGATCGACATTCTTTTTAGCCTTGTTTTGCTTTTGCATTGTCTTCCTCCTCAAACTGATTATGAAACACGCTTATTATTGCAAAAAGACTAATGGAATATCCATCGGAGTGGAGCACCTTATTTTTGAAACGCCAAAAACCCAGAACGCAATGGCTCTGGGTTTCTTTTGTTTTGACTAGCGCTCTAATAAATCTGCTACTTTCATCATTTCCAATGTATCCATATTGATCAAAAAATCCTCGAAATCTGGATTATCTGCGGATTCTCTTACGTCAATTTCAAAAATAGGCTTAGGAACGTAATCATCATCTACATAGTTAGAAACTCCATCTGTTTGGATTTTCTTGTCTTCGCCAATTAATTCTTTTCCATTGATGTCAACTAGGCGAGCATATTCATTTCCTTCTACCCAATACCGGTCAAATGGATAAAGTTCACCAAGCATCTCTTCGTTATTTACTTGAAATTCCTTTTCCCCTTTAAAATTATAATAGGAAGTGATGTTGCTATCTTCTTCAGATAAAAGAATATAGTTCCCTTCTACAGTCATCCCATTTTTATCAGTTAGATAAGTTTTTCCATTCATATCCATTAACACAATATCACTATCATATGCATCTGAACGAACAATGAATAAGTTTTCCTCAGCCAGTTCTTTCGTCGTGGAAACGTATATATCCTCGTCATCTCCATCGCCCATATTCATGGGGAAGGCGTTGATTTCCTTGCCATCAAGTGAATAAACTTTCACCTGTCCGTCTGCACCTATTATGACTTTATCATCAACAATTCCATAAGTAAGGTACGATCTATCTGTTAAATCAATAAACTGATTGATATTATAAAATTGGCCTTTGCTGTCATAGAAACCTGAATCTGTCTTTAAGTAACCGTTCATAAAATAATAATTTGAATAATCTTCATAAACTTCCTCATCGTCCTCATCAGACTGATTAGACATTGGTTTTAGTTCAAATACTTCTGTACCATTCTGATCAATGACGATATTTCTAGAGTTGGATAAATCATCACGATCCTCTTCAACCGTTCCAACAATCGCCATTCCTTCAGAAAATCCGTAGTATTCCTCTTTATATTTCGGCTCGATTTGCCATTCGCCTAGTTCATTAATGAATCCCCAAAGCTTCGCATCCTCATCCCGGCTCAAAATCATTTGTCTCGTTTCTGGAACAGCTGCAGCAACCAAACCATCTTGGTAATCCCATATATCGATGATTTCATTAGTCGGTCTCAAAATCCATTGGAATTTTTCATTCATAATTCCATAGTATGTATCCCCTCCAGGCCCAACCAATTCCAAAATTAAATATCCATTCGTTTGCGCATCGATATAATCAATTGAAAAGCCTTGCTGTGCTAAACTTAACTCCTGTTCCTTCTCTACTTTTGTTTGTGTCTCCGCTTCTTTTTTCTCCCCTTGACTACCTGTTTTCCCTTTCTCCTCTTGACCACAGCCACTGAGAAAGAGTACTAAAGAGAACAGAGCCACCACACTTATAAAACTGATGACCTTCTTCATGCTGTAAAATCCCTCCTGCTTAAAGTGTAAAATCTCCACAATATATTTATCGGAAACACTGCCCAAAAATAAAGTGCCTGTCACCACCCGAATTTTGTCGATTTTCGGGTGGTGACAGGCACGACCCGAGTTTTTCTATCCATTCTCTATTCGTAGTTTCTCATCAATGTAAAGCCGACAACATTCGAGCTTTCGTCTCGTCCGTCAAAGTCTACGACCACAAAATACTCACTGCTAAGTTGGTAATTCCAAGTTAATGTGATCGGCTCGCTCATCTCATCCTGGAATTCTTCTGTTGGAGCACCCCATGCCGCTTTTAACTCCGTTCCTGTCACTAGTTCATTATCTTTCAACGTGCGCAAAATACCATAAATTTTATCGCCTTCCTCTTCTAGAAAAGGAGTCGCATAGAAGAAATCTTTATATTTTAAATAGTTGGCACCTGAATAACCAATGGATTCAATTGGTGGTCCAAGAATCGATTCGATGTCCTTATTCGAATCGGTGAGTTGAATTTTCGAATTTGGCATAATTCCTTGTTTTAATTCGTTAAAATATTGTTTTTGTAAAAAATCCACCTTGGGAATTTCTACTTTACCAACCGTAAAAACGTTCATATTTTCGAAAGGATATTCACCAACTTCAATCGTTTTAGCCATATCACTTTCTGTAACGATAAACGTGTCCACTTGTCCGTCTTCCCGCTCAAGGTCAGTACGAATTTGAAAGTTCACTAGCGGAATCGGCCTTTTCCTCCGGAAGCTGATTCGGTCTCCTGGTTTCACATCTAACCCTGTCACATTTTCCGTAGAAAAAGTGAGCTCATCTTGTTCATCTTTATCAAAATAAATGATTAAATCCGCACTATTATCTAGTTTTTTCAATTCTGAATGATGTTGAAACTCGCCATTTTTATACGTATATGTTTCCAACACCGCTTCATCCTCAATAACAATCTGATTATCTGCTATTTTCATCATCCCAGATTGGGTATGTTCACTAGACGTAATTCCAATTTGAGGTTCTGCATCCCCTTCCTCAAAATAGACATAGTCAAAATCTCTTCCTCCATATCGGGCGCGGATTTCATCTCTTTCAATGACTAAGATTTCTCTTCCATCAACCTCGATCTTCCCCAAAAATCCGATCGGATGTGCGATGTCGTATTGTGCTAATTCACTTATTTTCCAGTCATCTGTATCTTGGTCCGGAACAGCTGCCATGATATAAGCTGTATTTCCCTCAAATGTCATATCACCGTCATGATGGCAAATCGCTACTAAAGATGGCTTCTTATCATTAGCTTTAAAATAAGCTTGTTCATATTCAATTCTCATTTCTCCACATACTGCAGCCATTCTTTCATTTAACTTGGTTGCATTAACTAAATCCTCAGTACTAAGGGATTCTCGTGTTGGCTTCGGATCTTCCGCCTTTTCAGTTGCCACTTCTTGCTGAGTTGTATCCTTTTTCTCAGGATCGATTTTTAATCCTGAACAGCCCGCCAACATGATTATGACGAATAAAAGCATAACTTTTCTCATGATGTATTTTCTTCTCCTTAGTTATTTTGTATAAAAAACTAGTATAACAGGTATATTTTACCACCACTACTTTCTATAGAAAAGGAGATTAAGAGGCTAATACTCCTAATTTTCTTGAGTTCTAGTTAAAAAGACCCATTCAAAAGTCCCTGCCAATTTATGCATGTTGCATATGAATCGAGGAATGATTAAGATGAAGTTATTACTATACAAAAAGAGGGATTCTTCTAAGATAATCATGATCATTTTATTTATTATATTCGTAATCTTAATGACTGCTTATTTTATAGTTGGAAATTATTTTTATAATTTCGCCTTAAACGCACATAAAGAAAAGGATTTTTTAAAAGAAAATCCGCATTTGGTTTCTGCTGATACAGAAATGCTGACAGATGCCGAATTTTCAAAGTACCACCAACCAGAAATGGTCCGTGTAAAGTCGCATGACAAATTGAATCTTAATGGGTTCTTCTATGAAAATAAAAAACCCCATCGAAAATGGGCGATTGTTGTCCATGGTTATTCCGGGAATAGCAAACAAATGTTACGATACGTGCGGAATTTCTTTGAAAAAGGCTATCATGTTTTGGCGCCGGATCTACGTGGCCACGGCCAAAGTGAAGGCGATTATATCGGAATGGGCTGGCATGATCGCAAAGATATGTTGCGGTGGATCGACTATATTATTGAAAAGGATTCTAATGCTGAAATTGTCTTATTCGGTATTTCGATGGGCGGAGCCACCGTCATGATGACATCTGGGGAGCAACTTCCAGATAACGTTAAAGTGATCGTGGAAGATTGCGGATACTCTTCTGTTATGGATGTTTTTACGTATCAATTATATGATCTATTTCATTTACCGAAATTTCCTGTTATGAATGCTGCTAATACCATCACGAAAATTCGAGCAGGGTACGATTTAAAAGAGGCATCAGCTATTAACCAAATTGCTAAAAGTCAAACTCCGATCTTATTTATTCATGGTGATGCCGACACTTTTGTTCCCTTTGCGATGCTAGAGGAAGTGTACAACGCTGCAAATGTCGAAAAAGATAAATTGATTATCCCTGGTGCAGGACATGGGGAAGCAGAAATGGTAGATCCGGAAACTTATTGGAATAAAGTTTGGAAGTTTGTTGATAAGTATATTTTGGAAGAGGCTCATATTAAAGTTGCCAATTCATAAAAGCAGGTTTGCCCTCTATATTGCAAACCTGCTTTTTCCTTTTTCTCATGACTGTTAGTAATCTAGTACCTTACTCATAATCCTTTACAACATTAAATTTCCTAGCCAATTCACTCTTGTTAATTTTTATATTCTCCATTAATAGTTTAAGTATTAGTAAATAAAACTTAAACTATATTGATATCGATTGTGATATAAAGGGATGGCTATTCTATTCCAATTCCTTTAGCAATGATTCGGGTACTGACACCTTGAAAATGATCATATATCTATCTTCACCTTCATAAGGTGACAAACTGAAATCGCCTTTGTCATTACCTTCCCATACTACAGACTGATTATCTAAAAGATCATTTAAAGTATTGCTTCTTGGTTGATGCTCTGCAAAGTAAGATTCTGCTTGATCTTTAATGTCAGATAGATATGATTCATAATCGGATTTATCTTTGAGTACAATAATATATTCACCAGAAACAAATTGATTTTCATGAAAGTAATATAAAGTAACTCTTTTTTCGCCTTCCAACTCTTCATGTACTTCTAATCGGTCTAACTTATCATCATAGACAGCATCAGGTATATCTTCTTTCATTTTTTCTAAGTCGGTCAACCAATCTATATCTAGAAATCTAAATCCTTCCTTTGTCTCAATGACCACATCGCCAAAGATTTCTGGGCTAGAAGTGTTTTGATTACATGATACAAGCGTTAAAAACAATGTGCATGTAATCAACAGCAAGATCTGTAATTGGTGTTTCATATTAACACCGCCTTTTTTAATATGATCCATTATTATACAATTTTGCTTAACATTTATTAACTGTTAAATGATACTTAAAATTCGTATGTTGGTATTTATTTTGTGTACACAGTATAACTTCTATCATGTTCATATGTTTTACCATTCGCAACATAATTTAACTTCAAATAAATCAGACCCTTATGATCTAGATAACTAGTCAAACTAACAACTCTGTTGTAAGGCATTGTATTATTACCGTCAATATAAACAGTTCCTTTCACAGGGTTAGACCTAGAAATTTGGCTACGCTTAAAATAGTTTTTCTGTAAAGGGGTGGAGTTACGAACTCCATTATTTACAACACTTGGATACTCATATAAATCACCCCTAGTATCATAACGTACTAACATATTAGATACTTTAACAGTTGAATTACTTGAGCTCCAGTAAGCCTCTATCCCTGCGTGTCTATATACAGGAGAAAAGTATATATCTCTATACATAGCAAAAGATGTTATCACAGTAATCGTTACATCTACAAATTTTGTTGGAGTTGTGTTTGTTGCTTGTGGTGAAATATTGCTACCCTGATTTAAGGCATATTGGAAACTATCTACCATTTCTCCGTTTTCTAAAATTTTATATGGCAAAATAGATGTTTGTATAACATCTCCATTTTCATTTTTATCAATTGATTCAAGAATAAATGTTGATTCATTTGCCATAATTCTTGCATTTTCATTACTCACTAAATGAAAATCCTTATCTGTAAGTTCACTTTCTTTTTTAGATTGCTCTATTATCTCATTTATTGTTTCTGCCGAAAGATTATTATTTACTTCATCTGCCTTAACGGTTAACGTATTAGAAAACAAAACAGGCAGTATAAGTGTAAGCGCTACTATAATTGAACATATTCCTTTATTAGTCTTTTTGTGATTCCTTTCTTTTATATTTCCCCAATTTTTTTTAAACATCAGGCCGGACCTGCATACTTTACTCGGACATTTTTCTATTAGACTTTTCAAATACTCCATTTAAAGGATTAATTTTCTACACTTCAACAGTACTATCAACATTCACGTAGATGTAGTATAGATAATTGGTTGTCTGAAGAAATGTTTTTTTCTAAGACCTATTTTATCTTCTCGATCAGTTGGAAGTTCTATCTTTACAGTTTTACCGGCTTGAGCCACATACTTTTCCACTTCTTCGGCTGCCTCTTTATTTGGGTTGCTAAGAAACAGTCTATTGTTTTGGCCAATATATTATCATAGAACAACTCCCTTTCAGTAAAATTTCAGTTGTTATTAGTAATTAATGCATCAACTGATGTCTTTACCATACAAGACGCCTTATAATATAAAAAGGTTTCTGTTTTCCCAAAATTATTTTACTTTTTTAAAAACTTTTAACTAAGCACCTCAGTTTTTGCAAATTGTATCGGTGTATAACCATATTTCCAAGCCAAAAAGCAGGTTTGCCCTTTTTGATGGAAAACCTGCTTTCCTATATCGCCCCTTTTAATCATGAATTAAGCGAACTCTCTTCCATTATGATTAATAACTCCTCACCTGGAATCGTTCTTTCGCCACCGCCTTGAACAAATCCTTCATTACCGCCGCCTTTTCCATTAATGGCCGGAAGTACTGATTTCGTTATTTGCTTCATACTAACTTCGCTCCTCGCTCCACGAGCAGCTACAAATTGCAGTTGATCTCCATTTTCAGCTACTAGTAAAGCAATGACCTCTTCGTCTCCCGCCACTAGCAACCTAGCTAGTTTTTGTAGCTGTTGGATCGTCCGTCCCTTAAACAAAGCTTTTACGATATTCCGTTCTTTCGTGATAAGTAAATCTTTCACTTCATAGGACAATAAGGTTTCATGAGCTTCTTCCAATGATTTTTCCAATGAACGATTTGTCCCTAATAGTTTTGTTATCGCATCGTTTATCCCCTCTTCTGCGGCACTTAATTGTTGAGAGGCTTTTCCTAAGATCGCATTTTTTCTATGTAATTGCTGTAATACGCGACCACCACACGCAAAATGTACCCGCGTCTTCTTTTTCTGCTTTTCCGTTGCTAAAATTTTAATGCTAATTACCTGCCCCGTTGAACTGGGATGTGTGCCACCGCAACCGTTATAATCAAAATCAGGGATCATGACAAGTCGGATTTCATCTGTAAACTTGAGTTCCTTTCGCAATGAATATTGCTCAAGCTCAGCTTCCGTTACCCATTTCTTTTCAATCGGGATATTTTTTAAAATGATTTCATTCGCTCGCTTTTCAACGGAAGCCAACTGCTCCTCTGTCACCTTTTCAACATCCAAATCAATTGAACAAAGCTCATTTCCTAAATGAAAACTCACCGTTTGAAAATCATATAATTCAACAAACGCTGCTGTTAAAATATGTTGACCAGCATGTTGCTGCATATGATCAAAGCGCCTCCCCCAATCAAGCACACCTTCTGCAATCGTTGAATCAAGTTTTTCCGCAACTGTATGGCGAATTTCACCATCGACATCTTCAACATTAAGAACAGGGATACCGTTCAATGTCCCCGTATCATGCGGTTGCCCGCCACCTGTTGGATAAAAAGCTGTATTCTCCAATATGACATACCATTCTCCATTCGCATCTTTCTCTTCTCTTACAACGCGGGATATGAATGTTTGACAATATTCATCTATGTAACACAGTCTGTCCTTTAACATAAAAAACTCCTTCAACTTTTTCTTCATTTTAGCACGGAAGTAATTACACGACCAAAAGCAAGAGCCACTTGAAAAGGAAATTTGTTTAGGCTATCCCAGCATCTAAAAGATTCGCCATTTTTAAAGGGGATATCTACATAGGACATCCTTTTTTAAAATAAAAATAAAAAAATTCAGAAAAGGGTGAAACCTTTATTAGAAATAATACGTCTTGTATTGCAAAAGAAGCAGTTGTATTTATTTTTTAGTTTAAATGGAGCACTACAAAGGCTTGGTTAACAATTCCATTTTGCCATAATCCCTATGAGTTATGGACATAGCAAAAGGAATTGCTATAAACATCTAATTAGGAGGGGATGTGTATAACAAAAGATAACAGAGCATAGATTTATAAGTCTAATCCTGTTCCAAGCACGGTTTATTCTAATACGAACTACTTTGATTCTAACAAAGTAATTCTATTATCAGGGGGAGGAACCCCAGGTAATTATATAATATTTGAATATACTGTTGATGGTAAAAGGGAAAGTTACACTATGCCATTTTGACGTGTTACTTTATGATTGCATTTTCCTAGACTATTAAAATTGGCTTGCGGTGATTAAGCAGGAAATAAAATGTCTATCTATTATAGACCATAATTAACTATAGGTAGATTTTAAGAGGTGATCTAATGATAAAACTAGCAAGATTTATCCTCTCATTGTCAATGATTATTTTGATTTTATCAGCATGTTCGGGAAGTATCGCAAGTAATAAAGACATCGATACTTTGACTGAAAATATCGGACTAAAGAAGGAAACCGTGTTTAAAAACTTAAAACTTGAAGAAGGAAAGAATATTGACCAATTATGGAATATAGTAGGGACGTATGCCTTTAAAGAGGAACGTACTTTTCATGGGAAATCCCTTACACTCGCCCTTAACTTTAATAATGATACTGATGAAATGTACGGATTTACGTATATTAAAGAGTTTAAGGATAATGGAAAAGACGGGTATGATCTTACTAAAGAATTGTATAAGGATCTAAACAAGGAGTTCGGTGAACCGACCACTTATCCAATGTTATCGAAAAGAATCGCCGTGATGCCCGATTATGAAGAATTGGAACCTGGAATAACTGATTACATGGAAATCTGGGAGGTAAATGATGAGCTCGATGTAGAATTACGTATGAACGTTGTTGATGGCAATGTTACATTAGTTTTTGTAACCTATAAATTAAGCGGATTTCCTGAAGTTTGATATTAGGAGAGTAGAGCCGTAATATCAACAACACTAGAATTTCCGCATGGGTAAAATGATTCGCTTTTCTTAAAAGGTCAGCACCATATTTTTTCTAAAAGGCAAAAGCTTACTTGAAAAAGAATCCTTCAAGTAAGCTTTTGCTCTTTTCTTTATTTACTCATCCTGCAACGATTTTTTCGGCTCCTTTGGACCATGAACAGAAAGGGTCATAATATACTCTGATTTTGGCTCAGGAATCGATATATCAAAACTGCTATGGTCCTCACCTTCCCAACGAACCCCAGAACTTTTTCCTGAACGCAAAACTTCTTCAGATAGTTCTTCTAAAGTATTGCCTGCTGGTTTTGGAAAAAAATCTTCCAGTGTTTTTTTCAATTCTGTTCCGACGCGAACAAGCTCATCCTCACTACCAGCATTGATCACATACGTGCCACTAACGAGCTGATTATCATCAAAGTTGTAAATAACCGTTGCTTCCGTTTTTGGCTTTTTGAAAGGAATAGTATGACTGATTTTCATAGTGTCCCCGTCTTGAAGTAGGGTGATATCCTCCTCTTTTAAGTCGAGTTCCTTCATCACATCTTCCCTTTTCATAAACCATGGAATATGTTCAAATTCATATACTTTCCCATCTCTCGAAATAACATTATCCAGTAAAGTCGGACTCCTGCCAATATCTTTACTCTTGCTTTGGCATCCTGCTATGAATATTACAGTTATAATTAAAAATGAAAAATAGACGGTTTTTCGAATAGCAAATTTCATCTTTCAAACCTCCTCTTTTGGATTCTCTTAATCAATAATATCATTTTCCGCCTGCTAAAATTCTCCATCCTATATACGAATTTCGAAAAAAACGGTTCACTTCCGTCAAAATCAGAGTTAATTTGCAATTATTTTTAATACTTTTTGACAAATTTGAAACCTTTTTCTTTTCTATACGTCTATTATATGAATAATTTGAAAGGGGAGAATTGTTTTGAAGAGATTTAGAAGTTTGATTGTTTTAGTAGCATCGATTCTAATGATTTCGCTGATCTTTCCTGTCACTAGTTTAGCCGCGGAAAATACGGATCCACTTAAACCGACAATCGGGGAACCTTCACCTGACTTAATGAACGGTGAAGGTAGTATTAGTAGTAATGAACCACTAATTTCGCTCACGAGTATGCAACCTTTTATGTCTAACCAGTATTTAAGAAGTGGAATTAGTGTTATTGGGGCAAGTGGTGATACAGTCAGAGTCAGTGGGAATACGAGTGCATATTTCACGGTTAATTCCATGGGCGTGGTACTCTATCTCCAAAGATGGGATGCACCGAGTGGGCGATGGCTTGAGGAAATAAAGGTAGGAGATTTCACCCAAAATAATACATCCTTTGTCGCAGGAGCAGGAAGCGCCAAAGTCCCTAAGGGATATTATTATCGGGCTCGAGCTCATCATTGGGTAAATAAAGGTACTATAGTTGAACAGGCTACAAGTTATACTTCCTACATTTACGTAAAATAAATGGCTAGAGAGAGGCTAACCCCTCTCTCTTTTACATGGATTCAGCAATCTTTATAATTTCCTTTTTGGACAGCATCCCACTTATGATAAAGCAGAATTTTTCATCTTGACTAATCCAAATTAAATCAGTTGACCCATCCTTATAAAGTAGAAAGCTTGCCTGTTGCCCGTTGACTAGAACCTGTTCAACATTTGCGTCTTCTTTATCGAGCACAGCTCCCATCGCAAAAGAATCATCGATTAATCCCTGATTAATATAGAATGTGCCATCCTGACTTTCATAGTTTAAGTAAATTTCACTGCTCAATTCCTCCGCTTGTTTTATAACCGTGACATTATTCAAATGAAAGTCACTTGGAATATAATCGGGTATAACCAAGGTAAATTCCGTTTCCTTTTGTGCCTCCTCTAATCCCAACTGCTTGGTAACCATTTCTGAATCATTCATCATGGAAAAGTTACCTGAACTATGTGGTTCATTATTCGGTATTTCCTTTTGCGCATTCATTTCTATCGGTTCCTTTTCAACCTTCACAAATAAATGCATAACCGACCCTTGTACCTTTTGAAAAAATTCTGCAAACGAACCATAAGCCAAACTACTTTGATTAGAGAAAAACATGATTGAGACAGCGACTGCGAACATGGAAGCTACATACATCCATTTTGTTTTAAAGGACCACCTTTTACGAGTACGCATCTTCCGTCGATTAAATTCATTCACTATTTGCTCCCACGCCTCATCGCTAGACTTGAGTGGAGATGGGCTATCTTCCACTTCTGCGTGAATCGCTTCCTTAATCCATCTTTCTAAATCATCATTTTTCACATTTTTCATATGGCATCACCATTTCCTAATTTCTTTCTGGTTACTAAGAACGGTTTTTAATCTCTTTCTAGCTCGATGAAGTCTAGATTTTACTGCACCTACACTCACGCCCAAATGCTTTGCTATTTCCTCATCTCTTAACTCGTACTCATATTTAAGAAGAAGAACCTCTCTATATTCCGGAGGCTTTAGCTCTGCAATGTTCTTCCTGATGGCATTTTTAAGTATATTCTTCTCAACAACTTCCTCGACAGAAGAGCTTATTTGTTTCCTCGCGATCTCTACATCAATATAGACGTCTTCAGTCGGGATATCGTTTCGGTTTTTTTGCATTCTTATAAAATCAATTGCTGTTCTTGTGGCAATTGTTGCCAGCCAAGCACCCATTTTTTTTTGATCTTGTAGGGTATCCATACTTTGAAAGGCTTTAAGAAAGGTTTCTTGTGTAATATCTTGAGCCAGATATTGATCCTTCACAATAAAATAGGCTGTTTGATAAACTTTTTGATAATACATTTCAAAAAAGGCCTTTTCGTTATCCGCTTTCATATTTAGGTGTCTTTCTTTTTTGTTATACAAGACGATCCCCCCGTTAAGCACATGCACCTTTTTCTAGATCTATAAATAAACTTATTTTTCCATTATTTACTATTGTAAACTATTTTTTATAATTGAGATAGAATTTGCTGAAATATCAGGAATCATGAATGTCCGAATTACTTGAAAATCTTCATTAAAATATCGTTAACCACAGCCTAACCTATTTAATAAAGGTAATCGCAGTAGTTATATAGAATATGAATGAATATATCCACTCAGACGCTACAAGATAATTATTGTCAAAAAAAATATAAGGGGACAAGCATGTTGAAAATCTATAAGGAAGAACCAATTACTAAGACTGTTGTTAAGGCGATCCAATTTGGAGAAATTGAAAAGTTAAAAGATCTATTGAAAAAAGTCCAAGGGCTCGCTCAGGCAAGGGTTATCGACGGTGAGATGGCACGAACATTACTGCATATAGCGACAGATTGGCCGGGTCATTATCCTAATTGCCAAGAAACGATTACTCTGTTAGTGCAGGCAGGGGCTGATATCAATGCGCCATTTATCGGTCCTCACAGTGAGACACCGCTCCACTGGGCGGCAAGTAATGATGATGTCGAAGCGTTGGTCACCTTAGTTCAATTAGGTGCCGATATGGAAGCGAGAGGTGGCGTAATTGGAAATGGGACACCTCTTACTGATGCGCGGATTTTTGGACAATGGCAAGCAGCACATAAGCTTGTTGAACTCGGCGCAAAGACTACTTTTTATGATGAAGCCGCACTTGCTCTCATGAATCGAATGGAAAGCCGTTTTTCCAGCGATATCCCTCCTGCACACGAAGAGATTGATTGTGCATTCTGGAATGCTTGCCACGGCGGACAATTGCATAGTGCAAAATATCTTTTCAGCCAAGGAGCAAATGTGAACTGGCTGCCTAGTTGGGATAAGCTGACTCCACTTGACGCGGCATTGCGAAACGCGAATGCTGAGCTTGTGAAATGGCTTGAAAAACGGGGAGCTAAATCGCAGAGGGACTTGTAATAACACGCCCAACCTTTGATCATAATTACAACTTATTATTTGGAGGGTAAATGATGGATGAAATGTTTGGCTATGCGTTTGTTTTTTTGCTCATTTCTGGATTTTCCTACGGTCTTATTAAACAAATACAATACACCATTCACCTTCGAAAAGTCGCATCAAATGACAAGCGGAGACTTTACGGCAACTACTTATATTGTTTTTCATTTGCAGGTTTTCTTATATATTTTACCTTGAATGTTACTGCAATTATCCCAAGTACTGTTGTTACAAGTGAAAGCACAGGGCTAGCCTGTTTCATCTTTCTTATTATCTTAATTATTGCTAAATACAAGATCATACCTAAGAGCTTGGAACCAACAATTTTATTAAAGTGAGAATTCATTATAGCGAAGGGCTAGTGAAGCCATGAAACTAAGAACGCTTATAATACTATTGGGATTATTATTAATAACTGGCTGTAGCCATAAACGTATTGATAAGCAACACGATCAATATTTATCGAATAAAGGATGGGATATTCAACGTCTTGTTGAGGTTGAAACTTATATATTAGACATTCCCGATGAAATTCTTCGTAATTATGAAGCTAGCGGCATTACCTTTATCGAAGAGTATGTAGGAAAAGAGGTTGTCGAGTACTCCTATAAATTGAAACAAAAAGATATTGAAGGTGAACGTTTAAAAGCCATTCTAATTGTTGTAGAAGAAGAAATCGTTGGGGGTTATGGTATACTCCCGAGTTGGACACCCGGAATATTTAGTTTGGATGATAAAAATCGTTTAATCAATGAAAATATGATAAGCCAGTAAGACTAGCACTGATTTTTAATTTCAAAGGAAAGGAGAACGACTCTCATGGACCTTTCGCATGTAAAAGTCGCTGCAATGGGACACGACAATGACTCTCATGGACCCTTCGCATGTAAAAGCCGCTGCAATGGGACATGACAACGGCTCTCATGGACCTTTCGCATGTAAAAGTCGCTGCAATGGGACACGACAATGACTCTCATGGACCTTTCGCATGTAAAAGTCGCTGCAATGGGACATGACAACGACTCTCATGGACCTTTCGCATGTAAAAGTCGCTGCAATGGGACATGAGAATGCCTCGCATAACTTTTCACATACGAACTTAAAAACTCTCCTTTTCTTTTCTCGTGCTACCTCCCAAAAGTCAGATTGGGACCCGCGTTTTATCTGTATGTATAAGAATGTTTCCTTATCTAGTCGCAGTTGCGGCTTATTGCTATTATTATCGAAATAAGATAGTTAAATAAAAACAAAAAGCCCGCGATCAGCGAGCATTTCGTTTTATCCTATAAAATGGATTCCTTTCATTTCATCCCCAATAACTACCTTCTCTTCCTATCCAACTCCTCCAGATTCCCATCAATTAGCGGCTTAATAAATTTCTCATACCTTGCCTTCTTGAAAGCCTCCAATTCATCTGGAGTCATTTCTTTAATGACTTCGGTTACATTTTTCGCTTTGAGCTTTTTTAGTTCTTCTTTAGTTAACTCTTTCTTTTTACCATTTTCAATTATAAAATTCTTCATGGCTCTCTCCCTCCCCAAGAAAACATAAAGACCCCTTCTGCAATGGATACAAAAGGGGCTCTTTCGCCGTTTTATCATCCAAAGCAAAATATTGCTTTGCTGGTTTTAGCACCTTGCTTAATTGCAGGTTGCTGTGGCGTCTCTGAGCCAGATCTCTCAGCCACTCTTGATAACTATTTATTTAATTTTATTTTATGCTTATATTTTCTATTTTTCAAGGGAGACAGCCTGTACTTTTTGACATTTTTCTAAAGAGTTCAAATTTTGGACGCAATTTAAACAATAAAAAGGCCGACCCGAATTTATTCGTGGTCGGCCTGATTTTTAGTTAATTAAAGTTTAACAACGTTAGCTGCTTGCTCGCCGCGGTTACCTTCAACGATGTCAAAGCTAACTTTTTGGCCTTCTTCAAGAGTTTTGAAGCCTTCGCCAGTGATAGCTGAGAAATGAACGAATACGTCTTCTCCGCCTTCAACTTCGATAAATCCAAAACCTTTTTCTGCGTTAAACCATTTTACTGTACCTTGGTTCATGTTAAAAAACCTCCAAAAAATTTGTTACTTAATAGTGATGTATAACAAAAATTCACATGTTTTCACGAACAATACCATTAAACATATAATCCGTGAAAACATGTGAATTATAAGATTAATACATATTAAGCATAACTACATACTATCACTTAACTTCTAAGTATGCAAGTTATTTTAAAAGAAAAAAGTTCTTTCTTCAATAGTGCAGCTGCCGCCCCTCTTTTTCGACAAAATTCGAGGGGCTTCACCAGCACTTTAATATTTTCGCACAGCCTCTTCCCACATTTCAACATAGTTTCCTATCGCCCATTCAGCCATAATAATCTGATCACCTTGGTCTAGTTGGATTTCCTTTAGCGGTTCATCAGCTATTTGGCCATCTTTAATCATATAGATAGAGAGGTCATTTTTAGAAACTAAAATAATAAAATTTTTCACAGGAGATAAGTATGCATCCGTAATCCATGGTAGTTTGTCTTTGATTTCACTCCACGGAATATCCATTTCATCGTAATTAATTAACTTTTTTGGTAATAAAAGGTTAATATCAAAATCCTCATAGTTTTTCCCATCTACTGTTTCCTGATAATACATTCTACCTCGTAAAATCCAATGTCCATGTCTCCGTTCAAGTGTAAAATTATCTTCACTTGGCTGCTTAAGTAAAAGTTCTGCTTTATCTCGTTCTAGCGAAGCAATGAAAGTCTCACTCGAACGCATTAAACCTTGATCGGCATTTCCAGCAAAGACTTCAGACAATGTAATGCCTTTCCCCTGTTCAATATAATCAAGGGGCATCACGTCATATCGCGAATTTCGCTCCGTACCGATATAGTCAGGTCCAACAAAAGTAATTTTCCTTTCAGGTGATTCTTTTAGAATGCTCCACTTCTGGGTATCTACTAGAGATGGCCCGTGGTCGACTGGCCTGGCATATAGGCGACTTTGCCCCTCGGTTTTTAAATTTCCAACTTCCCAAAAGCCTTTCATTCTCGGAACTAGAAGTTGATCCTTTTCGACAATCGGAAATAACTTTTCATGATCAGCGCTCATCCACATCGTTCGATACGTGTTGTCCTCTGAACGAATTCCTAGTAATACTCCCGATTTAAGAGAGGGGTATTTCTCCTTCTCTCTATTCTTTTGTTCTTTATTTTCCTGGATTGGGTCGACTTTTTTCTGATCCACTTTGACGACATTAGATTCTTTTTGCAAGTACAAAAATCCATCGTCCAAATAGGCGAGCATTGTTTGTTCATCAATCTTTATAAATTCATAGAAGAACTGATTATTCGAAGTTACCGTTATAACATCGATCCGATCACCGATAGTACCAAACTGGGTAGGATCGATTCGATATGTATTTTGCAAATAATCCATTCCGGCAACATTAATATTTTTATATTCTGGAGAATGGCATTTTTCATTAGCAAACACGCACGTATTTTGGTCAAACAAAGCCGTTTTCCCTATATAATTTTCCACGTTTTCCTCTGTCTTTTTAGATGAATAAACGGGTATATATTTTTCAATCTTCCAAGTCCCTTGAATCGCAATTTGATTATGATTGGGAGGGGATATTTTATCCTCAATACTATACTCTAATGGGCTGCAACCAGATACAAATAGGTAAATAAGCAGTACAAACAGAAGCAATATTAACTTTTTACTTTTTTGCATGTCGATCACTCATTGGTAATTTCACCTTAATCTCAGTCCCTTTACCCAATTCACTTTGAATTAATAAAAATCCATTATGAAGCTTAACAATTTCGTCTGATATCGATAATCCGAGCCCTGTTTGTGCTTGACTATTTTTTCCTTTATAAAATTTGCTTTTTACTCGCGGCAAATCTTCAGGACTTATGCCACAGCCCGTATCTTTAATAGAAATGACTATTTCTTTTCCCTCTTGAAATGCACGAAGTAGAACACTTCCATCATTTGGAGTAAATTTAAATGCATTACCAAGCAAATTAAACAATACTTGTTTGATTCGATCAGGGTCTACGTCAATGGGAGGTAGTTCCTGACATTCAACTTGGAATTGGATTTTTTCCCTAATTGCCCGCGGACTCATTTGTTTTTCAACGTAATAAATCAATTGGCAAATATCGGTTTTCTCCTTTTGGATACTCACTTGCCCAGAAACAATGCTTGAAAAATCAAGAAGCTGTTCCACCATATTCGTTAAGCGATCACTTTCTTTTTCTATGATCGTCACCCCATCATGAAAAACATTCCGATCTTCAAACCCAAGTGCCCTTAATGTCACTGCCCAACCTTTGATCGATGTTAAAGGTGTGCGAAGCTCATGGGATACTAAAGATATAAAGTCATCCTTCGCTTTTTCGCGATCTTGAATTTCTCCCGCCATAAAATTCAATGTATCGGCAAGCTGTCCAAGTTCATCATTACGCTTCTTGTTAATACGGATTTTTAAATCACCATCTGCCATTCGTTTCGCCTTTGTTGTTACCTCTTTTAAGGGAAGCACAATGCTTCTAGCGAGCAGAAGACTAATAATCCAAGCGACAATAATAACAATCAGACCGAAGCCAAGGAAAACATATGTAATAGACCGTAAATTGTGATCAATCGCTGTTAATGTCGTAATAAAGCGCAGGGCACCAACGACCTCTTTATCTGAATTTAATGGATAAGAGACAATCATTACTTTTTCGTCGTTGGAATTCTTTTCAATGGAAACACCTTTTCCATTCCCTATCGCTGCTTGGAAATCACTACTTTTAATCAGTTCCTTATTTTCCATTCCAGTGGAATCTAGTAAAACTCTTCCTGACAAATCGACAATTTGGACTTGAGCAGTCGTTTGTTTCCAAAATACATCAACATGATCGATAATATTCTTTTCAAGGGGAACATCAGAAAAATATTTCGAGTAGAATTCTGATGCTATTTTAATTTGGTTCGTTAAAACATTTTCTGTATTCGTATAAAAATAATATTTTGTAAAATAAAGAAGCATCCCCTCAAACGCCAATACACTTATAAAAATAATGATCAGAAAGTTACGGACAAGTCTCTTTTTCAAACTAACAAATGATTGCCTTGTTTTTCTATCCATCCGCTATTCCTTCTTCCAACAATAACCCGTCCCCCAAATTGTCTCGATATAGACGGAATTGGAAGGCGTATCTTCTATTTTAGTTCTCAATCTTCTAATGTTCACATCAACAATTTTCGTATCCCCAACGAAGTTAAGGCCCCACACTAAATCTAATAAGTCATTACGAGAAAAAGCCTTCCCCGGATTCTCCATAAATAATTTTAGCAACTGAAATTCTTTTGGTGTAAGAGCCAGTTCAACGTCATTTTTAAAACATTTCTTCGCATTCAGATCGATAAAGAAAGGACCTCTGCTGATAGTATCCTTTGCTTCCGCTTCTTCCGTTTTTTTCATTCTTCTCATTAAAGCTTTCACACGCAGGACTAATTCCAATGGATTGAAAGGTTTGACTATATAATCATCCGCTCCAAATTTCAATCCTTTAATACGGTCAACATCTTGTCCTTTTGCCGTCAACATAATAATGCCAATCCCTGGAAATTGTTTTCTTAATTGTTCACAAACTTGAAATCCATCGATTCCAGGAAGCATGACATCTAACAAAACCACTTCTGGTTGTTCCTCATTCGCCTTTTCTAATCCTGCCTCACCTGATACAGCCTCTAATACAGTAAAATGATGTGCTTGGAAATTCACCCGAATAAAGCCTCTAATACTTTCTTCATCCTCAATTACGAGTATTTTTTTCATTTGCATTTCCTCCAAATGATTCATTCTTCTCATTATACAAAATCCATGTTTTATATTCGAAGGAAATTGTGTTTACCCAATTCAGCAAATTCTAAAGCGTGCCAGACACTTCAATGATTAGATAAAGAATTTCTTGATTGTAGTAATATTGTGCTTGTTCAGGTGAGCTTATAATAATATTGGCAGGTACTTGACACTGGGCGAGTTTTCTTTTTAGACGGTTAAGAGCTCGGTTCATAATATTGGCAGGAATTTCGCCATTTTCATCCCGTGATGAAAAAAGATGTTGGAACTGTTCTTTAACAGCTCGTTTGTTTTTGCTCGTCTGAAGCATCATTGTTTTTAGCAGCTCAGCCTGATTAAAACTAAGATTTACTTCTTGCTTCTTATAAAAAGCGGAATGCTGCTGCTCAGAAAAGTAAAGTATAAGATAGTTTTCGAATTCATCGGATTTGATCATTTCCTGACAATTTTCCATAGAATGCCACTCAACTCCAGATTGTGAAGTAACCGTCAATGCATGGCTTTTCAAGATGTTTTCATTTGTTCCAACCAATTCCAGTAAAGGAGCCCCTACTGTTTCTTCCTCCAAAGCCTTTTGAGCTTGTAAGGCAACATTTAATGCACAATTGCTCAGATGCATATTAGCCATATATTTCTGTTGCTCCGTTAATAAATATTCCGCACTCCTGCGTCTTTCCTGACTTTTCAATGCATTATTGAAATGGACAGCAGATGTCAAATAGTTCTTTCTTTTATAAGCTAAATACCCAAGCCGATAATACGCATAAGGATTTCCTCGATCATATTTAAGAGCCTGTGATAACGCCTTTTCTTCTGCGAGATCATCCCTTTGATAAATCGTTTTTAAATAAGGACCATAGCGAATCATCAGGTCCACCAAGTTTTTCTTGATTATATTTAAACTGTCTTGATATTTTCCAGTTTTATCAGCACTTACTTTCTCATAAAGCTCTTCTTCAACTGTTATTAACGCAGGAAGTGAAACACCTTTCTCTTCATCTTTGGCAACACGGAGCTCTGCCTCTAGATCAAAGAGTTCTTCAATAGACATGTCCGTCGTTTTCTTCATGATCTTTTCTCCTTCCGCAATATATATTTTTATTATAACCCTTTCCGCTATTCATTGAGAAAATAAGCCAAGGAAATAAAGCGTGCGAACGTTGAGCCATTCTTTTCATAAAATATAAGTATGATGATTGGACGAAGGGAAGAGCTTGCATGTTTCCATGGAATATGTTTCCTTTTAACGTAAAACAAAACGAGATGAACCCCTTTGGTTTCGGTAGTAGCAACTCCAATATTGATGAGCATGTGCAGAAAATGCTGTCGCAAGTTTTTTCACAGGACGGAAATGGTCCCTTCTCTCAAACTTTTATGAAGCCTCTGTTAGACCAAATGCAGCAGGCAATGCCTTCCTCATTCCAAGGACAAAATAATCAGTCAAACGATATACAAATGTTTGAGACGTTCGAAAATATTATTATTCGTATAACGATTAAAGATGAAGATTGGTTGGAAAAATTAAAACTATATCACACGACGAATCAAGTATTTCTCGAAAACACCTCTGACCCTAGTAAGCAACAAACGATTACCTTACCAGCGATTGTTCAAAAAAAAGGGGCTACCGCCATTTATAAGGAGGGAATCATTGAATTGACCCTTCGCAAAAAAACTGATATGCAATTTACTGAAGTAGATGTTACGAAGAGATAAGGATTTCACAGCCAGTTTATGTAGAATAAAGTGCTGATCAATAAGGATTTGACTCGTTTGCGTTGAATCCTTTTTGATTACATTTTTGGTCGGTGGCTGTCTTGGAATTCGGGCACCTAAGCTGCATAGTACAATGAAGCCGGGATAAATGTTTTTTAACACATAATAAATCCGAACAATATTGTAGATTTACCCGCTCCGGAAATATACTTCGCTTTCCGCGGGGGAGTGGTGAGCCTCCTCGGGCCAACGCCCTGTGGGGTCTCACCGATCTCCCACTTCCCGCAGGACCCAGATTAAGCTTCTTCGAATCCACGTCTCACGAAGGAAATGCGATAGCATTTTCGAGGAGTCTACGTATATTTCCTCCGCTCAAGTTTTTCAAAGTTCGCGTTTAGAGGGGATTCTTAGTTATGTCACAGCCTTATTCACAACATTTATTGTTTACTTATTTACTGCCATTTCAAATTGACAAGTACAACATTAGTTTGTCATGTAACCTTTAGTCAATAATACCCTCCTTTTCCTTGAACTATGGCAAGTCTCCTTAGGACCCTATTTCTTTGATTGTATTATGGTCAAAAACCAAACTGGAATTTTGTCAAACTTTTTTAAAAACATATTAAAGGATTTCTAAGTATTGGAATAGAACTTATATTAAAATTCACTAAAAAATTTGGTCGTAAGGATAAGAAGGGGGAAAACACTAAAGAGAACGAATACTAGGAAGTCTTATTTGAATATATAACAAATTTCTTAAGACTTACTTTGGAAAATTTTATAGAGTACGAGGAGGAAATATGATGAGAAAACTAAAAATAGTAAGCGGCTATGCAACTACTGTCACTATACCGCACCACTACAAAGTATACTATGCCCAGGGTTCTAGCTCCCCTATATTGAGCAATATATATAAATGAAAAAGAAGATTTTATTTATATTAGCTCTTTTATTAGTAGTTGGTTTAGTAATTACATTTTTTATCCGTAGGGGTGATCATATCTCCAGTCTTTCTATAAATGAACTAGCTATTAACCATGTGTCACTATCAGACAATGAATTAGCCATAAATGGTAGTTTGCTATCAAGCGGCAAAAGCTATAGAAGCTACAATTATGATATTTCTGGAAGCCAAATCAATATCACTGTAAATGGTGGTATTGTTACAAAAAAGCACCCTTATGGTGATTTCAATTTAACCATTAAGGATAGTGATTTAAAAAAGGTGGATACTGTCTATCTAAAGCATGGAAATGAATTAACACAGATATATCCTAAGTAGTTGAACTCCAACGAACTTTCCCACAACATGAATACAATTTCTGCGAGTAGGCATACAGAATGACTTTCAGCATCATTTTTGGATGATAGGGACTACGGTCACCACCAGTATAATACGCAAAGAGTTGTGCATTGGGAATCGCTTCCGCCATTTCATCCACCACAAGCGCAATATGGTTTTCCGAAATTAACTCCTGAACAACGAAGATGGCAAAGCTTTGATGCATATTGTAGGGTTTGAATGTGGGAGCTAATTGGCGTTTAGGAATGTAATTTTCTCTTGTTTCGTCTGTTGATAGCGCGAGCTGTGTGTTATAAAGATCAGTAGTAATCTTCGGATTGCACATAAAAATCGCCCTCTCTATTAATGTTGTGTAGTCACTTCATTTTACTAGATAGGACGATTTTTTTTGTACTTTTTTTGTAGAAATATGTTAAAAATAATTGCTTCATTTTAATCACGTTGATTGGAGCAGAAGGCGCGAGACTCCTGCGGGAATAACATGGACCTTGAGACCCCGCAAGTCGCACAGCGACTGAGGAGGCTCAAGCCATGCCCGCGGAAAGCGAGTGCCTTCTGCGGAAATCAACACCCTCGTTTAAAACAACTAGGGGCAGCCAAAAAGGTAAGTGATCTTCCACTTTTTGGACAGCCCCATTCACAACGTTTATTGCTTACTTATTCCCCTGCCATTTCAATATGAGCGAATCAGCATCAGCTTCCAACCGTTCATATAACGCTCTAGTCATTAACTGTTTATCCTTCTGCTTTTCAATTAATTGTTTAAAACCTTCCATATGTTTGACTACTTTCGATGCTGCTTGTTCTCGCTCAAATTGACTTACAGATATTAAATGAATGGACAATGAACGATAGGTTTGTTCAGATAATTCTTCACGATGTTTTTCTAGTACAGACAACATATGGGCTGTATTGAAGTCTTCCAACAGGATTAATCCTTCTATCGCTGCTTGAAGTTCCGCCATCTCATCTGCTAATTCTTCCTCTGTCTCGATTTCTTCTAAAGCTGCTCTAGCTTTTTCAATTGCCGTCTGTAATTCGGCAAAGGAAGCGGACGTATATTGCCCATCATCATTGGAAATGGATTGTGCGGTTTCAATGAACTCCACTAATTCCGTTATATCTGCTGTAACCATCACAGCAACGGACTTCGAAATCACCGTTTTTCCAGCCAATGAAACGTCTACTGTAATATTTGTCCGACCAGGGTGCTTCGCCACTAGCTTTCCATCTTCCGTAACAATTCCAGCCTTCTGATTACTAGAATGATAAGTGATAGTAGCACCTGAAAGTTCCTTGGTCGTACGGCCTTTTTCCAATAAACCCGTTAATTCAATCGCGGTCTCTTCTCCTGGATGGAAGCGAGTTTTTTCAATTTCGACATCCACCCCAGTTAAGGACACGACCAAGTTTGGATCACTATATTTCATTAATTCACTGCCATATTTAAAATAGAAGTTACCAAAGTCGTCTTGGGCTAATTTTTCTACATTTCCTTCTAGTAAAATATCAACTCGCTTAGTTTCAGCATCAATTTTAATCAGTTTGCTCGTATACGTTTTATCGGCAACATAGCCAATAAAAATCGAGCCATAAACGTTTCCATCTGTCCCAACCATTAAACGCGGATTACTGTGGGCATAATCAGCTGTTGGAAATTTATCATCAGTATAGATGATCTCCTTCGTGTCAGGATCAAAAATAAACAATGTTCCTAATGCCATTCCCCAAATATTACCATCCGGCCCCCATATAAAGGACGTCACAGTCTTCTTCCCTTCAACTGGAACCATTTCATATTCAATCTTCCCCGTACTTGTATCATAGATCGCGAGCTTACCAGAGCCGCCATCCATCGCTCCTGTGCCCATGTATAATTTGCCATCGCGATACAAAATCGTATTTATCGAATGTTCAGGAACAATATTCCGTTGCACATCGAAATTTCCTGTAACAGGATCATAGATCGTCAAGGCACCGCCGGTTTTCCCTGCAATTGGATACGTTCCAACATACAATTTATTCTCCTCTTCCACACCAAGCATTGCAATCGGACGATCTTGCTCATCGCCAAGTTGAGTTAAACGAACGGGATTATTCGGCTCACTTGGATCAGTCCGATTCCACGCTAACTTAGGATCATATTCAAAAATGGAGGCTCGCGGATATACGCCAAAATACATCTTTCCGTTTAATTCAGCATAGCCTTCCACCTGTCCTAACGACGAATAATGAACGGTCTTATCTTGTGTTGGTGAATATTCGCCGAGCCCGCCACCCGAAATAAAGCCAGCACTCAGCATTTTGCCATCAACACTTTTACCAATATTAAATAATTCAACAAACTGTGGCGGCAATGGCAGTTCAGGTGTTTCAACATATCCTGTTTCTAAATTATAGTAGAAGGCACGCCCACTATTCCCCGCTAATCCAACTAGCGTCACACCTGGAAAGTTCGGATCATTTAACTCTGTGTAAGTAAACGCAATTGCTGGTCCCTTCACATCTACACCTAACGAACCGAACTCCCCAGTTTTTACATCATAAGCATAAAGTGACCATTGATTTCCACCATCAGCTGTTGGTTCATAATAGGTGTAGAACACCCGTCCATCAGGTGAAACCTTCGAGAATCCACGTGTATTATATTCAGGGTTTTCTCTTACGTCTAAATGATGGCGATCAGGATCATACACATACATGACAGGTCCTGGATCTACCCTAATAAACAGTTTACCCGCCGTGTATTGCAAATCGTAAACAGATGTTTTGCCGCCAAATCCTGTAATTAATGTTTCTTCTCCAGTTTCTAGATCATACTTATATAGTTTTGCGACATCCGCTCCACCTACATATAAAACATGACGGTCTTCATCATAAGCTAGACTCCGAACATGCGATTCCTTAGAGGTCGTTTTGAAAGATGTTAAAACTTTCGCTTCATCTTTAGCTGGATCATACTCAAAAATCGATTGTGAATATCCAGTCCCTCCGTAAACCTTCCCATCTGGACCTGGGACAAGCACCCAAATAACGGTATCCGTCGGAACGGGTTTCCCAAGTGTACGCATAGATTCTGTCAGCGGATCATATTGAAAAAGTGTTCCGTTTGGCGTACTTCCAAGATAAACCTTCCCGTCCGTAGCGACCGTAATCGCCCAAGCTGCCGTAGCATTACTTCCATCTAAAGCAACAAGTGGTTCCTGATCGTAAATTTCCTTCGTATTCACATCACTAACAATAAACTGGGCAGGATCCCCCTGCGCAACTGTATACATGACATCACGTCCCAGTTTATCCTTTCCATACGCACCCGTCATAATCGTTAAACTTGTTGATTGGGGTCCAAGGTTCGTAATCGTTCCAGGAACTTCCGAAACTGACACTTTAGCATCATCTACAAAAAAGAGGCCTTCCGCTTCATTCGGAGAGTAAAAGGCAATTTGAAAATACTTTGCATCTTTCGGTGAAGCGGCAGCCAACCGAAGAACGTTCCACTCACGATCATTAGCCACTCCATCAACAAGGGCGCTTACTACAGAAAGTAATTTCATCTCCTTATCAAAAAACCTGAGATCAGCCTTTCCTCCAGAGCCTGACTTTTTCAAAACTTGTGCCGTTAATATAACATTCTCAAACGGCGCTACCTCCAGTGGATCACTAACAGCTCCCATAGTGGCCGTTCCAGAAGTATCCTCCACACGAAGACTGCTAGCCCCTTCGGCAAAAACCGCTTGATCAACTGTCACTTCTTCGGAATCACCATCCGGGTTCCATCCGGGAATTCCCCCATTTTCATCTAGCTCAAAACTGCCATTCTTCAAAATCGGTTTCTCATCTGTTTCTGCATAGGAGATAAAAGCTGGTGAAAACAATGAAAACATTAAACACATGATCAATCCTACAGCTAATTTATTCAAATTTTCCACTCCTCCCAAAATAACAAAGGAGTCCCTAGCATTAGCTCTGAACTCCTCTGCGATGTAAAATCTATCACTTTACTTCCATGTCTTTTCCGTATACCCTTTTGATTTAATTCCTTCATTCATTTCTTTAATGATGTCCGCTCCACCGCGGTTCATATATTCTTCTACTAGTTTATCCCAATCCGAAATTGGTCTTTGACCAGCAATCATTTTCGCTTGTTCATTCATTAAAAATTGTGTTAAATCCAAGCCCTTCTCTTGGTCTGTTTTGGACATGACACCATTGGAAGGATTTACATACATCTTATTCGACTCAAACATTTGTTGAAGATCATCAACCAAATCCTTCATTGGCTGTAATGCGTAAACATCTGAATAAACAACTTTTGCATCGTCCGGAACATGCTCGCGGTTATCTAAGAAATAGGTGGATGGTGCCAATCCGTCTGTTGAGAATTCTGGAACACGTACCGGGTTTCCATCTTCCATATTGTAGCCAACGCCTTCCTTACCCCAGTACCAATCGAAATCTTCATTTTGCGGATTTTGTTCTTCTTTTGAATAATACTTTTTCCCAAAGTCTACTAATTCCAACGCACGATAAATTTTCCCTTCATCATCCGCCATTTTAGCATTCAACGCGAGAATTCCTGAGTTCCCGCTCCCCATTGTAAAGCCAACAGAACCATCTGGTGCTTCAAATGGAGGAATTGCCACAAATTCTGCTTCTGGATTTAACTCCAGCAACCCTTCCATGTAAGGCTCCGACATTCCGGCAACACCACCGATAAAGATACCGGCTTTTCCTGAGTAAAATTCAGCATTCGTATCAGCCCAATTCAAAACGGCAAAATCCTTCGTCATTGCTCCCTCTGCATAAAGGTCTGCAAAAAATTGTATCAAATCTTTCCGGCCTTCAGATATAATCCCTGGGATGAAATCGCCATCATCATTTTGATGATACCAAGCGCCAAAATCCCAATATGCTCCCATATTAAAATTCGGGTTAATATTTTCTCCAATCGCAAGCCCATACGTATCATTTTTACCGTTTCCGTCTGGATCATCTTTTGTAAAAGCAATCGCTATCTTTTTCAATTCATCATAGTTCGTTGGAATCTCCAGTCCTAACTTATCTAGCCAATCCTTCCGTAAAACGGGTGTTAATGGATACACTTGACTATACCGCGGAATTCCGTAAATTTTCCCATTTACTTTGAAAGCATCATAAATATGATCAGGAATATTCCCGAGCGTATCATAGTGACTTAAATAATCATCCAATGGCAGGAATGCTCCTTCTTCGGCCCATTGATAAAATCTGGCATCGCCTGCTGTAAAGCCGACCAAATCTGGCATACTTCCGGATGCAACGATGGCGGAGGATTTCTCAGCATAATCCCCTTGCGGAATAATCTCAGGTTTATAATCGATATTGAATTTTTCATTAATTAGGTCTAAACCAGGGCTTTTAGATGGCGGCGGATCCCCGAAGCGAAATGTCATACCCGTAATCGTATATTTTTTCGAATGATCAAATGGATCGATTTGCTCTGTTTGTTCAGGATCATCTTTTTCATTTGTGCTTGGATTTTTATTACTATTTCCTTGATTCTCCTCACCCGCATTATTCGTCTTCGAATTACAAGCAGCTAATAAGAGCACCAATCCAAGTAAAATGACTAAATACCACTTTTTCTTCATTATAGTTCCCCCTCTTTTTCGATCGTATTGTCAAAACATCTATAGTAAAAAGTTAATAATTCCTTGATTTAAAAGGGTTTATAGACAAAAAACTTGCCACCCCCTAAAATCTTTGGATAATTGAGGTTACCAGACCACCAACAACCAAGATTAGGAAGTGACAAGTTGTACCCTCAATTATTAACCTATTTACTTCAATTTATCAAGTACCAAGATCAAATGATCCGTACTTTACAAACTCTTCTCATTGGTAAAAACATGTTTGAGAAACCTTTAGAAGAGCCAGTTAATAAGCCTTATCGAAAACTGCAGGTAGATGACCTTCCGATCATCGAAACCGTAAAAAAATTTGATTACAAATTACTTTTAAACGAGTATCTTGAGGAACATGGAAAGGTCCTCAAACCTGTTCAAAGACGTTCTAACGCAAAGGCCACTGTACCAAAAACAATGAACTGTCCACAGTGTGGAGCTCCATCAGATTATCTGTACGCCAATAATGGTGATAAAGGGCAGTTTCAATGCAAGGTTTGTTCTTGCCTTTTCAGTGATAAGAATCGCTTTTCTAAAGAGGCCATTCTTAAGTGCCCTCACTGTGCAAAGACCCTTGATAAGATTAAAGAAAGAAAAGATTTCTCTGTCTACAAATGTAGAAATAATGACTGTTCTTATTATCGAAAGAAACTGAAGACCATGTCTAAAAAAGAGAAAAAGCGGTTTAAGAAAGATCCTCAAGCATTTAAATTGAGGTATATCTTTCGTCAGTTTCACATTGATTTTAGACCTTTATCTAAGAGATCATTCGAGTTACCAAAAGTCGATTTATCTAGGATTTATGCTTCGCCACACGTTTTGGGTCTGATCTTAACCTATCATGTGAATTATGGGCTTTCAGCCCGTAAGACAGCAGCCATTATGCAAGATGTCCATGGTGTTGCAATTTCCCACCAAACCATTTTGAATTACGAAAACAGTGTGGCTCTATTGCTTAAACCGTATGTGGATCATTATCCCTATGAGCTTTCTGATCAATTCTGTGGCGATGAAACCTATATCCGAGTCAATGGAAAGTGGCACTATTTATTTTTCTTTTTTGATGCAGTAAAGAAGATCATTCTCTCTTATCCAGTGTCTCCAAATCGCGACACGGTAACGGCTATTCGTGCCATTGATGAAGTGTTAGTTAAAATGCAAGATATCCCTAAAGATCTTACCTTCGTAGTGGATGGAAATCCCATCTATCTTTTAGCTCAACACTTTTTTGCCCAGAACGACATCAAATTTGATGTGAAACAAGTGATTGGGCTTACCAATGAGGATCCTATTTCAACTGAATACAGACCGCTAAAACAAATCATCGAGAGATTGAATCGTACTTTCAAGGGGAACTATCGTTCCACGCATGGCTTTGGTTCAGAACATGGTTCTGTTTCCTATGTCACTTTGTTTGTCGCTTATTTTAATTTTCTGCGGCCACATGCCTCTTTAGAAGGAAAGGTACCTGTTGTGAACACAGCGTTATCGGGTCTTCCTACCATGCCAGCACGGTGGACAAAATTGATCGATTTAGCTCAGCATTGGATTGTTCAACAGCGGTTAGCCTAACTTTTTGTTTAGCTGAGCCCTTGTGTTTTTGGATCTGTTCAGCAATCGGCGTAGCGAACTCTTGACAAACCGAACTTGCCAATGGTTTAAAATTGGAAAAACCAAGGGCTTATTTGGCCTGCCTTCTTTTGTCCCCTTCGCCCTTGTTACTCTGAATTCAAACCATTGGCGTGTTTGTCAAGAGCGATTGCGACGGGTTTCCACTCCGTTTCGGGATGAATCACTAAAATTAGGCTTTAGTTTTCATAGAACTTTTTACAATACCTTTTCGATTGCCTTTGACTAGAGAACACACCATTTCACCCTTTAACAGACCCGAGCATCACCCCTTTAGCAAAATGTTTTTGTAAGAATGGATAGACTACTAAAATAGGAAGCGTAGCCAGTAAGATGGCGGCCATTTGCACTGTTTCAGGTGGCGGCAAGGCTTCCATCACCATTTCATTGGCACCAAGTGCAGCATTCGGTTCGTTGACAATGACAATTTGGCGCAAGATGACTTGGATCGGCCACTTTTCCGGACTACTTAAATACAAAACTCCCGAAAAATAACTATTCCAATGACCCACAGCATAGAAGAGGCCAAATGCGGCTAGCGCTGGTTTCGACAGTGGCAAAATAATCTTCCAAAAGATTTGCAGCTCCTGCGCTCCATCGATTAATGCCGCCTCCTTTAGATCATCCGGTATCCCTAAGAAAAATTGCCGTAATATAATCAAATTGAAGGGACTAACTGCAACCGGAATAATTAAAGCCCATATACTATTAATGAGTCCTGTTTCTTTCACTACCATATAAGTTGGAATCATTCCCGCAGAAAATAACATTGTGAATAAGACCAACAGTAGAATCGCGCGCTGACCAATCATCGCTCTTGATAGCGAATAAGCCATCGTCGCTGTAAAAAATAAATTCACTAATGTTCCCACTACTGTAATATAAATCGTTACAAGAATAGAGCGAATAAATCGATCCGAACTCAAAATATAAGAATAGGCATCCGTTACCCACTTTTTGGGCCAGAGTAAAAAATCATTATTTAAGAAATCACTTATAGAAGAAAAAGACACGGCGAAAATATAGAAAAAAGGGAAGATCATCGCAAAAGCAATGACAATCAAGATGATAATATTAACCGAGTCAAACAATTTCGATCCGAAGTTTTTTTGATCCACTCTGATTCCCTCCTCTCTCTAATAAAGACCCTCTTCGCCAAACTTCTTTGCTAATCGGTTGGCGGCAACAACCAAAATTAATCCTACTAAACCTTTAAATAAACCAACGGCCGTAGCGAAACTATAGTTAGCTTGCTGAATCCCTTTAAAATAAACGAACGTATCAAGAACATTACCCGAATCCATATTGAACGGATTAAGCATTAAGAAAATCTGTTCAAATCCTGATTCCATAACATTACCAAGTCGTAAAATAAGCAAGATCACGATTGTGCTACGAATTGCCGGCAGGGTAATATGCCATATTTTCCGCCAACGACCTGCCCCATCCATTTCAGCTGCTTCATAGAGATTTGGGTTCACCCCAGCTAGTGCAGCTAAAAAGATGATTGTTCCCCAGCCAGATTCCTTCCAAATGACTTGAAGAATAATGAGTGGCTTAAAAAGATGCGGATCCGTTAAAAAACCGATCGGTTCCATTCCGAACACACTAACAAGAAAGTTGTTAAGCATTCCTTCATTACGTAGAAAAATGACCGTAATCCCTACGACAACTACCCATGAAAGAAAGTGTGGTAAATATACAATCGACTGAACAATTCGCTTAAAAACTTGATTCCTTAATTCATTGAGCATGAGTGCTAACACAATAGAAATCGGAAAAGCAAAAAGGATTTGTAAAAAGGAAATTTGCAACGTATTCCAAATGACCCGAATTACCTCTGGTTCAGAAAAAAGCAACTTAAAGTACTTCATTCCAACCCATGGACTATCGACAAATCCTTTAAAAGCACTATAATCTTTGAATGCGATTACAATTCCACCCATCGGGATATAACGGTACACTAAAAAGTATAGAATTCCCGGCAGAGCTAAGAAGATAAGATACCGATCTTTTATAATCCGCTTTTGAAGTCTTCTCCATTTATTTTCTTTAGGAATCTTTAGGAAAGGCTGATTTACTTCCGTATCTTTCAGTTCCATCCCCTGCTCTCCTTTCCTTAGTGGCGAGACACTTACTTAGAGTCATCCCAACGCCACCTTATTTTCCGTATTTTAAATAACTACATGTATTTAACATGTATTCATATTTCTATGACTANTTTCGATTGCCTTTGACTAGAGAACACACCATTTCACCCTTTAACAGACCCGAGCATCACCCCTTTAGCAAAATGTTTTTGTAAGAATGGATAGACTACTAAAATAGGAAGCGTAGCCAGTAAGATGGCGGCCATTTGCACTGTTTCAGGTGGCGGCAAGGCTTCCATCACCATTTCATTGGCACCAAGTGCAGCATTCGGTTCGTTGACAATGACAATTTGGCGCAAGATGACTTGGATCGGCCACTTTTCCGGACTACTTAAATACAAAACTCCCGAAAAATAACTATTCCAATGACCCACAGCATAGAAGAGGCCAAATGCGGCTAGCGCTGGTTTCGACAGTGGCAAAATAATCTTCCAAAAGATTTGCAGCTCCTGCGCTCCATCGATTAATGCCGCCTCCTTTAGATCATCCGGTATCCCTAAGAAAAATTGCCGTAATATAATCAAATTGAAGGGACTAACTGCAACCGGAATAATTAAAGCCCATATACTATTAATGAGTCCTGTTTCTTTCACTACCATATAAGTTGGAATCATTCCCGCAGAAAATAACATTGTGAATAAGACCAACAGTAGAATCGCGCGCTGACCAATCATCGCTCTTGATAGCGAATAAGCCATCGTCGCTGTAAAAAATAAATTCACTAATGTTCCCACTACTGTAATATAAATCGTTACAAGAATAGAGCGAATAAATCGATCCGAACTCAAAATATAAGAATAGGCATCCGTTACCCACTTTTTGGGCCAGAGTA
Source organism: Bacillus niameyensis (assembly GCF_001375535.1). GTDB lineage: Bacteria > Bacillota > Bacilli > Bacillales > Bacillaceae_C > Lederbergia > Lederbergia niameyensis. The sequence goes on from NZ_LN831197.1 coordinate 2,385,002, forward strand.
AAAAATCATTATTTAAGAAATCACTTATAGAAGAAAAAGACACGGCGAAAATATAGAAAAAAGGGAAGATCATCGCAAAAGCAATGACAATCAAGATGATAATATTAACCGAGTCAAACAATTTCGATCCGAAGTTTTTTTGATCCACTCTGATTCCCTCCTCTCTCTAATAAAGACCCTCTTCGCCAAACTTCTTTGCTAATCGGTTGGCGGCAACAACCAAAATTAATCCTACTAAACCTTTAAATAAACCAACGGCCGTAGCGAAACTATAGTTAGCTTGCTGAATCCCTTTAAAATAAACGAACGTATCAAGAACATTACCCGAATCCATATTGAACGGATTAAGCATTAAGAAAATCTGTTCAAATCCTGATTCCATAACATTACCAAGTCGTAAAATAAGCAAGATCACGATTGTGCTACGAATTGCCGGCAGGGTAATATGCCATATTTTCCGCCAACGACCTGCCCCATCCATTTCAGCTGCTTCATAGAGATTTGGGTTCACCCCAGCTAGTGCAGCTAAAAAGATGATTGTTCCCCAGCCAGATTCCTTCCAAATGACTTGAAGAATAATGAGTGGCTTAAAAAGATGCGGATCCGTTAAAAAACCGATCGGTTCCATTCCGAACACACTAACAAGAAAGTTGTTAAGCATTCCTTCATTACGTAGAAAAATGACCGTAATCCCTACGACAACTACCCATGAAAGAAAGTGTGGTAAATATACAATCGACTGAACAATTCGCTTAAAAACTTGATTCCTTAATTCATTGAGCATGAGTGCTAACACAATAGAAATCGGAAAAGCAAAAAGGATTTGTAAAAAGGAAATTTGCAACGTATTCCAAATGACCCGAATTACCTCTGGTTCAGAAAAAAGCAACTTAAAGTACTTCATTCCAACCCATGGACTATCGACAAATCCTTTAAAAGCACTATAATCTTTGAATGCGATTACAATTCCACCCATCGGGATATAACGGTACACTAAAAAGTATAGAATTCCCGGCAGAGCTAAGAAGATAAGATACCGATCTTTTATAATCCGCTTTTGAAGTCTTCTCCATTTATTTTCTTTAGGAATCTTTAGGAAAGGCTGATTTACTTCCGTATCTTTCAGTTCCATCCCCTGCTCTCCTTTCCTTAGTGGCGAGACACTTACTTAGAGTCATCCCAACGCCACCTTATTTTCCGTATTTTAAATAACTACATGTATTTAACATGTATTCATATTTCTATGACTATTACAATCTCCTTCTAAGATCATGACTTCCTCTAGGTAAGACAAATTTTTGAAGGCGATCATTCTCAAAATGAGCATGGATTACAGTCTCCTCTGTTACATCCACTTGATACCATGGACTACCTTTTTCCATCATTACGACAGCATTCAGGTCCTTATTAGATTGGAATAAAAGCTGATCTCCATAATGAATTTCCGATCCATTTATTAACACAACCTTACTCAGAACATTTTGACTTTTACCTTTAGATAACCAGCCTTGCTCACCGTATATCGAAAACAGACCATCTTCAGAAACCATTCCCGATGCTCTCCGCTCTATGTTCATCAAGAAATAGTCAACCTTAAAATCTCGCTCAATTCGCAATGATAGCTTTCCGCCGTCCAAATTCACAACTGGTTCCAGCTTTTCATTCCCATCAGGATGAATAAGCGTCACTAATATCTCCTGTTCCAGATCTGAATTCGGTTCAACCTGCAAATAAGGCCCAAACTCCTCCGCCCCCGTGTATACTTTTACAGCCTTGTTCATCATTTGTGGATAACACGGATAAATAGACGCACAGGCGTTTTCTCCAACAAAATCAATCTTATTCTCTTTAATAAGTTCATCCACTTGCAGCTCTACTAAGTTAACCATCGGTGTTCCCGTTGTATGATATAAAAAGCTTAATTGATCGTGAGCCTCCTTTTTTAGTACACGGTCAATCAACATAAAATAAGTTTGATCAACATGGATGATCTGTCTTTCCCAAAGTTTAATTGCATCCCCATAAGCCCGCGTTGCATCGCCTATGCAATAATCGAAGCGTTCCGATAAAAAGGAGTCAACAATCTTACTTTTTCCTAAATATACCTGACCTTTTCCATTTACAAGCATGGAGTTGTGCCCGATTGTACCAAGGGTAAATTCCCTTCTTGGTCCCGCCACATAATCTTGATATCCAGGATTCGTGATCAGCCACTCTCCATCCGTATGCAAGATAAAATTGTTTTGGTCAAAATGATTGTGATCCTTGGCGGACTCACTAGATAGAAAAGCGAGTAGATGACTTTTCTTTGACCAGCCATTGCGAAAGGAGGTCCAGCCAATTGTCGGAAACACTTGAGATTTTTGACTAGCATAATATAAATCTGGCGGTATCGATTCTACTCTATGCTCTTTTTCATTAGAAAAGTTTTGCACATACCAGCTAGCAACAGGATGTTGATTTTTCTTCGCAATCATAGACATCATATAATCGATATCTAGCGAATAAAAGGAATCCGAAAAGTTAGCAAAACTAGCAGTCTCGCTATTTCCAAGCATAAAGAGAAAGAGTTCAGGCAAAAATTCTTTAAAATACGGGTGAGCAATAAGTGACCCATCTCCAGTCGCACGATGCAGTGTATCTGCAGCTAATAAAATATGTTGAGCAGCGACCTTCGTATACAGAAGCCCTTCATTCTCCGGACTAACTAGTCTTTCATCTAAATAAGCGAGCAAGTATTCATAGGCATTCGTGAAATAAGGTTCAACTTCTTTTTCTTCTAAAATCGCAAGAGCTCCGACGAGCATTGCCACTCTTTTAGATGCAATAATATTGTGGCTATCCTTGTTATCAAAGTCGATTTCAAAAGGGTGCAGACCTTTTTCCAAAATGGCCGTTTGGACTATGTCTTTTTCCTGTTCATCTAATAAATCAAAAATAGCATCATACCCGCTTGCCATCGCTAGTGTAAAATGGGCATTACTTAGATTGCCTTCTGCACCACGATGTGGAAATTCAAACCAGCGTTCAAACCGGGCTAAAGCCAATATATATTCTTTCACTTTTTCCCCATATTCCCGTTTCTTGGTCAAACCGTAAGCTTTTCCAAGGACTGTAATCCTCTCCTCAATCGCACGAGAATACATCGTCCAGTACGGAAAATCAACGTAACCTTTTGGCTCAGGCAATGTTGCTAATTGCTGTAGCGGTAATGAAACGGTTAGCTGATAGTTTATCATCGGATAGGAAACTTGAAATTCCGTTTCTGTCAGAAACCGCTTAGCCTGTGCTAATAGTTGAGGAGGCGTATCCGCATTTGCAATCTCATCCTTCGTAAATAAGATCCTCGGATGGGTAATAAGATCCTTCATACACAATTCCACCCCACATTAATTCGCGATAGTCTTTAATTTATCATCGAGAAGCTGTTCAATTCGTTTACAAGCATCTTCTGGCTTCTCCATATTCGCCCAAAGAAACTGTAGTTCGTTTTCTAAAAGTTCAATATCAGAAATGGTTAAACCAAGCTCCCTCATCGTATACGCATACGGCATTACATTTTTAAACGCATTGTAATTTTCCGGATGGATTCCAGGCTGTAATAAATGGTTATCTTCAGCCACTACACGCAACATCGGAATCGTGCAACCATTTCGTTTAATCGTTGTTTGCGCCTCCGTACTGATCATATAGTTAATAAGGGCTTTCGCTGATTCCTTCATTTCACTGTTTCTGTTAATCGCCAGTGACCCGCCTAATAATAAGGTCGCTTTTTGCTTCTGTTCAGGAACAGGCATAATATCCCAACTAATCTTATGATCACGGAATTCATTCATAAAATAATACGTCGTTAAAATCATCGCTGCACGCTCGCGCATAAACATATTTTCTGCCATATCATTGCTTCCATGGGAAAAAATTGGAGATACTTTTTCTTCATACATTAAATCAAGACAAAACGTTAAAGCTTCCGTATTTTCTTTACTATTTAAAATCGATTCTGTTCGATCATCTTCAAAAAAACGACCGCCATTTTGCAACATAAAGACTGGCCAACGATGCGAAGAAGCTGAAAAACAAAAACCATATTGTTCAACTAATTCCTCCGCCTCTTCCTTCGTACACCTTTTCGCTACATCCAGTAAATCTCCCCAATTTTTCAATGGCGAATTTCCCGGAACTCCGGCTTCATTAAACATCCTTTTATTGAAACAAATAATAACTGGTGAAAACAAAAATGGTGTTGAAAGCACCTCTTCGTTTTTCGTAAACATTTCAAATATCTTCGGATAACTATCTAATTCAGGTTGCAAGTGATCTGGTAAATACGGATCAATAATATCTAATCGATTAAGCGCTTCTAACTGCCGATAATGCAAATCTGAGACCATAAAAACATCTGGACCGCTCCCTCGTTCAAATAATTGCGTCAAACTATAAACATAATCGGTCCCTGGTAGTAGTTGCAATTCCACTTTGACGAATGGATTTAATTGTTCAAAGCGGGCAATAATTTCTTCAACAATCTCAAGTTCATACGAATCAGAAAACCAGCCAAGCGTGATCGTTTGCTTCGATGTTTCTGCTGGTAATGTCACCCGATTACCCTTGCCTGGGATTTTCTCGATCAATCCCTCTTCTACAAGCTCAGCCAACGCTTTTCGAATCGACACTCGGCTTAGCTCATACGTTTTACTTAAAGTATTTTCAGGTAAAATAAATTCTCCTGGTTTAAGCCTTCCTGAAATAATTTCTTCCTTCAGTTCGGATAAAAACCGATTATATTTTACCTCAAATTCATTTCTCCTTTTCAACACATAGACCGCTCCTATACAACATGATGTTTCAATCTTAACCTGAGCATGTTTTCATTTGCAAAAGCTATGATGCTGTAAATGCTCATCTAGGAAAGAATAAGCCCATTCACGAATTTCGCACGGGAAATCATGCCCGACATTTCCCAAATAGAACTTAAAGGAAGCTTCTTCACCTAAAATTGTGTAGAGACGATCTAAATCGTTCACTGCATCCAAAGCTGGTTTCCAATGAGGGAAAATCCGATCATTTTGACCGATCCAAATAAACAATGGCGTCGGAGCTGCTAAGCCTGCAATTTCATGAAATTCAAATGGGACTTCATCATCCGTTAAAAACTCGCTCACTTTCGGCATATGGCTAAACCAATCCCGTTTTCCCCAGCGCTCTCTTTCCGGATCATTTGTAAATGTCGCAAAACCAGCGCTACATATAACAGCCTTGATTCTGCGATCGATCCCTGCTAAGAAATAAGCATTATATCCTCCAAGCGAGTGCCCAATCGCACCAATATTTCCGACCCAAGGGATTTTGCTTAATAAGGAGACACCTTGGCGGTGATCGACCAGCATTTTTGCGACAGCAGACCATTCTGGATATTGCTCATAAAATCGACCTGTATGAAACGCTTCTTCCCCTCTCTGAATCCGTTCACCTGCAGTAATCGTATCTGGAGCGAGAACGACAAACCCTCGTTTTACGAGTTCCAATCCATATGTTCGATTCGCTCTGCCGCTTTCAAGTGCAATATCTCCTTTACCAGTCGCTTCAGTTGGATGTAAGGCAAGAACAGCTGGGGTCTGCGACTTTGAAGGAGTGGTAGAAAACAATTCTACCTCTAAATATTTGCCCGAGATTACCCCTGCGGGCACTAATAAATAAGCCGTCACCCAGTCTTCATAAACAGTTTCATATTTTAAATGAATCCGTACATGATCTGTCTCTTCATCAATAGCGAGAAACTCGACTTTTTCACTGTCACACTCTGGGAGATCGCCGATGACATCAAGCCAATCTGCCATAATAGCTTTTCTCTTCGTTTCCCAATCATCTTTAGTTAAAATCCCCTCAAGTAAGGAGGGAATCCCTTCCTTCTGCAATTGTGCTAATTTATATGCCAACTTTTTTCACCACGATTCCTCTACTTCGACACTTAAAAGCCGTGACCCGCTGCCATAGTAAATTCGCCCGTCTTTAAAGGCGATGCCGCTCGTCGCTGCAATTTCGAGGGTTGTGACAATGGCTGGCTCTGCGTGCGACTCTAAATCAAACATAATGATAGTCTTACTGAATAATCCATATAGCTTTGTTCTTTGTTCATTCACTGTGAAGCCGCTTCTTACAGGTGTTCCGTACTTAGATAAATCAATAGACTTTGAGACTAACCCTTTAGTCGGATTGAAAATAAAGTATACCCCTTCGACCGTTAAGCAATGAGCCTGATCTTCACAGTCGATAAATAACTGTGATATTTCCCGGCTATCCGAAATTGGATTTAACACATACTCCACTTGTTTTTTGGACCAATTAAAATAATACAAGGCCCCTGTTTTTTCTTTCGACGATGCACCCCCAGGGGTGTCAATACTTGTTCCTCCTAAAACATCACCAGAACGCAAGATTCCTAGGCAAATTGTGCTTTGGTTCGGTACGATAGCAGTATGGGGAATAATCTCTATTTCTTTCGTCCCGACATGATAGATTCCCAATCCTCCGCCAGTCATTCCATACCCGGGAAAGCCGCCCCACACTATATGTTTTCCATCCGAATGAGAAACCGCACACCGCGGCCGATGAATACTTTCATGTTCACTTATTAAAATAGGATTTTGCGCTTTAGGAGCAATCGGCTTATTCAGATCGAATTCATAGATTTTACCACCTGCATAGGCAAAGCCGATCATTTTCATTCCTTGGGAAGCGTAAGCACAAATATTGCCCCCTCCTCCCCTTTCGATTGGACCATAATTTTGCATTTCTTCAAAGTCATATTTAAAAAACTGAAGTGGATGTTGCGACGTTCCATAAAGACAATCATCGGGGCCCTTATATAAAGGAGACAATACAGCGCCATCCGATCGATAAGTAAAATCCACTTGCTTTTGCTCACCGTCACTCGATTTACAAATAACGTAACCTTCCGAAAGGCTAAACTCTGCTATTGTATATTTGCGAGCTCCATTCCTATGAATTCGCTTAAATTGAAGGCCTGAATAATGTGAAGGCGCTCTACCTTTGCTCTTTTCAAGATAGCCATTGGAAAATGTATACCATTCAAAAGCGTGATTAACAGTTTGCATCGTTTCTGCTTCCCAATGACCGTAAACTCCACCATCCGTACCTTGATACACGAAGCCAGTTCCCCTCGTTCTCTCCTGATCAGCAACGAGCGACTGCTTTTTCCCTGTTGCTGGTTGAAAAGCGATAATATCTTTGCGTTCTGTTCCAACGCCCATATAAATCCAACCATTTAAATCTACAGCTAAACTCCCAGCATATTTCTCAGTGGGATCCATTGAACCATAATCAATAATACTGCGACTCTCAGGTATATATTGTAAAAGGTGGCAATGCGGATAAGTTGTGCAATAGATGTTGCCCTTTCTATCTTCCGCAAAACTAAAGCCAATAATTTCCTCACCATTTTCGTTCCACTTGTAATCGATCACTTTCTCTTTAAAAGGATCTAAAACGATGAGCATCTTCCCTGCACCTGTATAAAATAAACCAGACTTACTACTAAACGACGCAAATGGATATTCCACGTACTTTTCCGGAAAGAAAACTTGAGTTGCTTTCCCTGTTTCTAGATCCAAAATCATTAGAAACCCTTTTGCCGCAATGACAAATCTCTCTTCCCCATCAGAATTAATACAGATGGCAGCCGTTCTCGATTCCTGTGCTTGAACAGGTATTCCATGATCTTGCACATTTTTTTGTTCGATCATTCGATTTTCTCCGTTACTTTTATATTAGCAAAATGATTCGCTACTTTATTGATCGCCGCAATCGTCTCTTCCATATCCGCTTTTGTAAAAAATTCATTAACGTTCACACGAATAGCAGAAGTTAGAATTTCTTCCGCTACAGGACAACTTCCTTGCGAATAATCAACATCCGAAAGATTAAACGGATATGTGGTATGAAGATAGGCTTGTTTATTTTGGAACATAGGCTGTTCATATAACACTTTCGGAATATAGCCTGCCGCATTCGGAATTCCTTCAGCAGCTAGTGCTTCAGAAAACTCTACATTTGTGCAACCTAATACATTCATATCAAGTCTGAACATATAAAACCAGTAAGTGCACCAATCCTCTTCTGAAACTTCCATTGGAAAGACGCCTTTTATTTCCTTTAAGCCTTCGCCAAGCATTTGCCCGTGCTGGTGTCGCCTTTCGCAAATCGATTGAAGCTTCCTCAATTGAGCGATTCCAACAGCACTTTGAAGCTCTGTCATTCGATAATTCGGAGCTAAATAATGGATATCCTTGGAGACTTGATCATCAAAGCGTCGATAATTTTTATCGGCAAAGGCATGAGCTCTTTGATAGTCCGCCTCAACTCCGGAATTGATTGTGACAACTCCCCCATCACCAGTCGAAATATGTTTGAAATCATTTGTACTGAAGCAACCATAATCACCAATCGTTCCAACTAATTTCCCTTTATATCGAGTTAAATAACTTTGCGCACAATCTTCAATCACTTTCAAACTATGCTTTTCGGCCATTTCCATGATTGGATCCATATCACATGGATTCCCGGCTAAATGTACAACAAGAATCGCTTTCGTTTTTGCTGTAATCTTTTTTTCTATCGATCGGGGATCAAGATTAAAAGAGTATGGTTTAAGATCGGCAAACACAGGGATCGCATTTTGATAAAGAATCCCAACAACAGTACCTTGATCTGTAATCGGACTTGTAATCACTTCATCTCCAGCACTCACTCCAGCCGCTCCCAAAGCAACATGAATCGAGGCTGTGCCTGAAGAAGTGGCGACACTATGCTTCACATTAAACATGTCATTAAAATCAGCCAGAAACTGCTTTGTCTTTTTCCCAAAATGATAAAACAAAGTGTTTTGTTCCAGCGTTTCCCTTAACTCATTCAGTTCCTCTTCACCAAATCGCTTTCCTGTTCCAAATGGAGTTGTTTTTGTTTTCGGGCCACCATGAATGGCCAATTGCTGACGACTCACTTCAGTCACTCCTCATATTTTTATGGATTCAGCTTTCACAATTTGTCTTATACCAGGAATACCAAACTTGTAAACGCAGTCACTCTCTGACCCTTCTTTTACAGGTATCCAAACGACTAGATCATCCATTTCTCGGTCACTGCTCACCTTTACTTTTTCACCTTCCATCGTCAACTGAACGGTTCTTCGTGCCCGCTCCCATTCATTAATTTGCTTGGAGGTCCAGAAGGTGAATCCTTCTGCTTTTGCTGTTTCGGCCACTTCTATAATTGCTTTTCGAACTGCTGGCTTATTATAAATATGAATTTGGTGAAATAGAAAATGTGCTACTCCATTTACACGTTTTACTTTTTCTAAAAACGGTTGAATGACGCTTGTATCAGCTAATGTTTCATGGTTTAAATCCTGTGTAAGAAAGCCTATTTCTAGTACATTATAAAAGCGATTATGTTCATCCGCCCACGCGACTGGAAAATACGGCTTACAAGTCCCGAACGGAAAACCGACATTCCCTTTCTTACTCGGTCCCCGTGTTTGATCAACCTCTATCCCATTGCGTTCACACCATCTAAATAGCTCTCCCCACCCTTCAAAGCGGGTGTAATGATTTTTATTAGAAATGACATCGTTTTCACTAATAGCCTTTTTCAACCATGCCAATTGGGCGTTAAATTCTTCCTCCGACCAACTACCGCCTTCTGTTTCCAGAGCATTGTAATGGAAGGCAAGTTCATGGCCAGCTTGTTTTACCTTCTCATACATTTCTGAGCTATACCCAGGGGCGATCATACACCAAGTAGAGCAAACTCCGATCTCTTCTAAAACTTTTAACGCCGCTTCTGCAGACTCTTCAACATTCAAATCACTATCATGCGAGATCATCGCGATCTGATCAATTCCAGAAGGCCATGGCTCGACAAATGGCAATGTTAAATTTTGATCCAATACTCTCTGAAGCAAATGTTCCAGTATAACCTCTCTCCACAAATCGGCATAGGGCTGTGAAAAATAGGGAATTCCTGTTTCCGTGTGCTCACGATCTTTTTCCCAATCCAGCTCGAAACCATCATCTGCTTTTAAAATTCCTTCATCAAGATTCGCTGTACCATCTGGGGCAGGTATTCCGTCCTCCGTTACTGGCGCAGTTCCTTGTTGAAAAGCGACAATGGATTCTGGTATATGAATCGCCCATCGATCGATTAACCCTTTCCCAACAGAAAACTGTTGAAGTGCGGCTAGGTTTTCTTCCCGAATGTTCCCCTTTTCTATGAGCGTATTAGTCTCAAGGCATTCCCACGGTGCGGCATGGAGAAATCGCAGTGAACTTTCTTGATGAAACTCTAAATGTAAATCGGCATAGCCTTTCTTAATCTTCGGGAGGCTTTTACAGTTCAGATCCTCCGCCAGAAAATCTAAGCCGCCATAATTTATAATGGTTCCACCTAATGATACATAATGTAATAATGTCTTTCTCGTTGCATCATCATCCTTTGCAACAGCCACTATTAAAATATTAAACTGCTGAATTGCCGATAAACTGTCCACTAAATCATACGGGATACGCGCATGCTCCAATACTTCTATAATATATCGTTCAAAAATATTTTTTTGATCAGCCCACAAGCTGAAACTTGCTTGCTTATCAAAGAAAACACCAATCCGAGCCAATTTCATCTTATCACCTGCTTATCTATGAACATGTATTTTACCTGTATACATAGATTAATGGAAAACGCCTAATATTTCAATAATATTTTAAAAATTGTTTATAATTTTTAAAACCAATAAGACTAACTTACGTTTTTATACAGTAAAATAGGGGAGAATCTATTTGAAAAGATGAAAGTGAGGAAGATATTGTGCAGTATCCATCTTATCGTACAATGAAATCGGCTGAGAAACCTAAGATCATAAAAGTAACTGGTGAAGGTATTATCTCTATCCGTCCAGACCAAGCTGAAATCACACTCGGCGTTTCTACTGAAGATGCCAACTTATCGAAAGCGTTAGAAATAAATGCGAACAAAATTGGTGCCATTATACAGACCCTTTACAACCTTGGGATGAAAGAAAATGAAATCCAAACATCTCATTATTCCATTTCTCCTCAATATGACTATATCGATGGAAAGCAAACCTTTCGCAATTATCGCGTCGAGCATTTGCTCCACTTAACAGTAAAAGATATCCAAAAGGTTGGTATGATTGTCGATGGAGCCGTAACAAGTGGCGCAAACGAAATATCCGCCATTCAGTTCAGTTCCTCGCAGTATCATCATTATTACGAGCAAGCATTATCTAAAGCTGTCATAAACGCTATTCAGAAGGCCAACACCATTGCCCAAACAATTAAAGTACAATTAAGCCAACCACCTAAATCTATCACTGAATTGCCGTTACCTATAAATGGCCCGATTCCTTTTCAATCCCATGTATTGATGAAAAGTGAGAGTGCAACTTCGATCCAACCTGGAACAATGGATATTAGCAGTCAAGTTGAGGTCGTGTTTAACTATTTTTAAAATGGCAACGCTATCAATGGATATTACTGAATATTCATATGTCCAACTCAATTTATACATGTTATAATAATTAAATTACAGATAATTTAGAGTAAGCAAAGGAAGTGGAAAACGTCATGAGTGAAACGAACCTAAAGTCCAATGCTGTTCATGTTGAGGATATTCTTATCGCTTACCAACAACTAAAAGACGTAGTGGCACATACGCCTTTGCAGAAGAATGAGCGTCTGTCCGAAAAATATGACTGCCATGTCTATATTAAGAGAGAGGACTTGCAGCATGTACGTTCTTTTAAGTTGCGGGGAGCCTTTTACAAAATAAAAACAATCGAGGAAGAAGCACGTGATAAAGGCGTTGTCTGTGCAAGTGCAGGCAACCATGCTCAAGGTGTCGCATTCGCCTGTTCCCACCTCGGTATTTATGGGAAGATCTTCATGCCACAAACAACTCCCAAACAAAAAATTGATCAAGTAAGAATGTTCGGAAGAGAGTATGTAGAAATTATTTTGGTCGGAGATACTTTTGATGATTCTTCAGCAAGTGCGATGGAATATTGCGAAAAAGAAGGGATGATTTTCATCCATCCTTTTGATGACCTTGATGTCATTGCTGGACAAGGAACTGTCGCTGTCGAAATTATGAATGACCTAGAAGAACCAGTCGATTATGTTTTCGCCAGTATCGGTGGAGGCGGGCTCGTATCAGGCTTAAGTTCCTATATTAAAAATTTATCCCCTCGCACGAAAATAGTTGGAATCGAACCTGCTGGAGCAGCAAGTATGAAGGCAGCTATAGCAAACAATGGGGTTACTACCCTTGATACGATCGACAAATTTGTTGACGGAGCAGCTGTAGCATGTGCAGGTAAAAAGACCTTTGAAATATGTAGGAATTACGTTGACGATATTTTCCCTGTCCCAGAAGGTAAAGTTTGTACAACTATTTTAGATTTATATAATCAGCATGCAATTATTGCCGAACCAGCAGGAGCATTACCAATCGCAGCACTTGATTTTTATAAAGATGAAATCAAAGGCAAATCAGTCATTTGTGTCGTTAGTGGCGGGAATAATGATATTGGACGCATGCAGGAAATTAAAGAAAAATCGCTTTTATATGAAGGTCTTCTTTATTATTTCATCATTAACTTCCCACAACGCGCTGGAGCCTTGCGTGAATTTTTAGACACTGTTTTGGGACCTGATGACGACATTACTCACTTTGAATATACAAAGAAGAATAATAAGGAAAGTGGACCAGGACTTGTCGGGATTGAATTAAAAAATAAGGAAGATTACGCTGGACTTGTTGAGCGCATGGAACAAAGAGGCTTTCCTTTTACAGAAGTGAATAAGGATAGTACATTGTTTCACTTACTTATTTAGAAACAAAAAGCGCAAGCGCATTGATGTACAAACTTCTATAATAAGGATGAACGGCTAAAGACTCGCCGTTCTGACCAATGTCCTGTTGGCATGAGATAAAGAAAACACGATGAGCCGTAGTTTGACTCATCGTAGAAAGAAGCATAGGAGTTTGTACGTCGATATGCGCTGGAGCTAGATGAGCACGAAGGAGCTAGGGAATCGTTCCCCTAGCTCCTTTTTTATATTAAACCCCTTTATACGCAAGTCTATATATCTCTGCAAGTTCACTAACTAATGGTAATCGTGGATTAGCGGTTGTACATTGATCTTCAAATGCACGATCAGCCATTTGATCCACTTTACGCTCAAAAGCATCTTTATCGACACCATTCGCAGCAATACTCATTGGAATATCAAGTTCTTTTGCTAGTTTTATAACCGCTTGAACTAGACTCTCTACGCCTTCCTCCGTTGTCCGCGCTTGAAGTCCAAGCACCCTTGCAATTTCTGCATATCGCCTATCAGCAATAAACTTCTCATACTTTGGAAATGCCGTAAATTTAGTAGGCTTCGTTCCATTATAGCGAATGACATGTGGTAAAAGGATCGTATTCGCACGACCATGTGCGATGCTAAATTCAGCACCAAGCTTATGAGCTAAACTATGGTTAATACCAAGGAACGCATTGGAGAAGGCCATTCCAGCAATTGTTGATGCATTGTGCATTTTCTCACGTGCTAGTTCATCAGTAGCTCCATTATGATAAGCTCTTGGTAAATATTCAAAGACAAGTTGGATCGCCTTCATAGCGAGTGCATCCGTATAGTCGTTAGCCATAACAGAGACATATGCTTCGAGAGCATGTGTCAAAACATCCATTCCTGTATCTGCTGTAACAGTCTTCGGAACGGTCATAACGAGTTGTGGGTCAATTATCGCCACATCTGGTGTTAATTCATAGTCAGCCAACGGATATTTTGTATTCGTTGCTTTGTCAGTAATAACGGCGAAGGAGGTCACTTCTGCCCCTGTTCCAGATGTTGTAGGAATGGCGACAAATTGTGCTTTCCGACCAAGGTTCGGAAACTTGACGACTCTTTTGCGGATATCCATAAATTTTTGTTTTAAGCCACGGAAGTCTGTTTCCGGATATTCATAGAACAACCACATTGCTTTGGCTGCATCCATCGGAGAACCGCCGCCAAGTGCGATAATCACATCTGGTTGGAAACTTCTCATCATTTCCGCGCCTTTCATGACTGTTTCTATACTTGGATCTGGCTCCACATCGGAAAAGACTTGGCAATTAACATAATCTTGACGTTTTCTTAAATAGTAAAGAAGTTTTGCGACATATCCGAGTTTGACCATTCCAGGATCAGTAACGATCATTGCTTTCGAAATATTAGGCATCTTTTCCAAATATTGAATCGCATGTTTTTCAAAATAAATTTTAGGTGGAACTTTAAACCACTGCATATTGACATTCCTTTTCGCCACTTTTTTAGTATTAACAAGGTGGACAGCGCCAACGTTCGTTGAAACTGAGTTTCCTCCATAAGTTCCACAGCCAAGTGTAAGGGATGGCATATAGGCATTATATATATCCCCTATCGCACCTTGAGAAGATGGAGCATTGACAATAATCCGGCCTGCCTTCATTCGCATTCCAAACATTTCAATGACAGCTTCATCTGTTGAATGAATAACGGCTGAATGTCCCATTCCCCCAAACCGAAGCATTTCTTCTGCTCTTTTTAGTCCTTCTTTTAAAGTATTTACTTTGTAGCATGCAAGCACAGGACTTAGTTTTTCTCTGGAAAGTGGAAATTCTGGTCCGACTCCTTCTAGTTCTGCCACTAGCATCTTTGTTTCCGCCGGTACTTTCACACCAGCCATTTCAGCTATTTTCGCTGCTGGCATTCCGACAATATCCGCATTAACCGCACATTTTTCTTCGTTAATAACAAGTTTTTCAACTTTACCTTTTTCTTCTTCATTTAGGAAGTAACATTTATTAGTAATCATCTCTTGTTTTACTTGATGATATATTTCTTTATCGATAATAACCGCCTGTTCGGAAGCACAAATCATTCCATTATCAAATGTTTTGGATAAAATTAAATCATTAACGGCACGTTCTATATTGGCTGTTTTTTCTATATAACAAGGCACATTACCAGGTCCAACGCCAAGCGCTGGTTTACCAGAGCTATATGCAGACTTCACCATGCCTGAACCGCCAGTTGCAAGAATCATCGAAACGCCCGAATGATTCATCAATGTTCTTGTAGCCTCAACAGATGGTGTTTCAATCCACTGGATGCAATTCGCAGGAGCACCCGCATTGATTGCCGCATCCCTTAATATTCTTGCTGCTTCACTACTACATTTTTGAGCTGAAGGATGAAATGCAAAGATGATCGGGTTTCTTGTTTTAATGGCACTTAATGCCTTAAACATCGTTGTTGATGTTGGGTTTGTTACAGGTGTAACTCCCGCAATAATCCCAACAGGTTCCGCAATTTCTATAATTCCTTCATGTTCATTTTCATGGATGATTCCGACTGTTTTATCGTATTTAATATTATGGTAGATGTACTCAGTCGCAAAGATATTTTTAATGATTTTATCTTCATATACTCCCCGCTTCGTTTCTTCTACCGCCATTTTTGCGAGCTGCATATGCTGATCAAGCCCAGCGACAGCCATCGCCTTTACAATACGATCAATCTGTTCTTGGTCATAATAATGAAATTGTTCTAAAGCTATTAAACCATTATTAACCAAGTCATCAATCATCGAATGGACATCTTTAGTTTGCGGATTCTTCATTTCAGTTGTTGTCATTTTTAGTCCCTCCTGACGAATTAACCATTGTGAATTATTTCACATAATGTTTTAAAAAAAATATAACTTTTCCAGCTAACACAAATTCATTGCTTGAACTGCTTGAACCTTTTTCAAATTTACAACTGATGGATGTTGTTGTGATGCTCTTGCAATAGTAGGTTCTTGTGAATGGAATCTTTTATAATGTGAGATTTCTCTAGTGATGGATTCAAAATATGTTTGTACAAACAACTTCTCATCTGTAGAGAATGTCTTCCATTCATACAAAATCACATCGATCCCCCTTACATTCTTTTGTCACCTTTAATATAACATAATCATTCAGAAAAATCATGTGAAATGTTGAACAAACTTTAATTTTTTTATTGAATACGATTACATTCATCGTTTCTGAATACATTTATAGGTTGTGGTACGATTATAATAATATGATTGAATACAATTAGAGGGATGATCATTTGAAACAGATATACAGTGAAATCATTCAATTTCGTGGAAACCATTATAATTTTGGCTATATGCAAGGTGAAAAACTGAAAGATTCGTTGACAGTAAAAAATCGTGAACGGCAATGGAAGGTCCGAAAACCGCGTTTTATGGTTGACATAGATGAAGTAAAAAGTGCGATTTGTACATTTGCACCTGGAATTTTGGATGAGCTATTAGGCTATCAAGAAGCTCTTAAATGGCCAATTGAAAAAGTTCTGCAAGAATTCGGCGGCTATCGGGTGGAATATGTAAAATCAGGTTGCTCGATTTTAACTGGTGATCATTTTCTAATCCGCAATTACGATTACCATCCAAAGACATATGAAGGACGCTATATTGTTTATCAGCCAACAGATCAAGGCTATGCGATTATTGGCCCTAGCCAAAGAGGAACAGGTCGGATGGATGGTATGAATGAGAAAGGGTTAGCGATGGGATACAATTTTATGAATCGCAAGCAGCCTGGTGATGGCTTTATTTGTTGTATGATCGGCAGACTGATTTTGGAATCTTGCGCGACAGTGATGGAGGCAGTAGAGATGTTGAAAGAGATCCCCCATCGTCACTCGTTTACGTATGTCGTTTATGATCGGAGTGGAGAAACATATATTGTAGAGACTTCCCCACGGCTTGTTCAAGTTAGACAAGCCAATGCTTGTACAAATCATTTCGAAATGATGAAAGACGAGAATCGCCATCATCTTGTTGATTCCAAAAGAAGGCTGGATGTCATCGAGTCGGAGCGGTCTGGCCTTGTCAATGCCTATGACGCCTTTCGTCTTATGAATGACAGGAATCGTGGAGTTTTCTCTGATTTATATAGCAGTTGGGCTGGCACGATCCATACTTCGGCGTACCTACCGCGAGAATTGGAAGCCTGGATTGCATTGGGCGGCGATCAAGAACCAGTTAAATTCAGCTTTTCCGAGTGGTTAGCTGGCAAGGATCTGGAACTAGATCAGATTACAGGTGAAGTTGATACAGATATCCCATTTGTGCATATGGATGAAGGCGCACACTGGTCACGGTGAATTGTGTGGGCTTCAGTGCTTTGAGAACGATTCAACCGCATTCGTTACCGTTTCACTTGGGGGATTCGTCTTTCGGGAACGATTCAACCGCATTCGTTACCGTTTTACTTGGGGGATTCGTCTTTCGGGAACGATTCAACCGCATTCGTTACCGTTTCACTTAGGGGATTCGTCTTTCGGGAACGATTCAGAGCTATTCAAGCATAATTTAGAGAAATGCCTTAACTTCTGTTTGCGATCACGTTAAAAAGGCTGATTCCGTCCCATGAAATCAGCCTTTTTTGTTAAAAATATTATTCATACCTCAATGCATCTATTGGACTAAGCTTTGATGCTTTATTGGCTGGTAAGATGCCAAAAATAATCCCAATAAAGGCGGAGAATCCGACGCCGATCAACACTACAAGTGGGCTGACCATAGCGTTTATCGGTGACAGCCAGGTAATTAATCCAGTTGCTGCACTAGCTAAGCCTATCCCGATCAAGCCTCCTAGCGAAGTAAGTGTGATGGACTCAATCAAAAACTGAAAAAGAATTTTTCCTCGTGTCGCACCAAGTGCTTTCCGAAGACCAATTTCCCTCGTTCTTTCCGTCACAGATACGAGCATAATATTCATTACACCGATTCCCCCGACTAAAAGGGAAATACCAGCAATACTTCCAATGAATAACGTCATAATCAAAATAACTTGATTAAATTCATTTTCAAATTCAGACATATCGTACGTAGTAAAATAACCATCTTCCAGTTCTTTACTGACTGTTAATGTTTCTGCAGCCAATCTTCCTGTCTCTGCGAGCGTTTCTGGATTTTCAGCTAAAACCGAAATGTTTTCTATTTCACTATTTCCATACATCATTGAAATAACGGCACGGGGCATAAGTAATTCGCCACTCTCGTTATATTGAAATTGTTCAGGTATCGGAGATTTATAAACCCCTATAATTTTAAATGGATTGTCATTAATATCAACAATCTCTCCGATCGGATTTTCATCTTCCTTAAAAAATTTTTCACGGGCCTTTTTATCAATCATAATAACTCGATTCATTCCTTCGTTATCTCGAGCATTAATAGGTCTTCCCTCAAGCACCTCGATACTACGAGCTGAAAAATATTCTTTTCCAACTCCTGTAATTTGCATATCACCTGTTTTATCATTATGAACCATCATGCCCCAACCTGTATTTGTACCAATAACAGCCTTCACTCCTGGTACCTCTGCAACTACTTCCAAATCAGTTGGTGATAAATTTGGTGGTTCATAACTCCACTGCCCACTCTCCATTTCCTCTTCTGTTGGCTGGTAATCATAGTATATTTCAATCACATTTTCATCCACAGCAAAAATCTCATCCGTCAGCTGCGTTTGTGCTCCTTGCCCTAGCGCGACAATGATGATAACAGCCGCAACCCCAATAATAATCCCTAACATCGTCAGCAAAGCACGGACTTTATGATTCCATATCGAAGAAAAGGCGATTTTAAAGCTTTCCAGTATATTCATGAGGTCAGCCTCCTCCGATTATCATCTGTAATCAAGCCATCCCGTAACGTGATAACCCTATTCGCATAAGCAGCAACCTCTTCTTCATGCGTAACAACAATAATCGTTTTTCCTTCCTGATTCAGCTGAACAAATAACTCCATAATTTGCGTACTTGTCTTTGAATCAAGTGCACCAGTAGGCTCGTCCGCCATAATAACAGAGGGATTATTCACAAGCGCACGTGCAATTGCAACCCGCTGTTTTTGTCCGCCTGATAATTGGTTAGGCAAGTGCTTTACTCGATCACCAAGACCAACCTTTTCCAACATTTGCTGGGACCTTTCCCTGCGCTCACGTTTTGACACACCAGCATAGACTAGCGGCGTCTCCACATTTTTCAACGCATTCAATCTTGGTAAAAGGAAAAATTGCTGAAAGACAAAACCGATATGACGATTACGAAGTTGTGCTAATTGTTTTTCCTTAAACGTGCTAATTTTTTCTTCATTCAACTCATATGTTCCTTCTGTTGGGTAATCGAGAAAACCAATAATATTCATTAAAGTCGATTTGCCCGAACCTGAAGGACCCATTATCGCAACAAACTCGCCGTCCTCGATTTCTAAATCGATTCCATGTAAAACAGGAACTTTTAATGAACCATTCCCGTACACTTTTGTAATTTTACTCAATTTCATCATAGGACGTCACTTCCATTCCATCATACAATTCCATATATGGCGAGACTACGACTAATTCATCTTTCACAACACCTGCTGTGATTTCGATGAACTCATCATTCATAGCTCCGGTTGTGACTTCACGTCTTTCAAGCATTCCATCCTTCAATACATAAATAATGGTTGATTCTTCTTCATCAATAATGGCCATATGCGGAACAACAAGTGATTTTTCTCCGCCACCCATTTTGACTTCTAAGGAAACGTGGAAACCTTGACGTAATTCAGATGTATCATCTGTAATAGCTACCTTAAATGGATAAGTGGTTACATTGCCACCCCCGCCCATCATATCGTATTCTCCGCCACCACCTTCATCTGTTGGAAAGTGAGACACAGATTCAACAACGCCTTTCCATTCGCGGTCTTTAAACACCTTTGGTCGAACGATAACAGGCTGGTCTTTTTCAATCTTAACAGCATCAAATTCACTCATCGTTCCAATGACCTTAAATGGTTCACTGGAAATAATATGGACAACAGGTTCATTAGAACCCATTTCCGTTTTCGCCACATTCGGATCTATTTTTACGATAATTCCATCTATTTTACTTACTACAGTCATCGCTTTAATTTGAGCATCTAGATCATTAATTGTTTCCTGAACACCTTCAATTTCGGACTTAGTCCCTTCGTATTGCATTTCCATTTGAACCTTTTCATTTTCCAGTTGATTGACATCTTCTTGAGTCACAACTTCCTCAATAACTTCTGCCTCTGGATCTATCTTCCTTCCAACCTTTTTCTTGGCTTCTTTAATCTGTTTATCTAATGCAGCCATTTGGTTTATTTCAATTTGGGCACGCTTTTTAATTAAATCTCGTTCACGTACGGAACGTTCAAACTCTCGTGCCAATTTAGTAGAATCATAGATAAAAAGCGGATCGCCAGCTTTCACTTCTTGGTTTTCTTCTACCTTAAATTCTAGAATTTCACCCTTTTCTTGCTCCAAATATATCTTTTGTTCTCCTTCTGGAACAATTTGTCCCGTGACAAGAATACTTTCTGTTAATTCTCGCTCCGACGCTTTTTGAACAGCAATAGGCATTTCCTCTTCCTCAAAACTTGATGCTTTTTGGGCACCCATCTTTAAAACAATTGTGGCTGCCACCCCAAAAATAATGAGTACCCCAACAATAACCCCAATCCAAATCCATACCTTCTTTTTCACATTTGATCCCCCTGATTAATACTCTCATTCTCTAGACAAGAAAATAATAGGATAAATTCCAGTCCTACCTAATATAACGTATATTCCGACAAAAAGGTTTCTCTTTTTGTAAACATTTGTAAAAATAAAAAGGATAGCCTTTGAAAGACTATCCTTTTTAGATTAAGAATTATTTTTTTCTTCAACTTTTTCTTCTGGCTTCATATAAATTTTACGTCCAAGCCATGTTTGGAAAATCAAGAATATACCGCCGACTGCCCAGTAAAGAGGTAATGCCGCAGGTGCCGAAAATGAAATAAACATAATCATAATCGGAGATAGATAAGAGATCATTTTCATCTGCTTTTTTTGTGCTTCCGGCACAGTTGCCATTGACACATTTGCTTGTAGAAAATAAACAGCTCCAGCTATTAACATCATGATTAGATCAGGAGTTCCTAAGT
This sequence comes from Bacillus niameyensis, assembly GCF_001375535.1. GTDB lineage: Bacteria > Bacillota > Bacilli > Bacillales > Bacillaceae_C > Lederbergia > Lederbergia niameyensis. Next base: position 2,406,128 of record NZ_LN831197.1, read on the forward strand.
TAAACCATAAAAAGTTTTGACTCGCAATATGTTCAGAAGCGCGAATCGCCCAATATAACCCCATTAAAATCGGCATTTGAATAATCATAGGAAGACAGCCAACACCTAGCGGGTTTACATTATGTTTCTGATAGAGTTGAAGCATTTCCTGCTGAACCTTTTTCTGTTCCTCAGGTGTTTTCGCTTCTTTCATTCGTTTCTGAACGTCCTCCATCTCGGGCTTCATTTTATCCATTTTGACTTTCATTTCTTGCTGATTTTTATAAACCTTTAACATGAACGGCATAAGAATCAAGCGGATAATTATAGTAATAATTATTAACGCTATGCCATAATTCCCGCCGAATATGGAGCCAAGTTCATCAATCGCCCAAATAAACGGGCGAACAAACGTATTGTAAAAGAACCCTGTTTTATTTTCGACTCCCGAACATCCACCCAAGAACATTGTTGTGACAACTAGTATGGAAAGTAATGTAATATTTTTTTTCAAATCTTTTCACCTTTCTATTTAAAAATTTCTTGTTTTTAAATAGGAAAGTGATGATCTTCTTCGGAATCTTCTGGACTTTCTTGTCGTTTAAATGTTTTTATTAATTGCAAATTAGGTAAGAACGGCTTATCCATTGGGATTCCAGCTGAAAATGAAATCTCCATTCGAATGGAATTATTCATTTTTCCATTCGCGCGAATCGGGCGTGCTAGTAAAAATAACTGCCAACTCAAGATCCATATAGCCGCAATAGCTAGCGGTACAAGCCATTCTGTATATGTGTCTTGGAGTAAAAGTTCATACATAGTTAACACCTAATTTCTATTCAATACTAAAAGTATAGTAGTAATTAGGGAGAAAGTAAAAGGATTTCTTTGGAAACTCCAATGACACGATATTATTTTAAACGAGCTTACGTTTATCCAATTTAATAACTTTACTCTCTTTCTTCGTATTCAACCACGTATAGAGAGCTCCCATAAATAGACCGCCACCAATAATATCGTATTGTCAAAACATCTATAGTAAAAAGTTAATAATTCCTTGATTTAAAAGGGTTTATAGACAAAAAACTTGCCACCCCCTAAAATCTTTGGATAATTGAGGTTACCAGACCACCAACAACCAAGATTAGGAAGTGACAAGTTGTACCCTCAATTATTAACCTATTTACTTCAATTTATCAAGTACCAAGATCAAATGATCCGTACTTTACAAACTCTTCTCATTGGTAAAAACATGTTTGAGAAACCTTTAGAAGAGCCAGTTAATAAGCCTTATCGAAAACTGCAGGTAGATGACCTTCCGATCATCGAAACCGTAAAAAAATTTGATTACAAATTACTTTTAAACGAGTATCTTGAGGAACATGGAAAGGTCCTCAAACCTGTTCAAAGACGTTCTAACGCAAAGGCCACTGTACCAAAAACAATGAACTGTCCACAGTGTGGAGCTCCATCAGATTATCTGTACGCCAATAATGGTGATAAAGGGCAGTTTCAATGCAAGGTTTGTTCTTGCCTTTTCAGTGATAAGAATCGCTTTTCTAAAGAGGCCATTCTTAAGTGCCCTCACTGTGCAAAGACCCTTGATAAGATTAAAGAAAGAAAAGATTTCTCTGTCTACAAATGTAGAAATAATGACTGTTCTTATTATCGAAAGAAACTGAAGACCATGTCTAAAAAAGAGAAAAAGCGGTTTAAGAAAGATCCTCAAGCATTTAAATTGAGGTATATCTTTCGTCAGTTTCACATTGATTTTAGACCTTTATCTAAGAGATCATTCGAGTTACCAAAAGTCGATTTATCTAGGATTTATGCTTCGCCACACGTTTTGGGTCTGATCTTAACCTATCATGTGAATTATGGGCTTTCAGCCCGTAAGACAGCAGCCATTATGCAAGATGTCCATGGTGTTGCAATTTCCCACCAAACCATTTTGAATTACGAAAACAGTGTGGCTCTATTGCTTAAACCGTATGTGGATCATTATCCCTATGAGCTTTCTGATCAATTCTGTGGCGATGAAACCTATATCCGAGTCAATGGAAAGTGGCACTATTTATTTTTCTTTTTTGATGCAGTAAAGAAGATCATTCTCTCTTATCCAGTGTCTCCAAATCGCGACACGGTAACGGCTATTCGTGCCATTGATGAAGTGTTAGTTAAAATGCAAGATATCCCTAAAGATCTTACCTTCGTAGTGGATGGAAATCCCATCTATCTTTTAGCTCAACACTTTTTTGCCCAGAACGACATCAAATTTGATGTGAAACAAGTGATTGGGCTTACCAATGAGGATCCTATTTCAACTGAATACAGACCGCTAAAACAAATCATCGAGAGATTGAATCGTACTTTCAAGGGGAACTATCGTTCCACGCATGGCTTTGGTTCAGAACATGGTTCTGTTTCCTATGTCACTTTGTTTGTCGCTTATTTTAATTTTCTGCGGCCACATGCCTCTTTAGAAGGAAAGGTACCTGTTGTGAACACAGCGTTATCGGGTCTTCCTACCATGCCAGCACGGTGGACAAAATTGATCGATTTAGCTCAGCATTGGATTGTTCAACAGCGGTTAGCCTAACTTTTTGTTTAGCTGAGCCCTTGTGTTTTTGGATCTGTTCAGCAATCGGCGTAGCGAACTCTTGACAAACCGAACTTGCCAATGGTTTAAAATTGGAAAAACCAAGGGCTTATTTGGCCTGCCTTCTTTTGTCCCCTTCGCCCTTGATACTCTGAATTCAAACCATTGGCGTGTTTGTCAAGAGCGATTGCGACGGGTTTCCACTCCGTTTCGGGATGAATCACTAACATTAGGCTTTAGTTTTCATAGAACTTTTTACAATACCAGTACAACGCGATTAACAGTATCGTGCCTCAATTTCTTCTAGTTCAATACCCAGTGGCGAATAGCTTTTGCAACTCCATCAGCGTCGTTCGTATCTGTAACCCAATCAGCTGCTTCTTTCACAGCATTTTGAGCATTGCCCATAGCGACACCGCATCCAGCTTCTTGAATCATCGCTAGATCGTTCAAGCTATCACCAACAGCCATCACTTCATCCATCGTAATGCCGAGTAAACCACAAATCTTTTTTAACGCATTTGCTTTATTAATTCCGAGAGCATTAACCTCGATATTTAGTGGACTGGAATTACTTATTTCTAATTGTTTATTTTTTCGCAGCTCCGTTAAAATCGCTTCTCTTACCTCATGGGTGTCTAAATCAAAACCAAATTTAAGCCACTCACGTCCAGGGATTTCATTAGGAAAACCATCACGAAATTCAGATTCCGCCGTCATCGCCCAAAAACGGCCATTATGTTGATTACACAACTCCCATATGGACCGAATTAAATCCTCATGAAGCGGATGACTCTCTAGTAGATTACCAGAAGGATCCCAAATTTGACTCCCATTAATCACAACTAGATAGGAAGCAAGTTGCATAGAATCTGCATATGGTTTGGTTGAATGAAGATGACGCCCTGTACTAAGCACAACGTGTATACCTTTTTCCATGGCTTCCGCAATCGCTTTTTGATTTTCTTCTGATATTTCTTGTTGATGATTTAATAATGTTCCATCCATATCAAGTGCAATAAGTTTAAACGATCCGACTTTATTCGATGTTCCCATAATCCGGCCCCTTTTCTTCATCTAGCTTTCTCTCAAAGTTAAGTGTACCATGGGTTAACTGAGGGAGCTAGGTTCCTATCCAAATTAGGATCTCATTAACAGATATGCAAAGTTATTTATAATTGTTTATTGGATATATTTCGGTAGTCCCCAATGATATGATTTACTTAATTCAGGTGCGCAACTGATATATCAATATTAGGGGGTATAAGAATGAGAAAGGATCATATTCTTAAGTCGATGCTTTCTAAGAATATAAACATGACACCAAATGGGTTTGTCGCGGATAAGTTAAGTCCTCACGAATTTACAGAACATCATGAATTGTTTTTTGATAAAATTTTAGAAATTAGTTCAACAAACATTGCGGGAATAGACGGATATGGTGAGTTTAATGATGATTGCACGCTAGAGTACGCTACCTGTAAGGAATTTCTGATAGATACATTTTCTAACGAAAAGGAAGGCTACTGGTATAATTGGACGGAAATGTATGAAACGACTCTTTTGCAGCGTGAATTCTTTGAAAAATATTTTAAGGAAATGGAAGAAAGAATCAGCTATTGTGAAGGAAAGCGATTTTTAATCTATAACAATACTTTTTTTATAAATATGATTACTGATGGGAAAACAATGGTAGGTTTCCCTGACTGGAGCAGATCTGGTATAGGTGATTTCCTTTTAGATTTTGCCATTATGGATTTAAATAAGCCTTACTTGAAAATACCGGAGTTGTTTTTTCAATACTGCAAAAACCGTAACGTTGTCATAGAAGATTTTAAAGAGAGATTCTTATGTATGGCCTATTATAAAGGGATCGATACATTACGCTGGCATGCATCAATTGACGATTCAGAATCTTGCATGTCGATCATGAAATCAATAAGTGAACTGGAAAACAGAATCTACACATTATAGATGGTGATTGCTATGAAATATGAAAACGCAAAGGATGTATTGCCAGTGGAACTATTAAATGAAATACAAAAATTTGCGGCTGGGAAACTTCTTTATATTCCACTAGGAGAAGAGAAAAGGGCTTNTTGATGTGAAACAAGTGATTGGGCTTACCAATGAGGATCCTATTTCAACTGAATACAGACCGCTAAAACAAATCATCGAGAGATTGAATCGTACTTTCAAGGGGAACTATCGTTCCACGCATGGCTTTGGTTCAGAACATGGTTCTGTTTCCTATGTCACTTTGTTTGTCGCTTATTTTAATTTTCTGCGGCCACATGCCTCTTTAGAAGGAAAGGTACCTGTTGTGAACACAGCGTTATCGGGTCTTCCTACCATGCCAGCACGGTGGACAAAATTGATCGATTTAGCTCAGCATTGGATTGTTCAACAGCGGTTAGCCTAACTTTTTGTTTAGCTGAGCCCTTGTGTTTTTGGATCTGTTCAGCAATCGGCGTAGCGAACTCTTGACAAACCGAACTTGCCAATGGTTTAAAATTGGAAAAACCAAGGGCTTATTTGGCCTGCCTTCTTTTGTCCCCTTCGCCCTTGATACTCTGAATTCAAACCATTGGCGTGTTTGTCAAGAGCGATTGCGACGGGTTTCCACTCCGTTTCGGGATGAATCACTAACATTAGGCTTTAGTTTTCATAGAACTTTTTACAATACCAATAATATTGCCTATCAATGCTGGAATCAAGTTGTGAATCGCTCCACCAATCGTTATGACTTCTGGATGGGGAACGACTAATGCAAGTGCAAATATGGCAAGATTCGCAATGACGTGTTCAAAGCTTGAAACAAAAAAGACAGAAACTAGTAGCATCATCGCGAAAATTTGGGCAAATTCATTTTTTAATGTTTTCGGTAAAAAGATTGCCATACAAACCATCCAATTACATAGGATCGCTCTAAAAAAGATTTCGATCGTACTATGACTCATCTTCCCCCCTACTAGCGTAAATAACCAGTTATCCATTCCTAACTCTTGAATAATCCCTGTCGGAGCCATAATCAAGGCGAAAAGCAAACCGCCAAAGGCATTTCCCAATAAACATAGAGTCCAAATTTGCAACGTATTTTTCCAACTTGTCTCTCTTCTCATAGTGGCAATAACAAAATACATTGTGTTTCCTGTAAACAATTCCGCTCCTCCATATACGATCATGAGAAGCGCTACCCCAAATAAAAGAGCTGCTATAAGACTTGCAAGAGGACTTTGAATCATATACAGTCCATTAACTGCTTTTAAGCAAAATACAGAAGCAAAACCAATATAAGCTCCCGCCATCATCGCTCTGACAAAATATTCAATTGGACGATTTTCAACGATATGAACAGAAGTTTTTGCCTTTTTTGTTAAGGCATCGAGAGCAGTATTTTCCATTTTGTGCACATTCCTTTCCCGACTAATTATTCGTCGTTCCCCTTGCTCACATCTTCACATTTATAGTTATATTTAAAATTCACATTTTCCCGTCTATGTTTTATTTGTGAATAATTTCACATGTAAGGTAAAACAACTAGAAACAATTATTTATTTCTACACCCCTATTTTACCACAATAACGGTTTTTAGCCTATATAAATTTTAAAAAGACCACCCTCTAATAGGATGGCCTTTATCCGATCAATCAACTGTAACCGATAATTCTTTCAATAAAAGTGACGGTGAACCAATCCCCCCTGCACTCACATATAAATCTGATCCAACTTCCTGAATCTCTTTTAAAAGATTGAAAAAGTTGCCAGCAATCGTCATTTGTTTAACAGGCGCATCGATTTTACCATCTTTTACGTAAAAACCGCTTGCCGCTACAGAAAAATCTCCTGACACCGTATCAGTTCCCGAATGAAGGCCGGATAACTTCGTAATGAAAACAGCTTCAGCTTGGGAAGCAATTAATTCTTCCTGTGTTTTCTCACCAGCAACTACATAAAAATTAGACGGTGCTACGATCAATGTTCCTTTATACGATGATTTATAGGCATGACCTGTCGTTTCGACACCTGCTTTACGTGCCGTTTTACGGTTATGAAGCAAAGTTTTCAATTCACCCTTTTCGATAACCGTACATTTTTGGGAAGCAACTCCTTCACCATCAAAGTTGCGGCTTGAGAGTCCTTCTTCATAAAACGGATCATCTACGATCGTAACATTTTGAGCCGCAATAGCTTCCCCAACTTTATCTTCTAACAGAGACTGGCCTTTTTGAGCGACTTCCGCGGAAAAGGCAGACACAAAAGTATCTAATAGCTGAACAGCGGCATCCTTGCGAAGGATAATCGGATATTTTTTACTGGCGATCGATTGCTCTCCTAAATAGAAAAGCGCCTCTTCAGCTGCTTCTTTTGCCATTTCATCTGCATTCAAGGTTGAAAAGTCCTTCGTAATTTTGAGTGTAAATCCACTTTTCGTTTCATCATTCTCTTTTACAATAACGGATAGTTGAAGTGCTAAGTAATTTTTCCGGTCATGTAATACTAGTCCTTTACTGTTGGCAAGGAGACGTTCATTCGAATTTTCGATTAGGCGACAAGCATTCAGAGACTTGATACGCGGATCGTAATTCACGATCTTTTGTTCAACTTCTTTTAAGAAGGCAATCTTATCTTCTGTTACAACCTTGTCTAGTTCTTCCGAATAGAAGTCTCGTTCCTCATATTCTTCACTGCCTTCGAAAATATCGTCCTGTTCCTCTTCTTCAATTAGTTCCGCGTTAGCTTTTGCCTTCGTAAGTAAATAAGGAATCGAGTCTTCGACAATTTTCTCCGTATAGGCATAGCCCATTTTTCCATTAAAAATGCCTCGGAAGGAGATGCCCCCATCAACAGCAGTTTCATATTGATCTACTTCGCCTTGATAAACCTGGCAGGAAAAGCGTTCGGAATGAACATAATAAATTTCCATATCTTCAAATCCAGACATTAATCCGCTCGCCATTAGTTTTTCTTGGAACTTTTCAATTTTCATCGCCCTACTCCCCTTTCGTCCCGCCAACGGTTATTTCACTAACGCGAATCATTGGCTGACCTACATTAACAGGCAAGCTGCCACTAATCGATCCACACATCCCTTGCCCATGAGCGAGATTATTCCCAACCATATCAACCTTTTGCAATGTCTTCAGACCATTCCCAATGAGAGTGGCACCTTTTACTGGTTGTTGAATTTTCCCATCTTTCACGATATACGCTTCACGGATTGCAAAGTTATAATCACCAGTGGCTGTATTAACTTGACCGCCACCCATGTACTTGGCATAAATCCCATATTCAGTCGCAGCAATAATTTCCTCAGGGGTTGATTTTCCAGGTGCGATATATGTGTTTGTCATCCGTGATGTTGGTGAGTAACGGTACGATTCTCTACGGCTCGAACCTGTTGACTCCATTCCCATTCTACGGCCATTTAATTTATCAATTAAATATCCTTTTAAAATTCCATTTTCAATGAGGACGTTTTTCCGCGTCTTTTCTCCCTCATCATCAATGTTTAGTGAACCCCACTCATTCGGAATGGTACCATCATCAATATAAGTAACAATATCTGGCGCAACCTTTTCCCCAATCCGGTTCGCAAATACGGAATTGTTTTTGGCGACAGCTGTTGCCTCTAATCCATGCCCACATGCTTCATGAAAAATAACACCGCCAAACTCATTATCGATAATGACTGGAAATTTTCCGCTCGGACATTCTTCCGCATTTAACATCGTCACCGCAATTCGGGCAGCTTCTCCGGCGTAATGTTCAAGGTCGAGATTTTCGAAAAACTCAAACCCCTGAAGAGCACCTGGCCCATAAAAGCCTGTCTGCATCTGGTTTCCATCAGAGGCGATTGCTTGGATGGCAAGTCGTCCCCGTACTCGCTTATCTTCAACGAATTTCCCTTCACTATTGGCAACCAAAATATTTTGCTCATGATCTATGTAATGGACGGTTGCCTGTTGAATACTGGAATGATAGTTTTTCGCAATTTCGTAAGCCTTTTTCATGACGGCCGTTTTTCGCTGACCTTTCACAGAATCAGGCATTTGAATAATTTTATGAAGAGGAGAATACAGCTCATTTTGCAAAGCCTCTAGATGCTTTTCATCATTCCCTTTAATAGCCTGAGCCGCACTTTTGGCTGCCTTCAGCAAACCTGCTTTTGAAAAATCAGTCGTATACGTATGCACACTATGGAAGCCATTGAAAACCCGGATCCCTACACCTGCATCTCTACCTGATAGACTTCGTTCAATTTTCCCATTATGAAGGGTAATATTATTGGAGAATCGATCCTCCGCAAAAACTTCAGCGAAATCCCCACCGGTTGACAGAGCTGCTGCTAACACATCTTCTATAATTGATTGATTGATCATACTGGGCTTTCCCTCCTTATTTTTCCTTTGTTGACAGAATGTTCATAAATCCTTCTTTCTAGTGTACTACCAATGTAAACGTGATACTACTTATTTGCTAAATTCACTTGTAAAAGTTCGTTCATCTGTTGTTCATATTCGTAGAATACGATGTTCTTAAGGAGGAGATAGAATGTTTAAATTTTGGTTGTTCTTACATTTTACTGGGTTGTCTATTTGGGTAGGATCCCTTATTGCCATAGCCTTAATCTTAGTCATGATGAAAAAGCATCTTGGATCAAAGGAGTTATCGACTATTGTCAAAAAGGTCACGAAGGTTAGTAATCTTCTCGTGCATCCTAGCGCCTTCTTCGTATTAATTAGTGGAGTATTCATGATTATTTCCATGAATTTCGGTGATGCAACTAAGCCCTTTTATTTAGCATTTATGGAACGTATCGGCGGTGTTACAGTTTTATTCTCGATCATTGCGATCAGCCTCTTTGGACGTCGACTCGTTAAGAAATTAAATAATCTTGAGATGGAAGGCGGCATTTTGAAACATACAGGAAGTTTAAATACGTATGTCGCCGTGATGTTCGCTTCCTTGTTATTGATTTTATCCGTTATTTTCGTAGTAAGTTTTAGGTTCTAAGAAAACTCAGAAAAGCGAAAGGCTACATATGCCTTTCGCTTTAAGGTGCGTTTATTAGCCATTGATCACAATTGCCCCAAATTTCACAACGGTAATCGTACAATAAATTCTGTTCCTTCCCCAAGCTGACTTCGAGCACTAATTTCGCCGTCATGGAGATCGATAATTTTTTTCACAACCGAAAGCCCTAACCCGCTTCCAGATTTCGTTCGGTTTCGGGATTTGTCTGCCATATAAAAGCGATCAAAAATGTGGCTTATCTCCGTCTCTGGTATACCGATACCTGTATCACGAACCGTTACAATAATTTCTTTATCTACTACTGCTGAGATATAAATCGAACCTGATTCCTCAGTAAATTTGATACTATTTGCCAACAGATTCGTCCAGACTTGTTGCAATAACTGATGATCTGCTTCAACTACAATCGTGGGTAAATCAATTGCTAAATTCAAACCCTTTCCACTCCACTCCCATTCCATGAGTAAAACGACTTCCCGAATTTGTTCATCAAGGCGAAAGGCTTCTCGATTGATTGCTTTTACTTGTTTATCAAGCGAAGAAAGCATCAACAATTGCTTACTTAATGAGGATAGGCGCATACTTTCTTTTTCAATGATTTCTAAATATTGATCAGCCTGTTCCGGAGATACCGACTTCGTACGAATTGCTTTCGTAAAGCCGCGAATCGATGTTAATGGCGACTGAATTTCGTGCGAAACATTTGCAACGAATTCTTGACGCATGTCATCTAACTTTTTTAATGACTTAGCCATTAACCCGAAATCTCTTGCTAAATCTCCAATTTCATCCGCACGATTACTCTCAAGTTGAATATCATAGTTTCCACCTGCTATTTTCCTTGTAGCCCTCGTCAACTTTTTAATTGGCCGAACAAGAAATGTCGCAAACAAAGTTATTAATGCTAAGCTAATAAAAAAGGTAAATCCTAATAATAAACTGAAGACAATTCGCATTTCACCAAACTGTTTTTCAACATTAGGCCGGACAAACAATGCTTGGGTTTCACCATCAACGATAATAGGCACACCGATACTATTTTTTATATCATCTTTAAAAAAACCTGTAACAAAGAGACTGCTTTGAAACTCAGATATACCGTGATAAGTATGACCATTTAAGATCGAATGAATGATATCTTCATCCATTTCATAGTGGCGGAATTCATCACCAAATTTGCTCCCTTTCATGTTTTGATCGACTAAATATAATTGGAAATTCATATTGGCCACATTCATCAAAAAATCATCAATCGGCTGATCTGAATGCTTATATAGAGTAGTAATTTCGTTCGCGATTTCTAATATTTTCCCCTCATTGTAATCTTTCAATTTTATTTGATAATAAAGGTTGGAGATGAAGAAGGCGATCACACCACTAACTAAAGCAATCAACGCAAAAGTTGCTACAATTCGTACGTAAAGTGTTTTCATTCTTTCTCAACCTCTAATTTATAGCCGAGACCACGGATCGTTACAATTTTAAAATCATCGGTCAGATTACGAAAGCGCTCCCGCAATCTTTTAATATGAACATCGATCGTTCGGCTATCACCTTCAAAGTCATTTCCCCATACTAAGTTAAGAAGCTGTTCGCGTGTATACGTTCGATTTGGCTGGCTAGCCAGTTGCGCTAATAGTTGGAATTCCTTTAATGGCAGTTCGTAGCGTGTTTCTCCCACTTTGATTTCATAATTATTCCTGTCTATAACGGTATTTTTTATATGAATAATGTTGTCGGAAACCATTTGATATCTTCTAAGTAAAGCTCTCACTCGAAATAGTAGTTCCTCTGGTTCAAACGGCTTGACAACATAATCATCAGTCCCCGATAAAAATCCTTTCGCCTTATCCTCCATTTCCCCTCTAGCCGTTAAAAGAATGACAGGAATATCAAAATACTTCCGAATCTCTTCACACAATTCCCAACCATTTTTCCCTGGCATCATCACATCAACAATGGCCAAGTGAACTTGTTCCTGTTCAAGTAGAGCAGAAGCTTGATTACCATCTTCTGCTTCAATGACAACAAATCGTTCTCTTTGTAAATAAAAGCGTAAAAGCTCGCGAATATGAGGATCATCATCCACTACTAGGATCCGTGTTTGCATTGTCATACCTCTTTTTTCTTCTACTTTATCATATAAGAGGAGCGCCTTAATAAAAAGGCGCTCTCTATCAATTACTTCTTCCTTATCAACATCAAGATTGACGGCAAGAAAATTCCCCGAATTAAAAACGTATCAAGTAAAATTCCTAAAGCCATCGTAAAGCCGAATAAAAATAGTTCTTGCAGAGGTTGGGTCATTAAAACAGCAAACGTTGCCGCTAAGATTAATCCTGCTGAGGAAATAACTCCACCTGTCAAGGCTACCCCTTTTCCTACAGCTTCTTTCCACGGTAACTTCTGCGCCTCCTCACGTATACGGGAGACGAGCATAATATTGTAATCAATACCAAGGGCGACCATGAAAACAAACGTGTATACCGGCAAGCGATAGCTAATCGCATCATAGCCCATTCCATGTTTAAAGATCCACCAACTGAACCCTAGTGACGCAAAATAAGATAATAGAATCGTTGACATCATCAAAATCGGCATCCATACGGAATGAGTTTGAAAACCTAGAATGACGGTTAAAAGAATCGTCACTAATGAAAACAACACAATCATATCGCGATTATTCATCCCTCGAACATCCACTTGCTGTGCTGTTTGACCAGCATAATGAAGTTCTGTATCACTCGTTGAAAATCCGCTCTTCTCTAGCATTTCCGAGCTTGCTTCCCGTAAAACTTGAACCGTATCTAACGCCTCTACATTATAAGGATTGTCCTCTAAAACGACTTGAAGACGAATGGCCTTTTGTGATTCCGCCATGAAATTTCGCGGCAATCCTTCTGAAAGCATTTCTTCCGTGACCGCCGGCGAAACGGAACTCACACCAGCATGACTAGATAATTGTTCGTTTAAGCTGTTCATCTTTTCGATAAACTCTTCATCCATTTGAAATTCATTTTCAGATTGCAAAATCACGGTCACTGGAGCCAATTGACCTGCCGGATAATGGGCTTCTAATAATTCAAAGCCTTGCCGTGACGGCATATCTTCTGGAAATGATTTTAATAGATTAAAAGAAAAATTCATCGTCGTGAAATTGAGTGCTCCAGCAAGCAAGATGACAAACAGCACACTAGCTAATACAACGGGCTGCTTTTTCACTAAGTGACTTATTTTCTCCCAAATTCCATGTTTCTCACGCTTTTCTTTCTCGACTTTCGGCACAAATGGCCAGAATGCTTTTCTCCCCATTAACGCGAATATACTAGGAATAAGCGTCAATCCTGCAATTAAAATAACAACAACCGCAACAGAGAAGACAGGGGCAAAGTGGTTATACGGCTGAAAAACGGTCGTAAACAACGTCAACATTGCTAAAAAGACGGTTCCGCCACTAAACACGATCGGTTCGGAAACATGGTGGATCGCTTCTCCCATTGCTCCATACTTCGATTCTTGTTTTCGCAATTCCTCACGATATCTTGAAAAAACAAACAAACTGTAATCGGTCAGCACTGCAAACAGTAAGACAAGCATGATTGAAATTGCCGAGCTATCGACTGCAAACCAACCGTTTTTCCCCGCAAGCCCGAGAATGCGATCAACGACTCCATACACAATTCCGGCAATAAGGAGTGGAGTCAACGCTAAAAGCGGTGAACGATAGATGATGATTAATATAATAAAAATCAAAACAACCGTTGCAAGCATTAAAACAAAGTCAGCATTTCTAAATAAGGATATCGTATCTGCTGATATTCCAGCAGGACCCGTAATCTCAAACTGTAAATCCGTCATCCCAATTTCTTTCACCTTATCGCGAATTAGATCCAATGTTTCTAATGTCACATCTGAATCTAAACCAGGCGATAATGTTACATTAAATAAAAGTGTCGAACGATCTTCAGACATCATTTGATCTTGAACGTTTTTAGGAAAAAAGTGAAAAGGCAGAGCGTTCATCACATGTTCCGGACGATCATCTGATGCTAACCACTCACTTAATTCCGTCAACTTCTCACGGTCATGATCTGTCAACTGACCATCCCGATGAAACACTAACAAAGCAGGTAAACCATCATCCGAAGGAAATTCCTCCTTCATGATTTGCTCGGATATTTCTGATGGTCTGTCTCCTTTCACACTTCCCTCATGACTATTTCCAGCAAATTCTTTCGCACCTGGTGCCACTAAGCTGAGAATCGCAACTACTAATAACCACGCAATTAATGTTATTTTTGCTCCTTTAGCACTACTTGTAAATTGGACTAGTTTTCGAAACGGACGTAGCATACTCACTCATCTCCTACATAAATTCTAGTTTTATTGTAGAAATCGAATATGAACGGAGTATGAATGGCTGTTTACATTGATAAGTTCTGTCGCGCACGAACTTTTATTTGCCTTTAGATACTAGTTATTAGCCGTTAGTCACAGTTTATTAGCTGTTGAACACTGATTATTAGCTGTTGCACATGTTTTATTAGCTGTTAAACACCCTTTATTAGCCGTTGCACTCATTTTAAAATAAATTCACCTATTTTTTTAAAACTCTGTTGACATGATTCTTCACATGTTATATGGTTAATTACACAAGTAACTAACCAATATGGTGGTGAAGAATTGAAACCATTAATCGACGATGGCCGCCCAATTTTCGTACAGATTGCTGAACATATTGAAGATGATATACTCCAAGGCGGCTTACCAGAAGAAACGCAAGTCCCTTCAACAACTCAATTTGCAGCCTTTTATAAGATTAACCCTGCTACTGCAGCTAAAGGGGTTAATCTGCTAGTAGATGAAGGGATCTTGTATAAAAGGCGTGGAATCGGCATGTTTGTTGCGAAGGGGGCGCGAACGAAAGTGATTGAAAAGCGAAGAGAGCTATTTTACGAACAGTATGTAGTTACGATGATCGAAGAGGCAAAAAAATTAGGAATGACCACCGAGCAGCTTACGGAGATGATTCGGAGAGGGGAGGAGAAAGCATGACTAATATTATTGAAATCAAGCAACTTTCAAAAATATATGAGGGTACTAAGGTAATAGATGACGTCAATCTAACAATAGAAAAAGATAAAATTTACGGACTTCTTGGGAGAAACGGGGCAGGTAAAACAACTTTAATGAAGCAGATTACAGCCCAAGTTTTCCCAACAAGTGGCGAAATTAAAGTGTTTGGGGAAGAACCATACGAAAATCAACAAGTCTTAGGAAATATCTGTTTTATTAAAGAGAGCCAGAAGTATCCTGATAATTATCGTGTTCAAGATGCTTTAAATGTTTCCGCAGCTCTTTTTAAAAATTGGGATAAAGAATATGCAGCCGAACTGATTACAGAATTCAATTTGCCTGTAAAAAGGAAGATTAAAAAGTTATCCCGAGGGATGCATTCTGCCGTAGGGATTATCATCGGACTTGCAAGCCGTGCTCCACTTACAATTTTTGACGAACCTTACCTCGGATTGGATGCAGTTGCTCGGAAAACTTTTTACGATAAATTAATTGAGGATTATGGCAACCATCCTCGAACAGTTATTTTATCTACCCATTTAATTGATGAGGTAAGTAATTTACTGGAACATGTGATTGTCATTGATAATGGAAAAATTATCATCGACCAAGATTCTGAAGACTTACGTGGCGTGGCCTACAATGTATCTGGACTTGCAGCACAGGTTGAAGGTTTCATAAAGGGGAAAGAAGTCATCCAGCGGGAAGCGATTGGCGGATTATTAACAGCAACCATAATGGGGAGTGGACATTCCAATGACCAATCAGTCGCCAAAAACTGCGGACTCGATGTCTCTCCTGTCTCCTTACAACAACTAATCGTCCACTTAACTAAGGCTGGAACGAAGGGAGTGCAATCACTATGAATATTCAAGGTGCGATAAAAATTCATAATATTGATAAATGGTCATGGGTTTATATCCCTTTGATTATATTGATATCCAGTTTTCTATTTGGAATGATTCTTAGTTTCATCATTCCCGTTGAAGAAAAAATATTGGTAACCGGATTTAGCTATGTTTTCATCTACATGTTGATCATGGGAATTTTAAGCTTTAACCAAACTTTTTCTTTTGCAATGGGGATGTCGCTAAGAAGAACGGATTATTTTATCGGAC
Source organism: Bacillus niameyensis (assembly GCF_001375535.1). Taxonomy (GTDB): domain Bacteria; phylum Bacillota; class Bacilli; order Bacillales; family Bacillaceae_C; genus Lederbergia; species Lederbergia niameyensis. The sequence goes on from NZ_LN831197.1 coordinate 2,421,938, forward strand.
TTAGTTTAATCGGGCTTGGATCAAGTTTGCTATTTGGCATTGCCTTTGTTCTTTTGGCTTCTCTTGAAAACTATACTAACGGTTGGGGAGGGAGACTATCCTTTTTCCATCTTCCTTATCTTAATGATGGAAATATCATTGATCAATTTGCTGTTTACTTTATCGTTATGGTCAATTTGTTTTTCCTAGGTCTGCTATTCTCTGTTTTTACGAAGCGTTTCGGCCTTAAAGGTTTATTAACACTAGGATTATCTATCTTTTTTGCGATAAGTCTGTCCGTGTTATTACTATCCTACTTCGAAGTATGGGGCGATATTTTTCATTGGATTGTGGAGCACACTGCCGTGCAGTTGGCATTTTGGCTTATACCCTTTACACTTTTTCATGCAATATGTTCCTATTGGATGCTTCGGAGAACCCAACTTTAGCCAAAAAGAAGGAGCATGATTTCAAACCATGCTCCTCTTGCCTGTTATTTCATAAATTGCTTTACCTTTTCTTCGTCATCTAGATGTTTCTGAATCAGTTTTTGCAGGTCCTCCTCATTCTCGTATTTATATAACTCAGCCCTGTACCACTCTTCTAATTTTCCCTTCGTTACTGTCATACTTTTTTCACCAAAACGAAATTCTATCCAATCCGCATTTCGAAAAAGTGTAAAAATATAACTAGCATTATATAAAGCAGTCTCTTTCATAGAATCCTCATTCATATTAGTATCTTTGTAGTTTAATATCATGCCATATGGTTTATCCGTCGTTTTAAGCTCCATTCCTTCAAAGAGCTCACTTTTCGGCAAATACCCGACGATCTTGCCTACAGCACTTGCATCTCCTATATAGGAGCCTTTTAATTCGAAAATACTTTCATTATCATGATTTCTAACGCTACAGCCCATTAAAATAACAGCCATTAGCACTGAATAAAGCACGCCTCTTACCATTATCTATCGCCTCACTATCGTGTAGGTATATCAAATTCTTGATCATACACTTTCATATAATGCATCCCTTCAATCAAAAGAGCATCTGGTTCTACTTCTGTGGCAAATAACAATGTCCGCTCTTTTAGTATTCTTCCTGAGCCATGCTCTATATATGTTTGATTGAGCGTCGTTTTTAGAGGTGTGTTGCCGGCTTTACCGTCAATCGACACACCATCTAGCATGACATCTTCATCTGTTGCTATCGTGATCGTAACGCCTTCCGTTGTTTTCGAAACTTCTTTAATAAAAAGTTCTTTCTCTCCAACGGTAAATGGTTCGTCTCCAACCTCATCTAATGAAATCTGCTCATCTACCGTCTTATAGCCGACAAACTTTTTCATAACAAGTTTTAAGGAATCAAGCTGCTTAGGCAGAGTATCAAACTTGATATCAAACTTGGTGCCAGTGAGTCCAGTTTGCCTGCCACTGCCAATTTGGTTGATTGACTGCCCGTTCGCAATTAATTCAATACCATCCAATGGAGACGGAACACGATCATAGTTTTCAACATTCAGCGTTCCCTCAATTACGGTCATCGTTGGAGTAGCTGTAATCGATTTAATCGATATCGTACCTTTATCGACTTTAAACGTTTTCTTTAGTGACTGTTTCATGACCGTTTTAAAGGCTTCATTTGGATTATATGAAAAAGTAATGGATCCATCTGACATTTGACCATCTTCATAATCTTCCCTATAGTGCATAGTCAGTTTCTTTGCAAAAGGACTAACCGGTTCAAATGAATACACGCCCTTTAGTTCGGTCCCATCTTCACTCAAACTCATCGTTCCGCCACCGATAGATTTGGATAAAAATCCAGTGATCTCGATTGGATACAACAAATATTCAGGATCAATTCCATCCGAGTTTTTAACCGTATAATAAACAATTAATTGATTCTCATCGGCCATCACGCCATCAACCATTAAACGATTTCCACCCTTTAAAACTTTTTCCTGATCCACTACTTGCCCCATCCCTTGTTCATTCAATTCCTTCAGTGTCCCAGACATCACTTCATCAAATCCAAAAATTTTCTTTCCATAAAAGGCAACTGCATTATAATGATAGCCGATAAAAAACGAGAAAAATATAACGACAGCTGTTGTAATCCACATGGGGGCTCGATGCTTTTTCCTCTTGACCGTAGCACGATCTAAAGCCTTTTTTAACCTGAGCTCCATACTTTCTGGCGCCTTAATAGAGTCCATTAGTTCTTTTCCGTTCCCTAATCGTTTCTCGACTTTATTCATCATCATCCCCCCTATAGTGAAGCCGTAATTTTTTCAGCCCTTGAAAAACTCGTGATTTTACCGTACCAACCGATACATCCGTCATTTCGGAGATTGTTTGATAATCTAAATCGTGAAAATATTTTAATTGGATTGCTTCTCTCTGATATTCATTCACATGGGATAACAACTCTTCCATCACAATCGCTTGTTCACTGCTGTGATAAGGATCTTTTGTTAACGTTGACTCCCCATTGACAGTCGCCATATCATCAAGGTAAATGACCTTTTTCCGATTTCGGAGCAATGTTTTACACGAATTAACTAAGATCGTTTTACTCCAACTGTAAAAAGCTTCATTTTTCTTCAGGCTGCTTATTTTTTCGTATACCGTCACAATCATTTCATCCATTGCCTCTAGCGCATCATGTTCATTCCTCATATATGTGAAAGCAAGCCGATAATAGGCGTCTTTTTCGATCATAATTAGCTGAAGTAATGCATCCTTGTTTCCCTTTTTAGCCTTTTTCACTAGACGTGCGATATTCATGGCCTCACCTCTCTTCTATTATAAGAGTATTAAGGAGGTGGAAAAGTTCATTTCCATTTTAACTTACTGTCCAACGGCTATTTCATCGATATGTTCATGAATGGTAATTTCTTTTCATACTATAATTAGGAGGTGAAAGAATGGCCAGAATCGCATACCGAAGCGCTGATGTGGATTTGATGGCAAGGATGATGAGAGCAGAAGCCGAGGGTGAAGGAAATCAAGGCATGTTATATGTCGGAAATGTCATTGTTAACCGCGTTGTTGCAAATTGTACAGATTTTAATAATTTGAGGACAGTTAGAGATGTCATTTTTCAAGTACAAGGAGGAAACTTTTCCTTTGAAGCTGTACAAAAAGGGAATCTTTTTTATCAAAGGGCAAGAGATTCAGAAAGGAGATTAGCAAGAAGGAATTTGGAGTATTGGAGAGACCACCCTGCTAAGTATGCCCTTTGGTACTTTAATCCGTTTGGTCCGTGCCCTCCAACATGGTACGGCCAACCTTTCACTGGCCAATTTAAACTACATTGTTTTTATGAACCAGCTGCCGGAACATGTGATAGTGTTTATTCCGGATAATCTTCCTCTTGAAAGATTCATTTCCTTTTTGATTATGAAGGTGCCAGATGCTAAAAGGAGTTTTAGCATCTAGCACCTTCAACCTTTTCGATCCCTTTTAAATTTCAAATTCTCCTTTTTATATAAGTATTACATAGTTCTACACGTTTGTATGTTGCTCATTTTCACCCAACCGCTCCAGAATCCTTCTCTTTCGATAAAACATCATCCCAGCCTCCGCTAAATCTTTAACTGCTGCTCGATTCGTAAATGCTCCAAAAACAAATCCAGCAATCGGGATCATCTGGAAGAGCTTTTTCCAACCAATTTGATCGCGGTAAGTCATAACAACTTCTCTCCAGCCTTGTAGTTCGGAAATCACTTCTCTTTTCGCATCTTCATCTGGAGAATCGATTAGCGATAACTGTTTCAATATCGCCTGTTTTCCAACAATATCAGAAGAAACAAACTGCAAAACTTTCACAATATACATTCTTTCTTTTTTATCATTCGGATCGTATCCGTAACAAATCGCGATATCCTGGAGGGTTTTTAACTGAATTCCTAGTAGCAATGGAATATCGATTGATAATGTGATAATTCCCCCAAAACCTGTGCTAGCACCTTGTATAGTAGCTAAGCGCTTTCTACTAACTTTGAGCTTACCTACAGTATCGTCCATTTCTTTAAGTGAAATAGACCGCAAATCATCTAAAGTTTGAACTGCCTTATTAGGATAATAAGCTTTTAATGATTTGACTGAACTTAAATAGCTTCCTCCTGATTGTATGTACTGGCCTAATTCATCAATAATCACGCCAATCTTCTTTTGCAAAAACACCGGTGTCAGTTTATCAAGAAGCTTGAATGGAAGACGGCCAATCCTTTCCCAAAACCATAATCCGTTCTGATCTTTTTCCCATTTCTCACACTTTTTCAATTCAACAAGAAGCTGATCGGTCGTTTCTATCATAGATTATAAACCCTTCCTCGTTATATAAGATTCTTTCCACTTTTCAAAAATTAGTTATTACAAGGGTAGTATTAACCATGGTTAGATGTCAATATTTGGGGGTTAAAACTTTCCCGAAAGTTCTAGATCGTTACCGATCTGCAATGACACCACCAGATACGAGAACGATTGAATACGAATCGTCACCGACATGCAATTGTTCTACCATTAAAAAATTTTCTAAAAGGATATATCAGTCTTTAAAAAAATGTCCCTGAGAGACTTATTCAGGGACATTTTTTCATTTTATCTACGCGAGAGATAAATTCCTTCGTGTAACTTAGTACTTAGGTGCTCGAAACCCAGCTTCTTTCGCTTCCTCTTCCGTACAAAACATTTCTTCAGGCTTTGTCTTTTCATACCATGGCGAATCAGGAGTATGATAGATTTTGCCGGATGAACCGATATTTCCTTTAATATTACAGTCCTGAGATGGATTAACCTTTGCATCGGATTCCTTTTTTTCTGGATGAAACCCATCTTCTTGTGCATAGTTTTCAATTGACCAAATACCAACGGCTTTGTTTTGAGCAATTTGTTGAAGCGCTTGAAGTTGATCAAGATAGCGTGTGTTTGGCGGGTAAACATAAGCAACTCTCGCAAGCCCTTCTTCCAGCAGTGTCTCTTGTACCATTTTACCGTCCACATACACATAAGCTAAAAGGCGGCCATATTTGTCTACTCGCTCCCCGACATCAAATTCAATCGATAATTTTCCACTATTGATTAACTCACTATTTCTTGCCTTTGCCTCATCGCCATAAGGTTGTTTACCTAAACGTGGATGGTTTGTTTCCGGCGTATCCACTAGCAAGTAACGAAGGTTTTGTTCTTGACCATCATAGACAATTTTAATCGTATCACCATCAACAACCCGAACGAGTTCAACTGGAATCTGATCGGTTGTGCCGGAAGTATCCGTTGACTTTTTAGCTTCCTTATCAGAAAATTCATTTGCTTTATTATTCGTCTCTTGTTGTTCATTACTTGTTTGACCATTATGTTTCCCTGTTTCAATATTGTCTCCGACTTGTTGAAAACCTTCACTACAAGCAGTCATAAAAATAGCTGCGAAAACAATGATGAAGGAAAGTATAAGGTTTGTACGTCTTTTTTGAAAAATAATCCTTCCTCCGAGCAACGCTACTAAACATCCAATTATTATTAAACTCAAGATGCAGCCTCCTGTTGAAAAATGAATCTAGTAAATATTCTACTTTTTTATTGATATTGTAGCAAGGGAGGAAAGATACAGTGTGAAGGGAATGGAATCATCCGACTTTCACAGATATTCTTTCGAATGTAGCATAGAATCTTTTAACTTCAGAATTAATCTTTTAAGTGACCACCATTATTTTTCGACTTTACAAAGGAATTTCCCGACTTCTGCTAATATTCTTTTAAATAGCAAAAAAAACGACTCACCAAGTTATTAGGTAAGTCGTTTCCCATTCTATTAAACTTGCGCTTTTTCATACTCCGCTATTCTTTCTTCCAACTGCAAAGTTAAAGCAATTTCGTCCCAACCGTTCAAAAGCATTTCGCGACGATAAGGGTCTGTCGTGAAGGAATAGGTTACGCCGTCTGATGTTTCAATCGTTTCTGTTTCCAAGTTAACGGTCACGTTCAACGGCTTTTCTTTTCCAGCAGCAAGCAATTCTTCAATTTGCTCTTCTGATAATTGCACGGCCAAAATTCCATTTTTCAAACAGTTGTTGTAAAAGATGTCGGCAAAGCTTGTAGCGATGACAACACGGAATCCGTAATCTCCTAGTGCCCATGGTGCGTGTTCACGGGAGGAACCGCAGCCGAAGTTTTCGCGGGCAACGAGGATTTCGGTTCCTTTATATTCCGACTTATTTAAAATGAAGTCAGCCTTTTCACTACCATCATCATTAAAACGCCAATGGTAAAAAAGATATTTTCCGAACCCAGTCCGCTCAATTCGTTTCAAAAATTGCTTTGGAATGATTTGGTCTGTATCAACATTCGAACGTTCAAGTGGTGCCAGGACACTTGTTACTTCTTTAATCGGCTTCATGCTGTCGCCTCCTCTTTCGTGAAGTTACGAACATCAACAAATCGACCTTCAATCGCTGCAGCTGCTGCCATTGCTGGGCTAACCAAGTGTGTTCGAGAACCGTTTCCTTGACGGCCTTCAAAGTTACGGTTTGATGTGGAAGCACAACGTTTTCCAGCAGGAACTTGGTCCGCGTTCATCGCTAGGCACATACTGCAACCTGATTCGCGCCATTCAAAGCCGGCATCTAAGAAAATTTTATCCAAACCTTCTTGTTCTGCTTGAAGCTTTACAGTTCGGGATCCAGGTACAACAATCGCATTGACGCTTTCTTTTACCTTTTTCCCCACGATGACTTTAGAAGCGGCTCGTAAATCTTCAATCCGTGAGTTTGTGCAAGAACCGATAAAGACATACTGGATTTCAATATCGGTAATTTTAGTTCCGCCCTCTAATCCCATATAGGCAAGTGCCTGTTCGATTTCAGCTTTTGCTGAATCATTTTTGGCATCTTCTGGCTTCGGAACGCGACTGGAAACACCAACGCCCATGGAAGGATTCGTTCCCCAAGTTACAAAAGGTTCGATTTCGGAAGCGTCAATTTCAATGTATGCATCATACACAGCATCATCATCTGTTGCCAACATCCGCCATTCTTCCTTCAATTTTTCAAAGGCTTCACCAGAAGGAACGTGTTCACGGCCTTCTAGGTAATCAAATGTTATTTCATCAGGGCTGATCAAGCCAGCTTTCGCACCTGCTTCAATCGACATATTGCAGACAGTCATCCGCTGTTCCATCGTAAGACCACGAATCGCTTCACCTGTATATTCAAAAATATGACCTGTTCCGATATTGACACCATATTTTGCAATAATCGCCAAAATTAAGTCCTTAGAAGTAACACCTGTACCAAGCTTGCCGTGAACTTTAACTTCCATTGTTTTTGGTTTTTGCTGCCACAAAGTTTGCGTAGAAAGAACATGCTCGACTTCACTCGTTCCGATTCCAAAGGCTAGTGCCCCAAATGCTCCGTGAGTGGAAGTATGACTGTCTCCACAAACAATCGTTTTACCAGGTTGAGTTAAACCAAGCTGTGGTCCGATGACATGAACGATCCCTTGATCAGGATGGCCCATTCCAGCAAGAGGTACTCCAAAATCTTCACAGTTACGCTCAAGTGTGGTCATTTGCTTTTTTGAAATTGGATCAGAAACAGCCTCATTTAAGCGAGTTGGCACATTATGATCCATTGTCGCAAAAGTCAAATCCGGCCTTCTTACTTTACGCCCATTTAGTCGTAGACCTTCAAAGGCTTGCGGAGATGTAACTTCATGCACGAGATGAAGGTCAATATACAGTAAATCAGGCTTCCCCTCTTCTCGATGCACAACATGTTTTTCCCAAATTTTTTCAATTATGGTCTTGCCCAATTCTCTTCACCTCACCCTTCTAATTCGCTAATGATTTTTTCTGTCATTTCCGTTGTTGATAAAACTTCCCTGCCAATATTTTTGAACTCACTTGTACAATAGCCTAACTCTAACACTTTTTGAACAGCTGTTTCTACTGCATTAGCTTCATCTAATAATCCAAATGAGCTCCGCAACATCATGGCGGCTGATAAAATAGCTCCTACTGGGTTCGCAATATTTTGGCCAGTAATGTCAGGTGCAGATCCATGAACAGGTTCATAAAGTCCAAATCCATCTACTCGTAGACTTGCAGATGGCAACATTCCAAGAGATCCAGTAATGACAGAAGCTTCATCACTTAGAATATCGCCAAACATGTTCTCGGTAACAATGACATCAAATGTCGATGGATATGTTATAAGTTTCATTGCTGCAGCATCCACAATCGTATGTTCATACTCAACTTCAGGATATCTCTTTGCTACTTCTTCTACGACTTTTCTCCATAGCTTACTAGATTCGAGTACATTCGCTTTGTCTACAGAATTGAGTTTATTCCTACGCTGTTTAGCTAGTTCAAATGCGTGGACAACAACACGCTCAATTTCTTCGCGACTATATAACAATGTATCAACTGCTTTTTCATCATCATGATGACTAGGTTCTCCAAAATACAGTCCGCCTGTGAGTTCCCTTACGATTACCATATCCACATCTTTTGCAACATCTTCCTTAAGAGGGGAAACGGCAAGGAGACTTTGGTAAGCTTTAACAGGTCTTAGATTGACACTTAATTCAAAGTGTTTACGAATTTGGAGTAATCCTTTTTCTGGACGTAAATGAGATGGATTATTATCCCACTTCGGGCCACCAACAGCACCTAATAAAATGGCATCACTTTGTTCGCAAATTTCAATTGTTTCTTTCGGTAACGGTTCCCCCGCTTGATCAATCGCGTCGCCGCCAATCAGGCCGTATTCCCATTCAAATTCATGTTGAAAGCGACGTCCGATCGTTTCTAATACTGCGATTGCCGCATCAGTTACCTCTTTTCCAATTCCATCGCCTCTTAATACCGCTACTCGCTTCTTCACTCTCCAAAACCCCTTTTTCGACAAATTTCGGGGCGTGCCAGGCACCCCCCTAAACAGTTTTCATTAATTCTTTTATATGTGTGGATAGTAGGCTTCGATTCACTGCATTGAGATAAGCCTTTGCAGATGATTCTAATACATCTTGTGCAGAATCTCTTCCTGTTAATTCTTCTCCGCGATAAGACAAGTTTACAATCGATTCCGCAAGAGCATCTCGGCCTTTACCAATCGACGTTACTCGATAATCTAGAACGTGAACTTCTTCACCAATAACATTTTCAAGAGCATTGAAAATCGCCTCAACACTTCCAGCTCCACTTGTTGTCATTTCAACCATTTCACCATCAGGATTTTTCACAATGACAGTTGCTGAAGGGTCTTTAGAAGATTCATAGTAGACTCCGACTCCTTCAAGTTCAAAAACAGAAGTATCTGACTCCTTTAATTGCTCATTCGTTAAGATCGTCCATAGGTCTTCATTTGTAATTTCCTTTTTACGATCTGCTAACTTTTTGAATTCCTTGAAAGCGTTATTCAATGCCTCTTGATCAAGTTCAAATCCCATTATTTTTGCACGATCTTGGAACGCATGGCGACCAGAGTGTTTACCCATCACTAAATTATTAGAAGTTTCACCTATTAATTCAGGTGTAATAATTTCGTATGTTGTTGGCTCTTTGAGGACACCATCCTGATGAATCCCTGACTCGTGAGCGAATGCATTTTTACCAACTACTGCCTTATTAGCCTGGATATGCATTCCAGTCAAAGTGCTGACAAGCTGACTAGTACGCTTAATTTCATTAAGTTTTAAGTCTGTTTTAATATTTTTATAGAAATCTTGTCGTGTATATAGAGCAACGGCTATTTCTTCTAGTGCCACATTTCCTGCTCTTTCTCCGATCCCATTGATCGTACCTTCCACTTGATCTGCACCATTTTCAATTGCAGCAAGTGTATTCGCGGTTGCCATTCCAAGATCATTATGGCAATGGGCTGATAACTTAACTCCGTCAATATTCGGAACATTTTCTTTCAAAAATTTGAATAAAGCTCCGTACTCTGCCGGAGTTGCATATCCGACTGTATCTGGAATATTAATGATCGTTGCACCAGCATGAATCGCCTGTTCTACGATATGAGCAAGAAAGGCGCGATCTGAGCGAAATGCATCTTCTGCTGACCATTGGACAACTGGGAAAAATTTTCTTGCGTATTGAATGGTATCGACCGCTGTTGCCACTACTTGTTCCGGGGTTTGCTTTAATTTATATGTCATGTGAATAGGAGATGTCGCAATGAATACATGTAATCTTGGACATTCTGCAACTCTTAAAGCCTCCCATGCAGCATCAATATCTGAACGAACGGATCGTGCAAGTCCCGTCACCGTTGAATTCTTAATGGTAGAGGCAATTTGCTTAACAGCGTCCAAATCACCGGGGGAAGCGGCGGGAAATCCCGCCTCAATAATATCCACCCGTAATCTTTCTAGCTGTTTGGCAATTTCCAGCTTTTCTACCGAATTCAAATTTACACCTGGGGATTGTTCCCCATCTCGTAAAGTAGTGTCATAGATGTCAATTTTTCGCACTCGTTGCCACTTCCCTATTAACCTTCTTTTTGCCAGCTTTGACGAATGGCATCATGTCGCGAAGTTCTCCCCCTACTTTCTCGATCAGATGATTGTTTTCGCGGTTTTTAATAGCTGTATATTCTGGACGATTCAATTGGTTTTCTTGCAACCAGCCTTTTGCAAATTTACCAGTTTGAATGTCATCTAGAACATCTTTCATTCTTTCTTTAACGCTAGCATCAATTACGCGTGGCCCGGATACAAAATCTCCCCACTCAGCTGTATCAGAGATCGAGTAACGCATTCCTGCAAGACCTTCTTCATACATAAGGTCAACGATTAATTTAAGTTCATGCAAACATTCGAAATATGCAAGTTCTGGTTGGTATCCTGCTTCAACAAGTGTTTCGAAACCAGCTTTTACAAGGGCAGTTGTTCCACCGCAAAGTACTGCTTGCTCTCCGAATAGATCTGTTTCAGTTTCTTCTTGGAATGTTGTTTCAAGAACTCCTGCACGTGCAGAGCCAATTCCTTTTGTATAAGCTAGAGCAATATCTCTTGCTTCGCCTGTAGCGTCTTGATAAACAGCGAATAGTGCTGGAACGCCTGCGCCTTGCTCAAATGTACGGCGAACTAAATGACCAGGTCCTTTTGGAGCAGCTAGGAATACGTCAACACCTGCAGGAGGTACGATTTGATTAAAATGAACGTTAAATCCGTGTGCGAAAGCCAATGCTTTCCCTTCTGTTAGTTCAGGTTTAACTTCATTTTCGTAAACCGGCACTTGTCTTTCATCTGGAAGCAGGATCATGATGATATCGGATTGTGCACAAGCTTCACGAACGGAATAAACTTCGTGACCATCTTCTACAGCTTGATCAAAGGATTTACCAGGACGAACTCCTACACATACTTTAAATCCGCTATCTTTAAGGTTGCTTGCATGAGCATGACCTTGGGAACCATATCCGAGAATTGCAACTTTTTTATCCAGTAATACTTTTTCATTGATTTCATTATTGTAATATACTTTTGCCATTTTTCTTCATCTCCTAGTTTATAATTGTAGAATTGATAATTGTGGTGAATCTGGTTTCTGATATTCGCGAACAAATGCTGTAACCCCTGTTCTGGATATATCCTTAATGCCATATGGCTTCAGCAATTCAACGAAAGCGTCCACCTTGCTTGGTTCTCCTGTGACTTGAACGGTAATATTGTTTTTCCCCATATCGATTACAGTAGCTCGAAAAGGCTCAATAATACTGTAAACTTCACTGCGAACCGGTGGTGGACATTGGACTTTTATAAGTGCCAATTCACGGGTTACAATTGATTTATCGGTAATATCAGAAACTTTTAAAACATCAATTTGCTTTTGCAGCTGTTTTAAAAGTTGTTCCATTTTTGCCTGATCCTCTACTAAAACAATAAATGTCATTTTAGAGATGGCAGGGTTATCGGATGGACCCACTGTAATGCTTTCTATATTGAATTGCCTTTTGGCAAATAAGCCCGTAATTCGGTTCAAAACACCACTGTTATTATTAACGGTTACGGTTAAAACCCGTTTCATCTGTTTCACTCTCCCACCCCAATCATTTCATGCAGCCCTTTGCCTGGAGCAACCATTGGAAAGACACTTTCTTCTTGAACAACCCGGAAATCAATTAACACGGGTTCTGGTAGTTTAAATGCTTCTTCCATAACCACTTTCGCTTCTGCTTCATTTGAAGCTTTAAAGCCTTTGATTCCATAGGCTTCTGCTAATTTAACAAAATCTGGTTGTTCTGGTATTAGGGAATGAGAATAGCGTTTATCATAAAATTTCTCTTGCCATTGCCGAACCATTCCCAAACAGGAGTTGTTAATAATGACAACTTTTACTGGCAAATTTAGTTCTTTAATGACAGACAACTCTTGTAAAGTCATTTGGAATCCACCATCACCTGTCACAGCAACTACTGTTTTTTCCGGAGCTGCCAATTGTGCCCCTATAGCAGATGGGAAACCAAATCCCATAGTTCCAAGTCCTCCAGAGGTAACCCAATTGTTTGGACCATTAAATCCGTAATATTGGGCAGCCCACATTTGATGCTGACCTACATCCGTTGTAACGATCGCTTCTCCACCAGTTAATTCGTGAATCATTTTAATAACATGTGGCGAGGACAATGAATTCCCTTCAGACTGTGGCTCTTTATACGGATATTTTTCTTTATTATCCTGTATATGGCTTACCCATTCTGAAATATCAGGAATTTTTAGATCGAATTTTAAAAGTTCTTCTAATACGATCTTGGCATCTCCGACAATCGGTACAACCGTATGAACGTTTTTCCCAATTTCAGCAGGATCGATATCAATATGAGCAACAGTTGCGTTTGGAGCAAAATGTTTTAGATTACCCGTAAGACGGTCATCAAAACGAGCACCAATGTTAATAAGCAAGTCACACTCCGTTATCGCCATATTCGATGTATAAGTACCGTGCATTCCTGCCATACCTAAAAACTGCTTATGATCACCAGGAATAGTCCCTAATCCGAGCAATGTATTCGTTATTGGATAGCCCGTTTTTTCAACAAATTCTTTTAAATAGTCGGACGCTTTAGCAAATAATACACCAGCTCCAGCAAGAATTAATGGTTTCTTCGCATTGGCCATCAAGCTAACTAGCTTTTGCAACTGCAAGTAGTTTGGCTTTGTCGTTGGTTGGTAGCCTGGAAGATTAATCGAAGCTTCAGGGAATACCTCTGTTACCTCTTGTTGGGCAATATCTTTTGGAATATCGATTAAGACCGGTCCCGGGCGTCCAGTTGAAGCAATAAAAAATGCTTCTTTAATGATTCTTCCAAGGTCTTCTACTTTTTTCACTTGATAATTATGTTTTGTAATTGGCATTGTGATTCCTATAATGTCAGATTCTTGGAATGCATCTGTTCCTAATGCCGAGCTAGCAACCTGACCAGTAAATACTACGAGGGGCAATGAATCCATCATCGCATCAGCAATACCTGTCACTAAGTTAGTTGCTCCTGGCCCAGAGGTTGCAATAACGACTCCAGGTTTTCCCGTAACTCTTGCATAGCCTTCCGCAGCATGTATAGCACCTTGTTCATGTCTCGTCAATACATGCTTAATTGGATTTTTGTACAATGCATCATAAATTGGCAGGGCCGCTCCTCCTGGATAACCGAACATAATATCAACGTTCTCTTTTTGGAGTGCCTCGATGAAAATGTCTGCCCCAGTTTTCACTTTTACCATCGTCGCATCAGTCTTTTGATCACTCGCTCCCATTGGGATACCCATACTCACCTCTAGCGCCTTCCTTTCAATTATCATTTTTTAAAAACATATCGAAATCCAATCGATTAATGCATTAAATCTATAAAATACTAATTTTCATTGTCTAGCTGCAGCGCCTATCTTATAAAAAACAAAAAAGTCCTTTCAGCCCACACAAAAGGAGAACCTTTTATGCAGGGATGAAAAAACTTTCATGGTACCACCCTACTTCTCAGTTGAGTCAACTGACTTAGGAGCGCTCAAGGCACTCACTGATAACGAGGAAGCTTAAGCATCCCCGTGAACCCATAGTCGCATCTGCTTTCAGGGTTCCCGCTCCGAGGCGATGTCACAAATGGCTGTAATGTCGGTTTCCAGCAGTTCCGACTCTCTGGTAATACAGTAGTTCCATTCATTTTTACCTCTTCATTGCATTTTCATATGAAGATTTCAATTATAAATAAGTTTTACTCACTTGAATCATTTTTATTACTATTATATTTTCATGACTCCACCTGTGCTGGCCGAAGTAACCAATTTTGAATATCTGGCTAAGTAGCCTGTTTTGATCTTCGGTTCAAAAGGCTTTAGCTGCAATTGACGTTCTGTCAATACTTTCTCATCGACGTTTAGTTGAATTGTACGATTCGTTAAGTCGATGACAATTTCGTCTCCATTTTCAACGAGAGCAATTGGACCGCCTTCTGCTGCTTCTGGTGATATATGACCGATGGAAATTCCTCTCGACGCACCAGAAAATCTTCCATCAGTGATGAGAGCAACATCTTTATCAAGACCTCTACCTGCTATCGCTGATGTAGGTGCCAACATTTCTGGCATTCCTGGACCACCTTTTGGACCTTCATAACGGATTACAACAACATCCCCAGCTTTTACAGTCCCATTATTAATTCCTTCTTGCGCATCTTCTTGGGATTCATATACAACTGCTTTACCCGTAAAAGTTTTGATAGATGGGTCAACAGCTCCCACTTTTATAACTCCGCCATTAGGTGCCAGATTACCGTATAAAATTGAAAGACCACCTACTGGACTATATGGATTATCCTTTGTTCTAATGACTGATGTATTTTTAATTTCATTATCTTTTACATTTTCATAGACAGTTTTACCAGTAACCGTAATTCTATCCCTTTCAATTGCCCCAATTTCACATAGTTCCCGAATAATAGCACTTATTCCACCCGCATCATGAACATCTTGCATAGTATAATGGGATGCTGGAGCAATCTTTGCTAAGTAAGGCACTCGCTCAGCTACTTGATTAATTCTTGAAAGGTCATACTCAAGTCCTGCTTCGTGAGCGACAGCTAATGTATGAAGAACTGTATTGGTAGATCCCCCCATCGCCATATCTAGCGCGAAACAATCGTCTATCGTCCTGTTTGTTACTAGATCACGAGGCTTTACATCTTCCTTAACCATTCTAATCAAATTTTTGGCAGCTTCTTTTATTAATCTGTGACGCTCATTTGAAGTAGCGACGATTGTTCCATTTCCAGGAATTGTAACACCGAGCATTTCCATAAGCGAGTTCATGGAATTAGCAGTGAACATTCCTGAACAGGAGCCACATGTCGGACATGCATTTTGCTCGATGTCAAGCAGCTTTTCTGCGGACATTTTCCCTGCATGATAAGCTCCGACCCCTTCAAAAACAGATGTTAATGTAAGAGGCTCTCCTTCAGAAGACATTCCGCCTTCCATTGGACCACCTGAAACGAAAACTGAAGGTACATTCGTTCTAAAAGCCGCCATCAACATACCTGGTGTGATTTTATCACAGTTAGGAATGTAGAATACTCCATCAAACCAATGGGCATTAATGACTGTTTCAGCAGCATCGGCAATAATTTCGCGACTTGGGAGCGAGTAACGCATTCCAATATGTCCCATTGCAATCCCATCATCGACCCCGATCGTATTAAATTCGAACGGAACACCGCCAGCTTCCCAAATAGCTTCCTTCACTACTTCCGCGAAAGTATTTAAATGTTTATGTCCTGGGATTATATCAATATATGAATTACATACACCGATAAAAGGTTTCTCTAAATCTTTTGTTTTAATGCCTGTTGCATATAATAGACTTCGATGCGGGGCACGATCAATCCCCTTTTTAATCATATCACTTCTCATTTATTACATCTCCTGTATGATCCATTTCTACTGTAGCTATATATTTCAGCCTACATTCAATGTTTCATCATAGATTTTTACGCCATCCGTTACAGTTAATTCGCGGAAACCTTCTGACAATTCATTCGTCACTTCTCCTGGCTTTCCGTCTCCTATGACGCGGCCATCTACTTTACTTACTGGAATGACTTCTGCAGCTGTTCCTGTTAAAAACACCTCGTCCGCTGTGTAAACTTCATGTCGTGTAAAGACACCTTCTGTGACTTCATACCCTTTCGATCGGGCTAGGTCCATGATTGCATCCCTAGTAATTCCTACGAGCGCTCCTACATAGCCTGGCGGTGTTTTCAGCTTTTTATCTTTTACTATGAAAATATTATCAGCTGATCCCTCAGCAACATACCCTTGATCATTTAACATTAACGCTTCAGATACCCCAGCAAGAGTTGCTTCTATTTTTACTAATACATTATTTAAATAGTTTAATGATTTTACCATTGGGCTTAAAGCATCAGAACGGTTCCGGCGTGTAGGCACCGTAATGATTTCAAGTCCTGTTTCATACAATTCCTTTGGATAAATGCGTAATGGCTCTGCTATGACAATCACTGTTGCTTTCTCGCAAGTATAAGGACTTAAACCCAAATCTCCTACACCACGAGAGACAACGAGGCGAATATAGCCATCTTTCAGCTTGTTTTGGCGGAGAGTTTCAACAATGACGTTTGTCATCTCCTCTTTCGTATACGGAATGGTTAACATAATGGATTTCGCCGAATCATATAAACGAGTTAAATGTTCATCCAAACGGAAAATATTTCCCGAGTATGCTCGAATTCCTTCGAAGATTCCATCTCCGTAGAGGAATCCATGATCATACACAGACACAACGGCATTTTCTTTCTTAACGAATTCTCCGTTGAGGAAAATCAATTGTTCACTCATCGCTTTCGCCCCTCTCGTTGGTTATTTCGTTTTCAGTCATTTTTGATTTATTAAATTGTTCCTATAATACCGCGGTATTAGCGAAAGGTCAAGGGATTTTCAGAATGTTTTACCATTTGGGAAACGGGTTTTCCCACTGTATACGCTTCCATTATAGTGATATCAAGGTTGTGTCGAAAATAAAAAAATGTCGAATTTTTTAACGTGTTTTATATTTTTCTACCTATGAAAAAAGCTGCAAGTCATTGGGAAAATAACATGCAGCTGAAAGTTAGAAATCTATTCATTTTTCGGGGTTTTAGTTTGAGGAATGAATGTGGATTATTCAAGATGAGTTAAGCAATCCCTATTGTTTTTTGGATTCTGCGGATGTCTTTCTTATTTCCCCAAGTTTCTTCTTTTAATAATTCTAGGCTTAGTTCAGCATCTGTAGTTCGCTTTTTTGTTTCTTCAATATCTTTCGCATTTTGAAGCCTTAGCTCACTGATCTCCGCTTTCAACCCTTCTTGACCATACCGCAATGCATCCAATATTTGCTTCGATTCTGCAAATTTCTGATCATGCTCCTTAAGTTTTTGAGTATGTTCGTTCAATATTTGAGAATGTTCGTTCAATATTCGGGTATGTTCATTCAATTTTGCGCTGTGCTCCGTTAGGATCCCTTTTATATCGTATAGCATGTCCAAAATCTGATCTTCTTTTTCCACTAAAATCACCACCTTTCGATATTAAAATTATTGTACTCTATTGCCTGGATAAAGGCTATACAAAAATGGCTGTCAACATTAGACAGCCATTTTTTTCCGCCTTCTTATTTCGTTCTCATCTTAAATTCCAAATACAAATCATTATAATAAGCAAGCATTCGTTTACCAAGGTTGTCGTAAACTTCCAGTCTCTCCGTTAATTCTGGTTCAGGATAAAAGCGTTCGTCATTAACAACTTCTTCATCTAAGTAATCCAATGCTTCTTTATTTGGTGTTGAATAACCAACATAATCAGCGTTTTGCGCTGCATTTTCGGGATCGAGCATAAAGTTAATAAACTGATGGGCCCCTTCGACGTTCCGCGCTGATTTCGGGATGACCATGTTATCAAACCATAGATTCGATCCCTCTTCAGGCACTACATAATCAATGTCTTCATTTTCCCACATCATATCAGCAGCTTCACCAGACCATGTAACACCTATTGCAGCTTCTTCATTTGCCATTAACAATTTTATTTCATCACCAATAATCGCCTTTACATTTGGCATCAGCTCATCCAGCTTTTTCTTCGCTTCTTTGAGATGATCTTTATTCGTGTCATTTAAGGAGTAATGGAGAGAGTTCAATCCCATCCCAATAACTTCTCTCGCTCCATCAACAAGAAATATTTGGTTTTTCAATTCCGGATCCCATAAATCATTCCACTGCTCAAAAGTCCTCCCATCGAGCATCTTCGGATTGTACACAATACCAAAGGTACCCCAAAAATAGGGAATCGAATATTCATTATCTGGGTCAAAAGATAGATCCATAAATCGTGGATCGATATATTTTAAATTTGGAATTTTAGAATGATCAAGTGGTAAAAGTAAGTCTTCCTCTTTCATTTTACTAATCGCATATTCTGATGGAACCGTAATATCATACGCCGTACCACCTTGTGCTATTTTCGTCATCATCGCCTCATTCGAATCGAACGTTTGATAAATGACTTTCATGCCCGTTTCCTCTTCGAACTTCTTAATTAAATCAGGATCGATATAATCGCCCCAATTGTAAACATTCAACGTATTTCCACTTGAATAACCCGAGGAAGCATTTAAGTGTGAAACAAGATACATTAAGGCAAAAGATATAATAAAGATGAGTGAAAAAATTTGAACTAATTTCCTCATGATTTTCTCACCCCTTGTGCAGATGATTTTGCATTATGTTGATTAATAAAGTAATAACCAATGACTAAGACAATCGTTACAAGGAAGATAAGCGTTGAAAGAGCATTAATCTCCAACGAGATCCCTTGTCGTGCCCGTGAATAAATCTCAACAGATAATGTTGAAAATCCATTTCCCGTAACAAAGAATGTCACAGCAAAGTCATCAAGAGAATACGTTAATGCCATGAAAAATCCTGCAAAAATCCCGGGTGTAATATAAGGCAAAATGACTTTTGATAGCACTTCCCAATTATTTGCACCAAGATCTCGTGCAGCATCAATTAATGAAGAACTCATTTCTTGAAGTTTCGGAAGTACCATAATAACAACAATCGGGATACTAAAGGCAATATGAGAAAGTAAAACAGATGTAAAGCCTAGTTTGACCCCGATAATCGTGAACATAATGAGAAAAGAGGCCCCAATAATGACATCAGGACTAACAATCAACACATTATTCAATGTTTGCAATGTATTCTTTGTTTGCATCTTTTTTACATAATAAATCGAAAGCGCCCCGAAAATGCCAATAATGGTGGCAATAGAAGCAGAAAGTAGAGCAATGACTAATGTATTCAACGCAATAATAATTAGCCGTGTATCTTCAAATACATTTCCATACCATTCAAAAGTAAAACCTTCAAAATCCTTCATTGAACCGCCACTATTGAACGAGTAATACATCAAATAAAGAATCGGTGCGTACAAGATCAAGAAAACTACAACTAAATAAACATTGCCAAGTTTACTTTTCCCTCTCACACAAAGTCACCCCGCTTCCGCTGGCCTGTTAAAATCATAATGACTGCCATCGCAATAATTAAAAAGACAGCAATTGTTGAACCCATTCCCCAATCTTGCGTAACTAGGAAATGTTGCTCAATCGCGGTGCCTAGTGTTATGACTCGATTTCCAGCAATTAATCTTGTGATCATAAATAAGGAGAGAGCAGGAATAAATACAGCTTGGCATCCTGATTTAACGCCACTTAAAGTCAACGGGAACACGACTCTTCTAAAAGTTGTCCACGCTGAAGCTCCAAGATCATTTGCCGCATATATATAGGATGGATTCATTTTCTCTAGCGCATTATAAATCGGCAAAATCATAAAAGGAATGAAGATATAAACTGAAACAAAGATAAAGCTAAAATCAGTAAACAATATTTGTTTTTTACCTATGCCCATTAAATCGAGAAAGTTATTGGCAGGCCCGTATGCGCCAAACAATCCTAAAAAAGCATATGCTTTCAATAATAAGTTAATCCATGATGGCAAAATAATTAGCAGTAACCATAGTTGCCGATGTTTCGTCTTTGTTAACAAGTAGGCAGTTGGATAAGCAATTAATAAAGAAAAAAGGGTAATCAAAAAGGCATACCAAAATGAACTAAGTGTCATTTTTAAATAGACTGGTGTAAAGAATTTTTGATAATTGCGAAATGTAAACTGTCCCTCGATGTCAAAAAAGGAATAATATACGACAAGTAAAATAGGTGTTACAACAAACAGAACAATCCATAAAACATAAGGTATTAAATAAAAATTCCGGACCTTATTCTGCATGGCGCACCTCATCGTACGCTTCAAGTCGTTTATCAAATTCTTCTTCTGTCTCACCAAATCTCATAACATGAATAGACTCAGGATCAAAATAAAGACCTATTTCATCTCCTGGTGTCGCCTTTTTAGTTGAATGAACGAGCCATTCATTCCCTTCATTGTCATAGCCAACAATTTCATAGTGGACACCGCGGAAAAGTAAAGTATCTACCTTCACATGTAAGTTTCCCCGTACCTTGCTCGTTATTTCTAAATCTTCCGGGCGAATAACAATTTCTACAGGTTCTTTAGGATTAAACCCCTGATCGACACACTCATATTGTTTTCCGCCAAACTCCACAAGAAAGTCCTCTATCATCGTACCTGGTATAATGTTGGATTCTCCAATAAAATCGGCAACAAAACGGTTGATAGGTTCATCATAAATATCGATTGGTGTGCCACTTTGCTGGATTTTCCCTTTATGCATAACAAAAATTTCATCAGACATAGCCAGCGCTTCTTCCTGGTCATGAGTGACAAAAATAAAAGTAATCCCTAAACGCTGTTGTAATTCCCTTAGCTCGTACTGCATTTCGGTACGCAACTTCAAATCCAATGCTGATAAAGGCTCGTCCAACAAAATCACTTCTGGCTCATTGACGATTGCCCGAGCAATTGCAACACGTTGCCTTTGACCGCCTGACATTTCACTAATTTCACGATTCTCATAACCAGCAAGGTTAACAAACTTAAGCGCTTCTTTTACCTTTTTATCAATCTCAGCATTTTTCATTTTTTTAATCCGAAGACCGAAAGCAATATTTTCAAATACATTTAAATGAGGGAACAACGCATAATCTTGAAAAACAGTATTAACTTGCCTTTTATTAGCTGGGACCTTATTGACGCGCTTTCCATCAAAATAGACCGCCCCTTTAGTCGGCTCAATAAATCCTGCAATAAGACGTAAAATAGTCGTTTTCCCGCAACCAGATGGGCCAAGTAGTGTGTAAAACTTTCCCCGTTCAATTTCGAAGCTAACATCATCCAAAATAAGATCATCATCAAATTGCTTTGATACATTTTCAAAACGGATAATGGTTTGATCTGTCATATTATGACCCTCCCATTCATGATAAAAACTATAAGTGCGTGTGGAGGACAAAAGCTGAGAAGCGCAGATGCAAGCACCGAAACGTATGATTCTAATACGTGTAGAACGGAGCAGCAAGCTAACGCAGAAATTCAATAGAAACTTTTCCCAGACTTTTTAAATATCCTCTATAAATATGATTCGGTAACGACCAAAATTAATTCTGAGCGACCGTTATAAACATTGCTGATTTGGTGATCATCTGAGGCATGGAAGTAAATAGATTCGCCTGCTTTTGCATAGTATGTATGTCTGCCAAGCGTAATCATGATCTTTCCTTCGAGAACATAAGCAAAGGTTTCTGATAAAGAAGGCTCAAAACGCTTAAACTCCCCCTTCTCCCAGAGCGTAAGCCAAATCGGCTCCATTTCCATTTCGTTTGATTCTGGAACAAGCCATGTCATTTTATAACCTTTTTCCTCATCCTTATACTCTGTCTGAACATCTTCTTCATATACTACTTTTTGTTCTCGTTCTTCCTCATCAAAGAATTGCTTCGGTGTACAGCCTAGCACCTCTAATATATTAAAAAAGGTTTCAATCGAAGGTGAACTCAAATCCCGCTCTAATTGCGATATATACCCTTTACTTAAATCTGTCCGTTCTCCCAATTCCTCTTGAGTCAATCCCTTTTTTAATCGCAACGTTTTAATTTTCTTGCCGATTCGCATCCTTTAAAACCTCAAGTCGTGTTTATTATTAGTAAACTAATAGTAAATAAAGTTTAATTATACTTAACTATAAGTTTACTTTTACCATCAACTTATTATACATACATTTACCAATTTAGCAATAGAAAAACTAGATTTTTATCGAAGAAAATATCATTGAAATTCTGCAGTGTCTTTATCTATTCTTTCCTTCCTTACCATGTCAATAAACGTATCTAAAGCTTTTGTTCTAAAAGGAGAAGTTGTAACGATCGAAAACTCCCGAGTAAAAGGAAGTCCTTGAACGTTAAGAATTTGCAAAACTCCCATAGAAAGTTCTTTACGAATAGCCCAATGAGACAGCATACTAATGCCGATCCCCGCTTCAACCGACTCTTTAATCAATTGAATACTTCCAAACTCCATTAAATTCGCTGGGTCTATAGCAAGAAGTCGAAACATCGCTTCGGAAGCATCCCTCGTGCCTGAACCATCTTCTCTGACAATCCACGTTTCATCCTTCAACTCACTTGGTTTTATTTCCCCTTCAACCTTGGCTAAAGGATGTTGGCGACCTACAACAACATACATGGTATCTTTCGCAAAAGGTTCTATAATAAGCTTTTTACTTTTAAATTCCCCTTCTACTATTCCTACATCGAGCTGATTCTGTAAAACAAGCTCTGCAATTTCCTTCGTGTTCCCAATCGAAATATTCGGTTTTACTAGTGGGTACTGATCTAACATTTTGACCATAATTCTTGGCAAAACATACTCACCAAATGTATAGCTGGCACCAATCGTCAAGGGACCGCTCGTTTTATTTGTAGTGTCATCAATCAACCGTTGCATTTTTGAATAAAGGCCAAGTATTTCTTTCGCATGATGGTAAACAATTTCCCCCGCCTTATTTAACCCAACATATTTATTATTTCTTTCTAACAGTCTTGTTCCAAAGTCTCGTTCCAGCGCTTGAATATATTGACTGACAGCTGGTTGTGTCATATGCAGTTCTTCCGCTGCTCTCGAAAAGTTGCGTTTCTCAGCAACCGTTATAAAAACCAATAATGGTTGATCCATTTTAAGCCTCCTATGATAAGTAATTACTTATAACAATTATTATAATGATTTATTTTCCTTATATATGAAAGTGCTTTATGCTAGAGAAAAGAATTTTTTCATATGGAGGGTTCATGTATGGGGCAGCCTGACGTTGCTAAAAAACAAAAACAGACTTCCGCTATCTCTTCAATGGTTGGCGGAATCCTTTTCACCTTTTTTATTGCTTTACTAGGATTTTTACTCGCAAAGATTCCCGGATTCAGTATGGTAGGGCAACTAGCCTGCGCCATTTTGATCGCAATCGCATTCAGGCAAATATTTGGTTATCCGGAAATCATTCGCTCCGGCATTGTCTTTTCATCAAAAAAATTACTAAGAGTTGCGATTATCTTTTATGGACTTAAATTAGACATCGCCATCGTTCTTCAAGATGGACTTGGGCTCCTTATTCGTGATACTGGTGTTATAATCTTCGCTATTTTAGCGACTGTCTGGCTTGCCAAAAGACTAAAAGCGAACCCAACGATCTCTTTGCTCCTTGGTGTCGGTACTGGTGTTTGCGGAGCTGCAGCAATTGCCGCAGTCGCTCCAATTATTAAATCGAAGGATGAAGACACTGCAATTAGCGTTGGGATTATCGCTCTAGTCGGAACCATCTTTGCGATTGGATATACTCTTTTAAGACCGATCCTTCCTCTTTCAGATATAGAGTATGGCACTTGGGCTGGAATAAGCTTACATGAAATTGCCCAAGTCGTGCTAGCTGCAGCAGCGGGAGGAGAAGATGCCCTTGCGATTGGACTTTTAGCCAAATTAGGACGTGTATTTTTACTCATTCCTCTTTGTTTTATCTTTATGTTTTGGGTGAAAAAGAGGACAGCAGAAGATCAAGCATCAGCAAAAGTTGAATTCCCATGGTTTTTATTAGGCTTTATTGTTATGAGTATATTAGGTAGCTATGTACTAGGGGATTCAATACCGTTTTCAGAAAATGCGAGAGATATTGTTACAAATGCAACAACGTGGATATTAACTGCTGCAATGGTCGGGCTCGGACTAAATGTTAGCCTTGGGGATGTTCGGCAAAAAGCATTGAAGCCACTGATTGCCATGGTGTCTGTATCTGTTGTGCTTTCTGTCATTACTATCTTTATTATTTAATAGAGCTGTGTTGTTTCCATATTTAATTTAAAAAGCGCCACGAGAAGTGTTCTCGTGGCGCTTTCTCATGGAGAGTAAGCATCAAAATACAATAAGTAATTGTCTCATGACCCTTTCTCACGGAAAAACAGTGTCAAAGGTTCATGATAAGTGTTCTCATAGCCCTTTCCTCCAGATTAACTGCATCAAAGGGCCATGATAAGTGCTCTCATAGCCCTTTCCTCCAGAATAACCGCATCAAAGGGCTATGATAAGTGCTCTCATAGCCCTTTCCTCCAGATTAACTGCATCAAAGGGCCATGATAGGAGACCTCGCGGCACTTTGAGATGGATTTTCCAGTCAAATGCACCATATGAAAAGATCAAGTGCAGAATATTCTAGGTTCCATCAAGCTGTAGACCCTTCCTTACCCTGCCTGATTCGCACTATTCCCCGCCTGCAATTGATACATCTGATAATACTTACCTTTTCTTTCCATTAACTGCTCATGATTACCACGCTCGACAATAGAACCACGGTCCAACACTAATATTTGATCTGCATTTTTGATCGTCGACAACCTGTGGGCAATAATAAAAGTCGTTCTTCCTTTTTTCAATACATCCATCGCTTTTTGAATAATCGTTTCTGTTTCTGTATCGATGCTAGAAGTTGCCTCATCTAAAATAAGAATAGCAGGATCAAACGCAAGTGCTCTTGCAAAGGAGATTAACTGCCTTTGCCCTGAAGAAAGCGTACTTCCCTTTTCCACTACCGGTTCATCAATACCATTTTCTAAGTTTTTCAAAACCCGATCTGCTCCAACAGCTTTCAACGAAGCCTCGACTTTTTCACGTGTGATTCGTGGATCATTTAAGCTAACATTCGAAGCAATCGTCCCTGTGAAAAGAAAAGGATCTTGAAGCACGATCGCCATATGGTCACGAAGAGCCTGTTTCGGGATATCTAAGATGTTTTTCCCATCAATTCGAATTTCTCCCTTATTAGCATCATAAAAGCGAAATAACACATTCATGATTGAACTCTTCCCAGAGCCCGTATGGCCTACGAGCGCTACCGTTTCCCCTTGTTTTGCTTCAAAGTCGATATTTTTTAAAACATACTCATTTTCCTTGTAGCCGAAGTAAACATGGTCAAACGTCACATCACCTTTGTAACGTTCCATTCTTTCACTTGTGACATCTTCTCCCTTTTCATCAAGGAGGCGAAAAACTCTTTCACCTGCAACAAGTGCTCTCTCCAAGTTCGAAAACTGATTCACAATATTGTTCACTGGGTTAAATAAACGATTAATATAATCGACATACGCATAAAGAACACCAATCGTCATAACAGAATGGGCACCAAGCGCATCGCCGCCAAAATACCACATGAACCCGACAAATACTAGGTTCCTTAATACGCCAACGAAGTTATGAGAAGATAAAGAGTCTAGCGTTAAAAGCTTATTTTGATTACGAAAATGGTTTTCATTTAAATTTTCAAACTCCTCACTAACTTGCTTTTCACGACGGAAAGCTTGAATAATCGTCATTCCCTGGATCGATTCATTAATCATCGCATTCAATTCGCTCACCTTAGAACGGATCGCATGATTATACTTCGATGCATATTTTCGATAAACAATCATCCAACCATATAAAACTGGTAATAGCAGTAAACATAGTAGCGCCAGTTTCACATCAAGGATGAACATTGCAATATAAATTCCGATTATATAAATAAATCCTGTAAAGAAATTTGATAAAACAGCCACATATAATTCTCTGATCGCTTCTGTATCATTCGTAATTCGCGCAACTACTTTTCCAGCTGGCAAATTATCAAAATAGCGAATGGGCAGACGTTGAACATGTGCGAATACATCAGCACGCATCTTTTGAATAATCCGATTTGCTGCTTTTTGTAAAAATAAATATTGTCCATAGAAAAAGATAGCCGCTAATATAATTAAGCCCATATACGTTATGAGCAACTTTATAATAGAAGGAATCGCTGGTTTATAAAAGATGAGTGTCTCATTGACACTTAACTTCTTAGCGGGGTATTGACTAACCTCCCCTTGATTGTCTATCCAAATTTGATCACCCTGAAATGAACGGTTCCCTGTGAAGGTCACCTTTTCAGGTACTAGGTAAAAATGTCTGCCAATTTGCAAAATCGTTGCGACACTCAAGGCATCATCTTCCGCTTGTTGATCAGCACTGCTCGCTTTCACGTAATGTTTCCCGTCATACTCCACTGGAGATGAGCTCTCAGTCGTCTCAAACCAATAATCTTCAATCCCTAAAATATGGTCATCAATCACCTTTTTAGCTACAAACGGAACAAGTACTTCTGCAGCAACCGCCATCGTCAATAGGACAAGGGCCGCAATAATAAACCCTTTAAAATATAACGCATATTTCACTAGTCTTTTTCCAGTCATGATACATACACCTCCCCACTTATAGAGTCCTCTAACTGTTGTCTGTCATATTGCTCTTTATACCATCCATTCTCCTCTAGTAACTCTTGATGTGTACCTTCTTCAATGATTTCTCCATCATCTAGGACGATAATCCAATCTGCGTGTTCAATCGCGGATAATCGATGTGTTGTAATGAGAGTTGTCTTTCCATTACGTTCTTCGCGAATATTTTTTATAATTTGCGCCTCTGTTTTGGCATCGACTGCAGATAGAGAATCATCCAAAATAAGTAATTCTGGATTTTTAACGAGTGCCCTCGCTATCGAAATTCTTTGTTTCTGACCACCCGATAAGGCGACACCTTGTTCACCAACAAGCGTCTCCACACCATCTGGCAACATTTCTAAATCTTTCTCAAAGTAAGCAAGGCGAATCGCTTCGAGCAGTTCAGTCTCTGTTGCTGTTTCATTTCCAAAAAGGATATTTTCTCGAATGCTTCTAGAAAATAAAACATGGTCTTGCGGTACATAACCGATCCAACTCCGAACTTGATCCTTCGTTTGTTCTTTCATGTTGACACCCGAAATGAATATATTCCCTTCACCAAGTGGATATTCACGTAGAAACTGTTTAATGAGGGTTGTTTTCCCGCTCCCAGTTTTCCCTGTAATCCCGATTGTTGCACCGCGATGAATGTTTAAATGAACACTTGTAAGGTTTGTTGTCTTCGAAGATGGATAACGAAAGGTTACATCTTTAAATTCTACTTCCTCTGGTTGTTTCACAACATTTGGTTCAGACGGGTCTTTGACATCCTCTTCATAGTTCAAAGTTTCTTGGACACGATCCAGTGACGCATTCCCGCGTTGCATAACATTGATTAACTCACCAATCGCAAACATTGGCCAAATCAGCATTCCAAGGTACACGTTAAAAGAGACTAAATGTCCTAAAGAAATTTCCTGATGAAACACTAGATAAGTTCCATAGGACAACCCGATTACATAACTAATACCCGTAATGATTTGTGTTGCAGGGTGAAATAAAGCATCAATTCGTACAACATGCATATTTTTTTGATATACTTCTTCTGTCATTTTCTGGAAGTCCGCTTCACTAGCCTTTTCTTGGACATAGGCACGTGTAACCCGAACACCAGCCACTGATTCAAGGACCCGATCATTCATTTTTCCAAACGCATCTTGGGCGTCAATAAAACGAGTATGAATCTTCTTTCCTAAAAAAGTGATAATACACGCTAATATCGGCAATGGTAAAATGGCTGCAAAAGTAAGCTTCCATGATACGAGAAATCCCATTGTTAAAAGGATTGTCACCATATACATAGTAGAATCGAATAAGGTTAAGATGCCAAAACCAGCTGTCATTGACACTGCCCTTAAATCATTCGTTCCCCGTGCCATTAAGTCACCTGTTCGATTTTTTTCAAAGAACGTCGGTGTCATTTTTAATAAATGATTCAAAAATCTTGAACGGAGCATTTTCTCGATAATAAAGGCTCCTCCGAATAATTGATATTGCCAAATAAATGTAATTCCGTAATTGAGCAATGCGCCTCCACCTAGGATGGCAACATAGATCAACAACCATTTTAAGGTCAATGACCCGAGAAAAATATGGTCAATCGCCTCGCCTAGAATAAAGGGAGGAATAACCTCAAAAATATTAGCAAATGTTAATAAAACAATCGCTATTGTATATCGTCTCCAGTGCTGTTTGAAAAACCAGCCTAATTTCTTAAGTACACTAAACATATGCAAACCCCCTTAACCTCTTAGCCTTTTGAATCAGATCCATTAATAACTAATATATTTTTAACAAAATCCCCATCTCCCCAACCTTAAAAAACACACAAAAAAAGCATAGTGCGCCCCTCATGTGCGCGAACTATGCTTCACATAAAATAGACACAGGCCTTCTACAGCCTACATCTAACAATTGATTGATTCCTCAATTCAACAGCAGAAGGCAGGCTGATTCCCTATTCAATTGATCTACAAGAACATTCCACTTTTTCATCTTCATCAGCCTCCTTTTCTAAAATTTAGTTTATGAATGTTCATATCGTATCATGCATATTTTTCCAATGTCAACGTTTTCTTTGATTTAATCAAAAATATAAATTTAAATTTTACTACTTTGGTATTATTTAGACAATTTACATACAAGATTTCAAGTGATATTATCTTAATATAATTTTTTGAAAAAGGGGACTGCAAAATGACAACTAAGAATTCACAACAGATCGTTGCGAGTGTCCCACAGAAAGGTTTTTTCGGGCATCCTAAAGGTTTGTTTACGTTATTTTTCACTGAATTTTGGGAGCGATTCTCATATTATGGAATGAGGGCTATCCTTATTTATTATATGTATTACGCTGTTTCCAAAGGTGGATTAGGTTTTGATGAAACAACCGCACGATCGATTATGGCTGTTTACGGTTCACTCGTTTATATGTCGGGGATTATCGGAGGCTGGATTGCTGACCGATTATTCGGAACTAGAAAGACCGTCTTTTATGGTGGTATTTTCATCATGGTTGGTCATATCGCTCTTGCATTTCCTGGCGGCGTTACCGCATTATTCTTGTCGATGGGACTCATCGTCATCGGGACTGGGCTTTTAAAACCTAACGTTTCCAATATTGTTGGCGATATCTATAGTAAAGACGATAACCGTCGTGATTCTGGATTTAGTATCTTTTACATGGGTATTAACCTTGGTGCTTTAATTTCACCTTTTATTGTCGGAACACTCGGTCAAAAGTATAACTTTCACCTTGGCTTTGGTGTTGCTGGAGTTGGAATGTTGCTTGGGTTAATTATTTTCCTAGCCACTAGAAAGAAGAACTTAGGGCTTGCAGGATCATATGTACCAAATCCACTTTCATCTGAAGAAAAGAAAAAGGTGTTTCTCACTATTGGTCTTAGTGCATTAGGCATTGTTGTTTTAGGTGCTATTCTCATATCTGCTGGGATTTTAACGATTAATCGTTTTACAATGACTGTGAGTATTCTCGGTATCGTCATTCCAATTATTTACTTTACTGTCATGTTTCGTAGTAAAAAGACAACCGCAGATGAACGCTCTAACTTAACAGCTTATATTCCGTTGTTCATTGCAGCTATGATGTTTTGGGCCATTCAAGAACAAGGGGCGGTTATTCTTGCAGAATATGCGGATAAGCGTACTCAATTACAATTGGGTGGATTGAAATTAGAAGCATCCTGGTTCCAATCATTAAACCCATTATTTATCGTTATCCTTGCTCCAATTTTCGCTGGCCTATGGGTTAAACTAGGAAACCGCCAACCGTCTACACCGAGGAAATTCTCGCTAGGGCTACTCCTTGCAGGGTTGTCTTTTCTCATTATGATTATTCCAGCCTATACTGGAGGACCAGACGTACTTGTTAGTCCTATCTGGCTTGTACTCAGCTTTTTGATCGTTGTACTTGGAGAGCTTTGCTTATCTCCAGTTGGTTTATCAGCGACAACAAAGCTTGCTCCAGCCGCGTTTTCAGCACAAACGATGAGTCTCTGGTTCCTATCGAATTCATCTGCACAGGCGATTAATGCTCAAGTAGTAAAATTGTACAAACCTGAAACGGAAATTGTTTATTTTGGTGTGATTGGTGGTATTGCGATCTTGCTAGGTATTCTTCTTTTTGTCGTTTCACCGATGATTCAGAGGTATATGAGAGGTATAAGGTAATGAACTCAAAATGGAGGTACTCACAAATTGGAGTGCCTCCATTTTTTTTAATGTTCATTCATTTCCCATAAAATAACTTTAAATGTACAGACCTAGAAGCTTGATCTAGCAATGAATAGGTAAAAATTTCTTCACTTTGAAGTGCCTAACTTGAATTAATATGGCTTCGGACTAAGCAGAGCCTTTGCCTTATTAATAGTCTCCTGATATTCATTGGCTGGAATCGAATCCGCCACTATCCCTGCACCAGCTTGTAGATAAGCCTTTTGGTCTTTTATAACGAGTGAACGGATTGCAATCGCAAAGTCTACGTCTCCATTGACGTTAATATAGCCAAGGGCACCTGCATAAACACCGCGTTTTATTCCTTCCAAATCATTGATGATCTGCATCGCCCGAGGCTTTGGATCACCAGACACTGTCCCAGCAGGAAGGCTAGAAATAAGCGCATCAATTCCTGAGATTCCTTCTTTTAAAGTCCCTTCTACTTCCGAAACAATGTGCATCACATGACGATAATATTCAAGCTTCATATAATTTTTAACCTCAATCGTTTCAGGCGTGCACAATTCCTGAAAATCCCTGCAACTTAAATCAACGAGCATCCGGTGTTCAGAGAGTTCTTTTTCATCTGCCATTAATTCAGTGGCAAGTAGCCGGTCCTCTTCCTCTGTTTCACCCCTGCGCCGTGTTCCAGCAATCGGGTTTGTTGCTAATACCCTTCCACTTGTTTTGATGAAACTCTCTGGAGAGGCACCAAGGACAATGTAATCCGTAAAATCCACATAAAACATATAAGGCGATGGATTCGAATTCCGAAGTACACGATAAAAATGGAATGGATCTGTCTCTACTGCACCGACCATTCTTTGTGATACAACAACTTGCTGTACTTCACCAGCTTTAATATGCGCAATAGCTTTTTCTACCTTGCTCATAAATTCTTCTTTTTCAAGTTTCGGTTGAAATGAAATCGCACAATTTGATAGAGTTTCGTCCGTTTCACGCTGTGATATTTGTTTTTCTAGCTCTAGGAGACGTTCCTCTAATTCCTCACTCGAGCGATTTCCTTGCAAATCAATCGCTAATAAATAAATGGTCTGTGCCAAGTGATCAAAAACAACGACATCCTCATAAACCATAAAATGAATATCCGGCATATTAATTTCATCTTCAGGGATATCACCAATATCGACATATTGACGAATGGCATCATAACCGACATAGCCAACAGCCCCGCCATAAAAAGGAAACGGCAACTCTAAATCGAGATGTGGAAGCAATTTTTGAATATGGTCTAGTGGCCGACCTGTTTCCTCGGCAATTAATGTACCATTAGCCGCTTTTAATTTAGATTGATTGCCTTCACCAATAAATTCAAAAACCGGGTTCACTCCAATAAAGGAATAGCGTCCTTGTTCACTATGCTTTAGCGAACTTTCCAGTAAAAACTTTTTCACACCTTCTAATCGCAAAAAAACATTAATTGGTGTTAACACATCTCCATTCAGCTTTTTTAATTTGTATTCTGCTTGTTTCGTCTTCATATTCCTTCCCCTTCCATCATTTAAAAATAAAAAAGCCCTCAGCTAAACACAAAACTGCGCTTAGCTGAGGGCGATCTTGATCGCGGTGCCACCTCAGATTGAAGATTAAATTTCCCCATCTTTTTCGGGTACTACCATACCCTATCCATGTAACGACGGAATATCGTGTTCCCCTACTTAATTGTTCAGGAAACCACTCGCAAGCCCATTCTGCGAAATCTCTCGTACCGGGTTCACACCACCGCCGGCTCTCTGAAACGAAAAATCTTTCGCATACTCTTCTTGCTCTACGTTTTAATGCTATTTAATTTTGATGAAGTCTTGTGCACCCATTTTTTGGGCAATGACGAGTAAAGCTGCCTCAATTGCTAATAAAACTTTAGCTACAGCTAATCAACAATACACATATAAAAACGCAAAAAGGCCCCTCATCCAAAGGACGAAGGACCGTGGTACCACCTTAATTAGCTGACTTCAGCTCACTTTTCCACACGAGAATTCCATGTGTTTCCCCCTTGTAACGACGGGTTTTCGCCAAAGCCTACTTTCTTGAAAACGAGTTCGGTTTGGAAGCTCAGAAGTCCATTCACAATGCATGAGCACACCAGTTTCCACCAACCACTGGCTCTCTTTTGTGCCATTACTTTGTTACTACTCTTCATCATAGCTAATATTTTCAATTTGTTGCTTCTGATCATAGTGGAAATTTTTCCAAATGTCAATAATTATTTTCCGAGCATTAAACGGTGGTTATGAAATAACTTGTTCGCGATCGGGAATAAAATTCCTATCAGAACTACATACCCTCCCACTGCAAGCATAAAAGCCTCAACCGATAATTGACCATTAAAAGAGTCGCGTACAAATAAAAACAAGTTCATGACAGGAATCACATAGAGTGGAAGATTCAATGATTCTCCGGCAAAAAACATGAATAACATCGGCACCATAATAATACCCATTACTGGTGTAATGTAGTATCCCGCTTCTTTCACGGAATTGGCGAGCATGCTTAAGATCATTTCCAATTCAGCGATAAAGATTGCGTACAATACAATCAGACCAACACTCATTGAAATAAATAGTACCGGATCTTGAATAGCGCTCATACCTTTTTTAAGCTCTGATGTAAAGTTCATTAATCCACTTAGAAGACCAACACAGAGAATACCCGTAAAAATACCGAGCAATGAAATTGTCAACCATTTAGCTAATAGTATTTTGATTGGTTTCACCGGGGTAATCAGCAATGCTTCAATCGTTTTCTTCTCCTTCTCCCCTGCGAATAGTTCAGTTGCAGATGGATACGAACCATTAGCAACTGCAATGGGGATTAATAGTGGGAGCAGGAGCGCCAACATAAAGGAAGCTATTGCATCATTCTCATCCTTTGTTGTCTTCGTTTCAACTTGAAAAACTTCCAAAACGCTGGAATCAATATTTTGATCTGCAAGGCGTAGTTGAACCGTTTCATTTTGCCAAGCCGAGAACACAGACTGCAATAGACCCCATGCACCGGAAGACTCCTGACTTCCCGGATCAAAATAGACATTGACAGGTATACTCTTTTGCTGTTCTAGCAGCTCCTTCCAATCGGCTGCTATTTTGATCCCGATCTGTGTTTTCTTATCCTCAACCGCTTGTTGAACATCCTCATATGTTTCAATTTTAACATCTGGCAGATAAGATTCTAGCTTTGTCACAAATTCCGAATCCGTTCCTTTGTCTATCGCAATGACAAAGGATTGGTCTCGATTCGTTGTTAAAAGTTTATCGTAAAAGAATGTGAGAGCTGCCATCATCACTATAGGAAATAAGATTAGCAAAGTGATACTTCTTTTATCTCGTAAAACATCTTTCATTTCCTTTAAAAAAATCGTTTTAAACATAGAGATCCCCCCTGACAACTTTAGATGTGAACAAATAATTCAGATCCTGGCTATTTTCTTGTTCATATAGTTTTTCCAAATTGCCTTCATATACGATTTGCCCCTTGTGCATCATAATGACATCCTCACATAGTTGAGCTATTTCATCCATAATGTGGGTAGAAAATATAATTGTCTTTCCTTCACTTTTATACTGATAGATAAACTCTCGAAATATATTAGATGAAGTTATATCAAGGCCTGTTGTTGGTTCATCAAATAAGATAATGTCAGGATTGTGGATGAGTGTCCGAGCGATTGCTACTTTCTGCTTCATCCCCTTTGAAAAGCCATCTACTTTTCGATCAAGGTACTTTCGCATCCCAAAGCGTTTCGCTAATATTTCAATCTGATTCTTTATATCATGTTGGGACATTCCATATAAACTTCCGAAGTATTCTAGATTCTCACGTGCTGTTAATCTGTTATAAAGGCCAGTTTCCGATCCAAACAACACTCCAAGGCGATGTCGTATCTTTTCCTTATTTTTAAAAATATCCTCGTCGTCAAAGGTAATCGCTCCTTCATCCGGCTCAATCAATGTGCAGAGCATGCGGAGCAGCGTCGTTTTCCCCGCCCCATTTTCCCCAATTAATCCGACGACATGACCTTTTTGAACGGTTAGAGAAATATAGTCCACTGCTTTGACTATTTGCTTTTTATCTTTAAATTGCTTCGACACTTGATCGACGACAATCATTTTGTTCATCTCCTTTTTCGTTATCTGTTACTCGTATTGTAAGGCGTAAAGCCGTTCCCGTCTCCTATCCTGTCGCGAAGGGGGTGTTATCTGTCGTGAATGGGGTTAATTCTCTCCTTGAAATCTATGTATCTCAAATTTTCATACGACAATCTGAACAGAAACCCAAAAATGCTTTATAATAATACATAGTCTTTTCAAAGGGGTTTTCTCAATGAAAGTAGGAATTGTTGATGACCGACAAATAGATCTAGACAAATTGACATTTATTCTTAAAGGCGAAGAGGATGTTGAACTTGTTTTTGCAACGACCGATCCTGAAATAGCTTATCAAGAGATCCAAAAAAACAAGATTGATTTATTAATAGCCGATATCGAAATGCCTGGAATTTCAGGCTATGAATTAGCGGACTTTATCCAGACCTATGGCCTACTGACTACGGTTATTTTCGTGACGGCCAAAAGTGGCTATGCAGTCCATGCCTTTGAACTAAACGTACACGACTATATTTTAAAGCCTTATAAAAAGGAACGCCTTTTGCAAGCACTTGCTAAGTATCGGGAAAAACAACATGCTGGGAATCTGACAGGACGGCTTGTCTTAAAGCAAAAGGGGCATATTGAAATGATTCCGAAGAAAGACATCATTTTTGTTGAACGAACAGGACGTTCCACATCGATCTATACAATCAACGATACATACGAAACGTATTTAACGATGAACGAACTGGAGGGCAGTCTTCGTGAAAATAATTTTCTCCGTTCCCATCGCTCTTTTATTATCAATTTACATTACGTAAAAAGCTTTTCTATTTATACAAAAAAATCATACAGTGTAACTTTTGAAGGTACGAAAAAAATTGCGATGTTGACGAAGGAAAAAATGGACTATCTTCAAAAATATTATTTTTGAGGTGAAAATATGGAATGGTTTCTCTTATGGATTCCATGGATATTAGCGGTTGGCTGGACCCTTTGGATGAAAAGTATGATCATATCAATCATTGTGCTTTTGGGAGCGATCTATCAGCTTTTCTTAATAAAAAAGGATAGTTTTCCAGTTGCCTGGAAAAGAATAACGATAATCGTTCAATTATGTTGGCTAGCAGCTGCTATCTTCACAGGGAATCCCGTTTTAACAATAGGATTAATTATACAAGGAATCACCTTACCCTTTTTCAACTTAGCTCTTCGGAATGAAAAAAGGAAAATAGCCGAGCTATCCAAAAACTATGAGCATCAAACTACTCTGCTTTATGAATTAAGAAAACAGCGCCATGATTTACAAAAACATATGGCAGCACTCCTTCATGCAGATAATTCGTCCGATCAAACCGCACAATATAGAAACGAGATCCAATCACGTTTTACACAAATTGACCAAGTAGCCCGAAGCGAGTCTAATGTTGTTGCAGGAGCTTTATATGCTCACTATGTCGAGGCTCTGAAAAGAGGTGTGAAACTCGACTATCACCTTCAACAAACCCTTTCAAGTACACCCCTTAGCGACTATGAGTTGATTGCATTTATCGGTAATATATTGGAAAACGCGATAGATGCTGCAGCTGCATTTGGGCAAGGTACGGTTTCATTGATTAGCAGGAAACAGAGCGGAATATGGATCATTTCATGTCAAAATGACACTCTGCCTTTAGGGAATGATATTATAGACAGGTTGTATACGAGTAAATCGAAATCAACTAAAGGTGACCACCATGAAGGATTAGGCACTCAAGAAATCAGGCGCATCGTTAAGCACTATAAAGGAACTCTTGATTTTTCTGTGATTGATCAACAATTTACTTTAAAAATTAAAATTCCGGATGTTCGGCAAGACTCAGTTTGAAGAATGGGGGTGGCGGCACTGAAACCGTCTGATGAAATAACACTCGTAGATGCTTGCTTGTTAGCAGGGAAAATTTTAATGCAAAGTGGAGCGGAAACTTATCGGGTGGAAGATACGATGATGAGAATGGCGGCAGCATATGGCTTTATGGAAAGCCAAAGTTTCGTCACACCTACTGGAATTATTTTTTCACTTGAAGGATCTGATCCTTCTCAATTTGTAAGGATTAGTGAACGCGGGACAGATTTAGAAAAAATTGCGCGTGTTAACAGTATATCTCGTAAAATGGTGGAAGGTGAGTTAAGCCCTGTCGATGCCTTTCGCGCTTTAAAAGAGCTGGAAAAAGCGAATCTATCTTTCCCGATTTGGGTACAGCTTGCAGCAGCTACACTTTCTAGTGGCAGCTTTTTAATTATGTTTAAAGGTGTATGGGCAGATTATCTTCCTGCCATGATCGTTGGCGGGCTCGGATTTGCCGTACTTTTATTAGTTCATAATCAAACGAAAGTAAAGTTTTTTGCTGAATTCACAGCATCCTTCGTCATTGGGCTGCTTTCCGTTTATTTAGTCAAATATGGTTGGGGCAAGAAGCTTGATTTAATCGTCATTGCTTCCGTCATGCCGCTTGTTCCGGGATTGCTCATTACGAATGCGATTCGTGATCTAATGGCAGGTCACTTCGTTTCCGGATTGTCAAAGGGAGCCGAAGCTGTTTTGACCGCACTCGCCATCGGTGCCGGGGTCGCGGTTGTTTACTCGATATTGTTATAAAGGAGACTTAACAATGACTTATTACTTTTCGCATGTCGTCCTAAGTGTCATTTCCTCTGTTGGATTTGGAATTATTTTTAACGCTCCTAGAAAAGCTCTTATCCATTGCGGGCTTGTTGGTATGGGGGGCTGGATGATTTATCTTGGGATGACCGATTCTGGGATTGATATTATTCAAGCTGCCTTTTTTGGCGCATTTGTTGTCGGAATTATCGGGCATATGATGGCAAAATATTACAAAACGCCGATCATCGTTTTTATTGTAGCGGGGATTATCCCCCTTGTTCCAGGCGGTACCGCATATGATGCGATGCGCCATGTTGTCAGCAATGATTACGGCCAAGCAATCCCGCTAGCAACAAAAGCTTTTATTGTAGCCAGTTCAATCGCGCTAGGACTCGTGTTCGCGGAAGTGTTGGTACAGTTTGTGATAAGAATAACGCGCAGAAAAAAGAAGGAGTTTTGAGGTTAGAGTAGAAATAGACAATTAAGCATTTTACAAGGGGGTGAATAAATGGAATTGAAGAAGAGAAAAGTACCAAAGAAATTACGGATTTTGGAGGCAGCTGAAATAAGAATTTCAAAACATCATCACCAGCGCAAGCTGATTGAGGAAGAACTATACAGGGAACGCGCTGGGTATCACGGTGAAAAAACGGTTGATTATCATCTTAGCTTTTTACCAGAAAATGAGTACTACATCCTCCATGATTTACGCCTTCGTAACCCCCGTGGTTTCTACTTTCAAATTGATACTCTCGTTCTCTCGTCTTACTTCTTTACACTATTAGATGCGAAAAATTATCGACAAATGATTACTCTTGACCAGGATTCCAACCAAGCAATTCAAACGATTAATGGAAAAAAGATAGCCATCCAAGACCCCATCTCACAAATGAGACGCCACCTTTATCAACTAAAAGAGTTATTGCAAGTACATGACTATGAAATCCCTCCCATCCTTCCATTAATTGTCATGAGTAATCCCGATACCGTTATTGAAACGATCGGTGATTCCCCACTTTTTAAAAATGTCATTCAGAGCATTGGAATCATGCCTAAAATCTCAGATTTCCGGATGAAACAAGGGACAAGGTTATTTGAGAAAGAGAAGCTATTAGAACTTGCAAGATTATTGATCCAATTGCATACACCGGCTGAATTCGACCTCTTCCGAACTTTTAATCTTTCTCCTGACGAGTTATTAAAAGGAGTCCGTTGCCCTGAATGCTCTAACTTGCCGATGGAAAAGTTATACGGAAGATGGCGTTGCCCAAAATGCGGGGTTGAATCTAAAGATGCTCACATTACAGCCCTTCGGGAATATTCCCTTTTGTATGGTCAACAAATTACGAACAAACAACTTCGCAATTTTTTAATGCTGCCATCCAGACATACTGCCAAACATATCTTCTTATCGATGAATTTACCTTATAAAGGGGTAAATAAAGGGCGAATCTACACACTTCCCTTCTAAATAAGTAAAGGAGCGGGATCTTTTTAAGTGATCCCGCTCCTTTAGCTCAGATGTTGCTCATATATCCTAGATCTTGCTCTTATTTCACAGATCTCGCTCATATTTCTCAGATCTTGCTCTTATATCCTAGATCTCGCTCATATTTCACAGATCTTGCTCATATATCCTAGATCTCGCTCATATTTCCCAGATCCCGCTCATATATCACAGATCTCGCTCATATTTCACAGATCTCGCTCTTATAACACAGATCCCGCTCATATTTCTCAGATCTCGCTCATATTTCACAGATCCCGCTCTTATAACACAGATCCCGCTCATATTTCTCAGATCTCGCTCATATATCACAGAACTTGCTCATATATCACAGATCCCGCTCTTATAACACAGATCCCGCTCTTATAACACAGATCTCGCTCTTATAACACAGATCCCGCTCATATAT
This sequence comes from Bacillus niameyensis, assembly GCF_001375535.1. GTDB lineage: Bacteria > Bacillota > Bacilli > Bacillales > Bacillaceae_C > Lederbergia > Lederbergia niameyensis. The sequence goes on from NZ_LN831197.1 coordinate 2,461,134, forward strand.
CACAGATCTCGCTCATATTTCCCAAATCTCGCTCATATTTCCCAGATCCCGCTCATATATCACAGATCCCGCTCATATATCACAGATCTTGCTCATATATCACAGATCTCGCTCATATATCACAGATCTCGCTCATATATCACAGATCTCGCTCTTATTTCCCAGAACTCGCTCATATATCACAGATCTCGCTCTTATAACACAGATCCCGCTCTTATAACACAGATCTCGCTCTTATTTCTCAGATCCCGCTCATATAGCCTAACTTCCCCCTGAATCTAAGAAATCATTATTTCCCCTGCTTACTTTCAACATTCCCTTGCTGTCCCATTTTCCCCTTAAGATTAATCCTATAGTTGAAATAATTAATGATTAAACCTACAAGCATACCTACCACAATAACCGCATACCCCATCTTTGTCCGGGTACTCACCCCATACCATAAAACACCAATGTATAAAAAAACGACGAGAATTCGTATAATAAAATATGTTTTCACTTAAACTTGTCCTTTCTGTATCGAATGCTTTCATTATAACAAAAACAAATCTTTATTAAAGCAGGTTTTTTCACCGCAATGGATGTCACTATAAAGAGGTGTAAATACTATGATCCATTTCATTGGAATTACTCATGAAAATCATTTGGAAAAAGATATTTCTATACATAAAGCCTATTTATCTAAGTATAAGTGGATTTGGGTTGATTTTAATGAACCTACGGATGAAGAGATCCAACATTTAGCTGATACCTTTCAATTTCATCCGCTTGCTATTGAAGACTGTGTACAAAGACTTCAACGACCAAAATTAGATTATTATGAGGACCATAGTTTTTATGTTACACATATTGTTCGCGAGGAAGAAAAGGAAATTATAAAAGATGAGTTAGATTTTTTTGTTGGGGAAAACTTCGTCGTTACGTTCCACCATACACCCGCAAAAGAAATTACTCATGTACGGGAAAGACTGTTATCCGAAAAGAATATTACAAAATGGGATCCCTTTTACGTGTTTTATGAAATTTTGGACAAGATTGTTGATAATTACTTTCCCCTTATTTATAAAATTGAAGATGATTTAGATAAAATAGAAGATAACACACAAAATAAATCAATGAACCTCCTAATGACCGAATTATTCGAAATGAGAAATATGTTATTAGCTCTAAGACATACGGTAAACCCAATGCGCGATTTACTTTACCGTATGTTAAACTCACATCATTTGGATGGTATAAAAGAGAGGAGAGAATACTTTTCTGACATTTATGACCACCTTTTAAAACTATCGGAAATGGTCATGTCCAACAGAGAGGTGACTGCAGACATCCGAGATAGCTACCTCTCACTGAATTCCCACCAAACGAATAATGTGATGAAAGTTCTTACAATTATTACTTCAATTTTTGCCCCTTTAACTTTAATTGCGGGGATATATGGGATGAACTTTGAAAATATGCCTGAATTAAAGTGGAATTACGGTTATTTTCTTATTCTTGGATTAATGGGGTTAATAGGCGTATCCATGTATATTTGGTTTAAGAAGAAGGGCTGGTTTAAATAATAAACATTACTTATATCCAGCCTTTTTCCACGGCAATATTAACGGCTTGCTGCCTCGACTCCGCTTCTAGTTTCTGAATAGCAGAGGAAAGATAATTGCGCACCGTCCCTTTCGTCAAAAAAAGGGTCTTACTAATCGTACTCGTTGTCATTCCCTCTTTAGCAAGTCGTAATACCTCTATTTCCCGTTCACTCAATGGATTTTGCTCTTTCAAAAAAAGAGTTGCGGCCAGATCGGTACTAACAACTCGCTCTCCGTTCATCACTTTGCGGATCGATTCTATCAAATATTCAATTGGTTCATCCTTCAATAAGTAGCCATCCACTTGAGTATCGATTGATTTTTGCAAATAACCAGGACGGGCAAAAGTCGTTACAATGATTATTTTACAAGACATGTTAGCCACTCTTATTTTCTCCGCAACTTCCAAACCACTTAGGAAGGGGATTTCAATATCAAGCAGGCATACGTCAGGCTTAAACATCTGAATCGCTTCCCATGCTTTTTCGCCATCTGAAACTTCCGCCACTACTTCTATATCCATTTCTAATTTCAATAATGAGGTTAATGCGCCACGCAGCATTTGCTGATCTTCTGCAATGACTACTTTAATCATGTAACTTCATTCCCCTTTCCCAGGCCTGAGCGGAAGTTGTAAAATAACTGTCGTGCCTCCGCTAGATGAATTCTCTACGATTGCCTTTCCTTGCAAAGTCTGCATTCGCTCCTTGATCGACTGTATCCCATTTCCAACATCCTGCTTAAGCAATCCAATTCCGTCGTCCATGATTTTCACAAAATAAACATCATTAATCGTTTCTAAAATTACTGTACACTGCTTCGCCTCGCTATGTTTAATAATATTCGTCATCGCCTCTTTCACCGAAAGTGCGATCATCGTCTCCTCTACACTCGATAAGAGGGGCATTGCTCCTCTCTCGACAACTGCCATCTTCACGCCTGCTGATTGCAACATTTTCTTTGAATGCTCAAGCTCATTTTTAAAAGAAATAAACTTCATATCAGAAACAAGCTCTCTTACCTGTTTCAAGGCAGTTCTTGATGTTGCAAGAATATCATTTAACTCTGCTTTCGCTTGCACGGGGTCTCTGTCCATTAATCTTGTTGTCAGTTCACTTTTCATTTTAATCATTGTCAGCGTTTGCCCCAATGTATCATGAAGATCCCTCGCAATACGTTGCCTTTCCTCTTGTTGGATATACTTTTCGATTTGTTGATTGGCTTCATTCAATTCGCCTTGTAAGCTTTTCGCTTTTTCTTGAATATAGATTAAAATCGGAAATATCATTTCAAGAATCATCAATGGCAGAAGATTTGTAAACTCTATATTTAAAAGTCCATAAGTGCTTTTCCATGGGACAAGCATGAACATGAGAGCAATCGAAGCAATTCCGATACCAATATGCCACTTTGACCTTGCTCTACCAAGCAAATCGGCAAAAATAAAGCCAAATAGGAGAATGGGAGAACCGATCTCCAGGCCAAGCAAAATAAGTGTTCCAATTCCAGTCAAAACCGCCGCAAGTAAGCGCCAATCTCTGAACCAAAGCCCGCAATAAAACGCCCCCAGAAAGACGAGCAAAAACAAAAAATTCCCCAAGAGACCATAAACCGTCTCGGCAGGTATAACGAGATAAAAAAGGAAAACGACCGAAACTACATCGATAATCAAATAATGTTTCATTTGCTCTCTTGGGTAAATCTTATTTTTCATAATAGCCTTCCCTTCGACGACTGAATCCGAATAAACCTGTTGCTTGCTTGCGAATGAACTCCATTGGCCCTAAGTTAAAGATGTTGAGCCATAAGGAGGCAAACATCAGTTGAAATAAGGAAATACAAACCCAGACAGCAATAATGCTTATGGAATTTAACTTCCCTCCTAGTGCTAAACCCCAGCCATAAAAAATGACCGATGATAGGATATTTTGCAAAACATAGCAGCTTAAAGACATTTTTCCGAGATTTTCTAAACGGACCCACAGCCCATTCCATTTCTTATATTCTATCATTCTTCCAATCACAGCTATATACCAAAGTGACATGAATGGAGCAAATAAATAGCGGACAGGCAGGTCAAACACACCTCCCGGAATAAAGATGAGCAAATTTAATGGTAACCCAATCCACATCCCCATCTTGAAAAGCCTATTCCGCTTCTGTTTTCCATTCTCATCAGGAGAAAAAACACCTGAACGCATAAAACGGACACCAAGTAAAAATAGAAAAATATTCATTGGGATAACAAAAATCGCTTCACTTCGAAGGAGAAGGAAATTGGCAAGCCGATACTGGAGTTGCTGGAACCAATTTCCATCTTGATAAAGCACGACAACGTCATGAAAGCTGCCTAATGACATATTCGCACCAAGCAATCCTAATAGTAAAGCAGCGAAAATAATCGTGGCATGAACGCTTCCAATAATCTTCATCGTTTTGCGGATCGATCGATCGCCGCCTTTTACGATAAAGGCCACAACAATAGCTGTCACACCGTAACTCATTAAGATGTCATATTCCATCACGAAGATAAAATGAAGCAAGCCTTCCAGAATAAGAAATGCGGAAGTCCAAATATATACACCAGGCCACGTATTCCCTTTTCGAACAGCCTGTTGGTATTTTAGCTCTAACCCAACCCCAAACATAATCGTCAACAAGCCAAGCAGTTTCCCATTCACTAGAAATAACACAATCATTCGAATAAAATCATCCAACGTCCACCAGCCAGAATAATCAGCTGTCGTAATATAAGCCAAATCCCCTAAATGGGCAAAAATCCAGATATTCGTCCCAAGTGTTCCTAAAATGGCAAAGCCTCGCAAAATATCAAGCAGGCGAATTCTCACTTTACGTTTTTCCATATTTTTCACTCACTTCTAGTTACTTTGATACATTTATTGTATCTGCGAAGAAAGTGAAGCAACATTCATAGCTGTAAGGAAATGTTTATGACAGGTGTCATAAGTCATTCGTGACATGCAAGCATATAGAAACGATCAGATAAAACGTGTATAATTCAGAATAGTAAATAACATAAAGTAAAGGATTATAAGATGACACTACAACAATTAAAATACGTGATTGAAGTAGCAAGAAGTCGTTCGATTAGTAAAGCTGCGCAAAAATTGTTTATTAGTCAGCCCAGCCTTTCAAACGCTTTAAAGGAGTTAGAGCAAGAAATGGGGATTACGATATTTTCGCGAACGAACAAAGGGATTGTGATTACTCCTGAAGGATCGGAATTTTTAGGCTATGCCAGGCAAGTGGTTGAACAGGCGGAGTTGCTTGAAAATCGCTATGCAGATCGCCAATCACCTCAACAGCATTTCGCTGTATCGACCCAGCATTATGCGTTTGCGGTCAGTGCCTTTGTCCGATTGCTCGAAGATTATGATCGTGATGAGTATGAGTTTGCTTTACGAGAAACGAAGACATACGAAATCATTGATGATGTGAAAAATTTACGCAGTGAAATAGGTATTTTATATGTAAATGATTTTAATAAAAAAGTGATTCAAAAGTTTCTTAGAGAAGGAGACTTGCTATTCAATGAGCTATTTGAAGCAACACCGCACGTTTTTATTAGCTCAAGGAATCCGCTTGCGAAGCAGGACTATGTGACATTATCCGATTTGCACCCTTATCCGTATCTCTCTTTTGAACAAGGAGCTTATAATTCTTTTTATTTTTCCGAGGAAATTTTAAGTACCCTCTCTAGGCCAAAAAATATTCGAGTCAGTGACCGGGCGACCATATTTAATCTCCTAATTGGGTTAAATGGATATACGATTTCGACAGGTGTCATTAGTCATGAATTAAATGATCGAGACATTGTTGCTGTTCCTCTAAAGGTAGATGAACGGATGACGGTTGGATATATTACTCATAAAAATATCACAATTAGTCCATTAGCTAAGATTTATATTGAATATTTAAAAGAAACGATCGCAGAGGAACTACTCGTGCTATAGCCTAACCCTATAGCCGAAGATAGAATTTATGTGTTACGCTATATCTACTTTTCCATGCTAAACTTACGCTAAATGAATGGAAAAGGAGAGATTAAGATGACAGTAGAAATCAAAGCAGGCAAAAGATCTGTTACACCGTTTCGGTTTGATAATGTCGGAAGTTTCTTACGCCCGGAAAAATTGAAAAAAGCACGTGCAGCTTATGCTGATGGAAACCTCTCTGAAAATGAACTAACGAAAATTGAAGATGAGTGTATCGTTGAAGTCATTCAAAAGCAAAAAGAAGTCGGCCTTCAAGCCATTACAGACGGGGAATTCCGCCGGTCTTGGTGGCATTTAGACTTTATGTGGGGTTTGAATGGTGTAGAAAAGAATTCAATTGACCAAGGTTATGTTTTTCAAGGACAAGAAACACGAGCGGAAACAGCTAGATTAACTGGAAAAATTAGCGGGGAAAATCATCCATTTGTTAAGCATTTTGCTTTTATTCAGCAATACGCTACTGATGAAGTTATTGCAAGGCAAACACTTCCCGCCCCTGCGCAATTTTTGTCTGAATTGAACCGTCCGCAAAATATCGAAGGCACAGAAGCAATTTATCCTGATCGTGAAGAGCTAGTTGCAGACATCGCAAAGGCTTATCAAACAGTAATTGCTGATTTATATAAGGCAGGATGCAGAAGTATTCAGTTGGATGATTGTACTTGGGGATCTTTAGTAGACAAGGACCGATGGAATTCACGTACTAAAGGATCATCAGTAGAAGAAATTGGCGAATTGTATGTTCGCCTCAATAATTTAGCTATTAAAAATGCTCCAGAAGATTTAATTGTCACAACACATGTTTGTCGCGGAAACTACAATTCTACTTGGTTCTCATCTGGTGGATATGACCCAATCGCGAATACTTTATTTGCAAAGGAAAACGTAGCTGGCTTTTATTTAGAGTATGATACAGACCGTTCCGGAGATTTTGCCCCATTACAACATGTAGGAGAAGAAAAACTGGTTGTCCTAGGTCTTTTCTCATCCAAATTAGGTGAATTAGAAGACAAAGATGCGATTAAAGCCCGTATTGAAGAAGCTGCAAAATACGTGGACATCGAGCGACTTTGCATCAGCCCACAATGTGGTTTCGCATCTACAGAAGAAGGTAATATTTTAACAGAAGAACAACAATGGAACAAACTGCGCTTAATTAAAGAAGTGGCGGAGGAAGTTTGGGGATAAAATTTTAAAGGAATGTTATATATTTCCGACTCTATCATTTTACGGTCATTGATACCCTTATCAATGACCGTTCTTTAATGAATTTCTTTTGGATACATGAAACGGTCACTGTTTGTGCGGAACAACGCCCAAAATGGAATGTTCTTAGGACAAACGGTAACGATTGGCTACGAATCGTTACTGTCATGCGACGCTTTCAAGCCTAACGGGCACGATTCACTTCGAATCGTTACCGTCATACGATGCTCCCAAGCTAAACGGGCACGATTCACTTCGAATCGTTACCGTCATACGATGCTCCCAAGCTAAACGGGCACGATTCACTTCGAATCGTTACCATCATGCGACGCTTTCAAGGCTAATGGGCACGATTCACTTCGAATCGTTACCATCATGCGACGCTTTCAAGGCTAACGGGCACGATTCACTTCGAATCGTTACCGCCATGCGACGCTTTCAAGGCTAACGGGCACGATTCACTTCGAATCGTTACCGTCATACGATGCTCCCAAGCTAAACGGGCACGATTCACTTCGAATCGTTACCGCCATGAGGTGCTTTCAAGGCTAATGGGCACGTATCGCTTCGAATCGTTACCATCATACAAGACTTTCAAATCTAGCGGGCACAATTCGCTCTGAATCGTTACCGCCATGAGGTGCTTTCAAGTCAAACGGTCACTGTTCGCTTTAGAACAATGACCGTTTTAAAATTTCTGTATCGCTTCTTATTATTTATTATCCGGAATTACACAATTTCCATCGACACAGCTTGCATCATCGGCACCACCCGATAAATCTTGCAAAACTGGCGCATCATTCTCTTCTTGCCATACTTTCTCAAGAGCACCACTGAAAGTTTCAACAGGCTGCGCTCCCGAAATGGCATATTTTTGATTAATGACAAAAAACGGAACACCGCGCACTCCAATTTGTTGTGCCGTATTTTCATCGTAACGGACATCATCGGCAAAAGCTGTCTCATTTTTTAACACGCTTACTACTTCCTCACGATCTAAACCAACACTTACAGCAAGTTCAGCAAGTGTATCATGGTCACTCATCTTTTTCCCATCTGTAAAATATCCATGGAGTAACGTTTCCGTTAGGGCTTGATCTTTCCCCTTCGTTTTTGCAAAATGAGCAAGTCTATGCGCATCAAATGTATTCGTTGGAACCATCCTGTCAAAATTAAACTGCAAACCGACGCTTGCGGCTTGTTGGCCGACCCCTTCATTCATTCGCTTAGCTTCCTCAACACTCATCCCGTATTTAGTAGCCAATGCCTCGTGAATAGTCCTATCTTGGTCTTGCGGTGAATTCGGATCAAGCTCATAACTCCGGAATACTACATCCACCTTGTCCCGTTGCGGAAATTTTTCCAAAGCCTGCTCCAAACAGCGCTTTCCTATATAACAAAAAGGACAAACGAAATCTGACCATACTTCAACTTGCATTCTTCCCACTCCTATCTATAACTGTTTCGTTTTATAACTTCCTAATAGCCGGATATCATATCCATACGTTTCTAAAATGGTGATCGCTTTCTCTAAATTCGCTCTACTCGTTCCTTTCGCTGTCTCAATGAAGAATCGATAAGTCCCCATTTTTTTCTTCGTCGGACGTGATTCAATCCAAGTAAGGTTAATCCCCAATGAGGAAAAAACGTTTAAAATAATCGCTAGTAATCCGGGACGATCTTCTGTTGGTGTAATCAACAACATCGATTTATCACCATCATGAAATTCCTGATTTGGCTTTTTTGTTACGATTACAAAGCGGGTCGAATTACAATCATTGTCATGTATATCCCCTGCACAAATATCAAGGCCGAATGTCTTTGCTGCCCATTCTGATGCTACTGCACCTGCATCAAGTCTTCCGGAATTCCGCAAAGCTTCAGCCGCCCCTGCAGTACTGCTATGTTGTTTCGTCACAGCCCCTAATTTCTTCGTAAAAATCCGGCACTGGGCAAGAGCGGGTGGAATCGACCATACTTCCTGAATCTCTTCTAACTTTGCCCCGTGATTCGTCAATAAGTGAAGCTTAACAGGAAGGACGACCTCCCCATCAATCCATAACTGATGTTGAAGCAAGCCATCTGTAGTCATCGTAATGGTACCTTCGATCGCATTCTCAATAGGCACAATTCCTTTATCTACCTTTCCTTCATCAACTGCTTCAAGTACATCAAAAATCGTACTAAACATAATCGGTTCAATATTATCTTCATTAAAATAACGAATAGCTGCTTCTTCTGAAAAAGTCCCTTTAGGCCCTAAATATGCTACGTTCAAATGTATATACCCCTTTTTTAAATGTTCAGATATTTAAAAAGAAACCTGGTAGCACCCGAATTAATTTCGACAAAATTCGGGGCGTGCCAGGCACTAAGAAAAGCGGAAGGCGGCGCTTAGCGACGTACGAACTTTAGAAAAGGATGAACGGCTAAAAACGCGCCGTCCTGGCGCAACGCCCTTCTGACCAACGTCCTGTTGGCCTGAGATAAAGGAAACACGGCGAAGCATAAGCCGATGTTGACTTATCGTAGGAAGAAGCTGAAAGTTCGCTAGTCGCTGCCGCCTGAAGCTAGACAGAGAAAAGCGCTAGAGCTAGACACCTAGTTGAGTGCTTCTGTTAGTGGTGGAACGATTTGTTTTTTACGGGAGACGACTCCTTTTAAAACTGCTTTATTCGCGTCCAGTTTAACGTTGAATGCTTGTTCAACAGCTGCAGCAGCTTGTCCCACAGCAATCGCAGTAGAATCGTTTGTTAGAATATCCGTTACTACGAATAGGAATAGATCTAACCCTTTTTCTTCAATGACTCTATTTAGCACAGTTTCAATTTCCGATTTGCGTGCTAATACATCTTCTACACCAACTGCATTCACTTGAGCAATTTCTACTTTTGCATTGCCCATCGTAAATTCTTTGGCGTCTATGGAAATTAGCTCTTCTACCGTTTTGTCGCTAATATCTGCTCCAGCTTTTAGCATATCTAGTCCATAGCTGTCTGCGTCGACACCAGCAATTTCAGCCAATTCTTTAGCAGCAGCAATATCTTCATCTGTACATGTAGGTGATTTAAACAAGAGCGAGTCTGAAATAATTGCAGATAGCATGAGCCCAGCCATTTTCGAATCAATTTCTAGACCTTTTTCTTTATAAATTTTATTTAAAATGGTTGCCGTACAACCAACAGGCTCAGCACGGAAATATAGTGGATCACTTGTCTCAAAGTTAGCAATTCGGTGATGATCGATCACTTCAACAACTTTTACTTGATCAATATCGTTCGCACTTTGTTGACGTTCATTATGGTCAACCAAAATAACTTCTTTTGCCTCAGCAGAAACTGACTCTACCAAGCGGGGAGCTTTTACTTGAAAGTGTTCCAAAGCAAATTGGGTTTCACCATTCACTTCGCCTAAACGAATTGGCTCAACTTCTATCCCTAATTTTGATTTAATATCCGCATAAACAATCGCAGAACAAATCGTATCAGTATCTGGGTTTTTATGTCCAAAAATCAAAATCTTTTCCATTTTAATTCTCCTTGCTTTATGTAATGTTTTTTTTATTTTAACATAAGAGGGAGCATTTGTAAGAATCTTTACTATTTCCCTTAGTATTTGAACTTTTCATGTTAAAATAATGTTGATCAGGAGGTGCGTTATGAAAAAGTATGGACTTATCTCAATCTTTATCATACTTTTAATATCTTTAGTAGGTTGTAGTGATAAAGTACAAAAACCAGAGGATCAATTTGCGGAATATGTAAAGTTGTGGAATGATCAAAAGTTTGACAAGATGTATGAATTTTTATCATCTGAAACAAAAGAAACGGTATCAAAAGAAGACTTCGTCGAACGTTACACAAAAATTTACAAGGATCTAGAAATTGAACCTTCTGTTCAGTTTAAAAAACCAGAAGAAGAAACAGATAAAAAGGCAGAACAAGCAAACTTTCCATTTCACGTCAAAATGAAAAGTTTAGCTGGCGATATCACCTTTGACCACCAAGCAGAGTGGGTTAAGGAAGAAAAGGATGATACAACAGCATGGCTTATGAACTGGGATACAGCCTTTATTTTCCCAGACTTAGAAGAAGGAGATAAAATCTCTGTTCCAACAACTGCCCCTGTTCGGGGATCGATTGTGGATCGGAATGGTATTGCTCTTGCAGAAAATGGTGTTGCAAGACAAATAGGGATTAAGCCAAAAGATATGGAGGGACAGGATAAGCAAGTCATTCAACAGGTTGCTGATTTATTGGGAATGAGTACCGAACAAATTGAAAAGCTGTTAGGGCAAGATTGGGTAAAACCGGAACATTTTGTCCCAATTAAAACAATTCCTGAGAACGCAATGTCCCTGAGAGAAAAATTAGGGAAACTTCCTGGCGTTCAAGGAAAAAATGTGAATGCACGAGTCTATCCATTAGGTGAGAGAGCTGCACACCTTACTGGAAATATTGCACCGATCACAGCTGAAGATCTTGAAAAATACCCAGATAAAGGCTACTCCAATACAGACATGATTGGAAGACGAGGGTTAGAGTTAGTTCTAGAAGATCGACTTCGAGGCGAACCTGGTATAAAAATTACGATAAATAAGGCAGATGGAAGCGAAGTCGTGCTTGCTGAAAAGGAAGTCAAAGATGGAGAAGACGTCCAATTAACAATTGATAGCGCCCTACAAGTAACGATTTTTGATGAGCTAAAAGGAAAACCAGGTACAGCCGCTGCGATCGATCCTGTTACAGGTGAAACAATTGCGCTTGTAAGTAGCCCAGCTTACGACCCGAATGTATTGGCGTTAGGTGCAACTAATGATGAGTGGGCTGCTCTGCAGGATCATCCTGACAATCCAATGTTGAACCGTTTTAACACGACATTCGCACCAGGTTCCGTATTAAAACCGATCACAGCAGCCGTTGAGTTAAAAGCTGGAGCCATTACTTGGGACAAGGCTTTAACGATAGATGGATTAGGTTGGAAAAAGGATGAATCATGGGGAAACTATGAAGTAAAAAGAGTTAGCGACCATGGCGTTCCGGTCGATCTAGAAAAGGCGCTCATTTATTCAGACAATATTTACTTTGCCCAGACCTCACTGGAACTTGGTAAAGACAAGTTTGAAGCTGGCTTGAAGGAATTTGGCTTTGAAGAAGAAATGGCCTATCTTTATCCAATGCACACATCCAGTTTTGGAAAGATTGATTCTGAAATTGCTTTAGCTGACTCAAGCTATGGACAAGGGCAAGTGCAAATGACAGTATTACATCTGGCAAGTGCCTATACGCCATTCATCAATCAAGGGAATATGATAAAACCGATCTTAGAAATAAACGAAGAGCAAAAACAAATTTGGAAAGAAAAACTTCTTTCCGAAGAAGATCTCAATAAAATGGCTGCATCCCTTCGAAAAGTAGTAACCGATCCGCATGGTACAGCTCGTGGCGCTAAAATGGAAGGCTATCCGCTTGCAGGAAAAACTGGTACAGCCGAATACGGGAAAGCAGAGCAAGGTAAAAAAGGTAAAGAAAACGGCTGGTTTGTCGCCTATAACCCAGAAAATCCGGAACTGCTTATTGCTTTAATGCTGGAGGGTGATAGTTCGGGAGCAGCTGTTAATACTGTGAAAGATATCTTTATTCAAGTTCGTAAGTAAGAATGAGGCAGCAATTAGTCAAGTAAAACTAACTAATGGCTGCCTCATTTTATCCAAATCTTTACTTATAAAACCTTTGTTACCTCTTGCTCGATCATTTTTTTAAACTCTTCCAATTGATTAGTCGTGCTAAGAACAGAGGGGTAATGTTTGACAATATCAAACTGCCATTGTTTATCAACCGGCCAAGCAACCAATTGTATTCCAGCTTCTTCACAAGCTCTTACATAATAATCAGTTAGAAATTCAACTTTCACTGATAAATACTTTGCCTCAATTTCTTTCATAAACGGAAATACAGCAGGAGAAGCTCCGGATTGAATAATCCCTAGCTCTATATCTTTCGATAGCTCTCGCATCCTTACGATTGAATAATGATCAAACGAATTCACATAGACTTGATCTTTCATTCCTGTTTCTTCGATCACTTCTAGCGACTTTTCCTCCAAACCTGGATACATATTCCCATGCTGTTTCAACTCTACAGCCACTTTCATCTTCCCATTTGCGAATTGGAGAGCTTCCTCCAGTGTTGGGATCCTTTCTGTGCCACCGACTTTTAATTGCCTTAATTGTTCAAAAGTAAAATCATTGATGAATCCTTTCGCATCTGTCATCCGATTTACTGTAATATCGTGCATCAAAATCGGAACCCCATCCTTTGACAACTGTACGTCCAATTCCAAATATTCGTAGCCAAGATCATAAGCAGCTTGATAGGCAGCTAGTGTATTCTCAGGATATTTGACTGGATAACCACGATGGGCCTGTGCTCTAATCGTCATCTTTTTCCCCACTTTGTATTATAATTTTTAAAATTAATCGTATTAATCTTAACAACCCTATAATAGATTGTCTATTCGGAAAACTATTTGTTTTCAGTCCCGTTGTGGCTCTTTCTTCGTTTTATATTATATATACAGCATTTTTCTTTCCATTAGTCAGCGTTACTTTGATTTTCGCAAAAAAGGGGACTTAGTTCTAATTGTAGAAACCAAGTCCAGTAATGTTTATTTTTCCTTAACCAACTATCCAGCCTTTATTTCCTTTACGATATCTCTCTAAATTGATTTCATATAAAGCATTTACTTATCTACTTGTTTCAGCTAAAAAGATTTTTACAAACTCATCATCATGAAGTTCTGGATACATCCGATACACTCGGTCAATTTCGTCACTCTGTCCTGGAGAAAGTACTTCATGGTCTGACAAGCACCAATTCCCCTTTAACAAGCCTTGTCGTGCCAATACTTCATTGATTCCGGCAATGCACCCTTTAAATTGATTAGCCGTGTCAAAGAAAGCTGCATTCGTATCTGTCACACTTTGGGCAAGTGTCAACCAGTTTTCTTCAACAACACCGCTATTCCTAACTTCCTTCAATTCTTCAAATAACTCGACCGCTTTTCTTGTCCAGACAGCCCAATGTCCTAATAGACCACCGACAATTGGTTTTGATACGATTTCTCCACCAATGTTAAAAGAATAAGTAGTTAATAGATCGAGGACAATATTATCATCATTCCCCGTATAAAGAGCGATCTCATCCCTTCTTGCCGATTCACAAACAGCCCGGACGACATCAAGCGTTTGATAACGATTAAAAGGCGCCATTTTAATCGCGACTACATTCGGAATCTCCGCAAACTTTTTCCAAAAATCAAAAGTAAATACACGACCGCCTACAGATGGCTGTAAATAGAAGCCAAATACCGGCATAATTTTAGCCACTTTTCTCGTCCGCTCGAGCAATTCCTCTTCTGTATAATCACTTAAGCCGCCGTTGCTTAGCAATGCAAGGTCGTATCCAAGGCTCCGTGCTAATTCAGTTTCTCGTACAGCTTGTTCTGTAGGTCCGCAAACTCCAGCAATTTTTAAAAAAGGTCGATCTAACTGGGCTTTTTCCACTTCCTCCGCAGCCATCCTTAAAACCGACTCCAATAGATTATGCTCAGGATCACGAATCTCAAATTGAGTCGTATGAACTCCTACCGCAATTCCCCCGGCTCCCGCGGCCATATAATATTGCGTTAATCTTCTTTGAGCAGCCTCATCTAATTGCTTATTTCCATTAAGAGCCAGTGGATGTGCTGGAATCACTGTCCCCTCATGCAAAAATTTATTTAGTTCAGTTGATAGCATCTTTTAAAACTGCCCCTTTCTTTCTTGGAAGTGGGTTGGTTTATCACTTATGGCTCCATCGTTTTCTAACCAGCCGGCGGTCCACTCTATCATTTGCTGAACAGATACTTTCGGATAGCCAAACAAACGATGTGCTTTACTTGAATTATTTAAAAGAGCCGTTGGTTGTTCTGTACCAACAAATATAGGTTCCTTGTTTAATAGTTTGCCAAACTGATTGGCAACCCAACGAACGGAAAGCGTTTCTGGACCTGTCACATTTAAAATGGCTGGCGGTACATTAGCGATCAATAATGAACGAATCGCATATTCATTCGCATCCCCCTGCCAGATCACATTGACGTGTCCCATTGATAAATCAATTTCTCTTCCTTCGTATACTGCTCGAGCGATTTCAAGTAAAACGCCATAACGCATGTCAATCGCGTAATTAAGACGGAATATCGTAAGCGGAGTTTGGTCACGATGAGCAAAATAGGTAAAAATTCGTTCCCTGCCTAATGATGATTGTCCATACTCCCCAACTGGTTCAACATAATGAGATTCATCACATCCCCCTTGGGAAATAGGTACAAGCGGATAAACATTTCCTGTTGAAAAAGCAACGATATTAGAACCCTTGTAATGTTCCGCTACTCTACCTGGCAAATATGTATTCATTGCCCAAGTAAAATGTTCATTTCCAGTCGTACCAAACTTATTTCCTGCCATGTAAATGACATTCTTTTCCTTTGGTAATTTTGCTAGTTCTTCTTCATTCATAAGATCACAAGCAATCGTCTCAACACCCGCTGCTTCTAACTCTTCTTGTAAATTACCGCTGGAAAACCGGGAAACGCCAATAACCTTTTTATCCAATCCAGCCGCATCAAAGGCGCGTTTAGCTAATTTTGCCAAAGTTGGTCCCATTTTCCCACCGACTCCGAGGATCACTAAGTTACCTTCTAACTTGCTTACATCCGCAATTAAGGACTCTGAAGGCGCTGTCATAATTTGTTCTAACTGCTCAATTGTATTCAATCGTCTCTCCCCTTTTTACGCTAATTAATGTCTAGCTTGACTACCTTTTGAAATCATTCAAAATAGCGCTTCCTATACTTTATAATAATCTACTTTTAATTAGCTGACATGTCTTTAATTTGTCTTTAAATCATATACGCAATTTACAAGATGAAGTTCTCACAATTTAGCTTGTATCCCAAGTTGCTTTCAAAGGAAAAACATGTAAAAAACGGGCACGAGAAATGCTCTCATGGCGGATTTGCAAAGATAATGTCGCAAAACATTTCGACCTGGTTTCCCGAACCCATTGTTTTATCATCTCGATAAAGGACAGTCCAGATTGATTCCGCTCCTTTGTCCTTCATAACCTTCATGATAGACAGTCCGGCTTTATTTCCGCCCTCCTTTGTCTTTCATCCCAAGCTCAAGTTAAACTTGTTGACACTGGAGAGTGTTGCAAAATTCATCCACTATTTCGCGGCATTTCTTCCTATCTTTTTCATCTGGATCTAATTCAATCTTCAATCTCTCTCCGACAACTTTAGCACCCAGATCTGCAAATTTTTCTGCCATCGTATCGACCGCTAATGCAAAATGTGCATAAAAGGTATCGCCTGATCCAAACACTGAAACGACTTTTCCTTTAAGATCCACACTGTCTAAGTCTTCATAGAAGTCTTCCACTTCAAAAGGCAAACTCCCTTCATCATACGTATAGGTTCCAAATAAAATCCCATCGTATTCGGCAAGTTCTTTGGCATCTATAAAGCCTTGATCAAATGATTTTTTCCTTACGACACATCCATGTTTTTGCAGCTCTTCATGGAGTATCTCAGCAATTTCTTCCGTATTTCCGGTTAAACTTGCATAAAGAATCAAGATATTCTCCATTTTATATGCCACCCCTAGTATATTATTTCGATACTTTTAGGATAGCTTTATCGAAGTGTTCTTTCCTTGATAGAAATCAATTTTTCCTCAATAAATTAAAAAGACCAGTTACACTGAATCTGTAACTGGTCCATTTTTATGTCGTTTAATCATGATGATGATCGTAATCCAACAACCAACTCTCTTCATTGCGGCTATGAATTTCATTTACGACTAGCATACTCGCAAAGAAATCCAATACTTCTTTCGACACGCTGTCCTTTTCTAGACTTTCTCTAATCTTCTTTGCAATAATTCGTAATAGATCATGATCACGTGTTAACATGTTAATCTTATCTTGCATTTCTGGTTCTTTTTCAACTACTTCTTTATACAGGCCTTCTTCTTCTGAATCCGCATGAGTAATGACGCGTTTTTCCCAATGCTCAATGAGTGCATCTGCCACTTGGAGGGCCTCTTTTTCCTTCTTCTCCTCTACCAATTGGTTCAACATTTCTGTCAAACTCTGAGCTTCCATAAATGCCCCATCGTGGATCGCGCGATGGGCATCTAATTTACGTAATGATGGTCCCGACATAATTAATCCAACTTCTCCTCTCCCAAAAACGAACCTTTTTATTCTGCTTCTTTCCGAACTTGGTCTGGGTTCATTTTTCTATAAATAATATATTTTCTTCTTAAGTATTCAAGCGGCAGGCTCCAAACATGGACAAGTCTTGTGAATGGCCAAATCGCAAAAAGCAAAAAGGCTAAAAAGACATGCAATTGAAATCCAAATGGTACACCTACCATTAAGCCAGGCTTGGGACTTAAATACAACAGACTGCGAAACCAAGGTCCAATCGAGGCACGATAATCAAAATCCCCACCTGTTGCTGTGTATCCAACGGTCGCTGAGAACCCAACCAACACGACTGCACCTAATATGACTAATGTAAAAAGAGCATTCATATTTCCGGTATTTCGGATTCGTTTTGTTCCACTTCTCCGTAAGAAGAATAGAAAGCCGCCAATTACAGTAGCTAGTCCCGCAACTCCTCCAGCCGAAAACGCAACCATATGATACATATGTGGTGTTATTCCCATTGTATCATAGACTACTTTAGGCACCAGTATGCCCGCAACATGACCAAAGAAAACAAATACTATTCCCCAGTGAAACAAGAGGCTTCCCCATTTTAATTGCCTTTTTTCTAAGAATTCACTTGATTGAGCAGACCAGCCAAATTGATCGGTATTATAACGATAAATATGGCCGACAACAAAGATCGTTAGACATAAGTATGGAAAGACAGCCCAAAGAAAATAATCCCAGAAACTCATGTTTTTCTCCCTTCCGTTCCACTAGGAAACCCTTTCATTTTCTTTTGCTACTCCGATACAGTGAAGGCAAGCAGAGATCAAATGGCGATATGGACTATCGACTCCTTGCAACTCCATCCCTAAGTTTTGGATGGAGCGAAGATGGAGATTTAAGATAGGAGCGGAGTCCTTTTCCGGAACGATTGAAGCAAATTCCAAAACAAGCGGCAAATAATCAGGCAACTCTTCTGTCGTGAACTCCATTCCTAGTTTCATCATTTGTTGGCGCAATTGGACTAGTACCGATCCGCGATCACGATTATCTTTGAAGACAGCAAAGGTCAAATATAAAGTCGTACGATCATAAAAGTCGAAAGTGTACACATAATCCTTACAGATATCCTCAAAAGGAGTTTTTTCCATATAGGCAAAGAAAGGCTGTAATAAGGATTGAGTCGTTTCATCTGGAAATTCCTTTGCTAAATCTAACTCTTCTGCCCATTCTTTCCATTCAGGCTCTGGATATTCAAGGAGAGTGGAAACAAGACTAAAAACCTTTTGCTTTGGATTCATTTTGTTCCCTCCAATATTGTTCTCCATAATATTCCAGAGGAGCTTCTGGTGGATGCATGCCGACTGCGCAAGTTTCACAACTTTGATTTCCTGTGCCAAACTCTTCAAAGCCAGCCATTCCCCTTTCTGTGAACATGTCACCAGACAATTCCTTGTGGGATGGTGGAATGACATAACGATCATGATATTTAGCAATTGCCTGTAATTCATACATTTCCTTTGCCATTTTCTCAGTCATGTCTGCAGCTTGAAGAATACTTGTATCAACAGGCTTCTCTAAGTTGACATTACGCATATACGTTCTCATCGCAACTAATTTCCTTAAAACATTTTTAATTACCTGTGTGTCTCCTGCAGTAAATAAATTCGCCAAATATTCAATTGGAATTCTCATTTGTTCAATGGTCGGAAATACAACTCTCGGATCGATAGAATCCCCTGAGCCGCCAAATGCATTCATAAAGGGACTTAATGGTGGAACATACCAAACCATTGGCAATGTCCGATACTCCGGATGTAATGGCAACGCAATTTTTTGTTCAACTGCCATCTTATAAACAGGTGATTCCTGGGCAGCAGAAATCCAATCATCAGGGATTCCTTGTTTGCGTGCCTCTGCAATAACTTCTGGATCATGGGGATCTAAGAACATATCTAATTGGGCTTCATAGACATCTTTGTCATCCGGTACTGATGCTGCTTTCTCAATTTTATCCGCATCATATAAAACAAGACCGATATAGCGCAGACGACCAACACAGGTTTCGGAGCAGATTGTTGGTTGTCCTGTTTCAATTCTCGGGAAACAGAAAGTACATTTTTCTGCCTTATTCGTCTTCCAGTTGAAATAAACTTTCTTGTATGGACAACCCGACATGCAAAAACGCCAGCTTCGGCATGCATCTTGGTCTACCAAAACGATTCCGTCTTCATCCCGCTTGTAAATGGCTCCTGAAGGACAAGAGGCAAGACATGATGGATTAATACAGTGCTCACAAATCCGCGGCAAATACATCATAAAAGTCTCTTCAAACTCAAACTTGATTTGCTCTTCTAACCCTTTCATGTTGGGATCATCTTTAGCCGTTATATAAGCGCCTGCTAAGTCATCATCCCAGTTCGGCCCCCACTTAATATCCATATATTCACCAGTTAATTGTGATTTAGGCCTAGCGACCGGCTGGTAATCTCCAGCCGGGCTATTGATTAAATTTTCATAGTCGTAATCCCAAGGTTCAAAGTAATCATCGATCTCCACTAAATTCGGATTGTAGAAAATATTCAACAGCTTGCTAACTCTGCCGCCTGCTCTTAGTTCAAGCTTACCATTCCTTAATTCCCAACCGCCTTTACGCTCCTCTTGATCCTCCCAACGTTTCGGATAACCGACACCAGGTTTTGTTTCCACGTTATTCCAATACATGTATTCGGCCCCTTGTCTATTTGTCCATGTCGTTTTACAAGTGACACTACAAGTGTGACAGCCGATACATTTATCCAAGTTCATGACCATTCCATACTGTGCTTTAATTCTCAAGCCAATCCACCTCATCCCTCTCCATTTTACGGATGACAACTTGTTCATCCCGTTGATTTCCTGTTGGTCCATAATAATTGAATCCATAACATAATTGGGCATAGCCGCCAATCATTTGTGTCGGCTTCAAATGGATGCGTGTTGGGCTATTAAAAGTTCCCCCGCGTTGTTTTGTAATGGGAGAACCAGGAACATTAATATGGCGTTCCTGAACGTGGTACATGAAAGAGACTCCTCTTGGAATTCTGTGACTGACGACAGCTCTAGCCACAACCACACCGTTACGATTATAAATCTCGAGCCAGTCATTATCAGTAATGCCAACAGTCGCTGCATCTTCATTGTTCAACCAAATATGAGGTCCGCCTCTGAACAACGTCAGCATTGGCAATGTATCCCCATAAGTGCTGTGATAAGACCACTTAAAATGGGGGGTCAAATATTTCAAAGTAATTTCTTGTCCCCCCATGACAGGTCGCCGGTCCTTATCATAAAAGGCCATCTTTTTTAGTGGCGCTTTAAAAATAGGCATCTCTTCGCCAAATTCTTGCATAATATCATGATCTAGATAAAAATGTTGACGTCCTGTTAATGTTCGGAACGGAATTTTTCTTTCGATATTTTGTGTGAAAGAAGAATATCTGCGGTTCCCCTTATTAATTCCAGTAAATACAGGTGTTGTAATGACTTTCCGCGGTTGAGTTGTAATGTCATGGAATGTTATATGCTCTCCCGCTCGATCACTCGATAAATCTTTTAACTGTTTACCTGTTTCTTTTTCCACGACATCCCATGCCTTCATCGCGAGCTGACCGTTCGTTGCACTAGACAACGTTAACATGGCTTCTGCAGCATTTCGATCTGTATAAAGGCTTGGCTGGTCTTTGTAATGTTTAGAATGATTAGATGGTCCAAGCATCTTTAATAATTTTTCATACTCTTCTTCCGCATTAAAGGTAATTCCGTGAGCACCGACACTTTTTTTGACATTTGGTCCGAGAGTAATATATTTATCAAACACTTTTGTATAATCTCTCTCAACGATATGGAGATTTGGGAAGTTAACCCCTGGAGTTAGTTCATGTTCTCCATTCTTCCAATCTGGAATCCGTCCATAGCTTTGACTAATCTCGCCAGGTGAATCTTTCCCAAGCGGTGTCGCTACCACATCTTGAACAGGCTCTGGGAAGTAGTGTTGGGCCATGGCAGAAAAACGTTCGGCTATATTTCTAAAAGTTTCCCAATCTGATTTGGCCTCCCATGGAGGAGTAATCGCTGGATTAAAAGGATGCACAAATGGGTGCATATCTGTACTGGATAAATCGTATTTTTCATACCAAGTTGCAGCTGGAAGAATAATATCCGAATAAAGTGTCGTACTACACATTCTAAAATCCATACTTACAAGAAGATCAAGCTTACCTTCCGGGATTTCAGCGACCCATTTTATTTCTTCTGACTCTTCTTCCTCATTCTCCATACTTAATGTACCTTCATGGGTACCAAGTAAATGCTTAAGGAAATACTCATGCCCCTTTGCGGAACTGCCAATTAAATTGGCACGCCAAACAAATAACACCTTCGGAAAATTGCTAGGCTTATCTGGACTTTCAACCGCAAAATTCAATTTACCATTTTTCATTTGCTCCGTTACTTGCTTTTTTAACGTCTCAATCGAGCCTTGACTGGCAGCACCTAAACTTAGGGTGCTTTTGTCAAATTGCGGATAACTAGGTAACCAGCCTAATCTTGCTGCGAGCACATTATAATCACCTGGATGGTTATATTTACTCTTTTCAACAAGTGGCGATTTTAAGTTTTCCATCCGTTGATCTTCATAACGCCATTGCTCTGTTGCGAAGTAGAAAAAGCTTGTCCCATTCATAAGTCGAGGGGGATTGCTCCAGTCGCGTGCCATCGCGATTGCTCCCCAACCTTCAATTGGCCGAACTTTTTCCTGACCAACATAATGGGCCCATCCACCGCCATTCCGCCCTTCACACCCTGTCAAAAGTACAAGATTGAGAATAGAGCGATAGATTGGATCTGCATGATACCAGTGGTTAATCCCTGCCCCCATAATAATCATTGATCTTCCTTCAGAATCAATCGCGTTTTGGGCGAATTCTCTGGCAATTTGAGCGGCTTGATGACGATCAACCCCAGTTAACTTTTCTTGCCACGCTGGAGTGTAAGGGACATCATCTTCATAGCTTGTCGGATAATCACCTGGAAGCCCGCGTCCTACTGCACTATTAGCCATCATTAAATCAAAAACAGTCGTAACATAGATATCCTCTCCGTTTACGGATACCTTTTTAACAGGGAGGCCACGTTTGAGAACTCCTTCTTGCTCCTCTCCGAAATATGGAAATAACCCCATAACGACTTCATCTTCTTGACCTAAAAAGGTGAGTTCTGGATCAATTTCTCCAAGCCCATTATCCCGGTCTTCCAAATCCAAGTTCCAATTTGCTTTTTCATCCCAACGATGACCAACCGTTCCATTCGGAATCGCAAATTGACCTGTCTTTTTATCTAGAAGAACTGGCTTCCACTCCGCCTTTTCTACATCCATTCCGAGATCCTGCGCCCTGAGGAACTTGTCACCAATATAGTGACCATCCTTTTCCTTCAGCGTGATAAGAAAGGGCATATCCGTATATGTTTTTACATAATTATTAAAAAATTCAACCTCCTGATCAACGTAAAATTCTTTTAATATCACATGTGTCATTGCCATCGCTAAAGCGCTGTCCATCCCAACTTTAACTGGCAACCACTTATCAGAGAACTTCACATATTCAGCATAGTCTGGTGCAACCGCCACTGTTTTCGTCCCGCGGTAACGTACTTCTGCATAAAAATGGGCATCAGGTGTTCTTGTCTGTGGAATATTCGATCCCCAAACGATAATATAACTAGAATTGAACCAATCCGAACTTTCTGGAACATCTGTCTGATCACCCCAAATTTGTGGCGACGAGTTTGGCAAGTCAGCATACCAGTCGTAAAAGCTGAGAAGAGATCCTCCCAATAGGCTTAGGAATCTTCCACCTGCTGCATAACTAACCATCGACATGGCCGGAATTGGTGAAAAACCAAATATTCGATCTGGTCCGTATTCTTGAATGGAGTGTATGAGGGCAGCACAAATGAGGGTGTTGAGTTCGTCCCATTTACCTCTAACAAATCCACCCTTACCTCTTGACGCTTTAAATTCCTTTGCTCTGATCGGATCTTCTGCAATACTCTTCCATGCTTCAACAGGATCCTTCTTCTCTTGTAAAGCTTGTCTCCATAACTTTAATAATGATTCTCGAACATATGGATAACGAATTCGCAGGGGACTATATGTATACCAAGAAAAGGAAGCTCCCCGCTGACAGCCGCGCGGTTCAAATTCAGGCATATCAGGTCCATTCGAAGGGTAGTCCGTTTGTTGTGTCTCCCATGTAATAATTCCGTCCTTTACATGAACTTTCCAACTACAAGATCCTGTGCAATTGACCCCATGAGTTGTTCGAACAACTTTATCATGTTGCCAACGTCTTCGATAAATCCTTTCCGAACCACGATCATAGGGCTGGACAGCTGTATGATCCGTATTTTCATACGTTTTTCCAAAAAACTTTAGTTTCTTCCAAAGTGGGTTAGATGTTCTGGATATGTTAGACATTTTCTACTCCCTTTCTGACAAGCAAAATTCATTCGACAAATTTCGGGGCGTGCCAGGCACCTTCTACCCGGGGGCATACTTGGCACCACATACCTTACTATTACTCATTCGTTAGTTCGTTAAACATTCCAGCGTAATATTGAACTTCTCCTACTTCGTTTTTTACAGGGGTGATCGACAGCGATTCCTTATAAATTTCTCCATTTTTTCGCTTATTCCAAATTTCTCCTTTCCAAAACCCTTGTTCCTCCACATCTTTCCACATCTTTTCATAGAAGGCCGGGCTATTTTTACCTGAATGAAGCATTTTCGGTGATTGGCCAATAGCCTCTTCAACTGAGTAACCGGTAACCTTTGTAAAAGCTTCGTTCACTCTAATAATTGTTCCATCAATGTCTGTAATCATGACACCTGATGCGGTATGGTCGAGAATATTATTTGCCACAAACAGTTTGTCTCGGTGATACATCCATAAAACTAAAATTAGACTAGCTAAGGAAAATTCAGATAAAGCCATAAAGCCGATCGCATAATGGCCTGTCCAATTAAATAATGTTGTTAAAATTAAAGGTGGAAAGAATCCTCCAAGTCCCCCCATCGCGGCTACAATCCCGTTAACAACACCGGCTTGTTTGGAAAAATAGAGAGGCACTAGCTTAAATATCGTTCCATTACCAATCCCAGCACATATTGCAACACCAAGACAACCAATTGTATAAACAGCGAGGTTGGGAGTGAATGAAAGCAAGAATCCTGCAAATGTTAATCCCCCAAAAACAATCGCCAAAATATAAAATGAGTTGAATTTATCTCCTAACCAACCGCCAACAGGACGTAATAACGTAGCGAGCACAATAAATCCGGCTGTTCTCAATCCTGCATCAACTTTATCTAATTCGAAGTGATTCACTAAAAAATTTGGCAAATAAATGGTAAAAGCTACGAAAGATCCGAAAGTAATAAAATAAAACAAGCTTAAAAACCAGAGCTTTGAGTTTTTATAAACACTTTCTATCTGTTGAATGACAGAAACTTTGATTCTCGGCTCCTTCCGATCTCCAAATACAAAGTTAAGCAAAGCAAATAGGGCCATTAAAATAATGTAAAATAAAACAGTATGACGCCAACCAAAGTGATTAGCCAGTACAGGAGCAGCAAAAGTTGAGATGGCTGTTCCGACATTCCCCATTCCATAAACCCCGTTTATAAAACCGTGTTTTTCCTTTGGGTAGTATTTTGGCAATGAGGTGACCCCAACGGAGAAGACCGCTCCACCTATACCGATAAAGAGACCGCCAATTAGCAAATCTAGTAGGGAGTTCGCAATACTAATGTAATAAATTGGCAGTAAAAGGATAAGAAAACTAATAAAGAATAGCATCCTTGCTCCAAATCGATTCGTCCAAAATCCGATCGGAATCCTTAGAATGGACCCTAATATTACTGGTACTGCTGTTACCCAAGTCGATTGCCCCGGTGTTAACGGGATATCCTCACGAATATACGGGATCAATGACGAGAGAATTACCCAGACCATAAAACCTGCGATTAAACTACTCGTTTGAAGTGTAAGCTGCGCTCCGCCACGATTCATATAATCACCCTCCTTGTCTTATGTTTGCCATTTGTTGAATGGATAAAACATTTATTTTCGGGATGAGAATTAAGGATCGACTTTACTTGGATTGTGAAGAGAAAATTTTTAGTGATTGTCAGTTGTTTGCGTTATTTTTAATTTATTCGCATTAACGAGGCTATGAGGAAAAAAAGAACCCCCTGCTAATATTTTCCACATTAGCAGGGGGTTCTTACTTTAAAAATTTGTTATGAATTAAAATACACACAAATTCTGCAGTTATTTAATTGTTTAATTGGGATATCCATATCATAGATTTCTCTCAATGAATCAGATTGAATAATATCCTCTGTTGGTCCATCTTTGACGACACGCCCATTTTTCAGCGCAACAATTCTGTCAGAATATACAGAAGCAAAGTTAATATCGTGAAGGACGATTACAACAGTCTTTCCTAATTCATTTACTAATCTTCGTAATATCTTCATAATTTGAACGGAGTGCTTCATGTCCAAATTATTCAATGGTTCATCTAATAGAATATAATCAGTGTCTTGAGCGATTACCATCGCAATGAAGGCGCGTTGACGTTGACCTCCAGATAATTCTTCGAGATACGTATCTTGCATATCCATTAATGCCATATATTCAAGTGCTTCATCGATTTTCTTTTTATCAATGTCAGTCAGCCTTCCCTTCGAGTAAGGGAATCTTCCAAACGAGACTAGTTCCCGAACGGTTAAACGCACATTCATATAATTCGATTGTTTAAGAATTGAGACTTTCTTTGAAAACTCTCCAGATTTCATCCCACGGACATTGGCCTTATCAACTAGGACCTCTCCAGTATCTGCATCAAGTAAGCGGCTGACCATGGAAAGCAAAGTAGATTTTCCAGCACCATTCGGTCCGATAAAAGAGGTAATCTGGCCGCGTTGAATATTAACCGACACATCTTCCACGACACTCTTTTTTCCATACATCTTCGTTAAGTTTAATACTTGAATCATGCCGATCTACTCTCCTTCAACAATAAATAAATGAAATAAACGCCACCAATAAAGTTAATAATCACGCTTAATGTTGTCGAAAATGTAAAAACTCGTTCAACAACCCACTGCCCGCCGACAAGAGCTATAACACTCATCAATGATGCTCCAGTGATCAAAATACTGTGCTTGTAGGATTTGAAAAATTGATAAGATAAGTTCGCAACAATTAGCCCAAAGAAGGTAATCGGTCCTACCAATGCTGTTGAAACAGCAATGAGAATGGAGACCATAATCAACATGCGCTTGACGATTTTATCGTAAGAAACTCCTAAGTTGATGGCAATATCCCTTCCTAAGGATAAAACATCCAAATATCTTAATGATTTCCAGCCAATCACAATAAGAATACCGATGAAAGCGAGAGCCAACCAAACAAGATCACTATTGACGTTATTGAAACTAGCAAACATTCGATCTTGAACAATTTGGAATTCATTTGGATCAATCAACACTTGTAAAAAGGTTGTGATACTTCCGAAAAACGTTCCAACAATGATCCCAACTAACAATAAAAAGTAGACGGATCGTTGACCTTTTTTAAACAAAAATTGATAAAGCATAAGGGCAAATATGATCATAGCAATAACAGATAAGATAAAGTTAACCTGTTTATTCACTATCGTAATATGATCAGAACCAAGAAAGAATATAGCTAACGTCTGAATCAATAAATAAAGGGAGTCAAGCCCCATTATACTTGGTGTTAAAATTCGGTTATGAGTAATCGTTTGAAAAATAACCGTTGAGTAAGAGATTGCTACACCCGTTAAAATCATTGCGAGTATTTTAATTCCTCGCCTAGGAAGAGCATAATCAAAACTGCCATTTAATTGATGAAATAAATAAATCCCACAGCATCCTGCAGCGACCAATGCAAGAATACCGAGTTTCATAGTATTGGAATTACGCATAGGCTTTCCTCCGGAACAATAAATATAGGAAAATGCCGCTGCCAATAACTCCTACCATCAAGCTGATAGAAATTTCATATGGGTATATAAGTACACGTCCTAGTATATCGCATACAAGTAGGAAGGTCGCTCCCAGCAAGGCTGTATGCGGCAATGTTTTCTTCAAATGGTCACCTTTCATAATCGAAACTATATTCGGTATGATTAATCCGAGAAACGGAATTGTTCCGACAGTTAAGACAACGGTAACGGTTACTAAAGCAACAAGGATTAAACCAATATTGACAATCCTTTTATATGCTAACCCTAAGTTTTTCGCAAAGTCTTCTCCCATTCCAGCAACAGTAAAACGATTCGCAAACAAGTAAGCCAATATAAGTACTGGAATACTAATATATAGAAGCTCATAGCGACCTTTCATAATCATGGAAAAGTCCCCTTGGAGCCAAGCTGACATGTTCTGGATGATATCGGCCCGATAAGCAAAAAATGTCGTAACAGATGACAAAATATTCCCGAACATAAGTCCAACCAATGGGATGAAAATGGCATCCTTAAATTTAATGCGATCTAAAATTTGCATAAACAAGAATGTTCCTGCAAGAGCAAAAGCAAACGCGACAGCCATCTTTTCCAGCATTGACGCATTAGCAAACAATAGCATTGAAACAAGAATACCTAGTCGAGTAGCGTCCAAAGTCCCCGCCGTCGTTGGCGAAACAAACTTATTCCGGCTAAGTTGCTGCATAATTAAACCAGCAATACTCATCCCAGCTCCGGCAAGTAAAATTGCCATAAGTCGAGGCACCCGGCTAATTAAAAATATTTGTGTTTCTTCCGACTGGAAGTCAAGCAAATCTAACGGGGTAATGTTACTTACCCCGACGAATAACGATATTATAGATGCCACGATTAGAGCGGCAATCAAGTACCAAGTTTTCATTTGAAACCCCAATTATACTTTTTTATATTTCTATACCTTAATTGAAAATCATTATCACTCTATTAAACTCATTATAACATCGGCGTAATGTAAGTCAATAAAACATTGATAATCATTATCAGTTATTTTCAGTTTATGTATAATTTTCGAACGAATAAGAAAAGCGGAAGGCATCCGTTTAGCGACGTACAAACTTTTTAAGCCTCTGACGAGATATAGGAAACACGGTGAGTCTGCAAGACGAACCGATGTTGACTTATCGTAGGAAGAGGCTGAAAGTTTGATAGGCGCTGGATGCCTGTAGCTAGACAATGAAAAGCGGCAGGCATCCGTTTAGCGCTGTACAAACTTTTAATAAGGATGAACGGCTAAAGGCGCGCCGTTCTGACCAACGTCCTGTTGGCCTGAGATATAGGAAAATAAAAAGCGGAAGGCGGCCGATTAGGGACGACAGGCAAATGTTCTTTCCACTAAAAAGGCGTTCTTTGCCTTCAGTGGAAAGGTTATTTGACCCCGAGTCCCTGCCGCTTGGAGCTAGATTACACGGTGAGTCTGCAAGACGAACCGATGTTGACTTATCGTAGGAAGAGGCTGAAAGTTTGATAGGCACTGGATGCCTGTAGCTAGACAATGAAAAGCGGAAGGCATCCGTTTAGCGCTGTACAAACTTTTAATAAGGATGAACGGCTAAAGGCGCGCCGTCCTGGCGCAACGCCGTTCTGACCAACGTCCTGTTGGCCTGAGATATAGAAACACGGTGAGGCTGAAAGTTTGATAGATTGGGAGCCACTTCCGAAAAATCCCCGTATATACGGCAAAAATCAGACACAATTTACTTGCGTCTGATTTTCTAAAAAGATTATTTAAAAACGATCGTTGCTTCCACTGCTTTTTTCCATCCCTGATAAAGCCTGTTTCGTGTACTCTCTTCCATTTTCGGAGTGAATGTTTGTTCAATATCCCAGTAATTGGCTATTTCCTCCTGATCCTTCCAAAAGCCTGTAGCAATCCCAGCTAAGTAAGCCGCACCTAAGGCGGTTGTCTCTTCAATGACGGGGCGTTCCACAGGAACATTCAAAATGTCACTCTGGAACTTCATTAAAAAGTTGTTTTTTACTGCGCCACCGTCTACACGTAAAGTGGTTAAAGGTATTCCCGAATCAGCTTCCATCGCATTTAGTACATCTTTCGTTTGATAAGCGAGCGCCTCTAAAGTGGCCCGAATAAAATGTTCTTTCGTAGTTCCGCGAGTTAAACCGAATACAGCTCCTTTTACATCACTATCCCAATACGGTGTACCTAACCCAACAAATGCTGGAACAACATATACTCCCTCAGTAGAGTCTACCTTTCCCGCAAATTTTTCACTTTCCTCGGCACTACGGAACATTCTCATACCATCGCGTAACCATTGAATTGCTGAACCTGCTACAAAAATGCTGCCTTCCAAGGCATATTCTACTTTTCCATTCAATCCCCAAGCTATCGTTGTTAATAAACCATGCTTAGATTGGACAGCTTTTTCCCCTGTATTTAAAAGCATAAAACAGCCTGTTCCATACGTGTTTTTACCCATTCCACTTTGAAAACATGCTTGCCCAAATAGAGCTGCCTGTTGGTCGCCCGCGATTCCCGCAATCGGAACGGACTGACCAAAAAAATGATCATTCGTCGTATGGGCATAAATCTCAGACGAAGGGCGAACTTCAGGAAGCATCACATCTGGAACATTAAGAATTTCAAGTAGTTCCTGATCCCATTTCAAATCATAAATATTATACATTAAGGTTCGAGAAGCATTTGAATAGTCGGTAACATGGGCTTGCCCGCCAGAAAGTTTCCAGACAAGCCACGAGTCCACTGTCCCAAACAAAAGGTCACCTTTTTCTGCCTTTTCTTTTGCACCTTCCACATTGTCCAATATCCATTTTACTTTCGTTCCCGAAAAATATGGGTCAATTAATAATCCTGTCTTATTCCGAAAAAGCTCCCCATACCCTTGTACTTTTAGCTCTTCACAGATCGAAGCTGTTTGCCTTGATTGCCAAACGATAGCATTGTAAATAGGTCTGCCTGTATGTTTATCCCACACAATAGTCGTTTCTCGTTGGTTCGTAATCCCAATCCCGACGATCTGCTCCGCTTTTATATTTTTTTCCGATAAGACACCCGCAATAACAGCTAAAACTGAACTCCAAATTTCATTGGCATTATGCTCAACCCATCCCGGTTTAGGGAAATACTGTTTAAATTCAAGCTGTGACTTGTGATAGATATTCCCTCTATGGTCAAATAAAATAGCCCTCGTACTTGTTGTACCTTGATCTAAAGCTAGTATATATTGCTCCATCCGTGATTCCTCTCCCCCTCACTTTTGAAATACTGATATCAAACGGTAACTGCAGCACGGCCAGCTGCTTGGGCTAATTCCTCATTAAGTTCCGCTTCCAGTTGCTGCTTCTCTATTTCTGTCCATTGGAAAATTTCGCTCATAAAGGTTAAAACATCTCTTTTCCACATTTCAACAGCGTCTATATCAAAAAGAAGCTCGCCCGTTCTGCGAATAAAGAAATCTACAGGTTTCACTACCATTTCATGTTGAATACCATACAACAATTGTGCATAAACCGCTCGTGGAATGCTCCTATTTTCTTCTGGTAGCAACTCGAGTACTTTATCGATATTCGTACCATATAACTTCGCTAACCTTCTCCCTTCTTCCTGCGATAACCCTACGCTTTCTGCCAATTTTTGCTTGTTCTGAAGAAACGCCTCTAAGTTATGCGAACCGCCGATATCGCCACCAGAAATGGGTAATTTTCTCGTAATAGATTTACCAAAATGATGATTATCCGAATCGCTTAATTTTTTTGCTACTAAATTTACAACTGTTTCCGCCATTTTTCGATATCCTGTAAGTTTGCCGCCTGCAATTGTGATCAAGCCACTCTTAGATTCCCAAATCTCATCTTTTCTTGAAATTTCAGAAGGAGCTTTACCTTCTTCATGGATCAAAGGTCTTACTCCAGCCCAACTTGATTCAATATTCGCTTCAGATACATTCAGTTCAGGAAACATGTAAAGAATCGCTTTTAAAATATAATCACGATCTGCCTTTGTCGCATACATCTCAGCAGGATCCCCATCATAAAAGGTATCAGTCGTCCCCACATAGGTTTTACCCGATCGTGGGATCGCAAAGACCATCCTTCCATCGGCTGTGTCGAAATAGACAGCCTGGTGCAAAGGGAAAACCGATTCATCAAAGACAATATGAACACCTTTGGATAAACGTAAATGCTTGCCACTCTTTGATCCGTCTATTTCACGTAACTGGTCCACCCAAGGGCCTGTCGCGTTAACAATCTTCTTTGCTCGAATTTTAATACTTTCTCCGGTTAAGGTATCTGTCGCTTCAGCCCCAATTGCATTTCCATGTTCGTCATAGCAGAAGTTTTCCACCTTCATATAATTAAGGGCAGTGGCCCCCTTTTCAACAGCTGCTTTCATCACTTCAATCGTTAAACGAGCATCATCCGTACGATACTCGACATAAAAGCCGCTTCCCTTTAGTCCTGTTTTTTTAATAAATGGAACCCTTTCTAGTGTTTCACTCACTGACAGCATTTTTCTTCTTTCTGACTTTTTTACACCTGCTAAATAATCGTAAACCTTTAGACCAATGGATGTCGTAAACTTTCCAAAAGTCCCACCTGTATGGAATGGGAGCAACATCCATTCAGGCGTTGTAACATGTGGTCCATTTTCATACACAATCGCCCGTTCTTTTCCGAGATCTGCTACTTCCTTTATTTCAAATTGCTTTAAATAACGTAACCCGCCATGAACAAGTTTCGTTGAACGGCTTGAAGTTCCGGATGCGAAATCACACATCTCCACTAACGCTACTTTCATTGCTCTAGTTGTAGCATCTAGAGCAATCCCAGCACCTGTAATCCCTCCGCCAATAATAAGAATGTCAAATTCGTTCTGTTCCATTTTATTTAAAATATCGTTCCTCTTTAAACTTGAAAACTCTCCCATTAGATGTATCCCCCTTCATATCTATAAATATGTTTTTCGCCTCTTGTTATTTGGAAATACATAAGAAAAGCGTAAGCGCTCGTTAGCGACGTACAAACTTTTTAATAAGGATGAACGGCTAAAGAAGCGCCGTTCTGACCAACGTCCTGTTGACTTATCGTAGGAAGAAGCTGAAAGTTTGCTAGTCGCTGGAGCTAGATCCAAATTATAAAAAAAAGAGACGCAAAACGAACACTAGTGAAAAAACATTAGTGTCGTATGGTCTCTCCAATTCTCCAACCAATAAATGAACTTTTCTCTATATTAACACAAGTAAAACTTTTTCGCATTATAAATATTCCTTTTCACTGGATTACTTTAACGTGAAACAATAATAATCGTATTTTCATCTAATTCATGCGCACTCGAGTCCATAATCCTTTCTAGCCTTTTCCCCATTTTTTGAGCAGTCTCATTATTATCCACTATAAAAACCGGAGATCCTCCCCCTTGTATATGCCCTGCCTTCGTAGTCACAATGGCAATAATCGCTGTTTGTTTTTCATCAGCCATAATTCATCCTCCGTTTAACCACACTACTTTTTCCCCTTATCCGCTTCCTTTGGCAATCGAATAGCACTATCTAATATAGGGACATTTTCTAACACAGTCTTTACTTGAGAAAATTCCCTTTCCTGTGGCATTAAAAATAAACCGATTCTTCCATCCTCCAGCTTTCTTTTAGTGAGAGGAACAATCGCCGGCTCACCTGAGTCTAAATAGACGCCAAGAATATTGGCTACATGATGAAGCATAGCCTGCCTTTGTCCAAGATAGGATAATGTCACTGCTGCACTGTCCGTTTTTGGAGTGATAATAGCACCTACTCCCCGTTCCAAGATTACTTCTCGATCTGATTCCAGCCCAACATTTTTAATATGTATGTCCCCAACAAATAAATTGGGCCCTTTAAAGTGGATTTTAGCTTCAGCTACATCTGCAACTGATGATATTAATTTCCCAGACATATTTTTCTTTACAACGAAGAGCATTATTACTCCAGCAATAGGACCTGACCAAATAAAAAAAGTAGAAAACAATGTCGTCACTAATGCTGTGAACATCACTAAATAATTTCTACTTTCAAAGGCTTGGGCCATTCCTTCGATAAAAGGTGTTCCACGTTTGACTAACTCCAATTCATCAATATTCGCAAGCGTGTCTCTCTCCATCTTACGCACTTCACGAAATTGGGTAGCAGCCAGACCTAAAAATGTAACCGCGGTCCAATTTTTTTCTAATACAGCTGGTACAGAAACCGCGCCAATAAAGGCAGCAACAAAACCTAGAGACATATGAATAATCCGTCCCTGCGGGTAGGTAGGGTATTGTCTAAAATCTGTTCGTAGCAATATTGATCGCGATATGCATCCAAAGGTAACCCCGATGATGACCGAAAGTAAATAATGATGCCCCATACATCGTCCGACCCCTTTTAAAATTATATGGTGTTAGCATCACCATTATTTGAACTTTTATGTAAATCATACATACAGTCAAACTAGCCTTGCACGGAAACACCTATGGCCATCAGAACAAGATCGAATATAAATTGCAATTAACAGAAGAATAAAGATGAAGGATATTATTAGGGGGGATTTCCATTGGCAAATGAATTAGAACCGCGAGAAATTCTTGATTTCGAGCAAAAACAACACGAATTGCAACAAAATAAAATGCAACTTGATCAGCAATTTCAGAATTATAAGCAACAAACAATGCAAGCCATGCAACAAGCAAGCCAAACGATTCAGCAAAATGCCAAATTGGTGGATATGCAAGCAATGCAACAGGCGCAGCAGCAACTTCAGCAAGCTACTCAACAATTAAATCTTATGCAGGGGCTTGCCGCACAACAAGCGACAACTGCAAAACAACAACAGTTAGAACAAGTTCAACAACAAATTGAGCAAGCATCCCAAACTCTTCAATTGATTCAATCTTTAAATAGTGGAAATCAAAGCTTTAAAAAAGGGTAGATCTCCACTATTTCAAAACCGGGCGATCATGTGCCCGGTTATTTTTCTATTGATCTTACCTCTTGTAAAACAGCTTTAACTGCTTCTTCGATTTCAGCATACCCTGTGCATCTACATAGATTGGACTCTAGCCATTCCTGAATAGTTGAATCGTCAGCATTAGGTTTGCTTTCGACCAATGCTTGACAGTTTAAAATGAAACCAGGCGTGCAATAACCACATTGAATCGCCCATTTTTCAATAAATGCTTTTTGCACAAGTGAATTTTTCAGACCTTCAATTGTTGTAATCATTTTATCTTTATTTTCAATTGTTAAGTATAAGCATGAGTGATTCGGTTCCCCATCAATTAGCACTGTACAAGCCCCGCAATCTCCATTTGAACAGGCCCGCTTAGCTCCAGTCAAACCGAATCCTTCTCGTAAAGTGTACAATAAAGTGTCTGCAGACCGAATCACCGCCTCCTTCGTTTCTCCATTGACATGAAGGGGCAGCACCATTTTGGATTTTCCGTTTGCAATCTTCATATGACCAACTCCAATGCTTCGATCGTTTCTTCCAAACATTGTTTTAATAAAAAATGCCGATAATCTTTCGATGCTTGAAGATCATCTATGATAGGAGCTGGAAGAAGCGTACTTGCTTTTACTACTCTTTCACCAGCAGATAGAGTCAAATCATTTAAAACAGCTTCTAGCTCTTTAGAGCGAAAAGGATATTCACACACACCGCTTAATGCGACCCGAAGTGAACCATCTTTAACGAGAGCGGCTAATGATACGATCGGATAACCGACCCGTGACTGCTTCGTTTTTTTCAGACTGAAAAAAGGACATTCCGTAAAGGATGCATCTAGTTGAAAGTCGACTAAAAATTGACCTGGCTCTAATCGAAACTTTTGTTCAAAAACACTTTCGATTGAAGCAATCTTTTGTTCATGCCCAGCAATGCTAACCTTTGCATCCGCAAGTAAAAGCGGAAGTACTCCTTCTCGGTAAATCAACTGGCTATTCACGTTCCCACCAATTGTAATTTTGTTACGAGAAGTACGGTCTGCAATTCTCCTTACCTTTTCACCCATTAAAGGGAAAATACAAGAATCCGTAATTAGATTTAAACTAACCGCGGCTCCTATTCTAATCCGCTCCCCATCTTTTAGAAGAGAATGACATTCAGGGATTCCTTTCACATCAATGATTGCATCTGCTTGTAGCTGATTGATTCTGGCAAAGGTAATAAATTCTGTTCCACCTGAGATAAATAATGCCTTCTCTCCACTTTCCGTCGACTTTTGGAAGACGTCCAGTGCTTCCTCGATGGAATCAGGCTGATAATATTCAAAATCAAAAGGTATCATCGTCCTGAATCCCCTCCTTTACCCTCCAGATATATTCCGGAATAAGCGGCAACTTATTTAGGTCAACACCAGTTGCCGAAGAAAGACTATTTGCAAGTGCAGCAGGCATGCCAATTACCCCATACTCACCAATTCCACGAGCACCATATGGCCCGTCCTTTGATGGCGTTTCGATAAAGTCAACTAAATAATTCAGAGGTTGCTCTCCAAAACGTAACATTTGATATGTTCGAAGCTGTGGATTTTGGACGATTCCTTCATTATTAAAAATGAAACCTTCACTGCTGGCAAAGCTAAGTCCCAAATACATCCCGCCTCGCATTTGTTGAATAGCAGTCCCTCGATTAATAATCGTTCCGCCATCCAATACTGTAACAGCTTTTAATACTTGATAACTATAATCCTTAGGATTCCACTCCACTTCGACTGCCTGCACCCCAAGTGACCACCACGGACCAGGTTTTCCAAATCCCGTTTCCTTGTCCATTGGTGTGAGATGTCTTTGAATATGCTTTCCAGCACCAATCACTTGCCCTTCAATCGCATGACCATTCGGGTATTTATAACCGAGGGCGATATCCTTAATCTCCACTCCATATTCTGGGTTTTCGATTAAATATACTCTTCCTCCCCCTACCTCTAAATCATCTATAGAACATTGCAAAACAATCGATGCCGTTTTTTTCAATTGGGTAATGGCATTATCCGCTGCATTCATAACCGCCCGCCCAGCCAAGAATGTTGAACTACTTGCAACAGTTCGCCATTGATGAGGATCATACTGGGTGTTCAATTCCATCGTGACATGGATTTTATCAAGGCCTATTTTTAGTTTTTCCGCTAAAATTTGGGCGAGCACTGTTTTCGTACCTTGCCCAAGCTCAATCGCTGCACAGTTAAGATTGACAGTACCGTCAGCTTCAAACGTTAAAATCGCTCCAGATTGGGCGTTCGTTGCTGTAGTTGATGTTTTCCAGAAAAGCGATAATCCTTTTGAGCGAATTTTCCCGCCTTCTTCAATCCGCTCTCCTTCATTCCAACTAATTAAATCCTTAGCACGTAGCAAGCATTTTTCTGCATCTCCAATATTACTAGCTGTTAATACCGCTTGGGTTGGCGAAGTATGACCAGGTTTAATAATATTTTTCAACCTGAACTCAATAGGGTCGATCTTTAGCTTCTTCGCTAATTGATCGATCGTACGTTCAACAGCAAAAGTAAGCTCTGGATGCCCATAGCCTCTAAAGGAAGTTCCATACGGATGATTCGTATACATACAATACGAATCGCACCATACATGTTCAATATGGTAAGGTCCTGTACAGTCAAGTGCGGCTGCGCGAGTTATCCCTGTTGCTTGATCTGTATAAGCGCCGGAGTCAATTAAATATGTATATTGGCCGCAGACAAGTTTGCCCTCTTTCGTTGCCCCTAACTTCACAGTAGCGTCAAAACCAATATGTCCGGGAGCTGTAATCATATCTTCCTCCCGCTCATAATCGAGTTTTACGAGTTTTCCACCGACAGCTTTTGACGCTAAATAGGCGAGCGGCTCCAATTGAACCGTGCCTTTACCGCCAAAAGCTCCTCCTACCATTGGAGCATGAACAATAACATTACCGACTTCTATATTGAAAAATTGATTCAGTACCTTTTTAATTGTAAAAGGTGATTGGGTACATGAATGGACAACAACTTTTCCAACTGGATTAATCTCTACTCGCGCACTTCTAGTTTCGATTGCCGCATGGTCTGACAGATTAAATGAATAATTTGCAGAAATTTTTTCCTCGCAGTATTCCCATGCTGTTATGAAATCGCCTTTTCGAATCTTTATATGGCTGCCAATATTTGTTCCTTGCTTAGGATAGACATTGCTAATGATTTTCTTATATTGGCCTGAATTCTCGTGAACTAATGGAGCATTTTTTTCAAATGCTTGTTTAACAGAATTTACGACAGGCAATGGTTCGTATTCTACTTTTACCTTTAAAGCCGCTTGTTTTGCTTGATATTCTAAATCTGCCACGATAATCGCCATAGGTTCCCCAAAATAACGTACTTTTTCAAAAGCAAGCGGTGGTCGATCAGCTAAAATCGGACCAATATGAAAGGGAAAGGAATCCCCGGTTACGATAGCTCGAACTCCTGGAACATTCCAAGCTTCCTTCGTATTGATCGCTTTGATTTTTGCATGAGCATAAGAACTTGTGACAAGCTTGGCATGTAACATACCCGGGGTCGAAAAGTCACCTACATAGCGAACAGTCCCCGCTGCTTTTTCAACGGTATCAATCCTTTGTTCTGCTTTTCCTACTGTATACCAAGGAAGATGTTCCACTTCAACACCGCCTCCTGATCTATATATGAAAGGTATCGTAACCAGCTCTATGAAAAATATGTAATCAGGATGAAATATTGGTAATGGGGAAAAGTAAAGAAAGATTATATACGGAGGAAAGGATATGGAATTTATCCATGAGATTATCAATCAAATTACGAGTAACAACACTCCAGCTGCATTAGCTATGATTATAAATGTTGAAGGGTCCTCCTACAGAAAACAAGGAGCTTGGATGCTTTCACGGAAAGAACGATCTCCGATTGGTTTATTAAGTGGTGGGTGTCTTGAACAAGATGTTGCAGAACATGCGAAAACAATCTTTTCCACCCAAAAAATGAGGAAGCTTGAATATGATTTAAGCTCTGAAGATGATTTAGGTTGGGGGCAAGGAGCTGGTTGCAATGGTAAAATCACAGTTTTATTACGCGATGTTGATGTAGCATTGCGCAAAGCACTTGCTGAAGCACAATTACATCTAACAAATGGGAAACCTGTTTTATACATTCAATCACTAACCCACTATGATAAGTTTGCCTTTTACCATAAAGAA
Organism: Bacillus niameyensis; assembly: GCF_001375535.1. Classification (GTDB taxonomy): domain Bacteria; phylum Bacillota; class Bacilli; order Bacillales; family Bacillaceae_C; genus Lederbergia; species Lederbergia niameyensis. Next base: position 2,499,519 of record NZ_LN831197.1, read on the forward strand.
GATGATCCATCCTATTATTTTGCAACTATTTTAGCCAAATCTTGTGCCTTTTCTCATAAAGTCGGGTTTTTACACAAAAATGATGGTTGCTATTATTATCAACTGATCTGGCCAAAACCCCATTTATATATTATCGGCGCAGGATTGGACGCGAAACCGCTCGTTCAGTTTGCTTCAGATACTGATTATGTTGTGCATATGATTGACTGGCGTTCAACCTTTTGTTGCAATGAACGTTTTCCCGAGGCCTCTTTCTTCATAGTTGGTGAACCTGATGAACTGATAGAAACGATTCCCCTTAGCTCTTTTGATTCCGTTATTATTATGACCCATGATTTCCAGCGGGATCGTCGGGTATTACAAATATTGCAAGAGAAAACATTATTATACGTTGGCATATTAGGTTCTAGAAAAAGAACGGAACGCTTATTAAACAGTTCAATCCCGAACTGGCTTCATTCGCCGATTGGCCTAGGGATTGGGGCAGAAGGGCCAAAGGAAATTGCTATTAGCATAATGGGGGAATTAATCGCTGCTCGACGGGGGAAATTAACATGAAGACAGCTGGTATTTATTTAGCAGCAGGTAATAGCTCACGAATGGGTAAAAATAAACTAGCTCTTCCCTTTCAGTCGACAACACTCGGTGAAAAGGGGCTACGGGCAGCATTAAAGTCGAAACTTGAGAAAGTATTTGTCGTTACTAGGGCGGGTGTCGACCCATATTGGATCTCCTCTAGTCTGAAAACTCATTCTAAATGTTCCATTGTACCTTGCCATTCCGCTCACCTCGGACAAGCTGAATCGCTAAAGTGCGGTATTCGCTCCGCACAAGTAGAAAATATAGATTCCGTAATGGTGTTACTTGCTGATCAACCGTTTATAACAGATACAGTGATTGGAAAATTAATAAATACTATGGAAGAGAATCCTCACTATTTATTTGTCGCTAGTATTTGCCATGACCAAGTAACACCACCAGTCTTATTCTCTTCACCCATGTTTCCTGCTCTTTTGACATTAAAAGGAGATAAAGGTGCAAAAGCCCTTTTGAATAAGGAATACGCGAATACAGGGAAATTTTTAGCCTTCCCTAATAAGCAAACTTTCTTGGATATCGATAAGGAGGCAGATTATCAAAGAGTACTTCGTAATGTTCCATAACCCCTTCATTTGAAAAAAGGCTAAATCATTGTTATGGTTAAAAAATGTGACTTGTCAATATGTACATATTGACAACTATCTTAATCCCACAAAGGAATGGAATACAAATGAAGAAAATATCTAAAGTTTTTTGGATCTCGGCAGCTTTTTTATTTGTCGCTGTCATTTTTGGGGTCATCTCACCAAATAGTTTGGAAAGAGTTACCGCCAATATCGAAAGTTTCATCACTACCAGTTTTGGGTGGTATTATTTAATTTTAGTAACAATTATTGTTATTTTTTGTTTATTCCTCATTTTTAGCCCTGTCGGTGCGATTAGACTCGGAAAGCAAGATGAAAGACCAGAATATTCAAATCTATCTTGGTTTGCCATGCTTTTCAGTGCTGGAATGGGAATTGGCCTCGTCTTTTGGGGGGCTGCCGAACCACTGAACCACTACGCTGTGCAACCTCCACTAGCCGATCCAGGCACAGATGCAGCCGTTAAAGAATCGATGAGATATACCTTTTTCCATTGGGGAATTCATGCGTGGGCAATTTATGCGCTTGTTGCCTTATGCCTTGCCTACTTTAATTTTCGCAAAGATCAACCTGGATTAGTAAGTGCTACTCTTAGCCCGATTTTAGGAAAGTATTCAAAAGGGCGCTTTGGGACAATAATCGATATTATTGCTGTCGTCGCAACAGTTATTGGGGTTGCAACAACATTAGGATTTGGTGCAGCTCAAATTAACGGCGGACTTGCTTATCTGTTCAATACTCCTAATAACTTCACAGTCCAAGTGATCATCATTGTAATTGTAACAATATTATTCATCATGTCTGCTTGGTCTGGTCTAAGTAAAGGTATAAAATACTTAAGTAATACAAATATGATTTTAGCAGCTCTCTTAATGATCGTTGTATTTATTGTTGGCCCAAGTTTATTTACTTTAAATTTATTTACAGATACGTTAGGTACTTACTTTCAAAATATCATTCAAATGAGTTTTAGAATTGCCCCTTTAAAATCTGAGCACCGAGATTGGATTAACGATTGGACGATTTTTTATTGGGCATGGTGGATCTCCTGGTCACCTTTTGTTGGAATCTTTATAGCGAGAATATCACGTGGAAGAACGATTCGAGAATTTATCATCGGTGTCTTACTCGCGCCAACAATTGTCAGCTTTATCTGGTTTGCTGTTTTTGGATCAACAGCCATTAATGTTCAGCATATCGGAAATATTGACCTCACTCAGTTTGCAACGGAAGAAATTTTGTTTGCTGTACTTAGTGAATTACCTTTATCATGGATTACATCCATTCTTTCCATTATTTTAATCGGAATCTTTTTTATCACATCCGCTGATTCTGCGACTTTTGTGCTCGGAATGCAAACAACATACGGTTCCTTAAATCCAGATAATAAGGTGAAACTTACATGGGGAGTAATGCTAGCAGCGATAGCAGCTATTCTTTTGTATAGCGGTGGTTTGCAAGCATTACAAAACGCATTAATTATTGCAGCCTTCCCTTTTTCGTTTATTATGATTTTAATGATGTTATCGTTATATAAAGCATTGGCTCGGGATAAAAAGGAACTAGGTTTGGGGCATCGGCCAAGAGAGCCAAAAACAAAGCACCATCATAAAAAAACGGAAATCTAATCTTTTAGATTCCGTTTTTTTTAGTAGTCCCTACCCATTGCCTTACTTCAAACGAATATTTCTGTTACGACCGCCAATACTAACCTAGAATCCGTTTTTTGGAGGTTTTTCCATATGGACTTCTTTAAAAAGAGGAACTCAAAAGATTCTATGCCAGAGCCAAAAAAGCAACAACCGGAATACTTGAAAGCCGATATCATTTACAATGTTTACCGATTGAAGCTAGCTTTTCAATATCCAAGAAATAGCGCATTAATTATTCGTGAACTGCAACTTCCTTCTTTAGATCATAAAAAGGCAACTGTTTTATATATCGAAGGTACAGTAGATACGAATATGATTGATGAACATATTATCACACCACTGTTACATGAGTCCAAGCCTCCTATTCCAAATGATAATTTTACTTCGGAGGTTGTAAATAGTATTTTAACTACCTCGAATGCAAAGACAATTAACTCTTTTGAAGATGCTATAAAAGATATGATCAACGGGAATACAATCATTTTGATCGATAAGGAAGAACAAGCAGTATCAGTTGATACGGCTGGATTCGAAAATCGCTCTTTGTCTGATCCTACGACTGAGCCCGTTATTAAAGGGCCAAAAGTTGCCTTTAACGAATCAGCGGCAGTTAATCGTTCCCTAATCCGGAAGTATATTAAAGATCCTCAATTAATCTGTGAACTCATTACGGTCGGGGAGCGAACACCACAACAAGTCTCTGTCATGTATTTAGAAGGAATTGCTGATAAGGATTTAATTGAAGCTATGAAAAAACGTCTGTCTGATATCGAGCGAGACGGCATTCTTGAACTTACGCTTTTAGAACAATGTATTGAGGAAAGACCATACTCTTTAATTCCGTCGACGATGACAACAGAGCGCCCAGATCGTGCTTGCTTTTTCTTACAGGAAGGCCATGTTGTCCTATTATTGGAAGGATCCCCCCTTGCTCTCATAGCTCCTATTACATTTTGGTCTTTATTTCAGACAGCAGAGGATCAATATTTCCGTTGGGCATACGGAAACTTAACTCGTCATATTCGTTTAATCTCTCTCTTGCTCGCTTTGTTCATACCAGCTCTTTATATTGCAATCAGTTCCTATCACCCAGAAATGCTTCCTACAGACTTAATGTTGGCTATTGCTGGAACGAGAGAAAGGGTTCCTGTTCCTGTAATCGTTGAATTGTTATTTATGCAAATTACATTTGAAATTTTACGAGAAGCAGGGACTCGTATTCCGACGCAAATTGGCCCTACAATCGGAATTGTTGGTGCCCTTATTCTTGGCCAAGCGGCTGTTCAAGCGAATTTAGTCAGTCCTATTCTAGTTGTCATTGTAGCGATTACAGGCCTAGCCTCTTTTGCGATTCCAGATGTAAGTTTAAATGTGGCAGTCAGATTAATTAGCTTTATTTTTATTTTAGCCGCTAACTTTATGGGCTTTTTCGGACTTGCCTTATGCACCACTTTCATAATCGCCTATCTTTTATCAGTCAAATCCTTTGGTGTCCCATTCTTTGCACCATATTCACCCCATCTTCCATCATCAAAAGATTTGTATTCACGTCCAGTTTTTTGGAGACAGTGGTTACGCCCTTTTTCTACTTCTCCAGAGGATAAAGCGCGGGCTGAACAGCCAAAAGGGGACAGACGCAAATGATTAAAATTTCCGATGGAAAAATAGGAATGCGGGAGTATGCATCTATAATATTTCTTACGATTGGAACAAAGTATACAGATACTACACCAAGTTTTTTGTTTAAAGCAGGGAAAAATGCAGCTTGGATGATCCCATTATTCTCTTTCGTAATAGTATGTGCATGTCTATTACTAATTTTATCTTTAATAAAGAAACACCAAGTTGGCCTTGTAGAGCTCGTGAATCATGTCACTGGGAAATACATCGGAGGTATTATCATACTTTGTTTCTTTCTATACATGTTTTTAGGTACCGTAATCAATGGTCGAAGTTATGCGGATATTGTCGATACAATGTTTTATCCGAATACTCCTGTTCCTGTTGTTTTATTTTTACTATTAGCAGCGAGTTTTCTCATTGCTAATCGCGGTTTAGAAACAATTGGACGCACTGCTTGGTTTCTTTTGCCTGCTATTGGGTTTGCGGCCGTTCTCCTTCTCGTGTTAACGTATGATCGCTTATTTTGGGAGCATCTATTCCCAATTGGAGGACCTGGACTTAAAATAATTTTGAAAGAGAGTCTTACACATACTTCCATTTTTGGAGAAGTCCTAATACTCGCCTCTTTCTTTTCTTTCATTCGCTCTTACAAAGAATTTCGTACAGCATCCCTAATAGGGATCACGGTAACTTGTGTAACAATGACAGTGTATCTTATATTCTATGTCGTAGTATTTGATATGCCTTCTGTTGAAAATTTAGCATATCTCCATCAACAGCTACAGAGAATTGCCTCAGTTGGTCAAGTTTTCACCCATATGGAAGCAATTTTCTTAGCACTTTGGTTACTTGGCTCAATCATTCATTTTTCGATTTATTTATATTTATCTGCTTATCTGCTCGCAGGTGTTTTGCAATTAAAGGAATTTGAACCGCTTATTTTACCACTTTCAGGTTTTGCCTTCTTTTTTGGCCTATTACCCGAGAATGCTTATCAAAGCGGCTCATTTCGCGAATTCCTTCTAACACTTGAATCTAGCTTAGTTGTTTTCATACCCATCTTAATTTGGTTGGTGGATTGGTTGAAGGAGCGTGGTAGTCGTGAAAACTCTTAAGTTCGTCTTTTATTGTATCTTCCCTCTTTTTATTCTTTCTGGCTGTTGGGATCAAGAGGAAATCGAGGAGCGTGCCTATGTTGTTGTTCTCGGACTCGATAAAAGCGAAGATAATTTAATTGATGTTACTTTTCAAATTGCCAATCCGCAAAGAGCTACTTCTCAAGAAGCTGACGTCCAAAATGAACCTCCAAGTGATATTGTTACCATCACTGCCTCTGATGTTTTGGATGCAAAAGAATTAGCAAATACAATTGTATCAAGGGAAATGAATTTCGATCATTTACGAACGATGATCATAGAGGAGGAATTGGCTAAAACGGAATTGTTTCCCCATATTCTTGGTTCGGCAATCGTGGATCCCGAAATTCGGCGTGATGTAAATTTAATTGTTAGTAAAGAAAAAGCTAGAAAATTTATTGATAAAAATAAACCAAAATTGGAAACACGACCACATAAATATTATAGTTTCATGGTAAGGAGATGGATCGAAACAGCCTATTCTCCTCAAGCCGATATCAATCGTTACTTTCTGAGAATATCTGATGAATTATTTTTATCTGTATTAGCTACCACCGAGAAAAACGAACATGGGCCACACCCTAATGTAGGTTATCAGGTGGGAGAAGTTCCCCAAAAGGGCGGAGATCCCGTACAGATGGTTGGATCTGCCGTTTTTAAAAATGGGAAGATGATTGGGACCTTATCTGGAAGAGAAACAAGAATTGCCTTATTCCTAAGACCCAAAGCTGTTACTTATATACAGACAGACACTTTTCCTGATCCACTTGATGATAACAGTCATGTAACAGTCAGGATCATTCGAAATGAAGATGCTAAAGTTAAGGTGAATGCGAAAAAGGACCCGGTTGAAATCAAAGTTTCAGTCCCGGTCAATTTACAAGTATTTTCAAATCCAAGCCTTAATAATTATACAGCGAATAAAAAGAACCAAGAGCTACTTAAAGAATCGATTAAAAAAAGGATGGAAGAAAATGCGATGAAGCTTGTAAAAAAAACGCAAGAAGAATTTAAGGGCGAACCATTCTTGTGGTATTTAGCCGCACGGAGAGAATTTTGGACAATACAAGAATTCGAAGATTTTGCCTGGGAGAAAAAATATTTAAACGCAGATGTCCAAATTGATTTTGATATGGAAATTGAAAGCTTCGGGGAAATGATAGAACCTCCAAAAATCAATAAACATAAGGTGGACTGATCTGATTGAGTTACTTGCTAATCGCGATCTCACTATATTTGACCTACTTTACATTTAACTTCGCACGTGCAGTTTGGAAGGATAAAAAGAAATTTGCAAGTGTCATCATCGCAGTTATGGCCGCATGTTTTCCCGTTTTATCGATACTTTACTATATAAAGTGACTATCGCTTTCGGTTGAATAAAAAATAAACGCACCATCGTCCATTAAACCACGATGGTGCGTTTTATGTTATTGAGCCTCTTTCATCTCAAGTTGTTGAAGCTGTTCTTCTGTGTCGACTTCTTTGTGCGCTTCAACATACTGAATTTGGTGGCCATCTATTTCTTTAACTGTAAATTTAAAACCATCGGCGGAGATACTCTCCCCTTCTTGAATATCGAAGTTTTGTGATAAGATCCATCCACCAAGAGTATCAACTTCTTCATCAGAAAGATTCGTACCTAGTAAATCATTCACTTCATTTATTAATACTTTCGCACTGAAGGAATAATTTTCTTCATCTATTTTCGTAATTTCTTCAATTTCATCTGTATCAAATTCATCGCGAATTTCACCAACGATTTCCTCGATTATATCTTCTACTGTTACGAGACCCGAAGTTCCTCCGTATTCATCTAATAATACAGCCATATGGGTGCGCTCTGTTTGCATTTTCAATAGAAGATCACTTATTGGTATCGTATCAATCACGTGTATAACCGGTTTCAGAAAATCAGTAATTTTGATACTTGTATAATCAAAATCGCCGCTCTTTACTTGTGCTAACAAAATATCTTTTATATTAATTAAACCAATAATATTATCCTTATCGCCTTCATATACAGGATAACGCGTAAGTTTTTCTTCTTTAATAACATTCAACCAATCCTGAAATCCATCCTCTGATGACAAAGAGATCATTTCAGTTCGCGGAACCATAATTTCTTTCGCAATCCGCTCATCAAACTTAAAAACATTATTGACATACGTCAATTCCGATTGATTGATTTCACCACTTTTGTAGCTGTCGGATAAAATAATTCGCAACTCTTCTTCCGTGTGGGAAACTTCATGCTCTTTGACAGGCTTCAATCCTACCATTTTTACCATTAATCGTGCAGAACCATTCAATGCCCAAATAAACGGGAACAACAACCGATAAAACCAAATTAATGGTTTCGAGAATGCTAATGTAACAGCTTCGGATTTTTGAATAGCAATAGTTTTTGGAGCCAACTCCCCTATCACGACGTGTAAAAAGGTAATAAACAAAAAGGAGATAGTGATGGAAATAACGTGTGACACAGAATCACTAATTTCTACTTTCCCCAACAATGGATCAAGCATACTTTTAATAGCTGGTTCACCTAACCAACCGATTCCAAGAGCAGTCACTGTAATTCCTAACTGGCACGCAGATAAATACTCATCCATATGCGTTATTACATGCCTTGCAGCCTTTGCACCAGGTTTTCCTTCCTCTACAAGCTGGTCAATACGTGAGCTTCTAATCTTAACAATGGCAAATTCCGTCGCTACGAAAAATGCGGTTAAAGCAATCAATACTGCAATAAATATTAAACTGACTATGTCCAAATGGTTCACCTTTCATAGAAAGGTGGTACACCTCCTGTGAAATTAAAAATATGTCTTTTCAGACAAGAATTGTGATTATTATACCACACGAAATTCTATTTTCATATTATAAAAACATATTATTTTACTATTGTGAAATTATTCCTATTGAAGCACTTTTATGATTTTTTATGTAATCTGTAGGGATTACTAACATATTATTCGTATATATAAAAGGATAAAGGATTGGCATAATCCCCCTTTCCTTTTCACATAGAAAAATGTACAATAAGGCTTTGAAAGTGAGGTATGAAAATGAATGTTTGGGATATAATAGTCGCTTTAATTTTAGGTCTTGTAGAAGGACTTACTGAATTTGCACCTGTTTCCTCTACGGGACATATGATCATTGTCGATGATATGTTGTTAAAGTCACAGGAAATTCTTGGTTCTCCAGAAGTAGCCAATACGTTTAAAGTCGTCATTCAACTAGGTTCCATTATGGCGGTCGTCATTGTTTTTTGGTCGCGCCTTTGGAGTTTGGTCGGCATTAATATCGGCAATGCAAAGGAAGAAATCCCTTCCGATTCTAGATTGAAATTATCACACGTCATTGTCGGTCTTATACCTGCAGCTATATTAGGTTTTGCCTTCGAAGATTTTATTGACAAGCATTTATTTAGAATTGAATGGGTATTAGTCGCATTGATTGCAGGGGCAATTTTGATGATCATCGCTGACAAAAAAGCGAAACAAAGCCCTTCTGACGGTGCATCTTTAGATGAAATTACATATAAGCAAGCACTCTTAATCGGATTATTCCAATGTATCGCCCTATGGCCTGGCTTTTCCAGATCGGGCGCAACGATCTCTGGTGGTGTTTTAATGGGACTTAAACACCGTGCAGCAGCAGATTTCACATTCATCATGGCTGTTCCGATTATGTTTGGCGCTAGTGCCGTTTCTTTAATCAAAAAATTAGACGTCCTTACGACCGACGTCATTCCATTTTTCGTCGTTGGCTTTGCGAGTGCCTTTGTCTTTGCCTGGATTTCGATCCGCTTTTTCTTAGCACTCATCAGCAGAATTAAATTGCTACCGTTCGCGATTTATCGAATTGTACTAGCCATTGTTTTAGGTATTGTTTATTTTTCAGTAATGTAAAAATTATGAAGTGGATCTCAGACTTATACGAGATCCATTTTTTTATACATCTGTTATAGTAAAGGTATACATATTCTAGAGGTGTGGATTTTTATGGAAAAGGTAACATTTTCTCCACTTGGACTAGATGCAATTGTCATCGATTTTGGCGAAACAGTAAGCGTTGAACGAAATCTGGAAATTCTGAACTGTAAAGCCGCGATTGAAGCAGCGACAATCCCTGGATTTATTGAAGCGCTTCCTGCCTACACAACTTTAACTATTTTTTATGATCCGATAATCGTTGGTTCTAATTTTCCATATGAGAAAATCAAGAAATCCATTCAAGCTATTTCTCTATCCATTCAAACATCAGTGATACAAAAAAAGGTGAAGGAAATTCCTGTCTGTTATGAGGAACCCTTTGCCCCAGATCTTGAATTTGTAGCAAATCATCATCATATTTCTATTGATGAAGTCGTAAATCTTCATAGCCAAGCAACCTATCATATTTATTTCTTAGGGTTTTCACCAGGCTTTCCTTTTCTAGGAGGCATGGATTCTCGCATTGCAACGTCCAGACGCTCTTCTCCACGGTTACATGTTCCTGCTGGTTCTGTCGGAATCGCTGGTGGACAAACTGGGATTTATCCACTCGATTCACCAGGTGGTTGGCAAATCATCGGAAGAACCCCCCTGCAACTATTTAATATTAGTAAGGAGTCACCAACCTTTCTTTTACCAGGCGAACAAATTCGCTTTATACCGATCAGTAAGGATGAGTTTCAAAATTGGGAGGGACCGGCATGGCAATCCGGATAATTAAAGGCGGGACACTTACAACCTTGCAAGATCTTGGCAGGAAAGGCTGGCAATCATTCGGAATTTCCGCTGGGGGCGCGATGGATCAGTATGCTGCCAGGCTTGTAAATATCGTGCTTGGTAACAAAGAGGATGAAGCTGTCTTGGAAATGACTCTTCATGGCCCCACTTTGCAATTTTATAAAAACGCGATAATAGCTCTTTATGGAGCAGATATGCAACCAAAATTAAATGGAAGATTGATAGAAATAGGGAAGCCCATCCAAGTTCAGGTCAAGGATGTGTTAAAGTTCGAGTTTGCTAGAAAAGGAATGAGGACTTATTTAGGAGTAAAAGATGGATTCGATATTCAAAGTGTATTAGGAAGCAAGAGTACAAATTTAAAAGCAGGTTTCGGAGGTTTCCAAGGAAGGGCTCTGCAACAGGATGATGTTTTACCGATTAAGAATAGCTTATTTCTCGGCGATGCTACTTGGAAGTTACCTTTTCAGTTTAATAGGAAAAAGCCATCCTTCATCCGTTTTGTAAGAGGAAGGCAATATGATTGGTTCTCTCCAAAGTCTCAGCAACTTTTTCATTCATCAACTTTTACGATTAGCTCCCAATCAGATCGAATGGGTTTCCGCTTAACAGGCCCCCCTGTCATAAGGGAGCATCCTAAAGAACTCATCACAGAAGCAACTACTTTTGGGTCGATCCAGATACCTGGGGATGGTCAACCGATTATTTTAATGGCCGATCGCCAGCCTACTGGCGGGTACCCGAAAATCGGCGAAGTTATTACTCCTGACTTGTCGGCCTTAAGTCAATTGCGGCCAGGTGAGGAAATTCATTTTGTGGAAATCTCACTTCATAAAGCGCAAAGTATCTATTTTAAACAACAACAGGAACTCGCTCAATTAAAAGCGGCTTGTCACCTGAAATGGAACGATTTTTAGTAGGGAGGTTTTTAAATGCGGAAAATTGATTTAAATTGTGACATTGGCGAAGGATTCGGTTCCTATACGGCAGGTTTAGATGAAAAAATTATGCCTTATATTTCCTCGGCGAACATTGCCTGCGGTTTTCATGCAGGTGACTTTTCAACGATGAACAAGACTGTCTTGCTTGCCCTTGAAAACAGTGTTGCCATTGGAGCCCATCCCGGATTGCCGGATTTGCAAGGCTTTGGTCGAAGAAAGATGGCGATCTCTCCTCAAGAGGCCTATGAGATTGTTCTTTACCAGATTGGTGCGTTAAATGCTTTTATATTAGCAAATGGCGGAACCTTGAACCATGTAAAACCTCATGGGGCTCTTTACAATATGGCAGCCGTTGATATTGGAATTGCCGATGCCATCGCGGAAGCTGTATACCGTTTTAACCCGGAGTTACGTTTATTCGGGTTGTCTGGAAGTGCATTAATCCGTGCTGGCGAAAAGCTTGGGCTTCAGACAACGAGCGAGGTCTTTACTGATCGTACTTATCAAAGTGATGGCACTCTCACACCTCGATCAGAACCGAACGCGTTAATCAAAGACGCAGATCAAGCCATTTCCCAAGCCTTATGTATGGTAAAAGAACAAAAAGTACATTCTCTTCAAGGCGACGATGTCCTTGTCAAAGCAGATACGATCTGTGTTCATGGAGATGGGACGTCAGCACTTGAGTTCGTTAAAAGATTGAATGAAGTATTTTCGGCGGAGGGGATTTCGATTCGGGCGTAAGATATTTTCGTGCTAGGACTAGCTCTGATAAGTTTGTTCGCGTTAGAACGGGTGTTATTCGCGTTATTTCCATTTTATTCGCTTTACAGAGCTAGCCCCTATTATTCGGTAAATAATATAACAAAGTCCTTCATGTTTTGATACGATTTTCCCTTTGGAATCTCGTTCTTGTATCCACGTTTCAAGCATACACTAGTCATATGACCAGATTAGAGGTGGTAATATGATTATTCACGTCGTGACAAGCGGAGAGACGTTATGGGGTATCGCCCAACGTTATGGGAGCAGTAGTAAGCAAATTGCTGCGGCCAATGAATTACCTGATCCGAACAAGCTCATTGTCGGCCAATCTTTAGTAATTCCTGTAACGGCCTTTTACCATACTGTACGCAGCGGAGAAACGCTTTGGAGTATTGCCCAAAGATATGGGATTCAATTAAATGCGATTATCCAAGCCAATCATCTTAGTAATCCGTCTATGATTAATGTCGGCACTCAGTTGTTGATTCCTCCTCGAACCCATGTTGTCCAGTCCAACGAAACCCTTTGGCAAATTGCTCAGCATTACGGGGTAGATATTCAAAATCTTATTCGAATCAATCATATTCAAAATCCAAATCAAATTCTCGTTGGTACAGTTTTAACGATTCCTTTTCCAAAACCTGTCATCGATGTTAATGCTTATACGATTAATACAGGGGAGACGGGTGCTAAGGAAGTCCGGGAGGTTGGCGCATACTTAACGTCTGTCATGCCATTCGTTTATACGATGAAGGCAGATGGAGGATTAACTTCAATTCAAGACACCCCCATTATTCAAGCAGCAAAAGAAAATAATATCATTCCTTTAATGAGTATTACGAACTTTACTTTTCAGGATCCTGGCACTCAATTAGCCCATACGATCCTTTCCAATACGCAAATTCAGGATCGCTTACTAACCAATATCATGAACACGATGAAGGAAAAAGGATATCGTGGACTTAATGTTGATTTTGAAAATGTGCAGGAAACAGACCGAGAATTGTATAATCAATTTTTACAGCGGGCTGTCAATCGCCTCCATCCACTCGGCTACTCTGTTTCCACTGCTCTAGCACCAAAAACGAGTTCCACTCAAAAAGGATTATTATATGAAGCTCACGATTATGAAGCACATGGAAGAATTGTGGATTTCGTTATTTTAATGACGTACGAATGGGGATACCGTTTTGGACCGCCTCAAGCCATTTCTCCGTTGAATGAGATGAAACGTGTTATCGATTATGCGATTACTGTCATTCCAAGAAATAAAATTATGATGGGTTTTCAAATTTACGCTCGCGATTGGCTTCTTCCCCACGTTAAGGGACAAGAAGCTGAAACTTTTGATATGCAAGAAGCTATTAGACGCGCTCAAAAATTTGGCGCAACAATCCAATACGATCGAATCGCCCAATCTCCATTTTTCCGTTATACAGACGAACAAGGACGTCAGCATGAAGTCTGGTTTGAAGATGCTCGCAGTGCGCAAGCCAAATTTGACTTAGTTAAAAATTACCGTCTTCTCGGAATTAGCTATTGGGTATTAGGCTATCCTTTCCCACAAAATTGGCTATTGCTTGAGGATAATTTCGGAATAAGAAAAGGCTAATATAATAGTTGGAATACCCAGGAATAGCAAACGAAGTTGAAAATAGAAAAAATCCCTCATCACCAATTTCATGGATGATGGGGGATTTCTCTTTTACTCTTGTTTTCCCGTATATTGGATTTCATTTCGATCGAATGGTACAAACCCTTCTGGCTCATAGAAACGGAGTAAATCCTTCGTCACAATCCGATCAGAAACCTCAAGTTTTTCTTTTGCAACTTGGTCGGACGGTTCACAGGTCGTCATATCCATTTCTTCACCTGTTCCAGTCTCATAGCATTTTCCACCGACTTGTGTTACATCAGGGGTAACAAAATCACCATTACGGAATGGCACGATTTCCTTAAATTCAGGAGACAAGATGTCGTTTCCTGATTGTAAATAATCGCGAGTATTCACACCTAGCAAATGCATAATAGTTGGCTGAACATCTACCTCGCCACTATATTTATGAACTACTCCACCTTTTACACCAGGTACATGGATAAAGAGTGGCACACGTTGTAATTGTGCATTTTTAAACGGCGTGATTTCCTCTCCAACTACTTGAGCCATTGCATCATTATGGTTTTCGGAAATACCGTAATGATCCCCATACATGACTATAATCGTATTGTCATAGAGTCCTGACTCTTTTAAATCATTGAAGAATTCTTCAAGTGCATTGTCCATGTAATTCGCTGATTGGAAGTATTGATTAACGACACTATCCCCGAAATCACCCGCAGGGAAATCTGTATCTCCCTCATCCATTTTGAAAGGAAAATGATTCGAAAGAAGAATTAACTTCGAATAAAATGGCTGTGGCAATTCCTCCAGCAGTGGCATTGATTCTTTTAGAAACGGCTTATCTTTCATCCCATAGTTTTTCGTATTTTCTGGGCTCATATCATAATAAGTCGCATCATAAAAGCGATCATAGCCAAGTGATTTATACATCTCATTTCGATTCCAAAATGTTTTGTAGTTACCATGAAGTGCTGCAGATGTATATCCTTTCGATTTCAAAATTGCAGGTGCTGCGTGATACGTATTCTGTGCTTTATTAATAAAAACAGATCCCTGTGACAATGGGAAAAGTGAAGTTTCCATCATAAATTCAGCATCAGATGTTTTTCCTTGTCCCGTTTGATGGAAGAAATTATCGAAATAAAAAGTTTCTCCATCATGAGCTAATGAATTTAAAAACGGCGTAACTTCCTGACCATCCAATTTGTAATCAATCATAAACGTCTGCAAAGACTCCAAGGATATATACATTACGTTCATACCCTCGGCTTTACCGAAATAATCAGGATTAGGTTTAGCAAAATTTGCTTTAATATTATTTTCAATTTCCGTTAAATCATCACTACTAGCAAGAGTCCGTTGAATCGAAGAACGAGTCGTTTGAATCGTATCATAGATCGTAAAATTATAAGCCCCTAAATATTTCACTAGATAGTTACGGTCAAAAGATCTTGTCAATAATTCTGGACGATCTGCTTCAGCTAAGGACAAGTTAAACATAAAGACTGCAACAGCCGCAACCATTGGCAACATAGCAACTCTTCTATTGTTGCGAGGTTTTAAAGTAAACACTTTAAAGGCAAGTAATAAAACTAATACAACTGTATCTGTGAAATAGAAAATATCAAGTGGATTCATAAGCGAAAGCGCACTTTCAGACTGCCCCCCGTTAACCTTCAATTGCGTAATAACAGGTATCGTAATAAAGTCATCGAAAAAGCGATAATAGACTACATTCGCATACAACCAAAACGACATTAAAAATTCTATTCCAATTAAAACTGCACCCCAGTGTTTTTTAAACAATAGAGCCGCACCAAGGAAAAGTAATGCAGAACTAAGTGGATTAATAAACAGCAAAAACTCCTGCATTTCATTATCGATTCCTAAATTAAACTCAATTCTATAAGTAACATACGTTTTTATCCAAAAAAGAAGAATCGCTATCAAGAAAAAATGGACGTTTTTGTCTTGAAGACTAGTAAACAGTCTTTTAAGTCTTTCCAACTTAAACACCCCTTATCTAAATTTCAATTTAAATACAACTGAATCATTATAACTCTTTTTCGCAAAAAATCTAGTGTGAGGTTCTGGAAAAACTTCAAAATTTAAGGCTATTTACAAAAAATCTTCACAAAACTTGATTGCCATCAAGGATGCAAAGATGTTCATCCCGTATGATGAAATCAGATAAAAACAATCAAAATACTAAGGAGGCGGTCTACATGACCACTATAAAATTTCAATTAGAAACTCTCTCTTGCCCATCTTGCATTAAAAAAATTGAAAATACTCTTAACAAACAAGTTGGTGTTCAAGAAGCCAAAGTTCTGTTCAATTCAAGTAAAGTCAAAACCGAATATGATGAAACGATTGTTACGGCTGATCAACTTGAGAAGCTTATCACGAAATTGGGCTATCCAGTTTTATCAAAAAAATGAAGAAAGGAGTAGTTAGTCATGACTGGTAAAACAAAGGCTCGGATCGCTGCCGTCACTGGAGGGTTACTTGTGGCAGCTTTTCTCTTTCACATAACTGGCCTGGAGCAAATAAGAAATTTGCTGCTCATTCTTTCAACCATTATCGCTAGTGTCCCGATTATTACAAAAGCGATTCAATCACTGCGCATGAAAGCTTTCAGCATCGAACTTCTTGTTTCAATTGCCGTTATTGGAGCTCTTTTTATTGGTGAGTATGTTGAATCAGCTGTCGTCTCTTTCCTCTTCCTTTTCGGTGCTTATCTTGAAGCAAGGACATTAGAAAAAACTAGAAGTTCCTTAAAAACTTTAATGGACATGGCCCCTTTGGAGGCGACTGTTCTTCGCGGCAATGAAAAAGTCATCCTTCCAATCGATGAAATAGAGGAAGGAGATCATGTTTTTATTCAATCTGGAGAAAAGATCGCAGTCGATGGCAAAGTTATCTCTGGAACAGCTTTTATTAACGAATCAGCCATTACAGGAGAATCAATACCAGCAAATAAAAAGGGCAACGATGCTGTATACAGTGGGACGATTGTGGACAATGGATATATTGAAGTCCTTGCAGAAAAAGTTGGGGATGATACAGCTTTTGCAAAGATTATTGAACTCGTTGAAGAAGCTCAGGATTCAAAAACAAAAACGGAGAAATTCTTAGAGAAGTTTGCAAACATCTACACCCCCGCCATTGTTATTTTAGCGATCATTGTCTTTATTTTCACTAGAAATATTGAGTTCACTTTAACCTTTCTTGTCATCGCCTGCCCGGGTGCCCTTGTCATCTCCGCACCCGTTTCAATCGTCGCAGGCATCGGGAATGGAGCAAAAAATGGTGTTTTGATTAAAGGCGGAGAAATAATGGAGAAGTTAGCCAAAGTAGATGCCGTGGTTTTTGATAAGACTGGGACATTAACAGAGGGAAGTCCGACAGTTACAGCTATCCAAACTTTTACATGGGAAGAGAATGAGTTATTAAAACTAGTTGCGGAAGCTGAAGTTGTATCGGAACACCATCTTGGGCAAACAATCGTAAAAGAAGCACTTGCTCGGCAATTACAACTTGCCCATTCTCCCGAAAATACCGAAATAATAAAAGGAAATGGAATACGTGCCAAAGTAGACGGGTATCTTTTGTCAATCGGAAATCGCAAACTGATGGCTGATTCGGGTATTCGTGTAACGCCGGAAATGGAAATATATGCACTTGAACGAGAAAAGCAAGGAAATACAGCGATTTTCGCGGCAGTGGACGGAAAGGTGGAAGGGATTTTTTCCATCTCTGACCAGATCCGCCCCGAAGCTGCAGACGCCTTAAAAAAATTAAGATCAGCCGGAGTCAAAGAATTTTATATGCTAACTGGCGACAACCGCCATACCGCTGAACTAGTCGCCGCAAAACTCGGAATTGATCATGTGTTTGCGGAATTATTGCCAGAAAACAAAGTAGAAATCGTCCGCGAATTGAAAGAGAAAGGCCTGCATGTTGCGATGGCTGGTGATGGAATTAACGATGCGCCTGCGATTGCTACCGCTGATATCGGTCTAGCCATGGGAAGATCCGGTACCGATGTTTCGATGGAAACAGCTGATGTTGTCCTAATGGCCGATAAGTTGGATCAATTTGCCCACGCATACTCACTGGCGAAAGCGACGGTTCGCAATATGAAGCAAAACACATTCTTCGCAGTAGGAACGGTTGTCCTCCTTCTCATCGGAGTATTAATGCAAAAAGTGTTCTTAGCTTCGGGTATGCTCATCCATGAATTAAGTGTCTTGATCGTCATTTTGAATGCCGTTCGACTCGTCAAATATAAACGTCGTCGAAGAAAAACAGCAGGCACTATGCAACGGAAGGTTGCTCTTAATTAAGAATTTATCTCCTGCTGTTTCTGTATTAGCACGTCGGACTTTTTTATTCGCGATACGACTGCCGTTGTTCGCGTTACGGCCAAATTGGCCTATTTTTAAACTATCAATTTGGCCCTTTTCACCTTAAAGGAGTTTATCCGCTATAATAGAGAAAAGTGAGAAGGGTTGTGTGCGTATGCAAAGTTGTAACCATCATAGCAATTCCCAAGGCATGCAACATCTATGCGTCTCTTTAGTCCCTATTTTCAACCATCTAAAACCGGAAGAAATGCAGGAAATCGTCAAAACAACGACCCATGCTCAATACAATCGCAATGAAACGATTTATGGAATGGGTGACAGTTCAGCTCATCTTTTTATTGTCCATCGTGGTCGAGTTAAAATCTATCGTCTTTCCGAATCGGGTAAAGAACAACTTATTCGGATTTTAGAACCTGGTGATTTTATGGGTGAAACAGCATTGTTTACAGAATCGGTTACAGATCACTATGCGATGGCTATGGAAAAGACAGAACTATGTATAATGAGACGCTCGGATTTGCAATCTTTTTTAATGAAATATCCAGCTATTTCGCTAAAAATCCTTGAGGAATTTGGCCGACGTCTAGAACGGACAGAGAAATTAATTAGTAGTCTAACTTCCGAAGATGTCGAAAAACGAATAGCTGAATATTTAGTAGAACTGACAAAGGAATCCCAATACAGTACTATCACTCTCCCCATGTCTAAAAAGGATCTTGCTTCCTATCTTGGTACAACCCCTGAGACAGTAAGCCGTAAACTGACTGAATTCCAAGAACGTGGTTGGATTGAACAAGCAGGGCAACGAAAAATTAAAGTAGTAAATCTGATAGCACTAAATGAACTGTAACAGCTGTGAACATTTCACAGCTGTTTTTTGTTAGACCGCATATTTCCTGAGCATTTCGCGAACCATACCCATATAGTGACACTTGGAAGTTTTTACAGACGAAGCAATTTATACTTTTAAAAAGGGGGTAACTACTATTCTCAATAAGAAGAAAAAAGCAATTCCCTCCGGAATGAAGGATTGGCTTGTCACACAATTTGAAAGTTCCTTTGATTTTACTCAAAAACTGTTAAAAATCGACAAAAAGGAAATAGAACTTCTATATATAAAAACATTAACTAATAATGAGCAGCTACAAAAGGTGATTATTAGACCCTTTTTTGAACTAACTTCAATGGAACAGGTGGAAGCCTACCTAACATCACTTCCCAATCAACAAACATTCGAAACGAAAGAACAAGTTGAATTGGAATTAACAAAAGGAAGTGTTGCCGTCGCCATTAAGGACACTCTTCTTCTGTTTGATTTCAAAAAGGTTAACACAGATACTGTTCTCGAAAGTAATGTTGAGCCTACAATCATGGGTCCACAGCTGGGCCTAAGTGAAGATATTGATACTAATTTAAACTTGATTCGGCAACGCTATCACCAACCTTCCCTCGTGATTGAAATGACTCAAGTTGGTAAGAAGTCACATCAATCGTTAGCGATTATATATGACAAGGATTTGGTGAAGCCAAAAGCTCTGAAACAAATTAAAGAAAGAATCGAAATGTTAAATAGTGATGTTGTCCTGTCGAGCGCAGAGTTGATCCGCTTTTTGAATCGTAATAGCAGATCCCTTTTACCAACGATGCTGCAAACAGAACGAACAGATCGGATTACTTATAATCTATCGGGAGGAAAAGTTGTACTTCTGTTAGATGGAGATTCATTAGTCATTCTTGCTCCAGCTATCTTTTTTGATTTTATGACATCTATGGAGGATAATTACCATCCTTATTGGATCAGCAAGTTCGCCTCATTCCTTCGTTATATCGGCCTTGTCACATGTATTATTTTTCCAGGACTCTACGTTGCCGTCGCCTCCTATAATCCCGATGTCTTTCGTGCGGAATTAGCTTTATCCGTTGCTGGTTCTCGAATTGGCGTACCATATCCCTCGTATGTAGAAGTTTTATTCATGTTAATCGTCATGGAACTTTTGACAGAAGCAAGTATTCGCTTACCTAAAGCAGTAAGTGCTACTGCAACAACCGTTGGTGGTTTAATTTTAGGTACTGCTGCAACAGAAGCAGCTTTAACCTCCAATATTATGATTATCATCGTATCGGCTGTCGCGGTTTCAACCTTCGTTATTCCGATCAATGAGATGAGTTTTTCTGTTAGAGTTTCCAAATATATTATTTTATTCTTTGCAACTTTTGGAGGTATGGCTGGTTTAATGCTCTGCTTTATCGGCTTCATTATGATTTTATCCAATAAGGAAAGTTTTGGTGAACCATATTTCAAGGTGTTTATCCAATCTAAAGAAAAAGAAACGAGCGCTAAATAATTATGAATCGATATTACTACTATCTTATATTCGTTAACATGGTTGCTAATATGATTTCTGCTGTCCCCAAAATCTTTTTAACTAACAAAACAGACGGTGTTATCTGGTCTTTACTCCTTTCTGTTCCAGCGGGAGTACTGATCGTATATCTTTTTATCCGCTTTTTTAATTCTTTTCAAGGTAAGGATTTACCCGAACTATTAAAAAGCCATTTCCCTAAATGGATATATCTGCCTATTCTGAGCTTTTTTGTGATAGTTTGGCTTTCAGCCGGTCTTATTACGTTAATCACTTTTACATTTATGATTAAACGTTTTCTAACACCCGACATGTCTATTCTACTTATTGCAAGTCTCTTTTTGATATTCATATCGTACGGTGTTCTTATGCGAACGGATAGTGTTTTATATACAATTGAAACCGTACTCATTTTCTCAATACCTTTAGTAATTTTCCTTTTATATAAAGCTTATCGCAGTCCCGAATTCTCTTGGGATTTTGTTGGAGTAGCTGTTATGCATATCAATCACTGGCCAAGCTACAGTGCCTTTTCGGCCGCATTGTTTTGTTTTCTTGGTGTTGCGAATATTATCATTTATAATCACGCCTTCAAAGATAGGAAATTCCAACTTTCATGGAAACCGATTATATTCATAGGACTAGCTGGTACCCTTTCCATAATGTCGACCTTTATTATCCCTATTGGACTAAACGGTTTTGAACGGATAGAGCAGTTTGTTTATCCTGCTATTAGTACAAGTGACACGTTACGAATGAAGTTTGGTCTTATTGAAAGGGTTCTTTATGTATTTTTCACATTTTTCATGGCAATCACATTTGTTAGTTTGTTAATCCATTGGCATGTAGCTATGGAATTAGCAAAGAATGTTTTTTGGCTAAAAAAGTTTAAATGGAAAAAGGTAAATTTAACACCTGTCCTTTTCTTAGCCATATTTTGGATAATTGCCCTTTTTTTAACGGCTTATTTAGACGAATACACATTATTTACCTATACACAATTTTTCTTTAATTGCCAACCTCCCTTTTTCTTATTGATATTTATATTATTTTGGTTTATTCACAGGAGGGCACAAACATCATGAAAAAGCATTTTGCAAAAATTGCGGTTGTGCTAGTACTAATGACATCCTTTTTTTCTGGTTGTTCTTTCAAAGATATTGATAAAAGAATTTTCGTACAGGGCATTGCAATTGACTATACTGAGGATAAAGAAAAACCATATAGAATAACATTAAAATTAGCTGTGCCAACTGGAAGTTTGAAGGAATCTCAAGGAGCAAAATATAGCTATTTATCGAGGGAAGATTCTAGTTTAGCTGGAGCCATTCGCATTTTAAAAACGCATACAGATAAAGAGCTTGATTTCGGACACAGCAGAATCATTATTTTTGGTGAAAAGCTTATTGATCACAACATTAATGAAGTAACCGACTTCTTATTCAGGAGAAGAGATATTCAAATGATTGCTTGGGTAGCAGTCGGTGATCCGTCAGCGGAGGAAGTGTTAAAAGTAGAAACTCCTTCAGAGATGGCTGCTTCCCCCACATTAACAAATCTTTTTTCTCAAAATGGTGTAGAAAGTGCTTATATTGTATCAACCTTTTTGTTTGATTTGCGCAGAAAAACCTTTGAACCAGGGATCGATCCTATTTTGCCCATTATCCGTGTTAATAAGGAAAAAAACAAAATAATGGTCAATCAATCTGTTGTGTTTAAAAAACATAATGAACATGTACATCTGTCTAGTAAATTTACAAAATCCTATAATGTGTTATCAAACGATATTAATAAATATGATTTAAGAGTTAAGGGAGAGGATCATCAATTCATTTTTTCGGTCGATAGTGTTGATGTTAAATATAAAATTGATACATCCTCACTTGAACAGCCTATTATCAAAATGAAAATTCAAATTGCTGGGATCATAGAGGAATCCTTTAAAGATCTATCCCCGAAAGAGTTAGACAAATATAGCAAGTTCGCTAGTAACACTGCCAAAGAAAATGTCCATGAATTTCTCACTGCTATGCAAAAGGAAAACATTGATCCGCTTGGATTTGGATTAAGATATAGAGCAACGAGACTTGCCCAGCAAGACACTCTTTCACAATGGGAGAATATCTATCCAAATGTGAAATTTGAAATTCACGTCGATGCGAAAGTAAAAAGCACTGGAACAATTGAATAAGCATGCGAAAAGCCATGCAATAATTCCGCATGGCTTCATATTAGTTATCTCCAGCGACTTGCAAACTTCTACGAGCTAACCATTACACCGCCGTTGACATGTAAAACTTGGCCGGAAACAAAACTAGAATCGTCAGAAGCTAAGTAGACATAGGCAGGTGCTAATTCAAACGGTTGTCCCGCCCTTTTCATTGGGGCATCTGTTCCAAATGTCATTACTTGTTTTGCAGAAAAGCTTGCTGGAATAAGCGGTGTCCAAACAGACCCAGGTGCGACAGCATTGACACGAATCCTCTGTTTTTCAAGCGATAAAGAAAGTGAACGGGTTAAAGTGACAATCGCCCCCTTCGTTGCCGAATAATCGATCAGCTCTTTATGCCCTTCATAGGCTGTAATCGACGTTGTATTAATGATCGAACTTCCTTGCTTCATATAAGGAAGAGCAGCCTTGATTAGATAGAAAAAAGAGAAGATATTGGTTTGAAATGTGTATTCCATTTGTTCCTTTGAAATATCCAATATACTTTTTTGCACATATTGGACACCATGGTTATTGACTAAAATATCGAGTTTACCAAAAGTTTGAAGCGTTCTTTGAACCACATATTTTGACATTTCCTCATCTTTTAAATCGCCGGCGAGCAATAGACACTCTCCACCCAATTCCTTAATTCTTTGTTCTGTTTCCTTTGCATCGTGATGCTCATCATAATATGCGATAACAACTTTAGCTCCCTCTTTCACAAAAGCATAGGCAACAGCTCGACCAATTCCACTATCACCGCCAGTAATAATAGCAACCTTGTCCTTTAACTTATTAGATCCTTCGTATTCAGGATTTTCCGAAATGGGCCGAGGATTCATCAAATATTCATATCCTGGCTGCCTCGTTTGGTGTTGAGGCGGGAATGCAATCGGGACTGTTTTACACGTTCTTTGATAACTATAATAAGGGTAAATGGGAATCATGAAATCGCCTCCCTCTAATCTTTACTGGGCTCATTATATTCATGTTAAGTATAGGAGGTTCTTCACTTTTATATTGGTTAAGTAGAGGAAAAATATTTTTATTGACTTAGGTAAACTATAACTTATAATTAGATTTATTTATATGAAGGAAAAGGGCAAAGATTATTAAAATTCCTACGCTAATAGCGTTTAAACTAGCTCAAAATAGCTTCATACTTATCTTTTAATAAAGGGGCGATGTTAGGGTTGGAAAATAAGCTGAAATTATACGGCTTTAACAACCTCACCAAAACACTTAGCTTTAACATTTATGATGTGAGCTATGCAAAAAGTGAGCGGGAACAAAAAGACTATATTGATTATATTGATGAGCAATATAATTCCGAGCGATTAACAGACATTTTGTATAAAGTAACCGAGATCATTGGGGCACACGTATTAAATGTTAGTAAACAAGATTACGATCCTCAAGGGGCCAGTGTAACTATTCTTGTTTCAGAAGAGGTTTTTCCGATTGACATGTTAGATGAATCATGTAATCGCGGAGAGACTTTGAAATCATCGGGCGATACAATCGTTGGGCATTTAGATAAAAGTCATGTAACAGTACATTCATACCCTGAATATCACCCAGATAATTCCATCGCCACTTTTCGTGTTGATATTGATGTTGCAACATGCGGTAAAATTTCGCCGTTAAACGCACTTGACTTTCTTATTGGTAGTTTTGACTCCGATATCATCACGATTGACTATCGTGTTCGCGGTTTTACAAGAGATGATAAAGGGAAGAAGTTCTTTATTGATCATAAAATGACATCTATACAAGATTACATCGATAGCGAAACACTTAAAAAGTATGATGCGGTTGATGTAAATGTGTTCCAACATAATATTTTCCATACTAAAATGCTGATTAAAGATATCGATTTGCAAAATTATTTGTTCAATACCGATGTATATGAGTTGCCTCCTAAAGAAAGGCTAACCATTACGAACAATTTACGCAAAGAAATGATTGAAATTTTCAGCGGTTCAAATATATACGAGTGAGAGGTGAAAAAATGAAACATCTTTCACAGGAGAATGCCCCTATTATGGAGGCGCTTAATAGGTATAAATCGATGCGAGTCGTCCCTTTCGATGTTCCAGGCCATAAACGCGGGAGAGGAAATAAAGAATTAGCGGCATTCTTAGGAGAACAATGCCTGTCTGTTGATGTTAATTCGATGAAGCCACTGGATAACCTCTCTCACCCCGTTTCTATTATTAGGGAAGCTGAGGAATTAGCTGCTGAAGCATTCGGAGCAAAACATGCCTTTTTCATGGTCAATGGCACAACTTCTGCTGTTCAAGCGATGGTAATGACCGCTTGCAAAGCTGGTGAGAAAATTATTCTCCCAAGAAATGTGCACAGAAGTGCGATCAACGCATTAGTTTTAAGCGGGGCTATTCCCGTCTATGTAAACCCAGGAGTGAATAATCAACTAGGAATTCCACTCGGGATGTCTGTTATAGATGTAGAAAAGGCGATCAGAGAGAACCCTGATGCAAAAGCGATCCTGATCAACAATCCAACTTATTATGGGATTTGTTCTGATTTAAAAAGGCTAACAGATCTCGCACACAAACATGGAATGCTCGTCCTTGTTGATGAAGCCCATGGTACCCATTTTTATTTTCATCATGATCTTCCAGCCTCTGCTATGTCTGTTGGTGCTGATATGGCTTCTGTTAGCATGCATAAATCGGGCGGATCTTTAACTCAAAGTTCGTTTCTCCTCATTAATAATGAGATTAGCGAAGGATATACCCGTCAAATTATAAATTTAACGCAAACAACGAGCGGATCTTATTTGCTTTTATCCTCTCTCGACATTTCTAGAAAAAACTTAGCTCTTCATGGAAATGAGATTTTTACAAAAGTGGCTGAAATGGCTGAGTACACAAGGAGAGAAATTAATAAGATTGGCGGTTACTATGCATTTTCAAAAGAATTAATAAATGGCGACACGATTTATGACTTTGATATTACTAAGCTTTCTGTCCATACACTCGATATCGGATTAGCAGGTATTGAGGTATACGACCTTCTTCGAGATGAGTATGATATTCAAATTGAATTCGGCGACTTAGGTAATATTTTAGGATATATTTCTGTCGGCGATCGAAAGCTTGATTTGGAGCGGTTAGTTGCTGCATTGGCTGAAATAAAACGGCGTTACTCCAAAGATAAGACTGACTTAATGAATCATGAGTATATCAATCCTGAGGTTGTACTTACACCTCAATCAGCCTTTTACGTGCCAAAAACAACAATCCCTCTCGATGAAAGTGCTGGCCGGATTTGTTCAGAATCAGTCATGTGCTATCCACCAGGGATCCCAATTTTAGCACCAGGTGAAAGAATTACAGAAGAAATCATCAGCTATATTCAGTATGCTAAAGCAAAAGGTTGTTTCTTGACAGGAACAGAAGATAAAGAGGTAAACAATATTAATGTCGTAAAGGAGGAGGAATGATGAACTTTTGGTATACCGAACATCACTCACCTCATGTACGCTTTTCCATGCAAGTAGAGAAGCAAATTTTTACAGGGAAAAGTGAATTTCAAAATATTGATATTTTCGAAACAACTGAGTTTGGAAAAGTGCTAACGTTAGATGGATACGTCATGTTAACGGAAAGAGATGAATTCATCTACCATGAGATGATTACCCATGTGGCGATGGCAACGAATCCAAAGATTAAAAAGGTATTAGTCATTGGAGCTGGAGATGGCGGAACTGTACGAGAGTTAACTAAATATTCAACGATTGAGCAAATCGACATGGTTGAAATCGATGAAATGGTCGTAAATGTTTGTCGGGAATATCTCCCTCAAACTGCTTCAAAACTAGATGACCCGCGAGTGAACCTCTATTTTGAGGATGGACTTAAGTTTGTCCGCGATAAGGAAAATGAATACGATCTTATCATCGTTGATTCAACTGACCCATTTGGTCCAGGAGAAGGCTTATTTACAAAAGAATTTTACGGAAACTGTTTTCATGCACTTACCGACGAGGGAATTCTCGTTAATCAACACGAAAGTCCGTTTTATGCCGAGGATGCTGCTGGCATGATAAAAGCCCATCAACGAATTATCAAATACTTTCCGATTTGTGAGGTATACCAGCTGCATATTCCTACATATCCGTCAGGGCACTGGTTATTTGGATTCGCCTCGAAAAAGTTTGACGCGATTCGTGATTTAGATGCTGATGCCTGGAATCAACTTGGCCTTCAAACGAAGTACTATAACACAGACATACACGTAGGTTCTTTTGCTCTCCCTACCTATGTAAAGGAGCAGTTGGCAGATGTTGAATAAAAATATTGAAACCTTTATTGGCTGTGATAAGGAATATGCCGATTCTAAAATTGTGTTGTTTGGATCACCATTTGATTCTACTACCTCTTTTCGCCCTGGAACAAGGTTTGCCAGCAAGGCGATTCGGGGTGATTCGTTTGGCATCGAAACATACAGCCCTTATCAAGACAAAGATCTTGAAGACATTTCCGTTTTTGATGCAGGTGATTTGGAACTAAGCTTTGGAAATACCCGAAAAGCGTTAGGACAAATTGAAGAATTTGCGGGCCAAATTTTAAAGGACGAGAAAATTCCGTGTATGATTGGCGGCGAGCATTTAGTGACACTAGGTGCGATTCGAGCAGTGGCAAAAAAACATCCTGACTTACACGTTATTCAATTTGATGCCCATGCCGATTTACGTGATGATTATTTAGGAGAATCCCTCTCACACGCGACCGTTATTCATAGAGTATGGGATCTGCTTGGCGATAACCGTATTTTTCAATTTGGTATTCGCTCCGGCGATCGCAGTGAGTTTCAATGGGGGAAAGACCATGTCTTTACGAATAAATTTAACTTCAATGGCTTAGATGAAGTTGTTGAAAGACTAAAGGGAAAACCTGTTTACTTAACGATCGATTTAGATGTTTTGGATCCTTCTCAATTTCCGGGAACAGGCACTCCCGAAGCTGGCGGTGTTAGTTTTACGGAATTATTAAATGCTATTTTAACAGTCAGTGGGTTGAATATTGTTGGCATGGATGTCAATGAACTTTCACCGATTTATGATCAAAGTGGTGTTTCTACAGCGATCGCATGCAAAATTTTGCGCGAATTATTATTAGCTGTTTACTAAAAAATTATTAGGGTGGTGTTTTGTAAAGTGGGAAAAGCTTTAATTATTGGTGCTGGTGGAGTAGGTAGTGTTGTCGTTCATAAGTGTTGTCAAGTTCCTGAAGTATTCGAAGAAATTTGTATTGCAAGTCGGACAATTGAAAAATGTAACGCTTTAAAGGAGAAACTCGACGGCGGACAAACGAAAATTCAAACGGCTCAAGTAGACGCTGATAACGTTGATGATCTTGTTCGTGTCATTAATGAGTTTAAACCAGATATTGTCATTAATGTTGCATTACCTTATCAAGACTTAACCATTATGGACGCATGCTTGGCAACTGGTGTTCACTATCTAGATACAGCAAACTATGAGCCGCTTGATACAGCAAAATTTGAGTATAAATGGCAATGGGCTTATCGTGAGAAGTTCGAAAAAGCCGGTCTAACAGCAGTGCTTGGTTCTGGTTTTGATCCAGGTGTAACTGGCGTTTTCTCGGCGTACGCACAAAAACATTACTTCGATGAAATCAATTATATCGATATTTTAGACTGTAATGGTGGTGACCATGGCTATCCTTTCGCGACAAACTTCAACCCTGAAATAAATATTCGCGAAGTTACGTCCAACGGCAGATATTTTGAAAATGGTGAGTTTGTCGAAACTGAGCCTATGGAAATCAAACGCACTTATGATTTTTCCGAAGTTGGCGAAAAGGATATGTACCTACTCTATCACGAAGAGTTAGAATCCCTCGCTGTGAATATTAAAGGGATCAAGCGCATTCGTTTCTTTATGACATTCTCGGAACGCTATTTAACTCATTTAAAAGTATTAGAGAATGTTGGCATGACTTCCATCGAGCCGATTATGTTTGAAGGAAAAGAAATTGTACCATTGCAATTTTTGAAAGCTGTTCTTCCTGATCCTGCCTCTCTTGGGCCCCGGACAAAAGGAAAAACAAACATCGGTTGTATTTTCCAAGGTGTGAAAGACGGAGAAGAAAAAACGTACTACGTCTACAACATCTGTGACCATGAAGAATGCTATCGTGAAGTTGGTTCCCAAGCTGTTTCGTATACAACAGGAGTCCCAGCTATGATTGGCGCGATGATGGTGCTGACTGGAAAGTGGAAAAAACCTGGTGTCTACAATGTTGAAGAATTCGATCCAGATCCATTTATGGATGCATTGAATAAATACGGATTGCCTTGGCAAGAAGATTTTAATCCTGAGTTGGTTGACTAATGGGAGGAAATGCTAAAGTGAACTTTGATGTGCATTCCCTTCCCTCCCCTTGTTATATAGTTGATGAGGCATTATTGATTAAAAACCTTGAAAAATTGAAATCTGTTATTGATCAGACAGGCTGTAAAATATTATTAGCTCAAAAGGGATTTTCGATGTTTTCGGTGTATCCTTTGATTGGAAAGTATTTAGATGGCGTTACCTCCAGTTCACTTTGGGAGGCGCGCCTTGGGAAAGAAGAAATGGGGAAAGAGGTACATACCTACTCCCCTGCTTTTTCGGAAACCGATTTTGATGAGATTTTGGAGGTTTCCGATCATATTGTCTTTAACTCTTTCCATCAGTTGCGAAAGTTTAAAGATAAGGTGCAAGGTTATCCGAAGAAAGTTGAAATAGGGATCCGCATTAATCCCGAATATTCGGAAGTCGAAACAGCAATCTATGATCCATGTGCTTTAGGTTCAAGATTAGGTGTTCGCTTGGCCAATTTTGAACCCGATCAGCTGGACGACATTGATGGACTCCACTTCCATACAATGTGTGAACAGAATTCGGATGTATTGGAACGTACCGTAAAAGTAGTCGATGAGAAATTCGGGAAGTACTTAAAAGGCATGAAATGGCTTAATTTCGGGGGCGGTCATCATATTACACGCCAAGATTATGATATTGATAAGCTCGTGCAATCGATTATTTACATGCGCGATAAATATGACCTTGAGATTTATTTAGAGCCTGGGGAAGCGATTGCATTGAACACAGGCTATTTGGTTGCTACAGTGCTCGATATCGTTGAAAGTCAAATACCAGCCGCAATCTTAGATACATCTGCCGCTTGTCATATGCCAGATGTGTTGGAAATGCCGTACCGTCCAGGGATTATTAATGCAGGAAACCCAAATGAAAAATCCTATACGTATCGATTGGGTGGGCCTACTTGCCTAGCAGGAGACATTATTGGTGATTACTCCTTTGACGAACCTTTAAAGGCAGGCGACAAGCTCGTATTTACAGATATGGCACACTATACGATGGTGAAAAATAATACGTTTAATGGTGTTAACTTGCCGGCGATTGTATTAAATACTGTGGATGAAGGCGTAAAGGTTGTTAAAGAATTTGGGTATGAGGATTTTAGGAATAGATTGTCGTGAGGATGAAAAGGTTGCCCCCAAATAGACAGATCATACGGGGCTACCTTTTTCAACTATAAGTTTCAAACAAATTTTCACTAATGATCCCAACTACGTTCAGAAGATAAAACGGAAATCCCTAATCTTATTTTAGTTACGGGATACGGGACTGTAGCCAAGACCTAATTGGTTATTATTTTAATCCAGCTCTCCTTTGAATTCTTGAAATATCTTTTTCAGTATTCCAAACACGTTGCGAAAGTGCTTCTATACTATCCAGTTGTTCATCTACTCTTTCGCTTACTGTCACTAGAAGTTCATAGATTTTATTCTGTTCTTCTTTCAATTCCTTGATATTGCCCTTGATTTCCTCTTGCCCTTTTTCAAGGACATTTTGCCCTTCTTTTAGGGAATTAAGCTTTTCTAGTATTTGTTGTAATAGCTTTTCTTCCATTAGAATCAACTCCTAATATTAGTCTAATGTATTTTATATTTCCATACATACACGGTATATCGGTTTTCCCATACTAAAAAACTGAAAGAGTGCCAAAACAATAACAGAAGAACGTATTAATTGGATACTGTTTTCCTATACCAAAAACTGAAAGAGTGCCAAAACTAACTGTTGAATTTACAGCTTATCCATTTAGTTTTCCTATACCAAAAACTGAAAGAGTGCCAAAACCTTGTTGGATATTTGCATTTCGTAAAAAATGTTTTCCTATACCAAAAACTGAAAGAGTGCCAAAACATCGGTTCCTATGAGGACAGTGATTCAGAGTTTTCCTATACCAAAAACTGAAAGAGTGCCAAAACGTCAAATGGGCTGAAGCTATGATCCAGCGTGTTTTCCTATACCAAAAACTGAAAGAGTGCCAAAACGCTGAGATCACTATGTATCACCTCCTTAAAGTTTTCCTATACCAAAAACTGAAAGAGTGCCAAAACTCAAGCACTTGAAGAATTATCGCAACTCAAGTTTTCCTATACCAAAAACTGAAAGAGTGCCAAAACTACCTGCATTAAATAGTCATAATCTCCTGAGTTTTCCTATACCAAAAACTGAAAGAGTGCCAAAACCGCTGACAAAACAACAAAAAGCACGTGCAGTTTTCCTATACCAAAAACTGAAAGAGTGCCAAAACTTCTTATATTGTTTATATTTGTAGGGATATGTTTTCCTATACCAAAAACTGAAAGAGTGCCAAAACTTATGTTAGGATTTCCGTCCGTGTAATAAAGTTTTCCTATACCAAAAACTGAAAGAGTGCCAAAACCATACATCCTTGATAATTCCAATTATAACAGTTTTCCTATACCAAAAACTGAAAGAGTGCCAAAACAAAGCTATACCTTTTACAATGGTGAATAATGTTTTCCTATACCAAAAACTGAAAGAGTGCCAAAACAAGACGGTCAATCATATTCAACTTTAAAGCGTTTTCCTATACCAAAAACTGAAAGAGTGCCAAAACATTATCAAAGAGTCCTGGTTCTTCTTCTTGGTTTTCCTATACCAAAAACTGAAAGAGTGCCAAAACCCTCCGGGTAATTACCCAGAGTCAAAATCGGTTTTCCTATACCAAAAACTGAAAGAGTGCCAAAACTTGTCCCCGGGATTTTCTCCGCTACCTTGGGTTTTCCTATACCAAAAACTGAAAGAGTGCCAAAACTATTAGGAGCAATTGTAGGTTATTTATGGGGTTTTCCTATACCAAAAACTGAAAGAGTGCCAAAACCTCATTTTTATTATAACATAGGCTAAAATGTTTTAGGAATATGAACTCAAGAACTTGCTAATATTCGGCGAAACCTTTGATAAATCAAGGTTTAAATCAATACTTAAGTTTTTGGAGATAACATACAACACTGCAATCACTGATTCTTGATAATTGTGGGTAAAGGCATTTTCTAGAGTTCCATCACCATATTTATCCACATGATCAATAACCATTTGCTGAACCTCCCTATAAATAGCATCTTGGCAATAAAAGGGTAGCTCAGACAGGATTATCTGTTTCATATTCTCCAAAATCGCATTATTGATAATTCTTCCGTTAAATATATAGTTTCTATTTCCTACTTGTGCAATTGAATTTGTTACAATAATAAAACGCGTTCCAACTTCTAATAAATCATGGACCATCCCAATAAAATTAGCCAATTCCTTTTTAGACGCGTATAATTCTGGAAGCTCCACAATAATGATACGCTTCTTATCCATCCCTCTTTCGGCACATAATTGAAGTATTAGTTTTTTATATTCAATCGGGGTCATTAATTGGTTCATCGACTGAAAGGTAAGGTGTTTTTTCAAAAAGTCCAATTCGAAATTCGCTAGATCTAATTTTAAATCAAACCTTTTTAGTTTATGACTAATGAATTGAACTTCTTCAATCAATTCCTCCCAGATAGAAATCAATTCATAATAAGATGGGATCATAGTCAGTTCGTCTGACATTTCGTCGAGTAAGATTTTTAACGGTGATTTAGTATTTATCTTATCCAATTCCAAACTAGCATCGAAGGGTATAAATATACATTCCCAGTCTTGTTTATGAAGTAATTGCGTATCCTCATAAATCTGCACATCAGACTTTTTTTCATTAAAAAAATCATTGATCTTGCGTACCAAAGTAAACCATTTTTGATGGGAGCCTTTCAACACTGTGAGAGGACCAACTTCAATTTCAACCTCACGTCCATTACCTTCAATATGCCAAATGATCATAATATCACCATTGGCTCGTCTGTCATAACTTCTTCTTGAATAGACTTTCCGCCAACAAGAATAAGCATTTTTTCATACTGCTTTTCAGTAACAGCCATTATGCGGATGGATCCTTTAGATGGTAAATTTCTTTTCAGACTTTCAATGTATTGAAATAAACTTGTTCGATTCGGGAATATTTTTGCATAAACAGAAAACTGCAGCATAATGAAACCATTATTAATCAAATATTTTCGAAATCTAGCATAAATTCGTCGTTCCTCTTTTGTATTCATCGGGAGATCAAAAAATAACATTAACCTCATAACTCTATATGGCGATGCCATCTTGTGGGTAAACTAATATATCCAATTCATTTTGGTTCATTGCTTTTATAAATGATTGAATATATAAGTCTATGGCATTTAATACAGTTTGATTTTGACCCCCGATATTGATCTTAGCACTTAAACGACGAATTAAATTTTGTTTCATTTCCCGATTTAAATAATCCGAATCCCCTGCAGTCATATAGACCCACAAATCTATCACCGGTCTGAAAATCTCCATGCAATCATCGACAAGATTAAATGCATTAAATTGATTTCGATGACCAATGCCATATGCCGGATGTAACCCATACGCTACTATTGTTCTAGCAAAACATGCCCTTAACACTATATACCCGTAGTTTAAAGCCGCATTATACGTATCAATAGCCCCCCGCTCTCTACGAAAATCCGTCCCAAATAACTCATTAAAATAGATTTTTGCTGCATGTCCTTCACGATTGCTAGAATCTTCAAATAGAACATTATTTGACAGCGTATTCATTTTTGAAATTACACTCGGATCCTTGTCAAGATACTGAAGTACGGATACCTGGTTTTTTATTTTAATCTGAATAATTTTTTGCCACATCTCTCCCCTTGCATCATCAGACCACTTCATTTGTTGATACAAAACTCCATAAACACGATAGTGGCTATAAAGTCCAATAGAGAAAACATTTGGATGATGGGATTCATCACAAAAGATTAGCAAAATATGATACTCCGCTAACTTATTCATTAATCGCCCAGTAACTACAGTTCTAGTGTTGTCTACAACAATGGTGTGAATGTCTGAAAGAGGAATTAAAATTTCCTGCTCTTCTTTCACAACTTTCAAGTTATCAAGATAGAGTTTCATTTCTTCCGCTTCTGAAATATAAATAATCCTCCAGCTCACTCAATCTTCCTCCCCTACTATTTTTCAGAGAAAAAGAAAAGAACCCCAGTAAAATGGGGTTCTGAGTTCGGGATAAACCCTTGTTTTGACAGGTTCTCCCAGCTTTTGGTATAGGGCAATAGACGTCTCCATTGCCCCTTTAGGATACCCCATCCTACTATAGTTGTAAAGTGTTTTTGAAATTTTCTTTTTCCACTTTATAAGTATTGCCTAAAACATCGACATTATACTTAACTATGTTTTTAAATGTGGATGGGGATAGAAAGCCGTCTTTTCGATCTTGTTTTTTCTTATCTATGAAATCAACCTCTATTTTATTGTCCCTCGGCATCGCATCTCCTCTAAAAATCCTAAAGTAAGAACCTTCTTTCCTTTCAAAAGAAAATAAATCATTCTTATAAAGGCTCATCTGAAACTCAAATGTGTCATCAATCTTCTTATAATCCTTCATTTTTTCCTCATTGTACTTTTCCATGTCTAATACATATTTATTCCCTTGCTGCTTAAACCAATGATAAGGGACGCCCAAATATTTATACTTACCTTCAGCATTCTTATAAAGATCCACCCTAACCCCCTTAATGCTTAGTAAGACCACATCGCTTTTAGCACCTGGATACTTATCCGTGATTTTCATGTGGACACCCAACTTACGATCACGATATCTTAAAGTTTTCACCGGAACTTTTCCATCCTTCATAACATAACCATGATCATTATAATAAGCTTTAAAAGGGTTATCCGCATTTTTATATTCTTTTACAATAAGCTGTATCAATTCGAAAAGTTTTGGATTATGTTCAGCAATAAGAAAGCTATTAGGGCTTTTCTCAAGTCTCTTTAATAATGGTTCAACACCATGTTTATCCAGATTGTAAATATTAGATACCTTCCCAAGATAATACGTGTCTCCATCTTTCTCCCTCGTTCCATAAATCGTCTGATTCGACATAGTCCGATTCACTTTACGATCGACCTTATGAGAATATTTCACCTTAGATTCATAATTCATTAGATTTCGTATAAAAGAGAGGTATTTATGTTTAAAAAACTCATTCTCTTCCAATATTTCTCCAGTCTCTCTATTAACAACAACACCTTCTTCACTCATATCAAACTCTTTAAGGAACTCAAAAATGGGCATACGTCCTATTGCCGCAACAATCAGAGCATCAATAGCATGATGGGCATGACTTTCTTCTCTGTCCTTATTTAATCTAGCCCTTCGTCTAAAAGCTGCAGTAAAGGATCCCCTAATGGATAACACCTTCGTATCAATATTATGACTGTTAAAGAAAGTACGAAGAGACATAGAAAAGCTCCGCATTGCGTACTGTGTATCTACTAGATTTCGATTAATAAATTCTTTTTGTAATTCCTCATTATGAGCAATATCTCGTATTTCAAGCAAGTAATCCTTTTTCTTGTTATTGATTTTCCTACTCTTATATAAGTTCAAAACTTCTACCTTAAACTGGTCAAACGAACGTGATGCTTGTCCAGTTGAAAAATATTGAAAAGGTGTTTTTTGTCCCTTTTTCTGATTTTCTCTGTGATAACAAAGAACTTTATTTGCTTGGCTATCATCAAAGGATAGTGAAACAGGTAATATATGGTCAATTTCAAATTTTGAGGGATCCTGTACAATATCATTAATTGAGATACTTCTACCAGAATAAATGCATTTTCTATCCTGAGACACCCAAAGTTTTAATGCGAGATGTTGTTTGCTATTAAGCCGAAGATCTTTTAATGATTTCACTCCTAAAAGTTTGGCCATTTCTTTTTCATGCTTACCGATCTCTCTTTGAAAATCGGAATATTGTTTTCTTTTTTCCTCACTATTTTTCTCTCGTGCTGTTTCTATTACAATGGCATCCATTTCGCCGTATCTTTTACGCACTTCATTGACTATTTTAATTGCCTCACGATGCGCCCTTTTTGCAACAGTGCTAAGAATAGCATCACCATCAAACATAACTTTTGTTTGAGTCTTCAAGTCAGAAAGGCGTTTTTCCTCTAGTTTTCTTTCCGCAAACAATTCCATTTGATTTTTGTTTGTGTACCATAGATCCTCTAAAATTAGTTCAATTGCTTTTTTTGATAGGGCGTGGTAACCCTTAAAGGAGGTACTTTCCTTAAAAGCATTAACTATTCTATCAATAGTTTCTTGATCATATTCCGAAAACAATGGCTTTAATTGCTCTTCTCGCCTGTAATAAGATTTTTCTGCCGTTAATATTTCAATAATGTCGTCAATTAAATCTATGTCCTCTAGGATGGATGAAGGCAAATCATTTTTGTCTACGATCTTTTTAAGTTCTTTGAATCCTGTAAATTCCGTAAAAATTGGTTTGTCGGTTTTCAAATCAATACGATATCCACTCACATCTGAATCATCCGAAATACCTTTATACTTTAGAATTTGTGTAAGGGTAATATTTTTGCCCTTTTTGATAAAATGATCAATCAAGTAAAGTTTGTCTTCATAAGTGAGATATTCACCATTGATCAATAATTTGTTTAAATCGCCACTTAAAAGATTATATAAGTCGGCTGTATATGACATTTTTGCAATGCGAAGATGGTCAGGAAAATATGTACATATTCCACGCATCTTGTTAATCATGGATGTATAGGCTAATTTCCCGTCTTTATCTAAATAATACTGCCCATAGGGGGTTGGTGACTTTTCAGATCCAGGACCATCGAAATATTCACGTTTTGATTTTAAGATATTGATAAAATCCTCAATAAATTCATCCGTAATTTCCGAATATCTTTGTTGTTGTCTTATCAATATCGCACGTGCTTCTTTCACATAGTCCTCTGTGCGAAACCTATTTTCATGATTTCTAATTTTTTCATGACCATTTGAAAGACGTTCCAATTGGACTTCACAGATATAACGGTTTTCTAGAAATTTCCTATTCCTTGATAATTGTTCTTTAGTCGATAGTTCATTGCCGCTCGATTTTTCATCTTCGGGTGAGTCAAGCGTTGTTCCTCTTCTTTTTACTAAGTGGTATAACCCTGCAACTAATTCTTCTTTAGATACCTCTCCAAAAATAGCGTTATACCTAGCTTGGTATGGATCCATTTTCCCAATTGATTCAGAAGGTAATCCATTGTACTCGAAAAGACTTTTTGCTCTTTCCAAACGGTGTGTCCTCCGCCTCTTCAATCTGCGCGAACTACGAAAACTTCGCCGATCCTCATTAGCATTACGTGCAGCCTCTTCAAACAGTCTTACCCCAGCGTCAATGACATCTCCACTGTCTTGGTCAATGATCCCCCATCCGACGGAAGAAACACCAATATCAAGCCCCAACACCCTTCTCAATTTTTCCACACTCCCCTAAGAAATATCTCTTTAGGACTATAATACCAAATATCCTTTGATAGATATATCTGATTTTTCATTCAATCAATATTTCATCACCTTTTCTCCTACACCTTTTAATATCCAAATGGATATATCCTGTTTATTCATTCGACATATTTCGGGGCGTGCCAGGCACGTCTTTAACAGCTTCCCTACATCCCTCCACATACCTTTCCGATTTTGGGGAATGCTATCATTACTTTCATTATAGGAGGGTAATAATTAGTGAGTTCCCATGAGCATATCAAATTAACTACAAGTGAATTGGCTACGTTTTATATGGCTTATTCTAACGATTCGATGTCTATTTGTGTTTTAAGCTATTTCTTGGAACATGTGGAGGATCCTGACATTAAGTCATGTGTTGAATATGCGTTAGATTTATCGAAGATGCACATCGATTTAGACAGAGAGTTATTTAGAGGCGAAGGTCTCCCAATACCAATGGGTTTCACAGATCAGGATGTTTATACTAAAGCACCTCGACTCTTTAGTGATGAAGTCATTCTTCATTATGTCCAAAATATTGGAATAATGGGAATGGGCGCATATAGCCACGCCTTGACCGTTTCAGCTCGTAATGATGTCCGCGAACATTTTACTGCTTGTCTCCGATCATCTGCCGAGTTATTTAATCGTGCAACAAATGTTTCAATTCAAAAAGGATTATATATCCGTCCTCCACAGATTCCTTATCCTACTCAAATAGAATTTGTCAATAAGGATCACTTTTTGGCTGGATGGATTGGCGATCAGCGCCCTTTAACAAGCGCGGAGATTTCATTCTTATTTATGAATCTTTATCGAAATACACTCGGTGGAGCGCTAGCGACGGGATTTTCCCAAATAGCGCAAACAAAAGAAGTTCGCAAATTTAGCGTTAGATGTTCTGAAATTGCCAAACATCATAGCTCTGTGTTTGGCAAATTTCTCTCTGAATGTAATTTA
This sequence comes from Bacillus niameyensis, assembly GCF_001375535.1. Taxonomy (GTDB): domain Bacteria; phylum Bacillota; class Bacilli; order Bacillales; family Bacillaceae_C; genus Lederbergia; species Lederbergia niameyensis. The sequence goes on from NZ_LN831197.1 coordinate 2,537,919, forward strand.
CCGACACCAGTTTCATCAAATTTAACTGTTACAACCGCAAAGGATCCAGTATTTTCCGATAAATTAATCATGTTTCATCTATCAGCCTTAATGGATGCTGGCATGGTCTTTTATGGGCAAAGTTTGGCAGGAAGTCCAAGAAGGGATTTAGGCACTGCTTATAGCCGTTTAATGATTGAAGTTGGGGAACTAGTACAAGATGGGACAAATATTATGATTGCACATAGTTGGATGGAGAAACCTCCCTCCGCTCCTAATCGAAAAGATTTAGCGAAAGGCTAAGCGAGTGTGAACCCTAAAGAAAAACTTTTTTGGAGTATCGCCTTCCCTGGCTTTGGGCAATTTTTAAACGGCAAATTTTTAAAAGGTATTGTCTTACTTGCTTTGGAAATCATTATTAATAATCGCTCCAAATTTAATGAAATTATTATATTGAGTTTTCATGGAAAAATTGAAGAAGCGATTAATCGCGTTGATTATCAATGGTTAATGTTCTATCCGTGTATCTATTTTTTCGCAATTTGGGACGCCTATCGAGATGCGGGAGGTGGGAAAGATCCCTATTCCTTTTTACCCTTCGTTTTTTGTGCCTATTTTGTAACGGTAGGAACCATTTTTTCTTCAAGTTTTTCTATTTTCGGAATTCTACCAGGGCCAATTTGGCTACCTATGATATGTGTAATTCCAGGAATTTTTAGTGGGAATATAATAAAACACCTCCTCGTAAAAAGGCAGTATGTGAAAAAAGGCAATTAAAAGTTATACATCTTTTAATTGCCCATTTTATTTAGAAAACGAATCATAACTAATTTTTAGATTTCCTCCTTTTTTGAATAAAAAAATATATAAGTTGACTAACAATCACAATTGGATAAAGAACAAAGATCACTTTTTCTGCAGGCACCATAAACGAAAAAGGAAGAATATTCCCCCAAATGGATGCTTTCAAGCCAATCCCCAAGATTAGATCTACACCAACGGAAAGCAATAATAGCGTAATAGTAATTAAAAAAATAATCCCGATTATTTTCAATAATATCACTTCCTAATTTTTTTGCTCATCTATCAGTAGATCTGCCGCTTTTTGTATAAAAGTGACCCATTGTGGATAAACCAAACATTATGAACTCCTTATCGCTAGTCAAGGGGAGGATGAGTCGATGGAAAAAGCAAAAATTAGTTCTTATCAATTGTTTGTTTTAATCATTTTGTTTGAACTTGGTAGTGCCTTGTTACTCCCCCTAGGTGTAGATGCTAGACAGGATGCCTGGCTAGCTATATTACTAGGAATGGTTGGTGGATCTTTTATTTTTTTATTGCATTCCCAACTTTTTCACTATTATCCTGATATGCTTCCTACTACATATATGCAAAAAATAATCGGTAAGTTTTTCGGAAGAATTATTGCCTTTTTATATATAGTCTATTTTTTATATCTTGCCTCAAGGATCTTACGGGAATTCGGGGAAATGCTGGCAATCACTGGTTATCCTGAAACACCGCTAATCTTCAATCACTTGCTCATGCTTCTAGTCATTATCTATGCTGCACGAAAGGGAATAGAGGTAATTGCTAGGACTGGAGAATTACTATTTGTTTTCATCTACATCCTCGCAATCGGTGGATTTATTTTAATTATTATGTCTGGCTTAATCGACCTGAAGAATCTAAAACCATTCTTAGAAGATGGATTTAAAAATGTAGCAAAGGTTGCCTTTTCTCAAGTAGTGTTTTTCCCCTTTGGTGAAATCATTGCATTTTCTATGATCTTTCCTTATTTAAATAATCCAAAGAAATTGCGGATAACAGGATTATTAGGCTTATGGCTAGCTGGAGCCAATTTGGCAATTAGTATGGGTATTAGTATTAGTGTTTTAGGTATTGATAAAGTTATACGATCTTATTTCCCGTTATTAGGTACGATCCAATCCATTCAAATTGCTCAATTCCTTGAGAGGCTAGATATCTTCTTTATGTTAAGTTTAGTCATTCTTGGTTTCTTTAAAATTTGCATTTTATTTTATGCCGCAATGGTTGGAACAGCCGATTTGTTTAAAATTGATCGACCTGGTCATTTAGCTTTTCCAATTGGGTTTATTGTCTTATTTTTTTCAATCGCGCTTGCGCAAAATATAGTAGAGCATATGAAGGAAGGATTACAAATCGTCCCCTTATTTATCCAATTACCTTTTCAAGTAATCTTCCCTTTACTATTATTTATTATTGCTTTTTACAAAAATAAAAAGAAAAGGAATAAAAAGCAGAGAAAAAATATGTAACCCATGTTCATTCTTATCTTTCTAATAAAGGCAAACGATTGTTCATCGTTTGCCTTTTACCAATATTACTTATTATTTTCCTGCAATTGGAGCCAGAATGGGTTGCCACGTAATCCTGTTCTGACGACATCCGCATTCACAACAACTTTTATATCTAGTTCCGGAAAGTAATCGTTATTCCAATTTTTTTTCACTTTTTTCCATTCTTCAGGATGTGAATAATGCAACTCCGAACCTAATCCAAATATATCCGTTTTCTTTTCTTGCGCATCTTCTATTACATTGTTGATTATCTGTTCAACTTTATTTTCCACTTTCTTTTCAATCTTATTCACAACCTCTTGCTCTGTAATATCGAGAGGAATCTCTACCTCTCCTATGCTTCCTCTAAAGTTTACTTTTATGATGAATTGAGGTTGCCCATTCACCATTTCTAACTTTATCTTTGACTGAGATTTATCAACCTGGAAGGATATTACGCTATTCTCTTCCTCCCAATCAATTTCAATATTTGTTGCGTTAATTTTATCTAATACCCACAAAGCACCTTTAGCCTTATCACCTTGCAACCAACTTATCATTTTCCCTTCTTTAAAAATTGCCAATCCGTTTGCAACAATGATTGTTTTTGGTATAGAACTTTGAATATTTCCCGATTCCTTACCTTCCTGCGCTGAACCATCTATTTTAAATACAGGCAGCATCAATTCTTTTCCGGGATTGATCAGCGTACTAATAGCTTCCTGAAGATTCACTTCCATTTGCTCGCCCCATCGCTCTTCAGAAGCTTCCATCGTCTTTACAATTTTCTCGGCGGGTATTTTGTCTATTGGGGTTAAGACTTTTAATAAATCTTCTGCACTGCCCTCGTGTGCGAGAACAATCTTAGATGTATCTCGAAATTCCACATCCCGATCCAACGCATCCATAATACGAAGAATTCCTTCTTCTTCAGCTAATTCTGAACCAATTACAACTAAACTTGCATGAGAGTAATAGACGCTTCTAGAAAGCTTATTTGAAATACGCCGGCTGACATCAACTAAAGAATCACCTTCTGTTGTATAAACTTGAACAGATGTTCCTTCACCAGCATTTCCTCCTTGTAGCCCACCTGCAGTATTTACTGGGTTAAAGATTTGAAAGGTACCTTTAAATTCCTTATTCTCCCCTTTATCAATCCCTATAGCAGCTACAATTGCCAAGTCAATTAATTCCTTTTTGCTCCAACACGAAGAAAGCAAAACAGATGAGACAAATAATAATAGGCAAAAAACCATAACGTTCCATTTCATTAGGAATTACCACCTTGCGAATTCTTTTTGTAAATCCTTCTTGGTTTTGGTGGCTTAGGTTCTGGTTGTTCTTCCCCGCTAAGGTCTCTTTGCTTAATCAAATTGGCTCGTCTTCTAGTAATCCATAGTGGAGTCCGAATAAACGTGTCCTGTAAATTACTTGGAGATACAGGCGCTAATGGAGTCATATACGGTACACCAAATGAGCGTAGACTACATAAATGGAGAGTTAAGAAAATAATTCCTAATATAACCCCATAGAAACCGATAACTGCAGCTAATACCATAAATAAAAAGCGAATCAAGCGCGCAGAAATAGCCATAGCAAAAGACGGAGAAGCAAAATTGGCAATAGCTGTAATGGAAACGATAATAACCATAGCGGGAGAAACAATCCCTGCTTGAACAGCTGCTTGGCCAATTACTAATGCACCTACGATAGAAATAGCATTCCCGACAGGTCTAGGCATACGTATACCTGCTTCCCTAAGAATTTCAAAAGTGATTTCCATCATTAAGGCCTCTATAAACGCTGGAAAAGGGACATTTTCTCGTTGTGCAGCAATGACAATTAACAGTTGAGTCGGAATCATCTCTTGATGAAAGGTTGTCGCTGCAATATAAACTGAAGGAGTAATAACTGATAAAAGAAATGTTAAAATTCGCAAGAACCGTACAGCAGTGGCAATATCAAAGCGAGAATAATAATCATCAACAGCCTGAAAAAATTGGATAAACACAGCTGGGACTAATAATACATATGGTGTACCATCAACAAAAATGGCAATTCTTCCTTCAAGTATATTCGCAGCAACTGTATCAGGACGCTCTGTATGATACATCGTCGGAAAAGACGTGTATGTCTGATCTTCTATCAAATGCTCTATATAACCCGACTCTAAAATTTCACTAATGTTAATTTTTTTTAGTCTCCGTCGAACTTCCTCAACAACTTTTTCATTTGCAATCCCATTTAAAAACATAATAGATACATCTGTCTGCGTTTGTTTTCCAATTTGCATAGATTCGATCCATAAGTTTGGATTTTTAATTCTTCGCCGAACTAAAGTTATATTCGTTTGAATGGATTCTACGAAACCGTCCCGTGGTCCACGAACTGTAACCTGATTATTCGGCTCTTCTATAGACCTTGTTTCTCCGCCTCTTGTACCGGCGATGATTATTTCGCTTACTCCATCAACAAGAATAATGGTATCTCCGCCCATTAAGGACAAAAATAGATCTTCCCACTTATCTGTGATTTTGATATTTCCAAGGGTAATTCCATTTTTCCTCAGACTTTCAATAGTACTTTTTGGGTTTTCGAATACAGGAATCTTCCCTTTTATAATCGATTCTGTTATAAACTCGTTGACAGTTTGAATATCGACAAGCCCCTCAATATAAACAATAGCTAAGGGTATACCTGGACTTTCGCCAATTACATGGTGCCGAATAATAATATCAGTGCTGTTTCCTGTCCTACTTTTTATGTATTCTAGATTAGCGATAAGTGACGTATCTAGAATGCCATCCATCTCTATCTTAGGTTGGTTTAATTTATTGAAACTTTTTTTCAAACGCTTAAAAAAAGAGGGCATGAAATAGGTTACCTTTCTTTACTTTTATTCCTTCTTTTTTCCATACTTAGCTCTTTCTATACATAAAAGGGGGAAGGCTTTATTTTAACGGTGCCAGTTCAACAATGAGGGGGCAATGCTCGCTGGAGGATTTACGATTACGAAAAAAAAGGAACTTTTGGAATTGTAATTCCGCAAGTTCCTCTTCTCTGCTATATCATTGCTCTAATGTTTTCTTAATATCATATTCCGCCTTCTTCTCATTCAACCACACGGAATATTCTTGATTAATTTTTTGATCATGCAATGTGTCCTTAATTTCTTCCTGATGATCTTCAAATTTAGCTTCTTTTGCATCCTTGTGATCTGTTACTTTAATGACGTGATAGCCAAAAGAAGTTTTAACTGGATCACTAATTTCTCCAACCTTCATAGAAAAGGCTTTATCCTCAAACTCTTGAGCCATTTTCCCTTTAGGGAAGTAACCAAGTTCTCCACCATTATCTTTATTGGAGTCATCTGTAGAATACTCTTTTGCTAGTTCTGCAAAGTCTGCACCTTCATCTAGCTTTTTCTTTACTTCTTTTGCTGTTTTTTCATCTTCAACTAAAATATGACTTGCTTCAACTTGCTCAGCCTCATCAAAAGAAGCTTTATTCTTATCGAAGTATTCTTTAACTTCGTCATCAGTCAATTCGATCCGTGGTTCAAGGATTTTATTAATAGATAAATATTGCTCAACATTCTTTTTGAAATCATTCTTAGACATACCTTGTTGCTGCAACGCAGTATTGAAAGCTTCCTCGCCACCAGACTGTTCGATAAACTTGTCCATTTCTTCATTAATTTCTTTTTCAGGGATAGTTATCTTAGCCTTCTTTACTTCGAGTTCCACAACCATATCATCGATCATTTGGTCTAGAGTAGAGCTACCATATGTCTCTACAAGTTTTTCTTGCAATGCAGCTTTTGTAATTTTTTCACCATCAATATTAGCTACAATCTCTCTTTTCACAAAAGCGGTAGTAAAAATAGCAGCTACCCCAATGATAATGAGTACGATTACAGATATAGTAAACTTTTTGTTTGATGGTTTTTGATTTGGATGATTTTTATGACTCATACCATCTGTTCCTCCTCTATTTGCTCGTCTTTATTCATAGTTTACCATGTAAATATGAATAAACTATTACTATTTTAAATGAATTTGAAAAAAGTTTCGATAGTAATTATTTTCCCTATCCCCCTAATCCTTCTTTAGATGGAAATGACAAAGTAAAAATCGTTCCATTCCCTTTTTCACTTGTCACGTTGATTTGTCCATTGTGTAAAGTAACAAGCTGTTTAACAATGGAAAGACCGAGTCCGAATTCTCCATATGGATTTGCTGTTCGGGAAACTCCTGCTTTGTAAAAGCGCCGCCAAATTTTCTCAATTTCATCTGGGTCTATTCCAATTCCATTATCTTCAATTTCAATGGTAGTTTCATTCTGCCTTTTCATACCTCTAAGCGTAATGATACCATCCTGAGTGAATTGGATACTGTTTTTAGTAATGTTAATTAAAATTTGCATGAGTCGATCATAGTCTGCATAGATCATCACATTTTCATCAACGTCAACAATAATCTGATTCTTTTTCTCCTCGGCCTGAATATCTAATTGATCTTTAATAATCTCGAGCACTTCGGAAAGCTGGATCTCCTCTTTATTGAGCTTCACTTGATTAGAGCGGATTTTTTCATAATCAAGGTTTTCATTCACAAGTCTAATTAACCGTTTCGTTTCTTTACTAGCAAGTAGCATTCCCCGCTCCTTTTCGGATTCAGGGATCATGTCATTTCGAATTCCTTCAATGACCCCACTGATCGTCGTGAGAGGGGTTCGCATTTCATGTGAGACATCAGCTATAAATTGACGGCGCCGATTTTCAAGGCCTTCGATTTCCTCCATGGATGTTTGCAACTTTTGAACCATAAGATTAAAGTCTTTTGAAAGTTCACCGATTTCATCGAAGTCAGAAGTAGGAGTCCGCACAGAATAATCACCACTCGAAATTCGCGAAGTTGCGGCTTGCAATCTTTTAAGTCTTTTTACGTGAAAGGCTGATAGAATCCAGCTTAATAATAGAGCAACCGCCGAAGCAATGAGCACTGTATATAATAAATATTGATTAATTTGCGAAATGATATCCCTTGAACCTTTAATTGGGGACGCTAGTAAAATTCCACCAACGAACTGGCCCTGATGAATATAAGGAAGTAAAACGTAAGTAACTCCTTCCTCTTGCCGTTTAAAATCCTTTTTGACAACAACGGTGTAACCTTTTTGGATTTTTTGCCATTCCTTCTCCTGAATTTTTGTAATAGCACCGCTTCCAGTTGAATAAATGATCGCAGAATTAGTATCGAACAAGCTATATTGGATGTCCCGTCCTAAAAGGACATTGCCATATTGTTGTAAAACAGCTCTTGAGCTTTGGCTTTGCTCGATATCAGTAAGTATATTTTTTCCATAAGAAGTTAACTCATCAGCTTTATTTTCATAAACAAGATTCTCTATAAAATGAGTGAAAAGTAAGCTTAAAACTAATAGAGCCGAAATAATAACCCCTATATGACTACCTAATTGTTGGTAGAAGTATTTAAATTTCATTTATTTTGACCTTTGTGGCTGGATTCTTCTGATTCCTCTTCAAATTTGTAACCTACCCCCCATACAGTTTTGAAAAAGGGCTCTTCTGGAGTTCCTACTTTGTTTCGCAAACGTTTAATATGAACATCCACTGTGCGATCCTCTCCATAAAAGTCATAGCCCCATACTTTTTCTAACAATTGATCACGGGAAAAGACTTGTTTCGGATGTTGGGCGAAGTGACAAAGCAGATCGAATTCCTTTGGGGTTAAGTTTGTAATTGGTTGCCCGTCAAGCATTACATCCCGGGTCGTTTTATTTATTTTAAACCGATTTGTTTCGATAAAATTAGTGGGAGTAGCTTCCCGAGAATGGTAACGGCGTGTGACCGCTTTTATACGAGCCATTAAGGTTAATGGGCTAAATGGCTTTGTTACATAATCATCTGCACCCATTTCCAATCCAAGCACTTGATCAGATTCTGTATCTTTCGCTGTTAGCATAATGATCGGGACAGCCTTATTTTTCTCACGGATTTTCCGACATATTGTGATTCCATCCATTCCAGGTAACATCCAGTCAAGAATTAGACAATCCCAGCCATCTTCCTGAGCTCGTTCAAACCCTTTGATTCCATCGGTAATAAATTCACCTTGAATTCCTTCCTTGGAAAAAAACATTTCAATCATCGTTGCCACATTTTCATTATCCTCTACTACTAATATTTTCAAGTTGAAGCACCCCCTATAACTAATTTATTGAAGATCGCTCATAACCGCAAGAAAAAAAGCAATGCGCTCGAATAACGCCTACAAACTTCTTAGGTTGCATAGCGCTACACTTAAAATAAACCTCCCACATCGGCAGGAGGTTTATGCAAAAGGGGGATATAAGATTCCAACTTAATTTTCTGGGTAGCCTGTTAGTTCAATGAAGAAGGTTTCCGTTTTTCCATTTCGATAAACTTGCAATGATGCTTTATCCCCAACTTTTAGCTCTGTATACAACATTTTTCTTAAGTCAGTGGAATTTTTAATATCATGTCCATTAATACTAACCAAAATATCTTCTATTTTTAGACCAGCCTTCGCAGCCGCAGATTCAGGGTCAACAGATGTAATGATCACTCCACCTTCAATACCTTTTGGTAATTGTTGCAAATACTGCGGGGACACTTGTTCTAAATCAACCATCCCAATCCCCATGTAAGGACGCGCAACTTTTCCATTTTTAATCATTTCTTCAATAAGCGGCTTAGCATCATTAGCTGGAATCGCAAATCCAAGTCCTTCTACGCCGTTTTCGGCAATCTTCAAGCTATTAATACCTACTAGCTCACCAGCCATGTTTACGAGGGCGCCACCGCTGTTTCCTGGATTGATTGCAGCATCTGTTTGGATTACATTTAAATCCCAATTTCCTGCTGAAGTATCCACGCTGATTGTTCGATTCACTGCGCTAACAATTCCCTGTGTGACCGTACGGGAAAATTCAAGTCCAAGCGGGTTTCCAATCGCCACGACAGAATCTCCAGCTCTAAGTGTATCGGAATCGCCAAATTCCATAACTGTTTCCACGTCTTTAGCATTAATTTTTAAAACCGCTAAATCTGTTAGTGCATCGGCTCCAACTAGCTCTGCTTCAGTTTTTGTACCATTTTCAAGGGAGATTTCAACGCTATCTGCCCCTTCGATAACATGATTATTCGTTACAATATAAGCTTCCTTATCATCTTTTCTGAAAATAACACCCGATCCAGATGACGTTCCACTACTTTGATTATTTGGGAAAAAACCCGTTTGTTGATTTTTGCTGCTGACGATCCCAACGACTGCTTTTGAAGCTTTTTCAACCATATCTGCTAGTGATGTTGTTGTTGAAAGTTTTTCAACATTATAAGATTGGTCTGTTTCCGCTTTTGCTGTCGTTACAGCTTGTGGTTGATTCTGCGGTTCTTCTTTCAAAATCGATGTATTTGCTGCTAGAGCCAATGTTAAAACAGATCCGATGACACCAGCACCGACAGTTGAAACAACCTTCTTCACAACCCTCTTTCCCTTTTTCCAACGACTCTTAGGTTGTTCTGAAATATTCATAATCTCTTGGTCATTTCTTTCCATCTCGTTCGTCCTCCTTGTTTTTATCTATTTCCATGATAAAGCGGAGTTATGAACAAATTATTAACAAATATTGAAGGGATTGGGAAGATTGAGCAGATGCAATGTTGGGGGATCTTCGGTGCATAGAGGAATCCCCCCTACTTAAAAAATTGTGAGCTTATCTCGATAAATTCCAACGCTTATTCATATGAATTTCACCAAAACTCAAAAGAATCCTATGCAATTTCGAAAAATAAACATATGGAGTCGGAAGTTTACAATAGAAAGTACAGAATTTCACACAGAAAAAACCGCTCATGAGAATCTCACGAGCGGTACCATTTCAGTCAATTTCAAACAAATTGAAAATACTCTTGCGCATTTTTATAGCATATTCCCTCGACAATCTCACCGAGCGTATCCATATCTCGTGGATATTCGCCGTTTTCCACCCACTCACCAATTAAATTGCAAAGAATACGGCGGAAATATTCATGCCTTGTATAAGATAGAAAGCTTCTGGAATCTGTTAACATTCCAATAAATTGACCAAATAGGCCGACATTAGCAAGTGTTCTCATTTGGTCTCTCATCCCATCGATTTGATCGTTATACCACCAGGCGGTTCCAAACTGGATTTTACCCGGAATCCCGCCACCTTGAAAATTGCCAATCATAGTACCAATAATAAAGTTGTCGTTAGGATTTAATGAATATAGTACGGTTTTCGGAAGGGCATCTTCCTGATCCAATGTATCTAATAATTGCTTTAACGGATTAGCCAATAAACCATCGTTCATACTGTCAAAACCGGCATCTTTGCCAATTTTTTCAAACATTCTCGTATTCGTATTTCGAAGGACATTCATGTGGTATTGCATAGCCCAGTTACGCTTAGCATACTGTTTCCCTAGAAATACCAATGTATATGATTTGTATTTTTTCTCTTCTTCCAATGAAACTCTCTCACCATGTAACGCCTTTTCAAAAATGGCTTCAGCCTCCTCTTTCGTTGCCGATTCAAAAAGGAGTGTATTGATTCCATGATCTGACACTCGCCCGCCAAGTGAGTGGAAAAATTCAATCCGTTGTTCCAAGGCCGCTAAAAAGTGATCAAAATTTGTGATTGATATACCTGATACATCTCCAAGCCTTTCTACCCAACTTAAAAATCCCTCTGCGTTGATTTCCAGTCCTTGATCGGGACGAAAACTTGGTAATACTTTTACAGAAAAGCTTTCATCATCTCTAATCAATTGATGATATTCTAAAGTGTCTGTTGGATCATCCGTCGTGCAAACTACTTTCACATTTGATTTTATTATAAAATCTCTTGCTCCAAACCCTTCTCCTTGCAGCCCGGCATTCGCCTTTTCCCAAATAAGAGGAGCATTTTTTTCATTGAAAATATCTGTGATACCAAAGAAGCGTTGTAGCTCCAAATGGGTCCAATGATAAAGCGGATTCCCAATCGCTTTTGGAACAGTTCTAGACCAAGCAAGAAACTTTTCATAATCATCAGCATTACCTGTAATCAAATCCTCATCGACGCCATTAGCGCGTAATAGTCGCCATTTGTAGTGATCTCCCTCTAACCACGCTTCTGTCAGGTTTGCAAACTTCTTATTTTCATAGATTTCTTTGGGACTCAAGTGACAATGGTAATCGATGATTGGCATGTCCTTCGCAAATTGTTCATACAAGTTTAAAGCGGTTTCATTTGTTAAAAGAAATGTTTCATCCATAAACTTTTTCATTTTATCACCTTCCGATTTTTATATAAAGGGGGAGTTTAATACTCCCTCTACTTTCATTTCCAATCCTTTGCCAACATTCCATAGACAATATGATCAACATAATGGTCATAAAGCCATTCTGCTTCGCGGATCCTTCCTTCCTCAGTATACCCTAGTCGTTCCGGGATCGCTCTGCTCTTTCTATTTTCCACTGCTGCCCTAATATCTACCCGATTAAAATTTAGCGTTTGAATCGCGTAGTCTGTCAGGGAACCTGCTACTCTAGTCATAATGCCTTTCCCTTGAAACTCTTCTGCAAGCCAATAGCCGATGTACGCAACCCTATTCGACCACTCAAATTCATTAAAACCAGCCACTCCAACCATTTGCTCTTTATATAGAATGACCGTATTTAGTGATTTATGTTCGGCGTATCCTTTCAAACTTTCTTCAATAAATCGAGTTGTATCCTCTACTCTTCTAGTCGTGTCAAGCCAAGGCAGCCATTCTCTTAAATATTCACGAGATTGATTGGTTAGTTGATACAGCGCTTCTGCATCTTGAAGCTCAACCAACTTCAAATAGAGCTCTTCATCAACTTTATGTACGAACATGAACGCCACCTCCATTTAAATAAGATAGTTTATCATATTATAAATATTAAGAATTAACACGACTAGCAATAGAATGTGGAAAAGCTTAACTACGTGGGCATCGTCCATTTTCCGAGAAATCATTCTTCCAATCCATCCTCCAAGTGCTCCACCGACAATCATTACCCAAAGCATTTCAAGATTAAATGGTGAAAATCCTGTAGTTGTTGCTGTTAAAAGTAAAGAAGATACTTGGGAAAAGAAAATAATAAAAATAGAATTAAGTGCTGCTTCCTTTGCGGTCATAGAAAACGCGAGCATTAGAATGGGAATATTTAACGGACCACCGCCAATTCCGAGAAAGGATGCGATTCCGCCTAAACCGATACCTGCCATAAAAATAAGGAAAATGTTTTCTAAGTTAGCTGTACGCATATTCTTTCTTTTATGATCAAGGATAAATATGGAAGTCATTAAAATCGCTAAAATTCCAGCCTGGATCACCGTAACAAAATCTTTGTTCTTCATAGAGTCTATTAATATTTCAAAGATAAAATTACCAATTAGCCCTCCAACAATGGATCCAACCGCTAGTGTGATCCCAATTTTCAATTTAACCTTTGAACCTGATCGAAACGCGTTTATTAACGATACAATGGCCATTGATAAAACTGTTGAGGAGGACAAAACACCGATTGTTGTAACATCATAATGACCTAGAAAATCAAGTACAGGCTTGATGATAATGCCGCCGCCAAGCCCAGCGATTGCTCCAATAATCGATGCAACCAACCCTACTAAGAAGTATAGAATCGTCATTGTTCCTGCCTCCTATGATGTCTACTTCTTTAATCGTAAATGGTGCATCACTTATTCATTTTTTGTTTCAAATAATTCCTTTTTACTCCATTTTCCAAAGCGATAATATGAAAAGGCAAATACACTGCTAATTACAAAGCTAATACCCATTCCAAGCGCTATTCCCTTTTCACCAAGTTGATGTGCAAAAAGCCATGTCAATGGAAAGCGTAATAACCAAAAGGAAATAACATTTAACATAAGAACTTGAAAAGCTGCACCTGAAGCTCTAACCACTCCATTCCAAACGAAATTAAAGCCTAAAAATGGGAAGAAAAAAGCAACAATTTTAATGTAAGTTGTTCCAAACCCGACAGCCCCAGCATCCGCAATAAACATCCTGATTCCCCAACCACCAACAGTAAATACGATGAGTGCGATGATCAGCATAGCGGTCAGATTCATGAACGTTGCATACATAGTAATCCTGTGGACACGTCGCCATTTGCCCGCAGCAATGTTTTGCCCAGCCATACTGTTTACGGCTGTTCCAAGTGCATGGGCTGGAAGCATAATCAGGCTTTCCAAACGTTGCGCCGCTCCAAATCCGGAAACTGTATCACTTCCGAACGTTGTTACAACACTCATAATGGCAGCAGATCCAGCCGAAATAACCGTCATTTGCAGTCCAGATGGGATTCCCTGCCCTAATATAAGTGTGATCTCTTCCTTTTTGGGAAGAGCAGGGCGAGAAAAAGGAATAAGTTTATGATGGAGGCTAATCCATAATCCATATAAGAATGCGACTCCTTGTGCGAGAATGGTAGCCCAAGCTGCACCTTGAATTCCCCATTTAAACACGTAAATAAAAAGTGGGTCTAATACGGTATTGAGAACAACGGCAATGAGGACAAATCTAAGTGGTGTTTTACTATTGCCAAGTGCTCGAAAGACCGTTCCGATAAAATTGTAACCAAAAAGAAAAAGGATTCCTAAAAAGTTAATTTGTAAATAGCTTGCCGCATCTTTGATCATCTCGTCTGGAGTTCCTAGTATTTTGAGAATAGTTTCAGAAAAGAGGAAACCAAAAATACCAAGGAGAATTGCGATACTTCCTAAAATCACTATAAAAGCATTCGTGTAACTTTTTAACCCAGCATCATCATTCTTACCTTTTAGCTGGGATAAAATTGTCAAGGTAGCATTATTCACTCCAATGATAAAGGACAGAACCGTAAAAATAACTGTACTCGAAACAGAAATCGCTCCGAGCGCCGTATCTCCAAGTAAATTTCCAACCCAAAGACTATCAATGAATTGATAGGAGGTTTGCAGTAAGTTAGTCATTAAGATCGGAATAGAAAAGACAAGCAGCTGTTTTCCAATAGGGCCACTTGTAAAATTGTCTTGCCTCATGCAGATGATATCCTTTCTAATTCTAACTATCTATAATTATAACATTTTGACTATTGGAAAGGTGATATCTTGAATCCTTTTTGAAAAAGTATTTAAAATAGCCCAAGTAGTGGATATTTCAATTTATCCATTACTCAGGCTTATCTTGAAAGTTAGGCCAAAATTCCTTCAATTTCTTCAAGTACTTCAGCAGACAAAATTAATTCGCTGCCTTTGACATTCGCTTCAATTTGGTCTGGACGACTTGCTCCAACAAGGGCACTTGCCACATTTGGTTGACGTAAAATCCAAGCGATCGCAAGCGCTGGTAAAGTGGTGCCTAGCTCTTTTGCTAGTTGGTCTAACTGGGCAACCTTGTTATTCACCTCATCTGTGAGCATTCCTTGAATAAAGTTATTGATTTCAGAATTAGCAGCTCGGCTTTGGTCAGGTACGCGGCCTCCCAAATATTTACCAGTTAACACGCCTTGGGCAAGCGGTGAGAAAACAACTTGAGCAATTCCATACTTACTTGATACAGGAATGACTTCCTTTTCAATATAACGATTGAGCATATTATAAACGGGCTGATTGACAACAATTCGATCTAATAAATATTTATCTGCAATTCCTACCGCTTCCTCAATTTGAGCAGCTGTCCATTCACTGACGCCTGCGTAAAGGATCTTGCCTTGACGAATTAAATCATCAATTACCCTTAAAGTTTCGTCAACTGGAGTTTCTGGGTCGTAACGATGGCAATAAAATATATCTACATAGTCTAAGTCCATCCGCTTCAAGCTATTGTGAACTTGTTCAAAAACATGCTTACGGGACAAGCCTCTGTCATTCGGGCCTTCACCAATTGGCCAAAAGGCTTTCGTCGTAATCACATACGATTCACGCGGAAATTCTTTTAGCGCTTTAGCCATTACTTTTTCGCCTTCCCCGCGTTCGTAAACGTTTGCAGAGTCAAAAAAGTTAATACCTAACTCATAAGCTTTATGTATCGTCTTCGTTGCGATATCATCTTCTACTGATTTGCCGTAAGTGAGCCAGCTCCCTAAACTAATTTCACTCACTTTCAAGCCAGTGCGTCCCAGTCTGCGGTACTTCATTGCCATTTCCCCTTTACAATAAATTCATACTACTCTTATATGATTAGATATTTTCTCAGCCGTGTCAAGAAATCAACTCAGGCTAAAATTTCTTCAATTTTTTCGAGTACCTCTGCCGTTAGTTCCAGATCACTACCTTTAACATTCATCTCAATTTGTTCAGGACGACTTGCCCCAACGAGCGCACTTGCCACATTTTTTTGCCGTAAAATCCAAGCAATTGCTAGCGCAGGTAATGTTGTATTTAATTCTTTAGCTAGATGATCTAATTGAGTGACTTTGTTCAATACATCTTCATTTAAAAAGTTCTTTACACCTAAATTAATTTCATCATTCCCAGCACGACTGTTTTCGGGAATTTTACCACTCGAATACTTCCCTGTTAACACTCCTTGAGCAAGCGGAGAATATACGACTTGACCAATCCCATACTTTTCCGAAACAGGAATGACTTCTTTTTCAATATAGCGATGAAACATATTATAATGCGGTTGATTAACGACAATACGATCTAGTAACTTCTGGTCGGCCATTCCCACTGCTTCTTCAATTTGCGCAGCTGTCCATTCACTGACACCAACATAGAGAATTTTCCCTTGCCGAACTAAATCATCAATAACACGAAGAGTCTCATCAACTGGTGTGTCCGTGTCATAACGGTGGCAATAAAAGATATCGACATAATCCAATTCCATTCGTTTTAAACTATTATGCACCTGCTCATAAACATGTTTGCGCGACAATCCGCGATCATTCGGGCCATCCCCCATTTTTCCCCATGCCTTCGTTGTGATCACATAGGATTCACGCGGAAATGACTTTAAGGCTTTGGCCATAACTTTTTCGGCTTCACCGCGTTCATAAATATTGGCAGAATCAAAGAAATTGATCCCTAGCTCATAGGCTTTATGAATAATTTTTGTTGCGGTATTGTCTTCCACTGTTTTCCCATACGTAAGCCAACTGCCTAAACTAATTTCACTAACTTTTAAACCTGTGCGTCCAAGTCTCCGATACTTCAATTGGATTCCTCCTTTTTTGAAAAAACAGCCTACTCTCTTAAGCATTATCGATTTCTTATTCCCTGTCAATTAAGAAGTATGGTAAACTATCTAAAAAATCAAAAGATACGGAGAGATTATTTTGTCCCATTATCAAGCTTTATTTTTAGATATTGACGGAACGATTATTAAACCTGATCATACATATGATTCCTCTACAAAAGAGGCGATTTTTCAAGTCCAAGAAAAAGGGATTGAAGTATTCCTTGCAACTGGCAGACCTCTTCATGAAATTAGAGAATTAGGACGTGAGCTAAATGTTCATTCCTTCATTGGGTACAACGGAGCTTTTGCTCTTTATCAGGACAGAGTGGTTGTACAAGAACCAATGGAAGTGGGGGCTGTAACGCACTTTTTAGAGATTGCTAAAGAACATAATCATGATCTCGTCTTATATACGAGCGAAAAAAATTATCTAACGTCTTTGGACAAACCAGTCGTTCAAGATGTCATCGAAATATTCCAATTAAGGCAAAATGAATTATATACAGATAAAGTCGCTGATCAGATTTTAGGGGGAACGCTGATCAATTTGGCAGAAGAAGAACAGGCACTTTACCAATTTGATCAATCATACAGACTATCACAAGTTAATGTTGAGGCATTGCTTCACTGTTATGACATCATTCGAGAGAGTGTTAATAAAGGAAGCGCCGTCCAAAAAGTTATAGAAGTTATGGGCATTACACTGGAAAATGTGATAGCCTTTGGCGATGGACTGAATGATAAAGAAATGCTCAGCATCGCAGGTGAAAGTTTTGCGATGGGCAATGCGAATCCGCAAGTTTTTACTTATGCAAAACATAAGACTACGAGCGTTCAGGATTCAGGGATTTTTAATGGATTAAAATCACTTGGGTTAGTTAAATAAAATTTTCAAAGGAAGTCAAGTTCATGCTGACTTCCCTTTTTTTATTTATTTTAAACATAACTTTAGTAGCATCTTCCCAAACCCTCCAATTCTACCATTTTAAGAATATTCCCCCTACTAACCTAATAGCCTTAGACATAGCTGTAAAAAAATACTCGAGGGGTGTCCATTATTTTTAAGAAAAGCTGGTTGTTTTTGATTGTCATACTGTCATTGCTGACTTTACTCGTAGCATGTGGAAGTAAAACAGGTGGATCCGGTAAAACATACACGGTTGCAACAGACTCCAATTTTAAACCATTTGAATATTTAAACCCTGAAACAGGTGAATTAGAAGGCTTTGATATTGAATTGATGAAGGAGGTCGCCAAAAGGGCTGGATTTGATGTGAAGTTTGAAACGATGGAATTCGAGGGATTATTAACGGGTATGCAATCGGGACGTTATCCAATTGGCATTGCCGGGATGTCAATTACACCTGACCGAGCAGAGACACTTGATTTTTCTGACCCATACTATGATTCTGGGATGATATTAATGGTGCCGGTTGATAGTGATATTCAGTCGATTGATGATGTCGACGGTAAAAAGATCGGGACTAGACAAGGTTCTACAAGTCAATCTTATCTCAAAGAACATACTGATGCGAAAATTGAAGCTTTCCCGGAAATTGTCACAGCCTATATGAATTTACAAGAAGGCCGACTGGATGGGGCTCTTTACGATCTTCCAAATGTCCAATATTTTATTGCTCAAGAAGGCAAAGGTGAACTAAAAACTACTGGTGATATCCTTCAAGGTGAATCCTACGGGATTGCTTTTAAAAAGGACTCAGAATTAGTAGATGATGTCAATGAAGCACTGGCAAGCATGATTAAAGACGGAACTTATGCTGAAATTTATGAAAAATACTTTGGAGAACGACCGGCTGAAAAGTGGCTTGGGGATGAGTAAGGGTGGTCGTGGCGTATTCACAATGTAAAACGCTGATAAGTGCCATGAGAGCACTTCTCGTGGCGCTTACACCATATAAAATGCTAGACAAGTGGCATGAGAACTCTTCTCGTGGCGCTTTCGCCATATAAAATGCCATACAACTGTCATGGGAATGCCCCCTTTATGGCACGCTTTTCTAAAACAAATAACCAAGGAGAGAATAAATGAATGATAGATACCATTGTCAATAGTCACTATATTCAAAGTCTACCCTTCCTTCTCCAAGGTTTAGTCTGGACACTAGCCATCACGATCATTGGCTTAATTCTTGGATTTATCCTCGGTGCACTAACTGGTCTCGGCCGTTTATCTAAAAGTAAAATCATTCGCGGAATTTGCGCCATCTACGTAGATGTTGTACGTGGTACACCCATTCTCGTTCAAGTTTTGTTTATTTACAATGGGTTAACGGAAGATATTATCGGTTTTAACATTGATAAATTTAGTGCCTCTATTATCGCGATTACTATTAATGCCGGCGCTTATATTTCCGAAATTGTCCGCGGGGCCGTAAAATCCATCGATAAAGGCCAGCATGAAGCAGGACGGTCGATCGGACTAACTGAAAAACAAACAATGCGCTATATTATTTGGCCACAGGCATTTAAACGAATGATTCCGCCTTTAGGAAATCAATTTATTATTAGTTTAAAGGACACCTCACTCTTCTCTGTCATCGCTGTTGGAGAACTTCTTTATCGAGGAAAGGAATATTACAACACGACCTTTTCTGCTTTCCAAACTTTAATTATGGTCTGTATCCTTTATCTCATCATTACGATCCCTACTTCGTATTACTTACAGAGATTGGAAAGGAAGTTAGATGTCTAAATGATTACTGTTGAAAATTTATATAAATCATTCGGCGACTTAGAAGTTTTAAAAGGTATTAATGCGGAAATTGCGGAACGCGAGGTTGTCTGTGTAATCGGGCCATCCGGTTCTGGAAAAAGTACGTTTTTACGCTGTTTAAATTTACTAGAAGAGATTACTTCAGGAGATGTAGTTATGGATGGTGTTCATCTAATTGATGCTAGCGTTGACATTAACAAACTACGCTCACGAGTTGGTATGGTATTCCAGCATTTTAACCTTTTCCCCCATATGACTGTGTTGGAAAATGTAACACTTGGACCTATAAAAGTGAAGGATATCGCTCGAGAAGAGGCAGAAACAACGGCTTTACCTCTATTGGAAAAGGTGGGACTCTCCGATAAAGCCTATATCTATCCCGACAGCCTCTCAGGTGGTCAGAAACAACGAGTCGCCATCGCGCGCGCACTTGCGATGAACCCCAAAGTCATGCTCTTTGACGAACCAACATCAGCACTAGATCCAGAACTTGTTGGGGATGTTCTTCAAGTTATGAAAGATCTTGCTGATGACGGGATGACTATGGTCGTCGTCACACATGAGATGGGCTTCGCACGCGAGGTTGGCGATCGGGTTATTTTTATGGATGAAGGAATTGTGATGGAAGAAGGAAGCCCAGAACAAATATTTGATCACCCACAAAACCCGCGTACGCAAGAGTTTTTAAGTAAAATATTGTAGACTATTCCTGTTGGAAATTTTCTTAATAAGGGGAGAACAAATAAAGATTCTAAGTTGTTTATACACAAGGGACAATGGATTATTTCGAATTATCCGTGACACAGAAACGAATGTACAAGATGCGGAGAATATGCTTGGCAATGGTGGCGGCATGACCGTACTAGGTCGATGAAAATGGGAAGCCAGTTCTATACAAGGAAGAGGAAGATCACTAGTCCATTCTATTCAATTTACTTTCCAGCCGATTTTAGGAAAAAGTGACCACCCTCTTACTGTTATAATAAATACATCATATATGAAAGCGGGGTCATTTAAATGAATCCATTTTTAAAACCAGGAAGTAATGCACCTGTAGCTGGTACTTATGTAGAGGTTGGACATGGTGGCGGGAAGGTGAAAAATCCGGAACGTGTAGAATTGCAACAAGGTGGCACCCTTCCAGACCTGAAGTCGTATACGGTGAAAATTGAACACAAGGGAGAAGAAAAAACAAGAAATCGTCAACATAAATGGATTTTAGAAGTATAAGATAGAGCTGCCGGGTTTATTACTTGGCAGCTTTTTATTGACTACAAACTATTTCAAACATTGGTTCTGCTACTTTTAGTGCTAGTGGCATATTCGACTTCCATTATGCTACTATGGAAAGAAAAAAGACATCGTACTATAAGGGAGCGTTGAAACGGTGAGGATTGGCATCATAGCCTTTGGATTCATTTACCTTCTCTGGATGGTAAGTAGACGAAAAAAATATCGGCTGCAGCCATTGAAGGAGTTCCTATTAAATGGATTCGTTTTTTATCTGTTGTCTGTCGTGTTTTTAACGATGCAACCATTTCAATGGAATCTCCCTTTTGGCATTTCGGGTGGAAAAAGTGGATATCATTTCGATTATCGGCTTTTTTATGAACTAAGTCATATGTCTGACCTGCAGCTTCAAACTCTCTATTCAGTAGGGAATATCGCTTTATTCTTTCCGTTAGGGATTTTCTTGCCGATTTTGTTTAGATCGTGCAGACGCTTTGGAGTTTTACTCTTCATTAGCTTTTGCGGGTCCTTAACAATCGAACTAACCCAAACCTTTTTCACAATGACTAGGCGTGGTACATTGGATGATCTCGTTTTTAATACGGCGGGAGCAGTGCTTGGATATAGTTTGTACGCCCTATTCCATTGGTTCGGGAAAAAGGTTTCCCTTTTTTTGGTTGCAAATAATCGTTAAAAGTGTGCATTTCGCATGCTTTTTTCTCTTTTTAAATGTCTTTCGCCTCCTTTGTAAACGCTTACTGTATCTGTGCATATAATAAGATGAAGGGAGGCGAAAATATGGACCGCTTTTCCACCTTTGGCTGTCTTATTGCCTTAATAGGCATTATGATTGGTGCAGTGGCCAATGATTGGTTCTTGGCAACCCGGATTACAGGATTAACAGCCATCGTTTCCATTTTGCTAGCTGGCATCTTAGCTGGGGTGTCGTTGAGAGAATATCCAACTAAAAAGAAATCAGATGCCGACAGCGAAGCAGAGCGAAATAGTTGGGCCAAAAACTTTTTGTTGATTGCTATTCCTAATTTTATAGTTTCATTTGTTTTAATTGTCTTTGATGCTATAATACATTAATCCTCTGACAATAATCTCCAGTCAAAGGCGCTCCCGTTTGGACATTCGCGGGAGTGCCTTCAATAATTCTATTTAAAACTGTATTAGCCGTTGAGAGCACTTTATTAGCCGTTGACCCTTTTTTATAGAAAACTCACCAAGTGTTCCAAAGGTAATTCATATTTTCGACTTTTGCGTTCCCCGATTGTTGGTAACTTTAAGGAGCTAAGCATCTTAGAGGCAATATGAATGGAGCTCACCCCAAAAAACTCACGAAACTCTCTATTCGTAATTGTTTTTCCATTTAACAGCCGAAGCCGATAGTCGATCAATGCTTGAATAAAGGCTTTTTCATCATCACCTCTCCTTTGGATATTCTACTTTCATTAAAAAAAATCCTTCTCTCTTTAAGGGGGAGAAGGCTAAAGCGTAATTTTAACGACTTGACCTTTATCGTCTTCCAGATCAACAATCGTTAATCCTTTATATTTCTTCATTTCCTTTAACAACGGCTGGATCTCTTGCCAGTTAATTTGTCTTAGTTGAACATAGCGCTCTTCGTTGATTTTAGATTTCACTAATTTCCAAAAAAGCTTCGATGTTGCGATCCGCCCTCCTGCACTTACGAATAAATAGGGCAAGTGAATCGTTCGTGGCCTTTGGTTTTCCTGATTAAGGGTTATTTTAATCATTGGCTTCTCACTCAATCACAATAGACACTTTTTCTCCATTCTCACCGGTAATGTCAACGATTGGTCCTTCTATCTGATTTTCAATTGCGTCCATGATAAGATTAATATCTACCAAATCAATCGCTTCTGTATATTTGGCTGATTCCGGAATTTTTGAAGCAATATTTATCCCTGCTTCCAAAGCAACTTTAATTAAACGCAATGGTAAATTAACATTAACTTTATTCCCTTTCTCTTCGGCCTGGATTTTTAAGATCTTATCCATGTAATCGCGTTGTTGGATTACTTGATTAGGCGCTTGTTTCTCTTGCAAAGCTTGGATTAGGTCAGTAGCTTCTTCCGTTCCAAGTTTCCCTTCTTCCATCATCGCTAATACTTTTGCAATCTCTTCCCTCATTCCAATCAGCTCCTTACTCATTTTTTAATAGACGTAAAGCTTCATCCGCTGAGATTTCTCCACTTTCGAGCATGGAAATAATCTTACTTTTATCTACGGTTTCCTTCTCATCGTTACTTTTCTTGTCCGCATACCCAAGTGCACCAATAATATCATTTAATTTTCCACGAACAGTTGGATAAGAAATACCTAACTCTTTTTCAACTTCTTTGATATTACCGCGAGTTTTTAAAAATACTTCAATAAAAAATAGTTGCTCAGTAGACAGCGATGCCCATCTTGCTAATTCAAATTCATTTTCAATAGTCGTATGACAATGACTGCAATGTAATTTTGTAATTTTCAATTGTTCCGAGCAAACTGGACAATTTGTTATGATTGGATAACTCATAACCTCCTCCTCACCTTCAATAATTTAATATAATTATAAACATAATTAATTTTTTATTCAATATTAATTTAGTAAATTAATTATAAAATTAATATTTATTATAAACCACAAAAAAATAACCCCCTTTACCAAAAGAGGGTTATTTTTTCTATTCCAATCTTACTGCTTGCTGTTGAGCTAATAAACAAAGCTCCGCTGCTTTAAAAATATGTGCTTGGGTCATCGCGTTTTCAGTTCGGTTTATACAATCTAAAATCATTTCTCCGAAAAAAGGAAAACCGATTTTACCTTTAACTGAGTAATGATACTTACCGTTTTGATTGACAAGATAGACTTGGTCTCCTTCGTCATCACGGACTATATCAATATATTTTCGAAGTTCAATATATCCTTCTGTACCAAGTATCACTGTCCGGCCATCTCCCCAGACACCGAGTCCTTCTGGTGTAAGCCAATCTACTCGAAAGTATTGTGTTGCACCATTTTCACCAACTAGCATGCAATCACCGAAGTCTTCCAGTTCTGGATATTCCTTATTGGCGTAGTTCGCTACCTGACTCCTGACAATTTTCGCATCCGCATTCCCAGTATAATATAAAAACTGTTCGATTTGATGACTGCCGATATCACAGAGAATACCGCCGTATTTTTCCTTTTCAAAAAACCAGTCAGGACGGGATGGAGCATTTAAACGATGTGGGGCAAGATTTGTTACTTGAATAACCCTCCCGATTGCTCCTTCTTCAATTAAATAACCAGCAAAAACTGTACTTTCAACATGCAAGCGTTCTGAATAATATACTAAATATTTCTGTTTAGTTTTTTCAACCGCCTTCTTCGCCTCTTCCAGTTGTTCGAGCGTTGTAAATGGCGTTTTGTCAGTAAAATAATCTTTTCCACTCTCCATCACTCGAACACCAAGTGGCCCTCTTTCACAAGGAACAGCTGCTGCTGCAACCAATTTTACTTCCGGATCTTGTAATATTTGCTCAGCGCTTTCGGCTACCTCTACATTAGGATATGACACTAAAAATTGTTCTACTTTCACAGGATCTGGATCATATACCCACTTTAATGTTGCCCCTGCTTCCACAAGGCCATTGCACATCCCATAAATATGGCCGTGATCCAAAGCCATGGCTGCAATGACAAATTCACCTTTTGCCACAACTCGGTTCGTCTTACCTTTTGGAGCGTAATTCATCCCGTCTTTTCCCAAATGATCTCACCACTTTATAGTTTAATGCGTGCCACTGACATCCATCGTTATATCTTGCTCCGTTACCTTTTTATAAGTAGATTGATTAATCTTTTCTTGTAATTTCTCATAAAACAAGTCTTCATCAATTGGCAGCTCAACCCAGTCATCAAGCCAGCTTGATAAATAAACCGCATTGGATATCGCCAAACTCTTAATCCCCTCTGGTCCTGGAGCGAGTAACTCTTCATCATGTAAAATAGCATTTGTCCAGTTTTTCAAAATGCCGACATGATGTTCAGACTGCCCTCGGACAGGGATGTCAATCTTCCAACATTCAGGTTGACCGAAGCCGCCTTTGTATTCTTGGTTAAATGCACGTTCTGATTGACGTAAGCGCCAAAACGTTAATTGACCATTTTCTACAACGAGTTTACCGCGATCCCCGACTACCTCGAAACGATTCGTACCTGGTGCTTCGCCTGTTGATGTCACAAATAGACCGGTTGCTCCGTTTTCGTATTCAACATAAGCGGTTACATCGTCTTCCACTTCGATGTCATGATATTTCCCGAATCCGCAAAATGCCCTAACACGCGTTGGCATCATCCCAGTAATCCATTGCCATAGATCCAACTGATGCGGGGATTGGTTTAGCATGACACCGCCACCTTCTCCAGCCCAAGTTGCGCGCCAGCCGCCGGAATCATAATAGCTTTGTGGGCGATACCAATCTGTGATAATCCAATTTGTCCGTTTAATTTCTCCTAGCTCTCCTGAGTGAATCAGTTCGCGCATTTTTTTATAAAGCGGGTTTGTTCGTTGATTAAACATCATACTAAATACTTTCCCGCTTTTTAAGCCTGCTTCATTCATTAAGCGTACGTTTTTCGTGTAAACACCAGCAGGTTTTTCACATAGGACATGCAGATCTTTCTCAAAGGCACGGATAGCTAAGTCTGGATGGTCATAATGAGGAGTCGCGATCGTTACTCCGTCAATATCCGCTTTCTCGAAAAATTCATCCACTGATTCAAAACATTGTACCTGACTGCCAAACTCCTCGCGTATCCAGTCCAAGCGATCTGTACGCGGGTCACAAACAGCCGCTAATCTAGCTCCTTTGACTTTACCGCCTTTAAGTGCGGTAGCATGGGCAGTTCCCATATTCCCTAGACCGATAATGCCTACCTTTACTTCTGCCATTAAGATGGACCTCCTATAAGGTTATTGACTCACTTTTACTTGCTCTTGTAATTTCCTTAGATTGTTTAAACTGATTTGCAAACTATCAAATGGGTTTCCAGGGCAATGATCTTGCTCAACGGCATACCATTCAACACCTGACTTTTCACACCATTCCAGGATTGGAACAAAATCAATCTTTCCAGTACCAACTTCAGCAAAAGTCTCTTGCTCATCATTTGTCATATCTTTTAGATGGATAATTGGCATTCTGTTTACGTATGGAGTAATAAACTTGACTGGGTCTTTTCCGCCTTTTTTCACCCAATAGACATCAACCTCAGCCAATACAAGATTATCTTCAACAGGCTCTAATAAATACTCAAGTGCTGAAACCCCATTAATGGTTGTATCAAATTCAAAAGCATGATTATGGTAGCTTATGCGGTAATTAGGCACTTTCTTAGCGATATCGTTTAGAATCGATCTTACTTTCTGGTAACCTTCAACACTATGATATTGTGGCGGTAAATAAGGGCAGACGATATCTTTCGTACCGTATAAATCGGCTTCTTTAATAACATTGTCAAGATCATTTTCAAGACGATCAAGTGAAATATGCATACCTGCTGTTCCAAGTCCTGTCTCCTTCAAGGCATCGGCAACTTCTTGCGGATCATGACCTTGCGGTAGTCCCGAGATTTGAACACCAGCCCAGCCCATTTTTTTCAACTCACGAAAAACAGGTGCAATCCCCATGCTAGCTACTTCCTCACGAAGCGTAAATAGTTGTGCAGCAAATTTTTTCTCCATTTTTCATATCTCCCATTCTATTTATTGTTGTTTGCTTTTACGATATTCTGAAGGTGTCATACCTAAACTCTTTTTAAAAAAGCGACTAAAGTGGGCTGGACTCTCAAACCCACAATCTACTGCTACTTCATGTAGCGTTTTATCCAAATTCATTTCCAAATCATATTTCACTTGGTTTAACCGACAAGCCATTACATAATCCATTACAGTTGTTCCTGTTACTTCTTTAAAAATACGAGATAAGTAGAATTTGCTTAAATTCAATTTCGATGAGATATCATCTAACGATATTTTTTCTTTAAAATTCCCCTGAATAAACGTGGCAATATTCTCGACATGTACAACTTTTTCACTTTTTTGTTTAGCTAGTTGCTCATTTTCCTTCTTACTTAATTTAAAGATTTGGACAAGCATTGTAAGCAGTAAAACTTTTAACTCTGCCTCCACTTCCGGTTTTTGTGAAGACTGATCTTGCATGTGGAACGATTCATCCGTCAGTAGTTGAGCCATATCCTTCATGCAATTTAATATGATCATTCTTTCTCCATCGTCTTGCCCTCTTAAAAGGCAATTATTCATTTCCTTGAAGGGAGCTAGCAATTCTGAAAACGGAAGTGCTTCAATAACTGGATCAATCCAACTTGATGAAAAATGAACGACGCTCCTCACGTAAGGTTCAAATTTAGATGGATTTGCCCTGTGTGCGGTTAAGCCATCCATAATAATGATATCCTCTGGCTGCAATTCATAAATTGTATTATGAATTAAGTATTTGCAGTCACCCCTATGAAAATAGTAAATTTCATAATGAGCATGGGAATGAAAATCATATGGATGGTCACCTAATGTCTTCATTCGATAGTTAGAAGTTAGCCATTTTTCCATATATACACCTCAGGTACCCAATCGGCATGAAAGGGCTTACTTATAATATTAAACGGATTCTCCTTCTTTTACATTATCTAAACATGCTCTTTTCTGTAAAATATTTGACTCAAATTGCTCTCAATAGGGCAACTTCTATTAAGAATATATGAAACCTTATTTATTGCCTATTCGTATTTTATCTTAAAAGGACGGTGTTTATATTGAATAATCATGAAATAGATTATGAAATTTTCGGAGATGATATGCAATTTGTTCAAGTTGAGCTAGACCCAAGTGAAACGGTTGTTGCGGAAGCAGGCAGTCTGATGATGATGGATGATACTATTCGAATGGAAACTATTTTCGGCGATGGGTCAGGACAAGGTAGCGGTGGCCTCATGGGCAAGCTGATGGGTGCCGGAAAACGATTGATTACTGGAGAAAGTCTATTTATGACAACATTTACAAATGAAGGTTCAGGAAAGAAACATGTTTCCTTTGCTGCTCCTTATCCTGGAAAAATTATACCTCTCGATTTGAGTGAATTAGGTGGTAAGATCATTTGTCAAAAGGATGCCTTTCTTGCCGCAGCGAAAGGCGTATCAGTCGGAATAGAATTCCAGCGAAAGTTAGGGACAGGCTTTTTCGGCGGGGAAGGCTTTATTATGCAAAAGCTTGAAGGTGATGGAATGGCCTTCGTACACGCCGGCGGCACCCTCTATCAAAAAAAACTCCAAGCTGGAGAAGTTGTCAAAATCGATACTGGTTGTCTCGTTGCGATGACATCCAATATTGATTACAATATCGAGATGGTCAAAGGAATAAAGACTGCTTTGTTTGGTGGGGAAGGTCTCTTTTTTGCAACTTTACGCGGACCGGGAACTGTTTGGATTCAGTCATTGCCATTCTCTAGACTTGCCAGCCGTGTCTTTGCAGCAGCTCCACAAGGTGGCGGAGAATCCCGTGGTGAAGGTGGAATTGGCGGGCTGTTCAATATTCTTGGTGGAGATCGATAATAGAATGCTACAATCTACTAAAAGGGAGCCGTTTCAAAAAGCGGCTCCCTCTTCCATTTACTTTTTCATTTTTTCACCAATGACACCGCAGGCAATCCGCTCCCCAGCATTTCCAGCAGGATCTGTCTTATAATCATCGGCTTTTTCGTGAATGACAAGGGCACTGCCATCAGCATCAAGCAACGAGTTTTTTTCACCCTTTTTCATCGTTACATTAGAAGCGATAATTTCGACATTCACCGTGCCATCCTCTGCTACTTTGATATTTGGAAGATCTCCGGCATGAAAGCCTTTCGGGTTTTGAAATCCGTGCTGTTTGCCTCCTGGATTGAAGTGGGCACCTGCTGACGTAAATTCTGGTGCTTCACATACTCCAGTTTCGTGAATATGTATCGCTTTTGTTCCGGTTTCCAATCCTTTAGCTTGCAAATGGATTTTAACTCCTTCAGATGTTTCAGTTAATGTAGCTGTACCAATTTTTTCGCCCTTTGTATTAATCATCTCTGTTTCTAGTGGAGTTTGCCCTGCTACTTCTACAGCTTCAACTTGATCAACATCGGGCGTCGATTCTTCTTGCAAATTGCAAGCACCTAAAATCATTGCCCCCGCTAGTAAGATCATCGCTATTTTTTTCATCACAAAACCTCCTAATGTTTAAAATCCTTAGCATGATTGCCAATTGGATTTGTTTTAAACATAGGAGGCTAATTTCTTTATTCTTCTACCGTCACTTCACCAGTATAATTTAGAAAAAGATCATCATTTCCCTCAATCTCGACATCTTGAGGAATGCGCAAATAAAGAGAGCGGATATGGAAATGATCATTCTCAAACATTGATCCTCTTTTTTCACTAAATTGAGAGAGAACAAACTCTTTTTGATACGTAGCCGCTTTAATTGAAACGTAAGTTCCTGCTCCCATAACGTGCAACCGATCTCCATTCAAAACGACTTCCACAGGATTGATCCTTTCCGTAAAATCGAGCCCGTTATACTGAAAACTAACAATAAACTTACCTTCAATCACTCCATCGTTTTCTGGCTTTCTTTCGACTATAATAGGAAAATAATAATCACCATTGCTATCGACTGTGATCGTAAGTTTCTTTCCTTGATAGTCCTTTTTCCATTCGTCACGAATCATCATTGGATCTACCACTTCGAGTCGTCCATCGAAAATAGCTTGCTCTAGTTCATGTGTCTTTCGTTCGTCACGGACGCGAGGAATCCCTTCCTCTTTCAGTGGAAGTAATTCAAAGATAAAGACAGATAGAATTAA
Source organism: Bacillus niameyensis (assembly GCF_001375535.1). Taxonomy (GTDB): domain Bacteria; phylum Bacillota; class Bacilli; order Bacillales; family Bacillaceae_C; genus Lederbergia; species Lederbergia niameyensis. The sequence goes on from NZ_LN831197.1 coordinate 2,567,365, forward strand.
GATGGCTGCATATAAGATAAGCAGAGTTTTTACTACTTTTTTATTTCCAAAGGAGCCTGCTTTTCTTTTGGATAAGAATATAATTGGAATAGCTATTAACAAAATAAGTGGCAATAATCCCATAAGGATATTCATTTCCTCACCTCCAGCTTATTTGAAAGCGTAAAGGCTACTAAGAAAAATAGACTGGAAAGCACGATTGTTTTTATAAAAAATAACCCAAAATTGGACTCCATGAAAATAAAGTCAAATACAGCTTTTACTTGGCTTTCGTATCCACTCATAACCCCTGCCATCATTGCTCCAATCAGAGCTGCAGGTAATAGAACAATAAAAATCCGACTAATCTGCACGAGCATCCCTACTAAATAGCCTAAAGCTCCAAAGAGGAGGACATATAGCGTGACAGCCCCGATAGCTAGAAAAAACTCGGCTGGTACATCCATGATCGTTGGACCTAATTTCATATCATAAATAAAAAATCCAATCACTCTTAAAATATACCCGCAAAGAATCGCGGAAACTCCACCGATGAGGCTTGCAGTTGCAATATATAACAGGTTCGCGATATTACTACTTAATCGATTCGTCACGAAGGAGAAATCATCATAACGAGCTGCTCTAGTTGTAATATTAATAGCTGTTACAAATGCCCATAATATCGTAAAAAAGATTACTGTATTTCCTGATAGATAGGATATTTCAATTTCAATATTTCCACCGAAAAATCCAGCTGACCCCATGCTGCCGCCCAATGAGAAAAGCAATCCCAATAATTGTAAAATTGCTAGCGATCCTAGTGCGCCAAGGAAGGCTTTTAATTTAAATGAATATTGCTTTTGAACGACATCAGATAAGCTCACTTCGTTGAAAGACATCATCGATTCCCCCTTTACGACGATTGGTCAAATAAATGCAGAGATCATTTGCAGATACGGGGGCTACTTGTAAGCCATCCTGCCTCATCCGCTGAATTTCATCCTTATTACATATATTCCTGAACGCCACATATTCAAGACCAGGCCCGACCTCTTTTTCATGAATCAATTCCTTGTCCTCAGTCCAACGTTTCAGTACTGACTTTTTACCTTGGACACTAATTGCCCATTCCTTTAAATCAGAAATTGGTAGATGCAAGCGGACCTTTCCTTCATGAATAAGTAAAACATCTTCTAGTAAGTCTTCAATCTCATCTAAGTGATGACTTGAAAGAATTATCGACCGTGGATGAGCAACATAATCCTTTAATAACGCCCGGTAAAAGTCCTTCCTAACAGCAGCATCCATTCCAGTTGTCGGTTCATCGTAAATGGTCAGAGCACATCGCGACGAAAGCCCAAAGATCATATTAAACGTACTTTTCATTCCTTTTGATAATTGATGATGCCCTCGATATGCAGGAAGTGAAAAATACTCTAGCAACCCTTTAGCTAACTCTGGATCAAAATTAGGATAAAACTTTTCAGCTTGATCAAAAATCTCCATAAGATTCAAAGTTGGAGGGAATGTCATCTGATCATCAATCATGACACTGTTAGCTGAAACAAATAGACTATTAAACGGCTTTTTCCCAAAAACATTTACATCACCTGCTGTCTCATGGATAAAACCAGCGATAATTTTTAGCAACGTTGTTTTCCCAACACCGTTTCGTCCAATTAGACCTGTAATTTTCTTTTCTCCGATCGCAAACGTTAATTGGTCCAATACATGATGACGTCCATAATCTTTTACTAATTGATTACAAGCAATCACATTCATTTATCTTCACTCCCTTTCTCCCTAATGGATGCTTGGATCATTGTAATTAAGTCTGACTCCGAAATCCCTAACCGCGCCGCCTCCAAGACTAACTCCTCTACTAAGCTTCTCAATGTCTCACTCTTCCTTTTGCTTAGAATTTTTTCTTTTGCTCCACTTGCAACGAACATACCAAGACCACGTTTTTTATATAAAATTCCTTGATCAACTAATATATTTAATCCCTTTGCAGCAGTAGCTGGATTGATATTAAACATTTCCGCCAATTGATATTGCGAATAAACCTTTTCATCACTTTTAAATGTGTCAGCAATTATTTCATTTTCCAACCAATCAGCAATTTGAACGTAAATAGGTTTGGAACCATCTTGACCAGCAATCATTAGGAACCCCCTCTCAAATGTAGTGCATTACTGTTGTAACGTAGTATATATTAAATATTATTCCAAAACAAGCAAAAAATGCTTGTACTAAAAAACAAAGATGAATTGTGATAAACTTAAAGGGTTATAGAAATGCCAGAAAGGAAGATCCTTAATGGACTTAAATAAAGTTTTCGACATGCAACAATTAAAAGATATGAAAGTGGAACTTACCCGCTTTATGATGGCCTATCAATTTGCTTGTGATGAAATGAATACAAAAATCAATATATTATCAGATGAGTTTAATTATCTTCATGACTATAATCCTATTGAACATGTGAAATCTCGTGTTAAATCTCCCGAAAGTATTTTCAACAAAATTTTAAGAAAAGGGTATGAGTTTTCACTCGAATCCATTAAAGAAAATATTAGAGATATCGCGGGAGTAAGGATTACTTGTTCCTTTATTTCTGACATTTACGTATTGGCTGAGATGCTTGGGAAGCAAAAGGACATTACTGTTGTCGAATATAAAGATTACATTGAGAACCCAAAACCAAATGGCTATCAAAGTTTGCATTTGATTGTTCAAATCCCGATTTTTATGACGGATCGTACAATAAACACTTACGTAGAAATTCAAATTCGCACAATTGCCATGGACTTTTGGGCAAGTTTAGAACATAAAATTTATTATAAGTACGACAAAGAAATCCCGAAACATATGCAAGAAGAATTACAAAAGACTGCCTTTGTAGCAGCTGAACTAGACAGAAAGATGGAGTGGCTTCATAAGGAAGTATCCTCGATTAAAAAGGAAAATGAAGACAATGATATTTTGTCATTTTTAAATTCAGATACCTTTTCTAATATCTTGCCAAAAGCAGTAGAACAATATAAACAGAATTTTCTAGAATTTAAGGAGAAGAAGGTAGACTAGAGATTGTCATTCCAAAGTGCATCTACTATAATGAGTGTATCGGGATGTAGCTCAGCTTGGTAGAGCACTAGCATGGGGTGCTAGGGGTCGCAGGTTCGATTCCTGTCATCCCGATTATCAAAATTGTACTTTTCCTTTGTCATTTGTTACCATATTTTTTAGAGCCCATATAATGTATTTAACCTCATGTGCTGCTGTGAAAAAGTATGGTCGCTATGAATATTGCCACTTTTCATACAACCAAACTGCGCTCTATGAGGGTGCAGTTTTTTTATTTGTCTAACCGAGGAGTTGAACTAAATGAGAGACACTTGGGGATTATTACATACAGGTCATCAAGACGCTGCTGTCAATATGGCTCTAGATGAGTGCCTGCTTCTTTGGCATAGTGCTAGGAAAATTCCTCCCGTACTCCGTTTCTACGGCTGGTCCAAGCCAACTTTATCTATCGGCCATTTCCAGAAGGAAAGAACAATTGATTTCGAAGGTATCGAGCGTCATAACTGCCAATTTGTCAGACGGCTTACTGGAGGAAGTGCTGTACTGCATGATGATGAACTAACGTACAGTCTTGTTGTTTCAGAGGAAAAGCCATATATAGATGATTCAATCCGCAAAGCATATCATACTCTTGCCCAAGGCATTTTTGCTGGATTTAAAGAGTTGGGAATCGATGCGCAATTTTCGATGCCTGAGGAGCACTTTACAAAAGAGCGTTCTGCAGTTTGTTTTGAAAGACCATCTGATTATGAGATGCTTATCGACGGGAAAAAGATTTCGGGACATGCACAAACGAGGAAAATGGGTGTTCTCCTTCAACACGGCTCCCTACCGTTTACAATCGACAAGCATATGCTCTTTGATTTATTTGCCTTTTCCAGTGAAGAGTTACGGACACGAAAACGCGAGGCCTTTTCAAGCAAAGCTATCTCTATGAACGAGGCAGCTGGGCGAACTATTTGCTACGATGAGGCAGTAGCAGCTTTTACAAAGGGATTTCAAATGGGATTAGATCTTGAGTTTACACCATTTGAATTAACAGAGGAACAGTGGGAAGAAGTACATGCCCTTGCGGAATCGAAATATCGCTCAGATGAATGGAATTTAAAATTTCAAAAGAAGGTGCATTCATAATGGCAGTTGATAAAAACGAGTACATAAGAAAACCCGAATGGCTGAAAACGAAAATTAACACGAATGAATCCTATATGGGATTAAAGAAACTAATGCGTGGTCAACGGTTAAATACGGTCTGTGAGGAAGCTCGTTGTCCGAATATTCACGAATGCTGGAGTGAAAGGAAAACAGCCACATTCATGATTCTTGGAGATATTTGTACACGAGGATGCCGCTTTTGCGCCGTTAAAACCGGCCTTCCAACCGAACTTGATTGGGGCGAACCTGAAAGAGTTGCTGATTCCGTTCAAATTATGGGTCTTAAACATGTGGTTGTCACTGCAGTTGCCCGTGATGATTTAAATGATGGCGGGGCCGCTGTTTTCGCGGAAACTGTAAAAGCTATTCGTCGCAAAAATCCTGGTTGTACAATTGAGATTTTGCCTTCTGATATGAAAGGCGATTATGAAAGTTTAAAAATGCTGATGGCTAGTGGACCTGATATTTTTAACCATAATATCGAAACCGTTGAACGCTTGACACCAAGAGTTCGTGCGAAAGCGACATACCGCCGGTCATTACAACTTCTACAAAGGGTTAAGGAAGTTGCACCAAATACACCGACAAAATCTAGTATTATGGTTGGGCTTGGAGAAACGAAAGAGGAAATTATTCAAGCTATGGATGACTTGTTAGCCCACAATGTTGATATTATGACAATTGGCCAATATTTACAGCCAACAAAGAAACATTTGAAAGTTGTCCGTTATTATCACCCTGATGAATTTTTGGAATTAAAGGAAATTGCTATATCCAAAGGCTTTAGCCATTGTGAGTCTGGACCGCTTGTCCGTTCTTCTTACCATGCTGATGAACAAGTCAGTCAGGCAGCTGCTCAGCGCCGAATCAACTATATGAAAGGCGTTGAAGAGCAGGAGCAGAAGCAGGTTGATTTTAATTTTTAATCCAATGAGAAAATCCGCTGAAATGAGCGGATTTTTTATTAATCATTCGGTTGATCAGGAATTTCCATTTCAGATTTTTCTTCCCCTAATTTAACACTAACGATCCACCTGTCATTCGTTAGATCATATTTAACATCCGAGATTGCCGGCCATTCTCCAGACTGTTCTATAGTTTCCAGCGCCATTCGGACGACCTGAAATTCATTTAAGTCGGCTTGATCAGGTTGATAAGCAGGAAGGATCTTAACTTGCTTCGCCTTTGCCTGATAGGGAAAGGATTCCATAACCGGACCATCTGGTTCAATCATCACTCTTTGGCCAATTTCCAAAGAGTCTGGTACATCTGAATAAGTATATAAGTCATAAAATTCACTTGAACCTCCAGTAGCACTGAGATTCTCTGCTTTTGCCGCTACGATTGTTACGGAATGCTCTCCGTGTTTTCTAATCACGTAAAACCCTTCTTTGGATGGTTCATTTATTATGCTATTACTTTCTTTAGATGTACAACTTATAAGCAATATTAGTAACAGTGAGACTGACACAACTACTAGCATTGTTCTTTTCAAGTACTTTTCCCCCTTTTCCAAATAGACGAAAACGGCAAGAAAAAGTTACTTGATCATTATTAAACAAACGTTTGATTAATAGGAAAGACACCTAGAATCCCAGGTGTCTTTGTCGTTCTAATGATCGGTTGGCTTTTTTATTAAGCTAATGGAATAAGAAAGAATTAATCCAATTAAGAATGTAATGAGGCTTAGAATAATTCCCCTTCCACTCGGTATCCCAGGATAAATCACAAATATAGAACCAATAATCAAGCCAATAATCAAAGCATAAGTTAGGTGTTGAAAGTGTGATAACAAATATTGGATCGCTTTACTACTTACAACAAATCCAACGATAACACCGGCACCAATCGTTAAAATCACCGGTATATTCATAGTTGATAATGCATTAATCGCTGTCGAATACACACCAAGCAATAACAATACAAAGGAACCACTAATTCCTGGCAGAAGCATCGCCATACTTGCTAACCAACCGGAGAAAAATAATCCGATGATTGTTGCGATGTTTAGTGTAGTAATCGGGTCAGCATTCTCATTCGTTTGTAGAAAACCTAATGAAGCTAGTAAAATAGCAATGATGATTAAGGCTATGTAATGTCTAGCAGAGAAGTTTCTTTTGACATCAGCCTGTTTCATAATAAAAGGAAGTACTCCGATCACTAACCCCATGAAAAAAAACTGTGTTGGCTTCTCATGATATTCAAGTAAGTAATCGATCCCTTTACTTAGGAGAACCAAAGCTACTCCCATTCCAAGAGCAAGTGGGAATAAAAAGCCAATATGCTTTTTCCAATCACGACTAAAAAATCCACTAATCGATGCTAATAATCTATCATAAATGCCAAGAACAAACGCGACTGTTCCACCACTGACACCCGGAATTAAATCGGTTGTCCCCATGATAAAACCACGCAGTAGATTTTTCCATTCCATACGTTTTAAATCTCCTCTTTTAAATTCATAAATATCATTATAGCATATACTAGGTTTATAAATGGCTGTATTTAAGAGTTAAAAATGTGATTTTCTTAAAAGAGGGGGTCCTATTCATAGAGTATTTCACGCTATGTGAGAGTATTTTTCTCTATACGAGAGTATTTCACTCTATACGAGAGTATCTCACGCTATGCGAGAGTATTTCACTCTATGCGAGAGTATTTCACGCTATGCGAGAGTATTTCACGCTATACGAGAGTATTTTCTTCTAAGCAGATTCTTATTGTTCGCTTAGTCTCTTATACGGAATGACTTCCCCCAACCAAAACGCCCCTGCAAACGAGATTACAATGACAATGATAAACACGATATCCATTTTTGTATAATAGGTTTGGTAATAGTACGTTCTTTTAGCATTCATCTGAAACCTTTTGGCTTCCATTGCAACGGCAACCCTTTGTGCTCTTCGAATACTTTGAGCAAAAAGGGGAACGGTAAAAAGCTGCAATCGTTCATAGAAACCTTTTATCCCTTTTTTAAAATGAATCCCTCGTACTTTGAGCGCATCTGAGCGTGTTCGTAATTCCTCGACAATTAGTGGTAGCAAACGAATGGAAGCGATAAAACTATAAGCGTATTTAGGTGACAATTTGAATTGCTGCATTAACGCATAAAAGAGTAAAATGGGACGTGTCGTTAACAAAATGCTTAAACTAATTAAGCCAAAAGTTAGAGTTTTACAACCTAATAATAATCCATAATAGAAGCTTTCTTCTGAGATTTTAATCAGTCCCCACGACCACCAAACATGAACCCCTTTTCCAAATAGAATCATCGTTACCGCTGAGGATATAAAAGAAAGCAGCATTGGAATTGAAAAGAGCAATAATTTCCGCCATGGGTAACCACTAAAACCATACAATACTATTCCATATAATATAGTCAGATGAAAGATGAAAGCTAGATTACGGCTAAATAGTACAATGAGCAATAAAGTGAAAAAGAGGGCAAATTTTAAAGCAGGATTGACACGATATAGCCAAGTCTCTCTAAGTGGAGTGAATAGTTCCTGCATAGGCACTCTCCTTTTCCCTCATCTCTACTAAATTTCCGTTGTCAATCGTCCACACTTCTGTTGCGAAATTTTCTGCGATTTTCAGATCATGCGTCACCATAACAATGGCTATTCCTTCTTTTCGCAAATGCTCTAATTGCTCCAGCATCATGAATGTATTTCGCGCATCTTGTCCAAAAGTCGGTTCATCCAATAATAGTATTTTTGCACCAGTCGTAAAAGCTGTTGCTACACTTAATCGACGTTTCTGTCCAATCGATAATTGGTAAGGATGGCGCATTTCATTCATTGGAAGTTGAAATATTTGCAACCATCTTCTAACATCAATATCTGTTTTCCCTTTTAATTTTGGGGAAAAGGCCAATTCATCATGAATAGAATTCGCTACAAATTGAAGTTCGGGATTTTGGAAAACGAGAGTGAGCTCTTTCGGAAGTGTATGATTACGTTTTTTCCACTCTATCATTTTCCCTTCGACCTTAAATTGACCCGTTGTACGTAATAATTGCATTAAGGACAATAGAAACGTGCTCTTACCTGCCCCATTTTCCCCAAGAATGGAAATCCAACTTCCTGGTTTGATATGTGCTTTTGGAATATGAATTTTTTCCACCCTTCCCCGATATCCGCTAAATTGTTCGAGATAAAGCAGAGGCTCATGCTGTTTGACTTTCTCTGCTCTCCCATAAACAATTTTTGCATAATCTGTTGAAGCTAAGTAGTCATCCCAAACATGGGGATACCAAATTCCATATTCAATTAATGCTTGTCGATGTCGAAGAAAAATCACTTCTGGTACATCATCCGCGATGACCTCCCCTTCATGATTGAAGAGTACGACACGGTCAACCCAGTCAACAATATAATCAATTTTATGTTCAACAATGATGACCGTTTTATTAGCTGCAATCTCCTTAACAGCCTTCCAGATTTGGAAAACACCATCAGGATCAAGCAAAGCAGAAGGCTCATCTAAAAATAAAAAGTCTGGTTGAAGCAATAAGATTGAAGCTAACGCTAGTCTCTGTTTCATACCTTGCGATAAATCATGGATCGGTGTACGAATAGGAAGTCCTTGCAAACCAACAGTAGCAAGGACCTCCTTAATACGCACATCCATTTCATTTCTCGGCACACTCAAGTTTTCCAATACAAAAGCTAGTTCTTCATCTACATATGGCATACAAAATTGTGTATCAGGGTCTTGGAAAACAAATCCCCATGAATCTGGCCGCCGAATAGCATCATATTTGAGCGGTACTTCAATAGAATCAGGAATGATACCACTCAAAACCTGAAGCAAAGTTGACTTTCCACAGCCGCTTGGTCCCAGAAATAACACTTTTTCACCTGGTAAAACTGAAAAGGAAAAGTCCTTAAAAATAAAGGCTGATTCCTTTGGAAATTTCAAACGGAGATTCGTTACCTCAATTGGTTTCACTGGGCACCCTCCCTCCTATTGATCTAGAGATTTGTAATCTTCACTGGAAACGGGACGTATTAAATTGGTTACACCAGTAGCTTCTAAAGCACGCACAATATAATAAGCGAAAACACCCGTAAACACGAAAGCACTAATGACACGCAAGCTGTATTTTACTATGAGGGCCCACACTTCTAACTCTGCATATCCGTAGAACAAATCTAGAAAAAAGCCAGCTGCACAGGACATAATACCTGCTAAGCCTGCTACAATAATGCCAAAACGCTTGTAACGAAACGCCGCAAACAACAATTCCGCCCCTAGTCCTTGGACAAAACCATAAATTAACACTTCAATACCATGCCCAATAAACGCTGAAAGGCCTGCTGCTGCAACACTTGATAGCAGAGCCACACCAGGCTTGCGAATAAGTAAAAAAGCAAATGGCCCGACCATGAACCACATTCCATAAATTAATTGACGTGCAACTGGAAGCATCGGTTTAATCACCGTATATAAATCATCCCAGAATTTCATCGTTATCCCAAATACTACACCAACCATCACCGTAATAAGCAAATCCGTAAATTTCAAACTTTTCATCTGTCCACATCCCTTTATTTTTTGCAAAACACAAAAAGCCGCCTCAAAATGCGCAGACGACGAGAAGGGCCCCTATGATAAGTCGTTACTCATCACTCTCTACGCTGGCATTACCCAGATCAGATTAACGGTCAGTAGCGGATAATAGCTACAATCTCAGCCTGATTCCTCAAGCACCCGGACGGACATTTATGTGATTGGCATTAATATACAATAGATTGGAAGATTATGCAAATTTTGTTTTAGAACTATTAAAATAGACCGCCAAATATCGTTATAAACTAAAGTCGAAATGTTCTGGATAACATTCGTTCGTTATGTTAGACTAATATAAGGAGGTGTTTTAAAATTAATGTAAAATTTCCGTCAGAGTCACTTATTCTAAAAGCACTGGATGCTGCTCTTTATCGGCTTGCAATCAACCATTCTATGTATCCTACTATTCTAAGTAAACATCAATCTAAGGCAGCAGGAATAGCAGGTGAAAAAAGAGTAGAAACTATTTTTCGCAACCATTCATTCCCTACTGAAAACCGTATTTTCCATGACTTGTCCCTCAAAACGAGCACAACCTTTCAATTAGATCATGTTTTCTTCTCCCAAGCCTTTTCTCTCGTCTTTGAAACTAAAAACATATCCGGGGTCTTGACTTTTAAAGAAAATCCTCCTCAGTTAATTCGTGAAAAGTTCACTGGTGAAATCGAAAGTTTTAATTGCCCAGCTGCCCAGGTCGAACAGAACGTAGAGCTGATGAAAGATTGGCTCCATCAACGGAATATACATATCCCAGTCATCGGAATCGTTGTGATAGCGTATCCAAAACAGATTATCAAGGTTCCCCCGAAAAACATCAAAGTTTTGTTCCCCAATATGATACCGCTTTATATTAGAGGCCTTTTACATCTTCCAAATAAAATCGATATTCATACACTTAATTTATTGACAGACGAACTTTTAAATAGTCATCAGGAATATATTCCTAAACCCATTAGTGAAAGTTTTTCCATTTCGAAGGAAGATTTCAAAACAGGAGTCATTTGTCCCACGTGTGGTTATATAGGTATGATAAAAATACCACGAACTTGGCACTGTCCTAAGTGTAAGAACAACGACCCTTTAGCATATAAACAAGCTGTACTGGATTGGTTTTTACTAATGGGGAGGGAAATGAGTAATCAAGATTGTCGAGAGTTTCTCCATATTGATGATAGGAACGTCGCTACACGTATATTTAAAAGTATGAACCTTAAAAGCACCGGCACATTTAAGGATCGGAGATATCAGATTGACTTTTCGAAGCATATAAAGGATTAAATGTAGCTACGCAGAAGTTTTTTCTTCATACGAGAGTATTTCCTGCTATGTGAGAGTATTTTTCTCTATACGAGAGTATTTCTTGCCATGTGAGAGTATTTTTCTCTATACGAGAGTATTTCACGCTATGTGAGAGTATTTTCCTCCATATGAGAGTATTCCGCGACATCACACTATTCAAGATCAGAAAAAGAGCTCCCAGCCATTCCAGCTGGGAGCCCCCTTGATTATGTCCATAACCATTTCCAAATTTCTTTCGGTGTCGCATTTTTACCGTACATGAGAATACCAACTTTAAAGATTTTTCCAGCTGCCTTCATAGCTAACCAAATGGCAACAAATAAAACGGCAAGTGCGATGATGATTTCAACCCACGGCCACTCTTCTAGCATCGAGAGACGAATTAACAAAACACCTGGAGCTGTAAAAGGTATAAAGGTCATGACTTTTGCGATGATACCACTCGGATCCATGATGATAGGTCCCATAAACATAAATGGTATAAAGGGAAGCATCATGACAATCCCTTGAAAATTACTAGTCGATGACATATCTTCGACCGTTGCACCCATGCCGACGAAAATAGCCGAAAACAGAAGGTATCCAGCTAAGGCAATGACAATCATAACAGCTAATTCCGGTACAAATAGATATTCCAATATTGGGAAATCAATTTTCCATAAAGCAATCGGTACGAGAAATGCTAGCCAAACCGCGACCTGAGTGATTCCAAGGACAAAATATCCAATGATTTTTCCTTGCATTAAATCAGTTGGCGTGATCGAAGAAAGGATAATTTCTGCTACTTTCTCCTTCTTTTCCTGTGAGGCAGAAGTAAATATCATCATTCCTGTAATGACGATCGAGAAAAGGATAATCCCTGCAGCAACTCCAGGAATAAGATGCCTAAAGATGTCATCCGTTGCTTCTTCGCTTTCACTTGCTGGCCCTTCTGAAGAATCTTCCGAAGTTTCGATCGCTTTCAAGGAAACCCCCTTGCCGATTTGCTCCATTTGCTGATCTGTTAAATCCATGCGTGTCAACTGAATTTGCCGGACTGGATGTTCTAATACAGATGCTTCAAAGACAAATTCATCACTAACTTCCTCATTTAGATAGACTGGGATTTCTCCTTCCTCTATCCCTTTTTCAGTTAACGCAATATAAGCCGAATTTTCATTTTCAACCGCTTCTTTCGCCATTGTCGCTTCATCTAAATCGGTTTGATGCAATTCCCAATTCAATTCGGACGCAGTAACAATTTCCTCGACTTGTTGATAGACATTAAGTTCATCTAAAATAAAAACTTGCGTTGCGTCTTTATCAGAATCAAAAAGTGTTGGAATAAATGCAAACAGCATAAAAATAATCGGTGTAATGACTAATGAAATAATAAAGGACTTATTTTTCATATTGCGCTTAATTTCCCATTTCGCGACTTTCCAACTATTTCGCATGAACTTCGCCTCCTTCTTGCCCTGAATGGCGACCTGTTGCCACATCGATAAAGATTTCATGAAGTGAAATTCGGTCAATAGATAGTTCCTGAATATTCAACTCTTCAGGAAGTTGTCTTAACCATTGTGGAACCACTACATCCTGCGCTAAATAAACGACAGATACATCTCCATTTTGCTCAACGCGCTGTACGTTAGAGAGACGTTCTAACAAGCCAATATCATTTTTACCACGAATCGTGCATTTGAAATTGGCATATTGATTTTTTACATTTTCTAACGGGCCATAAATAACTTTTTGGCCGCGGTTAATCATGAACAATCGATCACAAATCTCTTCAACCATATTCATTTGGTGAGAGGATAGTAGAATAGCAGTCCCTGCATTCGCCAATTCTTGAATTTCCTTTTTAAAAACTTCTTGGCTCACAGGATCTAAGCCTGAAAAGGGCTCATCTAAAATAAGTAATTCCGGCTCATGAATAATCGAACCAATAAACTGGACTTTTTGTCCCATTCCTTTGGATAATTCCTCAACAGAGACATTTTCCTTCCCTTCTAATCCAAGCTTAGCCAAATATTCAAGAGCCCGCTTTTTCGCCTTTTTTAACGGGTAATCTTTCAATTCTGCCAAATACAAAATCATATCCATCACTTTAACGTTTTTATATAATCCACGTTCTTCTGGCAAATAGCCAATCTTATGACGAGGAATTTCACCAGTTGGATGATTGTGAAATTGAACAGTTCCCTCATCCGGATACATGATTCCCATAATATTACGGATCGTTGTCGACTTTCCGGCACCATTCGGCCCAAGAATGGCCATTATTTCTCCTTTACGCACTTCAAAGGTAATATTTTTAAGTATTCGAGTCTGCTTAAACGACTTTCCTAAACCCTCTATCGTTAAAATTGGTTCCATTCCATAACCCCTTTCCCCACTCATAGTTAATACGTTGAAGGTAATGAAAAGTTTCAAAAAAAAAAGACGCACTTCTAAAAGAAATGCGTCTTTTCTGCTACATAGCACTTTTGATTTTGCGAATATAATTAAATCGAATAAATAGGAAGTAAACTAGTTGGATGGCGGTGAATGTCCCGAGTACCAATGCAGAGCTCTTAAACAAATTAAAGTCAAACATATGTTGTAAAGCAGTTAGAGCTACTGCCCCATGAATCAGCGCTACAATAATGGGTACAAAGAACAACAGACCCAATTGTACCGTTAAAATTTTCGATAGTTCCTTATCTGTTAACCCCAACTTATTAATCGCGGAAAACTTTCGTGTCTCATCTTCTAAATCAGCATAAAGACGAAAATATAGAAAGCTTCCAGCCGCAACAAAGAAGACTGCACCGATAAAGAGGCCGATAAAAAGAACGGCTCCAAACCCTTGATTCGTCCCATTCCAATCGTATCCAAGGGTAGAAAAGTGAAAGTTCTTACTATACCCTCCTGTTTGACTTACTCCCATTTCTTTTAAAAGACCTTCTCCAATCTTCGCGGTATCTTTCCAATTTTGAATTTGAAAACCGTAATAAGTCTCTGGTTCAAACTCTTTTATACCATCATAAAATGTGTCACTAACCACAAGATAATTATCATACGTACCCATTATGTTAGATCCTAAAGTGGCGATTTGGTTTAGTTTTCCTCCAGCAAATTCAAGGGTCCTTTTCTCTACAAGGTCACGTTCAGTCCCACCTCCTACCGAGCTTTGGAAGTAAAGATAAACCGTTTCATTATCTTTAAGTTTAACTTGTTTATCCAATTCCCCAGCAACTTTCGCTAACTGATTAAATTCGGATTCAGAAATGAGACCAATTAACGGAATATGCTTTGTAGCTAAGCTAGGAATAGATATTTTCTTTACATGGACTTCTCCTTTTTCATAAGTAAACGAGTCTAGTTTGCTTTCAATTAATTGAATATGCTTTTGTTCGTTCTCATTCCCAGCGTTCGACGCATATTCAAACGCAAATGGCCTATCTGCTGCTATAGCAGTTGTAAACATATAGCGAAATCCGACAAGCGAGCCAATCGCAGAAAAGGCTACAGTTGAAACGATCGCCACGAAGAAAAAGGCACGGGCATTGTCTTTCATTCGATAGGCAAGGTCTGAGAATAGAACAAGATTCGTTTTCTTCCAGAACAATTTCTTTTGCCCTTTCAAGTGATTGATCGTAAACACACTTAATTGTGTGAAAAGGAAGTAGGTACCGATGATCACGAGAATCGTAACAGGAATCATCGCCACCACCACTTGCATTTCTCGAACGACTAAAGCAATCACATATCCAGCTGCTAATAAAAGAGCTGCTAATATAGAAAGGACGATCGATGCCTTTGGTTCCTTTTTCGGTGCTGTACTCCCTTTTATTAAATCGATTAGCTTATTTCCTTTAAGGATAGAAACTGTAAAGAAAGAAATAACAATAAATAAAAGTAAAAAAGCGCTAAATGTTAAAATGATCGCTTGCCATGGCAAGTAAAAGGGCAATGATTCCTCTAAGCTTAGGATACTTTTAGCTGCCATTAATATGAGTTTGGCAAAGACTAGGCCGACTGCTATTCCAGAAACTGTCGCAAAAAAGCCAATTAGAACATTTTCAATGAAAACCATTCGTCTCAGTTGTTTATTCGTCATCCCAAGCATAACCATTAAGCCAAACTCTTTTTTGCGTGACTTTAAGAAGGCACTCATGGAAACGAGGACGAAAATAAACGAAAACACGTAAATAATGCCTTCAGCAAAATGTAATCCAACAGCTACATTCGGATTTACTTTTGACAAGTTAGGATGAAAAGCAAAAATAGCATAAACAAAAAATACTAAGACAGAAAAAAGGCTACTAAGGAAATAAGCTGCGTAGATTCGCTTATTCCTAAAAACATTATTAAACGCGAATTGACGAAAGGTCATTTGAGTCCCCTCCCAACAGCGAAAGCACATCGATGATTTTCTGGAAAAACGCTTGACGATTGTCACCACGATGGATTTCATTAAACAATGTTCCGTCTTTAATAAAGACAACCCGTTCCGTATAACTTGCAGCGATTGGGTCATGTGTGACCATCATCATCGTTGTCTGATCTTCTTTATTCACCTTTTCCATCATTTCCATTGCAGCCTTAGATGCTTTCGAATCTAAGTTTCCTGTCGGCTCATCAGCCAAAACCATTTTCGGATTATGAATAATCGCGCGAGCAATCGCTGTTCTTTGCGCCTGTCCACCGGATATTTCATAGATCCGTTTTTTAAGAATCGCAGTGATTCCCAACTTTTCAGCAACATCCGCAACGCGTTTATCCATCTCTTTTACACTTACACCGTCCAATGTCAACGGAAGTACGATATTTTCCTCAACTGTTAACGTTGGAAGTAAGTTAAAGTCTTGGAAAATAAAGCCTAATTGCCGGCGTCTAAATAAAGCCAATTCATTATGTTTCATCCTTAATGGATCCTTGCCATCGACCATGATCGACCCGGATGTCGGTTGATCGATTGTAGCAACCATATTTAAAAGAGTTGATTTACCACTCCCTGATGGTCCCATAATACCAACGAATTCACCCTCTTCAATCGTTAAATCTATATCAGCTAATGCTTTATAAGCGACTTTTCCCCCGTATACTTTACTTAGATTTTTAATTTTTAAAATTTCCACTGAAAAAACCCCTTTCTCAACTATCATTATTGTAGGTGAAAAGGGGTGTTTTTAACCATTTGTTCAGCTTTCAATTACCTTACATATTTGTAAGGTTTCATCACGCTTGGTGAAAGAGTAATTTTACAATAGTTCCTTCTCCTTCGGTCGATTCAATTTCAATTTGGTGTCCTAGCTTCTCGCAAACCTCTTTCACTAAATATAATCCCATTCCCGTCGATTCGCGATAGAGTCTGCCATTGTCTCCCGTATAAAAGGGATTAAAAACACGCTTTACATCCGTTTTCGGGATGCCAATTCCAAAGTCTTGGACAATAAGTGTAATGTCATGCTCCGTTTTCGTTTCTGTGATGATAACTTTACGGGATTTTCCCGCCGAATATTTTACAGCATTCGTCACTAATTGATTAATTATAAAGATGAGCCATTTTTCGTCTGACTCCACGATTGTTTCTTGAATCTTCACTTCTGGATATACTTCATTTTTTATAAAAAGGCGCTTATTTTCTCGAATCGCTTGTTCCGCAACTTTTCGAAGAGAGACAGGTTGTACATGGAAGTCATGTTCGAAAGTTTCAAGCCTTGCCGCATACAAAACCATTTCCAAACCTTTTTCCAGCTTATCTGTTTCCTCTCGAATACTAAGCATATGTTCATCATCATCTTCTTGAGTAATCAATTCAATCACCGACAATGGTGTTTTCATTTGATGTACCCATTGATTAATAAAAGTTAAGTGATCGTTACGACGCTTTTCTTGATAATGAAGTTCGTTAAGATAAAGAGTATGCTGGGATTTAAGAGTTTTAGAAAGGGCAACAGATAGCGGTACTGCATCTAATGTTGCGATTGCCTCATCTAAGTTTCCGATAGAATCTGTCAATCTTTTATAGTAATTTTTATGTGTTTGATAACGAAAAACTAAATACGCCGTAAGCAATAAACTACCTAGAAAAAGTCCATAAAATACTAATGATGTTTTACGATATCCATCCAACCAAAAGACGAGGATCATTATAACCATTTGCAACCCATTTATAATGATCAATGGGATATGTTCGCGAAAAAATAACTTCATACATGAGGCTCCCAATTGGGAATGAGACGGTATCCCGCTCCTCGTACCGTTTCAATCGCATTTCTGATACCTAATTCTTGAAGCTTTTTTCGAACTCGTGTGACATTGACATTCAGCGTATTTTCATCGACAAACGATTGATCATCCCACAACTTCTCAAGAATAACTTCACGTGCAGCTAGTTTTGGGGACCGGGTCATTAATATTTCCAGCAATACCGCCTCTTTTTGAGTCAATGAAATAATTTGTTGATCTCTATGTAATTCCATCCGCTCTAAGTATAAACAGAGTCCTGCTAATTCAACGATTCGTTCTTCCATTTTCGGAGCATATTCTCCATATGCCCTTCGAAGGCTGCTCCGTATTTTTGCAAGTACAACTTCGTAATCGAATGGCTTTGTAATAAAGTCATCCCCGCCATTTTCAAGGGCCATCACTTGATCCATTTTCCCTGCACGTGCGGAAATAAACAGAATCGGGCATGTGGAAATGGCCCGAATCTGTCTGCACCAATAAAAGCCGTCATAACTTGGTAAATTAATATCAAGTAATACAAGATCAGGACTTTCCTTTTTAAAATGGCCGATGATATGATCAAAGTCTTCAACCAATGTCACCTGAAACCCGTATTTTCCAATATTATTATGTAAAAGTTCAGCGATTTTTGGATCATCTTCAACAATCATAATTTTGGCCATATTGTCTCTTCCTTCTTTATTACTCTTTTGCTAACACTACATAAATACTTAATCGTTCTTTACCATTGTTCTCAATGCTTACTATTTGTTCATTTTCGGCATGAATAACATCATTTGGCCCGATTGGTTGTACTTCATCATCAATTTTACAAATCCCTGTCCCCTCAAGAACATACAAGTAAACATGAGCATTAGGATGTGGATGTGCGGGAAGGGTTTGCCCAGGTAAAAAGTTAAGCAGAAACGCGGTACTTTTCCCTTTTTGAAAAAGATTGATTTTCGTAAAGCGATTTTCATCGAACTGTTGTTGGTCCTTAGCATTGATTAGTTCCAATTGTCATCCCTCTTTCTTTCAATCATCTTTGTAACCCATTATACTTGTTATTATAGGATTGGAGGCAAATAAGATGCACCTTTTTACAGAAAAAGTAGTAGAAGTGATTCGCTCTATCCCAGATGGCCGTGTCGCTACTTATGGACAAATCGCACGTCTTGCCGGGAACTCCAGAGGAGCAAGGCAAGTGTCAAGAATTCTTCATTCCATGAGCCGAAAATATCAGTTGCCATGGCATCGTGTCGTCAATGCAAAAGGAGAAATTGTGATCGCAGCCCCGGACATTGCCGAGGAGCAGAAGTTTTTGCTTGAAGAGGAAGGAGTGGAATTAGTGCGAGATGGAAAAGTTGATCTTGCCACTTATCAATGGCATCCTGCTGATGTTGATTGGGAGTGGATGGAAGGCTGAGATTTTTATAGAAAAAAATCGGAGGTGTGTTAAATCGTTATGAATGAAAGAAGTCCAGCATTATCATTGATCGGGGTGAAGGCCTCAGCATCTCGATTAAAATCCCATCACTATGCCCAGCCAATTTTAGCCTCTAAAAGTTTGAGCCTTGAAGCCGGAATTTCAGGAGAACAAAAGGTTGAGTCTGTACTTAATCGTCATGCGTTTCCAATGAACTACCGAGTACTCCACGATCTAACCCTCAAAACCTCACAAACTTTTCAAATGGATCATATTTTTTCAACTTTGTCTTATTCATTAGTTTTGGAGACAAAAAATATTAGTGGGAAGTTGCGATTTCAGGAAAACCCAGATCAGTTGGTTCGGATAAGGGAGAACGGTCAAATCGATGCGTTCGAATGTCCCGCTGCTCAAGTTAGGCGAAATTGCGAATTATTGCAAGAATGGTACGCAAGCAAAAATATTTATCTTCCTGTATACGGAGTCGTCGTTTTGGCCTATCCAAAACAGATTGTCGAACTTGCTCCAAAGAAAACGAAAGTACTATTCCCCAGCCAGATTTCTTCTTTTATTCGGAAGCTTCCCCAAAAGCCGATTTTATCCGAAGAGAGTCTTCATCAACTTGCACTTGAACTAAGAGATAGCAATGAACCCTATATTCCCCGGCCAATTTGTCTGGCCTACGATATTCCGAAAAGTGACATTATGACAGGGGTAAGATGTAGCTCATGCGATTTTCTTGGTATGGAGAAAGTATTGAGAGGCTGGCATTGCTTAAAATGCGAACATCGTGATCGATTCGCTCATATTCAAACAATGATGGAGTGGTTTTTAATCATGGGAGATACGATGACAAATAAAGATTGTCGCGAATTCTTGCATGTCGACATGAAAACGGCCACTCGTATTTTACAAAGTATAGATCTCATAGGGAGTGGCGGCAAACGAAACCGAACCTATCAAATCAATTTTAGCAAGCTATTAAAGGACGGCTTTTTCATCGCGAACGGGTTTAATTCATCGCGAACGGGTTTAGGAGCGCAGGCCTTTCAACGGCCAGCTGCGCTCCTCTTTCCTTTGATAATAAGGCCCGCAATCATAAGTACGAACAGAAGAATGAAGGAGCCTGCGCTAAGAATGATGAGTTGAATGGCGTCCATATTGGAAAAGCGTAAGACAATATCAGGTATAAATAATATGCCTGGAATCCAAATGGAAAACCATGTTTTGCTCCAAAGGGCCAATCCGATAAAAATTAATGCACAAGCCACAATCATCAATCCGTTTACGAAAGGGCTCGCCTGAAAAAACGGATCAACGAGCAGAGTACTTCCTAATAGGACAACGATGAATAAAGTCGTTGTTGTAATAGATGCGACCATTGCGAAGATGAAGAGCTTCTTTAAAGAATATTGTTTCTTTCCGGCGCGACGTAACCCAACAATATAGACTATTAAACCAAGGAAGACGGCGATCGGGAACCCAATGATTTGGAGCACATTCAACTCGAATTCCCCGCGAATCGCCGGTCCCATGAAGAGATAGGCCATCGTTCCGAGAAGAAAAATAGGAATCATTTTCATCCACTTTCGATAGTCAGTTGTCATTTCTGCACGTAAGGATTCCATATATTCTTCTGGACTGCCGTGAATAATGTGGTCGATGCTTTTTCCACTCTTTTCAGCTTCCAACAAATGTACGGTTAATTCTTCCGTCAGTTCCTTTACTTCCTGTTCGTTTTTCCCGGAAGTCATTAAGTACATACGAAGATTCTCTATGAAACTTTCACTTTTTTTAGATAACATAATATCCTCCTTCACATGAATTTCCTTTTTACAATAAAAGCAATTAACCCCCTGCACCTATAACAGCTGAAGCCCACCAAGTAAATTCAAAGGAAGGTCCAAAGGATGGATTGAACTCGAATATATAACATCAAATCACTATAGTATTTTTCATTTTCTTCCGTTAGCAGTTCCCTTTTCCGATTATTTTCTTCGATTAGCTTTTTAGCATCAATTACCTCCACTCCCTCCTTTTAAAAGTTTGTTAACAGGCTCAGAAATCTGTTCCCATTCTTCTGCAACTGTGGCGAGTGCTTCTTCTCCTTCGACCGTTAAAAAATAATACTTTCGATTTGGTCCCACATCAGATGGCCTCATTTCGCCTCGAATCAAACCATTTTTCTGAAGCCTCAATAAAACTGGATAAATTGTTCCTTCACTTACATCGTGGAGGCCAATATCTTGGAGCTTTTTAGAAAGTTCGTATCCATAAACAGGTTCCTTTTCAATCACAGCCATTACACACCCATCTAAAATCCCCTTTAATAATTGGCTTCTAATCGACATATACTTTTCCCTCGCTTAAAAACTAACTTGCTTTGCAAGATAGCATTTTTAAAAAAGGCTACCTTGCAAAGCAAAATAGCTAACGAATAATTAACTACCTGACAATGCCAAGTAGTTAATTACAATATATTGTGTTTGTTTTTACTTGTCAAGAATAAATTTAGTTTGTACCATATTCCTCTAAAAATATTCATAACTATAAGATATAAGATGTTTCACTCTGTGAAATTAAGCACATTCACTTGCGGATTTTGAGAGAAAAAGAGATGATAGGGTTAGCCTATTGTATGGAGGTATTGATTCTTTATGAGAGCTTTTGTCTATATGATTGTATTTTTTTCCTTCTTTGATTTGTTTACACAACTTCCAATCATGACCCCCTTTGCCACATCATTGGGTGCAGCTCCCTTTTTAACCGGACTTGTAGTAGGAATGTACTCTTTTTCGAATACAATCGGGAATGTCGCATCTGGATTTTTGACTGACAAAAAAGGGCCCTTTTATATCTTGGTGACAGGACTTTTATTAACAGGTGCCATGCTTCTCTGTTATTATTTTGCCTTTGATGCATGGATATTATTATTTATACGTTTCTTTCATGGATTAGCGGGAGGATTAATCGTACCAGCAGCCTTTACTTACTTAGCCAACTCTACGACTAATGAAAAGAAAGGAAAAGGAGCTGCACTTTCAGGAGCATTTGTCGGGTTAGCTGCTGTAATCGGACCAGCCTTTAGCGGAATTATTGCTAGTAAAACAAATGAAGTGACAGTATTGATGGTTACAGCTATTTTCATGTTTCTTCTTGGAATCTGTTCATTTATTTTTCTCCGAACAAAAATCGTCCTCTCGAAAACAAAAGAGAAAAAAGAGCCTGTTTCTGTTCGGATGTTCTTTCAAAATCCTTTAACATTAAAAGCTTTTATAGGAGCTTTATTCTTAATGTTTTCCCAAGGCGTTGTTGCTTATATGCTTCCGCTCAAAGTAACTGATCTTGGAGGGGATACGCAAACAAGTGGATTATTATTAAGTACGTTCGGCATAGTGGCGATTCTCGTATTTGTACTGCCAACTAATAATTTATTTGATAAAATTCAGCCATTAAAAACAGCCATTTTCGGTTTATGTATAATGGGGCTCAGTTTACTCCTAATTAGTATAGGACAAAATATACCTCAACTCTATTTCGTTATGGGGCTGTACGGAATTGGCTTTGCCTTTTTATTCCCATCCCTTAACTCACTACTGATTGAAGCGACAGATCAATCTTATCGTGGAAAAGCCTATGGATATTTTTACGCATTCTTCTCAATTGGCGTTGTTTTAGGCTCAGGGGTAACTGGATTACTAAACTTAACTGCCAATGGCGGCTTTTTATTCACAGGTGTATTACTCGTCTTAGTGTCTTTAGCCATGTTTTTAAAAAAGAATATCATTCGGACGCCACTTTCCTCGTAATAAGATGCTGGATAATCCCAGCATCTTATTAAATTTTTTCAACCAAGCTATTCATATAAGCGTCTAACCGCATTTCCATTAATTGGTTCGTTAATCCAGTCATGCCTAGATCCGTCCATCCCGTGTATACTTGGGGCTGTCCAAAAAGAATATCTACAAGTGAAATAACATCCCAATATGGATCATACTGGAAATTTACTCCAGCAAACTTTTGATAAGCGGATAGGAATGCATCTGCAGCTTCCAATCCGTAAAGTTGAGCCAAATCAACTCGACAATGGCCTACGTCAATGCCTGCTGGCCCTCGACATGCATTTACCCAGTCTACAACACCACTGACAGAATCTCCTGACCATAAAACATTAGCAGCATGGTAATCTCGGTGAATAAAACGGTCCTTCACTGTGGGTCGAGGTCCGCTTGCTATTTCGTTTATTATCCGCCACTTCCCCGGATAGGCAGACCAGTTAGGAATATCCAGACTATCCACATTTTTGTATGTGTAGTAAGACCAAGGAAACCCCGCAGGCTCAACTTCATGAATCACCGCTAACGTTCTCGCTAATCCTTCAATCCATTTTTCATGATTTGTTGGCTGCAGGACGACGGAGCCTTCGAGCTTAGACATTAACACAGTCGGAATACCACACTCCTCTCCTTTTATATCAAAATTGATTATTTCAGGAGTTGGAATTCTAATTTTTTGAGTGTGCTGAAGACTTTCCGCTTCATGAGCCGCAAGATCTGGCTCCTCAGCTAACCATTCCTCATTATGAACTTGTCTTAAAACTACTTCCCTTTCGTGCCCAGCAATATCTAATTTGACCAGTTGAATGACAGAGGACATCCCCCCTTTTAGCCGCTGAGTCGATTTAATTTTTGCTTGGGGATGAATCGATTGTTCCACCCATCTCTGCACTTGATCAGATAATTGATTACTCACGCATTCACCTTCTCATTCCTTTTTCTTAATAGTATAGCAAGCAAATGATCGCACCGTAAAAAAAGTTTTTTAGTACCTTGCAATGAACAGTACTTGATGTTATATTATATTACAACAGGTACTGTTCATTAAACAGTAGTGATTATAATATAAATGGGGTGACGACATTTGAATGTTCAATTTAAAAAAGGTGTGTTGGAGCTTTGTGTTCTTGTATTACTCGACAAGCAAGATCGCTATGGCTATGAACTTGTTCAAAATATTTCTAATCAAATTGAGATATCGGAGGGCTCTGTCTATCCTCTACTGAGACGATTGACGAAAGAAGGATATTTTACAACATATTTACGTGAATCAACTGAAGGTCCATCAAGGAAATATTATAAGTTAACAGATCTAGGTCGAGAGTATTTATACAAACTTGTACAAGAATGGAAACAATTTACTAAAGGAGTCGATCAGATTATCGAGGAGGGGATGGCTCATGACTAAAGAACAGTTTTTATTAGAATTCAGTCGCCATTTACGGCCATTAACTGCTATTGAAAAAGGCGATATTATGCAAGATTATGAAGATCACTTTGATTTTGGAATGGAAGAAGGCAAATCAGAAGATGAAATCGCCGCTTCGTTAGGCTCACCAAAACAATTAGCTAAAGAAATATTAGCGGATTATCATATCGATAAAATGGAAACATCCAAATCTACAGGTAGTATTTTTCGCGCCGTATGGTCTGTTATTGGGCTAGGTTTTGTCAATTTAGTCCTTGTTCTTGGTCCATTTCTTGCCTTGATTGGTCTTTTATTCGGAGGCTGGGCGATTGGAGTTTCTTTTACTTTTAGTCCGTTACTCGTATTCGTTAATGCCATATTTAATCCTGGAACATTCGAATGGTTTGACTTATTTATGTCACTTGCTCTTTGCGGGCTTGGTTTTTTCATCTCAATTGGGATGTACTACGTCACAATTAACTTTAAAAATCTAACGTTTCGTTATTTAAAATATAATGTCTCTGTTGTGAAAGGCGGGAAATGAGCATGATTAAAAAGATCTCGATTGTCGCACTATTACTAATCGTGATCGGAGTGATCGGAAGTATTGCAACTTTTGCAACTACGACTAAAAAGTCGGCAGCGATTACAACTGAAATAGACGATATTTCGTTTACTTCTATCCAAATCGATGTGACCAATACAGATATCGAACTTATTCCAGTTCAGGAACAAGCTAAGATTGAGGTAGTTGGACGTAACGCTGAAAAGACAAATGAACAGATTACGATCGACCGTCAAGGTGAGACTTTAACCATTAAGGCTGACAAGCAGAAAAGAAAATGGATTTCCTTCGGATTTAATCCCTCTCCGAAAATAAAAGTATTCATTCCAGAAAAAGAGTACGAATCGATTCATGTTACTGCAACTACAGCGGATACTTATGTTCAAAAATTGGCTGGAAAAAACATTAAACTAACGACAACGACGGGGGATATTGTCGCAAAAAACATTACATCTAACGAGCTCGCTGTAAAAGTTACGACTGGAGATATCCTTTTAGATGAAGTAAAAGGAGACACATCAGCAGAAGCACGCACAGGTGACGTCGTCCTAACCAATATAGATGGTTCAATGGTTAATGCCAAAACAACAACAGGCGATATTCTGTTGAGAAAGGTTTTAGGGGATATTCAAGCGAAAACACGGACTGGGGATCTCACTCTCCAGAATGATGAGATTAAAGGTTCAATGACTGGCGAAACAACAACGGGAGATATTTTTGTTCAAGCAAAGAATTTCCCCGAAGACATTCAGTTCAATACAGCTACTCGCAATGGTGATATTTTAATCTTTGGTCAAAAGAAACAATTCATCAATAATAGTGATTCTGGCATTCTTTTTCAGCTTGAAACGACTACTGGGGATATTATTGTGAAGAAAAAATAATGGTTAATGGAAACCGAAGAACAAGTCATTTGTTCTTCGGTTCATTTAATTCCCTCACACAAATCATTTTTAAATGGTATTCGATTAAATTCACGATCCGCTCCTTGCTCATTCTTTGTGGTTCTAAAAGTGCATGTAAGGCAAGTCCATCAATAAGTGCATACAATCGCTCAGCTTCCAACACTTTGTCAAGGCTGGGTCGCAAGATCTGATGTTGATCCAAATATTCGATAAGCTTTTCCATCCCTCTAAAAAGCTCATTCTTCTTGGCATCAAATACATCTTCCTTATGTCTCGTATAAAAAACGTAGGCGAACCAAACTTCCATTTCCGCCATTGTTTCCTTATTAATCGGAACAATTTCCAATAGGATATTAAATACTTTTTCATATGGAGGCACATCACTTAGAGCAATCTCATTGATGCGAGCTGTTGCATTTTCCTTTACCAACTTCATCGCATAAACAAACAACTCATCTTGAGTGGAAAAGTAATAACGCAAGGCTCCTAATGACAAGCCCGCTTTTTTGGCGATATTTCGTACAGTTGCTCCTTCCATGCCTTGCTCTAGAATGACTCTCCAAGTCGCTTCTGCTATATTTTGCTTTCTTTTTTCATGATCAACAATTTTAGGCATAGTCCTATTTTATCAAGAAAAATAGGCTGAGACAATTTTAAAAATACAGTTGTATTAAAATAAAAATCATGTTATATTTTAACCCTAATTAGTACAGGTGTATTGAAATGGGGCTGGAAAATGAATTTTGTTGCTTGGATGATTATTGCGGCTGAGATTGGATTTTGGATTGTCATTTTATTAGGATTTGTCACTAGGTATCTATTAAAAAGGGAAAAACTCGGCTTTTTCTTTCTCACTTTAACCCCAGTGATTGACTTAATTTTACTAGCTACGACAAGTATTGATTTATACAATGGGGCTACTGCAACCTCAGCACATGGAATTGCAGCGATTTATATTGGTGTATCATTGGCATTTGGAAAAAGTATGATTCGATGGGCAGATGAACGATTTCGCTATTATATCGTCAAGCAAGGACCCAAACCGCTTAAACTATACGGGATGGACTATGCAAGGCACTATTTTAAAAGCTGGGGACAGCATGTACTGGCCTATGTGATTGGAAGCTTTTTTTTACTTGGACTTATTTTCTTAATCAAGGATGCTCCTCGAACTGAAGTATTAGATGGATTTTGGAAATTATGGTCGCTTATTTTAGGAATTGACTTCCTGATTGCTCTTTCTAATTTTATTTGGCCGAAGCGAGCGAAGGCGTAGTTTATAGGAGCGATGTTTTAAACCCGTTCGCGCCGATCACCACGGGCGATCGGCGCGAACTACGCTACTCAGAAGCTTCCAGTAATAAATCGACAATATGCACAGCGCGAACATGGTCTCCTAGACCCTCCCGCTCGATACCTAACTTCATCTGCAATAAACAACCAGGATTGGCTGTGACGATCGTATGAGCGTCTGTTGCAACTACCTTTTCCATTTTATGATCCAATATTTTCATAGACATTTCCGGTTGAACGATATTATAAATACCAGCAGAGCCGCAGCAGCTATCGGCTTTTTCCATCTCTCGGTATTCTGCTCCTTCGATCGCCTGCATTAATACACGCGGGGCTGAAGCAGTTTTCATCACATTCCGTAGATGACAAGAATCTTGGTACGTAATAATTTGCGGATCTACCTTAAGAGGAATTTGCTTATGAAAATCTAACTCATATAAAATTTGTGTAATATCTTTCATTTTAGCGCTAAACACCCTTGCTCTTTCCGCATACTCAGGGTCATCCTTCAACAAGTGTCCGTAATCTACTAAAAATGCACCACAACCACCAGCATTGACAATAATATAGTCAGCTTCCGACTGATCAAATGCTTCAATGTTTCTTTTTGCTAACGCCTTTGCCTTTTCTTTTTCACCACTATGTCCGTGTAACGCTCCGCAACATCCTTGTTCCTTTGGTATAACGATCTCACAGCCAGCGCGTTGTAACAATTTAATCGTTGCATTATTTGTTTCTAAAAACATTGTATCCATGAGACAGCCTGAAAAAAAGGCGACTTTTGCTTTTACTTTTCCAACTGCCGGGGCACTCGTTGGACGATTCTTCATTGAACGGCGGTTAGGCACCTCTGGCAAAGCCCGTTCCATCTCACGTAAATTTTCCGGAAAGAGTTTCATAAACCCGATTGTACGAGCGACTTTTTGCAAGCCGCTCTTTTGATAAAACCGCAGCATTCCTACTGTATTAACCATGCGATTATGATGTGGAAAAAGGTCATCGAATACGGTCTTACGGACAGCTTTCACGGGCATTGAATGATGAGTATGCTCATTAAATATATCTCGCGCTTCTTCTAGTAAATGCCCATACTGAACTCCTGCAGGACAAACAGGTTCACAGGCCCTGCAACCAAGGCAGACATTCAATGAATTTTCCACTTCGTCATCAGGAGAAATTAACCCATCATGAACGGCCTTCATTAAAGCAATCCGACCCCGGGGAGAATGGGTTTCATCAAATCCTGTCTCGATATAGGTCGGACAAGCAGGCAAACAAAAACCGCAGCGCATACAGTTAAGTAGCTCAGACTCATCCATTCTTTCGCTAAAGTCCTTTTGAATTGCTCGTTCCCGTGCTGTCATCTCCATTATTTTGCCACCACCAGTCGTTTACGAACATTCTCCGTAAAAACCTTACCAGGGTTCAAAATACTATCGGGATCGAAGGCATGCTTAATTCCTTTCATAACAGCCATCCCCTGCGCTCCAATTTTCCATTCTAAGTATGGTGCTTTCACCATACCTATTCCATGTTCACCCGTGATCGTTCCACCAAGCTCGATCGCTTTATCAAAAATATCAGCAAATGCTGCTTCTACTCTTTCCATTTCATCTGCATCACGTACATCTGTTGGACATGTTGGATGAAGATTCCCATCGCCTGCATGACCAAATGTACAAATATCTACTTGATGGCGTTCGGCGATTTCGTTGATCGCTTTCACCATATTAGCAATTTCCGACCTCGGTACTGTTGCATCTTCTAAAATTGTCGTCGGTTTCAGCCTCGCTAAAGCGGATAAAGCCGCTCTGCGTGCAGTTGTTAAAGCCTCTGCTTCCTGTTGCGATGCAGCAATTTGAACAGACACCGCTCCTTCTTCTTTACAAATTGTAGCCATTTTTTCAATATCACGTACTACCACTTCTGCTGGTCCATCCTGTTCAATCAGGAGAACGGCCTCAACATCGGTTGGCAGTCCGATTTGTGAAAAATCCTCAACTGCTTTTAATGTTGGCTGATCTAAAAATTCCAATGTCGCTGGAATGATCTTATTAGCAATTATTTTTGATACAGAACGGGCTGCGGCATCAATATTTTGATATAAAGCTAGCATCGTCTTTTTTGTTTCTGGCATCGGAATAAGTTTGAGTGTCGCTTCTGTCACAATCGCCAGTGTACCTTCTGATCCGACCAACAACTGGGTTAAATTATAACCTGCAACATCCTTCGCAAGCTTTCCGCCTGTGCGGATTACCTCGCCATTGGCTAAAACCGCCTCCAACCCCATCACATAATCTGCGGTCACCCCATACTTTAATCCGCGTAATCCTCCAGAATTCTCACTAATATTTCCACCAATCGTTGAGATTTTCATAGAGCTCGGGTCAGGCGGATAAAATAATCCCTGTTTTTCAACAGCTTGAATTAAGTCCTGAGTAATCAATCCCGGCTGAACAGTGACCGTTAAATTTTCCTCATCCACTTCAAGTATCTCGTTCATATGTTTAAATAAAAGTACAATGCCTCCCTGAACAGGGACAGTTCCCGCACATAAGTTAGATCCTGAACCACGTGGAACAATGGGAATCTTGTTTTCTCGGCAAACGTTTACAATTTCCACAACTTCTTGTGTCGATCTTGGTGCAAGGACTATATCTGGCATGGACTGATAATTCGGCGTCGCATCGTATGAATATACAAGTCTTCCAGCCTGCGAATCAATTACATTTTCTTGACCGACAATGGAGGAAAATGCTTCTTTTAACATATCTGAAATCATTTATAACAACCTTTCAATTAAGCTATATTCTCTCCCTTTCATCATAAAAAAATGGCGGGGTTATTACTATAGATTTACATATAAAATCAGTCTGCCTTTTTAATCATCCTTTGTATATTCATCCAAAAATTGCAGAGCTAAATAAAGATTAAATAGATCATCGACAACTTTTAAATCAAGTTGAGTATTTTCTTCAATTTTCTTGATACGATAATGCAGTGTATTAATATGTATATGCAAAAATGCTGCTGTTTTCTTAATAGAGAGTTCATTTGCAAAATAAGCTTTCAGCGTTATAAGCAATTCCTCTTGATCAAGCAGTTTTTGTATGACTCTTTTAATAAACTCGTCCTTAGTTGAGTTCCTTACCTCTTGTAAACAAATTTCCCAACGTAAATCCTCCTCAAATACGATGCTATTGGATTTTTTAGAAACTAATAATGCCTTTTCAGCAAGGGAGACTCCTTTTCCCAACTCTTTGCCTTCAACAATTTGTCCCACTCCGATGAGGACAGATAGATCCCATCTTTGTTTCAAATAAGATTTAACCTGTTTTAGTTTTTGATAAAGTTCCGTCTTTTCCACACTCTGATATTCAGGCAGGAGTAAAAAACGACCATCTCCCCATTGAACTATCATATCCTTCTCCGATGATTGTCCCCAAACAAGTTCTAATTGGCGAAGGCTATCAAAAAGCATAGCTGGCTGTTGATTCACTTTTATAAAAATTGGCCAACGCTTTACGGTTAAATCAATTTTTAACACGTGAGCACGTTCCAAAAACTCGGCCGTCCACTCGTTCCCTTGAATCCAGTCCAACACAAAGGATTCAACCATCCTCATTCGTAATTGGATCTGTTCAGAGAAGTAACTTTCGCTAATTAATAACTCTGTCATTTTCCTCAATAGCTCTCCAAAAGGCAATATTTGATTAGGTTCCCCTGTGATACCAATTACACCGATAACTTTGCCGTGGAACATGATCGGTAAATTAATTCCTGCCCTTACACCTTCTAATGTCAAAGCGTCCTCATCTGTAATGATGATTTTACTTTCTTCTTGTACACAAATCTTCGCGCCCTCATGGAAATTCCCCATTCGACTTTCTTCTGAACTGGCAATGATTTTACCATCCGTTTTCACAATAATGAGGTCTTTATCGATTAATTTTTTCGCCTCATCTATTATTTTATGAGCAAGAATCGTGGATAACATGTGGAACATCCCCCCTTTTCTCCAGTCGATAAAGAAAAGCGCAAGCGCCTGTCCATCGACGTACAAATATCGAAGCTTCTGACCGAGATAAAGGAATCACGATGAGCCTTCAGGCGAATCGATGATGACTTATCGACGGAAGAAGCGTAGATATTTGCTAGTCGATAGGCGCTGGAGCTGGACAAAAAAAGCGTGGCGACTAACCACACTTCTTCTAATTCCCTGCCGATTCTTCGGTTTGTTGTTTTGCTTCTTCAATTTGAAGAATATTTAAAGTCTGTAAATTAATATCTTCCTTCACCTTTAAGTATTCTTCCCATTCTGTTGTTTTCGTGAAAAAGTCCAACTTTACATCCAAATCGTTTTCTTTAAATTGATCAAAAATGACATAGATTTTTTCGTGGTGAACTCCTGGATGGTTCTGGAGCATTTCTTTAATCTGACCGATAACAAATTGAACCTTATCTACATCGGTATCGTGAGGTAAACGTACATTAAAGGATACTCTACGTTTCCCCATTTTACTCCAATTTGTGATAGGATTATTAGCTAAAGTTGAGTTAGGTACTGTTACAAGACCTTGATCAAAGGTGCGGACTTTCGTACTCCGGAACGTTATATCTTCCACTGTTCCTTCGACTACAGTTGTTGAAATCCAATCACCAATCGTAAACGGCTTTTCAGTAATGATGACAACTCCACCTAATAAATTTGTTAATACATTTTGAGCTGCAAGTGCAAAGGCTAATCCTCCCAAACCAAGGCCAGCCACAAATCCATTTATGTTGTAATTAAATTCATCTGCAATGATTCCAACAATGATTACAACAATAATGACTCTTACCGCTTTTGAAAGGATTGGAATGAGTATTTTATCAATATTAACATTCGTTTTCTCGTTCACTTTTTCAAAAAATAAAGAAGTTGAACTAGATAAATTAAATAATCCCCATCCTATTAAAAAGATAATTGACGATCGTACTAGATGAAGAAACAGCAAACTGCTTTTCTCAAAGTATGGAAAGTAACCTGCTGCAATATAAATACCGATAATAATAAAGAGCCATTGCATCGGTTTTTCAAATGCTTTTACAATGGAGGTAAATAATTCACCAGGCGCTTTTTGTGTTAATCGTAATAAAATCGCAAATACATATTTTGCGAAAATCTTTCTTAAAAAAATAAACAATAAAAAGATAACTATCGCAATAACTGTTAGCTTTACGTTTTCATAATAAGAATATTGCTCCCAATTTTTCCAAAACATCTAAAAACCTCCTAAATACATGCTATCATATAGGGAAAATCTAGAAAAGAAGAAATATGAGACGTACAAAAACTCTTAATCAAACGTTTGATTAAGAGTTTTTTTCAAAGGGATATGATAAATTCATTAATTTAGCCATAATTCTTGGCAGATCAGTGTTTTCCTGTAATCCTCTAAATTGTTCTGAGC
The DNA here is from genome assembly GCF_001375535.1 of Bacillus niameyensis. Taxonomy (GTDB): domain Bacteria; phylum Bacillota; class Bacilli; order Bacillales; family Bacillaceae_C; genus Lederbergia; species Lederbergia niameyensis. Next base: position 2,599,546 of record NZ_LN831197.1, read on the forward strand.
CTGGCCCAAAAGCATAGACTGGGACATCAACGCCTGTATGTTCATGAGTTGTCCAACCGATTAGAGCCCTTTTGGATATTATTTTATTAACGGCTAATTTTGCTTGTGCAGATGTTTGAATCTCTTTCATTTCTTGCGCTGTTAAATTCAAACCTGTATATTTTTTCATCACTTCTTTACTATTACTCCGATCCTGATTCAACTGGTTTGCGATAAATTGACCTGTCGCCTTAACCTTTCGAAGAACTTTTACATTTGCTGCATATCGATTATATCCACCTACTGAAAATCCACCTGTATCATGATCGCCGGCAATAACAATTAATGTATTCTGATCTTCCTCGGCAAACTGCTTAGCAACTTTAACAGCTTCTTCAAAGGCTTCAATGTCTTTCATTGCCCAGACTGGATCATTCGCATGACCTGCCCAATCGATTTGTCCCCCCTCCACCATCAAGAAAAAGCCTTTCTTCTTTTTCTTTAAATGATCGATCGCTCTCATTGTCATATCCGCTAAGCTTGGTTGATCTGTATAATGGCGATCCAATTCAGGTGAAAGTGCTTCTTCAGAGAAAAGACCGAGAATCTTTTTCTCTACCTTTGTCTTACGGAGCATATTTTGATCTGTTACTAATTGATAACCTTCTTCTTGGGCTTTTTTGAGTAAGGATTCCGAGAAAAACTTCTTTCCGCCCCCTAGTAAGACATCAACTTTATTACTAATTAGTTGCGGAGCGATATTAGCCTCATCTGTACGTTTTTTCACATGAGAAGCAAATGCTGCGGGAGTTGCGTAAGTAATTGTTGTCGTTGTTACTAAGCCTGTACCTTTTCCATTTGCTCTTGCAGCTTGCAAGATGGTCGGTAACTTTTCGCCAGTCGGTGCTGTCGCGATCATCCCATTATTCGTTTTTTGACCGGTTGCCATAGCTGTTCCTCCAGCTGCAGAATCGGTAACGGCCGAATTAGCTGAATAGGTTCGGTGCATTCCAACTAGCATTTCATCCATTAACGATTTTTCTCCCTTATACCATCGATAACTTGTTGCATAGGCTGTAGAAAATCCATCAGGAATCATAAAAATCACATTTTTTACGTGTGCTTCTTTAGCTTGAACAGATGAATGGCCTAGAAAAGTCGTAAAGACAAGTAGCCAAACTATAAATGCGGCAGAAACCTTTTTCATTTTTACTCTCCTTTACGATTCTAATCTCCTCCTTATTTTTTCACAGAGAGTTTTTCTTATTCTTTCCTTTCTCGTATATTATGTTTAGGCTCCTTTTTAAGAGCCCATAATTTCCTATTTTTCCTGTAATAATTTATTCAAATTTCTTGGATGTCCCGAGATATTTCTAGATAATGAGAATAGGATCATTTGGGACAATTCTTTTTCCTCCTGTGGGTTTAACCACATTTTTAGACTGTTTCTCAGTGTACGTGCGGTGCTTCCTACTCGCAGGCTGTTCTCCCTGAATCTCGAACCTAGAGGATAGTAGCTCTAGGGCGGCTTTCGAATCAGGGTAAGTTCTGATACACGAGGTTGCTGGTCGGCGTTCACACTAGAGATATCTCAGGGCATCCAAGAATAATACCAATGATTCTAATTTGAAAGGAGGGGACAACCCATGAAATTATTTGTTGGTTTAGATATTAGTTCTTTTGATATAAAAGTTTGTATCTTAGGCGATGAAGGAGAAAAGCTTACATCCTTTACCGTCTCTAACGATCTTCCAGGTGCCATACAACTACGAGACCGTATTCTAGATTGCACCACAAACAATAATATTCAAGCATTAAAAATCGGTTTAGAATCTACGTCTGTCTATAGTTTTCACCCTTCCATGTTTTTGCATAACGATGAATCACTAAAAGGTCTTGGCGCAAAGGTTTTTGTCATGAATCCCAAACAGATTGCCAATTTTAAGAAAAGCTATACGGATATGGATAAGACAGATGAGATTGATGCTTTTGTGATAGCTGACTATCTTCGCTTTGGGCGTAATTCCATGTCCGTGGTAAAGGAAGAACAGTATATTGCCTTACAACAATTGACTCGTTCCCGTTACCAACTCATCCATCAAGTGACGAAAGAGAAACAACATTTCTTACAGCACCTAAGTTTTAAATGTAATACCTTTTCTCAAGAGGTGGATTCGTCCGTTTTCGGGAACGCCATGATGGAAATGTTCTCAGAAAAATTTAGCCTAGATGAACTAGCACAAATGCCATTAGAAGATTTAGCCGGTTTCCTTCAGGAAAAAGGAAAAAACCGATTCAATGACGCAGAATGTGTAGCGAAATCCATCCAAAGGGCCGTCCGTTCTTCGTATCGCCTAGATAAGGTAGTCGAAGATTCAATCGACGTTCTCCTTGGTACATCCATTGAAGTGATTAGAACGCTTCAAAAGCAAGTAAAGGAGATTGAAAAGGCCATTGAACGCATCATGGCTGGCTTAGAAGAGACTCAGACCCTTCAATCCATCCCTGGTGTAGGACCTGTATTCACAGCTGGTATTATCGCTGAGATCGGTCAAATTGACCGTTTTGAAGATGAAACGAAAATAGCCAAATATGCAGGTCTGTACTGGCGAAAACATCAATCTGGACGTTTTACTGCGGATGATACTTCCCTTTCGCGCAACGGAAATCAATACCTAAGATATTACTTAGTTGAAGCCGCCAACTCAGTAAGAAGGCACATTCCCGAGTATCAAGAATACTACGCGAAGAAATACAAAGAAGTACCGAAACATCAGCACAAAAGGGCACTCGTTCTAACCGCAAGAAAATTTGTACGTTTGGTCGATGCGCTACTACGCAATCACCAAATTTACACGCCGAAAAGGAGCGTAAATATATGACGCATATGCGCTAATAAATCCTTTCTCTAATTCCAGTAAATACCAAAAATTTACTGGTCTAGTTTAGTGCTGCCTTTTTTCAGATATTTGATCCTTGATAACCAAATAACTAATTATTTTGTGCTTGACATATTACCGCAGGTCTAAAGGATGGGATAAAATTCCCGATTGAATTTTATCAATTAAACAAATCCTATTCTTGAAAGGGAGGAATCGTAATGGGAAAAAACAATAAAATCTTAGTACCTGAAGCACGCGCTCAGCTTGATCAACTTAAAGTGAATGTTATGAGGGACAAGGGATATAACGTTAACCCTAGCAAACCAGATGATGTGAAATATGAAATTGCGAAGGAGCAAGGTATCCCCTTACAAAAGGGATACAATGGAAAGCTTACCTCGGAACAAGCCGGAAAAATCGGTGGGCCTATTGGTGGTAACATGGTAAAAGAAATGATTAAAATGGCCAAGGAAAAGCTTTAAGTGCCCGGCACGCCCCGAATTTTGTCGAATAATCACAACGTAAAAGGCCGGTTGATCCATTCTTCAACCGGCCTTAGATAGCTTTTATTCTTTTGTTTAGCTTCAGGCTCCAGCGACTAGCAAACTTTCAGCTTCTTCCTACGATAAGTCAACATCGGCTCGTGCCTCGCCGTGTTTCCTTTATCTCGGGCCAACAGGATGTTGGTCAGAACGGCGTTGCGCCAGGACGGCGCGTTTTTAGCCGTTCATCCTTAACATAGAAGTTTGTACGTCGCTAAACGTCGCCTTACGCTTTTATTTGGCTAGCTTCAGCGCATATCGACTAGCAAACTTCTACGCTTCTTCCTACGATAAGTCAACATCAGCTCATGCTTCGCCGTGTTTCCTTTATCTCGGGCCAACAGGATGTTGGTCAGAACGGCGTTGCGCCAGGACGGCGCGCCTTTAGCCGTTCATCCTTAACACAAAAGTTTGTACGTCGATGAGCAATGCGCTTACGCTTTTATTTGGCTAGCTTCAGC
>NZ_LN831197.1:2603943-2606834 GCF_001375535.1 Bacillus niameyensis
CTCGTATATTATGTTTAGGCTCCTTTTTAAGAGCCCATAATTTCCTATTTTTCCTGTAATAATTTATTCAAATTTCTTGGATGTCCCGAGATATTTCTAGATAATGAGAATAGGATCATTTGGGACAATTCTTTTTCCTCCTGTGGGTTTAACCACATTTTTAGACTGTTTCTCAGTGTACGTGCGGTGCTTCCTACTCGCAGGCTGTTCTCCCTGAATCTCGAACCTAGAGGATAGTAGCTCTAGGGCGGCTTTCGAATCAGGGTAAGTTCTGATACACGAGGTTGCTGGTCGGCGTTCACACTAGAGATATCTCAGGGCATCCAAGAATAATACCAATGATTCTAATTTGAAAGGAGGGGACAACCCATGAAATTATTTGTTGGTTTAGATATTAGTTCTTTTGATATAAAAGTTTGTATCTTAGGCGATGAAGGAGAAAAGCTTACATCCTTTACCGTCTCTAACGATCTTCCAGGTGCCATACAACTACGAGACCGTATTCTAGATTGCACCACAAACAATAATATTCAAGCATTAAAAATCGGTTTAGAATCTACGTCTGTCTATAGTTTTCACCCTTCCATGTTTTTGCATAACGATGAATCACTAAAAGGTCTTGGCGCAAAGGTTTTTGTCATGAATCCCAAACAGATTGCCAATTTTAAGAAAAGCTATACGGATATGGATAAGACAGATGAGATTGATGCTTTTGTGATAGCTGACTATCTTCGCTTTGGGCGTAATTCCATGTCCGTGGTAAAGGAAGAACAGTATATTGCCTTACAACAATTGACTCGTTCCCGTTACCAACTCATCCATCAAGTGACGAAAGAGAAACAACATTTCTTACAGCACCTAAGTTTTAAATGTAATACCTTTTCTCAAGAGGTGGATTCGTCCGTTTTCGGGAACGCCATGATGGAAATGTTCTCAGAAAAATTTAGCCTAGATGAACTAGCACAAATGCCATTAGAAGATTTAGCCGGTTTCCTTCAGGAAAAAGGAAAAAACCGATTCAATGACGCAGAATGTGTAGCGAAATCCATCCAAAGGGCCGTCCGTTCTTCGTATCGCCTAGATAAGGTAGTCGAAGATTCAATCGACGTTCTCCTTGGTACATCCATTGAAGTGATTAGAACGCTTCAAAAGCAAGTAAAGGAGATTGAAAAGGCCATTGAACGCATCATGGCTGGCTTAGAAGAGACTCAGACCCTTCAATCCATCCCTGGTGTAGGACCTGTATTCACAGCTGGTATTATCGCTGAGATCGGTCAAATTGACCGTTTTGAAGATGAAACGAAAATAGCCAAATATGCAGGTCTGTACTGGCGAAAACATCAATCTGGACGTTTTACTGCGGATGATACTTCCCTTTCGCGCAACGGAAATCAATACCTAAGATATTACTTAGTTGAAGCCGCCAACTCAGTAAGAAGGCACATTCCCGAGTATCAAGAATACTACGCGAAGAAATACAAAGAAGTACCGAAACATCAGCACAAAAGGGCACTCGTTCTAACCGCAAGAAAATTTGTACGTTTGGTCGATGCGCTACTACGCAATCACCAAATTTACACGCCGAAAAGGAGCGTAAATATATGACGCATATGCGCTAATAAATCCTTTCTCTAATTCCAGTAAATACCAAAAATTTACTGGTCTAGTTTAGTGCTGCCTTTTTTCAGATATTTGATCCTTGATAACCAAATAACTAATTATTTTGTGCTTGACATATTACCGCAGGTCTAAAGGATGGGATAAAATTCCCGATTGAATTTTATCAATTAAACAAATCCTATTCTTGAAAGGGAGGAATCGTAATGGGAAAAAACAATAAAATCTTAGTACCTGAAGCACGCGCTCAGCTTGATCAACTTAAAGTGAATGTTATGAGGGACAAGGGATATAACGTTAACCCTAGCAAACCAGATGATGTGAAATATGAAATTGCGAAGGAGCAAGGTATCCCCTTACAAAAGGGATACAATGGAAAGCTTACCTCGGAACAAGCCGGAAAAATCGGTGGGCCTATTGGTGGTAACATGGTAAAAGAAATGATTAAAATGGCCAAGGAAAAGCTTTAAGTGCCCGGCACGCCCCGAATTTTGTCGAATAATCACAACGTAAAAGGCCGGTTGATCCATTCTTCAACCGGCCTTAGATAGCTTTTATTCTTTTGTTTAGCTTCAGGCTCCAGCGACTAGCAAACTTTCAGCTTCTTCCTACGATAAGTCAACATCGGCTCGTGCCTCGCCGTGTTTCCTTTATCTCGGGCCAACAGGATGTTGGTCAGAACGGCGTTGCGCCAGGACGGCGCGTTTTTAGCCGTTCATCCTTAACATAGAAGTTTGTACGTCGCTAAACGTCGCCTTACGCTTTTATTTGGCTAGCTTCAGCGCATATCGACTAGCAAACTTCTACGCTTCTTCCTACGATAAGTCAACATCAGCTCATGCTTCGCCGTGTTTCCTTTATCTCGGGCCAACAGGATGTTGGTCAGAACGGCGTTGCGCCAGGACGGCGCGCCTTTAGCCGTTCATCCTTAACACAAAAGTTTGTACGTCGATGAGCAATGCGCTTACGCTTTTATTTGGCTAGCTTCAGCGCATATCGACTAGCAAACTTCTACGCTTCTTCCTACGATAAGTCAACATCGGCTCATGCTTCGCCGTGTTTCCTTTATCTCGGGCCAACAGGATGTTGGTCAGAACGGCGTTGCGCCAGGACGGCGCGCCTTTGGCCGTTCATCCTTAACACAAAAGTTTGTACGTCGATGAGCAATGCGCTTACGCTTTTATTTGGCTAGCTTCAGGCTCCAGCGACTAGCAAACTTTCAGCTTCTTCCTACGATAAGTCAACATCGGCTCATGCTTCGCCGTGTTTCCTTT
>NZ_LN831197.1:2611229-2910187 GCF_001375535.1 Bacillus niameyensis
CTTACGCTTTTATTTGGCTAGCTTCAGCGCATATCGACTAGCAAACTTCTACGCTTCTTCCTACGATAAGTCAACATCGGCTCATGCTTCGCCGTGTTTCCTTTATCTCGGGCCAACAGGATGTTGGTCAGAACGGCGTTGCGCCAGGACGGCGCGCCTTTGGCCGTTCATCCTTAACACAAAAGTTTGTACGTCGATGAGCAATGCGCTTACGCTTTTATTTGGCTAGCTTCAGGCTCCAGCGACTAGCAAACTTTCAGCTTCTTCCTACGATAAGTCAACATCGGCTCGTGCCTCGCCGTGTTTCCTTTATCTCGTCAGAAGCTTAAAAAGTTTGTACGTCGCTAAACGTCGCCTTACGCTTTTCTTATTTCATCGGCAATTCAAATGTTACGGATTTTTCTTTAAAGAGTCTTTTTGCATTTTCGTCGGCCAATGGGCCAATTTGGAGCTTTAATTCTTTGTAAATGCCAAATTCGTCTTCGCGGAATAAAAATACTGCCAAGCCTTGGAATGTATCTCCTGGCTCTACACTACCTCGCACTGTTGGTTCGAGCATTCCTTGGGATGTCATTGACCCACGATCATCAATATGCAATCTTCTATCAATCAGGAATTGTTCAAACGGAACATCACTATTGTTTTCGATTGTGAATTTGGCAGTTAAGGCTACTAGTGGGCCATCACCAAAATTTTTGAATCGTTCTTTATGTCCATCAGTTGGAGTAATGTTCGCATATTGAACTCCATTTAAAGTCACTTTCACTTTATCAATCGTTTGCGTTTCGTTAATATCTTCCTTAGCGAAGAATACTTCCTTTTCTGCAATCGAATCTGTCAACATTTTATCTGGGTATAGATCAGCGGTCGCTTTTGCCTTTTCAATACCAGCATCTGAAAATGGCAGAGGTAAAACCCCTTGCTCCCCGATACGATCGCTGACATCTTCACCGCGCCACAAAGCATCAATTTTTAATATCGGTAATTGAGATTTCTCAAATTGATCTTTCGTAATCATGAAGGCATCGAAGCCTGTAAATGTTCCTTTAGAATACAATGATGCTCCTTCAGTTGAATCATCCTTCAACCATTGTTCTCGATCAACGAAGGTCGTACTTCTCCTAATATTCTCTGTAGCATCATCTGTTAATAGTGAGATGCCGCCAGCATAGCTCACTTCATCTTCTGATTGATTATCGAGGGTCATTTGCAAAGTTAATACATACCCTTCTTCTTCACCATCAAAATAAGATTTTGCTGATTCATTCATGTTTGTTACATGGACGATTTGATATTGATCGATCGCCATTTTAACTTGATCACTATATGTATGAGTAAAATCTGGTTCATTATTAGTGAATACGACCTCAATGTCTCCCCCTGTTAGTTCTTCAATGTAAGGATTCAACACTTCACCGGTACTAATTTTATCTTTTTCTTTTTCATCAGATACAGTATTATCTTCACCCGTATCTTCCTCATCATTCGTAGTATCATCATTTTCGTTTTCATCATCTACGTTTTGATTGGCTACTTGTTCAGTCTCTTTATTTGGAATTTTAGCCCCTTCTTTATCTTTCTCTTTCGTTCCACACGCGCTTAATACTAAAAGTGAGATAATAGTTAAATATAGTAGTACCTTCTTAATCGACAACACATTCACTCCTCTAACAAACCTAAATTCAAATGCGTTTTTCATCTTACCATTCTCTTCACTGTACAAATAGGCTTATTTCGGATTTCGAAACTAATTTCCTAGACAATAGAGAGAAAAGTATGATTTTACCCAAGGAGTTCATTGAAAAAACAAGTAAAAGGTACTGATTCATTTGAACGAGACATAGTTCTTCATGAAATCGCAAACTGACCTTTTTCTTTATTTGCTAAATAAACGAAACCAATTATAAATCCCTTCGTAGAAATAGGTAGCAGAAAAGTACTCGCATTACCATTCACATAATTCAAATTAAAGAGGAGGAATTTTCTATGCTTATTGTAACTACAGAAAATATAGTCAATCATAAAATTAAGGAAGTGAAAGGACCTGTATTTGGTTTAACTGTTCGTGCACGTGGAATCGGAAAAGATATCTTCGCTTCATTTAAAGGTCTAATCGGCGGGGAAATTAGTGAGTATACCGAAATGTTAGAGGATGCTCGTAAACAAGCTGTGGACCGAATGGTAGAAAATGCAAAAGCAATGGGTGCGAATGCGATTATTATGATGCGCTTTGACTCAGGCGAAATCGGTCAAAATATGAGTGAAATTGTTGCTTACGGTACAGCTGTTATAGTGGAAGAGGAATAGTTTATTATGGAATGGATCATTGGCTTTTATGGATTATCAATACTTGCTGTCATCATTTTAGCAATCGGTTCCTGGTTTATTTGGGATCGCCGCTATAAAAAAACAGATCAACAAAAAGTTCCCGAAGGATATATTCGTACAAATGAAGTTTTCATCGATCCTACTACTGAGAAAAAAATGGTCGTATATTTTCATCCAGACACTGGGAAACGGTTTTATAAAGAAGATATCTAATAAGCTCTGATCGGTTTCAGAGCTTTTTTATATAAAAACGAAAACAAAAACTCCATCATGTTATAATAGGTCTATCCGACTTTTTTACCGGGATTTCGACATGGAGTGAATCGTTTTGCAAAAACCAATTGATAATCTGTTAAAAGGATTTAAAATCGGCTTACCGCTGCTTTTACTGATATGTGCTGGAATTGAATTAATAAAAATGATTAAAGATATGAATTTCCATTTACTTTACTTAGAATGGAATGAACTAAAGACAGGAAGAATTCTCATCATTTTCCTCGTTGCCCTTTGTGCAGTTTTACCGATGGTTTTTTATGATCTTATTCTTTTAAAAGCGTTGTCCATCAAGCGGCCTTTTAAGAAAAATTTAAAACAAGCCTTTATAGTCAATACAGTTTCTAATTTTATTGGCTTTGGTGGAATTGCTGGATTATTACTGCGAAGTTATTTTTATTCTTCCTATAAAAAGGAAAAACAAACATTAATCAAGGATATAACGACTGTCACACTCTTTACCTTAACAGGAATGTCTGTGCTTGCATGGATTATATTACTTAGCCATCGTGATCTTATCTATGACACAACGATTTATCTAATTGCAGTTATTATTATGGCCTTATATTTGCCTTTCATAATTGGTTTTCATTCCTTACAACATAAACGTGGAAAAAAATCACTAATGACTTTAAATATCGGGGCAAAGCTTGTTCTCACTTCATTACTGGAATGGCTTGCCATTTTTCTTTTTATTTGGTTCATTAGCATTTCTCTACAATTGCCTATCCAATTCCATCTATTATTTCCCATTTTTATCGTTGCCTCATGTGCTGGAATTCTTAGTATGATTCCAGGTGGAATGGGCTCTTTTGATGTAATTTTTCTTTGGGGATTGGAAAGTGTTGGCGTCCAAAATGAACAGGGACTTGTATTGCTAATTTTTTATCGAATTGGATACTACCTAATTCCATTCTTGTTGTCTTCATTATTATTCATCAAGGACTACACAAAAAGGTGGAGAATATTATGGAAAGATCTAGTGGGTCAGAGATAGCTTATAAAAAGTCTATCCCTGACCCACTTCATCTATTTAGATCTGGACTCGATCCGTCTTTTTTAATTGTTGTAAGGTTGAGCAACCAATACCAAACATCGCCATCTTCAGTTCTAATTCTCTCGTTTCCATCACTTGTAATACTTTATCAGTTGATTCGATCGCTTCTTTAAGAATAGATCTGCCGAATCCAACCATATCCGCTCCAATTGCGAGAGCTTTTGCCGCATCTAATCCCGTTTTCATACCTCCACTAGCTACGACTGGTTGTTCATGAACCTTTTCTCGCACAGAAATTATACTGTTTGCTGTTGGAATTCCCCATTCACTAAAAGCTTCTGCTGCCTCTCTTTTAACTAAATCCTTCGCACGGAACTTTTCCACTTGACTCCAAGACGTTCCGCCTGCTCCAGCTACATCAATAAAGGAAATTCCGATATCAGTTAATTTCTTTGCAGTGTCGCCATCAATTCCCCAGCCAACTTCTTTAACACCAACAGGAACATCCAATTCTTGACATAACTTTTCAATTTTCGATAATAAATCTTTAAAGTTCGTATTTCCCTCTTCCTGAATTACTTCTTGAATCGAATTTAAATGAAGGACAAGCATATTAGCTTCTGTCATATCAATAATCCTTTTACACTCATCAGCACCAAATCCATAATTCAATTGGACGGCCCCAAGGTTTGTGATAATCGGAATGTTAGGCGCGTATTTTCTTACTTGGAAGGAGGAACGATGTTGCTCACTTTCAATAAGTGCTCGAGTAGAACCGAGAGCCAAAATCCATCCCCTTTCCTCAGCAGCCTCTGCTAGATTGCGATTAATTGTTTCTGCAAGAGCTGCACCGCCCGTCATAGAGCTGATCAAGAAAGGTGTTTTGCAAGTGGACTCAAGAAAACTTGTCTTTAAACTAATTTCCGCAAAATCAACTTCGGGTAGAGCATTATGGATAAAGGAGATCTTTTCAAATCCAGTTGAAATATTGTCTCCAGTCACTTTCTCATTTAAAGTGATCTTAATATGTTCGGATTTTCTTTGATTAATGAAGTCAGACAAAATGACACCCACTTTCCATTTTAAGTAAACTATTCATACTCGATCGAAATCGAAGCTCCTGTCTCTGTTACATTTAAATATAAAGGATCGATTGAAGCAGCAGCCCATTCTTTTTTTAATTTTTCTACTTGAACTTCATCGTTAACAAAAGCAATCCCACAGTCACCACCACCAGCGCCTGAAGATTTTCCACTCCCATATATTTCAGCAATTTGGATTAAAGTCTTTAAAGTTATGGTCTCTATGCCCGCTTTCGAGTATTGATCCAACTCCAACAGGGCCTCGCGATTTTTCTTAAGAGCAAAAATGGCCTCTTCACTATTATTTTCCGCAAAACTGCGCAATAAATCATTCACTGCCTCGGCGCTTTTATCAAGAAACTGTTGATAAAACTCTAGATTCTCCGTTTTTAATTGATGAACTTGGTGGACCATTGGGCCAGTGGCTGCTGATTTCCCTGTCCATCCCACACAAAGTTTAAGATTGGTCGGTGGAATTAAAGGCTGAATCTTAAGCTTCGGCCAAGCCTCTTCTAAAAACTGAGAAATTGGCTTGCCCGTTTCAAGCTGATTCAATAACCATTCTGCATCAAAGGTTGTATAGTGAATCCACCCTCCATAGGTTGCTGCCGCAATATCAGCGCATGAACCATTTCCTTGAGTCATAAAGTGGGATATGGCAGCTAACTTAAAGATCAGTTCCTTTTCAGGTGGGATTTTTTCCTCATCGTAGAAATGAATAAGTGCCGTAATGACTGCAACAACGACAGCAGCACTAGAACCGAGTCCATATTTTTTCCCAGAAGGATCATCTAAATCACTCTTAATAGATAGTGAGAAAGGTCGTTGTTCTATGGAATATTCTTTCAACAGCTTATTAAAAATAGTTATCGCACTTCGAATAAACGATAATTTCGCACTACTTTCACTAAACTCTAAATCATTTTCAACAGCTTGCCAAATAACATCATCTAAACCTAATTGCGCAAGATAGAGATGGTTTTGCTCACTTGAAGTGATTTTAGCATTAAGAAAACGGTCAACTGCAATGACAACGGATGGTTGCCCTGGCTCAGTCACAGCATACTCACCAGCTATAAAAAGCTTGCCTGGAACTTTCAAATGATATGTAGGCTGAGACACTATTCCTCTTCCTTCCTGTTTTTAAAATCGGAAGTAGATAAATAAGTAACACCTTGTCCTGGGTGACAAACAAAGATTTTTTGGACAGTTGGCAATTCTGAAAGGGCGGCTTGAACCCTCTTCTCATCTTTCCTTTCACAAATTATCTTTACATTTGGCCCAGCATCGATAGTAAAATATGCTCCAATTCCGTTTGCCCGCAGCTCCCATACCTGCTCCATCACATCAAATGTTGCCCCTTGCCAATATAGAAATGGTGGGTCCGCTCCTAATGTTGTCGCATGCATCTTAAGCGCATTTTTCTCAAGAACATTTCCTATCACTTCAAAATCTTTGTTAGCAATGGCGGATTTCGCTATGACCAACTCCTCTTCCACTGCCTTCAACCAGCCCGAATAAAACGGAGATGTTTCGACCGTCCGTCTCATTCCTTCTCTACTTAACACTTTCTTTCTCTTCGATTCAACAAGAACAGAAAAAATCGTTAAATCCCACTCTTTTTCATCTAAAAGCGGTTGAGCAAATGAATCTAGACCATCTTCTCTTTCGCCCTTTTGCCATTCGACAAATCCTCCATAAATAGAACGACAGGCAGATCCAGAACCTTGGCGCGCTATTATGGACAATTCACGTTCATCTAAATTGAGACCAATCGCTTTTGAGGCAGCCGCAGCGAGAGCGGCAAACCCGGAGGCTGATGAGGCAAAGCCCGCTGCTGTTGGAACACTATTCATTGAGTCCACAATTGCATGAACATCTTTTCCAGCCAAAACCCGTATTTTGTCAAGAAAGCGACTAATTTTACGTGTTTCTTCTTCATTTTCCTGTTGCCCATTCAACAGAAATATATCAGCAGCTAGATTAGGAGAAAACTGTACAGATGTTGTCGTATAGAACTGATCCAATGTGATGGAAACACTACTGTTCATAGGTAAAAATAGTTTTTCATCACGCTTTCCCCAATATTTTATTAACGCGATATTTGTGTTCGCTCTTGCGATTGCCTCCAATGATGACACTCCTTTAAAAACACGATATAACTAAAATCTTATAAATTGAACTTTCTAACTAGGGCTTTCCCCTGCTGTAAAGTGCCATGTTTGACTAGCTTCACCAGCAAGAAATGCTTCTTCTAGCTGTTTCACATGATTTAAATCTTTTGCAAGGGCAATAATGCAACCGCCCCTTCCACCACCAGTTAATTTGGCACCAAGAGCACCGGCCTTTCTGGCAATATCCACTAACTGATCAATACCTTTGTCACTAACACCGAGTTTTACTAATTCTGTTTGGGCTGCATTCATAATATTGCCAAGTTGTTTCGTTTCTCCTTCTACTAAAGCCGCTTTAGCTTGATGAGCAAGCTGCCCTAATAGATCAATCGATTGACTAATCATCTTTGGAGCAATTTTGAACGTTTCCCTTATGGCCCCTACAGCCTCTCGTGTATTACCAATTCGTCCAGTATCAACAACTACAAGATGAAAAGGGGTATCAATGTGCAAATGCTTAACTTCTTGATCTTTTTCAAACCAGATAGAATGGTCACTAGATGCTGCGGCCATATCGATCCCACTAGGGTTCCCATGAGCATATGTCTCAGCAACCTCTACTAGTTCCATTAATGTGTCCTTTGTTAAGTTTTGTTCGAAATATTTATATAAACTTTTCACGATAGCAATTGCACTCGCAGCACTTGATCCGAGCCCTCTTCCAATAGGGATGGAAGAATGGATTCGAATTTTTAAACCTTTTGCAGGTTGCTCCAAATATTTCAATGTTTCTTTTATACAAGCTGCAATTCCAGCTAAATTGTTCGGCACTTGATCAAGCAAACCAACATAATAACGACAATCAAACATGATCATCGATTTCGATATTCCTTCAACGATCGATTCAACATGCAGTGTAGGAAAAGGAAGTGCGATCGCTGGTTTGCCATACACAACAGAATGCTCACCAATTAAGATCAATTTACTATGAGCACTGCCAACTGCTATTTTGTTGGGAAATGTAATCATATGCAACCCTCTCTTTATGCATAAACGTCCCTGCTATAATAGTATAGGGATTAACCTGCAAATTTACCAATAAGCCATGGTGCTGCATATAGAATCATAAATAGTACGCCATAATTAACACCTAGACGATGAAGAATTCCTGACACTAATCCTATTAAAAATACACCACCGATATTCAACCAACCACCATCCATAAAAGCTAGAAGTAAAACAAGCCCGAAAAATAGACCTAAAATAGCTTCATGAGGGATCCATTTAAAAACAAATGTACAAATCTGTTGAGAAAACTTTACAACAACAAAATAAGTTAAACCTAATGCAACGACTGCACCAATAATGGTGGCCCATATAAAATCAGAGTTAGATAAGATATGGTGCAAATTATGATCTAAGGAAAATACAGGAGGCGCATTAAACAAGGCATTCGCAGGTCCAATGGCTACCGGAGATAAAGGGATCCCTAGAGCGATAAGCGGAATCAATGTACCAGCGATATATGTAGCATTTGTTAAAGCATCCATAGAAGAAATGGCTCTAGATGCCTTTTCTACTGGATCTTTTACCCTGCTTGAAAATAGTTCACCTAGTAATGCGGTCATCCCAACGGGACTCATAATAAAAGTTAGTGATCCGAGTAAAGAAGCAAAGGCGCTAGTTCCAAGTTCTTTTTTCGTCAAAATTTTAAACGGATTAGGAAATTCTTTCGTTCTCTTATTTTTGTGTAAGAGAATCGGTTTCTTCCCAAATCTCTCTAAACTATCTCTCTTCCCTTTGTTTAATAACTCAAACAGAGTAATAATAACAGGTCCAATCGTAATCCCAAGAAAAAAGGATGTAAAAACTGTCGTCTCTTTTGGAACAATACCTATTCCCCAATATAAATGGCGTAATGCCTGAATCAAAATAGCGAAGGGAATAATAGACGCTAATGAAATCCATCTATGTTTACTCATCAAAGCAAGAATGATCGCCCCAATAAAAAAAAGCGGATTCGCATAATCCTTTATAACATCTGATAATGGTATAAGAGCATTCGCTAAGAGTAAGCTCACTGGAATGGCTACTAATGTACCAATGACAGAACCTGAAGCCATTTTACGAATACTTAAATCGGGCTTCCCATGCTTTTTCAATGTGACGGCATGCTCGACCATCGGAGCTGCCATAACACCACCAGGCACACCTGCAACAGCGACTGGAACCGAATCCGTTAATTTATTAGCAATAATTGCAGACATAAAAAAGGTAAGAACAACGATTGGCTCTAGCCCTGTTAAAACTAAAGCAAGTGTCACAGGAGCAATTGTTGCCGTTTCATCTGTTCCAGGTGCAATTCCAATAATCGTGTAAATAACTGCTGCTGCAATGGCCGCTACTACCATTTGTATAAGTAAGCTTGGATCTATCATTATTCTTCATCCTCAACTGTACGAAAAGTTCTTTTCGGCTTAATAATAATGCTACATACAATAATACCTACTAATGCCCCGGCTAAACCAAAGAAAAGTGGTTTAGGTGGATCATTAGGTGCGATGAAATAACCACCTAGTGTCGTAACACTACAAATTACTAGAGCTAATACTAACTCCTTTATACTGACAAGATCTTCCCAGACTTCGACATTATTTTTTTCTTCTGGATCTTGGATCTCGCTTTTCTTTTTAATCAAGACAATCCCTCCTGAACGGCTACCCATCTGCTTTCCTTCATATGTGAAAAAAAGAAATCAATATTGATTATAAGGTAATTGAGAAAAGCTATCAAATAAAGGGCGACTTTTCAGCATATATCGACGTTACTCTTAGTATGGACTATAAAAAAAACATCTTGCAGAAAATAATCTACAAGATGTTTAAATTAAGAAATAATAATGTGTTGTTCTTCTTCATCTAGTCGTTGCAAATCTTGATTTATTTGATCGCGTTTTCTAGCAAGCTGATCTTGCACCCTTCTCACTTCTTGAAGAACAACATTCAACTTATTTTGGGCATCTGTTATTCTCGAGTGAACCATCCAGTCGGAAAAAATATTATCGAAAAAAACATCGGTAAAAGCGAAGAGGTCTTTTTGGTTAATTTTGAATGAATCCGTTGCAAAATTTTGGACATCCATTAACTCTGTTTCGTAATGTCTTAATGCTCTTTTTGCCCTGTGGACGAGGTCATCTGAACTATTCATTTCCGAATATTTCAAAGCCGAAACAATGAGTCCGCCTCCCAAAAAAGTGTCCCACATTGACATACCTTCTGCAGAATCAAGTTTATCCAATGCTGCATCCAGAGCACGGGTCGCTTTACTGCCAGCATCGCGGGCTTCTTCAATTTCCCTTAGTATAGATCGAAGCTTCACACGCTCATCGGCAATTGTTTGCAACGTCTGACTAGCTTTAGATTCACTATGCCGGATCCACGCTTCCTTTTCCTTCAAAAAATCTTCCCATTCTTCTTCAACATATGCAAAGTCGGGATTTTCCATTTCGCGACGTAAATTTTCTGTTTCGCTTTTTAGATCAGTGACCATTTTATCAGCTTCATTATACTTCAACTCTGCTTCCATAGCCTCAGTCATCTCTTTATCCATCAGTTCATCCCATTTTCCAGTCCATTGATTAATTTTATTAGCAAACGAAAACTTCCCTAACTTCGCAACATCTTGCTGTTCTTTCGTTAACTGTTTATGGAGTCGGTCCCGTTGAGCTATCGCTTCATTCAGCTTCTGCTCCGCTCCTTCCAATCTCCTTTTAACTCTATTTCTTTCATTCCTTCTCATTGTTAATTCTAACTGTCGCTCTTGTATGTTGGATTCCACTGCCAACACCTCCTATCATAAATACGCTCTAATAGTGCGGAGGTTTCATTCTCGTATGAATATTTTACTCATATTTTAAAATCCCACTCATATTGAATGGATTTCAAGCAAATTCAACTCTATGAATTAGCAGCGCTTGAACGGCGTTAAATTGCTCCTGTTTATTGATCAAAATATTTATTTAAAACTGCTCTAATTGATTGATTTAATGCATCGACATCAACACTGTCAATTGGTCGATCTTCTATATTATATTTCTTTTTTAGCCATAAAATCCTTTTAACACTCTCATCAATTCTTTCTTCACTAATTTCCCCGCTTTCAACCGCAGTCATTAAAGCGTCAAGTACTGCCATTATATTTTCCTCTTCACGCGATACTAAAATAATATCGCTACCAGCATTTACAGACTGGACGGCCGCATCTCCAATATCATAATGATTTGTAATAGCCTTCATCGTAAGATCATCCGTAATCACTACACCAGTAAAGCCGAGCTGGCTTCTCAATAGTTGGCTAATAATTTCATTCGACATGGAAGATGGGGATACTGGGTCTAACTCTGGTATTAGAATATGAGCAACCATCACAATATCGGCCCCTTGATCAATTGCCTCTTTAAAAGGAATTAATTCTAGCTGATTTAACTCTTCTAATGATTTTTGCACGACAGGTAATTCGAGGTGTGAATCAACCGATGTATCGCCATGACCAGGAAAATGTTTAATAACTGACATTACTTTTTGTGATTGAATTCCCTTCATAGTAGCAATTCCTAATTCACTTACTAAATCGGCCTGGTCACCAAAAGAACGATTATTGATGATCGGATTGTTAGGATTATTGTTCACATCTAGGACTGGAGCAAAATCAAGATTAAAACCGAACGCACTCAACTGATCGCCTAAAAGCTTCCCAATTTCGAAGGAAAATAACGAATTATCGATACGCCCAATCTCTTCATTTGTTGGTAGTTTAAGCACACTATTTGGCAATCTGGAAACTTGGCCACCTTCTTGGTCTACACCTAAAAGAAGAGGAATTCGATTCTCTTTATTTTCTGCCTTTATTTGATTAAGCAGCTCTAAAGATTGGTATGAACCAAGCAGGTTCTCCGCATAAAGAATTATTCCTCCAACCTTTTTTTCTTTGATAAACATCCTAGATGTTTCTGTTAAAGTCGTATCATCCAAACCAACCATCAGCATTTGCCCAATCTTTTCCTCTAAGCTCAATTCTTCAATAAGAATGTTTTTATTTTGATTTGATTGTTGTTGCTCCGGAATCGCTTTATTATTCCTTGACAACATAAAGTAAAGAACGATTCCAGCAATAAGCATGACGACAAGAAATATCCAACCCATTTTTTTATACATTATGCCTCCACACGGGTCATGACTTTGTTTTCATATATATTATTCTTTTTCACTCATACAGATTCCCCTCCGTTTTTTGAAAAATTTAAATTGACTTTTTTCCAACATATCGTTATATTGACAATAACTAATATTCGAAAGGGTGACCCAATTACATGAAGTACTAATCCTATTTTTGAAAGCAATCGAATGGAGCAATGGCTATGAACAGATCACAAGTCTGTTTTCTTACCCATGCTTTCATACGAGCTTTTTCAGAATAGGATTGGTTATCATTTGGGGACAAAGGAGGGGTCTCTCTCTATTTGTCGTGCACCCATGCCTCCTATTCTGAATGAATTAGGAGGCTTTTTGTGTCTCCATTTAAAATCGCCTTGTCGGCACTAGTTTTTTGGACGCCAAAGCTAGACAAGAAGAACGGAGATGATCACATGCTTGTACTAGAAGCAAAAAATGTTAAATTTTATGTTCGAGATCGTTTGTTATTTGATATTGAACATTTACAAATTCAACAACAAGATCGGATTGGATTAGTTGGTAAAAATGGTAGCGGGAAAACAACTTTAATGGAACTTTTAACACAAATGAGACAGCCGGATTCAGGGAGTATTATTTCATATGCGAATACAGAGCTTCTTCCACAACTTAAAAATACAAATACAACTAAAAGTGGCGGGGAAGTTACACAGGACTACATTAACCGTGCCCTTGCCAAAAAACCCGAGATCTTAATGGCGGATGAACCAACAACTAATTTAGATACAGAGCATATTGAAAAACTTGAAAAGCAACTGCATAGATGGCAAGGTGCATTAGTTCTTGTTTCCCATGATCGCGAATTTCTCGATTCCCTTTGTACAACCATTTGGGAGTTGGAAAATGGAAAAGTGACTATATATAAAGGAAATTATTCCGATTATGTCGAGCAAAAAGATATAGAACGACAGCAGCAGGAAAATGCTTATGAGCAATATGAAAAAAAGAAAAAGCAATTAGAAGAGGCACTCGTCTTAAAAGAACAAAAAGCGGAACGCGCTACAAAGTTGCCGAAGAAAACGAGTGCTTCAGAGGCGAGAATCACTGGGGCAAAACCATATTTTGCGAATAAGCAAAAAAAGCTTCGGAAAGCAGCGAAAGCGATTGAGACCCGCTTGGAGAAGTTGGAAAAGGTCGAAAAAGTAAAAGATCAGCCTGCGATTAAGATGAATTTGCCAAACGAAGAAGCTTTTAAAGGGCGAATTATTCTACGGGTAGAAAATGTTTCATGTAATATAGGCCAACGAATTCTTTGGAGTGAAGCAAGCTTCCATGTAAAAGGTGGCGATAAGGTCGCGATTATTGGTGCAAATGGTAGCGGAAAGACAACGTTAATCAAAAAAGTTATTCATCAGGAAGAAGGAATCACCCTCTCTCCTTCCGTAAAATTAGGATATTTTAGTCAAAATTTAGACGTTCTCGATCCAAGTCAATCGATTCTAGAAAATGTCCGCTCTACATCCGGGCAAGAAGAGAGCTTTATTCGAACCGTGTTGGCTAGACTCCATTTTTATAGAGATGATGTGTACAAAAAGGTAGAGGTGTTAAGTGGTGGAGAGCGTGTTAAAGTTGCCTTTGCTAAATTATTTGTTGGTGATGTCAACACGATCATCCTGGATGAGCCGACAAATTTCCTTGACATTCAAGCTGTGGAAGCACTAGAATCGCTCTTACAAGAATATGAAGGAACCGTTCTTTTCGTTTCCCATGACCGGCGCTTTATTCATTCGATTGCCAATCAAATTTTATCAATCGAGAATGAGCAAATCCACCTATTTGAAGGAACATTTGAGGAATATCAAATCGGTAATTTCCAGGGTAAACGCGATCTCAAGGAAGATGAGCTGCTTGTAATTGAAACGAAAATCTCCGATGTACTTAGTAGACTAAGTTTAGAACCTTCGGAAGAGCTTGAAGCAGAATTCCAACGTTTATTAAAGGAAAAGAAAAAAATTAGTAAGTAATTGTAAAATTATCGGCTTCTACTACGAAATTGTGGTAGAAGCCCAGCTTTTCTGTAATACTTTCTATAGAGGTGGAATCCTTTGAAATATATATTAGTCGGATTAGCTGGAATAATCGGAGCTTCTTTACGATATTTAGTGGGTATTTACTTTAACGAATGGTGGTTCCATGACTTTCCACTCGCAACATTTTTAACCAATATAGTCGGATGTTTTTTATTAGGCTGGCTCACTACATCTTTCCCCCGTTTTAAGTCTCTTCCCCCCTATCTTATAACGGCTTTAGGAACCGGCTTGATTGGATCCTTTACAACCTTTTCTACCTTTAGTGTTGAAACGGTGGAGTTAATTCAAGCATCAAAATGGGAAATAGCCGCTCTTTATGTTTTAGCGAGCTTTTGGGGTGGTCTCACTTTTTCCTTGTTAGGTTATAAATTGGGGAGTAGAAAAAGGCAGATCACGAATGAGGTGAGACAGAAGTGAATATTCTATTTGTTGCAATCGGCGGTTTTTTTGGAGCGATTTCTCGTTTCGGGGTGAACAATTGGATAAAGAGTCGCTTCCATGCACATTTTCCGATTGCCACACTAATGGTCAATCTCGTTGGCTCATTTCTACTAGGTCTCTTAATTGGCGCAAAACTCGGTCATACTTGGGAGCTACTTTTGGGAACTGGCTTTATGGGAGCTTTTACGACATTCTCAACATTTAAGTTAGATAGTATTCAGTTGTGGAACAATACACAAGGCAAAAGCATGACCCTTTATTTAAGTGCTAGTTATACTTTTGGAATCCTGCTTGCATTAATAGGAATGAGGATGGGGATGATGTTTGGTTAACTCCAATAGGGTAATCATCTTTCAACCCCATCCGCCAACAAACGTAGTCTATAACTGTTCATAGCCGTCTCCCCTAAATGATCTAAGAGATTATAGTTTGCATACGCACCGACAACGGCACCGAATCCCGGAATTAATTGCAGCATTTTAACTAAATCAATATAATCCCGATATTCCTGCTGGAAAACTCTCCAATCCACATCGCGGAGCTCCTGCTTTCTTTCTTCCCAGTTTTCAATTGTAGCGAATGTTTCTCTGCGTTTCTCATCGCTGGAAAAAGCCAATTGGAATACATGTAAAAGGAAGAGACGTTCTTCATATTCATTTGTATCAAACCCATAAATAGCTGCAGCTTCGAATAAAAATTTCATTTTGATCGATAAAAGTAACGGAAAATCAGCAAGGCCAAGCAAGATTCCACCAGCCCCTGTTCCAGCCCCTTCAATGACAGCTGTTTTCCGATACGCAGAAAGTTTTTCGCGTAGAAGATCATCCCGTTCTTCTAGACTTAATTCCGTAAAATTCCCTTTTCGGGTCGTCATATTGGAACCGACGAGAGTAGTTTTTACCATTCCTTTAATGCTTTCTGTCATAATTCGATGAGCCTTCTCTGGAATAAGTCCATTTACTTTTAATTGTGCTTGTTTCGATAAGCGATTGAGAAGACTTGACCGTTTGCTAACTTTTCTTTTCCAGCCCGCCAGCTCTTCACTTACTTTACTTTGATAACCAGTCATAAGAATCATCCCCTAATTTTATTACTGTATAGCGCTAAATGCATTATTTCCTCAATGTATATTTGTATACGATTTCGGATAGGAAAAGATTCATATATGGACCTTTTTAAAAAGCTTTACTTACCTCTTTGCATTAATAATACATCTATCTTTGTTTCTATTCTCTGCAAGGTTTGGAGTAAATCCGTCAGTTGATCTTCTTTATAACGAATTACATTCGTGTCTTTTAAAGCTAAAGGATATTGCCCAATAGATGATTGTTGGTAATCTTTCAAAGTTTTCATATTTACCAATCCACTCCTCTTCATTGCTAAATAAGTTAAGGCCGTTCTTAATAATGAACATAAAGTTATTATATATTATTGAACTAGTCATGACAATATATAATAACTAAAGGGGCTGTCCTATAAGTCCCTCGAATAAAACAGGAGGAGAAAAATGACACTGTTTTCTCCTCCTGTTTTTGTATCTTTTTGCTTATTACCTGAATCAAAATCGTCCTCCCTATGAATGTTGTGTGGTAACTTCATTTTACTAGATAGGACGGTTTTTTTTGTGCACTTTTTTTGTAGATATATGTTAAAAATAATCGTTTCATTTTAAGCACGTTGATTGGAGCAGAAGGCGCGAGACTCCTGCGGGAATAACATGTGCCTTGAGACCCCGCAAGTTGCACAGCGACTGAGGAGGCTCAAGCCATGCCCGCGGAAAGCGAGTGCCTTCTGCGGAAATCAACACCCTCGTTTAAAACAACTAAAAAAGGGGCAGCCAAAAAGGGAAGTAATCTTCCACTTTTTGGACAGCCCCTTCTATTACTTCCCTAAAACAACAGATTGACTTGTTTTTATCGATCGTTTCTGCCAAGCAAATGTCACGAACATCGCGACCAAGAGTATTCCAAGACCGAGCATGAATGGAAAGGTAATTTGAATATCATAAAGTACCCCTGCTAACACCGGACCTAATATATTTCCGATACTCATATAAGCATTATTCATTCCCATTGCAAAACCTTGTTCATCCCCTGCCATCTTCGAGATTAGCGTATTTAAAACAGGGCGTAAAACAGATGTGGCTAGAAAGATTAATAGAGTAATGCCAAAGAACATTATATAACTTTTCGCAATAAGGGATAATAGAAATCCGATCGTAACAATTCCAAGAAAAATATTAAGTACCTTTACTTCCCCAAATTTTGTTACTATGCGATCCACTATAAACAATTGAGCCACAACACTAATAATGCCTGTTGATGTGATCATGACTGCGATTTCCTGTGGTGTTGCGCCAAATTGATTATCCACAAATAAACCGAGAACTGATTCATATGCCATCAAGCCAAAGCTCATGACTAATGTAATGATGAGTGGAATAAAATAAGGCATTCGAACAGAGCGGATGATTTGCTGCAGCATGGATTCCTTTTGTACAGGTGCTGCAGGTACACCATCTGCAACCACTTTAGTTTCCGGTTTACTTTCCTTTAATACGACGATTGAAAATAACACGGCAACGAAGGAAATGATCGCAGAAATAAGAAAAGGCGTTTTTAAACCAAAGTCTGCTAAAAACCCGCCAATCCCCGGTCCAATCACAATCCCTAAAGACATAGACGCACTAATAAAGCTATTTCCCTTTGCACGTTGTTCCAGTGTTGTAATATCCGCCACATAGGCAAAAATAGCTGGAACGAGCAGAGCAGACCCTATTCCGCCAATGACGCGGGATAAATAAAGAACCCAAATAAAGTCAGACGCATAGAAAACAACGCTTGATAAAGTGAGTCCAGCTAAACCATAAATAATCATGATCCTTCGACCATACTGATCTGTCCACTTTCCCGCAACTGGAGAAACGATTAATTGGGCCCCAGCAAATATAGCTATCATCAAACCAGCAGCTGTTCCACCTTCATTAATCGACTCTAAATATTTAGGTAGGATAGGAATTACAATTCCAAAACTTCCAATGGCGATAAACATATTAATCATTAAAACTAATAATTTTTTCCTTTGATCTGCTGACATAAAACAGCCTCCTTATAAAGTGAAACTTCAATCAGTGGGGGACTTTTTCATCCCCCACTGATTGTTAGTTGAACCAATCGGGCTTTTACTGGCTGTTGATCCCCCACTTACAATTCTTGGATTCTCCTCGAATTCTTAAAGTGGGGGTCTTACAGCCAGTTAATGCGGGATAAATGGACATATCAAATTTTCCTTATTCACTAATGCTTTATCCGTAGATCAGGCTCTCTTTTTAAAAAGAAAAAAACACAGAGGGCACCTGTGTTAGATTATTTAAAGATATTATATTGGTTGAAGACATAAAAAAAGAAGGCACCATAGGCCCTCTACTGTTACATATTTAAATACAGGTTACAAAGGTTAATGGAGAGACCAAATCTAATCACCCTGCTATTCTACAGAGCTTTAGCAGTATTCAACTGTAAATATATCTGTTTATTCACTAAGGTCTCCACTTGTAACCCTCCGTTCCTTTAAAGTTTTTTAACTATACCATAGAATCAAATCTTTTGGCAATTGTAATTTTAAAATTCTCCATTTAAATTTCCGTTATAATTGAACAATATTTACTTTTCTTTTCCACACCGTTTTCAACTTTCGCTGTGGATATCTTAAAAATCAACTTATCATCTGTGAATATCTCTCCCCATATTGCAGGAATTTTCCGAAGTATTAGAGATATCCACATTTTTATTGGGATAACCCCCTCTTATTTGGGGATATATCTATTTTTATTAACAACAACTTGTAATCTATCTATGGACATATCCACATTTAAAATTCCTTGATTGTGAATATAAAGAACCCATTCATTTTTGTTTAGTAAAATTTAACTCCCATGTTATTCCATATTTATCTTGGACGACTGCATACTTAGCATTCCAAAAAGTATCTTGAAGTTCCATTTGCACTTGCCCTTCTTGGGACAATTCTGTATAAGTTCGTTTGATCTCCTCTTCGCTATCAAGATCAGGACCAAGCAAAAGTTGATTTCCCTTCGACATTTCCGTGTTAAATGTGTCTGCAAAATAAAGAATACAGTTTTCATTAATATGTAACTCTGCATGAATATATTTACCTTCATGTCCCTTAAACATTTCGATCCCATCGCTTAATTGTGTATTCTTAATTTCACCACCAAAAACAGCTTGATAATATTGAATAGCTTCCTTACAATTCTCAATTCTTAAATGGGGAATAATTCTTTTCATCATAATTCCTCCCAAAATGGACTTTAACATAGATTGGATTTTTGCCTCCAACATTATACGTTAATTGCAAAGTTAGATTTGGTATAATGGACACATCATTCTCATTCAAGGAGGCGTATCCATGAAAGCTCGTGATCAAAAGATTATCAAAGAAAGCCCGGTCACCTACGATGATTATGCCCAACTTCCTTGTGATGGCGCGCGTTATGAAATAGCAGATGGCGTATTAGAGCTAATAACTCCTGCACCATCCCCCAAACATCAGGTAATCAGCAGCCAAATTCTGACAACACTTATGAATAGTTGCCAGATAGATTACATCATCTTTGCTTCCCCTATTGATTTAATTTTATCAAATACAGAAGTACGCCAGCCTGATCTTGTAATAGTACCGCGCAGTAATGTGGACATTATCTCTAATCGAGGAATTGAGGGGATCCCTAGTTTAGTTGGTGAAATACTTTCTCCGCATTCTGCTAAGAGGGATCGATTTAATAAATTAAACACATATGCACAATACCAAATTCCTGAATATTGGATCATTGATCCCGCAAATGAAGTGCTTGAGCAATACGTATTAGACGAAAGCGGTTATAGGCTACTTAATGTCTACGATAGAGAGGACACAGTTCAATCTAAACAACTCCCATGCATCTCTTTCACCATGGCACAAATTTTTGATGCTGCAGCAGATTTACCAGGTTAATTGGAAAAACCATCATTTGAAAATGAATATCAAATGATGGTTCATTTTTTGCTCATCCCTTCACTTGCTTCACTAGCCCAATCTCCTTTAATTTAACTGTCAATCTATCTATTTTTTTCTTCAATCCGCTTCGATGATCTGGCAATAAATCAAGACCTGATCCCCTTGCGATCGCTTCAACTACTTCTTCAACCGACATACTATCTGTCTGCAAATGCTCTTTAAACTTTTCATCTTCCAGGCTTTTAAGTCGGCCTTCCATTTGCTGATAAGCCCAAGACTTTTTCCCTTCAAATCGTTTTTTCAGGCGCTTTTCAATGGTCGGTTTCGATGCGGTCAATGTGAAATGATGAACGATAATCCCAACATCTCTTAATTTTCCAACGATTTCCTCAAAATAGCGTTCATTTGTTAACGTCATCGGGACAATGATCGCTCCTTTATATTCCAAAGCTAATTGTTTTAATAATTGGAAGTTCGCTTCACGCCACAAAGGATAATCTTGGAAGTCACCTTTTGCTATTTCTTTCGGAATATTAGCCATTAACACATATCCGAACCTTTCAGGATCATAGACAAATGAGTCCTTTATTCTTCTTTGCAATTCATATGCTGCAGTTGTTTTTCCCGATCCAAATGTACCGTTAATCCATATAATCATCAAATCACCTTGTTTCCACCTTATAGATCTTTTATGAAAGCAATAAGTCTCCCGGCCTCTTTAAAACCAATTTCAGTATGAAAATCATAGCTTGTTTGATTGTCGATCTGTATATCTGAGCCTACTTGACTACAACCCATTTCTTTCAGCCCCTTTTCCCCTTCATTCATCATTTTTCGAGCAATTCCTAGTCTCCGAGATTCAGGTTTTACATAAATACTTAACCATAAGTTAAAAAAACATTTAACCACATTATAGTTTTGCTCCATTATCACTAACAATTATTAGTGCTATGCTGAATTCATCAGCTGATAATAATTGTAAAGGGGTTAAACGAATGACATTAAATATTGGAGCTAAAATACTGGAGCTACGTAAAGCAAGAAATATCACCCAAGAACGACTTGCTGAAGCAATTGGAGTATCGATTGCTGCGGTTTCCAAGTGGGAGTGCGCAGCCACCTATCCGGATATTGCGTTACTACCAGCAATCGCCTCTTATTTTGAAGTGTCAATCGATACTTTAATGGATTACCAAGTCCAACCTAACAACTTACAAGAATATAGAGATACACTACAAAAGTTCGTCCAAGTGTCTGATTATCAAAGTGGACTGCCGATCGCAGAGAAAGTCTTAAAGCAATATCCGAATGATTTTCACCTTCTTATGTCTATTGGAACCTTAAAATTGAGTGAAGGTACTTCCGAAGATTGTGCCGACAAAAAAAGTACAGTGGAAAAGGCAATAGACTATTTTCAAAGGTCCCTGGCAGTGAAACCCGCAGACTCACCAACGAAAAAAGAATCGATACAACAAATCATTGCATTTGCGTACAGTTCTATAAAGGAATATGATCAGGCGATTTCTATACTTGAAGAAATGAATGTAAATGGTGTGTTTGATCCAGATATTGCTTTCAACCTGATTGAAGCTGGCAAAATAAATGAGGCCATGGAAAAGTTGCAACATTATTTATTCAGTATGGCGTTTGGTTTCGCTATGGTTACCGAAAGCTTGGGAAAATGCTTCCGAGAAAAGGGGAAATTGCAATATGTAGTCGATCTGCAATTATTACATGCCTCTTTTCTAGCAAACTTCACACACAATACGCCGAATTACTTTGATTCATTATGCTCTATGAGTTATCATGACCTCGCCAAATTTCAAAGGGAGGCAGGGGATCTGGATGGTATGTGGCGCAGTATTGAAAAGAGTGTTTACCATGCCGTTCGGTTTGACCAAAATCCTTCGTACACTCTGGCATCTGTAAAGTTTATGGATGATTGTGAGCGCTGGGTTACAAATAATTCCTCCGAGAATGCTTGTCGCGGGGCGTTAGAACGCATTAAATCCGATTTCTCGGAATTTCAAGCGGATGCAAGATATGTCAAATTCATAAATGAACTCGAGTCTGCTGCTAAGGATAAGCGTGAAAGCGGGATATGGCAATAGTATAAAAATATACAGTGGCTGCCGATTATCTGTCGGCAGCCTAGTATTTCCTTATCCAAAGTTAATTTAGATAATTTCCTTGATAAAAAATGCCCCACTTTGGTCGCATTGCTAAGAGGAGTGCTGGGTTCAGTTAACATAATTGCCAACGTAACTGGTTCAACAGGTTTGGATGTTTCAATCATACTCAATTACAACATCTTCATTTTTAGCATTTTCAAGAAAACGAATAATCTCATGAACTAATTCCGGTAATATATTTTTTATATTCTCGAATTTATCCACTTTATCTATATCAAAACTACTTATTTGTTCGATAGCTAATGGAATATCCTCTAATTTCCATGGTGAGTCATCATACCAACCTTCATGATAAAAATACTCTTTAATAATCCCTTCTTTTGGAAGGTCACTTTCTAATAGTGCATCTAATATAGCTTCAAAGTACCCGATCCACATAATTAGTTTTTGATTTCCAAAGGCTATTACAAGTTCTGGTTCTCCTTCAAATCCTTCATAGTAAGTCCTATTGATCAATCGTATCAATCCTTCCAATGACCTCTATCTAAAATGCTAATTTGTTCTGGTGTCGGAGTTCCTGCTTTCCTGGCCGCAATCGCATCGTACCATTTATATCCTTCAATCCATTCATCTTCTCCAATTTTGAAGAACGTTTGTGGTTTATTTCCACCGCTTCCCGGAATCGTTCTTTGAACAACCCACGTATTTCCTTGGTTTTCAGGTGCTCCTGGTGTTCTTGTATGCCATCTAACTTCGTATTTGTATGTTCCATCATTCCATTTGTACGAAATCTGTTCATATCCTGTTTTTGATTGTGCTTTAATTTTTGCGGATTCTGGAATTTCAATAGGTGCTCTTTTAGAATATTGCTTAGCAATCTTTACTTGTTCTTCTGGTGTCATTTTCGAAAATTCTTTACCGTCATGATTGTTCTTTCCAGGCTTATTAGGCCCTCCTCCTCCTGACGAACCACCACCAGACTTACTTCCTACCTTTTTAGAAAATGCCTTACCGAAAGGAATTCGTCTTAGTAAAAGATCGATTAGAGATGCAGTCGCATATTCAGGTCTCATTAACTTTTTCGGATTACGTAACACATCCGCAAACTCTTTCCCACTTGCAGCAAAACCTACTCCAGTTGAAACGGCGCCAAACGCTGACCAAACACCTAAGAATGGTACAGTTAAAGCAAATGCACTTGCGACGATTACCCCTTTCTCCCATCCTGATAAGCGGTCCCACCAATTTTGCAGGCTATCAAAAAGACAAGCAAAGCAAGCCTCATTCCCATATCCAACATTTCCCCAGCCAAAATAAACAAGAACAATTAAAACCGAAGCAGCAAGCAAGGCTAATACTTGATAATACTTTTCCATATTTGCGGTTAGCTTTGGAAGCCGATGTTCCTTCGCCTCGGTATTGCCATAAATATAGGTAAATGCTAGTTCTCTTCTCTCTCGATAAAAATGTAATAAATAACCGTAACGTTTTCTATCTGTACCTAAAGCAATGAATAAATGCCACATTTCCGAAAATGGCTGAATGACCTTTTCATGTTGCAATCTTGGTAACTTTTCCTTTACTCGATTGATCAAACCATAATCTGCGAATAGAGAGAGTCCCAACATTATGAGAAACCAAGTTTTTGTTTCGTAGCCACTACCTAGCAGCTTGTGAACTGCTCTAATCCAATCAGGGAATTGATAGCTGCCATTCCAAATAGCATGATCTAATATGGCAATGAAAAGGCTGAAACCAGGCAAAATAAAACTCCAGCTTTTTAGCCTGCTCTTTAATCTGATCGCAATCCCGATCGATAACGTAATCATCGCTGTTAACAAAGCATGACCCGCTGACATCTGTGTTGGTAAGAAGCTTTCTTCCATATAGCCTGGAAAAAGTGTAAATAAGTCCCATTGAATAACATTGCCGCCTAATAATGTAAATCCATATGAATTTCCTGATGCAATTCTTCTTGCGAACTCCTCCATTAACTGAAACCCTGCACCAGATGCCACCCCAATTAACGCAAAGTCAGCAAGACTTAAGCTCGAAGCTCTCCTTGATAAAAATAAATACAGACCGAGTGGTACAAGCTTTATTACTTCTTCTACAATCGGTGTTAAGACCGACATACTCCAAAAATCAGAGGTCGATCCACCAAATAGTTTAGTTAGGAAAAGAACGACAATTGCTGTTAATGGAACAGTAATCCAAGCACCAGCCATAAAAAAACGTGTGTACTGTTTCCATGTCAATGTTTTACTGCGGCAAAGAAACCACAATTGTAAAATCACATAAAACGACCATAAAAATTGAACGGACATTTTTCGAGAATCTTTAAAGAAGAATAGACTAATAAGAAAAACAATGACGCATATCCAAGATAGAATCATATAAAGAGAGACGAGTGCTGGATATTTTCGAATAAAATTTTGCCATGCCAATTCAACACGATCGAGCGCTGTCCTCGTATAATGGCGAAACTTGCCTACCTTTTCATTCATTCCTTCACATCCTTATTGCGAACCCCGAAATTAACAATATATACCTAGTTTGTCTCTATGCTATATTAGCGAGGAATAATTAGAAATAGGAAGAATGTTGCAAAAAAGGAATAGGGTATGGTTAAAGATGACTTTCAACCTAAGAAAATAGACATATTCTACTCCATCAATTAATTTTCATGAAGGGATTTTGTTAAATAAAGGGCTAAATCATCATCTACTGTTAATTGATCCCCATATGTTAAAAACTGACCCCTTTGTGAGATTCCTAAGCCGTCCGGAACATAACCTCTATTTATGTATAGGCGCTGAGCAGCTCCATAATCTTTTGTAAGTCCAAAGCCGATACCAATGATCGCGCCTTTTTCACCTACAATTTTTTCCGCTTCATCCATTAGCATTGTGGCAATACCTTTTTTCTGGAATTTTTCTAGTACATTTAAATCGACAATTTCGGGGATATTACCTTCTTGGAATGGCGAATAATGTGATTTCCACATTATTGTCAAATAGCCGGCAAACTTTTGTTGACATTCGGCAACTAGAACTAATCTCTCCCCAGCTTGCTGTTCCTGATAATATCGTTCATATTGTGATGCAGGTTTATTCCATCCCTGGTCTGTAAACGCCTGTGCAATACTATTAAAATCATCCTTATTCAATGTGCGAATTGTGATTTGATCATTCATATTTTCGATCCCCTTATTCATTTTTTTATTAGACAAACTAAAATGCTATGTTCTATATTTATACACCGTATTCCTTTATGTCCAAAAAGGTATTTTCCTAGCTCAAATGGAAAAAAATCCAGTTCTTTTTTATTTATCTAAGAACTGGCCTAGTTTTTCCCTCGTCATCGAACTTTTTGGAGCCACTGGTCTAAATAAACAACCTTATTCTGCTCCTCATGAACATGCTGTGTCAATACTTTTTTTGCCTCTAGTTGCCCCAATTCAATAACCTTTAATAAAGATTTCGTTTCAAACCGGCCTATATCTTCCAAATCAATATCAATTAATATATCCGCATTCTCCCGCAAGCAGCGATCCGTATTTTTTTGACTTGCTATATCTATATATCTATTCAAAACAGAAAATAGATTGGAAGGTTGATGGATGATCGATCCCTTCACCCGGACAGATGTTACATGTTCCGCTCCCATTTCCCTTACTATATCAGCAGGATTATTATTCAATATATATCCATCTACCAACAGTCTTTTGCCCATTTCTACTGGAGAGAATACACCAGGAATCGCAATACTTGCCCTAATGGCCAAAGCTACTTCCCCAGAATCAATAACAACCATTTCCCCTGAAATAAGATCAACACATATGACTGCAAAAGGAATCGACAAATCTGAAAAATATTTTCCATCTGTCCATTTTAGCAGCGATTGGTAAATACGATCGCCTTTGATCAAACCTTTTCGATTAAAACCGATATCAATATGCCGTCGTACTGGCAAATCCTGAACAACACGATGCATAATTTCCGGGTCCATTCCACATGCAAAGAGCCCTCCAACGACAGCTCCTGCACTTGTTCCCGCTAAATGAGTTATTTCAATTCCATTATCCATTAGTTCCTTTAATACCCCTATATGAGCAACTCCCCTAAGAGAGCCACCACCAAGTGACACTCCCGTTCTATTCACTTCCCTTTACCTCCTTCTTCTATTTCTGAGAGTAAGTTTCTTTTTTTGAACTTCCGATAATAAATAAGAATAAAAATGACCAAACCTATCGATAAAAGACCATAACCGTAGATACTGTATGCTTGAAAGTATTCTTTAAATGCTTCGTAATTTCCTTTAAAATAATCACCTAAAAGAATCATCACATATGACCATGGATATATCCCTATAAAGGTTAAAATACTATATTTAAATAAGTTCACCTTGCTCATGCCCGCTACGTAAGAAATATAATTACCAACACCAAATGGGCGAGAAAAAGCAATACTCCATATCCCATAAGTTTTAAATAATGAAATGCCTTTCTGTAGCCCTTTTTCCATTTTTTTCGGGATAAGCCTTTCAACCTTCCTTCCTAAAAAATAAGGTATTAGACTTGCAAGTGTATAAGAGACACCCATTCCTGCCGCTATAAAGCTTGTATTCACATAACCTGGGGACAATAAATATCCATATGAAAATACAAAAACTACTCCAGGAAACGGTAAAGAGGATCCCTCTAAAAACATAGTCAAAAATAAACCAGGAAGCCCCATCGCACTAAGCCATTGCAAAAATTGCTGAACCATTCCATCCATTCCTTCTTTCTAACCTATTCATCCAAGACCTGTACCGTATCCTCCATTAAACAATGAATTAAATCGGATATGTCATCAGGCTTTCCAGCTTTAGTCTCATTTAAGTAAGTCTGTAACGAATTTTTGAAATTCTGATATAACATTTGATTATTAAAGAAATTTTCAATTTGCTCTTCCAATGGCTGCTTAAGATCTAATTCTAAGACGAGTTTCAGCTCTTTTAACAGTTGCAAATTGATTTCTTCTTGGCCTGGGAGCGCGGAATGGATGAAAATCGGTAATCGCTTTTTTAATGCCTCACTAATCGTCACACCGCCAGGCTTTGTAATAATCGCATCAGCTTTGTTATACAGTTCGTTCATTTGTTCCTTAGAAGAAATATAGGGAAGTGGATGAATATTTTCGCAATGCAGCTTTGCAATTTGTTGATACAATTTTTTATTTTTTCCACACAGAATAAAATACTCTACCTTACTCTTACTTCTTTGATCGCGAAAAGGTTTCAGAATATTTCCAAGTCCGACACTTCCTCCAGATACTAATACTGTGAATTTCGCACCCTTCTCAATCGGCGGTAACAATTCGTTAAATTTTTCTGATGTCGGGATCCCTGTTATAAAAATGTTTTTTTCAGAAACACCGTTATTTAACAACTCCTCTTTGACTGAATGACATGGTGCAAAGTGGAAATCAATTCCCTCCTTCCCCCAAACATCATTTACAAAAAAGTCAGTATAAACATTGATAACAGGGATTTGGCATTGATTAAGTAATTTCAATCGGCTAAGCAAATAGGAAGGGAAACCATGTGTACAAATAATAAGCGAAGGCTTCTCCTCCTCAATGATTTCCTTCATCTTTTTTAAAAATAAAATTTCATAATATCTATAGTTACGATACCCCCTTGAAGTGTGTGCCATTTGTTTGTATACCCATGCATACGACTTTGGAAAATGATAGATCCACTCGAGATATGTTTTTGTCACTACACTTTCGACAACCGGGTTCCATGAACTAAGTACATCAATTTTTTTACAAATGATCTCTGGATTCCTTGTTTGTAAATAACTTGCTAGCGAATCTGCCACTTGATGATGGCCTGATGGCATTCTTAATAAGGGGAAAAATAATATCTTCTTCATAGCTTTTGATCACTTCCTTTTTTGATCTGGAGGAGAAGCTATAGATTATGAATACATGGATTGTAAGCCTTACTCTACTTGTCTTCACTCACGTTAAATTCGTCTTTTCCTGTAATCTACTTATATAGACGCTAAATAATGCATTACCGCTACAGTAATTTCCATAAAAGAATAAAAAAATCCAGTTCTTATAAAAGACTGGATTTTAATTCATTATTATTTTTCATTTTTATCCGCAAAAGTGGCCATTGCTGAACACATGAACTGGGCTAAACCTTCTCCGAATTGGTCGATATTTTTAGTGAAACGTTCATCATCGACATATAACTGACCTAGTCCCTTGAAGGCTTCTAGTGAGTAATCACCCATTTTGTTTAAAAAGTCAAACCATACCTTAATTCCAGCTTGAGCTTCCTCTGAATCAGGCGGTAAGTGGCGGATTTCAGCAAGTTTTCTATAGATAGCATTGAAGTTATCCTCAAAATTTCGTTTTTCCTCTTTTGACATAGCATCGATCCTTGCATTAGATTGATCAACAGCTTCATCCCCCCATCTGTCACGTGCTTCCTGCTCATATGGATTTTGGCTAAAATCAAAGCCTGCGAATTTCTCTTTATTGGACATTAAAATTTCTCCCTTCGTATGTTGGATTGTTTTTTCCACCGTTTCAATCATCTGATCTAAGCGATTTCGTTTCTCAAGCAACATTTTCCGATGCAGTTCAAGTGCTTCCTTTTGATCAAATGAAGGACTGTGAATAATTTCTTTAATTTTCTTCAGAGGAAAACCGAGCTCTCTGAAAAACAAAATTTGCTGAAGCGTCGCAAGATTTTCATCGGAATAGATCCGGTATCCTACCTCTGTCGTCTCTTCTGGGATCAGTAGTCCAATTTCATCATAATGATGCAAGGTGCGAACGCTAATCCCAACTAAATCGGCGACTTCTTTCACTTTCATCTTTGCTCTGCCTCCCTTCTATAAGAATCATAAAGTATTACGTTACGTCAGAGTCAATAGTTGAAATAAGTTTTTTTCGACAAAATTCGGGTGGTGCCAGGCACCGTGTATTTTACTGGTGCTTTTTTGCATGTGATCGGGCAATTGTGACGTCTCACCTAAATTGCAAGGACAGTTTGTCAAAGAGATTATACGATGTAGTCACAGCAGCAAACTGAATGGAGGGTAAGCAATGAACATCATCGATATTAAAGATTTACATAAATCATATGGAAAACACCCTGTTTTAAAAGGGATCCATTTTCAAGCTAAGCCGGGAGAAATTATTGGGATCATCGGAAAAAACGGTGCTGGAAAATCCACACTTCTCGAAATTATTATGACCATTAAGGGATTTGATCATGGGAAGGTTTCCCTTTTCAATCAAGACTTACAAAATATTTCTGACCGTCAATTAGAAGAAATAAGATCGGATATCTCTGCCGTCCTGCAACCGACACAATTCTATAAAAATTTGAAAGTAGAAGAACTACTAAAATTATTTAAAGCCTATTACCAATCCGATATGGATATAAAAAAAGTCATGGCTGATTTTAAACTAGAGCCACATAGAAAAACATATTTCGAGAAATTATCCGGTGGCTGGAAGCAAAAGGTTAGCCTCGCGATTGCCTTTATCTCTAAACCAAAACTTATTGTATTAGATGAACCAACGACTGGGCTTGATCCGCATATGAGAAACATGTTATGGGCCTATATTACAGAATACAATCAAAAAACAGGTGGAACGGTTATCTTAACAACTCATTACATGGATGAAATCGAAATGTATTGTGATAAAGTTATGCTGCTTAACGAAGGAAGAAATGAAGTTTTCGACACACCTGATCAGATTTTGTCATCTACTGGGTTTCAATCAATTAATGAGTTTTATTTAAAAAACGTATCAATATAGGAGGAATTCACATGTTAGCTACTCAATTAAAATATGATCTTGTAATGTTTTCAAGGGAATTGTTCTATATGGTCTTTTCCATTATTATACCGCCTGTCACTTACATTTTTATGGGGCAATTATTCGGAGACAATACGTATGCAGGAAGCTTAAATTATGCTGAGATGTATACACCATCTTTCATTCTCTTAATTACCTTTTCCGTCGTCTTTTTCGCCTTTGGTTTTGATCAAGTTGTCAATCGCACGAATGGTGTAGAAAAACGGATTAGCATTTCACCTGTGCCTAAGCGCATTTTACTAATATCAAGTATTTTAAAATCGATTATAATTACAAGTCTTGGATTTCTTTTTATCCAAGTGATAGGGATCGTTGTCTACGGATTATCCTTTCACTTACTAACATTTTTAACTTCATATGGATTTTTCATCATTCTTAATACCGTTTTGTTAGTGATTTCTTCTGCCATTTACTCTTTATTTCAGGAAATGAAAAGCGCCTTAGTATTCTCGATTATCATTTTTCAAGTTGTGATGTTTACCGGAGATTTCTCCCTGCCCGTTAGTATGATGCCTAAGTTTATTCAAGCCGTAGCCCAATTGAACCCGCTTTATCATATGAACCATTTGTTTATTGATATTTGGAATCAGCAATTTGTGTTTAGCAAGAATACTTGGATTTCTATTTCCTATATTCTATTCATTTTCATTATTTCCTTATTAGT
Source organism: Bacillus niameyensis (assembly GCF_001375535.1). Taxonomy (GTDB): domain Bacteria; phylum Bacillota; class Bacilli; order Bacillales; family Bacillaceae_C; genus Lederbergia; species Lederbergia niameyensis. The sequence continues at coordinate 2,641,451 of NZ_LN831197.1, forward strand.
CCTTCAGTTCTCCAAAAGAAAAAGTGTAAAATAGGAGGGGATAAGGAGGACGAATATGAAATGAAAGTGTCACTTGAGATTGATCAAGAGTACGAACAAACAAAAATCATCATCCAATGCCAAGAGCTAGATGATTCCGTTCAAGAGATTCTTGATTTTGTTAAAAACAGGGAAAAGGAATTCATCGTAGGAAAAGACGGAGAAATGCAACATATTTTAAAGCCGGAAGATATCCACTACTTTCGTACTGAAGAAGATAGCGTCATTGCGATTACTGCAAACGGTTCATATAAATTAAAAGAAAAATTGTATGAACTTGAAAAAATCCTTCCTTCTAATCGATTTGTCCGGCTTTCAAAGTCTGTTATTGCCAATTTATATGAGTTAAGCCATTTTGAACCATCTTTCAATGGAACACTATGTGTTTATTTTAAATCAGGTGCTAAGGATTATGTAACACGACATTATGTCGGAAAAATAAGAGAAGCACTAAAAATGAATAGGAGGAAAGATTAATGAAGAAGTTTCTATTCCAAAGTATCATTGGAATTTTCTTCGGTGCCTTTCTTGCAGTTATTATAACGAATATGATTTATATAAAAGGAACTATCATGCTGGATGGCAGTATTTTTTTAAAAAACTCACTCGCCTTTATGCTATGTGGGTGGTTCTTTTCTGTCACCCCACTCTTTTTTGAACTCAAATCCATTCGCCTCCCCATTCAGACGGCGCTTCATTTCACGACAGTAGCTATTATATATATCATCCTATCGATTGGAATTGGCTGGATTCCTTTTAAAATCGGAAGCATCCTATTTTTCATCGGATTATTTATTGTAATATATGCTGCGGTCTGGACTGGTTTCTATTTTTATTTTAAGAATGAAGCGAAGAAATTGAACGATGACCTGTTGCGGATTTGATTTCATTCTTTAAGAGGCCATAAGAAAAACGCCCATTAAGGACGTTCGACAAAATTCGGGTGGTGCCAGGCACCTTACGGAGAAGGTGGGATTCGAACCCACGCGACAGTTGCCCGTCCTAACGCATTTCGAGTGCGTCCCCTTCAACCGGACTTGGGTACTTCTCCAAACATTGATGGTGCTGGTGAGAGGACTTGAACCTCCGACCCCTTCATTACGAGTGAAGTGCACTACCAACTGTGCTACACCAGCAGGTTTTTTAGCACATAAAAAATAATAATACTTTTTTGGCATAATTTCAATAAAAAAATACAATTGCCAGCTTATTCCTGATGTACATGTATATGCAATGGGACCCGTAAAGGCACTCTTTACGGGTCCCATTATCAAAACTAGTCTAAGGTCGACCACTGTTCTAATAATTCATTCACCTTTTGTTCTAATGCTTGCTTTGCCTCAGGTGTAATATAGTTCTCACTTTGTTTCTGATTTATCTGTTTTAAAAAGTCCTTCATGAACTTTTCCGCCTGAGGAACAGATCCTTTCTCATAATGGTGCATAGCTTGCTTCAATTTATTTTGTAATGGATGAACAAGTGGTCCCTGTATGTCTTCAGAATCGATATAGTCTAAAACCATCCCACGAATATCAGCTAATTGGACAGGGACTTCTTCCCCAGTTGTAAAGCTCCATATATCTGAAACAGAGCGACCGCCATAATTGTCTTCTGCCACTGCATACCAGTAATAAATTTGATCATTTTTAAGACCCTTCCATTCGAACTCGGCATCCTTACCACTTACTACCTTCTCAACTGTACCAATTTTTTTATTCGAAAAAACGTTCGCCTCAAAATATTTCGTTGCTACTCGTTTAACTTGCGGTTCTAAATTCAATGAAATCGTAAATTCATCCATACCAGGATATTCTTCTGGATCAAAGAAATGATAATCATCTTTATAAGGTGAATATGTGTTCACGAATATAGTGTTGCTGCTTGTGTCTACATGAAGAATCCTGAAATATCCTTCCCCTCCCTCAGGACCGGACTGATAATCGGAGAGCATTTGATATACTTTACGATTTATTGTCCCATCACCATCGTCATCTATCTCATCTACTAATAACGCACTTCCATGGTAATGCCCACTTAGGACCATCACAACATTAGAATTGGGAACAACAACTTCTTCAAATAATCGATCTCCTTCAGGAGCACGTTCCCCGCTCGGCTGGAGATATCTATGGAAACTTAAAATAGCCTGTCGATCCGGATAGGCAGCCAATATTTCATTCATCCACGCAATTTCTTCGTCTTCAATTCCCCAGCCCATGTATACCATAATATAATCATTACCATTGGCTGAGATAAGATCATAATGACCACGATTATCCTTATAAGACTCTCCATAGTAAGCTCGATCACTAAATCGATTTTCCCCAAAATACTTCGAGAATTCTGTGTAATCATTTCCTGGCCCTACATCGTGATTCCCAGCCAGAACCCCGTACGGAATGTTAGCTTTATCCAGTTTCCCCATTAATCTATCGGCAATATTCCACTCATACTCTTGATGATAATGCTCGACAATGTCACCAGTGTGGAAAACATATTGAATATTCATAGCATCTTCATTTTCAATAACCCAATCTACTTGTGACTCATATATATGAGAAAAAGTTTGTGAATAATATTGAGTATCTGTCATCCAAATAAACGTATAATCATAATCTTCTGGTGGTGAAATTTGATCTTGTACCATTACATTAACTATATGGTCCCTCACGAAGTCTTCAGCTACAACATTACCCTTTAAAAGGAAATCATCTTCTGTTTTCGTTACAAAGGCATCTAATGGCAACCATTTTCTCTCCGTATGGTTCCATGCATACATCGTCACCCTGCGATTGGCCAAAGACTTACCTCCCCAAGTAAATTCAACTATATCTTTATCGGATACTTCACCATCAATTTGAACTTCGAAACGAATATAAGGAAATTGAGTTGTCGAGTCCACAGTAACATACTGCTCTTCAGAAGATGACAATTTAGCATATTCTTCCTCAGTTAACTCCTGCTCTCCTTCTGGGATCATTTCATGAGGGGGTTCCAAATTCGTTGCATGTTTATAGGCTTGGATATTGGCCCGGCTATCCAAATGATATTTTTGCCCCTGGTAGAATGATACTTTTAGATCATCATTCGTTGGGTCAGACACATGAACGCTCAATGTCGGATTTGTCTGAATACCTACTGCTCCATCCACTGGAGTCTTTACTTTCGGCTTATAAGGCCGCTCTTCAACAACCGAAAAATTAATGTATTCTTCACTCTTGTTACCTGCTTTATCAACTGCGCTAACTAAAAGATCATGCTCTCCTGCTGAAAGGTCAATGGATGAAGTTTTATACGGAACTTTGATCGCTTTGCCATCAAGATGGATGGTGGAAGACTTCAATCCAGCGACGGGATCATCTATTTTAGCGTCAATGATAAATTCGCCCTTATACTGTCTACCTGCCTCTAATGTCGTTTCAATACTAGGACCGCTATTATCCACTAAAACTTTAGCTGTAGCCTCTCTCCCATCAGAGGAAAAGGCTTTAACAAAATGCTCTCCATCATCCACTCCAGATGTATTCCATTTATAGGCCTTGGATGTTGACTTTTCCTCAGGAATCTTAAATGTAAAATAACGATAACGCGGTTTGTTTGCATCACTGTCTCCGATCGGCAAGACCTCTATTGGATCGCTAAAATTTTCATCCATGATAACAGTACCGTCAGAGAGCACTAGACGGACATTCCTTACATCAAAATCATCCGTCCCTTTTTTTGTTGGTTTATCTTCAAAATATGTCTCTTCATCAGAGCCAGCATGAATACCGAATTTATTCTCACCAGGCCGAATTAACTCCGGGCTAACAGATACTGTTATCGTTTCGAAATTATTAACACCATAATCAATGACTTGCAATATTTCATTGTTATACGTTACGGCATCTAATGCCCCTTTATTCATACCGTGCCCTTCAAAAATAAAATAGGCAGGATATGCGAAAGCACGTTCAGTATTTTCAATAACTTTATCATCAATAGACAACTGAAGCTTTCTCGGATCACCATCGCCAGAAGTAGCGATAATAGTAGCCTCGCCGGATAATATATCATTATCTTTTACATTTAAATAAACCCCCTCAGCTCCAAGAAGAATTTGATATTTTTCACTAGTTTTTTCTTGATAACCATCGGAAGCTGTAAAATAATATTCAATAAACTCACTCCCAATTAGGTCAAGGATATTGTGAATTTTATGATGGTAGAGGGAATCACTGTCATGCATTTTCAAGTTAACTTTTGTATATTCACTTTTTTTATTTGCTTTATAGTACAATGTAACTGTTTTTACTAAGTTGTTACTCTTGGCGTCAACTATAAATTCGATCTCCCCTAAGGATGGAGATTCAGGCTTTGTTAAATTATTAATAACCAGCTTGGCTGAATCATCAATAGCAATAGGTTTATCTGGAATTTGATTAGAATCAACTGAACCGGGAGTAGCTTGTTTTTCCCCTGCACTAATTTTACTTAATTGATTAGAACCAGCCTGTGGGTATTGATATAATATCCCTTTGTCCTTTTGCACATCATGTGTGCCATTATTATAAGAAGCAACAGCGATTTCATGGCCCGTATTGGTCGCTATGACGATATCGCGCATTCTACTGCTAATTAAAGAACCTTCCATCCGAACAATATCTTTATTTTCAACAAGGCTCGTCCCATAATAAGCATTAAATTCAGCGATTGTTTTATCACCATTATAGGAATTTTGCAACCATAAAACCATCGTCTTTCCCGGCAATATCTGAGCTTCATTTCCCTTGCTAGGACTCCAGACTAAATCATCTTCAGGACCAGTAGGATAGCGGTAGTAAATTTGATAATCCTTCAAATGAATAGATTTATTAGTATTGTTGTAGACTTCAATATATTCAAAGAAGTCATCTCCCTCCGATTCTGTCTTTGCAACAATTTCAGTTATATACAGTTGTGGAAGCTGGTCATTGACAAGCCGATTACCTTCAGCACTTACTAATTGCGGTGGCCTCATAACGATCAAGTTTGAAAAAAACATAATCAAGACTAAGCTAAACGTTAAGACCTTGAGCTTCTTTTTATTCTTCAACCTTCCCACTCTCCCATCGTCTTAAAAAATAAAACCTTACTTAGCGAGGCTTTTATCAGGTAGACAGAATGTATAATTACTGGTGCAATTTAGCCCCACTATTTTCCTAACATCTTAAGGTGGAGATATTACTATCTGTTTATGTGGGATAAAAGTTCTTCCCAATATTTTCTCTTAATTCCCGCGGGTCTATACTTTCATGCATGCACTTTTCTCCAGCCAAGAGGTATACGTTTTTATCCTTACTTCTATGTCACAGTAAGCCACAATTCAATACCTACCATTCAAACGCGATAACCGTTTTTTTCCAGCCTTTATGTTCCGCCGTTTTATCCATCACATTTTTTAAATCTTCTACATTTCGAACGACATCATCATGTTCTGGAAGCAACTTTTTCAAGGACAATTGATAATCTTTATTACGAAAAGCGTCCATAAGCATTGCGAAGTCCTTTGCCGTGCTGCGGGAGCTCCCAAATAATGTAATCCCCTTTTCTAGAATATCTCGTGTATTGATCGGCACTCTATCCTCGCTCACACCCATTAAAACAATTTTCCCCTGCGGTTCAATTAATTCAATCGCCTGATTGATCGCACTTTCGCTAAAACGCCCTCCCGTACACTCCACAACTGTGACAACACCTTCGTAATCTTTAAAATTAAAATCATGAACTAAATAGGTAGTGGCAAAATCAAACTGGGTTAATTTATCCGGAATAGCTCCAAACACTAAAAGTTGATTCTTTGGAATTTTGTACATGTGCGATAATATCGCTGCTGTCAAAAATCCAACTGGACCATCCCCAAAAACAGCGACTTTCCCTTGATCAAGGGAACCGCTTACATATTCCAATGCATGTAAAGAAACAGAGTTCAGTTCAGCTAGTAATGCAATTCTATCGGGAACATCTTCCGGAATTGGGATAACATTTTCTGCAGGCATTATAAGCTGGCTTTGTGCTATTCCATCGTATCCGCTGCCTAGAAATGCCCCATCCTTTGAATAATTATCATCTACAACTCTATTCGTAGTAGATTGCAAAAATCGTAATCTACCAGGAATAGTAGGAACAATCACTACATTTTGACCTACAGAAATGGATTTATCATTTGATCTTGTTATTTTACCTATTCCCTCATGAAACAAGGCCATTGGTAATTTTTCCTTTAATGCTTCTTTTCTCCGCTGACCTGTATAATAGCGAAGATCTGCATGACAAATGCTAGCTAAAGTGGTCATTACGACAACTTCTCCACTTTTCAATTCATGTTGAATCACCGATTCCACAAATTCCCCTGGTTTTACTAACCTAAATGCCTTCGATTGAATCATCGTGTTTGTGTTCTTTTCCATTTACTATTCTCCAATATCCATTTATTTTTGTTTACTTTTGTCTATTATAAGTACATTTATAAAATTCAGTCAATACACTTAAGCAAAAATGAGCATAATTGAGCACCGAATAGTTAAGTTATGCTTACTTTACCTCTTTTATGTTTATAGATAATTTAATATGATAGATATATAAGAGATTTTTAAAAACGGAGTGATAAGATGCTGCCATTAGAAAGACAACAAAAGATCCTTCAATATGTTAAAGATAAAAATGTAGCTACTGTTGCGGCACTTGCTGATTTTTTCCAAGTACATGAAGCAACGATTCGACGAGATTTAATTATCCTTGTTAAGGAAGGTCAGTTAAGACGTACGCACGGCGGAGTCGTAATGCAAGATGAAGTTCATTCCGAGCCATCTTTTAATGAACGTGAAACAGTGCAGCTAGAGGAAAAGAAACGCATTGGGGAATTAGCAGCCAATCTCATTAAAGATGGGGAAAATATCATTTTAGATTCGGGGACAACGACGTTACATATTGCACAGTCGATCTTAAATAAACAAAATTTAACTGTGATTACGAATGATATTAATATTGCTGCCTTACTGCGTTCTGCCCATTCAATCAAAGTCATCGTGACAGGTGGAATCTTGTTTCCTGACAGCTATATGCTAAATGGAATGATCACTGATGAGGTTCTTAATACACTTCATGTTCATAAAGCTTTCATTGGAACACCAGCATTGCATCATCAGAAAGGATTAACACATTTCGATGAATCACTTGTTCCGGCCAAGCGCGGAATGATCCGTTCTGCCAAACAAGTCATCGTTGTTGCGGACCATACAAAAATAGGCAGTGTCTCGTTACATACAGTTGCGGGAACAAAACAAATTCATGATTTAGTTACTGGAGAAGAAGCACGAGAATTAGATGTGCAATTGTGGCAAGATGCGGGAGTTCGTGTCCACTTTGCTTGAGTTCCTAAAGCATGCTTAAAAGGAAATAATCGGGAGGGCATAAAATTCACCGTGAACGGGATTAATTCTTCACGACCGGGTTTAATTCTCTCCGTACGGGTTTAAACCGCGCTATATGCAATTAATACAGCATTTCCACTCAAATCTACATATAAAAGCGGATTACCCTTGGTAGGCAATCCGCTTTTTGCTGACGATTTCTTTAATGGCATAGACGGCTTCTTCCGCATTTGCCACTGTTAATTGAACTTTCTTATTTTCCGCGTATTGGTCGGCGGCGTGTTGATAACGAGAATCGTAATAGTATTCGAGTAAAAGTCGGACAGCTAGCGGGAAATTCTCCTCGACCAGTGCCTGTTCAATTTCCTTGGCAACTGGCGTATGGATCCTAGCTTTAATTCGACGAAAGGCTTCCAAAGATTCCTCTTTATGAGCCCACGGGTCATAATCCGCTAAAATGTTACGGACCCTCTCTTCAATAGGCATATCAATGATGATATGAGTCCCTTTAGCCTTCCACTCGTCAAAAAATGGCGGCAGAACGACTTTACCAATTCTTTTGCTTTCCGCCTCAAATAAAACAAGTTTAGAATCTGTGATCTGTCCAATGCGCTCAACAAGTAGCGCTTCGAACGTCTTTTGATTGTTCGGCGCGAGCCCGATTTGTCCAAAAATGGAGCCGCGATGATTCGCCATCTTTTCTAAATCCAAAACAGGATAGCCTTGTTCCTGCAATTCCCTTAGAACAATCGTTTTACCTGTTCCTGTATATCCACTCAATATGAAGGTTTCAGGATGAAAGTCAAGATGCTCTAACGTATCCACTACCCATTTGCGATAGGATCTTATCCCACCCTCCAGACGGTGAACATGAATTCTAGCTAAATCTAAAAGAGTGGCAGATGTTTTGCTGCGCATTCCCCCTCGCCAGCAGAAAACCGTTTTTTCCCCTTCCACTTTTTTAAACTCCCGAACAAACCCTGGCAATTTTGCTGAAACTATTTCAAGTCCCCGATCTTCTGCAGCTTCTGGGCTAATCTGTTTATAAATTGTTCCAATTTCTGCCCTTTCCTCGTCATTAAACAAAGGAATATTCATACTTCCAGGAATGGTGGAATTTCGATATTCGGATGGCGATCTTACATCAATTAGCGTCATCGCATTTTTACTTTTCAAATCGAGTAATTTATCTATCGTAATATCGCTAAACATGTTATTCCACCTCTACAATATTAATGAACAAGCCCCGATTCTTTCGACTTCTCTAAAAATTTCTTTGTCATTTTGTTGATTGGTTCTTTTAAAAATGCACCAAATATTAATGCAATTATTCCAAACAAGCATAGGATAGCAACATCTCGTAAAGTTCTTTCTAAAACAATGCCACCAACTGCTTCCCGCATCAAATCTACACCATAGGTAAAAGGGAGAAACGGACTAATAATTTGGAAGAACTTAGGTAACAAGACAACGGGATAAGTTCCACCTGATCCGGAAATTTGTAAAACTAACATAATAATCGCCAGAGCTTTTCCGACATTCCCAAATACTGAAACAAGGGAATAAACAATCAGAATGAAAACGAAGCTAATCAGAAGCGCAAAGATGATCAACCAAATCGGATGTTCCGCTTCTACATTTAATAAAAAGAGATCCCCTGATGTCACAATCAGCGTCTGAACAAATCCGATCGTCAAAAATGTCATAAACCGTCCAAAATAAATTTGCCGTCCTGTATAAAGACCATCATTGTGAACATCAACAGCCAACAGGGAAATTAATAAAAGTGCACCAACCCAAATTGCTAGTACAGTGTAAAAGGGAGTCATACCTGTACCATAGTTTTTTATTGGGAATAGTTTATTTTCATTTAATTGTACAGGCTCTTCAAAAAAACTGCGTTCAGCTGAAGGATCGTTTTGTAACAATTGAATGATTTCATTTAAATCAGCTTCACCTTGAACCTTACGGATTTTATCGGCAAGTTCTCTTACTTTCGTATTTACATACGGAAATTGACCAGAAGCATAATCCAGTTTACCTTTACCTTCCTGAAGGTTTTTCTGGGTATTACTTATGAGTCTTTCCACCTCAGGCAAAGTAGATTGGATCTCAACTAGTATTCCTTTCGCTCCTGACAAAGTCTTTTTCGCCTTTGCTACTTCATTCAAAACAGTAGGTTCAATATTATCCTTATATTCCTTTACAAAGTCATCCAACTTAACCGATGTGTCCTCAGCTGTATTATGAAGACGATCTAGGATTTTGTCGAAGTCTTTATTATGATTTTGTAAAAATTTATTTAATTGATCCGCATCTCCTTGCATTTGTTGCAAAGCTGCTTTTAGCTCTGCTGTTTGTTGGATAGCAAGATCTATTTGATCATTAGTAACACCTTGGTTTTCTTGATCAGGTCGTTCAGCATTAATCTCCTGCAATTGCTTTAATGACTTTTCAATTGTATCCAAATTTTGGATAGCAGAATTAATTTGTCCTTCAAGATCTTTCTGAACAGTATTATCCTGACTTAAATCAATATTTGTATTTTGAACCTCATTTAAAAAATCACTTATATTTTTCGTAACAGTTTGTGCCCTTTGCAAATCTTTTTCAATTTGTGGGGCCATTTCCTTCAGTCTACTCTCTGCTGTATCCAAATAATCAGTTGTTTTATTGATCGTGGAGAGCCCATCATTCGTGTATTGCTTCGCTTTAGGCAGCATTCCATTCGCTTTATTAAGGACGTTTTCAGCTGAATCTGCATCATTCATCGTTTCATTTAGCATTCTATTGATTTCAGGCAAATCCTTTTCAAGCATAAACACATAGTTTTCAAACTTCTCAATATCTGGTAAATTTTGCTCCAGCTCAATACCAAGTTCATTAAAAAGATCAAAAATAACCCCATTCACAGTTGAAATAAATTTACTGCTAATTTGGTCAACAATCGTTGTTGCACCTTTTTCAGTAATTTTTGGGGAGACAGAATTCAGCTTTTCATTTACATAATATTCGATTTGAGCCTTCGTCGGATGATCTGAAACAACGGTGGCCAGTTGCTCGGAAAAATCTTCAGGAATAATGACGACCGCATAATAATCACCAAACTCGACTTTATCCATTGCATCAGTCCGATCGGTAAAATGCCAGTCCATACTTTTATTATCCTTCAGAGATTCAACTAACTCTTTTCCAACATCAATTTCTTTATCCCTAATAACGGCTCCTTGATCTTCATTGACAATTCCTACAGGTAAGTCACCTGTACGAGAATACGGATCCCACATGGCATAAATATTAAACCAAGCATAAAGGGAAGGAAGTACGGCTAATCCACCGATAATAACCATCGCTGCCCAGTTGGTCACAATTTTCTTGATGTCCGTTGTATAAATATCGATAATTTTTCTCATACTTTTGGTCCTTTAATGTGGGATATTAACTATTGAGCACTTAAGCTTAGAATTCCCATAATCGCCCTATGATAATCGTGAACCATTGCGATATGTAGGACAATTCACCTCATTATTTTGAATTTAGCATTATCCAAAAACTTTATTCAACTACTACATGGCCCGATTCTTCAGCTGTTACTTCACCGATCAAATGAGCATCTACACCATTCATTTTTAGATCTTTCAAAAGATTTTCGGCTTCCTCACTAGCTATACTAATCAAAAGCCCTCCAGAAGTCACGGCATCACATAGTATCCATTGATCAATTTGATCCATACCATTCGGAAAAGTAACATCCCCCTCTAGATGGGCAAAGTTATTTTTTGTCCCGCCTGGAATAACCCCTTGCTCGGCTAGTTCTCGAACTCGGTTAAGAATTGGTACATTCTCCTTTTGAATACGCAATCCAACATTACTGCCTTTTGCCATTTCTGAAGCATGCCCAAGTAAACCAAATCCTGTTACATCTGTACACGCATGTACTTCATAACTCGACATTGTTTCCGCAGCCGTTTTATTCAATGTTGTCATCACTTTTGTGACATTGGAAATTTCCTCTTCACTCAAAAGCCCTTTTTTCAATGATGATGTCAAAATTCCGACGCCAATCGGCTTTGTTAAGATTAGCTTGTCCCCAGCTTTTGCCCCAGCATTAGTCCTAACCTTACTAGGATGGACAACACCAGTTACAGCTAGACCAAATTTCGGCTCTTTATCATCAATGGAATGACCGCCAACTAAAGTAGCGCCCGCTTCCTTAAGCTTATCTGCAGCACCACGTAAAATGTCTGTAAGAATTTCCTTGTCCAATGTGGAAATAGGGAAAGCAACAATATTTAACGCAGTAATCGGCTTACCACCCATCGCATAAATGTCACTAATCGCATTAGCGGCAGCAACCTGACCAAAAGAATAAGGGTCATCAACAATAGGTGTAAAAAAGTCGAGAGTCTGAACAATGGCCAGATCGTCTGTTAGGCGATAGACACCTGCATCATCACTTGTATCTAGTCCAACTAGCAAATTTGGATCCGTGGAAGCGACAGGAAGTTTACGAATAACCTCTTCCAAATCAGCTGGTCCAATTTTACATCCACAACCACCTTTGGATGATAAAGAAGTAAGCCTTATAGAACTGGATTGTTTCATATTCCATCAACCTTTCAGGATATTTTATTTTACCATTATAAATGATATCTCAATATAATATATAGCATTTGACTATTTTAAAACCTTTACTAGGTTTAAATAGATAGATTTTTGGAATCTCCTCAGACAAGTTAATGGCAAAAATAAAAAATGCGAAACTTTATCCTGTCACAAACAACAGGCCTAATTTCGCACTTTTATATACTAATTTTTAAGTAATCTTAAACTATTTAATATAACTAAAATCGTGCTTCCCTCATGACCAATAACTCCAAACGGCAAATCTAAGAACTGAAGGAAATTGGATATAATCAGCAGTATAATAACACCAATTGAAAAAGTAATATTTTGCTTTATAATCCGATTCATCCTTTTAGATAGTTGAACTGCTTCGGAAATACGAGAGAGATCATTCTTCATCAATACCATATCAGCTGTTTCAAGCGCCACATCCGTGCCATCTCCGACAGAAATTCCAACGTTTGCTGTAGCAAGTGCGGGTGCATCGTTAATTCCATCTCCCACCATTGCAACTGTTCCGTAATCTTCCTTCAACTTTTTAATATGTTTAACCTTATTTTCCGGTAAACAATTAGCTACAAAATCTTGAACATGGCTTTCCTCTGCAATCGCAGTCGCTGTATTTACGTTATCTCCGGTTAACATGATTGTATAAAGTCCGTCAGCTTTTAGACGATCAATAGCTGCTCTTGATTCTTCACGGACGATATCTTTTAGTGCAATTAATCCGATTAATTCTTCTCCTTTTTGAGCGAAAACAACGGTCTTCCCTTTACTAGCAAGCTCCTTCGCCAGCCCTTGCTTAAATCGTTCGGCTTTTTCATCACCGACAAAATCACTCTTGCCCACTTTCCAGACAACATCATTAATAACCGCTTTTACTCCCCAGCCAGCAACATCCTCTACACTCTCTAGTTCTATCCATTTACTATCTATTATTTTTTCAGCATATTTCACGATCGCGTTCGCCAACGGATGGTTCGAATGCCGTTCGATCGACCCTACGACATGTAATAATTCGTTAACTGTATAATCGTCATGAACGATCACATCTGAAACTTCTGGCTTCCCTTTTGTCAAAGTACCTGTTTTATCAAATGCGATTGCACGAACTTCGCTAAGTTGTTCAAGATGAACTCCACCTTTAAAAAGGATACCTCTCCTCGCTCCATTGGAGATGGCGGATAATGTCGCAGGCATAATAGAAGCTACAAGTGCACATGGTGAAGCAACCACTAATAAAATCATCGCCCGATAAAATGTTTCATTCCAGCTCCAACCTAAAGCAAAATGTGGAAGAAACAGCATAATGGCGACAACGGCCAATACAATCTTTACATATTTCCCTTCAAAACGTTCAATGAATAGTTGGGAAGGAGATTTTTCGCTTTGGGCAGACTGGACAAGTTCAATAATCTTTTGAAAAAGCGTTTCATGATTTGGCTTTGTAATTTGCACTGTAATTGAACCATTCAAATTGACAGTTCCGGCAAAAACTTCTTCATGGATGCCTTTAGAAACTGGAACGGACTCTCCAGTAATGGCTGCCTCATCTAAAGTAGTCGTTCCTCTAACGATCTCTCCATCCGAAGGAACTCTTTCTCCAGGCTTTACTATAATAAAATCACCAACGATAAGTTCGGAGACATGGACCCGTTCTTCTCGATCTTCCGTTATTTTTAATGCTTCCTCAGGCTGCAGTTTCATAAGCGTGGATATTTCTTTATGACTCTTATTCATCGTATATGTTTCTAATGCCCCACTAACCGCGAAAATAAAAATAAGAATGGCACCCTCGGTCCAATAGCCGATAATGGCTGAACCAATAGCAGCTAAAATCATTAACAATTCCACATTTAATTCTTTATTTTGTAAGGTATTTTCAATACCTTCCTTTGCTTTAGCAAACCCACCAACCATAAACGCAAGTAAAAATAGAACAACCGATGCCATGGGAAAATCGCTTTTATCCATTAACCATCCAGATAAAATTAAAATTCCACAAACAACAGCAGCAATCATCTCACCATTTAATTTTATTTTCCCCCAAACATTCTTTTCCGTCATAGTCAACTGATCTTCTATTACGTGGGCATGATTTTCCATTCTCGCACCTTCCTATTCTTTGTATAAGGAAAAGTCTTATTTAAAATTATTATTATGTAACTATAGTAATAGAAAAATTGGATTCGGTCAAGTCTAATTGAAAATAACCTAATCTAATTGAGAATGATAATTGTATTCAATTACAAAAATCAATGTTAATTACCTAATCTATTTATAATCAATACAATATTATTGTAATTATAATATGCGTATTTATGATTGGCTGAAACATTCCACTTTCACATATTTTTTTCTGTAGTACACATACTGACTATAGGAATAAATCGAAAAAGGGGATCTGTATGTCCATTTGGAATAAAAGAAGGAAAGAGAAACGACAAAACATCCCGCATATTAAAATGAAAAATAATCAACATCGTGAACTAAACGGGAAACTGGAAGATACCATTTACTTTATAAAAGAGATATTGGGTAGTAATGACGACTTTGTTATTAGAAGGTTTTCTATATATGGGGCCCATTCCGCTGCCATTTGTTATTTTTCCAATTTGGTTGAGCAACAGACAATAAATTACGAAGTTTTAAAACCATTAATGAAAATGCCCGAATACATCGATAAAGATAAACTTAAAAATGATAGGATTCTGAAGGTGTTGGCTGAGGAAGTTCTTTATCACGGCGAAATAAAGGAGGAAAGTAATCTAGGGAAACTTATTGATGCCGTCTTAGCTGGCGAAACGATCCTTGTCATTGATGGTGTGACAAACGCATTCCATCTCGATACCTATTATGTTGAGAAAAGGGCGATTGCCCCACCAGAAACTGAGCAAGTTATCATCGGCCCTCGAGAAGGATTTATTGAACGGTTAGGGACCAACCTTGGCTTGCTGCGTTATCGGTTGCCAACAGCGGATTTCCGTGTAAAAACATTAAAAGTTGGACGGTTAACAAAATCAAAGGTTGCCATTTGTTATTTGGATGGAATCGCCGATCAAGCACTCGTTGATGAAGTTGAAAGTCGGTTAAAGAAAATTGATATCGATGCGGTGCTAGATGTCGGCTATTTAGAACAATATATTGAAGACAATCATTATACGCCCTTTACACAAACTTTGTTAACCGAACGCCCTGATAGTACAGTTGGCAATTTAATCGAAGGCAGGGTCGCTATTCTTGTTGATGGCTCTCCATTCACAATGTTAGTACCCGCTGTTTTTAACCAGTTCTATCAAGCAACAGAGGATTATTCCACGCGCTTCATTATGGGAAGCTTTACTCGATTCATTCGTATGTTTGCCCTTGTATTCTCACTGGTATTCCCAGCTTTATATGTATCGTTCATTTCGTTTAATCCGGAATTATTGCCAACTGAATTTGCTGTCGCTGTTGCTGGAGGAAGAGCAGGAGTCCCCTACTCTGCTGTTATTGAGGTGTTAATACTGGAAGGATCCATGGAAATATTACGGGAAGCAACTGTTAGGTTACCTAAACAGATCGGGAACGCTTTATCCATAGTCGGAGTTTTAATTATTGGACAGGCTGCTGTTCAGGCAGGACTTTCTAGCCCCATTACTGTTGTCGTCATTGCTATTACAACAATTGGTTCATTTGCCACTCCCGTCTACAATGCATCCTTTGCTTTAAGGGCATTACGCTTTCCATTAGCGATTCTTGCGGGAATATTCGGCTTATATGGGGTCATGGTAGGACTGATAGTAATCTTAAACCATATGCTCTCATTAAAATCGTTTGGTGTCCCTTATCTAAGTCCAACTTCACCTTGGAATGCTCAAGGAATGAAAGACAGTGTCATCCGCTTTCCATTTTGGAAAATGTCTTTTAGACCAGTGATGTTTCATTCCACTAATAAAATTAGAGAGAACACAAGTAAAAGTTCACGTACAACACAAAGACAACCATTGAGTTCTCAACCGAATAAGGATAAGAGGGATGATTGATGGAACAGAATCGGAACATTACACTTGTCCAGACAACAACGATACTTATTAGTACGATAATAGGAGTAGGCGTATTGCGGCTTCCATTAATTGCAGTTCAGTCAGCCGACACTGGCGCCCCTCTCCTTACTGCCCTCGCTGTCCTATTCTCACTTTTCGGATTATGGATTATTATAAAACTTGGTCTCCTCTTTCCTAAACAATCGATCATTGAATATAGTGAGGTTATTATCGGAAAGTGGTTAGGGAAATTATACAGCTTTTTTATGATCCTATTCTTTACTATACTAACGGGACTTGCTACAAGGGAATTTGGTGCAGTCGTTGTATCAGCTGTATTACGGGAAACCCCGCTCGAAGTGACTGTTCTTGTAATGCTAGTCATGGCGGCGATTTATACTCGTGATAATTTTAATACTTTTGCTTATATCCATAACTTTTATGTGCCCGCTATATTAATACCGGGCTTCATCATCGTGATTACTTCATTATCAAACGCAAATTTTCTTTACTTGGAACCTGTCTGGGGTAATATATCTACTCAATCACTAACAGGAACACTTACCATCACTGCACTATTTCAAGGCGCATTTATTATCACCATTATTATCCCTGTAATGGAAAAGCCTAAAAAGGCGATGCGGGCAGCCATATGGGGCGTCGCGATATCGGGAGGTTTCTTCGTCATGATGGTAGCAGCCGCCCTTGCTCTATTTGGACCAGAAGAACTAAAGAAATCAATGTGGCCTACATTAGAGTTAGCGAGAGCAACTCAAATACCCGGAAATCTCTTGCAACGTCTTGACATCGTCTTTCTGGCTGTTTGGGTAACAGCTGTTTTCACTACAATCTATTCTAATTATGTATTTACAGCCCACGCATTGAAACGTTTTTTTCAATTAAAAGATCATAAAATGATGGCATTTTTTCTATTGCCTATCGTATTTTTTATTGCCATGCTTCCTCAAGAGACGTTTCAATTATATAGAGTGATTAGTATTGTTGGTCGATTGGGAATTGGCATAACTATTGTGGTTCCCATTGTATTAATCGTCCTATCCAAACTTCGCAAACTGCCAAAAAAGGAGAAAGAATTATGAAAAGAATAGGTAAAACAATGAACGCCTACTTTATTATCTTTCTATTTATTCCTTTCTTGTCTGGATGTTGGGATAGTATAGATATAGAGAAACGGGGAACTGTTCTGGCAATAGCGATTGATAAAGTGGAAACAGATGAGAATGAGGACTACATTACACACTTTCCGAAATCTCAAATCGGATCAGCAGACGAGATGATTCGCATAACAGCTCAAGTCTCTGTCCCCGGCCGCATTCCGCTTGGTCCTGAATCAACTGGTGGCGGTGAAGACCAAGAACCAGTGTGGGTGTTAGATGCAATTGGTCATACGCTGGAAGATGCCCTATTCAATTTACAACAAGAATTAGCTGATGAACTTTTTCTCGGACACTTACGCATCATCGTCATTAGCGAAGAAGTCGCAAAAGAAGGAATTGAACGATTCAATGATTATTTACGCAGGCAACCAGAAGTAAGAAGGACAACTTGGCTCGTTGTTTCCAAGGAAAGAGCTGCGGACTATATGGAGATTGCACCAAAATTAGAGCGAGTTCCAGCATTATACTTAAAAAGTATGGTTCAAAAGGGAGTTGATTTAGGAAAGTTTCCATACGACGATATCGGAATCTTTTGGAGAGCCCTTTCCAGCAAGGGGCAAGACGGATATCTCCCCTATTTACAAATTAAGGATAAGGAAAATGTTCAAATTAAAGGCTTGGCCTATTTTAAGGAAAATAAAATGCTAGGAACTATTGATCCGATCGAAATTGGCTTATTCATGGCTGTCATCGGAGAGAGTGAGGGCGGGTATGGCAGCTTCATCAAAATACCCGATGCTGAAGAAATGGTATTAGTAGAAGCAGTTAAAAGAAAATCGCGAATCAAAACAACCATCAAAGACGGAAAACCGGAAATTCATATTAAAGTTCGTTATGAAAGTGAAATAGGCGAAAAGACAAATGAAAAAACTCCAATAAATGATTCGAAAATTATTCGTAAAATAGAACAAGTAGCATCAGAGGAGACGAAGAATTCTCTAAATAGGTTGATTAAAAAAATGCAAGAAGAGGGCACAGATATTTTTGGATTTGGGGAATATGTCCGGGCGAAGCAACCGCGATTTTGGAACGAAACAGTCAAGACAAAAGAGACATGGAATTCTATATTTAAAGATATAAATGTTCACGTTGAAATGGATACTCATATTCGCAGAGTTGGGATGAAAGATCAATAATGGAACAAAGGGGAATGATAACAAATGTTTAGCCTCGACTATTTGTCTTATTTGTTTGTTATTCTTATCATAACCGGTTTACTAATTATAACAATGGATGCTAAAGCTTATAAAAAGGAAGGAAAGAAAAAGGAGAAAAAATTTTCACTTTTTCTTGGATGGATGAATATTGGCTTAGGTGTAGCAATCGTTGTTGCCAATTGGGTGTATGATACATGGTTTTGGTGATCTAGATTTGTAGAAGAGTGATCATCCTGTCGCAAGCCATTACTCGCTATTAATGAAAAAATTGAGAAACAGAACAGTCTTTACGCTGATTTTGAATATTTAAAGACTCTTTCTATGTTTAGGTAGGTTGTGATCAAAGATGCAAACAAAAAGTCAAAAACCATGGCTACTTGTTTTAACAATTGGCCTTGGCACATTATTAAACCCATTAAATTCTTCGATGATTTCTGTCGCATTAACACGAATGCAACACGACTTCGGGCTGACATTTGCGGATGCTTCCTGGCTCATATCCGTATTTTATCTCGCAAGTGCAGCCGCCCAGCCTGTTATGGGAAAATTAAGCGATATGTTTGGCCCCAAGCGATTATTTCTTGCAGGACTAATTATTGTTGCAACAGCTTCCGCCTTAGCACCCTTCTCACCAAACTTCACTTTCTTATTAGGCTGTCGTGCTCTTCAAGCTGTCGGAAGTTCGACTTTATTCCCGAGCGGGATGAGCATGGTGCGGACAAGCATTTCTGAAGGTCAAGCAAAAGCATTGGCAACTTTATCGATATTTGCCTCTACTTCAGCTGCCTTTGGCCCTTCCATTGGCGGATTTTTAATTGAATCATGGGACTGGCCTTCAATTTTTGTTGTGAATTTCCCTTTCATTATTACCGGATTTATTCTAGCTATATTTATTTTACCAAATGAAGGACAGGGGAAAATTGAATTAAAACGCATTGATTTTCTCGGAATCGGACTTTTTATTACCTCCATCATCGGATTGATTTTATTTCTGTTGTCTATTGAGGATCAAATTCACTGGTGGGCATTGTTCATTTTTCTAGCTGCAGCTATTGCCTTATATGTTTATGAGCGAAAACATCATGAGCCGTTTATCGACATTAATTCGTTAAAGCGAAATCCCGTTGTTTCGCTCATCTATTTGCAGTTTATATGCATTAATCTTGTGTATTATTGTTATTTTTTTGGCTTCCCCACATTCTTACAACAAGTTCATCATTATAGTGAAAAACATACAGGGCTTATTATGCTTGCTCTTGCTGGGTTTGGCGTAATTGTCGCCCCTATTGCTGGACGTATGATTGATCGACACGGATCGAAACCTCCGCTTATTACAGGAGCATTGATTCTTTTCATTGGAACGGCCATGTTATTAACGTTACATGAAGACTCATCCCTTCTGTGGCTTTTAGTCATTATGGCAGTGCTAGGAATGAGTAACGGTTTTAATAATATTTCAATGCAGACTGCTTTATATGAGCATGTCCGTCCAGAAGATACAGGCTCATCTTCAGGTCTGTTCCAAACGAGTCGTTATCTCGGATCCATTCTTTCGTCCAGCTTACTCGGGATCGCATTTAATCGTCATCTAGATACCCAGCATCTTCATAATGTGGCGCTTATTTGTTTGATTTTTTGCTTGTTAGTAGTAATATTGGCACTTCGGTTACCGCGGGAAAAAAGCAGACAGCATTCCGAATAATTTTAAAAATTCACTTTCCTTTCTCTCCAAGGTTGCCTACAATTTAAGAGAAGGGGGAGAGGGAAATGGAAAATAAAGTTGCTGCAAAACTCGATGTTCAAGCTTATCTGGATCGAATAGGATATACAGGGCCGATTGATGGAAGTGCCGAGACACTTGCCCAGCTTCAGGAACGTCACCTCCATACAATACCTTATGAAAACTTTGATATTTTAAATGGAGTACCTTTATCTTTAGAGGTGCCCGATCTCTTCGATAAAATTGTGAAACGTCACCGCGGTGGATATTGTTTTGAACTAAATGCTCTTTTTAGTTGGTTACTACGAGAACTAAGGTTTAAGGTAACGGATTACTTTGCGCGATTTTGGCGGGATGAGCCCAATACTCCACCTAAGCGCCGTCATCATGTATTAAAAGTGGAAGCAAAAGGAAAATCGTATTTGTGCGATGTCGGTGTTGGAGGCATCGTTCCAAGAAGACCGATTCAAATGGTAGAAGGCCTTGTTCAAGAGCAAGGCGATGAAATCTATAAGTTAGAGCGTGATCCTTATTTCGGCTGGATGTTATATGAAAAGAAACGTGGCGAATGGAGTGAAATCTTTTCCTTTACAGAAGAGCCGCAACTGCCAAAAGATTATATTATGGCTTCTTTCTGGTGTGAACATGCACCAGAGTCAATTTTTAGGAAGAGTCCGATGGTTGCGATTCGTACTGCGGAGGGAAGGAATTCTGTTAATGGCGATGAGTTTCGGATTTTTACGAAGGACAGTGTTCGTGCCTTTAAACCGGAGTCAGAGGAAGAGTTTCAGGAAGCTTTGAAAAATCACTTTGGAATTGTTTTATAGATAGTAGTTCTGGTAAAGGCTATATGGGAGAAACGTCTTGGTGACTGAAATTACCCTATAATAAGCTAAAAAGAGACCGCCTCTCATGTCCCATACCATTGATAAAAAGATGTGCTTGGGACGTGAGACTGCCTCTCATGTCCCGTACCATTGAAAAATGGATGTGCTTGGGACGTGAGACCACCTCTCATGTCCCGTATCATTGAAAAAAGGATGCGCATGGGACATGAGACCACCTCTCATGTCCCGTATCATTGAAAAAAGGATGTGCTTGGGACACGAGACTGCCTCTCATGTCCCGTATCATTGAAAAAAGGATGTGAATGGGACATGAGACCACCTCTCATGTCCCGTATCATTGAAAAAAGGATGTGCTTGGGACGTGGGACGGCCTCTCATGTCCCATAACGATGAAAAAAGCACGGGAACGGGATATGAGTTTGGGTATGTACTTCAATAATACCGCTCCACATCAAAATCCTTCAAAGATCGATAAACAATATCCGCATCTGTTAAATCTTCTTCTCGACCAACACCGATCGCCAGCATCCCGGCAACTTTTGCGGCTTCCAGTCCTGCTTGCGAATCTTCAAAAACAGCACACTCTTCATAGGAAACTCCCAATCGATCAGCTCCTAACGTAAAAACTTCTGGATCGGGTTTTGCCTTGGAAACAGAATTTCCGTCGATCACAACATCAAAATACGACTCAAGACCGACATTTTTTAGAATGATTGGGGCATTTTTGCTTGCGGAACCAAGGGCGATTTTTACTCCTCGCCCTTTCAACTCCTGCAATAATTCCAAAACACCTTCTAAAATTTCCGATTCATCAAGTCGCGAAATATATTCAACGTAACGATCGTTTTTTTCGGTTGCCATCTTCTCCTTCTCTTCCAGAGAAAACTGATCTTGCATATGACCGACTTCTAACAAAATATCCAAAGAAGTCATTCGCGAAACTCCCTTGAGTCTCTCGTTGTCCTCTATAGTAAATTCAAAGCCCAATTTCCCCGCGAGTTCTTTCCAAGCGAGATAATGATATTTTGCCGTATCGACCAGCACGCCGTCCAAATCGAAAATGGCACATTTATACTTCATATCATTTACCCTCCAGTGGAATTTCAACACGATTCTCAAGCTTAACTGGTTTACCATATACGTGGATCGTTTTGCTGCTTCCACGGACTAGTGAGAAAGTTGTAGCGCGGTCGCTCACATTTACATCAATGACGCTATCTTCGAAGTGAACTTTAAAATGATACCCTGTCCATTTCTCTGGTAAAGAAGGGGCGAAATACAATCCGTCTTCCTTAATTCGCAAGCCTCCGAAACCATAGACAATCGCCATATAGTTTCCACCCATATTAGCGGTATGAATGCCATCCTTCGTATTTTTATGCGTATTGAATAAATCGAGTTTGGCCGATTCTCCGAAATAAGCGTAAGCTTTATCATACCTTTTCAATTTCGATGCGACGATGCTAAAGATCGCTGTAGATAAGGAAGAATCGTGCGTCGTAATTTTTTCATAATAATCAAAGGAATGTTCAATTGTACTTATGTCTTGCGCATCTTCTAATATGAAGTGAGCTAACACCGTATCTGCTTGTTTACAAACTTGATGACGGTATAAATGAAGCGGATGATAGTGTAAAAGCAATGGGAATTTATCTCCTGGTGTACTTTCCAAATCCCATACTTTTTTACTTAAGAAAGAATCATCTTGCGGATTAATATCCAATTCCGCATCATAAGGCAAATACATCTTTTCGGCTGCCTTTTTAAACTCTTCAATCTCCCTATCAGCCAATTTAATTTTATCGATCACGTTACTCCCTTGTAAAAGCTCATAAAACTTCACTGCCCAATTAAAATTATGTTGAGCCAATACGTTCGTGTAGTAATTGTTATTGACGATGCACGTATATTCATCAGGACCTGTCACATCGTGAATCATGAACTTTCCATCGTAAAAATGACCGGCATCTAGCCAAAGTCTCGCTGTTTCAAATATAATTTCAGCACCATATTCGGCAATGAACTCTAAGTCTTTTGTAACTAAATAATAATTAATAATCGAATAAGCAATGTCCCCGTTAATATGATACTGGGCAGAACCTGATGGATAATAACCAGAACACTCTTGGCCAGAGATCGTCCGCCATGGATAGAGCGCTCCTTTTTCATGGCCCATAATCCGAGCATGTTCCCGTGCCGCATCCAAGATGTTATACCTATATTGAATAAGACTTTTAGCTATTTCAGGTTGCGTCAGCAAAAAGAATGGCTGGATATACATTTCAGTGTCCCAAAAATAATGCCCTTCATATCCTTCTCCACTAAGACCTTTTGCTGCGATATTACTAAAGCGATCTTTACCAACCGATTGTAATAATTGATAAAGATTATAATAAGTGGCAATCCGTAAATCCTCATCCCCATATACGTCAACACTTGCGTTCTCCCAATACTCGGTCAAAAACTGTTCCTGTTCTTCATATAAATCAGCTAACGGTCTTGAAGCGACCTCTTTCATTAACTGCAAGGCTTGTCCGCGGCAATCATCGTAACGAATTGAATCACAAACGATCGTATATTTCGTTAAGCTAATCGATTCATTTTCAGCAATCGTTGTAGTCAGTTCACATTCTGCCGAATCAGCACCGATCTCATTTTTCCACTCGCATTCTTTCGATAATTGATTTTTCACGGCGGAACAAACATGTAAATGAGACTTTGAAGTCCGCGAAGCTATAAGGGAAATTCCCTCTTGTTCCTCTGCTGTTTCCACTAGAATATGCTGAAAGCTTTCTGCCGCAACACGGGGATCATCCGGATTAAAATAATTTTGCACATTACCAAGATGAGTGGAGATAAACTTTACCTCTCCAGAAAAATTCTTCGCTGTCACTTCATATTCAATCGTAAACAATGGCAATATTTTAAAAGAGGTCATTCTTGTTATGACAATTTCCACTTCATGGTTTTTAGGAGAGCGCCAAAGAATCGTTCTCTTTGTTACACCTTTCTCCATATCTAAAGAACGGACACTTTTTAAAACTTTTCCAGAAAACATACTAAATTCTTCATCATCAATGAAAAGCTTTATCCCCTGTGTATCAACAACATTCACAATCGTTTGTTTTTCTTCTACAAAACCATATAGCTTTTCGGCTTGTTTCATCTCCGCTATATCATAAAATCCGTTGATGTATGTTCCTCGAATGGATCCATATCCATCAGGGTAGCCCTCTTCAAAGTTAGAACGGACACCTAAGTATCCGTTCGCATTATGAAATAAAGTCTCTTTAACCATTAGCTCTTCACGATCAAGACTGAAATCATCCACTTCATAGACTAAGTTATTATTCATTTACGACATACCTTTCGAAAATTATTTGACAGTGCTAAATCAAGTTGGTTGCTTCTAAGCAAATAACTCTCTCATCTGGAGATCATTACTTAATCGCCCCTTCTCCAATCCCTTTAATAATGTACTTTTGTGAGATGGCATAGAAAATTACGATCGGAATAATCGTCATCGTTAAGCCTGCCATAGCAAGATTCCATTGGATCGTAAATTCTCCAAAGAAATAGAAAGTAGAGAGTGGAATTGTTCGCAAATCTTTATCAGAAAGAGTTAACGATGGCAATAAATAGTCATTCCAAATGGCGATAACAGCCAAAATCATGACTGTAACGGTAATCGGTTTAAGCATTGGAAAAATTATTCTCCAAAAGATCCCGAACTTAGAAGCCCCGTCAATCATCGCTGCTTCTTCCAACGTTACTGGAATCGATTTAATAAAACCGTGGTAAAGAAAAACAGACATTCCAGCATGAAAACCAATGTTCATATAAATTAAACCGCCATGCGTATTAAGCATCGGAATTCCTAGTGTATCGCCAATTCCATTCATAAATTGCATTAATGGCATCATTAACGTCTGAAATGGAATAAGCATCGTCGCAACAAGTGTCATAAAGATAATTTTACTTAAAGCATGATCATTTCTTACTAACATCCAAGCAGTCATAGAAGACAGAATAACAATAAAGATGATGGATACAACTGTCACAAAAAGAGAGTTCTTAAAGGCAAGCAGAAAATTCATTTTTTCCATCGCCGTACTATAGTATTGAAAACTGAACTTCGATGGAAGTGCTAGTGCATTACTATAGAGTTCCTCACGATTTTTAAAAGAATTCACTAGCATAATGTAAACGGGCGATAGAAAAACGAGCGCGAGGAGGAAAAGTAGTATTTCTGCTAAGAATTTTCTCGCTCTATTCATTACATTTCCACCTCACGTTTCTTCGTAATGTAAACCTGTGTCAGGGTAATTGCAGCCACAACAATGAAGAATAAAATGGCTTTCGCTTGACCATATCCATAATGACTATAACCGAAAATTTCGTTAAATATATTCATCGCAAATAACTCAGTCGAGTTAACAGGTCCGCCGTTCGTTAGAGAAAGATTTACATCGTAAATCTTAAATGCATTTCCAAGTGTTAAAAATAAACAGATCGTGAAGGAGGGCATAAGTAAAGGAAAAATAACTTTTGTAATCCTTTGCCACATATTGGCACCATCTACTCTTGCAGCTTCTAGCAATTCATTAGGGATACCTTGTATTCCAGCAAGATAGATAATCATCGTATAGCCGGCCATTTGCCATGTAAAAACTACTACAAGTGCAATAAGTGCATATTTCGGATCCAATAACCAATTGAAAAATACTTTACCGAGACCTGTGGACTCTCCAAGTGTTTTAAAAGCATCAGTAAAGATAAATTGCCATATATAACCTAAAATTAACCCACCGATTAAGTTAGGCATAAAAAGCATCGTCCTAGCTGCTTTAGTTGTGCGCAATTTAGTTGTAACAAGTAAGGCAAAAGTAAGACCTAATACATTCACAGAAACTAGTGCTAATACAGTGAATTCAATAGTTTTCCATGCAGAAGAAAGAAAACGTTGATCACTAAATATTTGAACAAAGTTATCAAGACCTACAAAAACCTTAGGATTAGAAGGAATACCATCCCAATCAAAAAATGCGTAATAAATCCCAATAATAAATGGGATAATGACGACTGTTGTAAAAATAAACAAAAGTGGCACTGTAAATAATGCGTACCAAAGCTTATCTTTTCCTTTATTCAAGACAATCCCTTCTTTCCAAGTTCATTATAAAAACAAAAGCCCATCACTTTATGTAAATATTACATTTGTGATGGGCTCCGTTGAGGGACGAAATATTATATCGTAATCGACTACTTCACACCGTTCGCCCAAGCAGCATCTAATTTTTCGAGGAATTGCTGACCTGTCATATCTTTTGATAAGAAAAATTCTTGTGTTGCTGGTGTAAGATCGTTAACAACAATATTTGAAGGATAATAACTACTTGCCCACGGAATAGTTTCACCACTATTCGAAGCATCTAGTACCGCCTGTGATAATGGATCCAAACCCTTTGCCTCGATATTTGTCATCGCTGGAATAAATCCAAATTCCTCAACAATATAGCGCTTTCCTGTTTCACTTGTGAACATCCAGTTTAAGAACTCGCTCGCTGCCTTAATCTCAGCTTCGTCCTTCTGACTATTAATTGCCCAGTTATTTCCAACACCAACTGCTAGTTTATCATTTCCTTCAAGCGGGAAAGCCATCATCCCAATGTCAAAACCTAACTCATAGTCTTCAAACATCCCGTACGCCCAGTTACCTTGGTGAATCATCGCTGTTTTTCCAGTTGCGAAGTCACCGATATTACCATCATAAGTTATTTCTACGGGATTTTTTGCATTAGCCTTGATAGCATCCATAAATTTAGCGAAATCTTGGAATTCCTTAGTATCCGCCATTTTCACCTCACCTTTGTTTAACTTTTCCAAAAAGGCAAGCGGATCATCTTGGAGTGCAAATGGTGTATTTAAGATGTGTCCAATTAAGAAATAAGCTTCTTGGGACAACCCAAAACCATTGATGCCTTGATCATTATATTTCTCCAATACCTTTACAAATGAGTTGTAATCCGTTACATCTTTAGGGTCTACCATGTCTTTGTTATAAACAATCCCATATCCTTCTACCCCATATGGAATGCCGATAATTTTGTCATCTATTTTCAATTCCATATTAGGCGCAATATTTTTAACATACTCTTCATTACTTAAATCATAAAGGTAGGATTTAAGCTTCTCAGTGTGTTCTGGAGTTACGCTAAAAATAGATGGACCTTGATTACTCGACAGTTTTGTTTGCAATTGCTGCATATATTGGTCACCGGCAGCACCCCATATTTCCACTTTATTTCCTGTTTCTTTCGTATATTCTTTAGCCAAGGCTTCTAATTGGTCTACAATCTCAACTTTACTATTAAAGATGGTAATTGTTGGAGCTGATGATTCTTTTCCATTCCCATCTTTATTATCCTTATTCGTTCCACATCCTGCCAAAGCTAATCCAGCGACAAGGGAAATTACAAATATTAAAGTAAACATTTTATTAAACTTACGCATTTTATCATCTCCTCTTGATTTTTTCAGTAAAACGTTATACTAACAAATTAACCAGTTTTGGTAGCGTTGTCAAGAAGTATTTTCCACTTAACATTATTTGATAAACCTCTACAAATAGGATAATTCAAGTAATTTCCTTAATAATTAGCATACTACGGACATTAATAAATATTTATCCTTTTAGAAATTTTTTCGACTTACCAATAAAAAAGGCATGATAACAAGTTATCAGCCCCTTTTTACATTATTTTACTGTTTTTCTCCAATTTATTTTGGCAGTGATTTTAAAGTTTTCATTAGACCCTATACCATGAATCATCTCTAACAATTCTTTTGCAGCTAAATATCCACTTTCATAGCGCGGGATTGTTATTGTTGTTAATCCGAATGCCTCTGCCGTACTACTATCATCAAAGCCTGTTACGGAAATATCATCGGGAACTTTATAGTCGTTTTCCTTCAAAGCTTTTAAAGCGCCAATAGCCATATTATCATTGGCACATACTAAAATTTCTGGAAGGCTGTTACTTAAAATCAAAATGTTCGCCGCACGATACCCGCTCTTCTCTGAAAAATCCCCATGATAATAATTAGACCTTTGAAAAGAAATTTGATTTGCTGTTAAAGTATCAAGAAAAGCCTGGAATCTCTCTTGATGATCCAGAGAACTTTCGTAGCCCCCAATATAACCGAAATTGCGATACCCTTTATCAATCAGAGCCTGCACAAACTCACCCATAACCGTATAATTTTCAGTTATAACGCTTTTTATATAATCATTTTCAATAAGCCGATCCATTACAATAATTGGATAATCTGGTTTAGCTGTCGATACGAGAAATTCGTTATTCATCTCTTTATCAAGGACAATCGCCCCTCTTGTAAAATTGCTACGCATAAAATTTTTACTAGAATTCGTCGTACAGACTATTAAATCAAATCCATTTTCAGATAAATAATCATTAATTCCTTTAATTATTTTTAAATAAAAGCTTCTTTCAAAATTACTAAAGTTGAATACTATCGTATTAGTACGACCCGTTTTTAAGCTTTGCCCTATTATATTTGGCCGATAACCCATTTCCTCACATAACTGTAAAATACGTTCTTTCGTTTCCTTCCCTACATTCTTTCGGCCGTTAAGTACATTTGAGACAGTTGACACAGAAACACCCGCGGCCTTAGCTATATCTTTTAGACCTACCAAATTTTCACCCCATTATCCCTTGT
Source organism: Bacillus niameyensis (assembly GCF_001375535.1). Classification (GTDB taxonomy): domain Bacteria; phylum Bacillota; class Bacilli; order Bacillales; family Bacillaceae_C; genus Lederbergia; species Lederbergia niameyensis. The sequence continues at coordinate 2,670,178 of NZ_LN831197.1, forward strand.
AAAATCTATTGTAAAATTTACTTCAGTTTTATAAAATGATTTTACTTCAAAATTAAAAAATATACAAATTGCAATTGCTTGTTTTCTTACAGGGGATTGCATCACCGAAAACTTACGCTTATACTCGGAATGGATATACTTTTAAAAAATCAAAAGTCTTAGAACGATGGAACTCAAATTTCGAGACATACTTATATAAATTTTTAGGAGGCAAAACAGTGAAACGATCACTAAGATGGATAACGACTATCCTTTTCCTTACTTTATTGATTGCTATTCAATCAGGATGTAATTTTCTTAATCAGAATAACGATGGTAATAAGGCTGATGAACAAATAGAAGATCAAAATAAAGATACGGAAAACCAGCAAAACAATACTATAGAAAAAAATAATAAGGACGAGGAAAACACGAATCAGGAAAAGCCCCCAGCAGATGATAAAAATTCTAACGCATCTAAAGATAATTCCAAGCCTAAGGCAATTGAAGTTGTTACTGATCCAACTGATATTCGCGTACTAGTCAATAAGCAATTTAAACTTCCGGATGATTATGCTCCCGATGATTTAGTCTATCCTGACGTGAGATTCATCTTTAGCGAAAAGGTGGAAAAGCGCCAAATGCGTGAAGTGGCTGCAAAGGAACTAGAAAAGATGTTTGCTGCTGCTGAGAAAGACGGCATCTATTTAGCAGGCGCCTCTGGGTACCGTTCTCAAGCTACTCAAATCATTCTTTATAATAATTATGTCGATAAAGATGGCAAAGAGGCTGCCGATCGCTACAGTGCAAGGCCCGGACATAGTGAGCATCAGACTGGTTTAACAATGGATGTTTCTACATCCTCAGGAGAATGTGCTGTTCAAGACTGTTTTGCAGACACTCCTGAAGCAAAATGGCTAGCCGAGCATGCACATGACTATGGGTTTATTATTCGTTATCCAAAAGGAAAAGAAAATATAACAGGCTATCAATACGAACCATGGCATATTCGCTATGTCGGAACAGAGATTGCAAAAGAACTCTCTGAAAAGAATATTACATTAGAGGAATATTTCGGAGTAGCTGTTCCCGTAGATGGGGAAGAAGAATAGATATAGAAAGAACCGAACCTATGAAGTTTTATTTTCCATAGGTTCCTTTATTTTTCTAAAAATCTCAGACTAAGTCTAGTAGTTCGTGATCCTGGATAACATAAACGGGAAGATGGAAAATGAAGCATGTTCCTTCATTTTCTTTACTTGTCACCGTCATTGTCCCCTTGTGATAACGAATAATTTCCTTACAAATAGCAAGCCCTAAACCATTTCCATCTGCTGACTTTGTATAATATCGGTCAAATATAAATGGTAGCTCATCCTCTGGAATTCCTGTTCCCGTATCTTTAAGTAAAAAGGAGATATACTGCTCGTTTTCATCAGCAACTAACTCAAATGAAATTGTCCCCTGATCTGTAAACCTAATCGCGTTAGAGACAAGATTTTGCATCACTTGTTCTAATTTCCTTACATTTACTTCGATCAGCGGATCCCCTTCCCTTTTTTGAAGGGAGTATAGGGAAACATACTGAAGACCTGCCTTTTTTACTTCATAGCCAATTAACTGGCTTAAATGATCATACAATTGGTTAACCGGAATGTATTCAAGTTCGAAAGATAATTCTCCAGATTCCCATTTTGCTAGTTCAAATAAATCCTGGATCATCTGATTTAGAGTTAATAGTTGTTGGTAACTTCTTTCCAAAGAATACATCTGTTCTTCTTTCTGATCAATCGTGCCATCCAGTATCCCTTCAATAAATCCGCGCACAGAAGTAATGGGTGTACGGAGATCGTGGGAGATGTCTGATAAAAACTGCCGACGTATTTCCCCTGATTTAGTTAATTCTCTATTTGCTTCTTCCAGTTGCTCATAAGCTGATTCTAGAAGAGCTGTCCGCTTATTGACCTTTTCCTCTAAACTACTATATAATCTTGCATTTTCAATTGAGACAGCTGCCTGGGATGCTAGTAAATTTAATATCTCCGTCCTTTCTTGCGAAAAGGCACCTTCCAAACTATCATTTTCAAGAAATAAAATACCAATCATTTTCCCTTGATGTAAAATCGGAAAACACAATACAGATTTAGGTTGGTTCATTTTTATATAGCGATCATTTGCAAACAATCCGGCTTTTTCCATACTATGAAAGACAACGGGTTCGAGACTTTTCTCGACAAAGTTTACAATGTCTTGAGGATATTCAAATTGATCTTCTTCGGATAATAGTACGACTTCATCTACTTTTCCTTTAGCTACCAGCTTTAGCTGATCATCCGTTTTCAAAAATAACATGCCTTGTTGGGCACCGCTATTTTTTATCACAATATCTAAGAGCTTTTTTATTAACTTATCCATCATAACTTCTCCCGAAAGTGTTCGGGATGCCTTAAGAATTGTACTTATATCAATAGATGATGTATCGATATTGTTTGCTCTAGGATATTCTTCATGGTACTCACCAAACTGTTGACTGTATCGTGTTCTAAGTTGCAAAGCTATTCTTGAAGCCCCCCATTTTTCATATGCCTTAATCGCACTAGATAAAGATATTTTTGCAAGGCGAGGAAAGCCTTTTTCCAAGTAAAAACGACTAGCACAGTCACAAGCAATAGCTTCATCTTGGTTAAACCCATTTTTCCCTGCTTCTGTAACAGCTCTTTCATAATAGCGAATAGCTTCATCTTCTTGATTTTTGATCCTAGCTTCCTCCGCTTTAATAAGGAAATATTTATGGCGATAGTTTTCCGGGGCATATTTCTCCCAGTTTTTAAAAAGCCTAAGAATAAATTTAATTCGCTTAAAAATATTCTTTCGTTTGTTTGGATCAGCTTGATCATACATCCTACATAGCCATAATGCTTCATAAAAATAGAATTCTGGAACTATGACAAGAACTAGCGACCGGTCCACCGAATGATTTAGCTTTTTTATTAAATCTTCTGCTACCATTTGTTCATTGAGTAAATAAGACATTTGCAAACGGAGTGAATAATGAACAATTTCAGCCGAGTCATCATCGGTAAATTGATCACTATACCAATCTGGGATTTCCGGATTTCTATCCAAGTAGGAAATCCAGCCTTTTAATTCATTCAAGTATCTTTTAGAAAGATCAAATTGGATTTGCTGAGTAAATTGTAATTGCTGATCAATTGTTTCACTCGTTTCCTGAATCCGATGACCTTTTAGAAAGCTAGTCATACAAATAAAAGAACTGTTTGCACCAGCTAAATGGAAATTTCCCGATTTTAAACAGTTTTGTTGGGACTGGATCAAAGCCTTTTCACTCACTGCTAAATGATGCTTCCAATGATTAATAAAACTGCCATATACAAAATTAACCCTGCCTAATAACTGGGCATTCCCGCTCTCTTTAGCATAATAAAGAGCTAACTTGCCATATTCATAGCTATCATGAAAGTTATGAAAACCAGCGCTTAATATTAAGGCATAGTTATTATAAACTAGCGCCACTGAATCAGTTGTTCCATGTTTTAATGTAAAATTAAAGGCTTTTAACATCAATAAAGTGGCCAAGTTTTGATTCACGTGATAAGCAGGTGCATTCATATTAATAAAGGTTTGAACAATCAATCTTTGTTCACTATCCGTCATTTTCGGCAAATTTTTCAAATCGTCCGCTTTACGGTTTTTCAGCAAAAACTTAGAGTGCAGGAATTCCTTTGCAACCGCTAGTTTGCTTGGCTTTTCATTTAACTCCATACCAAATAAATGCAAAGCTCGCAAACCAGAACGCACTGCTTCCTCTACTCGATGTTGATGTATGAATAGCGTTATTTTTAAATTATAGATTTTCAGCTTTTCCTCTCGAGATTGAACTAAGTCCAAAGCTTGATTAAATCGTTCTTCAGCTTTATCAAATTGATTATTTGTGTAGGCCATTTCACCAATTCCGAGAATGATTTTGATGAATGTAGGATCCTGTTTCCGATCTCCAATAAGTTCATATGCCATTTCAAAAAAAGTAAGCGCTGCTTTAAAGGCTGTCCCTTTTTTCGCCTTCTCACCAGCCAACGTATTCCATTCTGCCAATTGGACCTTTTCATCACCATTCAAATGGTGATTACATTGATTTAAATGGTTAACGATATGAAATATATGATCTTCAAGGATATCTTTTTTCTTGTAATACGCAACAAGTAGCCTCCCTATAATCAAATGACTTCTTTCTCGGTCAATGAGAGACATAGATGAATAGATTGCTTGTTGGACTCTATCGTGCAAAAATTTGTAGACAAGGGGAGGAGCCTTACTATCCATATCTTTTTCTCGGTATATCCATTTATACCGAGGATCAAGAGGAAGGATTAATCCTTCCTCAAGCGCACTCATTAGTTGTTGCGCTGTTTCTAGTTCGTTCTGATTTTTTATTGCACTAAGTATGCGAATTTCAAACTGGTTTCCAATACAAGATGCCATTTCTAAAAGTTTTCGAGTCGTAGCTGGAAGACGATAAAATCGTTCTGTCACATAATGAACAATATCTTCTTGATAAGGCAGTTGATGGAGTTGGCTAATATCCATTGTCCACTTCATATGCTTCTCATTAAAAACAATCAATTGATGATCATATAATGCCTGAAATAACTGCTGGATTAAAAAGGGGTTCCCGTTTGTGATTCTTTGCATAAATCTAGCTATATATTTCGCATCTTCTTCCTCGCATTCTAATAGATAGAGTGCCCATTCATGTAAATCAGCTAATTCCAGTGGATACAGCGGGATTGTGACTAATGACACCTCATTTTTTCTTAATTCATTGATCATAATCTGGAATGGATGAATGGAATCGACTTCATTATGGCGATAGGCACCAATAACTAAAAAGTATTGCTTTTTCTGTTTTAAAGCATACTGAAGCAAGTCTAAAGTAGCTTGATCAGCCCACTGCAAATCATCAATAAACAAAACAAGTGGATGCCTCTCTGTAGCAAATACATTGATTAGATTATGAAAAGCAAAAAGAACTCGATTATGTGAATCTACTGGTGATAATGTTTCTATATTAGGTTGTTTCCCAACAATCCATTCAATCTCAGGTAAAAAGGATGAAATAACTGGTAGATGTAAAGGAACTTCAGTTAGTAACCGCTCCCTCCATTCCTCTAGTTTTTCCTTACCCTCTGACAGCACTTGTTTTAATAAATCTTTAAATGCAGCTATGAGAGGAGCATAAGGAACTTGTCGCTTAAGCAAATCAAATTTTCCAGAAATAAAATAACCTCTGTTTTGTACGAGTGGCTCCTGAATTTCATTTACTAGCGCAGTCTTTCCAACTCCTGAAATACCTTGAATGAGAATAAAGCCTTTTACCTTACTTCGGAAGGCATTAATAAGTTCTTCCTTCGCTGAATCCCTGCCAAACAATTTCCCGCCTGACTCAAAATATCGCGGTGCATCTTTTTTCGCTAATGGAAAGGACACATCTGCTTCAGTTGAATAATTTTTATCAAATTCCATCAAATCTTCTTTCAAGCCTAGCGCACTCTGATACCGTGATTCTGGCATCTTTTCTAATAATTTCATGACAATATCAGACAGCAACTTAGGGATAAGTGGATTTATCTTATTCGGGGGTACTGGCGTTTTCGCAATATGAGCGTATACAAGCTCTAATGGGTCTGTTAAATCAAATGGCATCTTACCAGTCAGCATTTCATAAAAAATGACCCCTAATGAATATAAATCAGACCGATAATCAAGATAACGATCTAATCTCCCTGTTTGCTCAGGCGAAATATAGCCGATTTGATTCCCCATTAAGTAGGGGTTTACATGTGCCTGATAGTTTTCGCGCTTTAAAAACGCAGCATGATGAAACCCAGTAATCTTAATTTCTCTTATTTTTTCGTCTATCAATATATTGCTGGGATTCAAATTTTTATGGATGATCTGGCGGTTGTGCAGATCATTGATGATGGTGGTGAGCTTAATAAAAATCTTTAACATACTATGAATGTTCATCGTAGTATTTTTTAATAAAGCATCTAATGAATTCGCTTTAAAAAAGTTGGAAATCAGATAAGGTTGATTTCCGTGAACCTTGAATGACGCTGGCTTTAATATCCCCTTAACATCAAGATTATCCATAATGTGATATTCATAGGTCGCAGCACTTATATCTTGAGGGGTTATTTGTTCTTTTGCATACTTTTTAATAAGAAATGTGTTCGTGGAAGCATGCTGAATCGCCTTAAAAAAGTGCCACGACCGATTCATCTCAACTTCTTCCACTACATCATACCCAGGCAAATAAATGTGAGTTGTTCTTTTCATAACTTCACTTCACTTTTAATGAATTGAAAAACTTTAGCAAATCTTTAAACAATTTTAAACGCCTTTTATACAAAAGATAGTAAGGTTATTGTAGAGAAAAAGATTATGGAAAACGGAATGTTATATCCTCCAATAAAGAGATATTGTGATCAAGTAATGTATGCTGCTCCGTTCCTTTTTCCTCCATTTTATAAAATCTGGGAGTGATACAATGAGGCAGGTTATGAACAAAGGTTTGGCCAAAACACAATCTTATGGTAAAGATCTAGATGAAGAATGGAAAGAATTAATCTTGACAGCTAAAAAATATGGAATAACAACAAACCAGATTCGTGCTTATTTATCTAAAGCACGTCATAAGGATTCTGAACTTATAAATCGGTAGCCGATCCCTCTTACTGTCATAATATAAACTGGGTTAGCTGGATCAGCTTCAATCTTTTTTCGTAAATTGCTAATGTGAACCATTACAGTTCTATAGTCACCAAAACTATCTTCATCCCAAACCTGTTGGAAGATTTCTTCTGGCGTATATACTCGATTAGGGTTTGCAGCCAAGAGATTTAGTATTTTATATTCCTTTACTGATAAATGAATATCTTCATTATCTACCTTTACTGAATATCGTTCTTGATCAATCAACAAACCTGGGTAAGAAATCATTTGCTTTTTTTGGCGATCAATTTGAGACTTCCCTAAGAGATGATTTCGACGTAAATGGGCCTTAACTTTGGCCACTAGTACAGACGGACTAAATGGTTTTGTAACGAAATCATCCCCGCCAATACTAAGGCCCACAATTTTATCAATGTCATCTTCTTTCGCACTCAAAAAAATGATGGGAATATCACTTTTTTGCCTCGCAATTCGACATACTTCAAAACCATCCATCCCAGGCATCATAACATCTAATATAAGCAGATCAGGCTTTTCTCTCTCCAAAATTGCCATGGCTGTATCACCATTTTCAGCTTCAACAACATGATAGCCGTCTTTAGTTAAATAGATCTGAAGCACTTTACGAATATCAGGATCATCATCAGCGATGAGGATTTTCTCCTTTATCAAACCTGTCACCCCCAAACTTTATCCCTATTAACTAGCTATAAAACTCCCGCTAAAGGAAGTTTTACTTTCTCTCTCTTTTCGGACTATATTACTAAACTATGTATATTCTAACGGAGTGGTAAGAATTATCCTTACATTTATAATTATAAGACTTTTGCCATTTGCATTCAATCAACTCTTACTACCAAGTAAAAAAGGAGCAAACAGGTCCTCCCCCTTGCTCCTTACTTCTAATCAAAATTTGTTTTTATTTAGGTCATTCGTTTTATTCCATTCACATCTCGGATTGGCAGAAACAATTCCTGCTGCTTTTGTAACTGTCAATAGTATATTAGTTGCACCTTGATGATCAGCTACATGAGAAGCTCGTACATAGGGACTTAATTCATTATTTACGATATATCGAGGAGGTAATTGATTTAGTGCAAGTGCCATTATATCATCTAAACAATGTGCACAGGTACAAGGTAAATGTAATTCATCCTTATGTTTTAACAGAACATCACGTACTACTTTTTCCATGACATTTTCAACAGGCATTTAAAAATCCTCCTATAGCTAGTAAAAATCCTTCCATTGATTCCAAGGAAAAGCATTTGGGGGTTTGGATTCAATTTTAACTAATTCTTTTTTTGTCGGGTGTTCAAATTGGAGTGATTGTGCCCAGAGAGCAATTTGTTGCCCAGGTCGATTAATCTTGTATCCATATTTTTGATCACCATAAAGTGGATGACCAATGGTGGAAAGCTGCACCCTAATTTGATGTGGTCTTCCTGTATGAAGCTGAATCGATAATAGACTTAAACCTTCTGCCTTACCGACGACCTCGTATTCCAACACAGCCTTTTTGGCTTGCTTTTGATCGGCGGAAACTGAATAAACTTGATTTTTTCGATGATCTTTTAGTAAATAATGCTCTAATCTATCTTGATCTTTTGGTGGTATTCCCCTGACAACAGCTAGGTATTTTTTGTCAAATGCTTGTCTTCGAATCGCATCCGATAAACGGGACGCTGCCTTCGATGTTTTCGCGAATACCATTACGCCGCCAACAGGTCGATCAAGACGATGAACAAGCCCTAAATAAACATTTCCTGGCTTGGCATAACGAATTTTCAAGTCCTCTTTTAAAAGCGTTAGTAAATCCGGATCACCGGTTTGGTCTTCCTGTACAGGAACATTTATGGGCTTTTCAACAACAAGTATATGATTATCTTCGAATAAAATAGGTATCTGCAAAATGATTTATGACTCCTTTTAAAAATAAGTAGTGTTAAACGAACAAATGATGACTAAAAATTGGATCACTACCCTAGCCTTTCTTCAGCTCTCTTTGTACATATTCAGGATGGTTCACATAAATGAAGCCTGATTCATCATCCAAAAAGTCCATAACTGGATCATCTCTAACAATGCGAAGACATTCCCGATCATCTATATGTAAATCTTCATGTGACTGGATTTCTGAGATGTGAACAGTCCTGCTTTTTTGAAATTCCTGATCCTCATAACTGTCCAAAGAAATATAGTACATAACGACAGGACTTTCCTCCAATGCCTTCATTATATATTCATATAGTAAAACAGAGATTTTCTTATAAAAAGGATTGTACGCTTTATAATTCCCATTCATTGGTAGAAAATTAGAACTGCATCGTGTTTGGTAACGAAGACGTACATGTTTTGAAAAGTTAAATCTCTTTTTAGTTTGTTCATCAATGTTTTCCTCAAACCATAATCCTGTAAAATCCAATTCAGATTCATAAATATTTTCTCGAATGGACCGATATCCTACAGATTCAGTCGAAAGTGGAGCATGTGATGCAATATAAGCATAATGGGTCATACAAACACCTCACACGATAAATTTTTCTTCCAATCCTCTTTTCATTATAGCCTCTCTCTCCATTATTTGGTTGAAAAAATTAAAAGGATATCTATTTATCTCCGAGAGACGGTTCAGGAAACCTAAATTTTAAATAAAAAAGCATGCGAACCCGATGTGAGAGTATCGCATGCCTTTTTTTATAGTGAGAATCCAACATTTAGAGAGTGTGAATATGCCCCATTCCTTTAATGAAAGACAATGAGAATTGAGATCAGCCTAAGCTCGTCCTTCATTTACTCGATGAAGGACAAAAAGGGGTGAATTCAACGTTCGCTTGTCCTTCATAGTAGCAACTTTTTATTGATTTTCTTCTTTCTGTTCCTTTTGCTGCTCTTCTAACTCATGTTCATACGTTTCCTTAACAACTTCCATAGATTTACCATCAATAAAGTAAGCGATGGCCGCTTCACATAACGCGTAGGTTCCGGCAGTGGCAATAAAGCCCGAAATCACACTGCCAGCGACTGGAATAATTTTCACCAATTGCCTTGCAATGGTCCGTAAAACTAAACCAGTTGCCACATTTAAGCCGAGAGCACCCATAAATTCCATGACTGACTTTTTCCCGATCTTTTGACCAGAAATCATTGCGATAGAGGCGATCATTGCGGTTTGTAACCCCGTAATAATTGGCATATCTGGTCCTGGAATAGGACTAGCCCCAATCGCCCCCGTTATCCCTGCGATACTCTTTCCCAGTCTTCGAGCGACCTTTTTTTGAACCGATTTGATTTTTGATAACTTCGCTAAGACCATTTGCGCCTCATTGGGAAGCTTCTCTATTAAATAATCTAATAACATATCAATATTCCATCTTATATCGTATACAACTTCCTCATTATCAAATTCCATATATGCTGATACAGGAATAACTTTGACAGGGTTGGAAACAGCTTCCCGCATTTTTACTTCCAGTACATTAATCGCTTCTTTAATATTTTCCTGTTTGACTGGGTGATCAAATGGAGGCTTGTCCGCTGATTTTGGGCTTAATTCATCAACCTGTGTAACGACTCCGATAATTGGAACATCATATTCATGAACTTCCTGAATGGTCTTTTTTAAAATAAGAAGCTGTTCCAAGTCCTCATCAATTCTCGAGCTAACTTCCTTGGCCTTACTCAAAAACAATACTGCATCAGGGCATTTTTCCCGAATCGATGCTTGAACTTCCTCTAAGGCTGTTCCTTTTGTAAAAGCTTCTTCAGGGTTATCGGCTTCACCTAAACCCCTTGTATCCAAAATTTCTAAAGCACCTGAATCAGATTTATAGAGATGCCATTTCCCTGCACCAGTACGGGCTTTTACATCACCAATTTCTGCTCTCTTTTCACCAAAGACCGCATTAATCAAGCTCGATTTACCAGCTCCCCTTCTCCCGACGATTGCAAATCGTGCTGGTCTTGCGTCCAATGTAAAAGCTTTTAACTGATCAAGCTCTACCCTAGCTTTCTTTTTAACCTTTTCTGGTAGCTTTGCATTTTTTAAAGCCTCATATATAGATTGAATAAGATCATGAATTTGCTTTTTATTTTCGGAATCTTGATTTTGACTCATTCATGACGCACCTCCATTATCTTTAATGAAAATGATTGTTAGACTTTGTCTAATTATATAGATAATTGGGATCTATAGTAAAGAGTCTAGGTGTTTAAACATTTGGGATAAGGCGATATGAGAATCTATACCCATAACTTACAACAAAAAACGATAAACTAGTGTAATCACGGATTTTTTTGGAATATAAAAAATAAACCAATCCTGCTCCTAAGGAGGGATTGGCTAAGTGAAATTTTAATCTTCTAATTCAACATTATGATATACTTGCTGAACATCTTCGAGATCTTCGAGTACATCAACCAATTTTTCGAACTGTGCTAGATCTTCCTCTGATAGAGCAATCCCATTTTGAGCAAGCATTGTTAATTCAGCAACCGTAAATTCTGTAATACCTGCTTGAGCGAAAGCTTCTTGTACAGCGTGGAACTGATCTGGCTCAGCATAGACGATTACAGAATCTTCCTCTTCCATGACATCACGTACATCGATGTCAGCTTCCATCAATATCTCAAATACTTCTTCTTCAGTCTTTCCTTCTATTCCAAAAACAGCAGTAGCATCAAACATATAGGCAACAGAGCCGCTGACACCCATATTTCCGCCATTTTTCCCAAATGCAGCCCGCACTTCAGAAGCTGTACGGTTCACATTATTCGTTAATGCATCGACAATAATCATCGAACCACTTGGGCCAAAACCTTCATAGCGAAGTTCATCGTAGTTTTCCTCTGCTCCGCCTTTCGCCTTTTCTATCGCCCGGTCGATAATGGCTCTAGGAACGTTATATGTTTTGGCGCGTTCAAGTACAACCTTTAGCGCTTGATTTGCTTCTGGATCTGGCTCCCCTTGTTTAGCAGCTACGTAAATTTCGCGCCCAAACTTCGCATATATACGGCTCGTATTTTTATCTTTTAACGCCTTTTTCTCTTTAATATTATTCCATTTCCGACCCATTTGTATCACTCACTTTCATTTGGATATCTGACTTACAAATTATAACTCTTGACACGTCATTTTTCGAGTAGCAAAATCTTGCAGGAAAATGAAATCTTCCAATTATCTAATCAGAAGCTTATTCCTTTATATCTTTAGACAAATGTATTAGTATATGATATTATTGCAAGAAAATTCTATTATATTATAAAGGATGGAAATTAGTGTACAAAAAAAGCGTTTGGCTATTAGTAGCTTTTATCGTGATTGTGGTCGGAACTTTAATAGTTCTTATTTTCACAGATACTGCACAAACTTCCACAGGGCCAGCTGGTAAAACTGTGCAACCAGGAATTCAAGCTTCTGTAGAGGAAAAACCTTCTATTGGCGAACAAGGGGAGCTAAATCCGTTTGGAAAAAAACTTTTTATAGCAGATTTAACGGATGGAGATTATCAAAATTACATACATAAAATGTCCCATCAAAAAATCAAGGCAGATGAAAAATGGGGACTTTACCTAATTACGCAAGAACGTATCGACTGGTTACTAGCTGGTTTAGATCAATCCGATTTAAAACACAAAAAAGTTTACAAAGAGATTCTAGAAAGATGGACAGCAGGAGACTTTTCGAGGGTCGATCGAGATCATAATGCTATTTGGAAACTGCAAAAAGGTACAATTGGAAAAGCAACAGGGATACTAAGCCCAGAAGAGGAAAAGGCCTATATCGAAAAGACAAAAGAGGGGTAAGGAGCAATTCTCTGAATCTATTGCTCCTTTTCGTTTTTCAGAAATAATACCATATGTTGTTCATCAAAATATGTATTTTCAATTTTTAATGCTCTTTTCTCTATCCCAAATGTTTCAAAACCGACCGAAGAATAGAGTTTACTTGCTGCCTCATTGGTTGTGACAACTGATAAATATAACTGTTCGATTTCTTCCAAATCCGATGCTTTCTCAATAGCGTGTAAAATCAAAGACTTTCCTATTCCAGAGCCCCGCTTTTCTGGAGTTACATACATAGCAACTATATTCGATCGATGTCTTAACTTATACCGTTGTTCTTTTACCAACGTAACAACTCCAACCAATTGATCGTCTTCAAACGCACCAAATGTAAATGAATCTTTAGATTGGAATCTACTCTCATATCTTTTAGCAGTTTGATCTTTTTCTTCTTGATAACTAGCTGCAAAAGCATGCGGACTCTCTAGTAGCGCTTCCAATCTTAACTGGTAATAAGCCTCGGCATCTTGCGGTTTTAATATTCTAATGTTCATCCATATCTCCTCATCCTTTACACATTCAGCAATATTCCGTCTGCATTAAATATCTTTAGTTTTGGCCATTTTGCTTGCCAATTTTTCGAAGCAATCCGCTTTTCGTAAACCCCCTTCTTTTCCGTAGCATAATAAGATGTCGGCCTTACTTCCATTTGAAGGACATCTTCTATGCCCCAGGGCGCCACGAAAACAACATTCCCCTCTTCATCCAATTTGGCTCCTAAAGCCGTAACTGTTTCAGGAAACTTAGCTATCCCCTCTACACTAGAGGAGTAGGGAGAAAAGCCACTTAAAAGATGCATCCTCGCCTGATTTTTGACAGACCAAGGAATACTCGGCGCCATATCAATAAGCTTCTTTTCAAATTCTCTTTCCTTGTGCTTTTCGGGATTATTCGGATCAAAATAGATCACATCAATATCTGCCAACGGAGTTCGAACTTGAAATCCGTGTAATTGATCCCATATTTTCGAACGAATAAACCCGGCACAAATCCACCAATCTGGCAGGTTTAGTTTCTGTGCGGTTTTGAGAATGTTCATCATCCAGTCATCTTCCATTATTAATTGATTAATATCTTCCGTAGTTTCTAACATATTTGTTCCCCCATATTAACAACGGAATTTCCATTAAGTCATCGATCACGAAGTCTGCATCGGCTTTATCCCAAAAAGGATCCCGCTTCCAAGCTGCCTTCATCCCTACAGCTTGAGCACCCTTTATATCATTCTTAGGATGATCGCCGACATATAAGCTCTCACTAGGCAAAACGCCGAGATCTGAGACTGACTTTTCAAAAATTTCAGGTTGGGGCTTGCTCATACCTTCCCATTCCGAAACAAGTATGGAACTAAAATATTGTTCGATTCCTAAAGCTTTTATATTATCCATTTGGAATTGGCCTCTTCCATTGGTAATGATCCCAAGTTGGACTTTACCGTGCAATTCCCCTAACATTTCGTGAAGATTTGGAAAAGCGATGCAACATTTATGAAATTCACGGACATAATCATCTAAGAGTTCTTGCCATGATATTCCACTAATAGAAAACTCAGAGACGAGTTGTTCGTATACTTTATCCTTCCAAACATATCCTCGGTGATCTAACTCAATGAATCTGGAAATATACTGATCTTTTGGAACTTGGCCAAGATACTCATTTAATCGCTCATACTGATGAACAATGAACTTTTGTAAGGATGCGTGACGATCTAATAATGTACCATCTAAGTCAAAGATTATGGCTTTAATGATAAGATTCTCCTTTCTTAGCTAAAATTTTTGTGTTATCTTTCATTTTTCATATAAATTTATTAGTACTGCAGCGATTGATCTTTTTTTTATCATGTTCTGCTATTTCCCAAAAAGAAGGTGCTCTCTATAACTTCCGAATTTCCCCTTCTGAAAGATCGGTCATCTTTTCAATTTCCCTAATCGAGTAGCCTTCCTGCAACATCTTTTTCGCGATCTCCCGTTGCTTCCTTTCCAATCCTTGTTCAATCCCCTGTGATATTCCTTTTTCTATTCCTTCTTCCCTTATCATTTTCTCCACTTCATTCCAAGTGGGCGGCAGGTTGTTTCGATCCAGATAGAGCATAGTTTTGTCCTCCTCCGTCAAAATAACTTCCTTTCTTAACTTTTCTGTTAGTTCTTGTGGAATTTGTAGTAGATAATCAATGAAGTAGATAAGTGCAGAAATATACAGGTGACGTTCTTCGTAGGGAAAATCTTTGTTCTGCAAAATGAATCGCATTAATTTTACCTTAAACTGGTAACGCCTATTGGTGTCATCCTTGGCCTCATTCGCATATTTACCTGCTAATACAGCAAAGGCAAATGGATTATCAGACCTCAAGAGTTGGTCTTCTTTCTGATCAGAAAACTTGTAAGTATTATATTCGTATGTTAGTGTTGTGCCAAAAGTAGCACGTTGATACATATTTGGACGGAAAGAATTTGAGGCATCTGCTAACAAGGCAATAGCAATAATATCCCGATCATATTTATCAAAAATACGATAATAGTAACGGAACATCCTTTTTGAAAAATCAAGATCTCTGTCTCCTTGTACTTCTATATGAATAAGTAGCCATTTTTCTATCCCGTTATTTAGAAAAACCTTAACTATTTGATCTGCAATCTGTCTTCCCTTTTTCTCCTGAATAATCTCTTGAAAGAGCTCCTGCTGCAAAAACTCTGGTTCCTTTGAAAAGTCAATTGCCTCATAAAGATCAACAGCAAAAAATAAAATAAATTCTTCAAAAAGTTCATATATCAATTTTTTCCAGAGTCCATCATAATCTACAACAGCATATTCAGAAGGCCCGTCCAAAACCATACTAGTCACCACTAGTCTATCACATCCTTAATCCTATTGATATGTTCATTATACACAATCAGAACATAAGTTCCAATAAATATTCAGATAAAGGTGATAATTGAAGTCGCAATTCAGATAATGGTTACCTTCCTTCTTAGAAACTGAGAAAATAACTTTACTTCCTCTGTCTCCACTTTTGAAACCAAATACGTTTTGGAAGCAGGTGGTTTAATGTTTACTGACGCTATTTCTATGAATTTCCCCTTCTCCAACTCCTCCTTTGCCATTGAATAGGGCAAATATGAAACACCCAGTCCAGCTTCGATAAATCGCTTCGTTACTTCCACTTGGTTTACAGCCATTGTTTTCACAGATGGACAAATGTATTTTATTTGCGGCAATAATTCATCCCAGTAATCCGGATGATTATCTGTTATCAATCGATAGCTTTGTAATATAGAGCGCTCGTCTATAGTGTTGTCACTTCGCATGGATGAACTCCCGACTAAAATAACTTGCTCTTCATGGATATTTTCGCATTGGATATTCGTCTGGATTGGTTGGATTCTCGTTAAACCTAAGTCAGATCTTCCTAAGCTTACCTCTCCCCCAACCTCGTATGACTTCAGTACATTGATGACCACCTCGATCTTAGGAAACTCCTCGATAAAAGCTCTTAATAAAGATGGTAAAAAGGAGGCTGCTATTTGCGGAGCAACAGCAATCGTAAGTTTCTGTTGATAGCCTTGTTTCCACGCTTCGAATTCGGTGATCCCTTGCTCATATTTTTCGATTATTTCTTTCGCAATCGGCTGAAAGCGATGGCCAGCTGCTGTTAAAGTTACCATCTTTCCTTCTCTCTTAAACAACTGTATATTTAGGCTTTCTTCTAATCTCTTAATATGCTTCGACACAGCTGGTTGTGTTAAATAAAGTTCCTCGGATGCCTTGCGGAAATTCTCATATTGGGCAGCGCTTAAAAAGGTTTCAATCCATTTCATCTCCATAGTCATTCACCTTTCAATAACAGTACGTTATCAATAAATTCATATTTTGTTAATTCCCATTATATGGCTAACCAAGTATACTTTCATTAAAATCTTATTATTCGGGGGGAACAATAGATGGATCAAATAAATACGCAGTGGAACTCAAAGTTATATGATCAAAGCCATTCCTTTGTCTCGAGATTTGGGCAGGATGTTGTAGAATTATTAGCCCCCATGGCGGGAGAAAGAATTTTGGACCTTGGGTGTGGAACTGGAGATTTGGCCTATCAACTTATCGAACAAGGTGCTCATATAGTCGGGATTGACCAATCAGAAAGTATGATTCGGGAAGCAAAAGAAAAATATCCTCACATTCCATTCATCGTTGAAGACGCAACAGCCATTCAATTCTATCAAGAATTCGATGCCGTTTTTTCTAATGCTACTTTGCATTGGATTAAAGAAGCAAAACAAGTTTTATCATGCATTTATAATTCATTGAAACATGGCGGGAGATTTGTCGCAGAGTTTGGCGGCAAGGGAAATGTTGAACAAATTACGAAGGTAGTTCTTCAACAAATGGACCAATTAGATATCAATTTTTCGAAGGAGAAATTCCCTTGGTATTTCCCAAGCGTTGGCGAATATACGTCATTAATGGAGGAAGTTGGATTTAAAGTCACCTTCGCTCACCATTTTGAGAGGCCCACTCCATTGGAGGGCATTAACGGATTACGCAATTGGATGGAAATGTTTGGTGAAGCATTTTTTACAGAAGTATCTGCAGAACAAAAAGAGCAAATTATTACAGGGATGGAAGATCAATTAAAGGCTACCATGTTTCAGACTGGGGAATGGATAGCAGATTATTGTAGATTACGGGTTATCGGAATAAAAGAATAGAACAGAAGGAGCACAGCCTTCTGTTCTTAGTTCATACTTATTCTTACTTTTTCTGAAATCATGACGACTTCTGTTTTTAGATCAACTGGTCTAACCGTTTCATCGATACATTCATTCCAAAATTCTAAATGCTTCTTATCAATCCAGTGCTCAGACGTCTCTACATTTTGTCCACCTTCACCCTGAATTGAATACCAGTATAAATACTCATCTCCATTAAGATGTTCACGAAAGATCGTCTCTACAAACATCTTTTCACCGTCTAAGGTAACTAAGACATCGTTCATATTTTCTTTTAAAAAAGCGAGCCATTCATCGACTCGTTTCGATTTACCTTCTTTAACTTTGAATCTTGTTAACTCTACATTCATTTATTCTCTACCTTTCTATTTCACAACGATTGGTACTGAAGTAGCCAATGCACTGCATCCAGCAGATTTTCAGCAATGTAATCCGGCTCCACATACTCCCATGTATGACGGTATTCATGCAGGGAGTCTCTCCCCCATCCTGTCAAAACTAAAATTTTTAGAGCACCCACCGCATGTGCTGCCAACATATCCGTAGAACCAACATCCCCTATTACACATGTTTTCGTAAGATCAAGATTATGCTTTTCCGCAGCTTCTAAGAGCATTCCAGGCTCCGGCTTATGACATTGACAACCGGACTTAGAACTGTGAGGACAGATAAAGGCATCGTCAAAGTCAAATTGCTTAAATTCTTCATAAAAATCTTCGAGTGTCGCTTCTCCTCGGCTAATACGATGCTGATTCGTCAATGCATATCGTTTAATTCCTTCTTGCTTTAAAATCGAAAGGGCATCGCGACTATACGAATATGGTATGAATTCTCTTGGATGAATGAAATGACCCGTTCCTCCGACAGTTCCATCACGGTCTATAAATACAGCCTCAATCCTATTCATATATTTGTACACTCTCCTCATCCAATATTAACTCACTACTTATCATTTTGTCTTAATTACCTGAGAAATTTGCCCTTTATTTAAGGGTACAGGAGTTCTTACTGTAATGATAGTGTAAATCTTTTATTAATGAGAGCTAAATTTACAGTAATTCCCGCTTGCATTATAAATAGATGTAGATTTATCATAAAAATATTCAATCATGACCTTTTTTTAATTAAAAATTTGCCCACAGGAAAAATAATTTATATAAGCAATATTTCATGGAGTGAGGAAAATGGACAAACAGGATCAATCATCAAACTCCCATCACGGCTGGTTAAAACGCAGTTCAAATATTAGTCTAGAAGAAGTAAATAATTCCGTTCGTATTCCTGAAAATGCGGGTTTTTGGAGGAAATTCTTTGCCTTTGCCGGACCCGGTTCTTTAGTAGCAGTTGGCTATGTCGATCCAGGCAACTGGGCGACTTCGATTGCTGGGGGAGCTCGATTTGGTTATACATTGTTATCGATCATTTTGATCGCAAACTTAATGGCTATATTACTGCAAACTTTATCGGCAAAATTGGGAATTGTGACCGGGAGGGACTTAGCTCAAGCGACAAGAGATGCAACTGGAAAAAAACTTTCATTCGTTCTTTGGATTTTAACAGAATTAGCAATCATTGCGACCGACCTCGCAGAAGTAATAGGATCTGCGATTGCGTTGAATTTGCTTTTCGGTATTCCATTATTAGGTGGAATTTTGATTACAACTGCGGATGTCTTACTTTTATTATTATTACAGAAAAAGGGCTTCCGGATCATTGAATCAATTGTGATTGTCTTAATGGTCACGATATTTGGTGTGTTCGTGTTTGAAGTCATTGCTTCTAAACCTGAAATTTCCGAGCTACTGAATGGTTATTTACCAAAGCCTGAAATTGTGACCAACCCGGAAATGCTTTTTATTTCACTAGGAATTCTCGGGGCAACAGTTATGCCCCATAATCTTTACCTTCATTCATCCATTGTACAAACACGCCAATATAAACGTACAGTGGCGGGAAAAAAGGAAGCGATCAAATTTTCTGTCATGGATTCCACATTCTCTTTGACTGTAGCCTTTTTAATTAATTCAGCGATTTTAATTCTTGGTGCCGCAGCCTTCCATGGTAAAGGAATTCAAGTATCGGAAATTGAGGAGGCTTATAAACTGTTAAGCCCTTCAGTAGGGGTTGGAATTGCCGGCACACTATTTGCTGTTGCCTTATTAGCGTCAGGACAGAATTCAACGATAACAGGAACACTATCCGGACAAATAGTAATGGAAGGGTTTATTCATTTACGAATTTCTCCTTGGCTTCGGCGGATCATCACTCGTTTGATTGCAGTCGTACCAGCCTTTGTTGTCACATGGATAGCTGGTTCTCGAGGGACAGCAGATCTTCTACTATGGAGTCAAGTTATACTTAGTCTCCAGCTGCCTTTCGCTGTCGTCCCATTAGTGTTATTTACGAGTAGTAAAGAGAAAATGGGTGAGTTTGCGAATAATACTTGGGTGAAATGGCTTGCGTGGATTTGCACAGGCGCGATGATTGTTCTGAATATCTTTTTGGTTGGTTATATTATTGTTACAGGCCATGATTTAGGTTAATTAGAGATGAACATTTTAGGGTAGCACTGTATAACGGATAGTCCCTTCGAATAAAGAGGATTCCCTTTTAGCTTAAGTAGTTCTCTTTCCGTAGAGAGTAAATCACTTAATAATTTCACAGCATCTTTAACAAACATTTCAACACTTGTTGAACATACAAAACGCTTGGGTAAGTTATTAAACTGCCCAAGCCTCTTTCTATGTTTCATTTAATTTGTCTTGCTCCATTACGAACGCACGATAGAAAAGGGTTCATTCATTATGACATGAACTAAGGTGGACATACAGCTAATTAATATTAGGATAGAAAAGATTAAACCCTATTGGCTCAACCCCAATTACCAATTCATTCCTTCCATTCAGTCTTAAAAACGGCCTCAAATCTTTACAAGATCTTTACAATTCTTCCATATCATAGCCCATCGAATTGTCCTATAATGAACGATATTACTCTAATTCATATAAAGGAGTTAATAATGGCTCAAACTTCAATAAAGAAAAGATTAAAGCTACTTTTAGAAGTTCTTATTGTTTCAACAAGGCTTGGGCTAACATCTTTTGGAGGGCCCACAGCTCATTTAGGTTATTTTCACGAGGAATATATCCGCAGAAGAAAATGGATGGACGAAAAAAGTTATGCTGATTTAGTTGCATTGGCGCAATTTTTACCTGGACCTGCCAGCAGCCAAGTTGGAATTGGGATTGGCGTTATGCGGGCTGGTGTATTAGGAGGAATCACTTCCTTTATTGGATTTACGCTCCCATCCGTCATCGCCCTTATCCTATTTGCTATATTTCTCGATCAATTTGATGTCGCACAAGCTGGATGGATTCGTGGTTTAAAAATTGTCGCTGTGGCTGTCGTTGCTCACGCCATTATTGGGATGGCTCAAAACCTGACACCAGACTTAACGCGAAAGGCAATCGCTTTATTGGCACTAGTTGGGACACTCATGTGGCAGTCGTCCTTTGCACAAGTAACTGTAATTATTATCGCTGCGTTGCTTGGATTTATTCTGTATAAGAATCATGTGGAAGATAGTGCTGCTAGAATGCTATTTCCGATTTCTAAGAGATTTGCGGTAGGTTGTCTTATTTTATTTTTCGGCTTACTACTTTTATTACCAATTATGAGAGAGTTAACAGAATCAACTTGGATTGCCTTGTTTGATGGATTTTATCGATCCGGGTCTTTCGTTTTTGGTGGCGGTCATGTCGTTCTGCCATTACTTGAAAAAGAATTTGTTCCGACTGGTTGGTTAAGTGGGGAAGCATTTCTAGCTGGATATGGGGTAACACAAGCCGTACCAGGTCCGCTCTTTACGTTTGCCGCATACTTAGGAACTGTTATGAACGGATGGCAAGGGGGATTGATAGCAACGGCTGCCATCTTTTCACCTGCATTTCTCCTTATTTTTGGTACGTTACCGTTTTGGGATACATTGCGCAACAATCCTAAAATGAAAGGAGCTATTATGGGGGTCAATGCAGCAGTTGTCGGAATCTTAATCTCGGCCTTTTATCACCCTATCTTTACTAGCTCTATCTTAGACCCTATTGATTTTGCTTTAGCCGCTGTTTTGTTTAGTTTACTTGCCTTTTGGAAGCTTCCCCCGTGGATTGTTGTGGTGGCAGGGATGATAGGTGGTTCGCTTTTTACATTGCTATAGAGAACTGTACTTTATCAAAAGTCCAAATAGAAATGGAGAATAGATTACTAATTGTTTCTAGTAATCTATTCTCCACTTGCTTATGGGTTTATTTCTAACTTAAATTGTAGCGGGCTTTTCTTGTGCTTCTGGTTGAACAAGAGCATAGTTTTCCCACGCTCTGCTTCTCCAACGGAAAAACATAATAACCGCTCGAGTCCACTCATCGGCCGCAATCGCTAACCATACGCCCGGAAGACCCATATCAAGATGGAATACGAAGAAATAGCCTAATGGCAAGCTCATCATCACCATCGAAAATGCACCGATTAAAACTGGGTATTTTGCATCTCCTGCAGCACGTAAGGAGTTAATGATAACGATATTAATCGTGCGTCCTGTTTCTAAAACAATACTTAATAAAAGAACCGAAGCTCCAATTTTTATAATTTGCGTATTATCTGTAAAAATGCCCATCAACTGTGTACGGAAGATCACAACGAGAATAACCAATCCTACCGTTATACCAATTGACCATTTCACACTACCCCAAACCCTCTTGTAAGCAGCGTCCTTTTCGTTCGCTCCAACGAGACGCCCCACGATAATCGCTGTTCCCATACCTGTCGCAATCGCAAATAAATACGTAAACATTGAAATATTATTGGCATACTGTCTTGCGGCTAGTGATTCATCTCCAAGATATGTGACAAAGTATAAGAAGACAATTTGGCAAGATTGGTACATCACTTGTTCAAAAGCTGACGGAATACCGATCTTTAAAATTTTCCCGATATATTCTTTTGATAAAGTAATATAATATTTAAACTTCACATGAACATTAAGAGCTTTATACATTAATATGAAAAAGACGATTAGTGCGAGAAAGCGGCTAAGTACAGAAGATATAGCAGCACCTTGAACGCCTAATTCTGGAAAACCAAATTTACCAAAAATCAATAAATAGTTTCCGATAATATGAACAATATTCATTCCTAAAGAAACGAACATCGCCTGTTTTGTCCACCCATGAACACGAACGATGGCTGCTAATGAATTAATGAGTGCTTGAAGAAAGATCGCTCCTCCAACAATTCCTAAGTAATGGGTAGCATAGTAAAGAACATCACCTTGCAAATTCATAGCTGTCATCATATAGTTTGAAAAGACTAGAAAACCAGCACTAATAACAAGACCAACCATTAAATTTAACGTTACCGCCAATGCGGATATTTTCGAGGCTTCCTTGTACCGCTTCGATCCAAGATATTGAGAAACGACTATTGCCGCCCCATTTCCAATTACCTCTAATACTAAAATTGCAATTGTAAGATATTGGTTCGCTGCCCCTACACCGGAGACTGCGTCATCTGACAGCGCACTTAGCATCAATGTATCTGCAATTCCCATGAACATGAAAAGAGATACTTCTAAAAAAATTGGCCATGTCAAATGAAATAAATTCAATTCTGACCCCTTGATTTTCTTCACGCTATCATCCGCCCTCCTTCTATAATTAAATTCAAACAAAGGGTATCTTACCACCAAAAAGAGCGATTGACTAGATGAATTTAATGGATAAAAAAGAAATTTTAATCTTAATCCGCTTTCATATAGAAAATGGTTTTCTCCAACTAATTCCTTAGTTGTTGTATGGACTTAATTCCCCTTTTCCTTTAATGGGTTTACAAAGAAATACAGTTGATGTGTAATAATATGTAACTACCAAAATGATTGGAGGGCTTTCCTTGTCTTCTACAACCTTGTTTGTATTAGCTGCTGTGATTGCAGTTATCTCTATTCTTATTGTTTTTAAAATTAATTTGGATAAGCTAAAACAGAGCCCTGAAAATAGGGATACACTTCAAACGAAGTTTTTTATCGGAGTGGCGATTGCCGAAATCATTCCTATTATTCTAGTCGTACTTGCATTTGCAGCAAGTAAAACAGTTACAGCAACGAGTGATTTGTATGTTCCTGGATTAATTATCCTTTTAACATTTGTTTTTGCACCATTCTTTATTTTTTTACAAACTAAAGTGGATGTAACAGAGAAAAATCGAGGAATTGTAACGACCTTTGCCTTTATGGGAATGTCTATAGCGCTTAGTATTCCTATCGTTTCCTTGGTCGGTCTTATTACTTTAATGCCATAAAGAAAAAACCCGCCGATTGTTTGGCGGGAATTTTTATGTGCATATTTGTTTTTCCTTTTACAATGATTGTAACGCATCTTTAATCGCCGTATCACCTGAAACTAGATCAAAAGAGCGGTTGAAAGTTCGTTCCTCATCAATAACCGCCAAAATTGTTCGCGCCACATCTTCACGAGGGATAAAGCTTCTTTCCAAGTTTTCCGCAATGGATACTTTGCCCGTTCCCAGTTCATTCAACAGTCCTCCTGGTCGGAGAATCGTATAGGTCAAATTACTTTGTGCTAATACTCTATCCGCATAATGTTTCGCTACATAATAAGGTCTAATCTTCTCATTCCAATTTTCTCGATGATGTGCTTGGAGCGCGCTAACCATGATAAACCTATCAATCCCTGCCTTTTCGGCTGCCTCCACCGTTTTAACAGCCCCATCCAAATCGATCAAGAGTGTTTTGTCAGCGCCTGTATGTCCACCGGATCCTGCAGTAAAGACAATAACATCGCATCCTTTGGCAACTTCTGCTATTTCATCTACACTGCCTTCTAAATCTGCCTTCACCGCTTCTATTCCCTGAGATTCTAGAAGTTTTACTTGTTCTTCTCTCCTCACCATCGCTCTTACTGTATACTTCTCGCTCGCATGTAAGAACTGTACAAGCTGACTCCCAATTTGACCGTTTGCTCCTACAACCAAAACTTTCATAAAATCAAACTCCCTTTTCCTGACTAATTGCTTGCTTCATTTTTTATTGTTCCATTCGCCTCGAATAATATCAAATGATTCCCATAAAACAAATATTCAGAAATATATAAACGTGATATACTTTACCTTTAAATAATTTTACTTAAAGAAGGTGCAATAATGCCATACTTTGAAAGAACGAAAAGGTTATCCAATATTTTTTTTGCTTTGTCAGCCATCTTTCTAATCGTGACTGTCGTTATCTTTTTCAATGGTGATGTTTATTGGGCATTTTTTCACTATGGGGATATTGATCTGATGACAATAATCTTTACAGTAAGCTTAATCACTACTCTATTTATATTGGCTCTTGGTATTTCATTAAGATCAATCGCACTTGATGCGAGAGAAGAAATTCAGTTTATTAAAAAGCAGATAACTAAATTAGATGATTGATATCTTTCCAATACTTCTTATGAACCGTTACACATGGTTTTCCCTGCTTCGGGAGAATAGATGCGCCCTACTCGACCGTTGCACATGGTTCCACTTCCTTCGGGAGAATAGAAGCACCCTATTCGACCGTTACACATGGTTTTCCTTTCTTCGGTCGAATAGAAGCGCCCTACTCGACCGTTGCACGGGGTTCCACTTCCTTCGGTCGAATAGAAGCACCCTATTCGACCGTTGCACGGGGTTCCACTTCCTTCGGTCGAATAGAAGCACCCTATTCGACCGTTACACATGGTTTTCCCTGCTTCGGGAGAATAGAAGCGCCCTATTCGACCGTTGCACGGGGTTCCACTTCCTTCGGTCGAATAGAAGCACCCTATTCGACCGTTGCACATGGTTTTCCTTTCTTCGGTCGAATAGAAGCGCCCTACTCGACCGTTGCACGGGGTTCCACTTCCTTTGGGAGAATAGAAGCGCCCTACTCGACCGTTACACGAAGTTCCACTTCCTTTGGTCGAATAGAAGCGCCCTACTCGACCGTTACACATGGTTTTCCCTGCTTCGGGAGAATAGGAAGCACCCTATTCGATCGTTACACGAAGTTCCACTTCCTTTGGTCGAATAGAAGCGCCCTACTCGACCGTTACACGAAGTTCCACTTCCTTTGGTCGAATAGAAGCATCCTATTCGACCGTTACACGAAGTTCCACTTCCTTTGGTCGAATAGAAGCGCCCTATTCGACCGTTGCACGGGGTTCCACTTCCTTTGGTCGAATAGAAGCATTCCATCTGAATAAAAATTAAATACGCCTGTAAAGATAGTGTTAAAATGGGAAAACCGAGGATCGCATAGAATTTCCCATTTCACTTACTTCTATTATTTCTAATAAGGAACAGTGCGAAAGCCATTCCAACAATGAGCACACCTACTACCCAAATAAAAAGCTGACTTCCTTTCTCCTCGCTCAATAAATCTACTTCTTCATTTGGAGGCTGCCCTTTACCAAGGATCGTTAAATCATCTTGTGCGGATTGCAATGTATTAGTCCGATCGCAAATGGTTGTTTCTAGTGCAACTGGACCGTAAAAATCCGTTTCATAAGCATAAACAAGATACTCTTGCCCTTTTTGAAAATCAATCCCACAATCCCCACCGCCAAAACCAGTTGAAATCATTATTTGTGTTTGCTGAGGGCCTTTCCAAACTTCCGTGACTTCAAATAGGACGGATTTATGCATATATCCTTTTTGACCACGTTTCTCTTTAATATCCAGCACTTTTCCATTGAATACTGATTGTGATCGGTTTAATTCGCTTTGAACATCTGGTACTTCTGCACATGAGCAGGCACTTGCAGAAGTAGGAAATGCAATCATTGCAAAAGCTCCAATCAAAATGAAAGTACAAATGGAAACGACCTTTTTCAAATGATCACCTCAAACTGGTTTTCTAGCATTATACGTATCATGTTCGCTATTTAGTCAGGTCTTTTAACGACTACTCGTTATCTCAGATTGCACAATCACCTTTTGCTTAGTTTTTCGAACAAATAGAAGGTAAGTCACAACAGCCATCGTACTACAAATGATAATGGTCAACCCCATGGGGACAGCTGTTTGATCACCTGCAATACCAACTAATGGCGATGCGATAGCGCCACCAATAAAAGGAAGCAATCCGAGGAAAGCAGAAGCACTGCCTGCAGATTCACCTTGGCTTTGCATCGCTAAGGAAAAAGAGGTCGTAGAGACAATTCCTACACTCGAGACAATCATAAAAAGGGCTACAGCTATTGGTAACAGGGATAATTTCAAGAAAATGACGGCTAACAGTAAAATACTCCCCGAGAAGGCTAGAAGAATTCCACTTTGAAGTAGTTTTACTTCACTTATTTTACTCGATAACCGACCTGTCACTTGAGCCGACAAGATGATCCCAATTCCATTTAACGCAAATAGCATGGAAAATTGTTGGGGTGTAACCTGATATATATTTTGTAAAACGAAAGGTGAACCTGCGATATAAGCAAACATCGCTGTCGAAACAAACGTCTGGGTAAGGGCTACACCCATAAATTGGCGATCTTTTAAAAGTCCGCCAAATGTTTTCACAACAGCTAACGCACTTCCTTCTGATCTTCTTTCAACAGGCAATGTTTCGGGCAGAAAAAAGAAAACGGCAATAAACATGATGAGGCCAATTAGTGTTAATACCCCAAACACAGTGTTCCACGTGGCGAATTTCAATATAGCTCCACCTGATATAGGTGCGAGAATAGGAGCTGCTCCATTTACTAGAGCTAGCAAGGCAATAAATTTTGTTAATTCTTTACCCGCATACATATCTCTGGCAGATGCCCGTGCTATCACAATTCCGGCCGCACCTGTTAGTCCTTGGATAAAACGCAAACCGATGAATACCCAAATATTCGAACTTATGACGCAAAGCAAGGAAGCAATCGAGTAAATAATAAGTGTCGATATAAGTGGTTTCCGGCGCCCTTGAATATCGCTCAAAGGTCCAAATATGAGTTGCCCGAGCGCAAGGCCCAATAAGCAGGCAGTCAAACTTAATTGCGAAAGGGATGCTGTTGTTCGTAAATCCTCTGCGATCGTCGGAAGCGCTGGTAAATACATATCCAAGCATAAAGGACCAAAAGCAGTTAATGATCCTAGAATTATTACTACCCAAACTTTGCCTATTGGCTTTTTCATAACTTGTTGATTCATAACTGATTCCTTTCGATTGATCTGATTAGAATAAAGCATATATGATATGATCATTGATTGCTAGCTTAAATTTATCGGTCAAGAAGACAATACGCAAAAAGGAGAATCAAGATGGGATTGATGATCATCTTGATTCTCCTTTTTTATCGCCACTATCTTATTGTTGCGTTAAAATGAACGGTCCATCTTTCGTGATCGCAATTGTATGTTCATATTGTGCAGACAACTTTCCATCAACGGTTCGGGCTGTCCAACCGTTTGAGTCCATCTTACTTTCCCATGTACCCACATTAATCATCGGCTCGATCGTAATGACCATTCCCTCTTTAAGCCGTAATCCTTTACCTGGCAATCCGTAATGAAGAATTTGTGGTGCTTCATGCAAAGTTGGTCCAATACCGTGACCAGTGAAATCGCGCACAACTGAATATCCAAGCGGTTCTACATACGATTGTATCGCATGTCCGATATCTCCGACCCGATTCCCTATAATCGCCGCCTCGATCCCTTTGTATAAGGATTTTTCCGTTACTTCAAGTAAATCCTGTGCTTTTTCGGATATTTCTCCTACTGCATATGTCCAAGCTGAATCTGCTAAGGCTCCATTCAGATTAACGACCATATCAATTGTGACAATATCGCCATTTTGCAGCGGAGTATTCCGTGGAAAACCATGACAGATTTCATCATTAATGGAAGCACATGTGGCATACTTATAGCCTTGATAACCCTTTTGCTCTGGTGTCGCTCCGTTATCCGCTAGAAATTTTTCCACAAATTGATCTATTTCTGAAGTAGTAATACCGGGTTTAATCATTTTGGCAATTTCTTTATGACAGGAAGCGAGTATCTTCCCTGCTTCGTGCATAAGTTTAATCTCTCTCTCTGATTTTACAGTTACCATGGTTTTACACCTTCCTTTTTTACCTGTACCCATTCGTACACTCTCATAAAGATTATTATATTCCTTTTGGCAAAATGATGCGAGTGATGCTCCTTATCCAATCAATGGTATTATTTTCATCGGATGACAACTCCAGTCCCGATCGGTACCCGATTAGCAAGATCTAGTACATCATGATTATACATTCTTATACAACCATGTGAGACGCTCTTGCCAATGGATGCGGGATTATTCGTTCCGTGTATGCCATAATGTGGCTTAGATAAACCCATCCACATAACTCCAAAAGGCCCACCTGGGTTTCGTTGTTTATTAATAATGGTGTAGGAACCGTGTGGCGTTGGAGTGACCATTTTTCCAAGAGCGACAGGATACGTCTTAATTAACTTTGAACCATCAAAAAGTTTCAGCTGATGCTTTTTAATAGACACATCAATCCACAAAGCCATTTCCATCATCTCCCTTAGTATCTGGGATTATTGTATGAAATCAATGGTAATGAGTTTCGGTTTTCTACAAATCATTGAATTTAAACAAGCTAATAATTTTATGAAAGGTAGTGGGCAATGGTGTTGAACTCCGCCGCTAAAACGAAACTATTTTCAGCGATTCACGTATATAAAAGCAGGATCACTTACCGAGAGCAGGTGTATATATGGAAACAAACACGATTATCTTAATCATCGTCATGGGATGGGCATTAGTTATTTATGGTGGAATAACCTACTTAATTGTAAAGAAAAAAGAATACAGCCTCATATCTGGGTTTTTAAACCGACCCAAAGATGAACAAGAATTTTTAAAAGAAAATGGGTATATCGAGGCACTAGGAAAGGTTTTTAAAATCACCTTTTACTTATTTGCAGCTACATTCCTTCTTGCACTACTTCCAATTCCGTATGGTTTTGAAATCGGAATCGCCATCTTTTTAATCGTTTTGATGGGTGGCATTATCTGGGTACAGAAATTTGAGGTTCCGAAGAAAAGGAAGAAAATGTATTGGATTTCTAGTGTGATTGCGATCGTGACCATCGGGATTGTTGGTGGACTTACAATCGCTGGTTTTACAGACAATGAGATCACAGTGAACCAAAAAGAATTAGAAATATCCGGAATGTACGGGATTGAATGGCCCATTGAAGAGATACAATCTGTTGAATTATTAGATGCATTACCAAAGGTCATCACAAAATCGAATGGATTTGCAGCAGGAAATCAACTAAAAGGGCGCTTTCGATTGGAGGACCCATATGGAAGCGGCTTGCTATTTGTGAAAGGACAAACTGGACCTTTCCTATATGTGGCAACTGATTCGGATTTTCTTATATTAAATCGTGATGATACTCAAGATGTTCAAAGGCTGTATGAATCTATCCTTAAAAACTTAAAGTAATTAGAAGACTGACCTTCTAGCACAAGGTCAGTTTCCTTATGCTATGTAAAAGACAAATCTAACCCAATCGGCAAACAATGAGCATCAGCACCGTGTCCAAGTTTATTCGTTATAGCAACAGGGATCCTAAATTCATCTGTAATTTTTAATACAAGTTCTTCAATGGTTGGACGATAACTTTGAGCGGTCATTTCTGAAAATGTCCCTAATAAAATACCGTTGCATTGTTGCAAATAGCCAATTTGTTGTAACTGTGAAAGCAAAGAAGCCATTCTGCTTGCTCCACCACCTAAACTTTCTAAAAATAAAATTTTGTTTGTTGGATCAGGCATGTATGAAGTTCCGGCAAGCTTCAAAAAACATCGTATATTTCCTCCAACAATAGTCCCCTTCATACCATGACCGCGTAACCACGAATAGTTAAAAGTTAAAAAGTTTCTGTCAGCTTGCTGATCGTTCATAAACAGTTCATGAAATAACTTACGTTGTTCAGAAAAATATCTGCCAGTAAGATTAGCAATTTGATAATGTAGTGTCGCGACATGAGACCGAGCATAAATGGCGTTTAAAATGACAGATAGATCACTAATCCCAACAAAAGATTTAGGATTTTTACTTATTGCATCATAATCTAAATACGGTAAAACTTGATTAGCGGAGTCTCCACCTGAAATGTCAAAAATCATCTTAACTTCTTCATCCACAAACATTTTCATCAGCTCAGCTGCTCGTTCTTTTGGCTCCCCGCTAAACGGTGTATTCTCTCTCTGAAAAATGGTTTCAGCCAGCTTTACTTTTAAATCCAATTTCTCCAAAACGTCTTTAATACTTGGAACGATCTGATTATCCATTTTTCGACCATCGGAACAGGAAATCAGTCCTACCGTATCTCTTGAGCAAAGTTGAAAAACCAAAGTTGTGTCCCCCTTTCCTTACAGTCGAAACTCTTTTTTAATCATTCGAGCAACTTCCCCAGCGGTCAAATTCGTATTATTTATTCTAAGGTAGTCCTCCTTTGTAATTTCGCCTTCCAACGAATTCAACCTATGATTGTTCATAGTAGTTAACAAATCCTGCTCCGACCAATCAATGTTTCTCTTCGTCGGTTTATGCTCGAGCCGATTCGCACCTTTGTTTCGTTGAAGCCTCTCATCAACATCTGCCTCAAGTTCCACAAAATAAACGGTCCCACCATTTGACTCAAATAAGGTACAGACTTTATCGACATATTCCCAATCCGCTTTTTGATCAAAAGCCCATACATAAGTGAAAATTAAGCCATACAAATCACTCTGAGCTGCAGCTTTAAAAACTTCCTCTCGAATAACATTCGATAATTTCCTACCCACTGCTCCAAAACCGAAGATCGGACTCACTAGTTCAATCGACATGTGATTATGAAACAACTTTAGCTCCGTTATTTTTGCTAATTCTTGTCCAATAGTCATTTTCCCAACGGCCTGTGGACCAAAAATGAGTATGAATTTCATAAAAAAGTTTCATTCCTTTCGTCGCTCTCAATGCCCCAAAGATTAATGAAAGTGAATCTCCCCTATTTAGATGCGCAGATGACTATAAGACTACGGGAGGTGAGTATGTCGTTTGCTATCTTCAATGGATGCGAATTTCTAAGGGATGTGCTTATGCCCCCAAAGCTTACGTACATAGATGTTTTTCAGTAAAACCAATTCTTCGTAATTTCCTTTGCACATCCTATTATAAACAAGGCGCATTTTATCTTAAAAATCACATTCACAAATCATTAAAATATTTCCATCTGGATCTTTGAAATTAAAAAAATGGTTGTTCTCAATTTCTGTAATCACTTTAACACCTTTATTACTCATAAAATCAAATGCCTCTTCAATATTTTTTGTATTTAAGTGGAACGCTGGGGTTCTAAAGATTTTATCCTTTGAATAAATCTTGCTATCTAACACAATTCCTGTACCTTCCATAGGAATAACATAAAGATGCCCAAACTGGATTTTACCCTCTGCCTTCAAGCCTAAAATATCGCAGTACCAATCTCTCGCTTTCTCTATGTCGCTTACTGGGATAAACACTGTTCCAATTTGTTTTAAAATAGGGTTCTCCATAAAAGTATCAATCCTTTCGCTGGCATAATGCACGAAAATTTAACCTACTCCCCTTCTACGGTGAAAGCTGTTATAATGATTGGGATAAAGTACAGAGAAGTATGTTATGGATTCTGACTGTAGCTAAACAAATGTGCCATTGCTATCTTCAAGTACAAATAAGTGTGATATCATGCATGCAAACTAATATTCGAGTAAATATTCCCCTTTTTTTGACACGGCAAACATTCAATATCTGCTTGTTTACAAGGGAAAGAGTTTATGCTAAGGAGTTTGATATTTCCGATAAAATTCATTTTTCCAAGTCCGCATTTAATGAGCAAAACGCAGCTCAACACTTCCTCCTACCATCCTTTAATGATTCTATTCAACTATTTTGAATTCCTTCAACAAAAACTACCTTTCTATGTTTATACTAAAATCTAAAGGAAAAATGAACCTTTTCCATACATAAAGCGAATATCTATTAGAGGGGAAAGGAGGCCCATCATAGTGGAAGAGCAACTTAAACAGTGGATTTCAGAAATCTGTGCAGGGAACGAGGATTCATTCCAACGTTTATATGATGCAACAAGCGCAGATGTTTATCGCACTGTCCGTTACCTCCTCATTAATCAACAAGATGTAGAAGATGTCGTAAGCGAGGTCTATATGGCTCTGTGGAAATCGATTGATCAATTTGATCAAGAACGGACTTTTCGTTTTTGGTTACATGGTCTAATTTTACGAAAAACACAGGATTGGCGTCGAAAATCGTGGAGGCGACTTCGAATTATCGAACGAAGAAAAGCATTTCCACAGGAAGATTCCTATTATGACCAGGACGAGATTTTACGAAAGGAATCGGCGAATGAATTATTTCAACTATTAAATTCCCTATCCGTAAAACATCGGGAAGTAGTTGTTATGAGATTTTTTCATGACTATTCTTTAGAAGAAATCTCCAACCTTTTACATATACCCGTGGGAACCGTTAAGTCTCGACTACATACTGCCCTAAAAAAGTTGAAGAGGGAAATAGAAGGAGAACAAATATTAGAGGTAGGTGGAAACCATGGATTTTGAAAAATGGCTGCGAAATGAATTAAAAGGAAATGCCGAATCTATGAATCCACCCGACCATCTTAGACAAAAAATCACCAGCTCCATAAAAAATAGTAAATCGCGATCTTCCAAAATAAAAAAGACGATCATTGCAGCTTTAGCAGCCTTTATCTTAATCCCAATTGGGGCTTTCGCTCAAAATACAGTTATCCCCTCTCTAGTTGAAAAGACGATTGGGACACCCGAAGAAGCAAGTCTAAATTGGAATATCTCCTCGGAAGGATACAAACAGCGTATTCAAGAAATGGCAGTTGCGGAGAAATATTTGACGAAGGAAGAGTTAGAGGACTACGTAGATTCCAAGAGGCAACTAATTGAAATCGGTAAAAAAGCAACGAAAAGAAACAATCCTATCCCCTTTGATTTAGAACGTTTGAATCAGGAGGATTATGCTAAATACCAAAAGCTTGAAAAAAGGGTATCCAAATATGAGACAAAGTTTTTAGCACCTTTTAATTATACAAAAGAAGAGGCTGAAGAAATCATGGGGTATCCTATTCGCTACCCAACTTATATACCGGATGGCTTCTATTTTGAACAAGAAGAAGTGGAACCGGAAATTACCTTAACCCATCCAAAGCCAATTGTAGGAATAAATTATAGAAATGGAGAGTTTGGGTTTACGATCTATCAATCGGAACAAATAACTGGAAGCAGAGATCCTTTTGAAATAAGATTTGATGCTGTTGAAACTTATCAACTACAAGGAAATACGATTTATTTCGGGGAATACAGCGATAGTAATGTCAAAGGAATGAAAATGTTGATCGCGGCAACAGAAAGAAAACCTGCTCGGCAAATTGTCATAATTGACGATATCCTTCCTCAAGATGAATTGGAAAAAGTATTACTTTCTATATTGGAAACAGAGGAGAAATTATAATGAGGACGAATAAAAAAAGGAAAAAAGCCCTTTGGATTAGTGCCAGTATTTTACTAGTCCTACTAATAGGTATCGGGGCTTACGGTATAAAGCTATATCTTTCAGTTCACAACGCTCTTAACACAATGCAACAACCAATTGAAAAATCTGAGAAACGAGAAAATGAGATATCTATTCAAAAAAGAGACCCCTTTTCTGTTGTACTTTTAGGAATAGATGAGAGAGAACATGACGTTGGAAGAACAGATACAATCATTGTAGCAACTGTCAATCCCGAACAAAATACGATTAAGATGTTAAGTATCCCTCGGGATACACGAACAGAAATCGTGGGCAATGGGACGATTGAAAAAATTAACCATGCCTATGTACGTGGTGGAACCCAGATGTCGATTGCAACAATAGAACATTTCTTAGATATCCCTATTGACTACTACGTTCAAGTAAACTTGGAAGGTTTCCAAGGAATTATCGATGCCTTTGGTGGAGTCACTGTAGAAAATGATATGGATTTAACTTACAAGAAGTATCACTTTCCTGAGGGTAATATTACATTAAACGGGAAGGAAGCCCTTATTTTCTCTCGAATTCGTAAAGAAGATCCACGTGGAGATTTCGGAAGGCAAATAAGGCAAAAACAAATTATCCAAGCGATTCTGAATGAAGGAACAAAGCTTTCCTCTTTCTTGAAATATGATACTGTCCTCGCTAATTTAGGAGATAGTGTAAAAACGAATATTTCATTGAAGGAAATGATCAGCCTCCAACAACAATACAGTGGAATCGAAAAGAATATTGAGCAATTTCAATTTGAAAAATTTAACGGTGGTTATATTGGCGAATATTGGTACTTCTTTCCGGATGAAGAAGAAGTAGAAAAATATCAAGCGATGTTCAAAGAGCATTTGCAATTAGATAAGCATGTTTCAAAATGAGTTTTTTCGTGCTATGGTGAAAGCAAAGCTTTAAAGGAGAGTAGAAATTGAAGAAGTACAACATGATAATTAGAATTTGTTTAATTGCATTTTTATTATTATCCTTGTCTGCTTGTAAAAGTCCTGCTGAGGAATCTAGCAAAATAACGAATGATTCTCCCCAGCAAGAAGACAACGAGCAACTAGATGAGGTAAATGAGGATGCACCAGAAGAGCAGTCCGAAGATGACTCTTCAGATAAGGATGATTCTCCAGCTCCAAGCAAAGAGAAGATAGAAAATAATAACACATATGTGATAAAGCCAACCGATACGTTATATAGTATTGCGAAGAAATTTGGAATCACGCAAGCAAACCTTGAAGCTTGGAATCATCTTAGTGATCCTAATAAAATTCAAGTCGGCCAAACATTATATATAAAAGAGCCTGAGAATTTTCAGGCTACTAGCGAACCAGAAAACGCTCCTGACCCTGCTGCTAAAAATGAAAACAACCAGAATGCGGACGAAGTTAAAGCAAATTCAGAATCTGAATCTAAAGGAAAACAAGTAATTTTTAGTGGTGCCGATGCCGTTAACCACTTAAGATCTCAGTTAAAGATGGAAGATAATGAAGAAATAGATTTTAGTGATATGGGCGGAGAATTAACGACCGATGAAACTGGATCTTATTATTCGGTGCAATTAACTGATCTCACCTTAGTAAAAAGTGATGGGTCAGGAACTGTAGGTATTTATAAGGTTTATTTGGATGGTGTTTACACACTGCAATAATTGCCATTAATCAAACGTTTGATTAACTTCTTGTTAAACAAACGTTTGACTTCTGATTCGGATAATAAAAAATTACTAGTCTATAAATCGATACCCTACCCCCCAGATCGTTTCGATATATTTTGGACCAGAGGGGTTCTTTTCGATTTTCTCTCTAATTTTTCGGATATGCACTGTTACGGTAGTCAAATCCCCCATCGAATCTAAACCCCAAATTCGTTCAAATAAATCATCTTTGCTAAAAACTCTATTCGGATTAGTTGCTAGAAAAAACAACAGATCAAACTCCTTAGCCGTCAATATTTTCTCTTCGCCGTTCACGAGAACACGTCGTGAATCTCGTTCAATCATTAGTTCTTTAATCCGAATTTCATCAGGATCTTTGTAGCGACTGACTAACCGCTCATATCTTGCTAAATGAGCCTTCACCCTTGCCACAAGCTCACTAGGATTAAATGGTTTTACAATATAATCATCTGCTCCACGGTCAAACCCGCGAATTTTATCAATATCTTCTTTGCGAGCCGTTACCATTAAAATTGGAATGTCAAGCGTCTCCCTCAATTGTTTACATAATTCAAAACCGTCTATCCCGGGAAGCATTAAATCTAACAAGATTAGATCATATCGCTTCGTCTTAGCCTTTTGAAGTCCTTCTTGACTAGTTAAGGCAATATCACTAGCCAGACCATTCACTTCTAAGTAATCTCTTTCTAACTCTGCTATACTAACTTCGTCCTCAATGATCAAGATTGTTTTCACTGTTTCACCTTCTTCAGTGTCAAGTTTATAGTCGTTCCTTTTCCTAACGTACTTTCCGCCCAAATCCTTCCACCAGATGCATGAATGATCTTCTTTACAATCGCAAGACCAAGCCCGCTTCCTCCAGTTTCAGAATTCCTTGAAGTATCGGTACGGTAAAAATCATCGAATATGAAAGGTAGATTTTCCTTTTCTATACCTGATCCATTATCGGAGATTTCAACACGAACCTCTTCTTCAGACGAAATTAAAGAAACATTAATCTCTTTGTGAGTCTTATCCATGTATTTCAAGCTATTTTGAATGATATTGCTAATCGCCCGCTTCAATTGTTCCCGATCCGCTTTCACATGATATACTTCTTGTTTTTGGGCACTTAAGGTGGCCTTTCCATGATCTTTTTCAAGAATAAAAGTTAATTCTTCCATATAATCTTGAAAAAAGGAATATAGATCAATGTCCTCGATTTGAAATGGCACACTTTCCAAATCTAATTTTGAATATAAAAAAAGCTCATCTATTAAGGCGTCCATGTCGGTTGCCTTCTTATCAATCGTATCGAGATATCGCTCTAATTGCGCAGGGGTTCTTGCTACCCCTTCCTGAATTCCTTTTACATATCCTTTAATCGATGTTAATGGTGTTTTTAAATCGTGGGAAATACTAGCTACTAATGCCTTCCGATTTTGTTCATATCTTTCCTGTACATTCTGGGCTTCTTTTAAATTTAAACGCATCTTTTCAAAAGTATTCGCGAGTTGACCTAATTCATCTTTTCCAGTTGACTCTATCTTAAAATCTAGTTGCCCTGCACTAATTTTTTGCGCTGCCTCAGATAATTTTTTGATCGGAGTAATAATGCTTTTAGAAACAAAATAAGTAAGAAGCCCATTTGTTAAAACTAAAATACAAGCAATCCCAAGGAAGCGAAGGCTTATAAATATTTTAAGGTCGGTTCCTTGAGGATTTCCGTTAAACACAACGAATAAGAAATAACCGAGAATGATTTCTACTAGAAAAAAGCTGAAAAATGGAATGACAATCATTCCAATATTAGATAACAGTAACCGTTTTTTGATTGACAAGCTGACCACCTCTAGCTAATCTAAGCAGTTCTTCTACTTTTTTGATCCATGATCGGAACGACAACCGCACCAATTGCAGCAGTAAATAAGGAAAGATACTTAATACCAAGCGGTTGATCTAATAATAACATCCCCACAATTCCGATTACACTAGACAAGGCAATTCCGAGAACAAATCCTCCAATTAATCCTACTAACACAGCAACAAATATTCTCATAAGTTTTCACCTACTTCCCGCTTTTTGTGAAGCAATTTCCATGATTTAACGACAATCGACCAAGATAAGCCAAATAGAATGATGGCGATAACGGGATGCATCGCTCCTAACCAAGATACAAGTGCCGTGATATTGGCGGTAAAATACATTAAAAAGATTGTTACGAACACCCCAAGAAGCTGCCAGTACCCCCATTGTGGAAACCTTCCAACAAACGCAAAAATAAGCATAATAAGCGGAATGTTAAACCCAAATAAATGCGCGAACATCATGTGCTTCAACCAATTTTCTGCACCAACAAATGTCGCCAGTCCTGCTAATAAGACTTGCGCAGAGATACATGCTATAAAAACACAAGCTAAACAAAAATAAATCCATCTTCCGATTTGTATTCTTGTAAATCTCATTTTTAATATTTCCCCTTCCTCTCATTGAACTCTTTCTTCATCATACAAACCGATTCTAAATACACTCTTATGAAAATATTAAAAAATTCTTAAATGATCGTTTCATTTAAATGTGTGATTAATATCACATTGTTGCTTGCCATTTCAGATTTATAATAGGGAGAGAAAATACACATCTTTAGGAGAGACATCACATGAAAGTATCAATTAGTAAGAAATTGCTTTTAAGTTTTCTATCCATATTAGTCATTTTAACCGCGATTATTATTATAAGTTTTATTCAGATTTCTAAAGTTGATCGTACATATACTGATTTAATCGATGATAAGGCTGCTAAGTTAATAAAAATAAAAGAATTAAATCTTGCTATTATCACGGAGCAAAATTCCATTCGCGGTTACCTATCAACAAAAAATGATATTGACATTCAAAAATTCTTAAACGCTCATGACAACTATCAACAAATAAGTTCGGATTTAAA
Source organism: Bacillus niameyensis (assembly GCF_001375535.1). Taxonomy (GTDB): domain Bacteria; phylum Bacillota; class Bacilli; order Bacillales; family Bacillaceae_C; genus Lederbergia; species Lederbergia niameyensis. The sequence goes on from NZ_LN831197.1 coordinate 2,708,740, forward strand.
TGAAATTTTCGTCCATCAAGAAGCGTTGGAACTTCTTCATACGATTGATAAGATTGAAGATGATTTCTTTGCGTTAGGAAATAAAGAAATCGAAGTCGTTCAGCAAAATAATATGACTGATTTGACAACACTCGTTATACAAGGCAGCGAGCTCGTCCAAGATTTCGATCAAAAGATAGATGAACTTACTCTTTTTCAACAGAAATTATTGGATGATGGCGATTTAGAGACAACTCATAAAGTAGAACAAATTAAACAAATCATGCTAATCTTAGGGATTTCAGCTATTTTTATAGGAATAGCTGTAGCACTCTTTATGGGGAGACTTATTTCAAAACCGTTAGTAGTCATGGCAAAATCGGCGGAAAAAATGGCGGAAGGCGATCTTACTGAAAAGGAACTAACCGTAAAAAGTAATGATGAAATCGGCAAATTAGCTTATTCCTTCAATAAAATGTCTCAAAATGTACGTCACCTTTTAGAACAGATCCGTTTTAATGCTGAACATGTTACTATGTCAGCGGCAGAATTAACAGCGAGTGCTGAGCAATCAAGCCAAGCATCTGAACAAATCACTGTGACTATGCAAGAACTTGCAAAAGGAGTAGACAAGGAAGTCCAAAGTATTGTGGAAACGTCGCAAACAATTAACGAAATTTCAATAGGTATTCAACAAATCGCAAGCAGTGCACAAACCGTTTCATCATCTTCCATAGATACTTTTGAAAAAGCAGAAGAAGGTGGACACGTTATTCGCACAGCTATCGAGCAAATGACATCCATAAGCCAAACTGTTAATGGATTAGGTAAAAGCATAAAAAATCTTGGTGAACGTTCAAACGAAATTGGGCAAATTACTGGAGTGATTACTGAGATTGCTGCACAAACTAATCTTCTCGCTTTAAATGCTGCCATTGAGGCGGCAAGAGCCGGTGAACACGGGCGCGGATTTGCCGTTGTCGCGGAGGAAGTGGGAAAGCTCGCTGCGTTATCAGCACAATCCGCCGAACAAATTACTTCCTTAATCAGTGCGATTCAAGAGGAAACCGAAAAATCAGTTGTCGCAATGGAGGGAGCTACGAAAGAAGTTGTATCAGGAATTGAAGTAGTTCATGATGCAGGAAAATCATTTTCCCAAATTGAAAGTTCTATTAACAGTGTAACCACACAAATTCAGGAAATTTCCGCCGCCGTTCAACAGTTAGCTGCTGGCTCCGAGCAAATCGTTCAATCAATGCAGTTCGTAAAAGAAATTGCAGAAGAAGCCTCCTCAAGCACCCAAGAAGTTTCTTCGTCTACTGAGGAACAATTAGCATCCATGGAGGAAATCACAGCTTCTGCCCAATCACTTTCGCAAATGGCAGAGGAATTGCAGCAAGTGATTGGCAGATTTAAAGTTTGAGAATAGAAATCTATAAATCAGGCGTATACGATTGGGACGCCTGATTTTTTTAATACGCTTGATTAAATGCATGACTTTTCATAATATTGATAGGAAGGGCAAAAAAATAGCGAAAGGTGGTTTAAAATGGCGTTTAAACCTTATCATGAATCAGCCGTTCTACAAATTCTGCGATGTTTGAACCCCCGAATGGAATTTTCTTCTGAGGATCAGCAACAATACTTTAATTTGGAGAAAGGTCATGAAGGGGAACAAAGATTTGCAACTATGCTAGATAGTTTAACGAATGATTGGATTATTCTTTACGATTTGCTTCTTGAATCGGATAACTCGATTTTTCAAATTGATGCTTTATTGATTTCCCAGCATACAATCTACCTGTTCGATCCGAAAAATAATGAAGGTGAATATTATATAGAATCGGATAATTGGTATACAAGAGCCGGAAAAGAGATAAAAAATCCAGTCCATCAGCTAAATCGCTCCGTACTCCTACTTGAAAGACTACTCCAAAAATATGGATTTACTCTCCCGTTAAAGGTTCCGTAGTCTTTGTACATCCCGAATTTACCTTATTCCAAGCTCCCTTAGACTTGCCTATTATTCTTCCAACACAACTTAATCGTTTTATGAAAAGGTTGAGTGCCATTTCATCAACTACGAATAATCGACACCAGAAACTTGCTGAAAAACTCGCTACGGATCATATACCCGACTCCCCTTACAGCCGAGTACCCGACTATACCTTTGATCAATTGAGAAAGGGGATTGTGTGTGGATTGTGTCGCTCTTTGATAACTACCTTATCTGGCAGAGGCATTATTTGTAAGCAATGCGACCATATGGAGAAAGTTGATACATCAGTCTTAAGAAGTATTAAGGAATATCAGTTACTTTTTCCGAAAAAAAGAATGACAACTAGCGAGATACATAAGTGGTGTGGTGAAATTGTGTCTCAAAAAATAATAAGCAGAATTTTACGCACAAACTTCATTGTAAAAGGAAAGTTCAGACACACATATTATGTCGATTCAATCAATTAATTAAGGGGGTGGAGCATATTTTTGACATTAACTTAGACAGAGAAATGTAAATGGGGTGCAGTTTTAGTAGGAATTAAAGAACTTGCAGCCGATTTACCGTTAATAGTTTCCAGAGAAGTCAAATGGGAGAAGCTCTTTTGATGGGAGGAAAATCGCTTTTTCAGCGGTTATTCGGGTTTCTCCTTTTTGAGTAGAATCGAGGTGTTCTATTCGACCGTTGTTGGAGTTTCCTCTTCCTTCGGGAGAATAGAAGCTTCCTATTCGACCGTTGTACGAGGGTTTCCCTTCCTTCGGGAGAATAGAAGCTTCCTATTCGACCGTTGCACAAGGGTTTCCCTTCTTCGGGAGAATAGAAGCTTCCTATTCGACCGCTGTACGAGGGTTTCCCTTCTTCGGGAGAATAGAAGCGCCCTATTCGACCGTTGTACGAGGGTTTCCCTTCTTCGGGAGAATAGAAGCGCCCTATTCGACCGTTGTACGAGGGTTTCCCTTCTTCGGGAGAATAGAAGCTTCCTATTCGACCGTTACACAAGGGTTTCCCTTCTTCGGGAGAATAGAAGTATCCTATTCGACCGTTGCATGGGGTTTTCCTTCCTTCGGGAGAATAGAAGCTTCCTATTCGACCGTTGCATGGGGTTTTCCTTCCTTCGGGAGAATAGAAGCTTCCTATTCGACCGTTGCATGGGGTTTTCCTTCCTTCGGGAGAATAGAAGCTTCCTATTCGACCGCTGTACGAGGGTTTCCCTTCTTCGGGAGAATAGAAGCGCCCTATTCGACCGTTGTACGAGGGTTTCCTTTCTCCGGTCGAATAGAAGCATTCTATTATACTATTTAACTCCCCCTTTACTGCCCCGGGTTCATCCGAACCTCTTCATATGGTTGAACAACAACAAAGCCTTCTCCTTCGAATTTCATCTGGATGGACTCACCGCTTCCTCGTCCTAAAAATGTTTTAAATGAAATGTCTGTTTGAATTTTCGGCTCCAACGTTCCAGACCATGCTACTGTCGCGTTTGGGTCTGTTATAATCGGTTTTCCCGGAGTGACCCTCAGAGTGAGCGGTTCGTAATGAGTCGTTATTGCGATCATACCAGCCCCTTCGCATCTTACATTAAATAAGCCGCCAGCCATCATTCCCGCAACACGCTTCATTAGTTTTATATCCCATTTTATGCTTGGTTCAAAAGCAAGAAGGTCATTGCCGTTAACAAATATAACATCATTTTGTAAATGAAGAATGATCACCTTTTTGCCGGCATCTGCTAAATATAGTTTCCCTCTACCGGTGGCCTTCATTAGCGATGCACCTTCACCAGTCAATGCTTTTTTAAATGTCTTTCCAAGCCCGTGCTCCAATAGGCCTTCACGTTCAAATTTAATTTTCCCTTCATAAGCAACCATTGATCCTGCTTTTGCCCAAACTTGTTCTTCAAGATTGACCTCCAGCATTCTTGGAGTCTCTAATTCAAATAAACCTTGTCCCTTATCTTCTTGCTCCGTCTGTTTTAAAAACTCTTCAATTGAGTATTTCGTCAATTTCACACACTTCCTTTCTATCCTATTTATATACGCGAAGAACTTTCATTATCCTTTTAAAAAAGAAATCCCCGCAATTTCGCTCGCGGGGATTTCCTACTAGTTTTCTTCTACATCTTTACGATTTTTCTTAAATAGCTTAGATAAAATTTCATACACAATCGGTACAATGATTAATGTTAATAGGGTAGAACTTGCTAATCCGCCAATTACGGAAATAGCTAGCCCTTTAGAAATTAATCCACCGCCGCCTTCAGCTCCAATAGCTAGCGGAATTAATGCACCAATCGTTGCAATAGCTGTCATCAAGATTGGACGTAAGCGGGTTGCTCCAGCTTCTAAAATAGCTTCGCGCATGCCCATTCCGCTATGTTCCATTCGTACAATTCGGTCTACTAATACAATGGCATTCGTGACAATAATCCCGATTAACATTAACAGACCCATCATGACGGAAACCGAAATAGTTTCCCCTGCTATAAACAATCCAACAAACGCACCAATTACAGCAAACGGTAGCGAGAAGAGAATAGAGAATGGTGCTACCCCTTCACCAAACGTGACGACAAGGATAAAGTAGACGATTGCAACCGCTGCAATCATGGCGACGCCAAGCTGAGTAAAGGTTTCAGTCATATCTGCCGCAACACCGCCAACGTCATGTGTTACACCTTTTGGTAGATCTAATTTATCCATTGCTTTGTCTGCTTCAGACGTTGCTTTTGAAATATCTTTACTTTTAATCGTTGCTGTTACGGTTGCGTAGTATTCACCTTTACTGCGCGCAAGAGTGTTTAATGTCGTTCCTTCTTTAACTGTAACGAGCTCTGATAGAGGCATCGGTCCAGCTGCAGTCTGAACTTCAGTTGCTAAAATGTCATCGATGGATTTCGGTTGTTCTGCTTGCTCTTGCTGAACAATCACATCTAGTGTATCTCCATCTTTTTCAACAGTTGTTAATACTTCTTTTGTCGTTTGCGGGCTTAACATCATAACGATTTGCCCCGTTGTTAAGCCATATTGCAGTAACTCATCTTGTTTTACATTGAATGTATATTCAACATAGGCATCTTCCGCAGTAGAAGAAACGTCTTCTAAATGACTATTTTCTTTCAATGCATCTTCTGCCATCTTAATTGATTCGTTTAGTTTATCTAAATCTTCACTGTAGAAAGAGTAACTAACTTCGTTTGAAGAGAATCCCATAGAGGAGAAGTTTTGACTCTTCCATTCACCAGATTGACCGATATTAAACACATAGTCTTCTATTTCCTTACGAACTTCTGGGAAGTCTTTCATATCTGGATCAAAGATAAGGTACATTAAAGCCCCATTTGATCCGCCACCCATCATTGCCGCCATCGGGTCGCCGCTATTAGTTATCGATAATTGAAGAGTATCAATATCATCACGTTTTAATAGTTCTTGTTCGACAACTTCAATATTGGCCTGTGTATCTTCTTGTAGTTCTCCCGTAGCAGGTGTGTACGTTAAGTACATGACTTTTTCTTCTTCACTACCTAAGAAACTAAATCCGATCAGTGGAGTCAACAACAAACTACCAAGTAACAAAACGATCGAAATGATCGATGTAATAGCTTTATGGTTAAGCGTCCAGTTCAGAATGCCTTTATACCAATTTGCTAATTTCCCGCCTTCTTTATGACGGCTTTCTGATTTCTTTCCATATAATTTTTTCTTGAAAAGGAAGTGAGATAAAGCTGGTACAATTGTAATGGCGACAACTAAAGATGCGCCAAGTGCAAATGTCATCGTTAAAGCAAACGGTACAAATAATTCACCGACCATACCACCTACAAAAACAAGCGGTGCAAAAACGGCAACTGTTACTAATGTAGATGACATTATAGGCTTGAACATCTCAATCGTTGCCTCTCTAATCAGGGCACGACCTGTTAATTTCTCATCTTTTAAATGCAAGCGTCGATAAATATTCTCTACGACGACTATGGAGTCATCAATAACCCGCCCGATCGCAACTGTAATTGCTCCAAGCGTCATTAAGTTCAATGTAATATCCATCCAGTGTAAAAGCAACATGGCCATAAAAATCGAAACTGGAATAGAAACTATTGAAATAATAGTAGATTTAAAGTCACGTAAGAACAATAGAATGATTAATACAGCAATTAATCCGCCAAAAAGGGCTTTTTCAATCATCGTAGCAACGGATTGCTCAATTGGTTCACCTTGGTCAAGGGAAACATCGATGACGATTCCATCAATCTTCTTCTGTTCTTCTTTAATTAAATCCTTCACCTTATTAACAACGTCAACTGTATTTGCTTCTTGGCCTTTTACTATTTGAATCGCAATGGCATCTTTCCCATTTGTTCGAGAAACGGATTCTACTTTACCAACTACATCTATTTTTGCAATATCGCTAAGCTTAACAAATGGAGATGGGTTAGTTTCCGAAGGTGTAACTGGGATAAGCATGTTCTTTAACTCATCAGCAGTCATGAACTTTCCGTCAACTGCAACAGCTTGTTCACCTTCTTCAAACTCATAAAGGCCTAATGAAACTGCCATATTACTTGCTTGAATCATTTGTTTAACTGTATCTTCTGTTAAACCAAGGGCTGCCATCTTTTCTTCATCATAGATTAGATCTACTTCTTCAATATGCTGACCAGTAATCGTAGCAGATGCAACGCCGTCGATTTTCTCAATTTTAGGAAGTAAAATATCTTCAACTGTTGACGTTAGTTCGACGATATCCTCTGTTGTACTGCTGACACTTAGTGCGACAACAGGCATCATATTCATATTAATCTCTGTAATTTGCGGATCCTGAGCATCATCCGGTAATGTCACAGTATCTAAGGCAGATCTTAATTCCCGATTTGCCTCATCCATATCAATTCCGTAATCATATTCAACTTGAATCATAGCAACATTAGCACTAGAATTAGAGTATACGGCCTTAACATTTTTCAAGTTTTCAATTTTCTTCTCTAAAGGCATAGATACTTCTTCCATGACCTTTTCAGGAGTTGCTCCAGGATAAACATCCATAACCATTAAATAAGGAATTGAAATATCCGGAATCGTCTCCGTCTTCATCTTTGAACCAGAATAAATACCGAACACTACTACAATAATCGTTAATAACCAAACGGCTAATTTATTTTTCAACACAAAATTAACTAAGCCTTTCACTATTACACCTACCCTTAATTGACTTTTAAAGTTTATTCTCTTATAATAATGACCAATCAGTCAATTGTCAACAATAGACCATAGGAGAGAATAAATAATATGGTTAAAAAACAATTAATTATGGACAAAGCATTGGAACTTTTTGCAAAACAAGGGTTTGAATCAACATCCGTTCAGCAGATAACCGAACATTGCGGAATTTCTAAAGGTGCTTTTTACCTCTCATTTAAATCAAAGGATGAGCTAATCCTAGCCTTAATTGATCACTTTATGATGCAAATCACTACAGATATTGACTATATAGTCAGAAATACGAACAAAAAACAACTTTTGTATGAATTTTATAAGGCAACTTATCATTTTTTTCATCAGCATTCAGATTTCGCCAGAATCTTTATGAAGGAACAAACGCAATCATTTAATCAAGATCTGTTTAAAAAAATGCATGAATACGACCTACACCATGGGAAACTCATTTTAACATTAATCGAACGTTTATATGGAGATAGTGTTGAGGAAACAAAGTATGACTTGGTTTATAGTATAAAAGGATTTATGAAAATGTATGCGGAGATACTATTATTCAATAGCGTTAATGTTGACTTCGATCTTCTTACTCAATCTCTTGTTGAAAAAACGAATTTACTTGCTAAGCATGTGACAATTCCATTCGTATCACGAGAGAACCACAACATGTTAGAGTGCACAAAAAATGAAGTAACACAGAAGGAATTACTAGAGATCCTTCAACAACGGATGGCGGAAATGGATGAATCGATTGAGAAAGATTCATTGATTCTACTTGAAGAGCACTTACAAAATCCTACGTATAGTCCAGCTATTGTAAATGGTTTAATAGAAAATATTCGTATCCATCCACATTGTAAATGGATTGCATATTTACTTCGAAATTATTATGGAATACAATGAATCCATTTGGATTCATTGTATTCCAATTTTTTGTTTAATCTCTTTTAAAAACTGACTGCTTATTGATCTTGCTGTTTCTGCCCCAACTTTTAATATCTCATCCAATTTTTCAGGGGCTGCCATAAGCTCATTATATTTCTCCCGCGGTTGTTCGAGGTATCGATTCATGACATGGAATAGCTCCCTTTTTACATCACCCCAACCAATCCCACTTACAAACTGCTCCTTCATCTTTTCTACTTCTAACGGGGTAGCAAATTCTTTATAAATCATAAATAGCACGGAAGCATCGGGATCCTTCGACGCTTCTGGCGGCAAGGAATCTGTTTTAATTTTATTTATCAATTTTTGTAATTTCTTCTCTTCCACAAATAATGGGATCGTATTATTATAGCTCTTACTCATCTTCCGACCGTCTAATCCTGGTAGAACAGCGGTATCTTCTTGAATTTTGTACTCGGGTAAGACGAAAGTTTCACCATAATTTTTATTAAAACTTTCAGCAATATCCCTGGCGATTTCCACATGTTGAATTTGATCCTTACCAACAGGAACGACGTCAGTCTTAAACATTAGAATATCAGCAGTCATTAAAATCGGATAATTAAATAATCCCATATTCACACCATAATCTACGTCTCTTTCCTGACTTTTGTTCTGATCTACTATCGCTTTATAAGCATGTGCTCGATTCATTAACCCTTTGGACGAAAAGCAACCCAAAATCCAGTTCAATTCAAATATTTCAGGAACATCGGATTGGCGATAAAAGATAACTTTCTCCGGATCAAGGCCGAGTGCTAACCAAGTCGCAGCAATTCCATAGGATAACTGGCGAAACTCTTTAGCATCATGAATTTTTGTTAATCCGTGATAGTCTGCGATAAAATAGGCAGCTTCATATTCTGGAACTTTAGCTAGTTCCAAAGCAGGCTTGATCGCCCCCACATAATTCCCAACATGAATTTGTCCGGTTGGTTTAATTCCTGTTAAAATCGTCTTTTCCATTTTGCAACCTCCCTTGAAATGCAAAAAAGGGCTACTCATCCAAGAAAGGACGAGTAACCCGTGGTGCCACCTTTATTCGTTTACTTTGTAAACGCGCTTAATCCGTACAGAAACAAAAGCTCGTTTCGATACTTCGTCTCTTTTTAACGGTAAGACTATCCGCCAAACTTACTACCCATTTCAGTTCAGAAGCTCAGAAGCCCATTCAGTCATAATTCCGCACTGATTTTCACCAACCATCAGCTCTCTGCAGCGTTCATAAAACTTACTCTTCTTCCTCATCGCTTAAAATATATTGGATTCATTTTAAAGGATAGTTATCCAAAGGTCAAGATGTCTGAAAGATAACAAAAATAAGGAGTTTTCATAGTGAAAACCTGATATAATTTGATCATCATACTGAGGAAGACAGAGGTTTTATGATGAAAAAGGAAATGTTAGTTTTTCGATTTGATGAGTTGATCAATGCCCCCATTGATGTTGTTTTTGATTATGTTGATGATGATGAAAAGATAAAACTTTGGAATACGCTATTAATCGAGAATGTTTATGAAAACGAAGAAGATCGGATTCAATGCAAGCCTGGGACAAAGTTTAAAACCGTTCAAATGATTGAGAAAAAAACGATTACGGTTGATTCTGTGCTCGTTGAATATGAAGCTCCCCATAAAATCATTATTCATTCAACTACAAAAGAAGGGGTTAGTATTACTAAATATCTTTTATCAAGGGAGCATACGCAAACACGGCTCATCGTTGAATCTAGTATTATACCAAGTAATCTATTTTATAAACTATCCACAAAAATGTTCGCCTGGGCTGGCAAGATATTTTACGAAGAGCAATATAAACGATTAATCGAATATGTTGAAAATGAGGTAGAGGATTATTAAGTAAGCAGCAACTGAGGATGCAGTTGCTGCTTTTTTAAATGATCTTGAGAATAATATCTCGTTTGCTTCGTTGTATTAAATGAAGAGGCTTTTCATTAGATGAGAAAGGAGTGGCATATTTGGAAAAGTCCACCACTAATTTTATTGTTCGACTTAAGAAACAAAAAGAAGATGCTTTAGAATTTATTATCGATACATACATGCCTTTTGTGAAAGCTATCGCGATAAAGATTTTATCTCAGCATAACATGTGTGCAGTCGATGAATGTGTGAACGATGTATTTTTATCCGTCTGGCAAAATGCACATCAATTTAAAGGTGACGAGGCGGATTTCAAAAAGTGGATCGGAATGATCACAAAATACAAGGCTATTGATTTGTATCGCCAATTAGATAAACAGCATGAAAGAGAAAAAAATCCAGTTGCTTTAGAAACAGTGGCACAGAATGAAGACATCCAAGCACAAATATTAAAGACAGAAGAGAAAAATGAGCTGTTATTCGCAATCAGTAAATTAGATAAATTGGACCGTGAAATCTTTATGATGAAATATTACTTGGAGCTTTCAAATAGTGAAGTGGCAGATGCACTCGGAATAACAAAAGCAGCTGTTGATAACCGTTTATACCGTGGCAAGAAAAAGTTGGCAGCCAACATTCAATTGAAGGAGCGATTTGTATGACGAAGTATAAAGATTTGGCTAATTTAGATATAGACACAATTGAGCCTGTTGATGTTTCCCCATTTGAAAAGGCAAAGGTCAAACAACATGTACTCCAAAAGAGTAAACGTAAAAAAACTATGGTCTGGCGGAACATTGCTGCTGCAGTAGTCATAGTTGTTGGCAGTACGATTACACTCGGATACACTTTTCCATCTGTTGCTTCGCAAATTCCATTTATGCAAAACGTTATTAGTTATTTCGAAGGATACAAGCATTTCGATGAATTTTCAACAGAAATTGGCCTATCAGAAACAAGTAACGGAACGACTATTATGATTGATCAGGCAGTCTATGATGGAACGACCATTACTGTCTCTTATGCGCTTGAAACAGCAAAAGAATTCGAGGAAGATATTAAGTTCCGACCTCCCTTCGAATTTGATGTCGTAGGGGCATATGGAATGGGAAGCACTTCAAAAATAGAAAAAATAGGTGACACGCGTTATGTAGGAGTTAGCAGCTTTACCCCCATGTTTAAGAAAAATGAAGCTGAACCGGAAACCGTACAAATTACTTGGAAGCCAACAGCGTTTACAGATTACGATGGGAATACGCTTTTTGAAGGAGATTGGTCATTTGACTTTGCGCTCACAAGAGTTAATGGTGAGAAACTATTAATGAACGAGGCTACGACTACGGAAGGGATAACACTTGTCATACGCTCTATCGAACAAACAAATGTGTCAACAATCATACAATATGAACAAACGATCAATGAATCCATCGCTGAAAATTGGCCAGAAGTTTCACCCGTCTTTGAAATTAGAGATGACTTAGGGAATGTATATGCGCATGGTGAAGGTGGGGGCGGAGTGTCCTACGATAACGGGAAAATCCTTTACGGGACTACCACTTTTGAGCCTCTTCACAAAAATGCAAGAAAACTTATCATTCAGCCAACAGCCATTCTTAGCCTTCTTCAAGGAAAGGGCCACGAAAAAGTGCTTATGGATCCAATTGAGATTGAGTTGAAGTAGCGGCGAAGAAATACGAGAAAACCGTCTAATGTTTATTGGACGGTTTTCTTCGTTTGAATGCGTACTACCTCACCCACAGTCTTCGGTATGTAACCATAAAATCTTTCGGCCTTATACGAATGAATCTGCTCGTATACTTTTCTCATTGCTTTATAGATTTCAGTTTCTTCTATTTCCTCCTTTGACCAATACAATATATCCATTCTCATTTCACTTTTTGCCGCAAGGGCTTGAAATTGATAAACGATGGAGGTTGCATGTCGAAAACCTTCTCGGTTATAAAAGTGAAGCCGTCTTTCCGTGTCAGAATCCTCTGGATTGATCTCTTCCACTTCCAAAATAATCGGCTTATTTTTAGCCTTCAGCCTCTCCATTAATTGATGACCAATCCCCTTCCCACGTGATTTTTCTGATACCCATAAAAAATCAATAAAAAGGAATGAGTCAAACTCTGCATACATAACAATGTGATATTCTCCCTCATCTTTAAAGTAGAGATCTTCTTTTTCAGATAACAGAGATTCAAATTGTGATTGCAATTTCATTTCACCAATCGGAAAATAAGTATTTAACTTTTCAAACCAGTTCATTTATGTAACTCCCTCGCTGTCTATGAGTTTGTATTTAATTATCCGATCTCCCACTTTTTTTCACAACAAAAGTAACTGCCTTTGTTTTTAACAACACAGGCTTTTCACCACGATTAATGGTATATTCCAATCGTTTCACTTCTGTTTGTAAAATGTCCCAGTTCCTATAGATGGCTCTTAGTTTGTTTAACAATTTTTCAGTAGAAAGATTAACTTCCATCAAGGCGTTTAAACTCTCATTAGTATCCAGATCGATTTCTTCAACTTCAGAATTGACGACCAAACCATTGATTCCATTAACCTTTGTACCTGCCGCCATTTGTTGGATAACTCTCTCAAACTTTTCTTCTGTAACAACATGTTCCAAACTCGAAACAGCGATAATGAAATCAAATTCATTAGGTTTTATTTGGTAATCCCCTATATCAGCTTTTACAGATTCAATAACATCTCGAACCTGATATGTTTCGCTGTAGTCGATTAATTTTTCCAGTGCCGAATCCAATAAATCTACACAAACAACTTGTCCGCCATTGTCTTTAATAGCTTGAGCGATCGGAATGCTATTTCTGCCGACACCAGAACCTAAATCAAGTACTTTTGGTTGATCTATCTTTTGGATGAAGGGAATTAAATCCAGCACAGCTTTTACAGGTTTATGTAACCAAGATCCTTCTTTAAACAACTCATATTGATCATAGCAATGGTCATGATAATTCTTCTCTTCTTTTCGAATATGTTCAACTCGATTCAATGCTATCAGAGCCTTTTCCATGCTGGTCACCCCCAAATTACATATTTTTATATTTTGAGAGATGGCCAACTTGATTAAAGTCCTTTATCCCCCATTTACCTTCAAGAAATTGAACAGTACTTATACCACCATTGATCAGTCTAGTCTTCCCCGAACCAATTTCTTTTTCTGATAAAATCGCCAAAATAGAATTAATTACAGCACCATGGGCTACAAGTATGACATTTCCGTTTGGAACTTGTTGGTGAATCTTTTCAAGACCAGCCATCACACGCTGATTCAGTGACTCTCTATCCTCTTGATTTGGAATTTGTTTATTAGGAAAAGCCGTGTTTCTCTCTTCTGCTGTCATCCCTTCAGCATCTCCATATGACCTTTCAATAAAATCTTCCATTACCATCAATGGAAGATGCAATCCTTCGTTTATAACTTCTGCTGTGCGTTTTGCCCTTTTTAAAGGACTAGTTATAATTAAATCCCAGTTAGAGCCTTGTAAAATATCTCTACATTCCCTTGCTTGTTGCAATCCTGTTGCATTTAAAGGTATATCTGTTTTCCCTTGTACTTTCCCTAAAGCATTCCAATCCGTTTCCCCATGTCTAATAATACAAATCGTCGTTATTTTGAAAACCCCTTTTCCTTTTATATATTATTGGCAAGCACAAACCTTTCCGAAGATTATAGCAAATTATTCTTAATTTTATTATAATACTTCCAAAATAAATTGAAACTTCAACAAGTGGGGGTCTTACAGCAAGTTAAGGCAGGATAAAAGCGATCACTTTCTTATATTCCCTGACTCTGCGGGCGTCCTGAGAGCATTGTTTTCGAAGGGACTGGGATTTAAGTAAACTTTTGATTAATGTAGCTTCGTCCTTTTTTATACAGTAAAAGGACTCGAATAGATCGAATCCTTTCACAAATAATATTATTCCTTCGGAGCCAACCCATTTTTCAAGAATTCTAACGTCCGATTAATCTCCACCTCATCATTCCAATTTTCAGGTGAGATGACATATTTTGTGACGAAAAAGCCAAGTAAAGCAGATGCGACGAGTCGAATAACCGTATCAGGATCCATGTCGATAATTTGCCCTTTAGATTGATAGTGGGCCACAATCTGGCTAAATCTCGAATAGACCTTTTTTCCAATTTGTTCGATGAATTGTTCTCTTAACTCTGCATGGAAGGGGATTTCCTGTAGCAATATTCTTATAACCGCCATGTTATTCTCGAGGAACTTCCGACGATTTTCAACCATTGCTTTCAAAAAGTCTTCAAAGTGATCATATTTTTGATCCAATACTTTATTTAATTCTTTAATGACAATCGGTCCAATCAATTTCACCATCATTGGAGAAACAATTGTCATCAACAGATCTTTTTTTGTTTTATAATGTCTAAAAATGGTGCCTTCCGCGACACCCGCTTTTTTGGCTATTTCGCTCGTTGACGTTGCCGCAAAGCCCTTTTCAGCAAAAGCCTCTGTTGCCGCAGCCAAAATCTTTCTCTGTTTTTCCGTTAATCCCTCTTGATTAAGGAGAACATCATTAATCGTATTATGTTCTTCTGACATCGAAAAGCTCCTTTACAATCGCTCTGTATTAATGTCATTATAGCTTAAATGCGACGATATTTTCTAAGGGCAAAAATATTTAAGGTCACGAAAATAAGTGAGAATCCGATCAAGGCAAGAATATCCAAATAAATATCACCCCAACCACTCCCCCTAATCATGACATTTTTTAAGGCATCAGCTGCATAATACAATGGCGTAAAAGGCCCTATCCAACTAAGCCACCCGGAGATCGTTTCCAAGTTAAAAAGTCCCGAAAAGAATATTTGCGGTATGATAACAATCGGAATAAATTGCATCATCTGAAATTCATTGTTTGCAAAAGCAGATAACAGGGTGCCCAGTGTAAGTGCGGTTAAAGATAGCATAAAGGTAATCATTAACACATAAATAAGTGCTCCATCCATAAACATTCCAAGCACATAAATGGCATAAACAGTGATAATAGTCGCTTGAATTAAAGAAAACACTCCGAAGCCGAGTATATAGCCGACGACAATCTCCCATTTTCTTAGTGGGCTAGATAAGAGCCTTTCGAGCGTTCCTGTTGTTCGCTCACGTAAAAAGGAAATACCCGCAATGAGAAATACGAAGAAGAAGATAAAGAATCCCACTAGGTAAGGTCCAAAATAATCAAACTGCTCCATCTCATCCGATCCATGTAAGTAATCGACTTTTAATTCAGCAGCCGTACCATTCGCTTTGGTCAAGTTAGCTTGAATCCATTTCATAACAGCACCAGACTTGCTTGGATCACTACCTTCAATAAATATAGCAGGAGATTGATTTGTAAATACTACGTATCCATCGATCTTTTGGTTAGCTAAATCTGCCTTTGCCATTTCTTGATTATGATATTCCGTTACTTTTGCATCTTCAACATTCATCTGTTCCAAGATGACATCTGGAACATTAACAAGACCAACTTTAGAAATATAATCATTTCCGCTGAAAACTAAATAAACCATTGAGAGAACAAGAATAGGAGCAAAGATTAACAAGCCTAAAGTTCTTTTGTCCCGTACAATTTGGCGCAGAATTCTTGTAACTAAAGCAAAAACTCTCATTAATGAGCACCCCCATAAACTAGAAACGCATCCTCAATGGATATAGAATTCGTTTCTCTTTTTAATTCTTCTGGAGTACCGACTGCAATTAATTTCCCGTCACGAATTAATCCTAATCGATCACATTTTTCTGCCTCATCCATAACATGTGTTGTCACGATCAATGTTTTTCCTTGTTGTTTTAGCTCGTAAAAAGCTTGCCAAATATTCTTTCTTAAAACTGGGTCAATCCCAACAGTCGGTTCATCTAGAATCAAAATTTCTGGTTCATGTAAAAGCGCAATTGCTAAAGACAATCTTCTTTTCATTCCGCCAGAATAGTTTGACACCAACTTTGACAAGTCATTGGACAATTGGACAAGTTCCATGACTTCTTTTATCCGTTTGGATTGCTTTGCCCTTTTTATTCCATAAAGAGAGGCAAAAAACTGCAAATTTTCCTTGGCCGTTAAATCATCATAAAGGGCATCAGATTGTGCCATATAGCCAATTCTAGTTATTAACTTTAAATCAGGCATTTTCCCTTGAAGAACATAATTTTCCCCAGAAGTTGGGATGTCCAACCCAGATAGTTGCTTTACTAAGGTTGTTTTTCCCGCACCAGACGGACCGAGCAAACCAAAAATTTCCCCTTCTTTAATATCCAAAGTAATATCATATAGTACTTGATGTTTCCCAAAACTTTTCGAGACGTTGCGTATGGAAATACAAGCTTGACGGTTATTCATGAGTTCACATCCTGTTTTTTAATGAGTGATTACTCACTTTATTATATATCGATTGTGTTTATTTGTGAAGTGATTACTCACTTTTAAATACTATTAAAAAACACACCCCTCAAGGATGTGTTGATAGCAGATTATTGCATTTCTTTTGTTGGGCCCATAATCCCTGGTACAGGAAGCCCTGCTTGGCGTAGTAAGACCGTCATTTGTCCACGATGATGAGTTTGATGATCAATCAAGCCGCGTAAAAGTTTGCCACGTGGAGCTGGACCGACAAAGCCAGTTACTTCTTCTAATAAAGAGTCATCCGTTAACTTTGGTGCCTCGCTCTTAAAAGCAGCAATCACCTTTTCATAGGCTTGTACGATTTCCGCAACATCGGTTGGCACGGGTTGATCTTGCGTTGGACCAGGAATTTGTAAACCAGCGAAATGACCAAATGCCCCAGCTGCACCTACTAAATGCCATGCTAACCATCCAAGCGAGTTATGGCCTTCAACAATAGATTGATCAAGCTTCTCATTTGTAATAGCTTGAATTACTCGCAACGTTCCATCTGCAGAAACTGACCAATCCTCTAAAAAATCTTCAACTTTACGATACATATTCATCACCCTCACTTTCATGAATTAAAGTTGTCCTTTTTATCATAACGAACATGGATAGGGGATAGCAATTTCAGAGCTCAAAATAATCATTTTCACAAAATATTTTAAGACCTATTAAGGACATCCTAAAAGTTCCAAAACTCGCTATATTAAAAGTATAGATTCAAATTTATTAATGGAGGGATGAAATGAAACAGGAGTTAAATGCGGTTACAACCAACTCAATCATTGTTAAAAAAAGCCTTTGGAGCAAGATGGGACCTGCATTTATCACTTCCGCCCTAGTTTTAGGACCAGGGAGCATTACGCTTTCATTGAAAATTGGCGCCATTTATGACACANATTCTTATAACCGCCATGTTATTCTCGAGGAACTTCCGACGATTTTCAACCATTGCTTTCAAAAAGTCTTCAAAGTGATCATATTTTTGATCCAATACTTTATTTAATTCTTTAATGACAATCGGTCCAATCAATTTCACCATCATTGGAGAAACAATTGTCATCAACAGATCTTTTTTTGTTTTATAATGTCTAAAAATGGTGCCTTCCGCGACACCCGCTTTTTTGGCTATTTCGCTCGTTGACGTTGCCGCAAAGCCCTTTTCAGCAAAAGCCTCTGTTGCCGCAGCCAAAATCTTTCTCTGTTTTTCCGTTAATCCCTCTTGATTAAGGAGAACATCATTAATCGTATTATGTTCTTCTGACATCGAAAAGCTCCTTTACAATCGCTCTGTATTAATGTCATTATAGCTTAAATGCGACGATATTTTCTAAGGGCAAAAATATTTAAGGTCACGAAAATAAGTGAGAATCCGATCAAGGCAAGAATATCCAAATAAATATCACCCCAACCACTCCCCCTAATCATGACATTTTTTAAGGCATCAGCTGCATAATACAATGGCGTAAAAGGCCCTATCCAACTAAGCCACCCGGAGATCGTTTCCAAGTTAAAAAGTCCCGAAAAGAATATTTGCGGTATGATAACAATCGGAATAAATTGCATCATCTGAAATTCATTGTTTGCAAAAGCAGATAACAGGGTGCCCAGTGTAAGTGCGGTTAAAGATAGCATAAAGGTAATCATTAACACATAAATAAGTGCTCCATCCATAAACATTCCAAGCACATAAATGGCATAAACAGTGATAATAGTCGCTTGAATTAAAGAAAACACTCCGAAGCCGAGTATATAGCCGACGACAATCTCCCATTTTCTTAGTGGGCTAGATAAGAGCCTTTCGAGCGTTCCTGTTGTTCGCTCACGTAAAAAGGAAATACCCGCAATGAGAAATACGAAGAAGAAGATAAAGAATCCCACTAGGTAAGGTCCAAAATAATCAAACTGCTCCATCTCATCCGATCCATGTAAGTAATCGACTTTTAATTCAGCAGCCGTACCATTCGCTTTGGTCAAGTTAGCTTGAATCCATTTCATAACAGCACCAGACTTGCTTGGATCACTACCTTCAATAAATATAGCAGGAGATTGATTTGTAAATACTACGTATCCATCGATCTTTTGGTTAGCTAAATCTGCCTTTGCCATTTCTTGATTATGATATTCCGTTACTTTTGCATCTTCAACATTCATCTGTTCCAAGATGACATCTGGAACATTAACAAGACCAACTTTAGAAATATAATCATTTCCGCTGAAAACTAAATAAACCATTGAGAGAACAAGAATAGGAGCAAAGATTAACAAGCCTAAAGTTCTTTTGTCCCGTACAATTTGGCGCAGAATTCTTGTAACTAAAGCAAAAACTCTCATTAATGAGCACCCCCATAAACTAGAAACGCATCCTCAATGGATATAGAATTCGTTTCTCTTTTTAATTCTTCTGGAGTACCGACTGCAATTAATTTCCCGTCACGAATTAATCCTAATCGATCACATTTTTCTGCCTCATCCATAACATGTGTTGTCACGATCAATGTTTTTCCTTGTTGTTTTAGCTCGTAAAAAGCTTGCCAAATATTCTTTCTTAAAACTGGGTCAATCCCAACAGTCGGTTCATCTAGAATCAAAATTTCTGGTTCATGTAAAAGCGCAATTGCTAAAGACAATCTTCTTTTCATTCCGCCAGAATAGTTTGACACCAACTTTGACAAGTCATTGGACAATTGGACAAGTTCCATGACTTCTTTTATCCGTTTGGATTGCTTTGCCCTTTTTATTCCATAAAGAGAGGCAAAAAACTGCAAATTTTCCTTGGCCGTTAAATCATCATAAAGGGCATCAGATTGTGCCATATAGCCAATTCTAGTTATTAACTTTAAATCAGGCATTTTCCCTTGAAGAACATAATTTTCCCCAGAAGTTGGGATGTCCAACCCAGATAGTTGCTTTACTAAGGTTGTTTTTCCCGCACCAGACGGACCGAGCAAACCAAAAATTTCCCCTTCTTTAATATCCAAAGTAATATCATATAGTACTTGATGTTTCCCAAAACTTTTCGAGACGTTGCGTATGGAAATACAAGCTTGACGGTTATTCATGAGTTCACATCCTGTTTTTTAATGAGTGATTACTCACTTTATTATATATCGATTGTGTTTATTTGTGAAGTGATTACTCACTTTTAAATACTATTAAAAAACACACCCCTCAAGGATGTGTTGATAGCAGATTATTGCATTTCTTTTGTTGGGCCCATAATCCCTGGTACAGGAAGCCCTGCTTGGCGTAGTAAGACCGTCATTTGTCCACGATGATGAGTTTGATGATCAATCAAGCCGCGTAAAAGTTTGCCACGTGGAGCTGGACCGACAAAGCCAGTTACTTCTTCTAATAAAGAGTCATCCGTTAACTTTGGTGCCTCGCTCTTAAAAGCAGCAATCACCTTTTCATAGGCTTGTACGATTTCCGCAACATCGGTTGGCACGGGTTGATCTTGCGTTGGACCAGGAATTTGTAAACCAGCGAAATGACCAAATGCCCCAGCTGCACCTACTAAATGCCATGCTAACCATCCAAGCGAGTTATGGCCTTCAACAATAGATTGATCAAGCTTCTCATTTGTAATAGCTTGAATTACTCGCAACGTTCCATCTGCAGAAACTGACCAATCCTCTAAAAAATCTTCAACTTTACGATACATATTCATCACCCTCACTTTCATGAATTAAAGTTGTCCTTTTTATCATAACGAACATGGATAGGGGATAGCAATTTCAGAGCTCAAAATAATCATTTTCACAAAATATTTTAAGACCTATTAAGGACATCCTAAAAGTTCCAAAACTCGCTATATTAAAAGTATAGATTCAAATTTATTAATGGAGGGATGAAATGAAACAGGAGTTAAATGCGGTTACAACCAACTCAATCATTGTTAAAAAAAGCCTTTGGAGCAAGATGGGACCTGCATTTATCACTTCCGCCCTAGTTTTAGGACCAGGGAGCATTACGCTTTCATTGAAAATTGGCGCCATTTATGACACACAACTCATCTGGACACTTGTCATTGCTGTTCTATTCATGATGGTCTATACCGAAATGAGCACTCGTATTGGTCTCGCCACCCAGGCAAGTTTCATTGATGTTATGAAGCAACGTTGGGGAAAATTTGCTGGTGTTTTAATCGGAGTCGGTGCGTTCTTAGTTACTGCGTCTTTTCAAGCAGGCAATGCGATTGGAACAGGAATTGCCACATCTATGGTCTTTGGCACACAGGCAAATTTATGGATTGTTGTCATGACGGCTTTGGGGATTCTTTTATTATTTATGAAACAATTTTATGCTATTTTGGAAAAATTAATGCTTGGCCTTATTTTACTCATGTTGCTTGCATTTATTATTACCGTCATTCTAGTTAAGCCTTCTATTGGAGCAATCTTTAGTGGCTTTATCCCCTCATTTCCTGATGGAAGTATGGGCCTAGTGATCGCGCTATTTGCTACTAGTTTTTCAATTGTTGGAGCCATTTACCAATCCTACTTAGTTAGAGAAAAAGGGTGGACGATCCAAGATGCTTCATCAGGAATGAAAGAGTCCTATCTTGGGATTTTCATTCTAGGTTTCATTTCATTTTTAATTATGATTTCTGCAGCTACCATTTTGAAACCACAAGGATTGGTCGTCAATGATGCCTCTGAAATGGGGGCAGCGCTCGAGCCATTATTTGGTTCATGGTCGACTATTGTTTTTATGCTTGGTCTGTTCGGGGCCTCCTTTTCCTCGATGATTGGGAATGCCACAATCGGGGGATCCATGCTGGCCGACGGTATTGGTTTTGGCTACAAGCTGTCCAATTGGCCTGTAAAAATTTCTATAATCTTGGTCATGCTTTTCGGCTCGATTGTTGGACTTGTCTTTGGGCAAGCACCTGTAAACCTCATTATTTTCGCACAAGCGATCACAATTATCGTTGTTCCCTTTATCGCCATTTGCATTTTAGTTGTTGCGAATGATGCAAAGATTATGGGGCAACTCAAGAATTCATTGTGGAAAAATATTGTTGGGTTTCTTGGGCTTATTGTTCTAATTTATCTTGCAATTAACAACGTTAGAAATATATTCTTTTCATAGGTAGAGTGACAAGTGCCTATTCCCTCCTAATTAAGGGATTGGCACTATTTTTTTAAAAAAGGCGGTCTTACAAATGATTGAATACGATAGTTTTTACGATAAAATTGCCAAAATCAATGGTTGGGATTTTAGCCAAGTCAAATGCCACTCTGAAGGTGTTCAATGGGATTTTTATGAAGAGGTACAGAAAAGGTGCAAAAATACCGACATTTTATTGGATATTGGTACAGGCGGTGGAGAAAATGTTCTAAAAATAGCTGCCTCTTTATCTTTCTTAATTGGCATCGATCTTTCAGGTGAAATGATCAAAACGGCTCGAGCAAATCTTAACAAATCTAACAAAAGGAATGTCCGATTCTTGCAAATGTCTTCTCAACAGTTGCAATTTCCTGATAGCTTTTTTGACATCATCTCCTGTCGCCATGCACCATTTAATGCTGCTGAAGTTGCTAGAGTATTGAAAAAAGGTGGTACCTTTTTGACACAACAAGTAAGTGAAGATGACAAAGTAAATTTAAAAGAGGCATTTGGCCGTGGACAATCGTTTGAAGAAATTGATGGTACATTAAAGAATAAATATATACAGGAACTACAGTATGCAGGTTTTTCTAAAGTTCACTCGTATGAGTATAATGCCGTCGAATATTATCAACGACCTGAGGATCTGTTATTTTTACTTACACATACACCTGTTATCAGTAACTTTGGTCATAATGAACAGGACTACACCATTCTTGATCAATTTATTAAAAACAATCAGACTGATAAAGGGATCCAGACGAATTCAAAAAGATTTATGATTATAGCGAACAATTAAGATAGTGGTGCCTGCCTCTTTTATAGTAATTCGTTGTAAGAGGAGGCACCTAAATTATTACTTTTCAATCGTTCCCCGTTGAATTTCAATGACCCTATCCTCAGTAAGCCCCGTGGATTCAGCAGTAAATTTAATATCCAGTCCCTTTTCTAAAAGACGAAGAGCAATGGCCTCCTTTTCTGCCCTTTTTGTTTCTTCTTTCAGCCTTTCTTTAACGTCTTTTGTTTCTTCCGCAATTTTCATTGCCCTGCGCTTTATACTTTCTTCCATTTGAAGCAATTGCTCTTCTTTTTCTTTTAATGCCCTTTTCTCTTCACCTAATACCTTTTTCTCTTCACCTATAGCTTCTTTCTCTTGACCTATAGCTTCTTTCTCTTGACCTAAAGATTTTTCCTCTTCAAATAATGCTTTTTTCTCTTCAGCCAATGCTTTTTTCTCTTCTTCAAACAATTCCTTTTCGCGTTGATAAGCTTCTTCATCCAAGATGTGCTTGAGCCGAGATTCGTATGCCAGATATTGTTCTTGCGTCATACTTAACTCCTCCCAGCTTTGAAATGCTCTACGAAGCGTTTCATCTTTCATTGCAATCGCCTCCAACTCCTTATAAATGTCATCATAGACTTTGCTATTTCTACGATCAACCATACCGAGCATCAAGAGCCATCTTGCCAAAACGTCGTTCCATGGATCCAGTTTATCATCTTTCCAATCCTTAATTAACTTGGACATCTCAATGAAATGGAATTCCAACATATCAGTTAACCTAAATTGTTCCTCATCCTCGAACAAATGATAGGTAGTATGGAAGCGATCCGTCTGCTTAATAATGTCGAAATTAAGGATATTAATCGATATGACAGGCCGCAGTTCACTGTAACTCATATTTTTTCCCAATGGACTTCTATAAGCACCTGCCCAGTAGAACAGAGAACGTTTGATCATATTGTATTTATCTGTGAATTGGATTTCTACATTAATCCTTTCATCAGCATCTGTCGTTACCAACAAATCTAATCTTGATAACTTATCATCCATATATTCCCTGCCAGATTCCGTGTTCAAAAAGGTGATGTCCTTGATCGGATTTCTACCGGTTTTTTGTAGAATAGCATTTAAAAAGACAACGGTAATTTCCTTATTTCTTTCACTGCCAAAAAGCTGTTTGAACGCATAATCAATTTTCAAATCCATGAGTCGCTCTAATGGGATTCTTTTTAACAACTTAGTACTAAGTTGTTCCTCTTGTTGTTTCATGTTGTAGTTTTTGAAGTCTTCCCTAATATAACCATGTGGAATTACCTTAGTGGTATTTTCATACTGTAGTTTAGCCAGCGCCATACAAACACCCCTTCATGTGTTATGGAGACTTAACTAAAGATGGAGTTCTACTAACAGTATACCAAAGATACGAGCAAATACAAACAAATGTTCCTGTTTGTCATTTTTTCAGTTGTTGCAAAATGATCCGCTCAAACCATTTCCATGGTAGGAGAGCCTTGCCCCAGATTGCTACAAGCGCCCCTTTCCCTAAGGGATAACGGAATTTTGTACGATTGCTCTCAACTATATTAGCAATCTTCTTTGCTAGTTGTTGGGGATCGGTTGCCTTTTTAGTGATATTTTTACTGAATGCAAGAATCGCAGAAAAGGGCTTCTGATAAGGGGAATTTTCCTTTTTCCTGTATTCAATATAATCAATACTTTTATCCCAAATCGCTGTTTGGTAGGCCCCAGGTTCAATTAATATAACTTCAACACCATACGGGAGCATTTCTAAACGGAGCGACTCACTGAATCCTTCAAGAGCAAATTTTGAAGCGGAATACGCCCCATATCCCGGAAATCCCACGCTGCCGCTCACACTACTAATATTGATAATCTTCCCATTTCTCTGTTCCCTCATTAATGGAAGGACTGCCGTTGTTAGTAAAACAACTCCGAGAAAATTCGTATTCATCATCAATTCCCAGTCTTCAACAGAGGTTTCTTCCACATAACCACCAAAGGAAATTCCAGCATTATTGACTAATACATCAAGTCTCCCAAACCGTTCATAGATGTCATTCACGACTTTAGGGATTTGTTGCTTATTCGTGACGTCTAATTCTAAAATTTCTATCTGATCACGAACTTTGTTTTCTTCAGCCACTGCTACTAATTGATTCTGTTTATGTAAGTCACGCATCGTTGCAATCACAAAATAATGTTTTTTTGCTAGTTCAATGGAAGTGTATAAACCAAATCCGCTCGAGGTACCAGTAACCAATGCAATTTTTTTAGCACTCATCTGTCCTTCCACTCCCTTTGTTCTTTTTTATTATAGTACGCTAGCATTTGCCCTCTATCTCCTTATCAATATATCATCATGGACATTGCTATTTCTACGATCAATCGTATTAGCATTAAGATGGATTCCACGAAATTATAGTTGTCCAATAGACTTAGTCTTTGCGGATTATTCGAGCCAATCATTCTGCCCTCCTCTTTATGTACTTGGTTTTAAAAAAGCTTTATAAAATCATAATAAAATTAATTTTAGGGTGTCCTTTTGAGTCACTCGCCTATATATAAGGGGTGGAGGGATGTAAAATGACAAATCAAATAAGTCATGTTGAATTTTTGGAGATTTCACCAGAGTTAGCTGTAAAAATTGGATTGAATGAAAGTATTATACTAAAACAATTAACTATCTTAATCGATACATACGGAATATTAATGGACGGAGTGCATTGGGTCGCCATCACTTATAACGAGTGGCAAGAGATTTTCCCGTTTTGGTCTACCTCTACGATTAAACGCATCTTTACCTCGCTTGAAAAAATGGGGCTTATAAAAATCGAGCAGCATGGTAAACATCGCTATGATCGTACCAATTGGTATTGTATTTGTGAACACACAAAGAAAGAGATCCGTTCCAGTTCCAAGAAACAGAAAGTTGAACTGGAGCAAACAAAAAATTCTACAAGTAAGAGAGCGCAACCTATGTCACCTGAGCTAGAGAACAAATACCAAAAAGTAAAAAGACGGTTAAAAGAGCTATGCTTTTTCCCATTAAAAGCGGACCAAAAGAAAGAGCTCCAAGAAGCGATAGTTACCTACCCCCTTCAACAAATCTTGGTGGCAATTGAGGAAACCGCCGCAAGGTCCATTTTCGCATGGAAATATGCCTATAAAGTTTTGGTTACTAACCAAACACATGTCTCCCGGAAGCCCACTCGCCAGGAGATTCTTCCTGACTGGTTCGGAAAAGATGATGATACTATTTATGAATTCAGTGAGGAGCAACTAGCCAAGAAAAGGCGACTTGAAGCGATACAGGCAAAATATAGAGAGGCGGCTGGGTAGATTAGAAATTCATTCCTTCCGCGGAATCTTGCCTTCGTTTCCTTTTCATGAATTTGAGCGATTATAGAAAACAAACTATAATAGATTTTAACTAGAAAGAGCTCTTATTACTACGCAAGGAGTACGATAATTATGAAGCCTTCCATATTAATTGCGGAGGATGAACGGGAAATTGCTGATCTGATTAAAATTCATTTAGAAAAGGAAGGTCATCAGGTCGTTATAGCAGCCGACGGAGAAGAGGCCCTTAACATCATTCGGTCTCAATCAATTGATCTCGTAATTTTAGACATTATGATGCCAAAGTTAGATGGATTTGAAACAGCTCTGCAAATTCGTTCAGAGTTTCAAATGCCGATTATATTCGTAAGTGCTAAATCCTCGGATTTCGATAAAATTCAAGGATTGATGATTGGTGGAGACGATTATTTAACAAAACCTTTTAATCCAATGGAATTAGTGGCTCGTGTGAATGCCCAATTACGCAGGTATATTAAGTTTAATCAATCTAAGGCGAAGGAGCCTTCTTTGATCGAAATAGGTGGCTTAAAAATAAATCCAGATCAGCGCTCTGTGGTAATTTATGATGAGATGATTGAACTTACACCTAAGGAATTTGATATTTTATACTTGCTAGCCCGTCACCCAAAAAAGGTTTATAGTGCGGAACAAATATTCCAACAAGTTTGGGGAGAAGACTATTATGAGAGCAGGAACACTGTAATGGTTCATATTCGTACCTTGCGGAAAAAACTTGGGGAAGATAAAAGAAAAAACCTCTTCATTAAAACGGTTTGGGGAGTTGGTTATTCATTTAATGGCTAAAATAGTCCGTAGTTTTCGTTCCAAAATGCTGCTGTTATTTGGCTTAAGTATGTTGCTTGCTAGTGCGATCACTTTCGCTATATATAAGGCATTGCAATACTATTATCATACAAGAGTTCGGATTGAAGACCCCTTAGCTCGGGTTCGAGAATTGCTTGCTGCAATCGGAGACGTAAATGCTTTTTTATGTATCTTCATTCCACTTTCGATTTTATTTTTTTATTTACTCACAAAGCCTTACTCCACTTATTTCAAGGAAATTTCAAAGGGGATTCATCAACTTGCAAATGGTGATTTTTCTTATCAAGTTAAAGTATCCTCCAATGACGAATTTAAAGAAATTGCAAATGATATTAATCAGGCAAGCGTGAAATTACAAGAAGCAGTGAAAAGGGGTGATTTTGCGGAAAGCAGCAAAGACCAATTAGTTGTTAATTTAGCCCATGATCTCCGTACTCCCCTTACATCAGTATTAGGTTATTTAGATTTAATTGTACAGGATGAGAGCTTAACGAAAGAACAGGTTCGACATTATACAACGATTGCCTTTACGAAATCACAACGTTTGGAAAAGCTCATTGACGAGCTTTTTGAAATCACAAGAATGAACTATGGGATGTTAACACTTGAAAAAGCACCACTAGATATGAATGAACTTCTAAGTCAATTAAAAGAGGAATTGTATCCACTCTTTGAAAAAAATCATTTAGTAGCTAGAATGAATAATGAGACGCATCTCCCCATTCTCGGTGATGGTGATCTATTAGCGCGCGTATTTGAAAATATACTAATCAATGCCATCCGTTATGGAGTAGATGGTCAATACGTTGATATTCGTGGTTTTACTGATTCAGATCATGTTGTCATTCAAGTCATTAATTATGGAAATCAAATTCCTTCTGAAGAAATTCCCCATCTCTTTGAAATGTTTTATAGTGGAGATCAAGCACGTACATATCAAGACGGCGGCACGGGTCTCGGATTATTTATCGCCAAGAATATTATCGAGCAACACGGCGGAACCATTTCCGTCGAAAGTTCAGTCATCCAAACACAATTTGAAGTACGTTTGCCACTGCAGGATAATTTGAATGACCAAGAAGACCTTATTTAAGAAAAATTTAAGATTTACCCCACTTTTTATTTAAACTATTTTTCTTATCCTATTAGTCATTAGACATTACAGGAGGAAGTTAAAATGAAGAAGTGGGGATGTTTGTTATTCCTAATTTTAGGCATCGGGTTCGTGAGCTTGTCCTTTTTTCAAAAAGAGGTGGATATTAAAACATTGAAACAGCTTGACAAGTCTACGAAAATGGTGGATTTAAGGATTTCAGCCGAGATAGTTTTCCAAGGAAATCTTGTACTAGTAAACAATGAATACCCTGCCCGAAAAGAATATATCCGATCAGATATAGTCCATATATTTCAAAATGATCATTTAATGAATGGGTTCAGCCTACTGAATAACTCCATTCAGTTATCAGAGGACATCACTCAAAAGTTCTCTAAAATGGTTCTTGCTGCTGAAAATAATGGTGTAAAAAACTTTATAATTAGTAGCGGTTATCGGAATTTCGATGAGCAAGAAACTCTTTATAAAGAAATGGGGGCTGATTATGCTCTCCCTGCTGGTTTCAGCGAACATAATTTAGGACTATCACTTGACGTCGGCTCGTCCGTAGCAAAAATGGAGAAAGCTCCTGAAGGCAAATGGATTGAAAAGAATGCTTGGAAACATGGATTTATTTTACGGTATCCAAAAGATAAAACCCAGGTCACAGGGATTCAGTACGAACCTTGGCATATTCGTTATGTTGGACTGCCTCACAGCGCCATTATACACGAGAAAAACTTCGCTCTAGAAGAGTATTTGGATTACTTAAAAACAGAAAAAAACCTATTAGTTGATTTTAATGGTAAAAAGTACCAAATCTCTTATTATCCGATTACTGAACAGACGACCATTCAAGTTCCTGCAAAACAAGAATATGATGTTTCTGGGAATAATATCGATGGTGTTATTGTTACAGTGTATCAATAAAAACGGACTGATTTGTTTGAATATATGATATATTTATACAAAACATCAATGAGGTGATAAAATTGTCCATTAGCTGGGAAGAGTCATATTTAGGCCAACTGCGGAAAGTGGCTGGAAGTCAAATGTTAATTGCTCCTGCTGCGAGGGCCATCATCCAAGATATGGATGGAAAGATTTTATTTGTAAAAAGAAAAGATAATGGAGCTTGGGTCATGCCCGCAGGTGGGCTTGAATTACATGAATCCATTTTTGATTGTCTTAAACGTGAGGTGAAAGAAGAAACCGGACTTGATGTGATCTCAGCGAAACTAATTGCCCTGTATACTGGAATAGACTATGAATATACGAATGGTTATGGTGATGAAAATAAAATGTTTGCCGTCGTCTTTTTAGTTGAACAATGGTCGGGCCAACTTCTTGAAGAAACAGATGAAACAGCCGAGGCCAAGTTTTTTTCGTTAGATGAATTGCCTGATATTCCACCGTTGTATCTCGAAACGATTGAGGATCTAAAAAGTTATAGAAGAAATGGACAAGTGATTTTAAAATAGATCTCATCCTTATCCAGTTATAGGCATGAACTGCCTATCCCAAAGTGGGACAGGCAGCAACTTTTACAATTTAAACTGACTTACGAGTTTATTAAGTTCCTCAATTCTTTTGACAAGGTGGTCAGAATTTGCTGACACTTCTTCCATAGAGCTACTCGCTTGCTGCGCGGATGCTGCTGTTTGTTCCACACCTGCAGCGGCTTCCTCGGAAACAGACGCTACTTCCTCTATGGAGTGATTCATTTCTCGAGCACTATTAGTCACTTCTGCTAGATTACTTGTTATATAGTTAATACTACGAGCCATATCAGACACGGCTGAACTAATCTCATTAAAGGTCTGATCAGTTCTTTTAATTTGATTCGTGCCTTGTTCTACTTCGCTATATCCATTTTGCAAGGAATTCGCTACGACACTTGTTTCATTTTGTATATTAGTAACAATATGAGTAATATCCTTAACAGATATAGCCACTTGTTCGGCCAAATTTTTTACCTCTTCTGCCACAACGGCAAAGCCCTTTCCATGCTCTCCAGCCCTTGCTGCTTCAATTGCCGCATTAAGAGCTAAAAGATTGGTCTGGTCAGCTACATCTTTAATGACAGAAATTAATTTTGATATTTCCTGTGATTGGCCATCAAGATTTCGAACTTTTTCTACCGCTTCCTTGACAATATGATCAATCTTTATCATTTGCTCTGTGGAAGAATTCATCAGTTCGCTTCCTAACGTCGTCATTGCCAACACTTTTTTTGAGTTTTCTTGAATATGGCCCCCATTTTCATTAGCTTCTTCCACCCTATCAGAAAAGGTTCCCATAATAGAGGCTAAATCACTGGCACTATTTGCTTGGGTTTCAGACCCTGTAGCCAATTCCTCCATTGTAACAGCAATTTGCTCCATTCCCGTTTTCACTTCATTAGCCGCTTGGGTTAATTCTTCACTCTGACTTGAGACAGTATCGGTAACCAAATTGATTTCCTTCAATAAAGCCTTAGTACGATCCGTCATTTCATTAGTAGCCAAAACTAATTGCCCTATTTCGTCCTTTGACTTCACTTCCAATGAAACTCCACTCAAATCCCCAGAGGCAATCATTTTCATTCGATTTACAATAGATACGATTGGTTTTGATATTATTCTAGCCATAACTAACGAAACCAACAATCCTAATCCAACAATAACAAGGGAAATAATTATATCGAGGATCAATGAGACTTTACTATAATTTTCAACATACTTGCCATCCTCAAATATGTTTTTCCCTCTAGTTTTAGCCAAGTCTTTAAAACCTGTTAAGATCTCATTCCCTAGTGGCCGAACTTCAGTATCCATAATCTGCACGGCCTTGTCTTTATTTCCAGCATCATACTCGCTAAATACTCTATCAGAGAATTCCTCCCACTTCGAACTTTTCTCTATCAATTCTTTAGCCTTTGTGGTATCTGTCAGCTGAAGAACCTTTTTTTCAATGGTCCTACCCTCCTCTTTTAAAAGCTGATATTCCTCCTTTAACTGTGGGTCACCATATAATAAGTAACCGCGAACTGCCAAGTTTCTCTCAGACATATTAAGTGCCATTTCCTCATTAGCAATCAAAAGAGGCAATTGCTCCTTAACGATTTCGTTCGTATTCTTATTTAATGCTTTTATAGCAAGATAATTATAGAAGCCTAGCAATACGACTAGGAAAAGTATAATTGAAAATCCAAATATTAACTTTTTCTTGATGCTATTAAACTGAAAGATTTTTCTCATTGCCAAAATCCCTTACCTTCCCATTTAAATAATGATCGTGATAATAAGCCTTCAAGGTCGATTATCCCCTTTATAATCATATAACAATATGGGTCTGTTGACATTAGGAAACAAATTAAATCTGGGAAGGAATGGGGGTTTTATAGAATAACAGGCGAAAATACCTACTGACAAATAGGACTGATCATGCCTTTTTAGCAACAAACACTGCTAGCCAGTAATCTCTCCATAGACAATCCACATTTTCAAAGCCAGCATCTATTAAATATTGGATGTATTGACTAACGGATTCGCATTTGTTGCCCTCTGCATCCTGTTTTACTTTATCGTTTGTAATAAAACGATCAATCTTATGTTCATCATGTATGTCTTCTCCTAATGAGTCTAATTTAATTCTGGCCCTTTTCATCCCAATCAGGTCGTCTATTAAAGGTGATATACCAGCCATATGGTCAGCAAAGACAAAAGCCCCTCCTGGAAGCAATACATTATATATTTCTTTAAACACCGCCTTCTTATCTTCCGCATGATGAATCGCCATAGAACTTGTCACAGCGCTGATTTGCCTTTTTGAATATCTTTCGTGCCAAGAAGGTTGTGTGAAATCTAACTTGTCAAAATTAATAATAGTAGATTGGACGGACAACTGATTTTTTGCAATTTCTAACATTGCTTCTGCTCCATCGGTAACAAATATTTTGCTAAAACGTTCGGTATCAATAATCTTTTGAGAAAACAGACCTGAACCTGCGCCTAATTCCAAGATAGAAGAGCCTTTTGGAGTTAAATTAATTAACAGGTCAAGAGTAACATTCAGCATTTCAGTTTTTCTTTTTGGATCAAAACCTTGTTTTTCATTATACTCGTGAGCTCTTACTGGGTTATTGTAAGAATGAATACCATTTTGTCTCAATATGACCATCCTTCCATCTGTTCTAATATTTTTACATTTCAGTCATTATACCTTAAGTTTAAGATATATCAATTGTTAGTCATAAGAGAAGCCGCGAATCTCGGAGTTCTCATTTATGCTTTTTGCGAGTTCGAAGCTTATTTTTGTCGCTGCTAATCTTTTGGGTTTGGTTTTATACGGAATCAATTATTTTTTTTCGGGTTCCACTGTTATTCTTTTGAGTTTCGGTTAGGCTATTATTCTTCCGAGTTTTAATTATATTCTTTTGAATTTCCTCCATATTCTTTCGAGTTTGCCGATTAATTTTTCAAGTCTAGTTAGAGAGTACCATTCAGGGGCTTAACCTTGTCAACACCCCATTATCCATCTCACAAACTGTCTCACAAAGGGCTTCAATATCTTCTGCATAATGGGAAGATAAAATAATTGTGATCCCCTCTCGATTCAATGCCTTAAAGATCTGGCGCATTTCTAGTACCCCTTGCTTATCTAGACCATTCATCGGTTCATCTAATATTAATAGTTGTGGTTTTTCCATGATTGCTTGAGCAATGCCGAGTCGGTGTCGCATCCCTAATGAATATTTACTTACGTGTTTTTTACTCATCGGGTCAAGACCTACTAAACTTAAAGTTTTTCGAATCTCATCATCAGTTATTTTTCTCTGAATAGAGGCGAGCAACTTTAAGTTTTTAAATCCACTAAGTGCGCCAATGAATCCAGGTTCTTCAATAATAATTCCTATATCTTGGGCAACCGCAGGTTTTACCGGTTTTCCATCCAACCAAATACTGCCTGAATCCAGTGTCATAAAACCGCAAATACATTTAAATAGTACCGTCTTACCTGAGCCGTTTCTCCCAATAATCCCGTGGATTCCCCCTCTTTCAAACTGGACAGAAACTTGCTTCAAGGCGGTTGTCTCCTTAAATTTCTTTACAGCATCCTCAACTTCTACAATAAAATCCGCCACTTTAATACCCCCAATCTTGGATCTTCATATCTTTTCTACAAAATATGATTGTCGAAAGAATGCCCATGAACACGCTGGTGATCACAAGGCAAAACACAGCAAATGTTGGGGTAGGGGTAAGCCCTGTCCCTTTCCAATCTAAATAGGATATATTCATCCAGCTAATTGGTGACAGATAGCCAATCCAATCACCAAAGATAAAACGCCCTTCAACAATTGAAAAAAGGGACATAAAAATAAATACACCCGACGCAACTAAACCACTCATTTTTTCAATGACCACATTAAAGCAAAAAATCAAAACGCCAATAAAAACAGACACAAGCCAAAAGAGACCAAAGCTAATGATCATCGCCTGAAAAGGAGAAAACATCTTAAGGACATCTGGATTGAAAAAGACTGTAACGTTTACCGGAGCCATTTCAGGTCTCATTGCCAAAGTTTTCATCAAAATTCCCCAGTCCTTTGAAAATTCTAGATTGGGGATGAGGACAAGAGCTGCCATAACACAAATAAAAGCTGTGTAAATAAATGAAGCTAAAATAATATACACTAGTTGCCCGATCACCCAATTTCGCCGACTTGTCCGAATGGCGAGGAAAGGCATATGCCGATCTGCAAACGGGGCATCGCAAAATAGCAGCACAATAAAACAGGCGAAAACTTGCATTGTCGGCGGAAGACTGAGATGCGGGAAAATCCAAGGCGCAATGCCTACCTCCTTTTCCGTTGCAAATTGCGAAAGTCCTGATGAATGATAAGCTAAAAAGGCAACTGTGATCACAGCTAGTACGTAGATCCGTGGATTTACTAACCATTTACGAAAATTAACTTGAACACAAAGCAGGATCGTCTTTAAGTTAGTCATGCTCGACCCTCCTTTTAATCTGCAGTACAGTCGTTAAGCCCAATAATAAACACAAACCCGCAACAATACCCAGCTTAAGTAATAATGAGCGAAGCGGTGAACCCGCGTCATATGTTTGTTCCACAATAGCAATGGCTCGTAAATATGGCGGAATTTCCCATCCAGTCGTAAAACGATGGGAAATAAAATATAAAACTATTGGTGCTGCGACCGCAACAAACTTATTTGGTAAATACGCTGAGACCCAAAGTGCAACAACTGCAAAAAGCGCTGATGTAAGGGAAATATGAGTAATATAGAAAACTAGATAAAGAATCGGTTTTTCAGCTTCTAATAGAGGAATATAAGCACCGCCACCAGGAATGTCCGTAAAAAGCGGCAATTTTATCCTCATAATCAAAATAAATATCAGCATGCCAAGAGCTGTTACGAAAAAACCTGAAAGTGCACTTGCCAACACTTTGCTTATTGCATAATTACCTATTCCCGCACGCACAATCCAAAAGTTGCTTGCTCGATTACTCCAATCTGAAGCAAAAGTCGTCGCAAACGGGAAAAGTGGTAAAATGCCTGTTATAATAACAAAAACACCTCCCCCTAAGCCCAAAAGGTAAATAACATCAGATGAATTAGCAATCCAACTCCAAACACCAAATATAATAAGGATGGTAACGCTTAAGGCACATAATAGAAATCGAACAGATAGAATTGATTGTCGAAGGTTAACCGTAAAAAGGCAGTAAAAGAGCTTCATTTCAGATCACTTGCCCTTTCTATCTTTTCACCGGTTATCGCATTCATGACATAGTAACTGTAGGAATCCAGTGTAACGCTCTCACCTGTTGACCCATCTGGCCAATCTGATGTTTCTGCAATCCCAAATATCCATGCGGGAATAAGCTCGTAGCTGTCATCTTTTTGCAGGATCGCAACATAGTTTAATTCCATGGAAAAGATCCTTGTTTCGTTTTCAAGCAAGATCTCTGAGTATGAGTCGATGATAGGTTTCAGTGCTTCTGCACCACTAATTAATTGTTTTTCCTCCCCGCTATTCGTTACCTTCAATAGATTGGAAGCTGTTATATTACTAATTCCGTCTTTAGAATACCAAATGTCTATGGGGGTTGAATTAATCTCCTTACCGCTTATCTCATACAACCCCTTATTCGATAAAGGGATACCATCAATAACCTGCTGGAAGAAAAATAAGTAAGCCTCATCATCTTTCGACCAAATGTATTCCTCCTCAATGCCAAAATAACTTTTAGACTTTTCATAAAGAACATCATGTTCCAGCATCGTTTTCAGGTCCAAAGAATACGTTTCTGCTACTGTGATTTTAGGAAAACCAATAGTGGCTAAAAGTTCTTCAATTTCTGCAAGGGCATCATTGTAATCCTTAAAAGACAGATTATCCATAGACCCATAATCACTTTTTAAGTTAAACCCATACTGCTGAGCAATATTGCCTGGTGGCCCTGGACTATTTTCCACAACAGTCGACAACTTATTTTGAAAAAAAGCATCCTCCTTAACAAGTGAATAATTGATACCTCCATGTACACCAGAATCCATTCCTAAACTTTTACCGCCGTCATAAACAGTCAAATATTCTTTCTCTTTACCTTTATCAGCTTCATACCAAGGTCCCTCAGCATAATTTTTTTTATCAACAATCTCCCCTTTGAGTAACTTTTCAACTGCTAGATTCTCATCAATCTCCAAGATAGAAGCTTTATAGATTTTAGCAGAATCAAGTAACTGGACTTCCGTAAGATCAAAATCAATAGAAAAATGTTTTGGAAGCTTGATTGTTTCTAGAAAGGCCACAATATCTGTTGGAATATTTTTTGGAGTAGTACTTCCCTCAGCATTTTGACATGCCGTTAGTAAAATAAGCGAAAAGAATAAGATCATTATTTTTTTCATTTTCATCCTCCATCTCAAAACCTGTTTAGAACTGATTGTAGGCGATAAATCTTAATATGTATGGAGGAAATTTCTTAAGACTTTCTTAAGATTGAGTAGATTTTTCAAGTTTCGATCGATATCGGGATTTCCCGGGAAATTTCTTAGTTTTTGATGGGGATTTTTTGACTTTTCGGGGGGGACTTCGTAATTTTGTGGAGAAATCTTTCGACTTTATATGGGATTTTTTTAAGTTCGCGGAGGAATTTCTTAAGTTTATAAAACATTTTTTTGACTTCCCGCCATAATTTCACGACTTCCTGTTTTATTTCAAAAAAAAATAGGATACTAGTGATAGTATCCTCATGAAGGTTTCGGTCTTCTTTCTAATATACGTATAAAATTTCCCCAATAGAAAAATAGCAAATAAACATAGGCAATAGCCAATAGTAGTGCTAAGATCAGTAAAGAATGATCTAGGAACAAATGAAGCATTAAAATATTGGCTATGATTGGTGCTAAGATCGCAATCGTCAATGGGACAAACTGGTTAGTTAAGAGTAAAGTTCCACAGATAATCTCTAACGACTTTTCAACGACTAATAAATATTTAAATTCGAACAGTGCCATTGCTTCAGGGCTAGTGGCTATGAATGGTTCCAGACCAAAGATAACAAAATAACCATTAACACCCGCAACCAAGAAAACAATACCTAAAAACACTCTGCATACATGCATCGTTATTTTTTTCAGCTCGAGCACCCCCCATTTAAGTCTATTCGCAAGTCGTTGAAAAGAATCCTACTCTAGCTTTAATTTGACGATCACTTTGAACAAGTCTCCATCTGTCTCGATTTCTAATACGCCATGGTGAAGTTCAACAATCGATTTAGCTATAGCTAAACCAAGGCCCGCTCCATCTGTATGGCGTGATTTGTCCCCCCGCTTGAAACGCTCAAATAACTCTGCCTCATTGTCATTTAGTTCATATTTGGAGACATTTTTAAATATAATGACACCTTTACTATCCGACTTAGATACGGAAATATATACACGTGAATGTTCAAGTGAATATTTTAGGATATTACCGATTAAATTTTCAAAAACGCGCCATATTTTTTGCCCATCGACCATTGCATAAATTGGTGTCTCTGGCTGTGTGATACGGAATTGGAGATTAGATTCCTCTATTTTGTCATCATACTCCCCAAGTGCTTGTTGAAGTAATTGAACAAGGTCTACCTTTGTCAGGTGAAGTTCCACATTACCACTAGCCATTTTAGAAACCTCGAACAAATCATCAATGAGTACTTTTAACCTTTTTGATTTACGATCAAGTATGTCTAGATAAGCATTCCGCTCATCCTCCGATAGTTCTCCTTGTTTAAGAAGATCGGTATACGTAATAATCGATGTTAGCGGAGTACGAAGATCATGACTGACGTTTGTTATAAGCTCTGTCTTAAGACGCTCACTTTTAATCTGTTCACTCTCTGACTTTTTTACACTTTCTATTAAGCCATTCAAATTATTGGCTAGTGCCGCCAAAACTGATTGGCCAATAACCGGAATATCGCCATTCAGTGTCGCACTTTCTTCCAAAATTCGATTGAAGTACCCTGCCTTTTTCACTAACATTACTACTAGTGGAAAACCGATGACTACAGCGGCCACAAAATATATGCCCCAAGCAACAGGGTGAATAAATATGGTGATTATTCCCGCTCCTAAAACAAACACTAGTCCAAGTATGAGGAACAATTGGGTCCCCGTTTTTCGGTTTAGGAAAGCCTCTTGAAGTATATAAACTGCTCGTTTCAACATCGAATTCTGAGCTGCCTTTTTCCACCCAGATCTTTCACGGAATAAAAGTATCCCTTGAGCAGCTGTTAATCCAACCGGTATAACAGCCATTGTCAGTGCTATCCATGCCCCCATCCCTTGCGTGGGCAATTCGTTCGCACATTTCACTATAAACAGTCCTCCACACACGGCTGTAAAGAGGAAAAATCCACCACGTACATCGATTGGAAGTTTATTATAAAAGAACACTGCTTTCCCATTTGTAAGCCCTGCCAATTCCTTTGTGTACCTAAAACAGAAAATTAAAGAAATGATACTCAATACAACAAAAATCCAGATAATAAGTTGTGATTGGCGATAGTCACTATATGCCTTCATTATAGGACTTGAAGCCGATAAGGATTTGGGAACTGCAATTTTCCCCTCGTACCACCCCTCTTGATTATTTATCTGAAAAATTCGTTCTTGATCGGAAACTTGATGATGGAATTGCTCTATTCCATAAATCGTATAATCTGTGATATATTGCATTTTTTCGCTAGTCATCTCGGTTTCTTGCGATTCATGCGGTAAATTTGAGTAGACTTCCTTAGTTTGCGGATTGGTAAAAAAATAGTGAAATTCTTGACTGGCATTTTCTAGCTTTCGTTGGAGATCCTCGATCATTTCTTCTCTTTCTCCAACGATTTTTTCGCTCACAAAATCATCACTAGTAAAAATCTTCTCCATATCCTCGATTTTCTTGTCTCGCTCTGCAATAATAATATTTTGTTTTGTATGTTGGAGTTGATTTAGTCTTGCGTTGTATTCTTTTTTAATGTTTTTAACTTCCTCATCAATATCTCCATAGCGGGCGCGGTACTCTTTAATGTCTTCATCCGTAACCGTTAGCACTACTTCCCTATCGAGATTGTTCATATTAGATATGTAAAGAAAATAAGCAAATTGATCAACCTCCTCTTGGAAACTAGGAGTCTTAAAATAATCCCAATAAATGTACTCCTTTCCAAAAGAAAAAAGGATATAGATCCCCGTTAAACCAATGGTTAGGGAAATGGACCATATCAACATTATGAAGCTACTTTTCCATTTTGTAGCCAATCCCCCACACCACCTTTAAGTACCTTGGATTTTTCGGATCAATTTCAACTTTTTCGCGAATCTTTCTAATATGGACAGCCACTGTGTTTTCTGCGTTATAGGAAGGCTCATTCCAAACCCGTTCATAGATTTCATTAATAGAGTAAACTCGTCCAGCATTTTGCATGAGCAGTTCGACAATTTTATATTCAATCGGGGTCAGCTTCACTTGTTCTCCATGAAGAGAGACCTCCTTCGCCAATGAATCTAGTTCTAGGCCATTTAAATGGATTGTTTTCGAAACTCCTTTAAAGGTGCCTAATGTCACATATCTCCGAAGTTGTGATTTTACACGGGCGACGAGTTCCATTGGGTTAAATGGCTTCGTCACATAGTCATCTGCCCCCACTTGAAGCCCAAGTATTTTATCCGTATCCTCACTTTTCGCGCTCAAAATGATAATCGGGATATTCTGCTTTTCACGAATTTTAAATGTGGCCGAAATCCCATCAAGCCGCGGCATCATAACATCTAAAATAATTAGATGAACAGTTTTCTCCGCTAAAATTTCTAAAGCTTCCACGCCATCCTTTGCCTTCAGCACAGTAACGCCTTCATTTTTCAAGTAAATTTCAATCGCCTCGCGAATTTCCTGATCATCATCTACAACAAGAACATGATATGTATTGATTTTATCTTCACCTACTTTGTTAAACTGTCAGATAAATAGGGACCGTTAAATGTTCCTATCGCTATTATACCGCTCATCTTTTTAATAATCAGATTTAAATAAAAATGGCGATGTCAATAAATTAAGAGCAATTGTATACGATAAATCTTAATATTTATGGAGGAATTTTCTTAAGAGTTTCTTAAGATTGGAGGGGGTTTTTAAAAGTTTCGAACGTATCGAGCTTTCCTGAGGAATTTCGCAGTTCTTGATTTGGACTTTTTTGAGGGAACTTCGTAAGTTCGTAGAACACTTTTTCGATTTTCTCTATAATTTTTTGACTTCACATGATAATTTCGCGAGTCTCTAAAACACATAAAAAAGAAGATGTCAATAGTAGCATCTTTATCCCAAAATTGATTTTAAATTGATAACTTATTCGAAGAATCTGAAATACCCATGGTAATATCATCTTTCACTTTAAACGTTAATTCCATATCCGTAAGTAATAGCCCTTCATCAATCCTTAGCCTTTTCATTACCGCCTCAAACCTACGCATCTCTTCTCAATGATATTGGGATTCTTACGACTAGTATGAAGAACATACAATTCACGGGCAGGGTTTTCACGATGGAGTACTTGATAGGCCTTCATTGCTTCTGGAGAGTTAGAAAATTTCTTCAAGGGCACAATTTCTTCTAGAATACGTTCGCTTTCACCATTTGTATATGCGTGTACTGCTTCAATTAATACCCATTGCTTTGGGAAAGCTTGACACACATCCTCCCATTTCATTTGAGTCACCTCCAAACTATCTTACAAATATAATATCACGTAGCTTGTCTATTTTAGAAGCGTCGGTGGGAAACTATTTCTCTCACTTCCATTGCTGTTCAACTTATACAGTAATGTATTAATCGGTAATGGTTAATCCCACTCCCTCTTTTATAACTTAAACAGCAGATGCGATATGCCACCGTGATAACTCTTTATTAATCCCTCTTTTAATCACCCCACCGAAATTTCCCTTGGATAATAAACGATTCCAAATGGAATAATATTCCCTGAACGTTACTATATAAAGGAGAATTACTATGAACTTTAAACATATCACAGTTGCTGGAAGTGGCGTTTTAGGAAGCCAGATTGCGTTTCAAACAGCTTACAAAGGATTTAATGTATCGGTCTATGACATTAATGATGAAGCACTAGAACAGGCAAAAGGGAGATTTATTAATTTAAAAAAGCGGTATCAGGAAGATGTAAGTGCTACAGAAGAAGAGGTTAATAACGCTTATAATCGCATTTCACTTTACTCTGATTTGGCAAAAGCAACTGCAGATGCTGACCTTGTGATTGAAGCGGTTCCTGAAGTGGTTGAAATTAAAACGGACTTTTATAAGAAGTTAGCATCGGTAGCACCTGAAAAGACGGTATTCGCAACGAATTCTTCCACATTGCTTCCTAGTCAATTTGCGGATGCGACAGGTCGACCTAAAAAATTCCTTGCTTTACATTTTGCGAATGAAATTTGGAAAAACAATACGGCAGAAATTATGAAACATCCAGGGACAGATCCAGAAGTATTTGATAAAGTGATCGAGTTTGCGAAAGCAATCGGCATGGTGGCTTTACCTTTACATAAAGAGCAGCCAGGTTATATTTTAAACTCCTTGCTCGTCCCTTTATTAGATGCTGCTCAATTACTTTTACTAAAAGAAATTGCTGATGCTGAAACAATCGACAAAACGTGGATGGTTGGAACTGGGGCACCCCTTGGTCCTTTTGCCATTTTAGATGTAGTTGGCATAAAAACAGCTTATAATATCACCGAAGCAAAGGCAAAAGCTACAGGTAATCAAGATTATGAAAAATTGGCTCAGTTATTGAAAACTGAGTATATTGATAAAGGAAAACTTGGCAGAGAAACAGGAGAAGGATTCTATAAGTATCCGAATCCAAGCTTCGCTAGCGCTGACTTTTTAACGTAATGCAACCTTCATTAAAGGCGAACCTATATTAAGAGGCTCGCCCCCCTTTTTTCCTACCAATTACTCATACCTTCTCTTAACTCTAAGGAGATTATTAAAAAATTCCTTGCTTTTTACTATTCCAAGCCCTAAAAATATAGTATAGAATAATTACACTGTCAACGAACCCCTACTGAGATAAAACGTTTCAGTAGGGGCTTGAGGCTACCAGTTCAGGTCTTTTCGTTGAAACAACGAGTGACGCTCTGAGTGGTAGTTCTCAAACCACTGTTTTTGGTCGGTACTGATGTACCACTTGCACCACCCCAATAGGAGCCGTACAAGCCCCGACACGAAAGTGTCGAGTACACACGGATGGTTGACGCACCCACTATACCATGCGCGAGGCAACGGTTTTACGTGTTTCCCATACTGGTGCTTGGATATTTTACGTGACAAAGCTTTTTCTTGTCACAACCCGATATATCCAGTTTTCAAGGAACAATGTATAGGGATATCTTACCACAGAACAAACGTTTTGGCTACCGCCAACCGACATTCATCTCCACCTGAATGATTGGGCTTCGCCCGTAACATCAATCAGATGGAGCCTTCTGTCGGAAAATGATAAACTATCTAAAAATAATGCCAGCTAAATGATATAATATAGAGAAGTACATTTTTTTGAAGAGTAAGAATTAATCCAATCCATAAATCATAGATTACAAGAGGAATTTATAATGACAAATAAAAAGATTTATATACTTCTGACGGATACTGGTACATTACTTACTAGAATGATTAGGCTGTATACTAGAAAGACTTACAACCATGCCTCCATTTCTTTTGATCAAAAATTATCGGAGGTATATAGTTTTGGTAGAATTAGAGAGGAAAATCCTTTCATCGGCGGATTTGTTAGAGAAAATATTCAAAATAACATGTTTAGACAAGCTAATTGCCGTATCTATTGTTGTACAGTTTCGGAAACAAAAATTCGAAAGATGAAGACGTATATTCAAAAAATAGAATTAGAGAAACAGCGCTATAATTATAATTTACTAGGATTATTCGCAGTTATGTTCGACATGCCGATAAAAAGGGAGTATGCCTTCTTTTGTTCACAGTTCGTAGCAAGTGTATTAAAAGAAGGAGAAGTCACTCATTTTAATAAGCCAATTTCATTAATAACTCCCTATGATTTAATAAAAATGGAAAACCTGGAATTGGTTTATGAAGGTAAGTTAGGTCATTTTCGGGAAAATATGGATGCATTGGAATCGAAGCCCTATGTCATTTCAATTTGATTTACTTGCACTTTTCCTACATGTTTATAACCTAAAAAAGGCGGAGTAATGCTAGGATCACTATTAAGGATCTTAGCATAACTCCGTTTTTCATGTTGATTATCAGGAACTTATGTTCTATGATGTTAGTATGGAGGCGTTCGGAATGAGACCTAATTTAACAAAAGATATTAGTGTGGAAAATTTTAAAACTTTCTATTGGTTAAAAGAAGAATTACAATCTTTTTGCAGGGAGAATGGATTAAGTACATCAGGCTCAAAGATAGAAATTTCCGATCGGATTGAAACATTTCTTCAAACAGGCGAGATAACAAAACCAATCAGAAAATCAAGAATTAGCAAAAAGGAAGATCTCCCAACAAATCTGAGCCTTGATACAGTCATTAAGGAAAACCATCGTTGCAGTCAAAATGTAAGAGCCTTTTTCCAGACTGTCATCCCAAAATTTCACTTTTCTACGTTTATCCAAAATTACTTTAAAAATAGCGTTGGAAAAACGTATCGCGATGTTGTAGATGCTTGGCATGAGGAAGAAGAACGGAAAAAGGATCCTTCATACAAGAAAAGCATTGCACCTCAATTTGAATATAATCAATTTTTCCATGACTTTTTTGCGGATCCGGAAAATCAAGGGAAAGGTCGGGAAAACGCGATTGAAGCTTGGAATAAAATCAAGAAACTTCCTGGAAGCAATAAATATTCTCGTAAATCCATCCAAGATTCATGAATCTTTACTTAATCTAGAATTTGGAATGATTACCTTTATATAAGCTCCACCTTCTGGACGATTTTGGGCGGAAATTGAGCCGTTATGTTTTTTTACGATCATAAATGCAATATAAAGGCCCAAACCAAAATGGGTTCCTGTTCTCGATGGATCTTCTCGATAAAACTTGGTAAACACTCGTTCTGGTCTTTCGTTTTGAAAGCCCGGTCCATTATCTGTTATTTCAAAAGCAATAAGATCTTCAACGACCGTTGTTTTCCACAAAATCTCTCCATTTTTTGGAACATAGCGAATACTATTGATTACAATATTATCCAATACTTGCGATATTCGCTGTGGATCGATATTAACATTAAGATGCGACGATTCAATGTTTATTGCAGTTGTAAAGGAAATATTTTTATCCTCGCAAAGAATATCGTATTCATTGGATTTATTCTTAATAAACTCCTCTATATTGACCGATTGAAATTCAATTGAAAATTGAGGTTGATCAATAATGGATACGGTGTTCAACTGATTCATTAATTGAACCGCTCTTTCCGTGCTTGTAAAAATGACTTGTAAATAACGCTCTAATCTTTCTTTATCGTTTACACCACCATTAAGCAATCCTTCCACATGGCCATGGATGATCGTTAGTGGAGTCCGAAGATCATGAGCAATCGCTGCGATCATTTCCTTACGCTCTTCTTCTATTTGCCACTGACGCAATAGTGAGTCCTTTAAAGCAACCCTCATTTCCTCAAATGCCGCCACTAACTGCTGTAATTCTTGTACCGTTTCAAACTCTAATAATTGGAAGTCTAAATCGTGATTTTGAACTTTCTTTACACCATCCATTAAAGATTGAAACGGCCGTTCCATTTGCTTACTAAACTTCCTT
This sequence comes from Bacillus niameyensis, assembly GCF_001375535.1. Classification (GTDB taxonomy): domain Bacteria; phylum Bacillota; class Bacilli; order Bacillales; family Bacillaceae_C; genus Lederbergia; species Lederbergia niameyensis. Next base: position 2,752,740 of record NZ_LN831197.1, read on the forward strand.
CCTATTAAAAAGGAAAATAATGAAAAATACACAAATGGGCAAATAAAAGAGACGAATCCAACTAAGACAATGAGAATTCCTAATTGCGGATTAGAAGCTGCAAGCGTCAGTTTATACCGAAAACCGATCGCCCCGATGAAATCACCATCTTGACTAAACACAGGGTAAAATTGAATTATATTATTTCTCATATATAAATTTCGGTTAAAACTTTCCATTAATTCTTTCTCATTATGAATATAAGCTTTCGCTGAAGAACCATATAACAGTTCCCCGTGTTTATCCAAGACTTGATAATCCATTCCCTCTAATGGAATCCGCTCTTCTAACTCTTGTTTCGTATCTTCTAATAATAATTTTTCCTGCAATTGTTCCACATACTCGAGGATACTTGGAATCTGACTTTCATAATAATTGGCAGGTTGCAACTTATTATTGTAAAACAAAAAGATCGAAAAGATAATTCCCCATGTCAAAATGGTCGCGCCCATACTAAGAAATAATATTTTATAAAATGTTGTTACAACCTGCCTGCGAATAGGTCTTACTGCTTTTCCCATTTATACCCTACTCCCCAGACTGTTGCAATATAAGATTGATCTTTGCTAACACTTGCTAATTTTGCACGAATTTTTTTGATATGCTCCGTCACCGTTGATGAATCACCTTCTGCATCATAGCCCCAGATCTTTTCATATATTTGTTCACGGGAAAAGACTTGCCCAGCATGAAGTGCTAGTAATTTGATCAACTCAAACTCTTTTGTAGTAAAAGTAATTTTTTCTTGTTGATAAAAGATAGAATATCCATCCAAATCAATTGTGAGATTCCCAAAATACAAATGTTTCGCTGCTTTTCTGGCTTTTCTTTGATCATGCCGTAAATGAGCGATAATCCGCGCATGTAATTCTCTCATACTAAAAGGTTTCACTAAATAGTCATCGCCACCAACTAATAAGCCGTTAATTCGATCTTCTATACTAGTTTTTGCACTTAAAAAAATGATTGGACAGTCGATATTACTCCGGATTCGCTCACATAACTCGAAACCATCCATCCCTGGCATCATGACATCCAAAATAATGAGATCAATTTCATCTGTTAGAAATTTTAATGCTTCTTCACTATTGTAAGCTGTCAATACGTCATAACCTTGATCTTGAAGGGAATCTTTCATGAACGCAACAATATCCTGTTCATCATCCACAATTAACACCTTTGTCATCGTATGCTCATCCCATCCATTGTTTCTTTTTCCAAATTCCTATATTCATCATACTACTAATCAAAATAATGAAAAGTAAGCTTACATAAAACGGAGATTGAGATTCACCAAGCACTTTGAATATAGAATCCGTTGTTAAAAAGTAATCAAAGACATCATGAATATATAGACTTCCGACAAGCGTAACGACTGTTCCAGCATAAGCCAAAATTGGATTAGGCATGATCATACTAATTAAACTGCATAGGCCAATAACCGCAATGATGATGACGAAGGCAATTCCATAGAACCCTAATGTGTATAGCGCCCCTGTAAATGGATTCATTACACCTGTTTGATAAAAGGTTGTTTCTTCAACATGAGGCATACACAAAATACCGAATACCGTAGCAACTACCCACGTAAAGATCATCATCCCTAAAAATATACTGATTTGAACAAACCATTTTGCTAACAATACTTTTATTCTATTTTGCGGCCGGATTAGTATTAACCTTAAAGCCCCAGAAGAATACTCACCATTAAAGCTGTCGACAACAAACATCGGAATTAAGACAAAATACATAAAAATTCCGAGTTCTCTAAGGAAGAATGGTGCTGTATTGATTGAATTTAGCTGGACTGCATGTTCCGGATTGTAAAAGCTCATCCCACCCATCGCGTATAAAAAGAAGCATTCAAATGCTAAAACGAAGATGAAAATAAGTAAACCAATCATCGTCTTTTTTCTTTTAAATGTCCGCTCATATTCACTTATTAGAAGGTTTTTCATAAAATCATCCTTTATATATAAATATCTTTTTTTCTTGTTACGAAATAGATTAGCAGCTGAAATAAAATTAGATAGCCTACTAAGATCAAGAACATCCACTCAAGAAGATTAGATGTCTCCGCCAGCATCATCGTGATTCCTTCCCATTGAATCATTGGGATGGACGTGAAAAATATTTTTATAGTTTTTTCGATTCCTACAATAGATTGGAACAGCTGAATAAAGTTAGGGTAAGCGAAACAAATCAGCAAATATCCCACACTTACACCGAGTGCTGTTGTCATCGTTTGCGAAATGACAGCAAAAAAGAGGATCACACCGCTTATTGAAATTAATGTTAGAAAGGCTATACCGTAAAATTTTAAATTATACAGTACCCCTTCTAACCATGTGACAGGATCTTGATGATAAAACTGCGGATATGTGTCTGGGTTAGAAAACATTAGGAACCCAATACCGTAACAAACAAGGCAATAGACAAGTAAATAGAGAAAAAGGTAACTGACTAACACGACATACTTAGCAAAAACAATTTGCTGAAACGATTTCGTCCGTGTCAACACCATTCGTAAAGATCCGGATCGATATTCTTCTGTTACGATCAGTGCCGCAATGATAATCGCAACAAGATTAAAAACAGTCATTAACATTTCTGAAAGTCCAAGTATTGGAAAGTTCCCTGCTACCGTATATTGCGGAAGATCTGGTGTATAGGTTTCATTTTGTTGCTGGCAAAATCTTGCGGCCGCATAAACCATGATGGGAATCGCCATCAGTAACAGCCATGGTATTTTTCGGTTCCACAACCTTTGCCATTCTGTAACTACTACTGTCTTCATTTGGACACCAGCTTAATAAACAGTTCTTCTAAATCTTGCTCATGGTCTAGCTTTCCTTTCCAAACTAATTCTCCCTCACGAATAATCAAAATTTGATCACATATTTTCTGTAATTCATCGAGAAGGTGACTGGAAATAAGGATCGTTTTGCCATATTGATTTTTTAAAGTAAGAATCAATTCTCGCAATTCCCGCATTCCCATTGGATCAAGCCCATTTGCCGGTTCATCCAAAATAAGCAATTCAGGATCGCCGAGCAAGGATTGCGCAATCCCAAGTCTCTGTTTCATCCCTAATGAATAGGTCCGTACCTTTTCATCCGCTCTCGTCTCAAGTCCAACAATCTCCAATACTTCTTTCACCTTTTTGCTTATCTCTGTCTTTGACAGGCCATGGAGCCGAGCTAAATTTCTTAAGTTATCGCGTCCAGTCATATAAGGAAAAAAGATCGGTGATTCCACAATCGCTCCGACATTTTTTAACGCAGGTTCACGTGCTGTAACCACACTTTGATTTTGAATGAGTAAATCGCCTTTCGTTGGGCGAATAAGCCCCGTTAACATGCGAATAAATGTCGTTTTCCCCGCTCCATTGGGACCAAGCAAACCACAAATGACACCTTTTTCGACTTGAAATGAAACATCTTTAATTAAATACTTACCTCGGATTCTTTTGGTAACATTGCTACATTCTAAAACATTCTTTTTCAATTTCATCCCTCCATAGGGAGAGTGTATAAAACAAATATAAAGAGTTTATAAAGTTTACGAATTTTTTATAAAAACGGATTTCTTTGGCAATATTGAGCTTAAAAATGATCTCTATATAAACGGATCATTTTTCCCTTTTCACTATGAATTGTAAATTATGAACGCTAACTTATATTTGAGTTCGAACTAATCAAACGTTTGATTAAGATTTCCCCCTCATTCACCTACCCGCACATATCAGGAAATATGGTCCGACCCTCAATCTCATTGGTAGGTATTGCCAAGTATTAGTTATAATGTTTGGCTATATATAAGGGTTAAATGGGCTATACCACTACGCCTGTGTCATTGGCAGTTTTAAAGGGCAACGCTGAGCGTAGTCTACTGTAAACAAGGAATGGTATGCTGTTAAAAGGGTTAATGGATCATTAACAACATTTTCGCTATAGCTAAATTAGTACGGCTTTTTCAAAACACAAACAGTTAAAGGAGAAGATCTATGAGTTTATTCCAAAGCGAAGTAAAAGTAATTTTCTTGGATGCTGGTGGTGTACTTTTTGATACCTTTTTTAATGATGATGGCAGGATTAGATATCTATTGACGGAGAGAGGTTACCAAAAAACGCAGATTGATGCGGCTATTAAGAAAGCAGATAAAACTGAAGGAAACCTTATTACCAATTGGAATGAGGAAGAACAATACTACAAGCGTAAGTATACGGCAATTGCAGAGGAACTCGGGGATCTGGAATTAACAAATGAATTATTATTCTTCGCCCATTTTGCTGGTCACTCTAAGTTGTTTCCGGAAGTAAAAGTAGTGCTCGAGGAATTAAGTAAAAAGTATCAATTAGCGGTTATTTCAAATGCCATGCCAAGCATGGACTGGATATTTGATCGATTAGGAATTCGTAAATACTTTGATTCTATTATTCTTTCTGCTTTTGTTAATGAGGAAAAACCCGGCAAGGCAATCTATAATAGGGCTCTCCAACAACTTCAAGCAAAAAGAGAAGAAAGTATATTTATTGATGATAGAATTGAAAATATTACGGGAGCCGAACGAGTTGGAATAAAAGGTCTTCATTCAGATAGGGACAAGTTCAATCTGAGGGAATTACTGATAGAACAAAAGCTGTTGTAAGTTCTGATTACAAATCTATTGAAGCACTTGCAGGAGTAGCAAATCTAGGAGATCAAATCACTCAAAGTAAAAAAGTGTATGAATTTAAAGAGTGGGACGGATTTCATGTCTCCATCCCACAAAGCGATGATTTATGACTCAAATACATAAACCGGACCATGCCAGCTATCGCTTTGAATAATTTCTTCTTTATGTATACAGCTATTTGTATATTCATGGATAATTCTCTTCCAAAACATTTGCGCCGGCAAGTTACCCGCTGTCTGTCTAATCTCCCACATTCCTTTATATTTTTGAAGAAGTGAATAGGCGACCTTTTTCCCACACCTTTCCTCCGGAACTTTCTCATTATAAAAAAGTCACTTATTACATTCGTTTTCTCCGCGTTGCTTAATTTCGTAAATTCCTTTGGGACATCAAGACTTACCAATGCAAATCCCGCCAACTCTCCATCGGCTTTCACCAAGTATGGGCGTCGATAATCATCGGTCCATTGATGATCCAAATATTTATACAAATATAAACCATGCTTAGTTAAAACATGACCATCGAATTCACTGCTATCATAACGATATAATTGCATTAGATTCTGAAGAATCGTTTTGTCTTCATATGGAATTAGTGATAAAGTGATTTCCATTCCGATACCCCCTTATGGTCGTTTCCAGGATCCAGACTTGCCATGATACATTGCTCTGTTAGACAATCAATACCCGCCATTCACACACTTCCGTCATCCCCAGATTTTTATATACATTCCGCGCCACCGGATTACTATGAAATAAGTACGGATATTTACCTTCATTAAGAAGCATGTCAAATAAGCCAATTAAAACTTCTGTTCCATAGCCCTTTCCACGAAATTTCGGATTCGTAAAGACACCAATAATGATGGCGCTCTTTTCCCCTTCTCTAATTGTTGCGGCCGAAGAAACCATTTCATTGTTCATGCTTATATATACTGTGCGATCTTTCGTATTTTTTAATCTATCACTCTCCTGCTTAATATAATCACTTTTACTTTTCGGAAGACTTCCGATAAATTCATCTGTTAATAAAAATAAATCATATTGCATGCCAATTTCTTTTCCAGTCTGCACTGTTTTTATTGCTATATCTGGGTATTTTCTAGTAACCGCGATATTTTTCACGACCCCCATATGAGATAAAGTGTCACTTTTCACGTTAATGTAAGGTATGAACTTACTCATTAACTTGCTAGGCCCTGATAATTTGCTGAACGTTAATGTTTTTAAAATTTCTTTATATCCATCGACATCACGATCTGTATTTGAATAATAGGTAACATTATTAAAATTATTGAGCAGGATTGAAACTAAATTTCCGTTTTCATCATATTCTCCAAATACTTTCAGATGTTCACCTTGATAATTTTGCGTAACTAAATCATTGATAATAAATTGATAGTTGTCTATTTCTGCGCCAAATAGTCTAATAACCTCTTTGTGATTTGAACTTGTTAGCTGAACAATACTCAAAATTTCACCCCCATTTTAGAAGAAGGATTTACATACATTTTTTTATATCTAAAATAGCCTGCAAGTGCATTCCTTCATGAAAAATAGTTCGGATTAACACTTGCTCAATCGTATGCATTCCCATTTCAGTAGGAGGGAACTCTTCTTCCAATCTATTACCGTACATCTCTCTAATTTTTGCAGTCTGCGTCTCTAGTAGACTTTTTAACTCCTCAAAGGAAGGTGTCTCTGAATCAAAGTTAGCAGGAGAAGTGCCAAACCCGAACCAAGATTGGAGTTGTTCCGAAACCCCGCTCTTTTCTTTCGTTACAGCCTCGATCCATAGATATTGATCAAGGTAAATATGCCCGAGGTTCCAGCGAATGTTGTTATGAAATCCTTTAGGTATAATCTCTGCGCCCTCGGAAGTAACATCCTCTAGTACGCCTAAAATATAGCCTCGATAAGTCTCCAATTGTTTAAATAATACTTCATGACGCTGGTTCATCCGATATTCTCCTTTTATTTTCGATTAACAACATATTCGATAAAATAAGTTCTCTTCCTGCAAGGCTTTTAGACTTATCAAACGGTGAAATTAGTGATTGCTTTCGAGAGCACACTTCCTTATAATGTTTTTAATACATTCATTCAAGCAATGAAAAGGAAAGTAAGTAAGTGGATTTTTATAGAGAGCTTCTGTTGGTGGAAATGAAGCATTTGAACCTTACTGAAAATGGCCTTGGAGCTTTTCGTACCGAGCAATTTACTTGTTAGGCTATGACGAGAAGACACTCGTTATAACAGTAGCGGTATCTCTTTTTGAAGACGTACTGACTGAGGCATATAATGTGAGTTATATGTGAATTTAGGTGGTAACACGAGTATTTCGTCCTAATCTTTTATAGATTAGGGCGTTTTTTTATACACATTTTTAGGAGGGATTAAGATGACCGTATTAATTGGCGGGGCTTGGCCGTATGCAAATGGTTCATTACATTTGGGGCATATTGCAGCTTTGTTACCTGGAGATATTCTCGCTCGCTATTATCGACTTAAGGGAGAAAACGTGTTGTATGTTTCCGGTAGTGATTGCAATGGAACACCGATATCCATTCGAGCTAATCAGGAAAATACAACAACTGAGGCCATTGCTACGAAGTACCATAATGAGTTTGTTGATAGCTTTCAAAAGCTAGGTTTTTCATATGATTTTTATACACGAACAGATGCAAAACATCATCATGATGCTGTGCAAGAAATATTTTTATCATTACTTCATAACGGTTTCCTTTACAAAAAGGAAATAGAGCAAGCCTATTGTGAAACTGACCAGCAGTTTTTGCCTGACCGTTTTGTCGAGGGAACTTGTCCAAATTGTGGTGCTAATGCTAGAGGTGATCAATGTGATCATTGTTCAACCATTTTAGATCCGCTCGATTTATTAGATAAACGCTGTAAACTCTGTGGCCATGAGCCTGTTATACGAAAAACAGAGCATTTTTATTTTGCATTTAGTAAGCTGCAATCGGATTTGGAGAAATTTGTATCGCAAGCGGAACAGGAACACCGCTGGCGCGCAAATGCCACCCAATTAACGAAGCGCTATTTAACAGAAGGTGTACCAGACCGAGCCGTTACACGGGATTTACCACATGGCGTCCCCGTACCTGTTGAAGGTTTTCAAGACAAAAAGATTTATGTATGGATTGAAGCTGTAGCTGGTTATTTAACGGCTACGATGGAGTGGGCAAAACAACACGGCGAAAGACTAGAAGATTGGTGGAATGAAGACACTCGTTTTTACTATGTTCATGGGAAAGATAACATTCCCTTCCATACGATTATCTGGCCTTCTATTTTGATGGGCCTCCATAATAAGGGGTTACCTACACAGATTATCTCAAATGAGTACTTAACATTGGAAAAACGGAAACTTTCAACAAGCCAGAATTGGGCTGTCTGGGCTCCTGACTTTTTAAAAAGATATGATCCCGATTCTATTCGATATTTTCTTACGACTAATGCTCCCGAAAGTCGCGATGCAGATTTTTCTTGGCGTGAATTTATCTTTAGCCATAATAGCGAGCTCCTCGGTGCCTACGGGAACTTTGTCAACCGCACACTGAAGTTCATCGAAAAGTCATTTGATTCACAAGTACCTCTTGGCCAAATTGATGGAAAAATAAAGGAGAGAACGGCCTCACTTTATCATACAACAGGTGCTCTCATTGAATCAGGGAATATGAAGCAAGCGCTAGAAGGTATTTTTGAGTTTATCCGCTTCTCCAATAAATACTTTGACGAACAAAAGCCTTGGCTACAAATAAAGGAGCACACCCCTTCCGCTAGAGATACATTACGGACCTGTAGCTATATTATTTTGAATTCAGCCCAGCTATTGGAGCCCTTTTTGCCCTTTACTTCTCATCAAATTCGGCAGATGCTGCAAGTACCGCTTATTTCTTGGGAGGTAACGGAGGATCTACCCGTTCAAATTACGAAGATCAAACCTTTATTTGAACGAATCGATACTTCGTTAATAGATGAAGAATATGAGCGACTTGTTAGAGGACAAATTCATTGAGATGGAGAGGTTGAACATTCCCTCCATCTTCTTAAAATCCTACTTATCTAGTTATATTTATGTAGTATTGATCTAGAAATGAAGGAATTTAGTAAGATGCGGAAAGTCTAAGGTGAAGGAGATATTTAGGTTCAGCGCTATAAAGGATCTTGTTCTCCATAAAACACTTTAAGCGCCCAGCCCGTATTTGAATGGTAGCAAGCTTCAATGAAAACAGCTTTATCATTCTCAGAAATGCTATATAATACAATCGCGATTTTTGGCAGAAACCTCCTACTTCTATAATTTTGATTAAAACTTCGGCCAGTAGTATACTTATACGTTAAAGCTCAATATTATTATCGTAAGGAGATCATACTATGGGAAAATTAGGTGGCAAAGTTGCAATTATTACAGGTGGAGCACGCGGAATGGGCGCAGCTCATGTGCGTAGATTCGTTGAGGAAGGCGCTAAAGTCGTCATTACTGACATCCTTGTTGAAGAGGGACAAGCCTTAGCAAATGAATTCGGCGATAATGCAACATTCATTAAACATGATGTTACGAAAGCAGCTGATTGGGAGACTGTTGTCGCTGAAGCTGAGAAAGCATTCGGACCTGTGAACATTCTAGTCAATAATGCCGGTATTAGTATGAATAAGGGTCTTTTAGACATTACTGAAGAAGACTACAGAAGAATTGTTGATATTAACCAAGTTTCCGTATTCCTTGGTATGAAAACTGTTGTACCTTCGATGCAAAAAGCTGAGGGTGGCTCAATAGTGAACATCTCCTCCATTAATGGACTTGTTGGTGGTGCAATTGGGTACACTGATACAAAATTTGCCGTGCGTGGAATGTCAAAAGCAGCCGCTCTTCAATTGGCCCCTACTGGAATCAGAGTGAATTCCGTTCACCCTGGAGTCATTGAAACACCAATGATTTCACAAGGTGATTCAAAAGATGCAATTCAAGAGTTTGCCAAGTTTATTCCAAATAGAAGAATTGCCAAACCTGAGGAAGTAACAAATGTCGTTTTATTCCTAGCATCTGATGAATCAAGCTATTGTGTAGGTGCTGAATTTGTTGTAGATGGTGGAATAACAGCGCAATAATGTGGATCTATGAACTATAATAAAGGTAACGATTCCGAGTTGAATCGTTACCTTTTCTTCTTCATTCTTCACACAACGGGAACGATTCGGGCACATTCGTTACCGTTCCTTCTTCTTTCTTCTCACTACGGGAACGATTCGGGCACATTCGTTACCGTTCCGTCTTCTTTCTTCTCACCACGGGAACGATTCGAACGCATTCGTTACCCTTCCGTCTTCTTTCTTCCCAATACGGGAACGATCCGGAGCTAATCGTTTACCCCGACTTGATAAATTCCTTCGCCACCCGGGCACGAAACGAGCCGCAGCTTACCACTTCTACTCCTGAATAAAGAGTTTAACCTCATTTCCTTCTACACTAAAAGTTTTCATCCCTTGTTTATTTTCAAAATAAATGTCATTTATAATTAAGTTATTCTGTATCAAGTTATCATACTTGATTAACACTTGTCGAAGCGAAGAATCAGTATTAACGAAGAGTTCTATCCTTAAATCAACTGGAAGATCCAGTTCTTTACGATACGTTTGAACCGCACGAATAAATTCTCTTACTAATCCTTCTTCTTTCAATTCCTTCGTTAACTTTGTATCTAATAGAACTAAGAAGCTGCTTCCTTCTGATAGTTCATAGCCATTTCTTCCCGTCTTGTTAATCAGTACATCATCTGCGGTAAGTGTCACATTTTCACCTGAAGTTAGTATTAATTTGATTTCCTTATTTTTAAGGAAACGAGCCTTCTGACTTTCCTCTAATTCACTAACCTGCTTTTTCACTTCCCCCACTGCTTTCCCTAATTTCGGTCCTGCTACAGGGAAATTTAATCTTAGTTCGTATTGCACAAAATCATTGGCATCCGTCTGTAGCTCAACTTCTTTTACATTCATTTCCTCTTGAATGATGGATGAAAATGAACGTAACTGTGATAAAGCCTGCTCATCTTTCGGAACGACTATGAGTTTTGATATTGGTTGCTTCGTTTTGATCCCCACATTATTCCGGATCGACCTTGTTAGTTCAATGATTTGTAAAACGTCTGCCATATCTTGTTCTAATTCCAGATCAATCGAAGCTACATCTGCCTTCGGATAATCGGAAAGATGGACACTTTCTTTTACTAAGCTGGAGTAAACATGCTCTGCCACAAAAGGTGTATACGGAGCGATAAGCTGAGATAATTTTACTAATACTTCATATAACGTCGTAAAAGCGGCCCTTTTATCATCTGACATACCGCTACTCCAAAAACGTTGCCGCGAACGTCTAACATACCAATTACTTAACTCTTCTAAAAATGTGGAAATAAATCTAGCCCCTTTAGTCAGGTCATAATCATCTAAACCTTGAGTGACTTCTTTGATAACAGTATTGAAGCGAGATAAGATCCACTTATCCATCTTCGTACGAGTTCCACCGAGATCCCGTTCCGGATGAAATTGGTCAATCTCTGCATACATCGAATAAAAAGAATAAACGTTCAACAGCGTGTCAATGATCTTTGATTTTGCCTGCATAACTGTTTGTTTGGAAAACCGCTTGTTATTCCAAGGTGAGCTATCTGCTAAAAGCGCCCATCTTAACGAATCAGCACCAAATTCATGAATCAACTCAACAGGGTTTAAAGCATTCCCTTTACTTTTGGACATCTTTTGTCCATTTTCATCTAAAATATGACCTAATGAAAGGACACGTTTATAGGGTGATTTCCCTGTAAATAAAGTGGATACCGCCAACAGGCTATAAAACCAGCCCCTCGTTTGGTCAACCCCTTCAATCACGACATCTGCAGGGAATTGCTTCTTAAATAATTCCTCATTTTCAAATGGATAATGATATTGTGCAAATGGCATCGAACCACTATCAAACCAAACATCAATAACCTCGCTCGTTCTTTTCATTGTGCCACCGCATGAACAAGTGAAATGAACTTGATCGACATATGGCTTATGCAATTCTAACTGATCAGGTAAGTCTTCCTTAGACCATTCTTTTAATTGTTCAAGAGAATGAGGTGCCTTTTCTTCGCCACATTGCTGACAAGTCCAAACATTGAGTGGTGTTCCCCAATAGCGGTTTCTACCGATATTCCAGTCCACCATGTTTTCTAAAAAGTTGCCAAACCGGCCATCTCTCATATGAGAAGGAAACCATTGAACCCCTTGGTTATTTTCTTGCATTTTTTCTTTGACAGCTGTTGTCTTAATAAACCAGCCTTCCATCGCGTAATAGAGAAGTGGACTGTCACAGCGCCAACAATGTGGATAGCTATGTTCATATTTTTGCTTATCAAATAGGAGATTCTTTTCTGCTAACATTTTGATTATGTCTATGTCACATTCTTTAACAAATCGCCCTGTAAGCGGAGTAACGTATTTCTTATAACGGCCTTTAGAGTCAACGACATTGACGTAATCAAATTGGTTATCTTGAATGGCTTTATAGTCATCTTCTCCATGAGCTGGCGCGATATGAACAAGACCTGTACCGCTTTTATCTGTCACAAAGTCAGCTCCCAAGACTTTATGTCCATTGGAAACTGAAACATATTGAAAAGGGGGTTCGTAGGCGAGACCGATTAAATCTGTCCCTCTTATTACTTCCAACGTTTCAAAATCACCCTTCATAACGGACGGAGCCAAAGTTTCTGCTAGGACAAATACTTCTGTTCCTTGTTTCACCTTCACATAGTTCATGTCAGGATTCACAGCAATGGCAACATTTCCTGGCAATGTCCAAGGCGTCGTTGTCCACCCTAATAAATACTCATTTTCAGTTCCTTTCAAACGAAATTTCGCTGTAACCGATAAATCAGAAACATCTTTGTACCCTTGGGCAACTTCATGTGAACTCAAGGAAGTCTCGCACTGAGGACAATAGGGAACGACTCGATGCCCTTTATATAAATAGCCTTTTTCGTGGATTGTAGCTAAAATATTCCAAACGGACTCGATATAATCATTATTCAAAGTAATATAAGGATCATCCATATCGACCCAATAACCAAGAGCTTCTGTAAATTGTCGCCACTCATTTTCATATTCAAAAACACTTTCCTTACATTTTTGAATAAACCTTTCTACCCCATATTGTTGGATCTCGTCTTTTCCACGAATATTAAGCTGCTTCTCAACCTCTAATTCGACAGGTAAACCATGTGTGTCCCAACCAGCCTTTCTTAAAACCTGGTAACCCGACATCGTCTTATACCTTGCTACAAAATCTTTGATTGTTCTCCCAAGTGCATGACCTGCATGGGGCAGCCCATTTGCAGTTGGCGGTCCTTCATAGAAAACAAATGTTTCTCGTCCTTCTCGATTTGCAATAGATCTTTGAAATGTACTCTCCTTTTCCCACTTGTCTCGAATTCTTCGTTCCATTTCAACATTGGACTCTTTCAACTTGATCACCTCATTTTTTAAAATAAAAAACTCGACCCCACATACGCAGGATCGAGAATATATAAAATATAATTTAACAAAATAAAAAAACCATAGTAGCGGTTTTTATAAGTTAATCTCACACTACGTACTATCATACGCGTCCTAGGTATCGGTAGAATGCCGTCAAAGTTTAATGTTCTTTCAACTTTGCTTCTCGGAGAGGATTTTCATTATGGTCTTAACGTTGACTTTCAGCAATACGTCAACTCTCTGTGGATAAGAAGTGCATAACTACTCTTTCTCGTCATTGAATTACTTATGAAATTGTTCTTAATGTTAGCGAATGGAGTGGCAAAAGTCAAATTATTTTTGAATATTACTAATGAAATTTTCAAGGGGGCTCTTATCTAATACCCCCTTATCGAAGTCTTTTTATTTAAGTGACTTCGGAAGCTCCTGTGGGGCCCCTACTGTGAGTATTAAGGAGTATTCCGAGTTCTGTTGATGTAAGGAGAGGCGACCATCCTTTGAAATGACATTATCCAAAAGGACTTTGCTTCGAACTTTATCTGATTGCCCGAGAGAAATATCAAATAAATGAAGCTACATTCCTATAAAATAAGAAATTCCTAAAAGGAATATCGCTATTACTGCAAAACTCAAAAGGGAATGAATTCTACCTTTAATTGGGAATCGCGTCTCTCGAGCCTTTGAATTTTTAATAGAATGGAATACTCCTTGTTCCAATTCTTCAGAAAAATAGATATCCCTGAACACGGTTTCATCCATTTTCTTTTTTAAGTCCTTTAATTTTTCTTCCATTGCTCGAATCCTCCTATTTCAAGAGTTTCCTTTAATTTATTGCGGGCTCTATACAATCTAGTCTTAATTGTGTTCCCGTTAATCTTCAGCAAATCTGATATTTCCTCAATTGAAAACTCCTGGTAATAGTATAAAATAATCACTTCTCTTAATTTTACGGGCAGCTCCATTACATTAAAAGATAAATCTTTACTTTCTTCATCAGCAATATTAATTGTTCCATTGATGAATCTAAGTGTTTATGGTTAAAACGGTTAGTAAACAGTAAATTCTTAAAGGGCCAACTTTTCAAGACATCTTTACATCGGTTGACAGTGATTTTCATCACCCAAGTTTTATAAGACGATTCATTTCGGAACGTATCCATTTTTTCATAACATTTAATAAATACGTCTTGGGCCACATCTTCTGCTAACGACTTTTGTTTTAAATACGTGAAAGCAACTCGAATAACATCGTTGCCGTATGCTTGCATCAACCATTTCAACTTATCTTCTTGGCTTAAATTTGCTAATGATTCCACGATGATCGAACTCCCCCCTTAGGAAATGCCTTTACTAAACTGACGATTCATAGCGTCATTAGGTTCTATTTTGATGCCAAATTAAGTTGTTATTTTACCTTTTATCTTTATACTATACATAAGAGGGTGGATAACGTGGAAAATGAAACTTTGTTAAATGGGATCAGAAAAAATCCCTTCACCCAAGTTACTGCAAGTAAAGAGCTCTTACAAAAGGAGAATCCGCATGAATTATTCAGGATTGGCTATTATGGCTTTAGTCTGGGGAATATTATTCATTTATTTCTTGACACCGTTCCAAAAGAAAGCACAAACAAAAGCGCTCCCTTACCTCTCATTTGCCGATGCACTAAAAAACAGTTTTTTTGAAATTACCTTCCATAAAAAGGCTATCTTAGGATTTGTTTTATTATTGATCACGGTATTAGCAACATGGTGGTCACGAGTTCAAACTGACTTTTATAATGAAATTCACGCAATCCATTCAGCTATAAAGCAACCCAATTATATATTAGGAATCATCTTTTATGCTGCAATCATTTATTTGGCCATAATTGGCAGAAAAGCTTTTAAATTCATGAGAGGTAAGTTTTGAATAGCGTTTTAGTAACCTTCCAAATCGAGTGATTCGTTATATAATAAATACTAAAACGAGAATTTATAAAAGGGGTGATATCGTTGTCCCAACTCCATATTGATCATCGTAAAAGCTATGTTGTAAAGGATATCGCGGATTGGGAAGGCCGGTGGGAATTGATCGAGGGGATTCCTCATCTTTTATCTTCTCCATCACGACTTCATCAAACAATAAGCCGTCGATTGCTAACAGGATTGGAGAATTATTTGCAAGAAAAAGATTGCGAAGTATTCAATGCTCCGTTTGATGTCTTTTTATCTGAAAATAGTGATGAAGATTATGATCAGCATAGAAATGCCGTGCAACCGGATTTATTTATTGTCTGTGACCCATTAAAAATTCACGATCGTGGTGTAAAAGGTGCTCCAGATTGGATTGCAGAAATCATCTCGCCCTCCACTGCAAAATTGGATCGTTTGAAAAAGTTTAATCTGTATGAGAAATTTCTAATTCCTGAGTACTGGCTCATATCCCCTTATGAGCAAACCATCGAGGTTTTTATACTTAATGATCAAGGTAGATACGTTCGTAGGGAAGTATACGGTGTCGAAGATACTATTTCCTTGCAACAATTTAAAGACTTTCCCTTAACTGTTTCTGATTTATTTAAAGGATTTTCGATTAAACAAGAATAGGTTTAAGACAAATCCCAAGCGAAATTTATTTCACTTGGGATTTCGCTTGTTGATTCAAAATCCGTAAATTAGACATTAAAGTGATGGTGGGCTATCTGAAAGAGTGTTGGCAAGGATGATATATATTAGCAGATTTGCGGGCAGGAAAATAAAGAAGAGTCGTACTAGAAATGATGATATTCCAAAATACTCTGCAATTCCTCCACAAACTCCATACAAAGACTTATCCTTTGATGACTTTTTCAAACCTTTATTCAATCGATTTCCTCCTCCCTATTTGGAAGTAACTTTCGAATGGCTTTTATAGTACCCAGCAAATTTGTTCATCTGTCTTCTTTTGTCCTTACCGTAATCTCTGAACCTCTTTAAGTCGGTTATGATCGAAAGTTAATTTATATATATCTGGCATTTCTAACGTCTTCCAAAAGTCAAAATCATAGCGTTCATTAAAATAATTCATTATTAAAACCATAATATTTCCATGAGTTCCGATGACAATATTTTTTCCTTTATATCGTTCTATTACTTGTAGAGTTACCTTAACGCCTCTTTGTTGGGCAACGATATTAGACTCTCCGCCAGCCCAGGAAAAATGGACATCCTCCCATACTTTCGAAATTGCATAATTAAAGTCCTCTACAGATTTCTCAGATAATCTTCGTTCTCTAAATCCTTCTTCAATCAAAACTTTTTCACCCATTAAATTGGCTACTCCTTCAACTGTTTGAATCGCTCTCTTATAAGGGCTGGAAAGGACAACATCAATATTCTCTTTTCGAAGTATCTCAGTAATCTTTTCTGCGTCCTTAAAGCCCTTTTCAGATAAGGGCCTCCCTAATTCATCCGGTGTGTAGGCAGAATGGGCATGTCGGACAAAATAAGCTATACATCTCGAGCAAGCTTTTTAGATGAAGATCCGATCCCAACCTACAAATCGGGGGAAAAAAGTGATGACATCTCTAATATTATTATGTTTCCAGAGCAATAAGTATCGACCCTACTAGCACTAAAACCCCTTACAACCTTTATCCTAGTTTACTCCAGTAAAATTGTATACATCACAGAAAGCAAGCTTTTCCTTATCTCCTAATACTATGGTTCCGTTCATTAGATGCCCTTTCATAAACAACTTTTATTTTTTTAGTGAGTCAGATGAATTTTCAATTAACCCCATATAATGATCAACAAGTTGAGGGTACTCCTGTATCTCCTGTTTGCCTATTTCGCTTATGGTATAAGTTCCTCTTTTAATCCAAGTAAACCATCCATAATAATTTTTATTGAGAATGGATAAGGTCTTCTCCCCAGTTCCCAATTGGCGAAGAGCTTTAGGCGATAACGGACCAAAATGCTCAAGATAACAAGCAATCTGGATGCAATTTTCTTTATAGGCAGTCATAATCTTTGTGTGGTGACTCCCGCCTATATTATGATCTGCGTTTCTTCCCTTAATTTCCTCAATAAGCTTGTTTCTTTTTTTCTTGCTCCTGTCCATACTCTTTTTTCGATCAAAGGAGGATGGGTGAATTTTAATTTCTACCTGTTCATTCCTTTTTTGAAATGCAACGATGATCAACCCTAGCTCAAGCCTTCTAATTAAATAACATATATTTTGCCACTTCTTGGAATAAAGACTGTACTTAGGCTTTGGAATAGCTATGTAAACATGCTCTGATAAGCGCTGTCTTTTCGTAGCTTGTATAAGAAGTTCTACACTCAGATTTAATTTTAATTCGACAATAATCAGTTCTTCCTCTTTTACAGCAACCAAATCACAATGATTGACTTCCCCATAAACCTCATAATCACGTTGCTGAAAATACTGTTGAAGAGGCTGAAATAAATCAACCTCATATCGTTTATCCGGATTCTTTTTCATTATCAAAATCTTTTCCTTTTTTCATGCATGTATTTCATCCATTTCTTTAGCTTGTAACTAATAATCGCATAACCGACAATCGAAAAAGCTGACAAGACAAGTGAAAATTTCCAAATTAGCGCATTCGCCATATATATTCCCGCGATACTAGCTGTTAATCCAAACAGTGTTAAAAGAAACAACTGCTTTTTTTGATTTTCATAAATCGTAAATTGAAATTGTCTTCTTTGTTCCGTTTCCTTGATCTGTTCCATTTTTCCCGGCATGTTTAAAAATCCTTTTGCGGAATGCAAAATACTAAATAACGGCTGTGACTGAACCCACTGCCACACAAAGGACCATTTATTCCCCTGAGACAATAACCATTCCATGAAAAGGGGCTTACTTAGATCCATTATCTCTCCTTCTGGAACCAAATTCGTCACTAAACCTTCAATTGCAACAAAAGAACGGCCCAGAAAAACAAATCTGGTAGGAACCTGAATAGGGAGTGCTTGAATCATATCGTTGAGCTCGACTTTTAAGGCAATCAGATCCACTTCGGTTAATTGCGTTGGCTGGAAGGCCATCCATTCAGCTAATAATCGTTCAATCGTCCTTGGGTCAGCCTCAGGAAGCAAAAAACCTAGACGAGATAAACACTCAACTGCTTTAGGGTAATTTTTGGCCAAAAAGCTTTCGATTAAATGTTGAAAGGCAGATGCATCGTTTTTAGAAATCTCTCCAGCCATTCCAAAGTCAAGCAGAATGATCTTTCCATCTCTAGATACAAGAATATTTCCGGGATGCGGATCAGCATGAAACGTTCCAGGTTCAAGCCATTGAGGAAGGAATATTTTAATAAGGCGCTGCGCCAATTCCTTACGAGTAACCTCTAACTGATCGATAGCCTCATAATCCGTCATCTTGATTCCATCCACCCACTCCATTACCAATATCCTAGGAGTACACAGTTCCAGATAAACGGAGGGAATTTTGACAATATCACTGTTCTTAAATCTACTTTTGAAATAAAGAAGTGTGTTCTTCTCCTTTGAATAATCTAGTTCTCGTTCAATCACTTGCTTCAGTTCAGAAAACAAGACTTTTAGATTAATAAAACCTTTTGGAAGAGGCACAAAATGATTGGCAAACCAGATCACAATACTTAAAGTCCTAAAGTCAGTTTGAATAATCGATTGTATATGGGGACGTTGCACTTTAATGGCTACTGCTGTTCCATCATGAAGAACTCCTTTATAGACCTCTCCTATCGATGCTGAAGCAATAGCCTCTGTTTCAATAGAAAGTAATTTTTCTTTATAATGACTCCCCCATTCAGTTTCAAAAATTCCTTGGATGTCGCTCCAATCAGAAGGAGGAACCTTATCAGTCAGATCTTCGAGTTCCCTTATAAATGCCTGTGGCAGCAGGTCCGCACGCGTACTAATAATTTGACCTACTTTGATAAGTAAACCTTCTAATTCAAACAGCGTCCTTCGAAACCTTTTGCCAATATCCTCCCAAAGTGTCTCCCATTCCGCTGCCGGCTTCTTACCCATTTTGTACGAATAAATCTTAATGAAAATAATAAAGAACAGTGTGAATACCTTGAACATCCGAACCAATTTATTTTTGTTTTTCATCCAGCACCAGCTCATTTCTCTTTGAAAGGAAGTAGCGAGAAGTTTCTCATTTTACTTTCTTATACAGACGATCTTGATGACCTCGTTTGTCCTCTAATCTGACCACTTCTTTTGAAACTAAAAGATCTAGGTACATACAAACCTTCGGATAAATCTTTGGTTTTCCAGTTACGTAACGTTCTGTCAAAACACTATGGTTTTTAATAAGCAATTCACATATGATTCTAGCACTAGAAACTGTATCCAAGTAACGCAGGATTTCATCTTTTATTATAGGAGTTAAATGTGAAGTAAGAGGTTTTTCAGCGGGGGTCTCTCCTATAGAATCTTGAAAAAGATCATACATTTCCAAAGCAAATGGATCTTCATAGGAATCAAATGTAGTTTCTCTCGTAGATTTCTCTATGATGGGGCGTTGTACTTCCTGCTCTGAAAGAAATTCATTGATAAGCTTTTTTAAACGGGTTATTTGGCGGTCTAATAAAGGCAATTCAAGATCTAAATGTTCCTTTATATCATCAGGAACTGTGAAATTTTTAGGGAGAATGTTATCACTGAATACCCATCCATCCGCAAACTTTTGAAGAAGCTCGTCCATTTCATAATCAATTTGAGTAAAGCCTTTTTTGATCTGATTGACAATTTGGGCAGGTAAACCTGTATGTTCCTCAAAGTGAGTAGACCCAAAACGTCTTACCTCATTCATCGTTTTATGCCGGACAATATATTGATACCTTAATGGCTTTCCACATTCACAAGGCGTCTCAGGATTTATAAAGCCATTATCTATGTAATCAACTAAAATCCATTCATCTAACAACATTTCAATTTCTTCACTAGTAGCGCCTTCTGGCAATACAAGCCCCTTATCTTTGGCCATTTGATTGGCAAAAACTGTTTTCTTTCCCCTTTTAACATGATCTTGCAGAAAGCTTTTTTGTTGTTCTGTTAATAATGAAAGCAAGGATTCACGTTCGTTCGTATTCAAAACGACATTCATCTTCCTTTCCCCCTTTCCGAAATTCAGTATGTTAAGATGAGGCAATATAATCGTTTAAAATATTTTTTCCCAGTCTAATGGCAATTTAGGAATCTCCCAATCTTTCGGAGGAAACCAGTTAGCCCAACCATCGTAAAATGTTGATGGCCCTTCTTGCAGCAACTTAATCGCCCTTTCTCCCTCCGCTCTAATGGCTTGTGCTTTAGCAGGTGATATTTTTCCTGATTGAACTGCGTCAGCAAAATCCGTCTCATCCTTCCAATACCATTCAGAACGGTCAGGACTTACATTAATATCGAGCAAGTAATCCATCGTATCGAAACCAATAGGCGTTCGAAGTAGTGGCTCTTGTAGATTTATGTACCAACACCCTATATTGGACTCTTCCTCATTCCGCATTGCGTAAACTGCGTGTCCTGCCCCTGGTGTAGCAAGCATGACCACATCTACTTCTCCCCACGTCACATCACGAAGGTCGTCTGACGATTTATCTGCATTCCCTTTTAAGGGATTCTGCATGACTTTTAGAGGATATCCTGGTCCCCAATATAGCACGATCAATTCAGACGTATCTTGTACTACTGTAGCAGCAGTAACTCTACATATTTTATCATGCCATACCCGGCGAAGCACAACCTGATCACCAGGTGTAAAATAAAGTTCTTTCATAAAAGCGCCTCCTGTTTATTAGGTATATTTCATTAGCCTATTGATTCATCCTTTTAAACATTCGACTTATACACCAATATCACCTTCCAAGCTTTACCGAAGTACCTCTGCAACGATCATATAGTTCGCAGGGATAAAATGATTAGCTTTATCTGGTTCTTCGTACATCTTTCTTATAATAAAACCTTGTTCAGCGAATGAAGTAATAATTTCAGAAAATGTCCATTTCCGCAAATAAGTTTTTGGAAATGACTCTTGCTCTTCTTCAGGAAATAGCCCTTCATATGCAACAGGATTCAAACGCAAGGCTTGATCAAAATAGCTACCTTTAAGCTTCAAAGTTCCATCTTTTTCATTTACCTCTATCACTTTATTAAATGGGTGAAAGTCCCTTAATAAGAGTTTTCCGTTTTCATTTAAAAGATCATAAATAATTTTCGCTAATTGTTGAAGGTCTGTGAAATAGTGAAGTATCCCAAATTCCATAAATACAATATCAAAGCTATTTTTCATCTTATTAATTGGAATATCAAATAAATCGGACACTATGTAATTTATTTTCACCCCTGCTCCCTTAGACAATTCCTGTGCATATCTAGCATTCTCAGCCGAAATATCCACTACGGTAACATCAGCACCAAGAACAGCAAGTGAAACCGCCCTTATTCCCCCTGAACCTAATAAGTTTACAATCCTTTTTCCAGATACATCTCCAAGGTCTTTAATATAGTAGTTGAGCCATCGATCAGTATTTTCCCTTATTTCTCTTCCCATTTTTTCAGGTGCTCCATAATTGGTACTCCAATGTTCATATGCCCTATATTCCCAGGCCAACTTATTCTGGATACTTTGTTCTTTTTGCATATTTCTCCACTCCCCTATTCAAAGTTATCTGAAGCATGTGAGCGATATAACATGTTGACGTGCTAATTGCTAGTTTCGGTTTCATATAATTGGTATGCTGCCATTGTTTGCCTTTTTTTATTTCAGCATTGTTTAATCGTTTCTACATAGATTTGTAGGACCCAGCTTTATTATATTTACTTGTATTCTTTCCAATTCGGTTTGACCATCCATATTCCTTCCTTACACCATAAAATCCTTAACTTTTATGCATTGCCATATATGAATAAAAAAGGCACAAGCACCATCGCTAGTTCAAATTGTGATAGACTTGTTGCCGTAACATCGATCTAGTCTACTAGATCTTCCCTAATTTATATTTTTGTACTGTCCCATCCTTCTTTTATCTGCAACATTGAACAGCACTCTAATAAAAGGTGGAACAGCGAAAAAAATAAAGAGTGTTCGAAATAATTGATATCCTGATACAACTGACAAATCTGCATGGATGGCATGAGCAATGATTCCCATTTGATCCATTCCTCCTGGAGCCAAACTTAGAAGTGCTGTTGCATTGGAGACGGGCTGAATATGAGTAAAAAATAAGCTTAAAACCGTCGCACCTAGCACGAGAAAACATCCACTACCTATCGCAAGCGCAAATGTCCTGAATTCTCTCGGAATCTGATTCGGTTTTAAAATTAAGCCAACATGTATGCCGAGCATCAGTTGGGCCATATTAATAACAGTAGACGGTAACATTGGGCCATCTAAGCCATATGCTTGAAAAATTGCAGTCCCAATCGCTGGGCCAATTAAATATGCTGTTGGAAATTTGATTTTTGCTGCAACAATCGCAAAGACAATACAAATAACCGCGAAAATAAAGATATTTGGAAACAAGTCACTCCAGCCTCCGAAAGCTGAAGTTTGGATTTCCTCCATAGAGGAATTATCTGACTCACCCAAGAACGGAATAAGCACAAGCAATGGTATCACTAGTATTATGATTATTAACCGAATGACTTGAGTAATCGTCACAACCGCTAAATTAATTCCCTTTGTCTCCTCAGCTAACATAATAATTTGCGACAGACCACCAGGGATACTTGCCAATAATAATGTTCGATAGTCGTGATTGGACAACTTGGATACAAAATAAGCAATGCCAGCACTAAGTATAATTAGCAATACTGTCATCAACAGCATAAAGGGCAATTGCAATCCCATTTCATGTAAGGCGGAAGGTGTCATCGAGAGACCAATTGTATACCCAACAATGATCATCCCAGTATTTCTAATTTCCTTTGGCCACTCTAAATTGAATTTTAAGACGACAGTACTAAAGAGCGCTGCTAACATTGGGCCAAGCAACCATGGGACTGGTATGTGGAGAAAACTAAAAAGCGTACCGCCCACTATGGCGATAACAAGCGTAATTATGATTTTCATTGTTGATGATTGAAATCTCATGTTATAAAACAACCTTTATATGTATACTTCCGCATTTTAAACCTGCCAGTCAATGGGGGTACGGCCTACTTCTTCTAAAAATTTATTAGTTTGTGAAAAAGGACGGCTTCCAAAAAAACCTTTATGCGCTGAAAATGGGCTTGGATGTGGTGACTTTATAACAAGGTGATGTGCCGCCGTAATCAACGTTTCTTTTTCCTGGGCATGTCGCCCCCAAAGAATGAAAACGACTGGATCTTCCTTGGCATTTACCTGCTTAATCACTTCATTTGTGAAAAACTCCCAACCTTGTCCTTTATGAGAATTCGGCTGCCCCTCTCTTACAGTCAAAACAGTATTTAGCAGAAGGACTCCTTGCTTCGCCCAATTAACCAGACAGCCATGATTAGGGATGGAAATACCAAGATCTTGATGAAGCTCTTTATAAATATTTTGTAGTGATGGTGGTATTTTGACTTCCGGTTTGACCGAAAAACTTAATCCATGTGCTTGATTGAATCCATGGTATGGATCCTGACCAAGAATGACAACTTTGGTATTATGATAGTCTGTTAAATGGAGTGCATTGAAAATATCATGCATTTCTGGATAAACCGTATATGTAGCATATTCCTGCTTTAAAAAGGCACGTAGCTCCAAGTAATAATCTTTTTGAAATTCTTTTTCCATGAATTGTGCCCAATCATTTCTCAATATAGCCATTACCTCAGCTCCCGATCATCTAGTAGAGTAATATAAGTTATCATATCATGCTATTGCAG
Source organism: Bacillus niameyensis (assembly GCF_001375535.1). Classification (GTDB taxonomy): domain Bacteria; phylum Bacillota; class Bacilli; order Bacillales; family Bacillaceae_C; genus Lederbergia; species Lederbergia niameyensis. The sequence continues at coordinate 2,776,834 of NZ_LN831197.1, forward strand.
AGCTGAAAATAATGGCATGCGAACCGAGCATGACCTGTTCACGGATATTCCACTTCGTTCGGGAATTGTTGCGGTTGAAAGGGTTCAGGTACGCCATTTTTTAAAAAGGGTTAAAGATAAAAGAAGATGAAGTAAAACAAAACCGTTCTACTCCACCTGCTTTATGTTGTAAATTTATCCCCAAATTCTTTAGCAACATCTGCAACAAATTTCAATTTGGCCCATTGTTCATCTTCGGTAGTGGAGAGTAGGGGCAAACGCATTGCAGGCTGATGCATAATTGTTTAAGAGAAACATATTCGGATGCTTCATGAACTCTAGCTTTAATTGCTTCTTTGTCTTCTAATTTACCTAGAACAACCCACGGGCGACCGAAATGGGCGGGGCCTCATTGGCAAATTTAGTGAGATTGTATGACATTTTACACCCCTTACATTCTTGGCTATTCTCATTAGAATTAAGTTTGAGAGAATTAAACAAGCTCCAAAAAATGATAATATACACTGTGTTTACTGTTTAAAGCTAGCGGTAAAATGCCTTTTCGTTTCTTCATCTTCCTCTAAGAAGGTAAAAAAGTCTAATCCCTCCGATTTTTACAGAAGTATTAGACATAAAGTTCTAAGATATTCATTATTACTCCTCAGATACAGTTTTAATTAGATTTATCAATTCATCTTGTTTAAGAACTTGCATCTCTCGTTCATTCATATTTAATTCAGTATTCTTCTGAATGAAAGGCACGATTTCTTCATCAGATATCTCTATATTTTTCAGTTCATCTTCCTTTACAGACAACTTTACAGCAACAGATTGATCTAATAACTTATACATGCCTGCCTCTTCACCAAGAATCCAATAACTATTTTCTATGTCAAAATCCTTTGTTTTCATTAAAAATAAAAGATAGCTTTCACCCTTTTTAAATAGGGGGTTATCATTAAAAACATAGTCACTATTTCCCTGTTGCATTACAAATATCTCTTTTTCTTTGAATGATCCTTTTAAACTTTCTATTAAATTCGCTCTAAAAATAGTTTTTGGGAAAGGCTCATTAATCTCTTTAAAAATTTCTATAACTTCTATTTGAGCTATTAAATCAGATTTGGCAACAGCCTCTTTAAACTCAAAAACCTCAATTTCCGCATCAATCCTTCCAATTTCTATTTGGTTATCTTCCATTTCTGTATTTCTTTCAACTTTTTTCTGATCATCTTTATCAATATTATTAGCACCGTGATAATTACATCCTGCAAATAAAAGAGAAAAACTGATCAGTAATACTAATGAAAATTTCTTCACAAAAAACCTCCTTATGACCTGAGTAATCGTCACAACCGCTAAATTAAGTCCCTTTGTCTCCTCAGCTAACATAATAATTTGCGACAGACCACCAGGGATACTTGCCGATAAATAATGTTCGATAATCGTGATTGGACAACTTGGATACAAAATAAGCGATGCCAGCATTAAGTATAATTAGCAATACTGTCATCAAAAGCATAAAGGACAATTGCAATCCCATTTCATGTAAGCAGAGGGCGTCATCGAGAGACCAATTGTATACCCAACGATGATCATCCCAGTATTTCTAATTTCCTTTGGCCACTCTAAATTGAATTTTAAGACGACTGTGCAAACGAGCGCCGCTAACATTGGCCCAAGCAACCATGGGACTGGTATGTGAAGAAATTTAAAATGCATGCCGCCCACTATGGCGAAGACAAGCGTGATTATGATTTCATTGTTGAAGATTTTTCTTTCATGTTATAGAACAACCTTTGCATTTAGTTAAAATACCTTTCAATTAAATCCTCCAAAGTTCTAAATAACGTTATGCAATTGATCTATCGAATGAATGACATAATCAGCGTTAGCAAAAACTGCATCACGACCTTCTTCTGCAAATAATACCGTGTGTATCCCAACAGCTTTTGCGGGAACAATATCCTTTTCATAATCATTGCCTACCATCATGCATTCTTCAGGTTTAAAATTTAAATTCTCAACTACCTTTTTGAAAAAGTCAGGATTTGGCTTTGCTGCCTTAAGTTCTCGCGATGTAAAAAGATGATGAAAGTACTTTTTTATGCCTACCCGATTTAAAGCTAGTGCCATTAATTCTGTATCTGAATCACCCGCATTAGAAGCGACACAGCACACATATTTCCCACTTAATATTTCTAGCGTTTCTTTAACTTTAGGAATCTCCTCTACTCTTTCCCAATGGGCCATCGCACCTTTAAATTGGGGGAAATCACGCATTAATGTGTCTCCCCAATCAAAAATGATTGCTTTTATTTGAGTCACAGTTACTTCTCCCTCTCAAATCAATTATCTTATACTATTCTACAATCCTTATGAAGTTCCTTCACCCTAACTAACCTATCATTTCGAAATGAAAGATCATTTAGGTTTTACGTATGCATTTTGTTTTTTTCATGTATCATAAACAGCTAGGAGTTTTTGCTTTTCTAACTGTTATATCTTTGAATATTCAAAGGATGAAAATGGATCAATATTCTTTTAAAATTGTATTTATGCTATGTAATGTAATATAGAGGAGTTTGTCGTGATGAAAACGGGATCAGTTCCATTTAGTGTATCAAAACAGGAAAACTTTTTTGATCGTTTAGGAGAATACGTTGGGGATGTCTTTTACGATATTTTACCCGAGAAGGGTTATGAATTACGTGATGAACAAAACCAATCTTCATTTTTCTTCCCATCATTAAGATACATTTTCATAAAGCCATTAACAAATTTTGCTACCATAAAATCCCTACCAATGGCATCTCCTAAATATTCCACTTCCCCTTCAGGGTGTTCACTTGTCAGATAACTTTGATTAAAGACTGGATGTATCACGACAAACTTGACAACACTCAATGAAATCAACTCCTATTAAACTATGATTCTAATGAATAGAGACATATGTAGTATCCCAAGTGTTCCACTAAATAATAACACAATTTGGAAAAATTTGATAAATATTATTGACTTACCATTCTTTTCCCCATATAATATGGTTACATTATCGTACGGAAGGAGTGAGGACTATGAATACTAAACGCATAAATACCAATATTCTGTTGCCCTCACTCTATTTTAAAATGCCTTCAATCAAATCGGTCTAACTAAGGTCAGTGGACTTTAGTGATTATTTTGTGTTACCTACTATTGAATGGAGCCTAGGGCGTAACGATGCCCTAGGCTTTTTTGTGTGTAAATTAGCTATTAATAACCTATAGGAGGTTTGTTTATTGGATTTAGTCAAATATGGTTGGAATGCTGAATGGGAAAAAGAGTTTCAGCCTTACAAGGAGAAGAACTATTCTGTGGGTCGTGTGACAGAGGAACATACCCATCTTTATAAAGTCATAACAACACACGGTGTGTTGCAAGCTGAGGTCTCTGGAAGAATTCGTGGTAAAGCTGAAGGACGATTAGGGCGAAGGGATGAATTTCCTGCTGTCGGAGATTGGGTATATCTTAGAGAATATCCTGCTGAAAAGAAGGCCATCATCCATGGGCTATTACCGCGAAAGAGCAAATTTTCCCGTAAAGTAGCAGGCAAGGGAACGTATGAGCAAATTGTCGCTGCTAATACCGATATTGTCTTTATACTCACTTCCCTTAACAGTGAATTTAATGTAAGAAGATTAGAGAGATATTTAGCTCTTTCTTGGGAAAGTCAAGCTACACCCGTTATTGTATTAACAAAAGCAGATCTTTGCTCAGATATTCAGAAGAAAGTGGCAGAAGTGGAATCGATCGCAATCGGTGTGCCTATTCATGTCATTAGCTCTATACGGAATGACGGAATTAATAACCTGCATCCATATATAAAACCAGGTCAGACAATTGCTCTTCTGGGCTCGTCAGGTGTTGGGAAGTCCACTCTAATTAATTGTCTCATCGGGAAAGAGATTCAGCGAGTCAATGAAGTAAGAGAAGGCGATGATCGTGGAAAACATACGACAACACATCGCGAACTCATTTTACTGCCAGGTGGCGGGATGATTATCGATACGCCAGGTATGCGGGAGCTGCAAGTATGGGAAGCAGATGATGGATTGGAGCAAATGTACGACGATATTACACAACTTTCCGAAAGGTGCCATTTTAGGGATTGTTTGCATCGGCATGAACCTGGTTGTGCAGTCCAAGCTGCCATTAATGAAGGGATATTAGATCCTGAAAGGCTACACAACTATGAGAAAATGCACAATGAAGCAGCAGAATTGTCATTAAAAATCCTCGGTAACTTAAACACGGTAGAACGAGTAAAAGGGAAAAAGTACTCCCAAATTCTTAAGACAGCAAAGAATGTGGGTAAATCAAGAAGAAGAAATCGCTAAAAACATTGAGGGCAACAGAGTAATTTCACATTTTCAAAATAAGTTAAAAACAAAAGCAGATAGAGTAAAACAAAAACTGTTCTACTCCATCTGCTTTATGTTATAAATTTATCCCCAAATTTCTTTAGCCACATCCGCAACAAATTTCAATTTGGCCCATTGTTCATCTTCTGTTAGGATATTCCCGTGGTGAGTAGAGGCAAAACCACATTGCGGGCTAATGCATAATTGTTCAAGAGGAACATATTTGGACGCTTCTTGAACTCTAGCTTTAATTGCTTCTTTGTCTTCCAATTTACCCGTTTTGGATGTAACTACACCTAGAACAACCTTCGGACCGCCTACCGGAATATGTTTTAGTGGCTCAAAGGAACCTGAACGTTCATCATCATATTCTAAGAAAAAGCCATCTACTTTCTCATTTGCAAAAATAATCGGAGCAATATCATCATACCCGCCTGCAAAAGAGTAGTCAGAACGATAGTTTCCTCTGCACACATGAGTTGTCACAGTTAAGTCTTCTGGTTTGCCTTCTAGAATACTATTAACAACATTAACGGCTAACTCCGCTCTGTATTTCTTTTCTTCCGTAGTAAAAGGAGCTGTTGCAATGACAGCTAGGTATACATCATCTAACTGAATATAACGAACGCCAATACGATAGAACTCTTTCAACGTTTCTTTGTAAGCTGCAATAATATCTGGTGCAAATTCGTCAAAGTCCTTGTATTGACCATTAATGATATCAGGATGGAAAAGTTGGTTAGGACTTGGAATTGTAAATTTCACTACAGCCCGGTCCCCAACAATGTCTAATAGATCTTTCGCCTGCTGGAAGAAAGGGTGATTAGGATTGTACGCTACTTTATCTACTAATCTTACTCCATAGGGCTCTGTTTCCTGTTTAGAAAAAGAATATCCTTGCTCTGGGATATACCCTTCAGCTCCTGATAGGTGTTCCATAAAAGTAGAGTGCCACCAATCACGGCCAAACTCGCCTTCTGTTACTACTTGTAAGCCAGCTTCAATTTGCTTATCAACCGCTCGCTTAATCTCTTGAAGTTCAACCTCGCGAAGCTGTTCAGCAGTAATGTTTCCAACTTTATATTCATTTCTTGCCTTTTTAAGATTTTCTGGACGCAATAAACTCCCTACCTGATCCGCTCTGAATGGCGCCTTAACTAGAGTCTTTGTCATAATGATCCTCTTTTCGATATTTGATTAAAATTAGTTTAGCATAGCAAGATTGATATAGAGTAACACATAAAATCTATCCCTTGTTATAGCTTAAAACTATATCAACGTGTAAGGATAGACAACATGCTATCCTAAATTAGAACTACAATAGTTACTTATGTTCTTTAATCATTGTGATGAACTCTGCATGATCAGTACGAAATTGGTCTACTTTTCTGAAACCTAGTTTTTCATATAAATGAACAGCTCTCTTATTAAACGTTGCGACTGAAAGTCTTATCGGGATATCCCCGTGATTTTCTCGTATGTAGTTTATAATAAAGGAACAAAATGGATAACCAAAACCTTGACCTACATGATTAGGAGCCATACCAAGTCCCATATCTACGCATTTTATATTATAAACACCGTATTTGTTTCCCGCTGGTACTTGTGCTGACTCCCCAGTGCACATAAAACCAAAGATGTCACCATGATCATCAGTTATAACTCGATAAGAACCATCGAGAAGTTCTTTTAGCGCTTCTGAATTCGCTTCATTATTATAAAAGTCGTAGGGTTCTTCATATCTCCAGCTTAGTATAAGTTTCGCTGAATTTTCATCCATATTTCTAACGATAAAATTCATATTTCCGTTCCCCCTCTTCGCATTCTCAAAAATTACTCGTTAACTGAGCTCCCTAAAAAGCCCTCAATTTCTTGAATAGTTTTGTAGAAGTATTTATTCGCATGTCTGCCAAAATGGAAAAATCCATGTTCCATATTTTCATATTCTACAAAAGTTATATCGTTTCCTTCGCTGATCATACTGTTAACAAAGTTTTTGTTTTGCTCGTAATCTTCATCCGCTGTCCCACACAACCATAAAGTTGGCGGCAAGCATTTTTTCATATGATGAATGGGCGATAATTCAGTTGCCGTTTCTAGTAATTCAGGATATCGCCTTCTCATAATATCAACACCATCCATTCCGCCTGCAAAAACGACAAGGACGTTAGGAATATGGTTTATATTTTGATTATCACTTTCATCAGTAAAATGGTCAAACATAATAGAGGATACAGCAATATAAGCACCTGCAGACGAGCCACATACGACAACCTTATTAGGATCTATCCCTAGTTCAGTGGAATTTTCCCTTACCCAACGGATCGATGATTTAACATCACAAATAGCTTGAATCGGAGAAAACCCTTCATCATATCCCGTCCGATAATCAACACAAACAGCTACAATGCCCTTAGAAGAAAAATACTTCGCTTGGTTCTGAAAATCAGCTGGGGTTTTGAGTGGGTTCTTTTTAAAACTGCCTCCAATGAAAAATAAAATGATCGACCTATTTTTCAAGGAAGTTTCTGGCTCAAATAGATATAATTTTAACTGCCTTTCACCAATTACTTTATACGTTACTTCCTTCACTGGATAATCAAATTGAAACACTCGCATTTTAACCAGCTCCTAAAACAAATTCGTACTATATAAAATGGGATACTTTTTATATGTTTTGTAATAGTACTAACAACTACAAGTAACAATTAGAAAGTTTGGATAGGTTCTCTTTTCGCTTAGTTATCCTTCGCATATCCAAAAAACATCATTTTGCCATTTTCGTCTTTATTAATACTATACGGATGCACTTGGTCTGAATATCTACGAACAAATCTTCCTTCGCCAACCGGATAGATCTCAATATGAAGATTACCCGAGAATCTCGTAAAATATAATTTTCCATTTATTAGTTCTACTTGAATCTTATCTTTCAAGTAAGTTCCGCAATACTCCTGAAGTTTTGTATGATTCATAAAGAATTCTACATGTTTTTTGGGAGCATCTACTTCAACGTAGTGGAGAATATCCGAGATTGCATTCCCCAGTCTGTACTGGTCGATAGCTTCATTATTGGAAAGAATGATGATACAAATATCCTCATCGAAATAATTTTGCATATAAGTGCTTATCCCCAGATGATCTCCTCCATGGGAATATCTGTCTGTGCCGTAAATATGGTGATGCTCAAGACCATAGCAATAGTGGTTTTTATTTACATTGAAAAATCTAGCGTATGTTTTCTGTGAAAGGATTTTACGATCTCGCAAACAAGTATACCATTTGAATAAATCATCACAGTTCGAAACGATCGCACCAGCACCTATACTGAATTTTTCATTGTAATACGGGCTTTTAATAGTTGCATCAAAATCCCGTGAATAATTACATGACCTTTTATAAATAGGTTTACAGCCGTCGTCAACAGCACTATTCAACATGTTTAAGGGCAGAAATATGTTATTTCGAATATAATCTTCGTATTTCTCTCCTGAAACATATTCAATAATCCATGCTAGCAAATTATAGTTTGAGTTATTATAATCATACTCTTTTCCCGCTGGCGTTGCAGGCTGTTTATTAATATACCGCTGAAAGAACTCATTACGAGAATAATTCATTCTGTTATAGCCAGCAAAAAAGTCACTTTCAAAGCTATGAAAATTATAAAGGCCTGATGTATGGGACAATAAGTGGTGTACAGTGATCGATTCGTCAATCCTCACATCGTCAGGAAGATATCTTTGTGCAGGTCTATCGATGTCTAGCAATTTATTATCGTAAAGGAGCATTATCGCAAAAGCGGTGAACTGTTTCGTCATGGAGGCGATTGAGAAGCAGGAGCTGATATCATTTTTAATTCCAAATTCAATGCTCGCATAGCCCTGGGCTTTTTCATAGAGCACTTCGTCTTTCTTGGTAACTTGGATAACGCCATAAAAGTCCCACAATTGTAGATATTGGTTAATATAAGCTTCTAATTTTAATGACATTACGTGATTTCACTCCTTTTGTATCACCAAGTCTTCTTAGTCATTACTCTTTCAAGCTAGTAAAAATTACAGGTCTGACAAAGGCGTATGCCTTTGGACCGTTGAAGGGGTACCCTGTATTTGCTATATTTGGGTGGTATTTTCTGGAAGGGAATGTGTAACTATGAACGGAAAAACAAACAATAATCATCCTAAGATTGAAACAGATTTTCGTTATGCTATTGTAGCTGGATGGCTTATCCTCCCGGCACTTATGATCCTTTTTAATCTATTTATGGTATTGTATGTTGTCTTTACCTTCAATCCGGCCGATTTAGGCGGTTACGATTTGTTTATATACATAACGGACTTAGTTTTAACTTTGTTTTATCTATTTATCATATATACATGGGTTAAACGGAAACAGATATTGCCAAAGCTAATGATAGCAAATTTTACTATCGAAGTTTTACTGCAATTAGCTGTTATTTTCGTTGGTGCGAAAATAAACTGGATTTATTTATTAATAAGCGCTATTTGGATCGCGTATTTTATTACGTCCAAACGTGCGAAGGCGACGTTTATCCATTGAAAAACCGTATCCTGGATAAGGAAAACCTATCCAGGATTATTTTATATAGAGGGATTTTTTACCTTTAGGGAAATTCAGCCAATATTTTTCTTAAAAGATTACAGCAAATATATTGGATTAGAGAACACTACACGCTCTAACGTCCAACGTCATCAACACTCCACTTTATAATAAGCCCCGCATGTGTAAGTCCGCCACCAAATCCATACATGAGCAACGTATCTCCATTCCTTAATTTACCCTCGTTTATACCAATTTGCAGTGCTAATGGAATGGATACTGTAGATGTATTACCCATGAATTCAACACTAGTTAATGTTTTTTCAAATGGGAATCCTGACTTTTCACATATAGATTCAATCATTCGCAAATTAGCACTATGGGGCACAAACCAGTTTATATCTTCAGGCTGCAGTTCAGCTTGTAGCAGTAATTCTTTCATATTTGATGGAAGTGTACGGGTTGCCCATTTATAAACCTCTCTCCCATTTTGAACCATCTTTTCTGAGGCACTAAGCATTTGCCCATCCATGGTGGTGGATAAATTAGTACGATATAAATGTTTTCCTCCGTCCCCATTCGATCCCATATGACTAACAATAAAACTCGGATTCTCCTCATCTTTTTCTATCAAAACCGCTGCGGCCCCGTCCCCAAATAAAATACAAGTTGTTCGATCTGTATAATCGGTAACCTTTGACAAAGTTTCCGTCGCTACAAATAAAACTTTGCGATGAAGTCCTGATGTAATTAATCCATTGGCAATATGCAACCCATAAGTAAAGCCGGCACAAGCTGCATTAATATCCATTGCCCCCGTCTGTTTTATTTTAAATTTTTCTTGTATTTGGCAAGCTACAGTTGGAAAAGCATAATCAGGGGTCGTTGTCGCAACGAGAATTAAATCAACATCTGACACATCCTTTTCATATTGTTTGACCAAGTTTTCAATTGCTTTAAAAGCTAAAGTTGATGCAAACTCATTCTCAGCAGCAATCCTTCTTTCCTTCATACCGGTTCGTTGTACAATCCAGTCATCACTTGTATCTACTATTTTCTCCAAATCATTATTAGTTAGTTTCTTTTCGGGGACATAGGTACCAATTGCGGTTATTCTAGCTTTAGACAGAATATCGATCATATAAATCCCACTCCTTATCCATTAATTGAAAATACATTCACTTGTGCTCCCTGATTTGACTATGCAAGTGATTCGTTTTGTTCGATAAGAGCTCGGTAAAAGTCACTAATTCTTCTTTACTGCTCGTTTTCACATAAAATGGTTCACCAAAAATAATGGTTGCTTTTCGTAATTTTAAAAACCCCTTTAAATCACTAGGGCCCTCATATGCAGCAGGGATGATGGGAACCTGTGCTAAATTGGCGATTGTGACAGCTCCCCTCTTTAATGAAACATCCTCAACTGTTCTTGTTCCGCTTGGAAATATTCCAACAACTTCCCCAGATTTTAATAACTTTATCGGAACTTTAATGCTACTTGGTGAAGGATTTTCACGATTTACAGGAAAGGCATTGATTTTAGAAAGAAAAGAAGCAACTATCTTGTTTTTAAACAATTCTTGCTTCGCCATGAAATGAATCGGATGTGGTAAGCATATCCCTAAAATAACTACATCTAACCAACCTTTATGAGTACAAGTGACAATATAACTTCCTTCAGAAGGAATGATATTTTTATTTTTTATCTCAATTTCACCTATGCCACGCAATAACATTTTAGCTAGATTAACAATAAACGTGTACATGATACCACCCCTTATAATCAGGTTTTATTACCTGGTACTAATTATAAAGAAACCGAAAGTATTAATCAACGATATTATTTAAAATAGGCTGAACCCGTCTTGGATTCAGCCTATTTTACAGAGCGCTGGTATTATGCTCCTATTTCACCCTATCTAGTAACTGGTAAAAAAAACTTTCCCCTTACTTTTCTTAGACGTTTCAACAGCATGAATAGCTTCTCTTACGTTACACAAATCATACTTTGAACTTGTCTCCATCAGTTTTAATTTTTTTTTATCTATTAATGTGGTTACTCTGCGGAATGTCTCTTGCCATTTATCTACTGATACTTGATTGTTCCAATTCCGTAAATGGAAAATATTAGCCTTCACTTTTGCCTCTTCTGCAATTTCTGCCCAGTTTACTTGCACTCCTGATAAAAGACCCACTGATAAAAAAACTCCCCCAGGTTGCACACAATAAGCAAGATCTGTTCCAGCTGATCCCCCTATAGTATCGATAGCCGCATCTGCGCCATGTCCATTCGTTAATTCCATTACTGATTCTTGTAGCGGGTTTTCGGATGTATTGATTACATACGAAGCGCCTAGATTGAGCAGCTCTTCTGTATGTTTATTATTTCTTGTTATTGCAATTAAGAGAAAACCAAGTATCTTAGATAATTGAGCGAAAAGATGCCCGATTGAAGAACCACACGCATTTACTAACAGGATTTCATCTTGTTTTAATCGCAGCACTTCCGTACAAATAACCCATGCAGTTATTGGATTAATGTAAATCTGAGCTGCCGTAAAGTCATCTATAGAATCAGGGATAGGGATGGCAAATTCTACTTTTGTTTTCACTATTTCTTGCCAAGTACCTTCTCCGCGCAAAGGTAAAACACGTTGACCAATCAAGTCACGTGAAACAGAAGAACCTACTTCCTCTACAATGCCAACTCCTTCATAACCAGGAATATAAGGTAACGAAATCCGATGAGAATAAGACCCTCTAATCGGTATTAAGTCAGAAGGGTTGATAGGACGAGCTAACATTCGAACAAGGACTTCATTATCTTTTGCCGGCAGGATCTCTTTATATTCAACTTTTAAGACGTCTTGAGGAGGACCGAATTCAGAGTGTCTTATACATTTAGCATACAAAATAGGAATCTCCTTTAATAGAATTTCGTTAACTATATAATAGCATCCCTTGTCAGGATGTTTATGTATTTCTTCCATGCAGAAAAAAGCCTGTTTTTAATAAAACAAGCTTTTCTCATCTCCTTAAAAGGATATTCTTGACTTCTTTGTTTGAAAGTCTATGTCTTGATAATAAGTATTTTTTACGAGCAAGTTCGGACCTAGACATTTGACAGCTGGACAATGGCAGTTAAGCGAGTTTGCCGTCTTGCTCTCCATCCATTTCGAAAAGGCATCTGGTAATGTAGTTGTTTCAATATTCCCAAGCGAAGGTTCATCTCCGAAGTCCGTCACAATTACTTCCCCTGTAAAAATATTCACATTGAGGCGTGAGCGTCCATCAGGATCATTTCGAGTTGTCACATTTGGCGCTTTATAAAGACGCTTAAGCAGTTCCAAGTCTTCTTCCGATGCACTGCATGGATAAAAGGGTAATGTCCCAAACATCATCCAAATATTTTTATTATGATAATCAAGTAATCTATTAATACCTTGCCTAATCTCATTCAATGACAATGTTTCTAGAGTGCTAGCAAAATCTACAGGATACATAGGGTGAATTTCATGGCGAGCACATCCCATTTCAACAACTTCTTGGTGAATTTTTTCTAAATGAGGAAACGTCCGTTTATTTAACATCGTTTCAGCGGCAACTAATACTCCAGTCTTTGATAAAGCTTTGGCATTTTCGAACATTTGCGCTAATAGCTTTGCTCGAGTTTCCTTAGAAGGCTTCCTCTCCATATTCGCAAATCCTGTTTCAGTAAACTCGTCAACAGTCCCCCAGTTATGAGAAATATGCATAACATCCAAATAAGGAATAATCGATTCATATCGTTCGTAAGGTAGAGTCAAATTAGAGTTAACTTGCGTTCGAACACCGCGTTTATGTGCGTATTCCAGCAAAGGTTTCACATATTCTCTGACAGACCTCTTCGACATCATCGGCTCTCCGCCCGTTATACTCAATGTGCGCAGATGTGGAATTTCCTCCAATCGCTTAAGGAGCAAATCAATAGGCAGTGCCTCCGGGTCTCTGCTCTGCAACTGATACCCGACAGCACAATGGGCACAACGCATATTACATAATGTCGTTGTTGTAAATTCAATATTTGATAAAACCATACTACCATGCTCTTCAACATCCATATACGCTTCCCATGGATCATAAGAGGGTGATATAGGTGTTAATGTTTCTTTGAGACTCATTTAACAAACGTCCTTTTCCTTTAAAATATATTCTATTTAAAGCTATGTATGAAAATGATGGACTATCACTATGGATGCCATTTATAAGGGAATCAAGCATAATAAATCGAGACTGAGGAATTGCTGGTCGAGATTGTGACTCAACTTATAGGAATATCCGCTATTTGGCAGATGTTATCCACTGTACTTTACTTTTATCCGCGATATTACTCTTTAATCCGCTATCCAGTTTTGGCGGTGCCTCATAGAGGAAATTTATCTTTTTTGAAAGACACTTTGGACAACATGGGCAAGACCAGTATGGCCGTGTCCCTCAATGCGCTCCTCTTCGCCAATAAAAAAGTGCTTAACAAAGTAGCGATCAAACTTCTCTAATAAAGCTTTTGGATCACAAAGTAGCTCTAAATCACCAGGTCCCCCTGTTCCATACTTTAACTGTTCCTTTGTATACAATTCACTAACATATAACCCACCTGGTTTAAGAGACCTTTGAATTCCAGCCATCGTTCTGTCAAAAAGCGGCTTCGGAAAATGCCCAAAAATATGAACGATCGCATCCCACTTTTCTTCTTCCCACTCTACTTCTGTTAGATCACTTAATTCCGTTTTTACTCCGACTCCACGTTCGGCTGCGAGGTTCTTTATTTTTTCTATTCCGGAAGGTGCATAGTCCCATGCCGTTACATCGTGACCTTTAGTTGCAAGGTAAACTGAATTTCTTCCCTCTCCTTCTGCAATACACAAAACCTTGCCTCTCGAAATCAAATGCTCTGCCTCTACTACAAACGCATTTGGCTCCTTCCCAAAAACGTACTCTTCCACTGAAAATCTGTTATGCCATTTATTCATTAAGCTGACCTCCGCCCTCGCTTTTATTTAAGTTTATCATATACTACTTTCTAAAGTTTATTTTGAAAACGTAATTTACCTCTTGCGTATTTTTAGAATATGTAATATAGTAAAAACAATTAAACCAATCAAATAACTTAATACGATTTTTCTTATCAAGAGAGACGGAGGGATTGGCCCGATGAAGTCTCAGCAACCGGCCAGGTATGGCAAAGGTGCTAATTCCAATGGGTTTATACCTAGAAGATAAGAAGCTTCTTTTATCATTGAGAACCTTCTATTTTCTAGAGGGTTCTTTATTTTTTATAAAAGGAATGGAGACTTGCTCGTTTGTGACAAGATTATAACTCCATCATGCTACTACAATGAAAAGGATGAGCAACGTGAGAGACAACAGTATTGAAACAAAATTAGTACAGCTTGGTAATAAAAGTGATGAAAAAACCGGAGCAGTGAATCCACCTCTTTATCTATCAACAGCTTATCAGCATCAAGGCCTTGGACTATCTACCGGATATGATTATTCACGGACTAAAAACCCTACAAGAGCTCTTCTTGAAGAAGGTGTTGCTAGTTTAGAGTCAGGGGATGTAGGGTTTGCTTGTAGTTCTGGGATGGCAGCAATCCAATTGGTCCTTTCCCTTTTTAAGGCTGGGGATGAGCTTATTGCCTCTGCGGATATTTATGGCGGTACATATCGACTACTAAAATATTACTCTGACCAATACGGCATTGGCACAACATATTCAGAATTTACGAGTTGTCGTGAAACAGAGACTTTGATCACTGATAAAACTAGAGCATTATTAATTGAGTCACCAACAAATCCGCTTATGCAGGAAGTCGACATACAACAATTTGCGGAACTTGCGAAAAAACACAATCTATTACTGATCGTCGACAATACCTTTTATACCCCGTATTATCAGAGACCACTAGAATTAGGGGCAGATATCGTCATTCATAGTGCAACTAAATATATTGGTGGGCATAACGATGTGCTAGCTGGGTTGGTTGTGGCACAGGGAGCTGAACTTTGCGAACAATTGGCAACTAATCACAATGCTTCAGGAGCTGTCCTTTCGCCGACAGATTCATGGCTATTAATTAGAGGGTTAAAAACACTGCATTTACGAATGAAGCAACATACAGAAAACGCACGTAAAATAGTAGAATTCCTACAAAACGAACCTTTAGTTATTGATGTTCTATATCCAGGACAAGGAGGTATGCTCTCTTTCCGTCTTAAAGAAAGTGAGTGGGTAGATACCTTTTTAAAGAGTTTACAGTTGATTACATTTGCTGAGAGTCTAGGTGGAGTTGAAAGTTTTATAACTTATCCTGCCACGCAAACACATGCTGATATTCCACGTGAAGAGCGTATTGAAAGAGGAGTCTGTGATCGTTTGCTTCGTTTTTCAGTTGGAGTTGAAGATATAGATGATTTATTAGCAGATCTTAAGAATACTTTTGCTGCATTAAAATAAAGAAACTGCAATTCACGGGGATTCCTTATAGAATCCCCCACCTACAATAGCAAGGTTTCTTCCAAACCCTTCTATATAAAATTTTTGAGAAAAGGAGATTCATACGATGACAAAAACATTAACAAAAGCTCCATTCAGAGCTGATCATGTCGGCAGTCTATTACGCCCAGCCAATTTGCATAAAGCAAGAAAGGAATTTAAAGAGGGTGTTATCAGTGCCGCACAATTACGTGAGGTTGAGACTCAAGAAATTAAACGAATCGTTGACAAGCAAATTGAAGTTGGCTTAGAGCTTGTTTCCGACGGTGAGTTCAGAAGGAGATTCTGGCATACGGATTTTCTAGAACATCTAAATGGGATTGAAGGATATGTTCCAGAAGTAGGATATATTTTCAATGGTGATGAGGAAACAGAGCGATATAACGTTCGCAATACGGGTAAAGTTTCCTTTAATTCCGACCATCCCCATGTGAAAGATTTTATTGAGTTTAATGAAATTGTTGCTGGTCGTGCCGTTGCCAAACAAACAATTCCAAGTCCAAACCAATTGTTTAATATTGGAATTCGTGATGAGAGCATCTATCCAGATATCGAAGAATATGCTAATGATGTTATTCAAGCTTATCGTGATGCTATTCAGGCTTTCTATGATGCAGGCTGCCGCTATTTACAATTAGATGATGTTTACATTGCTGGCCTCTCCTCTCCTGATATACCATTTAATGATGGAGCCTATTCAAGGGAGTACTTAATCGACTTAGCCCTTCGTGTTGTGAACGGCGTACTAGAAGGGAAGCCCGAAGATTTAACAGTCACTACTCATCTATGCCGTGGAAATTACCGCTCCAATTGGGCATTTGAAGGAAGTTATGCACTAATTGCTCCAACATTATTTGCGAAAGAAAAAGTAAATGGATTCTTCCTGGAATATGATGATGATCGTTCTGGTGACTTTAAGCCACTAGAATATATTCCAAATGGTGGTGCAAGAGTCGTCCTTGGCCTCATTACATCGAAAAGAGGCGAACTAGAAGATAAGGACGCCATTCTCGCTCGTATCAAAGAGGCCTCGCAATATGTGCCACTTGAACAATTGTGCCTAAGTCCACAATGTGGCTTTGCCTCTACTCACCATGGTAATTTATTAACAGAAGATGAGCAGTGGGCAAAACTAAAATATATTGTCGACATCGCCAAAGAAGTTTGGAGTTAAGAAAAGCGGAAGTGCCCGTTTAGCGACGTACAAACTTTTAAAAGGGGATGAACGGCTAAAGACGCGCCGTCCTGGCGCGACGCCGTTCTGACCAACGTCCTGTTGGCCCGAGATAAAGGAAACACGGTGAATCCGATAGGATGAACCGATGTTGACTTATCGTAGAAAGAAGCTGAAAGTTTGCTAGTCACTGCCGGCTGGAGCTAGACAATTAAGAAAGTTACAGGCTAAAAAGTGAATCTTGTCTCTGACAACAACTATCAGAGACATATTTACTGATTCTTGAGCTTGATTTGTCTCTGATCATGTCCCTCAGAGACATTTTTTATATTAAACGCAGATTTTTGTCTCTGACAACAACTATCAGAGACATACTTGCTGATTCCTGAGCTTGATTTGTCTCTGATCATATATTAAACGCGACGTCCTAACCGTCGCAGCTAGACAGAACGGATGGATGTTCCTTTAAATTTAGACCCAGAGAATTCTGACATTCTCTAGGCTCCTGGTTAATTTTTACAGGAAGGTGCCGATATAACCTTTAATAGGAATTATGAGGTGAGAGGCATGTTAGGAAAATGGTATAGTTCCGGACTAACAATGATCAACCAAATGAACCGGCACCTTTCCATTTCTCAACGTTCATTAGAAAGAATATCAACAGGGATGCGGATTAACCGCGCTAGTGATGATCCTGCTGGACTTGCTATTTCTGAAAAAATGCGTGCCCAAATTAGAGGATTAAATATGGCTGGGCGGAATATTCAAGATGGGATCTCCCTCCTCCAAACAGCTGAAGGAGCTTTGAATGAGACACATTCCATTTTGCAGCGAATGAGGGAATTAAGTGTTCAGGCCGCTAATGATACGTTGACGGATGAAGACAGAAAAGCACTTGCTTTAGAGTTTGAACAATTGAAGGAAGCAGTGGAGCAAATTTCAAAGGATACTCAGTTCAATACGATGCGACTTTTGGATGGCTCCAAAGATTCTATTCATATTCAGGCAGGTGCCAACGCTGGGCAATCGATTGAATTGTCGTTTGGGAATATGAATGCAGATGCCCTAGGTATAAGTGATCTATCTATTGATGATCGCGATTCGGCAGAAGAAGCTATGGAGGCACTGGACGGTGCCATTCAAAAGGTCTCATCCGAGCGCTCAAAAATGGGCGCTTATATGAACAGGCTTGACCATGCCTATAATAATGTTTTAACTATGGAGGAAAATCTCATCGCCGCTGAATCAAGAATTCGTGATGCTGATTTAGCGAAGGAAATGATGAATTACACAAAATCGATGGTATTGCTACAGGCGAACCAATATGTCATGAAATTGCATATGCAACAGGCGTACTCCGTTCTGCAATTACTAAAGTAAAAAGAGTATTTACGATCGTATTATTCATTCGTAAATACTCTTTTTCCTATTAGTGAGGATTGCAACTGCTACGGATATTAGCGCATGATCAAAAAGGCAGTTTCAAATCGCTCATTCATTTGAATCGATATAAAACTGCCTAAAGATTCTATTATTCCTCGCTTAACCCCATCTCGGCTTCTACAACAGCTGCAATTCGGTTCACGTACTCTAAACATTCCCCTTCTGAAGCTGCTTCTACCATGATGCGAACGAGTGGCTCTGTCCCCGAAGGACGAACAAGAACACGTCCGTTACCGTTCATTTCGCTTTCTACCTGTTCAATCACTTCTTTAACCTTCTCGTTATCTGTAACATGATATTTATCAACTACTCGAATGTTGACCAATCTTTGAGGGTATTTATCCATACCTTTAGCAAGCTCAGATAATGGCTTTCCAGTTAACTTCATAATGTTAACGAGTTGAAGACCAGTCAAAAGCCCATCGCCTGTTGTATTGTAGTCTAAAAAGACAATATGGCCAGATTGTTCGCCACCAAGATTATAGTTGTTTTTCCGCATTTCTTCGACTACATAACGGTCCCCTACTGCTGTTTTAACACTTTGGATTCCTTCGTCTTCAAGAGCTTTGTAAAAACCAAGGTTACTCATCACAGTTGAGACAACAGTAGAATTCTTTAAACGAGCTTCCTTATGCAAAAACTTCGCACATATATATAAAATATAGTCACCATCAATGATCTTTCCATTCTCATCAATAGCTATCAGTCGGTCCCCATCACCATCAAAGGCTAGTCCGATGTCAGCCTCTTTTTCCTTGAGGAATTCCGCTAATGCTTCAGGGTGCGTAGAACCCACACCTTCATTAATATTAAGTCCATTAGGAGAAGATCCCATCGTAGATATATCAGCATCAAGGTCAGCAAACAGATGAGTCGCTAATGCTGATGTCGCACCATTTGCACAATCAAGCGCAACATGAATACCTGAAAAATCCTCATCAACTGATTGCTTCAGATATTGCAAATATTTTTGTCCACCTTCAAAATAGTCATTCACTACACCTAGTTCCGCACCGACTGGGCGAGGCAAATGATCTTCCTCTTGCTCCAATAATCTTTCAATTTCTTCCTCTTGCTCATCAGATAATTTAAACCCATCTGGTCCAAAAAATTTTATTCCATTATCCGAAACAGGATTATGCGAAGCAGAAATCATGACACCTGCTTGAGCACCAAGTACCTTTGTTAAATAAGCAACACCTGGAGTCGAAATCACACCTAAGCGCATAACTTCCGCTCCTATTGATAATAATCCTGCTACAAGAGCGCCCTCAAGCATATGACCTGAAATGCGGGTATCACGGCCGATAAGAATTTTGGGGCGTTCTGTATTTTCAGCTAAAACGTAACCACCAAACCGTCCTAGCTTAAAAGCTAATTCTGGAGTCAACTCCGAATTCGCAACCCCTCTTACTCCATCCGTTCCAAAATATTTACCCATTCTACTTTCGCTCCTTCTTCGGAATATGTCGATTAGACATTTTCTTTTTCTTTTAATCGAATTTTTGCTTTACTATCAGATAATTCCCATTCGATATTTTCTGGGCCCTTCACTTTCAAGTTCACCTCATGATCACCTGCATTAAGACCTGCTAAGTCTAAAATCACATGGAAATCATCTTTATTCACCTTTTCCAAGTCAGCTTTCGTTCCATGTAGTTTTAATGAAACCATTCCGCTCGTAGGTGATAATAACTCAAACTCAAGGCCCTGCTTAATTCCCTGTTTTTCAATAACGATATCTTCCATATCTTGTTCTTGCTTTTTCTGTTCAGCTATTATTTTAACTTTAATTTTCTCAGGAGTTACTTTGTTAACACCCACTGGAACCTTCAGAGGCACTTCTACTTCTGTATCTTCATGAATTCCACTAACATCAACAGAAACTTCTAATTCATCGATATCTTTTAATATTTCTGTTGTGCCAAAAATCATCACTTCAGGTGTAGCTGTACTAACTGTTTTAATATCGATATCCTCTGGCGGAGTTCCTGTTTGATTTATTTTAACAGAAACATTCTTCCTAGGATTCGTTACTGGGATCGTGACCGAAACAGTGGCTGGCTCTACAATCACATCAAGCTTGTTCAATTCTCGGTCAAGCACAGTAACACGTGCTTCCCTCTTAATTGTATCGTTAATTAGTCCGCTTGCATCTATAGTTGCCTTAACATAGGAAATCTTTTCAATGACGTCCTTGGCACCTGTTATTTTAACAGTTTTAGGACTAACTTCTGGCTGTTCTGCTTCAAATCCTTCCGCCAATATACTTCGATTAAATTCAGCTTCTACTCTGTGGTCTTCTGTTATCTTTTCCTGCAGAGAAATATCTGCATAGGAAGGTTCAATTGTCACCTTCAGCTTTTCAGAAATATCTTTATATAAAATATCGACACGATGTTTCCCAATTTCTGTATTAGAAAGGTCCACATATACCGTAAAATCACGTTGCCTTTTTGTTGCTTCTACAAAGCGCCTTTGACCTTGTATTTTCACGTCAACAGTTTTAGGAACTCCTGTTACTACAAGATTTTCCGAATCGTAATAGATTTCTACAGGTACATTAGTAATCGTGTCTGTATCATTATTTTCCATATCATTCGGATTACTGTTACCATCTTTCCCACCAATATCATTCGCTGACAAGAATAGAAAGACAGCTAAAAACAAGGCAATAATTCTGACAAACCACGGATTCTCCATAAAATTATCCATTATTTGTCTTCTCCCTTCTTTTCCAAAGTGACGAGGAAGACGTTTTGGATTTCGTGTCATCCATTAGTTCATTTCCTAAAATTTCCTTTAATTTTTCAGTTGATAAATCTCGAAGTAACTCACCATTCTTTGTTACGGAGACATCTCCAGTTTCCTCAGAAACAACTATAGTTAAACTGTCTGTTACTTCACTAATTCCTAATGCAGCCCTATGTCTTGTACCTAGCTCTTTTGAGATAAACGGGCTTTCTGATAAAGGAAGATAACATGCAGCTGCTGCAATTTTTGTTTTTTGAATAATCACTGCTCCGTCATGAAGTGGTGTATTCGGTATAAAAATATTTATTAATAATTCATGTGACAAGTTGGAATTCATGGGGATCCCTGTTTCAATATAATCGCCCATGCCTGTTTCCTTTTCGATTGAAATTAGGGCGCCAATTCGCCTTTTAGCCATATAATTGACAGCATTCATAATCGCCTCAACTCTATGCTTCTGTTCCTCTTCTTCGTGGACACCACTCCTTGCAAAGAATTTTCCACGTCCTAGCTGTTCAAGGGCACGCCTCAATTCTGGCTGGAAAATAATGATAATCGCAAGGAACCCCCAGGTCAACACCGTTTCCATCATCCAACTCAATGTATTGAGATGGAGGAAGTCACTTAATAATTTTACGATAATAATGACGAAAATTCCTTTAAGTAACTGAACGGCTTTTGTGCCACGAATGACCATGATCAATTTATATATAACAAACCACACGAGGAAAATATCAACAATCCGAGATAGATAAGTCAGGATGGGAAGGTCAGTAAACGGCATTATCTTTCCTCCATCTATTTAGTCAAAGTGGTGTTTATTCACGATCCATTCTTAATGATTAAAGCCTTTTTATTATACCACATATAACGAGCAAGTCACTATTTCCATGAAAGGAACAAACACGCTAGCACAACACCATACAAATTTCCTAGCTTCTGACTTATCGTAGGATAAAGCGTAGAGATTTGCTAGTTAATATGTACCCGCACAATTTCCAAGTGCAGGAAAAAAGATGGGACCGCTAATGTGTAAGCAGCCCCATTACTCATCCTCAAATAAATCAATAATTTCCCTTCCGCCCTCTTTAATTTTATACCATAACCATTCAAATATTTGATTTATTTCTTCAATCTCCCCAGTAACATTTCCTGCAGAAGCCATATATTTTTCCCCGTTAATAATCGTAACATTTCCCTTAACTTCGCCTTCAATTCGCAGATTTCCATTTTTCACGGTTAAATTCCCATCCACTACTTCTCCCTCTGGAACAATTACTGTATCGTTTTCAACGACAAGATTAGGTTGTTTAGTGAATGTAAATTTTTGATCATCATTCCACGAATTAAAAATCCCTCCACCCATCAAAAGAATAAATAAAGAGGCTGCTGCTAGTAAAGGATGGTGTCTAAACCATCGTTTTACACTTGCAGATCTTTTTTCCTTTGGTAGGTTAGCCATTACATTTAATGTAAAATCATTTGAAGGTTTTATATGTGAAGTGCTTTTTATATAGGCAACCGTTCTTTTTAATTCTTGAAAGTGCTTTTGGCAAGATGAGCATTGTTGGAGGTGCTCTTTCAATATTTGCTCTTTCTCATATGATAATTCATTATCAAGGTATTCATGCATATAAAGAACGATTTCTTCAGGACACGCCTTCAATTTACTTCTCACCTTTCCTACAAATTGTTCAGCTGTTTACGAAGCGCTTCTCTTGCACGATGAATACGCGTCTTCACTGTACCTAACGGCATCTCCAATACTTCACTGATTTCATTAAGTGAAAGTTCGTCAATATATCGCAAAATAACGACAATCCTGTACTTATCTGGTAGCCGCGAGATTTCCCGTTGAACAATTTCTTGAAGTTCCATTGTTTCTACTTCAGAATCTGGGGCATTCCCCTCTGCCGCAATCTGGGAATACATATTTAAACCGTCCGTCCCAGCCACTTCGGCATCAAGGAAATAATCCGGTTTCTTCTTTCTTATTCGATCAATACAAAGATTTGTTGCAATTCGGTATAGCCATGTGGAGAATTTTTTGTTCTGGTTAAAACTATGGATGTTCACATAAGCTCTTACAAAAGCTTCTTGAGCAATATCTTCTGCCTCATGGCGATTGCCTAGCATTCTGTAACAAAGCTGAAAAACCTTTTCTCTGAACAATTCCACTATTTCTCCAAAAGCTTCTTGATCTCCTCTTAATACTTGTTTAATTCTTTGGTTAACAATGACATCCATTCCCATATTACCCCCCGCTCTATGCGGTCATCCATTTATACGTATTAAATAAAAAAAGGTTTCATTTATTATTTAGACATATCACATACTATCTTATCAAATTTTCACTCCTTCTGTTTAATAAATTCAAAAAAGGGAAAATAATAAATATAGGAGGTAGATATCTATGAATACAAATGAGTTATTGCAAAGTATTGAAGAATATCGGTCTCAAATGGTCAAACTCGGCATGGCCTCTTCTTTCTCAGATGAACAAGTAGTACAAATAAGTGATCAATTAGATCAACTGTTATATAAATACCAAGCAACTGTCTTCCATTCAAAAGAGTAGCGATCTTTACAGGATCGCTACTCTTTTACTCTTCGGAAAATCTCAAAAGACCAAAAACGCACATATCTTTAGGACATGTGCGAAAAATTGTTATTTAGAAATATAATGGTGAGCCATGCAGGATTCGAACCTGCGACCCTCTGATTAAAAGTCAGATGCTCTACCAACTGAGCTAATGGCTCATGGCTGGGCTAGCTGGATTCGAACCAACGAATGACGGAGTCAAAGTCCGTTGCCTTACCGCTTGGCTATAGCCCATCGTGTGCAATGATATTATGTATAATGACCATTCGCCGAAAATATATTCATAAAAGAATGGTGGTGGGGGACGGATTCGAACCGCCGAACCCGGAGGGAGCGGATTTACAGTCCGCCGCGTTTAGCCACTTCGCTACCCCACCAATATGACCAGTGCCGGCCAGAGGACTTGAACCCCCAACCTACTGATTACAAGTCAGTTGCTCTACCAATTGAGCTAGGCCGGCTTGAAATCAAAATGGAGGATGACGGGATCGAACCGCCGACCCTCTGCTTGTAAGGCAGATGCTCTCCCAGCTGAGCTAATCCTCCATGATTTTAAAAACAAGTGACCCCTACGGGATTCGAACCCGTGTTACCGCCGTGAAAGGGCGGTGTCTTAACCGCTTGACCAAGGGGCCATACTATAAAATGGGCTTGTCTTTTTAAGACCCAAAAAAGAGTATAAATGATAGACAACCTAAATGTCAATAACAAATTAAAAA
Source organism: Bacillus niameyensis (assembly GCF_001375535.1). Classification (GTDB taxonomy): domain Bacteria; phylum Bacillota; class Bacilli; order Bacillales; family Bacillaceae_C; genus Lederbergia; species Lederbergia niameyensis. The sequence goes on from NZ_LN831197.1 coordinate 2,801,006, forward strand.
TTTCTCTACTTTTTTAGAAAGCTAAATTTAAGCTTTCCAAAATAAAAAAGACTCCTGTCTGACGTAGTCTGTAGGTTTGAGCTTATCAGAGCTTCCAGCCGGGCTTGAACCGGCGACCTCATCCTTACCATGGATGCACTCTACCTACTGAGCTATGGAAGCATGGCTCCGCAGGTAGGATTCGAACCTACGACCGATCGGTTAACAGCCGATAGCTCTACCACTGAGCTACTGCGGAATATCCAAGCCTGGCAACGTCCTGCTCTCACAAGGGGAAGCCCCTTACTACCATCGGCGCTGAAGAGCTTAACTTCCGTGTTCGGGATGGGAACGGGTGTGACCTCTTCGCCATCGTCACCAGACAAAACTTCTAAGACAAATTTTATTATAACCAAAATTTTATTTATTTCAACCCCTAAACAAATTGTTTTTAAAAACTTTTTAAAAACACAAGGAAATCGCTGCTCCTACAAATGGGAAACCTATTTTAGCTTTTCTATTCATATATTACGCTTCAAGAGGCATAGATTATATTGGACGGGCATTAAAGGGGGAGTAACTATGAATTTTTTTGTAGCCGTTAACGGACGCAAAGTGAAACAAGGAATGTTTTTAATCTTAATTTCCTTTTTTACAGCACTTTTATTTTTCTCTCAATCAAGCTTATATACGCCGGTATTTGGAACTAAAGATGGACCAAAGGCAATTTATAAAGGGGAAGAAGGAATTAGTTTAACTTTTAATATTGGATGGGGTGATATACAGGCGGACCCAATTCTAGATATTCTAGAAAAAGGGAAAGTTCGTTCTGCCACCTTCTTTCTTTCCGGTTCGTGGGCAGAAAAAAATCCTGAGACGGTGAAGCGGATATTAGACCTCGGATATGAGGTTGGAAGTCTCGGCTATGCTTATGAGGATTATACAGAACTGGAAGATGAGAAAGTAAGACGCGATATTTTAAAATCTATTGATGTTCTTAAAAAGCTGGATGTCAAAGAGATTAAGCTTCTGCGTTCACCAACTGGACACTTTGATAAGCGTACTCTTGGAATTGCTGATAAACTTGGACTAACGATGGTCCATTGGAGTATCAACTCTCAAGATTGGAAAAACCCTGGCGTGGAGGAAATTATCGAAAATGTAAAGAAGGCGAAAAAAGGAGATATTATCTTAATGCACGCCTCCGATTCGGCAACTCAAACAGCACAAGCATTACCTGAGATTCTCAAGGTTCTCGAAGGAAAGGATCAGCTTGTCAAAGTTTCTATCTTAATGGCAAACGGTAAAGTACAAACAAAACTTGTTCCATAAGGGTGAAAAAAGCGATCTCCTAACGAGTCGCTTTTTCCTTTTTATTCTTTAAGCCATTCACAGCTACATTTGTTTTCAAAGCTTTACGTTTTTCCCTTTCTTCCATGGACAATCGGTTAAATTTCGGTAACATTAAAATTTGATAGGCGTTACAGGCGATCAATGGGAAAATCATTAAATAAATCCAGTCCGCATCATTAGGACGTAAAACTGGTAACCACTCTAAAATTGTAATTACGACCATAAAGAAGAGGGCAGAAACAAAAGTAGCTCTATTCGTCATTTTCGCCTTAAAATAAGCGACGATTAAGCCTGCAATTAATATAAATACCGCCAAACCTATATAAGGCAGAATGCTTTCTTCTTTTCCTGCAAAGGCCTGAAAGCGAAAATAAATTAGATCGAAAAGAACGAATGTAACTATGACTAGCTGCACCGCATTCCAAAGGCCAATTGATCGGAATATCCCAAGTCCAAACTGATGAATAAATAAATAGGCAAAATACCCAACCTGACTAACTACAGCGAAAATAAAGCCTACTCCAACTAACCAAATAAACGTTGATAAAATAGCTCCAATATTAAAATCTGTAAAATAAGGTTGAAATTCTCCCCAACGAATGAGAAAACCTAGAACACCTGTTAATAATCCACCCAATAAAAGTGAGTTAAATAAAAATTTAATTAAATTACGAATGGTCACTGCCCTTATCCCCCGTATCTATACTTATCACACCGATTTTATCAGTCTTTATTTGAAAAATCTACGTATAGCTAATTTGTGCATAAATTCTTCACAATGTTTCATATTAAATAGTAGCGGATTCCTTATTCCTTAAATGATTCAGACCTTCCTTATAGAAAGGAGCGTTCCTCATGAAGAAGGGAGTTTCTTTGCTCCTCATGGCCATCGTTCTCATTCTTGCTTCTTGTTCTGGAAATGATGTAGGAAAAGAACTTGACTATGACCAAACGAAAAAAATGATTGTGGATATATTAAAAACTGATGAAGGTAAAAAGGCGATCCAAGATATTATTAGTGAAGAGAGTACAAAACAAAAGTTAGTCATGGATCAGGGCATCGTCAGAGAAACCATTGAACAAACGCTTGTCTCTGAAAAGGGAGCTGACTTTTGGAAGAACTCCTTTCAAGATCCAAAATTCGCGGAATCTGTAGCCAAAAGTATGAAGACTGAACACGAAGCCCTTTTAAAGGATTTAATGAAAGACCCCGAATATCAGGAGCTTATGATGAGTATTTTAAAAGATCCTGAAATGCAAAAGGAATACGGGGATCTTGTTAAAAGTAAGGAATTCAGAAAACATTTGCAAAAAGTAGTATCCGACACCATTGAAAGTCCAACCTATAAAGCAAAAATTCAAGAGCTTTTGCTAAAGGCAGCAAAGGAAACTGAAGAAAAGTCTGGCAAGGATGAAAAAAAGGATGAAGATGCTAGTGGCGGGGGTAGTTAGAAAGTGCGACGACCAATATTAGTGACGCTATTAAGACATCCTATCTCGTTGTAACGACAGACACCTTGCTCTAATAAAGAGACTTTAAAAAAGTTGTCCCCAAAGAGCGCTTCCATTGCTCAAAAGGGACAACCTCTTTTCATTTTAACCCAATATACTTATGACTTTTTCAGCCATTTCTCCATATATCTTTCCAATCTTATGTGTTTCGTCGTAAACAGATGGCGCAAAATCCTCTTCATTCCAATCTGGCTGTTGCAATGGAAGTCTTCCAAGAAGTTCTGTTTGCAGTTCCTCCGCAAGCTTATCTCCGCCGCCTTTTCCGAAAACATATTCCTTTTCGCCAGTTACATTGCTTTCGAAATAGGCCATATTCTCAATAACACCTAATAGTTCATGGTTCGTGCGAAGTGCCATTGCACCTGCTCTTGCAGCTACAAAAGCAGCCGTTGGATGTGGTGTTGTAACAACGATTTCTTTACAGCTTGGCAGCATTGTATGCACATCTAACGCCATATCCCCTGTTCCTGGTGGCAAATCAAGTAGAAGATAGTCAAGTTCGCCCCACTCTACCTCGGAAAAAAAGTTATTAAGCATTTTCCCTAACATTGGTCCACGCCAAATAACAGGAGCATTATCCTCCACAAAAAATCCCATTGAAATCACTTGAACACCAAACCGTTCAACAGGAATAATTCGATCTCCCCTTAACTTCGGTCTACTTGTAATTCCCATCATATCCGGAACACTAAATCCATATATATCCGCATCAACCAATCCAACCTTTTTTCCTAATCGCGCAAGAGCAATAGCTAAATTAACAGATACAGTTGATTTACCTACTCCACCTTTTCCACTCGCAATCGCAATAAAGGTCGTTTTGCTATTTGGCGAAAGCAATCCACCAGGTCCCTCTCCAGGAATAGCTCCTGCAGCACGATGCTTGTCCAATTCTTCCGCCGGTAGTTGCGCAAAGCGAATTCCAACCGTTTCAGCTCCTGCATTCTTTAACGCTTCCACGACCTTCGTTTGAAACTGAAGTTGCTCTGGAGTACCAGTCTTGGCAATCGCTAATTTGACGCTAATATGTGACTTCTCTTCCTTAACCTTCACCTCAAGAATACCATTTGTCTCTTGTAGCGTTTTATGTAGTAATGGATCTTCCATTTTATTTAATATTTCTAGCGCTTGTTCTTGGGTAACCAAAATACGCACCTTCCTTATTATGGATTTGCTTTCTCTTCCAGTATAACATAATGTACTTCTTTCAGAATGTTATACGCTTGCAAGGAAGAAAAGCGTAAGCGCATTGCTTATCGACGTACAAACTTCTTAGCTTCTGACGAGATATAGGAAACACAGCGAGGAACGAGCTGATGTTGACTTATCGTAGGAAGAAGCGGAGAAGTTTGCTAGGCGATATGCGCTGGAGCTAGACAATGAAAAGCGGAAGGCAGCGGTTAGCGCCGTACAAACTTTTTAGGCTTTCTGACGAGATATAGGAAACACAGCGAGTCCGATAGGACGAACTGATGTTAACTTATCGTAGGAAGAAACCGAAAGTTTGCTAGGCGCTGCTGCCTGAAGCTAGACAATGAAAAGCGTAAGCGCATTGCTTATCGACGTACAAACTTCTTAATATGGATGAACGGCTAAAAACGCGCCGTCCCTGGCGCAACGCCGTTCTGACCAACGTCCTGTTGGCCCGAGATATAGGAAACACAGCGAGGAACGAGCTGATGTTGACTTATCGTAGGAAGAAGCGGAGAAGTTTGCTAGGCGATATGCGCTGGAGCTAGACAATGAAAAGCGGAAGGCAGCGGTTAGCGCCGTACAAACTTTTTAGGCTTTCTGACGAGATATAGGAAACACAGCGAGTCCGATAGGACGAACTGATGTTAACTTATCGTAGGAAGAAACCGAAAGTTTGCTAGGCGCTGCTGCCTGAAGCTAGACAATGAAAAGCGTAAGCGCATTGCTTATCGACGTACAAACTTCTTAATATGGATGAACGGCTAAAAACGCGCCGTCCCTGGCGCAACGCCGTTCTGACCAACGTCCTGTTGGCCCGAGATATAGGAAACACAGCGAGGAACGAGCTGATGTTGACTTATCGTAGGAAGAAGCGGAGAAGTTTGCTAGGCGATATGCGCTGGAGCTAGACAATGAAAAGCGGAAGGCAGCGGTTAGCGCCGTACAAACTTTTTAGGCTTTCTGACGAGATATAGGAAACACAGCGAGTCCGATAGGACGAACTGATGTTAACTTATCGTAGGAAGAAACCGAAAGTTTGCTAGGCGCTGCTGCCTGAAGCTAGACAATGAAAAGCGTAAGCGCATTGCTTATCGACGTACAAACTTCTTAATATGGATGAACGGCTAAAAACGCGCCGTCCCTGGCGCAACGCCGTTCTGACCAACGTCCTGTTGGCCCGAGATATAGGAAACACAGCGAGGAACGAGCTGATGTTGACTTATCGTAGGAAGAAGCGGAGAAGTTTGCTAGGCGATATGCGCTGGAGCTAGACAATGAAAAGCGGAAGGCAGCGGTTAGCGCCGTACAAACTTTTTAGGCTTTCTGACGAGATATAGGAAACACAGCGAGTCCGATAGGACGAACTGATGTTAACTTATCGTAGGAAGAAACCGAAAGTTTGCTAGGCGCTGCTGCCTGAAGCTAGACAATGAAAAGCGTAAGCGCATTGCTTATCGACGTACAAACTTCTTAATATGGATGAACGGCTAAAAACGCGCCGTCCCTGGCGCAACGCCGTTCTGACCAACGTCCTGTTGGCCCGAGATATAGGAAACACAGCGAGGAACGAGCTGATGTTGACTTATCGTAGGAAGAAGCGGAGAAGTTTGCTAGGCGATATGCGCTGGAGCTAGACAATGAAAAGCGGAAGGCAGCGGTTAGCGCCGTACAAACTTTTTAGGCTTTCTGACGAGATATAGGAAACACAGCGAGTCCGATAGGACGAACTGATGTTAACTTATCGTAGGAAGAAACCGAAAGTTTGCTAGGCGCTGCTGCCTGAAGCTAGACAATGAAAAGCGTAAGCGCATTGCTTATCGACGTACAAACTTCTTAATATGGATGAACGGCTAAAAACGCGCCGTCCCTGGCGCAACGCCGTTCTGACCAACGTCCTGTTGGCCCGAGATATAGGAAACACAGCGAGGAACGAGCTGATGTTGACTTATCGTAGGAAGAAGCGGAGAAGTTTGCTAGGCGATATGCGCTGGAGCTAGACAATGAAAAGCGGAAGGCAGCGGTTAGCGCCGTACAAACTTTTTAGGCTTTCTGACGAGATATAGGAAACACAGCGAGTCCGATAGGACGAACTGATGTTAACTTATCGTAGGAAGAAACCGAAAGTTTGCTAGGCGCTGCTGCCTGAAGCTAGACAATGAAAAGCGTAAGCGCATTGCTTATCGACGTACAAACTTCTTAATATGGATGAACGGCTAAAAACGCGCCGTCCCTGGCGCAACGCCGTTCTGACCAACGTCCTGTTGGCCCGAGATATAGGAAACACAGCGAGGAACGAGCTGATGTTGACTTATCGTAGGAAGAAGCGGAGAAGTTTGCTAGGCGATATGCGCTGGAGCTAGACAATGAAAAGCGGAAGGCAGCGGTTAGCGCCGTACAAACTTTTTAGGCTTTCTGACGAGATATAGGAAACACAGCGAGTCCGATAGGACGAACTGATGTTAACTTATCGTAGGAAGAAACCGAAAGTTTGCTAGGCGCTGCTGCCTGAAGCTAGACAATGAAAAGCGTAAGCGCATTGCTTATCGACGTACAAACTTCTTAATATGGATGAACGGCTAAAAACGCGCCGTCCCTGGCGCAACGCCGTTCTGACCAACGTCCTGTTGGCCCGAGATATAGGAAACACAGCGAGGAACGAGCTGATGTTGACTTATCGTAGGAAGAAGCGGAGAAGTTTGCTAGGCGATATGCGCTGGAGCTAGACAATGAAAAGCGGAAGGCAGCGGTTAGCGCCGTACAAACTTTTTAGGCTTTCTGACGAGATATAGGAAACACAGCGAGTCCGATAGGACGAACTGATGTTAACTTATCGTAGGAAGAAACCGAAAGTTTGCTAGGCGCTGCTGCCTGAAGCTAGACAATGAAAAGCGTAAGCGCATTGCTTATCGACGTACAAACTTCTTAATATGGATGAACGGCTAAAAACGCGCCGTCCCTGGCGCAACGCCGTTCTGACCAACGTCCTGTTGGCCCGAGATATAGGAAACACAGCGAGGAACGAGCTGATGTTGACTTATCGTAGGAAGAAGCGGAGAAGTTTGCTAGGCGATATGCGCTGGAGCTAGACAATGAAAAGCGGAAGGCAGCGGTTAGCGCCGTACAAACTTTTTAGGCTTTCTGACGAGATATAGGAAACACAGCGAGTCCGATAGGACGAACTGATGTTAACTTATCGTAGGAAGAAACCGAAAGTTTGCTAGGCGCTGCTGCCTGAAGCTAGACAATGAAAAGCGTAAGCGCATTGCTTATCGACGTACAAACTTCTTAATATGGATGAACGGCTAAAAACGCGCCGTCCCTGGCGCAACGCCGTTCTGACCAACGTCCTGTTGGCCCGAGATATAGGAAACACAGCGAGGAACGAGCTGATGTTGACTTATCGTAGGAAGAAGCGGAGAAGTTTGCTAGGCGATATGCGCTGGAGCTAGACAATGAAAAGCGGAAGGCAGCGGTTAGCGCCGTACAAACTTTTTAGGCTTTCTGACGAGATATAGGAAACACAGCGAGTCCGATAGGACGAACTGATGTTAACTTATCGTAGGAAGAAACCGAAAGTTTGCTAGGCGCTGCTGCCTGAAGCTAGACAATGAAAAGCGTAAGCGCATTGCTTATCGACGTACAAACTTCTTAATATGGATGAACGGCTAAAAACGCGCCGTCCCTGGCGCAACGCCGTTCTGACCAACGTCCTGTTGGCCCGAGATATAGGAAACACAGCGAGGAACGAGCTGATGTTGACTTATCGTAGGAAGAAGCGGAGAAGTTTGCTAGGCGATATGCGCTGGAGCTAGACAATGAAAAGCGGAAGGCAGCGGTTAGCGCCGTACAAACTTTTTAGGCTTTCTGACGAGATATAGGAAACACAGCGAGTCCGATAGGACGAACTGATGTTAACTTATCGTAGGAAGAAACCGAAAGTTTGCTAGGCGCTGCTGCCTGAAGCTAGACAATGAAAAGCGTAAGCGCATTGCTTATCGACGTACAAACTTCTTAATATGGATGAACGGCTAAAAACGCGCCGTCCCTGGCGCAACGCCGTTCTGACCAACGTCCTGTTGGCCCGAGATATAGGAAACACAGCGAGGAACGAGCTGATGTTGACTTATCGTAGGAAGAAGCGGAGAAGTTTGCTAGGCGATATGCGCTGGAGCTAGACAATGAAAAGCGGAAGGCAGCGGTTAGCGCCGTACAAACTTTTTAGGCTTTCTGACGAGATATAGGAAACACAGCGAGTCCGATAGGACGAACTGATGTTAACTTATCGTAGGAAGAAACCGAAAGTTTGCTAGGCGCTGCTGCCTGAAGCTAGACAATGAAAAGCGTAAGCGCATTGCTTATCGACGTACAAACTTCTTAATATGGATGAACGGCTAAAAACGCGCCGTCCCTGGCGCAACGCCGTTCTGACCAACGTCCTGTTGGCCCGAGATATAGGAAACACAGCGAGGAACGAGCTGATGTTGACTTATCGTAGGAAGAAGCGGAGAAGTTTGCTAGGCGATATGCGCTGGAGCTAGACAATGAAAAGCGGAAGGCAGCGGTTAGCGCCGTACAAACTTTTTAGGCTTTCTGACGAGATATAGGAAACACAGCGAGTCCGATAGGACGAACTGATGTTAACTTATCGTAGGAAGAAACCGAAAGTTTGCTAGGCGCTGCTGCCTGAAGCTAGACAATGAAAAGCGTAAGCGCATTGCTTATCGACGTACAAACTTCTTAATATGGATGAACGGCTAAAAACGCGCCGTCCCTGGCGCAACGCCGTTCTGACCAACGTCCTGTTGGCCCGAGATATAGGAAACACAGCGAGGAACGAGCTGATGTTGACTTATCGTAGGAAGAAGCGGAGAAGTTTGCTAGGCGATATGCGCTGGAGCTAGACAATGAAAAGCGGAAGGCAGCGGTTAGCGCCGTACAAACTTTTTAGGCTTTCTGACGAGATATAGGAAACACAGCGAGTCCGATAGGACGAACTGATGTTAACTTATCGTAGGAAGAAACCGAAAGTTTGCTAGGCGCTGCTGCCTGAAGCTAGACAATGAAAAGCGTAAGCGCATTGCTTATCGACGTACAAACTTCTTAATATGGATGAACGGCTAAAAACGCGCCGTCCCTGGCGCAACGCCGTTCTGACCAACGTCCTGTTGGCCCGAGATATAGGAAACACAGCGAGGAACGAGCTGATGTTGACTTATCGTAGGAAGAAGCGGAGAAGTTTGCTAGGCGATATGCGCTGGAGCTAGACAATGAAAAGCGGAAGGCAGCGGTTAGCGCCGTACAAACTTTTTAGGCTTTCTGACGAGATATAGGAAACACAGCGAGTCCGATAGGACGAACTGATGTTAACTTATCGTAGGAAGAAACCGAAAGTTTGCTAGGCGCTGCTGCCTGAAGCTAGACAATGAAAAGCGTAAGCGCATTGCTTATCGACGTACAAACTTCTTAATATGGATGAACGGCTAAAAACGCGCCGTCCCTGGCGCAACGCCGTTCTGACCAACGTCCTGTTGGCCCGAGATATAGGAAACACAGCGAGGAACGAGCTGATGTTGACTTATCGTAGGAAGAAGCGGAGAAGTTTGCTAGGCGATATGCGCTGGAGCTAGACAATGAAAAGCGGAAGGCAGCGGTTAGCGCCGTACAAACTTTTTAGGCTTTCTGACGAGATATAGGAAACACAGCGAGTCCGATAGGACGAACTGATGTTAACTTATCGTAGGAAGAAACCGAAAGTTTGCTAGGCGCTGCTGCCTGAAGCTAGACAATGAAAAGCGTAAGCGCATTGCTTATCGACGTACAAACTTCTTAATATGGATGAACGGCTAAAAACGCGCCGTCCCTGGCGCAACGCCGTTCTGACCAACGTCCTGTTGGCCCGAGATATAGGAAACACAGCGAGGAACGAGCTGATGTTGACTTATCGTAGGAAGAAGCGGAGAAGTTTGCTAGGCGATATGCGCTGGAGCTAGACAATGAAAAGCGGAAGGCAGCGGTTAGCGCCGTACAAACTTTTTAGGCTTTCTGACGAGATATAGGAAACACAGCGAGTCCGATAGGACGAACTGATGTTAACTTATCGTAGGAAGAAACCGAAAGTTTGCTAGGCGCTGCTGCCTGAAGCTAGACAATGAAAAGCGTAAGCGCATTGCTTATCGACGTACAAACTTCTTAATATGGATGAACGGCTAAAAACGCGCCGTCCCTGGCGCAACGCCGTTCTGACCAACGTCCTGTTGGCCCGAGATATAGGAAACACAGCGAGGAACGAGCTGATGTTGACTTATCGTAGGAAGAAGCGGAGAAGTTTGCTAGGCGATATGCGCTGGAGCTAGACAATGAAAAGCGGAAGGCAGCGGTTAGCGCCGTACAAACTTTTTAGGCTTTCTGACGAGATATAGGAAACACAGCGAGTCCGATAGGACGAACTGATGTTAACTTATCGTAGGAAGAAACCGAAAGTTTGCTAGGCGCTGCTGCCTGAAGCTAGACAATGAAAAGCGTAAGCGCATTGCTTATCGACGTACAAACTTCTTAATATGGATGAACGGCTAAAAACGCGCCGTCCCTGGCGCAACGCCGTTCTGACCAACGTCCTGTTGGCCCGAGATATAGGAAACACAGCGAGGAACGAGCTGATGTTGACTTATCGTAGGAAGAAGCGGAGAAGTTTGCTAGGCGATATGCGCTGGAGCTAGACAATGAAAAGCGGAAGGCAGCGGTTAGCGCCGTACAAACTTTTTAGGCTTTCTGACGAGATATAGGAAACACAGCGAGTCCGATAGGACGAACTGATGTTAACTTATCGTAGGAAGAAACCGAAAGTTTGCTAGGCGCTGCTGCCTGAAGCTAGACAATGAAAAGCGTAAGCGCATTGCTTATCGACGTACAAACTTCTTAATATGGATGAACGGCTAAAAACGCGCCGTCCCTGGCGCAACGCCGTTCTGACCAACGTCCTGTTGGCCCGAGATATAGGAAACACAGCGAGGAACGAGCTGATGTTGACTTATCGTAGGAAGAAGCGGAGAAGTTTGCTAGGCGATATGCGCTGGAGCTAGACAATGAAAAGCGGAAGGCAGCGGTTAGCGCCGTACAAACTTTTTAGGCTTTCTGACGAGATATAGGAAACACAGCGAGTCCGATAGGACGAACTGATGTTAACTTATCGTAGGAAGAAACCGAAAGTTTGCTAGGCGCTGCTGCCTGAAGCTAGACAATGAAAAGCGTAAGCGCATTGCTTATCGACGTACAAACTTCTTAATATGGATGAACGGCTAAAAACGCGCCGTCCCTGGCGCAACGCCGTTCTGACCAACGTCCTGTTGGCCCGAGATATAGGAAACACAGCGAGGAACGAGCTGATGTTGACTTATCGTAGGAAGAAGCGGAGAAGTTTGCTAGGCGATATGCGCTGGAGCTAGACAATGAAAAGCGGAAGGCAGCGGTTAGCGCCGTACAAACTTTTTAGGCTTTCTGACGAGATATAGGAAACACAGCGAGTCCGATAGGACGAACTGATGTTAACTTATCGTAGGAAGAAACCGAAAGTTTGCTAGGCGCTGCTGCCTGAAGCTAGACAATGAAAAGCGTAAGCGCATTGCTTATCGACGTACAAACTTCTTAATATGGATGAACGGCTAAAAACGCGCCGTCCTGGCGCAACGCCGTTCTGACCAACATCCTGTTGGCCCGAGATATAGGAAACACAGCAAGGAACGAGCTGATGTTGACTTATCGTAGGAAGAAGCGGAGAAGTTTGCTAGGCGATATGCGCTGGAGCTAGACAATGAAAAGCGGAAGGCAGCGGTTGGCGCCGTACAAACTTTTTTTTATGGATGAACGGCTAAAAACGCGCCGTCCTGGCGCAACGCCACTCTGACCAACGTCCTGTTGGCCCGAGATATAGGAAACACAGTGAGTCCGATAGGACGAACTGATGTTAACTTATCGTAGGAAGAAACCGAAAGTTTGCTAAGCGCTGCTGCCTGAGCTGTGTAAAAAAGCGAAGATACAATTCGACATACTTCGGGGCGTGACAGGCACGTGTCGAAAGTGCCTGTCACTTGGGAATTTCAAGACTTTTTTCTTGTGAAAAATAACGCATGATGCCTTTATAGATTGAAAAGGACACTTTATCTTGATATTCAGTTGACATTAAGTTTTGTCGTTCTTCTGGATTGGATAAAAAGCCAATTTCTACTAAAGCACCAGGCTTTTCAGAATGATCCAAAATAAAGATATTGTTAATGATCTTCGCTTGACGATTAGTATTTTCCAATGTATGCACTAGTTCGTCTTGTATAAAAGTTGCTGCACGCTTATTATTGACATCGTGTGGAGAATAAAATGTCTGGGCACCTCGCCATCGTGGTGAAGGGATTGAGTTTAAATGAATACTAAGAAATAAGTCCGCTTCTGAATCATTAATCATTTTCAACCTTTTATGGAGATCATCAGTCTTTCTACGACTAAGACCATTAATATCAGGTTCAGCTAAATCACGGTCATCTTCTCTTGTCATAAGAACAAGGGCCCCCTGCTCTTGAAGATAATCACGCAGTTTTTTGGATACATCCAATGCAATATCCTTCTCTAAAGCTTCCTGATCACCAGCCCCCCCATCAGGCCCCCCATGACCAGGGTCTAAGTAAATAATTTTCCCGGACAATGGCAAATTCCAACTATCAAAAGAATCCTTTGGAATAAATTGATACTGCAAAAGAAGAAACAAAATAACAGCACCAATTGAAAATAATACTATCTTGTTTTTCCTTCTCATCCTATTTTCCCCTTCACAATTCATTCTTCCACAGCTTATGGGACAAGAAGGGCTTTTAGAACAAGATAAAAGAAACGGTATGCTATATTTTAGCGAGCAGTTATTGATTTAAATACTGTGCAATAAAGCTAAAACAGAAAGAAGTAGGTTTATTTCACCTACTCCCTAACTTTAATGCAAACGCAACTTATATCGACGTTCTCCTTTTTCATATCCTTGCATCCACCATTCATCTACAAAATGCGCACATGCCGCAAAAGCCTTCTCCTCATCGATGGACTTATGACCATAATCCATATAGAGCCAAAAATTATACATTGTATCGCCTAATTTTTCCCGATCCTCTTCCGACCGATTCCTAATCATTTCAAAAGTCTCACCATAAAGGACAAATCGACTATACTCACCACCGCATAAGAACGCTTCAATCGCTATATCAAAGCATGCTTCCTCCACTCCATCCGGGATAAAGCTTGCCCATATTCCAACATGATTAAAGTGCTGCAAAACACTCTTTTTTAACTTTTCAATGGAAAGATCGCGCAACAGTTTTCGTTCACTAGTTAACTGTTTTTCCCTTTTTCTTTTTTCAAACGTTGTCACAATCGTCATGTTTGTTTCATCCTCCTAATTATAGTTTCAACGAACCGATAAAAGTCATACACGAGGATATCGAAAAAAGGCACCAAAAATTTCCGTTCTTTTTGAAACGTTTATACCATCATAATCGTCTATATATATAGGTGGTGACCGTTTGTGAGAAAATGGATAGTTAGCGCTTGCTTGATATTGCTTGTAGGTTGCTCTCATGTCATTATTGATTGGGAAGATTTTCTTCAGTTCCATGGGGAAAAATACTTTTCTGATGCTGGGGTCGAATTATCAGACCTCAAGTTTATTGGTGAAAATATTGGAGAGATTAAATACACACTAAAGGATAACGTCAAAAAATCCAATTATCGTTCCAAAGATGGGGATGCTGCATATTTAAAAACGGGGACAAAATTATATGCTGTCATAAATCATCCAGATCTCATTGCTATTTCTGATCCTGAGAAGATAAATGGTTATAAATTATATGTAAGAGAAGGCGATCAAAACATACTAGATATTCCGACCTTCCTTCCAGAGGAGCCTATAAAAAAAATAGAAATATTTGAGGAATTGGAGAATAACGAATACATATTTAACACGATGATTGATCAGAAAGAGAAAATTCAATCATTTATTGAATTATTTCAAACAAGTCAATCTGACACATCACTCGAATATCGGGATGACGACCCAAAATCAAAATCCTATGCTATTATTTTATATTCATCATCTCCAATGGCCAGTAAACATTCGATATATTTCGATGGAGGAAAATACTTTTGGCTAAACAAGGAATATGAAATTCTGTCTGATCGAATAAACGAATTCTTGACTCCAGCAAATGAAGAAAAGGTGTAAAAATAGCTGTTTTAAAGAGGCACTAATAACTTTCTAGATTTTGAAAAGGATCATACTTTTCTTCAGACAACTTTAAATTTGAACTGCACCCAAATAGAAGGTGCAGTTTTTTTATGTAAGAATATCCAAATAGGTTTATTTTGTTAATTTAAAAACTTTCCCTTGTCAAACTATTTTTTAATAAGTAAAATGTTATGTGTAAGGTGAAAAGAGTCTAGAAGATAAACCATTATATTTTTTTCACCAAATGTTGCCCTCGGCTAACATTTGTGTAGTAAGCTAATATACTTATAGAAACAGACCAATTTTTCGTAAAAAGGAGTGGAAAAGCATGTCTTCTGCAATTTCAATTAAAGACCTTCACGTTTCCTATTTCGGAAGTGAGGCAGTAAAGGGGGTTAGCCTTTCCCTTGAGGCTGGTAATTTAGTAGGAATTATCGGTCCAAACGGAGCTGGTAAGTCTACGTTTATAAAGGCTATTCTTAATCTTATTCCAAAAGATAAAGGGGAAGTGAAAATATTTGGGCACATCATTAAGGACGTAAGAAGAAAAATTGCATACGTTCCACAGCGGAATGATATTGATTGGGATTTTCCAATTACAGTTTTTGATACTGTACTTATTGGCACATATCCAAATATGGGAATATTTCGCCGTCCCAAAAGAGAGGAAAAGGAGTGGGCTCTTCAATGTCTTGCAAAGGTGGGTATGGAGGAATTCTCCAATAAGCAAATTGGTGAGCTATCAGGTGGTCAACAACAGCGAGTCTTTCTTGCAAGGGCTCTTGCTCAGAAAGCAGATTTATTCTTCCTAGATGAACCTTTTGTTGGTGTCGACGCATCAAGCGAAGAGACAATCGTCCATATATTAAAGGAATTATGTAGTAATGGAAAGACTGTCGTTGTCGTTCACCATGATTTAAGTAAAGCAAACGATTATTTCAATGAACTGATTTTATTAAATAAGGAATTAATTTCTTATGGACCTGTTAATGAAGTATTCCAGCCTGGGATCATCGAAAAAGCCTATAAAGGACAGTTTGCTTTTATGAAAGAGATAGGAGTGTCCATATCATGATTTTTATCGATGCTGTCATGCAATACGGATTTTTACAAAAAGCTTTGTTGACGTCTATAATGGTCGGAATCATCTGTGGGGTTATCGGCTGTTTCATCATACTTAGAGGTATGGCTCTTATGGGAGATGCAATCTCTCATGCAGTATTGCCTGGTGTCGCTATCTCCTATATGTTCGGTGTTAACTTCTTTATAGGCGCAGTCTTTACTGGAGTATTAACAGCAATTGCCATTGGGTTCGTCACCCAAAACAGCCGTATCAAACATGATACTTCCATAGGAATTATGTTTACTGCCGCATTTGCTTTAGGAATTATCATTATTACGATGCTGAAAAGCAGTACAGATTTATATCACATCTTATTTGGCAATGTATTAGCTGTTAGATCATCCGATATGTGGATTACATTATTTATCGGTTTAATTGTGCTAAGTGCTGTTTACTTATTCTACAAAGAACTATTAGTTTCATCCTTTGATTCGACAATGGCTGCGGCTTACGGTTTGCCAGTTCGATTCATCCATTATTTTTTGATGACACTTTTGACGATGGTTACTGTCGCATCACTACAAACAGTCGGCATTGTGCTCGTTGTTGCAATGTTAATAACTCCTGCTGCAACAGCGTACCTACTAACCGAACGTTTATGGGTAATGATTTTCCTTGCATCCGGAATTGGTGCGTTATCATCAGTGATCGGACTTTACTTTAGTTTCACCTATAATCTCGCATCAGGGGCAACAATTGTTCTCGCGGCCACAGCTATTTTCACAATCGTGTTCCTGCTGTCACCTAAACACGGACTCATATGGAAATCAATAAAGGCTAAAAGGAAAAGAGCCTCATTGGCTTAATATTAGGGGGATATAAGATGATGAAAAAAACAATTACGTTACTATTCACAACAGCTTTTGCACTTTCAATGTTGATAGCTTGTACTAATGACCAAAGTAATGTGAATGAAAAAAACGGTGATCAAAAGGTCCAGGTCGTCACTACCTACTCTATAATTTATGATATCGTTAAAAATATAGGCGGAGATTTGGTCGAAATCCATAGTTTAGCACCGATTGGATCAAACCCCCATGAATATGACCCATTGCCTGCAGATGTACAAAAAACGACAGATGCTGATGCTGTTTTCTATAACGGATTAAATCTTGAGGCCGGAAATGCGTGGTTTAACAAATTAATGGAGACTGCAGGAAAAGACGGAGAAAATGCACCAGTTTTTCTTATGAGTAAGGGTGTGGACGCAAAATATCTGACTACGAAAGGAAATGAAGGCGAAGAAGATCCTCACGCTTGGTTAAATGTTAAAAATGGAATTATCTATGCAGAAAATGCCAGGGATGGGTTAATTAAAGTTGACCCAGAAAATGAGGAGATCTACAAAAAAAACGCTGATGAATATATTGAGAAATTAGAGGAACTTCATCAAAAGGCTATCGATGAATATAATAAAATTCCTAGAGACAAACGCATTCTCGTTACAAGCGAAGGTGCATTTAAATATTTTTCTGAAGCTTATGAGTTTGACGCAGAATATATTTGGGAAATTAATCAAGAAAATCAAGGAACACCAGACCAGATTACAAGAATTGTTGATATTATAAAAGATAAAAATATTCAAGCATTATTTTTAGAAACGAGCATCGATCCCCGAAGTATGGAAGCCGTATCTGCAGAAACAAATGTCCCTATTAAGGGGAAAATCTTCACTGATTCCTTAGCACACCCTGGTGAAGAGGGAGATACGTATATTTCCATGATGGAATGGAATATTAAAACAATTCTTGAAGGATTATCTGAATAACTTTTATAATCAGCAGGAGTTCCCTTCCCTACTGTTGAACGAACTGACTTAGCTTTTTCCGGCTGTAAGATCTCCTCGAAGAGAGCCTACAGCCGGTTCATTCTGGATAACGAGAACCTTGTTATTTGAATAAATAAACATGAAGCATAATGAACGCTTTCCCCCTACCAAATCAATGACAACAGGATTTTTTCGTCCAAATGGTTCCACAATCAAGAAAAAGATGGTATAATAAAATTGTAATGTTGATCATCATTCCGTAATTTTACATTGATTTGCTCAGTTTTTCACAAAAGACTGTATCTCTATCTTAAGGAGGTTTTACAATGACATTTTGGAATGGTTTTAAAGAAGGTCGTTGGCAAACAGAAGTAGACGTTAGGAATTTTATCGTACAAAACTATACATTATATGAAGGCAATGAAGAGTTTCTAGAAGAACCTACAGAAGCCACTACTGCTCTTTGGGATCAAGTTATGGAGCTTTCGAAACTGGAACGAGAAAATGGTGGAGTGCTCGATATGGATACGAAAGTCGTATCCACTATTACATCCCATGGTCCAGGATATTTAAAAAAAGAATTAGAACAAATCGTCGGATTTCAAACTGAAAAACCTTTTAAAAGATCTCTACAACCATTTGGTGGTATTCGGATGGCTGAAGCAGCTGCTGAATCATATGGATTTAAAATTGATGATGAAATTCATGAGATTTTTACAAAATATCGCAAAACCCACAATCAAGGTGTCTTTGATGTCTATACACCGGAAATGCGTCTAGCTCGAAAAGTTGGGATTATTACCGGTCTTCCAGATGCTTATGGACGTGGAAGAATTATTGGTGACTACAGAAGAGTTGCTTTATACGGAATTGAATTCCTAGTTAAGGAAAAAATGAACGACCTAGAAATAGTAAGCAACGGAACAATGACGGAAGATGTCATTCGTGAACGTGAGGAAATAGCAGAGCAAGTTAGAGCTCTACACGAATTACAAGAACTTGCGAGTCTCTATGGTTATGATATTTCTAAACCTGCTGCAAATGCTAAAGAAGCATTCCAATGGCTATATTTTGCCTATCTTGCAGCGATTAAAGAACAAAACGGTGCTGCCATGAGTTTAGGTCGTGTCTCCACTTTCCTCGATATTTACATCGAGAGAGACATCGAGAATGGCACGATCACTGAAAAAGAGGCTCAAGAACTCGTTGACCATTTCGTAATGAAGCTACGTCTCGTTAAATTTGCTAGAACTCCTGATTATAATGAATTGTTTAGTGGTGATCCAACTTGGGTAACGGAATCAATTGGAGGAATTAGTATAGAGGGAAAACCGCTTGTGACGAAAAACTCCTTCCGCTTCCTTCATACATTAGATAATTTAGGTCCAGCACCAGAACCAAACTTAACGATCCTATGGTCGACGAAACTACCAGATAATTTCAAGAAATATTGTGCTAATATGTCGATTAAGACAAGTTCCGTTCAATACGAAAATGATGATATTATGCGTGAACACTATGGAGACGACTATGGCATTGCTTGCTGTGTATCCGCTATGCGCATTGGAAAACAAATGCAATTTTTCGGAGCCCGTGCAAACTTGGCGAAAGCACTTCTTTATGCAATTAACGGCGGTGTAGACGAACTGAAAAATGTTCAAGTAACTCCGAAGTTTGCGCCAATTACATCTGAGTACTTAGATTACAACGAAGTCGCCGAGAGATTTGATCAACTAATGGATTGGCTTGCTGAATTGTATATGAATACTCTTAATGTTATTCATTATATGCATGATAAATATAGCTATGAACGAATTGAAATGGCCCTCCATGATCGTCATATTTTACGTACAATGGCAGGAGGAATTGCTGGTCTATCTGTTGTAGCAGACTCCCTAAGTGCGATTAAATATGCAAAAGTAAAACCAATCCGTAATGAAAATGGTGTAGCAATTGACTTTGAGATTGAAGGAGATTTTCCTAAATACGGAAACAATGACTCTCGCGTTGACGATATTGCTATTGATGTTGTCAAAACATTTATGAATAAGTTTCAAAAGCACCATGCTTACCGTGAAGCAACTCCAACCTTATCAGTCTTAACGATTACATCAAATGTTGTCTATGGTAAAAAGACTGGTAATACTCCTGATGGCAGACGCAAAGGAGAACCATTCGCACCTGGAGCCAACCCGCTTCACGGCCGTGATCAAAAAGGAGCCATCGCTTCATTAAGCTCTGTTGCGAAATTACCATACGAGTATGCTTTAGATGGAATTTCTAACACATTCTCCATTGTTCCAAAGGCACTCGGACGTGAAGAAGAAACGAGAATTTCTAATCTAGCTGCTATTCTAGATGGGTATATCATAAAAGAAGGTCACCATTTAAACATAAATGTATTCAACAGAGAAACTTTACTTGATGCAATGGAACAGCCAGAAAAATACCCACAACTCACAATTCGTGTCTCTGGTTACGCCGTCAACTTTATCAAACTCACAAGAGAACAACAAATTGACGTCATCAACCGAACATTCCACGAAACAATGTGAGTAGAAAAGCGGAAGTCGGCGTTTAGCGATGTACAAACTTTTTAGGGTTCTGACGAGATAAAGGAAACACAGTGAGTCCGACAGGACGAACTGATGTTGACTTATCGTAGGAAGAAACCGAAAGTTTGCTAATCGCTGCCGACTGGAGCTAGACAGTAAACCAAGTGCCTGTCACCACCCGGATCTTGTCGAATTCGGGTGGTGACAGGCACGCCCCGAAAATTGTCGAAAAGGAGGATGTAAGGATATGAAGATTCAAACACGTATTCACTCAGTAGAATCTTGTGGAACTGTTGACGGGCCTGGGCTTAGGTATGTGATCTTTACACAAGGATGTCTCTTGCGTTGCCTCTATTGCCATAATCCAGATACATGGACATTTGGTAATGAGGAAGGAAAAGAGGTTTCGATTGAATCCTTGATGAAAGATATTAAAGATTATCTTCCATTCCTTCAAGCCTCTGGAGGCGGTGTAACCGTTAGTGGTGGAGAGCCACTATTACATGTTGATTTTTTATATGAATTGTTTACAGAGTGCAAAAAACTCGGAATCCATACATGCATCGATAGTTCTGGCGGTTGTTTTACGCGTAAAGAACGATTTATTCATTCGTTAGATCGCCTTATGGAAGTAACGGACCTAGTTCTATTAGATTTAAAACATATTGATGAGGAAAAACATCGAAAGCTAACAGCTGTATCAAATAAACACATTTTAGATTTTGCCCATTACCTTGAGGAAAAGCAAAAGCCTGTCTGGGTTCGGCATGTCCTCGTTCCAGGGTTTACTGATGGCGAAGAAGATCTAAGAAGACTATCAGCTTTTATTCATACATTATCCAATGTCGAAAAAATTGAAATCCTCCCCTATCACCAATTAGGGGTTTACAAATATGAAGCGCTCGGCCTTGACTATAAACTTAAAGGTGTTTCTTCCCCAACAGATGAAAAAGTTAAGTGGGCGCATGCAATATTAACAAATAGAGAGCAGGATCAACCTACATCATAAGATAGCGAAATACAAAAAATATGATTCTGGAATAGACCGCCAATAGGTATAGGAAGGATGAATGAAATGGCAAACCTTTTGTATATTAAAGTCAATCCAAAAGACGATGAGCAATCCCGTTCTTCTAGATTAGCCAATCACTTTTTGGAGAAATATAAACAAAAGCATCCTGAAGATAACATTGAAATACTCGATTTATATCACGCTGATATTCCTTTTCTAGATGTTGACGTTTTTAGTGCTTGGGGGAAGTTCGCTTCACACGAAAAATTAACAGAAAACGAAATGATAAAGGCCCTCCAAATGGATCAATTAACTAGCCAATTCTTAAGAGCAGACAAACTCGTCTTTTCATTACCTTTCTGGAATTTATCTTATCCTCCTATGTTTAAGGCTTATATTGATACAATTTGTATTGC
Organism: Bacillus niameyensis; assembly: GCF_001375535.1. Lineage (GTDB taxonomy): Bacteria > Bacillota > Bacilli > Bacillales > Bacillaceae_C > Lederbergia > Lederbergia niameyensis. Next base: position 2,822,173 of record NZ_LN831197.1, read on the forward strand.
CGGTAAAACATTCCACTATACTGAAAATGGTCCAGAAGGATTAGTTCCTGATAAACCTGTTTTATTAATTGAGTCTAGGGGCGGTGTTTATTCGGATGGACCGGCGGCTAATATGGAATTCTCGCAGCGATATTTTAATACGATCCTCAATTTCATGGGAATTCAAAACATACATTCAGTTATTGCTGAGGGATTAGATATAGACCCAAATAGGGAAAAAGATATCCTTGTTGAGGCAAAGAATAAACTCAATGCCCTTGCACCAAACTTTTGAGCAAAAAGAGAGGAGTTTGTAGAGAACCAAAAGCGTCCCTACGAACTCCTCTCCTTTTTAACATTTTCATCTTATGATGTCTCCAATATTTTCATTCATCGCCCGAATTACTTCAGCTTCTGAAGATAAAGGCGTATCCCCCACAATTGTGTGGGCAAGCACAGCTGCTGTGACTGCGAAGTCAACCGTTTGCTCCGGTAGAAAATCCCCCATTTCTCCATGAAGAATACCACTTGTAAAAGCATCCCCTGCCCCGATTCGATCAAGTACCGGAAAGCTGACAATCTTAGAAAAGGTAAAGTCGTCATTCTTAAACATAAAACCTTGTAAAGTATGAGATTGATGATCGTGAATTGTACGATGGGTTCCAGCAATAAGGCTAACTTGAAACCTGTCCGCCACTTTAGGAATTAAATCGATTAGTTGTTCTTTACGATCAATCATTCCTGTTTTCATTCCAAGCACAAACATGGCATCCTTTTCGTTCATCATAACGATATCAGCGAAACCTAACATTTCTTCATAATGACGTTTTGCTTTCTCATAACCATTTTCTCCCCATAGGGAAGGACGATAATTACAATCAAAGACAACTAACCCGCCATTCTCTTTTACTAACTTAGCAAGAACTTTCATTTGATTACGAACCTGATCATTCATAGAAAGTGTAATTCCACAAAAGTGCATTAGATCTACAGATTTGGCAATTTCCTCAAATGGATAAACAGATTGGGCTGCTGTATTAAAACTACTTTCCTGTCGGTTCGTATATGTAACTCGGCTAGTCCTGATTCCAAATCCGTTTTCTAGAAAATAAATCCCTATATAATTTCCTGAACGTTGAACGAATTCTGTTTTGACACCAAGCTTACGTAAATAACTAACTGCTGCGTCTCCAATGGCATTACTTGGTAAAGCCGAAACAAGATAACCCGAATGCCCAAAGTGGGAAAGAGCTGCAGCAATATTCACACCTGTGCCAGAAAAGGAATAATTCAACGTGTTAGCTTGCGACAGTAATTCATAGCCTGGCACTTGCATTCGCATCATTACTTCTCCAAATGCCGCTATTTTTTTACTCATAAGCATTCACTAGCTTTTTAACGATTTCTAATAGTTCCTTAACATCATCTGTGTTGGTTTTTCCAGTTTCTGAATCTATAATTGAAGAGTAAACATGTGGTATTACTTTAGGAACATTTGCCTCTAAGGCAATTCGCAAAATCTGTTCAAAATTATCTTTATCAATACCACCTGTCGGCTCTAGTGCAAATCCTTCCTCTCCACAGGCTTCCGCAACCGCTCGATACTCCTCTTCACAGTTTAATCCCTTCATCGGGAAAAACTTCAGCGCATTGCCTCCCATATCCCGGACTAGAGCGATCGCCGACTTTATCGGCACAATCGCATGTTCCGAATTTGCTGCACTGTGAGGACCTGTAGAAATATTAACCATTCCTACTTTTCCTGTTGGGGAAACCAAACTGTTAATCCAGCTTTCCTTTTCACCTAAATTAGCACGCGTTGCCCCAACGGCAGGAAAAACTTGGTTAATATGTTTACCAGCGTAATATTTGGAAATTTCAGCCACAACGGCTGCTTGGCGATTATCCCCCGCTCCTAATCCAATAGAGACAGCATCCTCAATTTCACTGCCATATTCTTCCATAGCCGTAACAGCTTCTGGTACTGTTGGATAATCTTTTGATAACACCCCTACAAGAACATATCCTTCTGCGGCTTCATACACTTCCCTTGCATTTCCAATATTACTTGCTAACACATTTAAACAGACACGACCCTTATAAAAATGTTTCTCAATCTCTAACATTTTTTAAGCCCCCTTGGCAATTTCCCTGATTCTTGTTTCAATTATATGTATATCATCCCCAGCTAAAGATCTTGGGTCGATATCAAAAAAACCTTGCTTTGTTCCATAGTCGCGTATGTAAATGGCTATCTCTCCATCACGCAATTTCTCGGCCATTTCAACTGCTGAAATACCAATGTTCGTTGAATCAATTTGAACACGTGCCCGAAAAATCGCTCTCCCAGCCTCATCTTGAACAATCGAAACATGAATTCCTTTAATTTCATTTAATGATAGCAAATTTTCTAATATTGCTCGTTCAGCGTCACTATGATCTTCTTTATGCATATATTCATCAAGTGCCTGAAGCAACCCAAAAACAGATTCTTTTCCAACCTTCATACTTCTTCCGATTCCGTGGAGATTAACTTTAATCCATTCAATATATTCCTTTTTCCCTGCAACAATTCCCGTTGTCGGTCCTTCAATCGCCTTTGATCCACTATATATAACTAAGTCGGATACTTTTACATATTTTTGCAAGTCTTCCTCTGCTGCCGCATCGATAATAAGTGGAATTGAGTGACTTTGCGCCACTTCCCATGCTTCCTCAACGGAAAGCATATTCTTTTGAACGGCATGATGTGATTTTATATAAAGAATGGCAACCGTTGAAGAAGTAATAGCTTCCTTTATGTGCTCAGCCCTGCCCTCATTGGCATATCCCACTTCAACAAGTTTACCGCCTCCAAGGAATACCATTGTTTCCACGGGTGCGCCGTATTGAACATTATGTCCTTTCAACATAATTACTTCATTTTTAGGTATTACTTCTTGATGTAACCTTTCACTTAAACGTTTATTCCCCTTTGTGATCAACCCTGCAATAGAAAGGGCGATTCCACTGGAAGCAGAATTAACAACGACAGCCGCTTCCGCTCCAAGTAGACTAGCAATATGGGTACCCGATTTATTTACAAGATCGGCGATTTCAACATAATTTTGACCACCATGCTTCATCGCCTCCATCACAGTATCAGATGGTGACGATACGCCTAAAATGCTCATTCTTCCACTTGCATTAATGACTCGCTTTAGACCATACTTTGCATTCAATGAACTCGCCATTTGCAACGACTCCCTTTGCTTTAATCATTTCTTTAGCTATACGCTGTTCTCCCTCAGAATCAACCAATGAAGTTGGATTCCTTTCGATTGTAAATAACGTTAAATTAGCCACATCACCAACTTGGATTCTACCTAACTCAGGCCTTTTCAACCATTTAGCTGCATTATAAGTAACTGCATTTATAACTTCCTGCAAGGAGTAACCTAGATATAGAAACTTTGATAACACATGAGCTAAACTGAACACAGGGCCATGCAGACGATTTCCGCGATAAATATCTGAACTAATCGTCCCTAATGGTATATTGTATTTCTTCGCAGCTTCCGCAACCTCAAACGAAAAACTTGCACTACCATGCCCAACGTCTAATTGGACACCTCTATTTATAGCTTCGATCAATACATGTAAGGGCTTACTATTTTCATGAAAAGGATTGTTCCTTTTTCCATTTAAATAATGTGTGATAATGTCGTCTTCCTTTAATAATGAAACAATCTCATCAATATTTGGAGGGCCCGAACCAATGTGAACCATAACTGGCAAAGAGGTTTCTTTTGAAAGCTGCTGTGCTATCTGAAGCGGTTGGACACCATTTTCGCCTACTACACTCTTACTAATTCGAGCTTTTAAACCGACGATATATTTTGGATGAGCTGAAATAGTTGCTAAAAGTTTTTCACGATTGATCCATTCCAAATTACTTAATTCATCTACCCGTTGTAATCCTATCTCCGATACATTTAAAAAGGCTAATAAATTCGTTTTACTAGACTCAGAGTATTGTAGTAACTTTTCAAAATCGTCTGCTCCACAACTACCTGCATCTACAACAGTAGCAACCCCTTGTTTAATACCAATTTCATCAAGTTCATCACCGTATGGAGCAAAATCAGGGAAAGCGTGCACGTGCAGATCAATCCACCCACTCGAAACGAAGAGCCCTGTACAATCAATGATGATCTTCCCAGTACCGCTTCCTCCACTTGTGATTTCCTTAATCTTTCCATTTTCAATCACTATATCTTTTATTTTCCCGTCCATAAAAACCGTATTTTTTAACACATAGGAATCTTCCAATAGCACCACCTCCATTTTACTAGTTGATCATTTTATCTATATATTACCACTTTGTTAAAAATTTTGTTATATAGTGTAGTATTTTATCTTTGAAACTATCATATCGCAGAACAGTTTTCTACCAATTCATAATTAACGTAAAACTAATTGAAATAAATTATACCCTCATTTATAATCATGTATAGACAACCGATTCATTCATATATAAAATAATGGGCATTCCCTTTACAAAAATGCAAAATGAAATATTCATTTCCCTATTATGGGGAGTGATTCACTTTTTATGACAACTCACTAATAATCTAAAAAAGGAAGATTGTCTGATGAAAAAAATCATCCCACTCCTGCTAATTGTTGGAGGCGGTTTTCTTATACTTTTTAGTGTATGGCAAATATGGCAAGGCAATCAGCTACAGGAAAAAGCCTTTCAGGAAGCAAAATCAAGAATTGAACAATCAAATCACAATAAAGAAGTCTCCGCAGATGGGACAGTTGAATTCCATGCTGAGCAGGGAGATAAAATTGGGATTTTAAAAATTCCTCGGTTAGAAAGAGAACTTCCGATTGTATACGGAGTAGATGAAGAGGAGCTTAAACAAGGAGTTGGACATTATCCAGATACCTCCTATCCCGGGCAGAAAAGCCAAATCGTTTTATCAGGACACCGTGACACTGTTTTTCGCCAATTTGGTGAACTTGAAATTGGTGACAGCTTTATTGTTGAGATGCCCTACGGAAATTATGAATATGTCATTAAAGAAACAAAAATTGTTGAAGCCGATGATCGTACTGTCATAGATCCAGCGTCCTATGACGAAGAAATGCTTACGGTCACTACATGCTATCCTTTTCATTACATTGGAAATGCTCCAGATCGATATATTGTTTATGCAACTCCGAAAGATTCATAAACAGCTAAAGAGACTGGGACAAAAGTTTTTTAACCCATGATATATCCGATTGTAGATTGTGGATTTACTCGCTCCCATATAATAGAAAAAGCAGAGATTTCCTCCGCTTTTCTTCTCATTAATCTTCGATTTTTATAACTTTTAGACAAACTGGTTTATTTACAGTTGCAATTTCACCCGTTACATGAAGCTTGCCATTTTCCCTCATTCTCATAACAACAATGTTATTCGTATGCTCATTCGCCACTAGCATATATTGATCTCCTGGTATGATGGCAAAATTGCGTGGCCATTCTCCAGCAGATGATGTTTGTGTCATTGCTTCTAGTAACCCATCTTTACCTATTTTAAAAGTAGTGATGGAATGATGTCCCCGGTTCGAAGCGTATAAATAGGTTCCAGATGCATCTATATGGATGTCCGCACAATAACTTTTCCCCTCAAATTCATCAGGTAAAGTAGAAAGAGTTTGTAAAATCTCAAGACTTGTTGCCTTTTCATTGTATGTACAAACGGTAACAGTTGAGTCTAACTCATTAACAACGTAAACTTTTCGTAACTTCGGATGAAAAGCTATATGCCTTGGTCCAGATCCTTTTGTCATTTCTATTTCATTAATAAGTAGAAGCTTGGATTGAGAACGGTCTAATTCATAAAGAAAGAGACGATCTAACCCTAAATCAGTAACTAGATATTTATTCGTGTTCGGTATGTTACGAATCGTATGCGGGTGGGAAGCAACCCCTAAGTCAACTGCCTTTTCTTTAAAGTCATGAATATCACACGCCGATTCTATGAATCCACTCGTATCCAATGGATGAACAGTGATATTCCCCTCTCCGTAATTTACGGTAAAAAGGTATTGATCATCTTTATCTACTTCTGTAAAACAAGGTGCCCAGCCGTGTACAGATCTTCTATTTAATTCTCTCAAACTCTTTGTTGGATAATCAATCTCAAAGCTAACAACCTCCCCTGCTTCCACTTCACTTACTGCATACAATCGATTTTCAACCGAATTAAGGGCGATAAACGAAGGATTTTCTATCCCAGAAAAGGATGAGACTGTTTCCAGTTTACCTTGTTCAGAATCAAATCGTAACCAATGCAACGATTCTTGCTCATTCTCTCCATAGCATCCTACAAAAACATTAAATTGGCTTGTCGTCATGATATCGATTCCTCTCATTAAATCGTTATAAGATTCCCATTTCTCAGTTATCCGGCTAAATCTAGTATACTATAAGCAGTACATGAATTCTTCTAAGTATTGTATATAGAATGTAGGATGAGCCAATATAAAGACATATGTATCTTATTGGAGGAATGCACAATGGAAAAAATCCCATTATATATGACTCATAATTTAAAGAACATAGATTTCTTTCCTCTAACCGATGGCTATAAGCTTCGTTTCTTTGAAGAAGGAGACCAAAAAAATTGGGCGGACATCGTTACTAAAACGAACGAATTTGCATCAGAAGAAAAGGCACTTCAACGATTTTCTCAAGAATTTCAACCTTTTTTAGAAGATGTTAAACATCGTATGATTTTTTTAGAAACTGTTAACGGTGAAGTCATCGGCACTTGTACAGCATGGTATGGAAGCTGGAAAGGTAAAGAAATTGGCCGCTTGCATTGGGTAGAGATTATCCCAGAACACCAAGGGAAAAAATTAGCAAAACCATTAGTTACGGCTGCCTTGAATTGTCTTCATGAATTTCATGATCAAGCATTTTTAAAAACACAAACAACAAGTCTGCCTGCTGTTCGAATGTATATTCAACTGGGGTTTATTCCTGAAATTTTGAATTCTAATGAGGAACGCGGTTGGAGATTGATTGAAGAAAGGTTAGAATGGTCTATCTTATAACCCTTGGAGCAAAGTAACCGATTTTTTCCTTCACTGTCACTTACATTTAAAATAACAAAAGCAGGTAAGAAAGATTTCAATACCTGCTTTTGTTCGTTTATTCAATTTCATCTAATAGCCTATACGCTTCTTCTGTTGATTGAACATTTAATAATTGCTCTCTAAAGTTTTCATCCATTAGCCTACGTGATAGCATTTGCAAGATCTTCAAATGGGCATCCCCGGCACTTTCTTCTGGAACAGCTATCATAAAAATAATCTTGGCGGGAGTACCATCCAAACTATTCCAATCGACTCCCTCTTTGTGTAAACCAAACGCGACTGCAGGTCTTCGTACAGCTGCAGATTTTCCATGCGGGATCGCTACATTCGTACCTATCCCCGTCGTGCTTTGGGCTTCACGATCTAAAATGGCTTGCTTATACTTCTCCTTCGATTCCACTACACCTTCAGTTGCAAATTTTTCAATTAGTTCATCAATGACGGTATCTCGAGTTGGGCTACTTAAATGAACATCGATCAGGCCCTCATTTGTAATATCTGTCAGTTTGTGAATTTCTTCTTGAGCTTCTCCTGCGGATACTACAGGTTCAGGCCCGACAGTAGAATGTACTTTGACATCTGGAACCTCTTGTACAATTTCAACATTCCTCTTTAAAAGGTTTACCATAAGGGCTGTAACAAAAATACCAACTAACACAGCAATGAAGAACATGAGAACATTATCAACCGCTCCGAGGACTGCAACAATCGGTCCACCGTGTGCAACGCGATCTCCTACATTCCCTATCATTGCAATAACTGCCCCAGTCATGGAGCCTGCCATAATACTCGGAATAACCCTGAGTGGATCTTGAGCAGCAAAAGGAATCGCTCCTTCAGTAATTCCAAACAACCCCATTGTGAAAGAGGCCTTTCCCGCTTCTCTTTCTGCAGGACGATATTTACGTCTATTTAAGAAAGTAGCTAATCCCATTCCTATTGGAGGAATACAAATCGCGACTGCAATCGGCCCCATGATTTCATAGTTTCCTTCTCCAATCATCGCTGATCCAAATAAAAATGCTACCTTATTAACTGGACCTCCCATATCAAAGGAAATCATCGCCCCCAAAATAAGTGCAAGCAGAATGGAACTTGTGCCTTGCATTCCCGCTAGCCAATCTGTTAAAGATTCAAATACTTGAGCAACAGGTGCTCCGATAAGATAAATAAAGACTGTCCCGACTACTAGCGAAGATAGAATAGGAATAATAATAATGGGCATAATCGGCTGTATCGCCTTCGGAACTTTGAGCTTTTTAACAGCAAGAGCTACATACCCCGCCAAAAATCCAGCAATAATCCCGCCTAAAAATCCAGCACCAGCTTCACTTCCATAAAAACTACCATTTGCAGCAATATAACCGCCAATAATACCCGGTGCAAGTCCCGGACGATCCGCTATGCTCACCGCGATAAAGCCTGCTAGGATCGGTACCATAAAAGTAAAGGATGCAGCACCTATACTTTCAATCCTTTTCCAAAAAGAATCTTCAGGAATGACGATTCCACCTGGCGTTTGTTCTCCACCTAGCGTAAGAGCAATTGCAATTAATAATCCACCGACTACGATAAAGGGAATCATATAAGATACACCATTCATCAAATGACGGTAAATGGGATTTTGTTTACTACCTTTCTTTCCTGTATCATCCGCTAACTTTTCAACACTACGTTCCGCCGAATTATATACAGGAACATTGCCTGATTGAAGACGGTTAATTAACTCCTCAGGCTTTCTAATCCCATCCTGGACCCCAGTTACGATTACCCTTTTCCCTGCAAAGCGCTCTTTATCAATAGCCTTATCGGCAGCAATAATAATACCATCTGCTTCGGCAATATCCTGTTCCGTTAGACCATTCTCAACACCTGTCGATCCTTGGGTTTCTACTTTAATATCGATTCCCAGCTTTTCTCCGGCCTTTTGCAAACTCTCGGCCGCCATATAAGTGTGAGCGATCCCAACTGGACAGGCTGTGACAGCTAGTATTTTCATGCATGAACCTCCTCGAATTGATCAATATAACTACATAGTGAACTTAATATTCCCTTGAATATCCAAAATAAACTATTCATTCCGCAAATATAGAGTATAAACGACTAGAACTAAAACCTTTGAATAAATTTCCTCCTTTTGGATAGAAAATAATGGTAGCAACTACATTTCTCCTATTAGTAGGTTTTTCCTTACCTTCTAATACAAGAATTAGGAATCTTACAACCAGTAAAAATTAGATAGATGATCTCAACCTCAAAGATAACGTAGAAATGACGTGAAAGAAATGAACTCATTATTGAACACTGCTTTTTTACAAAAAGTATATCCTTCTAAAAAGCGACCCACCTATACTATTTATAATCAGACAATAAAAAGAAAGAAAAACTATTTCATTTCTGTCATCACCCCCGTTTACAATGGTGAACGCTTTTTACAAAAAACATTGGAATCGGTTATAAACCAAACATTGGATTTTAAACATATTGAGTTCATTTTAATCGACGATTGTTCCACAGACCGCTCAAAGGAAATATTATTAGATTTCGAAAAAAACTATGAGAACATTATCGTAGTATCGTTAGACTGTAATTCTGGTTCACCTGGACTTCCTCGTAATATTGGGATTGAGTTAGCCAGTTCACCCTATATCACATTTCTAGATGCGGATGATTGGCTAGATCCTAATGGTTTACTAACACTTTATAAGATTGCTGAAGAAACAGGCGACCCTTATGTTGTAGGCAAAACCATTCAAGTGGAAAATGGGGGAACAAAAGTTGTCGGTGAACACCAATCCTGTAGGGAAAGAAGAAGCGTCTCCCCTTTTTCCATCCCGCATATTTTCCACCATCTTGGTCCAACTGCAAGAATAATACGGACCAACTTTATTAAAGAGCAGCAGATCCAATTCCCTGAGATGAAATTTGCTGAAGATAAGCAATTCTTTATAGATGTACTAACTCATTGTAAAACGATCTCAACGACAACCAAGCCTGTTTATTATATAAATCGGTTAGATGACACAAGAAAAACGCGATTAACTAACCAAACAAATATTCTTCAAAAAACCAATTGCAATTTACAAGTCGTTCAATATATTCTAAGTCGAAAATTAGATATTGAAATTGAAAAAATGGTTGTAAACCGAATATTTGAATTTGATTTATTGAGGCGGTTTTTTACAACTCCACATTTTCAAAACACTAGGTTAAAACTGCTGTATTACTATAAATTCAAGCAAACTTTAAAAATAACTAGGAAATTAACCTATAATTTCTCGGAGAATTTCTTACAACCGATTAATAAGATCATATATGATTTGATCCTTGATGGTAAGTATGGAATGGTTACAAGATTGTTGGATTGGGATAGATCGATGAAGGTGAAAGAAGTAGTGATAAAAAATCAAAAGCCATATTTCGTCATCCCCTTTATGGAAGGGAAACATAAGTATATTCCTTTGCCCTTATACATCACTTTTACAAAGCACTTTTGCCAAGGAGACCATTACATGCTGCACTTTCAAGTATACGGCGAGGATAAGCACTCCATAACAGATGTATTAATTCGCGATGGGAAAAATGCTCATAATGAGTACATCTTGCCTGTCACTATAAAAAAGAACGGAACAGGAGTGATCAAGTTAAAATTAGATTCGTTAAGGAACTTACCATCCGCACATTACTCTATTTTCGTGAGGTATAATGATTATATGAAAATAAACATTAGACAACTAATTAAGAATGAAATTAAACATCGTTTGGAAAATAGAGAATTTACCTTTTATCATTCCGCTTTTTCCAATGTTGCTCTTAAAATAAAGTGAAACTTCAATAAGCGAGGCTCTACAGCCAATTAGTATAGGGAAAAGGAACACTAGATAGTTTTGCGGCATGCGTGCGGGTTGTACAAAGCTAATCGTATATACTGCATCATTCTTTTAAGGAATAGAAACGATAAGAGTACTTTGACAAATTGTCTAGTACTCTTTAAGTATCGTCTCTGATATTGTTCCTGCATTCTTTAAGTATTCTTCAAAGTCATCACTAGACAATGGTTTACTGAAAAAATATCCTTGCCCAACATTACATCCATCTTCATTGAGTACGGCCATTTGTTTTTGAGTTTCGATTCCCTCAGCAACTACATTTAATCCAAGGGTTTGGGCTAATGTCAAAACCGCTTTGACGATTGCTTTACTTTCTTCATTTTGATCAATATCACTAATAAAGGAACGATCTACTTTCAATGTATCTACAGGTAAATATTTGATATAGCTAAAAGAACTATACCCTGTACCAAAGTCATCAATGGAAATCTGAATGCCTAAATCTCTGATTTCTTGAAGAACACGGGCTGAATGGTGGTTATCAGCAAACACACTCTCTGTCACTTCTAATTCTATCCACTTTGGATCCAAATTCGTTTCCTTGATAATATCGATAACTTTATCAACAAAATCTGGAGCTTCTAATTGTCGAACAGATATGTTTACAGATGCAACAAGCGGTGAAAGTCCTTGATCTTGCCAACGTTTATTTTGTTCACATACTTCCTTTAGTATCCATTCCCCAAGCGGTACGATTAATCCCGTCTCCTCAGCCATCGGGATAAAGCGATCAGGGGCAATTCTCCCTAGCTCTGGATGGATCCATCTTACAAGGGCTTCTACACCAATCAATTTCCCCTCAGAAAAATTTAATTTTGGTTGATAATCAATATAGAATTGTTCTTTTTGAATAGCTTTCCCTAATTCATTTTCAAGTAGAATCTTCTCCAAAGACTTCTCTTCCATCTCTGGTTGATATAAAGCAAAGCCATTCCGTCCGCGTTTCTTTACAGAATAAAGGGCTGTATCTGACTTTGTTAACAGTTCATCCGCTGTTTTCCCATTTTCAGGATAAAGTGCGATTCCCATGCTACATGTAAGTGTATACGGTTGATTATTAATTTCGATCGGTTCTTGTAAAGCTTTTTGAATCTTCTCCGCGCTTGCCAAAGCATCCTTTTCGCTTTGAATATTCGTTAACATCACTGTAAATTCATCCCCGCCTAAACGGGCAATAAGATCATAAGAACGGAGAGCCTTTTTAATTCTCGTTGCTACTTCCGTTAAAATATAGTCTCCAGCGTCATGCCCCCAGGAATCATTCACATATTTAAATCGATCAACATCAATGAACATAACAGCAATTTTTGTAGGTTGATCATTCCAAGTAATTTCTTTTCGAAGCTGATTCATGAATAAACGCCTATTTGGCAAATCCGTCAAAGAATCATGGTAAGCAAGATGATAAATTCTTTGCTCAGATTTTTTTCGTTCCGTAATATCTCGCATGACTAAGACCATGTTTCCTTTTGAAGAAGATTCCTCCATTATAAGATTAATCGTCGTTTCAACATCGATAAGGCGACCTCGGCTATTTCGAATTTGAAATTCTAATTGCGAAGAGACCCTTTTTTTATCTGCTAACATATCAATTTCTTTTTCTACACGTTTTCGATCCTTTTCATCGATCCAATCATAGATTTTTCCGGACTTCAAATTATCTAACGAAACACCTAACAGCCCTCTATGTGAGGGAGAGACATATTGAAAATTCCCTTCTTGATCAATAACGGATATTAAATCAGACGAATTTTCCGTAATCAAGCGATATTTTTCTTCGCTATTCTTTATTTCCTCTTCCATTTGTTTCTTCTTTGTAATATCATTACGAATTGCAATATATTGATAGGGCTTTCCTCGTTCGTTTAAAAAAGGAACGATCGTCGTATCGACCCAATAATAAGTCCCATCTTTTGCCCGATTGCGAATTTCTCCGCGCCAAGTATGGCCTCTGCCAATGGTTGCCCACATCTCTTTGAAAAATTCATGAGGATGATATTGGGAATTCAAAATTCGATGATCTTGACCAATTAATTCATCACGCTCATACTTTGAAATCTTCGTTAATAAATCATTTACATATAAAATTATTCCGCGTCGATCTGTAATGGCAACGATAGATGATTGATCTAGCGCAAATTTAATATCAGCCAATTCTTTCAGTGAGTCTTGGATTTTCGTAGGTTGATCCTGAAGCATATCCTCCGCGTTTTTAAATTGTTCATGATGCATTATCCTCACCTCTATAATCATGCCTTTTGGCAAATTACTCTATTTAGATAATAGCATGAGAGAATAGAGTTTAAAATAATATGATTTGATAGAAAAGAGAACTTTCACTCCACTCGAAAATATTTTTTCAAATGTTTGACAAATATTACCGTCATGATATGCTAAAGAAAATAAAATCATTTTGTTTCTACTAGGGGTGCCTTTGAAAGGCTGAGACTAAAGTGAACTTTAGGACTCTTGGAACCTGAACTGGTTAATACCAGCGGAGGGAAGTGGAATCGCTTATTTTCGTCATATCGACAACTAATTGTTTCATTTATAAGCGACAATACCTTCCTGCTTGTTCCATTGGAAACAATGATTACAAGGAGGATTTTATTATGCGTTTTACAGATACTTTAAAGAAGGCAACAGGAGAAAGCTGGAAACTAAGTTTAAACCATCCCTTTGTCCTTGGGATTAAAAATGGAGATCTACCTTTAGAGACTTTTAAGTTTTATATTCTCCAAGACATCTACTATTTGAAACATTATGGAAAGATCCATGCAATGGCTGCTGCTCAAGCGGATGATTTTTCACATACAGCCATGCTTGCCGAAAAAGCTAAGCTAACTGCTCAGGCGGAACTGACAGTACATAACGAGCATGCAAAAATTCTTAACATTTCGGATAGGGAAATGGAAAACTTCCAACCCGCTCCAACAGCCTATGCTTATACTTCTCACTTATACAGGGCGGCCCTTTCTGGCAGTTTCGGTCAAACAATAGCGGCCATGCTTCCTTGTTATTGGCTGTACGCCGATATTGGCAAGACTTATCAAGACGCGAAGCCAAAAGAACCAATCTATCAGAACTGGCTTGCTACTTATGCAAGCGACTGGTTTCAAACTTCTACACAAGAACAGATCGACCTATTGGATCAGATTGCGGAAGAAGTAAGTGAAAAGGAAAGAGAAAAGATTAAGGAACAGTTCATTATTGCTAAGGAGTATGAATTGGCTTTTTGGGAAATGGCGTATACGAAAGAAACGTGGCTCTCTAATAAACGGGCCGCTTTAATTTAGAGTGAAAGTAAGTAGCTAAGCTACTTACTTCTCTTTTTTATTCTATTCATCAGGAATCGAGGTTTGTTCTTAGTTACTCTAATTGGTCAATCAACCTATCTGCACCAGATGTAAGGGCCTTATAAGCTTCATCAAAAATTTGCCCTTCTTTCTTTTGATGATCCAATAAATAGTTTAATCCCTTTAAATGCTTTACAACTTTTTCTTCCTCACCCTTTTGTTCATATAGCTCTAAAGCCGTTAGATGAACACCTAAAGCACGTTTACTAGTCGCCGTAAAGTCACCAGCTGCATCGTAATACTCTACCAACTCTTTTAGATCAGTTACACTCGAAATTGGATGCTCCTTTTGATAGACTCTTACATAATCTACCTTCATAGTTGTTCGATCTCCCCAGCGGGTTGTCTCATTAACATTTTCAGCCCATCCACCTCCAGTTGCAACGTTTAATATTAAATAGAAATTCCTGTTAAATGGTGCAGGATATTCCCTTTCTTTAATATCGCCGCTTTCTGAATCAATCACCCAGTTCTTCCAATCACGAATTTCCGCAACTAACTGATCATCAACATAAAAGCTGAGCCTATCTGGTTCCCATTCCAAAGAATATACGTGATAGTCATCATAATAAGTTCCACGATCTATCGTCAATGTGCTGCCGCCATTAAAATAATAACTAGTATTGTAAACTCCAGAATGAACCGTAGACCAGACTCTGTTAGGTTGTTGGGAAATTAGTTCCATAATATCGATCTCACCTGCCATTGGCCATCCGTAATCCGGATTTGCAGGCATCATCCAAATAGCTGGCCACATACCAGTTTCACTAGGGATCTTTGCTCTAACATCAACTCTCCCATATCTAAAATCAAACTTATTTTCAGTAGAAATAGCACCAGATGTAGAACTGAAATTACCATCGCCCTCATATTTCTTCGCTTGAATGTGCAGATTTCCATCCTTTACCCAAATATTTTCACCTTCACCAACGACATTAGCGTAATGATGAGTTCCATTTTCAGGAGTAGTACGCAACGCCCACTTTTCATTATCAATTTCAGCCGAATCAAATTCATCATTAAATATGAGGCGCATATTTTCATACTCCTTAATATCTTCCGTATTACTGATTACTGGATCTGTGAAGTGTAATTGCGTATTGGCCCAATCGCCATAACTAGAGGCATTTCCATTCTCACTATCAACTACTAATTTAAGTTTTTGAGCTGCTTGAATATGTACTCTAACATATTCCATCGGGGTTGTATGTTTCATCGCCTTACTTTTGTATTTAAGTTCATCATCAACATAAATTTTAAATTGAATTGATGCATTAGGATCAGTCGTTTTGCTATCAACTCCGACCCATGTCGTAAGATATTTATAATCCAACCCAGATACATCATAAACGATCTCCGAGTTTGCATGAATTCCAATACCTTTTTCAAATTCAACAGGTTTTCTATTATTGTCTGTAAGTGTTATTGTACCCCCATCTGCTGAAGCATCTTTTTGTGGAAGCTCACCCTGTCCACTGATAGCACTCTCCCATTCTATTTCGGATAAATATATAGAAACATTATCAATACCTTCTGCGTTTAAAGATTTCGGCTGAACAAAAATGGTGAAAAGAATACTCAAAAGCATTAATGATAACCCTACATTCCTAGCGAAGGATTTCCTTTTACTCATTTCCACAAACGCTCCTTTAAACAAAATTTATATCCATAATGATTGACTCAACTTCTTTAGAAACGAAAATCCTTTTTAATGGTTTTATCCTTCTTACGAAACGGATTTTCCCTTTTTGTGAGTTCAAGATATTTGACTCAAAAAGTTCCAAGTTTATTATTTGAACCTTTGTACGGTCCAGAGATCCACAAAAAATACTTTTCCTACTTGATGCCTTGAGAAAAACGCCTTGTGCTAGCGCTTACCTCCCCGTTAATCCTAATTTTAATAGACTATAAGTTATACCATTACTCACCTCCTTAAATAACCTTTATTCTTTGTATTAACTGATTGGATTTTTCGTTAATTCCTACCTTTAATGATCGTCTGGACGTTATGGGCGATTTATGAACGGTATATAAAAACAATTGGTTAAACTACAGTAGTGAAAATCATTAGCCTGTTCGCTAATCGTTCTTGATGAGAATCTTGAAATGTGAATACTGTGGGATATATCTTGAGGAATATAATGGAATTGCATATTAAAGTTAAACCTAACTCCATGCACAAAAAGAAAATACATTGTACAAACTGGGATAACTAAATATTTGTAATAAATACAATCTTATATGGGGTAATTTAAAAAGTAAACTGATTTTACCATTAATTTCCAAAAGGGGGATAATATCCTATACCCTTTAACCTAATTATAGTCTAGTCGATATGGACCTGATACCGAATAATTAGCCAAACGAATTGAAAACTAGTGTGAGCGACTTGTGGAAGAAACAAGTGAGGAGGAGAGGAAGTTAGTCAAAGCAAAATGCACAATCACTAATATCTATAAGTCAGTTTTTGAAAGTTCACGTATAATCGCGCTACTATGATTTAGATTGAGGAAATAAATAACCTAGGCTACTTATTCCCTCCCCTTTATTCAATTCACACTCGGCGACCCTCCGGCTGATGCTCTGGTTGCTCATATACTACAGTGCCATCATTTTGGCGAATCCACGTTTCAAAATCCCGCTCGCCCTCTTTCAATTTAATGACCCGTGCCCCTGTTGGGAAATGATCATTACGAACACCGTCTAAATAGCTTACATATTTTGTAGACCGACCATAACAGAGCCGAATACCGTGAAAAGTACTACAAAAATCATTAGCATGATCATGGCCGACAAACGTACCCATTACATCTCCCATTTCCACCATGGCTGAGAAGAACCCTGAATTTAACGCCGGGCTACTACACACACCATCTAACCGCTGCCCGTGACTAACATGGAAATCCCATGCATCATTATATTCTGGTAGTGGTATATGAAAAAAGGAAAGTGCTGGTAATGGTTCCCCGCCATTCTGCTCAGTGAATTCCTGGGACTCAGAAACATACCAGTTAATCTGATCTCTCCGAATCCAGTCATATCCTCCATAAGGCGAGTAATCTCCACTATCTAAAAAGTAGAGCACAGCCCCCACTTCTTCTTGATTACTTAAAATTGACAATGTGAAGTTACCAGCTCCACTTACTCCTGAAGGATCTTCTTTAGCGACACAAAATTCATGTTCAAGCTGAAGCTTATGCATTGCTTTCCTCGAAACACTTCCTTCTGAATCATGGTTGCCAAACACAGCAGCCCACGGAGTCCGACTTTCTTCGGCAATGGAAACTGCGTTACGAAAGGATTGTATCGGATCTTTCGTTCTTGCACTGGCAATAACATCTCCACAAAACACAATCAAATCCGGTTGTTCCTCACGAATAACCATCTCCATTAACCGGCGAGTATCTTCGTCCAATTTAGGTGAATCAGGATCATAATCAAACTTATCGATAAACTCTATATCTGAAAATTGGACAATTACAAATGTGCCATCGTTACGAAACTTTAAGTTATCTTTCATCTTCGATTTCCCCCCATTTATAGACACTATGATAATTCTCCACTTGTACGGAATTTTCCTACCTTTATACGCAAATTTCTTTAATCCGATTAAATAGAAAAAACTCATCCCCCTTCGTCAAAAAACTGTTAGGCTTGTGTCTTACTTTCTCTTGCCTTAATAGATAACTAAGTTGGAAATTTTGTTTGAAAAACTCTATTTTGTGTTATAATAAAAGTAATTTAGCATACATTAAAAAAGACCTTTCCAGTGTGACAGCACCGAAAAGGTCGATTAATAGAATCGCTTCAAAAGCGATCAGCAATATTGCAGAAATAGTCCGCTCCTTGCTGCTAGGCTCAGGGCGGATTATTTCTTATGTGAAAGTGCGATAACAGCTACGATTAGACTTGCAAAGCTAATCATTAAAACCAAAGCCTGGAATACACTCACTAGCAGCACCTCCTCTCTGTCTGAAACTTCCATGACAGGGACGAAAAACAGGTGCTGACCGCCCTTGAAAAACCTATTCTATTAATAAAACTATACCATAAAACCAATGGTGATTAGCTATAGAACGGAAATGAGGAAAGATAACTTTATTAAATAAGTCTTGAGCAAAGTATCGTCCTTCTCCTCTTGTCTAGAGACTTGATTCTTTAACACGCTTTTTTACAACCGAATAAAATAATAAACCAAGCATTAGGATCGTTTGTCCTATGAACACAACTGCATCCCAAAAAGAGGAACTCCCTGCAGGATCAGTTAGATTAGAAAAAATAAGTGAGTACGCGTAAAAGACTTGAGGTAAAAAGTAAATAGCAAATAAACTAAATGTAAGCAATATGCCACATATATACAGCACACTATATAAGCGAATAGTTTTCGTCTCTCCCTGAAATGCTGCGGTTGTGGGATCGTACTTTATAAAAGGTATCCATTTGCTTAAATACTGTTTCCCATTTTCCATCAGATTGTAACAACCAGTTACATTTTCAAAGAAATAATAAACATCTGTTTTCATATAAAAACAGCATTGATATATCGTTTTAATAAATAGATCAAAGATTACGATCCCTAAAATTCCAATAAAAATGGCTCCACTTTCTGGAAAGAGAATTTTTATAGTAAATGCGATAAAAATAAGCGACTGTTCCAAGGCCATCCCTGCAAAATATAAGACATTTCTTTGCCTTGAGGGCAGTTTCCATGCCGAGGTTAAGTCTGTTTCAAACACAACGAATAACAGCCGATTCCCGATATCTAATTTAGCAGGCAAGTTGTGGGCACGTATCGCAAAAACATGGCCAAACTCATGAATGATTATTAATATGAAGGAAACGGCCATATAAGTAACCATATTCAGTACCATAGAATCAAATAAAAAAATATCTTTATAGGTTGGGATAAGGTTTGGATTCATTACTGCTAAAATAACATTTAACAAAAAGAAAAGTATGAAAATCTTATTGGTCACCTTATTAAATATGATTTGCCCCACCTTAGGTGAAATCCATTGAAGTCCTCCTAGCGATCGGCCCCTTTCCTGTCTCCTTATTCTTTCACCATCTACCTCTTCAACGAGACCAAGGTCGATCAGCTGCTCAGCAAATTCAATCATATTCACTTCTTCATTTGGATAATTCGCCTTTAATATAACCTCGATATCTCCAAGCATTTCACCCTTATCGATCATCTCAATCGCATCAATACAAATTTTTGGCATTTCAAAAAAGTCACCTGAAGAAGGGTCTTCGACAATATAATGTTTTTTATCTTTTTGAATAGATAGAGGGCATAATATTAGTTGAGATTGTGAGGATAAAACCAAAACTCGCACCACCAATCGGTAAATATGAAAATAGGGTGCTAATCAAATAGCACCCTGTTCTAATTAATGTTGTGGAACAAGCCAGCACCACCAGCAAGTAACTTTAATTTTCTTTAATTTACGGATTTTCATGGATATTCTCCCCCCTTAGTATATATTGTGACTATCATTTAGAATGATAGTCTTTATGGAAGTCGACCCAACTAGGATATACTTGCTGAAAAGTATTTACCAATTGCGGGTCAAACTGAGTCCCTTTTCCATCAAGAATACGTTTATACGCTTCTTCAAAAGAAAGTGCTGATCGATACGATCTTGAAGATGTCATAGCATCAAAGGCATCTGCAATAGCCGTAATTCTTGCAAGTAGAGGGATTTCATCTCGCTCTAACCCATCTGGGTAACCTTTACCATCCCATCGCTCATGGTGATGATATATAACATCAATGTTTCCATCTATTCCTTCAACGCCTTGAACGGCTTTTGCTCCTACGGCAGGATGAGTCTTAATTAATTCATACTCTTCGTCCGTTAATTTACTAGGCTTCGTTAAAATGGAATCGGGAATATTTACTTTACCTATGTCATGTAATAGACAAGCATAATAGAAATGTTTAAGTTCATAGTCTTTAAACTTTCCCGTAGCTTTTGCAAGACTCATTGCATACTCAGCTACACGCTCACTGTGACCGCGAGTGTATGGATCCTTAAGTTCAAGGGTAGCAATAACTCCTTTAACTATGCCCTCAATTTGCAGGTCATAAGATTGCTTGAGCGCCTCTACATAATTTAAAAAGCGATGAAGAAGAATGTAAGCAATAATAGACAAAATGAAATTGAATAATATCGGAATTAAAACAACATGGTCATGAAGGATTAATCCCAATAATATATATTTAAAGATAGATCCAATTGAAACTAAATAGAAAAAACGTTTATTAATAAATATTGGTGAAAACAAAATAATAACTAACTCGACTAAGTTCCCACTACTATAGGAAATATCACTACCCCAATAGTACCAAATATCGGTTAACAAGTTAACAGAAATATAAGTTAAAAATAAAATATATTTTATAGATTCAGGCTTATTTTTCTTTATTAAATAAACTGTTATAGGAATTAGACCAAATATAACGATATATTTTATATAATTTATATCGAGTCCAGCCGAATTTGTAAAATCACCTGACCACGGAGTGATTGGCAAAAGATAATAATAAAACAAATCATAAAAGAAGAAAACAATATAAAATAGCCACAAAAATAATATAGTAGACCGCTTTTCCTCCTGTAATAAGGACATACGGAGTGATTTTTTCTGCATGTTTTTACCTCACTTATATTTAACCAACTAGGTAATAACTATAAATAGGAGATATGATCGCTATTTACATTGATAAGATGATAAAACATTTCCTCCTGCAAAGGTCATGATTTTAAATCTTGCAAATTATACTAGTCTTATATAGTATAGGCCATTTGGAGGAATACTGTAAATAACAATCACAATGTCAACAATTGGGATTTCACAGAAACTGCGGAAAACCTCCCCTAACGAATAAAAAGAGCTCCAACCAAACCGGTTGCGAGCCATAGATATGTAGAACTCCAGTATACAATCAGCATAATCTCCACTAGAAATAGCTGAAAAATGGAGCGATCCTCCATATCTATCTTTCGACTTGTTAGCCGATGACCTTAACAATATTTCCATCTTGATCGGTAATATTCGTTTTAACAATTTGAAATGATACATCTTTTAATGAGGGTATTACAAATTCACTTTCCTTTGGATGTAATCTATCGCTTAACTCGGCAACTGCTATATTATCCAAAGCAAAGCGTACCTCATGCGTTGTCCATATAAAACTCGCCTGCTCTGCTCGTTCAAAAATGACTTGAACATCTGGTCCTGCAAGTGTCAGCTTTTTCCCTTTTAAAATTCTTCCCCCGTAGCAGCTTTCCAATAATCTCTGCCTGCTTTGCCCCTAATTGAACAACAGCTGGAGATTTGCTGAACCACCTCTTCTTGCCTGGTTCCCATATGAGCTGATCGACAAATAATATGCCCGTATTAGAACCATCCCGCTCCATGCCTGTGTGTACAACCTCTGAAATAGAATCATAATTAATATCATTTTTACGGAACTGATTTGGGGTTTAGGTTTCTCATTATTACCATTTTATTCCAGCCCCTTTCCTAGAATAGTATACCATAAGATCTTTTACTGTAGATATTGCTAACTATTTTATTAGACAGCTTACAAGCATTTTTTAAATTGGATTATAGTCAATCGAGACTCAAAAAATCCAAAGCTTTAGTTAGCTTTGGATTTTTCAGATAAAACCTTTTTTAAGGTTTCGATATTCTTATTCATTATACTAAAGTAATCTTCATTATTTTTGAGATCATCCTCTGTAATATATTCCAAGTTGTGTAAAGTAACAGGTATTGCCTCTGTTTCCTTTTTAACGACATCAGCTACTTTTGTTATTGGATTTTGATCATAAATAATGTAGGATATACCATATTCTTTAGCAGTCTCAATAATGGTTTGTAACTGTTTTTGCGATGGTTCATTATCGGGGCTCAAACCAGAAATACTAATTTGCTTGACTCCATATCGATGTTCCCAGTATCCGTAGGAAGCGTGTGAAACCAAAATTTCTTTATGGTCAGCAGCCTCAATCGTCACTTGTAGTTCTTTGTTCATTTGTTCTAGGGTTTGTTTAACCTCTTGAAAATTCCTTTCAAATTCATCTTTAGCAGAAGGCATAGCTTCAGTAAGAGAAATTTTAATATTTTCGGCCATTGCTATCGCACGTACAGGATCTAGCCAAATATGTGGATCTTTGTCATGATGATGATGGAGATCGTGTTCGCCATCTGCATGACTTTCATCGTGATCCTCTTCATCCCCGTGGCTCTCATCAGCATGTTCATCGTGATCTCCGTCATGATCATGCCCATGTCCGTGGTCATGATCATCATCCCCACTTAATAATTCGATTCCCTTTGAAGCTTCAACCATTGTTACCTTTTCATTCGCTAGTGTACTTCTCGTTTTATTTACAAAAGGTTCGAGACCAGCTCCATTAAAAATGAATAAGTCTGCATCAGCAATGTCCATCATCGTCCTCATCGTTGGTTCAAATGTATGGGCATCTGCTCCAGCCGGATACACACTTTTCACTTCAACATATTTCCCACCGATTTTCTTCGCAAAATCTTCAATTGGAAATATCGTTGTAAACACAGTTAACTTTTCCTCACCATTTTCCGTAACTGCTTGACTCGATTTAGCTGACGAATCCGGAGTGCATCCCCCTAAAAACGCCGCGGTGAGCAAAAATAATATGAAAAAGGTTGATTTTACTTTCATTAAAACTTTCCTTTCTTTTTAAAATTGGTCCTATCAACTTAGCATTAATCAGACCACTTTAGGTTCACAAAACGTAACCATTACGATTTAGAGAGCATACTATTCTATAAAATGTCCAATAAGGAGAGCGTCATATGTAAGGCTCAATCTACACGTATTTTGAATGAATAAACATTTTATAAGTTGGTTTTCTATTATATTAGGTTTATTGCCATTTCATACCTAGACATACGGTTCTGTCATTCGATCTGCGTATGTTCCATCCCAGCTTGCAACACATATTCACCCCTTTTATGTAAAATAAATTGTCACTTTAACTTCTAAATAGTCCTCAAAATACAGAAACGATAATTTTAAAAAAATTTTATAGTTAAATCGTAACGATTACGATTTGTATGATATAATAAAAAAATCTAATTGGCAAGCTTTTTTTCATCATCGAATGAATAATCAAATGTGATAATTTGCTAGGACGCAAACATAAAATGGTGATTACGGGGGATTAAGTATGGCTCAGGTTTATATACTCAACCTCCTGAAATTAATGCTGACAGTTCCTTAGACACTTCGAATGCTGAAGAATATTTGAATGATCCTGAAGGTTATATGGCAAAGTTAGATGAAAGAGTCGAAGCTGGATATAGTGATAGCGTAGACGAAAGCAATGAAAGTGGAATACTTGCAGACGAAAACAGTCTTGGAACAAATCCCGATGGAAGTGATATTTTAATCATGACATCCGAAGATCAAGAGAAGTTAAAAAATGAGCTGTTAAACAGCGAAAGGATTGTGGTGGATGATAACCGCTATCTCGCAATCCTGAACATTCTTCATGAATATCCTAGTTTATTTGTTGGTAAAGAGATCGAGATTGTTGGGTTTGCCTATAAAGAACCAGACTTTGAAGACGATCAGTTCGTTATTGCACGGTTCGGAGTATCTTGTTGTGTTGCTGATGCGTCAGTATATGGAATCATCTCAACAATGGATGAGATAGGAAGTATTCAATATGAAGAGGATCAGTGGATTCGGGTAACCGGAAAACTTTCAACAACAATAATGAATGATTGGGAATTACCTCTTCTGCAAGTCACGAACGAAGAAAAAATAAACGAGCCAGAGAATCCGTATGTATATGAATATTACATACCGCTAAGTTAATACAAGCGTAAGAACCTGTTAGCAACGTACAAACTTCAGGGATTTTCACTTATCGTAGGAGAAGGCCAAGAAGTTTGTACATCGCTGGGCGCTGAGGTTAGACCGATCGTTTGCGCTACAACCCCATGTGAGATCAAACCTCATTCTAAATCCTCTGCAGCTGTAATTTCCCCAATACCTTTTTCAACAATCCGCTAGAGCGAATAATCGTATATATTAACTCGCTTTTGCTCAAGAATTTTATCCGCAATAACAAAAGCTTTCATATTCGATCAAACTACTTATTTTTAATATCTATTTAATTCACACAGTGTATCTCCGCCTTTAGAATATTTCCTTTTAACATAGTGTGTCCTAATCATGAGTTACTTTTGAATGCACCCCTTCAATACGAGGCCTAGTTGCTCTAAACCAATGGAAGCAAAGGATGAAAATAAGAATAATATCGATGATATCCCCGCCATAATACATGAGCATGCCTCCAAATTCGGCCTCTTCTAATGGTACTCCTTTAGGCGGCTGAGCGTAGATATACTTTGATAGAATTCCATGGCCAGCTAGAGCTATCACAAATACGAGAGCACGGTACAAAAAAGAAACTCGATGGGGGGTCGGATCGATATAGATCATTGAGACTGTAAACAGATATCCAGCCAAGAACACGTGGAGATGCACGATTAAATGCAAAAGGGTACTCTCATGCATAAGTGAATATAGATTAGTAGTATACAACAACCATAATCCGCCTATATTAAGGAAGGATGTGACAATAGGATTTGTAAACACTCGCGATGGCCAGCTTTTAAGAACCTTCGAAAGCTTTCTCGCCAAAGGTATACTCAACATTCGCAGCACAAGAGTTATCGGGGCCGCTAATGCGAGAAGCAACGGCGCCAACATCCCCAACAACAAATGGCCAAACATGTGAGCTGTAAAAGATACATGGGCACGGTTTGCTAAGGGACCTGCAACGGCAATAATCGCGAGGAGAATTCCCAAGGTCCAGCAAACAGTACGGTACATCGGCCATGGTTTATAACGTCTACTGGAAAAGATAACAGCAAGGATATACATAACGAAAGCCAACACAAATGGTAG
Organism: Bacillus niameyensis; assembly: GCF_001375535.1. GTDB lineage: Bacteria > Bacillota > Bacilli > Bacillales > Bacillaceae_C > Lederbergia > Lederbergia niameyensis. The sequence continues at coordinate 2,847,510 of NZ_LN831197.1, forward strand.
TGCCAAAAGTAGCTGAGGGATGATCCCAACATGTTGAATATGATTATTCATGTGAGACAACCTTTCCATATTGTTTGCTACTTCGTGTAGAAAATACAAGACTGAGACCGATAATAATCATGAAAACAGCTACGATATTCCATATCAGATCATAAACAAATACGTTTTCAACATAACGAATCTGGTGGATTTTCATCACTTTGTGTTGAACTGTACCATCGTATAACTGGAAACCGCCTGTACCAAGTAACACTCCTCCCCACCACCTCTTTAGCCACAATGCGTTTCGTCTTCGAAGATCTGCAAACATAAACAAACCCCCAATTGTGGCAAACCAACTAAAAGCATGAAACAGCCCATCAGAAATTAGCCCTATTTCGGTTGTGGACTTATCATAGAAATGATGCCAACGCAATAGTTGATGAAAGACCGTCTCATCAAAAAAGGCAGCTAAGCCCATTCCAAACAGAATGCCTGACCATAGATTACGACTTTTGTACTTGTTTTTATTTAAAGTACTCGAATAATTGTTTCGACTTCCATTTTTAATACCCATTTTCTTCTCCTTCGTGTAACTTTCACATATATACATTTATCGTTTCCACATACTTCTCCTGATAAACAGCCTAAAGGGATTGGAATAATCCTGTGGAAATAAGCCCAAGAATCTGTTTTCCAGACCATGACCAAAATAATGAAAAAGCATTAGAGTTTTAACTAGGTGGTTCTGCACATTTGATCAATAGAGAGTGTTGGATCCAGTATTCAATTATTTGGCGCGATCACTGGATCACTCTTATTATTTTCCTCTTCGTTACCTGTTTGCGATTCCAAACAACCGATAAGTAGTATGGATAATAAAAATGCAACACACTAGTTTTAAACACACTATACTTACTCCTTCTTTTAAATTAATAAACTGAATCATTTATCTTTTAAAAGAAATCATTTCTCCTATATTAGAAAGCTTCAATAACTTATGATGATTAAACGCACGTTTTTTCATTTCAACTATACAAGGAGGCTTTCGATTTTAACGACCTTTTTGAAAAATCGTTTATAGCTATCCTTTATCTAAATATTCGTAGGCAATGCAATGAATCACTTCGTTTTCATTAAACAGAAACAGGCTATCTCACTTATGATGAGATAGCCTGTAAACGTTGATATATCCATATTTTTATTGTAAACAAAGGTAAACAAGGGAACGTAAGAAATACGATCTTAAAAGCGCACCTCGTGCACCACAGTTCTCAAAACGTTAATTTCAGCATTATCAGTCATTTTGCTAATTCAACTGCAATTACACAAATAGAAAAAGCCATTATTTTGATCGTTAGTCGAACAAAGTAATAGCCATCAATTTTTATTTTAGAAGATTTTCCAAAGGAACCGACTTGTAAATAATTCTATTCTATTATTGCCTAATTCAATAGAATAAGTGAGGCTAGTATGGTTCCAATCCTCCAATACAAACATAGCCGATTGCAATTGCAAACAACTTCTTTCTTCTAATGGGATATTAAATCTCCACAATTTATGAACTTTAATTTTTTGATAAAATGTTACATTTCTTATTTTCCATATTCATTCTATTGGATTTAATATACTTAGTAAATATATAACGAACTAGCGGTCCCATAATAATAACCTGTAAAGGTAATGCTATAATCAAGTTCCTACCAAAAACTGTAAAATAATCTACAACCACTGAGTTAGAAGTAAAGCCATTATGAATATAAGTTGAAACTAATCCGTAAATAGACATAAAAAACGCCATTCCTAAAACCATGCATATTGATATGGCCAGGACTGTATAGAGTTTCTTAGTTGTATTTATAGTTAATTTCAATGCTATCTTTTTAGCATTCGGCCCTACTATAAACATGTCAAGTATAAAAGCAATCACAAACCCAATAAAAAAATCAGATATTCCTTCTATAAAAGTCATTTTCCCGATACTTCCATTAAGGTAAAAATTATATATAGTCATAACTAATACCATCCCAAAACACATTATTAAACCAAATTGTAAACTTTCTTTCTTAGTTGTTGGCAAATTTCATCATCCTTTCTTTTTCCTACCTTTGTAGTATAGGAATAGTAAGAACCTCCTCGTAAGTGAACATTTTGTGAACAAATATTTTGAATGATTCATTCTTGCCTTAACTTTTCTCAACAAAACTGCACTTTAATTTAAGTAAACTTCCCAAAAGCCTTTTCCACGTTTTAACACTATTCTACAAAATGGCCCTTAATGGAATAGTGTGGAGGGGTTTCCATTGCTTCATTCGAGAGTGTTCAGTATAGCACTATTTGATTTAAAAACTTCGTCCAGGAAAATTATGTGTGCTTCCGGCGTACTAAAACGTGTTAGAAGCCATTGGAAGTAATTCGTTTCTTGTTAAATCAGCAGACAATGCCAATTTTGCTGTACCCAGTGAGCCGATCATCAGCATATGCTGTTTTTCATCCGGTGCTTGAATGAAAGATGTACAAATGCGTTTAGGTCATTCTAGGATTGTACAACAATAAATATATACACCCATGTCACAAAAGAAAGTGAAGAAAATATCATTAATATGTTAGTCGATTATTTGAGTACAGAAAGTCCAAGTGAAAGGAATGAAAAATGAGATGGAAATTATTGGGGCAAAATTGGAGTCAATAGCCTTTTAAAGATAAAAACAGCCCCTTCCGACGGAGCTGTTTTTGATAATTTGAATGTGTAGTTCGATTTATCCCTTTTTGTCCAAACAGGAATCGTATCCCTATCTAGGAAACTAGCTTTTGATGTATAACTTTCTTCTTGTTCAACAAAACGAACGCCCCCGTTTAAGTACACTTGTTCACAAAAATTACTATTACCTTCAGTCTAGTTTAATCCCAAAAGCTATCCATCTTCCATCAATATCTTCGACTACAAATTCTTTATTGTTGTAATCAGTATGATCTAATGAACGGACTATCTTTACATTAGAATTGACAAACTCTTCTTGTAGTTCTTTTTGGTTTTTGGTAATAAAATATGCATCGTACCCATAACCATATAATTTTCTATTTGGAATTACTTTTTGTCCATTAGATTTTGTTAAGATAATCTCTGTTGTGTCACGGTATAAACAAATATGTGGTTCATTGGAATTTAAATAATGAACAGCTTTAAATCCCATTTTCTTTTCATAAAAATTAGCTGTTTGTATTATATCCTGCGTTGGAAATATACAGTGAGATAACAATAATAAGTTCTTCATTAACTGTCTCCTTATAAAAATGGTTTATTTATTAATTTCTATAACCTTTTGTAAAATCCTTCTTCAACTTAACTACCTCGTTAGTTTAAGAGTAGCTCTCACAATTATTTGATATTATATAGAAAGATAAATTTAGAGTTTAGTTTATAGTTATAAAAATAAGTTATTTATACCCTTATAATTCTACAAAAAGGAGGAGTGTATGAAAAAGACTATTGTTTTTGTATTAACGATACTTATATTATTCTCAGGATTCGGAACACATAGTTATGCGTTGTCTGATTCGAAATCTGCGGCAATACAGTCATTGCTAGATGATGCCTGTCGTATATCAGGTGTGCCTGGAATATCAATCTCAATACTTGCTGATGGTGAAGTGTTCTACTTTTCTTCTGGGTATGCAGATCTTGAAAAGGGGTTGTCTGCAAGTGAAAATACACTCTATGAGTTGGCCTCGGTGAGTAAAGCTTTTACTGGTATGGCGATTTTGCTATTGGAAGAGCAAGGGCTGCTATCAATGACTGACCCTATCCAAAAATATTTACCTTGGTTTACGTTAAAGTATCAAGGTAAACCTGTTGATATGCAAAGCCTTACACTAAATAACTTTCTTCACCATACCAGCGGCCTAACAAATATAAAACATACTCAAAATATTCCACAAGGTAATACGCCTGATATGTTGCAAAAGACTGTGGAAACGCTGGTAGATGCAGAATTGGCGTTCTCTCCCGGTGAACAATATAACTATGGAACCGTTAATTATGACGTATTGGGTTTGGTTATTGAGATTGTATCACGGCAAAGCTATGAAGACTATATGAAGGAACAGGTATTTCTACCCTTAGGTCTTCACCAGACGTATGTTTATAAAGAAGATGCTCAAGCCACTGGACAGTTAGCACAGGGCTACCGTTCTTCCTTTTTTATAACAACTCCATTTAACGCTCCGGATTATGCAGGGAATAAACCTGCCGGCTATATCATTTCTAATTCAAAAGATATGGCGCGTTGGATGGGCATACAGATGGGTATCGTGCAGGACATACCCGAAATATTTCACAGGGTTATCGAAAAATCACATAGGGGGGATATGTCTGTTTCGGCTGTCAATGATATGTATTATGCGGCAGGTTGGTCGGTAAACGCCGAACAAACGTTTATAGAACACACTGGGGGTAATCCAAATTTTAGAACCGAAGTAGCCATAATGCCAAATGAACGAACAGCCATCTCCTTACTGAGCAACGGCGCAAATACCAATATAAACCTGGTACTGAAGGTTAAAAATATATTAAACGGCAATCTAACTCAGTCATATGAGATAAGCGGCACACAGCTTTTGGACATCATTTTGTCGTCTACCACAATCATTCTATGCCTATTGACCGTTCTGTTATTTTTCTTAGGATTAAGAAAAAGGAAAACAAATGAGCAGCAGCCAATGACAAAAAAGAGAACAATCGTAACAATTATTTTCCTAATTGCTACGATTGCCCAGTGTATAATGTTTTTTGCCTTCGATTGGTCAACGATACTTATTTGGCAGACATATAGTGTTCTTACAGCTTTAATTTCGTCAACATTATTAACAGCAAGCATTACTTGGTTTGTATATACTCACCGATCAGATTCCTCAGTCCGAAAATAAGTATAATGTTAAGTAAATAAATCCTAATTTATCAATATTCTTAGTTTAAAGAAACTGGGCTGTCCTATAAGTCCCTCGAATAAAACAGGAAGAGAAAAATGACACTGTTTTCTCCTCCTGTTTTTGTATCTTTTTGCATATTACCTGAAAATAGCTGGCGAATGCTGGCTATTTTCAGGAGTGTCCGTTTTTCATATGGTCGTCTTTCATCCGCATGAATGTGGCATCATGATCGGTCTTCGAAAAACTGTTTCGGTCCCGAATATTTCATGGTGCTGTCTGTATTTTTATATGCGTGGTAAGAAGTCTTGGCGGATCTGTTTCGCTGGCTTTTTCAAAGCACACGACGTGCGCGGAGTGCCTTGCGAAGTGGCACTTCCTTCGTATTTCGATTTCTTCTGTTAGAGAATCTGCTTGCTTTTCAAGTTCGGCAGCCAATACTTCCAATTGTTCAGGGGCCACTTCATCTATTGGCATCGGATCAAGTTCCAAGGCTTCGGCTTGTGCAATTTCATGTATATTCCGAAGGGTTTCCTGAATCTTTTTCTTCAAATTCTCCTCGAAATGAAAGGTTGTTTTTTTCCATACAAAAGAATACTTGTTGGCATCAGCTTCTAGTTCTGTCCCATCCAAGAAGTAGTTCTCCATTGTGATATATTTATCTTCAATCAATTTTAGAATCATCGTTTCGAATAATTCATCCATCATCGCTTTCATGCGGTTTCCACGGAATTCGTTGATTGTACGGAAATCGGGTGTCTGCATCGCCGCCACCCGTATAATACGCAAAGAGTTGTGCACCGGGAAGCGTCTCCACCATTTCATCCATCACACGCGCAATATGTTTTTCCGAAATGAACTCCTGAACATCGAAGATGGCAAAGCTTTGATGGATATTGTAGAGTTTGAATGTGGGGGCTAATTGGCGTTTAGGAATGTCATTTTCTTTTGTTTCATCTGTTGATAGCGTAAGTTATGTGTTATGATGATCAGTAGTAATCTTCGGATTGCACATAAAAATCGTCCTCCCTATGAATGTTGTGTGGTAACTTCATTTTACTAGGTAGGACGATTTTTTTATGCACCTTTTTAGATATGTTAAAAATAACCGTTTCATTTTAAGCACGTTGATTGGAGCAGAAGGTGCGAGACTCCTGCGGGAATAACATGAGCCTTGAGCCTCCTCAGTCGCACAGCGACTGAGGAGGCTCAAGCCATGCCCGCGGAAAGCGAGCGCCTTCTGCGGAAATCAACACCCTCGTTTAAAACAACTAAAAGGGGCAGCCAAAAAGGGAAGTGATCTTCCACCTTTTGGACAGCTCCTTAATGTCATCGACACTTCTCATAGTTAAACCCACTTGCTATTTCTTCCACTAACCTTCCCCGTTAGTTAAGTACAGTTCTTCACAATCTCCATTTTCTTGTTCAACAAAATGGCCCGTTTGATCCAGCGAAGATTAGGACATGCACGTATCAGTACCACAATGGATATTTACACACATCACAGAAGATACAGACGGAAATTTAAGTGAACTTTTGGCGAGCTACTTGAATAAAGAAAACCATCTCTAAGAACGAAGATAACGAGGTGTAAAAAAAGGTGTGACACGCGCATGTTCGAATCTTTAAAAACAACCGAAAGTGAAAGGTCTGAAATTTCCCCACGAAAAATTATATTCAAATTACATTCACTAAGGTCGAATTACATTCCCTTTTTAACCCTAGATATATATGGATTTTTCTGACTTTTTAAGTGATTACCCCGTTGAATAATATTAGTTTATCACTCCACAACATCTGGAAAAATACCACGATCTAAAATTTCCAATAAACTTTTCTTTACTGTTTTATAATCTACTTGCTCGAACAACAAATAAAGAGTGTTCGAATTATAATCTTCTTTAAAATAATCCTTCTCAAGGATATCACTTAAAACACTTTTTAATAGATACCCACTTCTAGAGGATATGTTACGCTTCTCTACTTTTCTACGCTCATGCGCTACTTCATAAAAGAGTATAACTAATTCTTCATCAACAAATGTACTGTTTTCCCAAATCCTATGTAAATCATAGAAGTGCCTTGAGTTCTGAGTATACAACCCAAGTTCGTGATAATCACAAATCGCAAATATCTTATCAATAAAGGTTCGTTCTATTGACTGCACGTTTATTTCAAATGGGTCTAGTTCATATTGTTTTATTAAATCAAATTGACCTTCTTTCTTCAAATATTCCAAGATGTAATTATTAACCTGTCTTCGCTCAAAAGGGAAAGACTTGAGAGTTAAATATGATTCTATTAGTAAATGGGATCTTAAAATTTCTCCAGTCCCAAATATTGCAGAATATTCTACCTCGTATCTATTAAAATCGCGTCTTGAAAGAATTTTTTCCGGATTTATTAAATGCATGTCCAATCTTTTAATAGCACGATTGATGGCGGTTATAAGCTCTCTTTTCTCATGTTCCTTTTCACGATTTGTTGCATTTGAATTAAGATTTAATGTTATATCAATATCTTCCGAAAACCGATTAATTACTCCATAACACTTAGAAAGTGAGGTACCTCCTTTAAAAATTACATTCGGGGATTCCCGGGCAATATTTTTTAGCAATAAAGACACAAAATAGTCTTTATCCATATATTCTTCTGGAATCCCCATATCATCAGCAGTTGCTTGTACAATTTCTGCAAAAGCATCACTATCTTTGTGTAAGTACATCGTACAACTCACTTTCTATTAGGTTTTTGGACGTTTTGGTTGGATAGTTCTTCAGGTATTTATTCAATTGCTCTTTTGTGATTTTCACATCACTTAAATATTCCAAGATGTTCTTAGATGCTATTGAAATTGGCTTGGTGCTTAACCTATCAAAATTAGTAAGAAGGTCGAGAACCTGTAACAATTTGTAATTATCGTTATTTATCTCAACGCGCGATTTTCGTAACGCAACCTTACGCTTATTAAAATGAACTATTCTAATTGCAGACTTTTCAGCTGCTGTAACAATCTCAATCATCCCAGGATTTTGTGTGGTTAATTTTAATAAATTTGCAAAAGATAAACCAGTAGTATACCCAATTCTTTGATTTTTGTTATATAAATATTTCTTATTAATGATTTTATTAACGCTTAATGTTCTTGATTTCAATATCGATTTCGGGTTTGGAATGAAATAGATACCATCCTTATACCTGCATATCTTTTCATTATCAACCATTCTTTTTAGAGACTGCCTTAATGCATCTGGCTTTAAAAAATCGATTTCCTTTTTTAAATCTTCCATAAAAATGGGTTCATCATAACCATATTTATTGACCAAGGATTGGTATAAATCCATTCTTAACACCTCCATATCTCTATTGTAACACATTTTAATAAAAAATATAAAAAAATGTGACAACTTAATTTATGTAGAAAAAGATATCCTATCTTTTTGTAAGGTTTCGACAGTAGGATTTTGAAGTTTCAAGAGTAACGAAAAGGAGATACCCCTTTAAGGTTGTTATAAATTACTATTACGATTTAACCTTTTCACTTTCAGCATTGATTCAATAACTATGATATTGGTACAACTATAATCTCCATATTTCAAATTTAACAGTATAAAAAAATAAAACATTTGCCATTTTGAAATTTAGGAACAAGAGAGTAAGTTATTCCGAAACCCTCCACTGTTCAAATACTCATTTAATTTGTTGGATCCTAAGCACGGACTTTGGAAAAATCGCTTTTTCCACAAATACATACATTTCAAAAGATCTATCCTGAAATAAAAATAAAACTCCAACACGGTTCTACACCACATATAATTGAAAAACTAGAAAATGGACTTATTGATATCGGAATTATTCATTTACCTATTAATAATAATGAAATCCATATGACTGATTACTTAACCATTAGTAGTACCTTTATTGTAGGAGAGAAATATAAAGAGTTGGCTAATAAAACGTTAGCATTAGATGAGATGTTGAACTATCCAATAATCTCTTTCTCTAAAACAAGTAGTTCTAGGAAATTTCTTAATCAGATATTCCAAAGAAAAGGGTTATGTGTAAAACCTGACGTTGAAGTTGGCAGTGTTGAATTATTAATTGAGTGTGCCAAAATTGGAATGGGAATTGCCTTTGTAACCAGAGAACTGGTTTTGAGGGAATTATCCAAGGGTGAATTATTTGAGGTACATACAGGTGAAAATATAGAAAAACGACAAATTGGAATAATAACAAAAAAAGAGAGCCCTCTTTCTATATCAGCAAATAAGTTCTTTAAACATTTACTAGAATAGAGCAAGAAAATAAAGCCTCGTGTTAGTTGTATTGTTTCTTACAGTAGCACTTCCCAAACCATCACTTTTGTCTAAATCTGTTTACTACAAAATAAAAAATATAATTTACTAAGAAATTTGCCAATCAACAAGGGGCATTTTTCACTGCAATAATTTATCAGTAAAATAATTACATTCAATTTACATTCACTAACTTTTCCACAAACAAAAACAGGCTATCTCACCAAAAGTGGGATAGCCTGTAAACGTTGATATACCAATGTTTTTATAAAGATTAACGTTTTGAGAACTGTGGTGCACGACGTGCGCCTTTAAGACCGTATTTTTTACGTTCTTTCATACGTGGGTCACGAGTTAAGAGACCAGCACGCTTAAGTGTTCCACGGAACTCAGGATCTACTTCAAGAAGTGCGCGAGCGATTCCATGACGGATAGCTCCTGCTTGTCCTGTGTAGCCGCCACCGTTAACAGATACTAAAACATTGTAGCTGCCTACAGTTTCAGTTGCAGTTAGAGGTTGTTTAATTACTTCACGCAAAGATGCAAATGGAATGTAATCTTCAACATCACGATTATTAATCACGATACGACCATCGCCTGGTACTAAACGTACACGAGCTACGGAGCTCTTACGGCGACCTGTACCATAGTATTGAACTTGTGCCAATTGATTTCCCTCCCTTTATTAACCGCGAAGCTCGTAAGTTTCCGGTTGTTGTGCTTGATGCGGATGCTCTGCTCCAACGTATACATGCAATTTCTTGAACATTTGACGTCCAAGTGTTCCTTTTGGAAGCATGCCTTTGATTGCTAGTTCAAGCATTCTTTCTGGAAATTTCGCACGCATTTCTTGTGCTGTTCTTGTTTTCAAACCACCAGCATAACCAGAGTGGCGGTAGTAAACTTTATCAGCCATTTTATTACCAGTTAATTCAATTTTTCCAGCATTAATTAGAATAACGTGATCACCTGTATCAACATGCGGTGTAAAAGTTGGTTTATGTTTACCACGCAAGATGGACGCTACTTCAGATGCAAGACGACCAAGCGTTTTGCCTTCAGCATCAATCACGTACCATTTACGTTCGATCTCGCTAGCCTTAGCCATATACGTAGTACGCATTTGTTACCCTCCCAATATAAAAATTCCAAAGTTCAAATTTAACAATCACAATTGTACTTATTTTCAACACAATAAGATTCGGGGCTTATCGTGGAATTGAAACAATACCATAGGATATCTTACCTTATTTCATTATATAATGTCAAGAAAAATTTGTACACCTGGTTAAGTTGTTTCACATATTTTTATGACCTTAATAATAAACTTCCCAAAGGTACAATCCTTCTGATGGCGCCGTCTTTCCAGCCCACTCTCGATCCCTTTTTTGTATAATATCCGTCATTGATTCCGGAGTAATTTTCCCTGTTCCAACTTTAAGTAAAGTCCCCACTAAAATCCGAACCATATTATAGAGAAATCCATTCCCTGTAAACGAGAAGGTGACTTGCTCTTCATCTTGCTCTATATGAATCTTAGAGATCGTTCTAACCTTATTAGTTATTTTTGTTTTAGTAGAACAGAAACTCGTATAATCATGTGTGCCAACTAAATATTTAGCAGCTGCCTTCATGTCACTAATATTAATTTTATAAGGATAATGAGCAGCATAATGGCGCTTAATCGGGTCTCTAACAGGACTAGTATAAATAACATACTTATAGGTCTTTCCCTTAACATCATAGCGAGCATGAAAATCCTCTGCTGCCTTTTCTACCTTTAATACTGCGACATCACTTGGAAGTACAGTATTAAGAGCCTTTATCCAGTTCATAGGAGGGATTCGTAACCAGGAATCATAGTGAATAACTTGTCCCCGGGAATGAACACCAGCATCTGTTCTACCAGAACCTGTTACTTTGATTTGTATGCCCTTGTGTATCTTTTTTAAAGCCTTCTCCAATTCTTCCTGAACCGTTCTTCCATTCATTTGAATCTGAAATCCTGAGAATGCTGTACCATCATATGCAATGATTGCTTTATAACGAGTTGTGTCATTCATTGTGTATCACGACCTTAGAACAAATAACAATCCTGCGAGTAAAAACAATGATAATGTCGCTAGTGTATCTGCTAACTTCCATTGTAAAACCCGATACTTAGTCCTTCCTTCTCCACCACGGTAACCTCTCGCTTCCATTGCAATCGCTAATTCTTCCGCACGCTTAAAGCTGCTGACAAATAACGGTATTAGCAATGGAATAATGGCTTTCACCCTATCTTTCACAGGACCACCTGAAAAATCAACACCGCGTGCCATCTGAGCCTTCATAATTTTATCAGTCTCATCCATCAACGTTGGGATAAACCGGAGAGAGATAGACATCATTAATGCTAACTCATGAACAGGGAACTTTAATTTCTTTAAAGGGTTCAGTATACTTTCCAGTCCATCTGTTAGTGTAATAGGGGTAGTTGTTAATGTTAACAATGAAGTTACTAGTACAAGTAAGAAGAATCGCAATGATATAAAGATCCCTTGCCGCAGTCCTTCATCATATATTTTAATAAACCCTAAAGAAAAGATGACATCGCCGGCTTTATTGAAAAAAACTTGTAAAACGAAAGTGAAGATAACTAGAAACAAGACAGGCTTTAACCCATTTGCTAAAAAGCGGATATTAATCTTGGCCAAAAGCACAATGAAAGCTACAAATAAAAGCAGTATTCCATAAGTATAGACATTATTCGCTAAAAAGATAATAAAAATAAAGGCAAATACAAACAAGACCTTAGACCGCGGATCAAGTCGATGGAGTATAGAATCTCCTGGAATATATCTTCCAAAAATCATTTTCTCCATCATGAGTAGTCACCCCGATCCTGTAATTCTTTTAGGGTTTGAGACAACTCCGTAATCGTCAGGCACGTTTTATCCAATTTTCTACCTAATTTTTTTTCAAAAAGATACTGAAACTTAACAACTTCTGGCACATCTAATCCCAATTCAAGCAATTCCTCAGGGTTTGAAAAGGTCGTTCTTGGATCAGCAATTTTCTTCACTTGACCCGAATGCATAATGGCAATTTCATCCGCATACTTTGAAGCATCTTCCATACTATGAGTAACGAGAATTGTTGATAAGTCCTTCTCCTTATGTAGCCGGTAAAACATCTCCATAATCTCCGTACGGCCTCTAGGATCAAGTCCTGCAGTCGGCTCATCTAATACAAGAATTTCCGGTTCCATTGCAAGTACACCTGCAATGGCGACTCTTCTCATTTGCCCTCCTGATAAATCAAAAGGAGACTTTTGTAGAATATCCTCAGAAAGACCAACTTCTGTAATGAGAATCTTTGCTCTTTGTTTTGCTTCTTCTTCAGAAACACCAAAATTCATCGGTCCAAAACAGATATCCTTTTCAACCGTTTCTTCAAACAATTGATGCTCAGGAAACTGAAAAACTATCCCTACTTTTTGGCGAATAGATCGTAAGTTTTTTTCCCGTTTTTCTGCATCTATTACGCGATCCCCAATGATTACTTGCCCCTTGGTCGGCTGCAGAAGTGCATTCAAATGTTGAAGAATGGTAGATTTCCCCGACCCTGTATGGCCAATCAATGCCATATAAATCCCCTTAGGAATGGACAAATTCACATTTTCAAGGGCAAGGTGTTCAAATGGGGTGTTCACTTGGTATCTATATTCTACTTCCCGAAGTGTAATGTCCATAATTCATCTAACAACTCCGCATCGGTCAAAGATTTCTTAGGTAACGTAAAACCATTTTTCCGTAAACTACTCGCCATTTTGATAGGGAAAGGAGTATCAAGTCCAAGGCTAATTAGCTCTTCTTCTAGTTCAAAAATATCATCTGGAGTTCCATCTTTAAAAACATGTCCCTTATTCATGACGATAATTCGATCTGCCTTAGCCGCCTCTTCTAAATCATGTGTGATCGAAATAACAGTTAAGCCTTGTTCACTGTTTAATTCGCGAACTGTGTTTAATACCTCTTCACGTCCCAGTGGATCAAGCATAGAGGTGGCCTCATCTAAAATAATAACTTTCGGCCTTAAAGCAATAATCCCAGCAATAGCAACTCGCTGCTTTTGCCCGCCGGATAGATGATGTGGCTCTTGGTCAAGAAAATTAGCCATATGCACACGTTCAAGTGCATGAAGTACACGTTCTTTCATTTCTTCATTTAAAACCCCGTGGTTCTCCAAACCAAAAGCCACATCATCTTGCACAGTTGCTCCGACAAATTGATTATCAGGGTTCTGAAAAACCATACCGACTGTTTTGCGGATATCCCAAATCGTTTCTTTGCTCAATTGGATATCTCCTACTGTAACGATTCCACTAGTAGGAAATTGTAGTCCGTTTAAAATTTTGGCAAGAGTAGACTTTCCTGACCCATTGTGGCCAACTATCGCTACCCATTCCCCTTTTGATATTGAGAAAGAGACATTTTCTAAAGCAAAAGTTTCTTGCCCTTCGTATTTAAAGGAAACATCCTGAATTGAAATAATGGGTTTGTTCCCATTTTCCATTCCTTTCTCCCCCTTTGGCGAAACAGACTAGAACATATATATTTAAAAAGTCCAAAAATAGAAAAAAAGCCTGCACCTCTCTCCAGGAATCTTTTAAAAGATTCCCAATCCTTTTTAGGATTTCATAGGAGGAGGTGCACGAGCTAGACAGGGTCACCGTGTCCAAAAGTGGAAGAGCTAGACTTATAGTAAGGCAGCTCCCACAAAAGAAGGTCACTTTATCTTATAATAAGAGACGATGCCTATCGTAACGCTCTTTTTAGCTTTGATCTATCAACGAAAAGTGCAAGCGCTGTAAGCGTCACATAGACAGAATAGGCGAACCCAAAAGACTGCTAGGCTAGCTGCGCTATACACTGCGAAATTTGCAAAAAAGGGAGAAGAAGTTAGGATATGATCTAACGACCTCGCCCTTTCTTTCAAAAGTCTATTATACTAATTCAATAACAACCATTGGAGCACCATCGCCACGACGTGGTCCAAGTTTCATAATACGAGTATAACCACCTTGACGTTCTGCATAACGAGGCGCAATTTCTGCAAACAATTTTTGTACAGCATCTTGGTTTGTTTCAGCATTTGCGACTTCATTGCGAATATAAGAAGCTGCTTGACGGCGAGCGTGTAAATCACCGCGTTTTCCAAGAGTGATCATCTTTTCAACAGTCGAACGAAGTTCTTTGGCACGTGCCTCAGTTGTTTCAACTCGCTCACTGATAATTAGATCCGTTGTTAAATCACGAAGTAGTGCTTTACGTTGAGAACTCGTACGTCCTAATTTTCTGTATGACATCCAGTTTCCCTCCCTTGTTGATAATCATTTACCAGCTTACACATTATTGGTCAACTGTTATTGTTAGTCATCCTTGCGAAGGCCTAGGCCAAGATCATCTAGCTTAGCTTTAACCTCTTCAAGAGATTTTCTACCAAGATTTCGGACTTTCATCATATCTTCTTCAGACTTATTAGCAAGCTCTTGAACAGTATTGATTCCAGCACGTTTTAAACAGTTATAAGAGCGAACGGAAAGATCAAGCTCCTCAATAGTCATTTCAAGAACCTTTTCCTTCTGATCTTCTTCTTTTTCAACCATAATTTCAGCATTTTGAGCTTCATCTGTTAGGTTTACAAAAATATTTAAATGCTCTGTTAAGATTTTTGCACCTAAAGAAATAGCTTCCTTCGGACCGATGCTTCCATCTGTCCATACATCCAGCGTTAGTTTATCATAGTTAGTCATCTGTCCAACACGTGTATTTTCAACTTGATAGTTTACACGTGAAACCGGAGTATAGATTGAATCTATTGGAATAACACCGATTGGCAGATCATCACGTTTATTTTGATCAGCCGGAGTGTAACCACGACCGCGTTTGGCTGACATGCGCAAACGGAAATTTGCATTTTTCCCAAGTGTCGCAATGTGCAAGTCTGGGTTAAGTATTTCTACATCACTATCATGCAAAATATCAGAGGCTTTTATTACCCCTTCTCCTTGTGCATCAATCTCTAAAGTTTTTTCCTCATCGGAATATACCTTTATAGCAAGTTTTTTAATATTAAGGATGATAGATGTAACATCTTCTACAACACCTTCAATAGTTGAAAATTCGTGTTGTACTCCTTCAACTTGGATTGATGTAACAGCAGCACCAGGGAGAGAAGATAGCAAGATACGACGCAAGGAGTTACCCAAAGTTGTACCATATCCACGCTCAAGTGGTTCTACAACAAATTTTCCATATTTGGCATCATCACTGATCTCAATTGTTTCAATTTTCGGCTTTTCCATTTCGATCATTCAAATATACCCTCCTTCAAAACGTCGAAATTTCGAATCTACTTACGAAATCCCCCATGTTACAATCCCACTTGTGCAACAACTGGATGAAGAATTGATTCATGACGAACATAAATTCATATACTACCCCATTATAGACAGGGAATACAAAATTTATTCAGAATCAAACACGACGACGTTTTGGTGGACGGCATCCGTTATGTGGAACTGGAGTTACGTCTCTAATTGCTGTTACTTCAAGACCTGCAGCTTGCAAAGCGCGAATAGCAGCTTCACGTCCAGCACCAGGACCTTTTACTGTAACTTCAAGAGTTCTCATACCATGTTCCATCGATGTTTTTGCAGCTGTTTCTGCAGCCATTTGTGCAGCAAATGGAGTGGATTTACGTGATCCTTTAAAACCAAGTGCACCTGCTGAAGACCAAGATACCGCATTTCCTTGTGCATCCGTAATCGTAACAATTGTATTGTTAAATGTAGAACGGATATGAGCAATACCGGATTCAATATTCTTTTTCACACGACGTTTACGAGTATTCGTTTTTGTTTTACGAGCCATTTTACCTACTACCTCCTTTACCTACTATTTTTTCTTACCTGCTACTGTTTTACGAGGACCTTTACGTGTACGAGAGTTGTTTTTCGTATTTTGCCCACGAACAGGAAGACCACGGCGATGACGGAGTCCGCGATAAGAACCAATTTCCATTAAACGTTTTACGTTTAAAGAAACTTCACGACGAAGATCTCCTTCTACTTTCAACTTATCGATAATATCACGAATTTTCCCAAGCTCATCATCAGTTAGATCACGAACTCGTGTGTCTTCAGAAACGCCTGCTTCTGCAAGAACTTTGGAAGCTGTGCTTTTACCGATTCCGTAAATGTATGTTAATGATATAACTACACGTTTTTCACGTGGAATGTCTACACCAGCAATACGTGCCATTTTATACGTGCACCTCCTTATTATCCTTGTTTTTGTTTATGTTTTGGGTTTTCACAAATTACCATAACTTTGCCTTTTCTACGAATAACTTTGCACTTTTCGCAGATTGGCTTTACTGATGGCCGTACTTTCATTTTGTATAACCTCCTTAATAGTCCGGAGTGCATAATTTATTTAAAGCGATATGTGATTCTTCCGCGAGTTAAATCATAAGGGGAAAGCTCCACAGTTACTTTATCACCAGGAAGAATACGAATATAATTCATGCGAATTTTCCCTGAGACATGAGCTAGCACTGTATGACCATTTTCCAATTCTACTTTAAACATTGCATTTGGTAATGTATCAACAACTGTACCTTCGACTTCAATTACATCTTCTTTTGCCATCAAATCCGGCTCCCTTCTCTAAAACATCCAGACATTCTTCAACAAATTTGGCTAGTGCCCATCTTAATTTCCCATTAGTGACTCTACCTATTTCTGTTAAACTGTTTCGAACTTCTGTAGAAACGAAGTTATAAAGTGTAAGATGTTGGATATTCTTCTTTTTGGGACTGTCGAATTTTCGTTTATCGCCATCCGCAATAAGAACAAACCTATCATCAACATGCTTAATGATAATCGCGAATTGTCCTGTGTCTCGTCCCTTGTTAATAAGCACGATTTGACCTATTCGGGGAGTCGAATCAGAATCATTCAACAAGATCACCTACGCTTAAAGTTTAGTTAAAATCTCGTACCCAGTTTCTGTTATTGCAATGGTATGTTCGAAATGTGCACACATTTTACCATCGAGCGTAACAACCGTCCAATTATCTTGTAAGGTTTTTACATAACGGCTTCCCGCATTAACCATCGGCTCCACACAAATAACCATACCAGGCTTTAAACGAGGTCCTTTATTCGGTGGTCCGTAATGTGGAACTTGTGGGTCTTCATGTAAATCTTGGCCAATACCATGGCCAACATATTCACGAACAATGGAAAAACCTTTTGATTCGACATATTGTTGAATCGCATGGGAAATGTTTGAAAGACGCATATCTGGTTTAGCCTGATCGAGACCAAGATAAAGGGACTTTTCCGTGACATCGAGAAGTGTTTGAGTCTCATCATCAATTTCTCCGACCGCATAAGTCCATGCTGAATCGCCATGATAACCATTATACTGAGCACCAATGTCGAGACTAATAATGTCTCCTGCTTTCAAAACCCGTTTCCCAGGTATGCCATGTACAAGCTCTTCATTTACAGAAGCGCAAATACTTCCAGCGAACCCGTTATAGCCTTTAAAAGAAGGATATGCATCATGTTGTCGAATAAACTTTTCAGCTATGGAATCCAATTCTTTTGTCGTAATTCCTGGTTGTATATGTTTCTTAAGTTCTTGATGGGTCAAAGCCACGATTTTTCCAGCATCCCGCATAATTTCTATTTCACGGGGTGTTTTGCAAATAATCATTATACCAAACCTTTTAGTAATGAATCAATATCTAAAAATACTTGTTCAATCGCCTGCTGACCATTGATATTTTTCAAGTACCCTTTTGATTCATAAAAATCAAGAAGTGGTTTTGTTTGCTTTATGTTAACGTCAAGACGGTTTTTAACTGTTTCTTTATTGTCATCTGGGCGTTGGTACAATTCGCCTCCACACCGATCACAAATACCTTCTTCAGATGGTGGATTAAAAACAAGATGATATGTGGAACCGCACTTTTTACAGATACGTCGACCAGTTAGACGTTCCATCAATACACTTTGATCAACATCAATATTGATCACATAATCAATCTTTTTTTCAATTTCGGCGAGTATATTTTCAAGAGCTTCTGCTTGGGCTACTGTTCTCGGAAAACCATCTAATAAAAATCCCTTTTCACAATCTTGCTTGGCAAGACGTTCACGGACAATACCGATTGTTACTTCATCAGGAACAAGTTCACCTTTATCCATAAAGGATTTAGCTTTCAACCCAAGTTCTGTTCCATCACTCATAGCTGCACGAAACATATCCCCTGTCGAAATATGAGGTATTTTATACTCTTCCACAATCTTTTCAGCCTGAGTGCCTTTTCCAGCACCGGGTAGGCCCATTAAAACTAAGTTCACCTTTCATCGCTCCCGAGCATCTAAATGGGATCAGGAACAATAATAGCTTGTTCCTAAAACCATTTTGATTATTTAATGAAGCCTTTATAGTGTCGCTTCACCAGCTGGGCTTCCAATTGTTTCATTGTTTCTAGCGCAACTCCCACTACAATTAAAAGACTAGTACCGCCAATTTGAACGGACTGTGGCAATCCTGCAAATTTAATAAAGAAGACAGGTAATACGGAAACTAATGCGAGGAATATCGAGCCAACAAAAGTTAATCGATATAACACTCTCATTAAATAATCTTGAGTGTTTTTTCCTGGACGAATTCCCGGGATATAACCGCCTTGCTTTTTTAAATTCTCAGCTACTTGCTCAGGGTTAACCTGAACAAATGCATAGAAATACGTAAATGCAATGATAAGTGCCACGAAAATAGTCATACCAATTGGCTTTGTATGATCAAAAAAGTATTGAATGGTACTGGCTGTTTTGCCAGATGAGAAGAAGGAAGCAATCGTTTGTGGCGTCACCATAAATGCGCTGGCGAAAATGACCGGAATAACACCGGCAGCATTTACCTTCAGCGGCAAGTGAGTATTCTGGCCCCCAACCGGACTACGTCCGTCCACCCTTTTAGCATATTGAACTGGAATTTTGCGTAAAGCTTGTTGTACAAATACAACACCAACAATAATAGCAACAATTACAAGCGCAATGAGTAATAAAACAATGATTCGCAAGAATAATTGCTCTCCAGCATTCTCAAATTGTTGAGCATAAAGCTGATTAACTCCTGTAGGAATTGCAGCTACGATCCCAGCGAAAATGATGATGGATATTCCATTACCTACACCTTTAGATGTAATTTCTTCACCAAGCCACATTAAAAATGCCGTTCCGGCAGTTAGTACAACCGCAATCGTAACATAAGTACCGAAACTTGGGTTTTTGATGAGCTGTAAACCAGTCATTCTGTTAAAACCAAAGGACATTCCAAAGGCTTGGATTAAAGCAAGTACAATAGTAAAGTAACGTGTAAATTGAGCAAGCTTTCGACGACCTACTTCACCTTGCTTGGACCATTCAGTAAATTTTGGTACAACGTCCATCTGTAATAGTTGGACAATGATGGAGGCCGTAATATACGGCATAATTCCCATAGCAAATATGGAGAAGTTTTGAAGAGCCCCACCACCAAATATATTCATAAATCCAAACAAGCTTGCCTGATCCTGAAATTTCAAGACTTCTGGGTCGACTCCGGGAACAGGTATAAAAGCACCCAATCGAAAAACCACTAACATTAATAGGGTGAATAATATCTTTCTTCTAATATCACCGACACGCAATAGGTTGGAGATTGTCCGGAACATTAAATCACCTCGGTTTTACCGCCACAAGCTTCAATTGCCTCTTTGGCAGCAGAGGAAAATTTATTCGCCTTCACAGTGAGCTTTTTCTCGATGTTGCCTTTAGCAAGAATTTTAATACCTGACTTTGCATTGCGAACTACGCCTGTTTCGATCAAGAGTTCCGGAGTAACTTCCGTACCATCTTCAAAACGATTTAGCGCATCAAGATTCACAACTGCAAACTCTTTACGATGTATGTTAGTAAACCCACGTTTAGGTAAACGTTGGAACAAAGGAGTTTGGCCTCCCTCAAATCCAAGGCGTACTCCGCCACCTGAACGCGAATTTTGCCCTTTTTGGCCTCTTCCGGAAGTCTTACCATTCCCTGAGCCAATTCCACGGCCAACGCGGTTGCGTGTTTTACGGGAACCCTCAGCAGGTTTTAACTCATGAAGTTTCATAGTTGGCACCTCCTTAATCTTCGATTTGGATTACTGTTCTTTAACAGTAACTAGATGGGATACTTTATTGATCATTCCGCGAATGGACTCATTGTCGTCATGTTCAACAGTTTGATGCAATTTACGCAGTCCCAGTGCTTTGACAGTTTCACGTTGGCCTTCTGTACGGCCAATTAAGCTACGAGTGAGGGTAATTGCCAATTTATTTGCCATCATTGATCCCCTCCTTAACCTAACAGTTCTTCTACTGTTTTATTACGTAATTTCGCTACGTCCTCAGCACGCTTTAAATTTTTAATGCCTTCCATTGTAGCACGAACCATGTTAATTGGTGTGCTTGAACCTAGTGATTTGGATGTAATGTCAGCAATTCCTGCAAGTTCGAGGATCGCACGTACAGAACCGCCTGCAATAACTCCAGCACCTTCACTGGCAGGTTTCAACAAGATTTGTCCTCCGCCAAAACGCCCAATGATTTCATGTGGAATAGTTGTTCCAACAATTGGTACCTCAATCATATTTTTCTTAGCATCTTCAACTGCTTTACGAATTGCATCAGGTACTTCCTGAGCCTTTCCAGTTCCGAAACCAACATGACCGTTCTTATCTCCGACTACGACTAGCGCAGTAAAGCGAAAACGACGACCACCTTTTACAACTTTTGCTACACGATTAACGGTAACAACACGTTCTTCTAGTTCGAGTTTATTCGCATCGAATTGACGCATCTATTTTGTCCCTCCTTTATCGATTAAAATTCAAGTCCACTTTCACGTGCTGAATCTGCAAGTGCTTTGATACGTCCGTGATATAAATATCCGCCGCGGTCAAATACAACAGACTTATAGCCTTTTTCAATTGCACGCTTTGCAACTAATTCTCCAACTTTCTTAGCTGCTTCTACGTTGCCAGCAGATGAAATTCCTAGCTCTTTATCAATAGTTGATGCACTAACGATTGTTACACCCTTTTCGTCATCAATTAATTGAGCATAGATGTTTTTGTTGGAACGATACACATTTAAACGTGGACGAATTGTAGTTCCGCTTAATTTTGATCTAACACGAGCGTGTCTCTTTTTGCGCACTTTGTTTTTATCCTGTTTTGTGATCAACACGATTCACTCCTTTCGAGTAGCCTAAGCGGCATTATTTACCTGTTTTACCCTCTTTACGGCGAACCATTTCACCTTCATAACGAATTCCTTTGCCTTTATAAGGTTCAGGTGGACGAACCGCACGAATATTAGATGCTAACGCACCAACATTCTCTTTATTAAATCCTTTAACAATGATCTTTGTATTGCTAGGGACTTCAATTTCTGTGCCATCTTCAGGTTCGAACTCAACAGGGTGAGAGTAACCTACGTTCAATACAAGTTTATTACCTTGTTTTTGAGCACGGTATCCAACCCCAACTAGCTCTAGAGACTTTTCAAATCCTTTAGATACACCTTCAACCATATTTGCAATTAATGAACGAGTCGTTCCATGAAGAGAACGATGTTCTTTAGAATCAGATGGACGAGTAACAAGAATTACATTTTCTTCAATGTTAATGGCCATATCTGAATTGAATGTATTTGTTAATTCGCCTTTAGGGCCTTTTACAGTAACAGTGTGTCCGTCCATTGCTACTGTAACACCCGCAGGGATTTCAATTGGTTTTTTCCCAATACGAGACATAAATGTCGCACCTCCGTTCTTAGAAGAATATTACCAAACGTATGCTAGTACTTCTCCGCCAATTTGCTTGGCTCTTGCTTCTTTATCCGTTAATACGCCTTGAGAAGTAGAAACAATCGCAATACCAAGGCCATTAAGTACTTTTGGAACATCATTTGCATTTGCATATACACGTAGTCCAGGCTTACTAATACGCTTAAGCCCTGTGATGACCCGTTCGTTGTTAGATCCGTATTTCAAGAAAATACGAATAATACCTTGTTTGTTATCTTCGATATATTCAACATCACGAACGAAACCTTCACGCTTAAGGATTTCAGCAACTGCCTTTTTAATGTTTGAAGCAGGAACTTCTAATTTATCATGTCGTACCATATTCGCGTTACGGATACGAGTAAGCAAGTCTGCAATTGGATCAGTCATAACCATTTAAATTTACCTCCTTCCCAGATTCGGTCTTACCAGCTGGCTTTTTTCACGCCAGGAATTTGACCCTTGTATGCGAGTTCGCGGAAACAAATACGGCAAAGTTTAAATTTGCGAATAACGGAATGTGGACGACCACATCTTTCGCAACGAGTATACTCTTGCACTTTAAACTTTGGAGTACGTTTCTGCTTAACGATCATTGATTTCTTAGCCACGTTTTCGCCTCCCTTATTTAGCGATTACTTTTGGAACGGCATTCCAAATGCAGTCAATAATTCACGTGCTTCTTCATCTGTGTTTGCAGTCGTAACAATAACAATGTCCATGCCGCGAACTTTGTTCACTTTATCATAATCAATTTCAGGGAAGATAAGCTGTTCTTTAATACCAAGAGTATAGTTTCCTCGGCCATCAAACGCCTTTTTAGAAATTCCTCGGAAGTCACGTACACGTGGAAGTGATACGGATACTAATTTATCGAAGAATTCATACATACGTTCACCACGGAGAGTTACTTTTGCACCGATTGGCATACCTTCACGTAAGCGGAATCCAGCAATCGAATTTTTTGCTTTTGTAACAACTGGCTTTTGTCCAGTAATTAAGCTTAATTCTTCAACTGCATTATCAAGAACCTTTGCGTTTTGAACAGCGTCACCAACACCCATGTTGACAACGATTTTTTCAATTTTTGGTACTTCCATCACAGATTTATAGTTGAACTTACTCATAAGAGCAGGTGTAACTTCATTTTTAAATTTTTCCTGTAGGCGGTTCATTTCGTGTACCTCCCTTCATCTAAACAGTTTTTACTTTATCTAGGATTTCACCGGATTTTTTAGACACGCGCACACTTTTCATTTTTTCTGCGCCATCTTTTGTCTTAACAAGAACTTTTTTATAACCAATTCTAGTTGGTTCATTTGTTTTAGGATCAATAACCATTACATTAGAAGCGTGAATGGCAGCTTCTCTATTAATAATTCCACCTTGTGGATTATCTTGGGAAGGTTTGGAATGTTTTTTTACAATATTGACTCCCTCAACAAGTACACGGCCTTTTTTAGGGAAGGCAGCCAATACGGTACCAGTTTTTCCTTTATCTTTCCCTGTGATAACCATTACTTTATCACCTGTTTTTACATGCATTGAATCGCACCTCCTTGAGTGAGCAAATCACGAATAAATTATAGAACCTCTGGGGCCAGAGAGACGATTTTCATGAAATTTTTGTCACGAAGCTCGCGGGCAACAGGTCCGAAAATACGTGTACCACGAGGAGCTTTGTCATCACGAATAATGACACAAGCATTTTCGTCAAATTTAATGTAAGAACCATCTGGACGACGTGCGCCGCTTTTTGTGCGTACGATAACAGCTTTTACAACCTCGCCTTTTTTGACAACGCCACCTGGTGTTGCGTTTTTGACTGCACAGACAATTACATCACCGATATTAGCAGTTTTACGTCCTGAGCCACCCAATACTTTAATCGCTAGTACTTCACGGGCACCAGAGTTGTCAGCAACTTTCAATCTTGATTCTTGTTGGATCATCTAATTTACCTCCCTTCGGAAAACCTGTATCCGAATCTTATCGTTAAATGATTACTGCCTTTTCAACGACTTCTACTAAACGGAAGCGTTTAGTGGATGATAATGGTCGTGTTTCCATAATACGAACAACGTCACCGATTTTGGCTTCGTTAAGTTCGTCATGTGCTTTGAATTTTTTAGAGTATTTCACACGTTTGCCATACAATGAATGCTTCTTGTATGTCTCAACCATGACAGTAATGGTTTTATCCATTTTGTCAGAAACCACACGGCCTGTATAAACTTTACGCTGATTGCGTTCACTCATTTACGCTAACCTCCTTTTCCGATTATCCGTTATTAACTTCAAGTTCTCTTTCACGAATCACAGTTTTCATGCGAGCGATGGATTTGCGAACTTCGCGAAGGCGGGCTGTATTTTCAAGTTGCCCTGTAGCTAATTGGAAGCGAAGGTTAAATAATTCTTCCTTCAGCGATTTTACGTTTTGTTCAATTTCGGCAGTGGTTAGATCACGGATATCTTTAGCCTTCATTTCGTTCACCACCAATTTCTTCTCGTTTTACAAATTTACATTTAATTGGGAGTTTGTGTGCTGCAAGACGAAGAGCTTCTCGTGCAACTTCCTCAGATACTCCCGCAATTTCAAACATAATCTTACCAGGCTTCACTACAGCTACCCATCCTTCAGGAGCCCCTTTACCGGAACCCATCCGAACTTCTAGAGGTTTTGCAGTATAAGGCTTATGAGGGAAAATTTTGATCCAAACTTTACCGCCACGTTTCATGTAACGAGTCATAGCAATACGAGCAGCCTCGATTTGACGGCTTGTAATCCAAGATGCTTCTACAGCTTGTAAGCCGTAATCACCGAAAGATACTGTTGTACCGCCTTTTGCACGACCACGCATTTTACCACGATGTTCACGACGATATTTAACACGTTTAGGCATTAACATAATTATTTTCCTCCTTCCGCAGACTTTTTCTTTTCTGGAAGGATTTCTCCACGATAAATCCATACTTTAACACCGAGTTTTCCGTACGTTGTATCAGCTTCAGCGTGAGCATAATCTATATCAGCACGAAGTGTATGAAGTGGAACAGTTCCTTCGCTATAATGTTCTGAACGAGCAATATCAGCTCCGCCTAGACGACCAGATACCATCGTTCTAATACCTTGAGCTCCAGCTCTCATTGTGCGTTGGATTGCTTGTTTTTGTGCACGACGGAAAGATACACGGTTTTCCAATTGACGTGCAATATTTTCAGCAACAAGCTTCGCATCCATATCTGCTTTTTTAATTTCAATAATATTGATGTGAACTCGTTTATTAGTTAATTCGTTCAATGCTTTTCTTAATGCTTCAACTTCACTACCACCTTTACCGATAACCATGCCAGGCTTGGCAGTGTGGATCGTGATGTTAACGCGATTAGCAGCACGTTCGATTTCTACACGTGATACAGAAGCGTCGGACAAATGTTTTGTAATATATTCACGAACTTTAATATCCTCATGCAACAATGTTGCATAATCTTTTTCAGCGTACCATTTTGACTCCCAGTCACGAATAACACCGATACGCATACCGATTGGATTTACTTTTTGACCCACGTATTATCCCTCCTTCTTTTCAGATAGCACAATCGTAATATGACTTGTGCGTTTGTTGATTTGAGTCGCACGGCCTTGTGCACGTGGACGGAATCGCTTCATTGTTGGACCTTCGTCAACAAATGCTTGCGATACAAGTAAATTGTTGATATCCATATCATAATTATGTTCTGCGTTGGCAATAGCAGATTTCAACAATTTTTCCACGACTGGAGAGGCAGCTTTTGGTGTTAATTTAAGAATAGAGACTGCTTCTCCTACTTGCTTTCCTCGAATAAGATCAACGACAAGACGTACTTTACGAGGAGCAATTCGGACTGTTCTAGCAACAGCTTTTGCTTGCATCAGGATGCCCTCCTCTCATTAGCGTTTAGTTTTTTTATCGTCTCCGGCATGGCCTTTGTAAGTCCGTGACGGCGCGAATTCACCTAGTTTATGGCCTACCATGTCTTCGCTAATATAAACAGGTACATGTTTACGTCCATCGTAGACTGCAATGGTATTTCCAATAAAGCTTGGGAAAATTGTGGAACGGCGTGACCATGTCTTAATGACTTGTTTCTTTTCACTTTCGTTCATGTTTTCAACCTTTTTCAATAAATGTTCATCGGCAAAAGGCCCTTTTTTCAGGCTGCGACCCATGTTTGAACCTCCCTTCGTGATTGCGCTACGGCCCTAACGTTGAACCGTAGGTCAATCTCGTTATTTTTTACGACGACGTACAATGAATTTGTCCGTGTTATGGTTTTTCTTACGCGTTTTGTAACCAAGTGTCGGTTTACCCCATGGTGTAACTGGAGACTTACGTCCAATTGGAGTACGGCCTTCACCACCACCGTGTGGGTGATCATTCGGGTTCATAACAGATCCACGAACATGTGGACGTTTGCCCAACCAGCGTGAACGACCTGCTTTACCTATGTTAACTAATTCATGTTGTTCGTTTCCGACTTGACCAATTGAAGCACGGCATGTAGCAAGAATCATACGAACTTCACCAGAATTTAGACGAACTAATACGTATTTAGTTCCTTCTTTACCTAATACTTGTGCAGAAGTCCCTGCAGAACGTACCAATTGTCCACCTTTACCAGGTTTCAATTCGATGTTGTGTACTACAGTACCAACAGGAATATTAGCAAGTGGAAGAGCATTTCCGACTTTAATATCCGCTTCTGGTCCAGACATAATTTCCATACCAACTTTTAGGTTTTTAGGCGCCAAGATGTAGCGCTTCTCACCGTCATGATAATGGATTAAAGCAATGTTTGCGGAACGGTTTGGATCATATTCAATTGTAGCAACGCGTCCTGGTATACCATCTTTATTGCGTTTGAAGTCAATAATACGGTATTGACGCTTATGACCACCGCCGCGATGACGAACAGTAGTTCTACCTTGATTATTACGGCCGCCTTTTCTATTAAGTGGCTCTAGCAATGTTTTTTCCGGTTTATCCGTAGTGATTTCCGAGAAATCCAATGCAGTCATATTACGACGTCCGTTTGAGGTAGGTTTATATTTTTTGATCGCCATGTTTTTCCCTCCTCTATAGCTTATTTTTTACTTGCTTTACACTTCAAAGAATTCAATTTCATTACTATCTTGGGTTAGAGTGATAACAGCTTTTCGGCGCTTGTTTGTGTATCCACCAAAACGGCCCATGCGTTTGAATTTACCTTTGTAGTTCATGACATTTACTTTCGCTACTTTCACACCAAAGATAACTTCAATAGCATCTTTAATTTGTGTTTTATTCGCTCTGACATCAACTTCAAAAGTATATTTCTTTTCAGCCGTCTGTTCCATGGAACGTTCTGTGATAACGGGGCGCTTAATAACGTCACGTGCATCCATTAACCAAGCACCTCCTCTACTTTTTCAACTGCGGCTTTCGTTAAAACTAGTGTGTCATGACCAACAAGATCTAACACATTCAGATTAGAAGCCTCGATAACTGTTACTCCAGGGATGTTTCTACCAGATAATGCAATATTAGTATCTAGTACATCTGTAACAATTAGAGCTTTCTTTCCTACTGGAAGATTAGATAGTACATTAACAAATTCTTTTGTTTTTGGTGCTTCAAAAGAAAGTTTGTCTAATACTAGAATGTTTTCTTCAAGTACTTTCGTGGATAAAGCCGACAAAAGGGCTAGACGACGTACTTTCTTAGGAAGTTTATAGCTGTAGCTTCTTGGTACCGGTCCAAACACCGTACCACCGCCACGCCATTGTGGGGAACGAATAGAGCCTTGACGAGCACGACCAGTTCCTTTTTGACGCCATGGTTTACGACCACCACCGCGAACTTCCGAACGAGTTTTAACTTTTGAGGTTCCTTGTCTTAAAGAAGCTCTTTGCATAACTACTGCTTCAAATAATACATGCTTATTTGGTTCAATACCAAATACAGATTCATTAAGTTCGATATCACCAACTTGAGAACCTGCCTGATTATACAATGCTACTTTCGGCATTCTATTTCCTCCTTTCTTCTATTATCTTTATTTCACTTTAATTCCAGTTTTAATTTCAAGTAATGCTTTTTTCGGTCCAGGAACATTTCCTTTTACCAAAATAAGATTACGTTCTGCATCTACCTTAACGATAGACAAGTTTTGGACAGTGATTCTTTCTCCACCTGTACGTCCTGGTAATGCTTTTTGTTTAAATACGCGTGCAGGGTCAACTGCTCCCATTGATCCCGGTCTACGATGATAACGAGAACCGTGAGACATAGGTCCGCGAGATTGTCCGTGACGTTTGATAACACCCTGGAATCCTTTCCCTTTGGAAATACCAGATACATCTACCAAATCGCCTTCTCCAAAAATATCAACTTTGACTTCTTGACCAACTTCGTATTCACCAATGTTTACACCAGTGAATTCACGTATGAAGCGCTTAGGTGCAGCATTTGCTTTAGCTACATGGCCTTTTTCCGGCTTGTTTGCAAGCTTTTCACGCTTGTCTTCAAATCCCAATTGCACTGCTTCGTATCCGTCTGTTTCAATTGTCTTCTTTTGAAGAACGATATTAGGGGCAGCTTCAATGACAGTTACAGGGATCAATTCACCATTTTCAGCAAAAACCTGCGTCATACCAATTTTTCTACCCAAGATTCCTTTGGTCATAAGTCACACCTCCTGATTATATGTGTAATTATTTATTATAATTTGATTTCAATGTCAACACCAGATGGAAGATCCAATCTCATAAGTGAATCTACAGTTTGTGGTGTAGGATTGATAATGTCGATCAGACGTTTATGAGTACGCATTTCGAATTGTTCACGGGAATCCTTATATTTGTGCACCGCACGAAGGATTGTATAAACAGATTTCTCAGTTGGCAATGGAATCGGCCCTGAGACATTTGCACCAGAACGTTTTGCAGTTTCCACAATTTTTTCAGCTGATTGATCTAGAATTCTATGATCATAAGCCTTCAATCTGATTCGGATTTTTTGTTTTGCCATTATTTTCCCTCCTTTTCGCCTATTTTTAAAATAGACATACTCTGCAAAAATTTCCTGCTCACACTCGCCATGGCAATGCGGCCGGGTGTGTCAGCAACCTTCTGCATCATCGCAGTCAAAGACCAACGTTATTCATTATACAGAAATATAGTACTAGATGCAACAATATATTTGTGTTTCCATCATTTTTTCTGACTTTCAAAGTATACTAATTTTTTCTTTGGGAATCAAGTGATCTCAAGAAGCTTAACAGAAGAAAAATTATGGAAATATTAGTTTTGCTTTCGGAGAAAAAATAAAGAGCAAATGAATAATATTCATTTGCTCTTTTCATTGTTGTTATTACTTTTGAATAGTTGAAACAACACCAGATCCAACTGTACGTCCACCTTCACGAATTGAGAAGCGAGTACCTTCTTCAATCGCGATTGGAGAAATAAGTTCTACTGTCATTTCAATGTTATCACCAGGCATAACCATTTCTGTACCTTCTGGAAGATGAACGATTCCAGTTACATCAGTTGTACGGAAATAGAATTGTGGACGATAGTTAGTGAAGAATGGAGTATGACGTCCACCTTCTTCTTTAGATAGAACATAAACTTCAGCTTTAAAGTTTGTGTGTGGTGTAATTGTACCAGGCTTAGCAAGTACTTGACCACGTTGGATGTCTTCACGAGCAACCCCACGTAGCAATGCACCAATGTTGTCACCAGCTTCAGCATAATCAAGAAGCTTACGGAACATTTCAACACCAGTTACAGTTGTTTGAGCAGCTTCTTCAGCAAGTCCGATGATTTCTACAACATCACCAACTTTAACTTGTCCACGCTCAACACGTCCAGTAGCAACTGTTCCACGACCAGTGATAGAGAACACGTCCTCAACTGGCATCATGAATGGTTTGTCAGTGTCACGTTCTGGAGTTGGAATATATTCGTCAACTGCAGCCATTAACTCATCAATTTTAGCTTCCCACTCTTCTACGCCTTCAAGAGCTTTAAGAGCAGAACCTTTGATAACTGGAATATCGTCACCAGGGAAATCATATTCAGATAGTAGATCACGGATTTCCATTTCTACTAGTTCTAGTAATTCTTCATCATCAACCATGTCACATTTGTTCATGAAAACAACGATGTATGGAACACCTACGTTACGAGAAAGTAGGATATGCTCACGTGTTTGTGGCATTGGACCATCAGCAGCAGATACAACAAGGATAGCTCCGTCCATTTGCGCAGCACCAGTGATCATGTTTTTAACATAGTCAGCGTGTCCTGGGCAGTCAACGTGTGCATAGTGACGTGTGTCAGTTTCGTATTCTACGTGGGAAGTAGAGATTGTAATTCCACGCTCACGCTCTTCAGGAGCGTTGTCAATCATATCATAACCTTTAGCTTCTGCACCGCCACGCTTAGCCATAACAGTTGTAATAGCAGCAGTAAGAGTTGTTTTACCGTGGTCAACGTGACCAATTGTACCGATATTAGCATGTGCTTTAGAACGATCAAATTTAGCCTTACCCATTTGGGAATCCTCCTTTAAATATAAAAAAATATAAGTATGAGTATCGCTTTAAAACATAGTAGTTTTAAAGCGATACTTTGCATATCTACTAGTAGTTATACTTGATTCAGTTTATAAAATCAATCATTCGCCGCTATTTTTTTTGACAATTTCTTCAGCGATAGATTTAGGCACTTCTTCATAATGATCAAAGAACATAGTATAAACCCCACGTCCTTGAGTGTTGGAACGAAGTGACGTTGCGTATCCAAACATTTCAGCAAGCGGTACAAACGCTTTAACTACTTGCGCATTACCACGAGCTTCCATTCCTTCTACTCTACCACGACGAGATGTAATATCCCCCATAATATCGCCAAGATATTCTTCAGGAATAACTACTTCTACTCTCATAAGCGGTTCAAGTAGAACTGGATTACACTTTTTAGCTGCATTTTTCAATGCTAATGAAGCTGCAATTTTAAATGCCATTTCACTAGAGTCTACATCATGATAAGATCCGTCAAATAGTTTTGCTTTCACATCGATCAATGGATATCCAGCAATTATACCATTTTGCATTGAATCTTCGAGACCTGCTTGAACTGCTGGGATATATTCTCGTGGAACAACCCCACCAACAATAGCATTTTGAAATTCGAAACCTTTACCTTCTTCATTTGGAGAGAATTCGATCCAAACATGTCCGAACTGACCACGACCACCGGATTGGCGAACGAATTTACCTTCAACTTCTGCTGTTTCACGGAATGTTTCACGATATGAAACTTGCGGTGCACCAACATTAGCTTCAACTTTAAATTCACGCTTCATGCGGTCAACAAGAACGTCCAAGTGAAGTTCACCCATACCTGAGATAACAACTTGGCCTGTTTCCGGGTTTGTTTCAGCACGGAAAGTAGGATCTTCTTCTTGTAATTTCGCAAGCGCCATACCCATTTTATCTTGGTCAGCTTTTGATTTCGGTTCAACAGCAACAGAAATAACTGGCTCAGGGAATTCCATAGACTCAAGGATAACAAGTTCCTTTTCATCACATAGAGTATCTCCTGTGCTAGTATCTTTCAAACCTACAGCTGCAGCAATGTCACCACTATAAACTGTAGAAATTTCTTCTCTGTGGTTCGCATGCATTTGAAGGATACGACCTACACGTTCGCGTTTTCCCTTTGTAGAGTTTTGGACATACGAACCTGAGTTCAATGTACCAGAATATACACGGAAGAACGTTAGACGACCAACATAAGGGTCAGTCATTACTTTAAATGCAAGAGCAGAGAATGGCTCGCTGTCATCTGCATGACGAGCGATTTCTTCTTCTGTATCAGGGACAATTCCTTTAATTGACTCGATATCAGTTGGTGCCGGCAAATAAGCAACAACTGCATCTAGAACCTTTTGAACCCCTTTGTTTTTAAAGGCTGTTCCGCAAAGTACTGGGTAGAATTCTACTCTTAATGTAGCCTTACGAATTGCAGCTTTCAATTCTTCAACGGAGATTTCTTCACCTTCAAGGTATTTCTCCATCAAGTTTTCATCGAGGTCAGCAACTGCTTCAATCAAACTTGTACGAAGCTCTTCTGCTTGGTCTTGTAAGTCTTCAGGAATGCTTCCTTCTACAGGATCCTGTGGATCATCACTTTCATAGAACCACGCCTTCATCTCTACAAGGTCAACCATCCCTTTAAATGTATCTTCAGCCCCGATAGGAAGTTGAATTGGATGAGCATTCGCTTGTAGGCGTTCACGTAGTGTGCCAACAGAATATATAAAATCTGCTCCGATTTTATCCATTTTGTTAACAAAAACAATACGTGGAACTCCATATGTTGTTGCTTGGCGCCAAACTGTTTCAGTTTGTGGTTCAACACCTGATTGAGCATCAAGAACTGTTACAGCACCATCAAGAACACGCAGTGAACGTTCAACTTCAACTGTGAAGTCTACGTGTCCAGGAGTGTCAATGATGTTAACACGGTGGCCATCCCACTGTGCAGTTGTAGCAGCAGAAGTGATAGTGATACCACGCTCTTGTTCTTGCTCCATCCAGTCCATTTGTGAAGCACCCTCATGAGTTTCACCAATTTTATGGATACGCCCTGTATAGTAAAGAATACGCTCAGTTGTTGTTGTTTTACCGGCATCGATGTGTGCCATGATACCGATATTACGTGTTTTTTCTAAGGAGAAATCTCTAGGCATATTATAACTCTCCTTTCCGGAATGAGTAATCGAATATATTTATGGATTTGAATTCTACCAGCGGTAATGAGCAAATGCTTTGTTAGCTTCTGCCATTTTATGAGTGTCTTCACGCTTTTTAACAGATGCTCCAGTATTATTAGCTGCATCCATAATTTCATACGCTAAACGCTCTTCCATCGTTTTTTCACCGCGAAGACGCGAATAGTTTACTAACCAACGCAATCCAAGAGTGGAGCGACGTTCTGGACGTACTTCAACCGGTACTTGATAGTTAGCACCACCAACACGGCGCGCTCTAACTTCTAATACTGGCATAATATTTTTCAAGGCTTGATCAAATACTTCCATCGGATCTTTACCTGTACGTTCTTTAATAATATCAAATGCAGAATATAGAATAGTCTGCGCCTTACCTCTTTTACCATCAATCATGATCTTGTTAACTAGGCGTGTAACAAGCTTTGAATTGTAAATCGGATCTGGTAGAACATCTCTTTTAGCTACAGGTCCTTTACGTGGCATTTTGGTTCCTCCTTTCAATTTATAACTTTCATTTTATCGAACAA
Organism: Bacillus niameyensis; assembly: GCF_001375535.1. Classification (GTDB taxonomy): domain Bacteria; phylum Bacillota; class Bacilli; order Bacillales; family Bacillaceae_C; genus Lederbergia; species Lederbergia niameyensis. The sequence goes on from NZ_LN831197.1 coordinate 2,881,000, forward strand.
TACTACTATTATTTTTTAGCTTTTGGACGCTTAGTACCGTATTTTGAACGGCTTTGAGCACGGTTTTCAACACCTGCTGTATCTAGTGCTCCACGAACAATATGGTAACGTACACCCGGTAAGTCTTTCACACGACCTCCACGAATCAAAACAACACTGTGTTCTTGAAGATTATGACCAATACCAGGAATATAAGCTGTTACCTCAATTCCGTTTGTCAAACGAACACGAGCATATTTACGCAATGCTGAGTTTGGCTTTTTCGGAGTCATTGTTCCAACACGAGTACATACACCGCGCTTTTGTGGTGATGAAACATTAGTGTTAGCCTTTTTGAAGCTGTTATAACCTTTGTTAAGTGCAGGAGAGTCAGAAGTTGTTACTTTTGATTGTCTGCGTTTACGTACTAATTGGTTAATTGTAGGCATGATTTTTCCTCCCTTCATTTTTTATAAGCCCACACATCCAGGTGGTTCTTTTTAAAGCAAAAAACAAGTTTTTGCAGGTGATAACTGCAAAAACACCTTTAATTAAGAATTGCAACAGTTGCTGCACCTACATCTATTCCACACGCTTTCCCCAAATTTTTCATTGAGTCCACATTAGTAATAGGCGTACCCATCTCCTGGGCTGCGTGAATAATGGTATTTGTAATTCTCGGATCTGCATCCAAAGCTACAAATACTTCTTGAACTTGACCCGCTTTTAGTGCTTTTACTGTTTGCTTTGTCCCTATAACGACATCTTTAGCCTGCGCCACTTTTTCATAAGACAATTTATTAATCCTCCAAAGTAACAGGTTAATGTAGGATCACCTTGAATATATTATCATCTGAGAATTTTGATGTCAACAATAAAAGATAAAAAATCAGCTTTTTTTATGTACAATATACGCTGGCGGCGAACGCCGGCGTATATTGTAACTATTTAGCAGATTGTAATTGTGTTTACTCTGCTGTTGTTACTACATCTTCTTCATCAATTACTGCAGTAGCTTTTCGGTAACGTTGCATCCCAGTACCAGCAGGTACTAATTTTCCAATAATGACGTTTTCTTTCAAACCTAACAACTCATCCGTTTTACCTTTAATAGCAGCATCTGTCAGAACACGGGTAGTTTCTTGGAAGGATGCAGCGGATAAGAAGGAATCCGTCTCAAGTGATGCTTTCGTAATTCCTAGTAACATTGGACGACCAAGGGCAGGCTGTTTACCTTCAAGCAGAGCATTACGGTTCGCCTCAGTAAACTGATGGATATCAAGAAGCGTTCCTGGCAAGACATCTGTTTCGCCAGCATCTGTCACTTTTACTTTTCTCAGCATTTGCCTTACCATAACTTCTACGTGTTTATCGCCAATTTCAACACCTTGCATCCGATAAACTTTTTGAACTTCTAGCAACAAGTATTCTTGTACAGAAGCAACATCACGAATACGAAGTAATTCCTTCGGATCGATCGAACCTTCTGTAAGTTCTTGTCCGCGTTCTATTCGGTCATTTACCGCAACTTTCAAGCGTGCTGTATATGGTGCATTATACGTACGACTCTCAACGTCTCCTTGCACGACTATCTCATGCTGGCGATCACGGCCTTCAGAAATAGAAGTAACTACCCCGCTAATTTCCGAAATGACAGCCTGACCTTTTGGATTACGGGCTTCAAATAACTCTTGAATACGCGGAAGACCTTGAGTAATATCGTCTCCTGCCACCCCACCAGTGTGGAATGTTCTCATCGTTAACTGAGTTCCTGGTTCTCCAATAGACTGGGCTGCGATAATCCCTACCGCTTCACCTACATCTACTACTGTGCCAGTTGCAAGATTTCGACCGTAACATTTCTTACATACACCGTGACGAGTATTACACGAAAATGCAGAGCGAATCCAAGCTTCTTCGATACCAAGATCCTCAATTTTCTTAGCCATATCTTCATTGATAAGCTCATTTTCATGAACGAGAACTTCGCCAGTTTCAGGGTGAGTGATTTTCTTCCTCGCAAACCGCCCGATTAGGCGCTCTTCAAGCGTTTCGATAACCTCTGTACCATCTTTCAAAGCTGAAACTAGTAAGCCTCTATCTGTTCCACAATCGTCTTCACGAATGATGACATCTTGAGCAACATCAACAAGTCTTCTCGTTAAGTAACCTGAGTCGGCCGTTTTCAAGGCTGTATCTGCTAGCCCTTTCCGCGCACCGTGTGTAGAAATAAAGTATTCTAATACGGTTAAACCTTCACGGAAACTGGATTTAATCGGTAATTCAATGATTCGGCCAGCCGGGTTGGCCATTAGTCCACGCATCCCAGCAAGCTGAGTAAAGTTAGATGCGTTACCACGGGCTCCAGAGTCACTCATCATATAAATTGGGTTAAGTCGCTCTAGAGTACCCATTAATTTATCTTGAATAGTATCTTTTGCAGCACTCCAAATGGAGATTACGCGATCATACCGTTCTTCCTCCGTTATTAACCCACGTTTAAACTGCTTCATGACGTTATCTACCTTATTTTGCGCTTCATGTAAGATATCTTCTTTTTCAGCCAAAACAACGATATCCGCAACTCCAACAGTAATACCAGCAATCGTTGAATATTTAAATCCTAAATTCTTCATACGATCGAGCATCTTGGAAGTTTCTGTAATGTGGAATCGTTTAAAGATTTCAGAGATTATATTACCAAGAATTTTCTTCTTGAATGGAGCAACGAGTGGTTGCTCTTTAATAAACTCTTTGACATTTGTCGTATAGTCAACAAAATATTTATCTGGTGTATTAGTCTCCAAATTTTCATTTGTTGGTTCGTTAATAAACGGAAACGATTCAGGGAGAATTTCGTTGAAAATTAACTTCCCTACTGTTGTAACCAAGAGCTTTTTCCTTTGCTCATCAGTAAAAGTTTCATTCTTTAACGAACTAACCTGAACGGCAATTCGAGTATGAAGGTGAACAAAGCCATTTTGATAAGCAATTAAAGCTTCATCAATATCTTTGAAAACCATTCCTTCACCATCGGTATCTTCTCGTTCCAGTGTTAAATAATAGTTTCCAAGTACCATGTCTTGGGATGGAGTAACGACCGGCTTACCATCTCTCGGGTTAAGAATATTCTGTGCGGCTAACATTAACAAGCGAGCTTCAGCTTGAGCCTCTGCAGATAAAGGTACGTGAACCGCCATTTGGTCACCATCAAAGTCAGCATTATAAGCCGTACAAACAAGCGGGTGAAGGCGAATGGCTCTTCCCTCTACTAGAGTAGGTTCAAATGCTTGGATTCCAAGACGGTGCAAAGTTGGCGCCCTGTTTAAGAGGACTGGATGTTCACGGATAACTTCTTCCAGTACATCCCAAACTTCAGGCTGTACACGTTCAATTTTCCTTTTTGCACTTTTAATATTATGAGCAAGATTCTTCTCTACGAGTTCCTTCATAACGAAAGGTTTAAAGAGCTCTAAAGCCATTTCCTTTGGAAGACCACATTGGTACATCTTTAAGTTAGGCCCAACAATAATTACAGAACGACCAGAATAGTCAACACGCTTACCAAGCAAGTTTTGACGGAACCGGCCTTGCTTTCCTTTCAACATATGGGAAAGGGATTTTAGCGGGCGATTTCCTGGACCCGTAACAGGTCTACCTCTTCTACCGTTATCGATTAATGCATCAACCGCTTCTTGTAACATCCGCTTCTCATTTTGAACAATGATACTAGGAGCTCCAAGATCCAATAATCTCTTAAGACGATTGTTCCGATTAATTACACGACGGTACAAGTCATTCAAGTCAGAAGTGGCAAAGCGTCCACCTTCAAGTTGTACCATTGGACGTAATTCAGGCGGGATAACAGGAAGGACATCCAGAATCATCCAATCAGGTTTATTGCCTGAATGACGGAATGCCTCAATCACTTCTAATCGTTTAATTGCGCGAGTACGACGTTGTCCTTGTGCAGTTTTTAATTCCTCTTTTAATTGTTCTGCTTCCTTTTCCAACTCAATATCCTGAAGCAGCTTTTTAATTGCCTCAGCCCCCATAGAGGCCTGGAATTTCGTTCCATACTTTTCACGATAGACACGATATTCCTTTTCAGATAGTAACTGTTTCTTCTCAAGTGGCGTATCTCCAACTTCAGTTACTACATAAGAGGCAAAATAAATAATTTCCTCAAGAGCGCGGGGGGACATATCTAAAATAAGTCCCATCCGGCTCGGAATTCCTTTAAAATACCAGATATGTGAAACTGGGGCAGCCAATTCTATATGACCCATACGTTCACGGCGAACTTTCATCCGCGTAACTTCAACACCACAGCGGTCACAGACTACGCCTTTATAACGAACTCTTTTATATTTACCACAATGACATTCCCAGTCTTTTGTTGGACCAAAGATTCGTTCACAAAACAAGCCGTCTTTTTCTGGTTTCAACGTACGATAGTTGATCGTCTCAGGCTTCTTGACTTCTCCGTATGACCATGAACGGATTTTATCCGGTGAAGCAAGGCCAATTTTCATATACTCAAAATTATTAACATCCAGCAAGGGGCCTACCTCCCTTTTCGTCTACGGGTTTTACCCTTAATATCCAAAACTTAAGGAATTATTCTTTCGAAGCAGCCGTTTCCTCAACTTTTGTTTCTGGAGCAATGTTAAGTGTGTCGGCTTGATGGGTATCTTCATCATCATCCAAGTCACGCATTTCGATTTCCTCTTCATCTCCTGACAAGATTTTTACATCCATGCCAAGACTTTGAAGCTCCTTAATCAAAACCTTAAATGATTCTGGAACACCTGGATCAGGAACATTATCACCTTTGACAATTGCTTCATATGTTTTTACCCTACCGACAATATCATCAGATTTCACAGTTAGGATTTCTTGAAGTGTATAAGCTGCACCATATGCTTCCAGTGCCCATACTTCCATTTCACCAAAACGCTGTCCACCAAACTGAGCTTTACCACCAAGTGGTTGTTGGGTTACGAGCGAATATGGACCAGTGGAACGAGCATGCAATTTATCATCAACCATATGCGCAAGTTTAATCATATACATGACACCAACAGAAACTCTGTTATCAAACGGCTGTCCTGTCCGGCCATCATAAAGTATTGTTTTTGCATCGCGAGCAAGACCTGCTTCTTCAATGGTTGACCATACATCTTCCTCGGTAGCACCATCAAAAACAGGGGAAGCCATATGCAAACCGAGTTGTCTAGCTGCCATTCCCAAATGGAGCTCGAGCACCTGACCGATATTCATACGTGATGGTACTCCTAATGGATTTAACATTATATCAATTGGTGTTCCATCTGGCATAAATGGCATATCCTCTTCCGGAAGGATTTTAGAGATAACTCCTTTATTTCCGTGACGTCCGGCCATTTTGTCCCCTTCGGAAATTTTACGTTTTTGCACGATATAGACACGTACTAGCTGATTTACACCTGGAGGTAACTCGTCTCCATCTTCACGCGTAAATACTTTAACATCTAGTACTATTCCACCGCCGCCATGTGGTACACGTAGCGAAGTGTCGCGAACTTCACGAGCTTTTTCTCCAAAAATAGCATGAAGCAAACGTTCTTCTGCAGTAAGTTCTGTCACACCTTTTGGCGTTACTTTACCAACTAACAGGTCTCCATCTTTTACTTCTGCACCGATTCGAATAATTCCCCGATCATCCAAATTACGTAGGGCATCTTCCCCGACATTTGGAATATCACGCGTCATTTCTTCAGGTCCAAGCTTAGTATCACGTGCCTCTGATTCATATTCCTCAATATGAATAGATGTATAAACGTCGTCTTTAACTAGTCTTTCGCTCATGATGATTGCATCTTCATAGTTATAACCTTCCCAGGTCATAAACCCAACAAGAACATTTCGACCTAAAGCTAATTCTCCGAGTTCCATAGAAGGACCGTCACCTAGAATTTCGCCTTTAGTTACCCTATCTCCAACACTTACAATTGGACGCTGGTTGTAACAAGTTCCTTGATTGGATCGAATAAATTTCTGCATCCGATATTTTCGCAAATCACCTTTTACTTCTTGGCCATCTACTTCAGCTATATTACGTACCCATACTTCACGGGCTTCAACATGTTCAACAATGCCATCATGCTTACAAATAACTGCAGCGCCTGAATCTTTTGCGGAGACATATTCCATCCCAGTCCCAACAAAAGGAGCCTCAGGATTCATAAGTGGCACTGCTTGTCGTTGCATGTTTGCCCCCATCAAAGCACGGTTGGAGTCATCATTTTCAAGGAACGGAATACAGGCTGTAGCAGCAGAAACGACTTGTTTAGGTGATACATCCATGTAATCAATACGTTCTTTTCTTACGACCGTGTTCTCACCACGGAAACGTGCGATAACTTCATCATTTACAAATCCGCCTTCTTCTGTAAGTGGAGCATTTGCCTGTGCGACAACATAGTTATCCTCTTCATCAGCTGTTAAATAATCAATCCGTGAAGTTACAAGCCCTGTTTCCGGATCAACTCGACGGTATGGTGTTTCAATAAATCCAAATCGATTCACCTTAGCGAAGGTTGATAACGAGTTAATCAAGCCAATGTTTGGTCCTTCTGGCGTTTCAATTGGGCACATGCGTCCATAGTGGGAATAGTGAACATCGCGAACTTCCATTCCTGCACGCTCACGTGTTAGTCCACCTGGTCCCAATGCAGACAGACGTCTTTTATGTGTTAACTCCGCAAGCGGGTTTGTCTGATCCATGAATTGTGACAACTGTGAACTACCAAAAAACTCTTTAATAGATGCAATTACAGGACGAATATTAATAAGCTGTTGAGGCGTAATTGTGTTAATATCCTGAATGGACATTCTTTCTTTCACGACACGTTCCATCCGAGATAACCCAATCCTAAACTGATTCTGGAGCAATTCCCCAACAGAACGGAGACGTCGATTACCTAAGTGGTCAATGTCATCCGTACCGCCAACATCATAAAGTAAGCCGAAGAAATAACTAATCGATGCGATAATATCCGCAGGAGTAATATGTTTTACTTCTTCTTCGACATACGCATTACCAATGACGTTTATCTCCTTATCTTCATCATCATTCGGTGCGAAAATTTTAATAGATTGAACTACGATATCTTCATCTATAACACCACTATGCTGATTAAACGTCTTAAATCCTGCACCGTTTTCTAACTGATGAAGTATTTTGTCCAAGGTACGACGATCAAGAACCGTTCCCTTTTCCGCAATAATTTCACCTGTATCTGGATCAGCAAGTGTTTCCGCAAGACGTTGACCGAACAAGCGATTTTTAATATGGAGTTTTTTATTTAATTTATAACGACCTACATTCGCAAGATCGTAGCGTTTTGGATCAAAGAATCTTGAGATAAGCAAATTTTTAGCATTCTCCACTGTTGGTGGTTCACCAGGACGGAGGCGCTCATAAATTTCGAGCAGTGCTTTTTCAATGCTTTCTGTATTATCCTTTTCAAGTGTATTTCGAAGGTATTCATTATCACCAATCAACTCGATGATTTCTTGATCAGAACCAAAACCGAGTGCACGAAGTAATACTGTTACTGGTAATTTTCTTGTGCGATCAATGCGCACATAAACTACATCTTTTGCATCTGTTTCATACTCTAGCCATGCTCCACGATTGGGAATAACAGTAGCGGTAAAGCCCTTTTTCCCATTCTTATCAATTTTCCCGTTATAGTACACACTTGGAGAACGTACAAGCTGCGAAACGATGACACGTTCAGCACCATTGATAATAAATGTCCCCATTTCAGTCATTAACGGAAAATCACCCATAAATACATCTTGGTCTTTCACTTCGCCTGTTTCTTTATTCACTAGACGAAGTTTGACACGTAGAGGAGCTGAATAAGTAGCATCTCGTTCTTTTGATTCTTCAACAGAATACTTAGGCTCACCGAGACTGTAATCAATAAATTCTAATGATAGATTACCGGCAAAATCCTCAATTGGTGAGATGTCTTGAAACATTTCCTTTAAGCCCTCATCAAGAAACCATTGGTAGGAAGAAGTTTGGATTTCAATAAGGTTCGGCAATTCTAATACTTCGCTAATACGAGCAAAACTTCTGCGATGGCGATGCCTCCCGTACTGAACAAGTTGACCTGTCAACTGATTCACCCCTCAAAATAATGCGTTTTAATCAAATACTTGCACGTGTTTCTAAAAACAACGACTATCATAAGACAAAAAAGAAAAAGGGTTTTTCTTTGAAAACCACATTTTTTTAAATAACGAACTATATTGTATAATCTTTTCCATTTTTACCAATCGCCATACAATTTAAATGATTTTTGGTAAATTATTAGAAAACATTATAATTGCATTATATAACTATACCACAACAGCTAGTTAGGGTCAATCTTTTATTGCTCGCAAAATATAATACCCTTTCTTATGTGCTACAACATCAACCTGAGCAAAAAGTTCTTCCAACTTCGCTTTAGCGGAAGGCGCTCCCTGTTTTTTTTGAATAACGACCCATAACTCCCCGCCATGTCCCAAATACCGAAAGCTATTTTCAAAAATTTGATGAACAACTTTCTTACCCGCTCGAATGGGAGGGTTAGTTAAAATTGCTGCAAAATGCGATTCTTTGACATTTTCAAAACGATCACTTTCGTAGATATCAACATTACTTATATGATTACTCTCAGCGTTGACTTTCGCAAGTTCAACTGCACGCTCGTTAATATCGATCATATGAATAAGACGGTCAGGGAACAGCTTTGCCAAGACAAGGCCAATCGGTCCATATCCACACCCCACATCAAGCAACGGGCCACTAATAGTCATAGCTTCAAATGTTTCAATTAAAAGACGAGAACCAAAGTCAACTTCTTTTTTTGAGAAGACACCTTGATCTGTTTTAAATCGCAATTGAATACCACGCAATTCCGTATTCCAGTGCTTTGGAGCACTAGCTACTTCAGGCTGGCGTGAAAAATAATGGTCTGTCAATTCCGTTGACCTCCTTCTAGCACCTAGCATATCTTACATTTTTAGAGAAAAGTTGAATAAAAATCGAGGAGCGAGCCTTTTTCTGTAAGAAGAAGTTGAAAGTTTACTAATCGCTGGACGCTAATACTAAGTCCAAAAAAGTAGCCAAAAAAGCCCGCCGTCTAGCTAGCGAGCTTTTTATTTAAACTTTTCTTACTTAACTTCAACAGCAGCTCCAACTTCTTCAAGTTTAGCTTTAATTTCTTCAGCTTCTTCTTTAGAAGCACCTTCTTTAACTGATTTTGGAGCATTGTCAACAAGTTCTTTCGCTTCTTTCAAGCCAAGGCCTGTGATTTCACGAACAACTTTGATAACTTTAATTTTTTGTCCGCCTGCATTAGCAAGAACAACATCAAATTCTGTTTGTTCTGCAGCAGCTTCGCCACCAGCAGCTCCGCCAACCATTGCTACAGGAGCAGCAGCAGTTACGCCAAATTCTTCTTCGATTGCTTTAACAAGATCGTTTAATTCAAGAACTGTCATTTCTTTGACAGCTTCAATGATTTGTTCTTTAGTCATTATGATTTCCTCCATCATATTTATTTATTGTTTTTTAAATTCAAGTGTTAAGTCAACACGATTCGCCGAAAAGGCTCCTCGCGTTTTCTTTATCTTAGTTGAAAACCACTGAGTTTGTACGCAATTGACCAAAGCGATTCAGCTTTTTACGCACCTTGTTCTTCTTTTTGTTCAGCAACTGCTTTAGTTGCAAGAGCCAAGTTACGAATTGGAGCTTGAAGAACGCTAAGCAACATAGAAAGCAAGCCTTCTCTTGATGGAAGTTCTGCAAGAGCTTTAATTTCTTCAACAGTTGCAACATTTCCCTCAATCACACCAGCTTTAATTTCAAGCGCCTCATTCTTTTTCGCAAAATCGTTGAGGATTTTAGCAGGAGCTACTACATCATCTTTACTAAACGCAATTGCATTTGGACCAGTTAAGGCATCATTAAGACCTGTTAGTTCAGCTGCTTCAACCGCACGGCGTGACATTGTATTTTTATATACTTTAAATTCAATACCAGCTTCGCGTAGTTGTTTACGTAGTTCTGTCACTTGCGCAACAGTAAGACCGCGATAATCTACTACTACTGTAGAAACGCTTGATGTGAATTTCTCTGTAATTTCATCAACAAGTTGTTTCTTATTCTCAATTACTGTGCTCATCCTTACACCTCCCGGATTCAAGCTGACATTTATACCAATTTGTTTATCGACAGGTTTCTGTACGGGGTATTTCGCTTATAAAAAGCAAAAGAACCTCTATATTTCAGACATAGAGGTTCTTGCGTTCAATCGTAATTTAGGATTGATTATATCGCAATGACCTCGGCGGGAAATTAAGCTAATACTTATTGATTAGCACCTGCTGTCTACGGCACAAACGTTTATTTTATTATCAAACAGATAGTATTATATTCTATTGCCATCTGCATGTCAATGTTTCTTATAGAATGCCAGTTGTTTCCACTTTAACACCTGGTCCCATAGTTGAAGAAACCGTTACACTCTTCATATATTTACCTTTTGAAGAAGCAGGTTTTGCTTTAACTAAAGTTTCCAAAATCGTGTTATAGTTTTCCACTAACTTATCTTCAGCAAAAGATACTTTACCGATAGGAACGTGGATAATACCTGCTTTATCAGCACGGTACTCTACTTTACCAGCTTTAATTTCATTGATAGCTTTTTCAACATCGAATGTAACTGTTCCTGTTTTTGGATTTGGCATTAAACCTTTAGGTCCAAGTGTACGACCAAGTTTACCAACTTCACCCATCATATCAGGTGTTGCAACGACAACATCGAAATCAAGCCATCCTTGGTTAATTTTATTAATATATTCTGTATCACCGACATAATCCGCACCAGCAGCTTCTGCCTCTTTTGCCTTTTCACCTTTTGCAAATACTAGGACACGTTGAGTCTTACCAGTCCCATTAGGTAGAACAACTGCACCGCGAATTTGTTGATCCGCCTTTTTAACATCAATACCTAAACGGAATGCAACATCAACGGTTCCGTCGAATTTGGTGTAGTCAATTTTTTTAACAAGTTCAACAGCTTCTGCAATTGAGAATGCTTTTGAACGATCAATTTGATTAAAAGCTTCTGCGTATTTCTTGCCTTTTTTAGCCAATTCAATTTCCTCCTGTCATGTGGTTTTAGCGGAATGACCTCCCACGAAAAGAAGGGCACAAGCGATCATTTAGGGAATTCAAACTTCAGGAATCCCTCCAAGATAAAGAAAACATGATTAGCCTAACAAGGCGAACCGATGTTAACTAATTACTAGAGAAAACCTGTAATTTTGTAACTCACTAATATCTAGTCGAAATTACCCTTCTATCCTTCGGAAAAGGCGTAAACACCTTTTCCGTTCCTAACATCCAGCAATAAAGGAAGGCTATATTGTATAGCCTCCCTGCAAATACAACTTTTTAAAGTCGAAAATTAGTCTTCGATTTTAATACCCATGCTACGTGCAGTACCTTCAACCATTAACATAGCCGCTTCAACGCTAGCAGCATTCAAGTCTGGCATTTTTGTTTCAGCAATTTCACGTACTTTATCACGTTTTACAGTTGCAACTGTCTTTTTATTCGGTTCACCTGAACCAGAATCGATACCAGCTGCTTTTTTAAGTAATACTGCAGCGGGTGGAGTTTTTGTGATAAATGTAAAGGAACGATCCTCGAACACTGTGATTTCAACAGGAATTATAAGACCTGCTTGATCTTGAGTACGAGCGTTAAATTCCTTACAAAATCCCATGATATTTACACCTGCTTGCCCGAGTGCCGGTCCAACTGGTGGAGCTGGGTTTGCTTTACCTGCAGGAATTTGTAATTTTACAAGTTTGATTACTTTTTTAGCCACGAGACGCACCTCCTTAAAGTCCGTGATGTGGTAATAGGGCTTTAATACCCTCCCACTCATCTAAATATGCGTCGATTCAATCCATTCATTAAAGGACATACATCGACCTAAAGAATATTATCACTTTTCGCAAAGGATTTCAAGTTGTTCTTAACTTAATTTATCGATTTGTGTAAAATCTAACTCAACCGGTGTTTCTCTTCCGAACATATTAACCATAACTCTCGCTTTCCCTTTAGCTTGATCAATATCTTCAATTTTCCCTGTAAAGTTCGCAAATGGACCTTCTTTTACAGTAACTGTTTCACCTGACTCAAAATGAACATCAATTACCTTCTCATCCATTCCCATGCGTTTAAGTATGAAGCCGATTTCCTCTGGCAACAATGGAGTTGGTTTTGATCCGGAACCTGATGAACCAACAAATCCAGTAACTCCAGGAGTATTACGAACGACATACCAAGAATCATCCGTCATAATAATTTCGACTAGTACATATCCAGGAAATACCTTTTTCTTAACTACTTTCTTTTTCCCGTTTTTAATATCTGTTTCTTCATCTTCAGGGACTATAACCCGGAAAATTTTATCTTGCATGCCCATTGTTTCTACGCGTTTTTCAAGATTCGTCTTCACTTTATTCTCGTAACCGGAATAAGTATGGACGACATACCAGTTCTTTTCCATTTGTTAGGACGCTTGTCCTTCCCTCCCTATAAAATCTTAAGTGATTGGTTTATAGACATATCCATTTCCTTTTTACAAATCAAAAAACCCGGAGACCGGGCTTAAGTGAATTTATATATCTCTCATTATAGCATGAGAATGTTCATGTTATACAACTATTCAAGGATATAAGGAAATTTATTTTCCGATAATAAAACGCATGAAAAATGACAGGATATAATCAACTCCACCAAAAAAAAGCGCAAGTAAAACGACAGTAGCAATAACCGTAATTGTATAATTAGTTAGTTCTTTTCGTTTCGGCCAGCTGACCTTTCTCATCTCCGAACTGACGTTACGAAAGAATTGCATTACGCTTGACATGATTGTACCTCCAAATATTAGCATATATGGGAATAAAACTATTTTGTCTCTCTATGAATAGTTTGGGTATTACAATTTTTGCAGAATTTTTTTAATTCGAGGCGATCTGGAACCGTCACCATATTTTTATTAGTAGAATAGTTACGTGTTCCACATATTGTGCAGGCTAATGCGACTTTTTTCTTCATCGTGCATCACCTGCTTTCAAAGTTTAATATATCTTATAAAAAATATCACGTAAGTCAGTATCTGTCAATACGGCTCGTACTTTCAAATGCTAAACCCCTGCAGTTCCAGATATCGTTCTAGCTTCCTTTTCACTCTTTGTAAAGCGTTATCAATTGATTTTACATGACGATCCAATTCATCTGAAATCTCCTGATACGAGCGTCCGTCTAGGTAAAGTGCTAACACCTTTCGCTCGAGATCACTTAATAATTCCATGACCTTCTCTTCAATATTACTAATCTCTTCACGATTAATTAATAGTTCCTCAGGGTCAAGCATTTTGGCCCCCGAGATAACATCCATCAGTGTGCGATCAGATTCCTCGTCGTAAATAGGCTTGTCCAAAGATACATAGGAATTAAGAGGGATATGTTTTTGGCGGGTTGCCGTTTTGATTGCAGTGATCATTTGTCGTGTAATACAAAGTTCTGCAAATGCCTTAAAGGAAGCAAGCTTGTCTTCCTTAAAATCACGGATGGCTTTATAAAGCCCAATCATGCCCTCCTGAACAATATCCTCCCGATCCGCACCAATAAGAAAATATGAACGCGCCTTAGCTCTAACAAAATTACGATACTTGTTAATAAGATAATCGAGGGCTTCACTTTCCCCTTCTTGAATGAGCTCAATTAATTCTTCATCTTCCAGTAAATCAAAATTGATGCCGTCTAGTCTGATATTTGAGGTCACGCTGTTCCCCACCCTTGAAGTACATAGATAGAATTATTATACATACCAGAATTTTCAAACGTCAACCCTTTCATTTTTTCCCGCGACGCCATTTTTCAAAAACTGCAGCAACCTCATTGCTTAAAGGGATCTTGGAAGTTGGTACCATTTCCCTTTCCGTCTTTAATCTTCCGCTTATTTTTCGATCAATTGACTGTACTTCTATTAATAGTTCGCGCGCGGAAATTCTAAGAGCACCTTGACCAAAGATCGCCCATTGTTCTGTATAATCAGAGGTTGCTACATAAATTTGAGTTCGAATGTTTCCAAGCTCACGGGCTAGTTTTTCAATTCTTTCATCGGCTGTTTCTTCTGTCTTTGTATAGATTACATCTACTTTATGCTTTCGATATTTCTTTTCAATCCCTTTCACTTCGTAAGCATCAAACACAACTATTACTTTATAGCCCGTATATCCCTGATAATCCGCCATAACTTCAATAAGCCGATCCCGTGCCGCAGCAAGATCCGTTCTTTTTAATTCTATTAATTCCGGCCATGCACCGATGACATTGTAGCCGTCTACAAGTAGGATATCCATCGTTTAATCCTCTATTGAGTATCGCTTTCGATGAACCTCATACATCATTAAGGCAGCTGCAACAGAGGCATTAAGCGAAGTTACATGTCCAACCATAGGCAAACGAATTAGAAAATCACATTTTTCCCGGACAAGTCTTCCCATTCCTTTTCCTTCACTTCCAATTACAAGGGCTAGAGGCATAGAGGCGTCCATTTTTCGATAGTCTTGGCTTTCCCTTGCATCTGTACCGAATACCCAGATCCCCCGCTCCTTTAATTCATCGATTGTCATTGCGATATTAGTCACTCTCGCAACAGGTATATATTCGATAGCTCCTGTTGATAGTTTAGCAACAGTTGCTGTTAATCCAACAGATCTTCTTTTCGGGATAATAATCCCATGGACTCCGCACGCATCCGCCGTTCTTAATATCGATCCTAGATTATGAGGATCCTCTAATTCATCTAAAATGAGGAAAAATGGATCTTCTCCTTTTTCTTCGGCTCTTTTAAAGAGGTCCTCAAGTTCTGCATATTGGTATGCTGCTACTTGAGCAACGACCCCCTGATGATTTTCATTTGTAATTTGGTCAATCTTTTTTCGTGGAACGTATTGAATAAGAATATTACGTTCTTTAGCAAGCTTTACGATCGTTTGCATCGGTCCTCGTTGTGAACTTTCTGCAATCCAAATTTTATGAATATCACGCTCTGACTTTAATGTTTCAATAATGGAGTTTCTTCCTGCAATCCATTCCTGACTCATACTTTGACCTCTCCTCCATCTTCGACCTTGCGTATGGCCTCATCAATAATTTCATTTAAACGCTCTAAGTCATTAGCCAAGTAAACCCAACCAATAACGGCTTCAAAGGCGGTACTGTGACGATATGTTTGAACATCTGTATTTTTAGGAACAGTTTTTGATTTAGCATTTCTTCCACGGCGCATGACTGCCATTTCCTCGTCTGTTAAGAAACCTTCTTCGACCATTTTTCGTAAAATAGTGGATTGAGCCTTTGCGGAGACATATCGCGTAGCTTCCACATGGAGTTTATGGGGCTTTGTTTTCCCGCTTTGCAGAAGATGATGCCTGACGCGTACGTCATAAACGGCATCACCCATATAAGCTAGGGCCAAGCTATTAATTTGGCGAAAGTCTACTGTGCCTTTTTGGGGTTCTGTCATCACTAGCCCCGCCTCCATCTAGTTCCTTGGGGAGTATCTTCCAAAAGGATATTCCTTTCTTTCAATTGATCCCGAATTTCATCCGCCAATTGGAAATCGCGGTTTTTCCTTGCTTCTAATCGTTGCTCAATTAAGTTCTCTATTTCCTCGTCTAATAACTCCTTATCTTTCAACGGCAAACCAAGTACCGTGAAAAGTTCATCAAAAGCTTTCATGAAAGCTTCGATAACTTTAGAAGAAGTATTCTTTTCCATTAAATAATAATTAGCCTGCCTTGCCAATTCGAATAAAACAGTAATACCGTCTGCTGTATTAAAATCATCATCCATTTCTTCCTCAAATTCTGTGATTAACCCAGCAATCTTTTGTAACCATTCTTCATCGTTCTCAGCTAAATTTGCGCTAACTCCAAGACGATATTCTAAATTTTGATAAGATGTCTTAAGTCTTTCAAGTCCAACCCCGGCATTAGTAAGCAATTCATCATTGAAATTAATAGGATTGCGATAATGAACAGATAGCATGAAAAATCGCAATATATCTGGGTCAACTTTTTTAATAATATCATGTACTAAAACAAAATTTCCAAGAGACTTAGACATCTTTTCATTATTAATATTGATATATCCATTATGCATCCAATAACGGGCAAATGTTTTACCAGTAAGCGCCTCTGATTGAGCAATTTCATTTTCATGATGAGGGAAAGCCAAATCCTGTCCTCCCGCATGAATATCAATTGTATCACCTAAATATTTACGGGCCATCGCCGAGCATTCAATGTGCCATCCTGGTCTTCCTTTTCCCCATGGACTTTTCCATGAAATTTCTCCCTCTTTTGCTGACTTCCAAAGAGCAAAATCTAGAGCATCCTCCTTTTTCTCCCCAATCTCAATACGTGCCCCTACCTTTAAATCATCGATCGATTGATGGGATAGTTTGCCGTATCCATTGAAATTTCGAGTCTTATAATAAACATCGCCTTCAGATTCGTATGCATAGCCTTTATCGATTAATATTGCGATAAAATCGATGATCTCCTTCATATTTTCGGTTACTCTCGGATGCACATTGGCCTTCTTGCAACCTAGTGCAGCTACATCTTCAAAATAAGCATCAATAAATCTTTCCGCTACGGTTGGAACATCCGTTTCTAACTCTTTAGCTGTTTTAATCAACTTATCATCAACATCTGTAAAATTAGAAATAAATTGGACTTCATACCCTTTATATTCTAAATAGCGACGAACCGTATCGAATACGATTGCAGGTCTTGCGTTCCCAATATGAATATAGTTATAAACAGTTGGCCCACAAACATACATTTTTACTTTGCCTTCTTCTATTGGAACAAAGGACTCCTTCCTTCGAGTCAATGTATTATAAATTTGAATAGTCATCTCGATGACCCCTTTCGAAAATCTAACTTATATTTACCTCATCACAAATCTCTTTTATCTTTTTCTCTAATTCAATAAATTTATCCAATATTGGATCCGGGAGATCACTATGATTTAAATCATGCTTTAATTTAACTCCATCCCGTATAACTATCCGCCCAGGAATGCCGACAACTGTAGAATTGGCCGGAACATTTTTGAGAACAACTGAACCTGCCCCTACTTTGGAATTTGCTCCAATGACAATATTCCCAAGCACCTTCGCTCCTGTAGCAATGAGTGCATTATTTTCGATAGTAGGATGACGCTTCCCTTTTTCTTTTCCTGTTCCCCCAAGTGTCACCCCTTGATAAACGATCACATCATCACCAATTTCACATGTTTCTCCAATTACTACCCCCATACCATGGTCAATGAAAAAGCGACGACCAATAACCGCACCTGGATGAATTTCAATTCCAGTAAAAAATCGGCTAACTTGTGAAATGACCCTCGCTAGAAAATACAGTTTTCTTTTATAAAGGGCATGTGCAATTCGATGAGACCAAATAGCATGTATTCCAGAATAGGTTAAAACAACTTCCAGTGTGCTTCGGGCAGCAGGGTCTTGATCAAAGACAGTCTTAATATCCTCTTTCATTCTCTTGAACATAAGTGATGACCCCTTTCTCGAGGGTTTTATTAGAAAAGCACAAGCGCCTGTTCAGCGACGTACAAACTTTTTAAGCTTCTGACGAGATAAAGAAAACACGGTGAGCCAACAGGCGAACTGATGTTGACTTATCGTAGGAAGAAGCTGAAAGTTTGCTAGGCGCTGGAGCTAGACAATGAAAAGCACAAGCGCCTGTTTTCTGACGTTGTTCAGATCCATAGTTGTTTTTTAACTATAAAAAAACGCCTCTGAAAATAATCAGAGACGCTTATGGCGCGGTTCCACTCTGCTTGAATACTACCAAATTAATAGCAGTATTCCGGCTTGTTCTTGATAACGACAAGATCACCGCCCAAACCTACTGAGGCTTTCCTTTCAGTTTGGGACTCAGAGGTGCATGTTCAGAAAATGAGCGGTCAAAACCACTTTCAGCCAGTGATGGTTCTCTCTGAATGACATCATTTTCCTACTTTTCCTCTTCAACGCTTTTCATATATCTATAATATAATACATTTCATCAAAAATGTTAATAAGTAAACTAACCTCTAACAGACTACCTCTTCAAACTAGTTCTCAAGCAAACGCTCAAGTCTTCTTTTTATTTTGCCTTTTCCTAAAAGTTCTATAGCATTAGGAAGTTCTGGGCCGTGTGTCTGACCTGTAACAGCAACCCGAATCGGCATAAATAACTTTTTCCCTTTTTGTCCGGTTGCTTTTTGAACGGACTTAATCGCACTTTTAATACCTGCTGCTTCAAACGGATCAAGTGCATCCACTTCCTTATAAAAAGCAGCAAGGACTTCAGGAACTTGTTCCTCATCTAGCACAGTTTGAGCCTCTTCATTATAATCAAGTTCATCTTTAAAAAATAGTTCTGCAAGCTCGACGATTTCAGCTCCATAGCTCATTTGTTCTTGATATAAAGCAATCAGATTTCGCACCCATTCTTCTTCTTCAGGGCTCATTGTTTCACTAACTAAACCTGCCTTTTTCAAATGAGGGACTGATAATTCAATTACCTTATCTAGGTCAAGCTCTTTCATGTATTGATTATTCATCCAAAGCAGTTTTTGCTTATCGAATAATGCAGGTGATTTTGACAATCGGTTCGCATCGAAAATTTTAATAAACTCATCTTTTGAAAAAAGTTCTTCCTCGCCCTGTGGGGACCAGCCTAAAAGCGTAATAAAATTAAACAACGCTTCTGGTAAATACCCTAATTCATCATATTGCTCAATAAACTGAATGATTGTTTCATCACGCTTACTCAATTTCTTACGATTTTCATTAACAATTAATGTCATATGTCCATAAATAGGCGGTTCCCAACCAAATGACTCAAAAATCATTAATTGTTTCGGTGTATTGGATATATGATCATCTCCGCGTAGAACATGACTGATCTCCATTAAATGGTCATCAATCGCAACAGCAAAGTTATAGGTCGGAATTCCATCCTTTTTAACAATGACAAAATCACCAATACCATCTGATTCAAATGACACTTCATCTTTAACCATATCTTGAAATGCATAGACTTTACCCGCTGGAACTTTAAATCGAATGCTCGGCTTTCTTCCTTCAAGCTCAAGTTTTTCTTGCTCATCTTTAGTTAAGTGGCTGCACTTTCCAGAATAACGTGGCATTTCACCACGGGCTTTCTGAGCTTCACGCTCTGCCTCTAGTTCTTCTTCAGTACAGTAACACTTATAAGCTAATCCACGGTCTAATAAATCATCATAATACTCTTTATAAATAGACCCTCGCTCCGACTGACGATATGGGCCAAATCCACCATCACGATCAACACTTTCATCCCAGTCAATGCCGAGCCAATTTAAATACTTGAGCTGGCTTTCTTCTCCGCCTTCAATATTTCGCTTTTGGTCAGTATCTTCGATTCGAATAATGAGCTTTCCGCCTAAATTACGCGCAAATAAATAATTAAATAGCGCAGTACGTGCGTTTCCAATATGTAAATGCCCCGTTGGGCTCGGTGCATAGCGAACTCTTACTTGTTCTGTCATATTATTTTCCTCCATCTCTATTTCTATAAAGCCACTTCTAAGCTTCCCTCTTTTGAAGAAGTATAACTGCTTGAGATGCAATTCCCTCTTCTCTACCGACAAATCCCAGGCGTTCTGTAGTTGTCGCTTTCACATTTATTTGAGAGACATTAGCTTCCAGTAAATTAGCGATTCTCTCTCTGATTTTTTCAATATGCGGTGCCATTTTTGGCTTTTGTGCCATAATTGTACAGTCGATATTCACAAGTTCATAGCCTTTTTCTTTTACGATATTCCACACTTGAATGAGTAGTTCTGCCGAATCTGCATTTTTAAATTGGGGGTCTGTATCAGGGAAATGATGTCCAATATCCCCCTCTCCAATTGCGCCAAGGCATGCATCCGCCACTGTATGAAGCAATACATCCGCATCCGAATGGCCGATAAGACCTTTATCATATGGAATTTCAATACCGCCGATAATCAGTGGGCGATTTTCAGCAAATTGATGAACATCAAAGCCTTGTCCTATTCTAAACATTTCTTCTTCTCCTCCCATGCCTATGGGTAACCAAAGTCAATTATAGCTATTCTCTTTCCGTTTTTCCAAGATTGCTTTTGCAAAATATAAATCTTCTGGTGTCGTCAGTTTAATGTTATCATAATCACTCGCTACTATTTTCACGGGATGACCCATTCTTTCTACAAGAGCGGCCTCATCTGTACCCAAAAAGTCTTCACTTTTCGCCTGATCATGAGCGTCTTTTAAGACAGAATAGCGAAAAGCTTGTGGAGTCTGTATCTGCCACAAGCTAGATCGATCAATCGTCTCGGCTACTTCCATAGCATTTACTCTTTTTATCGTATCTTTCACCGGAACTGCTGCTATAGCTGCTCCATAATCAGAAGCAAAGCGAACTAATTGTTTGATTGTCTCAGCTTGGATAAAAGGTCGGGCACCATCATGAACAAGAATAATACCCTTATTATCCGCTGCTTTCAACCCATTATAAACGCTATATTGCCGCTCGCTACCCCCATCAACTATTCGGATTTTCGAGTAGTGATCTTTTTTAAAAATTTCTTCAAAAAGGATTTTATCATTAGGTTGAATAACTAATATAATTCTATTACAGCACGCATCTTTTAAAAAGATATTTAATGTATGATCGATAATAGGCCGATTATCTAAAGGTAAAAATAATTTATTATACCCTGCACCCATTCTTTTGCCTGATCCCGCAGCAGGAATAATCACCTGATAATTCATTAATGTGTATTCCCCTATCTTACAAGGCTGTCTCCATCAATTTGGGCTTGGCAAAAATCATCCTTCCAGCAGAAGTTTGAAGTACACTGGTCACAACAACATCAATACGTTTTCCAATGAAATTTCTGCCTTCTTCAACGACAATCATTGTTCCATCATCCAAATAAGCAACACCTTGATTGTATTCTTTTCCGTCTTTAATAACCTGAATATTTAACTCTTCGCCAGGAAGTACAACCGGCTTAACCGCATTAGCTAAATCATTAATGTTTAAAACACTAACATTTTGAAACTCACACACTTTATTTAAATTATAATCGTTCGTCACGACAGTACCATTTGTTAACTTTGCTAATTTTACAAGCTTACTATCAACTTCTTGGACATCTTCAAAGTCTCCCTCGTACATTTCCACCGGAATATTTACTTCTTTTTGGATCCGATTCAAAATATCAAGACCTCTTCTACCTCTATTCCTCTTCAATGCATCGGATGAATCAGCGATATGCTGTAATTCTTCAAGCACGAATTGAGGGATTACAATCGTACCATCTAAAAAACCAGTTTGACAAATATCAGCGATTCTGCCATCAATAATGACACTTGTGTCCAATATCTTCATATTTTTGAAGGAGAAACCTTTTTTACCTTCCTCTTCTTCACCAACCCGTTTTTTCCCTGCGCGATTCATAGAAAATAAATTCATTAACTCATCACGCTTTTTAAAGCCCACCTGGAAACCGAGATAACCGAGAAGCAAGGTTAATAATATGGGAACAAACGCATCAAGTACAGGAAAGAGCATCCTATTAATAGCAAGACCTGTTAAAAAGGCAACGAGTAAACCAAAGATTAAACCTAGACTGCCAAATAGAATATCCGTGATCGGTGCTTTCACGAGCAGATCCTCAACATGTTTAATTCCATTTACAATCAAATCGACAGCCCAAAAAGTAATAAGATAAAAAATAATTGCACCACTAATCGCAGTAATATAAGGATTATTAATTAAAATTACCTCTTCAAGACTAACTAATTCCAGTAAAGCCGGGATAAGAAAAACTCCTAAAGTGCCACCAAGAAGTAAAAAACACGCTTGCACAATTTTCCTTAACATCCACTCCTTCACCTCCTGTTATCATTATAAACAATAAAATAGTATTAAAACCGAAAGTCCCTCTTTTTTAACCCTTTATTAATCATTTGGTAATATTTTCAGGAATCAAACGCGTGTTTTAAGGCCTCCCCAACTGTCCCTACTCCAATCACTTCGATTCCTTTAGGAGCTCTCCAACCTCCAAGATTATTCGCTGGCACGATAATACGCAAAAAACCCAATTTTGCAGCTTCCTGTACACGTTGCTCGATTCTTGATACACGGCGAACTTCTCCAGTCAATCCTACTTCACCAATAATACAATCTGTTGGCCTCGTTTGTTTATCACGAAAGCTTGAGGCAATACTAACGGCAACTGCTAGGTCTATCGCTGGTTCATCAAGTTTTACGCCTCCTGCAACTTTTAAATAGGCATCTTGATTTTGCAATAATAATCCTACCCGCTTTTCCAAAACAGCCATCAATAAAGAGACTCTATTGTGGTCGATCCCCGTTGCCATTCTTCTCGGATTACCAAAACTAGTAGGGGAAATTAATGCTTGAATTTCTACTAGGACTGGTCTTGTTCCTTCCATAGAAGCTACAACTGTTGAACCTGATGCCCCCTTTGATCTTTCCTCTAGAAAGATTTCAGAAGGATTCGCTACTTCTTCAAGGCCAGATTCCTTCATCTCAAAAATACCCATTTCATTGGTAGAACCGAACCGGTTTTTTACCGCTCGCAAAATTCTATATGTGTGATGTCGCTCACCTTCAAAATATAGAACAGTATCAACCATATGTTCAAGTAAACGAGGACCCGCAATAGCACCTTCCTTTGTGACATGCCCCACAATGAAAATCGCAATTCCCTTTGTTTTTGCGATCCGCATTAATTCTGCCGTACATTCACGAACCTGTGAAACACTACCAGGCGCAGAGGTGACTTCAGGATGATAGACGGTTTGAATGGAGTCAATCACTACAATTTGCGGAGATATTTCTTCAATTGTATGATGGATAGATTCCAAGTTTGTTTCAGCATATATATATAATTCAGGTGAAGAAATAAGCAGGCGATCCGCTCGGAGTTTCGTTTGTCTTATAGACTCTTCCCCGGAAATGTAAAGAACCTTATGTTTTAACACAGAAAGTTGATTGGATACCTGAAGTAAAAGCGTTGATTTTCCAATTCCCGGATCTCCTCCTATGAGTATAAGAGATCCTGCTACAACTCCCCCTCCAAGAACACGATTAAGTTCTTTCATTTGCGTCGGTATACGCGGTTCATGTTGCGTTTCAATAGATGTAATTGGAGTCGCTTTCGAGGCAACAGTAGAATCTGAATGTTGAAAAGATCGTTTTGGCTGTTTTCCAACAATATCAACTTCTTCAACCATCTGATTCCATTCCCCACAACCCGGGCAACGTCCCATCCACTTAGCAGATTCGTACCCACATGTTTGACAAATATACTTTGTCTTTTTCTTAGTCATTTCTTAACTCCTTCTTCTGATAATCCTCCATATGATAAGAAAAGCACCAGCGCCCGCTTTGAGATGTACAAACTTTCTAAGCTTCTAATAAAGAAATACGCGGCGTGGGACGAGCCGATGTTAACTTACCATAGGAAGAAGCTGAAAGGTTACTAGTCGCTGGGCGCTGGAACTAGACCGTACTCTAGTTAAATTTTATACTCCATTTTTCTATAAACAAACGGGGTATTTTCATGATACCCCGTTTGTTTAGTTAAGAAACTATAAGCTTTCATCTTTGCTATTATGATACAGACTTTTCCGTTGTTTTTACAGTAAATTCTCCATTTTCCACATCGATCACAATGTGCATGCCTGGAGAAATATTACCTTTAAGCAGTTCTTCAGAAAGTCGATCTTCTATGAGCTTTTGAATCGCTCTTCTTAGAGGTCTTGCACCATATTCTGGATCATAGCCTTCCTCTGTAATTTTATCTTTTGCTGCATCAGTTAGTTCGAGGTCCATTTCTTGATCTCGCAATCGTTTCACTAATTGATCGACCATTAATGTTACAATTTCTTTCAAGTGTGGTTTTTCCAATGCATGGAAGACAATCATTTCATCAATTCGGTTTAAAAATTCAGGGCGGAAGGCTTTTTTCAATTCCTCTAAAACTTTACCCTTCATATCTTTGTAATCCTGTTCCCCATCCTGAATACTAAAACCAACATACTTATTCCGTTTTAATGCTTCTGCACCAACATTAGATGTAAGAATTAAGACTGTGTTTCTAAAATCAACTGTTCGCCCCTTTGAATCTGTTAAACGCCCATCTTCCAGTACTTGCAGCAAGATGTTAAAGACATCTGGGTGTGCCTTTTCCATTTCATCCAAGAGGATAACTGAATAGGGCTTTCTTCTAACTTTCTCAGTAAGTTGGCCACCTTCTTCAAATCCAACATACCCTGGAGGAGAACCGACTAATCTAGATGTTGAATGCTTTTCCATGTATTCGGACATATCAATTCGGATCATCGCGTCTTCATCACCAAACATGGCCTCTGCAAGGGCTCTAGCCAACTCAGATTTTCCTATTCCAGTTGGTCCTAGGAAAATAAAAGATCCGATTGGACGTTTTGGATCTTTAAGACCAGCCCGCGCTCGACGAACAGCTTTAGCTATTGCTTTTACAGCTTCTTCCTGCCCAATTACTCTGGAGTGCAATATTTCTTCTAATTTTAGTAGTTTTTCGGTTTCAGTAGCTGCAATTTTAGCTACTGGGATTCCAGTCCAGTTAGCTACGACAGTTGCAATATCATCTACAGTAACCTCTGTATTTTCTTGACCTTGTCTTTCCTTCCAAGTCTTCTTCGTATCCTCTAATTGTTCGCGAAGACGTTGCTCAGAATCCCTTAGTGATGCTGCCTTTTCAAACTCCTGACTTTGAACAGCTGCATCCTTTTCCTTCCGTATGGATTCTAGCTTCACTTCCATCTCCTTTAAATTAGGTGGAGTTGTGTAGGAACGCAGGCGAACTTTAGAACCAGCTTCATCAATTAGGTCAATCGCTTTATCAGGTAAGAAACGGTCAGAAATATAACGATCAGATAAATTAACAGCAGCTTCTATTGCCTCATCAGTTATTGATACACGATGGTGAGCCTCATATCGGTCTCGAAGTCCTTTTAGTATTTGGATAGACTCTTCAATCGTCGGTTCGTCCACTTGGATTGGTTGAAAGCGACGCTCAAGAGCTGCATCTTTTTCAATATACTTGCGATACTCATCTAGAGTTGTTGCCCCAATACACTGTAATTCACCTCGTGCAAGTGATGGTTTCAAAATATTGGATGCATCAATGGCTCCCTCCGCCCCACCTGCTCCAATTAAAGTGTGAAGCTCATCAATAAATAAAATAATATTTCCAGCTTGGCGAATTTCATCCATTACTTTTTTCAAACGATCTTCAAATTCACCCCGATATTTTGTACCTGCAACCACTGTTCCCATATCAAGGGTCATAACACGTTTGTCACGCAATATTTCTGGAACCTCATTTTGTATAATTTGCTGAGCCAACCCTTCAGCAATTGCCGTTTTTCCAACTCCCGGCTCTCCTATAAGGACTGGATTATTTTTTGTACGTCTACTTAGTACTTCAATGACTCTTTGGATTTCCTTACTCCGTCCAATAACTGGATCAAGGCTTCCTTCCCTTGCAATGGCCGTCAAATCTCTTGCTAGTCCATCCAATGTTGGTGTATTAGCACTTGATGCAGTTCCTGAACCATGGCTACTGGCCTCACTGTTCCCTAACAGTTGAAGTACCTGTTGACGTGCCTTATTCAGACTTACTCCTAAATTAGTAAGTACTCTTGCTGCCACACCTTCTCCTTCACGGATTAAACCTAGCAAGATATGTTCTGTCCCTACATAAGAGTGTCCAAGCTTTCGTGCCTCATCCATAGAAAGCTCAATTACCTTTTTTGCACGTGGTGTGTAGTGGAGATTTTGAGTTTGATCATTGCCACGACCGATTAAATTTTCTACTTCCTTTTGGATTTTTTCAGAACCTAACCCAAGTCCAAATAAGGCTTTCGCAGCTATACCCTCTCCCTCTTTAACCAAGCCGAGCAGAATATGCTCTGTACCTATATTGCTATGTCCAAGACGGATTGCTTCTTCCTGTGATAATGCTAAAACCTTCTGTGCTCTCTCCGTAAATCGACCAAACATCATATCATATTCCTCCTAACGATCTTTCTCTTCTAATTTCAATCGTTCCCGAATAAATGTTGCTCTTTTTATATCACGTTCTGCTGGGCGTAGAGGCCCACCAGCATATTGCTGTAAAAAGCCAGGCTGAGTCAAAATCATAAGTTCATTCAATATATTTTTAGAAAGTTGTTTAATATATCCTAAATCTATACCCAATCTTACATCTGATAAACGTTCCGCAGCCTCTTTTGTTTCAATTACTCGACTATTTGCTAAAATCCCATATGAACGGAATACCCTATCCTCTAATTGTATGTTAGACGTTTTAACTAATGATTGCCTTGCCGACCTTTCCTGAGCAATAATCTGTTTTACTACACTAATCAAGTCACCTACAATATCTTCTTCAGATTTACCTAGAGTAATCTGATTAGAAATTTGGAATATATTCCCGAGCGCCTCACTACCTTCACCATATATACCTCTTACTACAAGCCCTAATTGATTAATAGCAGGAATAATACGATTCATTTGTCGAGTAAGAATTAACCCAGGTAAGTGGACCATTACAGATGCTCTTAGTCCCGTACCAACGTTTGTTGGACAACTTGTTAAATACCCAAAGTCCTCATCGAAGGCGTAGTCAAGCTTTGCCTCTAGTACATCATCAATTTCATTAGCTCGCTTCAAAGCTTCATTAATTTGTAGGCCGGGAAATAAACATTGAATACGAATATGATCTTCCTCATTTATCATAATACTAATATCTTCACTATCTGATAATACGACTGCACCATGGGATGAGTTTTCCGCCAATTGTGGACTGATTAAATGCTTCTCAACAAGAACCCTTTTTTGTAAAGACTTTAAATTATCAATTTCTAAAAAATCCATCTCACCATAATTCTGCAGAGATTTTGATTCTATAATTTTATTGATACTAGTGATAATTTCTCTTGCTTCTTCATTACTAAAAATAGTTGGGAATTTATAATTCCGCAAATTCCGTGCATATCGAATACGAGAACTTAAAATAATGTCAGAGTCTGGACCTTCAGCATTCATCCACGAACTAACAGCTTTATTAAGAAACTTTTCGAGACTCACTGTCCATTCCCCTCCCCATCTAACAAATTATTTTCCAAGGAGCGAATTTGGTCTCGCACTTCAGCTGCCTTTTCAAACTCCTCATCGGCAATTAAAGATTGCAGTTCTGCTTTTAACGTTTGAATCTTCTTCCTTACATGAATGGAACCTCCAATTCTTTTCGGAACTTTCCCGCCATGCTTTACATTTCCACTGTGTAGCCTTTTTAAAATTGGAGTAATCTTGTTATGGAAAGTTTTATAACAATTTGTACAACCGAAGCGTCCAATATTTACAAATTGTTGATATGTCATCTTACAAACATCACATTGAACGGGGGCTTGTGGTTGAGAAGACTGCGATGATTTACTTTGCTGAAAAGCTGTTGAATCCCAATTAAGCAGACCTGCTAGTAGATCATTGAAGGAGAAACCAGTGCTACCTTCCGACATAAATAATTCCCCTTTTTCATGAGCGCACTTTTCACATAGCTGTATCGTCGTCTTTTCCCCATTGACTACCTGTGTAAAATGAACAGCCGCTGGTCTTTCATTGCACTTTTGACAGATCATCCGATTTCACCTTACCTTTTTATTCGTATTTAATAGCGTAAAGCATAGCTTTCAATATTCGTGCACGCAACTCATCTCTTTGTGGTAATTCTATATATATAACGGACCGATCCATCACGCTTAACATTAACCTAGCTTCCCTATTTGAGATAACTTCTTCCTCAACTAAGCGCAATATAATATCCTGAGCACTAGCTTGAGATATTTTATTTCCGGTTAAAGCGGACAATTGGTCAATTAAATGGACCTTATCATGTGATCTAACCTTGGTGATTCGGATATAGCCCCCGCCCCCTCGCTTACTTTCTACTAAATAACCTCTTTCGATTGTAAAACGAGTATTAATGACATAGTTAATTTGAGAGGGGACACATTGAAATTTATCGGCCACTTCACTTCTTTTAATCTCCACAATTTCAGTATCACTTAATTCAAGTACCCTTTTTAAATAATTTTCTATGATGTCCGATATATTTCTCAACACTCCAACCTCCTCTCATAAAATTTTCAACAACTGACTTTGACTATATTTGACTTAATTATACACAAAAGGGTAAATAAAAATCAATTATCTACTTAATGACCATAGGAATATTTTATCCATGAACAACAAAATTGAAACCATAGAAGTTAACTTTCAAAATAACAAATTAGATATGCAGGGGGATTCAGTCTGAAACTATTATGTTTAATGCATTAAAAAAGACATCCAATTTTGAATGTCTTTGATTTTCCTTACAACGTCTTGTTCTCTCAAGGAGGAAGTCCCTTCCTGCCATCGACACTGAAAAACTTAACTGCGTGTTGTGGATCAGGATGACCCGTTTCACTTCCTCAATCTCATAGGCATAGTCCGGATCTCTCTCTGATCCTCGCTTGTTTAAAAAGAGAACCTCTTCATTATGTACAAAACCTTCGGTTTAAATAAACAAAAAAGACACCCACATGTGGATGTCTTGATTGCCTGGCAACGTCCTGCTCTCACAAGGGGAAGCCCCTTACTACCATCGGCGCTGAAGAGCTTAACTGCCGTGTTCGAGATGGGAACGGGTGTGACCTCTTCGCTATCGTCACCAGACTACTTGCACAGGATGTGCTGACTTCTGCGTTGCTCACAGGACGTGAGCGATCTTAGCAGAAGATCCTTTTAATGAGGTTCATTCCCTCAAAACCAGATAAAAGAGAAGTAGTAATCGAAAAACATTTGTTTGATTAAGCCCTTGACCGATTAGTATCCGTCAGCTCCATGTGTCGCCACACTTCCACCTCAGACC
>NZ_LN831197.1:2912711-2964607 GCF_001375535.1 Bacillus niameyensis
TGCTCGACCTTAATAAGGTCTTACTAGTTTTCTTACGGAATTCTCCGTAAGGTGAATGTTTCTCGGTTTATATCTTCTCATTTTATCTGGTTTTCAAAGAACAAACTTTTGAGAGTTTGAACTCTCAAAACTGAACGAAACGAAACGTCTTTTTTACGATGTCTAGCTCTGGCGCCTATCGACTAGCAAATATCTACGCTTCTTCCTACGATAAGTCAACATCGATTCGCCTAATGGCTCATCGTGTTTCCTTTATCTCGTCAGAATCTATGATATTTGTACGTCGATGGACAGGCGCCTCCGCTTTTCGTTTATTCCTTAGAAAGGAGGTGATCCAGCCGCACCTTCCGATACGGCTACCTTGTTACGACTTCACCCCAATCATCTGTCCCACCTTCGGCGGCTGGCTCCAAAAGGTTACCCCACCGACTTCGGGTGTTACAAACTCTCGTGGTGTGACGGGCGGTGTGTACAAGGCCCGGGAACGTATTCACCGCGGCATGCTGATCCGCGATTACTAGCGATTCCGGCTTCATGTAGGCGAGTTGCAGCCTACAATCCGAACTGAGAATGGTTTTAAGGGATTGGCTAAACCTCGCGGTCTCGCAACCCTCTGTACCATCCATTGTAGCACGTGTGTAGCCCAGGTCATAAGGGGCATGATGATTTGACGTCATCCCCACCTTCCTCCGGTTTGTCACCGGCAGTCAAATTAGAGTGCCCAACTAAATGCTGGCAACTAATTTCAAGGGTTGCGCTCGTTGCGGGACTTAACCCAACATCTCACGACACGAGCTGACGACAACCATGCACCACCTGTCACCGCTGTCCCCGAAGGGAAAGGCCTGTCTCCAGACCGGTCAGCGGGATGTCAAGACCTGGTAAGGTTCTTCGCGTTGCTTCGAATTAAACCACATGCTCCACCGCTTGTGCGGGCCCCCGTCAATTCCTTTGAGTTTCAGCCTTGCGGCCGTACTCCCCAGGCGGAGTGCTTAATGCGTTTGCTGCAGCACTAAAGGGCGGAAACCCTCTAACACTTAGCACTCATCGTTTACGGCGTGGACTACCAGGGTATCTAATCCTGTTCGCTCCCCACGCTTTCGCGCCTCAGCGTCAGTTACAGACCAAAGAGCCGCCTTCGCCACTGGTGTTCCTCCACATCTCTACGCATTTCACCGCTACACGTGGAATTCCGCTCTTCTCTTCTGCACTCAAGTCCCCCAGTTTCCAATGACCGCTCACGGTTGAGCCGCGAGATTTCACATCAGACTTAAGAGACCGCCTGCGCGCGCTTTACGCCCAATAATTCCGGACAACGCTTGCCACCTACGTATTACCGCGGCTGCTGGCACGTAGTTAGCCGTGGCTTTCTGGTCAGGTACCGTCAAGGTACCGTCAGTTAAACGGTACTTGTTCTTCCCTGATAACAGAGTTTTACGATCCGAAAACCTTCTTCACTCACGCGGCGTTGCTCCGTCAGACTTTCGTCCATTGCGGAAGATTCCCTACTGCTGCCTCCCGTAGGAGTCTGGGCCGTGTCTCAGTCCCAGTGTGGCCGATCACCCTCTCAGGTCGGCTACGCATCGTCGCCTTGGTGAGCCGTTACCTCACCAACTAGCTAATGCGCCGCGGGCCCATCTGTAAGTGACAGCATAACCGTCTTTCAACCTTTCTCCATGTGAAGAAAGAAATTATCCGGTATTAGCTCACGTTTCCGCGAGTTATCCCAGTCTTACAGGCAGGTTGCCCACGTGTTACTCACCCGTCCGCCGCTAACTTCAGGGAGCAAGCTCCCATCCATTCGCTCGACTTGCATGTATTAGGCACGCCGCCAGCGTTCGTCCTGAGCCAGGATCAAACTCTCATTTAAAGTTTGTTTAGCTCATATAAAGCTGGCGATGATCAAAAGATCATCTAAAATTTATTATTGACATTCGTTTCGTTCAGTTTTCAAAGATCAAATTTCTCTCCGCCTCTTTTGGCGACTTTTCTATTATATTACGTATGTAATATAATGTCAACACTTTTTTGTTTTATTTTTTGGTGGAGCCTAGCGGGATCGAACCGCTGACCTCCTGCGTGCAAAGCAGGCGCTCTCCCAGCTGAGCTAAGGCCCCAAATAAATATATTAACTGGTCGGGAAGACAGGATTCGAACCTGCGACCCCTTGGTCCCAAACCAAGTGCTCTACCAAGCTGAGCTACTTCCCGGGTATACCCATTTCCGCCAAACATGTGTAAATATTCCCTTGGAGCGGAAGACGGGATTCGAACCCGCGACCCCCACCTTGGCAAGGTGATGTTCTACCACTGAACTACTTCCGCAAATAATAATCGTTATTTATTACGAAAGGAAATGATGCGGGTGAAGGGAGTCGAACCCCCACGCCTTGCGGCACTAGATCCTAAGTCTAGCGTGTCTGCCAGTTCCACCACACCCGCAAATATAAAGTTCTTAAATAAATATTATAATTAAAAATGGTGAGCCATGCAGGATTCGAACCTGCGACCCTCTGATTAAAAGTCAGATGCTCTACCAACTGAGCTAATGGCTCATACCATGGTGCCGGCCAGAGGACTTGAACCCCCAACCTACTGATTACAAGTCAGTTGCTCTACCAATTGAGCTAGGCCGGCAAATAAGTATGGTGGAGGATGACGGGATCGAACCGCCGACCCTCTGCTTGTAAGGCAGATGCTCTCCCAGCTGAGCTAATCCTCCAATTATTACGTAGCCTGGCAACGTCCTGCTCTCACAAGGGGAAGCCCCTTACTACCATCGGCGCTGAAGAGCTTAACTGCCGTGTTCGAGATGGGAACGGGTGTGACCTCTTCGCTATCGTCACCAGACTACTTGCACAGGATGTGCTGACTTCTGCGTTGCTCACAGGACGTGAGCGATCTTAGCAGAAGATCCTTTTAATGAGGTTCATTCCCTCAAAACCAGATAAAAGAGAAGTAGTAATTGAAAAACATTCATTTGATTAAGCCCTTGACCGATTAGTATCCGTCAGCTCCATGTGTCGCCACACTTCCACCTCGGACCTATCAACCTGATCATCTTTCAGGGGTCTTATGGTATAAACCAAGGGAAATCTCATCTTGAGGGGGGCTTCATGCTTAGATGCTTTCAGCACTTATCCCTTCCGCACATAGCTACCCAGCTATGCCTCTGGCGAGACAACTGGTACACCAGCGGTGCGTCCATCCCGGTCCTCTCGTACTAAGGACAGCTCCTCTCAAATTTCCTGCGCCCGCGACGGATAGGGACCGAACTGTCTCACGACGTTCTGAACCCAGCTCGCGTACCGCTTTAATGGGCGAACAGCCCAACCCTTGGGACCGACTACAGCCCCAGGATGCGATGAGCCGACATCGAGGTGCCAAACCTCCCCGTCGATGTGAACTCTTGGGGGAGATAAGCCTGTTATCCCCGGGGTAGCTTTTATCCGTTGAGCGATGGCCCTTCCATGCGGAACCACCGGATCACTAAGCCCGACTTTCGTCCCTGCTCGACTTGTAGGTCTCGCAGTCAAGCTCCCTTGTGCCTTTACACTCTGCGAATGATTTCCAACCATTCTGAGGGAACCTTTGGGCGCCTCCGTTACTCTTTAGGAGGCGACCGCCCCAGTCAAACTGCCTGCCTGACACTGTCTCCCACCCGGATCACGGGTGCGGGTTAGAATGTCAGTACAGCAAGGGTAGTATCCCACCGATGCCTCCACAGAAGCTGGCGCTCCTGCTTCGACGGCTCCTACCTATCCTGTACAAGCTGCACCAACATTCCATATCAGGCTGCAGTAAAGCTCCACGGGGTCTTTCCGTCCTGTCGCGGGTAACCTGCATCTTCACAGGTACTATAATTTCACCGAGTCTCTCGTTGAGACAGTGCCCAGATCGTTGCGCCTTTCGTGCGGGTCGGAACTTACCCGACAAGGAATTTCGCTACCTTAGGACCGTTATAGTTACGGCCGCCGTTTACTGGGGCTTCAATTCGTACCTTCGGCTTGCGCCTAAGCACTCCTCTTAACCTTCCAGCACCGGGCAGGCGTCAGCCCCTATACTTCGCCTTGCGGCTTCGCAGAGACCTGTGTTTTTGCTAAACAGTCGCCTGGGCCTATTCACTGCGGCTCTCTCGGGCTTTCACCCAAAAGAGCACCCCTTCTCCCGAAGTTACGGGGTCATTTTGCCGAGTTCCTTAACGAGAGTTCTCTCGATCACCTTAGGATTCTCTCCTCGCCTACCTGTGTCGGTTTGCGGTACGGGCACCTCCCGCCTCGCTAGAGGCTTTTCTTGGCAGTGTGGAATCAGGAACTTCGGTACTATATTTCCCTCGCCATCACCGCTCCGCTTTAAAGAGAAGGATTTGCCTCCTCTTCAGCCTAACGGCTTGGACGCGCATATCCAGCAGCGCGCTTACCCTATCCTCCTGCGTCCCCCCATTACTCAAACGGCGGGGAGGTGGTACAGGAATATCGACCTGTTATCCATCGCCTACGCTTTTCAGCCTCGGCTTAGGTCCCGACTAACCCTGAGCGGACGAGCCTTCCTCAGGAAACCTTAGGCATTCGGTGGAAGGGATTCTCACCCTTCTTTCGCTACTCATACCGGCATTCTCACTTCCAAGCGCTCCACCAGTCCTTCCGGTCTGGCTTCACAGCCCTTGGAACGCTCTCCTACCACTGACACCTACGGTGTCAGTCCGCAGCTTCGGTGATCCGTTTAGCCCCGATACATTTTCGGCGCAGAGTCACTCGACCAGTGAGCTATTACGCACTCTTTAAATGGTGGCTGCTTCTAAGCCAACATCCTGGTTGTCTAAGCAACTCCACATCCTTTTCCACTTAACGGATACTTGGGGACCTTAGCTGGCGGTCTGGGCTGTTTCCCTCTCGACTACGGATCTTATCACTCGCAGTCTGACTCCTGAGAATCAAGTCTTTGGCATTCGGAGTTTGTCTGAATTCGGTAACCCGATGAGGGCCCCTCGTCCAAACAGTGCTCTACCTCCAAGACTCTTTCTCAAGGCTAGCCCTAAAGCTATTTCGGAGAGAACCAGCTATCTCCAGGTTCGATTGGAATTTCACCGCTACCCACACCTCATCCCCGCACTTTTCAACGTACGTGGGTTCGGGCCTCCAGTAAGTGTTACCTTACCTTCACCCTGGACATGGGTAGATCACCTGGTTTCGGGTCTACGACCTCATACTATATGCGCCCTATTCAGACTCGCTTTCGCTGCGGCTCCGTCTCTTCAACTTAACCTTGCATGAAATCGTAACTCGCCGGTTCATTCTACAAAAGGCACGCCATCACACAGCGTTTTCCCATAGGGAAATACGCATCCATGCTTTGACTATTTGTAGGCACACGGTTTCAGGATCTATTTCACTCCCCTTCCGGGGTGCTTTTCACCTTTCCCTCACGGTACTGGTTCACTATCGGTCACTAGGGAGTATTTAGCCTTGGGAGATGGTCCTCCCAGCTTCCGACGGGATTTCACGTGTCCCGCCGTACTCAGGATCCACTCAGGAGGGGATGACATTTCGACTACAGGGCTGTTACCTTCTGTGGCCGGCCTTTCCAGACCGCTTCGTCTACATCATCCTTTTGTAACTCCGTATAGAGTGTCCTACAACCCCAAGAGGCAAGCCTCTTGGTTTGGGCTTTTCCCGTTTCGCTCGCCGCTACTCGGGGAATCGATTTTTCTTTCTCTTCCTCCGGGTACTGAGATGTTTCAGTTCCCCGGGTCTGCCTTCCATTTCCTATGTATTCAGAAATGGATTCTGCCCCATTACGAGCAGAGGGTTTCCCCATTCGGAAATCTCCGGATCGAAGCTTACTTACAGCTCCCCGAAGCATTTCGGTGTTAGTCCCGTCCTTCATCGGCTCCTAGTGCCAAGGCATCCACCGTGCGCCCTTACTAACTTAATCGTTCGTGCAATGATAAGCTTCGAATCTCTGCGTCAGCTTCATTCATTCGCATCCTCACGTATTATATACGCTCCGGCGCTCACTCATTTGCTTCCTTGATCTTCTCGCTTCTCCTTGCTCGACCTTAATAAGGTCTTACTAGTTTTCTTACGGAATTCTCCGTAAGGTGAATGTTTCTCGGTTTATATCTTCTCATTTTATCTGGTTTTCAAAGAACAAACTTTTGAGAGTTTGAACTCTCAAAACTGAACGAAACGAAACGTCTTTTTTACGATGTCTAGCTCTGGCGCCTATCGACTAGCAAATATCTACGCTTCTTCCTACGATAAGTCAACATCGATTCGCCTAATGGCTCATCGTGTTTCCTTTATCTCGTCAGAATCTATGATATTTGTACGTCGATGGACAGGCGCCTCCGCTTTTCGTTTATTCCTTAGAAAGGAGGTGATCCAGCCGCACCTTCCGATACGGCTACCTTGTTACGACTTCACCCCAATCATCTGTCCCACCTTCGGCGGCTGGCTCCAAAAGGTTACCCCACCGACTTCGGGTGTTACAAACTCTCGTGGTGTGACGGGCGGTGTGTACAAGGCCCGGGAACGTATTCACCGCGGCATGCTGATCCGCGATTACTAGCGATTCCGGCTTCATGTAGGCGAGTTGCAGCCTACAATCCGAACTGAGAATGGTTTTAAGGGATTGGCTAAACCTCGCGGTCTCGCAACCCTCTGTACCATCCATTGTAGCACGTGTGTAGCCCAGGTCATAAGGGGCATGATGATTTGACGTCATCCCCACCTTCCTCCGGTTTGTCACCGGCAGTCAAATTAGAGTGCCCAACTAAATGCTGGCAACTAATTTCAAGGGTTGCGCTCGTTGCGGGACTTAACCCAACATCTCACGACACGAGCTGACGACAACCATGCACCACCTGTCACCGCTGTCCCCGAAGGGAAAGGCCTGTCTCCAGACCGGTCAGCGGGATGTCAAGACCTGGTAAGGTTCTTCGCGTTGCTTCGAATTAAACCACATGCTCCACCGCTTGTGCGGGCCCCCGTCAATTCCTTTGAGTTTCAGCCTTGCGGCCGTACTCCCCAGGCGGAGTGCTTAATGCGTTTGCTGCAGCACTAAAGGGCGGAAACCCTCTAACACTTAGCACTCATCGTTTACGGCGTGGACTACCAGGGTATCTAATCCTGTTCGCTCCCCACGCTTTCGCGCCTCAGCGTCAGTTACAGACCAAAGAGCCGCCTTCGCCACTGGTGTTCCTCCACATCTCTACGCATTTCACCGCTACACGTGGAATTCCGCTCTTCTCTTCTGCACTCAAGTCCCCCAGTTTCCAATGACCGCTCACGGTTGAGCCGCGAGATTTCACATCAGACTTAAGAGACCGCCTGCGCGCGCTTTACGCCCAATAATTCCGGACAACGCTTGCCACCTACGTATTACCGCGGCTGCTGGCACGTAGTTAGCCGTGGCTTTCTGGTCAGGTACCGTCAAGGTACCGTCAGTTAAACGGTACTTGTTCTTCCCTGATAACAGAGTTTTACGATCCGAAAACCTTCTTCACTCACGCGGCGTTGCTCCGTCAGACTTTCGTCCATTGCGGAAGATTCCCTACTGCTGCCTCCCGTAGGAGTCTGGGCCGTGTCTCAGTCCCAGTGTGGCCGATCACCCTCTCAGGTCGGCTACGCATCGTCGCCTTGGTGAGCCGTTACCTCACCAACTAGCTAATGCGCCGCGGGCCCATCTGTAAGTGACAGCATAACCGTCTTTCAACCTTTCTCCATGTGAAGAAAGAAATTATCCGGTATTAGCTCACGTTTCCGCGAGTTATCCCAGTCTTACAGGCAGGTTGCCCACGTGTTACTCACCCGTCCGCCGCTAACTTCAGGGAGCAAGCTCCCATCCATTCGCTCGACTTGCATGTATTAGGCACGCCGCCAGCGTTCGTCCTGAGCCAGGATCAAACTCTCATTTAAAGTTTGTTTAGCTCATATAAAGCTGGCGATGATCAAAGATCATCTATTTATTATTGACGTTTGTTTCGTTCAGTTTTCAAAGATCAAATTTCTCCTCGCCTCTTTTGGCGACTTTTCTATTATATCAAGCTGAGAATCATATGTCAACAACTTTTTTTGAATTGTTTTTTTGATTTCTCTTTTTCAAAAGCACGAATAATAATATACCATCATTTTTTAAGTAGCGCAATACCTATTTATACTTTTTTTAAAAAAGGAGGAGTGCAGCCTCTTAAATAGCTACACACCTCTATATTTACCAAATAAATAATATTAATCCCGGCTTCTCATTAACGGAAACAATAATACGTCACGAATGGAAGGAGCATTAGTCAATAACATTACTAAGCGATCGATACCAATTCCTAGTCCTCCAGTCGGCGGCATACCGTATTCAAGTGCCTCTACAAAATCCTCATCCATTTCATGGGCTTCATCATTCCCTTGCTCACGCTCAAGCAATTGACTTTCAAACCGTGACCGCTGATCAATTGGATCATTTAATTCTGTAAATGCATTTGCGTGTTCACGACCAACAATAAATAATTCAAAGCGATCGGTAAACCTGGAATCTTCCTCATTTTTCTTGGCCAGTGGTGAGATTTCTACTGGATGGCCATAAATAAATGTAGGTTGAATTAACTTTTCTTCTACTCTTTGCTCAAAAAATTCGTTAACGATATGGCCAAACGTCATATGTTCTGTAATTTCAATATTATGTTCAGCAGCTAACTTTCTAGCATCCTCATCACTCATTTGTCCCCAAAAGTCTACTCCAGTATACTCCTTAACAGCATCGACCATATGGAGCCGGCGCCATTTCGGTTCCAAATTAACCTCATAATCTCCGTATTGGATTAATGTCTTCCCAAGTACTTCTTTTGCGACATGCGCTATCATATTTTCGGTTAATTCCATAATATCATTGTAATCAGCATATGCTTCATATAATTCAATCATCGTAAACTCAGGATTATGACGAGTTGAAACACCTTCATTACGGAACACTCGTCCAATCTCATACACTTTCTCAAGACCACCAACTATTAAACGTTTTAAATGCAGTTCAATAGCAATACGCATATAAAAGGGCATGTCCAATGCGTTATGGTGGGTTTTAAAAGGACGGGCAGCAGCTCCCCCGGCAATAGCATGTAGCATCGGCGTTTCGACTTCTAGAAAGCCCTCTTGATCTAGATAATTTCGGATTCCTTTAATGATTAAACTACGCTTAATAAATGTTTCTTTACTATCCTGATTCGTAATCAAATCTAGGTAGCGTTGACGATAGCGTTGCTCCACATCTTTTAAACCATGGAATTTATCTGGTAGCGGACGTAGTGCCTTTGTTAACAATTGGAAATCCTTTGCTTTTATAGAGAGTTCCCCTACTTTTGTTTTAAAAACATTACCCGTAATTCCAACTAAATCACCAAGATCTGTTGAATTAAAAAGTTCGTACGCCTCTTCACCAACAGCGTCTTTACGAACATAAATTTGGAGCTGTCCTTGTAAATCTTGGATATGGGCAAAACCAGCTTTACCCTTTCCGCGCTTAGTCATTACACGCCCAGCTATCGTTACTTCAATTTCTCTTTCTTCTAATTCTTCTTTCGAAAGTGCTTCATATTCACTTTTTATTTCCTGAGTATTGCTTGAACGTTCGAAACGTTTGCCAAATGGGTCGATTCCATTTTCGCGCAGAGCTAGCATTTTTTCATGTCTTACTTGTATTTGATCATTAGTTTCTTCATGACTCACGTAAAAACACTCCATTCTATTTAACGTCACTTATTAATCCCCATTATTACACATTATTCTCAAATGCTAACAGTTTTTTATAAAATCACTTTAATGATTAGTTTAATTCTTTCCCCCAAAAAAACAAACTGCCAGTAATATACCGGCAGTATGACATGCATGTTGTCTAGCTTGTTTGATATTTCCATCAAACAAAACTACAATTCAGCTCTAGTATCACAGTGATTAATGGCATTCCTAATTTGGGGTTTCCATGAATCCTTTTTAAATACCGAGCAGCATGTTTCAGCATTTCTCACACTGCTACATTTTCTTCCTTTAAACAATTAATCGATCTAGAAACTCTTTGACAGTTTAATAAACCACCCATGGCTTTCCAAAAGTTGCTCATCCAATCATAACTTCATCGAGTTCCTTCTAATACTCCAGCCATCGGAGTGAGTACATCTTGGTGTATCTGCAATTTCCAACACTGACTTTACCTCACTCCCTTTCATCTTCAGGTGTTAATTCAGCAATCGAAACACCAAGGCAATCAGATATTTTCTCCAACATATGATCCGATGGTAACCTCGTGCCTCGTTCAATTTCACCAAAAACAGAAACGGATACTCCTATATCATTTGCAAGACCTTCTTGCGTAAAACCTTTTAGCTTTCGAAAAGCGCGAATGCGTCTTCCCCATTTATCTGTTTCCATAACCGAACTCCTTCTTTGTCAGGTATTTCGTCCAGAACTTCAACTAGCGGGGTATCTGAATTCGGAAGTACAAGACTCCGATCTATTTCTAACAGTGGCACAAGAACAAAAGCACGTTCTCTCATTCGTGGATGAGGTATATGTAGTGCCTCCATTTCAATATTTTCTTTATTATACAATAAAATGTCAAGGTCGATAACCCTCGGCCCCCACTTAAACTCCCTTATTCTTCCCATCTCTTTTTCAACATCTAAACATAGCTTTAAGAGCTCAAGAGGAGATAGTGTTGTGGAAATTCGTACGACCATGTTTAAAAAAAGGCCTTGATCTGTATAACCAACAGGGTCTGTCTCATATATAGATGAAAGTGCAGTCACTTCGATATTAGGGGATTGATGAAGTCTCGAAATGGCATGCTTTAAAAACTCTTCCCTAATGCCCATATTTGAGCCAAGTGATAAAAAGGCATTATTTTTCATGAATGCTGCTCCCTCGTAATTTCAACCGCTACAGAATGATAGTGCCCCCGAATAGGCGGATCTGGCTTAATAACCTTTACTGTAACTCGTTCAATTTTTTTAAAATTTTCTAAAACGACTGTCGATATTCTTTCAGCCACAGCCTCAATTAATTTATAGGTTTCATTTTCCACTACTTGCTTACACATTTCATAAATATCTACATAACTGATTGTTTTTTCTAAATTATCCTCAAGGCCTGCTTCACGAAAATCTGTCTCAATAACCATAGTAACACGAAACCTCTGACCAAGCCGTGTCTCTTCAGGTAGCACTCCGTGGTATCCGTAAAATTCCATTTCATTTAAATAAATCTTATCCATTAAAACGTTCTCCCTTACCCATTAAAGTGTCCATCATTTGGGCCATTCGGCTAATTTCCTTCACATCGTGGACACGCACCATTTGACATCCCTTTTGAATACCAAAGCACACCGTAGCGCCCGTTCCTTCCATTCTTTCATCAACAGATAAATTAAGCGCGGTTCCTATCATCCGCTTTCTCGATGTAGCAAGCAAAACCGGATAACCAAGACCAACTATTTTATCTAGATTAGCCATCATTTTAAGATTCTCTTCATAATCTTTAGCAAAACCAATACCCGGATCTATAATAATTTGCTCATCTGCTACGCCAGCCTTTTTTGCAATAGAAATACTTTCATATAAATCATTTAGTACATCTCGAACAAAAGAAGAATAGTTTCGATCTTCGCGATTATGCATCAATACAATCGGCAAACCTGTTTCCGCAGCCACAATAGCGATCTCTGGGTCCCTTTTTGCTCCCCATATATCATTAATCATAGTGGCCCCAGCATTTGCTGCCCACTTTGCCGTCTCTGCTTTATAAGTATCAATGGAAATCGGAACATTCACTTTCATAGCAAGCGCCTCAATAATAGGGACAACACGAGCTATTTCTTCCTCGACCGTCACTGGTTCATGCCCTGGCCTAGTTGACTCCCCACCGATGTCAATAATATCTGCTCCATTAGCAACCATTTCCTCAGCATGATTTACAGCTAATGTATGATGATTATAGAGGCCGCCATCTGAAAATGAATCCGGTGTAATATTTAAAATTCCCATAATCATTGTCTTCTTTTCTAAATCCAATTCAAACGGTCCACATTTTATAACATTCTTCACCTATTTACACCCTTTTTTACCTTACTTATATCCTTAGACTACCGTATTAAGCCCTTTTTGAAAAGAACAAAACCCCGCGTGTGGCATCTACTAAAAATGCTAAACACAAAAGAGCAGGTTCAAATTAATGAACCTGCTCTTTCTATCTATTAGTCCTCGAACTGATATAGTGGTGTACTCAAATAACGCTCCCCGTTATCCGGGATAATTGCCAATACTTTCTTACCTTTACCTAACTCTTTAGCCACCTTTAATGCTGCTGCAATCGCTGCACCGGCCGAAATTCCACCTAGAATTCCTTCCTCTTTCGCAGCACGTCTTGCCCATTCAAAGGCTTCCTCATTTTTTACTTTAACAACCTCATCATATATATCCGTATTCAGTACTTTAGGTACAAAACCTGCACCTAAGCCTTGAATTTTATGAGGCCCTGGCTTTCCACCTGATAATACAGGTGAATCATTCGGTTCAACTGCATAAATTCGTATATTTGGATAAGCATCCCTTAATACACTGCCCGAACCAGTAATCGTTCCACCTGTCCCAATACCTGAAACAAACCCATCAAGTTGATCGCCCATTTGCTCAACAATTTCTTTACCTGTCGTTAAACGGTGAATTTCCGGGTTTGCCCCATTTTCGAACTGTTGAGGAACAAAATAACCATGTTCTTCCGCAAGTTCACTTACCTTCTTTATCGCACCGTTCATTCCCTCAGAACCTGGAGTTAAAATAAGTTCTGCACCATAAGCTCGCAACAAGCTTCTTCGTTCTAGGCTCATTGTATCTGGCATTACTAAAATGGCACGATATCCTTTAGCAGCAGCTACCATCGACAATCCAATTCCAGTGTTTCCACTTGTAGGCTCAATAATAGTATCACCAGTTTTTAATTTCCCGGCCTTTTCTGCGGCTTCAATCATAGCAAGGGCAATTCTGTCTTTTACACTACTGCC
This sequence comes from Bacillus niameyensis, assembly GCF_001375535.1. GTDB lineage: Bacteria > Bacillota > Bacilli > Bacillales > Bacillaceae_C > Lederbergia > Lederbergia niameyensis. Next base: position 2,925,755 of record NZ_LN831197.1, read on the forward strand.
AGGGTTCATGTATTCTAACTTTAAATAAACATCTGCACTTGTGTCATCAACGAGTCGGTTTAATTTAACAATCGGAGTGTTTCCAATTAATTCTGTAATAGAATTTGCAATCTTCGCCATTCCCTCACCTCTAAATCCGAGTATTTTTATTGGTTTATTATTAAAATAACACGCCTCCATTATATAGTCAATGAGAAACTTCCGATTATAATCAATTCTTCAAAAATAAAATAGGAAGGTGGCAACTCCCACCTTCCTTTATATTACCCTTTCGCTTCCGTCATTAATGCCTCAAGGTCTTCTTTAGAGAAATGATATGTTTCGTTGCAAAAATGACATTGCGCATTCGCTTCGCCATCCTCCGTAATCATTGCTTGTATTTCTTCAACTCCGAGACTTATAATCGCGTTCGCAAGACGCTCATTTGAACAAGTACAACGAAACTCTATCGGTACTTTATCCAAAATATGCACATCTTTGAGGAGAAATTCCAGTATTCTTTCAGGCGAATGGCCTTCATGTATTAATTTTGAAACAGGTGGGGTTGACTGAAGTCTTTGCTCAATTTCAGAAATCACTTCATCTGATGCATCAGGCATCATTTGCATGATAAAACCCCCACTAGCTAAAATGGTGTTATCTGGATTCACTAAAACACCGACTCCCACTGATGATGGGGTCTGTTCAGACTTAGCAAAATAATAGGTAAAATCATCCCCAATTTCACCAGAAACAATCGGGACTTGACCAGAAAAATGATCACGAAGCCCCACATCTTTAACAACTGTTAGTGTACCTTCTGTTCCTACTGCACGCCGAACATCTAATTTTCCAAACTCATTCAAATCAAAATGTGTTTGAGGATTAGTTACATATCCACGAACATGGCCAAAAGCGTCTGCATCCACTAAAATAGCGCCCAGCGGACCGCCACCCTCTATTTTAATTGTAATTTTATTATCACCTTTTAGCATAGCGCCCATCATAACACCCGCACTCATAGTTCTTCCAAGAGCAGCAGATGCCGTTGGCCACGTGTGATGACGGCGTTCCGCTTCGGCAACCGTATCAGTTGTTAATGCCGCATATGCACGAACTTGGCCATCATATGCCAATGCCTTAACTAAGTAATCTCCCATCTATATAAACCGCCCTTCACTCGCTAATATTTCTTTTATAAATTAATTGTAGGCCTTTTAATGTTAGATCATGATCAACGATATCAATCATCTTTGTTTCAGAAGCAATTAAATTAGCTAATCCTCCAGTTGCAATAATGGTCGGCTTTTTACTAGATTTAGCCATCATGCGCTCAACTATACTCTCGACCTGCCCAACAAAGCCAAACAAAATCCCCGCTTGCATAGCCGCCACGGTATTTTTCCCAATAACTTCATCGACATGTGTAATCTCAATTCTAGGAAGTTTCGCCGCCCTAGAGTATAAAGCCTCTGTGGAAATACCGATACCAGGAGCAATTGCTCCACCCATGTATTCACTTTTTTCATTAATATAACAAAAAGTTGTCGCTGTTCCAAAATCAACGATAATTAGCGGGCTTCCGTATTCATGAATCCCAGCAACAGCATTAACAATCCTATCGGCTCCGACTTCACGTGGATTATCATATTTAATATTAAGGCCTGTTTTAATTCCAGGACCAACAATTAATGGAGTAATTTGAAAATACGTTTTACACATTTTTTCTAGAGTAAACATAAGAGGTGGAACGACAGAAGAAATAATGATTCCCTTAATATCCTTAAAATCAAGTCCTACATGCTGAAATAAAGATTTAATATCCATTCCATATTCATCTTCTGTTTTATGTCGGTTCGTGTGTATTCTCCAATGATATTTCAAAGTATCACGATCATAAACACCAAGAACAATATTCGTGTTCCCTACATCTAATACAAAGATCAATAATCTCACCACTTTACACTCAAAGTTTTTTCTCCAAAATATCATAACATATGAAAAGTGGAAGTGCCCGTTTAGCGACGTAAAAACTTCCTAGCTTCTGACGAGATAAAGGAAACACGGAGAGTCCGATAGGACGAGCCGATGTTGACTTATCGTAGGAAGACGCGTAGAAGTTTTCTAGTCGCTGGGCAATGACGCTAGACCGTGAAAAGTGGAAGTGCCCGTTTAGCGACGTACGAACTTTAATAAGGATGAACGGCTAAAGACGCGCCGTCCTGGCGCAACGCCGTTCTGACCAACGTCCTGTTGGCCTGAGATATAGGAAACACGATGAGCCGTAGGCAAATCGATGTTGACTTATCTTAGGAAGAAGCCGGAAGTCCCACTTAGTAAAGTTTAAACTTAAAGTCCAATCAACGTAAGAAAAGACATCCAAACGGATGTCTTTTCGTCTATTCTTTATGAGAATCATCTTCAGAATCATTAGGGCGATGCGTTGGACCGAATTTCTCCGGACGATCAAGTAGTGGATCTTCACGATCTTCCTTAATCGCCATATCCTTTAACTCGTCCTTAGGTTGGATCGTAACGATTGGATCATCTTTCTCGTTCACTTCAATAATCGGACGATCTGGAAGCTTTCCTTCTTCATATAGACTACGGATTTGTTCAGCATCCAGTGTTTCCACTTTAAGAAGAGTTTGAGCAATTAGTTCCAGCTTATCGTTATTTTCGGTAAGTATTCTCTTCGCACGATCATAACATTCTTTAATGATTCTTTGAATTTCTAAATCAATTTCATAGGCTATAGCATCTGAATAGTTCTGTTCATTATGGATATCGCGTCCTAAGAATACTTGACCACCTTGGGATTGACCGAATTGAAGCGGACCAAGCTTTTCACTCATTCCAAATTCGGTTACCATCTTACGCGCAATGCCTGTTGCCCGTTGGAAGTCATTATGAGCTCCGGTTGATGCCTCTCCAAAAGTGATTTCCTCAGCAACACGTCCACCGAGAAGCCCAGTAATTTTATCCAACAACTCTGGCTTCGTCATAAAATAGCGATCTTCCTTAGGTAGCATAACCGCATATCCGCCTGCTTGCCCACGTGGTACGATCGTAACTTTATGAACCATTTCGGCTTCATCCAAAACTAAACCAATTACAGTATGACCACCTTCGTGATAAGCAACGATGTTTCGCTCTTTTTCCGAGATGACGCGGTTTTTCTTTGCAGGACCAGCAATGACACGATCTGTTGCTTCATCTACATCGTCCATATCAATCCGCTTTTTATCTCTTCTAGCAGCTACTAATGCTGCTTCATTCAGAAGATTTTCGAGATCAGCACCTGAGAATCCAGGTGTTCTCATCGCTATAGCTTTTAAATCAACAGAAGCATCTAGCGGTTTATTACGTGCATGAACTTTAAGTACAGCTTCACGGCCTTTAACATCTGGGCGATCAACTGTAATTTGCCTGTCAAAACGACCAGGGCGGAGAAGTGCTGGGTCTAAAATATCCGGACGATTTGTAGCAGCAATGATGATGATCCCTTCATTTTCACCAAATCCATCCATTTCTACAAGTAATTGGTTCAATGTTTGTTCACGCTCATCATGTCCACCACCGAGCCCTGCACCACGCTGACGTCCAACAGCATCAATTTCATCAATAAAGATGATACATGGTGAATTTTTCTTGGCATTTTCAAACAAGTCACGAACACGTGAAGCACCTACACCAACAAACATTTCTACAAAGTCAGAACCACTAATAGAGAAAAACGGTACACCAGCTTCACCCGCAACCGCTCTAGCGAGTAACGTTTTACCTGTTCCTGGAGGTCCTACAAGAAGGATACCTTTAGGGATTCTTGCTCCAAGCTCAGAAAACTTCCGTGGATCCTTTAGAAATTCAACCACTTCTACAAGTTCTTGTTTTTCTTCATCTGCACCAGCTACATCTTTAAAGCGAACTTTTTTCTTTTCTTCGGAATATAGCCTTGCTTTACTTTTCCCAAAGTTCATTACTCGGCTTCCGCCACCCTGTGCTTGATTTAACAGGAAGAAAAATAGAATAAAGATGATAACGAAAGGAATAATAGTTGTGAAAAACGAAACCCAAACACTCGATTCCTTCGCAGGTTTTACCTCTAATTCAGATGATGCAGCATCAATTCGATCCAGCATAGCTGGACTGTTCATGACATAAGTAATGAAAAAGTTACCTTCTTTAGCGTCTTTTAACTTACCTTTAATTTCATAAACGCCACGTTCCGGCTGCATACTATATTTCTCAATATCACCATTTTCCAAATGTGTTACAAATTCGTTGTAAGATATTGGTTTTGTCATTTCATTACTGTTTTTAAACCAACTCAAGATCCCAACTAGTACCAGGAAAATGAGAGCGTAGAAAATGACATTTTTCAAAACCCGGTTCATCCCTTACCTCCTCCCACGGTAAAAAAACTATATTCAATAGTATCATAGAAAATTCTGCTTTTACAATAATTCAACTTCTTTTTATTATATATTTTACTCTTCCTCATTCTTTCCATATATCTCCGGTTTTAATATCCCAATATAAGGGAGATTGCGGTATTTTTCTGCATAGTCTAACCCGTATCCGACAACGAACTCATCTGGTACAGAAAAACCTACGTAATCAGCTTCAATATTTGCCTTTCTGCCAGTCGGTTTGTCTAATAAGGTAACAATTTTAATCGTTTTTGCCTTCCGATAACGGAATAAATCAACCAAATAGTTTAAGGTTAAACCACTATCAATAATATCTTCAATAATTAATATGTCTCTTCCTTCAACACGGGTATTTAAGTCTTTAAGAATTTTTACCTCACCTGTGGAAACCGTCCCACTTCCATAACTTGATACGTCCATGAAATCAATTTCTAAATATGTATCAACCCGTTTTAAAAGATCAGTCATAAATGGTGTAGCGCCTTTTAAAACACCAATCGCAAGAGGAAATCGATCCTTATATTCTTCCGTCAGTTGTTCAGCAAGCTCCACAATCTTTTTATTGATTTCTTCTTCAGTTATTAATACTTTCTCAATATCATTTTTCATATGTACCCTCCAAAATTGGTTTCAAGGCTGTAATATATTTGATAATATTCCGTGGTGTTGTTGGATACTAAATGATAGGACGACTTCTTTAGCCCAGGGATCCATAAAATTTTACCAGTGTTATCCGTAACGATAGGCCAAGCTAATCGCTCTATCCGAGACACCTTCTCATCAATAAAGAGTGTTTTTACCTTCTTACTCCCATCCATTCCTTTAATCCTTATTTTGTCACCAGGTTTTCTCGTTCTTATAATTATCGGTAACTCAATGTCCGTTAGATTAAATCTGAATATATTTGGGTTTGGCGGAGGAAAATCACCTTTCTTCTCTTCTACACCTATTACCCCTCCACTAGGTAAATATACATGATCTCCCGGATATAGTTCATAATAGTATGGAGAAGGAGGTTCCTCTTCATCAAATGTAAACTGACATACTTCATAAGAACGAATAACTTTTAACCCTACTGGAAAGTTTAAACTTCCAGATGGATGGGTACCTTTTAATAAGTTTTGGAGTTGATCTACATGAAATGCAGTTAAGTCAGGTGCCATGTGAAGGTAAAGATAGTTTAATATTAGATGAATCACCCTTTTTTGTAAAGGCAAAGGTATCTCTGAAAACTGGTTAATATCAAGTAAAATTCCTCCATTTTCACCTTCTCTACACATTTTAGGAAATTGCTCTTTTGCTAATTCTTGCAAATAGGCTTCATCAGCGCTTAGTTCTTCACTAAATCGTTGAAAGTGATCCAAAACTTGGCGGTTTTCCCTTTTCAAAAATGGGAGAACGTCAAAACGGAAACGATTTCTCGTATACGTGCGTTTTTGGTTGCTCAAGTCTAGCCTCGGTTCAAGGTGATAGTATTTACAATACTCTTCAATTTCCTCTTTGGAAACAGCTAGCAATGGCCGAATGATTTCCCCAACATTTTGAAATGGGCGAATTACCTGGATTCCTGCTCTTGCTATTCCACTTGCCCCTCTAGTCAATCTCATTAATATCGTCTCTATTTGATCATCACCATGATGCCCAACGGCTAATTTAGTTGCCTTTAAGTCCCTCATTACATGCTCAAAAAATTGGTAACGGTACTTTCTTGCTGTTTCTTGTAATCCAGCACGATCCTTTTCCATCTTCTCTGCAATGGGAATAGAGGTACTTTTACAAACTATATTGTTCTGCTTGCAATATTCCTCAACAAATAGACGATCATTCTCAGATTCCTTTCCTCTTAACATATGATCAACATGAACAACAGCTAGTTCGATATCATAAATTGCCCTTCTAGAAACAAGATAGTGAAGTAAGGCAAGCGAATCCGGACCTCCGGATACAGCAACGACAATAAAGTCTTTTTCTTTTATTAAGGAATGTTTCTTTACAAATTCCTTTGTTTTTTTCTCAAATTGCAACATAATAAACCCTTCCCATCTTCCAAATACAGCATTGGTCTATCCATTATGTTACCACTTAACTTGAGTCTTATAAAATATAACCATATATATAAAGTGCATATAAAATAATTGTTAGAGTTAAAACCAATACAGTTTCCATAAAGGAGCCTACCCGTTTCTTCTTACGTTTTTGCGTATATCGGGCTGTTCTTGTTTTTGGCACTTGTTGGTTTCCTCCTGATAATAATAGAAGAATCTCCTCTTTCATTTCTCTAGCGGAACGGTATTTTCCAGTCAAAGCCTTCAGTAAAACTGGTTCAAATCGACTTAACTCTTGGTGATTACGAACTAACTCACTCAATTGCTGATAGCTATTTTCTCTTTTTGAAAATCTCTTTGGATAGTAAAGATTAATAAATAGCATAGCCGTAGAAAATAAATCGTAGGAAGGTTCCGCCTTTCTTGACCCGAGTCCCCAATAACCTCTATCAAAGAACTCGGTAAATTCCTTAATAGCTCTTCCAATCATAGTAGTTCCTCCAACATCGATTACACGAATAGTTGGAGGAGGGCCTGATACAATTAAATTTTCCGGCTTCAAATCGCCAAACACCCAATTATTCTTATGGAGACCTTCCAAAACGTCTAATAGCTGAACAATCATAACTCCAGCCCACGACTTACCTCCCTTTTGGATAAAAGAAAGGAGATCAGGTCCTTGAATATATTCCATCACATAAAAGTGGATTCTTCCCCTCGGGCTATCCCAATCATCAACGTCATACAAAGAAGGCCCTAGGGATGATCCCTGGACCTTCGCAAACGCCTTTAACACATTAACCTCGGACGTAATAGAAAGACTATCCGTACTCATCTTTAAAGCAACATAGCCCGTTTTTGCTTTTGCAAGATAGACTACGCCATTTGCCCCAGAACCAAGCTCACTTTTAAGTTGATAAAAATGCCTATGCCACTTTCCCGTAATAATTGTGCCGGCAGAGAAATTACATTGAGTCTTCCATGTATTCATCATTGGATAACAGCCCTCTCAAAGAACGCTTTTTCTTGAAATGGGCCATCGCTTCACGTAAGGCAGGCCCAGTCGGAGTAATCCCGCCAACAGCCAACTTCGGGAAAATGCTTGTCAACAATTCCAGATTTGGTGTCCAATCTAAAAGTCGCTCTACTTCTTTCCGTTTCCCGGGAAATACAAAGACAGAAAAGCGATTATTGCCCATTCGTGCATTTAAACTTAATGATAGATCCAGTAATGCTTCTTTTACTGTTGGAAGCTTCATTTTCATACTTGCACTTGTATCTACTAAGACTAATACCTCAATATCGGCCGTTTCTCCAAGCTCATCAACTACTTCCATAATCTCGCCTCGTTGATCTGGGGGTAGTTCTTCAATTTCTGTTGCTTTGCCAAGAATTTGCCGAAGCTCTTTATTGACGACACCTTGTAATGTTTGAGTCATCGCCTTTCTTGTTACCATTTGAACGGTTTGTGATAATTGTTCTGCAACGACAATTTGACTTATTCCACCGCCAGATGCTGCTATCCCTTCAATTTCATTTACACCCTTTTGATCGATCGTATCATTTTCAATAACACCAATAACATTTATAGTTATTCCATTTTCTTTAGCAAGAGCCGCCATTGCAATCGGATCTTCTCCTTGATTGGAACATCCATCGGTTATTAACAAAATTTGTTTTAAACTACCTTTCTTCATAAGCTCCCCTCCAATTTACGGTCGTGAACCCTCCGTTTTTACCATCCTCTCCGGGAGCACTTACTTTTATACAAAATTTAGGAGATTTTTAGCATGCTGCTCCTTATTGGTATAGCTGCCCACTTTGGGGTATTATGCTTGATTTTCACGGCGACAATCGTCATATCATCGATAATTGCCCCGGAACATGTTCGAATAACCTCCTCCATAATTAAATCGGCAACAGCTTGTGGGTCATCCGTTTCCATCTCCCGAAGTTTCCTTTTCATCCATAACTCATGATTCTCCACATTTCTCGGTCCCTCAAATACACCATCACTCATCATAATCAGTAAATCTCCAGCACGCAGTTGTTCCGAGACAACTTCTACATCGAATTCTTGAAGAATACCCATCGGTAAATTTGCTGCCTCTATTTTAATGATTTTATTCCCCCTCTTTATAAAACTTGGGATGGAACCAATCTTAAGAAACTTTGTTTGTGCATCTTGTAAATCGATCATCGCTAAATCTAAAGTCGAGAATATTTCATCTGTAGATCTTAGGGATAATATAGAATTGACTGATTTGATCGCCACCTTTTCCTCAATTCCTGATTTTAAAATCTTTTGCAATAATTTTAACGTTTCACTACTTTCATGATAGGCGCGTTCCCCATTCCCCATCCCATCGCTAATAGCAACAGCATATTTTCCTGGACCAAGCTCAATCATCGAATAACTATCCCCTGATAGAAATCCACCATCTTTCGCTGCGTGAGCAACTCCTGTTTCTACAACATAAGCCTTTGCCGACCTAAAGGTGGCATAATGATAGTCTGTATTCCCCTTACCATGGTCTTCCTGTTGTACAATAATTGTTTCATCTAAAATATCTGATAATAATGGAGCAATAATTTTTTCACATTCCCCCAGTAAATGGCGGCTTGGCAAGGTGATATCAATATCTACATTACCAGGTTCCAAATTATAAATTTCTACCTCCTCAATTTCGATCCCGAATTCCTGCAAAGCATCTAAGATCATTTCCTCCTGTCTATAATGGTTTTTCTGTTCCCTTTGAATCTCCCGCGCGAAATCCCCCATTACTTCTGAAACGCCAAGTAGTTGCTCAGCTACTAACCTTCTACTTTCCCGAACTTGTATTTTTAATTGCTGATTCGCCTGATAAACATTTAGTTCTTGATGAATGGCACCTTGAACTTTTTTCGCCTTATGACAATGTTTCTCCAACTGACGGTTTAAAGAAATGGGAATGGCACCGGAATTTTCGTCCATATCATGCATAACTTTCTTCATTAACTCATAAGTTGTATCAAAGTTGTCCGCTCCCCAACATTGATTTTTTTTATAACAGTTTTGACATGTTTTTTCCGTAACATGACTAAGAAAATAATCCAACTCTTGTTCTCCATCTTTGACTTCACTCATTTTCTCAGACTGTGAAAAACTATTTGATAAAGCTTGAAAGACAGAAGAAAATTGTTCTACTCTTCGCACTGTTATATCTCGAATTTTTCTAGCGTATTTCTGTTGATCTTGTGCATATTCCGAAGTGCCTGGTATATAGCGTGCTAGTTTTGCCGTCCAACTTCGAGGAGTCAAAAGTAATAAAAATACAGCAATGCTCGATTCATAAACCGTTTTCAAAATAGGGGCATTCGATTCACCATAAAGCCCCATTAATAATGTTGCAACGAGCAATCCAATGGCCGTACCTATTTGCTTGCCTTCTTTTAATAGACCTCCAAGGAGGCCCGCAAAAGCGAGTAAACTCATTTGATGCAGACTTGACACACTAGCCAAGCTAAAAATCAAGCCGGTAACAACCCCTACGGTAGAGCCAACCGATGCACCAGCAGTAAAGGCAAAAAGAATGACGAGATAACGGGACAATATATGTTCAACAGACAGGCCGTAAATAGCCCATCCAATCGTTCCTGTCATAATGGACGCTAACATAATAATAAGACTAATCACTTCTTCTGTTTTTAATGTCTTTTTCCTTTTCTGCGCAAGGATAAAAGGGATACTTTGGATAAATATAAAGACTAAGACAAAAGATAATCCTGCTTCTACTCCAGCCATAACTCCATCAAAACGAGAGATAGTTTGTCCATTTTGAAAAAAGATCCAACCACATTTAACAAAGAAAGATATGACCAAAACCATATAAGGTAAAACTTTAGGAGTTTGTTTAAAGAATAATTCCATTAATTTACTGCTAAACATATAAAGTAAACAAATGGCAAATGTATAAATCGCATAATCAATGCCAAGTGTTAAAGAACCAGCAAGAAGACCAAAAAGGACAAGTGGAGCACGATCCCTTTTTATTAAATAAACTACTGCAAAAAAGGGTAAAGCAAACGGTGTCAATTGGGACAATATTAATGCCCTTCCTAAAAGTAAAGCAACTAGAAATAGAGCTATTCCCTTTTGCAGAAAAACTGTTTCTAGCTTCTGAAGCATTTTTTTAAATCCATTTGAGATTTCAAGCTTCGTATCTCTAAAATCCGGATTATGGATAGATGCCTCCACATAAACTCTTTCTCCTTTTCCCATTTTTTTGCACTCCCCACTCATTTTTAAATTTAAATCCATTATAGAGGGACAAGTTACAAAATTTTGTCACTTTGAAGGGGTAGCCTAGAAAAAAAGTTCGACGATTTCAAGCAAATTATCTGAATATTAATTTTTTCCTCCATATTCCTACAGGAATCACAAAAAAAAGCAAACTACTTGTAAATTAAAGTAGCCTGCTAATCATCGAAATCTATTTTAGAACAAAAGTGCAAGCTCCCGTTTAGCGAAACTTTTAGCTCTTTCTTTGCCCTAGATCATTAAGCGCTGGAGCTAGACACAGAAAGTATGAACAAATTTTAATAATATTTTTATCAAAAAAACCTTCCAATCATATTGATTGAAAGGCTCCTTTTATCTTTAAAAACAGACAGCAAGTTATCCTCGTCTTGCTCCTCTTCCGCCACGTTTTGATTCAGTATTGCGCTTTAAGGAAGCCAGGCGGTCCTCACTATCCTTCAAGAAACGGTTCATTTTTGATTCAAAGCTTTCTTTCGTGCGCTCATTCATCCTATTATTATTACTATGGCGATGGTTTGAATGAGATTGCTTAGGTGGCTGATCCTTCGCCTTACGGATCGACAATCCAATCTTTCCGTCTTTCTCAACATTTAAGACTTTAACTAAGACCTCGTCACCTACAGTTAGATGCTCATTGATGTCCTTTACATAATTATCGGCGACTTCACTAATATGAACTAAACCTGTTGAGCCACCTGGCAACTCCACAAACGCCCCAAAATGAGTAATACCGGTTACCTTGCCTTGTAACTTGCTGCCTACTTCGATTGACATAAAAAAATGTTTCCTCCTTAGAATAATAAAAAAAATACCCTTACACTACATTATATCGAATTTTTAAAAAAAGTGTCAATAAGACACTTTTTCCTTTTCTTTATCCTTATCCTTTTTTTCATCTGGAAGGTTAAAAATGATTTCACCTTCCTTAGAAAGAAAATACTCACTGCGAGCAAGCTTTGCTATATATTCATCATCATTTAATTTGACGATCGTATTTTCAAGCATTGATTGCTCTTTCTTTAAATCTGTTAATGTCTGTTCAAGATTCAGCTTTTCCTTTTCCATCGATTCTAAAACAGACGACTTAGAAATAAGTGAAGAAATAACTAGATAAGATAAGGCTACCGTCAGGAGTAGGAATACAGTGAGACGGCGAATTAAAAGTTTTTTCCTGCGTGCAGCTTTTTTCATTAAAACTTCTTGCTGCTTCATATATTTAGTTTCAAGTGCGGCGACATTTTTTATTCCCATCCTGAGCCCTCCTTACATACCCTTGAATAATAAATGATCGAGGTATTTAAAATCCTTTTGTCACTTCCATTTAAAGGGATTTCTAATAAAATTTATAAACAGTATAATATATTGCCGAAGCAGCTTGTATACTTTTTGAAACAATTTCTTCCACGATTCAGGAATGAGATACAGAAGTCCCTTTCCAATTAGGAGGAAGGGATATCCAATGACCTTTAGTACCCATAGTAACACGGTTCCAGTCACTTTTACAAGGGTAAGACAAACTCGTCCAAAAAACAATAAAACCGATAGGAGAAGAAGAACAATTCCTTTAATTGGACGGTAAATCAAAATAATGAAAAGTCTTTTTATAAACGATATCGTTGCCTTTACGAAACGAATAATTCTCTCAAGCATATATAAGTAAATACGCTTGATTAAGGCCTGATAGGCAGCAAAACCGCAGAGTAGTGCTAACAGAAGATAAAAGCGTATCTCACCGTAATTGACAAGGAATAGGACATAAAAGATAACAAAGCCTTGCAACACCCAAAAAAGGATATCATTTAAAAACACAAAAAATTGTTTTCGACGTCCTCTTTTTAAAAAGCGTTGGTACGTATCCAGTGATGCACCAAAGATGCTTCCCATCCCGATCATGGCAAGCATGGTGTAAAATTGAGTCGATAATGTCATCTGAATAACTTGCCAAAGAAGCCTTTAGCCTTCTCCCCAGTATGATCATCTAAATAAACTAGATCATAAATTTTCCCTTTTATCGATACAATCCCTTTATCAACGTCGAGATTTTTCATCTGCAAATTTTGCCCATGAATCGATAAGAATCCCATCGTCGTTTCCAACAAAAATTCCTCATTATCAAAGCTTTCCACATGCTTAACACCAGTAATATCGAGTATTTTTCTGCCTCTCATCGTAATGTCATGTTCAGGTATAGCTCCTTTAGGCGACATAGACTCATGATATTGGTTCATTTTCATCCCTCATTTTTGTACTAAATTTATTTAATACTTATGAGGAAATAGAATGAATTAGAACAAGCATGGGTGACGTTTTACTCTGCTTCTTCAGAGAGACGTTCTTCTTTCACTATTGTGTACATACTTGCTGCATCTTCTTTTTTAGTAGATTCTTGAAGTTCGTTGATCTTTGCTGTCACAAGTTTTTGTCCAAAGCGAATTTCTAGTTCATCTCCTACTTTTACATTAGAGCTTGCCTTTGCTTGTTGTCCATTAATTAAAATTCGTCCTTTGTCCGCTACTTCCTTTGCTAATGTCCGTCTCTTAATGAGCCGAGATACTTTAAGAAACTTGTCTAAACGCATAGTTGCCATACTATCACCTCTTTTTCTTCGCTTCATTCCAAAAGGCATCTAATTGATCTAAGCTGTATTCCTTAAAAGGTTTCCCACTTTCTTTCACTTTCTTTTCTACATAGGAGAATCTGGAAAGAAACTTTTCGTTAGAAGTTTGAAGAGCTTCTTCTGGGTGAATATTTAAGAGGCGAGAAACATTAACGATAGAGAACAATAGATCCCCTAACTCTTTCATTTGCTCTTGCTTATTTCCTTTCGCCAACTCAACCTGAAATTCCTGCAATTCTTCTTGAACTTTTTCAAATGCTTCATCTGCCTTTTCCCAATCGAAACCTACCTTTGCAGCCCGCTTTTGATACTCATAGGCATTTATAAGGGCTGGCAATCCTTTATCGACTTCAGAAAGAACAGATTGGTCAGTTATCCTTTCTTCTTTTTCTGCTTCTTTAATTTTTTCCCAATTAACTAGTACTTCATCCGAATTTGCTACTTCTTCCTCGCCGAAGACATGTGGATGGCGACGTATCATTTTAGCAGATAGGGTCTCTATGACATCCTCAATGGAGAACATCCCATCTTCCTCTCCAATTTGGGAATGTAACATAATTTGGAGAAGAACATCTCCTAACTCCTCTACAATATTATCAATATCATCTTGATCAATGGCATGCAAAAGTTCATATGCTTCTTCGATTAAATATTTTTTTAGAGATAAATGAGTCTGCTTTTTATCCCAAGGGCAACCATTCGGTCCTCGCAATGTGGTGATGATTCTTCTCAATGTAGAAAATTCCTTATATGTAAGATCCATTTTCTGAATAGGCGGTACATATAGACTCGTTAAATTATCCAATTTCACTTGACGATCTAACTCATAAAGTGGCAGCCTTTTTATTTGTTCATGTTGGCTGCCTGCTCCTGTAACGATCGTCACTTCATAATCGTCTGGATATTTCTCCATTAGTGTTAATTTTACCTCTGAAGCTACAAATGCATCATAAACTTGAGCGATAATCAAATGCTGATTTATTTGGATGTCATCCTTTTGAAGTGAAGTCCCATCAAGTAGTTGGAATCCATCAATCGGGTCCATTTGGACTGCCGTAAAGAAACTGTCTAGAAAGCTCTGACCTCCGATAACCTTCACTTCAATTCCCCGGCTATATCCCCTTTCTAGTAATAATTGCACTGTTTTTTCTGCAATCATCGGATGTCCTGGAACAGCGTATGTAATTTCCTCATGCTCAGCCTTATCTAATAATATCTCTGATATTTCTTCATAGACTGATGGAAAATCATCATGTCTTTCGTACACATCGTCAAAAGAGTGAAAAATCACTTTTTCCTCTGAAAGCATTTCGACAACAGGATGCTCTTTCGTTCGTAAAAATAGGGAAGTTGCCTGTTTTAATGCTTTATAAACTCCTAATGGCAACTGATCCAAATCACCTGCACCAAGACCAAGGACTGTAATTTGTTTACCCATTTTTTCATCACTTCCTACTCTTATAAAATTTATCTCCGAAAGGGATTAGAGCAAGCTCTTCTTCTGAAAGAACTGCAAATTTCATTATTATCCCTAAATATATAGCCGCTCCAATCATTACACTGGATAAAGCTATAAAGGTGTTTAGTAATCGACTAGGCTCAAAATTGGATAATAAAAGCATCCACAATTGTAAAGTAACTGTCATAAGTATGCTGGCTAAAAAAAGAGGTTTCCATATTGCCGTTAGCGTTCGCAAAACATGGATCCTTCTATTTAAATTTGCTAAAAATAGGATCGCCATCACTAGAACTCCTATTAAAGTGGAAATAGCTGCTCCCATAGTCGCAAGTATTGGTATTAATATGAAATTACCAACAGCCTTAACGAATAAACCGACGACAATATATTTAGCTAGTGTACCCACTTGGCCAAAGCCTTGCAAAACTCCAGAACAGACTAAGATAAGAGAACTAAAAAATATTGTCACTACCAAAACAGACAAAACAGCAGAACCATCAACAGTGGAAAATAACATGCTATTTGTCGGCCTCATAATATTGACAAGACCTACCGTCGCACCTAAACCGATCACAGTTGTGATTTTAATGGCACTTTCTGCTTTTCGGTTAATGGTTTCTTTATCGTTATTCCTCCATGCTGTTGCAATTAAAGGAACTAGTGCCAAAGAAAAAGAAGAGGCGGCTACGGTCCCCAGTTGAAGAAGAGGCTGTCCCCTATCAAAGACTCCCTTTATCGCTTTTGCCTCTTCAACTGCATATCCAGATTTAACGAGTATTGAATATATACTAAAAGAATCAATCATTTGAAATAAGATTAGGATCATTCCACTCAGGGAAATTATCATCCCGTGAATAAGAACAATTTGAGCCGTTCTGTAAAACTTTTTAACTGAAAGACCCTTCACAAATAAAAACGGCAGAACCGTTCTCTTCATTGCAAAGAAAAGCAACACTAATATTCCGCAAACTCCACCTATTAAGGAGCCCGTAATGGCACCAGTACCAACTTTGTAAAGAGACTCACCATTTTTAACTAGTAAAAAGGCTGTTAAAATGATAATAATGACCCGGACTGATTGTTCCGTAACTTGGCTAATTGCCGTCGGAACCATTACTCCGACACTTTGAAAATAACCCCGTCCAAGTGAAAAAAATGGCAAAAATAAAAACATATAAGAGCTAATTCTAACTAATGGAGCTAATAACTGATCTCCCATAAATCCTGCAATAATATCGGAACCGAAAAAAAATAAGCAGAATAAAAAAATCCCGACAATGAGAAGGGTTAAAAATGCAGCTTGCATCGTATGGGCTAAATGTTTTCGATCGTCTGATTCACTTTCTGCCGCTAACTTTGAAATGATAACAGGAAAACCAGATGTTGCGAGTATCAAAGCTATACCGTAAATCGGATAAACCTGTTGATATATATAAAATCCGATATCTCCGACGATATTTTGGAAGGGCACCCGATAAACTGCACTTAAAATTTTTACTATTAATGCTGCGCTTGTTAAAATGAATGCCCCTTTCAAATACTGATTCGATTGATCCATAGGCAAACTCCGATCTTCAAAATACACTACTATTTTTTACCAAAACCATTATAGCATAAATATAAAGTGAAACTTCGATCAGTGGGAGTCTTACAGCCAGTTAATGCGGGATAAACGAGACATTTTCATTTCTATTAAACAAAACCCGGACAGAAATGGGCTTCTGTCCGGGTTTTAGCAAACTTAGCTTTCCATTTGCCTAGCAAGAAAGCTTGCTGCTGTTTCAGCTGACTTTTGTTCAATTTCGCCAATTGTCCGATCCTTTGAGAAGATGACAACTGCTCCGATCGGATCACCGCTTGCTACGATCGGGGAAATTGCATATGAGGTTATTTCTTCTTGATGACCTTCAATAAGAGCGGCGTTCCCCACATTTTTCTCAAGATAAGAGGCACGATTGGCCATTGCCTTTTCAATAACCTCTCCATTATGCTTATTTAAATATTCCTTTTTCGATGTTCCTGCTACAGCGATTACCGCATCCCGATCGCATATCAAAATAGAACTACCCAAACTTTCGAATAAGGCCTCTCCATACTCTTTCGCAAAATCTCCCAATTCACTAATAGGTGAATACTTTTTTAAAATAACCTCTCCATCCCGATCAACAAAGATTTCAAGTGGATCTCCTTCTCGAATTCTCAAAGTCCTACGAATTTCTTTTGGGATTACCACCCTACCCAAATCATCAATTCGACGAACGATTCCAGTTGCTTTCATCATAAGCTGCCTCACTTTCATCAGATGATTTACCGAAGCCACAAAACTCGTACCTTGCCGTTCTATAAAAGGCTGATACCCGATATGTTAGTTAATTGTAAGCTTCTGTTTGATTAATTTTCCATCGGTGATTAAATTTAGTATCTTTCATATGGAAAGTTCTATACATTATTTGATCATTTTTTATCATCAACTGATGGAAATACTTATGAAGACCTGTAGCAACTCTTGTGTTATTTCTTAGCCATTTTTAAATCTTTTGTAATTTCCTTAGCAATATTCAGCCATTCATCCTGAGGAACTTTCCCAACTTGAAGGGTAATTTTTAATTGGGTACCTTCCATCCCGAGACCAGCCATCCGTCCATAGCGATTACAGATTTTGAACACTTTGGAGCCATCTATTTCTCCTGTTCCTTCCTCTGTCATACGAATAGTGATTTCCGACTTTGACTGTTTTATCGATTCAAGCTTAGCTTCCTTCGCATAAATCTTCATCTCAGCAACAGTAAATAGATAACCAACCTCTTTAGAGTAATCACCAAAGCGGTCAATCATTTCTTCTTGCAGTTCCTCTAGTTCCTCAAGAGTTTCGATGTTTCTAAATCGCTTGTACATTTCAATTTTCTGATGCCCATCCTTTATATAATCGTCCGGAATATAAGCATCTATATCTAACTCAACCTCAAAAGAAGGTAGTTGTTTTTTATGAACATCACCTATGCGTTCGTCAATCGCTTCTTTCAGCATTTGTGAGTATAAATCAAAACCAACAGAATCAATAAATCCATGTTGTTGTGCTCCTAACAAATTACCTGCACCTCTGATCGACAAATCGCGCATAGCAATTTTAAACCCAGAGCCTAACTCCGTAAATTCCTTGATAGACTGTAATCTCTTTTCAGCTACCTCCGTTAAGACCTTATTCCTTCTATACGTAAAATACGCATAGGCAATACGATTGGAACGACCAACACGACCTCTTAGCTGATAAAGTTGTGATAGCCCCATCTTATCAGCATCATGGACAATTAACGTATTAACGTTTGGTATATCAACGCCAGTTTCAATAATTGTAGTTGTCACAAGCACATCAAATTCTCCATCTAAGAAACTTAAGATGACAGACTCCAGTTCCGATTCAGTCATTTGTCCATGCGCATAAGCAACTCTTGCATCTGGGACAAGCATCGAAATCTCTTCAGCCTTTCTCTCAATATCTTCAACACGATTATATAGAAAGTAGATTTGCCCATCTCTCGCCATTTCTCTTTCAATTGCTTCTTTCACAAGCGCCCCATTATATTCCATCACATATGTTTGAATTGGAAAGCGATTTTCCGGTGGAGTTTCAATAACAGATAAATCGCGAACACCTAGCATTGACATATGGAGAGTCCTCGGGATTGGAGTCGCTGTTAAAGTTAATACATCAATATTTGCCTTTAGCTGTTTTAACTTTTCCTTATGTGTAACTCCAAATCTTTGCTCCTCATCGACAATTAAAAGTCCAATATCAGCAAACTGGATATCCTTTGATAATAGTCGATGGGTTCCAACTACAATATCAACCGTGCCATTTTTTAATCCCTTTGCCGTTTCTGTCATTTGCTTTTTTGTTCGGAAACGACTTAACAGCCCGATATTGATTGGGTAATCTTGAAATCGCTCTTTAATCGTTTCAAAGTGTTGCTGTGCCAAAATCGTTGTTGGTACGAGAAATGCAACTTGTTTACCGTCTGCAATTGCTTTAAAAGCAGCACGAATCGCTACTTCGGTCTTTCCATAACCGACATCACCGCATAAAAGCCGATCCATCGGCCGCTCTTTCTCCATATCACGTTTAATCTCAACAATAGATCGAAGTTGATCTTCAGTTTCTTGATATGGGAAGGAAGCTTCAAATTCGCGTTGCATGTCTCCATCGGGTGCAAAAGAATAACCTTTTGAAGCTTCTCTCTCTGCATACAACTTAATTAAATCATCGGCAATATCCTTAACAGAGGATTCAACTTTTTTCTTAACTCGTTTCCAATCACTACCGCCCAATTTATATACTTTAGGCTCTTTACCTTCAGAACCTACATACTTTTGAACAAGATCAATTTGATCCACAGGGACATAAAGCTTATCGCTGCCTTGATACCTTAGGTGAAGGTAATCCTTATGCACACCATTGATGACCAAGGTTTCCATTCCTAAATACTTTCCGATCCCGTGATTCACATGTACTACATAATCTCCAACTTGTAATTCCGAATAGCTTTTAATCCGCTCAGCATTAGAAAGCTTTTGTCTTCGTTTTGCCTTCCGTGTCTTTTTATTGAAAATTTCCTCTTCTGTAATGACAACAATTTTTGCTGATGACAGTTCAAACCCTGTGTTTAAAGCCCCTTGAATAATATGGATACCGGAATGTGGAAAAGACCCGTTGCTTACTAGTGACGCCTCAATTTCATAATCCTCTAAAACAGAGTGTAACTTATTCGCTCTTTCTATATTAGGGGCTAAAAAGAAGACCGAAAATTGTTGATTAATCCAGCGATCAACTTCCCCTTTGAGTAAGTGCATCTGCCCATGGAAATTTTGCATTAGTTTACATGGTATATTGGAAATATTTTGTGGGTTTGTATTTGGAATATGACGTAAAAATAAAGACATATAAATTTTAGGAAAACGCTGATTCGCTATTAAATGACTAAAAGGATGGGAAATTAATAGATCATGAATAATTTCTCCATGCTCAAGTAGAGACGTATACCATTCCGCCTCTTCTTTTTCTAATCTTTCATTCATCTCCTGAATACGACTCATCTCGTCGAAAATAAGTACTCCGTTGCTAGATAGATAATCTAGCAAACTAACAGCGGGTTTATAAGCATAGGTAAGATATTTAAAAAACTGTTCAGGTTTTTGGCCATTTCTTAATTGTTCCAAATCATGACCAATATTTTCCGCCATTCTTTCTTTAGCACTTTGACTTTTCAAGCGTTTTAAAGATTGAGCTAGGTCAATTTCCAATTCTTTCGCAATTTCTCCAAATTGACTTTCATCTACAATCATCTCTGTTGCAGGACCAATAATAACTTGCTCCCTTTTTTCTTTAGATCTTTGATCATCTAAAGAAAACGTACGAATCGAATCTACTTCAGTATCGAAAAGTTCTATTCGAAGTGGATCAGTTTCTGTAAGTGGATAAATATCAACGATCCCGCCACGAACACTAAAGTCGCCAGGAGCGCTAACCATTTCTGTTCGTTGATAGCCCATCTGAACTAGGGTTAAGATAGTTTCTTCAAGATTGAGATCTTGCCCAACTCCAATGGATAGTTGGTATTTCCTCCATAGCTCAGGGGAAGGCAACATCCTTCGCAGCCCCGCCATTGGAACGACAAAAACACCCTGCTTACCAGAAACCATATAATTAAGCGTCTCAATTCGCTGAGCACGAAGTTCCGGACTTGCTACACCAATTTCTGCAGCGATCAATTCATTAGATGGATAAAGAAAAAGTCGACTCTCATCCATGAATTGGGTTAAATCTTCGTAAATCTTTTGTGCCTGCAGTAGATTGTGAGTAACGACAATAATTGATTTCCCTGTTTTTTCTGCTGTGGCCGCAATAAAAATAGATCTTGCAGACCCTGACAAACCAGAGACTAATTGTTCACCGAGGTTTTCTTCCACCCCGGAAATAATTGTTTGCATTTCATCTTGTTCTAATATCAAATTTGCTATCGCTTGCATGTCTTACTCCTTTTTGTCAGTGGAAAGGTGGCTAGTTTCTGTCATGCCACCTTTATCTATAAAAATGATTATTTCGACACGTCAACAGTAGACTATGACTCAATATTCAAACTTAAGATAGGTATACTATCTCGTAACAGAAAAATGCTTTGGATGCATTCCAAAGCTTCTAATGAATTAGATAGTCGTACTGATGTAAATCGGGATTTTCCTCGAGAGCCTCTTGGCAATTTTCGCAAATAGTCTGGATGCGTATATCACCATTTGCCCCGTACGAAACCATTTCCTGTTTTTCATTTTCTGATAGCGTTTGAATACCGAGTTGCTCCTCCGTTAGAGAGGAACTATCAATCGTGCCAATATCTGCTGTACAATGACGGCAATAATAATGAACAATCATTGTTCGTCCTCCTTGATTACATTCAGTTCATATAGTATGAACACGATTTCAAGGAGTTATTCTTATTCTATGCATTAAATTGATTCATTACTTCAAGAAATGGCTTACTAAGCCATAGTTCACATGCATCTGCGCTTTTTATAACTGCTGTTTCCATTACGGATCTATCCTCTTTCGAAAATTTCCCTAATACGTAATCAGGCACAGCCATTCCTGCTGGTGGTCGATCTATACCGATCCTAATCCGATTAAACTGCTGAGTCCCTAAATGTTGAATAGTGGACTTTATTCCATTATGGCCCCCAGCACTTCCCTTTTGCCTAAGCCGAATTTTTCCAACAGGTAAATCTAGATCATCGTAAATAATCGTTATTTCATTTATCCCAATATCATAGTAATCCATCATCGGCCGGATCGATTCACCTGATAAATTCATATATGTCATAGGTTTCAATAAAATCACTTTTTCGCCATTTTTGTGAATCATTGAGTATAGCCCATTAAATTTAGACTTATCTAATGAAGCTCCATACCTATTTGCTAATTCATCAATAACCTCGAAACCTATATTATGTCTCGTTTGCCGATAAGGAACACCTGGATTTCCTAATCCAACAATTAACTTCATCCTATACACTCCAGTAAGATCAACATCACTGTTTATTCATAACCCTTTTTATTATACAGAAAAACTCGCATTCTGGCATGTGATTTTTTTCTATTTCACAGTAATATGCGCAGCCTCATATAGCTGCGCATAAGCAATCTTTTTATTCTTCGTTCGAATTAGATTCTTTACCAATTACATCAGGCTCTGCATTCTCCTGAGTTTGAGGCTCTTCCTCTTCTACTCTTGGTGGTTGTACTGTAACAATGGCTTCAATATCATCATGATTAATCGTAATATCATAGTTAGACCTGATATCGCCTATTGTAATGGAGTCACCGATTTCTAAATTCGTAATATCCACTTCAAATGCTTCAGGTATTTTATTCGGAGTTGCTGTTACTGATAATTCGTATAGAATTTGTTGAACAACTCCTCCCCCTCTATTCACATCTTCACCTAATAACCCTACTCTTACAAGCGCCTCAATTTCTTGCTTCATGTCAACCGCAAGGAAGTCGGCATGAATCACTTCATTTTTAATCGGGTCTTCTTGGTATTCATGAAGAATAGCATTGACCTTTTTTCCATTAAGGTCTAAAGAAATAACCCCATTCCGCCCAACTTCTCTCATTGTTTTAATGAATTCGGAACCGTTTACATAGATAGGTGTATTTGTTGTCTGATATCCATACACAATTCCTGGAATGTCTCCTCTATTACGAATCTGATTTAATAGAGAACGACGTCCATGCTCTCGATCTTTTGCAGCTAATACTGTACTCATCAATAACACGACCTTCCCAATGTAAATTTATATCATTAATATTACCCTATCATATAGCGGAATAAACTTCTAATGAAAAGATTTAATAACGGATGGGCAACACTAGGGGGAGTGCCGAAGAGTTACCTTTAAATTAAAAGTTACCAAACTTGGTTGTTGGTTGGCGCTCCAGACCTTTCGCTTTCCGCGGGCGGTCCGGGGAGCCTCCTCGGCGCAAGCGCCTGTGGGGTCTCTCCTGTTCCTTACTCCCGCAGGAGTCTCAAGGTCTTCCGCGCCAATCAACAGTAATTTTAAAAAGTATCCACTTCTATCATTGTTTTGTAAAAAGGTATAATGCCTCAAAAATTGGTGAGGAATTATCGCTAACAGGCTAACCCTCAAGAGGATATTTAACAAAAGCACCCTTAGTAGAAATCTTTTATATACTTCCTCTTCTAATTTTTCAATTCCTTTGTTCTCCTTTTTTACTTCTTAGAAGTTATAAAACGCCCCAGCAACTAGGGAGAGGGCAAACCATGACTATAACCAATCCATTCAAAATCCCTCTCTATACGTCTACCTGCATTACGAATTTCCCCCTAAAAATAAAAGGGCCTAGTTGCCTTTCTGCTGGAACTAGTAAACAGCAAAAAAACGATGATTTACAATGCTAAGAGAGGTTTCAGTGGACTAAGAGAGACACTAATGAAACCACTATTTCTAAATTTAAATGTTATTCTCCTAGTTAATGGAAGATGCAAAAGTACACCTAGTGTTTTACACATGGGAAATTTCAGAAAAATGGGGGGGTGTTTTGAATTTTATGTTGAATTATAAACAATAAGCAAAACGCAAAATTAAAAGGGAGGAAAATAGGATGATATTCAAATCGTTTGATCCACATACATACAACTTCATAATTTGTATCGATTTTAAGTCCAACAATAAATTCAGTCATGTAAAAATTGGACTCCCAATTTTAGATTGTGTCCAACAATTGGGGGGCAGTTCAAATAATTATCTTTTTTAATCTTCTTCGGTTAATATTTCAACTATAAATGAATCAAAGTTATTTTTCGCAGCAACCTTATCAACAATTTCTTGAATATCTTTTTCTGTATTCCGTTTATTTGTATCATCTGTGCTTTCCATAGAAATAAGAATTAGACTTTGATCCGGATATATTTGATATCCAATAACACCCGTAGGGTTATATCCATTATCTTTTAAAGTTTTTAGAACTTGATCAGATAATTTTGTTTCATCTATTTTTTTTAATATATCATTCCCCTCTTTTAGTTCTTCTAATTTATTTTGAGTTTTAGCGATAGACTTATCGTCTAATTGAAAAATAAAAAATGCTCCTATAGCTATTAAAGAAACTGATAGAATTATGAATAGATTCTTTTTCAAAATAATTCCTCCTTTACATGTTATTAAGATAATATGTTGCTCTTTCATAAATATTCTCATATTCGAGGATGGATGATATAAAACATTGCCGATAATGCTTTCTTAGCCAAACATCATAGTTCTGTTTTCGGTAAATTTCTTTCTGAATGTAACCTACCGACACCAGTTTCATCAAATTTAACTGTTCTTTTGGATAAATTAATATTGGATCATACAACTATAATTACAAGTTTAGTAATAATTTTTAGCACAATTTCCATAGTGACTTTCGTAGCTTATTATCAATCAACATAGAAACAGTAAGACAAATTGAAAATTGATTCAATCAAAATATAGCAAAAAGGGAAATCAGATATATAAGGATGCGAGGGAAATATGCAATATTTATCTCGTATAAAGACGAAACTCATTTAGAATATGAATTTATATTTGATACGGATGATAACATTATGGTAATAGCTTATAATTTCAGTTGGAGAGGGAAAACGTTTAAAAAGGAAATAACGTGTTGTTAAAATTGGAAACACCAAAAGGTATAGCTCCGAAATTACCGAAGCTATACCTATTTTATTTATCTTAGAAGTGGCTTTGGGTTTTAAGACGTTGATTGAAGCGAAGCGCCTGGATCGCAGATCAACATCTAATTTAAAACAGACTTCTTTCTTTAAGGGTAGTTGCTCATACCCTCTTTTCATTAGAAGCTTTGCGTTCTAATTAATCAAACAAAGTACTTACAGACAGATTCTCATGTACTCGGATAATCGCTTCACTTAGTAACGATGCTACAGATAGTTCTTTGATCTTACCAATTTTCTTCTCTTCAGGAAGAGCGATTGAATTGGTTACAACTAATTCCTTGATATTTGAGCTTTCAATTCTTTCTATTGCAGGGCCAGAAAGAACAGGATGTGTGCAGCATGCAAATACCTCTTTTGCGCCATTTTCAGCCAGTGCCTTAGCAGCTAGTGTAATTGTTCCAGCTGTATCAATAATATCATCGATCAAAATAGCTGTTTTTCCTTCTACATTTCCGACTATATTCATTACTTCAGCTACATTTGGGCGCGGTCTACGTTTATCGATAATGGCAATTGGTGCTTTTAAGCGGTCAGCAAGTTTTCTTGCACGCGTTACACCGCCATGATCTGGGGAAACAATGACAAGATCATCTTTGTGGTAATTTTTCGCCTTAAAATAATCTCCAAGAATTGGTACTCCCATTAAATGATCGATAGGAATATCAAAAAATCCTTGAATTTGAGGTGCATGGAGGTCAAGAGTAATCACTCTAGTTGCGCCAGCTGTTTCAATTAAATTGGCAACTAGTTTAGCTGTAATAGGTTCACGCGCTCTCGCCTTGCGATCTTGGCGGGCATACCCATAATAAGGCATGACGAGATTTATAGTTCTCGCTGATGCACGCTTTAACGCATCAATCATAATCAACAATTCCATCAAATTATTATTAACAGGTGAACTAGTTGATTGAACGATGTATACATCGCAACCGCGAATACTTTCTTCAATGTTAATTTGAATTTCTCCATCACTAAACCGATTTACTGAACATTTTCCTAGTTCTAAACCAACGATACTTGCCATTTCCTCTGCCAATGCTCGATTAGAACTCAAAGAAAATATTCTTAAACTTGGGTCAAGATTTTGAATTGACATGATAGACCTCCATTAATTCTTGGAATTTAATTTCTTGACATAACCCTCTTTATTAACTTGCCTTGCTCTTGCAATCGATAGAGCCTCTCCTGGTACATCGTCTGTAATCGTTGAACCAGCTGCCACATATGCGCCCTTTCCAATCGTTACAGGTGCAATCAAATTAGAATTACAACCAACAAAAACATTATCTTCTATTTTTGTTAATGCCTTATTTTTACCGTCATAATTTACAGTGATAGATCCACAACCTAAATTTACGTTAGAACCAACTTCGGCATCTCCAATATAACTTAAGTGAGAAGCTTTCGAGCCCTTACCAAAATCCACCTTTTTTAGTTCAACGAAATTCCCAATTTTCACTTCATCATGGATATTCGACTGTGGTCGAATATGAGCGAAAGGACCAATATGAACATGGGAACCTACGGTACTCTCATGAACAACTGATTGTCGAATACTTGTTTCTGAAGCTACAGTCACTTCTACGAGCTCGCTATTAGGACCAATCTCGCAATTTTCTCCAATAACTGTATTTCCTTTAATTACTGTTCCAGGATAAACGATCGTATCCATACCGATTTTCACACTTGTATCAATATAAGTATTATCAGGGTCAACGATGGTTACACCATTCATCATATGTTTTTCATTTATTCTTTTCCGCATAATTCCTTCTGCTTTTGATAAAGCTACCCGGTCATTAATTCCCATTGTTTCATCAAAATCAATAGTCTGAAATGCAGTAACAATTTGTTGTTTCGACTTAAGAATTTCAATTATGTCTGTGAGATAGTATTCCCCTTGTGCGTTTTCATTCGAAACTTCAGAGATTGCCTCAAACAAAACTTGATTATCAAAACAATACATTCCTGTATTTATTTCTTTAACCTTTTTCTCTTCATCACTGGCATCTTTATGTTCTACTATTTTATCAACATTTCCAGATGAATCGCGAATGACTCTACCGTACCCAGTCGGGTTTTCAGCAAAGGCAGTCAAAACCGTCGCTTTAGCCTTCAGCTTATCATGTTGTTCAAATAAAGCTTCTAGCGTTTCTATAGTGATTAAAGGCGTATCTCCACAAATGACAAGAGTTGTTCCCTCTTTACCTTGCAATACTTCCTTTGCTTGCATAACAGCATGAGCAGTTCCTAGCTGCTCTTCTTGGATGACGAACTCACTTTTCTCCTTCAATAAGGCTTTAACTTGATTAGCTCCATGCCCAACAACTGTTACAACCTGCTCGACATTAAGCTTAGCAATATTATCAACAATGTGCTCTACCATAGGTTTCCCGCATACTGGATGAAGTACTTTATAATGTTTAGACTTCATACGGGTTCCTAATCCTGCAGCAAGAATAACAGCGAATCTATTTGCCATAAACGGCCCTCCAATAACGTTTTTCCATTAATGAATATATCTTATATGAAGGTTTTTTTCAAGAAATGCAAGAATATAGTTAAAAAGATGACGGATAAATGTTTAGATTGGGGTACACGGGGTATACACTAGAGGGAAAACATTAAATATAAATAAAGGGTCCCGCTCGAAAGCAGACCCCCTTATTCTCAGTCTATGATCACGAAGCACCGGCTTCTTCCAGTTCCGGTTCTTCCACTTCTCCCAAACGATGATATTCAGCCAATACAGCGTCCTGGATTTTGCTGCGGGTGTTCGAATTAATCGGATGAGCAATATCGCGAAATTCTCCATCCGGAGTGCGTTTGCTAGGCATTGCTACAAATAAACCATTGTTTCCATCAATTACACGAATATCGTGTACGACGAATTCTTCATCAAGGGTAATGGATGCAATCGCTCTCATTCTTCCCTCTGTGTTGACGCGGCGTAATCTCACATCGGTTACTTCCATTGTGCTCACCACCTTCTTCTCCAAGATAGACATAAGTATGTATTCCACACTTTTGGCTAATATCCTTCTTTAAATTATAAATTTTTTAAAAACTTTTAAAACCGCCGCTTAAAAGTTTATTTAACTAGAGCAATAACTTCAATTTCCAAAAGTACATCCTTTGGAAGTCTAGCTACTTCTACACAAGAACGTGCTGGTTTGTGTGCTGAAAAATACTCTGCATACACTTCATTAATCGTTGCAAAGTCATCCATATTTTTAATGAAAACGGTTGTTTTTACTACAGTTTCAAAGGATGCACCCGCTTCTTCTAATACTGCTTTTAAATTTCTAAATACTTGATGTGTTTGTTCCACAACACCGCCAGAAACAATATCGCCTTCTGGTGTCAATGGGATTTGTCCTGAGCTATAAAATAAGTTATTAATAATAATCCCTTGGGAATATGGTCCAATCGCCGCAGGTGCGTTATTTGTTGATACTACTCTCATCATATATACCTCCTGTTATGTTCATTGCTAATAACTACTCCCTAATTATAGAAAATCAACCTGACTAGAGAAATAATTTCCTTCCGAAACTGATATATTCTTTTCTCTCATATCTACATTTGTCAGTTTTACAAGGGAAATATAATCATCAATCAATCTTTCTTCTTGGAATTCAGATTCTACTAAGACAGCAATTCCTGCAACAGTAGCATTAAATTCAGCTAAAAGGTCAACCATGCCATTGATGGTTCCTCCTGCTCTCATAAAGTCATCGACAATCAATACTTTCGCACCTTCTGTTAAACTTCTTTTAGATAAGGACATCATCTGAATTCGTTTAGAGGAACCTGAAACATAATTAATACTGACTGTTGATCCTTCAGTTACTTTATTATCACGTCTTACAATCACGAATGGAATATTTAAATGATGGGCAATTGTTTGTGCAATAGGTATGCCTTTCGTCGCAACTGTCATAATTACATCTATCTCGCGCTCGGAAACAGCCGAAGCTAAAAGTTTCCCAACTTGATTTAAAATTTGCGAGTCACCGAGTAAATCAGTCATATATAAATATCCTCCCGGTAACAACCTCTCTGGAACAGCAATTAATTTACATAAGTGGTTAATAAATTCTTGTGCCTCTTCCAGCTTAATTTTAGGAATATATTTAACCCCGCCTGCTGCACCAGGTACTGTTTGCAAAGTACCGATCCCCTGACTTTCAAACGTTTCTTTAATGATCACTAAATCCTCGCTAATGGATGATTTAGCGGATTGATAAGTCTGTGAGAAATAAGTTAATGAGACAAGTTCCCGCGGATGATTTAATAGGTAATGTGTCATATCTACAAGACGTTCACTGCGACGAAACTTCATACTTCACCCTCCTGCACAATCAAAAATGCGAATAATATAATAGTAAATATACATGATTGTACGGATTTAGACAAGTTTATTCAAACTGTACGATCAACCTAACATTCTTACCGCATAAACTTGGTTGCAAAATCCGCGCAAACCATTATATACACGTTGAAGTCTAGAGTCATGTTGAACTAGTCCAAAAACAGTTGGACCACTTCCACTCATAAGGACAGCATCTGCCCCAAACTTCTCCATCTGTTCTTTAATCAAAGCAACTTCTGGATACATGTTTAACGTAACCTTTTCCAAAGCATTACCTAAATGAAGACAAACATCTTCATAGGATTGTTGATATAACGCTTTAATCATTGCACCTGTATTTGGGTGCGTTACCTTGTCCATATCAACATTTTTATATATTTCAGACGTAGAAACTCCTATCTCTGGCTTAGCCAATATAACCCAACAATTAGGAGGAGCAGGCAATGTAGTAACCTTTTCCCCACGCCCTTGGGCTAAGCCTGTGCCACCATAAACGCAAAACGATACGTCTGAGCCTATTTCCGAACCCAGTCGTGCTAACTCATCAATCGACAATCCTAATCCCCATAATTTATTCAACCCCCGAAGCGTTGCTGCTGCATCACTACTACCACCCGCAAGTCCTGCTGCTACAGGGATCACCTTATCAATTGAAATCCGAACACCATCTGTAACACCAAATCTTTTTTTAAGAAGATTGGCTGCTTGAAAAGCCAAATTTCGCTGGTCATCGGGGACAAAACGACTTTGGGATACCACTTCAATACGATCTTCACATAAATTGGCGAGTTCAATTCGATCTGCCAAATCAATTGTTGTCATGACCATCTCTACCTCATGGTATCCATCCATACGCTTACCTAATACATCAAGGGATAAATTAATCTTTGCTGGTGCCTTTACCATTAGTCGCATTCTGTTCACCTGCTTGCTTCCGTCAATTCATTTTCCCTATTTTAACACGAAAGACAAATATACTAAAACCTCTAATTTATAATCAGGATAATGCGCCTTCGGACCGGCTCCTTTTTCTAAAAAAGGCACATTATCAGAAAATTTCCCATAAAACTATTACAAGACTGAACAGTGTCAATCAGATCCTGTCACCAGTCTTCAAATTTATCTTAGTTCTGCACATTCTACTACACGTCTTGCGATTTATCGCATCACAGCGGACGCAAATAATAATGCGCTTGATTAACTAAAATGCATTTACTGCCCTTTACACATAAAAGACCGAAGCACAAGGCCTCGGTCTGCGGGTAGTTGTTTGTCTCCAAATGGATCATTTCATTAATTCTCAGATCTGTTAGCTAATTGTTGCTCAGCAATTTCAATCGCACGTTTGACCATATTGCCCGCGTCCCTAGCTTTTATTCCACCCCAGCCCTCTTTCTCGACTGTATCATAAAAACCAAGTTCCTTTGCCAACTCGACTTTTAGCTTATCAGACATGATACCTTTTCTACGACCCAAAACAAAGTCCCCCTTTGCCCGCTTTTATAGTGTTAGCAAAAGAGAAAATTATATTTGAGTCAACTTTTTACATAAAGTGAAACTTAGCTCAGTTAAGTATACCTATTACAAAACAGGCAAAAAAATAGCAGTAAACTCTTAACAGTTTACTGCTGACCCAGGGCTAAGTTTCCTGCTGTATCCTCAAAGAATGTAAGTTCGACTGTCTCAGTAAGTACATCTGCATAGCTATAGGAAACACGTTCAAATGCATTTTCCTCTTGATCTAATTCGATGACAAAAACCGATGGATAAGTTTCTGCCAAAACCCCAGAACGCTCTATGGTTTTCCTGCGGCCTCCATTGGCTTTTAACATTAATCTCCTACCCAGATTTGAATCAAGGGATTTCTTAATGCTTGCTAATGTTTTTGGCATTGGCTCCACCTCACTAAGAATAAGTATATCACAGGTGAAAAAAATAGTCAAATAAATGATTAATTTTAACAGTATTGCAGTAAAGTTGTCAACACTTTTTTATCTACAATATAGCCCAATTTCCTACAATTTTAGTATGATCTTATTTATTTTTATTATGTATAGTAAAAAAGAATCAGTATCTTAGACGAATAAACATAGGTGTTATTTAGGGCTTTGACTTCTCACTCAATAGCGTCATTCGCTCGATCAGACAATCAAAACTGGACAGTAAAAAAGCACTAGCCATAATCTGCACCAATGCTTTTTTCACTTTCAATCTTCGTCCCAAACAGGCTTAAATGGCATTCCTGTTCGTAATACACCTCTCGTTTCAATTCCTCCAATTCCCTTTTCACCAGTAAGCGTATTTCTAAGCACATCCCAAACATTGATTCTTTCCATAAATGGAGTAAAGCAAATTTTAGCTACTATATAAACAGGGTCTAATGCATGGATATTGACTCGAAGTGGCGAACTAGCAAAGTTAGCTCCTGCATGAATAAGAGATTCAAAATGGGATTGACAGGCTCCTGCAAAAATAATAAGTTGGTCAAGATTTGGATTTCTTTTCCGAGCCTGCTTGACTGTTTCGACAAAATATTTGGAATGTCGGTAAGCATTTAGGTCAATCATTTTTCCTTTTGACTTTGAATACGCATCATGTCCCGTAATAACGAGAATATCTGGTCGATAATAATCCAATAAAGAATCAATGCGTTGGTGCATTTCCTTTTCATTACAGTGCACGCCGTAAACAGTCACGCCAAGTTTTTCATATAAATCAAGACATTTATCTAAATAGGTGCGGTCACCATCCAGATGCAGTATTCGGCCAGGTATTTGAAAATAGCTAATGTCTTGCTTGTAACCTTCCGTAGTGTTAAATTCTTGTTCATTGCGTAATAATTCAATATCCTGTTTGAATAGCTGGAGGGATTGTTCTTCTAATGAGCGTACTTCAGAGGATCTCTGTAGTTGTTCAGAATGACTTATTGGTATTAAGTCATCAATAGGTGCGTCTGCAATCAGACGGTAGTCTTCTCCATATAAAATAGCTACTTTCTGACCGTTAACCTCCATAATTTCGATCACTTTGAATAAAATGTCACAATTATGGGATAAGCGACCAACAATCTTATTTACTTCTATCACAGTAGTCAACTCCAATGAACAGAGTAATTCGGTTATGGATTAGGCTATGCGAAACATGCAAGCCTTGTGCCTGTTCATCGGATGATCGACATTCTTACTGAAAAAGTGGCAATAACGTGTCGCTTAACTTTCCAAACTCCTGAATCGTTAATGTTTCTCCTCTTCTAGCTGGATCGATATCACACTCTTCAAGAGCCACAATGATCTCATCTTTTCTTTCCCTGCCTTTATCAAGTCCATTAACTAAGTTATTTAAAATAGTTTTCCTGCGCTGGGCGAAGGACTTCCTAACAATTTCAAAGAAAAAATGCTCATCCTTTACATGCACTGCTGGTTGTTCTCGCTTCGTTAAACGAATAACTGCGGAATCAACATTAGGCTGGGGCATAAAAACTGTCTTAGGCACAATCATCACTGTTTCTGGAACAGTATAAAATTGAATGGCAATGGAAAGCGATCCATAATTCTTCGTACCAGGATTTGCAGCAATACGATCAGCAACTTCCTTTTGCAGCATTACGACAATTCCCTTAATTGGAAGATGATCTTCAAGCAGCTTCATAATAATAGGAGTTGTCACATAATAAGGGAGATTAGCGACAACCATAATATCCTTCATATCTTGAAATTGATCTGCTATGATCGGCTTTAAATCCGCTTTTAAAATATCCTGATGATAGATTGTTACATTAGAATAAGGTGATAGCGTATCCTTTAGGATAGGGAGTAAACGATTATCAATTTCGAATGCGGCGACCTTGCCACTCGTTCTAGCTAAATGCTCTGTTAATGCCCCAATTCCAGGGCCAATTTCAATCGCTCCTATTTCCTTTGTTAATCCGGCTGCTTCTGTAATTTTTTTTAATATATTTGAATCAATTAAAAAATTTTGTCCCAAGCTCTTTTTAAACGAAAAGCCATATTTATTTAGTATTTCCTTAGTCCTTATAGGTGTTGCAATATCCCTTTGCATATTACTGTTGCTCCTTCTCATAAACGGCTTGAACGGCTTTAATAAATTCATCGCGCGAAATTCTAAACATCACTAAACGCTTATGAAGTTGTTTTCCATTTGTATAGCCAATCTTTAACAACTCCCCTAGACGCTCTCTACGCGCCTTCGATTGCGGCTCTCCAATTAAGCCTGCATCCATTAAATCGGCCTGTGATATTATCTCCTGTTCGGAATTACTCATAATGTGAGCATCCTTAAGGGCATTTTGGATAACAGTTGGCGAAGCATGCTCTACACCTAGACTATCGCCATTTTTAGAAATGGCGTGCCTTTTTTCAATGAAAGCATGTTTGCATCCAGGAACTTGAGCTGCAATCGTTTTTCTAATTTTTTCTCCAGGAAAATCAGGGTCGGTAAAAATAATGACTCCTCTAACTTTCTCAGCAAGTTTTATTTTTTCGATCGTTTCAGAAGAAACAGCTGATCCGTTCGTTTCAATCGTGTCTGCCTCTACGGCTCTTTGGATTGCTCGTGTATCATCTTTGCCTTCCACAACTATTATTTCTTTTATTTTCATTTTTCCTCCAAAAGGTGAAACTTTTTCATTTTTAAAACGTCTAATGTATTGAGATAGTTTTCCCCTATCTTCCTTTCGGTTATCTTTTGAAACATGCCAGTGGGTCAAAAGATAGCCTCTTTTTAAGGATACAATATTCTACTTGACTTATCCAAAAAAAGACGGAGATTATATTCTCCGCCTCGAAAATAATTATTTAATTTAGTACACGAATTTTTACCTTTTTTCTACCAAAGCGATATGCTTGTTCCTTCGTCGGAACAAAAACGTCGATGCGATTTCCTTTAATAGCACCGCCTGTATCGCCAGCTATCGCATACCCGTATCCTTCTACCCAAACCTTGGATCCAAGCGGAATCACGTTAGGATCCACAGCAATAACTTTGGAACCTGGATTCGCATGCAAATTAATCCCAGTAGCAGTAACACCAGAACATCCATTACAGCTAGCTGTGTAAGCGGTAGCACTCATATACATCTCTTTGCCGCCACTTGGAGTCTCCTGACTAGATGCTGTGTTTGCCTTGGATACTCCTCTTGATGCTTGTGCAACAATAACCTTAGTTCCAACTGCAACAACTTTATCTTGACTTTCTTGTACTGTCTTTTCAGCAATTAACTTTCGGTCAACTTCTTTACCGTTTTCCTTAATTACTTCAAACTCTTTTTTCAACAGACCTTCTTTACCAGTCTGAACGACTTTTTCGGTGCCTTTTAAAAGATTAGCATCCTTTTTTGTTACGACAGTATAGTCAATCGGTTCTTCCACTACATCGGTGACCTTTTCAACGCGGATGACTTTAACAGTACTATTTGGTTCCACGTCTTCTTTCAGATTTGGTTCTACACGATCCAAATCGCCGAGTTTAATTCCTTGTTGTTTTAAAAAGTCAGCGACCGTAGTCGAAGTTGACCAAACATCCTTTTTCTTCTTGCCATCTGCTAAGGTTAATGCAAAAGCACGATCAATCTCCAATTTTAATTGATCTTTAATTTGATCTTCAACTGAAAAATTAAATTGATCATGTTCTTGTATCTTAATATTTTCCTCATCTAGAAATTCCTGCACAGTTTTGGCTGTTGTCCAATAGTATGATTGTTCATCGCCATCTTTTACAGCTATCTGCTTCGCCGGCTCCCAGCTAATTTCTATTTGATCCTCAAGTTTAGTGTCAAGTGAAAGTGATATATAGTCGGTTTCCTTTACAGGCACATTTTGTTCTTGTAATACATCCCCAACTGTTGCAGCATGAGTTTTTACGACTACTTCTTCTCCGTCAATTGTAAGAGCAACTGTTTTTTTCGTTCCTTCAAAAGCGAGGACTGTCATAGAAGCGGAAAAAACTATGAAACTAGCAATCAAAATCCCTACTTTTCGTCGTGTTAACGATGAAAAAAGTGATTTTTTCTTGAGATTTGTGTTCATCAAAACACTCCTCCTTCTTCTTCGAGAAATTATACAGATTGTCTTTTAATTGTCAACTCCTATCTCTTTCGCAAGGTAAAATCTATTATGCATAGACTGCTATAAAAAAGAAAGAGAAAGTTATCGACAAATATCATCTGGAAGAAGCTAAGTTTTGTAGAATTAACGGGTTTTTCTGTGAAAACGGATCCTACTCTTTCACTTTTTTCATCGTTTTTTATCAATCAATGCCGAATACTTTTTTTGCGTTAGCTGTTGTAATCGAAGCTACTTCTTCCAAACTTAATTCTCTTAACTCTGCAATTTGTTCTGCTACCAGTTTCACGTAAGCCGGTTCATTTCTTTTTCCCCGGTATGGATGTGGTGCTAAATAAGGACAATCTGTTTCAATAAGCAAGCGCTCCATTGGAACTTGAACTGCCACCTCTTTTGGCTTTTTAGCATTCTTAAAAGTGACTGGACCACCAAGAGAAATGTAGAAGTTCATGTCTACACATTCTTTTGCTGTTTCAGCACTTCCACTGAAACAATGCATAATCCCACCGACTTCTCCTGCATCCTCTTCTTTTAAAATCTCTAGAATATCCTGTGTAGCATCTCGATTATGTATGATGATAGGTAATTTTAACTTTTTTGCTAGTTTGATTTGTTTACGGAATACAGCTTTTTGAATATCCTTTGGTGACTTATCCCAATGGTAATCTAATCCCATTTCTCCAAGTGCCACTACTTTCGGATGTTGTGCAACTTCCTCAAGCCAAACTAGGTCTTCGTCCTCCATATCAATAGCATCCACTGGATGCCATCCGACACTTGCATAAATAAAATCATAACGATCAACTAACTCAATTGCTTTTTCAATCGTTTCACGATCAAAACCAACAACTGTCATAAACTCAACACCAGCTGCTTGCGCTCTAGCAATCGTTTCTTCCAAATCCTCAGCAAATTGGTCAGCATTTAAATGGACGTGAGTATCAAATAACATTAATCTAAAACTCCTTCCTAGAAGTATACTCCATAATTTCGTAACATTTATCTCAGTCAACTAACATTTATATTACAAAGAAATAACATAGAGAGAAGGGATAAAAACATAAAATCCGCTTAAAACTCCCTATGTTATTATGTTTTCAATAATTATGGAAAATTATGGTATATTAAATTTAGTTTACAATTGCGCCATTTTCTAGCGTCTGATCTACTGATGCAAGAGAAAGTTTTCCATCTTTTTCTCCTGCAAGAATCATTCCTTGCGATAATTCTCCACGCAACTGAACAGCCTTTAAGTTGGCAACTACAATAACTTTTCTGCCAATTAAATCTTCTGGTTTATAAAATTCCGCAATCCCCGAAATAACTTGGCGTTTTTCATAACCAAGATCTAATTGGAGTTTCAACAACTTATTAGCCTTTTTAACTTGTTCACAACTAATTACTTCTGCTACTCTTAATTCGATCTTTCTAAAATCATCGATAGTGATTTCAGGCAGTTGTCCTTCCGAAGCTTGTTCTTCCTCTTTTTCATTATTATTGGAAGTTGCTGACCCTTGCATTTGCTCTTTAATATAGGCAATTTCCTCTTCCATATCCAATCGTGGGAAAATAGGTTCACCTTTTTTAACTACGACCGTTCCTTCCGAAATAGCGCCAAAGTTCGACAGACTTTCCCAAGTAGTTTCCTGCACGTTCAGTTGGGCAAAGATATTATTAGGAGTTTGCGTTAAAAATGGCTTTAATAAAATGGCTGTTCTTCTCAGTGATTCTGCGAGATGCACCATTACACTTCCTAATTCATTTCTCTTCTCTTCCTGTTTAGCTAGTGCCCATGGCATAGTTTCATCAATATATTTATTCGTTCTACTAATTAATTGCCAAACAGCTGATAGTGCGACAGAGAATTCCATATTCTCCATTGCTTCTTCATATTTTTCAATAGTTGCTTCGTTCATGGAACGAAGATCATCATCAAAAGTAGTCACAGATCCTTGATATGCAGGAATTTCTCCATCAAAGTATTTATTGATCATGGCGACTGTTCGATTTAATAAGTTTCCAAGATCATTGGCTAAATCAAAATTAATCCGCTCAACAAATCCTTCCGGTGTAAAGACACCATCTGAGCCAAATGGAACTTCTCTTAAAAGATAATAACGAAGAGCATCCAATCCATAACGATCAATTAATGTGACAGGATCGACAACATTCCCTTTAGACTTCGACATTTTTCCATCTTTCATGAGGAGCCAACCATGAGCAAAAACTTTCTTTGGTAATGGCAAATCGAGCGCCATGAGCATAATCGGCCAATAAATCGTGTGGAAACGAACAATTTCTTTTCCGACAAGATGTACGTCTGCTGGCCAATATTTTTCGTATTTCGACTCGTCCCCTGTACCGTAGCCAAGAGCTGTAATATAGTTAGTTAACGCATCAATCCAAACATAAATGACATGTTTAGGATTCCCAGGAACTTTAATTCCCCAATCAAAAGTCGTCCGCGATACAGCCAAATCTTCCAATCCTGGTTTAATAAAATTATTAATCATTTCATTTTTACGAGATTCTGGTTGGATAAAGTGAGGATTTTCCTCATAATATTGCAGTAAACGATCGACGTATTTGCTCATTTTAAAGAAATAAGACTCTTCTTTTACTTTTTCAACAGGACGTCCACAATCAGGACAGTTCCCATTTACTAATTGACGCTCCGTGAAGAAAGATTCACATGGTGTACAATACCAGCCTTCATATACATCAAGATAAATATCTCCTTGGTCAAGCAGGCGTTTAAAAATCCTTTCGACAACTTGCTTATGGCGTGTTTCTGTCGTTCGAATAAAATCATCGTAAGATATATCAAGTTTTTTCCAAAGATCTTGGATTCCGCTCACAATATTATCGACATATTCTTGCGGTGTCACACCAGCTTCTGTTGCCTTTTGTTGGATTTTCTGCCCATGTTCATCCGTTCCTGTCAAATACATGACGTCAAAGCCGCGAAGTCGTTTATAGCGTGCCATCGCATCCCCAGCTACTGTTGTATAAGCATGTCCAATATGTAAATTTCCGCTCGGATAATAAATTGGAGTTGTTAAATAAAATGTTTTCTTCTGATCTCCCATCTAAGTTCCCCTCCAGCTCTTTCATTGTGATTCTATTTCATTATCTAGTTACAGCGCCCAGCGACGCTTCCGCCTTTAATTGCATCATAACCTTTTGTATCTTCAAAATATACTCATGTATGCTATAAAATTATACAAGTTTTGATAAACCTTTACAAATCAATGACTGCGGGAGAAATCATTAAAAACACATAATAAAAGGCAGACAGCAATCCCTTGCTACCTACCCGTGGATTAATATAAAATAGACTCTCGAAATTACGAGGCGTAAATTTGCCGAACTTCCAAATGGCGTTAGTTCCTTTTTTTACAAACAAGGACATGATAAAGCCTCTCATGTCCCTTATGTGCCGTTTTATTCTCTGAATGGGACATGATTCAATGACAATCGTTACTATTTCACAGAAGATCAGTTCATTACGGGCACGATTCAGTGTCAATCGTTACCGTTTCATAGAAGATCAGCTCATTACGGGCACGATTCAGTGTCAATCGTTACCGTTTCACAGAAGATCAGCTCATTACGGGCACGATTCAGTGTCAATCGTTACCGTTTCACAGAAGATCAACTCATTGCGGGCACGATTCAGTGTCAATCGTTACCGTTTCACAGAAGATCAACTCATTGCGGGCACGATTCAGTGTCAATCGTTACCGTTTCACAGAAGATCAACTCATTGCGGGCACG
>NZ_LN831197.1:2967801-2997212 GCF_001375535.1 Bacillus niameyensis
ACGATTCAGTGTCAATCGTTACCGTTTCACAGAAGATCAACTCATTGCGGGCACGATTCAGTGTCAATCGTTACCGTTTCACAGAAGATCAACTCATTGCGGGCACGATTCATGATAAAGCCTCTCAAAGTCCGTGGGCATCCTCTGTTCTCTCGAACGGGACTTGATAAACCACATATTAGGTTCCTTGGCATGGAGATTCAGGAGCCACAACCATATTCGCTGTAAATCTCAAGTGAATATTGTATCTCCTGAACGAGTAACAGTAAGAAATAGACAAAGAAGGGACTTTCTGTTCGATTTTGAACAGAAAATCCCTTCCTTTTATTTAATAAACCATTAGGCTACAATAATCTTTTACAGTGTCTCGTTTAGAACGGGGAATTATCAGATGGCTTTCCACGCGCAAAAGAATATATCAGTTGATTGGAGTGGAAGGTGGCGACTCCTGGGGGATTAGCGTGACAGGTGAGACCCCGCAAGGCGCGAAGCGACTGAGGAGGCTCTCCGCACGCCCCCCGGAACGCGTCCGCCTGCAACGGAAATCAACGGTGCATAGCAGATGCGCCATTTGTAGATTATGATCCCGTTCAATGTAGAAGAGTATTATTAATAAAAAGTGAAATATCCCCCTATTAAATGTAGGAGGAGAAATAAAAAATTGGTACAAGAAAACCTTGTACCGTCTGATTCGGTGAATGCCGAGAATCTATTAAATAATAATGAGGATGTTTATTTAAATAGTAGTTCTACATCCACCTCAAAGTCATCGATTATTCTGGATTTAACTACCCCTCTTTTTTCATTTTCAATTAATCGATATTGTTTGTCTTCTCCTAATGAGTAAACCATAATGTTGTCTAATATAGGATTGATGATCCAATATTCTTTAACACCATATTTCTGATAAAGATTTGTTTTAAAGATTAAATCATGTGATTGATTAGAGGGGCTAATAATTTCAATAATTAAATCTGGAATACCGACATACTTTTGATCTGTGAAAAAGCGTTTATCACAAATCACGGATAAATCAGGAATTACAACTTTTCTTTCATCGGATTCCTTGTCAACGAGTTCGATATCATATGGAGCAGCAAGCACTTCACAATCTTTATCTTGAAGTAAGTTAAACAACATCGCGGATAGTTTCATGGATATTCGCTGGTGCTCGGTGTTCGGTGAAGGAGCCATATAGACAATTCCATCTATATATTCCATTAGCTGCTCAGATTCCTTTCGCATTTCTTCAAATTCTTCATACGTTACATGTCGACCTTTTGGCAAGCTCAAATGGAAACACCACCTTTAACATATTTCATACCTATATTATATTTGATTTCCTTAATAAGAACAAAACATGATTAAATGTATGTGTACACAGTGAATGTTAACAATTCGTTCCCCTCTTTTAAAAAAATTACAAAATATGAATATGGGGAGCCCTATCTCTAAATCTGACTTCCTTTCTCTCATAAAACAGTCAACGGCATTCGCCATTACTTCACATAAAACATTAAGATCGAAATTAACACAAAATTATTCACGATAAAAAATAAATAGCTGAGTGACTTAAATATACTTCCCAAAAAGCATCTTTCTTTATTTCACGCAAGCGATTGACGGGCTTTAGTTGAGTTGGTATGATAAAAGTAACATATTGTTTGTAGTTATAAAGTCCTATTTCCAGAGATTGCCTTTAGGGGGAAGAAGCATGAAGTCTACAGGTATTGTGAGAAAAGTTGATGAACTTGGCCGTGTAGTGATCCCGAT
This sequence comes from Bacillus niameyensis, assembly GCF_001375535.1. Classification (GTDB taxonomy): domain Bacteria; phylum Bacillota; class Bacilli; order Bacillales; family Bacillaceae_C; genus Lederbergia; species Lederbergia niameyensis. The sequence continues at coordinate 2,969,575 of NZ_LN831197.1, forward strand.
TGAACTTCGCCGCAATTTAGATATTGAGGTTAAGGATTCTGTTGAAATTTATGTAGATCATGATCGAATCATTTTAAAAAAATACAAACCGAGCATGGCGTGTGAATTAACAGGGAAAGTTTCAACGGAAAACGTAGCTTTCGCAGGTGGAAAATTGGTTTTGAGTCCAGAGGGTGCTGAATTATTAATGAAAGAAATTCAGAAGGCCTTTGCTAAATAGGTCTTTTCCAATTGAGACCGTTCAATAATAAAATAAGAGGATAGCGAAAATTTCGCCATCCTCTTATTTTATCTCCCCGATCAAATGCAAATTTCCCTTTTCCACCAAGCTAGCCGAAGCAATCTGAGGATGGCCTATATCGGTTAGGGAAAAAATTAACAGCATACTTAAAAAACTTCCGTCCATTCATCTCGTTGTGCCAACATTTTTTTCGCAATTTCCTTTGCACCTTCAAGACTATGGCTAGCTGCCCACCCACATTGCACTTCATTACAAGCAGGAACTTCAGTAGCAGTAAGTACATCCTTTAACGTTTTTTCTACGAGGTTTAACACATCTTCATAATCATCATGGTTCACCAAAGATAAATAAAATCCTGTTTGGCACCCCATTGGACTAATATCGACAATTTGCTCTGAGTAGTTTCGGCTGAACTCCGCCATCATATGTTCCAAAGAATGCAAAGCGGGCATTTCCATATGCTCTTTATTAGGCTGACAAAAACGGATATCGTACTTACGAATTTCATCACCGTTTTTCCCTTCTTTCACGCCGGCAAGACGAATATAAGGTGCTTTCACCTTTGTATGATCTAAATTAAAGCTTTCTACGTTCATTTTCATCGTTTCTTTCCTCCCCTAATTTTTATCCAGCTTAAGCGCTATACGCTTCCGCCCTTCTTATTCCCCATCAATATGATAAGCTTGGTATACATCGCGTTTCGATATACTCCGGTCGATGGCCGTCTGTTTAATCGCCTCTTTAGAAGATAGACCTTTACGATCTATATAGTATTGTACATGATCTTTAAGATCCAATGTACTCCACCATTGCTCTTCTTCATCTTGAAGGGGCTCGCTACTTCCTTCGACGACAAGGCAGAATTCTCCTCTTATCTCTATATTTTCGGCCCATTGTATCGCTTCATCAAGCGTTCCTCGTAAAAACTCCTCAAACTTTTTCGTTAATTCTCGTGATAATACGATTCTTCTATTTCCAAAAATCTCTCGTATCGCTTTTAATGTTTCTTTCAAACGGTGAGGTGCTTCATAAAAAATGATCGTCGCATTTTGCTTTTGCAAATAATCCAATTCTGACTTTTTCTCTTTCTTTCCTCGTGATAAAAATCCATAAAATAAAAACGGCTGAGCTTCGATTCCAGAAGCAATTAAAGCTGTAATGGCGGCGTTTGCTCCTGGCAAAGGAACAACGGTAATTCCAGCTTCAATAGCAGCACCAACTAATTCATAACCTGGATCGGAGATACACGGTGTTCCAGCATCACTTACTAAAGCAATATTCTCACCTGCTATAAGCTTCTCAACCAACTCTTTCCCGCTCGACTCCTTATTATGTTCATGATAACTAACTAAAGGAGTGTGAATCTCAAAATGAGTTAATAGCTTTTTCGTATTCCGCGTATCTTCCGCCGCAATCCTGTCTACCTCTTTTAAAATACGCACAGCTCGAAACGTCATATCTTCTAAATTTCCAATCGGTGTTGGGATTAAATATAAACTTCCCTTATCCTTAATTTCGGAAAAACTCTTTTGAGACTGCATTCCCTTCACCGTCCTTTAAAAATTGTTCTTTCTTCAACCTAGATAACCTTTTAAATGCATATTCCGCTCGCATAGCTTCACTTTTATTATCGAATTCCTCGGCATAAATCATTTTTACAGGTGACCTTGCTCTTGTATATTTTGCTCCGACTCCATTATTATGTTGTTCTAATCTCCGCTCAAGATCAACTGTGTAGCCACCGTAATAAGAACCATCATTACATTCCAAAACATAGAAAAAGTGGTTACTCGCTTTTTCCATATAATAATTCTCTCACTTCTGGCGTATATTCGTTCTCCTCATTATAGACAAATAATGGTGGCAAAACTTTCAATCCTGAGTTTCCACTTTTAATTCCTTCTATTAAAATCGTATTGGCCTCTTTCCCTAACTTCGGATAAACAAATCGCAATCTTTTCGGTTCGAGGCGAAATTCTCTCATTAGAGAAAGAATATCCATTAACCGTTCTGGCCGATGAACAAAAGCAGCTTTTCCACCTTGCTTGAGTAATTGACTGCTTACTCGAATGACATCTTCAAGTGTGCAATAAATTTCATGGCGTGCTATAGCAAGATGTTCATTCGGATTCATTATATCAGGAGATTTGGATGGAAAATAAGGCGGGTTGCATGTCACAACATCATATTGGTTCAACCCAAGAACGGGTGGCATGTCCTTTAGGTCACCATGAATCATCTCAATTTGTTTTTGTAGCCCATTGTATTCAACACTTCTTATTGCCATATCATATAAGCGTTCTTGAATCTCCACTCCAATTAAGTCTGCTTTCGTACGATTACTTAAAAGCAGTGGTATGACTCCATTCCCGCTACATAAATCAACTACTTTTCCCTTTTGGATAGGTAAATAGGCAAATCGAGCAAGTAATACAGCATCAAGGGAAAAAGAGAAAACAGAGGGACTTTGAATAATCCGTAAGTTCTCTGCAAGTAAATAATCGAGTCGCTCATCAGATTTAAGTTGAATCATATCTTCATTCCTTCTTTTAAGATTAAAAGAGCCCTCCCCATATTAGTTGAGGAAGGCTTGGTCAGTCTCTGGCCTGTTATTTTTTATTTAAAAAAGATAGACAAAACAAGCAATCTTCATCCCCGCGTGGACTACCAAAGTGAATATTACAAATATGGAAGCCTTCTTGATATAACCTCGCTAGATTATCATATCCTTCGCTAATTTCGGATATTTTATCGTAAACACTCCCCGTACCTTTCGAGTGATTCTTGGATACCGAAGACTCTGGGGTTTCTGTATCCATATGCTTGCGCAAATGATCATTCTCTATTTTCAGAGCATGATTTTCCTCAATGAGTTCAGCCAAATATTGCTTAAGCTCACCAAGTTGCTGATATAGTTCCCCAATTTGCATCTCCATGCTGCTAACTGAGTCAAATAACTCCTTTTTATCCATAGATCACACCCCAATTATTCTGTGGCCGGGATAGATGTTGAACGATTCATAATTTCTTCTAAAGAATATTCCAACGTCCGCTCTTGACCTGATAAGTCAACTTGAATTAAACGCTCAAGCATATTTAATCCAACTACTTTCCCAGTGCCATCAGGCGTCTTGATCAACTCTCCAATATCAGGTAATTCAGCCTTTGCGGCCTCATATTCATCATTTTCATATTTAAGACAACACATAAGCCTTCCACAAAGCCCGGAAATTTTAGTAGGGTTTAAAGATAGATTTTGGTCTTTTGCCATTTTAATGGAAACTGGTTCAAAGTCCCCTAAAAATGTTGAGCAGCATAACATTCGGCCACACGGTCCAATTCCGCCTAACATTTTCGCTTCATCTCTAACACCAATTTGTCTAAGCTCTATTCTTGTCCTAAAAATCGCTGCCAAATCTTTAACTAGATCACGAAAATCAATTCGTCCGTCAGCAGTAAAATAAAAAATAACCTTATTACGATCAAAAGTATATTCAACATCAACAAGCTTCATATCAAGACTATGCTCAATAATTTTCTCATTACAAACTTGATGAGCCTCTTTAGCCGCTTGTTTATTTTCCTCTACACTTGTCTGATCTGTTTGGTCAGCTAATCTAATCACTTTCTTCAATGGTAAAACAACATCATGTTCTTCTACCTTTTTTTGATCGGTAACGGCTTTTCCGTACTCAACCCCCCGAGTTGTTTCAACAATCACGTAGTCATTCTTTTTGACTGGAAATTCCCCCGGGTCAAAATAATATATTTTACCGGCCTTTTTAAACCGGACACCTATAACATTATACAAAGATGTGTCCCCCCTGCAATTTTAGCACAAGCTGTTCCATTAACAGCTGAGGATTGATATTTACATTTAATTTCCGTTTGGCTTCCAATATTGCAGTCATTTGTTTGGACAGTCTTCCTGAGGAAATTTGCAGTGCATCCACTTTAAATTTCTCGTGTTGGTCGGGATAGATTAGTTCTGTCTCTTTTCCTAATTGTATATAGAGTATATCTTTATAAATAAATAATAATAGATCTAGTCCTATTTCAAGTTGTTGCTTCTCTTTAAAATGGCCGTTCCACTCTTCATGAAGCGCGGTCATTACATATAGCGGATTTTGTTTCAGGACTTCATATAATTTTAACACTATTTTTCGCGCTTGTGCAAACCAATCATCATCATTCAATTCTAAAGCTTCCTGCAATTGATTCGTTATAGTAGCAAGAAGGGGAGCTTTGACAGAATGAACTCCAGCCTCAATCAATTTCTTCGTCATAATATTGGTTGGTAGTGATTTAAAGGAAATGGCTTGGCAACGAGATAAAATTGTTGGCAGCATACGTTGCGGTTGCTCTGTCAAAAGAATTGCCGTTGTTTCCATGTTAGGCTCTTCTAAAAATTTTAACAGGCTATTAGCCGCAGATATCGTCATCTTTTCTGCATCAACAATGATATATAATTTTTTATTCGACTCTAAACCTGATTTACTAAACTCTTTTCTTAAAGAACGAATTTGCTCTATTTTAATCGATAGACCATCTGGTTCAACAAGGTGAATATCAGGGTGGTTACCGTTTTCAATTCTTTTACAATTAATACAGTGGCCACACGGCTCTACTTCATCTATGGAATTTTCACAAAATAGGCTTTGAGCGACCAGCATGCTTGCTGCCCGCTTGCCTGTACCGCGATCTCCCTCAAATAAATAAGCGTGGGCAACACGGCTTTTTTCGATCCCACTTTTTAATATTTTTGCAGCATATGGTTGTTCTTGCTCAAAGTCTTGCCAATTCATTGTGCTGATCACTCGCTTGTTTACTAAAAGTTAACCATCTATTAAAATTGTTGGAATTGCTCAATCGGTAATACAAATACTGTTGCTCCACCGACTGATACTTCAACCGGATAAGGAATATAAGAGTCAGCATTTCCTCCCATTGGAGAAACTGGTGCCATAAGCTGATCCCGGGATTTACAATTATCTCTAATAATTTGAAGTGCCTTATTGACTCTGACATCTTCCGTTCCAATCATAAATGTCGTGTTACCCGATTTTAAGAAACCGCCTGTTGTTGCAAGCTTCGTAGCTCGAAAATTATTCTCAACTAGCGAACTCATCAAACGATTACTATCCTGGTCTTGTACAACAGCCAAAATTAATTTCATCGGTATGCACCCCTTCAATTATTATGATATCGTCAATACTTGTCTTTATTATATCAGCTATTAACCATTAGTTACAGCTGTGTTTCAAGAATAATTTGAAAATACCTATCCCTTAATGAACATCTTCACTTTTTCCATTACCTGATCATAAACAACATCAAGCGCTTGAGAAGCATCTATTTCTATAATCCTTTCAGGGAATCGATTAATCAGATATTTATATCCTTCCCTTACTTTATAATGGAAATCCAATTTTTCCAAATCTAGGCGGTTTATTTCCCGACCGCTATGCTTTTTAATTCTAGTTAATCCAAGTTCAGGATCAATATCAAAATAGAACGTTTTATCTGGCATTACGTCTTGGATAGCAAATTGATTGATCGATTGCACTTCATCGATCCCTAGTCCTCTAGCATAGCCTTGATAAGCAAGCGAACTATCAATAAAACGGTCGCAGAGGACAATTTTTCCCTCGTTCAAAGCTGGAACAACTTTTTCCACTAAATGTTGTCTTCTTGCTGCTGCGTATAATAATGCTTCGGTCCGTGCATCCATCACTGTATTTTTAGGGTCTAATATAACTTTTCGAATCTCTTCTGAAATTTGTATACCCCCTGGCTCCCTTGTCAAAACAACAGGGTAACCTTGCTTTTCTAGATCGTTTGTTAAGCGATTAATGATGGTTGTTTTTCCTGCGCCTTCTGGACCTTCTACCGTTATAAATAAACCCTGCATTTTGTACCTCCGAAACCTTGCTTGTTGTGGTTTCAGTATAACATTGTATATCAATGTTTAACAGAGTTTCTATCACCGTTATGAGAATACTGCTATTTTCTCATCCTCTAGCTTTTCTGTATCCCCTTGAAAGCGAGCCCCACTTGCTAACAGTCTCTTTAACTGAATAATATGATTCTCTGTGATCTTTTCACCTGGTAAAAACAGAGGAATACCTGGTGGATAAGGAATAAGCATATTTGCTGCTACTTTCCCTATTGCTTGATCAAAACCAATCCATTTTTTGCTCCAATCCGCCATTTCTTGATAAGTAAGCGATAATTCTGTTGTGAAAGGATCATCTTGCAATAGTATATTTTCATTGATTCGGTTCCGTGCTTGCCTAGTTTTCCAAGAAAGTCCATTCATTCTTTGGACTGCTTCACGGAAGGGAAAAGTCATATCCGCTTTCAATAAAGGTAAAACGAGCAAAACGTGAAATGGATCTGCCAATTCAGGGAATATATTTACCTTTTCAAAAAACGCTTGCAATTCAAAACCTGATAAATGATCATGATGAATGATTAATTTTAAAGGATCGTTACTTTCCTTTACTGCTATGCCGGGAATCTCTCCCATCTCCTTTAAAAATTTATCACGTTCTTGAATGGTGTATGTTATATCCTCGTTTGAAAGTTGAGCTAAGTAATGACGAGCATAGTCAAGGGAAACCATTATCGGATAAGATGGACTGCTAGATTGTAAGATATTGAGGTAAAACTCAACTTTCTCCATATTGATCCGATCGCTATTTATATGTAAATAAGAACCCATTGTTAGGGCAGGTAATGTTTTATGAGCAGATTGCACAACCATATCAGCTCCAAGCGAAAGAGCGGATTCTGGGAACGGTTCACCAAGCTGAAAGTGAGCACCATGGGCTTCGTCAATTAAAACAGGTATATTTCGCTCATGAGCTAATTGGATTATTTTTTTTAACTCGTACGTTTGACCATAATAGTCAGGGTAAGTAAAAATACAAGCTTTGATCATCGGATATTGATTGAATGCATGAATGACAGCTTGGAGATCCACACCTGCAGGAATGAATAAATGCTCATCGATTACTGGATTAAGAAAAATAGGTCTCACTTTTGCGAGCATAAGTCCATTTAAAATCGACTTGTGACAATTACGTTGCACTAATACATAATCCCCTTCATGACAGGAGGCCAAAATCATCGCTAAGTTCCCAACAGTTGTCCCATTCACTAGAAAATAACTTTTCCTCGTTCTATATAAATCAGCAAGCAATTGTTGCGCTTCTAAAATCACTTCTTCAGGACTATGTAAATCATCTAAACCAGTTATTTCAGTTAAATCCCATTCACCAATTGGGTGAAGGCTCTCCTCATATAAAGAGCCATTCTTATGTCCTGGTACATGAAAGGAAATCGGCTTTCCTTGCTGATGTTGGAGGACTTTTTCAAAAAGCGGCATTCTATTTTGATTCACAACGATTCCTCACTTTTTTTATGTTATATCTATTGTACTAACAAAATAAAAACCAGGCACCATAGAACGCGCCTGATTTAAGAGTAAATCTTATTTTCTTTAATGACTTTTAATTGTTTAATATAAAATTGATAAGCGGGATCTTTCGTACTTGTCGTCACCATCGCTTTTTCACAATCTGTGCAAATAAACGATGTATATAAATGAATGCCATGCTTCTGAGGTTGTTCGCAAACAATGCACTTTTCCATTCGTCCACCTCCGTAGCATTAGTTTCCCCAATTCCCCTTATTTGTATACACAATTTATAACATTGATCCAATTACAATTATTATTATGCGATAAGGACATTGACTGTGTCTGTACATTCAGAAATAAAGGTGGAATAATCGGCTGAGATGGTGGATGAGCACTCAAAATCGATCGTTACTTGCTATCTTTTGGTTTTAACCGCTATCCGCATTTTTTGACATTGTATGTTAATGTAAGAATTAGAAAAGCAAAAAATCCGCTCAACTGAACGGATTTATCAAAAGATCCAATATTGCAGAGCAGCCAAGGCAGCAACACCGGGAATACCCAAAAATCCAGATATGGTCGAGGTGACGAAATTAATCGGAACATAAATACCAAACTGGTTGCCAATGGCGTTTAAGAAAAATAGAAAAAGAGCACCAATCATTAACTTCATGAATGCTTGGCCAATAAAGCGGAATGCTTTTTTGGACACGCCTGCCATTAATAAAAGAATCACAACTCCAGCAAGGACGGCTATGATTACGTATGACTCCAAGTTCTTCCCTCCCAAGACAATCCTCTACTACCCATTATATGTAGGGATTGTCCGAAAAGAACTTCTACTTCTATGTCATTTTCTTGAGATCTTCCGTATCTTCGCTTCTTTAAACAGAAAAAAATACTTTGATTTTGCCAACAACGCTAAAATATGAAGATCCTCGCTTTCTTCATAGCTCATTTGCTCCAATTCAGATAAATAAAGCCAATCATTTTGTGTATTCTCCATTAAAGTAATTAACTTTTCATTATATTCTTTACGGAGTTTCTTTTTTTCGAACATATTACGCCACCTCAAAATGCTACCTTTTCAAACAGAATCATCTTATTTTATTCATAAAGTTTCTAAAAAATGATCAAAGTTCCCGTCGACCTTCCAATGCCTTCGATAAAGTGACCTCATCAGCATATTCAAGATCTCCTCCGACAGGAAGACCATGAGCAATTCTTGTAACCTTAATTCCTGATGGTTTAAGAAGACGAGAAATATACATCGCTGTTGCTTCTCCCTCAATATTCGGATTCGTTGCCAAAATCACTTCTTGAACCCCTTCATCTTGAAGTCTTTTTAATAAATCGGGAATATTAATATCCTCTGGTCCTATACCCTCCATAGGAGATATTGAACCGTGTAGAACATGGTAAAGACCATTATATTCTTTCATTTTCTCCATCGCAATTACATCTTTTGATTCTTGAACGACACAGATGACAGCTTTATCACGTCTTTGGTCGCTGCAAATATAGCATGGGTCTTGATCAGTAATATGGCCGCAAACAGAACAAAACCCTAAATTCCGTTTTGCATTTACCAATGCCTTTGCAAATTCAAGAACAGTATCTTCCTGCATATCAAGAACGAAAAATGCCAGGCGGGCTGCTGTTTTTGGCCCAATTCCCGGCAGTTTCATAAAGCTGTCAATCAGCTTGGATATTGGTTCTGGGTAGTACATCTATTATAACCTCCTAGAAACCAGGAAGGTTCATTCCCTTTGTGAATTGTCCCATCGTCTGGTTTGTTAAGTCATCTGCTTGTTTCATTGCCTCATTCACAGCAGTTAAAACAAGATCTTGAAGCATTTCGATATCTTCTGGATCGACAACTTCCTCCTTAATATTTACTTCAAGAACTTCCTTATGTCCGGAAACAACAACTGTCACCATCCCACCGCCAGCAGTTCCTTCGATACGCTTTTCACCAAGCTCTTCCTGAGCCTTTTCCATTTTCTTTTGCATCTTTTGCATTTGCTTCATCATACCTTGCATGTTTCCCATTCCTCGCATCATTTCGATGACCTCCAAATATCATTAATTTTTTATTTCTAATAAATCTGGACCAACTAATTTCCTTGCCTCAGCTATTAGTGGGTCTTCTTGCTTTTCATCCGATTCTCCATCCTCTTCATTTTGGGATTGAAGAAACTCTTCACGAATGTGCAACCATTGATCTTCCGGAACTCCGATAAAACGAAGTCGTTTCCTCATAATTTCTTCTAATAAGCTAGAAATAATATCAATAAACTTTTGATTTTCCATAGCCATTTTACAATGAATTTCATATTTGAATTTTAATATGAAAGTTGTTGAAGAGGCAGCTGCTGGCTCAGCATCAATTAACAGTGCTGATTGAGAGCGCATCTGTCTGCTGTTTAACATCTCTAATAAATTTCCCCATCTGCTTTTAACAGCATTCAAATCTTCACGGGTTGCCTCTTTTAACACTTCGCGGATCGCCCTAGTATTAGCTTGAAACCCTTTCGTTGCTCGAGCAGTTCTTCTTGCTGGCTCGGATTTTGGAGTTTCTTCCACTTGTGGTCGATTTGTCTTTAAATGTTCGATTTCCTTTTCAAGATTAGCTATTTTTGAAAGTAAATCTTGGGCCCCCGCCAAGTCGGAAACAGTTTGTTGAGTTTTAACCTCACATAATTTCACAAGGCATACTTCTAAATATATTCGCGCATGGTTGGAAAATTTCATATCTTGCTGAGTCTTATTTAAAATATCCATATAGTCATATATGCTTTCAGGTTGAATAGACTTTGCAAGTTCTACGAAATCATCATCTAGTAGCGCCCGCTCTAACGACTCTTCTAAGTTTGGTGCTGTCTTATAGAGCAATAGATCACGAAAATAAAAAATCAAATCCTCGATTAATCGAGCTGGATCTTTTCCTTCAAAAACTACTTTTTCTAATACAGCCAAGGCATCCGCAATGTTTTTTTCATCAATAGCCCTAACAAGTTTATTCAAATAATTTTGCGACACAGACCCAGTCACAGTTAAAGCATCTTCTACCGTTACTAAATCCGTACTGAAAGAAACAGCTTGGTCCAATAGACTTAAAGCATCTCGCATTCCACCGCTTGCAGCCTGAGCAATAATATGAAGCGCCTTTTCTTCATAACGAAGATTGGATTCATCAGCTATAAACTTCATACGATTGACAATGCTCGCGGCCGTGATTCTTTTGAAATCAAAGCGTTGGCATCGTGAGATAATAGTTAAAGGTATTTTATGTGGTTCCGTCGTCGCTAAAATAAAAATAACATGTTTGGGTGGTTCCTCCAATGTTTTTAACAATGCATTGAAAGCGCCAATTGAAAGCATGTGGACCTCGTCTATAATATAAACTTTGAAAGGTACGGCATTTGGCGCATATTTTACCTTATCGCGAATATCACGAATTTCTTCTACTCCGTTATTCGAGGCAGCGTCAATTTCAATCACATCTGGGATCGATCCATCAGAGATACCTAAACAGGCGGGACATTCATTACACGGCTCCGCTACCGGCATCATTTGACAGTTCACGGCCTTCGCTAAAATTTTCGCTGCACTCGTCTTCCCTGTTCCACGTGGACCCGAGAATAAATAAGCATGGCTTGTCTTTTGCAGAAGGAGAGCATTTTGCAATGTTTTTGTGACATGTTCCTGCCCTACTACATCCGCAAATGTTTGTGGCCTCCATACCCGATATAGCGCCTGATACATCCTGCTCCCCTCCTTTGTTTAATATTTTCGTACATTTTCTATCCTTACTTATTATACCTTATTCTGTATATGATTTACAAAGTGATTATATGAAATGTTGGAAAAGCCTTAGAAGGCTCCCGATCCTCCGCCGCCGCCTCCGACACCTCCACCACCGGAACCGCCGCCAAAGGAATTTGGGCTATCAGATGATATCGATTGTTCATATCTTTGATCAGCTCGCTGAAATCCAGAAGTAAGAATTGGGCCTGTAAATAAATAATAGGATAACATTGAGTCATCTACTCTACTCAATTCTTGATGCCACGGTTCTTTGTTCTGAGATGCGCTATTTGAATCATTTATACCCATCTGATAAATTACAGCCCTCATCCGTGCATCTTCCGTTACTTTTTGCCAATCAGAACTTGAAAAATCATTAAGTTTCATTGAAAATTGCTTCCATTCTTCTTTAATTAAAAGTCCTTCAAAAGATAACGGCTTATAAAAACAAGCAAATAAAATGCTAATAACCATGAGAATGAGAGTGAAGAACGTCATAGACAAGATCCCGTAGTTAATAGAAAAAATGAAGGCAACTAAAGAGAGGAGACTAAAAAGACCAAAAATCCCTCTTATAAATGGCTTAGTTTCCTTTACTCGAAAAAGATTCAGTTCATCCTTCACTGCACGTTTCCATTGATTTATTTTTGGATGATATTTCTCCAAGTTTTTCTTATTATCCATGTACTCATCTAAATGTTGAGATTGAAAATAGCCATCTGTTCCAACCTCATCGAATAACCAGTTCATAAGAATTTTTTCATGTTTATGTTCCACATTTTGATTACTTCGTATAAATTCATCCTCAGAGAGTTGTTCCACATTACCTTTTCGCACAAGGTCAAGTAAAGCGGCCGACACGCTTGGGGATGATAAACTCTTTGTATGAAGAATCGTCGCAGGCATGCTTATTCTTTGAGTTGGAACAATACTATAGTTCCCAGACAACTCCTGCTCAATTAATACACGTTTTCTTTTTGCTAAGATAGCCTCTAAGGCAAACAAGATCAGGAAGATTAACAAAACAATTGGAAGAGTCGTTCCCATGAAGGAAGAGAACTTCTCTTTATTTTCTGCAAACCTTTTTGCTTGTTCTTCTATATCTGCCTTTTCCAGCAAAAGTTGATCTCTTATATTTTTATTGTTCGAAACGCTCATTCCAGGAAAGAGAGTCGAGTCATATGCAACTCGAATGTCCCCATTTTCTTCAGAAGGAACGAACCCAAAGTTATAATGTACGACGCCATTATCCTCAATTGACTGTCTATTAAACGCAGTATCGTAGCCAAATGCAATCACATTAGCGGTCACTTTTGGGGGATGAATAGTGATTATTAAATTTCCATATTCAGATTCATTGCGATTATCGAAAAATGGCCAGTAGAACTCGGTCATATCAACATGCTTCTCCATACTGTTTTTAATGACGTATTGTAGTTCAACCTCAATATTTTCCTTTTTCCCTTTTCGATGAATCTTATATAAATGGCCTTCCTTTTCCACCTTTAGTGTTTTTCCGTCTTCTTTCGCCAAAAAACTCGAAATTTCAGCACCCTTTTTCGGGAATATTTCCCGGGTAATCCCATTAAATTCACTATCAAAGTCATATGAATGAACCTCTTTTACATGAACATCTCCATTTGATTGTAAAAAGGCATCGATTTTAACACTAGAAATAGAATAGTCTACGGCCAAGGCGTTGAGTGGCAGTATTAAGGTAAATAGTATAGTCATGAATAATACTAACTTTTTCATCAATCTATCCCCCCTGTATTACCTTTACGGGATTCATTATAATAAAGTTTCAATAAGCCCGTAAAAAAGTTCTGTTAAGAAAGGCAGTAATACTGCCTTTCTTAACAGAACTCTCTTTAATCATGTGAATACTAGAAATTTCCTATTAATGGTTTTCATGTGGGTACAAAGAAAAGCACTCCATTGATTTGTTGCTTATAAGATATCGATTAAATCAATATTATCTACATAATTTTGAACCTCTTGTGGATCTTTTGCAGTTAAAATAATTCTCTCCGAATCCAATATTAAAATAGTTTGTTCCGTCAGGTTAAGTTTCTTTCTATAATCTTGCTTGTTTTCATCCTCTAAACTAATCATTTGAATATTTTCTATAGGCAAATTTTTCAATCCCTTATCAGAATTTGTAATCTCTAAGATGTCTGTTAATAATTTTTCTTGATCTTCTGGTTTTAAATTACCATAAAAGATATAAATATTATAGAGATCCTCTTTTTTTGATGTCATATCTTTTATCAAATCATCCTTGGATTTAGAACAACTAAATAAAAAAGTAATACATAGAATTATAAATACAGTTCTCCTCATAAAAATACCCCTTTAAATTAAATAAAAAGGGTTCCAAGATTAATTTACTCAGAAACCCTTCTTTCAAGTTATTCAGCAACAATAGAAGCAGTGAATGTTGGTATCGTTAATGTATCAGTTAAAATAACATCTTGGGCTGGGATATTTCCAAAATAATACATTGCCCCTATTCTTATAGTGGCTGAACTAGATACTTGCGCCTTTTTCCCAGCTCCACTAATAGTAGTTATAACTTCCAAATGGTACTTATCGAGGTTGCCATTAGTATTTTCCCCCTCAAAAAAGTCACCTTTAAAATTACTATATTTGCTGTTCATAACACTAATACAATACGTCCTATCAAAAATTGCCGTATAACCTTTTTGGGGAGTAAACCAGAACTATTTACTTTTAATAATATACTAAATATTAGTGAAAGTAAATACTATTCTGAATTTTAGTTTATCGTTTTTCCAATTTTAGTTAAGCTTTTTCCATACTTCAGAGCCCGGCTGGCCGATACCATTAATGCTTATTTTGGGTATGACAAAGAAATGTACTGATTTGTACATTTTTGAAAAGTTGGGAAGGCATAGCGGGGGTGTTGATTTCCGCTCTGGCTGAACGCTTTCCGCGGGGAGTGTCTTGAGCCGCTTCGTCGCTTCGCTCCTGAAGGGTCTCAAGCTGCACGCTTAATCCCGCTGGAGTCGCCAGCCGCCACTCCAATCAACGCGTTTCAAAATCGGTAACCCCTAGTCCTCCAAAACTTTCTGTATTCAATTTATGCATTAAAATCTATAGAGCATATTGGATGAAGGTAGCCCGTTTTTCAGTCCACTTAAAATGTTGAATTCCCTGGGCATCTTTTTCTAAAATAGCTTTCATCCCAGCCGAAAAGCGATACAAATACATACGAATTTTATCCTCTGATTTAATACCACGCGCTCGGCCAATCACCACATGAAAAAAGTCGTTTTTCTTTTCGATCTTCAGTGCCATAAAGGCAATGATCATTGATACAAGAGAGAATAGTAGATTCAATTTCTTTAATGAACGAACCCGTATGTCTTCTAAGCAAAGCTCCTGTTTTTGGACACCGAAACATTTCCTCTATTCCCAGCGTGCAATTTATCGAAAGAACCTCGGTTTTCCTTTTCACTTGTTTATTCGTTAAAAGCACCATTGGGTCTTTCCCGCACCCGTAGACAACAACCATCATCAGCTTTTTCCCCTTAAGAGAGGAAACTTCAACCGCAATATGGGAGATTTTTAAATTGTATGCTTTCCCTTTGATTTCGGAACGAAAGTTGATTTTCCCCTTTCGTCTTAGTGCTAAATCCCGAACAGATAGCTTTTTATTTTGATATAGAAGATGACGATTTTTCTCTAATCGAATGATGAAATCATCGCCTTGTTGGAAAATTTCTTTAATCGTTTGTACATTGTCATAGCCGCGATCCATCACAAATGTCGCCTTTTTTTCACGAAGTAGACCACGGACTTGCCTTAGACCTTTATACGTTTTTTCATTTTCACTGATAAATCCCTGTTGGGACGATGGTATAAGTGCGAAAGACGGGAATCGGGTGTTTCATATTCTTTCCGACTGCGATCATATTCGTTGTCCAATAACCTTTTTCGAATTTATTAGTGGAACCATCTCGAACCATTCCCAGCGCCTCCATCCCTATGAAAAGGGTTTAATGATTTCTGAGTTATCGACAATAACCAAATTGTCTTTCTCCTTTAGCTGGTGTTGAAATGAAAACTAAAGCAAAAAAGGCAAAAATAAAACCCACTCACATAATGTGAATGGGTTATTGATCGAAATGGAAGGTCGCACACCTTCCTCTGACTGTATACCATAGGCGTTACTCAAGCAGTTAGCTCGACCCAGGCTACCCCGCGGCACATGAGAGCGTCCACTTAATGCTGCTTCCTTCCGGACCTGACATGGTTCATGGATTCTCATTGCGCGGGACCCGGGTGTCTACACCACTTACTTGAGGCAGGCCCTACAGTACAGGCAGCCTCGGGAAGGGATTCAACCCCGCTAGAGCGGATTGCGGGTTACAGGGCTCCGCTATTTCCCCGTCTAGTGCGACTGTTTTTAGTATACCGTTTTTAACATTATAAATCAATGGCAACAAATAACATTCTATTTTCTATGACCGCATCTTGTATTAATTTCGAACTAAAAAAATCCACTTTTCTATCTGGGATGTATGACTCTATACTAGCTATGCACTCCATAATATGCATTAAATAGAGTTTATCATTTTTCATAATTGAATTGCTCCATTTAATACATCTTCCTTCATACTCCAATGAAGGGACTTTTCTGTTACGATATCTACCCTAATACGAAGCAAATCTTCAACTTGGTCCTTAAAACGAATCAAATCAAATAAACTTCTCCCCTCCTCAAAATCAACCAGTAAATCAAGATCACTTGTAGGTCCATCCTCTTGTCTGGCTACTGAACCAAAAACCCGTACATTTTGGATACCGTGTTCACTTGCAATTTTTAAAATGAGGCTACTCTTTTCTTGGATAACATCGTATAACATAACCCATACCTCACATTCATCAATATCTTTCAATTCAGTATATCATGATATTCCTTAATGATTCTCCATTTTTTTAGCCTTTTTCTTTTCCCGGATTCCTCGAAAGAAGTCACTTAGCAACTGACCACATTCGTCTTTCAAAACCCCATCTATTACTTCACATTGATGATTAAACCTATCGTCTTGAAGTAAATTCATCAATGTTCCAGCACACCCCGCTTTTGGATCAGAGGCACCAAAAGTTACTTTTTTTATTCGTGACAATAGGATCGCTCCAGAGCACATCGGACAAGGTTCCAATGTGACATATAATTCCGCATTCTCAAGGCGCCATGTGCCAAGTTCGCGACATGCTTTTTCGATCGCTAAAAGTTCAGCATGAGCAACTGCATTTTGCTCAGTTTCTCGCAGATTATGAGCTCGGGCAATGATTTTACCATCTAAGACAATAATCGCTCCAATTGGAACTTCATTAATTTCCCTAGCCTTTTTCGCTTCTTCTATTGCGATTTTCATCCATTTTTCTTCCATAAAACATTTCTCCATTTATAAAAAGTCGGATAATCTTTGTGAATAAAGTCTATTCCACTCCTTTCAATCATAAAATGATGACAGCCATTTCATGCTTGAAAGGAGTAATTTCATGCAAATTCATGTTGTTGAACGTAATCAAACACTGACATCCATTGCTTCAAGATATAGTGTTTCTCCCAATATTATAACAGAAGCTAATCAACTTCCTAATCCAGATCAATTAGTCGTAGGTCAGGCACTTGTAATTCCTATTTATGGAAGCTTCTATTGGGTGCAAAGTGGAGATAGTCTCTGGTCGATTGGACAAAAATTTGGAATCCCCTTTCAGGAATTAGCACGTATAAACGCAATCCCTATTAATCAACCGCTTCATGTGGGGCTTCGCCTTTATATTCCTCAAAGGCAAAAATCAAATCGGGAGTTTAATGCCTATGTTGAACCTATTGGAAACACTGTATCAGAGGTGCTTGAAAATAGCGCAAGGGAAGCAGCACCTTATTTAACCTATCTCGCTCCATTTGCTTATTTAGCGAAAAATGATGGGGCATTAGCAGCTCCTCCCCTTAACCAATTCCCTGCTATTGCTAGAGCTAATAATAATACTTTAATGATGGTCATTGCGAATCAGGCAGAGGGGCAATTTAATTCTGAACTTGCTCATACTTTGCTAACGAATCAACAAATTCAAAATACCTTTTTAAACAATATTATTAGTGAAGCTAAACGGATCGGTTTTAGGGATATTCATTTTGACTTTGAACGATTATTTCCTCGAGATCGTGAGGCCTATAATCAATTTTTAAGAACAGCAAGCACTCGATTACACAATGAAGGAATGTTAATTTCTACAGCATTAGCACCCAAAACTAGTTCCGAGCAACAGGGAGAATGGTATGAGGCGCATGATTACCGAGCTCACGGCGAAATTGTCGATTTCGTTGTGATCATGACCTATGAGTGGGGATATAGTGGCGGTCCTGCAATGGCAGTATCACCGATCGGTCCTGTTCGGAATGTATTAGAATACGCTCTGTCTGTTATCCCATCTAACAAAATTATGATGGGCCAAAATTTATACGGCTATGACTGGACACTTCCATTCGTGCAAGGAACAACTGCAAGGGCAGTCAGTCCCCAGCAAGCCATTCAAATTGCCGCTCGAGAAAATGTTGCGATTCAATATGATGAACAAGCACAAGCACCATTCTTTACCTATACGGCGAATGATGGAAGAAATCATGAGGTCTGGTTTGAAGATGCTAGGTCAATACAAGCAAAATTCGACCTTGTTAAAGAACTTAACCTTCGCGGCGTATCCTACTGGAAATTAGGACTATCCTTCCCACAAAATTGGTTGCTCATTACAGATAACTTCAATGTAGTGAAAAAATAGTAAAAAATGGTCGCCATTATGTCACATGGCGACCGTTTGAGTTAATATTTATGTTCGGGGTTGATGAAGATTGATTAAGATCAATTACGCTGATTCTGTCTTCATACGAATCCTATTGTTTTACCCAATAACAGCCTTTCCTCTCATATATGGACGAAGAACCTCTGGAACAACAACAGTCCCATCAGCCCGCTGGTAATTTTCTAAAATTGCTGCAACAGTTCGACCGATGGCTAATCCTGAACCATTTAATGTGTGAACATGTTGTGGCTTAGCGTTCGCTTCAGGGCGGAAGCGAATATTGGCACGTCTTGCTTGAAAAGCTTCAAAATTAGAACAAGAAGAAATTTCTCGATACGTTTGGTAGCTTGGTAACCACACTTCCAAATCATATTTCTTAGCAGCTGTAAATCCAAGATCTGCCGTACACATGCTCAATACTCGATAGGGAAGACCGAGCAACTGCAACACTTTTTCTGCATGACCCGTTAATAACTCTAATTCTCGATAAGAATCCTCAGGCTTCACGAATTTTACCAATTCTACTTTATTAAATTGATGCTGGCGGATCAGTCCGCGAGTATCTCGTCCTGCTGATCCCGCTTCAGAACGGAAACAGGCGCTATAGGCAACATAATTCAAAGGTAATTTTTCCACATCTAAAATTTCATCGCGATGATAGTTAGTAACTGGAACTTCTGCTGTTGGAATTAAGAAATAATCTTCTTGTTCTACTAGGAAAGCATCTTCTTCAAATTTAGGGAGTTGCCCTGTTCCTGTCATACTTGTACGATTCACCATATATGGAGGCAACACTTCCTGATAGCCATGTTCATCCGCATGAAGATCCATCATAAAACTAATTAGAGCTCGCTCTAAACGAGCACCAAGACCTTTATAAAAAACAAAGCGACTACCCGCTACTTTTGCCGCTCTCTCAAAATCGAGTATTTCCAAATCTCCTGCGATTTCCCAATGTGGCTTTGGTTCAAATTCAAAATCCTGCACTTCTCCCCATTTACGAATTTCAACATTATCGTCTTCTGTCTCTCCGACTGGAACACTTTCATGTGGAATATTAGGAATTGATAAAAGCAAATGATTCAATCGTTCCTCTACACCTCGAAGATGCTGATCTAATTCTTTTATTTCTTCACCAACAGTACGCATCTCGGTGATCATTTCATCTGCGTTCTGCTTTTCCTTTTTCATTTTAGCAATTTGTTGGGAAACCTCGTTCCTTTTACTTTTCAATTGCTCGACTTTTAAAATGGCTTCTCGCCGCTCCTGATCTAGGCTTTCAAACTGGCTTAAATCACTTAAATCCTCTCCACGATGTTGCAGTCTTTCCTTAATATCTGCAAAATTTTCGCGTAAAAATTTCATATCTAACATTGACTTTAACCTCCTAAGGAAAAATAAAAAACTCCCATCCCTAATATAGGGACGAGAGTTAACCCGCGTTGCCACCCAAATTGAAGGCAAATAATACCTTCCACTTGATCAATAACGGTTGATACCGAAAATGCTTACTAGTTTATTCCGTTCGGCATTTTGCTCAAGGATGGATTCATGAAGCTGCATCACCAGTTTTCACCAGCCACTGGCTCTCTATAGATTACAACATCATTACTATTTCCTCTCATCACATTTTCATATAATTTTCCCATACTATACTATATGGAGAAAGTAATTGCAAATTTCATTGGAGTGATTTTTTTACCATTTGAACAAAGAATTGTGTAAACCGATCATCATCTGTCAATTCGGGATGAAAAGAACATCCGAGGAACTGCCCTTCCTTCACAGCAACTATTCGTCCTTCATACTTAGCAAGTACTTCAACATTTTCCCCAGCTTCTTTAATATGAGGAGCCCTAATGAATACGGCAGTCATTTTTTGATCCTCTGCAACTTTTGCTATCGGAATATCTACTTCAAAGCTTTCCCGTTGTCTGCCAAAGGAATTCCGTTCCACTGTAATATCCATTAAACCTAAATGGGATCCAGATTGTCCCGAAATCCGCTTAGCTAATAAAATTAGGCCGGCACATGTTCCAAACATTGGCTTACCTTGAACAGCAAATTGTTTCAAAGGTTCTAGCAATTCGTATCGATCTATAAGCCTACGCATCGTCGTGCTTTCTCCACCTGGTAGAATCAAACCATCAACTTCAGTTAATTGTTCTGCTGTTTTAATAACAATTGGTTCTGCACCGCAGTTTTGAACAGCACGAGCATGTTCGCGAACCGCACCTTGTAGCCCGAGAATACCAACCTTCACCATTTTACCACCCGCGTTCTTGCATACGATTTTCAGGTGATAAAGTAGATATTTCAATTCCCTTCATTGCAGAACCAAGCCCTTTAGAAAGTTCAGCAATTTTCGCATAATCTTGGAAATGAGTTGTTGCTTCGACGATCGCACGAGCAAACTTCTCAGGATTTTCCGATTTAAAAATACCTGATCCTACAAATACTCCATCAGCACCAAGTTGCATCATTAAAGCAGCATCTGCTGGTGTAGCAACTCCGCCAGCTGCGAAATTAACGACTGGTAAGCGGCCAAGCTGTTTAATTTCTAACAGCAACTCATAAGGAGCTCCAAGTAGCTTTGCCTCTGTCATTAACTCATCTTCACTCATAGCTACTACTTTACGAATTTGTGCATTTACTTTACGAATGTGGCGAACTGCCTCCACAATGTTCCCAGTTCCCGGCTCTCCCTTTGTTCGAAGCATGGATGCTCCTTCACCAATACGGCGAGTCGCTTCTCCCAAATCACGGCATCCGCAAACAAATGGAACTGTATATTCCTTTTTATTTAAATGAAACTCTTCATCAGCAGGTGTTAAAACTTCACTTTCATCAATATAATCTACACCCATTGCCTCTAAAACTCGTGCTTCCACAATATGTCCAATTCTAGCTTTTGCCATGACAGGAATAGATACAGCATTCATAACTTCTTCTACGATCGTAGGATCTGCCATTCTTGCAACTCCACCTGCTTTACGTATATCAGAAGGTACGCGTTCAAGTGCCATAACAGCAACGGCTCCAGCAGCTTCAGCTAATTTAGCTTGTTCTGCATTCACTACATCCATAATGACGCCGCCCTTTTGCATCTCAGCCATACCACGCTTTACTCGATCAGTGCCTGTTTTCATCTAAATTCTCCCCTTAAAATCAATATTTATTTCTCTAATTAAAACTATCGGAATAATTGGATCATATTTTTAGTTAACTACAAGAATGCTTCCCTGTCAATATAGGGAAGCACTCACTGTTATTTAAAACCAACCTTTTACTGTATCTGTTATACCTGTCCATAAGTTAGAGAAAAAGCCTCCAATTCCACGCATCATGAGTACAAACCAGTTTGCCTTTTCTACATCTTCAGCTGCTACCACTTTAACAACTGGTTTTAGATTATCAGATACAAATCCTAGATCCTCTTGTCCTTGATAGCTAATTTCAAGTGTACCGATCTGCTCTCCTTTTTTAATAGGTGCAGTTAGTTCGCCTTCTTTATTCAGCTTCTTTTTATCTATAGTTAAAACTGGTTGATAAGCCTTTTCTTCTCCGTTTTTAACAACCATCGTTAAAGACTCATCCGTTTGGATTTTAACACTCTTTTCTTTACCTTTATCTACTGCCAAAGATTCATTATCTTTCACTTGATAATTCGCTGGAAGAATCTCTTTCATAGAATAATTATTAAAGGCATATTCCATCAATTTCTTTGTTTCATCGAACCGATCACGTTCTGTTTCATTCCCATTTGCATCCGTTGCACCCATTACAACTGTAATAACTCGAAAATCCCCGCGAGTGGCTGTTCCTGTAAAACAATGACCTGCAAAATCAGTTGTTCCCGTTTTTAACCCATCGACACCAGGATATTCAAATAGCAATGATGGAAGCATCTTATTCCAGTTTTTCATTTCACCTGGTATATCTCTAAATTTCTTTTTCGGAATACTTGCTGTTTCAAGCACTTGGGGGTAATCCCTCAATAACCTTGCGGCCAATTGAGCTGTTGAACGTGCTGACATCATATTCTCGTCGTCTGGACCTGTCCCCTCTGGATGCTTTCCTTTTAAACTTGCATTATTAAGACCTGTCGAGTTCACGAATTTATAATGCTCTAGCCCGAGTTCTTCCGCCTTAGCATTCATCATTTCAACGAATTTAGATTCAGTACCAGCAATAGCTTCTGCAATCGCCATTGTGGCACCATTTGCAGAGTAAATAGCCAATGCTTCATATAGTTCTCGAATTGTATATGGCTCACCAGCTAATAAGGGCACATTAGATAGACTAGTGTCTTGAGAAACTTCATAAATCTTATCACTTATAGTTACTTCTTGCTCCCATGAAATTTTCTTTTGTTCAATAGCCTCGAACATGAGATATTCTGTCATCATTTTTGTCATGGACGCAATACCAAGAGGAGTATCTATATTTTTACCATAGAGAACTTTCCCTGTAGTTGGCTCTATAATAATGGCGGCATCCGCATGAACATCTAATGTATCTTGTGCGTATGAGCGACTAGGAATTTGAATGATACTAAATAGCAATAAAAATATCATTGAAAAAGCAATATATCTCTTGTTCGATCTTATTTTCACATGTAAGCCCTCCAACAAATTATGTACATCTTTGTCATTTTATCACATAAAAGCTTGATTTTGTAGAACACAATGGAGATTGTAACATCTTTTTAATCGATTCCTCTATTGAACCTAAAAAAACAGCAGGGACGATTTTAAAACAAATTGTCCCTGCCTAAAATTCAAGTATCTCTTCCATCAAGTGATAGAATAGTTTGGTGATTCCTTAGTAATTTGGATATCATGAGGGTGACTTTCGCGTAAACCAGCACCAGTCATTCGAATAAACTGTGCTTGTTCGCGTAAGTATGTTAAATCAGAAGCACCGCAATAGCCCATTCCTGAACGTAACCCACCTACTAGCTGATAAATCGTATCTGCTAATGGCCCCTTATATGGTAAACGTCCTTCAATTCCTTCTGGGACAAACTTTTTGTTATCTTCCTGGAAATAACGATCACGGGAACCTTTCTCCATTGCTCCTTCTGACCCCATACCACGATATACTTTAAAACGGCGTCCTTGATAAATTTCGGTTTCTCCAGGACTTTCCGAAGTACCAGCTAACATACTTCCCAACATTACGGCATGTCCACCGGCTGCTAATGCTTTGACAATATCACCTGAATATTTAATTCCGCCATCAGCTATAATGGCCTTTCCGTGCTTTCTTGCTTCAGTCGCACAATCATACACAGCTGATATTTGCGGAACCCCCACACCTGCGACAACCCTAGTTGTACAAATAGATCCAGGTCCAATCCCTACTTTTACAACATCAGCGCCAGCATCAAATAACTCTGCGGTTGCTTCAGCAGTTGCAACATTCCCTGCGATAATATTTAAATCTGGGTATATCTTTCTAATTTCTTTTACTGTATTAATTACACCAGCAGAATGTCCATGGGCTGTATCGATCACTATGACGTCCACCTGTGCCTGTACAAGCTTTTCTAGCCTCTTCATCGTATCCTTTGTAACACCTACTGCTGCGCCTACTAACAAGCGGCCATGGCTATCCTTTGCGGAATTCGGAAACTCAATAACCTTTTCAATATCTTTTATCGTAATTAATCCCTTTAAAACGCCATGATCATCTACAAGTGGTAACTTCTCAATCCGATGTTGCTGTAAAATACTCTCCGCTTCCTCTAAAGAAGTACCTACAGGTGCAGTCACAAGATTTTCTTTCGTCATGACATCGGTTATTGAAAGAGAATAATCTTGAATAAACCGCATATCACGATTCGTAATAATTCCAACTAATATCCGTTCTTGTTCATTATTTACAATAGGAACACCTGAAATACGGTATTTCCCCATTAAATGCTCAGCATCATAGACCTTATGTTCAGGTGTTAAAAAGAAAGGATCTTTAATAACGCCACTTTCAGAACGTTTAACCTTATCAACCTTTTCTGCCTGAGCATCAATACTCATATTTTTATGGATAATTCCTAGACCACCTTGACGAGCCATTGAAATAGCCATTTTTGATTCGGTGACTGTATCCATTCCCGCACTTATGATTGGGATATTTAATTTTAAGGTTTTTGTTAATTCAACTTGTAAATTAACATCCTTCGGTAATACGTCAGACTTTGCTGGAACTAAAAGCACATCATCAAATGTTAAACCTTCTTTAGCAAACTTGGATTCCCACATTTTATAGCCTCCCGTACCAAAATATTATTAGTAGGTTATCAATTGGTTAAAATACTGTCAAGGAGATCAAACGATGTTCCATTTTTCAAACTATTTGGAGGTCATTTATTTGGATACTATACATGGTTCATGGAAACGAATACACTTCTTTTATTCTGCAGATACTACGCAAAAATTTTTATCCAAATGTTACACCAAACTTAAAATAAAAGATGCAGAAACAAAGAGTTACGATAATTGCTATCCTTTTATCTATTATCTTGAACAAGGGGAAGCTTTTTATAACGAAGCTTCTAAAGCTCCTTTATCCATTAAACCTATTATGCTCTATTATGGACTAATTCATCTCATTAAAGCATGTCTTTTAACAGTAGATCCTTTTTATCCTAGTTCTACTTCAGTTCTTGCCCACGGAGTATCTACAAGAAAGCGTAAAAAGCGCAATTATAAATTCCTTGATGATGAAATAAAGATACAAAAAAATGGATTATGTAGTTATTTTTCAGAACAGTTGTTTCACGTGAAACAACTTGAAGGGGAGAAATTTAAGATGGCTGATTTATTATTTTTAGTTGTTGAACTAGATGATATCTATTACTTCCTAACAAATAAAAAGAACATGATTTCACTAGAACAGACCGACGAGAAAACATGCATCATTCCAAAAAAAATCGAAGAACTATACTTTATGGATAGTAGAAGGTTGAAGGAGTATTTGGATCATAAATGTGAAGGGAATATCCTTTGGGAAAATAATAAATCATCTCTACTATCACTTGAAAAGTCAATAACCGTACCCGCTCCGTTTAGATGGCATCTTAAAAAGCAAAACCTTTACCTTCCATCTAGAATACAGCCATTTTCAAATCTTCCTGATTTAATTATTCACTATTTACTTCTTTATAATTTGAGTATGATATCTCGCTATGAAACAGAGTGGTGGATGGAACTTATAAAAACAACACCTAATTCAGACTTTCCGTTTATTACTGAATTTCTAGATATTACCGAAGAAAAGAGCCCCTTTCTTATTGAACGCTTTTTAAATGAGTTAGTAACATAAAAGCTGGATATTAGGTCATTGCCCTCAAAAATCTAGTGGGGGAATTTCTAATTTCTTTAACCGCTGGAATAGATTAGATAGGAGTTCCCTTTACTTTAGTGAAATAGGCTGGGACAAAATAATTTAAAAGACGAGCAACTATGTAATAATAGCTTAAATATTTACTTAGATAAACAGTTAGCTCCAGCCTCAAGTGTATTCTCTTTTTTACTAAGAAAGGCCGATCTACAAACACAAAAAAGACACCCATATTTGGATGTCTTGATCGCCTGGCAACGTCCTGCTCTCACAAGGGGAAGCCCCTTACTACCATCGGCGCTGAAGAGCTTAACTGCCGTGTTCGAGATGGGAACGGGTGTGACCTCTTCGCTATCGTCACCAGACTACTTGCACAGGATGTGCTGACTTCTGCGTTGCTCACAGGACGTGAGCGATCTTAGCAGAAGATCCTTTTAATGAGGTTCATTCCCTCAAAACCAGATAAAAGAGAAGTAGTAATTGAAAAACATTCATTTGATTAAGCCCTTGACCGATTAGTATCCGTCAGCTCCATGTGTCGCCACACTTCCACCTCGGACCTATCAACCTGATCATCTTTCAGGGGTCTTATGGTATAAACCAAGGGAAATCTCATCTTGAGGGGGGCTTCATGCTTAGATGCTTTCAGCACTTATCCCTTCCGCACATAGCTACCCAGCTATGCCTCTGGCGAGACAACTGGTACACCAGCGGTGCGTCCATCCCGGTCCTCTCGTACTAAGGACAGCTCCTCTCAAATTTCCTGCGCCCGCGACGGATAGGGACCGAACTGTCTCACGACGTTCTGAACCCAGCTCGCGTACCGCTTTAATGGGCGAACAGCCCAACCCTTGGGACCGACTACAGCCCCAGGATGCGATGAGCCGACATCGAGGTGCCAAACCTCCCCGTCGATGTGAACTCTTGGGGGAGATAAGCCTGTTATCCCCGGGGTAGCTTTTATCCGTTGAGCGATGGCCCTTCCATGCGGAACCACCGGATCACTAAGCCCGACTTTCGTCCCTGCTCGACTTGTAGGTCTCGCAGTCAAGCTCCCTTGTGCCTTTACACTCTGCGAATGATTTCCAACCATTCTGAGGGAACCTTTGGGCGCCTCCGTTACTCTTTAGGAGGCGACCGCCCCAGTCAAACTGCCTGCCTGACACTGTCTCCCACCCGGATCACGGGTGCGGGTTAGAATGTCAGTACAGCAAGGGTAGTATCCCACCGATGCCTCCACAGAAGCTGGCGCTCCTGCTTCGACGGCTCCTACCTATCCTGTACAAGCTGCACCAACATTCCATATCAGGCTGCAGTAAAGCTCCACGGGGTCTTTCCGTCCTGTCGCGGGTAACCTGCATCTTCACAGGTACTATAATTTCACCGAGTCTCTCGTTGAGACAGTGCCCAGATCGTTGCGCCTTTCGTGCGGGTCGGAACTTACCCGACAAGGAATTTCGCTACCTTAGGACCGTTATAGTTACGGCCGCCGTTTACTGGGGCTTCAATTCGTACCTTCGGCTTGCGCCTAAGCACTCCTCTTAACCTTCCAGCACCGGGCAGGCGTCAGCCCCTATACTTCGCCTTGCGGCTTCGCAGAGACCTGTGTTTTTGCTAAACAGTCGCCTGGGCCTATTCACTGCGGCTCTCTCGGGCTTTCACCCAAAAGAGCACCCCTTCTCCCGAAGTTACGGGGTCATTTTGCCGAGTTCCTTAACGAGAGTTCTCTCGATCACCTTAGGATTCTCTCCTCGCCTACCTGTGTCGGTTTGCGGTACGGGCACCTCCCGCCTCGCTAGAGGCTTTTCTTGGCAGTGTGGAATCAGGAACTTCGGTACTATATTTCCCTCGCCATCACCGCTCCGCTTTAAAGAGAAGGATTTGCCTCCTCTTCAGCCTAACGGCTTGGACGCGCATATCCAGCAGCGCGCTTACCCTATCCTCCTGCGTCCCCCCATTACTCAAACGGCGGGGAGGTGG
>NZ_LN831197.1:2998492-3189365 GCF_001375535.1 Bacillus niameyensis
AACTTTCCCGCCATGCTTTACATTTCCACTGTGTAGCCTTTTTAAAATTGGAGTAATCTTGTTATGGAAAGTTTTATAACAATTTGTACAACCGAAGCGTCCAATATTTACAAATTGTTGATATGTCATCTTACAAACATCACATTGAACGGGGGCTTGTGGTTGAGAAGACTGCGATGATTTACTTTGCTGAAAAGCTGTTGAATCCCAATTAAGCAGACCTGCTAGTAGATCATTGAAGGAGAAACCAGTGCTACCTTCCGACATAAATAATTCCCCTTTTTCATGAGCGCACTTTTCACATAGCTGTATCGTCGTCTTTTCCCCATTGACTACCTGTGTAAAATGAACAGCCGCTGGTCTTTCATTGCACTTTTGACAGATCATCCGATTTCACCTTACCTTTTTATTCGTATTTAATAGCGTAAAGCATAGCTTTCAATATTCGTGCACGCAACTCATCTCTTTGTGGTAATTCTATATATATAACGGACCGATCCATCACGCTTAACATTAACCTAGCTTCCCTATTTGAGATAACTTCTTCCTCAACTAAGCGCAATATAATATCCTGAGCACTAGCTTGAGATATTTTATTTCCGGTTAAAGCGGACAATTGGTCAATTAAATGGACCTTATCATGTGATCTAACCTTGGTGATTCGGATATAGCCCCCGCCCCCTCGCTTACTTTCTACTAAATAACCTCTTTCGATTGTAAAACGAGTATTAATGACATAGTTAATTTGAGAGGGGACACATTGAAATTTATCGGCCACTTCACTTCTTTTAATCTCCACAATTTCAGTATCACTTAATTCAAGTACCCTTTTTAAATAATTTTCTATGATGTCCGATATATTTCTCAACACTCCAACCTCCTCTCATAAAATTTTCAACAACTGACTTTGACTATATTTGACTTAATTATACACAAAAGGGTAAATAAAAATCAATTATCTACTTAATGACCATAGGAATATTTTATCCATGAACAACAAAATTGAAACCATAGAAGTTAACTTTCAAAATAACAAATTAGATATGCAGGGGGATTCAGTCTGAAACTATTATGTTTAATGCATTAAAAAAGACATCCAATTTTGAATGTCTTTGATTTTCCTTACAACGTCTTGTTCTCTCAAGGAGGAAGTCCCTTCCTGCCATCGACACTGAAAAACTTAACTGCGTGTTGTGGATCAGGATGACCCGTTTCACTTCCTCAATCTCATAGGCATAGTCCGGATCTCTCTCTGATCCTCGCTTGTTTAAAAAGAGAACCTCTTCATTATGTACAAAACCTTCGGTTTAAATAAACAAAAAAGACACCCACATTTGGATGTCTTGATCGCCTGGCAACGTCCTGCTCTCACAAGGGGAAGCCCCTTACTACCATCGGCGCTGAAGAGCTTAACTGCCGTGTTCGAGATGGGAACGGGTGTGACCTCTTCGCTATCGTCACCAGACTACTTGCACAGGATGTGCTGACTTCTGCGTTGCTCACAGGACGTGAGTGATCTTAGCAGAAGATCCTTTTAATGAGGTTCATTCCCTCAAAACCAGATAAAAGAGAAGTAGTCATCGAAAAACATTCTTTCCTAATCCAGCTCCAGCGCCTATCGGCTAGTAAATATCTACGCTTCTTCCTACGATAAGTCAACATCGATTTGTCCTGTTGGACTTCATCGTGTTTCCTTTATCTCGTCAGAAGCTAGGATATTTATACGCCGATGTTACAGGCGCTTCCGCTTTTTGTTTGATTAAGCCCTTGACCGATTAGTATCCGTCAGCTCCATGTGTCGCCACACTTCCACCTCGGACCTATCAACCTGATCATCTTTCAGGGGTCTTATGGTATAAACCAAGGGAAATCTCATCTTGAGGGGGGCTTCATGCTTAGATGCTTTCAGCACTTATCCCTTCCGCACATAGCTACCCAGCTATGCCTCTGGCGAGACAACTGGTACACCAGCGGTGCGTCCATCCCGGTCCTCTCGTACTAAGGACAGCTCCTCTCAAATTTCCTGCGCCCGCGACGGATAGGGACCGAACTGTCTCACGACGTTCTGAACCCAGCTCGCGTACCGCTTTAATGGGCGAACAGCCCAACCCTTGGGACCGACTACAGCCCCAGGATGCGATGAGCCGACATCGAGGTGCCAAACCTCCCCGTCGATGTGAACTCTTGGGGGAGATAAGCCTGTTATCCCCGGGGTAGCTTTTATCCGTTGAGCGATGGCCCTTCCATGCGGAACCACCGGATCACTAAGCCCGACTTTCGTCCCTGCTCGACTTGTAGGTCTCGCAGTCAAGCTCCCTTGTGCCTTTACACTCTGCGAATGATTTCCAACCATTCTGAGGGAACCTTTGGGCGCCTCCGTTACTCTTTAGGAGGCGACCGCCCCAGTCAAACTGCCTGCCTGACACTGTCTCCCACCCGGATCACGGGTGCGGGTTAGAATGTCAGTACAGCAAGGGTAGTATCCCACCGATGCCTCCACAGAAGCTGGCGCTCCTGCTTCGACGGCTCCTACCTATCCTGTACAAGCTGCACCAACATTCCATATCAGGCTGCAGTAAAGCTCCACGGGGTCTTTCCGTCCTGTCGCGGGTAACCTGCATCTTCACAGGTACTATAATTTCACCGAGTCTCTCGTTGAGACAGTGCCCAGATCGTTGCGCCTTTCGTGCGGGTCGGAACTTACCCGACAAGGAATTTCGCTACCTTAGGACCGTTATAGTTACGGCCGCCGTTTACTGGGGCTTCAATTCGTACCTTCGGCTTGCGCCTAAGCACTCCTCTTAACCTTCCAGCACCGGGCAGGCGTCAGCCCCTATACTTCGCCTTGCGGCTTCGCAGAGACCTGTGTTTTTGCTAAACAGTCGCCTGGGCCTATTCACTGCGGCTCTCTCGGGCTTTCACCCAAAAGAGCACCCCTTCTCCCGAAGTTACGGGGTCATTTTGCCGAGTTCCTTAACGAGAGTTCTCTCGATCACCTTAGGATTCTCTCCTCGCCTACCTGTGTCGGTTTGCGGTACGGGCACCTCCCGCCTCGCTAGAGGCTTTTCTTGGCAGTGTGGAATCAGGAACTTCGGTACTATATTTCCCTCGCCATCACCGCTCCGCTTTAAAGAGAAGGATTTGCCTCCTCTTCAGCCTAACGGCTTGGACGCGCATATCCAGCAGCGCGCTTACCCTATCCTCCTGCGTCCCCCCATTACTCAAACGGCGGGGAGGTGGTACAGGAATATCGACCTGTTATCCATCGCCTACGCTTTTCAGCCTCGGCTTAGGTCCCGACTAACCCTGAGCGGACGAGCCTTCCTCAGGAAACCTTAGGCATTCGGTGGAAGGGATTCTCACCCTTCTTTCGCTACTCATACCGGCATTCTCACTTCCAAGCGCTCCACCAGTCCTTCCGGTCTGGCTTCACAGCCCTTGGAACGCTCTCCTACCACTGACACCTACGGTGTCAATCCGCAGCTTCGGTGATCCGTTTAGCCCCGATACATTTTCGGCGCAGAGTCACTCGACCAGTGAGCTATTACGCACTCTTTAAATGGTGGCTGCTTCTAAGCCAACATCCTGGTTGTCTAAGCAACTCCACATCCTTTTCCACTTAACGGATACTTGGGGACCTTAGCTGGCGGTCTGGGCTGTTTCCCTCTCGACTACGGATCTTATCACTCGCAGTCTGACTCCTGAGAATCAAGTCTTTGGCATTCGGAGTTTGTCTGAATTCGGTAACCCGATGAGGGCCCCTCGTCCAAACAGTGCTCTACCTCCAAGACTCTTTCTCAAGGCTAGCCCTAAAGCTATTTCGGAGAGAACCAGCTATCTCCAGGTTCGATTGGAATTTCACCGCTACCCACACCTCATCCCCGCACTTTTCAACGTACGTGGGTTCGGGCCTCCAGTAAGTGTTACCTTACCTTCACCCTGGACATGGGTAGATCACCTGGTTTCGGGTCTACGACCTCATACTATATGCGCCCTATTCAGACTCGCTTTCGCTGCGGCTCCGTCTCTTCAACTTAACCTTGCATGAAATCGTAACTCGCCGGTTCATTCTACAAAAGGCACGCCATCACACAGCGTTTTCCCATAGGGAAATACGCATCCATGCTTTGACTATTTGTAGGCACACGGTTTCAGGATCTATTTCACTCCCCTTCCGGGGTGCTTTTCACCTTTCCCTCACGGTACTGGTTCACTATCGGTCACTAGGGAGTATTTAGCCTTGGGAGATGGTCCTCCCAGCTTCCGACGGGATTTCACGTGTCCCGCCGTACTCAGGATCCACTCAGGAGGGGATGACATTTCGACTACAGGGCTGTTACCTTCTGTGGCCGGCCTTTCCAGACCGCTTCGTCTACATCATCCTTTTGTAACTCCGTATAGAGTGTCCTACAACCCCAAGAGGCAAGCCTCTTGGTTTGGGCTTTTCCCGTTTCGCTCGCCGCTACTCGGGGAATCGATTTTTCTTTCTCTTCCTCCGGGTACTGAGATGTTTCAGTTCCCCGGGTCTGCCTTCCATTTCCTATGTATTCAGAAATGGATTCTGCCCCATTACGAGCAGAGGGTTTCCCCATTCGGAAATCTCCGGATCGAAGCTTACTTACAGCTCCCCGAAGCATTTCGGTGTTAGTCCCGTCCTTCATCGGCTCCTAGTGCCAAGGCATCCACCGTGCGCCCTTACTAACTTAATCGTTCGTGCAATGATAAGCTTCGAATCTCTGCGTCAGCTTCATTCATTCGCATCCTCACGTATTATATACGCTCCGGCGCTCACTCATTTGCTTCCTTGATCTTCTCGCTTCTCCTTGCTCGACCTTAATAAGGTCTTACTAGTTTTCTTACGGAATTCTCCGTAAGGTGAATGTTTCTCGGTTTATATCTTCTCATTTTATCTGGTTTTCAAAGAACAAACTTTTGAGAGTTTGAACTCTCAAAACTGAACGAAACGAAACGTCTTTTTTACGATGTCTAGCTCTGGCGCCTATCGACTAGCAAATATCTACGCTTCTTCCTACGATAAGTCAACATCGATTCGCCTAATGGCTCATCGTGTTTCCTTTATCTCGTCAGAATCTATGATATTTGTACGTCGATGGACAGGCGCCTCCGCTTTTCGTTTATTCCTTAGAAAGGAGGTGATCCAGCCGCACCTTCCGATACGGCTACCTTGTTACGACTTCACCCCAATCATCTGTCCCACCTTCGGCGGCTGGCTCCAAAAGGTTACCCCACCGACTTCGGGTGTTACAAACTCTCGTGGTGTGACGGGCGGTGTGTACAAGGCCCGGGAACGTATTCACCGCGGCATGCTGATCCGCGATTACTAGCGATTCCGGCTTCATGTAGGCGAGTTGCAGCCTACAATCCGAACTGAGAATGGTTTTAAGGGATTGGCTAAACCTCGCGGTCTCGCAACCCTCTGTACCATCCATTGTAGCACGTGTGTAGCCCAGGTCATAAGGGGCATGATGATTTGACGTCATCCCCACCTTCCTCCGGTTTGTCACCGGCAGTCAAATTAGAGTGCCCAACTAAATGCTGGCAACTAATTTCAAGGGTTGCGCTCGTTGCGGGACTTAACCCAACATCTCACGACACGAGCTGACGACAACCATGCACCACCTGTCACCGCTGTCCCCGAAGGGAAAGGCCTGTCTCCAGACCGGTCAGCGGGATGTCAAGACCTGGTAAGGTTCTTCGCGTTGCTTCGAATTAAACCACATGCTCCACCGCTTGTGCGGGCCCCCGTCAATTCCTTTGAGTTTCAGCCTTGCGGCCGTACTCCCCAGGCGGAGTGCTTAATGCGTTTGCTGCAGCACTAAAGGGCGGAAACCCTCTAACACTTAGCACTCATCGTTTACGGCGTGGACTACCAGGGTATCTAATCCTGTTCGCTCCCCACGCTTTCGCGCCTCAGCGTCAGTTACAGACCAAAGAGCCGCCTTCGCCACTGGTGTTCCTCCACATCTCTACGCATTTCACCGCTACACGTGGAATTCCGCTCTTCTCTTCTGCACTCAAGTCCCCCAGTTTCCAATGACCGCTCACGGTTGAGCCGCGAGATTTCACATCAGACTTAAGAGACCGCCTGCGCGCGCTTTACGCCCAATAATTCCGGACAACGCTTGCCACCTACGTATTACCGCGGCTGCTGGCACGTAGTTAGCCGTGGCTTTCTGGTCAGGTACCGTCAAGGTACCGTCAGTTAAACGGTACTTGTTCTTCCCTGATAACAGAGTTTTACGATCCGAAAACCTTCTTCACTCACGCGGCGTTGCTCCGTCAGACTTTCGTCCATTGCGGAAGATTCCCTACTGCTGCCTCCCGTAGGAGTCTGGGCCGTGTCTCAGTCCCAGTGTGGCCGATCACCCTCTCAGGTCGGCTACGCATCGTCGCCTTGGTGAGCCGTTACCTCACCAACTAGCTAATGCGCCGCGGGCCCATCTGTAAGTGACAGCATAACCGTCTTTCAACCTTTCTCCATGTGAAGAAAGAAATTATCCGGTATTAGCTCGCGTTTCCGCGAGTTATCCCAGTCTTACAGGCAGGTTGCCCACGTGTTACTCACCCGTCCGCCGCTAACTTCAGGGAGCAAGCTCCCATCCATTCGCTCGACTTGCATGTATTAGGCACGCCGCCAGCGTTCGTCCTGAGCCAGGATCAAACTCTCATTTAAAGTTTGTTTAGCTCATATAAAGCTGGCGATGATCAAAAGATCATCTAAAATTTATTATTGACATTCGTTTCGTTCAGTTTTCAAAGATCAAATTTCTCTCCGCCTCTTTTGGCGACTTTTCTATTATATTACGTATGTAATATAATGTCAACACTTTTTTGTTTTATTTTTTGGTGGAGCCTAGCGGGATCGAACCGCTGACCTCCTGCGTGCAAAGCAGGCGCTCTCCCAGCTGAGCTAAGGCCCCAAATAAATATATTAACTGGTCGGGAAGACAGGATTCGAACCTGCGACCCCTTGGTCCCAAACCAAGTGCTCTACCAAGCTGAGCTACTTCCCGGGTATACCCATTTCCGCCAAACATGTGTAAATATTCCCTTGGAGCGGAAGACGGGATTCGAACCCGCGACCCCCACCTTGGCAAGGTGATGTTCTACCACTGAACTACTTCCGCAAATAATAATCGTTATTTATTACGAAAGGAAATGATGCGGGTGAAGGGAGTCGAACCCCCACGCCTTGCGGCACTAGATCCTAAGTCTAGCGTGTCTGCCAGTTCCACCACACCCGCAAATATAAAGTTCTTAAATAAATATTATAATTAAAAATGGTGAGCCATGCAGGATTCGAACCTGCGACCCTCTGATTAAAAGTCAGATGCTCTACCAACTGAGCTAATGGCTCATACCATGGTGCCGGCCAGAGGACTTGAACCCCCAACCTACTGATTACAAGTCAGTTGCTCTACCAATTGAGCTAGGCCGGCAAATAAGTATGGTGGAGGATGACGGGATCGAACCGCCGACCCTCTGCTTGTAAGGCAGATGCTCTCCCAGCTGAGCTAATCCTCCAATTATTAGGTAGCCTGGCAACGTCCTGCTCTCACAAGGGGAAGCCCCTTACTACCATCGGCGCTGAAGAGCTTAACTGCCGTGTTCGAGATGGGAACGGGTGTGACCTCTTCGCTATCGTCACCAGACTACTTGCACAGGATGTGCTGACTTCTGCGTTGCTCACAGGACGTGAGCGATCTTAGCAGAAGATCCTTTTAATGAGGTTCATTCCCTCAAAACCAGATAAAAGAGAAGTAGTAATCGAAAAACATTTGTTTGATTAAGCCCTTGACCGATTAGTATCCGTCAGCTCCATGTGTCGCCACACTTCCACCTCGGACCTATCAACCTGATCATCTTTCAGGGGTCTTATGGTATAAACCAAGGGAAATCTCATCTTGAGGGGGGCTTCATGCTTAGATGCTTTCAGCACTTATCCCTTCCGCACATAGCTACCCAGCTATGCCTCTGGCGAGACAACTGGTACACCAGCGGTGCGTCCATCCCGGTCCTCTCGTACTAAGGACAGCTCCTCTCAAATTTCCTGCGCCCGCGACGGATAGGGACCGAACTGTCTCACGACGTTCTGAACCCAGCTCGCGTACCGCTTTAATGGGCGAACAGCCCAACCCTTGGGACCGACTACAGCCCCAGGATGCGATGAGCCGACATCGAGGTGCCAAACCTCCCCGTCGATGTGAACTCTTGGGGGAGATAAGCCTGTTATCCCCGGGGTAGCTTTTATCCGTTGAGCGATGGCCCTTCCATGCGGAACCACCGGATCACTAAGCCCGACTTTCGTCCCTGCTCGACTTGTAGGTCTCGCAGTCAAGCTCCCTTGTGCCTTTACACTCTGCGAATGATTTCCAACCATTCTGAGGGAACCTTTGGGCGCCTCCGTTACTCTTTAGGAGGCGACCGCCCCAGTCAAACTGCCTGCCTGACACTGTCTCCCACCCGGATCACGGGTGCGGGTTAGAATGTCAGTACAGCAAGGGTAGTATCCCACCGATGCCTCCACAGAAGCTGGCGCTCCTGCTTCGACGGCTCCTACCTATCCTGTACAAGCTGCACCAACATTCCATATCAGGCTGCAGTAAAGCTCCACGGGGTCTTTCCGTCCTGTCGCGGGTAACCTGCATCTTCACAGGTACTATAATTTCACCGAGTCTCTCGTTGAGACAGTGCCCAGATCGTTGCGCCTTTCGTGCGGGTCGGAACTTACCCGACAAGGAATTTCGCTACCTTAGGACCGTTATAGTTACGGCCGCCGTTTACTGGGGCTTCAATTCGTACCTTCGGCTTGCGCCTAAGCACTCCTCTTAACCTTCCAGCACCGGGCAGGCGTCAGCCCCTATACTTCGCCTTGCGGCTTCGCAGAGACCTGTGTTTTTGCTAAACAGTCGCCTGGGCCTATTCACTGCGGCTCTCTCGGGCTTTCACCCAAAAGAGCACCCCTTCTCCCGAAGTTACGGGGTCATTTTGCCGAGTTCCTTAACGAGAGTTCTCTCGATCACCTTAGGATTCTCTCCTCGCCTACCTGTGTCGGTTTGCGGTACGGGCACCTCCCGCCTCGCTAGAGGCTTTTCTTGGCAGTGTGGAATCAGGAACTTCGGTACTATATTTCCCTCGCCATCACCGCTCCGCTTTAAAGAGAAGGATTTGCCTCCTCTTCAGCCTAACGGCTTGGACGCGCATATCCAGCAGCGCGCTTACCCTATCCTCCTGCGTCCCCCCATTACTCAAACGGCGGGGAGGTGGTACAGGAATATCGACCTGTTATCCATCGCCTACGCTTTTCAGCCTCGGCTTAGGTCCCGACTAACCCTGAGCGGACGAGCCTTCCTCAGGAAACCTTAGGCATTCGGTGGAAGGGATTCTCACCCTTCTTTCGCTACTCATACCGGCATTCTCACTTCCAAGCGCTCCACCAGTCCTTCCGGTCTGGCTTCACAGCCCTTGGAACGCTCTCCTACCACTGACACCTACGGTGTCAGTCCGCAGCTTCGGTGATCCGTTTAGCCCCGATACATTTTCGGCGCAGAGTCACTCGACCAGTGAGCTATTACGCACTCTTTAAATGGTGGCTGCTTCTAAGCCAACATCCTGGTTGTCTAAGCAACTCCACATCCTTTTCCACTTAACGGATACTTGGGGACCTTAGCTGGCGGTCTGGGCTGTTTCCCTCTCGACTACGGATCTTATCACTCGCAGTCTGACTCCTGAGAATCAAGTCTTTGGCATTCGGAGTTTGTCTGAATTCGGTAACCCGATGAGGGCCCCTCGTCCAAACAGTGCTCTACCTCCAAGACTCTTTCTCAAGGCTAGCCCTAAAGCTATTTCGGAGAGAACCAGCTATCTCCAGGTTCGATTGGAATTTCACCGCTACCCACACCTCATCCCCGCACTTTTCAACGTACGTGGGTTCGGGCCTCCAGTAAGTGTTACCTTACCTTCACCCTGGACATGGGTAGATCACCTGGTTTCGGGTCTACGACCTCATACTATATACGCCCTATTCAGACTCGCTTTCGCTGCGGCTCCGTCTCTTCAACTTAACCTTGCATGAAATCGTAACTCGCCGGTTCATTCTACAAAAGGCACGCCATCACACAGCGTTTTCCCATAGGGAAATACGCATCCATGCTTTGACTATTTGTAGGCACACGGTTTCAGGATCTATTTCACTCCCCTTCCGGGGTGCTTTTCACCTTTCCCTCACGGTACTGGTTCACTATCGGTCACTAGGGAGTATTTAGCCTTGGGAGATGGTCCTCCCAGCTTCCGACGGGATTTCACGTGTCCCGCCGTACTCAGGATCCACTCAGGAGGGGATGACATTTCGACTACAGGGCTGTTACCTTCTGTGGCCGGCCTTTCCAGACCGCTTCGTCTACATCATCCTTTTGTAACTCCGTATAGAGTGTCCTACAACCCCAAGAGGCAAGCCTCTTGGTTTGGGCTTTTCCCGTTTCGCTCGCCGCTACTCGGGGAATCGATTTTTCTTTCTCTTCCTCCGGGTACTGAGATGTTTCAGTTCCCCGGGTCTGCCTTCCATTTCCTATGTATTCAGAAATGGATTCTGCCCCATTACGAGCAGAGGGTTTCCCCATTCGGAAATCTCCGGATCGAAGCTTACTTACAGCTCCCCGAAGCATTTCGGTGTTAGTCCCGTCCTTCATCGGCTCCTAGTGCCAAGGCATCCACCGTGCGCCCTTACTAACTTAATCGTTCGTGCAATGATAAGCTTCGAATCTCTGCGTCAGCTTCATTCATTCGCATCCTCACGTATTATATACGCTCCGGCGCTCACTCATTTGCTTCCTTGATCTTCTCACTTCTCCTTGCTCGACCTTAATAAGGTCTTACTAGTTTTCTTACGGAATTCTCCGTAAGGTGAATGTTTCTCGGTTTATATCTTCTCATTTTATCTGGTTTTCAAAGAACGAATATACCTTTTGGTGGAGCCTAGCGGGATCGAACCGCTGACCTCCTGCGTGCAAAGCAGGCGCTCTCCCAGCTGAGCTAAGGCCCCATTAAATAAAACTCTATTTAAATTTCAAAATAGAGTAGGATGATGGGCCTGAGTGGACTCGAACCACCGACCTCACGCTTATCAGGCGTGCGCTCTAACCGGCTGAGCTACAGGCCCCCATCAATAAATGAAGGTTTGATCCCTCAAAACTGAACGAAACGAAACGTCTTTATTAATATTGACTCGCAGTCAATATATATTCCTTAGAAAGGAGGTGATCCAGCCGCACCTTCCGATACGGCTACCTTGTTACGACTTCACCCCAATCATCTGTCCCACCTTCGGCGGCTGGCTCCAAAAGGTTACCCCACCGACTTCGGGTGTTACAAACTCTCGTGGTGTGACGGGCGGTGTGTACAAGGCCCGGGAACGTATTCACCGCGGCATGCTGATCCGCGATTACTAGCGATTCCGGCTTCATGTAGGCGAGTTGCAGCCTACAATCCGAACTGAGAATGGTTTTAAGGGATTGGCTAAACCTCGCGGTCTCGCAACCCTCTGTACCATCCATTGTAGCACGTGTGTAGCCCAGGTCATAAGGGGCATGATGATTTGACGTCATCCCCACCTTCCTCCGGTTTGTCACCGGCAGTCAAATTAGAGTGCCCAACTAAATGCTGGCAACTAATTTCAAGGGTTGCGCTCGTTGCGGGACTTAACCCAACATCTCACGACACGAGCTGACGACAACCATGCACCACCTGTCACCGCTGTCCCCGAAGGGAAAGGCCTGTCTCCAGACCGGTCAGCGGGATGTCAAGACCTGGTAAGGTTCTTCGCGTTGCTTCGAATTAAACCACATGCTCCACCGCTTGTGCGGGCCCCCGTCAATTCCTTTGAGTTTCAGCCTTGCGGCCGTACTCCCCAGGCGGAGTGCTTAATGCGTTTGCTGCAGCACTAAAGGGCGGAAACCCTCTAACACTTAGCACTCATCGTTTACGGCGTGGACTACCAGGGTATCTAATCCTGTTCGCTCCCCACGCTTTCGCGCCTCAGCGTCAGTTACAGACCAAAGAGCCGCCTTCGCCACTGGTGTTCCTCCACATCTCTACGCATTTCACCGCTACACGTGGAATTCCGCTCTTCTCTTCTGCACTCAAGTCCCCCAGTTTCCAATGACCGCTCACGGTTGAGCCGCGAGATTTCACATCAGACTTAAGAGACCGCCTGCGCGCGCTTTACGCCCAATAATTCCGGACAACGCTTGCCACCTACGTATTACCGCGGCTGCTGGCACGTAGTTAGCCGTGGCTTTCTGGTCAGGTACCGTCAAGGTACCGTCAGTTAAACGGTACTTGTTCTTCCCTGATAACAGAGTTTTACGATCCGAAAACCTTCTTCACTCACGCGGCGTTGCTCCGTCAGACTTTCGTCCATTGCGGAAGATTCCCTACTGCTGCCTCCCGTAGGAGTCTGGGCCGTGTCTCAGTCCCAGTGTGGCCGATCACCCTCTCAGGTCGGCTACGCATCGTCGCCTTGGTGAGCCGTTACCTCACCAACTAGCTAATGCGCCGCGGGCCCATCTGTAAGTGACAGCATAACCGTCTTTCAACCTTTCTCCATGTGAAGAAAGAAATTATCCGGTATTAGCTCACGTTTCCGCGAGTTATCCCAGTCTTACAGGCAGGTTGCCCACGTGTTACTCACCCGTCCGCCGCTAACTTCAGGGAGCAAGCTCCCATCCATTCGCTCGACTTGCATGTATTAGGCACGCCGCCAGCGTTCGTCCTGAGCCAGGATCAAACTCTCATTTAAAGTTTGTTTAGCTCATATAAAGCTGGCGATGATCAAATGATCATCTATTTATTATTGACGTTCGTTTCGTTCAGTTTTCAAAGATCAAACTTGCTTGCTTCTTAACAGCGACTTTATTATCATACAACTTTCAGTCTGGAAAGTCAAGAAGTTTTTTATCTTTTTTTTCGACCGCCGAACTTAACGTCAGCAGCGACGTTTATTACTATAACAAGTTTATTAGAATTGGTCAATACCTTTTTTCAAAAAAAGGTAAACTATTTCTTGAAATAAAATCTATCGCTTAGTCCCAGTGTGTTTATAGGAACTTCGACTACTGTAATAAAGTCTTTATCGATTAGGTATTCCACTAGTAGATCTAAATCAACACCATAATAATGAAGTTCAGGATGAGATTTCAACTCACCAATCGACCATTGGGTTTGCATTTCTAAAGTTTCCAAAAGATGCCCAGCACCAATTTTCGTTCTAGAAAAGATTAAAAATTCACTAGCTATAAAAAGTAAGTCTAATCTTTTTTCAATAGATTCCTCGCTGTTAACGAGTTCCTCATATAACTTGTAGATTTCTGGATCCATCTGCTTAACCTGACTCCATACCGTTAATTCAGGATAAAAGCCCTTTTCGATAATGGCTAGACGAGCTAGATGGTGTAAACAATGAATCATATGATTATATGCATCTAAAAATTGGCCCGTTTCAAAAAACGATTTCCCGTTTAAATATCTACGGATAAGCTTTGCAAACTCGACTCCTATTTTCAATTTACGATCATAAAATGGAAAGTCTCGTAACTCATTTCTTAAATTTAATACAAACTCGTTCTTATCAAATAAAACTTCACCTTCATGTATCCATTCTATAATTTTGTTATTCGATCCAAAAAGAATCCATTCTTTTATTTGCTGTTCTGTTACATTATGAAGAGCGATTCTTTTATCATTATATTGATAATGCATAATAGATGTCGAATCAGTTCGTTGACGTACTATAACAAGCAAGATGAAATCAAACGTATTTGTCGAAGGGGATAGTTGCTGTTTCTTTTCAATTACTAAAATACCTAATGTGTTTTCACTATCTTCTTTTTCTACACAGATGCTTTTGAGGATTTCTTCCATGGCAATTCCTCCAATTCCTTATTACCCTTTTCTTTCGACAGTAATTCGAAATCTCCTTCTTCCTTTCTCCACATACGTTATTTAACGGAATATATAGTAGGAAGTTTTTCTTCCATATGATATATTTACTTTCAGGAGGGCTCACTATGGCAAAAAAATATTCAAGTAAAATAAATAAGATCCGGTCCTTTGCTCTTGGTTTAATCTTTGCTGGGTTTATTATTATGTATGGGGGAATATTCTTCAAAAATCATCCTATTGTTATGACGATTTTTATGATTTTAGGAGTATTAGCTATTCTTTCTAGTACATTAGTTTATTTTTGGATTGGAATGCTTTCAACAAAGGCAGTACAAGTAATTTGTCCAAATTGTAACAAACCTACTAAAGTGTTAGGTAAAGTAGATATGTGCATGTATTGTAGGGAACCACTTACCTTGGATCCAAATCTTGAAGGCAAGGAATTTGATGAAAAATACAATCGCAAGAAAAATCTTTAAAAAATTTCGCTTTTTTAAATTTATTGATATATGTTATAATTACTATATCAAAAAGGGAACGATGCTGAGCAAGTTTAAAATATGCTTCCGAATTCCTTTTCGGTCAA
The DNA here is from genome assembly GCF_001375535.1 of Bacillus niameyensis. GTDB lineage: Bacteria > Bacillota > Bacilli > Bacillales > Bacillaceae_C > Lederbergia > Lederbergia niameyensis. Next base: position 3,013,038 of record NZ_LN831197.1, read on the forward strand.
GTGCAATGTTGCTCTGCATCGTCATTCTCAAAAATAGATTAAATGGTGGTTAACTATGAATATCTTAAACAGCAGGTTATATACTATTTTGGAAACGGTGTCTTTTTTCTTTTTATTAAATATCCTTTGGTTCGTCATGTGTCTGCCGATCATTACTATCTTTCCAGCTACTGCTGCTATGTTCGGGGTGATCAGACAATATGTTATTAAAAAGGATTCAGCTGTCTTCCTTCCCTTTTTTCGCTTTTTCAAGGAAAATTTCAAACAAAGTTTTTTACTTGGCATTCTAGTCTCTATCTTTGGTTACATCCTTTATATTGACTTTATGCTGATCGGTACTTTAGGGAAAGTCATGCAAAACCTACTGCTAGCCTCGTTGTTTTTAATTGCATCCATTGGGTTACTAACTTCTATATATATTTTCCCAATGATGGTTCACTATAAGTTAACATTATGGAGAGTAGTAAAAAACTCCTTCTTTTTTGCTATTAAGTATTTTCCATCAACACTCTTATCTATTATTTTATTAGTATTAATGTTTGTTTTCCTAAACTATTTACCTGTAACATTTCTATTAATCTTTAGTTTTGTTGCTTATCTAGTCTTTATGATCTGTTATAGCCGATTCTACAAAGAAGAAGAGGTCATTAAGGCGAGTAATCTGGAACAAGCTTAATTTAAAATGGCAAACTGCTGTTATAAGCAGTTTGCCATTTTTGAATAAAGTAAAATAGCCTATAAAAGTTAGGCTATTTTTAATGTGTTTCTTTATTTCCGCAATCAGGACATACACCATAAATTTCCATGCGATGGTGGCCAACTTGGAATCCCGTTACATGGGCTGCCAACTGTTCAACTTCATCTAAGCCTGGATAATGAAAGTCAACAATCTTCCCACAGTTCTCGCAAATAATGTGATAATGGTCTGATGTCACAAAATCAAATCTGCTAGAAGCATCACCATAGGTAAGTTCCTTTACTAAGCCCACTTCCCGAAAAACGCGTAAATTATTATAAACAGTTGCAACACTCATGTTCGGAAATTTATCTTCGAGTGATTTATAAATATCGTCTGCAGTTGGATGTGACATACTCTGAACTAAATACTCCAAAATCGCATGACGTTGGGGTGTAATTCGAACTCCTGTCTGCTTCAATGTTTGAATCGCATCTTTTAATTGATGTTCTGACACCGCCATGCACCTCTTTTCTAACATAAAATTGATTATCTATTTATAATTCTTATAAATAGTGTACTAAAAAATGGGTTTAGCTGTCAATCTTGTCTCCTTCATGCAGATTTACTTCTTCTTCTCCTAATATATGATGGACATATCGTGCTACGACAAATAAAAGGTCAGAAAGTCGATTTAGATAAGATAAAACAAGTGGATTATTTGTTTCAAGACCAACTACGATTCTTTCCACTCTGCGCACAACCGTTCTCGCTACGTGAAATGCAGCTCCAGCAGGATGTCCACCAGGAAGAATAAAATTCTGCAATGGTGTAAGCTGTTCATCTAAACGATCAATTGCTTCTTCTAATAGCTTTACATCACTTTCTTTTAATTTCCATTTCACTTCTTTATCATTAGGAGTAGACAATTCTGCCCCTACATGGAAAAGAGCTGTTTGTACTTGATGAAAAAGTTGTTGCAGCTCTTGAAATTCTTTTCTATCTTCTTGCTTCAAATAACTAACAGCTAGTCCAATCATCGAATTTGCTTCATCACAACTTCCATACGCTTCAACACGCAAATCGTTTTTGGCTATTCTTTGCCCATAGACAAGGGATGTTGTCCCCTTATCACCTGTTTTTGTGTAAATCTTCATTAAGCTCCCTCCAATTATTCAGACTCATGCCAAATATTGTATCACGGAAATAATCATTGGCGCAGGTCCGACACTCTCTCCGCTAAAATAAAAAAAGGCTGAATAACTCAGCCCTAAAATTAATCTATATGCATTGAGGAGGTATGCCCTACTGTAACANAGCTCATATAAAGCTGGCGATGATCAAAAGATCATCTAAAATTTATTATTGACGTTTGTTTCGTTCAGTTTTCAAAGATCAAACTTTCAATCGCTCTTAACTGCGACTTTTATATATTATCACTTAAAAGTCATAGTGTCAAGTGTTTTTTTATTTTATTCAATTGCTCTCTCAAGCACATGTTCTAATATACCAACTTCTTTTAAATTATGCAAGAGTTTTTTTGAGAAAAATAAATAAAACAAAGCTAAATTATAATCTATATTAGTTCATTACTTGTTGTACGTAGAGTTGTCTGTGCTTTTCAAGATCAACCATTTCGTTGTTTTCCTTGATTTTAATTAACGGCCTAGTTTTAGCATTCGGTTTATTAAAGATAATTTCACCTACACGTCCATCTGATAATATTACATTTGTTCCAACTGGAAGCTCAGCAATTGCGGATATTAATACTTGTAAAATAGAAATATGAAGTTTACCAAATTGGTCTTCTTTCATCATTTGAAGTGTTTTAAATGGAGACCTTTTATTCATATATAATCTATTTGCTGTCATTGCATGATAAATATCTGCTATAGCAATCATTTGAGATTGCATTTGTATTTTCGCCCCTGACTCTCCCAATGGGTATCCTGTTCCATCCAACCTTTCGTGATGTTGAACAATTGCTAATTTGCTTTCAGGTTTTAATAAAGAAATATCTTTAAGCATTTGGTAGCTATATATTGGGTGCTTTTTTATTTCATTCCATTCATGGTCTCTTAATGATCTTGTACTTATAATTGTACCTTCATCAATCTTTGACATCCCACAATCAGCGAGACATCCCGCCATAGCAATTTGCAAACATTGGCCATTATCATACCCCATTTCTTTTGCAATAAAACTAGCAATCAAACTGACGGCAATAGCATGATGATACAAGTAATCTTGTTTATTGGAGAATTGATCAATGCGCTGTAACCAATCTTTGTTTTCATGTGACTTTTTAAATAAAGGGATTAAAAAGGAACGTATTTTAGAAATATTTATTGCCGAACCTGATCGCCACGACTGAAATTCTTTTTTATATTGAGTAACTGCACTCGAGTACAATTCTAAAAAGGATAAATCTTCGCCATTACCCTTATATGTGTCTGTATTCGTTTTCATTTCCTCAAAGGGTTTACCGCTATTTAACCTATTTCCAACTTCAACTTCTTTAATTAAAAAAGCCCTTAATACATTAAGATGCTCTTCTGTTAAAACAGTGTTGGCAGGTATAATCGGGGAACTCGTGGAACCCATAACATCTTTTAGTAATACACTACCTTCTTTAAGTTCTTCTACTTTTACCTTCACATTGATCACTTCCGTATGAATAATATAAAAAGTGTAGGTGCCTGTCGCTAAGGGACAAGCAATTATATTTAGATTAATGGAATACTTTACTCTACATCATCTCGCTGTAAGAACTCAATCACTTAAGCGTATAACATGCTCAGCAAAACTTTATAGACTTAAATTTACTAAAAAGGCGTCAAAAGGTGACGCCTCCTTAGTCTTTATTACTCTTCTTTCTCTTCTATTTCAGGCGTCTGATCTTCATCTTCGACATCTTCAGACACTTGTTCTTCTTCCTTTTCTACTTTCGCTACTGTTGAAACAGACGAATCTTCTCCAAGAGTCATTAGTTTAACACCTTGTGTATTTCGTCCAATAACCGAAATGCCCTGGACATCCATTCGAATAATTATACCACTATCTGTAATAAGCATAATATCTTCATCGCCTTGTACAGTCTCAACTGCTACTACAGTGCCAGTCCGCTCTGTAATTTTACAAGTGATTAATCCTTTTCCACCGCGACTTTGTATCCGATATTCGGCCGCAGAAGTTCGCTTTCCATAGCCATTTTTCGTAACTACTAGAACATCATCATTCTCATCAAGAATTTCCATTCCAACAGCTTCATCTTCGTCAGATAAAGTAATTCCCTTTACACCAGTTGCTGTTCTTCCCATTGACCTAACATCTTCTTCATGGAAACGAATGAGCAATCCATTTTTCGTACCCAAAACAATATCCTTTTCCCCATCAGTTAACTGAACAGAAATAAGTTCATCATTTTCTCTTAAACCGAGGGCAATGAGACCATTCGTACGAATATTGGCAAACGCTGATAATGGAGTACGTTTTACGACACCTTGTTTTGTAGCGAAAAATAAATACGATTCATCAAGGAATTCTTCAACACATATAACCGTATTAATCCATTCATCTTTTTCAATATCCAATAAATTGATAATTGGTAAACCTTTTGCAGTTCTACTAAATTCAGGAATTTCATAGCCTTTTGCACGATAAACCTTCCCTTTATTAGTAAAAAACAGAATGGTATCATGGGTCGAACTCGTAATTAAATGCTGAACAAAATCATCATCATTTGTCCCCATTCCCTGGACACCGCGGCCACCACGTTTCTGACTTCTGTAAGTGGAAATAGGAAGACGTTTTATATACCCATTATGCGTTAATGTAACAACAATATTTTCCCTTGGGATTAAATCTTCGTCTTCTATTTGTTCAATGCCACCAGCAACAATTTCTGTTCTTCTTCCGTCATCAAAACGTTCTTTAATTTCCAATAACTCTTCTCTAATAATCTCGAGAATTTTTTCTTCATTTGCTAAAACTGCTTTTAACTCCTCGATCAATTTACGAAGATTTTGATATTCTTCTTCAATTTTATCGCGCTCTAAACCCGTTAAGCGTTGGAGACGCATATCAAGAATAGCCTGAGCTTGTTTTTCAGAAAGCTGGAACTGCTCCATCAAACCAGTACGTGCAATATCAGTCGTTTCAGACCCTCTAATCAAACTAATAATCGCATCAATGTGATCAAGTGCAATTCTTAATCCTTCTAAAATATGCGCTCTTGCCTCGGCTTTTCTTAATTCAAATTCAGTTCTTCTACGAATAATAACCTTTTGATGTTCAAGATAGTAATAGAGACATTGCTTTAAGTTTAGAACTTTAGGTTGGCCGTCAACCAATGCCAACATATTAATACCAAAACTCGTTTGCATTGCAGTTAATTTATAGAGGTTATTTAAAATCACATTAGCATTCGCATCTCTGCGCACTTCAATGACGATTCGCATACCATTTCGGTCCGATTCGTCATTCAAGCTAGTTATACCTTCAATTTTCTTTTCTCGAACAAGTTCCGCGATCCGTTCAATGAGTTTTGCTTTATTAACTTGATAAGGAAGTTCATTAACAATAATCGTTTCCCTATCATTCGATTTCGTCTCTATTTCAACTTTTGCTCGTAAAATAATAGACCCTCTACCAGTTTCATATGCTCTTCGAATCCCACTTCTTCCTACGATAATACCCGCTGTAGGAAAATCAGGTCCTGGAATATATTCCATTAGTTCCTGGATAGTGATATCGGGTTCCTTGCTAAGTGCAAGCAGAGCATTAATAACTTCTCCTAATTGGTGCGGAGGAATGTTAGTCGCCATTCCAACAGCAATTCCGGAGGAGCCATTCACAAGTAAATTAGGAAATCGAGCTGGTAAGACTGCAGGTTCTCTTTCAGATCCATCATAGTTATCTTTATAATCAATCGTATCTTTATTGATATCACGGACGAGTTCCATTGAAATTTTGGACATTCTCGCTTCCGTATAACGCATTGCAGCTGCAGAATCTCCATCTACGGAACCGAAATTCCCATGTCCATCTACTAACATATTTCGATAGCTAAAGTCCTGAGCCATTCTAACCATCGTTTCATAGACCGCAGAATCACCGTGTGGGTGATACTTACCGATTACTTCTCCGACAATCCTAGCTGACTTTTTAAAGGCTTTGTCACTCGTCATCCCCAGATCATTCATAGCATATAAAATTCTCCGGTGAACAGGTTTTAAGCCATCTCGTACGTCAGGCAGTGCACGCGAAACGATAACGCTCATTGCATAGTCCAAAAATGATGTACGCATTTCTTGGCTTAAATTAATTTCTTTTATATTAGAATTGGGTAAATCTGCCAATACTAGCAACCTCCCTCTTTAAAAGGGCAAATACCTCGAGAAGAGAAAATAAACTCATACTCAATGGCAAATTTGCTCTAACTTAAATTCTGTTCCTATATATCTAAATTTTTCACGTATTGTGCATTTTCCTCGATAAATATACGTCGAGGTTCAACCTTTTCACCCATAAGCATGTCAAACGTGCGGTCCGCTTCAATCGCATCCTCTAAGCTAACTTGAAGCAATGTACGGGATTCAGGATTCATTGTCGTCTCCCATAATTGTTCAGGGTTCATTTCTCCAAGACCTTTATACCGTTGAATTCCTGGTTTTGGTACTTGAGGAATTTGAGCTAAATAATCTTCAAGTTCTTTATCTGAGTAAACATAGTGGTCCTTTTTTCCTTGAGAAATCTTATAGAGAGGTGGTTGAGCGATATAAACATACCCAGCTTCAACTAAAGGTCTCATATATCGATAGAAAAAGGTCAGCAATAATGTTCGTATATGTGCTCCATCAACATCTGCATCTGTCATCGTCACAATTTTGTGATAGCGCGCTTTGACAATATCAAAGTCTTCTCCAATACCTGTACCTAACGCGGTAATAATGGTCCTAATTTCATTATTGGAGAGAATTCGATCAAGACGAGCTTTCTCAACATTTATAATTTTCCCTCTCAATGGCAAAATTGCTTGAAATAATCGGTCACGTCCTTGTTTAGCAGACCCACCAGCTGAATCACCCTCAACAATAAACAATTCGCTGATTTGTGGATCCCTAGACGAACAATCGGCTAATTTACCAGGGAGATTGGAAATTTCCAATGCATTTTTTCTTCTAGTTAATTCACGGGCCTTTTTGGCAGCTAAGCGAGCTCTCGCAGCCATTAACCCTTTATCAACAATTTTTCTTGCTAAAGAAGGATTTTCTAACAAACATTTCTCGAAGTGCTCTGAAAACACTGAATCTGTAATCGTCCTTACTTCAGAATTCCCCAGCTTTGTTTTTGTTTGTCCTTCAAACTGTGGATCTGGATGTTTTATAGAGACGATAGCTGTTAATCCTTCTCGAACATCTTCTCCTGAAAGATTGCTATCATTATCTTTGAAAATATTATTTCGGCGTGCATAATCATTGATTACCCTCGTTAAAGCAGATTTAAAGCCCGCTTCATGGGCACCACCTTCATAAGTGTTGATATTATTAGCAAATGTATAAATATTACTTGCAAATCCATCATTATATTGAAGAGCAATTTCCACTAAAATATCTTCTTTTTCGCCTTCAACATAAATTGGCTCCTCATGGATAACTTCTTTCGAATGATTCAAATATTCCACATATGATTTAATCCCGCCCTCATAGTGGTATTCTACTTTCTTTTCTTCAGCTCGCTTGTCCTCTAGTGTTAATTTTAAGCCGCGATTAAGGAAGGCGAGTTCTCTCATTCGAGTAGCTAAAGTTTCAAAAACAAATTCCGTCGTTTCAGTAAAAATTTCCGGATCAGGATTAAAATGAATAATCGTTCCAGTGTGGTCTGTTTCACCGATAATTTTCAAATCGAAACTAGGTACTCCACGTTCATATTTCTGATAATGAACTTGGCCGTTAAGGTGAACATATACTTCCAGTTCTGATGAAAGGGCGTTTACTACAGAAGCACCTACGCCGTGAAGGCCACCAGAAACTTTATATCCTCCACCACCGAACTTTCCTCCAGCATGTAACACAGTCAAAATAACTTCTACAGCTGGTCTGCCCATCTTTTCTTGGATACCAACTGGGATTCCGCGACCATTGTCTTTTACAGTAATACTATTATCAGGTTCAATTGTGACATTAATCTCATCACAATAACCCGCTAAAGCTTCATCAATACTATTATCGACAATTTCCCAAACTAAATGATGGAGTCCTTTCGAGCTGGTAGAGCCTATATACATCCCAGGTCTTTTACGAACTGCTTCCAATCCTTCAAGCACCTGTATTTGGTGTTCATCATATAATTGATCCTGCATTTCTTTATGATCCATTGTCAAAAAAACTCACCTGCTCTTTCAATCGTTTTTTTGCGATATTTATAAATTTAATTCATAATCCTTTAGAGTTAGTAAGCGTCTTTTTAAGGTTGCCGGAGCAATAGGGGAGAGATAAATATGAGGATCCGTAATGATCAACGATTTATAATCATCATTAGTTAAATTCGTTAACCATTCTTTTTTTCGATCTAGAAATGATTGAATTTCCAAAGATGACTCAACCGTTTCTCTCTCTATGATGGCAATAATTTTACTCGAACGGATCATTACATCTTCTCCAGCATGGACGTACATGGGATTCACCTCATTTCACTCTTTCCATTTCCCCATTTTGTACAATAAAGGTTGTTGCCTCTCTCAAAGTTTGATGATCAATACCATCTACCGTTGTCGTTGTCACAAATGTTTGGACTTTACCTTGGATCGTATTAAGTAAATGAGATTGACGATAATCATCTAATTCAGACAAGACATCATCAAGAAGTAAAATAGGATATTCACCAACTTCTGTATAAATCAGGTCAATTTCAGCCAATTTGACAGAAAGAGCAGTTGTCCGTTGTTGTCCTTGAGAGCCAAATGTTTGCACATCCTTGCCATTAACATAAAAGGCTATTTCATCACGATGGGGGCCAATTAATGTAACTCCACGGTCAATTTCCCGATCCTGTAGCGAGTGAAATTTCTCCTCTAATTCTTTTATCATCTTCGACCAATCCAGTTCTTTCGATACCTCTATTGACGGTTTATATTGAATTTCTAAAGTTTCCAAACCTCTAGAAATGCCAGAATGAATCGGACTAGCCCATTTCTCAAGCATACGAATAAATTCAAAGCGTTTTTTCATAACTTTGACTGCCACTTCAATAAATTGTTCCGTTAAGACTTGGAGAAATGTTACATCATCTTGCCTTCTTGACTGGAGCTGCTTTAGATAATGGTTTCTTTGTTGTAATATCTTTTGAAATCGATTCATATCATGCAAATAAACAGGTGACACCTGCCCTATTTCCATATCAATAAATCGCCGCCTTATTTGAGGACTCCCTTTAACAAGATGGAGATCTTCAGGTGCGAACATAACAACATTCATATTACCTACGTACCCACTCAACTTTTGTTGTTCAATATGGTTAAATTTAGCTTTTTTTCCCTTTTTTGAAATAGTCAGCTCTAGCGGTACTTCTCCGCGCGAATTTTGTAGCCTACCCTTTATTTTAGCATATTCTGAGTCCCAACGGATTAAATCTTTATCATTTGAGCTCCGATGGGATTTTGCCAATCCTAATACATAAATAGACTCCATGACATTTGTTTTACCTTGGGCATTTTCCCCCAATATAACATTTACATTATTTTCGAAGGAAATATTAAGTTTTTCGTAATTCCTAAAGTTTACCAGTTCTAAATCTTCAATGTACATGAAGTCAACATCCTTTTATGATAAGAAGGTAGAAACTTGTGTTCGCATCCCGAAATATCTTATCTATCCTTCAATGATAAATGTACCGATTCCTTTTATCTCTATTTTATCATGAATAGTGAGTTTCCGCCCTCTACGTTGATCCTGTTCATCATTAACGAAAACCTCATGCTCACTTAAAAACCATTTGGCCATTCCACCAGATGGAATAAGGTCAGCTAGTTTCAAAAATTGACCGAGGGTAATCGTGTCAGTCTCAATTTTAATTCTTGTTTCCACGTTCTCACTCTTTTCTAATAAGTCATTCTCTTTATTTTACTAAATAATTGCAATTTAAACAAAGAAAACCCCGCCATAAAAGGGCAGGATCTATTGGATTATAAAGCTTGATGAATCGTTTAAAACGTTCTAACCGGCAGTATAAGCTGCAAGATGGAGTCATCCTCAACTGAACGAATAATGAATGGGCGCATTGCACCAGTGAAGTGAACAACTATTTGTGTACCTTCTAACGCTTTTAAAGCGTCCATCATGTATTTAGCACTGAAGGAAATTTTCAAATCCTCACCTTCGATGGATTCACAATGTAATTGTTCAACTACAGTTCCAATTTCTGGTGTTGTAGATGAGATTTCAATTTTGCGATTTTCTAAACTCGCTAATTTGACGACGTTATTTCTCTCTCCTCTTGTTAAAAGAGAGGCCCGATCAATAGCATGAAGGAAGTCCTTTGAGTGTAAAATAATCTGGGTCTTATGTTCAGCTGGTATAAGTCTTGACGTATCTGGATAATTTCCTTCTAACAGTCGCGAGAAAAATAATAAGTGTTTAAATCTGAAGAGAATTTGATTTCCAGTAATAACAATATTTACAGGGTCGCTTGAGTCATCAAGTGTTTTACTTAACTCTATAAGGCTTTTTCCTGGAATAACAGCATTTACTATATCAGTATTGGCAATTTCTATAGAAGTGGTTCGCATTGCTAATCTATGACTATCTGTCGCAGTACAAATTAACTTCTCTCCTTCTACTTGCCAGTTTACACCTGTCAAGATCGGCCGTGTTTCTGAGGTGGACACAGCGAAAACAGTTTGTCTAATCAATGACTTTAATAAATTGGCAGGTAGTGAAAATACATTTTCTTCAGCAATTTGAGGTAAATGCGGGTACTCATCGGGATCTAGACCATTTAAATTAAATTCAGCCATTCCTGAGCGAATAATAGTTTGTTGAAGATTAATAACCTCTAATTCCACTGAGTCCATTGGTAATTTTTTTACAATTTCTGAGAAAAACTTTGCATTTAATACGATTCCACCTGTTTGTTTGATTTCAACAATTTCATCACCATTTTCTTCTTTAGGAATGAAAGATTCAATGGAAATATCAGAATCGCTACCTGTAAATGTTAAACCCTCTTCTGATGCAATTATTTTAATCCCAGTAAGAATGGGAATAGTTGTTCTTGAAGATACAGCTTTCATAACATCTTGAACACTATCAATTAGCCGACTACGCTGAACAATAAATTTCATTTTGGACCTCCTTAAAAAATGTTATAGATTTGAGGTTATATTTATATAATTAAAGAATAAAAAATAGTAATAATAGTAGTAGTGCCTGTTAATATGTGGATAAGTCTGTGCATGACTGGAAACTCAAGTTATGAACATGTGGACATCCTGTGTGCGAGTGCGTACATGTTATACACAAAATCCCCATTATGAATTTTTTAGAACCTCACGAATATCTTCAATTTTACTTTTAAAATCCTGATCGGTTTCAATAAGTTTAGATATTTTTTCGTGGGCATGGATCACAGTTGTGTGGTCACGACCACCAAATTCTTCCCCTATTTTAGGCAATGAAAAATCAGTTAGTTCACGTGATAAGTACATGGCGATTTGTCTAGGGAAGGCAATTGATTTTGTCCTCTTTTTAGCCTTAAAATCCTCTAATTTAATGTTATATTCGGTTCCAACTGTTTTTTGAATATCAAAAATTGTGATTTCCTTTGGTTTTGAACCTGGGATGATATTTTTTAATGCTTCTGCAGCTAAGTCAGCATTAATATCTTTATTCGTTAAGGATGAGAAGGCTACGACCCGAATAAGTGCACCTTCTAGCTCTCTTATATTCGTATCAATTTGATTTGCAATATAAAGCATCACTTCGTTAGGAATATCTAGGCCATCTGCTTTTGCCTTTTTTCTTAAAATGGCAATTCTAGTTTCTAGATCCGGAGGAGTAATATCTGTTATTAAGCCCCATTCAAAACGAGATCTTAAGCGATCCTCCAATGTAGGAATTTCCTTCGGAGGGCGATCACTAGCGATAACAATTTGCTTACTTTCTTCATGCAAAGTATTGAATGTATGGAAGAATTCTTCCTGTGTAGATTCTTTCCCAGCTAAAAATTGAATATCATCAATTAGTAGGATATCTACACTCCGATATTTATTGCGAAAATCAACAGCTTTATTGTCACGAATGGCGTTAATAAACTCATTAGTGAACTTTTCTGAGGACAAGTAAACGACTTTGGCATCAGGATTATGTTCAACGACATAATGTCCGATTGCATGCATCAAATGTGTTTTTCCCATCCCTACTCCACCATAAATAAATAGCGGGTTATAGGCATTGGCTGGTGCTTCAGCCACAGCTAAAGAAGCCGCGTGCGCAAAACGGTTACCGGCTCCGATGACAAATGTTTCAAACGTATATTTTGGATTTAGCATATTTTGATGGAAATCCCCAAGATTTTTCTTCTCCTTTTTTGGAGGAGTTGTAGCTGGATTTTCAAGTTCCTCTTGTTCGGGGGGAATAATAAATTTCACTGATAGTTCTTCACCAAGAATCTCGTACAAAATTCCAGATATTAAGCCTGTATAGTGTCCTTCTAGCCAGTCTCTAGCGAATTCATTTGGAGCTGTTACAAACATTGTGTCTTTTTGTAGAGCGTGCGCTTTTGTAGATTTAAGCCATGTATCGAAACTGGGCTTACTGACCTTTTTTTCGACTTGTATCAAAACTTGGTCCCAAAGATCAGCTAATTTCTCCAAGTTCTTACCTCCTTACCCTTTAATTTTAAACAGTTATATAACAGTTTAGGTTTAATTTGATGGAAATTTATAAATATACATACCTATGAATGTGGAAAACTATATAATAGGAAGAAAGGCAGATTTCGACATTATCCACTATATGTGGACAAGGTTATTCTTCCTTAAGTGGATAAGTTACCCACAAGATATCCACATCTGTGGATAAAGCTGTTATCAACAGAAAGTATTCAGAGTGAAAACAACATAATCATATCAGATAAAGATTAACTTATCAACGTATACCTAAAATATCCACAATATCAATTAATTAACTAGAAAAGTTATAAACATGCCGTTTATTTGTGAAAAACCTGTCGATAAATATTGTGGATAATAAAAAAGGCTGTCGAAATTATCCACAATAAGGTGTCGCGGATAAAAAAGTACCAAATTGGCCTATAAATTCCTTTAATTGGGGATAATACAAATATGAAGGACTCTTGACATTAGAAAGACAGCTCCTTATAATTAATGAGTATGTCTATTGGAAATTTTGTTTTGACCTCAGGGAGGTGTCGTACATGAAAAGAACATTTCAACCAAATACACGTAAGAGAAGCAAAGTACACGGTTTCCGTAAGCGCATGAGCACAAAAACAGGCCGAAGAATTCTGGCTGCACGTCGTCGCAAAGGAAGAAAAGTGTTATCAGCGTAGACCACTGAAACGTCTCAGTGGTCTTTTTTTAACAAGAAATTAGAAAACGTTGACTTATCGTAGGAGGAAACGTAGAAATTTGCTAGATGATAGCCACGGTAGTAAACGATGATAAATATAATGATCCATACAAGGTGAATAGTATGAAAAAGGGATATAGAATAAAAAAAAATGTTGAATTTCAAGCTGCTTTTAAAAGAGGATATTCAGTTGCAAATAGACAATTTGTGATTTACATATTAAAAAAGGAGCAGCAAGGGAACTTTCGGATTGGATTATCCGTTAGTAAGAAGATTGGGAATGCTGTAACTCGAAATCAAATTAAACGTTACATACGGCAAGTTTTCCATGAACTTCATGATGAGATCAAATGCGGGAAGGACTATGTTATTATTGCCAGAAAGCCTGTCGCTGAAATGGACTTTCATCAAGTGAAAAAGAGTTTACAACACGTACTTCGCCTTGGAAAAATTTTAAAATAAATATAAGAGTAAATAGAATTCTTTTTTTGCTAACTTTCTTGGAAGAAAAATGGTAAAATAGCCGAAGAATAATGTACATACTACTAGATTTTAAAGAGCAGGGAGGAACTTTTCGTTTGAATAAAAAAATATTATGGTTAATGACTATTCTTTTTTTAGTGACCATTTTGGCAGGATGCGCTACTATTGACAATCCCAATTATATTACTTCTGAAACTACAGGTTTCTGGAGTAAGTATATTGTTTATCCACTTTCATGGCTTATCACATCCTTTGCAAGATGGTTAGGAAATAGTTATGGTTTATCTATTATTGTCGTTACGATCTTAATTCGTCTTGCAATGTTGCCTCTTATGATTAAACAAACAAAAAATTCGAAGGCAATGCAGGCAATTCAACCTGAAATGGCGAAATTAAAAGAGAAATATAGTTCTAAGGATGCTAAAACACAGCAGAAACTTCAAGAAGAAACGATGAAGATTTTCCAAACACATAATGTGAATCCGCTTGCTGGTTGTTTTCCACTTTTAATACAAATGCCGATTTTAATTGGGTTTTATCAAGCGATTATAAGAACAGAGGAGATTGGTAAATCTGGTGGCTTTCTTTGGTTTGAACTTGGCTCTCCAGATCCATATTACCTTTTACCTATTATTGCAGGAGCCACAACTTTCCTTCAACAGAAGATTATGATGGCTGGAACGGGGAATGCCAATCCGCAAATGCAAATGATGCTTTATATTATGCCAGTAATGATTTTAATTTTTGCTATTAACTTTCCAGCAGCACTTGCTTTATACTGGGTAGTAGGAAATATTTTTATGATTGTCCAAACATATTTCATTAAGCCACCGGTCATTCAAACTGAGAAGACAAATAATCTTAAAGTGAGGGGAGCTAAAAAGTGAGAGAGATCACTGCTACGGGACAAACCGTTGAAGAAGCAGTAGAATCCGCATTGGCTCAACTAAACACAACTAGAGATCGCATTGATATTAGCATTGTGGATGAAGGAAAAAGGGGTTTACTCGGTTTATTTGGTTCAAGGCCAGCTATCGTCAAGGTTATAGTTAAGCCTGACGTTGCTGAAAGAGCATTGGATTTTTTACGAAATGTTTTATCGAATATGGACATAGAAGCAAACATTGAAGTAGTTAAAGAAAATGAAAGGCAAGTTATGTTTAATATTTCTGGTGAAAAGATGGGCCTTTTGATAGGAAAACGGGGACAAACCATTAATTCCTTGCAGTATTTAACACAACTTGCTGCTAATCGCCATTCAGAACGTTATGTAACAGTTATTTTGAATCCCGAAAATTACCGGGAGCGGCGCGCGCAAACACTAATTCAATTAGCTGAACGGCTTGCAGCTAAAGCAAATCAGCTAAAAAGGCCTGTTCAACTCGAGCCGATGCCAAACTATGAGAGAAAAATCATTCACACTGCTTTATCCGAACAAAAAAATATTAAAACGGCTTCGGAAGGGGAAGAGCCGAATCGGTACATTGTTATTAAACCATTATAATGAATTAGAGAAGGCTATCCGTTAGCTGAACGCTTCCCCAACAAGTCATCCAAATTTTATAAACTATGAAAATGCCACGAGAACACTCTCGTGGCATTTTTACATGTAAAAGTTAGTGAAAAGCATCTCTACTATGGCGTATCCGCATAAAGGATCAGAACAAAGTGCTTACGAGAATACTTCTCATCGGTGGTTTGAAAATCTACCATTCACTACTTGATCTCGTATTTTTGGATGCATACTTTATAGATAATTTAGAGAGATCGAAGTTTTTATGTTTTCAACATGATAATAATGGTAATATGGAAGTACTATTATTGATTGTGGAAGTGGTTAAATGATTCGAGTTGTACGCTCAGGAGGAAATCGTTCAAGCCTTATTTATGTCGTTGCTGTCTTCTTGCTTTGGATAAAAATGTGTGTGTTATATCGGTGGGTTTTTCATGTTTCTACCCAAACCTTTGGGGAATCCCTTTTATTAGCAGTAGTTTCGTTAAGTTCAGCTGCACTAATATTAGGAACTGGATTTTTTGCTAAACAAAAAAATCGGCCACTTATCCTTTTTATTATTCATTTGATTTTAACTGGTATCTTATATGGAAATGTTCTCTATTATCGGTTTTATATTGATTTTGTTACGGTGCCCATTCTTTTTCAATTTAAAAATGTCGGTGGTTTAGGTCAAAGCACGATCGAATTACTTAAGATTTATGATATATCTTTTTTTGTTGACTGCTTGATTCTTTTCATTCTCATTAAATATAAATGGGCAATAAAGACTAGTTTTCAGTTTACAAAAAGAATGGGATTCCGAGTATTAGCACCGATAATGGTAGTTCCATTGCTGATCACTGGGATTGTTAATGCAGGTTTTTGGAATAAATCATATGATAAAGAATTGATTGTACAGTCCCTTGGTCTTTATTATTATCATATTTTTGACATCTATGAAAACTCAAGATCCTCAATTAAACGAGTAATGGCCGATGGCAGTGAAGTGAAAAAAATTGAACATTATTTGCAAAAGCGAAATGAAAATGTAAAGCCATCTAACTTACATGGAATTGCTAAAGGGAAAAACGTCATTGTTATTTTTCTTGAATCGACTCAAGGATTTGTCATTGATCATCGGATAGATGACCAAGAGGTAACTCCGTTTTTAAATCAATTAAAAAGTGAAAGTTTGTATTTCCCTAATTTTTATCATCAGACAGCTCAAGGGAAGACATCAGATGCGGAATTTATTTTAGATAACAGTTTGTATCCATTATCTGGGGGATCCCTATTTGTTAGAAAACCTAATAATAAATACTATGCCATGCCAACGATATTGAAAGAGCATCAATATTATTCTGCTACTTTTCATGGGAACGATGCTTATTTTTGGAATCGCGAAAAGGCTTATGAGGCAATGGGCTATGATCGTTTCTTTTCAAAAGATGATTTCAAGGTTACAGAGGAAAACTCGATTAATTATGGCTTAAAGGATATTCCGTTTTTTGAACAATCACTCCCATATCTTAATGAATTACCAGAACCCTTCTATGCAAAGTTTTTGACGTTAACGAATCATTTTCCTTTTTTGTTAGAGCCTGAAGATCAATGGATTGAAGAAGCGAAAACGGATCAAGGGCTAGTGAATCGTTACTTTACGACAGTTAGATATGAAGATGAAGCAATAAAAACCTTTTTTGAACAAATAAGAGAAACAGAATTGTATGAGAATAGTATTTTTGTCTTGTTTGGGGATCATTACGGTATTTCAACTAGCTATAATGAAGCCCTTGAGGAAGTATTAGGCCATGAAATTACGATAAATGACGAAATGGAATTACAAAAAGTTCCGTTATTTATTCATATACCTGGTGTAACTGGAATGACAATAGATGCTGTAGGTGGCCAGGTTGATTTACGTACGACAATTTTTGATTTATTAGGGATTGAGGAACCTAAAGGATCTTTGTCATTTGGTACTAGCTTACTAGCGAATAAAGAAGATCGGGTAGTTGCTTTTAGAGATGGTTCTTTTACTACAAAGGATTATACATTTGTTGAAAATACTTGCTATAACAAAGAAACTGGTAAGAGGGTAAAAAGGAACTACTGCACCCCTTATTTTGAAAAAGTACAGACCGAATTAAATTATTCAGATCAAATTATATTTGGAGATCTATTTCGATTTCTAGAGAACGATAAATAAGAGACTTGGCTTTCAAAGAGCTAAGTCTCTTTTTTTAATGTCCGACATCCTAGAAAAATTTTCATAATGATAGGAGGAAATTGGGTTATTGTTATTCACATGTGGATAAGTTAAAATAAGGAGTACGAATGCTTTTGTATGTGGATAATTTTTTAAATGTCAAAAATTCCTTTTGTGGATTATAAAATTTTGATATTCTATTATTTTGTGGATAATTTCATATAAGACTTATTAGATCGTGAAAATATATCAATTGAAATAGAGAGGAGGGGAAACAATGGAGTTTGATACGATTGTTGCCATATCGACACCAATGGGTGAGGGAGCAATTGCTATTGTTCGTCTGAGCGGAGATGAAGCGATTGAGATTGCTGATCGAATATTTCAAAGTCCAGCAGGAAAAAAATTAACGAATGTTGTAAGCCATACAATTCATTATGGAAATATCATCGATCCAAACACTGGTGATATAGCAGAAGAGGTTATGGTAAGTGTGATGAAGGCCCCCAAAACGTTTACTAGGGAGAACGTTGTAGAAATTAATTGTCATGGTGGATTAGTTTCTGTTAATCGCGTGCTGCAATTAGCTTTGAATGCAGGAGCAAGAATGGCTGAGCCCGGTGAATTTACGAAGCGGGCGTTTTTAAATGGACGCATTGATCTGTCACAAGCAGAAGCTGTTATGGATTTGATTAGAGCGAAGACAGATCGGGCTATGAATGTGGCATTGGGACAAATGGAAGGGCGCCTTTCAAAATTGATTGGAGAATTGCGTCAAGAAATTTTGGAAGTGGTCGCCCATGTTGAAGTAAATATTGACTATCCGGAATATGATGATGTGGAAGAAATGACCCATCGATTATTATTAGAGAAAGCTAGTTATATTCGAGAAGAATTGCAAAAATTGTTGCGTACTTCACAGCAAGGGAAGATTTTGCGAGAAGGCTTGTCAACGGTCATTATTGGGCGACCGAATGTCGGAAAGTCATCATTATTAAACAGTCTTGTCCAAGAAAACAAGGCGATTGTAACAGATATACCAGGAACAACAAGGGATGTCATCGAAGAATATGTCAATGTCCGTGGTGTCCCGCTCAGATTAGTAGATACAGCTGGAATTAGGGAAACAGAAGATATAGTGGAAAGAATCGGAGTAGAGCGGTCTAGGGAAGTTCTAAAAAAGGCCGATTTAATTTTATTAGTATTAAATGCTGCGGATCAGTTTACTGAAGAAGATAGACAATTATTCGCTGCGGTAGAAGGCATGGATGTCATAGTGATCGCTAATAAAACAGACTTACCTCAAAAGATTGATATGGAAGAGGTCCGTGTCAGTGCCGGGGATCATCAGATCGTAACGACTTCTTTATTGGAAGAGGAAGGAATTGATGATCTTGAAGAGGCGATAAGCGAGATGTTCTTCCAAGGGCAGGTTGAAGCGAACGATATGACATATGTATCAAACAGCCGCCATATCGCCCTCTTGACCCAAGCTATCCAAGCTATTGAAGATGTGCTTGCGGGAATTGACTTTGGAACACCAATCGATATTATTCAAATTGATTTAACTCGCACATGGGAATTGCTTGGTGAAATTATTGGCGATACCGTCCAAGAAAGTCTTATCAACCAACTATTCTCCCAGTTTTGTTTAGGGAAATAGAAAAGCGGAAGGCGGCGTATAGCGACGTCCAAACTTTTATAAAAAAGATGAACCGCTAAGACGCGCCATTTAGACCAACGTCCTGTTGGTCTAAGATAAAGGAAACACAGCAAAGAACGGGCTGGGGATAGACAAAAGGTGATAAAGCTCGTTTAATTTAACAATATATTTTAGGAGGTTTAAAAACATGCAACAATATGAGGCAGGCCAATATGACGTTATTGTAGTGGGAGCGGGCCATGCCGGCTGTGAAGCGGGTCTAGCAGCTGCTAGAATGGGTGCTAAAACACTTATGCTAACATTAAACCTCGACATGGTTGCCTTTATGCCTTGCAATCCTTCACTCGGAGGACCAGCTAAAGGTGTAGTAGTAAGGGAAATTGATGCTCTCGGCGGTGAAATGGCCAAAAATATCGATAAAACGTATATTCAAATGAGAATGCTTAATACTGGTAAGGGTCCTGCTGTGCAAGCTCTACGGGCACAAGCCGATAAAGTTTTATATCAACAAGAAATGAAAAACACTTTGGAAAGTGAACCTAATCTTACATTGCTTCAAGCGATGGTTGATGATTTAGTAATGGAAGATGGAGAATGTAAAGGGGTCGTAACAAATACGGGTGCTATTTTCCGTGGGAAGGCGGTTGTTATCACAACTGGAACGTTCCTAAGAGGGGAAATCATTTTAGGTGAACTAAAGTATTCGAGCGGACCGAATAACCAAAAACCATCTATTAAATTAGCGGAATCCCTTGAAAAACTTGGCTTTGAAATGGAACGCTTTAAAACAGGCACTCCACCTCGTATTAATAGCAAAACGATTGATTATAGTAAAACGGAAATTCAGCCTGGTGATGAAGAACCGCGAGCATTCAGTTATGAAACGACGGAATTTATAACTGATCAGCTGCCATGCTGGTTAACGTATACAAATTTACGCACCCATCAAATTATCGATGAGAATTTGCACCGCTCCCCTATGTTTTCCGGCATGATCAAAGGAACAGGTGCCCGCTACTGCCCATCGATTGAAGATAAGGTTGTCCGTTTCAACGATAAACCAAGACATCAAATTTTCCTTGAACCTGAAGGACGTCATACAAATGAAGTTTATGTACAAGGTCTATCTACTAGTCTTCCAGAAGAAGTGCAACATCAATTGATTGCAACGGTTCCAGGCCTTGAAAATGCTAAAATGATGCGTCCTGGATATGCTATTGAATATGATGCGATGGTTCCAACACAACTATGGCCAACACTAGAAACGAAGGCAATCAAAAACCTTTATACTGCTGGTCAAATTAACGGGACTTCTGGATATGAGGAAGCAGCAGCTCAAGGGATTATGGCAGGAATTAATGCGGCAAGAAGAATACTTGGAAAAGAAGAAGTCATTTTAAGTCGCTCTGATGCCTATATCGGGGTTTTAATCGATGATCTTGTAACAAAAGGGACGAATGAACCATATCGTTTGCTAACTTCTAGAGCAGAATATCGTCTGCTACTTCGTCATGATAACGCAGATTTGCGTTTGACTGAGCTTGGTCATCAAATTGGCTTAATCTCTGAGGAACGGTATGAAATGTATAAGGATAAAAAGGCAGCAATTGAAACAGAAATTGGCCGTCTCCGTTCCACAATTATTAAGCCTAATGAAAAAACACAAGCAATGATTAAAGAAGCAGGGGGAAGCCCATTAAAAGATGGTATTAGAGCATCTGACTTGTTAAAGCGTCCTGAGATGAATTATCAACAAATTTGGGAATTAGCTCCAACAGAAGTAAAACCACCTAAAGAAGTAATTGAACAGGTTGAGATTCAAGTCAAATATGAGGGATATATTGAGAAGTCCTTACAACAAGTAGAAAAGTTGAAAAAACTTGAGGATAAAAGGATCCCAGAAAATATTGATTATGATGCTATTAACGGGATTGCTACGGAGGCACGTCAAAAGCTGAATAAAGTGCGTCCATTATCGATTGCGCAAGCATCTCGGATTTCCGGAGTTAATCCATCTGATATTTCTATTCTGCTTGTCTATATCGAACAAGGGAAAATCGCCAGAATATCTGGATGAGATAAGGAATGAATAATATGAATGTTGAACAGTTTCAAGGCATGTTAGAGGAGAAGGGAATTCAGCTGAATTCCCTTCAGCTTGACATGTTTGAACGTTATTTTCAAATATTGGTTGAATGGAACGAAAAAATGAACTTGACAGCGATTACTGAAAAAGAGGAGGTATACCTTAAACACTTCTATGATTCGGTAAGTGCCGCTTTTTACATTGATTTTAAAGGGGAAATGAAGATTTGTGATGTGGGCGCGGGAGCAGGATTTCCAAGCATTCCTTTAAAAATTTGTTTTCCCAATCTTTCAATTACGATTGTTGATTCATTGCAAAAGCGAATTCGTTTTCTCGAACATCTATCAAATGAATTAAACTTAAAGGATACATACTTTTATCACGATCGTGCAGAAACTTTTGCAAAAAGAGTAGAATTTAGAGAACAGTTTGATGTTGTGACGGCAAGAGCGGTAGCTAGAATGTCAGTGTTAAGTGAGCTTTGCCTTCCACTTGTTAAAAAAGGTGGACAATTTATTGCAATGAAGGCTGCCAATGCAGAAGATGAGTTGAAAGCTGCTCATAAAGCTATTCATCAATTAGGAGGAGAATTGGCTTCCATTCATTCATTTGAACTTCCAATTGAAGAGAGTGAACGGAATATTGTTGTTCTCAATAAAGTGAAAAATACTCCTAAAAGGTTTCCAAGAAAGCCAGGTACACCAAATAAATTACCTCTTGAGTGATAGACAATTTAGGGGATAGCAGGATATTTAAAAAAAGGATAGAATGTAATAGTAAGTATTATTACAGTAATATGTTTATTAGATTAAATTTTTCTAAATTGATTTACTTTCTTGGATAGTCTTTATTTATATATTGCAACTGTTTCAAAACATAGGGGAGTTTTCAGAAGGTGGTGTCGAAGGATGAAGCATCCTTTCTCTCGTTTGTTTGGCATGGGGGATAAAGAGTTGCCGATAGAAAAAGAGATGGCAGAGGAGACGGAAGAGGTTAAAAATATTTCTGTTTCGAGAATAGTCCCTAATCGATTCCAGCCAAGAACAATCTTTGATGAGACGAAAATAGAAGAATTAGCTAGAACAATCCATACACATGGAATAATTCAGCCGATCGTAGTTAGAGAAATAGAGAATAGTCAATTTGAAATTATTGCAGGAGAACGTAGGTATCGAGCGATTCAATCATTAGGCTGGACAGAAGTACCAGCTATTATAAAGAATTTAAATGACACTGAAACAGCCTCTGTTGCACTTATTGAAAATCTTCAACGTGAAGAATTAACACCGATTGAAGAAGCAATGGCATACGGAAAGTTATTAGAAATTCATAATTTAACACAGGAAGCTTTAGCTCAACGTCTCGGTAAAGGGCAATCAACTGTTGCTAATAAGCTGCGGTTACTTAAGCTCCCGCAAGAAATCCAAGAAGGTCTGCTGCAAAAAAAGATAACGGAGCGCCATGCAAGAGCTTTAATACCGTTAAAGGATTTTGAGAAACAAATTCAATTGATGAATCTTATCATAGAAAAGAATTTGAATGTAAAGCAGACTGAAGAACAAGTAGTAAAATTATTAACTAAAGTTGATAAGCCTAAGAAGCGGCGAAAGGCAATTAGTAAAGATATGAGAATTGCTGTTAATACAATTCGTCAATCTCTTTCAATGGTGACTGATAGTGGCATTAAATTAGATTCAGAAGAAGAGGATTTTGATGAATACTATCAAATCACTATCAAGATACCGAAGAAGAAAGCCCAAAATTAATTACTACTGTTTATATTATGAGATGAGGAAACGGAGAAGCTTATAAAGAAGTTTCTCTTTTTTTTGCGAAACAAATAATAGCATGGGTTAGTTTTTTGGTAATAGTTAACACCCAGCTTCATTTTCAACGCTCATATAGTGTTTAAGTATGAATAAAATGTGATCATACGATTCTTTTAAAAAACTTTTTTCCATTCACAGAGTTTTTCGGTTGATAATTTGATAAAATAGAATACATGATTGCTATTTTGATGGAAAAAGGTAGGTGACATCGTTGGGAAAAGTAATTTCCATAGCCAACCAAAAGGGAGGAGTCGGAAAAACGACTACCTCTGTCAATCTGGGAGCTTGTTTAGCTTATATAGGAAAAAAAGTATTACTTATAGATATAGACCCCCAAGGAAATGCGACAAGTGGTTCTGGCATTGATAAGGGAGATGTCCAAAACTGTATATATGATGTGTTAGTAGATGATATGGAGATTAAAAAGGTAATTAAACAAACCGCTGTTGAAAACCTTTTTGCTGTTCCAGCAACGATTCAGCTTGCTGGTGCTGAAGTGGAACTAGTTCCTACGATATCAAGGGAAGTTCGTTTAAAACGAGCGGTTGATCAAGTGAGGGACGAGTATGATTATATTCTGATTGACTGTCCACCATCGCTTGGCTTACTGACACTTAATGCATTAACCGCTTCAGATTCAGTAATTATCCCCGTTCAATGTGAGTATTACGCTTTAGAGGGACTAAGCCAATTATTAAATACAGTTCGTCTCGTGCAAAAACACTTAAATAATCAATTAATGATAGAAGGTGTACTTTTAACAATGCTCGACGCACGAACGAATCTTGGCCTTCAAGTCATCCAAGAAGTAAAGAAATATTTTCAAAACAAAGTTTATAAAACGATCATTCCGCGTAATATTAGATTGAGTGAGGCACCAAGTCATGGTGAACCGATCATTGTCTACGATCCAAAATCGCGTGGTGCGGAAGTATATTTAGATCTTGCAAAGGAAGTGGCTATCAATGGCTAAAGGTCTCGGAAAAGGGATTAATGCTTTATTTGCAAATATGGAAATAAATAACGATGAAACGGTACGCGAAATTGAATTAATTGAAATTACACCAAACCCCTATCAGCCTCGAAAGGTATTTTCGGAAGAGGCTATTACTGAATTAAAGGAATCAATATTGGAACATGGTGTATTACAGCCGATAATAGTTAGGAAAAACATAAAAGGTTATGAAATAGTGGTAGGGGAGCGCCGCTATCGTGCTTCGAAGGAAGCTAAGCTGAAGACTATTCCTGCTGTTGTGAGAGAACTTACTGATCAACAGATGATGGAATTAGCAGTCCTTGAAAATCTGCAACGTGAAGATTTAACGCCCATTGAAGAGGCAACAGCTTATCAAACATTAATGGAAAGGCTAGAACTAACCCAAGAAGTATTAGCCAAAAGGTTAGGGAAAAGTCGGCCTTATATCGCGAATCATATTCGTTTATTGGCGCTTCCAAAGAGTATTCAAACTCATATTACAAAGGGAAAGTTATCAATGGGGCATGGTCGTACACTACTTGGACTCAAAGGGAAAGAACAAATAGAAAAAGTAGCTGAACAGGCTATCAAGGAAGGTTTAAATGTTAGACAGCTTGAACAATTAGTGCAACAATTAAACTCAAATGTTCCACGTGAAACAAAGAGAGCTTCTACTAAAAAGGATGTATTTCTCGTTGAGAGGGAAAATACTCTCCGAGAAAAATTTGGAACAACTGTTACTATTAAGAAAACTAAGAAAAAGGGCAAGATAGAAATTGAGTTTTTATCTAATGAAGATCTTGAAAGAATTCTAGGGTTGCTCGAGAATTCTCGATAAGATTATAAAAATGTTTCTTTTTTATAATCCAAGTCCAGATGATACGGTAGATTTTTAGAAAAAAGTTGATCAGCCTTAATAATCCCAGCTGCTACTTGTTTGGCCATTGCCATAACAAGGTTTAGTCTGGTGTTTTGTAATACAAAAAACTCCATATATCCACTAACATTGACAACACCTGTAAGGTGGATGTGACCGATAGACGGTAATTCCTTTTTTACACCGGCGCCAGGTTTAACAGGTCCCTTTCCTACCTTAAGCATACCTATATTTTTGACTCTGCCAAGACAGGCGTCAATTGCGATAATAAAAGGGTTTGAAAATTGGTCAGTAATATAACTGATTTTTTCTTGCATATTAACAGCATGAATAGGATCTTCTAAAGTACCAAACACATGAAAGTTATTTAAAGATGATTCTTGAAGGAAACTGCCGATTAATGGGCCAAATGAATCCCCGGTAGAACGGTCTGTTCCGATACAGACGATAACAAGGGGTGTTTCTGTATCAAAGGGGAGAAAACTTAAAATCCCTTTGGAAACCTTTGAACTTGATAAAGGATCATCAAATTTGACGTGTACTTCATTCTGTTTATTAAAGTTAAAGGGTGGATCTAGTTTCATGAGTATGGCTCCTTTCTAGAAGAAATATATCCAGCTCGACGAACAGAAAGTTGTGTTGCAAACATCCGGTTATGGCTACAATAAGTAAATCGATACGTACAGCGTTAAATAGTACCTTCGCTTTTCTTATCCTTACCATTATACGGAAGACTTTTCCTTTCTATACATCTAATAGCTGAAAATATCTAAAGCTATTAAAAATGCAATACAACTGATAAAATAATCATATAAAAATGTGGAATTTGTCATCAGGGGGAATGAAATTGGAAAATAAAGAATTCAATCTTCATGATGTTGTCGAAATGAAAAAATCGCACCCATGTGGGACAAATCGTTGGAAAATTATTCGAATGGGGATGGATATTCGAATAAAATGTGAAGGTTGTGAACATAGTGTTTTGTTACCACGCAGGGAATTTGCAAGGAAAATGAAAAAGGTTTTAGAAAAGCATGAGGAATGACCCTCGTGCTTTTCTTCTAGCCTTGGTTCAACGTGGGGAGCGCTTTTAGTTGCTAGCTCATATCGTAGGAAGAAGCTGGAGTTTTGTACCATTGGGCAATGAGCTTCCGCTTTAATTATAATTTGTATTTTAAAAACTTAGTCACTATAATTGGTTAAGGATTTATCAAAATAAATGTAAAATAAAATATCGAGTATAGAAGAAGTAATAGCAGGAAAGAGGAGTGAATACTATGGCACTTACAGCAGGAATTGTAGGATTACCAAATGTCGGAAAGTCGACTTTATTTAATGCCATTACAAAAGCAGGGGCAGAAGCGGCTAATTATCCATTCTGCACGATCGATCCGAATGTTGGAATTGTTGAGGTTCCTGATGATCGGCTTCAACAATTGACAGAGTTAGTTCAGCCTAAAAAAACAGTTCCAACAGCTTTTGAGTTTACTGATATAGCAGGAATAGTAAAGGGTGCAAGTAAGGGAGAGGGACTAGGAAATAAATTTCTTTCCCATATTCGTCAAGTCGATGCCATTTGTCATGTTGTCCGTTGTTTCGCTAGTGAAGATATTACCCATGTTTCCGGGAAAGTGGACCCGATTGACGATATAGAAACAATTAATCTTGAATTAATTTTAGCTGATCTTGAAACAGTAGATAAGCGAATTGGTCGAGTAGAAAAAATGGCGAAACAAAAAGATAAAGAATCGATGGTTGAATTTGAGATATTATCGAAGTTAAAAACAGCTTTTGAAGCTGAAGAGCCAGCTAGATCAGTCGAATTTTCAGAAGAACAAATGAAAATTGTGAAGGGGCTGCATCTATTAACGAGTAAGCCTGTTTTATATGTAGCAAATGTCAATGAAGATAACATTGCCGATTCTGAAAATAACCCATATGTTCAAAAAGTTCGGGAATTTGCTGAAAAAGATCGAGCAGAAGTGATCGTTGTTTGTGCAAAAATTGAAGAAGAAATGGCTGAACTTGATGATGAAGAAAAAGCGATGTTTCTTGAAGAATTAGGAATTAAAGAATCAGGATTAGATCAATTGATCAGAGCGACTTATAGCCTTTTGGGACTTGCCACATACTTCACAGCAGGTGTTCAGGAAGTTCGTGCTTGGACATTTAAAAAGGGGATGAAGGCACCGCAATGTGCTGGTATCATCCATACAGATTTTGAACGTGGATTTATTCGGGCAGAAACTGTCTCTTACGAAGATTTGCTAAGCGCAGGTTCAATGACAGCAGCACGTGAAGCAGGAAAGGTAAGATTGGAAGGTAAAGATTATATTGTACAAGATGGCGATGTTATTCATTTTCGCTTTAATGTTTAAGGCATCCAATTGGATGTCTTTTATTACGTAATTAGGGTATTTCTTCAATTTTTAAGTGCTGCAAATTAAATATAAACGTTTCCGTAGCGAGCACTTTAGAATGTTAGTGACAATGGTTTTGTCACAACAGCCATTTTCTATTTCTACATGACATACGCATATCTTATTTTTTCCATATGTATATTTCTACCCTTTTCTTCAAAAAATGAAAATGAATGATGAAGAAAGGGGTGCACATATTAAATGAGGACTATGCACCGGATTGCTTTAGCTTTAGTTATTATAGGGGCTATAAATTGGGGATTGATCGGTTTATTTCAGTTTGATTTGGTCGCTTCTATTTTTGGTGGACAAGCATCTTTAATTTCAAGGATTATTTATACATTAGTCGGTATAAGCAGCATACTTTGTCTACCTCTTTTCTTTGAACAAAATGAAGCGGAGCACTCAGAGCTAGAAGATAACCATAGTTTAGCTCATGCCGACTTCGCTACAGAGTTTGCAGAAGAGCCGGATATAGATCGATTATATAATCCTTCTTTAGAAGCATATGAGGGCGAAGATGAAGAAGAGGAATGGTGAAAAACATCCCAACGAGTGTGATGTGACCCCTAAAAGTTAGAGTTTTATATTATGCAGCTAACTGGCTGGTGTGAAGACGGTATTGAACCGGGCTCATGCCAGCCAATTTCTGTTTTATCCGTTTGTTGTTGTAGTACTCGATATAAGCTTCAATAGTCCGTTTGAGCTCCTCATATGTGCGTGGTGATTCGCCATAATACATTTCCTGTTTCAATAAACCAAAGAAATTCTCCATAGGAGCGTTGTCCAGACAGTTTCCCTTCCGTGACATACTTTGAAATACTTTGTGTTCTTTCAAGGTCGACACCCATTTACCATGCTGATAATGCCAGCCTTGATCTGAGTGAATGGTAGTCCTGTATTTGGCATTCTTTACAACGTCAAGAGCTTCCTCCAGGGGTTTCATCACAAGGTCAAGTGTCGGACGCATACTTATGCCATACGATAGAATCTCCCCATTATACATGTCCATTATTGGACTAAGATAGAGTTTTACCTCATCTGAACATTTGAATTCTGTAATATCTGTAGTTAGTTTTTGATAGGGGATTGAAGTATTGAATCTGCGGTGAATTCGGTTTTTCACCACTGTACCGATACTCCCCTTGTACGAACTGTAACGACGTGATTTTCGGGTGAACTTATTGCCTTTCAGTCCCAGCTTTCCCATTATGCGTTGCACTTTTTTGTGATTTACTATGATGCTGCGATTTTTTAATTCTAGTTGAATTCTACGATAACCATAGTTCTCGTTGTGCTCGTTAAAGATGGATTGAATTGTGTTCTCTAGCTCTTGATGAGGATTCCCCTGCTTCAATCGTTTTACATGATAGTGATAAGATGACTCGGGAATACCCACGATCTGAAGTACATCCTTCAATTGAAATTTTTCTTTGAGTTCGAATGATAACGCTGCTTGTGCTTTTCGAGATAACCGTCCGGATCTATCTGAAAAGCTCGCAACTTTTTTAGGTACTCCACCTCCAAACGGAGTAGCTCATTTTCCCGTTCTAATTTCTGTTCACGTGTCATTTTATCCTGTGCTGTTGGCTTTTGGATTTTCTTAACGTTCCTCACTTTATCAGGCATAATCGGTCGTCCTTTCGGGTTGCTCAGGGCTTCAGTACCGCCTTCGAGGAATTTCTTCTTCCAATCAGCGAGCATCGAAGGATTCGTCAATCCGAAATGGAGTGCTGTTTCTGTCTGTGAAGCGCCTGTTCTTTTCATAAAGCTTAATACATCCAACTTGAAATGAACAGAATAAGATGCATTCTTTTTCTTTCGGAATAATCCCTCCATGCCAAATTTCTTGTATGCGTTGACCCAATTGATGACCTGTTTCTTCGACTTCACGCCATGTTTTTCTGCCAGTCGTTTATATCCTATTTTTCCTTCTAGATATTCACGCACCACCATCACCTTAAAATCATCTGTATATTTAGCCATAATAAAACACCCCAAAAGTTAGATTTTGACTCTAACTTTTGGGGTGCACTTCATNAGGTTTTAGAAAAGCATGAGGAATGACCCTCGTGCTTTTCTTCTAGCCTTGGTTCAACGTGGGGAGCGCTTTTAGTTGCTAGCTCATATCGTAGGAAGAAGCTGGAGTTTTGTACCATTGGGCAATGAGCTTCCGCTTTAATTATAATTTGTATTTTAAAAACTTAGTCACTATAATTGGTTAAGGATTTATCAAAATAAATGTAAAATAAAATATCGAGTATAGAAGAAGTAATAGCAGGAAAGAGGAGTGAATACTATGGCACTTACAGCAGGAATTGTAGGATTACCAAATGTCGGAAAGTCGACTTTATTTAATGCCATTACAAAAGCAGGGGCAGAAGCGGCTAATTATCCATTCTGCACGATCGATCCGAATGTTGGAATTGTTGAGGTTCCTGATGATCGGCTTCAACAATTGACAGAGTTAGTTCAGCCTAAAAAAACAGTTCCAACAGCTTTTGAGTTTACTGATATAGCAGGAATAGTAAAGGGTGCAAGTAAGGGAGAGGGACTAGGAAATAAATTTCTTTCCCATATTCGTCAAGTCGATGCCATTTGTCATGTTGTCCGTTGTTTCGCTAGTGAAGATATTACCCATGTTTCCGGGAAAGTGGACCCGATTGACGATATAGAAACAATTAATCTTGAATTAATTTTAGCTGATCTTGAAACAGTAGATAAGCGAATTGGTCGAGTAGAAAAAATGGCGAAACAAAAAGATAAAGAATCGATGGTTGAATTTGAGATATTATCGAAGTTAAAAACAGCTTTTGAAGCTGAAGAGCCAGCTAGATCAGTCGAATTTTCAGAAGAACAAATGAAAATTGTGAAGGGGCTGCATCTATTAACGAGTAAGCCTGTTTTATATGTAGCAAATGTCAATGAAGATAACATTGCCGATTCTGAAAATAACCCATATGTTCAAAAAGTTCGGGAATTTGCTGAAAAAGATCGAGCAGAAGTGATCGTTGTTTGTGCAAAAATTGAAGAAGAAATGGCTGAACTTGATGATGAAGAAAAAGCGATGTTTCTTGAAGAATTAGGAATTAAAGAATCAGGATTAGATCAATTGATCAGAGCGACTTATAGCCTTTTGGGACTTGCCACATACTTCACAGCAGGTGTTCAGGAAGTTCGTGCTTGGACATTTAAAAAGGGGATGAAGGCACCGCAATGTGCTGGTATCATCCATACAGATTTTGAACGTGGATTTATTCGGGCAGAAACTGTCTCTTACGAAGATTTGCTAAGCGCAGGTTCAATGACAGCAGCACGTGAAGCAGGAAAGGTAAGATTGGAAGGTAAAGATTATATTGTACAAGATGGCGATGTTATTCATTTTCGCTTTAATGTTTAAGGCATCCAATTGGATGTCTTTTATTACGTAATTAGGGTATTTCTTCAATTTTTAAGTGCTGCAAATTAAATATAAACGTTTCCGTAGCGAGCACTTTAGAATGTTAGTGACAATGGTTTTGTCACAACAGCCATTTTCTATTTCTACATGACATACGCATATCTTATTTTTTCCATATGTATATTTCTACCCTTTTCTTCAAAAAATGAAAATGAATGATGAAGAAAGGGGTGCACATATTAAATGAGGACTATGCACCGGATTGCTTTAGCTTTAGTTATTAT
Organism: Bacillus niameyensis; assembly: GCF_001375535.1. Taxonomy (GTDB): domain Bacteria; phylum Bacillota; class Bacilli; order Bacillales; family Bacillaceae_C; genus Lederbergia; species Lederbergia niameyensis. Next base: position 3,044,026 of record NZ_LN831197.1, read on the forward strand.
AGGGGCTATAAATTGGGGATTGATCGGTTTATTTCAGTTTGATTTGGTCGCTTCTATTTTTGGTGGACAAGCATCTTTAATTTCAAGGATTATTTATACATTAGTCGGTATAAGCAGCATACTTTGTCTACCTCTTTTCTTTGAACAAAATGAAGCGGAGCACTCAGAGCTAGAAGATAACCATAGTTTAGCTCATGCCGACTTCGCTACAGAGTTTGCAGAAGAGCCGGATATAGATCGATTATATAATCCTTCTTTAGAAGCATATGAGGGCGAAGATGAAGAAGAGGAATGGTGAAAAACATCCCAACGAGTGTGATGTGACCCCTAAAAGTTAGAGTTTTATATTATGCAGCTAACTGGCTGGTGTGAAGACGGTATTGAACCGGGCTCATGCCAGCCAATTTCTGTTTTATCCGTTTGTTGTTGTAGTACTCGATATAAGCTTCAATAGTCCGTTTGAGCTCCTCATATGTGTGTATAGTATAAGACAGTTGCACTTTTTCTGATTGCAAAAAAAGAATGGGGGAAACATTGCAACGGACAAGTTTATATGGTAAAATGTATCATTGTGAGTAATGAAAATTGCTCCTTGTCCTTTATTTTTCGAAAAGGGCCGTATAGACCATAAGGAGGTGACCAAACGATGAAAAAGTACGAAGTTATGTACATTATCCGCCCAAACATTGAAGATGAAGCAAAGCAAGCTGTAATCGAGCGTTTTGATAGCATTCTTACATCTAATGGTGCGGAAGTCATCGAATCAAAAGATTGGGGTAAGCGACGTCTTGCATATGAAATTGAGGATTTCCGTGACGGTTTCTACCGGATTATCCAAACAAATGCAACTCCTGAAGCTGTTCAGGAATTCGATCGTCTTGCGAAAATCAGTGATGATATTATTCGTCATATTATTGTTAAAGATGAAAAATAATGTTTCACGTGAAACATTTTAAAAAAAGAAGTAAATCGGGAAGAGGTTGATGCTGATGATGAACCGGGTTGTGCTGGTTGGTCGATTAACAAAAGATCCAGATTTGCGATATACTCCAAACGGAGTTGCTGTAGCAACATTTACTCTAGCTGTTAACCGTACTTTTACAAATCAACAGGGTGAACGTGAGGCTGACTTCATAAATTGCGTTATTTGGCGCCGTCCGGCGGAAAATGTCGCCAACTTCCTTAAAAAAGGTAGTCTTGCAGGTGTGGATGGCCGCATTCAAACTCGTAATTATGATGGACAGGATGGAAAACGCGTATACGTGACTGAAGTCGTTGCAGATAGTGTTCAATTTCTTGAACCGAGAAATGCTGCACCTACTGATCGAGGAGGAGACTTCGGAGGGTTTGGTGGTAATCAAAGAAATCAAAGCCATTCTTTCGACCCAAATCAGAATCAGCGTAGCAACCATGAATACACCCGTACAAATGATGACCCATTTGCAAATAATGGGGAACCTATTGATATATCGGATGATGATCTACCGTTTTAATAATGGTAGGACATCTTTTATATTGAACGAAAACATTAGCTAGAATGATAATCCATTAGCGGATTTTAATGTCTAGTACGATAAAAATTAATGAATAGGAGGTCGTTATCATGGCAGGTGGACGCAGAGGCGGACGTAAACGTCGGAAAGTTTGTTACTTTACTGCAAACGGTATTACACATATCGACTACAAAGATATTGAATTACTAAAAAAATTCATCTCTGAACGTGGAAAGATTTTACCTAGACGTGTAACAGGTACTAGCGCGAAATATCAACGTAAATTAACAGTTGCTATTAAACGTGCTCGACAAATGGCATTACTTCCGTTTGTTTCGGGTGAATAATTAGATCTTTAAAAAGAGCAGAAGGGGAGTAATCCTTACTGCTCTTTTTTTATAAATATAGATTGTAAAGTTGAACGTATCTTAAATCCTCTGTAAAATGAGAAAGATATACGGATAATAAAAAGAGGTGACAAAGTGGGAAAAACACGAATGTTGACAGAAGGAGCCCTTATGTTGGCCATTTTTATTGTCATGATCCTTGTGATGATATTTGTTCCAATATTAGGAGTTATTATACAGCTGTTTCTAATATTGCCGTTCCTTCTATATAGTAGTAAACATTCTGTTAAGTATTCCATTATTTTGGGAATCAGTGCTATGCTTCTATCCTTTATATTAGGATCCTTTGTTGGCTTGCTTTTTGCATTTCTTTATGGCACAACAGGGTTAATGATGGGATATTGTATTAAAAGGAAGGAAAGTAAACGGACTATTTATTTAGCCTCCAGTGTAGTATTTCTTTTTAGTCTGGTGCTAATTTTCGTAATATCAGCTTTATTTTTTAACTTGAATTTCCTTACTGAATATCAGCGGATTTTTCAAACATCTATTGATCAGTATATAGAAGCATTGAAAACGCTTGGGCAATCACCACCTCTTGAATTACAAGAACAATTAAGAGAAATGGTCCAAATTTTGAGCTTGATGGCGCCGACATTGATGGTAGGTACGGCCTTCATAAATGTCATTGTAATTATAGTTGTGAATTTCCCGATTGCTAAACGTCTTGGAGTTGAAGTGCCAAAGTTTAGTCCTTTTCGTAACTTGAATTTTCCAAAAAGTATAGTCTGGATTTATTTACTTGTTATTCTATTATCGTTTATCGTAAATAACGATTCAGGTTCATTTTGGCAAATGGCTATTTTAAATGCTAGTTTTATTTTGCAAAGCTTACTTGTTATTCAAGGATTATCATTCATTTTCTACTTTGCTCACTTGAAAAAATGGTCAAAGGCTATTCCTATTATTGCTGTTGTATTAACGCTTTTTCTACCGTTTTTCCTTTCAATTGTTCGTGTGTTGGGTATAATTGATATAGGGTTTAATTTAAGACAGCGCCTTAGTCAAAGTTGAGATTAACATCTATAATTAAGGAAAGAAACACTGGCAAATGTAGGGAAAAGGAGCTGAAGGAATGCCTTCATTTTTAAAGGAGCACAAAGTGCACTATCCGCTGTATGGTATAATAGCATTAACAGCTGTTTTACTTATATACATTGGTTTTGAAAATCTATGGATAGCTTTGATTGGTGCCTTCTTGCTCTTGGCATTGTTCTTAATAACGGTTTATTTAGAGAGAGAGACGATAAAGGCTAGAAAAGAATACATTTCAACCCTTTCCCACCGAATAAAAAAGGTGGGTGAGGAGGCATTGCTAGAAATGCCAATTGGAATATTACTCATTAATGATGAAGGCTATATAGAATGGTCCAATCCATATATGGCAACATGTTTTAATGAAAGTAATCTCATTGGCAAGTCCTTATACGAGGTTGGAGAACAAATTGTTCCGCTTATTAAGCAAGAGATTGAAACAGAAATTGTTACAATACATAATCATAAGTTTCGTGTTATTCTGAGGCCAGAAGAAAGGTTACTTTACTTTTTCAATATAACCGAGCAAATTGAGTTGGAAAAAAGGTACGAGGATGAAAGAAATGTTCTTGCCGTTATTCTAATGGACAATTATGATGATGCTACGCAGGGAATGGACGACCAAGCTCGAAGTGGGTTAAATAACCTTATTACTTCTATTCTAAATGATTGGGCGTTAGAACATGGAATATTCTTAAAGCGAACTTCTTCGGATCGGTTTATCACGATATTAAATGAAAAGATATTTCGTGAGTTGGAAAAGAATAAGTTCTCCATTTTAGATGCGGTAAGGGAAGCAACGGCAAAAGATAATTTCCCACTGACTCTTAGTATTGGGATTGGATTAGGTGCTGAAACTCTACCAGAATTAGGGACACTTGCTCAATCCAGTCTAGATTTGGCTCTTGGCCGTGGAGGAGATCAGGTTGCGATAAAACTTCCAAATGGTAAATTGAAATTTTATGGTGGTAAAACGAATCCAATGGAGAAACGGACTAGAGTAAGGGCTAGAGTCATTTCTCATGCATTGAAGGATCTAATTACGGAAAGTGACAAAGTGATTGTTATGGGTCATAAGTTTCCTGATATGGACGCGATTGGTGCATCAATAGGCATTCGAAAGACAGCAGAGTTAAATCATAAAGAAAGTTACATCGTTGTTGATTTTACGAATATCGATACATCTGTAAAACGTCTAATAGAGGAAATGAAGGGATATCCTGAACTTTATTCGAGGTTGGTTTCACCAGAAGAAGCATTGGAAATTGTGACGGAAAACTCTTTAGTCGTTGTCGTGGATACTCATAAACCATCTTTCGTTATTGAAGAGAAACTATTAACGAAAACAGAGCGGGTGGTTGTCATTGACCATCACCGCAGGAGTGAGGATTTTATTAAAAAGCCTCTGTTAGTCTATATGGAGCCGTATGCGTCGTCAACTGCTGAGCTTGTAACCGAATTATTGGAATACCAACCTAAGGCTGGAAAATTGAATGCATTAGAAGCTACAGCATTGCTTTCAGGAATCATTGTTGATACAAAGAGTTTTACACTTAGAACAGGATCTAGAACATTTGATGCTGCCTCTTATTTAAGGACGCAAGGGGCAGATACTATCATGGTCCAAAAGTTTTTAAAAGAGGATATTCATAAATTTATTAAGCGTTCAAAGTTGATTGAAACAACTGAATTATATCGAAATGGGATAGCTATTGCGAGTGGGCTGGAAGATGAATTATATGATCCAGTTACGATTGCACAAACAGCAGACACACTGCTCACAATGAATGGTGTTTTAGCCTCTTTTGTTATTTCTAGAAGAGATGATGATGTTGTCGGTATTAGTGCTAGGTCTTTAGGAGAAGTTAATGTCCAACTTATAATGGAAACTTTAGGTGGAGGAGGACATTTAACTAATGCTGCTGCACAGCTTGAAGGAGATAAAGTTGTAGAGGCAGAGTTAAAATTGAAACAGGTTATTGATCAATATTTGGAAGGGAGCGAGGAATCATGAAAGTTATTTTCTTAAAAGATGTAAAAGGTAAAGGGAAAAAGGGCGAAGTAAAGGACGTTGCAGTTGGTTACGCTCAGAACTTTTTATTCAAGCAAGGCTTGGCAATCGAGGCAACTTCGGGAAATATGAAGTCACTGGAAAATCAACAGAAGAAGGCAGAACAAGCAGCCCATGAGGAGTTGGAAGAGGCTAAAAAGCTTCAGAAAATATTAGAGAATTTAACAATCGAGTTAACGGCTAAAGCAGGAGAAGGTGGGCGTCTTTTCGGTTCGATTACGAGTAAGCAAATTGCAGATGAATTGAAAAAAACTCACAACATTAAAATGGATAAACGGAAAATTTTATTGGATGATGCCATTCGCTCATTAGGTGTTACAAAAGTACCAATGAAGCTTCACCATGAAGTCACTGCTACAGTGGATGTTCATGTAAAAGAAGGGAAATAAGTAAGATTTTAAATAGCAATTAAGATAAATCGTCTTTTCTGTGAAATTGGAGTGACAAGCTCCATTTTGCTAGAATAGGCGGTTTTTTGTCTTTTTAGAGTAATTAAACTCCTTTCCTTACTGTAAACTTAATTATTATAATATTTCGGAGATTAATTCCTTTATATACTAGATTGATATTTGTATAATGAAATGAAAGGGGTTTCTTAAAGATTTTTAGAAGGAGAGGTTTTATTGAATGGGTATACTCCAAGAATTATTAAAGGATATTCCAATTCCCAAATTAATAAAGGTAGAGCAAAAGTTTGATAGCTTTCAAATAGATAACACTTCTGATGCGTTACAAATGGAATTAAATAAAGAAGATATTAAAGCGATTATTCAACCTGGAATGGAGATAGCTGTTGCAGTTGGCAGTAGAGGATTGGATCGAGTTGTCGAAATGACGAAGGTGACGATCCAATTTTTACAGAGTTTAGGAGCAAAGCCTTTTATTGTCCCATGTATGGGAAGCCACGGTGGTGCAACTGCTGAGGGGCAAAAAGCCGTCTTAGCCCATTTAGGCATTACGGAAGAAAGTGTAAATGCGGAAATACGCTCGTCAATGGATGTTATCAAATTAGGGGAACTGTCCAATGGATTACCCGTTTATATTGATAAAATGGCATCAGAGGCAGATGGTATTATTGTGATCAATCGTGTGAAGCCACATACTGCATTTCGCGGATCGATTGAGAGTGGCATTATGAAGATGATTAGTATTGGTCTTGGAAAGCAAAAGGGTGCTGAGGCATGCCATCAGTTAGGATTCAAACATATGGCGGAACATGTGCCAGCGATGGCAAGGCTAATTATGGATAAAATGCCGATACTTTTTGCGGTAGCATCTGTAGAAAATGCCTTTGATAAAGTTGCTAAAATAGAAGTTTTAAAACCAGAAAATATAGAATCTAGGGAGATCGAACTTTTAAAGCTAGCAAAGCAATTATTGCCAAAACTGCATTTTGACAAAATTGATGTGCTTGTCATTGATAAGATTGGGAAGAACATTAGTGGAGATGGGATGGACCCCAATATAACAGGCCGTTATCCAACCCCGTATGCGTATGGTGGACCAGATGTGGCTAAAATGGTTGTACTTGATTTAACAGATGAAACAGAAGGAAATGCAAATGGAGTAGGGACGGCTGATTTCACAACCCAGCGTCTAGTGGACAAAATGGATAGAGAGGCTACATATGCTAATGGATTAACGTCAACTGTTGTTGGTCCTACTCATATTTCTACTACTCTACCAAATGATCAGCTTGCCATTCAGGCAGCTATTAAAACATGTAATATTCTTGATTTTACAAAGGTCAAATTGGTCCGAATCAAGAATACATTAGAAATAGGTGAAATAGAAGTGTCCGAAGCACTTCTCGAATATGTAAAAGAACATGAACACCTTAAGCAAGCATCCGATTTATACGAGTTTAGATTTGATGAACAAGGTAATCTATTTTAGCGTAGGGAGGAGAAACAAATGACGAACTTATTTGATTTGACAGGCAAGACAGCCGTTGCTGTTGGTGGTAATAGTGTCTTAGGTGGAGCAATGGCAAAAGGGTTGGCAGCCCATGGAGCGAAGGTAGCTGTTGTTGGGAGAAATATGGAGAAGGCTGAAGCTATAACGAAGGAAATTGAGAATAGTGGTGGGGTGGCAAAGTCTTTTCAAGCTGATGTAAGTGATTTAGAGTCTATTAAACAGGTAGCGGTTGCCATTGAGGAGTGGGCTGGCGGTTGGGACATCGTCCTAAATGCACCGGGAAAAAACAGTACAACACCATTTTTTGAGTTAGAAACCGATGAGTGGGATGACATCATGGATGTGAACCTAAAAGGATTAGTCTTTACTACACAGATTTTTGCAAAACGGATGGTTGAGCAAGGAAGAAAGGGAAGTATTATTAATATTTCCTCAGTTTCATCTACGACACCTTTATCAAAAGTATTTACATACTCGGCATCAAAGGCGGGGGTTAATAGTGTAACACAATTTTTGGCAAGAGAATTTGCTCCTTACGGGATTCGTGTTAATGCGATTATTCCTGGCTTTTTCCCTGCAGAACAAAATCGAAAAATTTTAAGTCCGGATCGGATTGAATCGATTATGAATCATACCCCAATGGAGCGATTTGGGGAGCCGGAAGAACTGCAAGGAGCGGCTATTTATTTAGCGTCAGATAAGGCGTCGGGATTTGTCACAGGGACATTGCTCCGTGTTGATGGCGGATTTGGCAGTATGACAATTTAAAGTTTCAGAGAGGAGAAAGAATCTTGCTTAACGAAAAATATGAAAAGTTAACATCGATTCTCCGCGAGCTAAAGAAAGTAGTTGTGGCCTTTTCAGGTGGAGTAGACAGCACCTTTTTGTTAAAAGCAGCAGTCGATACATTAGGGCAAGAAAATGTACTCGCTGTTACAGCTGATTCGGAAACATATCCGAGCAGAGAATTAGAGGAAGCCCGAAAGCTTGCTAAATTAATAGGTGCCCAACATTTGGTCGTTGAAACTTCTGAGTTAGCTATACCTGGGTATATTGAAAATGATCGAAACCGTTGTTATTTTTGTAAAAATAGTCTATTTGAACATTTGATCCCTATTATGGAAAGGCAAGGATTTGAAAATGTTGTTTACGGTGTAATTGCAGATGATCTCAATGAGTATCGTCCAGGTATGAAGGCGGCAAAAGAGAAGGGTGTACGCGGGCCATTACAAGAGGCAAATTTATTTAAGGAAGAGATTAGGGAGTTGTCTCGGGAACGAAATTTGCCTACTTGGGATAAACCATCCTTTGCTTGTCTATCTTCAAGAATTGCTTACGGTGAGACTATTACGCAAGCAAAACTAACAAAGGTCGATAAGTCTGAAGCTTATTTAATATCATTAGGCATACGTCAAGTTCGAGTAAGAACCCACCAGGATATGGCTAGAATAGAAGTAGAGCCTAATGATATGGCTATTATTATGGAGAATCACGAGCAAATTTCCAAAAAATTACAGGAGTTCGGCTATCAATATATTACATTAGATTTAGCGGGTTATAAAAGTGGAAGTATGAATAAGGTTTTATCTTAAGGATATAAGGACTTTGGGGAATTATACTCCAAAGTCTTTTTACTCGATGAAGGATGTGAACTCATGTTAAGAGAACTCGTCATTGGACTAGATATTGGTACAACAAGTGTAAAAGCGGTTGTATTTAGCAAAAATGGAAAGTTTATTGCAGAAGCAGAAAAATTAATTACTACATTTTATCCAGAATCAAATTGGGCTGAGCAGGATCCAAACGAACTTGAACAGTCTTGTAGATTTGTTCTTAAGGATGTCATCAAGAAGGCTGAAGTAAAAGAAGGAGAATTGCTGTCAATTGGCTTTTCCTCGGCTATGCACTCGCTTATTTGTGTTGATAAGAATGGAGCAACATTATCAAATATGCTTATTTGGTCAGATGGAAGAAGTAGTGATCAAGCTGATAAGCTTAAAAAGACAATTGGAAAGGAAATCTTCTTAAAAACAGGTACCCCTATTCACCCAATGAATCCATTTGTAAAGTTGTTATGGATGAAAGAAAATCAGTATGAGCCTTATAAAAAAGCAAGTTATTTTATGTCGATTAAGGAATATGTAATAAAAAAATGGTTTGGTCAGCATTGGATTGATTATTCAATGGCATCTGCGACAGGACTGTTAAATTTACAAACACTTGACTGGGATGAAGAGGTATTAAAGCTAGCAGGGGTTAAAAGAAATCAGTTATCGGAGATTGTTCCTCCCACAATGGTATTACCATGTTTGAAAAAAACAATTGCGGAGGAGATTGGGATATCTGATTCAATTCCGTTTGTTCTTAGTGCATGTGATGGTCAATTAGCTAATCTTGGAGACGGAGCGATCTTACCTGGAGAAGTCGCTATTTCCGTTGGAACAAGTGGAGCGATAAGGCAATTTATTCAAGGAACAAATGTGAACGAAAGCGAGGAAACTTTTACATATTTATTTACGGACGATACTTCTATTATCGGAGGGGCTACAAATAATGGCGGCATTGTCTTGCAATGGATAAAGGATTTATTCGAATACAAAGGTTCGCACGAGGAATTTCTTGCCGATGCTGAAAATATTGAAATTGGGTCAGAGGGAATTTTATTTTTCCCATATGTGAATGGAGAAAGGGCACCTTTATGGAATCAACAAGCGAGAGGAAACTTTTTTGGCCTGAAAATCGGGCATAAGCGAGAACATGTTGTGAGGGCTGTTCTAGAAGGAATTGCCTTTAATTTATTCCAAATCGGAAAGTCTTTAGAACAATTAGCAGGGGAACCAAAGAGGATTTGCATAAATGGCGGTTTATCGAAATCTGATCTATGGGTACAAATTATGGCTGATCTTTTTGGGCGAGAAATTCAACTTTCTGAATCACATCATAGTGCAGCTTGGGGTGCTGCATGGACATCGCTTGTTGGAATCGGTGCAGCAGAATCATTTTCCAAAATTAAAGAGAACATCCCAGTCGGTAAAGTTGTCCAGCCTAACCTAGAAAATCATAAAAAGTACCGAGAATTATTCTCTAAATATGAGAAGATCGCAAAAGGTTTAGCTGCATATTTTTAAATAGTGAAGATACTCTGATCTACCATAGTCATTTAGACTGTGGTAGATTTTTTTTTCGACAATAAAGGGATTACCCGAAATATTAGTACAAGTGGATAATATACTATATAAATTAAAGTTTTATATCGCCATAGATTCTATAAGATCATTATTTCAATACAGATGGAATTTTTTTAAAGCGAGGTGATTTCGACTAGGATGATGAAAAAGGGAGTTAAGTTTAATGGGTTCGGTTGTTTTGTTCAAGTTAAGATCTAGTTTTCCAAGAGGAGTTGTTTCAGTATGGAAGATCATAGTGTTTCCCATCATCTTAACAAATTAGATCCTTCACCAAATTCAAGGAAAAAACGTCGTTATAATTGGAGAAGAATAAAGATAAATTGGCAACTATACGTTTTATTAACTCCAGCTATTATTTACTTTTTAATATTTAAATATTATCCAATGTATGGTGTACAAATTGCCTTTAAGGATTTTCGCGCGATAGATGGAATTTTAGGAAGTAAATGGGTAGGATTTGAGCACTTTATTCGCTTTTTTAATACTCATTATTTTTGGGACTTAATAAAAAATACTCTAGGAATTAATTTATACGCTCTAGCGCTATTTCCAATTTCAATCATTGTTGCTCTCTCTCTAAACGAATTGCGAGATGGCAAATTTAAAAAAACCGCACAAACGATAACATATGCCCCACATTTCATTTCCGTTGTTGTATTTGTTGGAATGATCATCGCTTTCTTGGATCCTTCAACAGGAATTATTAATAACCTGCTCGGAAAATTTGGTATTGAACCTATTAGTTTTATGACGATACCAGCTTGGTTTAAATCCATTTTTGTATGGTCCAACGAATGGCAAAATCTCGGGTGGGGAGCCATTATTTATTTAGCAGCACTAGCAGGAGTCGATCCACAGCTGCATGAAGCAGCAAAAGTGGATGGTGCGACTAGACTGCAACGTATTTGGCATGTGAATGTTCCGAGTATTTTACCGACGATTATTATTCTATTAATTTTAAATATGGGAAATATGTTATCGATTGGATTTGAAAAAATATTATTAATGCAAAATCCTTTAAATCTAGAATCATCCCAAGTCATCCAAACATATGTGTATGAAGCGGGTTTACTACATGGGCAATATAGTTATTCTGCAGCTGTTGGTTTATTTAATTCGATTGTAAATTTCCTTATTTTAATATTCTTTAACCGCTTGGCAAGGAGGACGGGTACAAGTCTATGGTAAAGAGGGGTATCCCATATGAATATAAAGGAAACTAGGTCTGATCAAATATTTAATTTATGTAATAAACTTTTAGTTTTGTTTTTCATTATCATCATTTCCTATCCGTTGATTTATATTGTTAGTGCCTCAATAAGTGACCCTTTTTATGTAAATTCTGGTGCCATGTGGTTATTTCCAAAGGGGATTACGTTTGAAGGATTTGAACGGGTTTTTCAAAGCAGCGAAATATGGGTGGGCTATCGGAATACGATCTTCTATACACTGCTAGGAACATTCATTAATTTGGTTGTTACTTTACCATGTGCGTACGCCTTATCAAGACAAGATTTAATAGGGAAAAAATTAATCATGACTCTATTTGTATTTACTATGTTTTTTGATGGAGGCTTAATTCCAACATACCTACTAGTACGTGATCTTGGGATGATTAATACAATTTGGTCGATGGTTATTCCAAGTGCAGCTGCAATGTGGAATATCATTGTGACGATGTCATTTTTTAAAGTAACGATTCCAAGAGGATTGGAGGAAGCGGCTGAAATGGATGGTGCTTCTCAAATTAGAACCTTTCTCCAAATTGTTCTTCCGTTATCTGCACCTATTATTGCTGTAATGGCCTTATTTTATGGTGTTGGTCATTGGAATCAATATTTCGGAGCATTGATTTATTTACATGAAAGAAGCTTATTTCCTTTACAACTCTTTTTAAGGGAGATATTAGTTCAACAAAAAATCACGGCTGAATTATTGCAACAGAGTGGAGCGGCCGAGGCGATTAGTAAACATGCTCGTATAGCCGATATTATTAAATACGCTGTAATGATTGTTTCAGCTGCACCATTACTAATGATTTATCCATTCTTACAGAGATTTTTTATAAAAGGGGTCATGATCGGTTCGTTGAAGGAATAATAGTCAATTGAAGCAGGGAGTTCAACCTGTACAGGTGTTCCTTTCAGAAAATCATAAAATAGCAAATATTAAAGAGGGGGAAAAGAATATGAAGAGGAGAATTTTACTATGTTTTGTCCTGTTGTTTGCTATGTTCCTTGTTGCGTGTTCAAATAGTGATCCTAGTGGAGGTGAAAAGCAAACAACTGATAAGGAGGAAGCTCCCGAAAACTTTCAATCAACAGGCTACCCAATTGTTAATGACTCAATAACATTACAAATAATGGGGAAGCGCTCTCCTATTCAACCGGAATGGGGAGATATGGGATTCTTTCAAGAGATGGAGCAACTGACGAATATTAAACTTGATTATCGAACGGCTACAGGGGATGATTTTACCCAAAATAAACAACTTGCGTTTGCGAGCTTAGAATTACCTGACTTTTTATATGGAGCGGATTTAACTACTAGTGAAGAAGTTGATTTTGGAACTCAAGGGCTTTTAATTCCACTTGAAGATCTAATTGATAAGTATGCTCCTAACTTTAAAAAGTTAATGACTGAAAATCCTGATTTAGCGGCATCGATTACAACTCCAGATGGCCATATATATGCTCTACCTGGTATTGATAGTTCACAGACTTCAAAAACTCCGATCATGTGGTTAAATGGCCCATGGCTTGAAAAGCTTGGGGTTGATAAACCGCAAACGATGGATGACTTTTATCAACTATTAAAAAGATTTAAAGAGGAAGATCCCGGAAATGTTGGAGATGTCATCCCATTAACTGCTAATAATCCCGCAGATTTACGTGTTGGTTTACTCCCAAACTTTGGTATTGTTCAACAGGATGGGATTTATGAAGATAACGGTATTGTTAAATATGCTTGGATCCAGGATGAATTTAAAGAGTATCTGAAATACTTAAATAAACTTTATAGCGAAAAATTATTAGATAATGAGATGTTTGGTCATACTTGGGAGCAATTTATTGCAAAAGGAAAGCGAACGGGCGTATTTAGTACATGGCCGATTGTGCAAGTAGGGTTTGAAGATGTAACTGAAGCTTTAAACTATCCAGTATTGTCGCCTATGACAAGCAGTACAAATGATCAAAAGCTAACAATCTTAATGAGTGATATTCGTCGGGGTCGGGCAGCAATTACGAAAGATAATCCATATCCAGAAGCGACCATGCGTTGGATTGATCATGCATATTCAGAAGAAGGAACGATTTTAGCACGACTCGGTATTGAAGGTAAGACCTTCAAATGGAATGATGATCATCAATGGGAACTATTGCAAGACCCTGGTTTAAGTACTACGGAAACAAATGCTAAACATGCTCCAGGAGTGGGAACGAACGTGCCGATGGTTTTAACAGAGGAATTTTTTAATAAAGAGGGAGGAAATCCAACAATATTAGAAATTTATAAATGGGTTTCTGAAGAATTAATTCCATATGCTAAGTCACCATATCCTTTAGTATATTTTACAGAAGAAGAACAAAAAAGGATTAGTGCTTTAAAACCAGATATTGATACTTATTTTGAGCAAGCAGAGGCGAAATTTATTACTGGAGCAGAATCTATTGATGCTGGTTGGGAAAAGCATTTAGAAACAATGGAGAAATTGGGAATTAATGAGTTAGTATCTATTCATCAAGCCGCATATGATCGTTGGGCTGAATCACAATAATTTGATATAAAGGCTATCTTATAGTTTTCTCTTTATAAGATAGCCTTTATGAGATTATGGGGTTGGACAAACTTCACCAATGTTTTTAATTTATGAAATAAGCAAAGTAAGCGAGGATTATAAAATGTATGAAGAGGTTGTTTGGAAACTATATGGAATAGCCATCTGGGTAATGAGGTTACTCTATCTAAATATGTTATGGATTCTTTTTACATTGTTAGGTTGTGTTATCTTCGGTTTATTTCCAGCGACTACAGCGATGTTTGCTGTAACACGAAAGTGGATCGTTAAGGAGCAAATCTCCGTTTTTCCAATATTTTGGTCAACTTATAAAACAAGTTTTTTCCAAATGAATATGATAGGCGCATTATTAACCTTTCTTGGCATTATTCTGTATGTTGATTTACGTTTTTTTCAAACAGCTAATCACATCGTATATATAACTTTAAGCTACTTTATTATTTTTACCTTATTCATTTATTTTGTTGTAGTACTTTATATATTCCCTTTATACGTGCATTATCAATATCGAACATTTGAATATATTAAGCGGTCGGTCATTATTGTATTAGGGAAACCACTTTATGCGATTATGATGATTGTAGGAAGTTATTTTGTATATCTAATAAGTACGACCTTTCCTATCCTTATCATTTTTATAAGTGGAAGTTCATTTAGCACGATCATAATGTGGATTTCGATGCATTCATTTAGGAAAAATGAAATAAGTGTGTAACTATAGAAAATATGGAAACTCACCAGATTACAAGAATATTTAAGCCAAGAGTAGTATAATAGAAATCGATGGAATAGTGATCAGGGTAGAGAAAGTCTAAAATTCTACTCGGTCATTCTACTATTCCTTTTCACTCTTATTTTTAAGCGAAAGAGGAAGAGCAGAATGAATGAATCATTAATTGATCGTACGCCACCGCAAAATATTGAGGCTGAACAGGCTGTCTTAGGAGCTATTTTTCTTGAGCCTACCTCTATTATGCTTGCATCAGAGCTACTCATTCCAGAGGATTTTTATAGAAGCTCGCACCAAAAAGTTTTTGAATGCATGCTTAAATTAACTGAAATGGGTAAGGCCGTCGATTTGGTGACAGTAGCAGAGGAACTCGCAGCTGCCCAATTGATCGAAGATGTTGGGGGCATTTCTTATTTAAGTGAATTGGCTGTCTCTGTCCCAACTGCTGCAAACATTGGGCACTATGCTCGGATTGTAGAAGAAAAGTCTTTACTCCGACGACTGATTCGAACAGCCACGAATATAGCAAAAGAAGGATTTTCACGTGAAGATGAAGTCGGAGCTCTTTTAGATGACGCGGAAAAGCAAATTATGGAAGTTGCCCAAAGGAAAAATGCGGGTGATTTTCAAAATATAAAGGATGTCCTTGTTAAAACCTTTGATAATATTGAGCTTCTCCATAGTCGAAAAGGTGATGTGACCGGGATTCCAACCGGATTTGCCGAGTTGGATCGTATGACAGCAGGTTTTCAGCGAAATGACCTAATTATTGTGGCTGCACGTCCTTCTGTAGGGAAGACGGCTTTTGCCCTTAATATAGCTCAAAACGTTGGAACGAAAACGGCAGAAAATGTAGCTATTTTCAGTCTGGAAATGGGTGCGGAACAACTTGTTATGCGTATGCTTTGTGCGGAAGGGAATATTAATGCGCAAAACCTCAGAACAGGTTCATTAACGGAAGAGGACTGGGGTAAGTTGACGATGGCTATGGGAAGTTTGTCTAATACGGGAATATTTATTGATGATACGCCTGGGATTAGGATAGGAGACATACGTTCCAAATGTAGACGATTAAAACAGGAGCATGGCCTTGGAATGATATTAATTGACTATCTTCAGTTAATCCAAGGGAATGGAAACTCCAAAGAAAACCGTCAACAGGAAGTATCTGAAATATCTCGTTCCTTAAAGGCTTTAGCTAGGGAATTAGAAGTTCCTGTTATTGCATTGTCCCAGCTATCTCGTGGGGTAGAGCAGCGTCAAGATAAACGACCGATGATGTCTGATATAAGGGAATCGGGAAGTATTGAACAGGATGCGGATATCGTAGCCTTTTTATATCGTGATGACTATTATGACCACGATTCCGAGAATAAAAATATTATTGAAATTATCATTGCAAAGCAGAGGAATGGCCCAGTAGGTACTGTATCACTCGCCTTTGTGAAGGAGTACAATAAATTCGTCAATCTTGAAAGAAGATTTGATGACTCGGCTGTACCACCGGGAGCTTAGAATAAATCATATACGGAATAATGGCTGGCCAGAGAAGTTACTGGTCAGCCATTGATATTTCTGGCATATGGACAAGGTGGTCATATAAGGTTTTTGTCGAAAACTGTTGCTAAAATTTAAAAGCCATGATAATATTACTTTTATTAACATTTTTCCTCAAAAAGTACTGCGATGACGTAGCCTCTCGCAGTACTTTTTTTATTTGAAAAACCCCTAAAATAATGGCGAAAACAAGTTATTGTAACCAAATTGTAATATTTAATGTTGCTTTTTGTCATGGTATGAAACTATTGAAAAATGCCCATATACTGCTAGATACACTGATATGATAGGGTTTCCAATTAGTCGGAAGTCTCTCTTTATTACAGGTAATGACAGGTTTTATACATTTATATTACATTATTTGATATTCTCTCAATTGCCTCCATTTATATGGTAAAGTAAATATCGAAATAATAACACAACTATTTACCTATAAAAAATAGAGAAATGCAAGCAAAGACATGGGGAAACGATCTTGGGAGGATTTGAACATGGATTTGGAATACAGACGGCGCAAAAAGAAAAAAATGCCTGGATACCTTTCTGTATTGGTTGTAGCGTGTATGGTCTTTTTCAATACAACTTTAGCTGCGTCAGCCGATACAAAGCTTGAAACAGTCTATCATGTTTATATGGACGATACTTATCTTGGTAAAGTTTCTGACACAACTGTAGTGGAAAGTGCTGTTAGCGGAATTATTGATGAACAACTAAAGGAATATAGTGGTTATCAACTAGAATTAGACAATAAAATCTCATACATACCAGAGCAAGTATTTCGCATTAACGAAGAAAATGACCTTGTTATTAAAGAGCTTAAGAATCATGCTCGCGTGAAAGCTAATGCAATTGCGATTACTGTGAATGATAAACCATTAATCTATTTAAAAAGTAGAGAAGATGCAGAGAAGGCTATTGAGGATTTAAAGAGAAAATATGTCTCAAAAAAAGAATGGAATGATTTCAAAGGGCAACAAATAAACAAAGAATCACTTCCTTCACTACAGGCTGATCAATCTCGCGTAATCAATATCTCTATTAAAGAAGACATGGAATATAAACAAATGTCAGTCAATCCCGATGAAGTTACGGCAGACAAAGATGCTGTTAATCTTTTACAAAAAGGGACGCTGGAAGAGAAAAAACATATTATTAAAGCAGGCGAAGCTCTAGAAAGCATTGCTCCCAAATATAATTTGACAACTAAAGAGTTGATGGAGTTAAACAAAGGAATTACAGAGGATTCGATTTTACAGATTGGCCAAGAACTTAATACAGTTGTAACTGTACCACTTCTTCGAGTTGTCGTTGAACGAGAAGCTTATCAAGAAGAAGTAGTACAATATGAAAAAGAAGTGATTGAGAACGGCTCGATGCCAAAAGGTGAAACAAAGGTTAAACAAGAAGGAAAGAATGGTAAAAGCGGATTTCTATACAGTGTCATTGAGGAAAATGGCAATCAAGTAAAAAAGGAAACAAAAGAAGAAACAATTATAGATAATCCTGTAAAGGAAATTGTTGAAAAGGGAACAAAAGTGATTCCTTCTCGGGGAACTGGACAATTTGCTTGGCCAGCCAATGGTGGATATATTTCAAGTGGAGTAGGACAACGGTGGGGTTCACTTCATAAAGGAATTGATATTGCACGACCAAGTAACTACACGATCAAAGCAGCTGATAATGGTGTTGTTGTTTCAGCAGGCTGGAATGGCGGTTACGGAAATAAAATTGTCATCGATCATCAAAATGGTTATCGCACAGTTTACGCACATTTGAAAACCATTAACGTGTCTGTTGGTCAGAAGGTAGAGAAAGGTTCTGCAATTGGGATTATGGGATCTACTGGTAATTCAACAGGGATTCACTTGCATTTCGAAGTCTATAAAAATGGCAGTCTAAAGAATCCAAAAGATTACTTTTAGAAACATAGAAAAGTATAAAAGACAGATCTAAGAGAGGTTTAGGCTCTTGCGGATCTGTTTTTTTGTTGGTTACTAGGCAATTGTAAATTGAGAGACGTGAAAAGGTTAAAACGCATCATCCTCATGTTGCTGCGACGGACAAAGTAACGGAAATAGTACTTCCGTTCTTCTTGACTAGCTGTGAGAGATAGACTCGCGTTTGTCTAGTATGATAAAATACAGTGAATCCCTTTTTTGTAGGGGGTTAAGTCTGTTTGTAAGGGATAACTAAGATAATCCATGAATATAATATCTGTTCAAATAAATATATGGGAATATTATTAAGGAGAGAGCGCTACTTGGATAAAAAGATACTTGTTGTTGATGATGAAAAGCCAATTGCTGATATCCTCCAATTTAATCTAAAAAAGGAGGGCTTTACTGTCCAGTGTGCTTATGATGGTGATGAGGCTTTACGTCTTGTTGAAGAAATGGCACCAGACATGGTCTTACTAGATATTATGCTTCCTAATCGCGATGGGATGGAAGTCTGTAAGGAAATAAGAAAAAAATATGATATGCCAATTATTATGTTGACAGCTAAGGATTCAGAAATTGATAAAGTTCTTGGACTTGAGCTTGGGGCAGATGATTATGTAACGAAGCCTTTTAGTACGAGAGAATTGATTGCCCGTGTAAAAGCTAATTTGCGCAGACATACGCATATTGCTCAGCAGGCAGATGATAGTAATAATAATGAAATTTCGGTAGGCTCTTTAACGATTCACCCTGATGCTTATGTCGTTTCAAAAAATGGAGAAACAATCGAATTAACTCATCGTGAATTTGAATTGCTTCATTATTTAGCAAAACACATTGGGCAAGTAATGACACGGGAACATTTACTTCAAACTGTTTGGGGCTATGATTATTTTGGTGATGTCAGGACGGTGGATGTTACAGTAAGACGCCTTCGTGAGAAAATTGAAGATAACCCTAGCCATCCAACATGGATTGTAACGAGAAGAGGAGTAGGTTATTACTTGCGCACCCCTGAACAGGAGTAATCTAAATGCAAAAAGTCGGTTTTTTCCGGTCAATACACATTAAGTTTGTACTTATTTATGTATTGTTAATTATGATTGCCATGCAGATCATAGGAGTTTATTTTGTTGGAAAACTTGAAGATCAGTTAGTTGAAAACTTCCAAAATGGTATTAAAGGGCGTTTACCTTTACTTGAGTATAATATTAAGGAAGAGTTTAACAAAGATCGAGCGGGAGAGGAAATTCCTTCTCTAGAAGAAGAAGTAAGACATTTGCTTTATGACTTTTCTGCAACGGATATTTCGGAAGTTCGGATTATTAATAATCGCAGTGTCGTTATTGGCACATCAGAACCAAGCAATCAAGGAATTGTTGGTCAAAAGTCTACAGATATAATGGTAAAAAGGTCTCTTTCTGGTGAGCATCTCGACAAAATCTATTACGATGAAGATACGAAAGGGCGTATTTGGGTACTAGCCTCTCCTATTAGTGCTAATGGTGAAGTGATTGGTTCGATTTTTCTTGTAGCCAAGATCGAGACAGTTTTTGAACAGCTAGAGGAAATAAATAATATTTTTATAACGGGCACTGTTATTGCTATGTTTATTACGGCACTATTAGGGATTCTTCTCGCTAGAATGATCACAAAACCCATTTCCGACATGAAAAGACAAGCTACGGCAATGGCAAAAGGGAATTTTTCTCGAAAAGTCCGTGTATATGGAAATGATGAAATTGGTCAGCTTGCCCATTCCTTTAATCATTTGACGAAAAGGTTGCAAGAAGCTCAGGCAACTACCGAGGGGGAAAGACGTAAACTCTCTTCTGTTCTTTCGTTTATGACAGATGGAGTCATTGCAACAGACCGAAAAGGTAAAGTCATTGTTATTAATGAACGAGCAGCAGAAATGTTGAATGTTTCACGTGAAACGGTTCTCTTACAACCGATTACAGAGCTATTGGACCTTCAAGAGGAATATAGCTTTGAAGATTTGCAAGCTGAGCAAGACTCTATTCTTCTTGATTATAGTACAAGAGATAACCATTTTATTTTACGAGCTAATATGTCTATTATTCAGCGGGAGACAGGTTTTGTAAATGGACTTATCGTTGTTTTACATGATGTAACTGAACAAGAAAAATTGGATGCTGAAAGAAGAGAGTTTGTTTCAAACGTTTCCCATGAATTGCGTACTCCGCTTACGACGATGAGAAGCTATTTAGAGGCATTGTCAGATGGGGCAATTGAAGATAAGGAGTTAGGTCCGCGCTTTTTAGGCGTAACTCAAAATGAGACAGAACGAATGATTCGATTAGTGAATGATCTTCTTGATCTATCTAAAATGGATAGTCGTAATTTTACGATTAATCCTGGCTGGGTCGACTTTGTCACCTTTTTCAATCACATTATTGACCGTTTTGAAATGTCAAAGGAACGCAATGTCCATTTTAAAAGATTGTTACCGAAACATTCCATATTTGTTGAAATTGATGAAGATAAATTAACTCAAGTTATTGATAATATTATTTCAAACGCATTAAAGTACTCACCGGAAGGTGGGACTATAACATTCCGTGTTAAAGAATTTGAAGGGGAAATTGAAGTAAGCATAAGCGACCAAGGTATAGGAATTCCAAAAGAAAATTTAGAAAAGGTATTTGAACGTTTTTATCGGGTTGATCGAGCTAGGACAAGACAACTTGGTGGTACGGGTCTTGGCCTTGCTATAGCAAAGGAAATAATCGGAGTTCACGGCGGGGCAATTTGGGCGAAAAGCCAAGAAGGAAAAGGTACAACGATTTGCTTTACTCTGCCATATGACCCTGTTCAAGAGGATGATTGGTTGTGAGGTACGAAATCGGGAAATCTATAGTTTTGTCTATATTAATTGTCTTTAGCATTCTTTTGACATGGAATTTATGGACGTATCAACCGAAATTAGATGCTATGGATCCTAATATGCATGAAATTTTAATCGCTGAACAACGGGATGTTTCAGAACTCATTAAGCCTAGCCATGTCCTTTATCATCTGGATGGGGAAGATTATGGTACAAACAATCCAGAAATTATGAATGAACTTATTAAAGAGATAGGTTCATGGGGTTTTTATGATATTGGAACTGTCCAAATTTTAGATGACAGTAAGATAAAGGACTTATTAAATTCTGGAACTCGAGCAGTGATATTTTATCCTGATATTGTCCCTTTTAATTTATATAAGGGCATCATTCAGATAGAAGACCATTTCCCACGTGATTCATTTGACCGCATTGTGATTCGTCAAGCAAATGATTCACAGGATGGATCCGTCGTTTACTTTATATCAACAGTAGAAGGCAAAGCCTATGAAACTCATATTAATCCAGAACGTGTTGAAGCCCTTTTTACGAAAGCAAATGGAAATAAGAAGCTCTATGATAAATACAAGGCGATGGAATTACCGGACAATAGATTTTTATACTTACCGGAGAAATCGATTGAAATGACGAGGTATCAATATATTTCCGAAACAATTGATCCTGATAAATTTAAAAATGCTCTTTTCCGTGACCCAAATAAAGTGAGAAGAGACTTCCCTCCAAATGGTGTGCAATATACAGATGATAGAAGTTTTATGAACCTTGATTATTTGACGAATATGCTCATGTATGTAAATCCTGGACAAGACACATACAACCAGGTAGAAGAGGATCAGGAGGAGGTTCTGAAACGGAGCATTAATTTTGTAAATGAACATGGTGGATGGACTGATGATTATCGTTATTCAAGTATTTCTGTTTATGAAAAGAAAATAGTCTTTCGATTATATACGAAAGGTTATCCAGTTTTTAATGAACAGGGAATGACTGAAATTAGGCAAAGTTGGGGTGCAGAGGAGATTTATCAATATAAACGCCCTTATTTTTCTCTAGAGATCGATCTCTCTGATTCGAAAAAAGTGGAGTTACCATCTGGTGAAGATGCATTTCGTTATTTAACGTCAAGTCCAGAGTTTAACCCTAAGTTATTACAGAATATGGTTATTGGCTATCGGCTTTCCAAGGATTCTACCAATTCTAAGGTTGTTATTTTGGAACCTTCATGGTATTACCTCTACGCAGGATCTTGGCTGCGGCTAGACACTGCAGATATAAGGGGGAATTTGAATGGATTGGAGTAGAATCAAAACCATCTTCATCATTGCCTTTTTAATCCTTGACCTTTTCCTACTATCGCAGCTACTAACCAAAATGGAGCAATATGAAGTAAAGAATGATGCTCCAATAGATGAAAATTTTAAGGCGGATGGAATTAAATATGAAGGCTTGCCAAAAGAAGTTGAAAGCGATCATTATTTAAGTGCAAATATAAAGCGATTTACAAAGGAAGAACTACAGAAATTACAAGATCAACAGGTCCATCTTGAAAATCAAACGATTGTACGCTCTGAATTAGAAACGCCGATCGTCATCAAGAACGAAGAGGATTTTAAGAAATTGGATGAGTTTGTGAAAGCCAATGTTTTGTATGGGGACGAGTATGAGTTTTGGGAGTATAACAAGGCTGATCGCACGTTTACCTATTATCAAAAGGTCGATGATAAATTTTTATTTAAAAATCAAAGTGCACACCTCATTTTCCAAATGAATGAGCAAAATGAAATTATTTCCTACAATCAAACAAAGTTGGAAGAGATTGATCCGATTAGCGAGGAAGAAGATGTTCTTCAACCACTTCGTGTGCTTGAGATCCTTTATGGCAAAGGGTTAATCAAGTCTAATAGCACGGTTAAGGCAGAACTTGGCTACTATACATTTGTTAATATGGAGGCTGCACAGGTTTTAACACCAACATGGTATTTTATTATAGAAAGAGACGATGGCAGGGAGAGTATGTTGGTTAATGCTTTAGAAGGAACAGTAATTCAGAGCCAACCAACAGAAGAGAATAAGTTACTGGAGTGAAAAGGAATGTCAATGCAATTTAGTGTGCTGGCAAGTGGAAGTACGGGAAATGCCATTTATGTTGAGGCTGGAGAACAGGCATTTTTAGTTGATGCAGGACTTAGCGGCAAGCAAATGGATAAGCTTTTTCAACAAATTGATCGTGATCCTGCAAAATTGAACGGAATTCTTGTCACACATGAGCATAAAGATCATATTCATGGTGTAGGCGTAATGGCTCGTAAATATAACTTGCCTGTCTACGCCAATGAGCGAACATGGAAGGTAATGGATCAGCAACTTGGGAAACTTGCCACTGATCAAAAGTTTATTTTTGAAATGGAAACAGTAAAGTCCTTTGGAGGGCTAGAGATTGAATCTTTTGGTGTTTCACACGATGCTGTGGAGCCGATGTTTTATATTTTCAGATCTGGTGGAAAAAAACTTGTTCTTATTACTGATACTGGTTATGTCAGCGACCGAATGAAGGGATTAATTTCGAATGCGGATATGTATGTATTCGAAAGTAATCATGATGTTCAGATGCTCCGAATGGGACGATATCCTTGGAATATAAAACGACGAATTTTAAGTGATGTCGGGCATGTATCGAATGAGGATGCAGCATTAGCTATGTGTGATGTTATTGGTGACCAAACGAAACGGATTTATTTAGCACACTTAAGCCTTGATAATAATATGAAGGATCTTGCAAGGATGAGTGTAAAGCAAACACTTGAATCAAAGGATATGCCGATTGGCGATCAGTTTGAACTATTTGACACGGATCCATATACACCAACGGTATTGACGGCAGTATAAATTGGTAGGGAGTGAAAGCAGTATTCGTACTTGTTTTCACTCCCTTTTTATTTCAATATTTAATTGTCCAACATTATAATATAGACATGAACAGCCAAACTATAGATATGAGTTTTTTAGAAAGGAATGGTGTTGGTGGGATATTACGATGATCACAGCCCAAATCGCAGCAATCGAAGGGGTGGAAAATCAGCATTCTTTACGGGGCTTATTGGCGGAATTATTGGTGCCTTATTAGTTGTTATGATTTATCCTAGTGTTGTAGGACGAGAAGTTAGTAATAAGCAAAATGAAAATGTCGAGGCTATACCAAATGAAGGAAATGCTCCTTCAAAAAACGTTTCACTTAATGTGAAAACAGATGTCACTGAGGCTATTGAGAGAGCTGGTAAATCTGTTGTAGGTATTACAAATATTCAAGCATCGAGTTTTTGGTCAAATTCCGAAAATCAAGAGGCAGGAGTCGGATCGGGAGTTATTTATAAGCAGGCGAATGATGTCGTTTATATTGTGACAAATCATCATGTTGTAGAAGGAGCTACACAGCTAGAAGTAACATTGTCCAACGGAACAAAAGTGTCCGCAGAATTAAGGGGAAGTGATGTCTGGACGGATTTGGCAGTGGTGGAGGTCAAATCTAACGAAATTGAGGCAGACATGATTTCTGAATTTGGCGACTCTGATTCGCTAAAAATTGGAGAACCAGTGATGGCCATTGGAAACCCGTTAGGACTCCAATTCTCAGGATCTGTTACACAAGGAATTATCTCCGGAGTAAATCGGACAGTGCCTGTTGATATTAATAACGATGGTATTCCAGATTGGCAAGCAGAAGTTATTCAAACTGATGCAGCAATTAATCCAGGAAATAGTGGAGGAGCACTCGTTAATATTGGCGGGCAAATTGTAGGGATTAATTCAATGAAAATTGCACAAGAGGCGGTAGAGGGAATTGGCTTTTCTATTCCAATTAATTATGTCATTCCAGTTATTGAAGATCTTGAAAAGTTTGGAGAAGTAAGAAGGCCTGCAATGGGGGTAACGTTAAGGAATGTTTCAGAAATTGCTGCTTATCATCAACAACAAACATTAAAGTTACCAAAAGATATTCACGATGGGGTTATGATTGAATCTGTCGTTCCCAATTCACCTGCTGGTCGAGCGGGACTTAAAGAGTTGGACGTTATTGTAGAAATGGATGGAAATAAAATTGAGGATATACTTCAACTTCGTAAATATTTATATAATGAAAAGAATGTCGGAGATTCGCTGACAATCAAATTTTACAGAAATGGAGAAATAAGTGAGGCTACTTTAAAGTTGGCAGAAGAAAATCGAATGTAAAGTGGATAAAGCAGGAAGGCTATTCATTACTTCCTGCTTTTAATGTGGATAACGTGTATCCTATGGAGTAATGATAAAGCATGAAAGGAATGGAAGTAATGGTTTATTGTTGTAAAGAACATGTCGAATTAGCACTAGATGTTATTGTCGATGAATACGAAAAGGCACCTGTGTTAGAGGAAGTGAAAGAAGAGGGTAACTTATCAACAAGCTGTGAATATTGTCAAAATCGGGCAGTATATATTGTGGGGAACTAATATTCTTGCACCAAAATGTGGATAGCATCTGTTAATATGTGGATAACTATTGTGTATAACTTGTTCGTAAAGTGTGAGTAAGCTGTTTATAACATTTGTGGAAAACTTTAAATTAGTACGAAATGCCCCCGTTTTCTAATAAAAGCGGGGGATTTTCCTATGCATTTCCCGTGCTTATTTTTTTACGATTCCGAATGAAAGAGGTATTCCCAATAAAAATACCAAATAACACTAGTATGACGCCGAACCATTGTATGAGATCAACCTGTTCTCTTAGAATAAGTGTTGACATAATAACAGCGACAGGAAGTTCAGATGCAGAAAGAATCGTTCCTAAGCTAGGTCCAACACGCGGCATTCCTATGGAAAAAAGTAATGGGGGGAGCATAACTCCAAAAAACCCCAATACCAATCCATAAGGGCTAAGCTTCAAAAGAGTGGATGGATCTAGTAGAAAACTTGGTGGCAAAATAATCATTACAATAATTAAAGCTCCGGATGAGAGCAAAGCACTTTTGAAAATAGGATGGAGCTGATTACCAACTGCTCCACTGACTAAAATAAAGCTTGAGAAAGATAGTGCGGAGAGCATTCCCCAGCCTAGTCCACTTAAGGAAATAGTTTTTCCTCCTTCGATTATTAATCCTGTTGCAAAAAGGGAACCAATTAGTAAAATTGCAATGGAAAGCAGTTTACCTTTGTTAGGTTTATGTTTATAAAATATCCACTCAAGTAGAGTACCGATCCAAACAAATTGGAAAAGGAAGATGATGGCTAGGGAAGCATCTACTGTTTGCAGAGATTGATAATAGAAAATTCCCGTTAAACCCATTGGTAATCCCGAAATTAGAACTTTTATAAAGGATAAAATGGAAAGTTTTTGCACTTGTTTCCCAATGAATAATGTACAAACCCAAATAAAAAGTGTTCCAAATAAATACTGACTTCCAGAAACTTCTGCCATGGAGAAGCCCGCTGAGTAAGCCATTTTAACAAAAGTTGATAATATTCCATAACAGCATCCGCCGAAAAATACAGCGAGTGCGTATTGCCATGCTTTCATTGTTACGCCCCTTTACTCTATTCTGCAGAACATGATAGTTACAAAAATTATTATATCGTAAACAGGTTTCACTTTATCAACATTTTTTGTAACTCTTTTCAATTGTTTTCGTCAAATAGATTGTATAGATAAAATAAAGGGGAAAAGAAGATGAAGAAATTAATTTTATTATCATTGACACTGTTTACACTTTTAGCTATGTCTGCTTGTGGGAAGGGGCAAAACAGCAATATATCTTTGGACGAGTTAGTTACCGAAATTAAAGATGCAATGGCTGAGGATCTTAAAGCTAATGGTGTTGATGAACCAGTCGTTGATGGACAATTATTAGGTTTTCTAGAGGTTAATTTAACTGATCCTCAACCTGAAGATGAGTATTTCATTGATAAGCTTAAGCTTGATAAAAATCTACTAGAAGCGGGTTATGCTATAGCCGCTATGATGAATGTAAATTCTGATGAAATTATTATTTTACAGGCGAAGGATTCATCAAATGTTCAAGCATTGAAAGAAGCACTTGAAAGTGAACTTGATGCTCAAGTACAAACTTGGGAACAATATTTGCCTGATCAATATGAAAAGGTAAAAAATAATATTATTAAAACAAAGGGAAATTATTTAATTTATATAACGTATGATCAACCCGAAAAAATTGAAGCGGTTTTTGATAGTAAATTGAAGTGATGTGTGTAATGGGCCTTACATCTTTAGAGGTGTAGGGCACTCCTTTTAGGCATAGGTGGATTGGGACATGGTATTTAGCAGTTTATTTTTTTTATTTTATTTTCTGCCAGCTACATTAGCTATTTATTTTATTAGCCCCCAAAAGTTGAAAAATATTGTTCTACTTATTGTAAGTCTATTCTTTTATGCGTGGGGAGAACCTGTTTATATTTGTTTAATTCTCTTTTCCGCATTAGTGGATTACATTCTAGGGCGCTTAATCGAGAAATACAGGAGATCACAAAAGTCGAAATGGCTTTTAGTTTCCTCGCTAATCGTGAATATTGCAGTTTTAGCTTTTTTTAAATATGCTAATTTTCTTATTGAAAATATAAATGTAATCTTTGGCATTGAACTTACCTATTTGAACTTACCTCTTCCAATTGGAATCTCCTTTTATACATTTCAAACGATGTCTTATATCATTGATGTCTATCGTGGCAGGGTGACTGCACAACGGAGTTTTATCTCTTTTGCCATGTATGTTACGTTGTTTCCGCAATTAATTGCTGGTCCCATAGTCCGATATGAATTAATAGAGTCGCAAATGAAGGAAAGAATGATAAATTTCGCCCAATTTTCTGATGGCGTAAGATTTTTTATAAAAGGACTTGGGAAAAAGGTGTTGCTTGCGAATAATATTGGATTACTATGGGTTGAAGTTGAAAGTACTGCATTGTCAGAATTAACATTGGCGATGGCTTGGCTAGGTATAATTGCCTTTTCCTTTCAAATATATTTTGATTTTAGTGGTTACTCTGATATGGCGATTGGGTTAGGGAAAATGTTTGGGTTTGAATTCCCGAGAAACTTCCATTATCCGTATATATCAAGAAGCATTGCAGAATTTTGGAGAAGATGGCATATAACGTTAGGAAGCTGGTTTCGAGAATATGTATACATTCCCTTAGGCGGAAATCGAAAAGGGCCGATAAGAATGTATATGAATTTATTACTCGTCTGGATGTTAACGGGATTTTGGCATGGAGCAAGCTGGAACTTTATTATATGGGGGCTATATTTTGGTATTCTGATTTCTCTTGAAAGGGCCTTTTTGCAAAAAGTATTAAACTATTGTCATCCGATTTTCCAGCATTTTTATTTTGCCTTCTTCATTTTAATCGGGTGGGTTTTCTTCGTCTTTGAAGATATAAAGATGGGCTGGCAGTTCCTCGGTGTCATGTTTGGCATTGGAGAAAATGGTTTAATTAATCCAAAGTTTTTTTATCTTTTATTCGCGAATGCAATTCTACTTTTTATTGCATTTGTTGGCTCATTACCACGACCACAATTTATCGAGAACATTGTTCAGAGAAATACATTTATAGAAGCATTCATTTATTTTGTAATTTTATTATTTTCCACAGCCTATTTGGCTGGTGCATCATACAATCCATTTCTATATTTCCGATTTTAAAGGAGAAGGAAAATGTTTACTTCAAATAAATGGTTAGTAGGAGTTTTTATAGGTTTTATTGTCCTGATTGGGATAGGGAATTTTCTATCTAGTGATATAACCTTTTCTGAACAGGAAAATAGAATTCTCACTCAAAAGCCGAGGATAACTTTAGAAAACATATTCTCAGGGAAATATATGATCAATTATGAAGAGTATTTATCTGACCAATTTGTCGGGAAAACAAGTTGGATGGCGATAAAAGCTAAGGCTGAACAGTTGTTGCTAAAAAAGGAAATCAATGGAGTTTATATTGGGAAGGGTGATTTTCTCTTTGAAAAACGAACAAGCTTAGAAGATCAATTTATTCAAAATCTCGAGCTTGTTTCTAGTTTTTCTAATTCGGAGAGGTCAGTAACATTGCTCCTTGCTCCGATCTCAGCGGAAATTTACCGAGAAAATCTCCCTAAATTTGCGCCGGCTTATACACCAGAAAAGGTGGCGGAAGCGATTGAAAAAAATCTTTCTTCAAGCGTAGAAGTAATAGATATCCGCCAGACACTTTTAGACCATAAAAAAGAACCGATCTACTACAAAACCGATCATCACTGGACGATGAGAGGGGCTTATTATGCCTATTCGAAGGCTGGAAAAACACTGGGATATCAACCTTATCCTATTAGTGAGTTTAAAATAGAAACGGTCTCCAATGACTTTTTAGGTACCTATGCTTCTAAGGCACTCGGCTATCAGCTAAAATCTGATCAAATTGAAGTATTTACTCCAGAATTTCCGACCTCATATTTCGTCCATTATAAGGATGAGCAAGTAACTAGTGATTCACTTTATGATTGGAGTGCATTGGAAAAGAGGGATAAATACTCGTTATTTTTAAGTGGTAATCATAGCCTCATGACGATCCAATCCCATGTAAAAAATGGACGAAAGCTTGCTGTCATTAAAGATTCCTACGCCCATTCCTTTATCCCATTTTTAGCCAATCATTTTGAAGAAATTCATGTGATTGATTTACGTTATTACCATGCAAGTTTAAAGCAATATTTGCAGGAAAATGAACTAGATGAAATTTTACTCTTGTACAATGTGTCGAACTTCGCAAGTGATCGGAATTTGATATGGTTGAAATCGTAAAAGGTTAGGAGCGACTGGTCAATTGGATTACTTTGCAAGTGATGCTTGCAAAGTTATTTGTATATATTCAAGAATGACTTTATAGAAAAGGAATAGTTGATTAGATATACTGAGATCACGATGCATCGACTATAAGAATCGAGGTTTAGAAATGAGCGCGAAAATGGGAGAAAATATCATAGGAATAAATATTTGTATGTTACGTAAAAACTTAGGTATGACCCAAACAGCATTAGCAGAAAACATGAATGTTACCCATCAAGCTGTTTCTCAATGGGAACGGGGAGATACGATACCTGATGTGATGTCATTGCCGTTACTAGCAGAAGTCTTACAGGTTCCAATTAATAGACTTTTTAGTAAAACTGAAAACAATTATGAATCTGAATCAGAGTTAAAGAAAGAAGGCCAGGATAGGGGAATTTCAGGAAACTACGAGAAGGGCTATAAAGTTCAGCTCCTAAAAGACGGCGTTTTATTGAAAGAAGAAGAGGTCCCGGAAATGATGTCTAAAAGAATTGTTCTAGCTATTGAAGGAAACGTAGATAGTGATATTACTTGTTGCGGGTCGGTAGAAGTCGCTGCTACTGTAAACGGCGATATAGTAACTTGCAGGGATGTTCAGGTACATGGAGATGCTAACGGTGATATTGCATCACAAGGAATAGTGAATGTATCTGGAGATGCTAATGGGGATGTTGCAACACAGGCGACGGTAAACATATTTGGAAATGCCAATGGAGACATTGCGTCGGGCAATTCAGTAACAATTAGTGGAGCTGTGCAAGGTGACGTAAGTGCTGACACAGTATCTGTAGAGGGAAATATTAACGGTGATTGTTCCGTAGCAAACAAGTTGGAGGTTAGTGGCGATATTATAGGTGATATTAGTTGCGCGACAAATACAACAGTTTATATTGAGGGTAACGTAGAGGGGGATGTAGAGAGACAGTATTGACAACGATACCATCAGCCGAAATGCCGGAGCGGCGACCAATTGAATATGTGAAAATCAAGAAGCTGCTCAGTAAAAAGGAGCCTAAGGAAGCCGTTGATGGACCCTTTTGGGCTTCCTTTTTGTTTTTATTCTACGCATTTCCCTCTTCATCTAAAATATCATCCACTAACTTCTCCGCTGCTCGTCGATATAAGTTACTCGTGCTGACAAGGGAAGCAATTAATAAAGTTCGCTCTAATTCTGTATTGTTTTTACTCTCAACCTTTCCCATTTCCTTTTTTACTTCCTCCATTTTGTGGAAGAGATCATCTTTAAAAGTATCTATCATCTTTGAATAAAGCTCTAAGTAGCCTTCATAAAATCCTTCCAAGTCCAATTTTGAACTAGAAACTCCCTTATTTAGTACCCGAAGTGAATCCTTAATATCATTAATTGATAAGGCACCTTTAAGCTGATAAATAAGACTAATTAACATAATGTGTTCCCGGGAGTACTTTTTATTGCTAACGGGGAAAAAGAGTTTCCCTTTTGCGTAATTATTGATCATAGTCTTCGTTAATATTTTTTCCTTTTCGTTCCGTTTGGATTCACAAAAACTATTCTCAAAAAGCTCAATGACTTGATCGATATATAAATCCATTTTTGGAATATCAGCAAGGGATATATGATTGTCTAAGGCTAAGCTTTCAATTAGTTCATCGGTATTTTTCAAAATAAGTACCACCAATCTATACTCTTAATAATCTTATTTTATCGTAAAACTAATGATAGGTAAACATTGACTACAAGAGGTAATGTGTGTATTATAGTATGTAGTTATCGAAACTACGTAAAGAGATAAGGGGATTTAAAATGACACAATTTATTCGAGAACCTTTTAATGCATTATCTCACTTGGCAGGGGCGCTTCTTTCGGTAGTTGGTTTGATTTTGATGGTTATAAAAGTTTCTTTAAATGGTGGCTCCGCCTTACAATTAGGTGCAGCTATTATGTTTGGAGTAAGTTTGATTTTACTTTACTCGGCTTCAACGACCTACCATTTAGTCATTGCAAAGGACAAGGTTATCGCTTTTCTCCGAAGGTTTGATCATTCGATGATATTTGCCTTAATTGCTGGCTCCTATGCGCCATTCTGTCTAATTTCATTAAAAGGGAAAATGGGCTGGATTGTGTTTTCGATTGTTGCGGTTATTGCACTAAGTGGAATTTTATTTAAGATGGTTTGGTTCAATTGTCCAAGATGGCTTTCTACAGTTCTTTATATTGCTCTAGGTTGGGTGATCGTCATTGCGATTGTTCCTTTAAGTTCTAATTTAGGGCCTGGCGGATTATTCCTTCTTATCTTTGGCGGAATATTGTATACGATCGGCGGAGTTATTTATGGGCTTAAACCAAAATTTTTAGAAATGAAACATTTAGGCTTCCATGAAATTTTCCATTTGTTCATTCTTGCCGGCAGCTTGTGCCACTTCTTTTCTGTTTATTATTTTGTATTATAGTTTGACTAAAAAGGCTATTGTCCTGAACAATAGTCTTTTTTGCAGGGATTTATTTTTAGTTGTCAAATAAATATAAAGGAAAGGAAGGTGGATCCTATGACAAGAAGGCTTACGATGAGTATCCAAAATACATTACATACTTATAAAATCGACCCAAATAAACAAATCGTTATTGATCGAGAAAAGGGGCAATATTTAGGTCATCCAGACTCGGTCTTGTTGGATGATGACCAAACGATTCTTACAGTCTATCCAAAAGGGCACGGTTTAGGGGAAGCATTGCTAAATAAAAGTAATGACGGAGGGAAGACTTGGCAAGGAAGGACGTTTGCAAACGAAACATGGAAGGATTCACGAGAAACGCCTACCATTTATAAACTTGATTTTAATGATGGCCGTCAAAAGCTTATTTCTATCTCAGGAGGCCCTGGATGGGGAGATGATCAGTTTAAAGGTTGGAAAACATCTCTTTCTACGAATCAAGGAGAAACGTGGAGTGATTATAAAGTTTGGTATGAAGGTACCCAAACGATTGTCGCAATGTCCAGTCTAGTGCGATTAAAGGATGAGAATGGGAATTGGTTGGATAAATGGTTAGGCGTTTATCACAATCAACAATTTATCAATTATAAAACGTACCTGAGTTTTTCGGAAAATGGAAGGGAACAGTGGAGTGTACCAGAGTCTTTATTAAAGGACTATCGCGATATTGAAGCTGCTGTTCAACTATGTGAAGCGTGTATTTTCCGCTCACCTGATGAAAAAGAGCTTGTTTTAATAGCTAGAAGTCAATCCCATCTGCATCAGTCAACGATTTCCTTTTCAAAAGATGAAGGAAATCATTGGACAGAACCAAGGGAACTTCCTGGTTCCTTAAATGGAGAGCGTCATAAAGCAGCCTATGACCCAATCAGTGGCAGACTCTTTATTTCTTTTCGTGAAATCATCCTTGATTACAACAATGATGGGAAGATCGAAGAGGATGATTGGATGGCAGGAGACTGGGTTGCATGGGTTGGTACATATGAAGATCTAGTGAATGGAAGCGAAGGAGAGTATCGAATCTTGTTAGGTGAAGACTTCACACCATCAAGGAAATCGGGAGACTGCGGCTATGCTGGAATTGTTGTAATGCAGGACGGTACTTTCTTTTTAAATTCCTATGGGTATTTTGATAAAGAGGAAGTCGAGCGGTTAGGAACAGAGGCAAAACCGTATATTATGGGGGTTCGATTTAAATTATCGGAGATAAAGTAAAAACTGAAGGGGAGCCTACCTTCAACCTAATCAATAATGAAGTTTGTTTTTGCGAAATTTCCCTAAGGATTTTAAGAAATATAAAAAAGAGGAAATACGCGGATCAAGATTACCGATATTCATATACAATGATCCCTTTTTGAAACGAGAAAACGCCGTTCACTTGGTGAACGGCGTTTTCTCGCTCATAAAATCCGAAACTCGCTCATAAAATCCGAAACTCGCTCATAAAATCCGAAACTCGCTCATAAAATCCGAAACTCGCTCATAAAATCCGAAACTCGCTCATAAAATCCGAAACTCGCTCATAAAATCCGAAACTCGCTCATAAAATCCGAAACTCGCTCATAAAATCCGAAACTCGCTCATAAAATCCGAAACTCGCTCATAAAATCCGAAACTCGCTCATAAAATCCGAAACTCGCTCATAAAATCCGAAACTCGCTCATAAAATCCGAAACTCGCTCATAAAATCCGAAACTCGCTCATAAAATCCGAAACTCGCTCATAAAATCCGAAACTCGCTCATAAAATCCGAAACTCGCTCATAAAATCCGAAACTCGCTCATAAAATCCGAAACTCGCTCATAAAATCCGAAACTCGCTCATAAAATCCGAAACTCGCTCATAAAATCCGAAACTCGCTCATAAAATCCGAAACTCGCTCATAAAATCCGAAACTCGCTCATAAAATCCGAAACTCGCTCATAAAATCCGAAACTCGCTCATAAAATCCGAAACTCGCTCATAAAATCCGAAACTCGCTCATAAAATCCGAAACTCGCTCATAAAATCCGAAACTCGCTCATAAAATCCGAAACTCGCTCATAAAATCCGAAACTCGCTCATAAAATCCGAAACTCGCTCATAAAATCCGAAACTCGCTCATAAAATCCGAAACTCGCTCATAAAATCCGAAACTCGCTCATAAAATCCGAAACTCGCTCATAAAATCCGAAACTCGCTCATAAAATCCGAAACTCGCTCATAAAATCCGAAACTCGCTCATAAAATCCGAAACTCGCTCATAAAATCCGAAACTCGCTCATAAAATCCGAAACTCGCTCATAAAATCCGAAACTCGCTCATAAAATCCGAAACTCGCTCATAAAATCCGAAACTCGCTCATAAAATCCGAAACTCGCTCATAAAATCCGAAACTCGCTCATAAAATCCGAAACTCGCTCATAAAATCCGAAACTCGCTCATAAAATCCGAAACTCGCTCATAAAATCCGAAACTCGCTCATAAAATCCGAAACTCGCTCATAAAATCCGAAACTCGCTCATAAAATCCGAAACTCGCTCATAAAATCCGAAACTCGCTCATAAAATCCGAAACTCGCTCATAAAATCCGAAACTCGCTCATAAAATCCGAAACTCGCTCATAAAATCCGAAACTCGCTCATAAAATCCGAAACTCGCTCATAAAATCCGAAACTCGCTCATAAAATCCGAAACTCGCTCATAAAATCCGAAACTCGCTCATAAAATCCGAAACTCGCTCATAAAATCCGAAACTCGCTCATAAAATCCGAAACTCGCTCATAAAATCCGAAACTCGCTCATAAAATCCGAAACTCGCTCATAAAATCCGAAACTCGCTCATAAAATCCGAAACTCGCTCATAAAATCCGAAACTCGCTCATAAAATCCGAAACTCGCTCATAAAATCCGAAACTCGCTCATAAAATCCGAAACTCGCTCATAAAATCCGAAACTCGCTCATAAAATCCGAAACTCGCTCATAAAATCCGAAACTCGCTCATAAAATCCGAAACTCGCTCATAAAATCCGAAACTCGCTCATAAAATCCGAAACTCGCTCATAAAATCCGAAACTCGCTCATAAAATCCGAAACTCGCTCATAAAATCCGAAACTCGCTCATAAAATCCGAAACTCGCTCATAAAATCCGAAACTCGCTCATAAAATCCGAAACTCGCTCATAAAATCCGAAACTCGCTCATAAAATCCGAATCCCGCTCGAGATATATCCCACTCTACTCACTAATAAGATTTTAAACTACAATATTTATACAGCTTCCGAAGCTTTTTCTTTCCTTCGTTTACCGACCTTTTCCTCTTTCACCTTTAATTGTCCAATTCCTAATTCTTTCGCTTCCTGATTTAATGCCTTGATTAAACTAAATGTCATTAACGCTATTATAATAGAGAATGGAAGAGCTCCAATAATCATTGTGTTTTGCAGAGCTTGAAGGCCCCCTGAATAAAGTAGAGTAACAGATGTCATTGAAAGCAGGACGCCCCAAATCACCTTAACTTTATTACTTGGATTTAGCGTTCCATTAGCTGTCATCATACCTAAGACAAATGTTCCTGAGTCAGCAGATGTAATAAAGAATGTTCCAACTAATATCATCGATAGAATGGATAGTAGTAAGCTAAATGGGAAATTTTCAAGGACTCCGAAAAGGATCTCTTCTGGTAACAAACTAGTTAATGAAATTGATCCTGCCATTTCGGTTGTAATCGCTGCACTTCCAAAATTCGAAAACCACAAGAAACCAATTAATGTTGGGATAAGTAAAACACAAAAAACAAATTCACGAATAGTTCTACCTTTTGATACTCTAGCGATAAATACCCCTACAAATGGTGACCAAGCAATCCACCACGCCCAGTAAAAGATGGTCCAATCATTAATCCAGCTTCGAATGTCTTCGTTGAATGGAGCAATTCGAAGACCCATATTAATAAAGTTTTGGAAATAAGCCCCTACCGAATCAACGAATAGATTTAAGGTAAAAATGGATGAGCCTAAAATAAATACTGCTAAGAAAAGGGCGGCAGCAAGGCCCATATTTACATTACTTAAAATTTTGATACCTTTGCTCAAACCAGTTAACGCAGATATCATAAATAGGATCGTAACAACAAAAATAATGACCGATTGGGTTGTAAAATTACTTGGTACATCAAATAAGTAGGATAGACCTCCATTTATTTGCATGGCACCAAACCCAAGTGATGTGGCAACACCTAAAACGGTAGAAACAACAGCTATCACATCAATTATTTTACCGACTAATCCATCAGCATGTTTGCCAATAAGCGGTCTCAATGTTCTGCTAATTAAGCTTAATTCACCTTTTCTAAAAGTAAAGTAAGCAAGTGCCAACGAAACTACCCCATAAATTGCCCATCCATGGATCCCATAATGGAAGAAGGTAAACCTCAGTGCGTCCTTGACACCTTGAGTCGTGCCAATTTCTCCTGTAGGCGAACTTATAGCATAGTGACTAAGCGGCTCATAAGCACCATAAAATATTAAACCAATTCCCATGCCTGCACTAAAGAGCATTGAAATCCAAGTTGGTGTTGAAAACTCAGGCTTATCCTCTTGCTTACCGAGCTTAATTCGACCGATTGGACTGACAAATAAATAAATACATACGATTACAAATAGCACTACTAAGATTAAGTAATACCAACCAAATGAATTGGTAATAAAATTTTGTGCGCTGCTAGTGATGCTTTCTAATGATTTGGGCATTGCGATTCCCATAATAACAAGACCTGCGACGATTGCTAATGATACGTAAAAGACGATTGAAGCTTTCTTCATACTTACTAAACAACTCCCAATTTTGATTTGTTCAGAAAGGGTTTTACTTCGATTGGAGAACATATAAAAAAGCAAAACGAAAATTCAGAGGATTTTTTAAAAGAAGCAATTGTAGATAACCCTATAAAAGTGTTAACTGAACATAATTAGCTATACCTAATACCTTCGAGGAAAAATACAAAATTCTTAATAACTTAATTTGTAGTTATCAACTATGACCATTTTGATAAGCGATTAAGAATAAATGTAAGACAGAAACATTGAATAGGTGAAGTTTACTAGGATTTTTCGAATACTTTAATAGTCTAACGTAAAAATTGGCATGAAGCACATGCGATATTTTAGCTTTATTGGAGTTATGTAGTTATTATCCATCCTGAGACGAAGCTACCCCGGTGTATTCTTAATAATCCCCCATATTACGCTAAATACTTGTTAAACATGAAGGTATGTTAAATAAACAATTGAACGAAAAGTGGAGTGAATTTTATTAAAGTGCTTGTGAAGAGTCATATCCGTTTTATTAGGAAATGATCTTTAAAGCTATAAAGGAAGCAATGTGCTAAAATGCTGGAATAAAGGGGGGAATCTAATTGGCTTGGCTTTATGTCTTTTTAGCAGCGGTTGTTGAAGTGTTTTGGGTAATTGGCTTAAAGTATTCTGATTCGGCCATTGAATGGATTGGAACTGGAATCGTTATAATCCTTAGCTTTTATTTCATTATAAAGGCGTGTGAAAAACTGCCAGCTGGAACAGTATATGCTGTGTTTACAGGATCAGGAGCTGCAGCAATTGTCTTAATTGATTTTCTCATTTTCCACGCTGAGTTCGCTTGGGTGAAGGTTTTCTTTATCGGTTTGATTATTGTTGGGGTGATTGGTATTAAGGTGACGACAGGCGATCAAGAAACAGTTACAAAAGGAGGGGAGTAACTTGGCCTGGCTTTATTTAGTCATTGCAAGCTTCGGAGAAATATTTGGTGTTATGTGTATTAATTTATATTTACGAAATAAATCGCTAGGTTGGTTGCTTATGATTATTTTCACTTTTGGTGGCGGTTTTCTATTCCTTTCCCTTGCGATGCGTGATATTCCGCTTGGAACAGCTTATGCGATTTGGACAGGTTTAGGGGCAGCTGGTGCTGTTTTGCTCGGGATCCTTTTCTTCAAAGAGTCTGCTGGATGGAGGCGAATTCTATTTTTATTTTGTATCATTGCAGGGGCAGTTGGACTAAAGGTGTTATAAAAAATGAATGGGATTAACAGTAGTCTGACGAGACTTAAAACCTAATTCATCAAAATTGAGCAATTCACAAATGGGAGTGTATTGCTCGATTTTAGAACGGGGCTGAATGGTTGTAGTTAAATAGCTGTTTGGAATTTTGGAGGCTATGAGGAGAAGGCAAGATTGCGAGTTCGATTTGAGGAATCAGCGATGGAGGCAATGAGTGAACTAGGAGGAGAACGTAACGCCCACCAACGGCAGGAAAAGTGGATGTGGATGGAGAATGTAGTGATTATTAATCATACCGTTGGATATAACCGAAATAGTCAGGGGCTAAAAAGTGTCCTAATTAGACGGAATATTTGAAATAAGTGGGAGGACAATATGGTTCAAAATTTATGGAATGAAGAAAAGGCAAATAGTATTCGTTCAGCTTTAGATGAACTTGTATATCGTTCAAATTTATTAGGATGCGACCGCTCTGTATGCAATTGGGGTGGCGGTAATACATCGATGAAGACAATTGAAACAGATTTCCGCGGGCGTGAAGTTGAAGTAATGTGGGTGAAAGGGAGCGGTTCTGATCTAGCCACAATGAAAGCGCACCATTTTACTGGCTTACGATTGGCTGATATTAAGCCCCTTATCGAAAGGGAAGAAATGACCGATGAAGAAATGGTCGAATACTTATCCCATTGTATGATCGATAGCCGACATCCGAGACCATCCATCGAAACACTGCTTCATGCCTTTTTGCCTTTTAAACATGTTGATCATACTCATCCAGATGCGATTATTAGTATATGTTGTGCAGACAATGGTCAGGAGCTTGCAAGGGAGATTTATGGGGACCGCTTTGTCTGGGTGCCGTATATTCGCCCAGGCTTCACTTTATCAAAAATGATCGCTGAAGGTGTTGCGAATAACCCGGATGCGGAATTAGTGTTAATGGAGAAGCATGGACTAGTTGTTTGGGGAGAGACAGCTCAGGAAAGCTATGAACGAACGATCTCGGTCATTAATGAAGCGGAACAATATATTCAAGCTCAATGTAATCCGTCTACACTGTTTGGGGGCCAAAAATATCAATCCCTATCTGAAGAGAGTGGGAAGGGAATTCTTGCAAAGATCATGCCAGTTATTCGCGGGCTTGTAAGTCAGGAAAAGCAAATGATTATTACATATGACCGTGGTGACGATGTATTGGAGTTTGTGAATAGCCGTGATGCATTTAAACTATCACAAATTGGCGCAGCATGTCCTGATCATTTAGTTCATACGAAACGAAAACCTTTATATATTGATTGGGATCCAGCCACTTTGGATATTGAAGAGTTAGTAAAAAGGATCGAAACAGGTATTGCTCACTTTAAGGAGGAATATCAGGCTTATTTTGAAAAAAATAAAGTGGAAGGAGATCGAATGTTTGAGCCTGTTCCGCGGATTATTTTAGTTCCCGGTATCGGAATGGTGAATGTCGGTAAAAGCTTGGCAATGGCACATGTCAGTGGCGGTCTATATCAACGGGCTATTGCTGTTATGAAAGGTGCGACAACAGTTGGAAACTTTGTTTCTCTCAATGAAGAAGAATCTTATCAAATTGAGTATTGGCCATTAGAGCTTTATAAACTATCATTAGCACCGCCTGAATCCGAGTTTTCAAGAAAGGTAGCCTTTGTAACAGGTGGAGCAGGGGGAATTGGAAGCGCTGCCTGCCGTAGGCTTGCTTCGGATGGGGCTCATGTAGTAGTGGCTGATTTAAATATAGAAGGGGCGCAAAAGGTAGCGACTGAGCTCAATAATAAATATGGAGATGGCTGTGCGATCGCTATTAGGATGGATGTCACAAGCGAGGAGCAGGTACAGGAAGCATTCATTGAAACAACGCTCGCCTATGGAGGAGTAGACATTATCGTCAATAACGCTGGTTTGGCAACATCCAGTCCTTTTGTTGAAACATCATTAAAGGAATGGAATTTGAATATAAATGTTTTAGGGACAGGTTATTTTCTTGTTGCGAGGGAAGCGTTTAAACTTATGCAAACCCAAGGAACAGGTGGGAATATGGTATTTGTTGGTTCGAAAAATTCAATTTATGCTGGAAAAAATGCGGCTGCATATAGTTCGGCAAAAGCACTTGAGGTCCATCTTGCCAGATGTATCGCTACTGAAGGCGGGGAACTTGGCATCCGTGTCAATTCCGTTCTCCCTGACGCTGTTTTGCAAGGATCGGCTATTTGGGATTCAAAGTGGAAAGAGGAACGGGCAGCCGCTTACGGTATTGAAACAAACGAACTAGAAGAATATTATCGAAAGCGAACGACGCTTCAGGTTAATATTTTCCCAGAAGATTTGGCTGAAGCTATTGCTTTCTTCGCCTCTTCCAGGTCGGAAAAGACTACGGGATGCATGCTAACTGTTGATGGAGGAGTACCAGCCGCATTTACACGATAATATGGAGGGAGGAAGCATGAGTTATAGTTTAGCTGTTGATCTTGGGGCTTCTAGTGGGCGAGTGATGCTTGGTCATGTAGAAAAGAACCATTTGAAATTAGATGAGGTCCATAGGTTTGACAATCAAATGGTAGAAAGTTCTGGCCAGCTTTGCTGGGATATCGAAGATCTTTTTCAAGAAATAAAAAGGGGAATTCACAAATGTAAGGAATTAGAAATTAGACCCGTTAGCATCGGGATTGATAGCTGGGCAGTCGATTTTGTTTTATTAGATGAAAATGATGAGCTTCTGACAGATGCCGTTACCTATCGAGATCCAAGAACAGTTGGTGTAATGGAGGAAGTCGACCTTTTAATTTCAAAAGATCAGTTATATGAAAAAACGGGTATTCAGTTTTTGCAATTTAATACGATCTATCAATTATTTGCTTTACAAAAAGCAAATCCAGAAGTAATGAAAAAGGCAAAGTCCTTTCTCATGATCCCAGATTATTTACATTTTTTATTAACAGGAAAAAAAATAAATGAATATACGAATGCTACAACGACACAGCTAGTGAATGCATCTACAAAGGAGTGGGATCAAGAAATAATCCGTACTCTAGGATTCAATGAAGAAATGTTTCTTGCAATCCAGCATCCGAAAACGAAGTTGGGAGGCTTGAGAGCAGAACTTGTTCAGGAGTTTGGCTTTGATATGAATGTGATATTGCCTGCAACCCATGATACAGCGTCAGCAGTTTTGGCTATCCCGGAAATAGGGAAAACGATTTATCTTAGTTCTGGTACATGGTCTTTAATGGGAATTGAGAATGACAGACCAATCTGTAAACCGAAAGCAAAAGCTTATAACTTTACGAATGAAGGTGGAATGGATGGTCGTTTCCGCTTTTTAAAAAATATTATGGGGCTTTGGA
The DNA here is from genome assembly GCF_001375535.1 of Bacillus niameyensis. Lineage (GTDB taxonomy): Bacteria > Bacillota > Bacilli > Bacillales > Bacillaceae_C > Lederbergia > Lederbergia niameyensis. The sequence continues at coordinate 3,085,751 of NZ_LN831197.1, forward strand.
TGATTCAGGAGGTCAGACGAAATTATGATGACCACTATTCATTTGCTGATTTAGTTGAATTTTCACGTCATGTTAAGGACTTTCACTCAATCGTTAATGTGGATGATCCAAGGTTTTTAAAACCGCAACAGATGGTGCAGGAAATTCAACACTATTGCCGCGAAACAAATCAACAAATACCAAATACAGCTGGAGAAGTCGCGAAATGTATTTTTGATAGTTTAGCTAATAGTTATTTACAAACGATTGATGAAATAGAAGAAATTCTAGAAACGTCCTTTGAACAAATGAATATTATTGGCGGCGGATCGCAAAATGATTTACTTAACCAACTGATTGCTGATGGGACGAGGAAGGTTGTTTATGCAGGTCCTGTTGAAGCGACTGCCATTGGAAACTTAATTGCCCAGTTTATTGCATTAGGTGTGATCCGTAATTTGAATGAAGCTAGGTCAATTGTCCAACATTCTTTTGAAGTGAAAAAATTTGTTCATTCTTGATACAGGAGGAATTTCGATGAAGAACCATGCATTTGAATTGGCCAAAAAGGAATATGAACGCTGGGGAATTGATGTTGAAAATGTACTGGGTAAATTGCAATCTATTCCAATTTCAATTCATTGTTGGCAAGGGGATGATATTAGCGGTTTTGAAGTTAACAAGAGTGAATTGTCAGGCGGGATTGAAGTCACTGGTAATTATCCAGGAAAAGCGAGAACTCCTGAAGAGCTTCGTGCTGATCTTGAGAAGGCGCTCTCCCTCATTCCAGGGAAACATCGTATAAATCTGCATGCTATTTATGCTGAAACAGATGGGGACGCAGTTGATCGCGATAAATTAGAGCCAAAGCATTTTCAAAAATGGGTAGACTGGGCGAAACAGCACCGAGTTGGACTTGATTTTAATCCTACTTTATTTTCTCATGAGAAATCAGCAGATGGGTTGACATTATCTCATCCTAACCGAGAAATTCGTCAATTTTGGATAGATCATTGTAAAGCTTGCAGAAAGATAGGCGAGTATTTTGGTAAGGAACTAGGAACACCATGTCTAACAAATGTTTGGATACCTGATGGATATAAAGATATACCAAGTGATCGTCTGACACCGCGGAAGCGCCTGAAGGAGGCCCTCGATGATATTTTCTCGGTGGAAATTGGTGGAAAATACAATCTTGATTCGGTGGAAAGTAAATTATTCGGGATTGGGTCTGAAGCATTTGTCGTTGGTTCTCATGAATTTTATTTACAGTACGCCCAAGCAAATAATAAAATTTGCTTATTGGATACTGGACACTATCATCCGACAGAAATGGTTTCCAATAAAATTTCGGCACTTGCTTTATTTAATGAGAAACTAGCCCTTCATGTTTCAAGGCCAGTTCGCTGGGACAGTGATCATGTTGTTACATTTGATGATGAATTAAAGGAAATTGCCTTAGAAATTGTCAGGAATGATGCATTGGACAATGTTTTAATCGGTCTTGATTTTTTCGATGCGAGCATTAATCGTGTTGCAGCTTGGACGATTGGTACCCGTAATATGATTAAAGCTTTACTCTATGCTTTGCTAATGCCCCACCAGCAATTAAAAGAATGGCAGGAAAAAGGGGATTATACGAAAAGATTGGCTATCATGGAAGAGTTTAAAACCTATCCATTTGGGGCGATATGGGATTATTATTGTGAACAAATGGGTGTACCGGTAAAAGAAAATTGGCTGACTGCCGTAGAAGAATATGAGAAGAAAATACTCCTAAAACGCGATGCTACATTTGTAAAAGTTTAAATGGAGGCGTTTTCTACCATTTAATGATTGTGTATATAAGTGATGAACGAGAAGAAGGGAGCTCTACTCTTTATGGGGAATAATGATTGGAATGCACAATGGATTTGGGGCGGAGAGAAGGAATCACCCAGAAATGAATGGCGATTGTTTCGTAAGTCTTTTGAAATGAGCGGTGAAGATTATGAGCAGGCACTATTTAAGATTACCGCTGACTCTAGATATCTTTTGTTTATAAACGGGCAAAAGGTGGGAAGAGGACCAGTTCGTTCTTGGCCCTTTGAACTCCGCTATGATACTTATGAAGTCGGACATTTGTTAAAGAAAGGAAAGCAAAACACGATTGCCATTTTGGTTCAGCATTATGGAGTATCGAATTTCTATTATATTCGGGGAAGAGGCGGGCTTCTTGCTCAATTAGACATCCAAAATGGGAAATCAACCTCCATCTATACTGATTCTAGTTGGTTAACGACACCCCATCCTGGCTATGATCCTCGTTCGCCGCGAATGTCCTGTCAACAAGGTTTCGTAGAATCTATGGATGCTAGATTATTAGCTGGGGAATGGACGGATAGAGAATATGATGATAGCGATTGGTCGAAAGCGAAGGCAATTGGCGATATAGGGATGGAACCATGGACGATGTTAAAGCCAAGGGATATCCCGTTTTTAACAGAAGAGCCCGTCTATCCGAAAAAAGTAGCGACCCTTGCTTATACAAAGTCATATGATTGGACTACAGCGTTGGATCTTCGGAATCATATGGTTCCTGACAGTGTCAATCATGCAAATCCTGTGAGTTATCTTGGGATGATTGCAACGGTGATGCAAATGGAAAATGCAAGCAAGGTGACATTAGGGTTTGTTCAGGAATTCGGGAATATTTTTATTGATGGAGAGCGTTATTCAAGGGATGATTTTACGGGGATTTCTCCTGAGCGCTACCTGGAAGTATTTCTTGAAAAAGGCGATCATCTGATTGTATTGGATGTATCCGGGTGGAGTCATGGTGAGGCATTTGGGATGGGAATATCCTGTGATGCTTCTTTTACAATGAAATCACCATATGGGGATTCTTCTCCTTTTATTGCTATTGGTCCATTTGATGCAAAAGTGCACATTGATCATCAACCCGAAAGAGATCTTGATCATCAACATTCTATTTATAATAAGCTGCGGGAAAATGGAATTAAGAATGTAGCTGAGTTACAGAATTATCAGCAATGGATTCAACCCATTTCCTTAGATTTGGTTAGTGAAGAAGATCCATTTAGTTTGTCAGTATGGAAGAAGGAGTCTCATCCAATTCCGATACCACATTCCTTGCAAGGGGCGATTATCGCTCATGCGGATGCTGGCGAAGTACCAATGAAGGAAGGGTATGATACGGAATGGATCATTGATTTTGGGAAAGAATGGTCCGGATTTCTTGAATTCGATATCGACGCTTCTGAAGGAACAATCATCGATTTTTATGGATTTGAATATATGAAAGATGATTATATCCAGCATACGTTTCGACTAAATAATACATTACGATATGTCACAAGCAATGGAAGGCAATTTTATAACTCCCCTGTACGTCGAGGACTAAGGTATGTGATGGTGACGATACGTCATGCAACAAGACCGGTGAAATTTTACTCGATTAAAATGTTGCAAAGCAATTACCCTATTGCGGAGATCGGCAATTTCCATAGTTCAGATGCGAAGCTCAATGATATTTGGGAAATAAGTAAACATACAACAAGACTCTGTTTAGAAGATACATTTGTTGATTGCCCGGCTTATGAACAAGTATTCTGGGTCGGGGATAGTCGGAATGAGGCATTGATCCATAATTATTTGTTTGGAGATTCAAAGATTGTCGAGCGTTGCTTGAAACTTGTCCCACCATCCAATGTCCAGACGCCATTATATGTGAATCAGGTTCCTAGCGGTTGGAACAGTGTGATTCCAAATTGGACATTTTTCTGGGTAATTGCTTGTTACGAGCATTATCAACAGACGGGGGATCAAGATTTTCTGCAAGAAATGCGGCCACATATTAAACATACAATTGATCATTATCTTCAACACATAAATAGTAAAGGGCTATTTGAGATAAAGGCTTGGAATCTATTAGATTGGGCATCTATTGAGCAGCCTAATGATGGTGTTGTGAGTCACCAAAACTTCTTTTTTATGCAAATTTTACGACTAAATGCAAAGATTGCTATGATGACTGGCCATGAGGATGAAAGTGATCATTATTTGCAAAAGGCTCAGCAGTTAGAAACAGCTATTAATACACATTTATGGAGCGAACATAAGCAAGCTTATCATGATTGTATTTATACTGATGGGCAGAAATCTAAAGGGTTTAGTATGCAAACACAAGTAGTTGCGTACTTGACGGATGGGGCGAAAGGAAGTAGAAAAGGTCGGTTGGTGGAGATGATACACAACCCTCCTGAGGATTTTGTGAAAATTGGTAGTCCGTTTATGTCATTCTTTCTTTATGAAGTATTGGAGAAACTAGAGGAATACGATCAATTGGTAGATGATATACGGATGAATTATGGTCAAATGATTGATCATGGAGCAACGACTTGTTGGGAAATGTATCCTGATTCCCCAATTAACCGAGCTAATCCTAACATGTTAACCCGGAGTCATTGCCATGCTTGGTCTGCAGCTCCCGCTTACTTTTTCGGTAGAGTTTTATTAGGTGTAAAAGCTGTTGATCCGGGTTGGAAGAAGGTAATCGTTCAACCTCAGCCATGCGGGATAGAATGGGCAAGCGGCTCTGTGCCAGTTCCAGATGCAGGTCAAATTGATGTTGCATGGCATGTTAGCGATTCAAATGAAATGGTAATCAAGGTAACACATCCTGTTACAATAGAAGTTGATGTTGAATTCCCTGAAGGGTATAACGGAGAGATACAACGAGTCTTTATATAGTCTTAAAATTATATAAAAAAACGGAGAACGGCAGGCAAGCAGCTGTCGTTCTCGTTTTACTCAAATTAATCAGTTCTCTTGCTCATGGCCACTTTTCTTAATAAGTGATATTTGTCCAGAATGGATACCCGCATGATACATAAGCCTTCCCACTGCTTCTAATGGGGTCGATGCTCCTAGCGGGGAGTTTATACTCTTTTGCCAGTCATTCTCAGGAAGCTGCTCCATGGCTTTTAGGAAATGTTCATTAGAGGCTTTTAGCAATCTCGTATATTCTTCAATGCCTTCGGTAGGTCTTGTTAATTCTCCCGGTGATTTTTTTCCGAAAAACCATTCAGCAAACATATACTCAACTTCTGCAGTATGATAAAGTAAGTCCCCAATCGTTGTTTTACTTATTTGCAGGTTTAAACTTTCCTCAGGTAAGCCTTCAACCGTCTTTTGGAATCGCTCTCTTAAGGCGCTCCAGACAGGTAACAAAGTATGGTAAGTCATTGCTATCCTCCATTATTATGCTTTTCTAACAGCATCTTTTTCTTTATCGATGACAACATGAGTGAATGTACTTCCATCTAAATCTACGTCAAAGGCAAGTCCAAATCCAACGACATAACGACCTTGTAAAGGTGTTAATTCAAATAAGGAGAAATCGAGTCCACGAAGCATCTCAACCATCTTTTCACCGCAAGTTTCATTAAACAATGTAAAAATATCTTCATGTCCATCATTACCAATGTTTTTCGGAATACAACTCCAACGAGCTCGTTCTGTTGCAAATTTATTATTTGTAGTTGCTTCATCTGCTATGATGAGGGCATCTGCAAATTTACTGTTTTCCAAAAGGCGATAGTGGTCTGCGACACGGCTAATATATACATAGAGTTTTCCGTCCTTTTCTACAAACGGGGCACAGCTGCTAAAGGGCTTACCTTCATCATCGAGCATGCTTAAAATGAGAGTATTACGACCCTTTTTGAACTGCCTATATTTATCTCTATGTTTCTCTAAATCAATTGTTTTTTTCATTCTACACACTCCCAGGTTATATGATTGATAGCTTTTATTTCGCTGTACTTAACAGATGGATTCTTGGCCCTTTTTCTAACGGAATATATTGGACTTCAGCGTTCATTTGATAAACATCTTTTATCATTGCCCTTGTCATGACCAATTCGGGTGTACCATGCATGACTTTCTCCCCCGATTGTACAACGACAACCTGATCACTGTAGCGAGACGCCTGATTAAGGTCGTGTAAGACCATCACGATAGTCATGCCCATTTCCTGATTTAATTCCCGAACAAGTTCTAAAACTTCATGTTGATGAGAAATATCTAGATAAGTTGTTGGCTCATCCAACAATAGAATTTTGGGACGCTGAGCAAGTGCCATAGCGATCCAGGCACGCTGGGATTCACCCCCTGATAATGATTTGACTAATCGATCTTTATAATTTGATAAATGTGTCTTTTCAAGTGCCCAATGTACGATGTCCATATCGTCGTTATTTAATTTTTCAAGCCATTTTTTATGTGGGTATCTTCCAAAGGAGACAAGATCGATGACATTCATATCACTTGGCGTTTGATTTTTTTGACTTAACATACACATTGTTCGGGCCAATTGTTTAGACTTTATCGATCTCAACTCTATCCCTTCAAGCTTAACGCTTCCCATATGGTAGGGGATAAACTTCGAAATGGCTTTTAATAATGTCGATTTTCCTGACCCATTAGGTCCAATAATAGATACGATTTCACCCTTTTGAACAGAGAATGAAAAGTTGCGAATAATATCATTTTTTTCATACCTAATCGAAATGGAATCAACCGTAATCATATTAAAATACACTCCTTCTCATCAGGTAGAGAAAATACGGTGCCCCAATAACAGACATTAGGATTCCAGCTGGAATTTCCAATGGAGAGAATAATGTTCGTCCCCCCGTATCCGCTACAAGCAGGATTAAGGCACCGAGCGCCATGCTCATTGGTAATAAATATTTATAATTTGACCCAACTAATAATCTAGCAATATGGGGAACTACTAAGCCGACAAATCCAATCATACCAATAGCTGCGACAGAAATAGCTGTTAAAAAGACAGCTAATAAAGATAAGAGAATGCGAATTCGACTTACATTTTCACCAAGGTTTGCTGCGACTTGATCGCCCATACGAATAACATTTGCTTTCCGTATCGCAAATATGAGTAAAAACCAGCCAATAATTGCGTACGGTAAAACCATAAAAAGTGAATTATTTCCTTTAGCAGCCAAACTTCCATTTAACCATTGGAGAGCGGAGGGAAGGCGGTCACTATACAGGATCGATAAGTAACCAATTCCCCCGCCGCAAAGGGCATTGACCGCAACACCAGATAAAATAATCGTAATCGGGGATATTCCATTCTTCTTCCAAGCAAGCAGATAGACAATTGTAGCGGCTATAAGACCTCCTAAAAAGGCGGCAAGTGGGATGAATTCCGTATATTCGGGTGCGACGAGAAAGATGATTAGCACACAGACGGCTGCTCCACTTGTTACTCCTGTCAATCCAGGGTCTGCTAATGGATTCCCCATCACGGCTTGCAACAATGCACCTGAAACAGCAATATTTGCACCAATAATCATCGCTAATAGGACGCGAGGAAGGCGGATATCCAATATAATCGTATCATTCACAGAAGTGGAGGATGAGCCGAAAAGTGTTTGGAATATCTCCGGAATCGGGATTTTCACACTGCCTAAACCAATTGCTATAATGGCTGCTGTAAAAGCTAATAAAAATGTCAAAATGATGATTGTTCCATTTCGTGATTTAACTGTCATCTATAGACCCTCATTCATGAATGCTATTTTCAGAGATTGTCAGATGTTTGAATAGATACAATCAGCGCCGATTGTATCTACTCAAACTATATTAGTAAAGGTAGTCAGCTATTCGTGTCATAGCTTCCTCCACATTCATAATAGAAGTAACACCGAATATGTCATGTTCTAGAATATGGATCTGCTCATTTTTATAAGCGGAGAGCTTAGTCCAAATATCGTTGCTTTCCACTTCCTTTTTGAACATATCCTCTGATGCCCCATGATCCCCAGAAGCTAGTACGAAAATGATGTCGGGATCTGCAACGGCCACATCCTCCATATTGATTGGAGAATACGTATCTTCCACTTTCAGTACAGAAGTAGCTATATTATCCGCGCCTGCCCTTTTCACAATACTACCTAAATATGAATTTTCACTCATTACCATAAATGAATCAGAAGTTCCGATAATAAGCATGACTCTCGGTAATTCCTGGCCTTCAGCTTTTGTAACTAATTCGTTTTCCTCATCCAAAATTTTACTTAATACTGAGTTCATTTCCTCTGTTTTATTAAAATATGTTCCTAGAACCTTGAAGCTAAGTTTTAAGTCCTCAAGAGAATCGGTTTTTAAGTAGGCCGTTTCTAACTCAATGCCTTCTAAACTTTTTTCTAGTGAACTTTGTAAAGATTTTGCACCAATCAGGAGATCTGGTTGGAGACTTGTCACTACTTCTAAATCGGGTTGCATAGGTGAACCAATTCGATCAATTTCATCAAATTCACTTGGTATTGGATTTGTAGATGTAGGGACACCTACTGGAGTAATATCGAGTAAATATAACATTTCCGTTATCGGGACGGATGTTGTAATAATCCGTTCTGGTATCTCAGTAGGAAATGGTGTTAATGCTTCCTTATAGGCTGATTCATCTACCCCATCATTTTCTAACGTATATGTTTTATCTGGCTCTTTAGTCTCCTTAGAACTTGTATCATCTGTTTTGTTCACTTCAGGCTCTTTCCTCTGTTCTGCTTCTGATGGGCTTGATGAGCATGCAGATAGTAATGCTAAAGCAACAAGGCAAAAAATATATAAGCCTTTTTTCAAAAAGATTCCCCCCTGTATAAAAGTGATTTTTATTTTGTGATAATGATATTAATTGAGAATGAATATCATTATCAGTAATAATAGTTGGGAATATTATCCATGTCAACCCCTTTGTTAAAATATTTTTACTACTCTACTAGCTAAATAAGAAAATGATCATGCAGAAAGGACGGAGAATAGTTAAACGATGAGGGGGTAAATATATGAGGTTGTACTTTATGTTAAATATAAAAAATCACCCCTCAAACATTTGAGTGATGATCGTTTCCTTTAAAGCTTCTGCCACTTCTCCAGCAATTGGTTTGTCTTTTGCACGAGTGTGGCTTTTGCTTCAGGAGAGATGTGTTTTTGCATTTGTTTCTTATTTAAAGTTTCGATAAACTTGTCTAAAAATTTATTCGCTTGTTTTTTATTTCCTTTTTGATAATGATGTTCTGCCTGTCTTGCTGTATTAGCTAATTGATTAGTGAGCGGGCCTTCAATTTCACCAGATTGAATATATTCATCTACTAAGCTGCGAATCAGACTAATTTCAACTATTTCATCTTCTGCTTTCGCTGTTGTAAAATGCCACATGTCTGATACCGCGACTTCCCCGGCTTCATTTTGAACAGTAGTAAACCAATAGTATGTTTGGTCAGGATTAAGATTTTCCCAAAGTAATGTCGCATCATCGCCATTTTCTACATTGTTAACTGTGCCAATTTCCTTTTCCGTATATACATTAACTTCGAAGAAATCTGTCGAGACACTCTTCTTCTTTGGAGTTAAATCTAGCTCAAGTGTATATGGCGGGAATAAATCATAAGAATCTAATTCAGGTGAATACGTATTGACGTAAATCATATTGTTGCTGACATCAATATTCATTACATTCATATACCCGTCGCCACCACGGTGGGCGTCTTGAAAGTTCCCTAACAATTGGTGAACGACACGATCTGGCTTCCCATCTCCCGTATCATCAATTCGCTCTGTTGCTACACGAACAAGATTTTCATCTGCTTCAGCCATCATCCGAGTTTGGTGGATACTTCCATGGTAGTGACCGCCCAATACCATTTTTACATTTTCATTAGGAAGGATAACTTCTTGATAAACTCTTTCTGCAATGTTTGAGCGTTGCCCATTGGCAAGTAAATATTCATGGAAGTTTAAAATAGCAAAGCGATCAGGATACTGCGCTAGAACTTCATTCATCCATGCTATTCCTTCCGTTGTTGGTTGCCACCCCATATAGATCATGATGAAATCTGTTCCGTGTGAGGAGATTAAATCATAGTGTCCTCGGTTATTTAAGTAAGACTCTCCATAATATGGCTGATTGATAAAGCGATCTTCGCCAAAATAGCGGTAATAATTGGCGTAATCGATTTCTGGCTGTAATTGGACATCATGATTACCAGCGAGTACACCGTAAGGGATATTAGCATCCTCTAATCTCTGCATATACTGATCTGCAAATTCCCACTGATACATTTGGTTATACGTATTAACAATATCTCCAGTGTGGAAGACGTATTTGATATCCATTTCCTCTTTGTTTTGAACAATCCAATCAACTTGTGACTCATATAATTCAGGGAATACTTCCGTATAAAATTGAGTGTCTGATAACCATACAAACGTGTAGTCATACTCATCCCTTGGTGGAATTTCGTCTTGAACAAGGATATTAACCATTCCATCACGAGTAAAGTTTGAGACAGCTACTTCCCCTATAAGACTGAAGCCTTCTTCTGTTTTAGCGATATGTTTGTCAACTAGTATCCATTGGACGGCCTCATAATCCCAGGCATACATACTAACCTTGCGCCCTTCAAGTGAAGAGCCATGCCATTTAAGCTCGACCTGATCAGCTGAAAGAGCTTCTTTATCAAGAGTTACTTCAAATCGATGATAGGGAAATTGCTCTTCAGATTCTGTTGTAATTTTTTCATTATTAATAGCCCTTAATTTAAGATATTCCTCTTCTGTTAATTCCTCTTCTCCGTCAGGAACCCTGCTGGAAGGAGGTTCAATATCTGCCGCACCGTAGAAAACTTTAATTTGCTCTTGTTTAGACGTGTTAGTAGACCAGCCTTGATAAAAATGGACATCCAACTTTCCACCTTCACGATTAGAGGCTTTCACACTCAATTCGGCTTGGGTCTCTATATCACTTGCCCCAGTTTCAGGAGCTTGAAGCTCTGGTTTGTCTGGTTTATTTTCAACTTCAAGTGTAACTTGGAAATGCTCGCTTTCCGTTTCGCCAAATCCATTAGAGGCGACGAAGTAGTATTCTAAATTACCAGCATGGCTATCTTCTGAAAGTATGACAGGGTGATGAAATAAACCGTCTTGTCCATTTTTTGTTAAAGTAATAGATTGATATTCTTGATCTTGTGCTTGTTTATAAAATACTTTCATGTTGGTCACTAAGAAATCATCTTGAGCATCTGCAAGTAGAACAACACTTTCTCCAGGTTTAGCCATTTTTTCCTTTGTCTTATTAGTGATCGATGGTCTTGTATTTGGATTAACGACCACGCGCTCACTTGGAATAAGTTCGCTCTCTGCTGTGCCAGGTGTAGCAGGCTCTCCAAATTTATAATGAATCATTTGATTAGAGCCGATTGGGAAATGGTAGAAGATTCCCATATTTTTAAATACGTCCTTTTCGCCCTTGTAATAACCGGCGCTGACAATTTCTTCTCCTGTTTTCGTAGCAATCACTAAGTCACGTTCTGCCGTGTTCGCCATTCCGCCACCAGCAGGGGCCTTTACGATATCAATATTCTCTATGAGATCTGTTCCATAGTTTGTATTAAAATCATCGACTGTTGCTTCTAAGTTTTTGCCGTTATCAACCCAAAGCACGAAAGCTTTACCAGGTTGAATAGTAATATGGTCTAAACCTTCAAACCAGACGGCGTGGGAACCGGAAGGATAGCGATAAAGAATATGATAGTTCCCGAAGTTTATCGGCTGATCTGTATTATTAAAAACTTCAATATACTCATAAGCGTTTGCCCCATTCAAATTCGATGAATCTGGTACAACTTCTGTTATAAGCAGCGGGGGGATATCTGTACTTGTTGCTTCGGTGATTTGCATTTTAAAAATATCCGTTTTAGCAATGTTCAATCCATTAGATGCTTCTAGATAGTACTCTAGTTCATCTGTCTTTAAGACATCTTGAACGGGAACAGTATGATGATAAAGACCGTCTTCAGGATTAAGTTGCAAACTTAACGTATTAAATTCCGTGGCATTAACATCCTTATAATACAAAGTCATGGAGCTTAAAAGAAAATCATCTTTTCCACTCGCAATAATCTCTACACGATCCAGTGGTTGAGACGATGGAGTTTTGTTCTCAATGGTTGGAGTAAGGTTAGGGTCTAAATCGATTGGTTCTACTGGTACTAATTCAGGCTCTGCTATTCCCGGAGTTGCCGCTTTTTCCCCCGCACTTACCTTTACCATTTCATTAGATCCATCCTGTGGGTATTGATAAAAGATTCCCATATTTTCTTGGACATCCCATGTTGCTTTATTATATTGGGCCATAACAATCTCTTCACCCGTATTCGTACGGATCAATATATCCCTCATCCGCTGGTTAGACATTCCACCCGGCATTTTAACTATATTTACATCCTCAATTAAGTTCGACCCATAATTCGCATTGAAGTCTTCAACGGTGGAATTTAAATTATCTGCGTTTTCTATCCATAGAACTAGGGTTTCTTTAGGGTTTATGTCGACATCCCTAGTTTTTGGTATCCAATAAAGGTCATTTTCCGGACCAACCGGATATCGGTAAATGATCTGGTAATCCTGAAAGTTTAAAACTTGATTCGTATTATTATAGATTTCAATAAACTCAAATCCATCAGCATTTCCAATGTCGGTAGAATCCGGAACAATTTCTGTTATTAGCAGCGGAGGAACACTTTTATTTACCTCTTGATGGCTATTGGCTAAACTATGTAACGCGGATGTAGGGAAAACTAGTAAAATAATCATAATTGCTGACAAAATACGCAGGTAAGCTACCTTATTCATTGATCTACTCCTCATCTTTTAGTTATTTCAACTCTCCCATTTTGCGGGAGGCTTAACTTTAAACTTTCAAGCACCTCCTAAGACTATCTTTTTTATAATCATGATAAGCTGAAAATAAAATCTAAGATGCTTGATAAAAGATAGAGTTTTGATACATGCCACCTCATAATATCCAATTAATGGTAAAACATCAATAAAAATGCTGAATTTTTTGAAAGATTAGTAAGTATGAAGCATGACCTTTAGAGTAGATTATCGCAAGGCTTTATCCATAAAAAACAAGAAGGACAAGAATGATTTCCTCTTGTCCTTCTACGAATTTGATTCTACTTTTTGAAAAGAATTGAGTAACGTAGCTCTTTTTTTACGTTTTACATTCATGACCATATGAATAGAAAAGTAAAGTACAAGCATAACGGCGGCCATCAAGGCAGCTATTCCATACATGGAGTTATATCCTATAACACCTACAGCCTGACCTAATGCTAAGGCGCCGATCGCTTGACCTAAATCCATAAAGCTTAAAGACATAGCATTGGCTGTAGCCTTTTTGTCTGGGTGAACTTGGCTAACAGCCCAAGCTTGAAAAGTAGGCTGCATGACACCATAGGCAATTCCATAAAAAATACCCGCAATGATTAATGTATAGAAGTTTTCCAATTTGGCCAAAAGGATGAGTCCTACAATCGCTGCCAAGCCTGCGGGATATATAAGATATTTATGACCTAATCGATCAAAGATGACTCCAGAAAATGGTCGGGTTATAACAAGCATCACAGCAATGACAAGGAAGAAAATTGATGTTTTTCCGCCTAAGCCAGTTGAGTCTCCCAGGCCATCTAAGAAATTCACAACTCCAGCAAAGGTAATGTAAAATAGCATAACTAGGAAACAAGGTAAAAAGGCTTTTCGATCAAAAGCTGATTGAATAAAGGAATTTTTGGCTTCACTATTTGTTGGTTGCGAAGGGGGCATAGTGTTTTTTACAAGGAGGCTTCCAAGTAGAACTAAACTTAGTATGATAAGGGATACCCATATAACTAAATGAAAAGAAAAGGAATGAATCATTGAAATGGCAATCATCGGCCCAATGGTGGACCCAATACTTGTAGACATTCCGAAATAGCCGATCCCCTCACCAATTCTAGACATTGGAATTAGGTTAGTTGCGAATGTCGCGAATAAAGTGGTGATGAATCCAAATCCGATCCCTTGCAAAACTCTCGCGATTATTAAAAGTGAAAGAGATTCGATAAAGTAACTAAAAAATACTGTTAAAATGGTGAAACAAAGAGATATTCCTAACCATTTTTTCATATTTATTCTTGGCATCATGACTCCTATAAACGGCCTTGATAAAACAGCCGCAAGCATAAAGGAAGTTGTCATTAAGCCACCGCTAGCAGGATTTTGAGTTACATTAGCCACATAAATAGGAAAGCCTCCTAAAAGGGACTGCATACTAAGGAAAAATAAAATAGTCATACTCACAATTAAAATATATTGCTTCGTCCATAACTTTGGTTTCAAATAAATCCTTCTTTCTAAATAAAAATTGGCCCATCCCTTTATTATAGCATATAATTCGCATGAATAAGGTGGGGATTAACTGGAAGTTCTACCAAGTCCTCAAAATATAAATAGTCCTCTGCTCAAGAGCAGAGGACTACAGTCGTTATATTATTTAATTAGTCGTTAACGACAACGGATTTAGTAATATCTTCAAAAACAGGTAGGAATTCATCATAGCTACCATCAGAACTAGCAAAAGAGAAAATATAAGCTTTATCGTCGACAACGAAAGTTCTTTGATTTAATTTGTATCCTTCGTTCTTACTAATAGCTTCATTCCATTCCATACCATTGGAACTATAATTCTCTATACTTTCATAATCGAAACCAGTTTGGGCTGTTGCTAATTCAATGTAAGTATCTAAACTTAATGCACTTGGTAAAGTTTCAACAATTACATTAAAGTTAGTGCCGTCTTCTTCGTTAAGAATATAGGCTTCTGCTGGCATTCCTTGATCAGGAATATCAATTTGTTCAGCAATTTCAGGAAGAGCAAAAGAAATTCCTTCAAACGTAGTGTTTGCGTCCGTATTTGCATTTTCTGTATCGGATTTACTATCATCTGTATCTTTATTTGCTTCATCATCTTGATCTTTCGCTGCATTTTCATCGTCTTTTGCCGCATCTTCGTTCGCGTCTGTATCATTTTTCTCTGTATCTTCTTGATCTTGTTCATTTTGACCATTAGCTGCTTCTTCTTGCTTTTTGGTATCATTATCGGGCTCTTTATCTTTTGAAGAACTTAAGGAGCATCCTGATAATAAAATCATACCGAATACGATAAACAAAATAAAATGTTGTTTGAGTTTCATGCTTGCACCTCTTTTTAGCAATATAAAGGCTATTATATGGAGAAAGTATCTGGGAAACCATCCCACTTTGTCACTAAAAACGAGGGCGAGAATAATTAGGCCTTTTGAAACGTACCAGTTGCCATGTAATGAACGGTTTGTTTTAGTCCTTCTTGATATGATGTTCGGGGCAGGGGACCAATTTCTTTTTCATATTTAGCCCCGTTGAGAATAACTGGTTCCTCATTTAGATAGAACATTTCCACAACTTCCCGCATGGTAGGGTTAGCCAAGCCTAACATTTTAATCATTCCTTTTGTAACTGTAAAAACAGGCTTTTTATACCCAAGCAAGTTTCGCAAAATTGCTACGAGTTGATCGCCTGTAATCACGTCATAACCGGGTATATTCCAATTTTGACCGTATGCTGTATCTTCCAAAGCGAGATTGACAAGAGCCTTTGCTCCATCTGGTGTATAAATAAATTCTCTAGCAATTCGTTGGTCACCAACAAAGTATGCCGTTTTATGTTGAATAACATTTTTCAAGGTATAGTGTAAAATTGAATTTTCAGCGTTTGGCCCGTAAAAGTCAGGAAAATGGGCAATGATCGTTTCCACATTCGTCTTTTTTACAAGCTCTTCAACTTGTAGGCGAATTTTCCCCTTTTTAGTATGAGGGTTTTTTTTCATTGTTTCCGTGACTTTTTTACTAGCGGATTTTCCATAGGCATAAATATTCTCTACAAAGGCTAATTTAGCTCCGGTTACCTCCGCAGTCTGAATGACATTTTTATAAAAGGGAATCAGTTTCTCACTCCATTGTTCATAAGGGAGATTAGCTGATTGGAAAATAATATCTACCTGACTTGCTGCAGTAACTAATTGGTTCATATCAAAAATATCGCCACTTTGTATGGTAACTAAATTCAATCCTTTAAATAATTTTTGCAACTTTTCCTCTGAACGTGCAAATGCGGTGACTTTAATTCCACGATTCACAAGCTCATGAACGATGGAATATCCCATCCCTCCAGAAGCTCCTAATACAAGTGCATGTTTCATTATAAAACCCCTTTTTATTTTATTGACCACTGTTCAAATTAAGAGAAAAAAGTAAGCTGAGGACAAGCCTCATACTTTACTTTTTAAAGAAAGACTTTTCAAAAGGAAATCCACATGTAACTGTGCTAACGATTTTACTTCATCAAATCCTACGACATGTCGTAAATAATGAGTGACGAAGCCATGTAAAGAGAGGAAGATCGACCAAATCTCTTGGACTGTCAATTGTTTGTTGCACAAGCTTTGGACGCTTTTGGCAAACAATTCATACGTATTATTAGGACCTTGGTTAATAAAATTGCGAACTTCCTCATCTTTAATTAAAAACATAATCTCGTAATGACTTTGGTGGGTAAGACCAAATTTAATGTAGCCAAGTAAAATACTTTGTAATTTTTCATGTGGTTTTAATGATTCTTCCATAATTTGTTTTAGCTCAAGTTCAAGCATATTAAAATGTTCCTCAACTAATGCGTAAAACAATTCGGCTTTATTTTTATAATGGTAATAAATAGCGCCATGACTATAGCCTAACACCTTGGCAATTTGCCTCATTGAAACTTGCTGATATCCCTTTTCAATAAATAAATCCCGTGCTGCATCCATAATCATGTCTCGAGTTAATTCCTGCTGTACAGATTTACGCGGTGACATTTCATCCTCCTAATTTGACCACTGTTCAATTAAATGATATTACTTTCCTAACCTATTTGTCAACATGAACTATTTCGACAAATTTCGGGTCGTGCCAGGCACCAAACACTTGGCACCAAACACTTATCTCGTCAGAAGCTAGGAAGTTTGTACGTCGCTAAACGCTGCCTTCTGCTTTTCTGTGTGCCAGGCACCGATCACTCAAGGCACCAATCACCATTTGTCCATTCGTGAATATTGTATAAGGGAAGGTTTATAAAAGGCGGGAATGTTAACAATGAGAATAGATGAATACTCATTGGAGGTGCTTGTTCACATGAATTTGGAAAAAGCAGTTCACGTGTTGGATAAGATGCGTCTCCCGAGCGGGGCGTATACGGCTAGCCTTTCAGACGATTATAGTTATGTATGGATTCGAGATATTTTTTATACGGTATTGCCGTTTTTATATAAGCGATCAGAACGTTATGAGGCAGCTTACCATGCGTTGTTTGACCTATTTAAAAGCTATGAATGGAAAATTGATATTCATATAGAAAAGAAACCAGTTTATTTATATGAGTATATACACTCACGATATTCGACAGAACTTGAGGAAATCCATGTTGAATGGGGGCATGCCCAAAACGATGCTATTGGTGCTTTTCTTTGGGGAGTAGGGGAAGGTGTCAGGCATGGGCAAAGGGTAATTAGAGATTCATCTGATTTGCGAATCGTTCAAAAGCTAGTTGAATATCTCGAAAACTTGCAATATTGGCAGGCGGAAGATAACGGGATGTGGGAAGAAAATATTGAAGTGCATGCATCCAGCGTAGGAGCCTGTGTAGCGGGGGTAAGAGCTGTTCGAATGCTTGTGAATGTAAAAGAGGAGCTAATTCAAAAAGGTGAGGAAACGTTACGGGGCCTTTTACCATGTGAAAGCGAGACAAAGGAAGTGGACTTGGCTCTTCTTTCTTTAATCTTTCCGTATCGCATCGTTGACCGAGAGATGGCCTTACAAATTATTAATCGTGTAACTAGCCGGCTTGAACGTGAAAGAGGCTGTATTCGTTATGAACACGACCAATATTACAATGAAGGAAGAGAAGCAGAATGGTGCTTTGGCTTCCCGTGGTTAGGGCTTTGCTATCGAGAGCTAGGGATGGATGAAGTAGCAGAAGCATATGTAGAAAAAACTATGCGAAATATTCCTGATAACTGGGAGATTCCTGAACTGTATATTGGTGGGAAAAATATCGCTAATGTTAATACACCACTCGCATGGTCAGTCTCACTTTCTTATTTATTTTTAAGTGTTATGGAGCTGGAACAAAAACAAATACATTAGGATCGTTTCCTAACAACGGCATGTGAAATAGAGATTTCACATGCTGTTTTTTTGATCTGCTACGTTGGTGGCAAAGCCTAGAAATCCACTCCCCCTAATAATTGACAAAACTAGTGTTTTTTCATCGAAGGATTCGCATTTTTCACACCGAAATATGAATATTACATGATTTAAAAAAGAATCAAATTGTAAATTATGAATAATTTTGTAAGTAAATAAATAAGATAGTGGAGGTGTCGAGTTGCAGGTCATGGTAGATAAACTAGAAAAGATCCTCCCGAGTGAGTATGATCGCTATCTTTTTCACGAGGGAACCCTTTACGAGTCTTATAAAATGCTCGGTGCTCATATCATGAATATGAATGGCAAAAAAGGTGTCCGCTTTATAGTTTGGGCACCCAATGCGTTAAACGTATCAGTAGTTGGAGATTTTAACGAGTGGCAACATTCACATGACAGGATGAATCGTGTGAGTAATTCAGGATTATGGACGTTATTTATTCCAGGGTTAAAAGAAGGAATGCTTTATAAATATGCGATTGAAACGGCAACAAAGGAAGTTGTGCTCAAAGCGGACCCATATGCATTTTACTCTGAAAAGCGTCCAGAAACAGCCTCGATCATTTATCAATTGGATACATATAAATGGAAAGATGAAAAATGGATGAAGCGTAGAAAAACGTGTGATCACTATCACCAGCCTATGCTCATTTATGAACTGCATCTCGGATCGTGGAAAAGGAAGGAAGGTGGAGACTTTTATACCTATCGTGAATTAGCTGATGAGGTGATTGATTATGTAAAATCATTTGGATATACCCATATTGAATGTATGCCGCTAATGGAACATCCTTTTGATCGATCATGGGGATACCAAATTACAGGATTCTATTCCGCGACAAGTCGTTACGGAACTCCTGAGGATTTTATGTATTTTGTAGACCGCTGTCATCAAAAGGGAATAGGTGTCATTCTAGATTGGGTTCCTCTTCACTTTTGTAAAGACGCACATGGTCTAGGTCGATTTGATGGAACTCCTCTATATGAACCAATTTATCCGGAAAGGGCTGAACGATTAAACTGGGGTACTTATAATTTTGACTTCAGCAAGCCAGAAGTTATAAGTTTCCTTATTTCCAATGCTCTGTTTTGGTTAGAAAAATATCATATTGATGGGTTTCGAATAGATGCAGTCTCTTCCATGATTTATTTAAATCATGATAATGCTGGGGCGCAATTAATAAAAAATCATCTTGGAGGAGAAGAAAATATTGAAGCAATTGCTTTCATTAAAAAGTTAAACGAAGTTGTTTTTGAAAAGTATCCGCACGTTTTGATGATGGCTGAAGAGGCAACAGATTATCCACTAGTAACCTCTCCAACCTATAACGGCGGGCTTGGATTTAATTATAAGTGGAATATGGGTTGGACGAATGACGTCTTAAAATATATGAAAATGGGTTTTGAAGAACGGTCTGACCATCATCAGTTATTGACCTTTTCCTTCCTTTACGCATTTTCCGAAAACTTTGTTTTGGCGTTTTCGCATGATGAAGTCGTACACGGAAAACGGTCATTGCTCAATAAAATGCCAGGAGATTATCTGGAAAAGTTTGCTCAGCTTCGCTTATTAATTGGTTACTTCTTCACTCATCCAGGGAAAAAGCTGTTGTTTATGGGAAATGAATTGGCTCAATTTGACGAATGGAAGGATTTAGAGGAGCTTGATTGGAATCTTTTAGACTTCGATTCTCACAGTCAATTTCATATATATTTCAAAGCGTTAAGTCAATTTTATAACAATACAAGTTGCTTATGGCGAGTGGATCATGAACAGGATGGATTTGAGTGGATTGATCCGCATGATTCAAAACAGAATGTCATTACATTTATGCGGAAGGGCAGGAGAAAAGGGGATTATTGTCTCATCATTTGTAACTTTAGCGTCAATGTTTACGAACAATATCGGATTGGTGTCCCATCTCTCGGATCTTACATTGAGGTTTTTAACAGTGATCTCGGAATATACGGAGGTTCAAATCAAATTAATTCAAAAACGATTAAAGTGGATAAAGAGCCTTATCATAATCAACCTTATAGTATGAAGGTTACCGTTCCCCCACTTGGAATGACTATATTGATGAAACAAACAAAAAAAAGACGGAGGAGTGGTATTAAATATGTCTAAAAAATGGATCGCTATGCTACTTGCGGGCGGGCAAGGAACGCGGCTAAATGAATTAACAACAGAAATCGCAAAGCCAGCCGTTCCATTCGGCGGAAAATATCGAATTATTGACTTTACATTAAGCAATTGCACTCATTCAGGCATTGATACTGTAGGAGTTTTAACACAATATGAACCTCATGTTTTGAACGATTATGTTAAAGGTGGAAGGGCCTGGGACTTAGATCGAACTTATGGTGGAGTTTCCGTGCTTCCTCCATATAAGGCAAAAGATGGCGGACATTGGTATAAAGGCACAGCTAATGCAGTATTTCAAAACATCCAGTTCATTGATAAATACGATCCAGAACATGTTCTAGTGATCTCTGGCGATCATATATACAAAATGGATTATACGAGATTACTTCACTATCATATTGAAAAAGGTGCAGATGCATCGATCGCCGTAATTCGAGTACCTTGGAGTGAAGCAACTCGGTTTGGGATCATGAATACAAATGATTCAGGCAAAATAATAGACTTTGAGGAAAAGCCAACCTTTCCTAGAAGCAATCTTGCTTCGATGGGGGTTTATTTATTTAATTGGAAAATGCTAAAAAGCTATTTACTCGAGGATGAGGAGAATCAACTTTCTTCCAATGATTTTGGCAAGGATATTATTCCAAAAATGCTAGCTGATCAAGGAAAACTGTATGCTTATCAGTTTAATGGCTATTGGAAGGATGTTGGCACTGTCGAAAGCCTGTGGGAAGCAAATATGGATCTCCTTGAGGACAGCAGCGGGTTAAAATTGGATGATCCTTATTGGAAAATATATGCGGGGAATGCCAACCATCCACCTCAATACATTTCCAAAGAAGCTCGAGTTACCCAATCACTTGTTAATGAAGGCTCACTTATATACGGAAACATTCAGCATTCTGTCGTGTCCTATGACGTGCAAATTGGGGCTGGCTCTGTCATTACAGATTCCGTTATTATGCCAAACGTAAAAATCGGTAAAAATGTAAGAATTGAAAGGGCGATTATCGCATCTAATACTGTGATTGAGGATGGTACGATCATAGGACCGTCTGCTTTAACAAATGAAATTTCATTGTTCGGGAATTGGCATTGCCTCTCTGAAAATATGAAAAAGGTAATCGGTGGCGAACCTCGTTTTCCTCATTATCAGTAGTCGGAATTTGTCTGAAGAGTGCACCTTTAAAGGAAAGGACGTTTGAAATGAAGGTATTTGGCATTATCAATTTAATTAATGAAAAGCCATTTTTAAAAGAGTTGACGGCAAACCGTTGCTTGGCATCTGTACCATTTGCTGGGCGTTATCGATTAATAGATTTTACTTTGTCTAATTATATGCATGCTGGCATAAAGCAGGTAGCAGTTTTTACAAATAATAAATTCCGCTCGATTCTCGATCATCTCGGTTCTGGAAAGGAGTGGGACTTAGATAGAAGTCATGGCGGTCTATTTGTCCTTCCGCCTGCTCAGCCAGATGAACCGGCATGTGGAGACATTTCGGCCTTCCATGAATATTTTGATGTTTTAAAGCGGTCATCCGCAGATACTGTCGTCATTTCTCCGGGTTATCACGTAGGGAAAGTAGATTATCAGGATGTTATTCGCGAACATGAAAGAAGTAAGGCCGATATAACGGTTCTTTATAAAGATTATAATGGATCACAGCTAAAAAAGCCGATCTACCATAAATGTATATTTCAAGATGATGGACGGTTAATGAATATGGAACTATACACTGCACCTAAAGAAGGAGATCCTATATGTTTGGAAACATACATAATGAAGAAATCCTTATTTATGAACTTAGTTGAGAGTTGTTTTCGAAACCAGGAGTATGATTTTTTAAAGGATGCGATTAAGGCTAATCTTGATAGTTTACTTGTAAAAGGTTATTCGTTTCAGGGATATATGCCCTTCATTCATTCAATCGAAAGCTATTATGAGAGTAATATGGAATTTTTAAATCCAGAAGTTATACGTTCCCATTACTACGATCAATGGGAAATTTGTACGAAAGTAAAGCATGAAGCTCCAGCTAAGTACGGAGCAACCTCATCTGTATCAAATGCTTTTATCGCTAATGGCTGTGATATTCAAGGTACAGTTGAAAATAGTATTTTATTCAGAGGTGTAAAGATCAAAAAGGGAGCGGTCGTGAAAAATAGCATCATTATGCAAAAGGGTGAAATTGAGGAAGATGTTTATCTTGATCATGTCATTTCCGATAAGCAAGCACTATTTAAAGAGAAGTCCATTCTAATAGGTGAACAGCAGCCTAAAATAATTAAAAAGTCAGAAGTGATTTAATGGAGGCACGTTATGAATGTATTATTTGCAGCTTCTGAATGTGTACCTTTTGTTAAAACAGGGGGACTTGGAGATGTCATCGGATCACTGCCAAGAGCATTGGATGAGCAAGGTGTAAAAGTAAGTGTTATTTTACCAAAATATGAAGACCTTCCGTTTGAATATAAGCAGCAAATGTCGTTTTTAGCTAGTGTGAAAGTTCCAGTTGGTTGGAGATTACAATACTGTGGTATCGAGATGATGGAGATTGATGGAATTGATTATTATTTTTTAGACAATGAGTATTATTTTAAAAGACATGGGAGCTACGGTTTCTTCGATGATGGAGAGCGCTTTGCCTTTTATTCGAGAGCAGTATTGGAGGCTTTGCCCCATTTACGCGATAAGCCAGATATTATCCATTGTCATGACTGGCAAGCAGGCCCGATTTGTGTGCTATTAAAAGCCCATTATAAAAACCACCCTTTTTATCAACATATAAAGACAGTATTTACCATTCATAATTTGCGTTACCAAGGTGTTTATCCTAAATCAGTATTAGCGGACTTATTAGATTTAAGTGAATTATATTATCAGCTTAACGGTTTGGAATTCTACGGAAATGTCAGTTATTTAAAGGCTGGCCTTGCCTATTCAGATTTGGTGACAACGGTCAGTCCCACATATGCGGATGAAATTAAAGACCCGTACTATGGTGAAAAATTGGATGGGGTGTTACGGGAAAAGGGAGAGACGCTAAAAGGAATTTTGAATGGAATTGATGACACTTTGTATGATCCAGCTACAGATCCATTTATTCCTGTTCAATATAGTCAATTTGAAGGAAAGGCAGAGAATAAGCTAATTTTACAGGAGTCACTGGGTTTACCTGTAGATAGAGAGATACCACTATTGTCGATGGTCACTCGCTTAGTCGAGCAAAAGGGACTAGATTTAGTGCTTCACGTGTTCCATGAAATGATGAGGATGGGAGTTCAATTTGTGCTGCTCGGCACAGGAGATGAGAAATATGAGCAGGCCTTTAGAGATTTAGCAGCACAATATCCTGAAAACGTATCTTTTCAAAATGGCTTTAATGAAGCTCTAGCGCGGCAAATCTATGCTAGTTCTGATTTGTTTTTAATGCCTTCTCAATTTGAGCCATGTGGCATTGGGCAGTTGCTCGCGTTACGCTACGGCACATTGCCTCTTGTTAGAGAAACAGGAGGATTGCGCGATTCTGTTGTCCCGTATAATGAATTTACGAATGAAGGATATGGCTTTTCCTTTACTCATTATAATGCCCATGACATGCTTTACACCGTTGAGCGTGCTGTTTGGTTGTATCGTTTCCAGCCTAATAAGTGGAAGATGTTAGTGAATAGGGCATTGTATCTCGATTTTAGCTGGCGCGCATCAGCTACTCACTATAAGGAATTGTACGAGGAATTGGTAAAAGAGCTAGTTATTATATAGATTGGAAGAATTCAATTTTGCAAATAGACCTACTTTCAATTATTAAAAGTAGGTCTATTTCCTGTTTAAAGAAGCCAGCCCATTTATAGGTCATTTATAAACCAAGTGCTAAAAGGGCGCATAGAATAAATGGATTTTAGATATTTAAGATAAAAAAGGAGGATGCGGTATGGATCAATACAGTGCAATACAAAGATATGGGGTGCCTAATGATGATATGAGATTGATCCCTTTTGGTTTCGGTAGGCCATTTGGGTTCGGACGTCCCTTCTATGGACGGCCTTTTGGTTTTGGCTTTGGTGCTGCCCCATTGTTAGGAGGTTTTCTCGGAGGCCTTGCCGCTGGTTCTTTAATTAGGCCACCATACGGATTTGGCTATCCCTACTATCAACCATATCCATATGGGTACTATTGGTAGATATTAAAACTTTATAGATCACGAACCTCTCTAAAAGGGAGGTTTTTATTTTCGAATAAGAGAATGTTCAGCCTAGCCCCGGCTTAAAATCTTCCAATTGTTTTCACTTCCATATGGATTCGTTATAATAGGTAAGTATGCAGAAAAAATCATGATGAAAGAAATATTTTATTATAGATCGCGATTAGATAAGGTAATGGGAGGAACTAATATTGTTGAATGTAAAAGGAGAGTCCATGATTACAGATATCCGCCAATTAGATCCAAAAGGCGCAGGACAAGCTGTTGTTTGGCGGGAAAATGAACTAGGGAATAAGAAAAAGTTAAAGCTGACAATTCCTCATACTATCCCTGGAGAACAAGTTCGTGTAACTGTGGAAAAGCCGCATCTTAGGAGATGGAAGGCAAAGCCAGATGAAATTTTACAAGCGAGTCCGGAAAGAACGGAACCAGACTGCCCTCATTTTGAAAAATGCGGAGGTTGTGTTTGGCAACATTGGCAATATACTGGTCAATTAAGGCAAAAAACGAATCATGTGAAACAAGCACTTGAGTCTCAAGGATTTGATCCAGATCTTGTCCAAGATACGATCGGCATGGATGACCCTTGGCGCTATCGAAATAAAATGGAATTTACTTTCAGCGCGGATGGCGAGCTTGGATTACATGAGCAAGGGAATTTCCGTAATATTATTTCGCTGGAAACTTGCCTGATCGCTAGTAAAGATATGGTAGAGGCTACAATGGAAGTTGCGAAATGGGCTAAGGATTATAAATTAAAAGGCTATGATAAGGATAAGCATGAAGGATTGCTTCGCCATTTAATGGTTCGCCAATCTTATGAGACTGGTGAGATGATGCTAGCCCTTTTTGCAACGGAAGCACCTACAGATCATCTTGAAGTTGCTGTAAAAGGCCTCATTGAGCGGATTGAGGGTAAATTCCCACAAGTTCAAAGCTTAATATGGCTGGAAAATACCCAATGGGCAGACCGTACTCAGGCGGAAAAAACACATGTCTTATCAGGACGTGACTTTATTTATGACGAGCTGCTTGGTTATCGCTATCGCCTTTGGTTCGATACATTTTTTCAAACAAACCCAACGCAGGCGCAAAAATTGGTTGAACTTGCAATAGAAATGGGACAACCGAAGAAAACGGAAAAGATGATTGATCTATTCTGTGGGGTTGGCACCTTTTCGCTTCCATTTGCGAGCCGTGTGAAAGAACTTGCTGGAATTGAAATT
Organism: Bacillus niameyensis; assembly: GCF_001375535.1. GTDB lineage: Bacteria > Bacillota > Bacilli > Bacillales > Bacillaceae_C > Lederbergia > Lederbergia niameyensis. Next base: position 3,111,500 of record NZ_LN831197.1, read on the forward strand.
GTGGAAACATCGATTGAATCAGCGAAGAGAAATGCGGACGATAACGGTATTACAAACACATACTTTCTTGCGAAGGATGCTCGTCTCGGTATCGACCAAGTGCATGAAACATTTGGTAAACCAGAATTATTATTGCTTGATCCACCACGTTCAGGCGCTGGCGGCAAGGTAATGAGAAGAATTGGCCGCTCCCAGCCAGAACGAATTGTATACGTATCTTGTAACCCAGATACATTTGCAACAGATATAAAGGAACTTATACCTTTTGGATATAAACTGGAAAGCGTTCAACCAGTGGATTTATTTCCGCATACGTATCATGTGGAGTGTTGTGCGTTGTTGACGTTAGAAAAGACTAATTAAAATATACCTTTCCATTCTAATTTGAATTCGGGTTTTTGGGATTATTAAATAGAAGATCAATTTATTATCAATAGTTTTATCGTTGGGCTGGATTCAATAGTGATTCAGTCCTTTTTAACTTTCTCGACTTTTTATTGCAAATGCAACAAAGTTAAATTATAATTTTTTTGTTGCATTTGCAATAAAAATACGTGTTAAGGAGTTCATTATGAAGGAAATTCTTCGTGAGATTGGAATGATCGCAAGGGCATTAGATTCTATTAGTAATATAGAATTTAAAGAATATGACCTTACAAAAGGGCAGTATTTGTACCTTGTACGAATATATGAAAACCCAGGAATCATTCAAGAGAAGTTAGCTGAGATGATAAAAGTAGATCGAACAACAGCATCACGTGCTATAAAAAAACTCGAAATGAATGACTTTATTGAGAAGAGAGATGACCCACATAATAAGAAAATAAAAAAACTATTTCCGACAGAGAAAGCGAAAGGTGTGTATCCATTTATAAAAAGAGAAAATGATTATTCCAACACCGTCGCCTTAAATGGTTTTTGCGAAACAGAGGCTGAAATGACTTTCAACCTTCTGCAAAGAATAAGAGGAAATATTGAAAAAGACTGGGAATATGTAAAAAGGGGAAACAAAAGAGACTATTGATGATGGAGAAGGAGCGACAAATCAAAATGACTATAAGGATAAAAAAGTGCACACTTGATGATTTACAAACACTTCAAGAAATAAGTATAGAAACATTCAATGCTACATTTAAAGATCAGAATTCACCCGAAAATATGAAGTCCTATTTGGAAAAGGCATTTAACTTAAAACAATTGGGAAAGGAACTATCCAATATTTTTTCGCAATTCTTTTTGGTTTATTTTAATAATGAAGTTGCTGGATATTTAAAGGTCAGTACGGATGATGCTCAGTCTGAAGAAATGGGCAATGAATCACTTGAAATTGAGAGGATATATGTAAGGGCCAATTTTCAAAAACATGGACTTGGTAAATATCTGCTAAATAAAGCTATGGAAATTGCGAAGGAACGTAATAAAAGCAAAATCTGGCTAGGTGTATGGGAAAATAATGAAAGTGCTATTGGCTTTTATAAGAAAATGGGGTTTGTTCAAATCGGAGCCCACTCTTTTTATATGGGTGATGAAGAACAGACGGACTTTGTAATGATCAAAACGATCAAATAAACCTTTTAAGGATGGATTACATGATTAGGGAATTTATTAAATGAGGGGTTGACACATTAAATTATATGTATTATGATTATCTCGAATTAGAGATAATTTAATCAAAGATACCTTTAGGAGGAAAAAATGTTAGATATAGGTTTACTTATCATTAGGTTGATAGTTGGTATATTATTTATAGGTCACGGTAGTCAAAAATTGTTTGGTTGGTTTGGAGGACATGGTTTAAAGGGGACAGCTGGTTGGTTTGAGTCAATCGGTATTAGACCAGGCGTGCCTATGGCATTTATAGCTGGAATATCAGAGTTCATCGGTGGATTACTATTCATTCTTGGATTATTTACGCCGCTCGCCGGAATTTTAATTGCAGGAACGATGATTATGGCAATTATAAAGGTACATGCTCCAAATGGTTTATGGGCAACATCCAATGGGTATGAATTTAACTTGACTCTTTTGGCAGTAGCAATCGGTATTGCATTAACGGGAGCAGGTCAATATAGTTTGGATATATTTTTTGGTAAATGCCTCGAAATAGAGATTTACTAATTAAGGGGGAATCGGGTTTATGACTGAATTTACACAACTTGTTAAAGAAAGGCGATCTGCAAGTAACTTTCTTCCAGAATATACAATTACGAAAGAAGAATTAGACTCCATATTTGAACTAGTTAAATTGGGTCCATCCGCTTTTAATCTTCAACATACAAATTATGTTGTAGTTACGAATCCAGAGAAAAAGGAGGAAATTAGAAAAGCTGCAAACGGGCAATATAAGGTTCATAGTGCTTCAGCGGTCATTCTAGTTTTAGGTGATAAAGAAGCTTATAAAAACGCGGCACAAATTAATGAAGGTTTGTTGATGCTAGGTATTCTCAATAAACAACAATATGATTTCCTTGGATAACCTCCTAAATGTACCGAATTTGTAATGTTAAATAGGTATATATCACGGTATCAAAGTTAAAAAGAAGGCTTTCATGAAAGTTCACTGTTAACAACTCTCATGGAAGCCCTTCTTCGTTATTGATTCTTTTTCCGTTTTTTATTATTTTGTTTTTGCTTTTCAGTTAATGGTTCGTTGGCAAATTCTTCACTAATTTTCGCACCGAAGTTTGATCCCTTTTCAGGATTCATCCCTTCCATATTACTTCCAGTTCTTTTTCTTCTTGGCATGATCCTCACCTCCATGGTTCATTTTTCCCATGTTTGTGGAAATTATCCTGCATTAACGGGCACTAAATTGCGCCTCAGCCTTTTGATTGACTTCATTTTACATTAATGTCATTGCCCCCACTTTCTGTTTATTTTAGGAGTCCATTTAACCGTATTTTTAACCCAATTTGTTTAGAATAGTTTGATAGGTTTAGGTGTGTTTAAGAAGAGAGTCCCTATAAGATCTCTTAGTATAGTGAAATGAGTCTACCTTTTCCTTTTAATTTTCGGAAATGTTAAAACACTCCCCCGCTCTTATCTTCTATCCTATAAATGTTACTCGCTAATTTAACTCATTTATATAAATATTCAAATTAACTCGAATTGTATTTCAATTATTGTATACTAATTAAGAGAAGGGACTAAAAACCACTGTAAAAAGTAACATGAAAGTTAATATCGTAAATTTACTCTTCAAACCAGTATTAATAGGCACTACTACAAATAGGTCATACGATGGGACTTAACGATAATAATACAATGCCATATACAGTTATGTGTCAAGAAGCTTTCGATAGGGCCGTTTCTACACCACAGAGAGATGATCTTAATGGAATAAATGCAAAGTATTAATAATAATTAAAAGGGGAGAGATGAATCATAATGAAATTTAATAAAATGTTATTTTTTGTCACTTTTTCAGTTGCGTTACTTTTTTATGGCTGTCAACAAAAAAGTGATATAAGTATTAACAATGAAAATTCTAAATTAGCTACAGAGAAAGCTAGTATAGAAGAGAATGTAGATAAAGAAAAATCCATAGACAATGTTGAAGAACATGAAGGTTTAGTGATTGAAGCTCTTGCAGAATATAACGCGCTCGCTTTAACCTTTGAAGAGTTATATTCTGATGCAGATCTTGTTTTGGAACTTAAAGTGAAAACTGTAGATTCATTTATTGAGGAACAAACTGGAAGTATCTTGAGTAATGTAATACCAGAAGTTGTTCACATTTATAAGGGTGAATATAACGGAAAACCTATACAGGTTGTAGGCGGGAAGATGAATTATAATGAATATATGTCCAATGAAATTATAAAGGAAAAACTTGAAGGTAGAGAAGATCCAAATCCTAATGCTGAAAAAGCGAAGCATGAAGATGTTCTTTTTATTATGGATAATGGATATATTTATGAAGCGGGAGATAGGTATTTTTTCTTTGGAAAGGAATATGAAGATGAGAACTTTATTAGGCCGCTATATGCTTACCAATCATCATTTAAAGTAGAAAATCAAACAGTTTCAAATAAAGCTATACAAGAGGATGAACCCCTATTTACAGATATAAAGAATGTGTTTTCTGTAAATAGTAAACAAAGCAATAGTACGTTAGAAAATGGCGAGCCAAAAGTAGGCATTAACAAAAATGCTTTTGAGGATATGCTTAATGGATTAAAAGATTGATTATTCCTGCATTCCAAACGGTGGATAACGTTAATTTATCCACCGTTTTTTCAATTTCCCTCATGTTTGTGAAAATAAATCCTTTTTCATTACGAAAGCCAAATGTCTTCCACATTGTTTATCCTGGCGATAGGAGAACCCTTCATGACTTTTAAACGTACACATTGGATCAATGGAAATCTGTCCCTCTGGTATTCCTGCTAATAGGCATTGTTTTTTTACCGTTTGTTGATTATCAATATGGTATTTATTCGTTTGCTCATTGTAATCGATGTAATCATCTGCATAGCCAAGTGCTTTGTATTTCATAAATACGTCTTCATCCACTTCAAACTTCTCCTGGCTTAGCGCTGCACCAATTTGAACATGGAACCTACTTGAAGGACATTGTTCCACTTGAATTAAATGGTTGAAAAGCCTTAAGGAAATCTCCTTGACAGTCCCTTGCCAACCAGAGTGAATCACACCAATAACCCCATTTACCTCATTATAAAAAATTACGGGGACACAGTCGGCAGCAAAGCTACATAATAAAAGATTCGGTTCATACGTGTATAAAGCATCTGTGTCTTGTATGGCAGAATCCATTCGTTTAGCACCTCTGCCTCTATCGTTCAATGTCACCCGATGGAAATTTGCACTATGTGTTTGCTGAGCACAGACGAAATCTTCAAGCTCACAATTCAAAAGGGTTGCCAGCATTTTGCGATTTTTTAAAACATGTTCATCGTTTTTACAGGCATGAAGAGCCATATTATTGTTTTCCAACATTGTATGATCTCTTAACGTCATTCCCGCAATTAATTTATCGTTTTTTACATATAATTTTGAATTCATATGATCACCTAATCTAACTATATGTTAGTGGATAGCAAAAGTATAGTAAGGGCATTGGAAAAGGAAATATAACAACTTAGACCTAATTTTTATGCTGACAATTTTCAGTCAATATAGTAACATGGACCTATACGTTTTAAAAACAGAACATTTCATTAGTTCCCACTTTGCTGAAATTCAATTAGGGGTGACGGTCTTGGATATTTATGTGGCAAGGCAACCGATTTTGGATACAGAACAGAAGGTTTATGCCTATGAATTATTATATAGAAGCAATGAGGAAAATACATTTTCAGATATTGAGGGAGAACAAGCTACATCTAATGTCATTAACAGTATTTTACAAATCGGTTTTGAGGAATTATCTGAAGGAAAGCCTTGTTTTATTAACTTTACCGAAAAATTACTAGAGTTAAACATCCCAGACTATCTCCATCCGGAAATGATTGTAATAGAAATATTAGAAACAGTAAACCCTACGGATCAGGTTATAGAAAATTGCAAAAGGCTAAAAATGCAAGGGTTTACAATTGCGTTAGATGATTTTGAAATGAAGTCTGGAAATATCAATTTTTATAAACTTCTTGGTTTAGCAGATATTATTAAAGTTGATATACGTGCTACCCCGCGTGATCAGCAATTAAAAATGATGCGTTTACTGAAATCTTATGATCTAGTATTCTTGGCTGAGAAGGTGGAAACAAGAGCAGAATATGAACAATGTTTAAAAGATGGATATACTTATTTTCAAGGCTACTTTTTTAGTAAACCAGTCATTCTCTCGACAAGTGATGTTCCAATTCAAAAGCAAAATGTTTTTCTTATTATGCATGAATTATCTAAACAGGAGCCAGATTTTGAATACATAACGACCATGATCGAGGCAGATTTATCTCTTTCTTATAAATTATTAAGACTTAGTAATTCTTCTGTAATAGGCCCAATTTATCAAATTAAGTCGATTAAACAAGCGATTCTTTTTTTAGGGTTAAAGGAATTGAAGAAATGGATTTATGTTTTGTCTTATCGAGAAACTACTAATACATCGGATCCAATAGGAAACGAAATCATTAAATTGTCATTCACTAGAGCAAAGATTAGTGAGTTAATTGCATTAGCAATAGGGAAACGCAATGAAAGCTCAAGTTATTTTCTCATCGGAATGCTTTCGCTTATCGATGCACTTTTAAAAAAGCCGCTTAATCAATTGCTCAAATCTTTGCCATTAGAACAAGATATTAGAGAAACTTTATTAGGAGTTAATACCCCCTATTCTGAAATCTTTGAATTAATTATTGCCGTTGAAAGGGCTGATTGGAATGAAATTGAATATCTATGCAAAAAGGTAGGTGTTGGGAAACAGAGGTTATTTCAAATGTATCAAGACTCAATGAAGTGGACGAATGAAATCATGAAAGGATCATTTTAAAACGATATAAAAGGCAAAATATTAATGACACGAAACAAATATCAATTTTATTTTGCCGAGTAGGATTAAAGGGTTCTCTTTATATTTTTATGAATTTAGTCAAGAACACCCCTTTCTTTAGAAATGGGATGAATTGCTTTACCGCTTTACAAACATGTGTTCCTGTGGTAAAATTTCCTTATCAAAACGTTCTTTGAAAACTACACATATAGGGTTGCTACCAGAAAGGCTTGGTAGCGTAAAATGTGTAAGCATGACCATCTCTATTGTTGCTGAAGATGCGAAAACCAAGCGAGTAGGCGTAATCAATGGAAGGATGCAGAAACGTTTTGCTTCGGAGAACCGTAGGGACTACGGGGTTAGCCTGCTAAGATAACTGGTGGATGCACTGGTGTTCGCAGGAATCTTGTTACTTTAGTGGCGAGTAGTTCAAATGAAGATTACCCAGTATTTAATTTCCTTGCATACTTCGCTTATTTGTGTAATGCGCACTGAAAAAAGCCAGCCTCCATTATAAGAAGCTGACTCTGTCCTTTATACCTTATTTAGGATTGACGATAATAATTTTATCTTCTTCCATTTCCATCCTTACCTTATTTGTATCAGTTATACCGATTGCTTCTAAATATTCCTCTGGTATTTGAACTCTCCTTGCACTATCAAGAACAGCTAGTTCAACATGTGTTTCTTCTTCTTGAAGACTTTCTTCACTGTCGGTATTTTCATGTAGAAAGTGGGATCGGCGTAAAATTTCACTTGACGTTTTGCCATCACGAATTGCTACAATTCGATCCATCTTCTTTGTGAGTTGGGTATCATGGGTAACAATGACAATGGTTACACCAAGTTCACGGTTTAAGTTGCGTAAAACATCTAAAATTAAATCGGCCGTTTTGACATCGACACTTCCAGTTGGCTCATCTGCAAGAATAAGTCTTGGGTTATTAGCAAGTGATATTGCGATTGCGACACGTTGCTGTTCCCCACCAGAAAGAGACCCCAATTTACTATGGAGCCGATGCCCCATCCCAACCATTTCCAATATTTCTTTTGCCCGAGAGCGTTTATGATGACCTTTAATTAACATTGGCATTTCAACATTTTCCACAGCAGATAGGTACGGTATTAAGTTTCTCGCATTGTTTTGCCAAACAAATCCTACCGTTTCTAATTTATATTTGACTAGTTCTTTATCTGAGAGTCTTAGTAAATCTTTCCCATCGATTAGTAATTTTCCTGCTGTTGGTCTATCAAGTCCCCCAAGCATATTTAGGAGAGTTGATTTTCCACTGCCACTGCTGCCGATAATCCCCATCATCTCTCCGTCCTCCACTTGGAGGTCGAGACCTTGCAAGGCAATTACTTCGTGGTCATCGTCAATTTTATAGATTTTCATAAGGTTTTGGCAATCTATCATCAATCTTCACCTAGCTTTATCGCTTGATCTATTTTTATCTTCCTTAAAAATCCAATTAAGATTGCTGAACCAACGATGAGCATGATCGCTGTAAATATATAAATTTTCGTTTCATCTGATGCATCTGAAACAGCAGCAAAAGGTGGCATCATTTGCTCAATATTTAAAGATAATTTAAATAAAGGTACGTAAATTAAACTAGTTACCCCACCTATAATCATCCCTAGTAGACATGCAATACCAGATGTAAATATTTGTTCTGTTATTAACATCGTAATAATTTTAGGAAGCGAAATCCCCATTGCGCGAAAGATTCCATATTGTAATGTTCGCGATTTCATTGTCAATATCCAGTAGAGGAGAAAGCCAATGAATGAGATTAATAGTGAAATGAAAAACCCTAGTGTCATTGCTCCATTCACACCAAGCAATAACGCACTGTTTTTTAACTCAGTCACTTTTGGAACAACGTCACTCATGAATTGTACAGGAATTTTCGCTTCTTCAATATCGTTATAAAATTCTGCTCGTGAACTTCCAGGTTTTAATTTCATCCACACTTCATATGGTTCGAGACCAAGCATCGTTTGTACATATGGTAAATTGGCCACAATGAGAGCTGCAACATTTTCTTTACTTTCAGCATCTTTTTCTAATGGGTTAAATGCTGGCCAATAATCTACTAGCCCATAAACTATGAATTCTCCTGTATCGGATCCATTCCAGCTCAATGAAACAGTATCTCCTGGTCCAACCTTTAATTCATCAGCGGTATGTTTAGATAGCAATATGGCGCTTGGTTCCTTAGATATCAAATTTAAATAATAGTACCAATGATGTGGTAAAAGTGATTCCTTAAACCAAGCAGTTTCTCCAAAATCCTTCGTTTCGATGGCCATTAATTGTCCGTGCCTAATCGATCGATCACCTGCCATTACATCAATACGGTTTTTTCTAAAAACCTTAGCAGTCGACTCTACTTGTTTTAAATTAGCGATAGGATCAAAAGGCGGTTCGGTATAAACAACCTCCTCTATCTCCATCTCTTCTTTAGTTTCCTCTTCTGGGCCCCCCATTCCAGGTGGTAATGGAGGAGGGAGATTACTTGTCCATCTTTGCTGCAAACGTACCTCTGCCCCATTATTGTAGAGTAACTGTTCTTCCAAATTTGTATTGATCGTTCGCGCTGCACTTGCACTAAATACGCCCATTCCGATTGTCATAATTAAAAACATCATCAAAAATTGATACTGTTTAGAAGCTCTGCTTACTTGGAGAAATGTGCTATATAATGGAAGTGGCAAAAGCTTCTCTCCAAGCTTAAAAAGTGCTTTTAAGATCCACGGATAAATCCGTAGTGCGACAAGGGCAAATCCAATAATAAATAAGGCTGGTAAGAAAAATAATTTAGGATCCATCATTAAATCTGCGCTATCAATATTAAAGGCTATTAATTCTGCACGTTGATTGTTGAACTTGACCAACTCATATACAGAGAATCCAAGTAAACCAAATTCGAAGATCATCATCGTCCATTGCATTTTACCAACATTTCGAGCCATTCGTTGTTTATGATGAACAATACTTTGTCCTGAAGCACGAAATACAGGGATCATAATCATAATGATGGAGGTAATGACCGTTAATACTCCATATAAATAGGCTTTTTTGGAAAGCTCAATAGGTAATAAAGATCTTTGAACAAACTCTAAAAAACCATTAGAGGCGCCTAGAATTTTACCTAGCTGTAATCCGATCAATGGTCCAAGGCCTAAAGCGATTAACCCTAAAAGTAATGCTTCAATAAAGTAGATCAACAGTATTTGCCATCTACTTGCCCCCCGACTAAAAAACACTGCAATTTCATTTAATTGACGACTGACGATTAAACGAGAAATCATATATAAATAAAGAGCTAGCATAATTAGGACTGGGACGTTTAGCGACCAAAGCATTGTTGTCATTTGTTTTACTTTTTTCTCGTATGATTTTAAAATGCCGTTAATTGGGAAGTTAACTAAAACATCGGTTTCTTTTACAGTTGCTATTTGCTGTGTAATTTTCCCGGATAATCCAAGTAATGTTGGAAAGTAGGAGTCCGTAATTTGATGATAATCAAATGCTGTACTAAATCTCCCAATCCAAAGTAATTCCTCATGTTTTGATAACAATTCATTTCTAAACCAGTTTTCGTGCACGATAAAATCTTCACTTAAGCTTTTGGGGATAAGAGACCAATATGGGCTATTTTCCGCCTTTTGTTGGAAAGCTCCGACTGGTTTCACGACAAATTCTACTTCACGGTCTTTGTTGTAAACGATGAAAGGAGTACCAAGCACCATGTTTCTTTGTTGCAAAGCTTCTTCTGTAACAAGTACTTCGACAACACCATTAACTTCCTCTTCGCTTGGAAATCTTCCGTCTACAAGAGTAATTTGTTCTTCAATACCTGTAAGCATAATTAGTTTCGTATCTCTTGGAGTTCGTTCCGCTTCTTGCCTTGCTTCATCTTGGTACATTACCTTCAGTGGAACCGTTCCAATCGAAATGTTTTCAGCTAGTATTGGAAGTCCTACATCTTCGGTTAATTCTTTATTAAGTTGTTCTACTTTTAAAAAGGATTCTGCTGGGTTTTCAATTTTCGGTGATGAGAAGGAGTCGGAATATGAAAATAACCCAGGAAATTCCCTCGTTTTTATTTGATAATCTTCCAATTCTTTGATTAATAATTTTTGCATGACCCCTGATGTATACATTGGAATACTGGAAACAAGCGAAACGGCTATCAATAGTCCGAGGAATAGACTTCCAGTTAACCAGCGATTATTCACCATTTTACGTAATATTAACCTAATAATTGCGATCTCTATTCCCCCCCTACTTAATGATGACTGTATCTCCTTCTTTAAGTCCTTCTAACACTTCCACTTGTGTAGAGGAGATAATCCCCACTTTAATATCAATCTCTCTTTTTGTGTTATCTTCTATAAGTTGCACATAATTTCGTCCAATGATGGAACGCAGTGCATTTTTAGGAATAATGAGAGCATCTTTCTTTTGAGCTGTAATAATTTCAAATCCAATTGACTTTCCTACTGCCATATCTTCAGGTGGATTCTCCATATCAATAAATATAGCTTTTCCATAAAAATCAGGGTCCTTCTTAGCAACATCTGCGGGTACCGATTTCGGAATTTGAACGACTTCACCTTTTAACTCTTCCTTGTCCCCTTCAATAGTGGCTTCCATGCCAAGCGTAATGTCCGCTATATCAGCAGCGTCATTTGCACGATATTGAAGTTGTAATTCTGTTGTCTCAGCTACTTGGAAGATTGATTCAAAAGCTGGTACGATATCACCTTGATGAATATCAGCTACGAAAGTAACAATCCCATTAATAGGAGAAGTAATTCTAGCTTCCGCCAGTTGATTATTTAAAAATGCAAGGCGATTCTTTAAACCTTGAACATCTAATCTCCCGATCTCAATAGCATATTTATTAGGCTGTTCCTCGTTCTGCATTTGTTGTAAGCGAATTTCCGCTTTCTTTAATTCAAGTTTTGCTTGTTCAATTTCAAAGGCTAGATTACCAGTATCTAATTCTGCTAATATTTGTCCTTTTTCAATTGTGTCTCCTTTTACAACGTTAATGTCTTTTAGTCGCCCGCCATCCTTTGAATAGTACAAATCCTGATTCTTTTTCGGAACGACAGAACCTACTCCTTTTACACTATGGATGATCTCGCCTTTTTCTACCTTTGCAGTTTTATAATCTAACTGTGCTGGTTCAGTTAATGGCGGGGCGAGAACAGGTTCTTCTTTCGGAAGAAAAGTACAGCCGCTTAAAAGAATAGATGTTATGGTAAGAACACCTAGCAGACATGTAACATATACATATTTAGATAATGATCTCATTTTTTTCATAGACAATGTTTTGTGCCTCCAATGTATAAACATGTTCTATCATTTCTAAAATAACCGGGTCATGTGATGTCATAATAATAGTCGTCGTCTGACTATCGACTAATTTTTGAAAGACATCCATCATACGAAATCCTGTTTTACTGTCTAATTCAGCAGTTGGTTCATCGGCTAAAATAAGCATTGGTCTTACGGCAATGGCTCTTGAAATAGCAACTCGTTGTTGTTCTCCCCCGGAAAGTTCATATGGATAGTGTTTACTTCTTTTTGCGAGCCCGACTAATTCGAGCGCTTCCTCTATTTTTACTTTCCAATCACGACGTGGAATACTAGCAATCCTTAAACCAAATTCAATATTTTCTTCCACTGTCATAAACGGTACGAGCCCATAGGATTGAAATATGAACCCTATTTTTGTTCGACGTAATTCAGACCGTTGTTTTTCGTTGTATTCACTTATAGGTTGTCCTTCTATGTATATTTCTCCAGCAGTTGGCTGGTCCAAAGCTCCGATTAAATTAAGCAATGTTGTTTTTCCCGATCCAGATCTACCTCGAAGCGCCACTAATTGATTAGGCTCAATGTAAAGATGAATGTCATTTAATATGTCCACCTTCTTGTTACCGCTTCCAAAAGATTTACTTACACTGTCCATTTTTACGACTGGTACCACTTATTTCCCTCCTTTCGTGATGCAAATGTTTAAATAAAACCCTTTCAGATTATTATACAGTATCAACCAAGCAATTATCAGCTAAAATTTAAACTCTATTAAATATTTAGAATAATAAAGTGGTGTTTTAATCATTGGGATTTTTACAGCTGATAATGCGATATAAATTCTAAGCTCATTAGATAACGCAAGCATCTTAATTATCCTCGTAAAAAAATGTTCTGAATCATTGATTCAGAACATTTGACTAAGAGACTAAGCTAGATATAGCGGTAACAGTGAGCCTCATTATCAGCTATATTGTTAGGTCTTACTTTTGGTTGTGGTTAAAAGCTTGTATCCAACCCCTTTATTATATTGTATCGGGGTGTGCTCATTTTACTATTGATGATTCATCGAGCTATGTTTTCTACCATAAATAAAATATATGAATAATCCTATTAGGAACCAAATACCACAGGCAAGCCATGTTTGCTTGGAAAGCTGTGTCATTAAGAATAAACATAATAGAAAAGAGCAAACGGGTAAAACGGGATAGAAAGGTACTTTAAAACTCCCTTTTGGGACACTCTTATTTTTCCGTAAAAAGAGGATGCCAATCGAAACGATCGTAAAGGCAAGTAAAGTCCCCATATTAACCAATTCCGCTAAATTTTCTAATGGTATAAATCCAGCACAGAAGGCGATTAGCGTTGCCAAAATCCAAGTGCTTTTTACAGGTGTTTTATATTTGGGGTGAAGCTCACAAAACTTTTTTGAAAGTAATCCGTCACGCCCGAATGCGTAAAGAAGTCTAGTCCCCCCGTACAACATTACAAGTATGACGGTCGTCATCCCGACGACAGCCCCTAGAGAAATAATACCAGCTACCCAATTTTGATTAATAAGCTGCATCGCAAAGCTAACTGGATCATTAACATTAAGTTGTGTGTAGGAAACTATTCCAGTCAAAATGAGTGAAACAGTAACGTAGAGAATAGTGCAAATGAATAATGACCCGATGATCCCGATAGGCATATTGCGTTGTGGATTTTTTACTTCTTCTGCTGCAGATGAAACAGCATCGAATCCAAGATAAGCAAAGAATACAACGGCTGCTCCGCTCATGATTCCTTGTATTCCGAATGGCATAAAAGGTTGCCAATTCGGAGGCTCAACATAGAAAACGCCGACAGCAATGAAGACAAGAATAACTCCCACTTTAAGAAAGACCATAATCTTATTTAACTTCGCAGATTCTTGTACTCCGCGCATTAATAAAAGGGCAATCGCCATTACAATAAAAACAGCTGGCCCGTTTATATATGTTCCATTTTGTGAGTTAAAGGGTCCGGAAATGGCCTTTGGAAGAGTGAGGTGAAATCCTTCTAGTAAAGCAGCTAAATAGGAAGACCATCCAGTAGCAACAGAAGCAACCGCTAAACCATACTCTAGTACTAATGCCCAGCCGACTAACCAAGCGATAAGTTCGCCAAATACAACATATCCATAAGTGTATGCACTACCTGTTACTGGTACTGATGAGGAAAACTCGGAGTAACACATACCTGCTAATGTACAGACAATCGCAGCAATGATAAAGGAAAAAATAATAGAGGGTCCAGAATGACTTGCGGCAACTGTTCCAGGAAGGATAAATATTCCTGTTCCAATAATGGCTCCAACCCCAAGTAATATTAAGTCAAATCCGCTTAACGTTTGTTCAAGTTGGATATGGTTACTTTTATCTAATAATGTATGAAGACTTTTCTTTCGAAATAAATCGTTTTTCACAAGATAAACCTCATTTTCTTGAATTGGTATAAAGGAATTCTATAAGTTTATTGGGGGAAGGTCAAATAGGAAATTGGCGATTTGTGTCTGGTTTTGTCGAAAGGGTGAATGTAGTAGAAAAATGAGGGTATCCAGTCGGAAAATTTAAGTGCAAGCCAGGGGAAAATGATCTTAAGTCCGAAGCCTGCGGAAAAGAACGAGGGATGGGCTATGAGAGGTGCTCTCAAGTCCCGAAGCTCGTGAAAAGAACGGGGAATGGGTCATGAGAGTAGTTGTCACGGCAGGAGTCCATCTTTTTTGCAGTAGAAGAGTCATGAGAAGCGATCGTATGACACATAGAAACCAACTTAGACGAAGAATGCGCTATGAGAATTCATCTCATAGCGCACAGACAAAGATTATTACGATGTATTTATTTCGTATAGTTATCAAAATACCCTTGAATAAAGACGATCGGCGTTCCTTTATCACCACTGCCAGACGTTAAATCAGACAGAGAACCGATTAAGTCTGTTAGTTTTCTTGGAGTTGTTCCTTGGGCTTCCATCGCACCAACGAGGTCTTCTCCTTTATTATCAATGTATTTTGAAATAGCCTTCTGTAATTCTTCGCCTCTTAGGTCTGCAAAGTTATTATCAGCTAGGTATTTTAATTTCACTTCATTTGGTGTTCCATTCAGTCCAGATGTGTATGCTGGTGAAACAACTGGATCAGCGAGTTCCCAAATTTTACCGACAGGATCTTTAAATGCCCCATCTCCATAAATCATAACTTCAACATTTTTACTAGTCTTTTCTCTCAAGGTTTCTTGAATTTTATCAACAATAGGCTGACATTCTCGCGGGAAAAGCTTTATTGCATCCTCTGTTGCTTTATTGGATCCAAGTAAGCCGTAGTTCTCGTTATAGCCGCTACCATCAATGGACTGGGATAGAACATCATCTAAGCTATAAATTTTTTCCCCGCCATTTGCCTGTAAAATTCTTTTAGTTCTTTCTCGCGTATGGATATCACATGTAAGTACATGCTTCGTGTATTCCAAGATTGTCTTTGGATTATTTGAGAAGATCACTTCACACTCTGTTCCAAACTCTTCAATTAATGATTTATAGTATTCAATATAATCAACACCTGTAAAGGTATGTTTAATATAACCAAAATGATCACGAAATTGCTTTTCTGTTAATACATCTGTCCAAGGATTAATCCCTTTTTCGTCAAGCAAATCGATATCGACTAAATGATTACCAACTTCATCAGATGGATAGCTTAACATTAAAATGACTTTTTTTGCTCCTTTGGCAATACCACGGAGGCAATTAGCAAAACGATTTCGGCTTAAAATTGGAAAAGTGACACCAATGACTTCTTCGCCGAATTTTGTATTAATATCTGTAGCGATTTGGTCAATTGTCGCATAATTGCCTTGAGCGCGAGCCACAATTGATTCTGTAATTGAAACAATATCCTTATCATGAATCTGAAATCCTTCTACTTCTGCAGCTTTCAATACGCTGTCAACAACAATTTCCTCAATTTTGTCACCTTCATTAATAATCGGGCAACGTAATCCTCTAACAACTGTTCCAACAACTCTTTCCATATGAATCGCTCCTTATATGGTATCGGTCTTTATCTGTACTATACAATGACATTGTGGTATAAGTAAAATTAATATAATTAATAGTAGGTATAAGGTGTGGTTATATGATAAGTAAGTTAGATTTATATAAAGTTTTTTGTACCGTTGCTAATAATGAAAGCATATCTAAAGCTGCTAAGGAACTTTTTATGACACAACCAGCCGTCAGCCAAGCGATTAGGCAGTTAGAAAGGGAGTTAGACACACGTCTGTTTAATCGTACCCCGAAAGGTGTTACATTAACGGATGAAGGAAAACTTCTTTTCGAGTATGCCCATTCAGCAATTAATTTACTTGAAGTTGGGGAAGAAAAAATTTTAGAGTTTAAAAATTTAACAGCGGGGGAACTAAAGATTGGAGTTGGAGACACAATTTCCCGTTATTTTTTATTACCATCACTTGAGTACTTTCATAATCAATATCCCAATATTAAGTTTAAGATTGTGAATGGAACGACGCTCGAAATATGTTCTCTTCTAAAATCGGGAAAGGTCGACATTGCCATTTGTAATCTTCCTGTTGATGACCCGGCCATTGAATTAAGACCTTGTTTCGACATCCAAGATATATTTGTATGTGGAGAAAAGTTTAGAAGGCTTTTCCAAAAGCCTATTAGCTTTCATGATTTAGTGAAACTTCCCCTCATTTTCCTCGAACCAAACACGATATCACGAAAATTTGTGGAGGAGTTTTTACATGGGAAGGGAATTCAACTTGAACCAGAATTTGAACTCGGATCACATGATTTATTGTTGGAATTTGCAAAAATCAATTTAGGAATTGCCTGTGTGACAGAACAGTTCTCTGAAGGCTATCTAGAAAAAGGTATTTTATATGAAGTTCCACTCAAAGAGCCTATTCCAAAAAGAAGTATCGGCGTCTGCTCCCTTAAAGGTGTAGCTCTTTCACGAGCAGCTACGAAGTTTGTAGAGATTGTTGAAGGGATTAAATAGTATATGAATTAGAACAGGTGTTAAGGAGGTAGAAGTGATTTGAGGATTGAAAAGTTATCCATACAAGGTAGCAACCCATTGAATGAGGATGCCTTAGTCATGAACGAGAAAGTTCAATTATACGGTGTAATTGACGGAGCTACTTCGCTCAAACCGTTCACTGGCCCTAATGGAGAAACAGGTGGTTATTTGGCCGCAAATTTAATTAAAAATTACATAGAAGACCAGGCTAACTCATCGATAAGATCGACACCTTTAACGGAAATAGTATTACAAGCAAATGCTTTACTGAAAGACTCAATGATTAAAAATGGTGTAGACGTAGAACAAAAGGAAGACCTTTGGACTGCGGGCTTAGCTTTAATCAGAATCGGTGAACATCATATTGAGTTTGTGCAAATAGGGGACTGCATGATATTAGCTAAGTATAAGGATGGGGATATTCGTCTAATTACTCGCGACCAAGTTCATCATATCGATCAGAAGACGATGGAGCTTTGGAAAGTTGGAATTGAGCGGGGAATGAGAAGCCAGAAAGAATTAAGGCAGTTTGTGACACCGTTAATTTTGCAAAATAAACAGATGATGAATACGTTGGACGGTTATTCAGTCGTAAGCGGCGA
This sequence comes from Bacillus niameyensis, assembly GCF_001375535.1. GTDB lineage: Bacteria > Bacillota > Bacilli > Bacillales > Bacillaceae_C > Lederbergia > Lederbergia niameyensis. The sequence goes on from NZ_LN831197.1 coordinate 3,128,956, forward strand.
GCCAGAAGTGAAAGACTATATAGAAGCTGGTAAAATCAATCGAATATTACTTGAAGAATTGCTTATTATTTCTGACGGTTTATTTTTCCCTAAAGCTTTAACTAGCGACACTTCCCGTGGTGATAGTTGGAAGCTGCTAATCAATAATATTCAGGAAAAGGGCCTCAAGGGATACGCCGACTGGCTGATTAACTTGGAAGATTCAGATCCCGAATGCCAACAATACCCTCGTTTTAAAAAATCCGATGATAAGACGGGGATACGAATTTTGTTTAACTAATAAACGAATCCCTCATGCAGACTATGGAACATGAGGGATTCATTTGTAATTAGACGGGCTTATGTCACTATTAATAATGGAGTTTTTTGAAAATATAAATAGCAGGTTGAAAACTCTCGATCGCACTGCTATTCTATAGAAATCATTTTATCAGGAAGGGGAACTTATCTGTGCATGTTACGACTGTTCCAAAAGAATATTTTAATGAAGCGATAAACTTATCCATGTATGCTTTTCAATATGAACTTTCAAAAGAGGAAAGGGAAAAAGTATTGAAGGGGATGGAGAGCCACGAAATATTGGGGATTTTTGATAGCGAAAAGCTAGCCTCCAAATTACACATCCGTCCCTATGAGATATTTCAACATGGTCGGAAGATAAAAATGGGAGGTGTAGCAAGTGTTTCTTCCTATCCCGAATATCGGAGACAGGGTCATGTAAAAGAGCTTATTACTCGGGCATTGGAAATTATGAAGGAAAACGGTCAGTTGCTTGCCTTTCTTCATCCGTTTTCTATTGATTTTTATCGGAAATTCGGCTGGGAGTTATTTGTAGATAAAAAGTTTCTTATTATCGATAAAGGGGACTTAACTTTCCGAAATGATCAAAAAGTAGGATCTTTGAAGCGTTTTGAAAAAGGAGAATGGCATGAAGATCTGCAAGCTGTTTATGAAAAATATGCAGGGCGTAGTACAGGAATGCTTGTACGTGATGATGTCTGGTGGAAAGAGCAAGTTATAGTTGATACTATTCCGGTGATTTTTTATTCTGATGATGATAGACCCGAAGGATATTTGCTCTATAAGAAGGTTCAAGATAATAAAATGATTGTAAAGGAATTCATTGTTTTAAATCAACAAGCGCGAAGAGAATTGTGGAACTTTATTTGTCAACACGATTCGATGGTTGATAAAGTTGAAATCGTAACTTCCGTACATGAGCCATTACCATTTATTATGAAAAACCCGCGAGTTAAGATAGAAGTCGTCCCTAACTTCATGGGGAGGATCGTTGATGTTGTCTCCTATTTAAAACAATATTCGTGGGCTAGTGATGGTGATGCCATTCGATTGAATGTGTTGGATGAATATGCACCATGGAATCACGGACTGTTTGAGCTATCAGGCCAAAGTTCAAGAAGAGTTTCTGGAGTTGTGAAAGACCAACATACGATTACTCTCACTATTAACACATTATCTACAGTAATGCTAGGCTATAAAACAGTTCCAGAATTAGTGGAAATAGGCTTGATACAGGGGAATGAAGAGGAATTAAGACGATTAGAAAGAGTTATTCCAAAGCAATTGACTTTTTTTCCAGACTTTTTCTAACCACTATAAACAAAGCGAGGGCGGTTCCTCGTTTTGTTTTTTACTTTATGAAGGAATTTTGCCATTAGCACAGAACGTATTAATGGATGATCATTGCGAGAAAGGATGTGAACGAATTGAATCCAATTCATTTAGGTGCTCCGATTCACGGTGTATCTGTTTATGCAGCATCTTACGGAAAAGAAAATGGCGAAGAGCGGATATATGCTGTTTCAACAGGAAATCCTTGCGTTTTACATATTATAGATCCTATTAAAGGGATTTGTATAAGGCGATTGGAAGTAGAGGGTTCTAATCATTCATGGGGAACCATCGTTTCTACTGATGGCAGGGTTTACATAGGAGGGGACGGATACTTATATCAGTATACTCCAGGGGATGAAGAGGTCGTCAATCTTGGGATCGCAATCGAGGGAGAAACATACTTTTGGCGCCTGGCAGCAGGAGAGAATGGTCAAGTCTTCGGTGGTACGTATCCTGGAGGGAAGGTATTTTCGTATGATCCGGAAAAAGATCAGTTCAAAAGTTTTGGGCAAATTGCAAATGGGCAAAAATATGTGCGCAGTCTTGCCTTCTCATCACCTTATCTCTATATTGGTTTAGGCTCACAGAGTGCTCAATTAATTAGAATGAACATAAATACTTTCGAAAAGAAGGAAATCCCGTTCCCTAAAACTGTAACAGATCAATCATTTGTGTATGATGCAAATGTCGCAGACTCTTTTTTGTTTGTAAGAGTCACACCTAGCAATCAACTTTTAATCTATGATTTGGAAAAGGAAGAGTGGGTCGATCAAATCGATTCAACAGACGGTTTAGACGTATCGACTCCTGATAGTGAAGGGCGCGTATATTTTATTAAAGATGGAATTTTACACTCTTATCATTTATCTTCATTAACACTAAAAAAGATAGAGGCGACAATCAATGACTTCGCAATGGGATTTGGCTGGGTGACGATGAAGGGGAGAACGCTTTTAGCGAGTGCAAAACGAAATGGAGACTTTTGGTTATATGACCCAATTACGGAGGAATTTCAAATCGTTCCTGTTGAGCTTCAAGGTCAACCGATTTCGATCCAATCACTTGTACAGGGACCAGATGGGAATCTTTATATCGGTGGTTATTTGGTCGGTGGGTTTGCTAAGTTCGATTATCGTGAAAACCAGTTTACGGAATACCCAGGTGTTGGTCAAATTGAAGGCATGGTAACTCATAAAGATAGAATTTATATGGGTGTTTATACGAAGGCTAGAATTTTTGAATATGAGCCTAGTCAGCCGTGGGTAGATGGGGAAAATCCGCGTTTTCTATTCTCTTTAGATCATCTAAAACAAGATCGGCCATTTGCTATAGTATCAGCAGGTGAAAAGGTGGCGATTGGGACGGTGCCTGATTACGGAGTGCTAGGTGGAGCGCTAACACTTTATGACCCAATTACAGAAGAGTATGAGGCCTATGTGAATATCATTCCGAATCAAAGCATTATTGTACTCGCTTATCAAAATGGAATAATTTATGGAGGCACTTCCATTTGGGGTGGACTTGGTAAAGAACCGACAGAGCAAGAGGCTAGACTCTTTGCATGGGATACAGCAAGAAAGCAATTACTATGGGAAACTACGCCGCTTCCAGCGGAAAAGGCCATTTCTGCCCTTTATTTTGATGAAAAAGGCGAACTTTGGGGCTTATCAGGAGGCTATTTATTCCAATATGATGTTGAACAGCAATATTGTATCCAGAAAGTCCAAATACTTGATTATGATTGGGAACAAGCGACTCATTTTTACAGAGGAGGTACTCTTTTTTTAGATAACGATGGAATGCTAGTAGGGTCTCTATTTGGGAAATTGTTTCGTTTTAATAGAACAACAGGTGACTGGGAGATTCTTCACGACAAAGCGATTTTAAATCAGCGGGATCGGCAAGGGAATATATACTTTGCCCATGAGACGAATTTATATCAATATAAGGTTTGAAGTTATAGAAAACCCATTCCATACTGGAAAATTACTAGCGTGGAATGGGTCTGTTTTAGAGGTAATTCTCTACTTATTCTCTCGCCATTTTAATATTAGGGAGTCTGCATTTGCCGACAGAATATCATGTAGTTCTGCAGAGATTAATTGATTGTCTTTCTGACGGTCAATCAATTGTTTGAATCCTTCCATATGCTTAACAACCTTCGTTGCAGATTGTTGTTGTTCAAAATGACCAACTGATGTTAAATGTAGAGTGAGAGAACGATAGACTTGTTCCGACAGTTCTCCTTGATAATTTTCTAACGTTGACAGCATAGTAGAGCTAGTGATCTCCTCAGGTTCATCTGTATAAGCTACAGTAGCCTCATCACTTTCCACTCCGTTATAAGAAATCGAACTTACACCATACGTATAGCTTTGATTTGGATCAATGTTCTGATCAGTAAAGGTTATACTGCCTTCTTTACTATATATAACACCGACAATGTTTTCGGGATTATTGTAGTCACCAGCTTTATTTCCTGCAAAACGGTAAATAACGTATTTTTTTGCATCTGTTTGGTTTTGGTTATCAATCGTAATCGTTACAGAATCTCCATTTTTCTCAGCGCTTACTTCGTTTGGTTTATTTGGTTTTTCTGCACCGTTCCAAGCAGTTGCAGGTGCCAAGGCCTTCGAAGGATAAATTTCTTCGCTAACAATGTCTTGATAGCCAATCGGGTTATTTAAAATATCTCGCAAAGTAAAGTGCATTTGCCCTTTTACTTTACCATTCGCACGGTTATCGAGAATTTGCTCAGGAATCTCCCGTGGATTGTACCAAGTGTTATCATTGTTAGAATTGGTATTTACTTTATAATCAGCCATTCCTATATAAAGATTAACTGGGTGTACCTGGGCTTGGGTATCTACTTTTTCACTCCACCAATCTAAAAGAATGGAATAGTTCGCAATAGCGAGTTGCCTAGACCAGTAGATTTGTGGTGTGAGATAGTCAATAGAGCCTTCTCTTACCCATTGAAGTGAATCAGCATATAGAGCATCATAATGAGGCGCGCCGCCTTGTGTATCACTTCCGTTTGGATCATCGGATGAATTTCTCCAAATACCTGATGGCGAAATACCAAATTGGACCCATGGCTTAATTGTTTTTATATTATCGTTAATCGAGCTTACGAGTTGACTGACATTGTTTCTTCGCCAATCACCAATGTCAGTAAAGTCACCACCGAATTCCTCGAAAGTTGCTTGATCGGAAAAGTCCTTTCCGGGATAAAAGTAATCATCCATATGGACAGCATCGACGTCATAGTTTTCTACTAATTCTTTAACGGTTTCTACTAGATATTCTTGGACTCCAGGAATTCCGGGATTTAAGTAATATTGAGAGCCGTGTTTTACGACCCATTCCGGTTGCTTTTTAGCGATATTATCGTCTGTTAAGTCATCCAGACTTTGGCTGGCCATTGTGACACGGTAAGGATTGATCCAAGCGTGTAATTCCATACCATGTTCATGAGCAGTATCTAACATAATTTGCAATGGATCATATCCTGGATCCACTCCCTGCCCTTTACCAGTGATATAACGGGACCATGGTGCTAATTTTGAGGGGTATAGTGCATCAGCTGTCGGTTTTACTTGAAATACGACTGTGTTAAAATTTTTTTCTTCAAGCGTTTTAATCGTAGATTTAACCCATGCTGTATAATCAGCTTCATTCATTCCGGCTTTTAAATCGATATTCGTAACTGTTGAAATCCAAGAAGCGCGCATTTCATGTTTTGGGGGATTAGTACTTGCCGCAGATACATCATTAAAATGGAAGAAGAACATTGAGCTTAAAAGCACACCAGCTAAAAGGAAACGGACTATTGATTTCTTCATTTAGGGCCTACCTCTCACATTTATAATTTTTTTAGTCTTTCTTCTGTCCTCACATGATGGCTTGTCCATTGAATTAACTGAGTAACTTCTTTCACCTCCTAATCTACTTCTTTACCTATTATAGGGACTAAAGTAGTAGTATTAATGTTCTAAACATACTAAATATTTAGAATTATTATTTACATTATATAATACTGACATAAAAAGTCAAATATTACGGAAAATAATAAAAAATAATTTTAGTAGTTTCTAACCTTGATGATTTATCTTGATAATTGTTAGATTCTGTGTAAATTACTGTGAGAAGTAGTTGTTTGGGGTTTAATTTTTACGGATTTTCAAGTAAAGTGAATCATGTTGATTCCTAGAACAATTCTATTATGTTAGGGAGACATTTATGAAACTTTTTAAATGGATATTATCTATAATGTTCCTGACCGTGGCGATAGGGAGTGTCTATTATCTTAGTAAACCTAGTACGGTCACTGAATTAACAGTACGGGAATTACCAATGATGCAAAGTGCTAGAATAGCAAAGAAACCGGATTTTCTTGAAAGAAGAGTTCGAGACTCTCTTACAGATTTACAGGTTGAGGCAAAGGCTGCGATCTTAATTGATGCGGATACAGGATATATTCTATATGAATCAAATATGGAACAATCTTTCCCTGTTGCAAGTATGTCAAAAATTATGACAGAGTTATTAGTATTGGAAGAGATTCAACAAGGAAAGCTAGAATGGGGACAATCGGTGCCTCTTAGCGCATATGCCCATGCCATTTCCACTTCTCCGGGACTAGCATCTGTTTATTTAGATAAGAATCAGACTTATACGATAAAAGACTTATTTGATGCTATGGCTATCCATTCTGCAAATGATGCAGCTATTGCATTAGCGGAGCTAGTTGCTGGCAGCGAAAAAGACTTTGTTATAATGATGAATGAAAAGGCAAAACAAATGAGTCTAGCGAACTCTCATTTTGTTAATAGTTCAGGTTTGAACAATCGAGATCTTGGCGACTATTTTTCTACCGGAAGTAAGGATGAGTCTAATCAGATGTCAGCTAAAGATTTGGCTATGCTGGCACGGGGGTTGATCGATCAATATCCAGAGATTCTCCCTATTATTTCTCGTGCATCTTTTACATTAGGAAAAAATCAGTATGCTAATACTAATCAAATGTTACCAGAAATGAATAATCCACAAGTTAGGTTTGAAGGGGTAGATGGTTTAAAAACGGGATTTACAGATGAGGCTGGCTATTGCTTTGTTGGGACGGTGAAAAGAAAGGATACGAGATTAATCTCGGTCGTTATGGGGACTGATTCCATCGAAGCACGTTTCTTGGAAACGAAACGTCTTTATGATGCAGCATTTCAACAAATTGACAGAAAATAATCCCCTTTTGCTTTGTTTTTAAAATTTAAATTCGAAAGCGGGAAGGATGTAGGTGATTTTTTGGATATTATTATTTTTGTTTTTATTGTCTTGTTGGCGTCCGTTTTACAAACAAGTACTGGTTTTGGCTTTTCCATATTGGCAACTCCTTTTTTACTCTTGCTTTTTGAACCAAGAGAAGCTATTCAAATAAACTTGATTTTGTCTTTAATCATTTCTCTTGCTTTAATAAGTAAAATTAGGAAGGATATTGACTTTGGTATACTGAAGCGGTTTGTGATTGGCAGTATTATCGGCTTGCCGTTCGGGATTGCTCTTTTCAAAATTTTAGATATCGATAAGTTGAAGTTTGGGATTAGTCTCATCATTTTAATGTTGACACTTTTGCTCATATTTAAGTTTCGGATGAATCAAACAAAAGGGCGCGATTTGCTTGTTGGGGGAATATCTGGGTCATTAACGACTAGCATAGGGATGCCCGGTCCGCCACTGTTGCTTTATTTTTCCGGAACAGATACACAAAAAGAAACATTGCGCGGGACGACATTAGCTTTTTATTTATTTATCTATCTAGTCAGTTTGTTGATCCAAGTTCTTTTTGCGGGAACAAATCAAATTGTCTGGATATCAAGTGGTTTAGCGATACCGATTGTTTTTCTTGGCCTGTTTCTCGGTCAAATTCTTTTTAAATTCATTAATCAAGGGATTTTTCGTCTGTTTACATATGCGATTTTATTATTTACAGGGATTTATCTCTTACTCGAAAGTTGGAAATAATATTTTTTGGGGTAAGTTTGGAGGATTGTAATGGAAAAGAAACTACCAATGAAAGAGGTTCTTGCTTTAGGCTTTTTTATGTTTGCCTTATTTCTAGGAGCTGGGAACATTATATTCCCGCCATTACTTGGACAGCAAGCTGGTCAATCGTTATGGGCAGCTGTTTTGGGATTTTTAGTGACCGGAGTTGGATTACCCCTATTAGCTGTTATCACTATTTCTGTCCAAGGCGATTTAGATGAGCTATCAAAAAAGGTTCATCCTGTGTTCTTAGCAGTGTTTCCGATTATTATTTATTTAACAATCGGCCCCTTTTTTGGTATACCACGTACTGCAACAGTCGTTTATGAAATAGGGGTGCTCCCATTTCTTACTGAAGAAAGTAAACTCAGTTTGTTTATTGCAACACTTATCTTTTTTTTGCTAACCTTTTGGCTTTCACTAAATCCTGCAAAATTGGTAGATCGGATCGGAAAGTTGATTACGCCGGTCTTATTTATTTTAATTGTAGTTATTGCTATAAGAGCTTTTGTATGGCCTATTGAAAGTATCGGTATCGCAACAGGTACGTATATAGAACAAGCTTTTTCTAGTGGTTTCCTCGAGGGCTTTCTAACAATGGATGCGATAGCAGCTCTTGTTTTCGGACTTGTCATCATTAATCGAATTCAGGAAATGGGAGTAAGGGCAAAAGCGGATATACGGTCTTATACGATTAAGGCGGGGATTCTCGCGGGGATCGGCTTATCATTTGTCTATATTACACTCTCTTATATTGGAGCGACCAGCGTACATGCGGTTGGGTACCAGGATAATGGCGGAACCATTTTAGCGGTCGTCACTTCCATACTTTTCGGTCCGCTTGGTACGATTCTTTTGGCACTCGTCATTATCGGTGCATGTCTAACAACCTCGATTGGATTGGTATCAGCATGTGGGGAATTTTTAACGAAACGATTCACTAAACTTTCCTATCCTCTTGTTATCGGAATGGTTTGCCTCTTTAGTTTTGTCATGTCTAATATGGGATTAAGCCAGTTAATTTCTGTTTCTTTACCTGTCCTTATAATGATCTATCCCGTCGCGATTGTACTCATAATACTATCTTTATTCCATTCGCTGCCAAGCTCAGTTTACATCGGAGCCATTATTGGTGCTGGACTAATTAGTATATACGATGGTTTAAAAGAGGCAGGCTTCGAGCATGAATTAATATCGAACGCTTTTTCATATTTACCCTTGTTCGAACATGGGGTAGGTTGGTTACTGCCGAGCATCGTTGGTGGGTTGCTAGGATTTCTTATTGCAAAAAATAAAAATGTTTAATGGAAATAGGGTAGAGAGCATTGTGTTCTCTACCCTATTTAATTTTAAAAAAATTCCTACAAGGTGTAACGAAATACAATATGATTCGTCAAATATGATAAGCAATCTGTCGGGGTGGAACATGTAAACTAAAGTTCACCAGTAAGAGTGAACAGCAAGGTGAAAGGATCTGAGTGTATGAAAAAGAAAGCGAGGATGGGATTCTTCCTTCTGTATATTGTGATTTCCGTTTTGTTTATGGATCTTGTTTTCAGACTAGCTACATTAGGTGATCCCTTTTCGATGAATGTTATTATACCGTTTTTATTTTTGGGTGCGCTCACATTTATATTTCTCTTTATTTTATGTTTTTTTACAGGGACGATAAGATTTATTTTCTCCTTTATTTTCCTCGGAATTGTGGCGTTTATCTATTCGTCGCAATTGTTATATTTTAAGGCGTTTCGGACGTATTATAGCGTTTATTCCCTAGGAAATGGAGCTCAAATCGCCGAATTTTGGCAAGATATTGTAGACCTTTTGATAAAGCATTCCATTTGGATTGTTTGTTTATTTTTCCCGGTCCTGTTCTTTATAGCTTTTGGCAAGATTATGTTCACGTTTGAGAAAATAAAGTGGAATAAGAGATTGATTTTTGCTTTCTGTATTATGCTTTTTTACGCGGCAGGAATGGGAAGTATTTACGCAGGAGCAAGAGATCAACATTCGGCATATGATTTATATTTTAAGAGTAGCTATCCACTTTTATCCGTTGAACGGTTAGGTTTATTTACAACTATGCGTTTAGATTTACAAAGGCATATTTTAAAATGGTCACCTAAGGTAGACGTTCCAGTTATAGTTGAACATGAGGAGTCTAATGAAAAGCCAGACCCGGAGATTGATTTAGAGGATGAAGAAGGCGAAGACATAGCGGCCGAAGAACAAATAATGGATATTGATTTTACTCAATTAATGGCTAATGAGAATAATCAAGAAATTCAACAAATGCATCAGTATTTTGAAAATGTTGAACCGACTCTAAAAAATGAATACACAGGGAAATATAAGGGGTACAACGTTATTCTGCTTACAGCTGAAGGTTTTTCTCCTTATGCTATTCATCCAGAAGTGACGCCAACTTTATATAAATTAGCTAATGAAGGCTATCAATTTACAAATTTTTATACACCGCTTTGGGAAGTGAGTACATCTGATGGTGAATATGTAGCACTACAAGGTTTAATTCCAAAAAGTGGCGTATGGAGCTTCCAACAGTCAGGATCCAATTATCTCCCTTTTGTATTGGGCAATCAAATGAAGAAGTTAGACTATGCAACAAGAGCTTATCACAATCATACTTACACATATTACGGGCGTGACACATCCCATCCGAATTTAGGATATGAGTATAAGGGGCTTGGGAATGGGCTCCAAGTGCAAGAAACATGGCCAGAATCAGATTTGGAAATGATGGAGGAGACGATACCAGAATACATTGAAGACCAGCCGTTTCATACGTATTATATGACGGTTAGTGGTCATATGCAGTATTCCTTTACTGGGAATTATATCGCATGGAAAAATAAAAAATATGTGGAGAATTTACCATATTCGGATCAGGCAAAGGCCTATATAGCCACACAGGTGGAACTGGATAGGGCGTTAGAGTATTTAATAGCTGAGCTAGAGAAGGCCGGGATTGCAGAGAAGACTTTGATTGCTTTAAGTGCAGATCATTATCCATATGGACTTGACGATGAAACGATTGATGAACTTGTTGGACATAAGGTTGAAAAGAACTTCGAGCTTTATAAAAGTACTTTTATCCTTTACACAAAAGGAATGGAACCCGAGATTATTACAAAGCCTGCTTCAAGCTTAGACATTTTACCGACTCTTTCTAATTTGCTTGGGCTTGAGTACGATTCGAGGCTTTTGATGGGAAAAGATATTTTTTCCGATTCGGATCCACTCGTGTTATTTCTAAATAGAAGTTTTATAACAGATAAGGGAAGCTATAATGCAGAAACGAAGGAGTTCGTTGCCACGAATGATACCGAACCTGGGCAGGATTATATAGACTACATGTCATCTGTTGTTCAAGCGAAGTTTTATTACTCTACGAAAATACTAGAAAATGATTATTATAGTAAGGTATTTGGAGAATAAGACGGCGAGGGCATGGTTGCTCTCGCCTTTATAAATGATACTGAATTGTAACAATGATTAGGCAGGATTCATGATAAAATGTATAGAAAAACTTAGGAATATTGCGAAGAAGATAAGGACGGAGAGTGTAATCCATTTTGAAATCCATATTGGTTGAATCTTTGATTCGTCGATTTTCTCTAGAAGTTCTTGCAGGAGATAATCAATTACAGCGAACAATTACAAAATCGCAAACATATCGTCCAGGTCTTGAATTTATTGGATATTTTGACTTTTTCCCAATGGAACATGTTCAAGTACTTGGCGAAAAAGAAATTACTTACTTACATAATTTAAGTCATGATGAACGTAAATTACGAATCGGGAATATCGTCAGTTATCACCCTCCTTGTTTTATAGTGACGGATGGTTTGGAAGGGTTGCAATATTTAACTCGTTATTGTGAAGAAGAAAAAATTCCGTTATTACGAACGAATGAAAGAGAATATGAATTTGTTGCCAAAGTAGATGCCTTTTTAACGAAATCTCTCGCACCTGAAATTGCCATCCATGGAGTATGTCTAAATGTTTCGGGACTTGGTATTTTACTTCGTGGAAATTCTGGTGTTGGTAAAAGTGAAACAGCTCACACATTAATTGGTCGAGGGCATCGATTAATCGCGGATGATATTGTTGTATTAAAGAAACTTAGCCCTGAGACGCTACTTGGTACACATAATGATACGAATCGGGAATTTCTTGCCTTGCGCAGTATTGGTCTGTTAAATGTTGTCAGGCTCTATGGGCGAAAAGCTTTTCAGGAAGAAACGAGAATTGCTTTAGATATTAAATTGACGAAATGGCAAGGTAGTGCCCTTAATAATGAATTGGAAGTAGAGCCTGATTATAAAGATTATATGGGGGTTCGAATACCCCATATTGAAATTCAACTTCAGCCGGGGCGGGATGTTGCGGGGTTAATTGAAGCAGCGGCCAATAACTGGTTACTCATGCAGCAAGGCTATAGTGCTGCAGAGGAATTCTTAAAAAGGATTGAACCAGAGATGAACGATTCTGGGAAAAGTAAATGTTAAACGAGATGGGGCTGCCCTATAAGTCCCTCGAATAAAGCAAGAGGAGAAAAATGACACTGTTTTTGTATATGGTGCTTTGATATCAAGCGCTAATTGATGACCAAAATCCTAGCCCGAATCCAAAAATGGTACTCATACGCGATGAAGCCCTCTTATCATGGCCCGTTGACCGAGTTTATCGATGTATATGGTCCATGATGGAGGCTGGATTTAAAAATCGTATTTTTGTTTCTAATTTAGAACATTGTCTTAACGGATTTTTTAACACTGAGCCATGCCTGCGGAAATAGGTGCAGCCAAAAAGGGAAGTGATCTTCCACTTTTTGGACAGCTCCAGCTCGTTTTCCTTATTAAGTTCGTTATTTATCTTCTGAATCGAGATGAACTTCATCATTTATGTTGGAAGGTTGATAATCATCAATGTCTTCCTTTTCATCATCTAAATGAGGCATTGATAGTTCTTCAGAAGCCTCAGTTTGATACTGTAAGGTTCTTGGACGCGTCTCAGTTAGTCTGTCCTCACTTAAAACGTTATCAACCATATATTTATGAAAAAACCATTCGAAAATGGTTGTACCAATAGCGGCGATTAAAGACATCGTTAATAATGGGAACCCATCCGTAAGAGCTGCACTTAAAAACCAAATCACGATAAATGAAAGGCCAAAGTCAGCCATTGAAGCAATTGAGTTGTTTGTTCTAGGGAGTAGGAGCAAATCACCCATAATATAAGAGGCGACTCCTAATATTAACGTAATTAGAAATACGTTTCCAAAACTCATTCCGTAGAACATCCCAAGAATGACGTATAAAAGGACGAGGCTTGAAACGAATTTTATTGTCATTGCTTTTACATGGTCCATTCTATATCAACTCCTCCTTTCGTTTTATTGTGTGTATAATTGACTGCCCTATTCAGGTTTTAAATGGATATACGATCACAATATTCCGGTTAGTAATTATGAATTGAACTATGAAATCGCGGTATGCTAATGATGTGCATTAGAATGCGCAAAATTTTATAGATAATGGGGGCTATTATGGGAATTCTAACTGGGAATCCAAAGTATGAACCGATGCATTATGGAGAGGTTTTTGGGGTTTGGTCTTCTCTAACAGCAGCCAAAGGAATGATCGCTTGTTATCAGACACATATCAATCATACAGGTGACGATGACCTTAAGGATTTGCTTGAGGAAGCAGTGAAGATGAAACAACAAGAAGTTAAGCAGATGGAAACTTTGCTGAAAGATAATGGTGTTGGACTGCCACCTACACCCCCAGAAAGACCAAAAACGAACTTAGAAGATATTCCAGTTGGAGCACGGTTTATGGACCAAGAAATAGCAGCCTCTTTATCAGCAGATATTGCAGCAGGGCTAGTCGCTTGCAGCACGATCATTGGTGAATCTTTGCGAGAAGATATTGCGATGATGTTTGGACAGATGCACACACAGAAAATGGCGTTCGGTGCAAAAGTTCTTCGATTGTTAAAGGAGAAAGGCTGGATCATCATACCACCTCTTCATAAACCTCCATTAGAGGATTGTTAGGGTATAAATTGACGTTCTAATATAAAACAACAGACCAAATGCTTGTAAATTGGTCTGTTGTTTTCGCGAATTTTTTAATATTCCAAAACTACCATTTGGTGACAATTCAGTTGAGGAAGACTGTACGTTATTTGATCCCCTTCTTGGTTGTATGCGATGTCCGTCATTTCAGGAGCCAAATAAACTCTTTTAATGGCCTTCGACGTTTTCAAATTTACTTTAATATTGTATAACGGAATGATATCTTCGATCACCTCGACTCCATCACCTCGTTTTACTGGTGAAGCATAAAGAAGATGGTTGATGAAGCGGTTTTCACTTTCCTGATGTTGGATCGTTGTAATACCTTGAGCTGGCAGAGTAGTATGAATCGTTTTCTGCTCCCCAAGTAGACGATTAAGGGCGTAAAGAACGGTTTCTTTCAAAATGAGACTACCCTTTGTCGCATACTCATCAAATATTTTCCAAGCAATGTAAATGCCGTCGGGCCCCTCTACCATACCAGGTCCACCATTTTCTTTAGAATTTGGGGTATGCTGGTGGGAGCAGAAAGAAAATACATCGCGATTAAAATAGGAGTTCTCTCTTCTTCCTAATTCTTCACCGCCATTTAGTTCAATCTTCTCTCCTTGAGAATAAAAAACAAATGCGGTCGGTTCAAAACTCCCGTAACGATATAAAGGTCGATAATAATCGGGTCTATTTTGGTTCTCGCTAATCCATGAAGCTCCAAAATCAATACTAAACTGTCCTGCACTATTTATCCCGGATTTCCCTGTAGCGAGCACTTTCCCACCTAAGGCTACATATTTTTTCAACTTCGCCTCTAATTCTGGTGAAGTAACAATATGATCTGGTAAAATGATCACTTTATATCGTGAAAAATTGGATTCTAAGTCTAAAACATCAAAAAGTATCTTGCCTTCTAATAATATCCTTACAGCTCCAGCATCAGTTACCCCTGAATTATAGTTATTTAAACCTTGCTCTTCCACTGCCTCTAATGAGAGTAAACCAACATCGGCAACATTTGTTACATTTATACACCAAGGTTCCTTTTTTGCTATTTGGCTATACGCTTCTCCGATAAGTGAATATGTGGACTCATCCATTAATCCATCTGGGTGAAGCTGATCACCTATGGAACAACGTGCTCCGTTAGCAATGCTTAGCGCGGTTTCATAGCGTAATGCATTAGGGTGCTTGAACCCACCAAATTCTCCCCATGTCGTATGAAATTTCCCTGTCATTCCCAAATAATCTAAACCAATGGGTTGTGCATAGCGAGCAGATACAGGGAAGTGATCATAACCCCAGCCGCCAGTTGGGAGAGATTCTAATTCTAAATGGGTATTTACATGTAAAAGATCCCTCCTGCCTCTGCGTACATGTCCACTATTATGAAATATTGGCATATCAGGCTTAATGCTATGAATGCGCTCTCTTACTTTTGTAGTGTAATTTTGGAATGTTTTTTCTCCTAACTGTATGACAGATTGTTCATCACGTGGATCTTTACCTTTACTTCTTAATTCACTAACGCAATATTGACAATAACATTTGCGGACTCCGACAATATCAAGGAAGATCCCATCTGCGTCATAATTTTGAACAACTTCTTCTATTTGATCTAGAAGAATATCCAAATAAGGAGTATTCATACAGAATTCATGATAGCCTGGTACCATAAATCCTCCCCCGGCCTTGTCTTCTCGGTTTCTTATTAACCACTCTGGATGCCTTCTCGCCAATTTCTCATCAAATCCAGCGGAAATATACACGGGTGTACGAACATTAATTTCATGAGCAGCTTCAATCATTGCACCAAGTAAATCGAATTCAAGTCCTGGATGCATTTCATTTTTTTCAGAAGGATGGTAGGCCCAACCATGGTGACATTTTGAGAAAACTGTGATGGAGTCTATACATCCTTTTTTTAACATACTTTGAAACTGATCCTTGGAAAAATTAGATCCTATTCCATCAATCTTTTCGGATGTGTGAAAATCTAAATGCACTTGTCTAAATCGCATATTTTAGATACCCCTTCTTTAAGTAATTGTAGATCTCCATTTATTATAGGAATATATAAGACTGACAAAATAGAAGATTCTAGATTTTATATAGCACAAAATCGACTATTTTATGATATAGTCTGGATATATTAATTTAAACGGTTTCATTGGAGGCGTAGCATGAAACTAATTCAACTTTCGATTCCACCATTACCACAATTTATTACGATAGGTCATGCGGTTTGGGCTAAAGGTGAGCAACATTTGGAAAGGTGTTTTAATGTTTTTGATATGCTCCTAGTTATGAAGGGAGAACTTTATATGAAGGAGGATGACCAACTTTATACTATTAGCAAAAATAAGATGCTTGTGCTTGAGCCCGGGCATACACATGTAGGTTTTAAACCTTGCGAAGAGGAAACTGAAATATATTGGATTCACTTTTATCATCCGCTGCCAACTTCAAGGATAGAATATAATGAAATTTCTTGGTCAACTCCGCTACCAGTTGGTACAGATCAAGATAGAGTGCCTAGCAAACAACGTATGTTTATTCCGAAATGGGCTACAATTGATCCAGCGCCCTTTTTACCTATTCTTGAGGAGATGTTAATTGTTCAGAATAAGTTAAATGAAGGCAACGCATTATTGTTGCAAAGCTTAATGATCCAGTTATTTACACACATACAAAATTGGCTTCAGCATGGTGTACAAGGAGAAACAAGCATTTCACGATCTCTCATGCTAAGTCATCAAATTGAAGACTACTTACGACGAAACATTGGCAAGCCGTTTCAGTTAAAACAGCTTGAAAAAGAATTTCATTTTAATACCGAGTATTTGTCTCGATGTCTTAAAAAACATACCGGTAAGACGCCCCTTCAATATTTACAGTTCCTTCGTATTGAAGAAGCTAAAAAGATGCTTATTTATACTGACGAATCCATATCCCAAATTTGTGTCAATCTAGGGGTGGATAATTATAATTATTTTATCAGGCTATTTCGAACTCAAGTCGGAATGACACCAGGACAATATAGAAAGGTAAATAGTGGATTCTTATAGTAGTTTGGCAAGCTATATTCAAGAAATTCGCAATCTGGAGGAACGGTTATCCTCTTATCATTAGTATATTTTTTAAAAAGTCGATATAATAGAACCGTTTACAGGAATTTACGAGGGGGAGAAAAATGACGGACAGCATGTTGATTTCAGAGGGTTGGCGCTTTAAACAGAATGACTCTGAGGAGTGGCTCCTTGCCAAGGTGCCTGGCTGTGTACATACAGATTTATTGGCCAATCAAAAAATCTCCGATCCTTTTTATGGGAAAGATGAGTTGGATGTACAATGGATTGACAAAAAAGATTGGGAATATGAAACTACTTTCGATCTTTCGGAGGATCTTTTTAATAACGAGAATTTGGAAATTATCTTTGACGGGTTAGATACCTATGCAGATGTTTATCTAAACGGTCAACAAATCTTGTCGGCTTATAATATGTTTCGCATCTGGAAGGCGGATATTAAACCATACGCTAAATTAAAGGATAACCAATTACGAGTATATTTCCGTTCACCTATTCAAGAAGATCTCCCTAAATTAGAGGCGCTTGGTTATGATCTTCCAGCAGGAAATGACCACTCTGAAGATGGTGGCTTAGGCGAAAAGCGGATTAGTGTGTTTGCTCGAAAAGCGCCTTACCACTATGGATGGGATTGGGGTCCAAGGTTTGTTACGAGCGGAATTTGGAAAGACGTTCGCATTGAAGGCTGGACAGGAGTTCGAATTACAGATTTATTCATTCAGCAAAAAGAAGTTACGGCTGAAAAGGCAATAGTAAAAGCAGTAATTGAAGTTGAAGCTGATCAAGATTGGAAAGGTTCTTTGCTTTTATCTGCTGAAGGGCTGCAATTGGAGAAAGAAGTTCAAATTCAAAAAGGTTCTCATTCACTAGAGTGGGATTTTCAAATCGACAATCCTAAACTTTGGTGGTCTCGCGGACTTGGTGAACAAAACTTTTATCACTTTTTGGCGAAATTTGTTGAAAATAAGGAAGTTTTGGCAGAGAAATCAGTGCGAACTGGATTGCGCTCCATTCGTGTAGTACGGGAGAAAGACGAAGTTGGGAAAGGTTTTTACTTTGAATTGAATGGCGTACCAGTTTTTGCTAAAGGTGCCAACCATATTCCGAATGATAGTTTTGTAACCGACATCACGTATGAAAGATATCGCCATGAGATTGCTAGTGCCGCAGAATCGAATATGAATATGTTGCGTGTCTGGGGTGGCGGAATTTACGAATATGATGAGTTCTATGATTTATGTGATGAATATGGGATTTTGGTTTGGCAAGATTTCATGTTTGCTTGCAGTATGTACCCTGGGGATAAGGACTTTATTGAAAACGTGAGGGTTGAAGCCCAAGATAATATAAAGCGTTTGAGAAATCACCCATCTATTGCGCTATGGTGTGGAAATAATGAAATGGATTATGCATGGGCACAATATGTAGAAAAGCGTGGCTGGGGTTGGAAACAGCAATATTCTGCAGAAATTCGCGAGAAGATTTGGTATGAGTATGAGGAAATCTTCCATCACATGTTACCAGAAGCCATCAACCAATTTGCCCCGAAAATGGATTATTGGCCATCATCTCCTATGAGTGAGCTGACAGGAGATGATCGACAACATTCAAGCACCACGAGCGGCGATATGCATTATTGGGGAGTGTGGCACGAAGCCAAGCCATTTGAGGATTATAAAAAAGTGATTGGACGTTTCATGAGTGAATATGGCTTTCAGTCATTCCCTGAGTTGAAAACGGTTAGAACTTATGCGCAAGAAGAGGATCTAGAGCTAGAGTCAGATGTTATGCTCCATCACCAAAAAAATGGGCGTGGAAATCAGCTTATTAAAGAATACATGGACATGTATTATAAGGAACCGAAGGACTTTCCTTCATTCTTGTACATGAGTCATATTCAACAGGCAGATGCGATTAAAATGGCGATCGAGGCACATAGAACAAGAAAGCCATACTGTATGGGAACACTGTATTGGCAAATGAACGATTGTTGGCCAGTCGCTTCATGGTCAAGTATGGATTACTACGGCCGTTGGAAGGCATTGCAATATACTGCGAAAAGAAGTTATCGTGATGTGATGCTTGCCATTGATGGAACAGAGGAAAAGCTAGATTTTTATATTGTTTCGGATCTACTCGAAGAGGTTACAGGAACGTTATTTGTAAAATTGTATGATTTAGATGGGAAATTGTTAGAAGAGATAAGTAAGGACGTTGCCATTGGGGGCAACACATCTGCAATCGTCAAATCTATCCTTGTTGGGGATTTATTGAAAGACTATGAAGCAAATAATGTTGTTCTTTATGCGACGCTTGAAAAAGATGGCTATGTTATGGATGATAAAGAGCACTATTTTGTATCAATGAAGGACATTCAACTTACTACACCGGAAATTTCATGGAGAGAGATCGAAGGCAGTGGAGGATCTGAATTTATTTTAGAGACTAATGTGTTAGCAAAAAATGTGTGGATTGATGCAGAAGTAGAAGGAGTTTTCTCAGATAACTATTTTGATTTACTCCCAGGTATTCCGAAGAAGGTTACTTTCTATGCCCGTAGTAATGGCGAGTCTGCTTTCGTACCTAGTCAACCAGATAAAGTGGAGATTACCTCCATGGCAAATTACGTAAAATAATTTTTCTGAGAAGGTTCAGTCATTTTGGCTGAACCTTTTCACTTGGAAAAATCGACATAATTCGGGGCGTGCCAGGCACCTGTTTGAACGTAGATATTGCCAAATCGAATGATTCGTATCTTGTATCAATATAACGTTCGTCTTTTATCGAAGAAATTTGTCGAAAATAGTAGAAAACCATTTTATTATTAGTGTTTTTGTAGTAAGATGATAAAGTACTTTAAGGAGGAATTCATTATGTTTAAAGAACAATATGATGAAATCAAAGAAATGGCCGAAACGATTTTTAATAATCCGGAGTTAGGATATAAAGAACAGAAGACAAAGAAAACTGTAGTTGACTTTCTGAAAAGTGTGAATCCAGAGATTGAACTAGAAGAGTTTAGTACGACAGGGTTGAAGACAAGTTTAGGTGATGGAAAGGAATTAAAGGTTGCCTTTATTGCTGAACTGGACGCGGTTTACGCCCCAACCCATAGAAATGCAGATTCTGATACGGGAGCAGCTCATAATTGCGGGCATTATACACAGGTAGCTATCGCTTTATCCCTTTATAAGTATCTATTTCAGTCGAAGATGTTTGAATCTTTTGATTACCAACTTGTATTTGTTTTTGTACCAGCGGAGGAATATTTGGATCTCACTTATCGGGACAAGTTGTTGAAGGATGGCGTAATTTCTTATTACGGTGGAAAGCCAGAAGCAATGAAGCTAGGTGTATTCGATGATATCGATTGTGCGATCTGTGTCCATGCCATTGGTGGCGAATTTGAAAAGCGGACGATTGATATTAATACAGCATTGGCCGGATTCCTTTATAAATATTACGAATTTACTGGAAAGGCAACACATGCAGGCTTCGACCCATTTTCCTCCAAAAATGCATATAGCATGTCTACACTCTTTAATGTCGCGATTGGATTAGCTAGACAGCAGTTTAAAGATAGTGAAATGGTGCGCGTCAATCCAATTGTAATGGACTCGGACATGTCAACGAATGTAATTCCGAACAGAATTGTCGTTGGAACAGATTTGAGAGCACAATCAGTTGAGTATATAAAAGAGGCAACTAAAAGAATTGACGATGCTGCTAAAGGAAGTGCCATGGCGCTTCAAGGGGAAGTGAATATTACGACGAAAATGGGCTATCTACCATTCAAGCAACATCGTTATCTGTCTGAGTTTGTGAGAGAAACTTTTCAGGAGAATGATCGTATTGATGTTCTGCTTGACAATAATGCCATAAGTGCTGGCGGAGATATTGGTGACTTATCATTTATGATTCCTTGCATTCAAATAGGGCATAGCGGGTTTACTGGAACGATTCATGGCGATGACTTCATTGATGTTGATCCCGAATTTTTGTTCGAGATTTTTCCGGAGTTTTTATCCGAAGTATTAGTAAAATTGAGTGGAAGGATCGATAAGTCGAAACTGTATAAAAGATCTTTTTCTGAATATGAAAAATTAATTCAGTCTATTGTGGACTAATGGGAGAGTGTATGGATGAAACGGAATTTTATTTTTTTACTAATTTTTGTCTTGATTGTCATCATGATAGCTGAATTCATAGGCTTTCAGACGATCCCTCTTGGAAAATTTAATATAGGGTTATTGCCGTTAGTTTTTGCTATTTTGATTACGATGATACTGGGAATTGGGTTATTTAGAAAAGGTATTTTCAAGAAAGTATATAGTAAAGAGAATGTCAATTTTGCTAGTACGTATTTGATTTTTATTATGTTGCCATTAATGGCACGCTATGGTGCAGATGTTGCGCCGAAATTGCAAGAAATTTTAAGTATTGGCTGGGTATTTTTAATTCAGGAAATCGGAAATCTTGGTACGGTTGTTTTGGGTCTGCCAATTGCTCTCTTAATCGGGCTAAGACGGGAGGCAATCGGAGCTACACTTGGGATTGGTCGTGAAGGAGAACTTGCCTATATTTCTGAGAAATACACTTTAGAATCACCAGAAGGTAGGGGTGTTCTATCTCTTTATATTATTGGAACTCTATTTGGCGCGATTTTCTTTAGCGTCTTTGCACCAATTTTATTGGATTTGGGATTCCGCGTTGAAGCGCTCGCCATGGCGTCTGGGGTTGGATCGAGCAGTATGATGACTGCCGCTTCTTCTACTTTGGTTGCGAGAATGCCTGAGATGGGAGAGACAATCAGAGCATATGCGTCAGCCAGTCAATTATTAACGAGTTTCCTAGGAACTTTTACAATGGTCTTTTTGGCTGCTCCGCTACAAAAATTTATGTATAGACTTATGGTGAGAGGTGAGAAATAATGTCCTTGTTATCCAATAAATATATTAAATTTAGTTTAATTCTTCTTTTAAGTGTGTCACTGATCTTATTTACACAAGGGATCAAGTTGTTGAAGAATCCCGATTCTACAGAAATTTCAATGATGACGATTGCTGGATTGACTGTACTCTGGGCTTTTTCAATGATCGGCATTGCAATATCGGATTTAGCGCAAAAAACACCAGTAAAAGTTATTCGTGATTTTCCAGTTTTAGGCTGGGTATCGATCACCTCTCTTGTGCTATGCATGACTTCTGACTTTTTTGTCAAAGCGATCGCTGCGGTAGATTTCCTTTCAATAACAACACCTATTTTGACATTTGCCGGAATCTCAGTTGCAGATCGACTAGTTGATTTGCGGAAAACATCTTGGAAGGTTGCGATTGTTGCAGTGTTTGTTTTTACCGGAACATATGTAGGAAGTGCTTTGCTGTCACAGTTAGGTCTATATTTGTCAGGGAAATAAGATAATTGAAGGAATTCCAAGTGCATATATTTGATTAAGAAAACTATGTTACTTGACTTAAATCCAAGATGTTAGGTAGGATTTGTCTAAGTAGTAGTTGAACGTTTCAAATATTATCTAAGGAGGCCCTATATGTCAGTTTTGGACGTAATTCGCTCAAGGAGAGAGATTACAAGTTTTATTAATAAAAAGATTCCGAATGAGTTACTTGGAGAGATTGTAGACGCCGCTTATTATGCTCCATCAGGAAATAACTTACTTTCTAGGGAATTTGTTGTTATTGAAGATCGAGAAAAGTTGGATCACTTAGAGAAAACGACACCTTTCATGAAGTGGATGTCCAGTGCACAAGCTGCCATTGTTATAACGGGTCGACCTGATGTAAGTAAATACTGGTTGCAAGATGCATCGATTGCTTGTGCATTTATCTGGTTAACGGCTGCTGACTTAGGTGTAGGCGTTGGTTTTGGAGCTGTCTATCATTCTGAAGATGCTGAAGAGTCAAGAGTTCGGGAAACGCATGTACGCGAAGCTTTAAATATTCCAGCTGACCGACGAGTAGTCGCTGTATTAGGTCTCGGGTTCCCGGCAGAAAATCCAAAGGAAAAAAAGATGCTTGATCGGGATGAGACAGTGTTTTACGGAGGATTTGGAGAGGTATAACAGAATAATATTGGGTATGTAAGGTTCATACAAAAAGAGCTTGGATCGAAACCAAGCTCTTTTTTAGCCTTCATAACTATATACCCTCGTCAATAGATATTTATCACTTATTGTTTTATTTTTATCGTTATATTCCTATCTCATAAACAATTAAAAGGCGCTCAGAAGATTACTTCTGAGCGTCATTGTACATCACTTATTCGACAAAATTCGGGGTGTGCCAGGCACCTTCGAGAGTTCGGATAGCACTCGCGACTTCTTCTGCCGTGACACCGCTATCCTTCATTAGGTGAATCGATTCGTTCGGGCGGACAGTTTGTTCGGCAATTGCATTAACCCACTTTTCTGCTATTCCGAGATCCTGCAATCGTTTTGGTAAACCAAGTTTGTCGTAAAATTCTCCGTAAAGTTTTACATCTTCAAACTTTCCTTCTAAGACAAGTTGTACTAAGATGCCATAGGCTACTTTATTTCCGTGCAAAATGGAGTGAGATTCGGGTACAATGGTTAATCCATTATGAACAGAATGGGCTCCCGCAATCCGGCCATATTGGTCACCAAACCCACCGACCATTCCGCCAATCATGATAATCGTCTCAACCACACGAATAAAGTTATCTGTAACTTCCTTTTCCGTAGCAGCCTTGACAGCAGCCTCTCCATGCATAAGCATTTCATCCGCACATAGTTTTGCCGTGTCATAAGCAATCTTAACTGGCATAGACATGGCGGGCAGTTGACTAATGATAACATCCGCTTCCACCCACTTTGCCAACGTATCACCAATTCCTGCAATAAGTATTGAAACAGGAGCATTGACGAGAATGCGAGGTTCAATTAATAATAGGTCGATACTAGATGGATATATTTCATAGTGGGTCATGGCGCCTTCTTCATTATAGATAACACTGAGTGGCGTCCACGGCGCACAGTTCGAAGCGAGTGTCGGTATCAACACTTTTTTAATATTACAAAGGTGGGCTGCTCCTTTTACCGTATCAAGCACTTTCCCGCCACCAACTCCAATAATCGCATCAGCTTCGAATTCATTTGCGAAGTTAGCAAGTCTATTCATTTCTTCCAATGTGCATTCCCCGCCGTATTCGACATGCTCGCTTTGGATTGATGTGAAGGTTGGGAAAAAGGAGTTTGCGGCATTCCAAGATTTCTTGCCTGTAACAAGTAAAACACGGTGGATATTTCTTTCGAGTAAGCGTTCTTCCAATTTATCTAGAACGCCTATTTTACAAATGTATTCAGCAGGGGCACCGCGAACAATGATCTCCTCCATATGTGCAACATCTCCTATTTAGAAATAAGTATCTGCTATAAAAAGGTAACTTAAAAAAATAATGATGGAAGTCAAAAGAATAACAGCCAAACTTGAAAAATTATCTATACAAGTCAAAAGAATAATCCCAGACTCGAAAGAATAACGATGGCACTCAAAAAATTAGCCATCAAACTTGCGTAATTCGACAAAATTCGGGGCGTGCCAGGCACGCCCCGAATCTAGTTATTTCATCCATTCTGGCTTTCCGAAGCCTTCGAATTGTTCGTCAATGATTTTTTCGAATTCAGCAGATTTGACGATTTCTACAAGGTCTTTCGCTAATTGTGAGTCTTCGTTATCAGCTTTAACTGCTACGACGTTACGATATTGGTCAGGCATATTTTCAAGAGCTAAAGCGTCTAGTAAATTCATGTCAGCAGCTAACGCGAAGTTTCCTGGGACTGCGGCTAGATCAGTTCCTTCTACAGCTCTTGGTAAAGCACCTGCTTCCATTGGCTGGAACTTCAAATTCTTAACATTTGTCACGACATCTTTCTCCGAAGCTTTTAGTTCTTCCGCATTTGGATCTAATTCAATAAGGCCTTGATCTTTCAAAACTAAGAATGCACGAGCGGCATTGGATGGGTCGTTTGGAATGGCGATCGTAGCGCCGTCCTCAATTTCCTCGATTGATTTAAATTTATTTGAGTAAATCCCCATCGGTGCTGTTGGAACGGTAATCAAAGCAGATAAATCCATTTCATTTTCTTTTTCAAAATTCTCAAGGTAAATCGTATGTTGGAATAAGTTTGCATCAATAGTATCTGTGTTTAACGCATTGTTTGGCTGAATATAGTCACTGAACTCTTGAACTTCTACTTTATAGCCCTTTTTCTCGAGCTCCGGCTTGATCGCCTTGTTTAACATATCACTATAAGGTCCTGGAGTTGCTCCCAGTTTAACTGACTTTTCATCTTGTTTATCCCCACTTTTATCTCCACAAGCAGCTAAAGCTACAACAAGTCCTAAAGCTAAAATACCGAGTAAAAACTTTTTCATTATTTTCTCCCCTTATCTTTTATCTATCTTTTTTGCAATTAAATCGCCAGTTATTTGTAAGAACTGAACGAGAATAATAAGAATTACGACAGTTGAAATCATAATCGTGTCATCATAGCGATAATAACCGAAGCGAATCGCCAAATCCCCGATACCTCCACCGCCGACAAAGCCCGCCATAGCGGAATAAGCAACTAAACTGATTAATGTTAAAGTAATGCCTTGCACAATGCTTGAGCGTGCTTCAGGCAGTAATACATCTGTAATGATCATCCAAGGCGTAGCACCGCCCGCTATAGCTGCCTCAATGACGCCCTTATCAATGTCCCGTAAGGCTGTTTCTACAACTCTCGCGAAAAATGGAATTGCGGCGACTGATAAGGCAACACAAGCCCCAGTCGGTCTGTATGGATTCCCAACAATAAATGTCGTTAAAGGAATTAAGGCAACGATCAAAATGATGAATGGTATTGAACGAATTAAATTTGAGATAAAGCCTAGAATCGCATTGACGTAGCGATTTTGTAAAAATAGTCCCTGACTCGTACTAAACAAAATAATACCGAGTGGTAAACCGATAACAATCGCTATTCCGATAGAAATACTGATCATATAAAGCGTTTCTCCAAAGGCTTTCCATATATCAGGTAACATTTCTACAAAGTGTTGAAAGTCAAAGGACATTGTCGATCACCTCCACATGGGCACCGCGCTCTTCCATATAGGCAATTGCCTTCTCAACATTCGCCTGTTCACCATTTAATTCCATTAGGAAAAGACCAAGCGGCTGATCCTGAATATATTCAATCGTTCCATGTAAAAAGTTTCCTCTCACATGATATTTTGCAATTGTATCGGAAATGATCCCTTGTCCAGCGACCTTCCCTTTGAAAAGAACTTTTACAAGACTGCCCTTCACTTCTTTCAAAATGGCATCCGGTACATGAAAAGAGACAACACTGCTTATAAATTCTTGCGCTAACGCTGTTTTTGGATTGGAAAAAATATCATATACAGAACCTTCCTCAATAACCCGACCATCTTGCATGACCGCCATACGATCACAAATTTCTTTTACAACATCCATTTCGTGAGTAATGAGAACGATGGTTATATTTAGTTCGCGATTTATCTTTTTTAATAGATGTAAGATTGAAAGTGTCGTGTTTGGATCTAAAGCGGAAGTAGCTTCATCACAAAGTAGTATAGAAGGATTATTTGCTAGTGCTCTCGCAATCCCGACTCGTTGCTTTTGCCCGCCACTAAGTTGGGATGGGTAAACGTCAATCTTGTCCGAAAGTCCGACCATAGATAGTAATTCTTTAACTCGTTCTTGTCTTTTCCCCTTTGGTACCCGCGCGGCTTTTAATGCAAAAGCAATATTATCACCGACTGTTTTCTGACTGATGAGATGGAAGTGTTGAAAAATCATCCCGATTTTTAATCGCGCTTTTCGAAGTTCCTCCGTCGATAATTTTGTTATATCACGGTCATTTACAACGATACTGCCACTCGTTGGCCGCTCAAGTAAATTGATACAACGCAGCAGCGAACTCTTTCCCGCGCCTGAATACCCAACAATTCCGAAAACTTCCCCTTCAGCGATCGTAAGTGAAACATTATCTACACCAGTCACTGTCCCGGTTTTTGTTTCATAGACTTTCGATAAATTCTGTATATCTAGCATAGCAATCACCCTTATAAAAAATAAAATGCTCCTTCAACTGAAAGAGCATCATTAACGAAATGGAAATGAATTATCTTTCAGAATGAAATCATTCTGTAGGAATTGGCACCTTCCTTGTTTTACAAGGGGTTGCCGGACGTCATAGGGCCTTTCCCTCAGTCTCTCTTGATAAAATCCATATTTAATTGAATTAGTATGAATCAAATCATACGTTAGTTTCTGATTCTTGTCAATTACCTTTTTAAAAATAATCTATACTAAGATAATAATTGCTATTTTTCTAGTATACGTGAATATAAATTTGGCCGGCGATCAGCATATACAGGGATGCGTTCCCTAATTTCATCTACAATAGAGAAGTCAACATCGATAACAGCTAACTCTTCATTTTCAGAACCAGTCCACAACACATTACCCCATGGCTCAATGATCATCGATTGTCCGTTAAATTCATTATTTGGATCACTTCCGGTACGATTAACGGCAATGACAAACATTTGATTTTCGATAGCGCGGGCTTGTAATAAAATTTTCCAATGATCAACTCGTGTTTTTGGCCATTGTGCCGGAACGAATAACACTTTTGCTCCTGTAAGTGCATGGGTGCGCAGCCACTCAGGGAAACGAATATCATAGCAAATGACACCACCAGCTTCAATCCCATCGAATTGGAAGCGATTAGCTGAATCCCCAGCTTCTAAATATAGATGTTCATCCATTAGTTTAAAAAGATGGGCTTTATCATATTCTCCAACAAGTTCACCTTTGTTGGAATAACTGTACATGGTATTATAAAAATGTTCCGATTTTTTTGTTGCAACAGAACCGCCAACAATATGCACGTGCAGTTCTTTTGCAAGAGCTGAAAAGAAGGCTTTTGTTCGCTGACCTTCAATATCCGCTGTTTGCTCAAGTTGATCAAGTGCATAACCGGTGTTCCACATTTCCGGCAACACAATGAGCTCGGCCCCTTGACTTACCGCTTTGCGAATAAGTCTTTCGGCTTCTGCATAGTTTTGATCCGGGTTATTAAAGGCAACATTAAGTTGAATGCAACCGATTTTCATAGATCTATCACCCCTAGACAATTTAGCTAAAAGATTATAAGATTTGCCTGAGAAAAGCAAGCGCAACTGCCCGTTAAGCGACGTAGAAGTTTCCTAGTCGCTGGGCACTGTAGCTAGACCATTAAGAAAAAGAGGTTTTCCTATGGAACTTTCAAATAAAATGAAAAAACTCCCTAAACAATTCTTTGCCTCTCTTGTACAAAAGGTGGGGGCTGCTGTCGCGGAAGGAAGGGACGTCATTAATTTAGGGCAGGGTAACCCTGACCAGCCGACACCACCACATATCGTAAAAGCACTACAACAATCAGCAGAAAATCCACTTTCACATAAATACTCCTTATTTAGAGGTCTTCCTGAATTTAAACAGGCGGCAGCCGATTTTTATAAACGGGAATACAATGTGGATCTTGATCCAGAGACGGAAGTGGCTATTTTATTTGGTACAAAGGTTGGGTTAGTTGAGTTGCCAATGGCGATGTTAAATCCAGGTGACTTGATGTTGCTTCCTGATCCGGGTTATCCAGATTATTTATCGGGAATTGCCCTTGCTGAAGTTCAGTTTGAAACAATGCCATTGAAACCGGAAAATGGTTTTCTGCCTGATTATGATGCACTTCCTGATGAAGTGAAAGAACGGGCCAAGTTGTTATATATCAATTATCCGAACAATCCTACAGGTGCCGTGGCAGATTCTGCCTTCTTTGAAAAAACGGTCGCCTTCGCGAAAGAGCATAATATTGCCATTTCGCATGACTTTGCCTACGCTGCTATAGGCTTTGATGGTGAAAGACCGCCAAGCTTTTTACAGGCTGAAGGTGCAAAAGAAGTCGGGATAGAAATGTACACATTATCGAAAACATACAACATGGCGGGATGGCGTGTTGGTTTTGCCGTTGGAAATGCCGATATGATTGAAGCGATAAATCTTATTCAGGATCATCTGTTTTGCAGTTTATTTCCTGCGGTTCAGCATGCGGCAATCGCTGCACTTACAGAATCCCAAGAATGTGTAGATGAGCTAGTCGCACTTTACGAAGGCAGAAGGAATGCATTAGTAGAGGAATGTCATCGGATTGGTTGGAATGTCGAAGCGCCTAAGGGATCGTTTTTTGCATGGCTTTCTGTTCCCGAAGGATATTCGAGTGAGCAATTTGCAGATCTTTTACTAGAAAAAGCCGATATAGCGGTCGCTCCAGGAAACGGATTTGGCGAATATGGTGAAGGTTATGTACGCGCCGGGCTGTTAGTGGATAAAGAACGGCTGAGAGAAGGGGTTCGCCGCATCGAAAAATTAAAGCTATTTTAATTAAAAGGACGGGCATTTGCATAAACGCCCGTTTTTTACTACAAAAAAATTTGGAATTGAAGGCGGTGTCAAGACATGAGATGGAAGAGATGGGCTCTGCTAGGAGGTACTTTCCTTATTCTGATAATATCTGTTTTGTTTTACGTCAAGTGCATCCCATCTGGAATCCTTTTACTAAGTGGAGTCCATAAAAATGATGTTGTGCTCGTTTCAGACAGTAATAAGTGGTTCCATCATTATCTATATGAAAAAGACGGAAAACTTGCTGGGATTTTAACTATACAGCGCAAAGGAAATTCTCTGTTTTGGTCAAAATATTATAATAGTACAATCAAAACCGAAAACAAGGATGGGGTAAGAAGTATAATAGTTTTTAAGACTAGTCAACCGACGATAAAAAATGGAATGCCTTTGCAAAACACTGTATGGGGCGGGGAAGTAGCCCTTAATGGAAATGTTGATCAGAACATTGATATTATTTATAAAGGGGATATCAGACAACCTGATATAAAGAAAAAAGAGAATGGAAGGATCTACTTTTTCTATATATCTAATGATGTCGATAATACCGACCCAATAGATGTAAAGGTGAAATAAACTTTTTCCGTTCACGTCGGCGAGCCCCTATATATTAAATACCTCACGTTTTGAGAAAAAGATAAACATACAGCTTACTTCAAATGCTTGCTGTCACAGTTTTTAACTAGTTAAAACCTTGTTTTGGGGGTGCGAGGCTGGCGTTGCTTGGGCGGTTCATGGAAAGAGAATTATGTATTTTATCTCTTTTTTAATAATCGTATGTTAAGGTTAATCTGAATGTTTTGGTAGTTCCCTCTTATCTATACAAATTATCTAAAAAATTGGGGGAGGGTCAATGTGAAACGACTGACAATTGGAAGGTTAAAAGATTACACACTTATATTCTTAGTTATTTTGTTGGTAGCAGGTGGTTTCAAATTTTATGATGAGAAGGCAGAAGAGAGAAGGCGACATGAATCGTTTTTAAATAATTTGTACTTTGAACTAATGAGAAGTGTTCATGTAATCGATTTAACGTTATCTTTTGACCCTGAAACAGACGCGAACGAAAATCTTACTGGATTGTTATATTCCATTGAAGACCGATTGCAAAGTATAGAGCTTACACTAAAATTGGGTCAACATTGGGTTGATAAGGATATCCATTCTGCACGTTTTCAACTTAGTTTCTTATATAGAGAAGATATACCTGGTTTTAGTAAAGATGGTGTATTAGATAATAGTGAAAAATTATATTTGGAGACGCTTCGAGATGAGCTTGAGTCCATTCGTGAAGGTATGTACTCAGAAGAAACGAAACAAGAAAATCCCAATCTGACTATTAAACAATTGAATAAGTTAATTTCAGAAGCCAATAGAAAATAGATTTATTGCATTTAAAAATGGATAGGAATAGCTAAGGGAACCTAAAACGATCGGTTCTTTTTTTTGTTATAGAATTAACTTCCTTTCCACAGCAAATAGTGTGATTACAAATATTTTTTAAAAGAAATGAACGATTGAAGAAAAACGAGCGTCCAATCTTATAGACGAACAGAAAGGAGGTTTTTTCGTTGAATCAGCGGGAAGAAAAGAAGCTGATTGTAAAGGCTAAAAAGGGAAATGATGAGGCGTTTACGACACTTTTTCAACACCATTATAGTTTTATATATAAATATTTAATTAAATTAAGCCTTGACCCTGATTTGACGGATGACCTTCTTCAGGAAACGATGTTAAAGGCTTATATTCATCTCAAGGATTTTAAGGGAGATTCAAAATTTTCAACTTGGTTAATTTCAATAGCCTCTAGAACTTTTTTAGATCACCAGCGCAAGGAAAAGCGAGAGCGAAAACGAGTGGAAAAGGTAAAGCATGATACTTTACGAAAAGTGAGATGGACTGTGACTAGGGATGGATATGAATGGACTGAGTATATGACTCAATTTGCTGAACTTGACCCGGATATTCGGGCACCGATACTTCTAAGGCATTATTATGGTTTTACTTATGAAGAAATTGCCGTCATGTTGAATTTAAAAGAAGGAACGGTAAAAAGCCGAGTCCATAATGGAATTAAACAGATTCGAAAGGAGTGGTCGTGATGAAGAACAATGATCAAGAGTGGATCGATCAATTCAAACGGGATATGAAAAAGCTGGATGATTCCCATACACCAAAAATTCCGGATCAATGGCAGTTAATGAATACGTTAAATGAATTTAAGGTTAAACATAAACGGGCCTTCAAGCGGGAGTTAGCATTGTTCCTACTTACAGCTCTCGTTATTTTGACTTCCTATATGGTGTTTGCTCTAAAGTTGCCTTCATCATTTATTTGGATTCAAGGACTGGCCTTGCTTGCGACTCCAACTATATATTTTGCGGAAAAGCGTAAGAAAAAGCGGGTGAGCGAATATGAATTCTGAAAAACTACTCATCGTTTTGATGTTTTCTCCCCTATTGCTAGCACAAAGCATATTTTTGTTTATTGATGCAAAGAAAAAGGGTTCTTATGCCTGGATCTGGGGGATTTGGGGACTGATCCAATTACCATGTCCAACCATTTTTTATTACTTTATTGTTATTCGACCGTATCGGAAGAAATTGAAACTGGAGGATGAATAATCATGGATATTGCATGGGAACTAATAGCCCCTGTGATCGGGTTGCAATTAATATTAATGACCATAGCGCTTGTTAGCTGTGTAAAGGAAGAAGAAACCAATGGGCCAAAGTGGTTGTGGATCCTCATTATTATTGCTGTAAATCTGATAGGTCCTATTCTTTATTTTATCATTGGCCGCAAAAAGCAATGAGTGGAGGAAGAGTATATGCTTTTATCTGTAAACCAATTAACAAAGAAATATAAAAATCAATTAGCTGTTGATGAACTGACACTGACAATTGAAGAAAATCAGTGTGTGGCGCTTTTGGGTCCTAATGGTTCGGGTAAAACTACGACGATCAATATGTTAGCGGGACTACTCACACCAACATCTGGGAAAGTGACTTTTTTAGGGGGGGCGAAGATCAATCGTCGCGAAATCGGTTATTTACCACAATATCCAGCCTTTTTCTCATGGATGACAGCAATAGAATATCTAAATTTCGCGGGAAAACTCTCAGGTCTATCTAAAAAGGAATTAAAGACAAAGTGTGAGGAAATGTTGACCTTCGTTGGATTGGAATCTGCGAAAAATAAGCAGATTGGCGGGTTTTCAGGTGGAATGAAACAAAGGCTTGGCCTAGCTCAGGCCATGCTGCATGATCCAAAATTATTAATATTAGATGAACCTGTATCCGCACTTGATCCAGAAGGGCGCCGTGATGTACTAGATATTATGCAAAAGTTAAAAAAGAAAATGGCCATTCTATTTTCAACGCACGTTTTGCATGATGCTGAGCAAGTGTGCGATGAGATTATCATGCTGAAGGCAGGAAAAATAAAATGGTCGGGTAACCTTAGTGAGCTTCGGAAAGTGCATGGTGATGACACGATCATCCTTTCAACGGTAGAACCTTTTGAGAATTGGCTTCAATCTAAAAAGTATATTCGTGAATTCGACTTGCTTTCACCAGTTTCAGCGGAGATAAAACTATTTGATGCTAGCGGGCGAAACCTCCTTCTCAAAGACTGTTTACAATGTAACAGGACAATCACGCGCTTTGAAGTGAAGAATTATTCATTGGAGGATGCCTATATGGAGGTTGTAAATCAATGAACGTATTTATGACGTTGTTTAAGAAAGAATTACAAGAGGCATGGCGGGACAAGAAGCTTATTTGGCTTCCTATTGTTATTAGTATTCTTGCTATCTCTCAACCGATTAGCCAATACTATATGCCACAAATCCTAGAGATGGCAGGCGGTCTACCAGACGGAACGGTTATAGAAATTCCAACACCATCTGGAGCGGAAGTACTAGCAGGAGTGCTCAGCCAACTTGGGATCATGGGAACGGCTATCTTTGTTTTAAGTGTGATGGGAAGTATTGCCCACGAAAGAAATAGTGGGGCTCTCTCCCTTGTGATGGCGCGTCCTGTTCAAGCATTTCAGTATATAGGAAGCAAATGGGCCGCTAATGCAGTTATCCTCTTACTTTCTTTTGTTATCGGTTTTGGACTTTGCTATTATTATACGAATTTACTTTTTAGCCATGTGGAGGCCAAGCTGTTTTTTGGTAGTATGGCTGTGTATAGTATTTGGATACTATTTATTTTAGCAGTTACACTACTTGGAGGAACACTATTTAAAAAGATTGGCGGCATAGCGGGAGCAAGCCTTGTAACGTTGGCCTTTATAGCACTATGTGGATCATTATTTCCTAAATTTATGGGATGGAGCCCTGCGAACGCTCAAAGTCAAGCTAGCCATTATTTGATAATGGGGTCATGGGGGGATTCATTTTCAGTCATGATCATTTCAAGTGTGCTTCTTCTTATATCCTTGTTCTTATTAACTACTTTTTTATTTAAGCGCTATGAAAATTATTAATAACGTATGAAAGACTCGGCGATTTAAAAGATGCAACTTAAAGCTAATCGTTACCGTTTTACGTGAGGGCATGGCATGGCGGTAACGCATCAAGTCGAATCGTTACCGTTTTACATGAGAGCACGACAAAACGGTAACGAATCAGAGCAAATCGTTACCGTTTTATATGAGAGTACGTCAAGGCGGTAACGAATCAGAGCAAATCGTTACCGTTTTACATGAGATCACGTCAAGACGGTAACGAATCAGAGCGAATCGTTACCGTTTTACATGAGATCACGTCAAGACGGTAACGAATCAGAGCAAATCGTTACCGTTTTATATGAGAGTACGTCAAGGCGGTAACGCATCAAGTCGAATCGTTACCGTTTTACATGAGAGCACGACAAAACGGTAACGATTTACAGCTAATCGTTACCGTTTCTCATATGGGCGCCACATAGCGGTCACGATACACGGCGATCGTGACATCCCTCTCATCTCTTTATACGGTTTGTGTCTTTTTCAAAGTTAATCTATAAACCTGATACAAAGCAAATGCGATAATAGACAAGATTAACCCGGAAATATAAGGCAATCCCGTAGCGATTTTAAATAACCAGCCACCTAGGGGGGGACCGACAATTCTGCCCATTGAATCAAATGATGATAAGAGGCCTGTCGTGCTTCCGTGCCCCGCTGTTGAAGTTTTCGTTAATAACGCGGATACACTTGGACGAATAACGCCATTTCCGATTCCGAAAATCGTTAGAAATATTGCTGCTGTAGTAAAGTTGTTAACTAGTAAAATTAAGCCAAACCCGATAGCCGAAATCGCGATTCCAATTTGAATGACGAATCCCTCGCCATATTTTTTCGTCAATTTCCCAACTAAACCACCTTGCACAATGGCTCCAGCTAGTCCCATAATCATAAATAAATATCCGAGTTCGACTGTTCCTAAGCCAGCTCTTTTTGCAGCAAAATAAGCAAATGTTGCCTCAAGACCAGCAAGTGATAAGGAAACAAATAACTGAAGAAAATAGAGAATGGAGATAGGACCATTCATAGCTTTGAACATCGGTTCCTTTTTCTTCGATTGTGCACCTCTCTTCTCAGATGGCAAAGATTCACGAAGGATGGTCATGACAAGGAAAAAAGTAATGATAGAAGAAATACCAGCGATTATAAACGGCATACTTAAACTTGTTTTAGAGAAGATCCCGCCAATTGCAGGCCCTAAAATAAACCCTAAGCCAACCGATGCACCGACAACGCCCATTCCTTTTCCGCGATCTTCAGGTGACGTAATATCTGCTACATAGGCTGTAACTGTAGGCATATTGGCTGATGATAACAGGCCGCCAATGATTCTTGCAGCGAAAAGCATCCATAGCTCGGTAGCAAAAGCCATTAAGAAAAAGGAGATTGCCAGCCCGAAAATCCCAATCATAATGACAGGTTTTCTACCGATTCGATCAGAAATTCTCCCCCAAAAAGGCGAAAACAGCAGTTGCATTAGGGAGTAAACAGCCATTAATAGACCTAATTGAGTAGGAGATGCTCCCATTTCTTCAGCGTAAAATGGCAGGACGGGAATAATAATACCAAATCCAACCATGACAAAAAACATAACAGCAAAAAGGACAGGTAATGCTTTTTTTGTGTCCATAGAAGTGTTCACTCCGGTCTATAAAAGATATGATCATACTTTATTTGGATGGATAAAGAAAACTAACATAAAAATTTTACCACTCTAAGAAAGAATAACATAGTTAAAACATTTTATCCGAAGAATGATATGGCAAATTATTGAAAAACATTATATATAACGAACATTATTGGATTTAATTTAAAAAACATTCGTATTTATTGTTGACGAATATAGTTCTTTTATGCTAGATTATAACTAACAAATAAACAATAAAGTTCATTGGATGTATATGCTTGGGAATATGGCCCGAACGTCTCTACCTGGTAACCGTAAATTACTAGACTACATTAAGAACTTGGAAATGCCGAGATAAGATGAGATCTGATCGATAGGTTAAATTTCCTTTATTCTTAAGTGTAGCAGACCCAGGTAGGTGTAATCCAACTTGGGTCTTTTGTATTTCTTTTGAACTTTGGAGGGGAAAATGATGAGTCGTTATTTTCAATTTAAAGAATTTAATACGAACTATCGTCAAGAATCAGTCGCTGGTCTAACTACTTTCTTAGCGATGGCTTATATTTTATTTGTAAACCCATCGATTTTAAGTGCAGCTGGGATGGATCAAGATGCCGTATTTGTAGCAACAGCACTTGCTTCAGCAGTTGGTTGTTTAATTATGGGATTATGGGCGAAATATCCAGTTGCGCTAGCACCTGGAATGGGAATTAACGCATTTTTTGCTTTCACAGTTGTAATTGGAATGGGAATTCCTTGGCAAACAGCATTAGCTGGGACATTCATCTCTGGAGTCATCTTCTTTATTTTAACATTAACAAAAATTCGTGAAACAATTATAAATGCAATACCTGATCAGTTAAAGCTTGCTGTATCAGCGGGTATTGGCTTGTTTATTGCCTTTTTAGGCTTCCAAAATGCTGGTATTATTGTGGAGGCAGACCCTGGAACAACGATTGTTGCTCTTGGCGATTTAACAGCACCTACTACTTTATTAGCCCTTTTAGGGTTAGTTATTACGATTATTTTAATGGTTAGAGGCTTTAGAGGAGCTATCTTCTACGGAATGATTGCTACTTCCATTGCGGGAATCATCTTTAAACTTATTGACCTGCCAACAGGAGTTGTTGCTCCAATTCCGGACCTTTCGCCAACTTTTGGTGTTATGTTTAGCCATATACCTGACTTGTTTACACCTGAAATGTTAGTTGTTATCTTTACTCTACTATTCGTTGACTTCTTTGATACAGCAGGTACATTAATGGCAGTTGCAAGACAAGCCGGCATTCTTGTAGACGGAAAACTTCCAAGAGCGGGTAAGGCATTAAGTGCAGACTCTATTGCTACTATGGTCGGAGCGATCTTTGGAACATCTACAACAACATCTTTCGTCGAATCATCATCAGGTGTAGCAGCTGGAGGGAGAACAGGATTTACGTCAGTCGTTACAGCGGGATTATTCATTTTAGCATTGTTCTTTTCTCCGCTATTAGGTGTCGTTACACCGCAAGTGACTGCTCCAGCACTTATAATAGTTGGTGTTCTCATGGCATCATCGTTGTCGGAGATAAAGTGGAAGGAATTTGAAAATGCTATTCCAGCGTTTTTAACGATTGTCACTATGCCACTTGCGTATAGCATTTCAACTGGTATTGCCCTTGGATTTATTGTTTATCCGTTGACAATGGTTGTGAAAGGTAAATACAAAGAAGTGCACCCAATCATGTATGTATTATTTGTTGTCTTTATTGCCTACTTAGGCTGGGCTGTTTAATAGATTGCTAGAAAAAAGAAGAGGGAATGCACATACTTGTATGAGCATTCCCAACTTTTTTAGGGAAGGGGTAAGATCATGGAAACTATGAACAAAAGAAAAAAACTCTATGAAGTGAGCCAACAATTATCAAAGGTTGCTAGAGGAATCGATCAAGCTGACTTAGTTATCAAAAATGGTACGCTAGTCAATGTGTTTACAGGAGAATTAATGGAACATATCGACATTGCCGTTTCAGAGGGAAGAGTTGCCTATGTTGGTGCAGCAGATCATACAATTGGTGAAAAGACCAAAGTGATCGATGCGAACGGTCAATATATGGTGCCTGGTCTGTTAGACGGCCATATGCATGTTGAAAGTACGATGTTATCTGTTACTGAATTTGCTAAAGCAGGCTTGGCGAAAGGAACAACTGCTATTTTCATGGATCCTCATGAAATTGCCAATGTATTTGGGACAGAAGGCGTCCGCTACATGCATGAAGAAGGGCAGCAATTGCCATTAAAAGTTTTTACAACTTTCCCTTCTTGTGTTCCAGCTACCACAAATGGCTTTGAAGATGGTGGTGCGGTGTTAAGTGTTGAGGATATTCGCGAAGGCTTAAAATGGGATAATGTTGCGGGGCTAGGAGAGGTTATGAACTTTCCAGGAGTAGTTTATGGCGATCCGCTTATGCATGGAGAAATAGCGGAGACGATTAAAGCGAATAAAACAGTAACAGGCCACTTTCCTGCTGAAGATTCGCAAATGCTGCAAGCTTATTTAGCATCAGGTGTGAGTTCCGACCATGAAACGGTGACAAGGGAGCAAGGGCTAGAGAAACTTCGCTTAGGCATGCATTTAATGATTCGGGAAGGCTCAGCATGGCATGATGTAAAAGAAGTGATTAAAGTTGTGACAGAAGATAAAGTAAATACCGATAATATAAGTCTTGTCACAGATGATGTATACCCTCAAACTTTGGTTGAACAGGGGCACTTGAATCATGTAGTAAGAAGAGCGATTGAAGAAGGGGTCGATCCTGTTACAGCGATCCAAATGGCAACGATCAATGTTGCCCGCTACTTTAAGATGGACCAGGATTTAGGCGC
The DNA here is from genome assembly GCF_001375535.1 of Bacillus niameyensis. Taxonomy (GTDB): domain Bacteria; phylum Bacillota; class Bacilli; order Bacillales; family Bacillaceae_C; genus Lederbergia; species Lederbergia niameyensis. The sequence continues at coordinate 3,167,315 of NZ_LN831197.1, forward strand.
TATAGCACCGGGTAAAATAGCGGATATTCTTTTAATGGATGATCTTCGTACAATGGTGCCATCATCAGTAGTAGCCGATGGAGAAATCATTTTTGATAACGGCCAACTTGTTAAGGAATTCCCAAGCTTTACGTATCCAGAACATATTCGAAATTCAGTTCGTTTAAAAGCAGATCTATCTTCAGAGGACTTTTTATTAAAGAGCCGTACGAAAGAGGACTATGCAAAAGTGAATGTCATTAAGATTATTGAAAATAGCGCACGGACAGAAAAGATGGTCACTACATTGAATGTGCAAGAAGGTGTTATTCAACCAGATCTTAATGAAGACATTCTCACATTGGCCTGTATTGAACGCCATCGGGGAACAGGACAAATTTCCCTTGGATTTGCTCATGGTTTCCAATTGAAAAAAGGAGCGGTTGCTTCAACAGTGGCCCATGATAGTCATAATTTACTCGTAATGGGAACGAATTCGGACGATATGGCATTTGCGGCAAATGAGTTAGCAAAAGTTGGCGGCGGTATGATTGTTGTAGAAAATCAGAAGATCCTTGCGTTAGTTAAAATGCCAATAGCTGGTTTAATGTCAGATCAGCCGTTAGAAACAGTAGTGCAAGAGGTAAAACAGCTGGAAGCGGCTTGGAAAGAGATCGGCTGCCCGATCCATGCACCGTTCATGACATTCTCTTTAATTGCCCTGCCTGTTATTCCTGAAATCCGAATTTCTAATCGGGGAATTGTGGATGTGACTGAATTTAAGTTAATGGAGACAGAGATTATTCAATAGGTAAAAATAAAGGTCTATATAAAGCAAGCTAGGAAAAATTGATTTATTTTTCTTAGCTTGCTTTTGGTTTTAAATGTAAAACTAGGGAAATACAATCTGAAAATTAGGGAATACGATAGGTTAACAAATACCTTTTGGGAATATGCTTAATGTTATGATGGAATAAGAACATATTTCATGAATTGGGAGTTTAGTAAATTATGCTTAGTTATATAAAAGGAAAGGCAGAGGATTTTTTTCCAGGTTATTTTGCACTAGTCATGGCAACTGGTGCATTATCCATAGGTTCATTCTTACTTAGTTATGAAGTCATTGCAAAGGTGCTATTATACATTAATATTGTGGCCTATCTTTGTTTATGGGGAATAACGCTGATCCGATTGTTTGGCTATTTCCATAAATTAAAGATGGATTTGATGAGCCATGAGAAGGGGCCAGCCTTTTTTACATTAGTGGCTGGAACGAGTGTATTTGGAAGCCAGTTAATCATTGTGGGAGGAAATCATTCTTTTTCCGTATTTTTGTGGGGGCTTGCTATTGCTTTATGGATTGTAGTTATGTATACCTTTTTTTCGGCTGTCACGATTCGAAAAGATAAGCCATCCCTAGCAGAAGGAATTAATGGGGCTTGGTTGATTGCTGCGGTTGGAACACAATCGTTATCCATTCTTGGCACTCTCCTTTCAGATTATGTTCAAAACGGTGTTGAGATTGTTCTGTTTTTTACTTTATGTATGTATTTCTTAGGTTGTATGTTATATCTGAATATTATTACACTAATCTTTTATCGCTTTACTTTTTTGAAATTGGAGTTTTCAGCTTATACACCACCCTACTGGATCAATATGGGAGCGGTTGCTATTACTACTTTAGGAGGTTCAACATTAATTTTGCATGCCTCTAATTGGTCGCTATTAGGTGAAATTACCCCTTTTTTAAAAGGCTTTACGTTGTTTTTTTGGATTACAGGGACATGGTGGATTCCTCTTTTATTCATCCTCATGATTTGGCGACATTTAATCCACCGTTATCCCCTTACTTATGACCCACAGTTTTGGGGGATGGCATTTCCGCTTGCTATGTACACAACAAGTACTTTTCAACTTTCCAAGGCATTAGAGCTCCCATTTTTAACAATCATTCCTCATTTCATGGTTTATATTGCGATTACAGCATGGATTGCTACTTTTCTCGGTATGCTTGCACATGAATCCCGCAACATTGTCAATCATATAAAAGCGGCTAGCAAAGGAAAAGCGTGAACCAAAGATAGGCTCACGCTTTTTAATATTTAATCCTCTTCCGGAGTATTAATCTCTACTGTTATAACGGTTATTACAACAGCGACAATCATTAAGGCTAATATGGCTAAAAACATCCTGATCCTCTCCTTACCAGGTAATATGACCTTTAGATCCCGTCGGCGAATGCTGGATCATATCACTTAATGGGATTGCGTACGCGAGAATAATGAGTAAAATAGCGATCCCAATCCAAATCCACCAGTTTTCCAAAAATTTAGGTGTGGCTGTTGCATCACTTTCAGCAACGGGGAATTCAACCATTTCTGTTTGCTGCCCTGATTTAGGTGCAAAAAACCAAAGGTTCGCTACGATATAAATGAGTAACATAGCGGATAAGAATAAAATTGTTCCGCCAACTGCCATCGTAACATGGTTAGAAAGTATGCCATCAAACCATTGCAAGGCGACTGAATTTCCGTTATAACCGGAATAGGCTGTTCTTCGAGGTGCTCCAAACAGTCCAAGAATATGTTGAGCTGTTGACATTAACAGCATTCCAATGGACCATGAGATGATCTGAATAAAAGCTAATCTTTTGATCGACTTCGTTAATTGTCTTCCGCTTAAGTATGGAACTAGCCAAAATGTAATTCCCATAAAGGTCATCGCGACAGGTGCGCCAACTGTTATATGAAAATGTCCGACTATCCAAAGAGTGTTATGGACAAGTTCATTTAGCTGGAAACTAGCGTTAATAATTCCACCAGCTCCACCTGGAATGAAAAATAGCATCGCAATAAAGATGGAAGTGAAACGGACATCATTCCATGGTAACTTTGTAAACCAACCAAATAAACCAGAACCGCCCTTATTTCTGCCAGATACCTCAAATGTGGCAAACATCGAAAAGGCAGTCATTAAAGATGGAATGATAACCATAAAGGTTAGAACAACTTGAAGGAACTTCCAAAAGCTTGATATCCCTGGTTCTGTTAGTTGGTGATGGAAACCAACTGGGATCGAAAATAGAATGAATAAAACGAAGGCGAATCGTGCTAATGAGTCACTGAATACTTTCGTTCCGAGCAATTTTGGTACGACGACATACCAAGCAATATACGCTGGTAACAACCAGAAGTAGACAAGTGGATGACCGAAATACCAAAAGAGCGAGCGGCTTAATTCAACGTTAATGGTGTCAACCCATCCGAATGCCCAAGGGATATATTGAAAAACAACTGTGGCGACAACACCTAAGCAAGCAATAATCCAAAGAATAATGGTAGTAATCGTCATGAAGGCAAAGAGTGGACTTAACTGGCCTTTGTGCCCCTTTTTCCAAACGATATAGTGACCCACTAGGGCAAAACAGCTAATCCAAGTTCCGATAACCCATAATGCAAGCCCGATATAAAACCATCCGCTTGCTTTCAGGGGAGCATAAAACGTATAAAGGACAGAAGCTTTTCCTGAGATAATCATAATCGTTGCAAGAATAGTACCGATTGTTGTGACAATAAAACCAAGCCATAAAGATGTTTTTACTTTCGGACCGAAATTACCTAATGTTTTACTCATTCCAGCTATCAAAAAGGCGAAGATGAAAAAGGTTGTATAAATAAGTGCAAGTAGTACGCCATGTGCTGTTAGTATTTGGTAATAATCTAGCCAGCTCGGTAAATTTAATGCGTCATTACGAACAAAGACTTGGAGTAATCCGCAAAATGTCCCAATTAGAAAGGCAATATACGCAACTCCGACGTTGGCTAAAGCAAGCCTACGATCTTGTATTCCTATCATGGTTCATACACCTCAATCTCTGTTTGCATAAAGTGATGTCCTGTTCCGCAATATTCATTGCATAGAACTAAATACTTCCCAGGTTTTTGAAACGTATAACTTTTATGTGTAATTCTTCCAGGAACGACCATCATATTGACTTTAGTGTCAATTATTGTGAAACTGTGAACAACATCTTTGCTTGTTAATGTAAATAAGATTTCCTTTCCAGCAGGCACCTTTATGCTTGAAGGAGTGTAACTGAATGCTTCTGCGACCATAACGACTTCATACGTATCATTATCTACCTGTGTTACACCAGGATGATTAAATGGAGCTGTTTCATCAACCAACTCTGGATCAATGACATCCATTCCGCCGGCAGGGGTATGCCCATGGGAGAAAGCAGTTACTCCAACGATGCTTAAAAACACTGCCAATGCCGCTATGCCGAACAGCAGCCAAACTTTTTCGTACTTGTGCAAATGCATAATCTCACTCCCTCTTATCTAGATACATACAATCCGTAAATAGAAAACCACATAATACAAATAATGAGTCCAACGATAAAAACACTGATCAAAGTCCCTTTTAAGTAGGGCTCTGAACTCCGATTTCTTTTGCTCATAATCAAAACACCCTCCCATGACTGATTATGTGTTTACTGTACTGCTTCTGCGTATTGTCCATCTGTGAGAAAAATCACAATGGTCATGCGGAAAATCTAGCTTTCATAAAATAGACAAAAAAGGCGACCTGCAAATAGCAAGTCACCTTAATAGGGAGGGTATTTTGCGTAACGCGAATAACTACGGTCGTATCGCGAATAAGTCGGGAATAACGCGAATAACTACGTTCGTAACACGAATAAATCAAAAATAGCACAAACAACTTCTGCTCATAGTATGTCCCGAGGATAAACCGGAAGTTCCGCGGATAAATCACTCTAAAATAGCGGATAACGTCCCCAATATCGCGGATAAACTACGACTTTAATAAATATTGCAAATCTCTACTGGACAGTTTTCGCAATGGATCTCGTTCTTTAAAAACTGCAACTCATGTATAACGATTTTCCCTTCGACCAACGAGAGTTTCCCGGTCTTTTTCAACTCGTTTAATAAGCGGTTCACAACTTCCCGAGTCATTCCGCAGAAATTGGCAAGCTCTTGATTAGTTTGGGGTAAGTCAATTAAGATTCCGTCCGTTTGTTCAACTCCATAACTATTTGACAAGCGGATTAATGTTGAATATAACGCTCCCTTTTTCCCATGTAAAATCAAATCCCGAAATTTAGATTGTGTTCGTTGCCGTTGGATCTCCATCGTTTTAATAAATTCAATACTAAGACTTGGATTTAGTAAAAGCTGTTCTTCTAACTCTTCTTTTTTAATCAATGCAAGTGTACTCTTATCGATAACAATGGCATGGACAGTGTATGGAGAAGGTTCACAAAACAGCGATACCTCACTGATTAATTCGCCCTCTTTACAAATCCGGAATGTAATTTCTCGGCCATCTGGTGTGATTTTACCAATACGAACCTTTCCCGTACGAACCAAGAAAATATGATCAGCAACATCACCCTCTTGGAATAAGAATGCACCTTTATTTAATTCTTTTTCACAGTGGATAAAGGAATTCAGAAAATCATGGATAGGTTGATTCATTATAAATTCCACCTTTAGGCTAAATAAGATTATCCTTATTTTTATTATATATTACTATACTAAAATAAGAAAATATTCGAATGGATAAATGGGTTTGCAGGAAGCAAGTGGAGAATCATATTCGACTTGCTTCCTTTGAAAATCTGTATAGTCACGTAACGTCGACGATACGTCCACAATAATAAGAAAAGAAAAGAAAATAAAAGAAAACCATCTGTGTGGTAGTCAGATTTATTTATTTTTCAAAGGGAGTGTCTAAAAATGGATAAAATCGATATATACATGGTGAGGCTAAAATAGCATGATAGAGAGTCTTAAAAACCCTCTTTATCGATGGTCGAAAGCTAGGAAGAATGAGTTAATGCAGGCAGGACTGGAAAAGGGATGGGAATGTTTGTTTCTTATGTCGGTTATTGATAGGAGTATAATAAGGGCAAATGATGTGATACACTAATGGCAATAAATCGAGTTTTAGAAAGACCACAAGACTATACGAGCATTGATTATGATGGCCTTTGGAAGAAGCTGCTTTCTGATTTATTTGAGGAATTTGTGTTATTTTTCGCTCCAGATTTGTTCGAGGATATTGACTTTCTGCGTAAATTCCGATTAGCCAAATAATATATAATCCCCGTGAAGGAGTTCCGTTTGTTATTGTTGAAATATAAGTTGATAAGAGACGAAGAATAGAGAGGAAAGCTAAAATGGCATGGTTATGGGCTTGGTTTGCTTTCTCCCTTGCAGCGGGAGCATTCTATAACACCTATGAAGTAAAAAAGGAGAATAAAGAGTTGAAAGAGAGAATTGAGAGGTTAGAAGAAGAAATATATAAATAGTTTCCACCCATGGAACAATGCATCTAAATTATCGGGGGTGCTCATTATAAAGAAAACCTTTCTATTAATATTGATACTATTCTTGGGAGGATGTTCAAACGGTATTTTTAAAGATACGACCATTACAAGTATCGAAATTATGAAATTTGCTAGCGATTCGCCGAGCCCTGAAGAATACCGGGAGCAAAAGGGAGAGATTATTTCAATCGTTGAATCGGAAAATGAAATTAAGGAAATTATTAATGCCATTGAAAGGGCTAAACAGGAGAGCACTGAAACCGCCAATCTCGCCTTGCCAAATTACCTCCTTCTTTTTAAGGAAAACGAAAATGTCTTCCTAGCATTGGGCTACTATCTTGGTGTTCATTCAAAGGATAGATTCTTCGATATAAGTAAACAAAAAATGTATGAAACAAGTGAACTGAATTTAACCGAATAAAGATAAAAATAGCAGGGTGGTTGATTTATGGCGACAATAAAGGCTTTTATGAAAGAGTTACTTTTCCCGACTTAATTACTAAGCCTGTTCTTAATTGTACGCTTAAAATGAAACATTTCGATTTTTCATTCGTAAAGATTTAATAAGATAATGATTTTATTAAAATTAGGGGTGATGGCATTGAATCGAAAATTAACAAGGTCTTCAACAGATCGAGCAGTAACTGGAGTATGCGGAGGCATTGCTGAATATTTAGGTATGTCATCTTTGGCTGTACGACTTATTTTCATTTTCTTGCCAGTTAATTTGCTTATTTATATCGTTCTCTTGGTTTCCCTCCCAGAAAGTCCCCGATCATTGTAACAAACGTTGGTTTCTTTATAGAAAGGTGGTTTTTTGAATGTCATTAAGTTTGAATGAAAGTTACAAATCGTTCTTTTGGAAAAGGTTCCTTACTTTGTTTATTCCTATTTTTTTAATTGGTATTATTTCGGAGCCCTATTTAACCCAAAATCCTTTCAATTCCCTTGAAGATTATGGAGAATTCCTTTTCTTTTTACTGCTATATATTTTTGTACTCTCTGGAATAGCTGCCTTTGTTACATCTTTAACTTGGAGATTAAGACAAGATAAATAATCGGTTAATAAGGCGGGGGCATGTTAGAAAATGAAGATTATAAAGTTTAGAGAAACTGATACCGAAGAGATTGTAAGTTTATTTTATAAAACCGTTCATTCAATAAATTCAAAGGACTATTTCCAACAAGAATTGGATGCCTGGGCACCAGAAGATGAAAAAAACTCCAAAGTTGAATCTTGGAAGGTTTCGTTAAGCGCGAGAAGATAGTTACTACATTAAAAGGCAACATTTCCAAAAATGGAGCTAAATTTGATCTGGAGTGAATTCTCTCTGCTCCCACACTAAGGGGGTCAGTATGGAGTCGTTTTCTCAAAATGCCAATATTAGAAAGAGGGAGGCCCTTGAAAGTAGCTATTGATTCCCTTGTAATTTTTTTTATTGCGTGGGGAATACCCGTATTCATGGTTACTAGAGTTTATTTGAAGATGGGTACCGACGATAAAAAGTCAGTAAGGAATGATTTTAGTTCAAAACAGTTTATTTTTACAACTGGCTTTTTTTTAATAGGTGTATTCCTCATTCATCTAGGCGCTACATTCACTGTCAATATGATTAAAGTGATGGGGCTTGTTTTGTTTAGTGTAGGCGGTTTCTTTACAATATTAGATTCATGGAATAAAAGTAAAATTAGAAGTTTACTATTTCTTATTTTAGTTTCCTCTGTAGTCTTCTTGAATGTCATTTAACTTGAACGAGAGGGGAGATTCGGGCTTTCGTAAGGTCATCAATAGCCGTACTTTTTATAATCCCAAATTCAATTTTAAACTAATAAAACAGAGGATGCCCAACTTTGGGACACCCTCTAAATGCTTTCAGAAACTAGCTTCCATAAAAGTGATTTATGGCACCATATTCCCCGCTGCTTTATAAATCTGATACCACTCATCTCTAGTCAATGGGATTTCAGACCCTGCGCATGCATCTTTTAATCTTTGGGCATTCGTTGTTCCAAGCACAACTTGCATATTGGCAGGATGGCGAGTAATCCATGCGGTTGCAATCGCTGTGTTCGTCACTCCATACTTTTCAGCAATCCGATCAATGACTTCATTTAACTTAGGGAATTTCTCTAAATCGCCAAGGAATGGCCCTTCGAAAAATCCATTTTGATAAGGAGACCAAGCTTGGATCGTTATATCATTTAATCGGCAATACTCTAATACACTGCCGTCACGGTTAACAGATTGATCGATATTCATATTTACGGCAATCCCCGAGTCAATAATAGGTGTATGAGCAATGCTTAATTGCAATTGGTTCACAACTAATTTTTGAGAAACATATTTTTGCAGCAACTCGATTTGCATTGGATTATGATTAGATACGCCAAAATAATGAACCTTACCACTGTTATGTAGCTCATCGAAAGCCTCTGCTACTTCTTCTGGTTCCATTAATGGATCTGGACGGTGTAGTAGTAAAATATCAAGATAATCCGTTTTTAGACGTTTTAAAATGCCATCAACCGATTTGAGAATATGCTCTTTGGAAAAATCGAAGTAATTATCTTTAGACACAATGCCACACTTGCTTTGTAAAATCATTTTTTCTCTTGTACTTGGATTCATTTCAATGGCATCAGCAAATAATTCTTCACTTTCACCGCCGCCATATATATCCGCATGATCAAAGAAATTAATTCCTTCTTCCATTGCTGTTCTAATCAGTTTTTCCAGTTCCGTCTTTGAAAGCTGTGGAATACGCATATTCCCCATGACTATATTCGAAACATTTAAATTGGTACCTTTAATTGGAAAGTACTTCATACAAAAGAACCTCCTTCAATTTTTCTTACTATATCAATACACCAAAGTTTAAGGAGAAGGTCAATTATTAAGTAATTAAGATTTGAAAAAACTTTTGACACTGAACCGTTCACTCGCTGAATCTATTGAAGAATCTTCTCAATCACAGAAGTTAATTGATCCGCCATGCTCATAAAACCTAAATCAGTTGGGTGTACCCCATCCACTGTTTTTTCATCCCAATGACTTCCTAATAAATGTGTTCCTTCATAAAAATAAATCTTCTCATCACCGCTCTCTTGTGATTTTTGGATGAGCTGCTTTTGAAATTCTAATCGATCCATTCTCTCGCGATAAAGGTCATGATTCACGATTTCTTGTGAATAAGGAAATTTAGAGATGACTAGAATTGGAACTTCTGGATGGACTTCACGGTAAATTTCAATGAACTTTGGTAATGTTTCTTTATATAATTGGGTACTTACACAGTTAGGTTCATAATCTAGCACAAGACAGGCAGGATCGTTAATCTCACTGATCAGTCTTGCCAGATTAGCCTCACCCTTTCCATTTCCAGAAAATCCAAGATTAATAAATTCTTGATTTATTCTGCGACTTAGAATGTTGGTATAGGCCATTCCAGGTCGAGAAGCACAGCCACCTTGTAAAATGGAGGTACCATAGAAAATCAATTTTTTATCATTATCGTATTCAGGCGGGGCTTGGATCGATGCTTGGTGATTCATCCCGATCCATACTTCCTCTACTCCTTGATAAAGTGGGAAGTGGAGGGTAACGTTGATTAAATCATTTTCATTTCGCTCGAATAGAGCAACTTCAAAGTGATCCTGCGTGTGATCGTATTTAGTCACACTGCAAAATTGTTGTTTCCCGGGCTCTCCAATATAACAATCAAAGCCACACTGTCCAGTTGCAGGCATATGATTCATATTCGCCTTACCTTGGAGCTTTACTTTAATTGCCAGTTTTACCGCATTTGTTTGAAACCGGATTTGGCCTCCTGCTGTGCAGTTAGCTAAAATATCAACTTGCTCAGGGATTTCATATTTAGGCTGCTTTGGCAAACGGCGATATATTTTTTCTTCTTGAAGCCAAGCAAACCCATTGATTTGGAAGGGAGACTCTTTTGGGTCATACCAAACCATTTTATTATCCTGTATCTCTTTTATACCCATATTTTTATCTAACTTCTCAACATTAATTTGGGTTTGTTCCACGTTTCTTGGCAAATAGATCCCTCTTTTCAGTCTATTTAAATAGAAAAATCATTTCGTTATATTTATTATTCAAGTTTATTTTTAGAAATCCTTCAAAAGTTAGTAGGTAGAAAGTGGCGATTTAAGTGTTGTGGAAATTGGATATTTATTAATATAGAGAGCAATGGAACTGCATTTTTAAATTTTCAGAAATAACTTTACAAGTAGTAATTGAATCGATAAGATGGTAATGTAATCCAAAATCCAATGAGATTTAGAAGGATTATTCCTTTTTGCAGCAAAAAATGATTGGCATTGGTTGGTGAATGAAATGATGCGACATATTAACAATTTAGTAAAGGAACTAGAGGCGTATAAGCCAGAATTAACAAAAAAGGGTGACCATGATTCCTTTTGGAAGCGCTCACTATACGAAGCAAGGAAGCGCCCCCTTAATGAAATATTAAGGGACCTTGAATATCCGATAAAACAAGCACAAGCCTTTGAGCTCAACTATCATGGATTTGATGAAACACCGATACAGGCCTATTATATAGTGCCTCGGGACCATGAAGGGCATTTGCCTTGTATCGTCTTCTTTCATGGTTATGGGGGAAGTAAAGGTTCTGTTTCCGATTATATGAAGTGGATTATTCAAGGTTATGCTGTTATGGCAGTTGACTGCAGAGGGCAAGGGAGAAGTGGTGACTTTTCCAATTATTCTTCGGATGAAATGGGGACTTGGGTTACAAAAGGTATTCTTGATAAAGAAGAGTACTATTATCGTAAAGTCTATATTGATAGTGTTCGTGCAATAGACTTTGCCTGCTCAAGGCCAGAGATTGATTCAGAGCGAATCGCTATTATGGGGGGAAGCATGGGCGGAGGTATTACGTTAGCTGTAGCCGGTCTCGATCAACGACCAAAGTTGGCAGTTGCAGATGTTCCTAATATGTGTGATCTCGGGCTAGCAATGCAGCAAAAGTTTGAAGGATCATTAACATATGTTGAAAAATTTTTACATCGTCACCCCGAGTATATCGAGCAAGTGTATGATAATTTAACTTACTTCGATAACTTAAATCACGCAGGAAATATACGATGTCGGATTAGAATGTCTGCTGGGCTAAAGGATCTTATTTGCCCGCCTAAACCGATATTTGGTGTATATAATCACATCGATGCCCCTAAATCTATAGAGGTTCTTCCATTCTCAGGTCACGACACGAATATTGTGAGTCATATTGATCATACAATAGCATTTGTGAATCAGTATTTATAGTTTTATTAAAATAGATTAATAATGAAAGGGGTTTTATGAATGTCTATAATCGAAAAGTCCTCTGATATCGTTATTATTGGCGGCAGTACAGGGGGATGTGCAGCTGCACTTGCTGCTGCAAAAGCTGGATGTAAGGTTATAATGACTGAAGAAACAAAGTGGATTGGTGGTCAGTTGACGAATCAAGCTGTTCCTCCTGATGAACATCAGTGGATTGAGCAATTTGGCTGTACACGTAGTTATCGACATTTCAGAAATGGAGTAAGAAACTATTATCGCAGTAACTTTCCTTTAACAGAACAGGCTAGAAAGGCGTCTATCTTTAATCCTGGGAATGCTAATGTAAGTCGAGTCTCTCATGAGCCACGGGTAGCATTAGCCGTCATTAGGGATATGTTAGCTCCTTATATTCATAGCGGGAAATTGATCATTATGACGGAAACAAAAGTACGATCTGCTGAAGTTAATGGTGATGATGTCGAAGCGATCGAAGTGGAAAATCTGCCAACGAATCAGCGTTATATATTAACCGCTCCTTATTTCCTTGATGCAACGGATATGGGGGACGTATTGCCTCTTGCAGGTGTTGAATATGTTACAGGTGCTGAGTCTCAGAAAGATACGGGTGAGCCGCATGCATTGGCAGGAGAAGCTGATCCGATGGATATGCAAGCGATTACTCATTGCTTTGCGATTGATTATGTAGAAGGTGAAGATTTTACAATAGAAAAGCCAAAAGATTATAGCTTCTGGAGGAATTATCAAGCACCTTTTTGGCCAAATAAACAACTGAATTGGACAGGAGTTAGTCCCATTACGTTAAATCCAGTTACATACGGATTATTCGAGGATGGAGAAAAGTTCTCATTATGGAAGTATCGGAGATTAATAGATCGCTCTAACTTTGAAGAAGGTTTATATGAAGGAGATATTTCACTCATTAACTGGCCACAGAATGATTATTGGTTAGGGTCGATCATTGATGTTAGTGAGGAAGAAAAGCAAAAGCATCTTGACTATGCGAAACAACTTAGTTTGTCTCTTCTTTATTGGTTGCAGACTGAAGCCCCAAGACCAGATGGAAAACAAGGCTATCCAGGCTTAAGATTACGCCCAGACGTAGTCGGAACTGAAGATGGTTTGGCGATGTTTCCTTATATAAGAGAGTCAAGAAGGATTAAAGCGGAATTTACTGTTACGGAAAACCACATTGGGACAGAAGCTAGAGGGGGAGCTGGTGCGGAGGTCTTTAAAGATTCAGTCGGAATCGGCAGTTATCGGATTGATTTACACCCTAGTACTGGATTACGCACGTTTATTGATATTTCCAGTCTCCCATTTCAAATTCCTTTAGGAAGCCTGATCCCGATTAGGGTGAATAATTTACTTCCTGCCAGTAAGAACTTAGGTGTTACTCATATTACAAATGGTTGTTACCGATTACATCCAGTAGAGTGGAATATTGGTGAGGCGAGCGGATATTTGGCAGCTTATTGTCTACAAAATCGTGTTCAACCGCGTCAAGTCCGCAATGAGGAGCAACTATTAAAGGACTTTCAGAATTTGCTAGTTCAAGAAGGAATCGAACTAAAATGGCCGTCTGTTCACCCAGTTTAAGATTCAAAAGAGAGTGGGGAGATTTTTGATGAAAAAAATTGGCTTTATCGATTTTTATTTAGATGAATGGCATGCCAACAACTACCCAACTTGGATTAGGGAAAATGCTAAAGCGACAGGGCGGAAAGTAGATATTTCTTACGCTTGGGCAGAGATAGATAACCCGAATGGACTTAATACGGCTGAATGGTGTGCCGGGAATCAGGTGCAAGCACTAGCATCAATTGAAGAGGTTGTAGAGCAAGCGGACTATCTCATAGTGCTTTCTCCAGATCATCCCGAACATCATGAACGGTTAGGAAAAATGGCCCTGATGTCTGGAAAACCAGTCTATATGGATAAAACTTTTTCCCCAGATCTTAATTCGGGGAAACGAATGTTTGAACTGGCAGAAAAATATAAAACACCTTTATTCTCTAGCTCGGCATTACGTTTTTCCAAAGAGCTTGAAGATTATCGGAACAAAATGATTACATCTATTTCAACTACAGGGCCGGGTACTTTTGAACATTACTCTGTTCACCAATTTGAAATGATTGTTGCCTTAATGGGTACAGGTGCAAAGAGAATGAAAAGTCTATCAGTAAATGATAGCAGGTTATTAGTAATCGAATATGGAGATGGGCGACAAGCTACGTTTTCACAATTACAACAGGCGCCTTTTCAAGTTCATATCCAGCTAAATAGCGGGGAAAGTGTATGGATTCCCGAATGTACCGAAATGGTTCCGAAACTCATGGACTCTATTCTAGTATTCTTTGAAACAGGCATCCCTCCCGTACCTATGGAAGAAACATTAGAGATCATGGCGCTTATTGATGCAGGCAAAAAGGCCATAGCGCAGCGAGATTCATGGGTTAAGGTTGTTATTTAAACTCAATTCCTAAATACAGCAGGGGGGTGATCCTGATGTAGTAGGAAATCTAAAGGTTTTTAAGGAGTAAATAATGTAAAACATGTGATGATTAGGGAGGAGAAATGAATGATAAAGAATTCGTCGAGAAGAAAATGGTTGATGTTATTTACACTGATTTTCATGGCGGTTTTTCTCGCCGCGTGTTCGGATAAGTCTAACAGTGAGCCAAATAATGAACCTCCTGACAATGAAACTGAAGGTTCAGATACCGAAGTAGCAAATGAGGAAAATAAAGATCCTGTAACAATTAAAATAGCTTATGCTTTTGGTGAAGAATCATTCCATGGCAGATTTGACCATATTGATGAGAAGTTGGAAAACATTAATATCGAATATGTCCCTTATGCCAACACCTTAGAATCGCTTCAGGAAATTTATGCAAATAACATTCAACCAGATATTATCATTCAATACAATGATATGACTCCAGTTAGGGAACTTGATGTTATAGAGCCGATAGACGAATTGGCGGAAAAGCATGGTTTAGATTTAAACACCCTACGTCCATCACTTGTTGCCTATATTCGCTCACTTGATGAGGAAGGCAAAATGATAGGATTACCAGACGGTTCATCACATGTAGCCTTATATTACAACAAAGAAATATTTGACCTATTTGGCGTGGAGTATCCCGATCCTAATAAAATTTTAACTTGGGATGAAGTATTTGATTTGGCTAAGCAAATGACAGGAGAAAGAAATGGCCAAGAATATGTTGGTTTTGAATTTTCTTGGGGAAATGCAGGTGCAGGTGCTTTAATGCCACTAAGAGAATTCGCGATGAATATAACGGATCCAGAGACAGGGAAACTATTATTTAATGAGCGACCAGAGTTTAAGAAATATTTTGATATGATGGATACCTTTTATAGTATTCCTGGAATTTATAATGCTGAAACAGAGGGTTCCTGCCTGTTTTGTGAAAGAAGAGCAGCGATGGCAGTCGCTTCAAATGTGTACCTAAGTCCTACAATCGGTGAACTAGAAACTACAGAAGATATGGATATGTTGCCTGTTCCAGCTTGGTCGGACGATCCTAATACAACTCCATATTTAGGAAGTTCGCCGATGATCATCACCAATTATAGTGAACATAAAGATGAAGCATTTCAAGTGCTGATGGAATATATATCTCCTGAGAATCAGTTGAAAATGGTCCAAAATGGTTCATCTGCAAGTGTACTCGAAGACCCAGAAATTTTAACAAAGTTTGCGGCGGATAATGAATATTATACAGATAAAAATCGAGAAGCTTGGTTTACAGGTGATCCAGCTTTATACGATGAAACACAAAGCCGGTGGGATATACTTGTCGATATCAACAGTGCCTTAAAGAAATTGGCTGAAACAGATATTGATGTCAACACGCTCATGCGAGAGTTAGAAGAAGAATCGAATGCGAAGATCCAAGATGCGATGTCACAAAAGTAGACTGTGAAATTCTCAATACTCAAAGGATGATCAATATCCTTTGAGTATTGAGTAGTTCGAGAAAATGGAGAAGTATTTTTTCCAATCTTGGTTCGTTACGTAAACTAAAATGGCACATGAAATTAAGGAGTAGGAATAAATATGAATAGGGTGAATTCGATTAGTCCAGATATAATGATCACTAGTATTTATCATTCGTTAACGAAGTCGGAACAAAAAGTAGCTGATGTTGTAAAGGTTAACTTGAAGGATTCCGTTTATTGGTCGGTTTCCGATCTCGCTGAACATGCGGGGGTTGGCGAGACAACCGTTATTCGATTTTGCAGAAAGCTTGGTTATCGCGGGTATCAGGACTTTAAACTCGCTGTTGCTCAAAACAAGGTAGATACGAAACAACAAGAGTTTGGAGAAATACTAGAAACGGATAGTGTAGAGGTTTTAGCTCAAAAAATTACAGCTGAGAATAGGAATATTTTGCAAAATACTTTAAGGCTTGTTCAAACGGAAAATATTGAAAAAGCAGCCCAACATATTATTCAAGCAAAAACGGTTTATATTTTCGGAGTAGGAACTTCTGGAATTATGGCTCAACAGGCAAATTATCGTCTAATGAGATTAGGTTTTAATACAAAATACGCAACGGATTCTCATATTATTGCCATGAATTGTTCTCTAACGAAAGAGGAAGATGTAGTTATAGGAATTTCTACTTCCGGCAGTACAAAAGACCTTGTCGATGCAATTGAAATTGCAGATAAAACTCATGCACGAGTAATCTGTGTTACTAATTATATGAAATCCCCGATTACAAAGTTTGCAGATGTTGTACTATTAACCTCCGCAAAGGAAAGTCCACTACATGGAGGCGCCTTTTCGTCTCTTATTTCACAAATGCATGTGTTAGATATTTTAACAAGATACATAGAATTACAGAAAAAAGAACAATCCATGATTGCTTTACAAAAGACGGCAAAATCTGTCTCGGATAAATTGTATTAAGACATTAAGGAGGTCTATCATGAAAAATGTTGTTTATGTACCACTCGATGAACGCCCATGTAACTATCAATATCCTAAAAGTTTAGCAAGTATGACGGATATTGAGATGGTTATTCCTGATCGTGAAATGTTAGGAAATATGAAAGTACCCGCTAATGTCCCTTACTTATTAGATTGGATTAGTAAGGAAGCGCAGACAGCAAGTCATTTAATTGTGTCTATTGATATGCTTGTTTATGGGGGAATTGTGCCTTCTAGACTACATCAACTAAGTGCTGATGAATGTCTAACAAGACTCGGTATTTTGCGAAAGATTAAAAAGCAAAATCCAGATTTGCGAATATTTGCATACGACTTAATAATGAGGGTTCCTGCTTATAATAGCAGTGAAGAAGAACCTGATTATTATGAGGAGTTTGGAGAACGAATTTTCCGCCTAGGCTGGCTATATGATAAAAGGGACCAGAATTTATTGAACAGTGAAGATCAAATAGAATTAGCAAGACTGGAAAAGGAGATCCCTGTTACGATCCAAGAAGATTACCTAGGACGCAGAAGGAAGAACTTTTCCATTACGCAAGAAGTGTTACAACTTGTTGATAATAATATTATCGATTATTTGATTATTCCATTAGATGATAATTCTCCGTTTGGCTTTACGGCGAAAGAACAAAGGCAACTCATGTATACTGTCGACCGGCTCAACTTAATAGATAAAATTAATATTTATCCTGGTGCAGATGAAATTGCCTGTACACTATTTTCTCGAGTCTTTTGCGAAATCTATCAATACACCCCTGAAATATTTATTCGTTATTCTTCAACGAATGGTCCTTTCATTATTCCAAGATATGAAGACCGCATTCTATCAGAAAGTATTAAATCTCACATTTCATCTGCGGGTGGGGTAATTGTTTACGATGAAAGAGATAATAATCTTATTTTGATGGTTCATGCACCTGCTCGAGGGCAAAAAGAAATGGCAGAATCCAGTTTTACGCTTGAAGGGAGACACCGTACCTATTTCTCAGAAGTGAATATTCGAGAGTTTGTCCAAGCGATGTCACATTATTTGAGAAAAAGAAAGAATGTAGCACTTGCTGATGTAGCAGTTAGTAATGGAGCGGATCATTCCCTCATGCAATTACTAGGGAAAAAGGGATTGCTAGAGGAGCTGCTGGCGTATGCGGGTTGGAATACAAATGGTAATACAGTGGGGACAGTCATTGCTCATGCAATAATTGCTTCCTATTATAACCAAAGCAACATTGAGAAAACGGCTGATCACGAAGAAAAGAGTAGAGGTTTTTATTACTCTCGACTTGTTGAAGACTGGGGTTATCAGACGCTTGTTCGTAAACATATTTCGGATACAGTTCTGCCTTCATTGGGCATAACACCAAGGTGTTTAGGTGATCATCTAAATGAAGTGACACAAGCGGTAGAAGATCGATTGAATGAATTTATTCAAACTAACTTAGCAGTTATTAAAGAGCATAAGCTTCAACTAGATGCAGTTCATTTACCATGGAAGAGAATGTTTGAAGTTGGCTTTGAGTTAAAGCTTGTACAACAAGAGTTAGTATGATGTAGGTGGGGGTGACTGAAATGGAATATAGCATTGGTATTGATATTGGCGGGACAAAAATTGCTGCAGGAATCATTAGTAAAGAAGGGGAAGTTGTACATAAGAGTACAGTACCGACACCGTCAATGGGAAAAGACGAGATTTTAAGTCTATTAAAAGAGATTATCCAAAACCTATTAGAATGGGCGGCCGATCAGCAATTAGCTCTTGAAGGAATTGGAATAGGCACTGCTGGTCAAGTGGGCTTTTTCGAAGGAAAGATTGTGTCGGGAACACCCAATATTAAAAATTGGAATGGAGTTCCTTTACGAGACGAGATCCAAGCATATACCGATTTGCCTATATATATAGATAATGACGTGAATGTCTTGACATTAGCTGAATATCAATTTGGCGCAGCTAAGGGCTGTGAAGAAGTGATTTGCTTAGCGCTTGGAACGGGTGTTGGCGGTGGAGTTCTAACAAAGGGAGAGTTAATCCGTGGTACATGGGGCGGCGGTGCTGAGCTAGGTCACATGACTATTGATATGAATGGAAAAGAATGTAATTGCGGATTGCGTGGTTGTTTAGAAACATACGCATCAGGGACATGGATTGCAAAAAGAATGCAAGAGTTGTTGGAAGAGAGTGGGCTAGATTCAAATATTACAAGTTATGATGTTATTCGCTTGTATCATGAGGAAGACGAAATGGCAGGACAAGTCATTCAAACAATGATTCGTGGGTTGGCGAATGGAATTGTCAACCTCATTCATCTTTTTAACCCCCAAGTAGTTGTGTTGGGTGGCGGGGTTATGAGTAACGGCCAGTGGATTATTGATTTATTAAAGGACGAAATGAAGACAATGGGAATGCGTTCTCTTGTGGATGATGTTGAAATTAGACAATCAGAATTGCATAATGATTCTGGTTTAATTGGAGCAGCTATCCAGACGTGGTTGTATAAGTAATATAGGAGGATTGTTAGGAGCAAGGTCTAATTTTGGGCCTTGCTTCTTTCATGGCAGTTAGTCACGAAAGAAATGTAGCCAAAGGGACGATGCCAGTCATGGCCCATATCCGTGGGAAAATGCGGCCAAAGGGCCATGACACCGTCAGTCAAATCCCATTTCGTTGAAAAAGTACAGCCCAAGAGCCATGACACCGCCAGTCATGCCCCATTTCGTTGAAAAAGTATAGCCCAAGGGCCATGACACCGCCAGTCAAATCCCATTTCCTTAAAGAACTTTTTCTTCCCTAGCTAAGCAAAATGATGGGGTCAATATATTATCCTTATCAAAGTAAAATACAAAAGCGCCCTAGAGTGGTTTAATCACTTGGACGCTTTTAAAGTCAGGACGAAAACTTAAATTTCCCAATTTGATTTTGTAACTCTTCAGACAGGATAGATAAAGAGTTTGCAGATGAAGCAATTTCCTCCATAGAGGCAAGCTGCTCTTCTGATGAAGCTGAAACAGTTTGTGCACCAGCAGCAGCTTCATTGGCAACGGCTTTGACCATTTCCACAGAATGGACTACCTGTTCCGCCCCTGCTGCCATTTGTTCAACAGCTGCAGATACTTCTTCAACCTGTGAAGCTACATTACTAACGGATTGCTCAATTTGTTGAAACGACTGCCCAGCGGAATGAACGTATTCCAACCCTTCTATAACTTCTTTCGTCGTAGATTTCATGGATTGGGCGGCTTTTCCAGACTCTGTTTGAATGTTTGAGATTAAATTTGAAATTTGCATTGCTGAGTGGGCCGATTGTTCCGCTAATTTCCGCACTTCATCTGCAACGACGGCAAATCCCTTCCCATGGTCACCAGCTCTTGCCGCTTCAATCGCAGCATTTAAGGCTAATAGATTTGTTTGATCAGCGATATCTGTAATCACTCGGACAATTTGCCCGATTTCTTTTGAATGTGTACCTAGAGTCGCAATGACAGTAGAGAGATCATTAACAGACTGATGAATAGATTCCATTTGTTCTACGGAAACCCTTACACTTTCGTTTCCTTGGTTTGCTTTTTCCGCAGCTTCATGGGCTGTCATTAGAACAGCTTCAGAGCTCGTCGCTATTTGTTGAGTTGTAGTCGCTAATTGATTAATAATTTCTGATGTTTCATCAATACTTTTGACCTGTTGGTCTGATCCAAGAGATAAATGTTGCACTGTAGTAGTGACTTCCTCACTCGCCTTACTACTTTGCTCCGCGCTTGCTGATAACTCCTCAGATGATGCAGCGACCTGTTCCGCTGTTAATTGAACTTGCATAACTAGAGATTGCAAGTTTTGTACCATTGTATTGATAGATTCGGATAATTGTGTGACCTCATCCCGTGCTTTTTCCTTGATTTTCTTCTTGATTTTGTCCTTTTTCTTCACCTTTTTAGGTGTGATTAAATCCAATGGTTTAGTCGTTAAGTCACCCTCTGCTACTCGAGCCGCAATATTCGTTAAAGACTGGAGTGGCCTGATTTTACGCCTTAAAAAGTAGAAAGAGACTAAAATATTTAAGATCATAATGACTATAAGAGCAATTGTAATAAGTAAGCTAATTGTAGTAGTTTTTAATGATTTATCCGCCTGTGACTGTGCATATGCATTTAATTTTGTATTGAATTCATCTATTAGAGATTCAATATTAGCCCTAATTTCAATATAATTGCCTTTATGTAAAGCGGCACGAGCGAATTCTAGACTAGTTTTATTTTTAACCGAATTTAGTGCTTCCTTTTCAATTTCATTCATTTTAATGGATTCATCAAAAGCAGCACTAAAGATGGAGAATAGTTCCTGGGGGGCTTCCAGTTTTATCAATTGATCCAATGACTTTTCCTTTGTTTTCGTTATCTTTGACTCTTGATAATATTCATCATAATAGCGTTCCTCACCATATTGAACATAAATTCGTGCAGTATTGGTTAGGAAATCTATTGAGCTTCTAAAATTATCTGCAGCATTTTGATATTGGTGTTGTTTTTCAATCGCATCTTCTCTTTCTTGCACCGCCTGAAAAAGAAAATATAAACAACAGCCACTAATAATAGAGAAAATAATCGTAAGTATACTTAATCTAGTTAGCAAAGTTGATATTTTCATTTATTCGGTCCGCCTTTCTTAAAGTTTGAAATTTAAATACCTCTACTGATTTTAACTTCCAATCACTTAATGAAAGCCTTGTCATAATGTTGTGTACTTGCTGCCCCCTTAATAAAATTTTATTGTAAATGAATAAACAGGTAAAAGTGTTTAAGACTTTTATCATAGTTCGATAATATTATACTATCATTTATTATTAGAAAATAAAGGAAAATTATTAATTTTAGAGAAATGTTTAAGTAGAAAAAAGGAGGAAGAGACAATGACTAAAACTGTACGCTTAGGAAGAACAGATTTGTATGTTAATCCAATAGGACTAGGTACGAATGCTGTAGGAGGGAAAAGCATTCATGTTAAGGATGACGCTGGGAGAAGTATCGTCCAAACGGCGATTGAAAACGGAGTGAATTTCTTAGATACCGCTTTTATTTATGATTAAGCCGAGAACACCTGTGACTTCAGTCGCGGGATGAATCGGCTTATTTTGTTATAAATTAGCATGTAATAGATTGCAAACATATGTTCTGTATAGTAAAATAATAGTATGGAAACGAGGTGATAAAATGGAACGAGATGAAGGAAAGGAATATCGTACCTATCAAATGGATGTGAAAAAAGGCCATCGTCTATTTTCCTATTTTGAAGAATTATGTGCAAACGGCAACAACTTATACAATCTAACAAACTTCTATATTAGGCAGGTTTACACCGCTTTGAAAAGTGATAAACCACTGCAACCATTGCAGAGAGAAGTGTTAGAAACCATTTATC
>NZ_LN831197.1:3193116-3194427 GCF_001375535.1 Bacillus niameyensis
GGGATGAATCGGCTTATTTTGTTATAAATTAGCATGTAATAGATTGCAAACATACGTTCTGTATAGTAAAATAATAGTATGGAAACGAGGTGATAAAATGGAACGAGATGAAGGAAAGGAATATCGTACCTATCAAATGGATGTGAAAAAAGGCCATCGTCTATTTTCCTATTTTGAAGAATTATGTGCAAACGGCAACAACTTATACAATCTAACAAACTTCTATATTAGGCAGGTTTACACCGCTTTGAAAAGTGATAAACCACTGCAACCATTGCAGAGAGAAGTGTTAGAAACCATTTATCGTAACATCGATAAAATGAATGAGAAAAAGACCATTGCCTATTACAAAAAGCTAAAAAAGGAAAATTTACTAGGAAAGGAAAAGCAAAAAGAGTTAGAGCTATTTACTCTGCCAACTAAAGAAAAAGCATTTGTCGGTTACAACTTCCTAGATGCTTTGTTTAAAACTATTAAACAAAAAGACTATTATTCTTTGCCTGGACAAATCAATCAACAAGTCATCAAAAATGTTGTTCAAAATTGGGATTCTTTTTTTAAAAGCCTAAATGATTATAAAGAAAACCCCCAGAAATATATAGGCAGACCTAGCATTCCTAGGTATCTACCGAAAGGCAGTAAAAAAGAAGTGGTTTTATCGAACCAAATCTGTCTATTAAAAGGTGAAAAATATTTAAGATTCCCAAAAACAAGGGGGAAGTTAAATATTGGCAAGTTGGCCAATGTTTCGGGTAAGTTCCAACAAGTAAGGATTATTCCGAAATATGATAGCTTCACAGTAGAGGTCATTTTTTTCATTGGTAAAAAAGTTGAAATTAATCCAAAAAAGAAACGCATTTTAAGCATTGATTTGGGTGTGGAAAATATAGCCACCTTGGTGTCGAACGTTGAAATGACTCCTATTCTTTTTAAAGGCGGCAAAATTAAATCCATTAATCGTTGGTACAATAAATTAAAAAGTTATTATTATGCTGCATTACGAAACGGGAGGAGTTCAAAAGAGGGTCAAAGATATTCAAAAAGATTAAGCAAGTTAGACAGCAAGCGTCATAATCAAATCAAAGATTTCTTTCATAAAGTGAGTTTTAACATTGTGAAAGTAGCAAAAGAACATCGCATCGATACCATCATTATCGGTAAAAATATGGATTGGAAACAGAAAGTCGCTTTAGGCTCCAAAAATAATCAAAATTTTGTTCAAATCCCACATGCGATGTTGGTGTCAATGATTCGGTACAAAGCAAATACCGAGGGCATAGCCGTCATTGAAACAGAAGAAAGCTATACATC
>NZ_LN831197.1:3200632-3204688 GCF_001375535.1 Bacillus niameyensis
TTAATCGTTGGTACAATAAATTAAAAAGTTATTATTATGCTGCATTACGAAACGGGAGGAGTTCAAAAGAGGGTCAAAGATATTCAAAAAGATTAAGCAAGTTAGACAGCAAGCGTCATAATCAAATCAAAGATTTCTTTCATAAAGTGAGTTTTAACATTGTGAAAGTAGCAAAAGAACATCGCATCGATACCATCATTATCGGTAAAAATATGGATTGGAAACAGAAAGTCGCTTTAGGCTCCAAAAATAATCAAAATTTTGTTCAAATCCCACATGCGATGTTGGTGTCAATGATTCGGTACAAAGCAAATACCGAGGGCATAGCCGTCATTGAAACAGAAGAAAGCTATACATCTCGAGCAAGCTTTTTAGATGAAGACCCGATCCCAACCTACAAATCGGGGGAAAAAAGTGATGACATCTTTAGCGGAAAGCGAATCTCGAGAGGGATGTACCGTTCAAAAAAAGGAATTTTAATCAACGCCGATGTAAATGGCTCGGTGAATATACTAAGAAAAGTAGTCCCAAAGGCATTTGCCAACGGGATAGCGGTTGTGTGTACCCAGCCTCTAGCGGTCAATGTGCATTAGCACCAACCCTGAAACCTGCGACTTCAGTCGTAGGAGGTTCATGGACCGGAAAAATCGGAAATTGTAATCGGGGAAGTATTGAAGGATAGAGGGGGGAGAGAAGACATCGTACTTGCAACAAAAGGCGCGCATAAATTTGTCGGAGAGCAGGTGCAAGTAGATAATTCTCCTGACTTTTTGAAAAAGTCGGTGGAGGAAAGTTTGAAAAGGTTGCAGACCGACTATATCGATCTTTACTATATTCATTTTCCTGATAAAGACACACCAAAGGATGAGGCGGTCGGAGCGCTCAAAGAAATGAAAGATAAAGGGATGATCAGAGCAATTGGCGTATCCAATTTCTCTATGGAGCAATTGTTAGAGGCCAATAAAGATGGCTATATTGATGTTTATCAAGGTGGATACAACCTTATTGACCGCACAGCGGAAAAAGAATTGCTCCCATATATGAGAGATCATCATATTTCATTTGTTCCATATTTTCCATTAGCATCTGGATTGTTAACTGGTAAATACGATAAAAATACAGTGCTTACTGAAGCTCAGCTAAAAAGACGTCAATTTCAGGGGCAGGATTATATGAATAATCTAGAAAAGGTGGAGATGCTCCGTAAAATTGCTGATGAAAAAGGAGCAAAGATAAGTCATGTTGTTTTAGCTTGGTATTTGACAAGAGATACAATTGATTCTGTTATTCCAGGGGCTAAAAGACCTGATCAAGTTATGGAAAATTTGAAAACTCTAGATACGCATTTAACGGAGGAAGAGATTCAAGAAATCGACCGTATTTTTAGTGAATAAAGAAAGGGCTTAGCGGCCCTTTCTTTGTGTTTGTTAAGTAAATTATAAAATTTTAGCGTGTGGATAAGTTCTAACAGGAAGGTTTGTCGTCCAGCTCCAGCGCCTAGCGACTAGCAAATTTACGTCTTCTTCCTACGATAAGTCAACATCGGCTCATGCTTCGCCGTGTTTCCTTTATCTCAGGCCAACAGGATGTTGGTCAGAACGGCGTTGCGCCAGGACGGCGCGTTTTTAGCCGTTCATCCTTATTATTAAAATTTGTACGTCGCTAAACAGGCGCTTGCGCTTTTGTTCTTTAAAATGTTTTTGTACTGTCCGAAGGGACATTCCTAGTTTTCGGTTCAGGAACACGAGAAAGCAAAACAATACCGATAATGAAGAGAATGACTAAACTGAATACCCCATAAGAAGTATTACCGGTAATTTGTGCTGTAACTCCAAGTAAAATTGGCCCCATGACAGCAGCGAACTTTCCGATAATATTATAAAACCCAAAAAATTCATTAGACTTTTCCTTGGGGATCATTTTAGCATAGTAAGAACGGCTCAACGCCTGAATTCCTCCTTGTGACGTAGCAACGAGCATGGCTAAAATCCAAAAATCTAATGCAGTTTTTAAGAAGAATGCGTAAATACATACGATGATATAAACAAATATTCCAACATAAAGCATCTTCTTTCCTGTGAACCTTTCTGACAGCTTGCCAAATAAAATGGAAAAGGGAGCGGCTACAACTTGAGTAAAGAATAAGACAATCAATAAAGTAGTGGCAGATAGCCCTAAATCTGTTCCGTAGGCGGTTGACATCGAAATGATGGTTCCGACGCCATCAATATAAAAGAAGTAAGCTAGCAAAAACAGGAATAATGCCCGATACTTTCGGATATCTTTAAAGGTAGTCCCAAGGCGCTTAAAACTGTTAATAATTGGTTTAGATTCCCGTTCAATATAATGGAGTTGATAGACGTTTTTAAACATTGGAATCGAAAAGACGCCCCACCAGATGGCCGTGATTAAGAAGGCAATTCTACTTGCAGCTGCTGGAGAAAGCGGGAGAATTTCTTTTTGGGACAACAAAATAATCGCGATGCTAATTATAAATGGAATTGTACTGCCGATATACCCCAACCCATATCCACGAGTAGAGACTCGGTTCATTTTCTCTTCAGTCGTGATATCAACAAGGAAAGCGTCATAGAAAATATTAGCACCAGAAAATCCAATTGTAGCAATCGTATAACAAATTAATAGTGGGAGCCATTGTTCCCCAGGAATGAAAGCAAGTGAGGCAGTTGCCCCGGCTCCTAAGATAAAAAAGAAAGTAAAAAACTTTTTCTTATAGCCCTGATAATCGGCAATTGTCCCTAGGATTGGGCTAAGTAATGCCAAAATAAACGTTGCAATTGCAATCGTATAACCAAGATAGGCAGTCGAGTTAACATCACTGACCCCTGCAGCTGAAGCAACCGATTTGTAAAAAATAGGGAATACCGCTGTCGTAATGATAATAGAATAGGCTGAATTTGCCCAATCATATAAGATCCAGCTTTTTTCTCCCTTTGTAAATGTCCCCATAGTATCATCTCCTTTTTTCTATTATATTTGATGTGCAATTTGAATAGTTTAGATAATTAAAATTAATTAAGTTCATCTCTTAAAAATAATATCGATTACTTTTCCGTCCGTCTCACCTAGATGGATCCCCAACAATTTAGCCAGAGTTGGTCCTTCATCTGCAAGGTGCATGGTAGGTATAATCTGTTTCTTTCGGATCCCTTTTCCAGAGGCTATGAAAACGGTTGTGTAATCTTCCTTTTCTGGAGAATATCCATGGGCTGCATGTGTGTAGCGTTTTTCTATCACATCTGTTTCTGTTATTTCGTCAATAAAATTTCCTTCCCAGCTCTCGTGAAAATAAAATCCTTGGCGAGCTTCTAACATAAAAGCGGCATGGGGATCAGCACCCCTTTTTGCGGCTTCCTTACCTGTCATTATGTTTTCAATTCCATTTTCTTTATGATCTAAAAGCTCCTGTAGAAGACTTAGAATGGCGTCTTTTGTAAGCAAATCATTGTCATCTTGTAAGTAAATATAGGCAGAGCCATCACAACTTTTGCAGTATGCTTTCCAAGCATCGACTTTACCACGCTCATTAATGTGGAGGAGGCCGTGTTCCTTTAGTAATCCATTTATTTTAATAGCCTTTGATTCATCAAGCGCACTATGATCTCCTAAAGCGATAAGAGTAGTATTTTCATAGACTCCTGTTGTTGTGAGGGCATCGATGATTCTTCCAAGTCGTTTATCGTGACGAATCAGGGCAGCATGGGCTTCAGATGAGGAAAACCCGTGAAGATGCCGTTGAGTATCAAGATCAGTAAAGTGGATTAGCATCAAGTTCGGTCTTTTCGCATGGATTGTATGTACAGCTGATTCAAGGACAAAATCATCTAATTCAGGTTGGCTCAATCCTTTCCGAATATGACCAAACCGTCTATTCATATCAAGTTGATAGAAAAAGCTGCCATTCAGAAGGGATACTGTTATTTGATTGAGCCAAGGGCGATTTGCAAAAATTTCAGGCATATGATAATCAATATTTGCCTTTGCAGTTACTGGCCAAAGAAGGGCGGCTGTTTTCATTCCAGCCCTTTTTGCTTC
>NZ_LN831197.1:3204779-3388913 GCF_001375535.1 Bacillus niameyensis
TTAATCGTTGGTACAATAAATTAAAAAGTTATTATTATGCTGCATTACGAAACGGGAGGAGTTCAAAAGAGGGTCAAAGATATTCAAAAAGATTAAGCAAGTTAGACAGCAAGCGTCATAATCAAATCAAAGATTTCTTTCATAAAGTGAGTTTTAACATTGTGAAAGTAGCAAAAGAACATCGCATCGATACCATCATTATCGGTAAAAATATGGATTGGAAACAGAAAGTCGCTTTAGGCTCCAAAAATAATCAAAATTTTGTTCAAATCCCACATGCGATGTTGGTGTCAATGATTCGGTACAAAGCAAATACCGAGGGCATAGCCGTCATTGAAACAGAAGAAAGCTATACATCTCGAGCAAGCTTTTTAGATGAAGACCCGATCCCAACCTACAAATCGGGGGAAAAAAGTGATGACATCTTTAGCGGAAAGCGAATCTCGAGAGGGATGTACCGTTCAAAAAAAGGAATTTTAATCAACGCCGATGTAAATGGCTCGGTGAATATACTAAGAAAAGTAGTCCCAAAGGCATTTGCCAACGGGATAGCGGTTGTGTGTACCCAGCCTCTAGCGGTCAATGTGCATTAGCACCAACCCTGAAACCTGCGACTTCAGTCGTAGGAGGTTCATGGACCGGAAAAATCGGAAATTGTAATCGGGGAAGTATTGAAGGATAGAGGGGGGAGAGAAGACATCGTACTTGCAACAAAAGGCGCGCATAAATTTGTCGGAGAGCAGGTGCAAGTAGATAATTCTCCTGACTTTTTGAAAAAGTCGGTGGAGGAAAGTTTGAAAAGGTTGCAGACCGACTATATCGATCTTTACTATATTCATTTTCCTGATAAAGACACACCAAAGGATGAGGCGGTCGGAGCGCTCAAAGAAATGAAAGATAAAGGGATGATCAGAGCAATTGGCGTATCCAATTTCTCTATGGAGCAATTGTTAGAGGCCAATAAAGATGGCTATATTGATGTTTATCAAGGTGGATACAACCTTATTGACCGCACAGCGGAAAAAGAATTGCTCCCATATATGAGAGATCATCATATTTCATTTGTTCCATATTTTCCATTAGCATCTGGATTGTTAACTGGTAAATACGATAAAAATACAGTGCTTACTGAAGCTCAGCTAAAAAGACGTCAATTTCAGGGGCAGGATTATATGAATAATCTAGAAAAGGTGGAGATGCTCCGTAAAATTGCTGATGAAAAAGGAGCAAAGATAAGTCATGTTGTTTTAGCTTGGTATTTGACAAGAGATACAATTGATTCTGTTATTCCAGGGGCTAAAAGACCTGATCAAGTTATGGAAAATTTGAAAACTCTAGATACGCATTTAACGGAGGAAGAGATTCAAGAAATCGACCGTATTTTTAGTGAATAAAGAAAGGGCTTAGCGGCCCTTTCTTTGTGTTTGTTAAGTAAATTATAAAATTTTAGCGTGTGGATAAGTTCTAACAGGAAGGTTTGTCGTCCAGCTCCAGCGCCTAGCGACTAGCAAATTTACGTCTTCTTCCTACGATAAGTCAACATCGGCTCATGCTTCGCCGTGTTTCCTTTATCTCAGGCCAACAGGATGTTGGTCAGAACGGCGTTGCGCCAGGACGGCGCGTTTTTAGCCGTTCATCCTTATTATTAAAATTTGTACGTCGCTAAACAGGCGCTTGCGCTTTTGTTCTTTAAAATGTTTTTGTACTGTCCGAAGGGACATTCCTAGTTTTCGGTTCAGGAACACGAGAAAGCAAAACAATACCGATAATGAAGAGAATGACTAAACTGAATACCCCATAAGAAGTATTACCGGTAATTTGTGCTGTAACTCCAAGTAAAATTGGCCCCATGACAGCAGCGAACTTTCCGATAATATTATAAAACCCAAAAAATTCATTAGACTTTTCCTTGGGGATCATTTTAGCATAGTAAGAACGGCTCAACGCCTGAATTCCTCCTTGTGACGTAGCAACGAGCATGGCTAAAATCCAAAAATCTAATGCAGTTTTTAAGAAGAATGCGTAAATACATACGATGATATAAACAAATATTCCAACATAAAGCATCTTCTTTCCTGTGAACCTTTCTGACAGCTTGCCAAATAAAATGGAAAAGGGAGCGGCTACAACTTGAGTAAAGAATAAGACAATCAATAAAGTAGTGGCAGATAGCCCTAAATCTGTTCCGTAGGCGGTTGACATCGAAATGATGGTTCCGACGCCATCAATATAAAAGAAGTAAGCTAGCAAAAACAGGAATAATGCCCGATACTTTCGGATATCTTTAAAGGTAGTCCCAAGGCGCTTAAAACTGTTAATAATTGGTTTAGATTCCCGTTCAATATAATGGAGTTGATAGACGTTTTTAAACATTGGAATCGAAAAGACGCCCCACCAGATGGCCGTGATTAAGAAGGCAATTCTACTTGCAGCTGCTGGAGAAAGCGGGAGAATTTCTTTTTGGGACAACAAAATAATCGCGATGCTAATTATAAATGGAATTGTACTGCCGATATACCCCAACCCATATCCACGAGTAGAGACTCGGTTCATTTTCTCTTCAGTCGTGATATCAACAAGGAAAGCGTCATAGAAAATATTAGCACCAGAAAATCCAATTGTAGCAATCGTATAACAAATTAATAGTGGGAGCCATTGTTCCCCAGGAATGAAAGCAAGTGAGGCAGTTGCCCCGGCTCCTAAGATAAAAAAGAAAGTAAAAAACTTTTTCTTATAGCCCTGATAATCGGCAATTGTCCCTAGGATTGGGCTAAGTAATGCCAAAATAAACGTTGCAATTGCAATCGTATAACCAAGATAGGCAGTCGAGTTAACATCACTGACCCCTGCAGCTGAAGCAACCGATTTGTAAAAAATAGGGAATACCGCTGTCGTAATGATAATAGAATAGGCTGAATTTGCCCAATCATATAAGATCCAGCTTTTTTCTCCCTTTGTAAATGTCCCCATAGTATCATCTCCTTTTTTCTATTATATTTGATGTGCAATTTGAATAGTTTAGATAATTAAAATTAATTAAGTTCATCTCTTAAAAATAATATCGATTACTTTTCCGTCCGTCTCACCTAGATGGATCCCCAACAATTTAGCCAGAGTTGGTCCTTCATCTGCAAGGTGCATGGTAGGTATAATCTGTTTCTTTCGGATCCCTTTTCCAGAGGCTATGAAAACGGTTGTGTAATCTTCCTTTTCTGGAGAATATCCATGGGCTGCATGTGTGTAGCGTTTTTCTATCACATCTGTTTCTGTTATTTCGTCAATAAAATTTCCTTCCCAGCTCTCGTGAAAATAAAATCCTTGGCGAGCTTCTAACATAAAAGCGGCATGGGGATCAGCACCCCTTTTTGCGGCTTCCTTACCTGTCATTATGTTTTCAATTCCATTTTCTTTATGATCTAAAAGCTCCTGTAGAAGACTTAGAATGGCGTCTTTTGTAAGCAAATCATTGTCATCTTGTAAGTAAATATAGGCAGAGCCATCACAACTTTTGCAGTATGCTTTCCAAGCATCGACTTTACCACGCTCATTAATGTGGAGGAGGCCGTGTTCCTTTAGTAATCCATTTATTTTAATAGCCTTTGATTCATCAAGCGCACTATGATCTCCTAAAGCGATAAGAGTAGTATTTTCATAGACTCCTGTTGTTGTGAGGGCATCGATGATTCTTCCAAGTCGTTTATCGTGACGAATCAGGGCAGCATGGGCTTCAGATGAGGAAAACCCGTGAAGATGCCGTTGAGTATCAAGATCAGTAAAGTGGATTAGCATCAAGTTCGGTCTTTTCGCATGGATTGTATGTACAGCTGATTCAAGGACAAAATCATCTAATTCAGGTTGGCTCAATCCTTTCCGAATATGACCAAACCGTCTATTCATATCAAGTTGATAGAAAAAGCTGCCATTCAGAAGGGATACTGTTATTTGATTGAGCCAAGGGCGATTTGCAAAAATTTCAGGCATATGATAATCAATATTTGCCTTTGCAGTTACTGGCCAAAGAAGGGCGGCTGTTTTCATTCCAGCCCTTTTTGCTTCATCATATAAGGTTGTTCCTTGGATATGTGAGCGGTGCCAATACCAATCAGGGGAGTGTCTGCCGGGTTGTAGTAAAGTATTATTGATAATTCCGTGACGATTAGGGAGATTTCCTGTCACAATGGTTGCATGACAAGGATAAGTGACGGATGGATAAATAGTCTCCACATTTTTACAGTAAGATGCTGTTTTTAAAAGTTTTCTAAAGTTAGGAAGATGTTCAATGATGGGGAAATCTAAGGAGGATAGACAATCAAATGAGATAACAATTAAATGCTCAGTCAGACGGTTCATAGTATTATTCACCCTTTCCTATAATCAGTAAATTCCAAATTATATTTCTATTATACTGTAGGAGTAGGGAATTATCTTCTTAATCTTAAAATAATCAGCATAATAAAGGGAGTCTCCTATTGAGAGCTCCCTTATTTTTACATACCTTTACCAGCATGATTTTGACGACTGTGATTTTTATTTTTGGTTTTTTTCGAACCACTTAATGGTTCAGGTTGTCCAGAACGGTTTAACTTGGACTTATTATCATTCTTTGACATGTTTTCACCCTCCTATTGAAATGATTACAATTTAGTTTGTCTTAAAATAAAGGAATTATGATTTAATGGAAAATAATGATGAATAATATGTAGAAATTTTACGAATCATGTATAATTTAGTTATCAATGGAAACACATACATCAGAAAGGAAGACATCAACATGAGTCATGAACCTTTGATTATAGAAACAAGAGCGGGGTTAATTGAAAATATTCACGAAGGTTTGATTTGCGGAGTGAATGATCAACTTAAGTCCATTCATAAAGTCGGAGATGAAGAGCAATACGTCTACTATCGTTCGGCCTCTAAGCCTATTCAAGCAATCCCGGCATTTATGTCCGGTATTGTGGAGAAATATCAATTGACAGATGAAGAAGCTGCTTTATTTACAGCATCCCAACGCGGGGAGACTTATCACATCGCTGCATTAGAATCACTGCTAGAGAAACTGCCCGCAAAGGAAGATTATTTACATTGTGCAGCCTCTCTACCTTTAAATCAGGAACCTAGAGATGAAATGATTCGGAATAAAACAGAAAAGAGAAGATTATACCATAACTGTGCAGGGAAGCATTTGGGTTTTCTCGCTGTTTGTCATGAGCTGGGCTATCCTGTTGAAGGTTACTGGGAAATTGACCATCCCCTTCAACAAGAGCTATTAAGTATACTAGCTACACTTGCTGAGATTCCTGTCTCTAAAATTAAGGTAGGAGTTGATGGCTGCGGAGTTCCAGTTTTTGCTATCCCGCTTAAAAATATGGCCATTACTTATTTGAAGCTAGCTTGTCCAGATTTAATTGAAGATGAAGCAATAAGAAATGCTGTCGTTAAAATGGTAAAGGTGATGAATGAACATCCCGATATCGTAGCTTCTGAACATTTTGTTTGCTCAGTCCTCCTCAGAGATGAAAATATTGTCGCAAAGGGTGGAGCACAAGGAGTATATTGCTTTGGTTTGAAAAGGGAAAGAATCGCATTTGCGTTAAAAGTACTAAGTGGGTCTGAGGCTGTTTGGCCAAATATTTTGGCATCGATTTTAGAGCAAATCAATTATAGTAATAAGAGTACAATTAACGCCTTACAGGAATTGCGCCCAGCTATTGTAAAAAATGATGCTGGAATTGAAGTAGGTCAAGTGCAAACGGCATTTTCATTAAAGAATTTA
The DNA here is from genome assembly GCF_001375535.1 of Bacillus niameyensis. GTDB lineage: Bacteria > Bacillota > Bacilli > Bacillales > Bacillaceae_C > Lederbergia > Lederbergia niameyensis. The sequence goes on from NZ_LN831197.1 coordinate 3,210,556, forward strand.
ATGGAGGTTTAGTCATTGATTATTGAAGTGATTGTCCAAAACTTTGTTGATGCGATTAAAGCTGAAGAACTAGGTGTTGATCGACTCGAACTTGTATCTGCCATTGAGGAGGGCGGGTTAACTCCAAGTGCTGGTGTTGTAAAAAGTGTTTTGGAAAATGTCTCGATTCCTGTCCAAGTTATGGTTCGGCCACACGGGTACAGTCATGTCTATTCAAAGGACGAAATAAAAGTGCTACTTGAAGATATTAAATATTTGCATGAACTTGGTGTGAAAGGAATTGTCATTGGTGCTATAAACCCTGACCATACAGTAAATATAGATTTAATAGAGTCTATTATACATCTCGGATTAGATTTAGATATAACATTCCATCGCGCATTCGATGAAGTTCGATCTTTAGAAGAAGCATATAGATCACTTATTCCGTATAGCAAACATGTTAAACGAATATTAACATCTGGTGGTAAATCAACATGTTTAGAAGGAGTAAACGAACTCCAAAAGCTAGTTGAACTTTCAAAAGACTTAAATGGCCCAGAAATTTTACCAGGAGCAGGGTTAAGCTCAACAAACATTAAAGAAATTCATGAACAAGTAAAAGCTAACCAATACCACTTTGGAAAAGCTGTTAGAATCAATGATTTATTTACGGAAAGCTTTGATTCTAATAAAATAGACGTGTTAAAGGGAGTATTAAAATAAGTCTACTTTCTTTATTAGAAACAAGCATCTTGAATTAAGGTGCTTGTTTTTCTTTTATTAAGAAGAAACTAGTCTGAAGGTCACTAAGTCCTTTTATCTATATTTTGAATCTTTAGAATATTTTGGTTGACTTTCGAAATACCCTCCTTTATTCTAAAGGTAATATCCAGAATTGATAGAAAAATTGGAGGATTTATCTTTTTGGCCATCATGGGTTACATATAATAGAAGAACAAGTTGAAGCGTTAACTATTACTGTTTGAAAAGGGAAGGAGGACTAATAGGATAGACAACGTGCTGTAATGTTATGGATGAATGAAACTTACATTCACCTAGTAACTTTTTGCGTGAAGACTTATTGAAAAGATAGTTAGGAGGAGAAATATGGGGATCAAACGAAAATTGGGAATGGGAGTTGCAAATGCCCTGTTGGCTGTCAGCTTAATCGGTGGAGGAACATATGCTTATTTCAGCGACGAGGCTGAAACAAATAATACCTTTGCAGCAGGTACATTAGATTTGAACGTTGATCCATCCGTGATCGTAGAAGTAGATAGCTTAAAACCTGGGGATACGGTCGAAAGATATTTCTATTTAAAAAATGATGGTAGTCTTGATATTTCTAAAATCGTTCTTCATACAGAATATGATGTGGAAGATGCAAAAGGTGATAATACAGAGGATTTTGGTAAACATATTATGGTCCACTTCTTGGAAAATACGGAGAAAACGGATTTGGATCCGACAACATGGGAGTGGAATTACAATGATATTGTTTCATCTGTAACATTATACGATTTGCAAAATTTAAGGCCAGATGCCGTGGAAAAGCTTGTTCCACTCTGGTTAACAGAGCAGAGCGGTTTGGAGGCAGAATCTAATGACCTTATGTATGTCTTAATTGAATTTGTTGACAATGGCGAAGAGCAGAATCAATTCCAAGGGGATAAATTGAAACTAAAGTGGACGTTTGATGCCCACCAAACGGATGGAACGAACAGGTAACTTACAAATTAAAGGAGTGCTTTGGACAAGCCAAAGTACTCCTTTATTTTTGCTTAGGGATGCATCCTTGTCTAGCTGCGGAAGAAACTCCTTCATTGTGGAAAGAGCATTGCCTGTCCGTTTTAGTCTTCTAATTTGTTATCTCTTACTAGTTGCAATAGGGCTGGGATATGGTGTGGTGTTATTTGCGGCTCCGCTAATTCTTCTTTCACAATATGCCACCAATCAAACAATTCGAGATAGATTAGATCAAATATCATGATCCCGTGTGTCTTCTCTAAATCCATCCGTATTGCTTCTCTGAAAACTTCAGGCCGATCTTTATACTGATTTAAATATAGGCTTCCATAAACAAAGGTAGCACTATTAACTGCCTCCATGGCAAGCTCGGCAGATCCTTCTACACTATATACTTCCGGGCGATTATTTGCGATTGCCTCTTCTTTTGTAATATCTTCAAAATAGGTGCCTGTCATAATGAAATCAAGTGTCTCAGCATAACCCGTTTTATGGTAGTCTTCACTTGCCCAACTATATTCTGGTTTGTATGTTTGGCTTGCCCAGTTCACACCTTCACTATAATAATCGGAATACCACGCTCCAACATAGGTACTGAAATATACATCTTCATTAATTTCATGAATTAAGTTTTCAGCCTTTTTAAAGAAGGATTGAATATTCTTAGCTCTCCACTCAATCCACTTCTTATAATGAACACCCGGGACGAGCTTGTCTCCATTCTCATGATCAATTGTAAAAATGTCAGCTGGCCAACTCTCAATTTGTTGTCCAATATATTCTTCAAATTTATCTCTACTTAAATCGCTAAAATCAGCGTTAACATTATTATATCTCGCTCTGTCTAAGACAATGCCGTCCAACTCATAATTTTGAACCAATTCTTCTATAATGCCAAGCTCATAGTTTTGCACATCTTTGTTGATAGGATTAACAAAAGTCGAATGACCTGGAGCCTCTGATGCAGGAATAAGCTGTGCTTCGGAATTCACCTCGATTTCATCACCGACTGAAAGGTTGCCCAAGATCCATTGTCTAGCTGTACCATGGCCAGATAGGACATATCCATTTTCAGGAATATCTAAAGCTGGTTCACCTGTTGTACTTTGATCGGAAATTTTCGTAATAATCCCATCGACGACTTGTACTTCTGCTCCCCAACGATTAGCTGGTGAAACTTCGTAAGCATCTCTCGTATACATCACTAAATAATTTGTATTTCTAGTTATATTTGTGCCTGATAGATTAAAAGTCGCTCCGTTGTTATTTTTGACTTGGCGAACACTTTGATAAAGGACGCTCTGCCATTCTGGATGCTCGTAAGCAGGTCCTTCTTGATAAGTCGTACTACCTTCTGAAAATACATTAATAGCTGCATGTACTTTTATATTATATTTTTTTGCTTCATCTATCACCGTTTGGAGTAAATCATAGTTTGCAGGATAGCCTTGATAATTAGGTATTGTTGATGTGCTTATGTGCGGAGCCAGTCTACTATTGTATGCTGTATAGCCTGTGGAGTTTTTTATGTCAAGGATGATCGTATCAAAGTTTGCATCTGCTGTTTTTGCAACAATGTCTTTAACCTTTTCAGGAGTATCAAGATTAAATAAGTTTGCCGATAAATCGTACCAAAGGATTCTTGCTTTTGAGTTTTTGTCCTTAATTAAATTTTCAAGCATCATAGGTCGAAGATGATCTCTTCCCCCATCTCTTGCGCTTACTGGTAATGCCATCATAAAAACTAAAAGGAAACAAGAACATAAAGAAAACCATTTCTTCAAATTAATTCACTCCTTTTAAAATATGCCCTAAAACTAAAGAAAATAGTGTCCTCCTCCTTTCTATACAACATTCTGAAGTCAGGGCTAGACTTCAAGATGATAATAACATAATTTTCAGTATAGTAGATCAATTCTCCAGTTATATTATAAAAAGAGGAATTAATCCCTATAACGTCCAAAAAGGGACTAAAAAAAAACGGTAGATAGGCAAATAGTTGTTATTCAAATAAACAGTAGATATCTTTTTATATGAACCAATTAATTTTATAGAGTAGGAAATCAAGCATTGCTCTTTAAGGTTTACAACTTGCCTATAGTATCTTTGGCAATGAATAGAAATTGGTATAAAACAAATATTCGAGTAACGGCATAATATAATGAATAGTCATAACTTTTGTATTGACATAAATAGTGTGAATAATATAAAATAAAGTTGGTGGTAAATACCTTCGTAGTATTATTTTATGGAGGCAAATACCATCTGAAAATAGAATAATAATAACTTAAGAATGGTTCACTAAAAGGGGGATAAAGATTGCTAAAAATGAAAAGGCTTTCAGTGTTGTTGGCTGTTTTTGTTTTACTTCTGATGGCGGGTTGTTCAGGAAACGGTACTTCTGATTCTACTTCAAAGACAGGCGGCTCTTCAGATGGAAATACGCAAGGGGAAAAGGCTGGTACGGATACAGAGAAACCCCCGAAAGATGTAGAACTTAAGTTTTGGACAATTTCATTAAGCCCAACGTTTGATGATTATATTAATGGATTAATTGATCAATTTGAAGAGGAGAACCCTGGTGTCACTGTTAAATGGGAGGACATTCCATATGACACGATTGAACAGAAAACATTGACAGCAGCAGCTTCTGGTCAACTTGCTGATGTTATGAATTTGAACACGGATTACCTGAAAAAACTTGCCGCTGTAGGAGGGATTCTTGATTTAACAGAAAGAGCAGCTGATGTAAAAGATGATTTCTTTGCAGGTGTTTGGGAAGCTGGTAATTTAGGTGATAAAACATATGCTCTACCTTGGTACCTCTCAACGGGTGGTTTACTCTATAATACAGAGTTATTGGCAAAAGTCGGATATGATCATCCTCCAGCAACAGATGAAGAGGCTTGGGAAATTTCGGAAGCCCTTTATGAAAAGTTAGGGGTATACGGAAGTACTCCGAAAGATGTCCATTTATATCTGCCGCAAAATGGCATGCCTCTAGTATCGGAAGATCTAAAGAGTGCAGCATTCAACACACCAGAAGTTCTTGCGGTGTTTAAGGATTTCAAAGAAAAATTTGATAAAGGATTAATTCCGAAAGAGATTTTATTAGGTCAAGCTGAACCGAATGAATGGTATGCGCAAGAAAAGATGGCTTGGTGGGGAACAGGGCCGCAGCTTTTCCGCCAGGTGAAAGATTTATCTCCTGAAGTGTATGAAAAATCGGATGCAGCACCTTCTATTGTTGGATCTTCTGGATTCAGGCACGTTTCCATTATGAATATTGCTGTAGCTGCGAAATCTAAAAATCCAGATGAAGCTGTTGAATTCGCTAAGTTTGTGACAAATGCAGAAAGTCAATTAGCATTCGCTAAAATTGTCGCTATCCTGCCTTCTGTTATTGAAGCGACTGAAGATGAGTTCTTTACTCAGGGCGAAGATTCAGATGATCCTGCGGAAAAAGGGAAATTCTTTGGTGCCAAACAATTGGATATAGCGAAGGATATGTTTGCTCCAGTTGAAAATATCTCGGAGATTAATAAGACAATTAATGAAGAGTTCCATAAAGTCTTAATTGACAATAAAGATCCACAGAAAGCACTTGACGATGCTGAAGCAAAAGTTAATGAACTACTGAAGGATGAGTAATAGTTTGCCAGAAACTATTTTAAAAAGATTCTAGTTTAATACTGTTTTGAAGGCATTCTAGTGCAATAGCATGATGAATGCCTTCTTTACTAAATCAGTAAGTTTCACTTTATGCACTTTGACATTCACGAGATTGCTAGGGGGGGTAGTATTGTATAAAGCTAGACATGCTTGGTCGTTTCTAATACCAGCAGGATTATTATTGGCCGTTTTTAGCCTTATTCCTGCTGCAGCCGCATTAGGACTGAGCTTTACAAAGTATAATGTGTTTGAGCAGTCTGTAGATTGGGTTGGATTTGACAATTTTATAAAAGCATTTAAAGATGAAGATTTTTTGCAAGCGTTGAAAAATACGTTTTACTATTGGATTCTCGTTACTCCTGCCTTAGTCGTACTGCCTGTTTTTCTTGCTATATTAGTCAATCAAAAGCTAATTGGAATAAAGCTATTTCGTCTAACTTACTATTTTCCTGTTCTTGTTTCAGTCGTCATCACTGCAATACTTTGGAATTGGTTGTTCTCCAGTGATGGTATCTTAAACTATCTACTAAGTCTTGTTGGAATTAGTGCTGTAGATTGGTTAACGAGTACGAAAATGGTCATGCCAAGTCTAGCGTTGGTAACCGTTTGGCAAGGACTTGGCTACTATATGCTCTTTTATTTGGCCGGTTTGCAATCTGTGCCAACAGATTTATATGAGGCATCTGAACTCGACGGAGCAAACTTTTGGCAAAAACATGTACATATTACATTTCCAATGTTGCGTCCAATCATCTTTTTTGTTGCCGTTGTTTCGACGATGTCAGCATTTAAAGAGTTTACTCTTATGTTAACAATGACAGAAGGCGGACCGATCGGGGCTTCGACTACGGTTGTTTATATGGTTTTCCATAAGGCTTTTAAGCAGTTAGATATGGGTTACGCGAGTGCAATTTCATTTTTATTATTTATTATCATCATGTTGTTAACTCTTCTTAATAAAACTACCTTGGATAAGGAATCAACGTAAGGAGGGAGCCGCTATGAGCTACAATAAAGTGAACCCAGATCAAGTAGTAGGGGTAAATCCGAAAATTAAAAGGCGCTGGATGCCAAGTAGACGAAAAGCGATTAGTTATCTAATTTCATATTTCTTTTTAATTCTTATGGCTGTGGTTACGATTGTTCCCTTTTTATGGTCAGTTTCAACGGCATTAAAAGGACAAAATGAAGCAATCTATTCATTTCCCCCTAATTTTATTCCGGAAAATATAACTTTTAGTAACTTTGTAACAGTATGGAAAACAATTCCCATCCCTCGTTATTTATGGAATAGTACGATTCTAGCCTTTTGGGGTGTAGTTCTACCATTAATTTTTTGCTCCTTGGCTGCCTTCCCATTGGCGCGGATGAATTTTAAGGGGAAGAATATCGTATTCATGGTCATTCTTGCGACGATGATGATTCCTGGAGAAGTAACGATGATTCCGATTTATTTAATATTGGAGAGGTTACATTTAATCGGGTCATTTTCTGGAGTCATTCTGCCAGGAGCAGTATCCGCATTCGGAATTTTCTTGATGAGACAAGCTTATATGGGGATACCGAAGGAAATCGATGAATCTGCGATTATTGATGGAGCAAATCCATGGCAAATTTGGTGGCATATATTGCTTCCAATGGTGACGCCAATGCTTGCGACACTAGCAATCTTAAGTTTCATCGGATCATGGAATAATTTCCTTTGGCCCTTGCTAGTTTTACAAGAACCAAGTACATACCCGCTAACGGTAGGGCTATACAACCTAAAAGGCGCCTTTGTATCAGATACAAGACTCGTTTCCGCAGGTGCTGTTATTGCCCTAATCCCAATTTTAATTGTCTTTGTCGCATTCCAAAAGTACTTTATTAAGGGAGCCTATAGTAGTGCGGTGAAGGGGTAAGTTTTGGCGATGATGAGATGAATAGAAAGAACCCAAAAGAGTTTTGGGTTCTTTCTATTGTTTTTATATATGATCTAGTTAACTATTCAATGTCTATATTCCAAAGTCTTGAATTTCCTGAAGAAATCGCAAGTGCTCCTGCCTTAACAGCAGCTAATATCCCTTGTTTATTGTCGATGAAGCCCCCAGCAATAATTGGAAAATCAATCTCATGAGAAAGTTGATCAATAATGCTAGGCATAAGTCCTGGAAGCACTTCAACTGCATCAGGATGGCAGGACTTTGAAGTCTCAATCCCTTTTGTTAGAGCGCTGTGATCAATTAGAAAGATGCGCTGAATAGTATATAAACCTAATTCTTTGGCATATTTTATCAAGGAAACTCTAGTTGTAATAATACCAGCTGGATTCCAAGCCTTAGCAATATATTCTATGGCACTCTTCGTATTAGAAAGGCCCTCGACGAAATCAATATGGATAAACGCATGTTTATTAGCCTTCTTAAGTTCCTTTATATATTTATCCATGTTTAGCAAATTCCCAGTTAAAATAAAAACGACATCACTTTTGCTATTGATAGCCTTTTCAATATCGGATTCCTTTTGGACAGAAGGGATGATGAGTGAGTCTACCATATCAACTATATCTAGCATGTCTATATCTCCCTCGATATTATTTCAATTTAATGTTTTTTCCATTCTATCATTAATCGAATCTCTAAAAAAGGAATAAAACCTTCTAATCCGAATATAGCGACCAAAGACAGGTGGAGAAGACAAGGGGAAATTTTCTCCTTAATCCTATTCAGATAGTTCCATTCAGTAAGGATAAATTAAAATATTCTAAAAATGCTTGATATTCACAAATCGTTGTATTATGATTTATTCAATCAATTTGATTAATGCTCAAAACTTATTCAATCAAATTGATTAATGAATGTCTCTTTACTAAATCATTTTGATTTATAATCAAAATAGAGAGAGAAATTTATAGGTGAAATGATTAATTTTAAACGCACAACAGGAAAGAGAGACTGAAATGAAAATAAAAAAAGCCTCAAATAGTAAAATGATCAAAGCTATTAATGAAAAGTCAATTTTAAACCTTATTTACATGGAAGGCCCCATTCCCCGTGTAAAGCTAGCGGAGAAAACAGGACTTTCACAACAAACGATAACGAACATTGTTAATCGTTTGCTTTCAGAAAGAATAGTTTTGGAAACAAGCGGGGTTTCTAATGGAGGTGGCCGAAAGCCCATTCCACTCATTATAAATGGTAGGAATATGTACGCCATTGGTATAGAAATAGCTGTTAAATATATTCGCGGGACGCTAATGGACTTTGAAAATAATATTATTACGGAATCAATAGAACAAGTTCCTATCTATAGGGATGAAGAGCAACCATTAAAATATATTTTTAGAGTTGTTGAGAGATTATTAGAATTTGTCCCAAATCGTGAAGCACTAAAAGGGATAGGTTGCAGTATTCAAGGGATTGTTGATTCAGAAAATGGAATAGTAGTTTACGCAGCAGGTGTAAGACTAAATAATTTCCCTTTGAAGGAAAAAATTCAGGAGCACTTTGGCTATCCCGTTTATCTACAAAACGACGCAAACCTGCTTGCTATTGTAGAAAATTTAAACGGAACGTTAGCATCTTCTCGCCAAAATATTACATTGAAATTTGACTATGGAATTGGGGGAGCCGCTGTTGTAAATAAACAATTAGTTCACGGTGCAGACAATGTGGCATTTGAATTTGGGCATTACAAAGCTTTTATGGGAAAAGAGGCTTATCCTTGTCACTGTGGTTCAAAAGGATGTTTAACTACTTTAGCTTCTTTAAGTGGGTTAAAAAGGAATGAAGGATACTTATTGGAGGAATTTTCCTTGGGAGTTAGAGAGAAGAATAAACAGGCCCTTCAACTTTTTGGCAAACTTGAATCAGCCATTTCTTATGCTATTGCAAATGTAATAACTTTATTAAATCCAGATCATGTGCTGCTTACAGGACAAATCATTGATACATTGACAGATGAATTGGTTCCTTTACTAGAACAACATGTTAGAGAATTAATCCCTGAGTCATGTAAGAAAGTAAAGCTTATTCAATTATCAAAAACTCCAGATGAATCAAAGTTGGCTGTCGGTTTAGTCATGCATGAGTTTTTTGCTGTTCCTATTGATCAATATTATTTATAGGATTCTAAATTTTAATGATAAGGGGGAGTCATGTGCTGAATTACAAGTTGTTAGCTCTAGATTTGGATGGAACAACATTAACAGATGATAAGAAAATAACGAAAAAAACTAGAGAATGGATTCGAAATGCAATAAATGCAGGAGTAACTGTTATTTTTTCTACAGGTCGTGGCATCCAGACGTCCGGAGATATTTGGAAGGACCTTGCTCTTGATGCACCGATGGTTTTAGTGAACGGTGCGGAAATTTGGAAGGGCCCTGGTCAATTGTGGGAACGCCACTTTATCAGCAGAGAGGATATTCGCTGGCTTCACGAGCAAGCAACAACAGCAGGCGCAAAATTTTGGGGTTATAGTGTAGAGAGCCTAACACATAGTCGTGATTGGACAGATGAAATGTTTGAAAGGGATTGGCTGAAGTTTGGCATGAATCATAGAGATTTAAGTGAAATCAGCAGAGTTCGCGAATTGTTAAAAAGTAGGGAAAGCATTGAAATTACCCGATCAGATCCTAGTAATATAGAAATCTCATTAAAAGGGATTACTAAGGAGACTGGTGTACGAAGAGTTTGTCAGTTACTCGGAATTACAATCGATCAAGTAATGGCTATTGGTGATAATTTGAATGATCTGCATCTGATTCGTGCTGCTGGTCTTGGTGTAGCAATGGGAAATGCAGATGAGGAATTAAAGAAGATAGCAGATGTGATTACAGAAACAAATGAAGAGGATGGAGTCGCGAAGGCAATAGAAAGGTATCTGTTAGGTTCTTAAATGTCCCTAAAAAGCCTATGTCATAGTTACATCAGTGGGGATGGAGATGAGAAATTGGATAAGCAAATAATAGGGAATAAAGATGGACATGTTAGCTTACTTGATAGTAATCAGAATGATGGATATTGGGCTTTGAAAGAAGAGGATACTTTCGAAGTGGCGCCGGGGCTTATCCACTCGCATCAACTATTTCGCGGGAAATTATTGCAATCCATACACATTCTTGAAGTTGATCTAAAGAGTCCATATATTCAACCTATCGTTTTCTCTTCACACGGAAAAGTTGATCGATTAGAAACGGTGGGGAAAATGCAAGACCAATTGTTAAAAGTAGGAAAGAGAATAGTGGCTGGCGTGAATGGTGACTTCTTTAATTGGTTAGGTGTACCATCAGGTTTGCAAATCCAGAACGGGGAGATTGTTACTTCTCCCTCTTATATCAAAGTATTACTGGCAATTATGCCTGATGGAACCGTAGAGCTTAAAGATCAAGTAACAATGAGTGCTTTTATCCTTGATGAATGCGGTTGCAATTTAAAGGTGGATAACATTAATCGCACAAGATACTTAACACAGCAAGACCATGCAGTAATTTATAGTTGGAGGTTTGGATCTACGACCCGTACACCAGAGGGCGGCGTAGAAGTAGTTCTCACTGTATCCGATGACCGTTTGTTGTTAGGAAAACGAATAAATGGCGTTGTGGATTCTATTAAGGAAACAGATAATACTTCGATTGAGCATGGAAAACTTGTTTTATCGTTAACTGGCTTGAAAGCGGATTGGGCTCGTGAAAATTTGAAGGTAGGTGAAAAAGTCTCGATTGATATTTCCTGCGATCGAGGTGTGGATGAAGCTAAACATGTAATCTCTGGAAATTCTACATTAGGTTATATGCTTCTAAAGGATGGAGAGATCTCAAAAGCGATATTGGATCCGGATAATCCTCACAATCATGATAGGCATCCGCGAACAATGGTAGCAACGCAAAAAGGAAAGATGTTCATAGTTGTAGTCGATGGCCGTCAACCAGAGCATTCTGATGGTATTACTCTGGCTGAAGGAGCATGTTATTTAAAAAGTAAAGGTATGGAGAATGCAATTAATATTGACGGTGGTGGCTCAACGGCTTGTTATATACGTCATGCCGGGGATGAATATCCGTCATTAATTAATCTACCCTCTGATGGCTATGAAAGAACAGTTGGAAATGCATTGTTTTTTGAGAGTGTTGCCCCTATTTCAGAATTAAACAAGTTGGTGTTAACCCCTAAATCAACGATAAGAGTTTTAGCAAGTAGCAAAATTACGTTTAAAGTAAAGGGACAAGATCAATTTTTCAATGCAGTTCCTGTTAAGCAATCGGAATTAGAGTGGCTGGTTAATGAAGAGTTAGGAAGTATACAGACAAATGGAGAATTTACAGCATCAAAAAAAGCAGCGAGTGGTCATGTAATAGTACGCCGTGGAAAAATTGTTCAAGATTGTCATGTTAAAGTTGTGGAGCGAATAGCTGGCCTAAAGGCGAAACAGTCTGGCATTGTTGTAGAGCCTGGCGGTGAATGGAGGATTGATCTTCAAGCATTTGATGAGCAAGGAAATGTTGTTTGGGTGTCACCTGAACTTCTTGAGTGGTCTGTAGAAGGATTAATAGGTGAAATAACGCCGAGCGGAATTTTAAAGGCGAGTCGAGAAACAACTAAGGGGGCTATTATTGTTAGATATAGTAGTGTTGACGCCAAAATAAACATTAGTGTGGGAAAACCGCCGTATGTCATTACAAATTTTGAATCATTAGAAGGAATGTCAGTTTATAGTGATAGAGCAGTCCCAGGTTCAGTTACTTTAACCCGGGCGCCAAGACCCCAACCTGTTCGTTTTGGTACATTTTCTGGAAAGTTAACTTATGATTTTACAAATATTTCTGGCTCCTCTAAAGCGGTTATTCAGTTTTCCAATCAATCAGGCGAAAAAGGGCTACAAATCGAAGGGCGTCCGTACCGATTTGGTGTTTGGGTATACGGAGATGCTAATGGTCATTGGCTCAGATTAGGCATTACTGATGCGAACGGGGAACATAGACCCCTGAATTTTACAGAGCACGGAGGACTAGATTGGCACGGCTGGAAATACGTTCATGCTAAAGTGGCAGAAGGCACTGCATTTCCAATTACTTTGCACTATCTATTTATCGTTGAAACAAATGACGCAAACAAGAATGCAGGAACACTCTATTTTAATAGACTACGAGCTGAATATTTTTATAGTTTTGAAGAGCTGGAATGACTGATATTTTATACGAAAGGGTCATACCTGAAATAGTGCGAATGTTCGGATTCCAATTCCCGCCGCGGGTTTAGAAGTATTATGAGTCCAATAGGGCTTTTATAAAGCAATCTAATAAAGATCGAATGTATAAAATGGTCATTGAAACTCCAGATATGCCCGGAAATTAAATGATGTCATCTGCAAGTTGGAAATACAAGTTGAGAATTTACAGAACTTTAATAAGAAGTGAATAGATTCATAACATTTGTTGATTAGGATAGAAAATGGATAGAAAGCTTTTGTTTACATTTGGACAATGGATTAAGGAGGTGAGTCATCTGTAGCATAGCACTTATATGAAGACAGGTTGTAAGGGGAATAAGTCGAGAGCTTATTGTAAAAGATACATCTATTTTTGAAAAAGCCTTTGTATAAACAAGGAAATAGAAGAGGTTTTATTTATTAAAAAAAACACACTAATCAGGTGTAATAAATTGAAGAGGGTGAGCTTTAATGAGAAGAGCCTTACAGGTTATGTTCATATTGATGTTACCATTATTCATTATAATTGGTTGTAGTAATTCTAATAACACTGCAGGGGAGAAAACTGATAATAGTAATAACCCTGACGAGTCAGGTGAGGTAGAAGTATACGAAAATGGCTTACCGAAAAATGAAAAGGTGACATTAAAGTATGGCTTTTTTGTCGGGGGGTATGGACGTGAATGGGTAGATTATGCAATAGATACTTTTACAGAAAAGTACCCAAATGTAAAAATCGAAATTACAGCTTCACCTGATATCTCTCAAATATTATCAACTAAAATTTCAGCAAATAATGATAAAGATATGTTCGATATTTTTAACCGTGAACCATCTGGTGGGGTAGTAACCTTAGCGGAAGCAGGAAAATTAGAAGAGATGGATGATTTTTGGGGATATAGCATACCGGATGCCTCCGATAATACGGTTAAAGATTTAATGATGAATGGATTATTTGAATCGGTTAACCGAGTGAATGGGAAGTCATATGAAATTCCAACATCAGCTAGTGTTGGCGGATTGTTTTTTAATAAAAATTTATTTGAAGAGCATGGATGGAATCAGAATCCGAAAACTTGGGATGAATTTGTCCAACTTCTTGAGGAGATAAAAAGTGACGGAATAACTCCAATTACATTTCCGGGTATTCATCCAAGTTACCATGATTGGGCGTTCGGTGATGTAAAGTCATTTGAAATTGCTGATAAGAATGGAAACGCAGAACAGTATATGGAGGAGTACCAAACATATCAAAATTTAGTTTTTACAAAGCCAGAGGATGAAGAGCGCTGGGAAAAGATTTATGAACTTGGCAAAAAGGGTTATTTCGCTGAAGGGTTACCAGCATTAAACCACACTCAATCACAAATGCAAGTACTACAAGCTGATGTTGCAATGGTATCTACAGGCAGTCATGTTGAAAATGAAATGAAGAACTCTGCCCCAGAGGATTTTGAATGGGGGTTTATGTCGGTTCCATTTATTGATTCAACAGATCAAACATTATGGGTACGGCAAGGAACGTCTAATGGCCACTTCATTTGGGCAGGAAAACCAGATTTAAATAAAAAATGGGCAAAAGAATTTATTCTTTGGATGTTAACACTTGATATTCAAGAAAAGGCTGCTGAGAGTGGATCACTCTCCGTTCGAAATGACTTTGTGAATGACCCTGAAAGATTTGAGAAACTTCAAAGTTCAGCTAAATCTGTACTCGATTATATAGATAAAAATAATGTGCAATTAGCTAGAGCTTACAGATCTGTATCAATTACACATCCATCTCGGGAACAGGCTTTCAAAGTAAGAGACGAGGCTATTTCGAACATATTCTTAGGTAAACAAGATCCAAAACCGATATTTGAAAAAGCAGAGAAACTCATACAAGAGGCGTTAAAAGATAATGAAAAATAAATCGAGGAGGGGATTCCCCCTTCTTAGGAGAGGAGTGATACTGTGTCTGTTACTTCCCTTGCCCAAAAGTTGAAGGCCCCATTTCAAAAGTCATCACTTGAAAAAGCTAATGTGCAAAAGACTATGTTTTTATTACTAGCAATTGGTCCCCCATTCGGCGGCTATTTACTTTTTACATTGTATCCCAACATCTTGTCGGTCTACTATGCTTTCCTAGATTGGGATGGTATGACAGATCCCACTTTTGTGGGCTTTAAAAATTTTGTTGCGATGTTTAAGGATGAATTTGTTTGGAGAGCGCTATATCATAATTTGCTATTAATTATTGTTATACCTACTTTTGTTATCGTAATCTCGCTCATTCTAGCCTATTTCCTTGCAAATAAGAGTTATAGGGAAAATGGATTGTTAAAGGTATTATTCTTTTTTCCAAATGTGTTATCCACCGTTGTGGTTGCTCTTCTTTGGGCATTTATTTATGACGGGAATTATGGATTACTTAATGGGGTATTACGATTCGTTGGTTTAGATATCGGGAATTTTTACTGGCTTGGGAATGAAAAAACGGCATTATGGGCTATAGTGCCAGCTTGGGTATGGGGAGGCGTTGGGCTATATGTCATAATTTTTGTCAATGCAATGATTGCGATTCCTAAGTCCTTTTATGAGTCTGCTATTATGGACGGCGCAGGTGATTGGACCCTATTAAGAAAAATTACCTTACCTATGATCATGCCTGTTGTGAGAGTAAGTATATTATTTTTAGCCGTAGGTACAATCAAGGGATTCGAATTTATTTTAATTTTGACTAATGGCGGGCCAGCTGGATCGACGGATGTAATCGGTCTTTATATGTTTAATCTTGCATTTGGCGAAGGCTCTCATAATTATGGGTACGCTTCAGCTATTGGCATGTTATTGTTTGTCATTTTGTGTATGACAAAGATTCTGATGGATAAATATATGGATAAACGCGGAATTGATTATTAATTGAAAGGGGTTGAGCAAAGTTGGTAGAAAGGCGAACAATGATGGATGTCGTATGGCGCCTATTATTATATTTATGGGCATTTACTATTCTTTTTCCATTGGGATGGATTTTTTATCAGTCGTTAAAAACAAATCCAGAATTTTTCCAGAATATATGGGCCTTTCCAGAAAAAATGCAATTTCACAATTATACAAATGCATGGAATGATTATGGGTTTGCAAAAGCGCTATTAAATACATTATATTATGTCGGCGGTACCCTCGTTGTTGGCTTATTTTTTACTACAATTAACGCGTATGCATTAACACGGATAGAGTTTAAGGGAAGGAAAATCATTTGGGCTTTAATTATGCTCTCCCTTTTCTTACCTGGAATTAACGCACTTGTTCCGCAATATGTTGTGATGAGGTCACTAGGTTTAACAAACAGTCTAACAGGTTTGATCTTATTATCCAGTTTAGGAGAAAGTGTATTTTACTTAATGCTTCTTGGAGGATTTATGAAATCAATTCCAAAAGAGGTAGAAGAAAGTGCCTTCTTGGATGGTGCTTCCTACTTCCAAATCTTTTTGAAAATCATTATTCCGTTATCTTCTCCAGGTATTGTTACTGTAGCGATTTTCAAATTTATCGGCTATTACAATAGTTTCCTAGGTCCATTTATTTATTTGAGTGACCCTGAAAAGTACACTATAGGGGTGCAAATGTATCAAGCAAATAAGCTTATGGAATATACAGCTGATTGGGTAACGTTATTCGCAGGCGTAATGATTGCGATGATTCCGTCAATTGTAATCTTTATATTGTTCCAAAAGTGGATATTGAAAGGAGCATCACTGGGTGCTGTTAAAGGGTAATTGTTGAACAAATTTTTATTGGGTCATCTAAGACTCTATAAACTTTAAAAGGTGATATTGTTATGAAAATATTACAGTATAATGTTTTGGATGGTTGTAAGGAAAGCGGACGTTATAATCAGTTAAAGCAGTTACTCATTCAAGAGAAATACGATATTGCAGGATTTAATGAATTAAATGACTGGACTCAGAAGGAATTTCAAAAAGAAATGGAAAAGATAGGTTTTTCCCATAGCTATTTGTTCGAAATGAAATCTAGTCCTTACTTTTTGGGGATAACTGCTAAATACCCAATAGAACTTATTTATACGGAGGAAGCCGCCCCATTTCATCATGGTCTTTTACATGTGAAGATTCGTGATATCAATATAATCGTTACACATTTAAGTCCATTTGAATCCATTATTCGTGAACTGGAAACTAAAAAAATTGCAGAGTATATTCGTGAGATTAAAGCACCTCTTTTAGTCATGGGTGATTTAAATACTTTATCACCTTTAGACAAGGAGTATCATAATCAAATTAATATGAAGGAGAAAATTCAGAACCGAAGTTTTCAGAACAGGCAACATATTTTTGAGGGAGAAATTAATTATAGACCAATGCAAACTCTGCTTGAAGCTGGTCTGAAGGATATCGGTTTTAATGGTTCTTCCGATTATTCGATGCCTACAAAAATCAAAGGGAAGCCAGAAAATCCTACGTATTTAAGGATTGACTATATGCTCGCAAATTCAGCTCTCTTACAATTTGAACCAGAAGCAGAGATTGTCCATGGGTCAGAAGTGGATACATTATCAGATCATTATCCAATTCAGTGCATAATGAAAAAATTTCAGCATAAATAGTAGAGGTCCATTAGTGTTAGTAATTAGGAAGGGTGGCTGAAATTTTGAAGAAATGGATTACGTTCGACTTGGATGAAACGCTAATGCAAAATCCATTTGGTAAATGGGTTTTTCCGGAAGTAGAGAACCTTGTATCTTCATTCCACATCAAGGATGGAATTCTAAAAAAAATAAGAAATGAACATAAAAGGAGAATGGACCAACAAAAATTAAGGGATGCCTATGATTGGGACAATATTATAAAACAGGTATTAAGAGAAGAAGGCATCCAACTTGAGATTAATATTGAATCACTCGTCCGTAAACATTCAATTCCGCCAAAAGTTTATTTGTTAGAGGAGAATCTTTTAAATACTTTAGACCGCGTCAAGCAAAAGGGATTTTCTCTTGGAGTAGTAACAAATGGCTTTTATAAATATCAATTTCCAGTTATGGAGTCTATCGGTTTGGCGGATGTTATGGATATGATAGTGACACCTTGTCAAACGGATTGTGCTAAGCCTGATATTAGTATGGTTAAGAGATTGCCAGGAGAAGGGGAAATAGTTGCACATGTTGGTGATCGACTAGATCATGATGTTTCATTTGCTAATGAGCTAGGGATTCAATCTATACTAATCGATCGGGAAATGCCAGAGGAAATGAGAAAGTTAGCTCCGGTAAACCGTGCACAGCAAACGGAATATGTGGAAAAGTTATTTAAAAAGGGTATCTACCGCGATCTTCAGTTTGAGAAAAAATACATTCCGAACATTATTATTCACTCCATTTATGAACTACTAGAGAAAGAAATGTCATAAAAGTAATTAAAAATGTTATGTTAGAAAATTGTGTATTGGTTGACAAGTGAAAAATCAATTTATATAATTGGGTGAAAATGAATATCGGGTGGAGAAGAAGAGAACCCTAAAAAAGTTAATGAGTCGAACAAGATGTTTGAATTCTATTAATCTTTTTAGGGTTTTGTTCTTTGAATTAAAAGACCACAAATCTTAATATAAAGGTAGAAAAGCTAGCAAAAGGGAAATAAATAAATCTAGAATCAAAGGGGTTTTTCTTGTGACAAAAATATTTGCGCACCGAGGGAGTTCTGGAACACATCCAGAAAACACACTGGCTTCATTTAAAGAGGCGATCCGACTTGGAGTAGATGGAATTGAATTGGATATTCAATTAACAAAAGACCAAAATCTTGTTGTTATTCATGACTATACACTAGATCGCACGACTAATGGTACAGGGCAAGTGAATGAGTATACACTAGAAGAAATAAAAGGCTTCGATGCGGGATCGAAATTTTCTCCAGAGTTTCAAAGTGAGAGAATCCCTACTTTTCGAGAGGTTCTAGAATTGTTGAAGGACACAAATATAGAATTGAATATTGAAATTAAAAGCCCAGTGAAACATGAAACAGGTATTGAAGAGAGAATGATACAAGAGATAAAGGAGTATGGCTTATTAAATAGAGTTGTTGTGTCCTCTTTTAACCATGATTCTCTCAAGCGAGTAATAAAACTCGTTCCAGAAGTAGAAAGTGCCATTTTATATACAAAAAAGATGGATGATCCTTGGAAGTATGCCGCAGCAATTGGGGCGACAGCTCTTCATACTTATGAACCTGAAACGGAAATAGAAATGATTGCAGAAGCGCAAGAGAAGGGTTTTCCTGTTCGAGTATTTACCGTGAACGAAAAGGAGAGCATGGAAAAGTTTTTTAAATGTAATGTTGCGGCCATTTTTACTGATTATCCCGAGAAAGCGTTGAGTCTTAGAGAAGTTTCATTAAGATAAATAAAATTTCCCTACTGCCTAGTTCCTCCTATGAGGGACTTGAAGCGAAAAAAATTAAGGAGACAATAATATAATGCCTAATTACAAACTGTTAGCCCTTGATTTGGATGGAACTACATTGACAGATGATAAGCGAATTACAGATGAAACAAAGAAGTGGATTCGCCAAGCGACAAATGAAGGGGTAACTGTTATTTTCGCCACTGGACGTGGCATTCAAACGACAATTGACTACTGGAAGGAATTAGCTCTAGAGTCACCAATGGTTTTAGTCAATGGAGCAGAAATTTGGAAAGGCCCAGAGCAAGTTTGGGAGCGATACTTTCTTAACCAAGACGATTTACGTTGGCTCCATGACAAAGCAGAGCAGGCAGGAGTTCACTATTGGGGCTATAGTGTGGAAAGTTTTACAAATAAACATAGTTGGACAACTGAAATGTTTGAAAGAAAATGGCTAAAGTTTGGAATGAGCGATACGAATGAAGCTAAAATTACAGAGATTCGCGAACTTTTGCAAAAGCGAGGTACATTAGAAATAACTTGTTCAGCTCCTACTAATATAGAAATCTCAGTAAAGGGGATTTCTAAAGAAACAGGTGTAAGAAGGGTATGTGAGTTACTTAATATCACTATGGATCAGGTTATGGCTATTGGTGATAATCTGAATGACGAGCGATTAATCCGTGCAGCAGGTCTTGGTGTTGCAATGGGAAATGGTGATGAGTCATTGAAAAAGGCAGCGGACGTTGTAACAGGGACGAATGAAGATAATGGCGTAGCCAAAGCGATTGAACGTTATTTGTTGGGGACTTATGTAAAATCATAATTCATAAATATAATAGGTTGAAGTTTCTTTTTGAAAGTGGTGGCGAATCTCTATTGCAAAGATAGGGATTTGCCATCACTTTTTTCCTAACATATAAATGAATATTCGTAAAAAATCCTCTTTCTAAATAAGGCTCCCGTAATCAATTGTTAAGCGATTACACCATTTCCTTTACAAAATCTTTACATTCCTTAATATTTACATTTCTATTGTTCTTATTTAAGATGGGAAAGGGAAGAGTGAAATATGTCGAAATGAATAAATTATTAGGGGAGAAGACATGGACTTGCAAGCATTGCTTTTTACATTTTTTGGTGGCTTGGGGATTTTCCTTTATGGTATTAAAAGCATGGGGGATGGTCTTCAAAAGGTTGCAGGTGATGGACTAAGAGATTTATTAGATCGATTTACAACAAAGCCGATAATGGGTGTGTTAACAGGTATACTTGTAACAGTCTTAATACAATCAAGTTCCGGAACAACCGTACTGACGGTAGGTCTTGTAACAGCTGGTTTTATGACTCTTAGACAAGCGATCGGTGTCATCATGGGTGCCAATATTGGTACAACTGTAACGGCTTTTATTATTGGTGTTGATGTTGGTGAGTATGCTTTACCTATTTTAGCATTAGGTGCTTTTCTTATATTCTTCTTTAAAAATCATAAGATCAATAATTTTGGTCAAGTTTTCTTTGGATTTGGAGCTTTATTCTTTGGTTTAAATTTAATGGGTGACGCTATGAAGCCACTCCGAGATGCACAAGCATTTATTGATATGATGGTCAGTTTAGGGGAAACCCCAATATTAGGTGCTGGCATCGGGGCGCTCTTTACGATGGTTGTTCAAAGTTCATCAGCATCTGTCGCACTATTGCAAACTTTGTATGATCAAAATGTTGTTACATTACAAACAGCCCTACCGATTCTTTTTGGGGAAAATATTGGTACAACGATTACCGCTGTTTTAGCTTCAATAGGTGCTTCTATTTCAGCTAGGAGAGCGGCGGCTACACATGTTCTTTTTAATTTAATTGGGACGATACTAGTCCTTATATTGCTTACACCATTTACTCATTTGATAGAGTTTTTCCAATCAGGTTTGGACTTGAATAATAAAATGACCATTGCCTTTGCACATGGGACGTTTAACATTACTAATACGGTTATCCAATTTCCTTTCATAGCGGGTCTAGCTTGGATTGTGACAAAGCTGGTACCTGGTGAAGATACTGCTATTGAGCATAAGGCTATTCATTTAGGGGAACAGTTTATCCGTCAATCGCCTTCTGTTGCTTTGGGACAAGGGAAAAAGGAAGTATTGCGGATGGCTGAACTAACTGAAAAGGGAATGGATGAAGTCGGTACGTATTTTAAAACGCAAAATAAAAAACAACGTGAATTACTTCCACAAATCGAAGATGCTCTTAATAATTTAGATAAGACAATTACAGAATATTTAATGCAAGTTTCTTACCATTCTTTATCGGATCAAGATTTGAAAACACACCATGTGTTAATGGATTCAGTGATTAACTTGGAAAGAATCGGGGATCATATCGAAAATATTATGGAATTGATCGATATTCAGATCCAAAATAAGGTGAAATTTTCTGAGTCAGCTCTAGCTGATCTAGATGAGATGTTTGGGTTAACGATCTCTACGTTAAGACAGGCTATAAATGCATTAGAGAATAACGATATCGAACAAGCCCAAGCTGTTCGAGAAAAGGAAATTCTTATTGATAAAATGGAGCGGGAACTTCGCAAAAACCATATCCTGCGCCTAAATGAAAATCAATGTACTGGAACTGCAGGAATTGTATATGTTGATATTGTAAGTAACCTTGAGCGAATCGGTGACCATGCAGTGAATATTGCAGATGGGGTTATTGGTGAGGATAAGTAAAAAAACGTTCGAGTACTATTAAATAGATAGTAAAAACGACTAAGTCATGTGCGACTTGGTCGTTTTTGTTAATTTCTAAACACTTTCGAATGTTGTAAATGTAACTTTAGCAGCTCCAATGCTTTTTCCTTATTACTTTCTTTTAAGGCATTAATGATGGAACGATGTTCGTGCAATGTTGTTTCCTTTTCAATATCTGTTAAGGACAAAGAAGGCATATCATTAAAGTATTGTAAAATAATATCCGCAAGTTGGTTGAAGAGTCCATTTCTAGTTGCTTGAATCAATCCCATGTGAAATTCAGCATCATACCTTTTGAAAGCCTCAGGATCATTCGTTAGTTCCATTTTTTGAATAACCTTTTCAAGAGCTTCCAAATAGCTAGTATCAGTATGGTGAATGATTTGTTCAATCGCGGATTTCTCTAGTAAAATCCTCAAATCTAAGAGCTCTTTTACATTTTGATTATTAATCTTCCAAAAATAAAGGAGATGATTAAAGATAATACTAGGGTCATCTGTATTTACAAATGCTCCTTCACCATGCCTTATAGTAATCATTCCTGTTGCCTCTAATGAACGCAAAGCCTCTCTAACAACTACACGGCTTACATTCAACTGTGCTGATAAATCTCTTTCCGAAGGGAGGCGATCACCAGTTGTTAAGTTGTTTTGGACAATATACTCTCTAAGGTCATCACTTACTATTTTACTTAAGGTAAATCGTTCATTGTCTTGAATCGGTTTCAAAGCAATCACCGTCTTATAGTTAGAGTTAATATACAATCTAATGAAAATCATGTGCTGAGGGTGGTAATACCACTACTTCTTACCATATAAAATGAGAGCTCAAAATGCAAGCTCCTTTAGCCTGGAAGAGGTAAATAACAGCTGTTTATTCTGTTAATCACCCAGTAAATGGTAGAGATGACTTATATGATTTCTCATAGCTTCTTTAGCATTTACCTTGTCCTTTTTGATCATATATTCAATTACTAGTTTATGCTCTTTATAAGAATTTTCGTATTCCTCTATATCCACAACTTCCTCTAATTGATTGGCTTGAAAGTAATCACTGATAATGGAGGACAGCTGAATATATGTTTCATTGCATGTTGATTCGAACAAGGCTTTATGAAAATAAAGGTCTTCATTTTTCGGCTTCTCACCGAGTTTTGCCTTATGGTATATTAATTCGTTCCATTTTTCCATTTGCTTGATTTTATTTAAATCATAATGGTTGATCGCAAGTTCGATCGCTCCAAGCTCAAGTACCAATCTTGTATCAACTAATTCTTTAAACTTTGTTTCGTCAAATTTTAAAAAAGGAGATATATTTTTAAAATACCCTCTAAGGTGAACCTCCTTAACAAAAATTCCAACCCCTTGCCTTATTTCTATAATCCCTTGGGATTGGAGGGACTTTAAGGCTTCTCTAACAGCCGTTCTGCTTACTCCCAGCATATCTATTATTTCCTTTTCAGTAGGAAGGCGATCCCCAGGTTGGCACTGTTGGTCGGAAATATAGTTTTTGATCCGGTCAGTTACAATTTCTGATAATGTTTGTTTTCGCTGCACGACGCTTCACCTATTTTTCTCTTTATTATAATATAAGGAATTAATAAAATCCGTTGAAAGTTTTTAAAGGCCGTTGACAAAGGTAATGGAAACGCTTAAGTTAGTAATTAAAGACGGTGGTAATACCATAATACAATTAAATATGAAAAGAGATGAATTTTAAATGACTTCTTGGGATTTACAAAAGTTTAAAGGTGTTTTTGTGGCCATGTATTCAGCTTACGATGTATCAGGAGAAATAAGTGTAAACAGGGTGAAAAAACTAGCAAACTACTATGTTGATTCAGGTGTGAAAGGATTGTACGTAGGTGGTAGCTCTGGAGAGGGTATTCTTCAATCATCTGATGAAAGAAAAAAAGTATTAGAAGCCATAATGGAAGAGGTTGGCAGTCAACTAACGATAATTGCTCATACTGGGGCTAATTCAACGAGGGAAAGTAAAGAATTAGCTATTCATGCAGAAAAATGTGGGGTCGATGCTATTTCTTCTGTACCTGCTATTTATTATCGGTTGTCCGAGCAATCAGTTGAACGGCATTGGCAAGAAATGATTGATGCTACCTCGCTACCATTTATTATCTACAACATCCCGCAAACTACAGGCTTTCAGCTGACTCAGCCTTTATTTAAGAGAATGGCTGCCCAAGAGAAGGTAATTGGAATTAAAATGTCGGGTGAAAGCGTCTATGAATTGCAACAGTTTAAAGCAAATGCTGGAAAGGAATTTTTAGTTTTTAATGGACCAGATGAGCAATTTCTGGGAGGAAGAATTATGGGGGCCGATGGAGGAATTGGTGGGACATATGGTGTGATGCCTGAATTGTTCTGTCAGTTAGATTCCTATTTTCAAAAGGGAATGATTAAGGAAGCTCAAGCTCTACAAGAAAAAATTAATTCAATTATTACTAGATTGCTAAGTTATCCTTCCTTGTACGGTGCATGTAAAGCTATCTTAAGCATAAGAGGGATTGAAACAGGAGAACCAAGATTACCGTTATTACCAATCGAAGAAAGTCATTGGGACGATTTAAAAGTACTTAATAAGGAAATCGAAGAATCTATTACATTAGTAAAAGGTTAATATTCTCTTCGCATTAAGATGAGGATACAAATAGTAGTATGAAAAAATGGGAGGATTATATAAAATGGCAACGATCGAAACGCAAGCAATTTTTTATCCGAATTTAGCTGGGTCTAAATCGTATCGCATACCATCAATGATTACAACGAAAAGGGGAACAGTTATTGCCGGAATAGATGCACGAATTGTTTCTTCTGCAGATAATCCTAATAAGATCGATACGACTATAAGACGCAGTGAGGATAATGGAAAAACATGGGGCCCTATTCAAAAGCTCGTTTCTTTTGCTGGAGAAGGGTTAGATGGTGCCGCAGCTATTGATACAGCGCTCCTGCAAGATGAAACGACAGGTACGATTTTCATGATTTATTGTCATACTCCCGGAGGAATTGGTTTGTGGGCGAGCGAACCTGGGATTGGGTTTGATTCAGAAGGTCGGAGACAATTATATGATGCAAATGGTAAAGAATTTTTATTATATGATGATGGAGCGGTAACGGACGCAGAAGGTAATCCTACAGACTATATTGTTGATGAGGCAGGATATGTCTTTCAAGCAGGAGAAGAATGTGGAAATATCTATTTTAAAAAAGGCATTGATCCGAAAGAAAGTTTACTAGAAGCAAGAACATCCTTTTTACAAATCATTCAAAGTGATGATGATGGACTAACTTGGTCAAAACCTAGAGAATTAAATCTCATGGTAAAAGAAGAATGGATGCGATTTATTGGATCGGGACCAGGGTGCGGGATTCAGTTGAAACATGGTGAGAAAAAGGGCCGTCTTGTTTTTCCGATTTATTTCGCTAATGAAGCAAACTGCTTGTCTTGTGCTTGTATTTACAGTGATGACCACGGGATGACTTGGAAACGTGGGGAATCACCAAATGATGGCAGAGTAGTAGATGGCGAAGAATTAACAGCGGAGACAATCTCAAAGGAAAAACAATTTTTAACTGAATCTCAAGTTATTCAGCTTCCGACAGGTGAGTTAAAATATTATTTAAGAAACCACTATGGACTTCAAAGAACGGCGGTTACGACGAGCACAGATGGTGGTGAAACTTGGGGAGAAGTAATCTTTGATGATGCTTTGCTTGATCCGATCTGTCAATCCAGCGTCATTCTTTATCCAGATTTGGGAGATGGAAAAGATCGTGTTCTATTCTCAAATCCTGCTGATGAAAAGGCAAGAATAAATGGAACCATCCGCCTTAGTGAGGATGGTGGCAAGACTTGGCCGTATAGTAAAGTGATCGAGGAGGGCGGCTACAGCTATTCTTGTCTAACTGTCTTAAATAATGGCGAAGTGGGCGTTCTTTATGAGCGCATTAAAGATCATAGTGATTGGAGCAAAATAGAAATAGCGTTTGGCACTTTCACGTTAGATTGGTTAAAATCATAATAAGAGAAGCCTTGCCCTTGCTCTTGTAAACAAGTGGGCAAGGCTTTTTAAAAGGAACATAAATTTTCAATAAGGATTTGATGTAATGAAAGGGAGAGACTTTTTTGGAACGATCCATCATAAATTGATCGTATCTTGCCAGGCTTTAGAGGATGAGCCCTTACACGGGTCGGAAATGATGGCCAAAATGGCACAAGCTGCAAAAGAGGGTGGTGCGGTTGCAATCCGCAGCAATTCTGCTGTTGATGTTGCTGCAATTAAGGCACAAACAGGACTGCCAATTATTGCTTTATTGAAGAGGAATTATCCTGGTAGCGAAGTGTTCATTACGGCAACCTTGAAGGAAGTAAAGGAATTACTCGAAGTGAAACCAGATGTGATTGCACTAGATGCAACAATCCGAAAAAGGCCAAATGATGAGAAGCTTAAGGATTTGGTCCAATTTATTCATGATGAGAGTGACACGCTCGTCATGGCTGATATCGCAACGATAAAGGATGCAGAATATGCGATTGAATGTGGTGTTGATATGTTATCGACTACTTTATCGGGCTATACAGCGGATAGTCCTAGTCTTGTGGGACCTGATTTTGAGCTTGTAAAGGAAGTATCTAATATTTCGTCGCTTCCTGTCATAGCTGAAGGGAGAATTCATACCCCTGAGCAAGCAAGGAAGATGATTGAATTAGGAGCTTGGTCAATTGTTGTCGGCGGTGCGATTACACGTCCACAGTTGATAACAAAGTCATTTGTGGACGGTATTCAGGGAGTTTAGAAAGAAAAAAGATCAACGACTATAACGCGCGTTGATCCTTTTTTCATCTTAAATAATGAGCAAGAGACTTAAAGCCATCACGACCATACCACTAATTAACCCGAAAATGGATGTATGTGCTTCATCATATTTTTTGGCTGCAGGCAGTAAACCGTCAAGGGAAATAAATACCATAATCCCTGCTACTGCAGAGAAAATAATTCCGAACATAATATCATTTAGAAAAGGCATTAAAATTAAGAATGCGACGAGGGCACCGATCGGTTCTGCCAGACCTGATAGGAAAGACAGTCGAAAGGCCTTCATTCGGTTACCAGTGGAAAAGTAAACCGGGACAGCAACTGCAATTCCTTCAGGTATATTGTGAATGGCAATCGCAATGGCGATCGCAACTCCAAGTGATGGATCCTGTAGCGCCGCCGTAAATGTCGCAATTCCTTCAGGGAAATTGTGAATACCAATTGCTAATGCCGTAAAGGTACCCATCTTTAATAATGCAGGGTCCTTAAGTCCCTTTTGTGGTTTATTCATTTCCTCGACTTTTTTCAATTCATGAGGGTTGCTTTGCTTAGGTACAAACTGGTCAATTAAGGCAATGACGAGCATCCCTCCGAAAAAGCCGCCGACAGTTGCCCAATTTCCTGATTCTACGCCTAATGCCGCAGTTAAAGCGTCCTTGGCCTTTGCAAATATTTCAATCATCGATACATAAATCATAACCCCGGCTGAAAAGCCAAGTGAAAAGGAAAGAAACTTCGTATTCGTTGTTGATGTAAAAAGTGCGAACAGGCTGCCTACTCCTGTTGCTAGACCTGCCATAAGTGTTAATCCAAATGCAATCCACAGATTCCCAGACATTAAACGTTAACTCCTTCGCGGGTTATATGACATGATATTTTATATGCAAAAAACTATTTTTGTTGCTATTGGTAAACAATTTTAATTATAGCAAACCTTTTAGATTAATAGATTGATTCAGCTAAATATATTTTAACTATTCTTCAATAGCTAATAAACGGAATAATTGTAATTCATTGGGAAAGTTATAACTTAACTTTCCATCGAACTT
Organism: Bacillus niameyensis; assembly: GCF_001375535.1. Taxonomy (GTDB): domain Bacteria; phylum Bacillota; class Bacilli; order Bacillales; family Bacillaceae_C; genus Lederbergia; species Lederbergia niameyensis. Next base: position 3,238,183 of record NZ_LN831197.1, read on the forward strand.
GAGATTGTATTCTTATTTTGCTGCAAGGTAAAAGATTTATGTTTAATCCCTTTAAATAAAGGAAAACTAACGATATCTTACTGTAAAGGGAGTTCAATCCAATGGTAAAATACACTGATCTTAATAAACAGTATATTGCAGGTGTTTGGCGAGATGGAACAGGGAAGACTGTTTATCAGGATAAAAATCCATATAATCAGGAAGTTGTAACCGAGATTAAAATGGCAAGCCAAAAAGATATCGATGAAGCATATGAATCTGCAAAACGTGTGCAAAAGCAATGGGAAAAGGTTAGTGCGTTTGATAAATCTGAGGTTCTAACAAGAGCAGTCCAAATTATGAAAAATCGTCGGGAGGAGTTGGTTGAGCTTTTAATGATTGAATCTGGTTCCTCCATATTAAAGGCAAATGTAGAAATCGACTTCTGCATTTCTATTACCAATGAAGCGGCGAGTTATCCGATGAGAATGGGTGGAGAAATTGTCCCGTCTTTAGTACCCGGGAAAGAAAATCGCTTGTTCCGTCGTCCATTAGGTGTTCTTGGTGTGATTAGCCCTTTTAATTTCCCAATGTATTTATCGATGCGCTCGGTTGCAACAGCTTTAGGTGCTGGAAACGGTGTAGTATTAAAACCTGATGAACAGACCGCAATGTCAGGAGGAACCGTGTTAGGGAAAATCTTTGAGGAAGCAGGAATACCTGAAGGCCTCTTTAATGTCGTGATTCCTTCGATTGAAGAGGTAGGAGATGGATTTGTAGAACACCCGATTCCTAGAATGATTTCCTTTACAGGATCAACAGAAGTCGGAAAACATATCGGTGAACTGTGTGGAAGGAATGTTAAAAAGGTAGCTCTTGAACTAGGCGGCAACAATGCCTTGATTATTCTTGAAGATGCTGACATAGATCGCGCTGTCAATTCGGCAATTTTTGGGAAGTTTATGCACAATGGGCAAATTTGTATGGCGATCAATCGTATTATCGTTCATAAAAACATCCACGATCAATTTATAGAAAAGTTTATTGCAGCCGCCAAAAATATTAAGGTAGGTGACCCAAAAGATAAGGAAAACATGATTGGTCCCCTTATTAATCCAGGTGCGGTTGAGCGTATTTTAGGAGAAATAGAAAAGGCTAAATCTCAAGGTGCCAAAGTTGTTTTGGAGGGGAAAGTAGAAGGAAGTATTATTCATCCAACTATTCTAACATCTAATACAAATGATGTTGCAACTGCCAAAAATGAAATGTTTGGACCTGTTGTAACAGTTATCCCTTTTTCAACAGAAGAAGAAGCAATCAAAATTTGTAATGATACTCAATATGGTTTAAGTGGGGCAGTGCATGCGGGCTCAATTGAAAAGGGTGTAGAAATTGCCTTGCAATTAGAAACAGGGATGGTTCATATTAATGACCAAAGTGTAAATGATGAACCGTTGATTGCCTTTGGCGGCGAGAAACAATCAGGAATTGGCCGATTTGGAGGAAGATGGTCACTAGATGAGTTCACGACCTTTCAATGGATATCTGCTCAAAATCGGCATCGAGAATATCCATTCTAATCTTTTAAAAAAACAAAGGAACAAGGGATTCCACTTCGGAATTCTTTGTTCCTTTTTAGTGATACTTTTAATTCAGAAAGGGAGTCTGCTATGTTAAAATAAGGCAAGAGAGCGCATTCAAAATAAATAAAGGGTCTTCATCAAAAAGGGGAGGAAGTATAGTGCAGAGTCAACAACATTTTCAAAAGGAAATTACTGTTAAGAAAGAAGCTAATATGTCTTATTTATTATCACTTCCTGAAGATTATGAGAAAAACTCTGAAACAGAGTATCCACTCGTTCTTTTTTTACACGGAATGGGTGAAAGAGGAGATGACCTTGAACTTGTAAAAGTACACGGTCCCGCTAAATTAGCTGAAGAAAAGAGTTTTCCCTTTATTTTAGTGTCTCCACAGTGCCCACTCGAAACGGGGCATTCAACATGGGAGACTTATTTAGATGATCTTGTGGCTCTTGTTGATGATGTAGTTGAAAATTATAGAGCTGATAAAAAAAGAATTTATGTAACGGGCCTCAGCATGGGTGGATATGGAACATGGGAGTTAGCTAAGCGTTATTCTGATCGATTTGCCGCTGCTGCACCGATTTGTGGCGGGGGTTCGGTCAAGGGAATTGAGCGTTTAAAGGATGTAGCAGTTTGGGCGTTTCACGGTGCAAAGGATGATGTTGTTCCTTTAGAGGAAAGTGAAAAAATGGTAAACGCACTTCAGGAAGTTGGAGCTAATGTAAAGTTAACGGTTTACCCAGAAGCAAATCATGATTCTTGGACAGATACATATAATAATCCCGAATTTTACTCATGGCTTTTAAGTCATCGGAAACAATAGCATAGATATTTCTAAGGAGGTTCTTTAATGACTAAGTTAAAAGTTGGTGTAGTTGGTTGTGGCAGTATTGCGAAGTTTCGCCATCTTCCAGAATACGCTATGAATAAGGAAGTAGAAATTGCGGCCGTTTGCGATATTGTCGAAGAGAGAGCAAATGAAATGGCGGATAAATACGGCGGGAAGGCTTATGCAGATTACAAATTGATGTTAGCCGAAGCAGATCTTGATCTAGTCTCTGTATGTACGCCAAACTATCTTCATGCACCAATATCCATTGATGCTTTAAAAGCTGGTAAACATGTATTATGTGAAAAGCCGATGGCGACGAAGGAAGAGGAAGCTCAGAACATGATTCAAGCCGCAAAAGAAAGCGGAAAGAAGCTCATGATCGCTCATAATCAGCGTTTTGTTCCTTCTCATAAAAAGGCGAAAGAAATGATTGAAAGTGGTCAAGTTGGCAAAATCTTTAGCTTTAGGACGGCTTTTGGGCATGGAGGTCCAGAAGGATGGAGTGTCGACGGGAAAGATAGTTGGTTTTTCGAAAAGGAAAAAGCATTTATTGGTGCAATGGGTGATCTTGGTGTTCATAAAACGGATTTAATGCGCTATATACTTGGTGAAGAGTTTGTAGAAGTTGGTTCCTTCGTGGAATCAGGGGCAAAAGAAGACAGTACTGTAGATGATCAAGCTGTCTGTATTTTAAAAACAGAAAGCGGCATTATTGGGACACTTGCGGCAAGTTGGGCATATGGAAAAGAAGATAATTCCACTGTTATCTACGGAGAAAAGGCAGTATTACGTCTTGAAGATGATCCGGAGTATTCGTTAATTGTCCACCACCGTAATGGCGAAACAGAAACATTCGACCTTGGGAAAATTCAATCAAATGACGAAGGTGGGCAAACGAGCACACATGTCATTGACACTTTTGTCGATTGCGTAGTTAATAATAGCGAACCACCAATTAATGGCGAAGAAGGTAGAAAATCGTTAAAAGTCGTATTGGCTGCATTAGAGTCTAGTGAGACCAAGAAAATTGTTCAAGTAACAAAGTAAAGATATAATAGATAATAGAATTCAAATGGAAAGGATTGTGGTTGCAGTATGAAACTTGGCGTATTTACTGTACTATTTTCGCAGAAATCTTTTGAAGAAATGCTTGACCATGTAAAAGATTCAGGACTTCAAGCTGTTGAGATTGGAACTGGCGGTTATCCAGGTAATGCACATTGTGATATGGATGCTTTGCTTGAAAGTGAAGAGAAACGGAAAGATTATTTGCATCAAGTAGAATCACGCGGCTTAACGATCAGTGCATTCAGCTGCCATAATAACCCGATTCATCCTGATAAAGAGATCGCCCAAAAGGCGGACGAAACTTTAAGAAAAACGATTAAATTGGCATCCCTTATGAATGTTCCTGTTGTTAATACATTTTCTGGAACAGCAGGTGACCACGAAGATGCGAAACAACCTAACTGGCCAACAGTTGCATGGCCACCGGAATATTTAGATGTTTATAACTGGCAATGGGAACAAAAGCTAATTCCATATTGGAAGGAAATTGGGAAGTATGCGGAAGAACATAATGTGAAGATCGGTATCGAGCTTCATGGTGGATTCCTAGTCCACTCTCCTTATACGATGTTGAAGCTCAGAGAAGCTACTTCTGATGCTATTGGTGCAAACCTAGACCCAAGCCATATGTGGTGGCAAGGTATTGATCCTGTAGCTGCTATTAAAATTCTTGCAGAAAAAAATGCGATCCATCATTTCCATGCGAAGGATACATACATTGATCAAGATAATTTGAATATGCATGGTTATTTAGATATGCAAAACTATGACCAGCTGAAAACTAGAGCATGGACATTCCGCTCTGTTGGCTGTGCCCACGATGTAAAAGTTTGGTCTGATATGATGAGTGCTCTTCGTTTGTATGGATATGACTATGTTGTGTCAATTGAGCATGAAGATCCACTCATGTCGATTGAAGAAGGTTTCCAAACGGCAGTAAGAAATTTAAAATCGGTATTGATTAAAGAAAAACCTGCTGATATGTGGTGGGCGTAATTGATAAGAACCTGTAGAAGGGATGTTGTCGGCAATATCCCTTCTACATTTTTTGGAATCGAACTTACATTTTGTAAGCTTATTACGAAAAACAATTAAATATCTTGAATATAGTTATAAAAGATGATATTATTTGTGTTGAATTCAAATATCGCGAATTAGAGGTATGTGAATAGTAAACAAACATTTTAGGGAGGCTTATCATGTTAAAAATAGGGATTATCATAGGAAGTACACGCCAAGGTCGTAATGGGGAGGCTGTTGCCCAATGGATTAACGACTTCGCGAAAAATCGCAACGATGAAGCTGAGTATGAGTTAGTGGATCTAGCTGAATATAATCTTCCATTATTAGGTGCAGCTCTACCTGAAGCAGCACAACAAGACGCTGGAACAGCGATCAAGGCTTGGTCAGAAAAAATGGCTTCTTTCGACGGTTATATTTTCGTGCCAGCTGAATATAATCACGCGGTCAATGGAGCGCTCAAAAATGCTATAGATTATTTGAACCCAGAATTGAATAATAAAGCAGCTGGTTTCGTTGCTTACGGCAGCCTAGGTGGTTCCCGTGCTATTGAAAACCTACGTCTTATTTTAGGTGAGTTACAAGTAGCTGATGTTAGAACAGCTGTGACATTCTCGCTAATGACAGACTTTGAAAATATGAGTGTCTTTAAGCCTGCTGACTATCATGCAGATAATGCTAACCAAATGCTTGATCAACTGCTTTCTTGGAGTAAGGCTTTGAAAACAATTCGATAATATAACTTTTGATGAGGCTTCCGTCTTTTGATGGAGGCTTTTTTTGGTGTGGCAGGCATGGGCTATAACTTGGTGGTGAAAATCCACTACATGCTTGGCAGTAGAAAACTTGTTCATCGTGATATGGAATCTTAATAACGGAACATTCTGCATTAAACGGGATCATAATCTAATAATAATTGTTTTTTTCAGTCGCATATATTGTAACCATGACGGAATATAAAGGCTAATACTTTACAGGCTCGATTAATGTCAAAGCGGAAATTTTTCCTAAAAAAAAACACATTTTTCAAAAAAACGGAAACTATTTCTTTCATCATCACGTCTTATAAACAGACAAGCTTGTTATGGGTAACTTTATATTAACCATTCAACTGTCAAAAGCCGGTGTATAAAGGGGGAGTTAACACAAAGTTAATGAGATAAGAAAATTATAAATGATAGCGATATACGTTTTGTAACTTCTTATTTTGATGACCCCAAAGATACTGCAGCTATTAATGATGGGATTAAAGACTATGCAAATGGAATTGTCTTTTGATGTCAAACGTAAGGTATTAAAATATGACTTTACTAAGAAAAAAAATTATATGGTTTATTTCTAGTATTATTATTTTGATTGGGTTGTTAGCTCTCTTGCTTTTCTCCCTATTACATACAAGTCTTGATGAGCTTAATGGAGAAGGATACATTGAAGATATTTATGTTTCTACAAATAATAAGTATCAAGCGGTCACATATGTATGGAGTGAAGGCGGAGCGACAGTAGGTTTCTCCCAAAGGGTAGGAATCAATTCTGTGCACGACTATGGAGTGGAATTCAGTGATCAAACAATCTACTGGCAATATCCTGCAGGAGATCCACTTGCTGTTAAATGGAAAGATGACAATACAATTATTATCAATAATATACTCAACTTTCGCAGAGTGAAATTGGCAAATAAGCCTTGATATAGCTTGGAAGGCCAGAGACCCACTGCTCAAGTTGACTTTGTATTAACTTTTTGATTTTCTTATTCGTTTGTTTTAGTGCATCCTGAAGAAGCTCGATCAACTGCTGTAGTGCGACAGCCCAATCAAGTTCATTTATTTCATCGCATAATTCGTAAAATAGCCCACCTATTGTGCGTTGATCGGTGTTACAACGATTCTGCCATGAGAGTACGATATAACGGGTAAACACAATAGTTGTATGGCAAATAAGCGCATCATAAGACCGGCTTTGGAACTCTTTTTCAAGTTTCAAAAAAGATTTGGCCGTCTTAAAAAAAACCTCGATATCCCAGCGCATTCCATAGATTCGGACGATTTCCTGTTCTGAAAGAGTGCAATCGGTACTGAGGATGGCAAGCCAGTCACTTTTCTTGTTTCTGTTTTGAATAAAAACAACTTTTATTGGTGTTCCATTGGCCATTGTCGTATGGATGGAACGAAGAATCCCTTTCTTTGATTGGACCGGTCCCGCCAAGCGGTATAGTTGCTTTAAAGATACCAATGTCCCGTTTACGTTATAGCGCTGTTTTGTTTCTTTGACCATTCCAATAACATCCAAACCTTGTTCAACTATAGCTTTTATAAGTGGTGGCAATGTAAACCAAGAATCCATAAGAACATAACTCGCATCAATTCCATTAGCTAGCGCACGTTTGATCATGTCAGGAATTTGTTCAGGCACTGTTTGTAATGCATTTTCTCGACGCTTATAGCCACTGGTACGTTTATCAATAGTTTCAGAAATACCATTGATTTGAGACTTTTTTGAACTGACTAAAGAAAAGTCAATTGGCATAAATGTATAGCCATCTGACCAGCCCAAAGTGAGCATACGAAAGCCTTTATAGAAACGCATTTTAAGAGAAGCGTGATCAAAACAACGAGCGAGAAGTTCCACCTTTTTACTACGATTTCGGTCATACGCAGAATCATCGAGAATCAGTACTTTTGGACGCTCTTTATTCGTAAGATGAGAAACCTTTTGAATGGTAAAAGTGCTCAACAGTAATAAAAAACGGCGCCAATTAAAAGTTGATTGGTTTAAAAAGCGATAGACCGCGTCTTTGGCTGGAAACTGATCAGCCTTCTTTGAATCAAGAAGAGAAAACCAATTTTTATGTTGGAAAATCAAACAGAAAACGAGCTGAAATAAGTAAGAACAGCTAAAACCAAAGGATTTTTTTATTCCTGCTTGGCGTAGATGTTTATGCATTTCAAGCTCAGAAAAAACAGAATCAAGTTCTTTTGGTAGTTGATTGTATTGCTTATTTTGGTCTATCATATAGGGAGCACCTCTTCTGTATGGTAGTGTTCTCTTGACAATTACACTATACCAAAGAATGAGGTGTTTTTTCATTTTAATAAACACTGTCAAGCAACATATTTAATTGACCTTAAACATAATACAGCCAATGATTAGCACTTATTTTTCTGGTGCGAAAGTTGAGTAATATAGAAATCGATATTCATAATCCGAAAACTTATTATAATTGGAAGGATCATATTAAGTAAGAATAAGAAATGGTGCATCCAAAAAGCTATAGTAGCAGGTAACTTATCAACTACTCCAAAAAGTATGGGCTAAAAAAACCGGGCAAACGCTCGGTTTTTTTAGCGAATATCCGATATCTTATATTATTTTCGTTAATATTACTATCCCGTTCTTGTTTTGATAGGTAAATATAGTCAGAACTTGTTGGGCGCGCCTTTCACCCCTCAGCCGTTAATAGGGTTATTAAAAAAGGATATTCTAAGAGTTGAGGGTAGTAACCTTCCTGCTAACGGGTATAATTACATATTTAATTATATTGTGATATTAATCACAACAGATCGTATTTTTTTATGATACTCTTTTCGCTTAGTGGATTAGTTTTTGAAAAGGGGAATCGAAATGATTGAATTAATCGCTACAGCAGAATCGGTTGAACAAGCTCAAGAGTTGATTGCTGTTGGAGTTGATACTATATATATCGGTGAAGATCAGTTTGGCCTGCGCTTACCATCATCGTTTTCCTGCGAAGAGATTAAGAGCATTACAGAATATGCTCATAAGCAAAAAAGACAGGTTTGTATAGCGGTAAATGCATTATTCCATAATGATCGAATAGAAAAGGTTGTCCCATATTTAGAACTTTTACAAGATGTCGGTGTGGATTCGATCACGGTTGGTGACCCAGGGGTTATTGGTTTAATTCAAAAATATAAAATAAAAATTCCATACATTTATGATGCCCATACATTGGTGACGAGTTCAAGGCAAATCAACTTTTGGGCGAAGCGGGGGGCTACTAGTTCTGTCCTGGCGAGAGAAATAACCTTTGAAGAGTTAAAGGCAATTGGATCAGAGGTTTCCATTCCAGTCGAACTTTTAGTTTATGGAGCAACGTGTATCCATCATTCGAAGCGCCCGCTAGTAGCGAATTATTTTCAATTTACGGGCGAAGTAGAGTCAAGTATGGAAGGACTATTTATATCGGAACCGAAAAAGCCGGATACACACTATTCGATTTACGAAGATGTAAATGGAACCCATGTATTTGCTACAAATGATATCAATTTACTACCTTATCTCAAGGATTTAATGGAAGTCAGTGTAAAACGGTGGAAGTTAGACGGAATCTTCACACGCGGTGAACAATTTGTGGAAATTGCCAGTCTGTTTGTTCAAGCAAAGCATGCCATTGTAGAAGGTAGATGGACAGAAAGCTTCATGTACGAATTAAATGAACGGTTAGCAGCTCTTCATCCAAAAGAAAGATCTTTGGATCCTGGCTTTTTTATAAAAGATCCGAATGATGTGAAATAGTGAGGGATTATAAATGAGAGTAATCACAAAAAGGCCAGAAGTTTTGGCACCAGCGGGAACATTGGAAAAGCTAAAAATAGCGATCATTTATGGAGCTGATGCTGTTTATATTGGTGGGAATCAGTACGGTTTACGAAGCCGGGCCGGTAATTTCACATACGATGAGATGCGAGAAGGGGTTAAATTTGCTAAACAATTTCAGGCTAAGGTATACGTAGCAGCTAATATGGTGACTCATGAAGGGGATTCAGATGGAGCGGGAGAGTTCTTCCGGACATTAAGGGATATTGGGATTAATGCTGTTATTGTTTCAGATCCAGCATTGATTGAAATTTGTGCAATGGATGCGCCGGGATTGCCGATTCATTTGTCCACCCAAGCATCGGCAACGAACTATGAAACCCTCAATTTTTGGAAAAATGAAGGATTAGAACGTGTTGTATTAGCGAGAGAAGTAGGCATGGAGGAAATAAAGGAAATAAGAAGAAAGACAGATATAGAGATTGAAGCCTTTATTCATGGGGCAATGTGTATTTCTTATTCGGGCCGGTGTACATTATCGAACCACATGTCTGATCGAGATGCGAACCGTGGTGGTTGTTCACAATCGTGTCGTTGGAAATATGACTTATTTCAAATGCCAGAGCCAGATAATCGCATATCTAAGTTAGGCGGTGCTCCACTTGAAGATTTTTCAATGAGTGCGGTCGATATGTCTATGATTCGTCATATACCTGATTTGGTCGAAAATGGTGTCGATAGTTTAAAAATTGAAGGCCGAATGAAATCAATCCATTACGTATCAACGGTTTCTAATGTGTATCGCCAAGCTGTCGATGCTTATTGCAATGATCCGGACCATTTTGAATTTAATCAGGAATGGGAAGATGAGTTATGGAAGGTTGCTCAGCGCGAGTTGGCAACAGGCTTTTATTATGGAACTCCTACCGAAGAGGAACAATTATTTGGAGAAAGGCGAAAAATACCAGCCTATTCTTTTATTGGCCAAGTGTTGGAATATGACGAAGAGAATCAAGTGGCGACGATCCAGCAACGGAATCACTTCCGAGTAGGGGATGAGATTGAGTTTTACGGTCCTGGATTTACACATGTCTATCAAACAATCGCTGCTCTATGGGATGAGAAGGGAAATCGCATTGACCGTGCACCGAATGCGATGATGATTGTGAAAATGAAGGTAAATTCTCCAGTGAAGCCTCATGATATGATTCGGAAGAGAAAGTAAACAATAGGTGTTATGTTATACTTTTCTTACGAGAAAAGGGCTTAAAATTAAGGAGATGTTATTGTTTAAAATGAAACAATATATAGTGATTGGCGCAGGTATTCTCGGTGCATCGACAGCTTATCATCTGGCAAAAAAGGGCGCCAAAGTGACGGTGATCGATCGAAAAGACGAGGGACAGGCAACAGATGCTGCAGCCGGGATTGTTTGCCCATGGATATCACAAAGACGTAATCAAGCCTGGTACGGGCTCGCCAAAAACGGAGCGCGCTACTATTCGGAGTTGATAGAGGAACTTGGCAAAGAGGGAGAAATGGATACGGGATATGCTCGCGTCGGAGCGATAAGCATTCATAAAGATGTAGAAAAACTGATCGCTATGGAAAAGAGGGCAAAGTCACGATCTAAGGACGCTCCCGAAATAGGGGATGTACAGATTTTAACCTCTAGTGAAGCAAAAGAAATCTTTCCTCCGCTTGCAGATGGATATGGAGCTGTATATGTGTCGGGTGCTGCCCGTGTGGATGGCCGAGCGATTCGGGATGCGCTACTTAGAGCGGCGGCACGCAATGCTGCTGTTTTAGTAAATGGTACTGCAGCATTACTCATTCAAGATGATAAAGTGATAGGGGCTAATACGGGAGAAACGGAGTACTTCGCTGATGAAGTAATTGTCACTAATGGCGCATGGGCACCAAGCTTACTAAAGCCATTAGGTATAGACATTCAAGTTGATTTTCAAAAGGGTCAAATTATTCATATGAAAATACCGAATGTCGCTACAGGTCAATGGCCAGTTATCATGCCCCCAGGCTCCCATTATATTGTGCCTTTTCATGATGGAAGAATTGTCGCAGGCGTTACCCATGAAAATAATACTGGATTTGATTTGGATCCAACGATTAGTGGTATGAATGAGATCTTGCAGGCAACGTTAGAAGTTGCACCAGGACTTGAAAAAGGCATTTATCTTGAAACGAGAGTGGGTTTTCGCCCCTATACGCCAGGGTTTTTACCTATTATTGGAGCGCTTCCTAGATATAAAGGTATCTTTTTAGCCAACGGTCTTGGTTCAAGTGGATTAACGATGGGTCCATATCTTGGATCGGAATTGACAAAATTAGTTTTAGGCGAACAAACGGAAATGAACCTTGAACTTTATACAGTACAAGCTGCAATGAAGTGATGCTTAGCACAGAAGTTATCGAATACGCCCTAAAGTTTAGGACGTATTTTTTTTTGAAAAAAATAGGCACATTTTTACAAAGAATCAGGCCATTACTCCTAATAATCTGTTATAATGTATATAGAAAACGCTTACATTTAACATCACAATAGCAGAGGGGAATATATATGAAACTAACATCAAGAGTATTAAAAACATCAATCCTTGCTATTATTTCTATAGCTAGCCTTACTTTACTTATTGGTTCGATCGAAAAACCTACACCAAGTTTTGAACTTGAAGGAATTATTAGTGTTGCGCACAGAGGAGCATCCAGTTCGGCTCCAGAGAATACGATGGCAGCCTTTCAAAAGGGCGTTGACCAAGGGGTAGATTATATCGAATTGGATGTGCATTTAACAAAGGATAATCATTTAGTCATCATTCATGATACAACCGTGAATCGAACAACAAATGGGTCAGGTTATATAAGAAATTTCACCTTGGAAGATATAAAACAGTTGGACGCGGGTATGAAATTCCATTCCACTTATGCGGGAGAACGGATTATCACATTAGAAGAATTATTTGATGAATTGCTGCATAAGGTTGGAATGATCATTGAAATTAAAAATCCAAAGTTAAACAAGGGGATTGAAGAAATATTAGCCAACGTCATTAACCAGTATAACAATACTGAAAATATTATTATTCAATCGACGGACTTTGAATCTATGAAAATAATGCATGAACTTCTACCAGAAATTCCAGTTGCTGTTTTAGTTTCTAGGTCAAAGCATCCACTTTCTAGCAAACAATTAAACCAAATTGCAGAATATGCAACCTATATCAATTACAATATTCGTTATTTACGTCAAACTGATGTAGAGGAGATTCATAAAAGGGATAAAAAAGTAATGGCTTGGACAATAAGAGACCCAAAAAGTATGAAAAAGGCTCTAGATTTAAATGTTGATGGTATTATTACAGACTATCCAAAATGGATAATAACTTCACAACAGCTTGCTAGCGAATAGTTGAAAAATCACCTAAGACTGTCATTCTCGTCAGTCTTTTTTTTGCAATTTTATCCCGCTTTTACTGGCTGTAAGGCCCCCCACTTCAGCAGGGATTGTAAGTGGGGGACGAAGAAAACCCCCACTGATTGAATTTCCACTTTATTTAAGTGATCCTTATCATTTAACGTGGAAAATAGTTAATAAATGAAAAAAAGCTGATTTTACATTTTATAAATAAAGAAAGATAGGGGATTTACAACCGTTGATAGTAAGAGGATATTAATCAAATTAATAAAATATTAAAACATTGATTAAAGTAATTGTGATAATATAATCATTATGATATTATAATTATTATAAATAAGGGAAGTCGATGAGGAGGAAATAAAGTGGAACAAAATAACGATAAAAAAAGAATGACAACTGCCTTCGGTGCACCAGTAGTAAACGATGACGATTCCAAAACAGCTGGCCCTAGAGGCGGCCTATTAATGGAAGATGTATGGTTCCTAGAAAAAATGGCTCACTTTGATCGAGAAGTTATTCCTGAACGCCGAATGCACGCAAAAGGGTCTGGTGCTTACGGAACATTTACAGTTACTAATGACATTACAAAATATACAAAAGCAAAATTATTTTCTGAAGTGGGTAAGAAAACGGATATGTTTGTACGCTTTTCTACCGTTGCGGGTGAACGTGGCGCTGCTGACGCAGAACGTGATATTCGTGGTACAGCGATGAAATTTTACACAGAAGAAGGGAACTGGGATTTAGTGGGTAATAATACACCTGTATTCTTCTTAAGAGATCCTAAGAGATTCCCAGATTTAAACCATGTAGTTAAACGGAATCCGAAGACAAATATGCACAGTGCTCAAGCTAACTGGGATTTCTGGACATCGCTTCCTGAGGCTTTGCATCAAGTAACAGTTGTTATGAGTGACCGTGGAATTCCAGCAAGCTATCGCAATATGCATATGTTTGGAAGCCACACTTACAGTATGTTCAATGAAAATAATGAGCGTGTATGGGTAAAATTCCACTTTAAAACCCAACAAGGCATTAAAAATATAACAGATCAAGAAGCCGAAGCAATTATTGGTAAAGATCGCGAAAGCCACCAAAGAGATTTGTATGAAGCTATTGAACGTGGAGATTATCCAAAGTGGAAAATGTTTATCCAAGTGATGACAGAAGAGGAAGCTAGAAATCTCCCTTATAATCCATTTGATTTAACGAAAGTTTGGTATAAAAAAGACTTCCCATTAATTGAGGTTGGAGAAGTTGAATTAAATAGAAACCCTGCAAACTATTTTGCAGAAGTGGAGCAAGCGGCATTCGCCCCTACGAACCATGTTCCTGGGATTGGCTTCTCACCAGATAAAATGTTGCAAGGGCGTTTATTCTCCTATGGTGACACACAGCGTTATCGTTTAGGGGTAAACCATTGGCAAATTCCTGTTAACTATCCGAAAAATGCGAAGAACTTTTGCCCATATCATCGGGATGGGGCGATGAGAATCTTTAATGCAGCTGAAGGTGGAGAAATTTCGTATAGTCCTAACAGCTATGGTATGTGGAATGACAGTAAGGAACATCAAGAACCTGCCCTGGACCTTCTAGGCACTGCAGACTATCATAACTTCCGTGAAGATGATGATCTCTATTATGAGCAGCCAGGAAAATTGTTCCGTTTAATGGACGCAGATGAACAACAAAGATTATTTGAAAACACTGCCCGTGCAATGCAAGGAACAACAAAAGAAATTCAGTTAAGACATATCAGCAACTGCTTTAAAGCTGATCCAGCATATGGAGAAGGTGTAGCGAGAGCTCTTGGAATTGACATGAGTGAAGTAGAAGCTGCAATTGCTCAAGTATAAATTCAGTATAAATGAAAACCGCAAGTCCACAGTTTGTGTTGGACATGCGGTTTTTTACGTTTCAATTAAACTTTAGTATGTTATGTTCAGTTAACTTGTTTCAGTTTTAGACAAAGTGTATGATAAAATCATCTTACAGACATTTGTTTGACCTTGAATCATGACTATACATACACTAGGAGGATAAGACATTGTCAAAACAACAAATTGGTGTTATTGGACTAGCCGTTATGGGGAAAAATTTGGCTATGAATATCGAAAGCCGTGGATATTCTGTAGCCGTATATAACCGCAGTTCTGACAAAACTGAAGATTTTATGAAAAAGGAAGCTGAAGGGAAAAATATCGTCGGTGCTTTTTCCATAGAAGAATTTGTAAATTCCCTTGAGAAGCCACGCAAAATTTTATTGATGGTGAAAGCCGGCCCTGCGACGGATGCGACTATTGAATCATTAAAGCCGTATTTGGAAAAAGGCGATATTCTTATCGATGGCGGAAATACGAATTTTAAAGATACGATTCGACGTAACCAAGAACTTAGTGAGGCAGGACTTCATTTTATTGGGACAGGTGTTTCTGGTGGGGAAGAAGGCGCATTGACAGGTCCTTCCATTATGCCAGGTGGCCAAAAAGAAGCTTATGATCTTGTGGCACCGATTTTTGAGGCGATCTCTGCTAAGGTAAATGGTGAACCATGTACAACTTATATTGGGGCTGACGGGGCTGGTCACTATGTGAAAATGGTTCATAATGGTATCGAATATGGGGATATGCAGCTTATTAGTGAAGCTTATTTTATGTTGAAGCATGTTCTAGGTTTAGGTGCTGATGAACTTCACGAGGTATTTTCTGAATGGAATAAAGGTGAACTAGACAGCTATTTGATTGAAATTACTGCAGATATCTTCACGAAAAAAGATGAAGAAACAGGCAAGCCGCTTGTTGACCTAATCTTAGATACTGCCGGTCAAAAAGGCACTGGAAAATGGACAAGTCAAGATGCTCTTGATTTAGGTGTGCCACTACCATTGATTACAGAGTCCGTATTTGCTCGTTGTATTTCTGCTATGAAAGAAGAGCGTGTTGCAGCAAGTAAAGTATTATCAGGACCAGAAGCTATTTCCTATGATGGCGATAAGGCAGAATTAATTGAAGCGATTCGCAAAGCCTTATATATGAGTAAAATTTGCTCTTATGCCCAAGGATTTGCTCAAATGAGAGCAGCTGCTGAGGAATATGGCTGGGATCTAAAATACGGTGATATTGCGATGATCTTTAGAGGCGGCTGTATCATTCGTGCGCAATTCTTGCAAAAAATCAAGGAAGCTTATGACAAAGATCCAGAACTTGCAAACTTGATGTTAGATCCTTATTTTAAAGATATTGTAGAAAACTACCAAGGTGCTCTTCGTAAAGTGATAGCAGTTGCCGTGGAAAGAGGAATTGCAGTTCCTTGTTTCTCAAGTGCAATTGCTTACTATGATAGCTACCGTACAGAAAGTCTTCCTGCAAATCTTCTTCAAGCTCAGCGTGACTACTTCGGTGCACACACTTATAAACGTGTGGATAAAGAAGGAGTCTTCCATACAGAATGGATGAGCAAATAATAAAAAAATCCCTTGGGAGAAGAAATTCTCCCAGGGGATTTTTTTCGACAAAATTCGAGGCGTGCCAGGCACCGCATTAATCGTTTGACAGCTTTAGTACTTCCAGCAATTTGAAGAAGAGGCTTAGGATGATGGCAACGATGGTGGCAAGGCCCATTCCGGAAAGGGAGACTGCAGAACCAATTTTAATAGCGGCACCACTAATTCCGATTGCGAGAACTACACATGTTAGAATTAAGTTTTTAGAAAGGCTGAAGTCTACATTCGACTCTACGAGCATGCGTAAGCCACTTACGGCGATGATTCCAAATAGCAGTAAGGAGATTCCACCCATAACTGGTGCCGGGATGGCCATTATTAGCGCAGCTAGTTTACCACAGAAGGAGAGTATAATGGCGATGATTCCAGCTCCACCGATAATCCATGTCGAGTATACCCTTGTAATGGCTAGAACACCGATGTTTTCTCCGTAAGTTGTATTTGGTGTAGCACCGACAAAACTTGAGATAACAGTTGAAATACCGTTACCTAAGAATGATTTGTCGAGCCCTGGGTCTTTGACTAAATCTTTTTTGACAATATTTCCAGTTACGATTAAGTGCCCTATATGCTCAGGTATTAATACTAATGCAGCTGGGAGAATAATCAGCATATCAGACCAATTAATTTTCATCGTATAAATCGTAGGTAAAGCAAACCATTTTGCTTCTTTAACGGCTGATAAGTCAAGCAAGTTAATACCAGGCAATGCAGAAATGATATATCCAGAGACAATCCCAAGTAGAATTGGGATAATTTTCAAAAACCCTCTTAGTGTTACCCAGTAAATAATCGTCAGTCCTAGGGTTAATAAGGCGACTATAATAACCTTTGTATCTGGGACCCAATCAGCCAGCGATACACCAACAGGAGGAACCAGGCCTGCCATATCCCGTGCAGCTACTGGGACAAGCTCAAGTCCAATAACCGCAACGATTGCCCCCATAGCTGCTGGAGGGAAAATGACATCAATCCACGCTGTGCCAACAACTTTGACAAGTAAACCAACGGCAACTAGGACAATACCGACTAAGAGGAAGCCCCCGAGTGCATGGGCATAACCATCGATACCTGTGTATTTGCCTAGTACTGCTGTTACAGGCGAAATAAAAGCAAAGCTAGACCCGAGATAAGCAGGAATTTTCCCTTTAGTGATAAAAATATAAAGAATAGTTCCAAAGCCGTTCATTAATAGCATGATAGCTGGGTTAACGCCGAAAAGTAATGGAACAAGAACAGTCGATCCGAACATAGCGAATAAATGTTGAAAACTTAGCGGTAAGCTTTGTATAAGCGGTAGTCTTTCATCGACTCCAATTTCTCTTTGTTTCATCCGAAATCTCTCCCTTTTACTAGATTGAATTCAGACTGTGTCATTGGGTTTAGGAGTTGCATTTGGAAGAAGCCTTTTTGATAGGGTTAGTTCTAATTCCTCATGCAAAAAAGCACCTTGCCCAATGACTGGCAAGGTGCATATGTAATCGGATGATACAATCGATTTTATGCAAAAGTATACACAATTAGCTTGTGCATTCAACCTTGTCAGCCTCACGGGACTGGTTTAAAGGCAGCCTGATTCTTTTGTTATTCATATTATTGCAGGTAGGTATGGGAAAGTCAATCCCTTTTTAGGCTCGCTCTTCAAATAAATTAGCTATTTCCGCAATGACTAATACAGCCTTTTCCATGTTATCAACAGAGACAAATTCATAGGGACCATGGAAGTTTTCGCCACCAGTAAAAATATTAGGTGTCGGAAGTCCCATATAGGAAAGCTGAGACCCATCTGTACCGCCGCGAATAGGAGATATAATCGGTTCAATATGGAGGTTTTTCATAGCGTCTGCAGCGATCTCTACAATTTCTTGAACAGGTTCAATTTTGTCTCGCATGTTATAGTATTGGTCGTTTATATCAAATTCTATCCGGTTTTCTCCATACTTTTCTTTAAGCATATTAACTATTTTTTCAACGCGGGTTTTCTTCGCCTCGAATTGCTTTTTATCAAAATCCCGGATGATGTAATAAAGTTGAGCAGATTCGACATCACCATTAAATGAGAGTAAATGGTAGAATCCTTCGTAACCTTCAGTAAATTCAGGAGCTTGGTTGGCCGGAAGTGCTTGGTGGAACTCCATAGCGATTTTGGAGGCATTCACCATAACGTCTTTAGCTGTTCCAGGATGTATATTTGTTCCTTTAAATCTTACTTTCAATGCGGCCGCATTAAAGCTTTCATATTGTAGTTCTCCAATTGGACCACCATCCATTGTGTAAGCAAAGCTCGCACCAAACGCTTTTACGTCAAATTTATGGGGGCCTCTCCCAATCTCCTCATCAGGTGTAAAAGCAACTCTAATTTTTCCGTGCTTTATTTGCGGATTCTGGATTAAATAATTCATAGCTGTCATAATTTCCGCAATGCCCGCTTTATTATCTGCACCAAGAAGAGTGGTGCCATCAGTTGTAATTAACGTATGTCCAATGTAATTTTTAAGGAAGGGAAAGTCTTTCGGAGAGAGTCCCATTTGTTCATTTAGTTGTATGGCCTCTCCGTCAAAATCCGTAACAATTTGTGGATTAACTCCATCTCCAGTAAAATCTGTAGCAGTATCTAGATGGGCCAAAAAGCCAATAACTGGAACTTGTTTCTCCGTATTAGCAGGAAGTGTTGCCATGACATAACCATTCTCATCAAGGGAAATCTCCTGCATTCCGATGCTTTCCAGTTCCTTTACTAACATATTGGCCAATTCAAGTTGACCAGGAGTTGATGGGCAGTTGTTATTATCTTCATTTGATTGCGTGTTTACTTTGACATAGGATGTAAAACGTTCAATTATTTCATTCCTCATTGTTTTCTTCATCTCCTAAAACTTTTTCTAAATGTCTAGCTCTAGCCCAAGTTGTTCTAGAATAGGCTTGGCGAAGTCAACGTACTTAGCTAGAGGGCGCATCTGCTTTTCTTATTGTATCGCAAAGGTTAAAAAACAGTCATGAAATGAACCTCGTAACTTTAATAAAAAAAAAATAATAAGAATACCATTTCGTACTTTTCACAAAGTAAAATACCGGCTGTTGATTTAACAGTCGGTATTAGTTGAGTTGGTTAACTCGATCCATTTTTCGGCCCAAATTTGCATTTCTTTCATAAGGGGCAGTAACTCTTTACCCTTTTCTGTTAATGAATATTCAATTCGTACAGGTGTTTCAGGATAAACATTCCTTTTTACGATCCCCTCACGCTCTAAATCCTTTAATCTTTCTGACAGTACCCTCGCACTAATGGGCATGGATGATTCAATTGTACAAAAACGTTGTGGTCCATTTAATAGTTGATTAATAATGAGTCCGGTCCAACGCTGACCAAAAATTCCCATGGCTTTTTCGAATTTAGGACACAGGTTAGAATTCATATCGTTCCCTCCACTTTTATATTATATATCACTAATTTGCTTAACGTATTCTTAAATTCAGCTCCTGTATTAACGGGCGATGAGGATAAAATTTCCAATTTATTTTTTTGACATTATAATATGTTTAATGTATAGTCACTTACATAAAGTAAGTAACTTCTTAAGGGGGGGTTCATATGAAAAACCAACCTATTGTTGATCAGGTCGTTTTAAATGTAAGAGATCTTGAATTAACTTTAGACTTTTATACTAAAGTCCTAGGTTTTAAGGTCATCAAGCATTCAGATAAAAAAGCTGTTTTATCAGCAAATGGAGCGGCTGGCCTTTTGATCCTTGAAAAGGAAGAGGGTTCCATTCCAAGGCCACCTCGGACGACTGGTTTATATCATATCGCATTTTTATTGCCGAGTCGACCAGACCTTGCTAATTTTGTTCAATATTTAATTGACTTTCAATATCCAATCCAAGGAGCATCTGATCATTCTGTGAGTGAGGCGCTCTATTTAGCAGATCCTGAAGGAAATGGGATTGAAATTTATACTGATCGTGATTCACAATTGTGGAAATGGAATAAAGATGAGGTTCATATGACGACAGAAGCGCTCGATATAAGGGACTTATTGGAGGAAAAGACGGAAATTGGCTGGAAGGGAATACCAGTGGATACCGTTATTGGGCATATTCATTTGCAAGTGTCAGACCTTAAAAAAACTGAACAATTTTATTGTGAGGGGCTTGGTTTTGACGTTGTTGCCCGATATGGTCCGCAAGCACTGTTTGTTTCCAAGGATAGATACCACCATCATATTGGCTTAAATACTTGGAATTCATTAAATGGCATGGTACCGCCCGAAAATAGCACGGGGTTAAAATGGTATTCAATTACTTTATCCAGTAATGAAGATTATGTTAAGGTTAAAGAACAACTGAGCGAGATACATGCAGACGCACAGGAGAAGGATGAAATGTTATTTGTGAAGGATCCTTCTGGTATCTCTATTAGAATCCAATTCAACTAGAAGGAGAGAAAATAAATGATTCAAACTAAACATGACTTTTATAAAGTTGTAGAAGAAAGACGATCTATCCGTGGGATTAGCAAAGAAACACAAGTAACGGAGGAACGTATTGAAGAAGTAGTAGCCCATGCTTTAAAACATGCGCCTACAGCTTTTCATTCACAAAGTAGCAGGGTGGTCGTTCTTTTTGGTGAAAATCATGAGAAGTTATGGAATATAACAGAAGCAGCTCTAAAGGAAGTAACACCTGCTGAAAGATTCCAAGCAACTGCTGACAAAATGGCAGCATTTCGCAATGGATTTGGGACTGTTTTATTTTTTGAAGACCAAGATGTTGTAAAAGATTTGCAAGAAAGATTCCCTCTTTACCAAGATAAAATGCCGGAATACTCTTTTCAAGCTACAGGTATTTTACAATATATTGTTTGGACATCATTTCATATTGAAGGTTTAGGTGCTTCTGTTCAGCATTATAACCCTTTAATTGATGATGCTGTTCAAAAGATATGGGATATTCCAAATAATTGGCAGCTTATGGCACAAATGCCATTTGGTCATCCAACTGAGGTAACAGGTGAAAAACAATTTGCCAGTTTAGAAGAAAGAATGAAAGTATTTAAATAAACAAAAGCGTCCAAAGGGGCGCTTTTGTTTATTTCGAAGTTCAAATGTATAATGAAACATAGTTAAGATGGGAGGAGCTGTAGAGATGGGAACTCAATATATTGGATATGTTGGAACTTATACTAGGCAAACGAGTAAAGGGATTTATCGTTTTATACTTGATACCGAGACAGGAAAACTATCTGTTCCTGAGGTAGCTGCAGAGGTGGGGAGTCCAACCTATTTAGCTATTAGTGAGGATAAAAAATACTTATATTCCGTTGCGCAACAGGAAAAATTGGGTGGCGTAGCGGCCTTCGAAATTGTAAATGAACAGGGCGAATTGAAAAAAGTAAATGCGCAGGTTGAGGAAGGTGCCCCTCCATGTCATCTTGATGTGTATGGCGATCATCTAGTGACAGGTAATTATCATGAAGGAAAAATCCACCTGTTTGACATTAACCGTGATGGCGGCATTGAGCTAGCAGTAGATGTGGAACAACATAAAGGAAACGGTCCACATGAGCGTCAGGATAAACCTCATGTTCATTATACTGCACTAACCCCTGATCAAAATTATGTTGTTGTCGCAGATTTGGGAACGGATGAAGTGGTTACATATAAAATAGAAAATGACGAGTTACAAAAGGTTAGTACATTAAATGTAAACCAAGGAAGCGGTCCTCGTCATCTGACGTTTCACCCAAATGGAAAGCTAGCATACCTTTTGACCGAATTATCATCTGAAGTGTTTGTGCTTGAATATAATGCAACGAATGGTAGCTTTACAGTGAATCAGTCCATTTTAGCAAAACCAGAAGATTTTGTCGGCCAAAATGATGCGAGTGCCATTCACATTTCTCCTGACGGTCGTTTTGTTTATGCAGGGAATCGTGGTCATAATAGCATTGCTGTTTTTAAAGTCGATGAAAATACTGGCGAGTTGACATTTATCGAATTCGTCGCGACTGGTGGAGAATGGCCACGTGATTTTTGCTTAGATCCAAGTGGTGCTTATCTCGTGGTAGCAAACCAACAAACTGGGAATCTTGTTTTATTTAAGCGTGACCAGGAAACTGGAAAATTGACACAATTGGATGCGGAAGTGGAAGTGCCTGAAGGAGTTTGTGTGAAGTTTTTATAATAATGGAGAGGTCATCATTATTCAGTGATGACCTCTCCATTTCATTGGTTATACTCTTCAATATCTTTCAAGGAGAGCTTCTTATCTTTCGTAAAGGAGCTCGCATACTTCACATAACCTTGATCATCTTTTCCATATTTGCCATCGAATAGATTTGCGTTAATATTAACGTAATCATAGGTGTATCCTTCCGTGTTTAAATGGCTTTGCATCTTTTTCATTTCCTCGAGCAGCTGCTCTCTCGGCATATTGCCTGCATCCATTAAAATATCGATATAGATTGGCTTTTCGATTTTTAAGTCCTTGCTCCAATTGATCGAGGAATCATAAGTTCCTTTTAAAACTTCAATCCGAACGTTAATTGTAACGATATTATTCACATCATTGAATACTGTTTGTAACTCTGCCGCTGCTTCATTTCCGAGCTTTTCCATTAATGGTTCATCAAGATTATCCATATAGATTTCATCAAAAGCCACAGTTGGTTTGAAAAATCCCCGCACGTTTATTTCATACTTTTTCTGATCCTCTACGCCGATTTTATTGACTTTAAACGAGTATTCGCTAAATTTAAAGTTGTAAAAACCCTCATCAATATTAAACTCTTGATTTGGATATGTCTCTTTTAAATAGTTTTTTAAGGCTGATTCGGAAGCCATCTTCCAAATGGGGTTTCCGTTAAAAGCGTTATAGAAAAATAAAATGGGGACAACCAAAATGATAATGAGCACGATGTAAATCCATTTCTTCCTCTTCATGTTGTTTCACCTTTTTCTCTTATTTTTAAAACAAGCAGACCAATGACACATCCTATGATCGCAAAGATTAAATGAACGAAAGCTAAGAAAGCCGAACCAACTATAGCATGAAAAACAGTTGCTTCATTTGATAGACTATCAACGATTGACCAAATGAAATTTGGTATGAAGGCAATTGTAATAACAAGGTAGATTCTACGGTAAAAAAGATAAGTGATTAATCCTAGAACCGTATAGGACAAGATAAACCCAAAACTTTCATTTAACAAAGAAGTTTTGATTGCAAAGATGAAAGATATCGCAACGAAGATGATCTGATAAAAGGCGATTTTAAAGTTAATCTTTTTCATCATCTTTTCATTATCAATTGATGAATTAATAGGTTCCTTATCAAGAGGTTCATTTGACAGGGAAGCAAGGTCCCGGCAATTTTCGCAAGACTTTAAGTGTGCTTCTACCCATTTAGTCGTTTCTTCCTGCAAAAGACCTTCATTGTAGAGAGGAAGTAAGTCCTCCACGATATAGCAATCTTTATTCATTATTCACCCTCATTTCTTTTTGGAGTTGCAATTTTGCTCGATGAAAAGCGAGACGTGTGTAGTTTTCACTTTTATTCACTAATTCTCCTATTTCCTTAAAAGAGAGTTCCCCGTAAAGTCGCAAAATCATAATTTCTCTCGGTAAATCAGCTAATCGCTCCAACCTTTTTAAAAATTGAGATTCCTCTTCCTTAGAAATGTATAATTCTTCTGGAGAAGCTGATAGGGAAGGGGGGTCTTCTAGAACTAGCTTTTCATGAAGAGAATTCATATACTTTTTTGATCGATAATATGTTTTTAAGCGATTTTTAGCTATAGAAAAAACCCATGTTTTTAAAGTCGACTTGCCCGAAAAGGAATGAATTCCTTTTAAAGCTTGATAAAAAACGTCCTGAGTTAAATCTTCGGCTAATGACTGATTCATTGTTTTTATATAGAAAAAGGCATAAATCTTCGGCTGGATTTCTGTATATAACTTTTCCAAATCCTTCACGATGGCCCCCTCCCTTCTGCCTTTCAATAATTTAGTAACACGAGATTATGTTTCGTTACAAAAAAATTATATGTTAACTAAAAATATTATTAGGTTGACATATATTAACTACTTCGTTTATTCTCATAATATATAAAAAGTATGAGGTGAAAATATGAATACCGCAACTATTCAATCAAAGGGGAAATTAACGGCGCTTGATGTAACATATGTCGGAATGTTTTCTGCCTTAATGATGATTGGGGCAAATATTACTTCGTTCCTTCCGTTTATGACAATTGGTGGTGTACCGATTACATTGCAGGCCTTTTTCGCTGTATTAGCTGGCGCATTTTTAGGAAGCCGGCTTGGTGCAATCTCAATGGCCGTTTATGCCTTTATCGGACTGGTGGGTGCTCCAGTCTTCGCAAAATTCCAAGGTGGATTTGCTCAAATTCTTAGCCCGACATTTGGGTTCGTCCTAGCTTTTATATTAACTGCCTATATTACAGGGAAAATTATTGAGAAAAATAGTAAACTTTATTCCTATATTATTGCTGCCCTAGTTGGGATCTTAATAGATTACCTGATTGGGCCAAATTGGATGTATGCTGCTTATAAGTTATGGACTCAAGCGCCCGAGGCTTTTTCCTATAAAGTCGTTTGGCTGTGGATGGCTGTCCCGTTCCCTAAAGATATTGTGTTGGCTGTTTTAGCAGGGATGTTTGCCCATCGAATGAGACATATTGTGAAACGAAGGGTGACGATATGATGTTTGAGCAAATGGCTAAAAAGGTATTAGCGGGGGAGGAACTTACAAATGAGGAGGCCTTGGCAGTATTACAATGTCCTGATGAGGAAATTCTTTTATTACTGCATGCAGCTTTCCAAGTGAGGAAGTACTATTACGAAAATAAAGTAAAGTTGAATATGATCATAAATACAAAATCAGGATTGTGCCCCGAAAATTGTGGATACTGTGCCCAATCGATCGTTTCGAAGGCACCGATTGAAAAATACTCTATGATGAAAAAAGATGAAATCGTCGCTGGTGCGATGCGTGCAGCAGAACTGAATGCGGGAACTTATTGTATTGTCGCGAGCGGTCGGGGGCCAGTAAATCGCGAACTTGATATTGTGGTGGATGCCGTGAAGGAAATTAAAAATAAACATGAAGATATGACAATTTGTGCTTGTCTAGGTATTTTAAAACCTGAACAGGCAACAAGGTTAAAAGAGGCTGGAGTCGATCGTTACAATCATAATATTAATACATCAGAAACACATCATACGAATATTACAACATCACATACATATGAAGATCGCGTTAATACAGTAGGGCTTGTAAAGGATTCGGGGATATCGCCATGTTCGGGAGTTATTATCGGAATGAAAGAGACTTTTACGGATGTTATTGATATGGCACGCAGTTTAAAAGTACTAGATGCCGATTCGATTCCAGTTAATTTTTTACATGCGATTGATGGAACGCCGCTTGAGGGTACCGATTTGTTAAACCCACGTTACTGTTTAAAGGTTTTATGCCTATTTAGATTCATTAATCCAACAAAGGAAATTCGAATTTCTGGTGGTAGGGAAGTGAACTTACGAAGTTTGCAACCGCTTGGCCTATATCCTGCCAATTCCATTTTTATTGGGGATTATTTGACAACTGAGGGGCAGGAAGGTTTGGCTGATAAACTTATGCTAGAGGATATGGGGTTTGAGGTGGATCTGGAACCCTTGAACCAAGGTGTTGGCAAGTGATATAGTCACTTGCCTTACTATGAAAAATCCGCTTGAAGGTACTTTTTGATAACTCTATCATCTTATAGTAGAATAGTAGAAAACTCAGAAAGGAAGTGAAGTATGTTTTACAATCCTAGAGAGAAGTCGTTAGAGTTGCAGACGTTGGAGGAGCTTCATGTTCGGATGGACCTATCCATGTCGGACAAGCAACATTTGCTCAATTTGCAAAAAGGCTTCGAAGGGGAGGTGCTGTTTGACCGTCACCTTGAAAAAATGGAAGGCAACTCCCTGATTCTTCGCGACCTATTGCTAAAGATAAATGGAAGAACCATTCAAATTGACACCTTGCCCATCCTGTACAATACGATCCATCTTTTTGAAGTGAAAAACTTTGAAGGAAACTATCTTTATGATGATGGAAAAATGTTCAAGTTCCCCAAACATGAAATCATCAACCCCTTAAATCAACTAGAACGCATCGAAACCCATTTCAGACAACTACTCAAAAATCTCGGCTTTCATTTTGAAGTAAAAGCATCCGTCGTATTTGTTAATCCCACTTTCACCCTATACCAAGCACCCCTAACACACCCTTTATTTATCCAACTCAGATTCAACCCTTTGTGCAGCAACTAAATACTCATCCTGACAAATTAACGCGTAAACACAAGGCGCTCGCGGATAAGCTACTGTCATTGTGCTTGGAAGATTTCTCCATTTAAGGAAATACCCAAGTATTCATACGATTCATTGCGTAAGGGGATTGTGTGTGAGAATTGTCGATCATTTTCTATTTCTATTTTGGGCAGGAACTGCGTTTGTAGTGGATGTGGAATGGTAGATAGTGTGGACAAGGCCGTGCTGCGTAGTGTTCATGCTTTTAAGTTATTATTTCCGGGGGAGAAATTAACGACGAGGAAGATTCAGGAGTGGTGTGGGTTTATCGTTGGAAGAAAGACGATAATAAGAATATTAGATAGACATTTTAAAAAGATTAGATTACACAGATGGACTTATTTTGTGTAGTGTTCCATAAGAGAGAGATTCATTGAAGTAGTATAGGACTTGAAAATAACCTTCAAGTCCTGTTCTAATGAAAAAGCTGGATACTGGGGACTTGATCCTGCACCTCACGTCCCGACCTCGCGCAAAAGTCGCGGCAATGGTCCATGATAGAGTTTCTCACGTCCCGACCTCGCGCAAAAGTCGTGCCAATGGTTCATGATGGAGTCCCTCATGTCCCGAATCCACGCAAAAGTCGTGCCAATGGTTCATGATGGGGTCTCTCACGTCCCGAATCCGCGCAAAAGTCGTGCCAATGGTTCATGATGGAGTCCCTCATGTCCCGAATCCGCGCAAAAGTCGCGGCAATGGTTCGTGGTGGGGTCTCTCATGTCCCGAATCCACGCAAAAATCGTGCCAATGGTTCATGATGGAGTCCCTCATGTCCCGACCTCGCGCAAAAGTCGCGGCAATGGTTCATGATGGGGTCTCTCATGTCCCGACCTCGCGCAAAAGTCGCGGCAATGGTCCATGATGGAGTCCCTCACGTCCCGACCTCGCGCAAAAGTCGTGCCAATGGTTCATGATGGGGTCTCTCATGTCCCGAATCCACGCAAAAGTCGTGCCAATGGTTCATGATGGAGTCCCTCATGTCCCGAATCCGCGCAAAAGTCGCGGCAATGGTTCATGATGGGGTCTCTCATGTCCCGAATCCACGCAAAAGTCGTGCCAATGGTTCATGATGGAGTCCCTCACGTCCCGACCTCGAGCAAAAGTCGTGCCAATGGGTCACGATAGCGTCTCTCATGTCCCATCCCGAAGGTAAAACTATACCATCGGGACTTGACTTTTTCGGTGTGTTTTTACGTGCAAAACTCTACCCGAAGTGCCACGGTCCCGCTTAATAGTAGCATCTCAGTCAGCAGAACCCTAGCGTAGCCATTGTCTTATTCCTTAACTCTCAAACTTACCTTCAAAAACAGTCTCATCAAGTGAACGTCTTCCTGATGGTTTTTCACGTTCCTGATGTACTTCGGATAATCCCTTTTTATCTCCTTGATATCCAATGGCAACCACAGCATGGAGTTGATATTCTTCAGGAATTCCAAGTACTTCTTTAGCTTTATTCCGATCAAATCCACCCATTGCGTGAGTGATTAAGCCTTTATGAGCTGCTTCTAATGATAAAAATCCCCATGCAGAACCTGCGTCAAATGCATGAGAGATGCTTGGTCCGCGTTCAGTTGTTGTTTTTGACATAACTAAGATGAGAGCGGGTGCTTTTTTACACCAGGTTAAATTTCCGTCATTGATAAATGAATAAAATCGATTTCTATCCTTTTCTGTACGGGCAATAACGAATCTCCATGGTTGGATATTAGCTGCAGATGGCGCCCAACTGGCTGCTTCTAACACACCAAGTAAGGTCTTTTCAGGTATTTCGTCCTCTCTAAACGCTCTTGGTGACCAGCGGTTTATAAAAATTGGTTCAATATTATATTTAGCTGTTCGATAATCTTTCATATTCATTATTTAATCTCCTCCATTCAATCGAAAACATTTTACCATATTTAGGTGAATATAGGTTAGGTCCTAAAAAAACAGGTGATTCACCAAAATGGAGAATCACCTGTTTATAAATATAATTACACAACACCTTGCATGATCATTGCATCTGCAACCCTTAGGAATCCGGCAACATTGGATCCAACTACTAAGTTTCCAGGATAACCATATTCCTCTGCTGCATTGATACTGTTGCGATAAATATCTTTCATTATGTGTTTAAGTTTTCGATCGACTTTTTCAAATGACCAAGAAACACGGGAGCTGTTCTGTGCCATTTCAAGAGCAGAAACAGCTACTCCTCCAGCATTGGCTGCTTTACCAGGTGCAAATAATACTCTATTTTCAAGGAATACGTCAATCGCCTCTAATGTAGAAGGCATATTCGCACCTTCACCAACAGCTTTTACTCCATTGGCAACAAGTGTTTTAGCCGATTGTTCATTAATTTCATTTTGCGTTGCACATGGAAGAGCGATGTCACAAGGAATTGTCCAGATACCTGTACTACCTTCAAAATATTGAGCATGTGGATGTTCTTTTACATAATCAGAAATTCTTGCTCTTTCCACTTCTTTTAGTCTCTTCACTGTATCTAAGCAAATCCCGTTTTCATCATAAATATAACCATCGGAATCACTGCAAGCCAAAACTTTCGCACCATATTCTTGTGCCTTGTCGATGGCATAAATGGACACATTTCCTGAACCGGAGATGACGACGGTACTGCCAGAAAAAGTAAGTCCTTGATCGCGAAGCATTTCTTCAACGAAGTAGACCGTGCCGTAACCTGTGGCCTCTGTCCGTACTAAACTACCACCATAACCTACACCCTTACCAGTCAATACACCTGCATCGAAACGGCCTGTTAATCGTTTGTACTGGCCAAACATGTAACCAATTTCGCGAGCTCCCACACCGATATCCCCAGCTGGAACGTCTGTGTCTGGCCCAATGTATTTGCATAGCTCAGTCATAAAGCTTTGGGTAAAGCGCATCACTTCACCCTCGGATTTACCTCTTGGGTTAAAGTCTGATCCACCCTTACCACCACCAATTGCCTGCCCAGTTAAAGCATTTTTGAAAATCTGCTCAAATCCCAAAAATTTTATAATACTGGCATTAACAGTAGGGTGAAAACGGAGACCACCTTTATAAGGGCCAATTGCACTGCTGAATTGTACTCGAAAACCACGGTTTACTTGTACTTTCCCTTGATCATCTACCCAAGGTATACGAAAAGTAATTAATCTTTCCGGTTCCACAATTCTTTCTAAAATGTTGTGCTCCATATATTTTGGACTCTTCGCAAAAACAGGAACAAGTGACTGAAAAATTTCTTTAACTGCTTGAAGAAATTCATCTTCATTTGGATTCCGTTTTTTAACCGTCTCATATACATTATTTACATAATCTTGCGCCGCCTTCATTTCTTCCGAGTTCATAACTAACTCCATTTATAACACTCCTTTACAGCGTTCTTTCTAGGCCTTAGAGCCGATTCGTTCGATTTAGGTTGATAAGAAATATTTTATCTTTTAGAATTAATCTAAACAATATAGAAATGAGATAATAATGATATCAAAATTAGATGAATTGGGAAAAAGGGTGATTCTTTGGAATTAAGACAAATTCAATATTTTATTGAAGTCGCCAAACGGGAACATATGACTGATGCCGCTGATGCCTTGCATGTCGCTCAATCCGCTGTAAGCAGACAAATAGTTAATCTAGAGGCAGAGCTTGGAGTAAACCTTTTTATTAGAGAAGGTAGAAATATTCGTTTGACACAAATTGGTCAAATGTTTTTAGAGAAAATGCAACAAGCGATGGATGTTATTGAACAAGCCCGACGAGAAATTGAAGAAAATTTGGATCCAGAAAAGGGAACGGTTAGAATTGGATTTCCAAGCAGCTTAGCCGCTTATTTGTTACCGACTGTCATTTCAGGTTTTCGCAAAGAATATACGGATGTAAAATTTCAGCTTCATCAAGGAGCATATCATTATTTGATTGATTCTGTTATTAAAGGCGATATTGATATGGCGCTATTAGGTCCTGTACCAAAGGAAGAGCACCGTGTTAAAA
Organism: Bacillus niameyensis; assembly: GCF_001375535.1. Lineage (GTDB taxonomy): Bacteria > Bacillota > Bacilli > Bacillales > Bacillaceae_C > Lederbergia > Lederbergia niameyensis. Next base: position 3,268,517 of record NZ_LN831197.1, read on the forward strand.
GTGAAATACTCTTTATGGAAAACCTTGTGGCACTGCTTCCAACAAACCACGCTTTGGCAAAAAAACCATCTATTTCGCTAGATGAATTGCGCGGGGATTCTTTTGTCCTTTCTCCTCAAGGTTATATCCTCCGTGATCTTGTGATACACGCCTGTAAGCAGCGTGGCTTTGAGCCAACAGTTGCTTTTGAAGGGATGGATATAGATGCACTTAAAGGCCTAGTATCTGCGGGATTAGGCGTTACATTACTTCCAGAAATTACTGTAATTGATAGCTTGCCTCGTTCTACAGTGAAAAAGAAAATTGAAGAACCAAGGGTAACGCGTTCTGTCGGAGTTATTATTCCCAGGGACAGAGCACTCATGCCGACTGAAATGCTCTTTTATAATTTTGTTAAACACTTTTTTGATAAATTAAGTGGATATCAACAATAACGAAATTTTACATTAAGTGAGACTGATTTATCTGATTTTGTTATACTAATCATAATTATTAGGAGAGAAGGAATGGTATGGAACTAGTATATAAAGGTAAAACAAAAGACGTTTATGCACTTGAAAATGGTAATTATTTGTTAAAGTTTAAAGATGATGTTACGGGAGTAGATGGTGTTTTCGATCCCGGTGCTAATACGGTTGGTCTGCAAATAGAAGGCGCGGGGAAAGCAGGATTGCAATTAACAAAGCATTTCTTTGAAATTCTTCAGGAAGCGGGTATACCGACTCATTATGTCGATGCTACGATTGATAGCGCCGAGATGATAGTAAAGCCAGCAACAATATTTGGAAAGGGAATTGAGGTTATTTGTCGCTATCGTGCAACTGGGAGCTTTATGCGTAGATATGGAATGTATGCAAAGGAAGGACAAGAGTTGGATGGCTTTGTAGAAATAACGTTAAAAGATGATCAGCGGGAGGATCCGCCTATTAGTGGAGATGCACTAGATTTATTAGGTATTTTAACATTAGCGGAATATGAACAACTAAAGCATTTAACTCGCCAAATTAGCAGTGTTGTGAAAACTGAACTGCTTAATCGAGGAATTGAACTTTATGATATTAAGTTAGAGTTTGGCCGAGGGGAAAATGGAGAAATTATGTTGATTGATGAAATATCAGGAGGAAATATGCGAGCTTATAAAGATGGTGTTTATATTGCGCCATTGGACTTAGAAAAACTGATCGTCAATTGAGAACGTATTGTTTTTCTCTATAGTCAGTGCAACTGAACAAATACAAAGGAAGGATAACAACCTTTTGGACGATGTTAGTGGACATGCAGAGCTAATTGCACTTAGAAAAGCTTATGAGATTAAAAACGGATCATTGAAGTCTGATTTAGAAAGAATGTGAAAAACTTGAACACCTTTTTTTCAAAAAACACCTCTACTAAAAGGAAAGTTTTAACTGTAATCATAATATTGTTCCTTGTTTCTCTTTTCATTCCGACACCTTACTATCTTTACAGGCCGGGATCAGTCGAAGAACTTGGCTCGAAGGTTACGGTTGAAGGAGGAGAAAAGGATACTTCCGGTAACCTTTATTTAACGACCGTTTTATCCTTAAGAGCAAGTAATATTTATTATTTAGCTTACGGAATGTTCGCTCCCCACACTGACTTACGCAAAGTAAAGGAAGTTAGAGGCGATTTGAGCAATGAGGAGTATAATCGGTTGTTGGTCCATATGATGGATACATCTCAAAATCATGCATTTGCTGCGGGTCTTCGAGCATCTGGAGAGGATGTAAAGGTTAAACCTAATGGTGTTTTTGTCAGGGATATACGAAAAGAAACGGACGCCAAGAAAAAGTTAGAAGTTGGCGATGTTATTCATCAGGTCGATGATCAGCCTGTTAATCAAGCATCCGAATTTCTAGAGTATCTTTCTCACAAAAAAGCTGGTGATCAGGTTGAAATAACTTTTGATCGGGATGGGACTGTTAAGAAGGAAAGTATTGAACTGGTTTCTTTGCAAAATAGTATGAACAAGGCTGGAGTAGGAATTGTTACAGAAAATCAATTTAATATCGACACTTCCCGTACGGTGAATATTAATGCTGGAGATATTGGAGGGCCATCTGCTGGATTGATGTTTTCTTTAGAAATTTACAATCAAGCAACTCCAGGTGATTTAACGAAAGGTTATGAAATTGCTGGGACTGGAACGATTGATCTAGATGGAAATGTCGGTCAGATTGGCGGCATCCAGGAAAAGATCGTTGCAGTTGAAAGAGCGGGAATCGATATTTTCTTCTGCCCAGCTGATATTCAAGAGTATGATACAAATGAAAAAGATGTAAAAGAAGTGGCAGAAAAGGAAGGATTCAAAGTGAAAATAGTTCCTGTAAAAACATTACAAGAAGCGATTGATTATTTAGAAGCATTGCCACCAAAACAGTAAAAGGGTGAATTTTAATGAAGCTAATAAAAAAGCTATTGTTTATAGGTGTTCTATTCGCTGGCTTAATGATCAATGGTTTAGGAGCAGCAGCATCAAACAACGAAGATGATGACGTCATTAATGAAAAATTAGGCTTGCCAATTGTAGTTTATGGGGAAACATTAACAGATTCTCAAAAAGCAGAGGTTAGGGAACTTTTAAATGTGAAAGATCCGGAGATGGTCGAAGAAATTATCGTTACCGCTGATGATCTCGCTCGCCTGATTGATGGGAATCCAAACTCACGGATGTACTCTTCTGCCAAAATTACTTTAAAGGATAAAGGGCATGGGCTCGTTATTAAGCGAGTAACGCCGGATAATATTACGGAAGTAACGGAGGAAATGTATGCTAACGCCATGTTAACGGCTGGTGTTGAAAACGCGATTGTCGAAGTCGTTTCTCCCGTAAAGGTTACTGGTCACTCAGCTTTAACAGGTATTTATAAAGCTTATGAACATCGAGGAGAGAAACTGGATAAAGGACGGATGGAAGTAGCCAATGAGGAGCTAGATTTAGCGACGAACCTTGCCGATAATGAAGGTCTTAATGATGAAAAGGTCGGGGAACTACTAACTGAAATTAAAAAGGCGATCGCAGAGCAGAACCCTGCTACAAGAGAAGATGTGGAACAAATTGTAGAAGATCAGCTAAAAAGATTGGAAATCCACTTAAGTCCGGAAGATCGCCAGTTATTAATAGATCTATTTGAAAAAATGCGTTCCTTAGATATTGACTTTGGAAATGTAAAGCAACAATTAGAAGATATTTCGAAGGATATTAAAGAAAAATTGAAGGATGTAGTAGGGGATGAAGGCTTTTGGGATAGTGTCAAAAACTTCTTTAGAAACCTATTTGATTCTATTGCCAACCTTTTTAAATAAAATGATAACTAAGGGAGAAGGGGGATTTCAATTGAAAGCATATATTACTTTTTCAAGTAACTCTAGAATTGAAAATGATGAAAAGTTAAAATCCTTTATTCAAAATAGCGAAGGTGATTTTACAACAATTTTGTTAGATGAAAATGTGTGTGTCGTGATTAAACCACTGAAAAAGGCAAGCTATGAACAAGTCCGAAACATTGCGGGTTCAATAGCGCGAGATTTACGTAAACGTAAAATCGAAACGGCTCTTCTTGAAGGGGCTGTGCTGGAAAGTGGTTTGTCCGAATTAAATAAAGGCGAAGCTGCACGAGCGTTTATCGAAGGCTGGGAACTAGGCTCCTATCAGTTTTTAACATATAAATCTGATGCGAAAGCCTCTAAAACAGAATTAGAATGGGTAGGTTGTGAAGATATCCAGTCATTTATAGTTGAAGGAAAGATTCGCGCTCAAGCCGTATCTCTGTCTCGCGATCTTATGAACGAAATTCCAAGCAAACTTAATCCGGAAACATATCCTGATGTTTTGAGTTCAGCTTTTAAAGATACAGCGGCGAAAGTAACTGTTTATCGAAAAGCTCAATTGGAAGCAATGGAAATGAATGGTGTTCTCGAAGTTTGCAAGGGAAGTAAATATGAACCAGCATTCGTAGAAATATCTTATTGTGGTGATGACACAAAACCATTGGTAGCCTTAGTTGGTAAAGGAGTAACTTTTGATACTGGCGGAATTAGTTTAAAGAGCGGTCGCGATATAAGTGATATGAAAATGGATATGGGTGGTTCTGCAGCAGTCGCAGGTGCAATGAAATTGATTGTGGAATCGAAGGCAAAAGTAAATGTTGTCGCCCTTATACCAATAGTCGAAAATATGCCGGATCGTGACTCACTCATTCCATCAGAAGTAATCCGTTATAAAAACGGACTTAATGTACAAGTAGGAAACACAGATGCAGAAGGCCGGCTAATTTTAGCTGATGGATTGATACGTGCAGGTGAATTAAAAGCAAAATATATCGTCGATATTGCGACTTTAACAGGGGCAATTGGAAATGCACTTGGTTCGAAATTAGCGGGAGTATTTGGCAATGAAGATTTGTCAGATGTGATGAAAAAGATCGGCGCAGAAAATGGTGATCATGTCTGGCCGATGCCATTAGTCGATGCCTATGATTCTTATTTAAAAAGCGATTATGCCGACTTTAATAATATTAGTGCTAAAGGAGAAGCGGGATCAATCACTGCAGGACTTTTCTTGCGTCGCTTCGTGCCCAAAACAGCCCAATGGCTTCATATTGATATGGCAGCTGTTGCGCAAAGCAGTGGAGATTCGGGCTATTATACAAAGGCCGCAACAGGGTTTGGGGCGCGGTTATTGGCTGATTTTACGAAAAAGATTTCTGAATAACAATGGTGGAAAAAGGGACATCTCCGAAAACGAGAATGTCCCTTTTTTTTACCCAAAAATTAATATAATTATAAAATATACAACCATTGCTGCAAGTCCAATTGGAAAAGCAAAGCGCGCCCATTCACGGCTAGTAATGTTTAGTTTTCCAGCAGAGATAATGTTCGGGATATTACCTTGGATCAGCATTCCTCCACTAATAAGAAGTCCGAGTAAAATAGCCTTGATTGTAGGTTCATCCATCGAAGGGCTAATTTCAGCAGCTGCCAATGTGGCATTATCAAGGATTGCCGATAACATATTAATCCAATAAAGGATAAGGGGACTTAAGCCGAGTATATATTTGTTAATAAGCGGTTCAAATCCAGCACCTAATAAAGTAAGCCCCATCACAAACAAATAAATTTTTAAAGCTCTAATACATATTTCCATATAGCTTTCAGTTTCAAGTGAGGCACCTAATCCATTTTCATCCTTTTTAGGGTGAACTAGAATAGCGGCTAAAATACCAAAAATAAGAACAGCGGGAATGATATCTGAGCCTACTAAACGTAGAAGATAGAAAAAGTCCTCATTCAATTTACTTGTAGCAATTGTTGATAATGGTTCTCCTATAGGAGTGAGTGTAGCGCCTAAGCCAATTGAAAAACAGGCAAGCACAACGAGACGTAACTCTGATTTTCGGTCTAATTTTAGGATGCTAACAATGGTAACTAAAATAATTGCTGCGATAATCGCTGTAATTACGCTTGAAATCAAGCCGAGAATGATAACAATTAACGCAAAGAATAGCCGGGTTGGAATACGATTACTTACTCCCAAAATGCCCTTTTCCACAGGTTTCTGTAACCAGCGAAATAATAAACCTGCAATGAGAACAGCCAGTGTAATGTGGATCGGATCCTCAAGCGCTTTGAAAAATAAGTCTCGGTTTAAGACACGACTAGTAATCGCTGCAGCTAGTCCCATTAAAAATAAAAAAGCCTCTAAATTCTCTTCAACCGTTTTAATTGTAAAAGGTAGTAATAGAACGAGGATTAAAATGATAATTAAGCCGATGATCATATTCAGATTCCTTCTTTTAATAATTTTTTACGATAACTCTCTCTACTATATTAATCCAAATGGAATAAATGATGCAAAAGTCTTTCCCTGTCATCGAAAAATTGTTTCATTAAGGAATAGTGGTTTGTTTCTTCTAATTCCCTTTTATGAATCCCATTTTGGGAGAATTCATAAATGATTGAATTAGGGTAAGCCATTAAGATTGGCGAGTGAGTGGCAATAATAAACTGGGATTCTTCATGGACAAGTTCATGGATGCGAGCTAACATGGACAATTGTCTGAGAGGCGATAGCGCAGCCTCAGGCTCGTCCATAATATAAAGGCCCCTTCCACGAAAACGATGCAAGAATGCTGAAAAAAAAGATTCTCCATGGGACTGTTCATGAAGGGAAACGCCTCCAAACTGGTCAATGACTTTCCCGTCAAACGATGGTTCATTGTCCAATTCTTCTATATGTGTCGCAACATTATAATACGTTTCCGCTCTTAGAAAAAAGCCGTCCTTTGGTCGCAAGACACCTTTTGCTACTCGCAAATACTTTTCTAATTCAGAGTGAGAATCATGAGTTGAAAAGTTAAAATTAAATGTTCCACCTTCTGGGTTAAAGCCTGCTGATATAGCAATAGCCTCTAACAAAGTAGATTTTCCCATTCCGTTTTCACCAATTAAATAGGTGACCTGGGGATGGAAAGAAAGCTTTTCTAACATATTTACTACTGGTAAATGAAATGGATACCTTGACTTGGATGGGATTTGATCTCGAAGTAATTGTGCAGTCTTAATGTATTGTGTTGCTTCTGACAGTTGCATTTCGATCCCCCTTTCTAATGTCCATTATAGAGGATTCACCTTTAAGTAGGTAGGAAAAATGGAGAATTTTCATTGGGAATGTCATATTTCCTCGGAAATAGTCTTGATTTTTCGGGTTATCTATGGGGATATTTCCTGTTACAGTTGTAAGTAGAGAAAGATATGTGGAGAGGAAGGAATTATTAAAAATGACATATATTCAAGGTAACCCTCTAAAGCAGGGAGATAAAATTGGTTTGACAGCACCTGCCGGACCAGTATCGGAAGAAAAGTTAAACGAAGCTATCTCAGTCATAAAAGAAATGGGATTTGATCTCGAAGTCGGTTTAACTTGCTATCAAAATTTCGGGGGATATTTAGCTGGGCCGCCGGAACTCAGAGCAAATGAGTTAAATCATATGTTTGCTAATCCAGAAATCACGGCTATTTTTTGTCTGCGCGGAGGATATGGGTCTGCTCAAATTCTGCCATTGCTAAACTACGATATGATTTCACAACACCCAAAACATTTTATTGGTTACAGTGATATTACAGCCCTTCATATCGCTCTTCAGCAAAGAAGTAAGTTAGCGACAATCCACGGACCAATGCCAGCTTCTGATCTTATTGGTGCTTCTGATTTTACAAAACAGTCATTTCTACACACATTAATTGCTTCAAAATCATTAGAAATAGATAATCCACCCCATGAAAAAATGGACTATCTTGTCCCCGGAGAGGCTAGGGGAGTCATAACTGGAGGGAACTTGACCGTGATTACCAGTTTGCTTGGGACACCATTTGAAATAGAAACTGCGGGGAAAATTCTCTTTTTAGAAGATATAGGAGAAGAACCGTATCGGATAGATCGAATGCTAACTCAATTAGCATTATCAGGAAAGCTCCAAGAGGCGGAAGGCTTTATACTTGGGAGCTGGACCGGATGTACGACTGAAAATAAAGAAGCTTTTACTGTAGAAGATCTGTTCCGCCAAATTATCGTACCCTTCGGAAAACCAACTATATGTAATTTAAGAGCTGGACATTGTAAGCCTTCCGTTACATTACCGTTTGGAAGAGAAGTATTTATGCAAGCTGAAGAGGGACTTATTTGTATTCATTAGAATATTGAAATGGTTATTTACAGGCTTAACGGGGAATATAATGTTACGGAAAATATATAGGGAGGTGGGATGAGTTGAATACACTTTTCATTATCTTGAATATAGTTGGATTATTACTTTTAATTTGGGTGTTACTTTACATGCAGAAAAGGCATGTTTCCTTTTCTAAGCGGGTTTTTACCGCATTAGGATTCGGTATTCTTTTAGGCCTTGTCATTCATTTAATTTATGGAACAGATTCAACTGTAACGGAAACTTCTATTGAGTGGTTTAATATTGTCGGAAATGGCTATGTCTCATTATTGAAAATGATCGTTATGCCACTCGTTTTCATTTCGATTGTCGCTGCTTTTACAAAGCTGAAGTTCACAAATAATCTGGGGAAAATTAGTGCGTTAGTTATTGGGATTTTACTAGGAACGACAGCGATTGCTGCTGGAATTGGTATTGCATCAGCGCTTGGATTTAATCTAGAAGGAATTGAACTGGAAGCAGGAGAAGCTGAAACGGCTCGAAATTCACAACTTGAGGAAACTGCTACAAGTGTAGAAGGGATGAATATACCTCAACAGATTATCAGTTTATTTCCGCAAAACCCCTTTATGGATTTAACTGGGGCGCGTCCAACATCCACGATCGCAGTCGTCATCTTTGCAGCGATTATGGGAATAGCCTATCTGGGGGTACGCAGGAAACAACCAGAGCAGGCAGAATTTTTTTCGAAAATTATAGACACGATCTATACTATAATTATGCGGATTGTAACACTTGTTCTACGCCTAACCCCATATGGCGTTCTGGCTCTCATGGCAAGGGTTACAGCAACTAGTGACTATTCGGCCATTGCGAAACTTGGAAAATTCGTGATCGCCTCCTATGCTGCCTTGATTGTCATGTTTTGTATTCATTTATTGTTATTGGCTCTTAGTGGACAAAATCCAATTACTTATGTAAAAAAGGCGATGCCAGTTCTCACTTTTGCATTTACATCAAGGTCGAGTGCTGGAACACTTCCGCTCAATATTAAAACCCAACAAGATGAAATGGGAGTATCGGAGGGAATTGCCAATTTCGCAGGTTCATTCGGTTTATCGATTGGCCAAAATGGATGTGCGGGTATTTATCCAGCGATGTTAGCTATTATGGTTGCTCCAACCGCTGGAGTTAATCCACTCGACCCCATGTTTCTTGGCACGTTAATAATAGTTGTCGCCATTAGCTCATTTGGTGTAGCTGGAGTTGGTGGAGGAGCAACGTTTGCCGCTTTACTCGTATTATCCTCATTAAACTTGCCAATTGGAATTGTTGGGCTTCTTATATCAGTGGAACCGCTTATTGATATGGGGCGAACTGCACTCAATGTTAGCGGAAGTATGACGGCAGGAATATTGACAAGCAAAGTAACAGGAGAACTTGATCAGGATATTTATAATCAGCCTAAACAACGGCTGCAAGTATAAAGATGGGAAGACCAGAAAATTTGGTCTTCCCCTTTTTTGTGGCGGTTACACTTTTCGTTGTCTAGCTGTAGGCGGCAGCGACTAGCAAACTTTCAGCTTCTTCCTACGATAAGTCAACATCGGTTCGTCCTATCGGACTTACCGTGTTTCCTTTATCTCGTCAGAAGCTTAAAAAGTTTGTACGTCGCTAAACGCCGCCTTCCGCTTTTCTTTCAATCCAAGAAACATTAACAAGTCCGCCGATTAATAGGACAGCTGCACTAAAATAAAACCAGATCATCAGGACGATTATATTAGCTACATAACCATATAACATTGAATAGCTGGCAAAATAAGTGACGTAATAAGAAAATCCGAATGAAACAATTTGCCAACCAATTGTGGAAAACATTGCACCTGGTAAGGCATTTAAAAAAGAAACCTTTTTACTAGGGATTATTTTATATAAAAGTAAAAAGAAGAAAAATAAATAAAGAGAACCAGTACCCCATTTAAAGATAACCCATGCTCTGTAAAACGGATTGGGAAGTTCGAAGTGCGATACGAGAAAGACACGTGCGATTTCCTCTCCAATTGGAACGAGAAGAGAAATAGTTAAGGTTGTCATCAATCCAGCAGTCATGAGAAGATCCTTACCTAAGGCAAGGAAAAATCCTTCCTTTCTTACTACCTTATACACATCGTTCATTGACCTGACAAAGGCTTGGACGGCCATAGAGGCGATCCAAAATCCAGCTAGCAAGCTGAGTGAGGCGAGTCTAGTTTGCTTCTTTCCGATCATACTCATAATATTATCTTCTATCAAATTGAAGCTTGCTTTCGGTATAAAAGGCTCAATAGCATTTAAAATATCTTTTGGATGGATAGGGAAAAAACTTGTAATAGAAATAGCAAAAATGAGGAATGGAAAAAAAGCTAACATAAAATAATAGGCAATTAATGCAGATTGATCGTGAAACCGTTCGGTAAAAAATCGGTTGATTAAAGTAACGATAGTGCTCATTCAACATTCCCTCTTTCAAAATCCCTCTTAACTATTTTTGGCAGTTCATTACAAAAGAAAACCTTTATTTTTACATTTCCTGAAAAGTAATCGGCAACTGGTAAATATTTACATATAATTTACAAAATATTACAATATTTTCAAAAACAAGTTGATAGAATAGAGTTGCCATTCTATGTTTTACATCGAGCAGGAGAAAAATAAGGAGGAGAACGGGTTGATTGTTAAGAGGAATTTTTTAGTTTATGTACTGAGTTTTTTGCTAGTCTTGCAATCTTTACTTTTTCAGACATCTTATAAAACAGTAGCAGCGGCAAATTCTTCCTATCAGTTGGGAACGGTCATTGAATCATGGACAAGATCTGTAGCCCCGGGAGTCGAAGAAACAACGATGACATTGGCTACGGAGAGAGGGCGGCAAGAAGTCTTTATTATGGGAGTGAATCAAGGAAATCCGGATGTGCATATCGAGGTGGGCCTTCCTAATGGGAAAGACTTTGGTTTGCAAACGGTTAGGAAGCAAGCTGAAGCTGTATCGCAGCCTGGGCATGTTGTAGTTGGTGGTGTAAATGCTGACTTTTTTAATACATCAAATGGAGTTCCAATTGGTTCTGTAATACGAGAAGGGAAAATTCTCCAAGGGATCAATACTGAAACATTCGGAATTAAAGAAAATGGTCAAGGTATCATTGGCTATCCTGAACCGTCATACTCTATTGTTGCAGAAAATATAGAGATGGAGATTCATAGAGTGAATGGAATACGTGGCGATAATCAGCTAGTTTTATATACATCTGATCAAGAATCGACAAACACAAATCAATATGGAACAGAGATCATTTTATCAGATGTGACAGGGGATATTCGTGAAGTGGGTGAGGTGACAGCCACAGTAGAAACTATACTCGTGGACCAAGGAAATACACCTATTCCAGAGGGGAAGCTTGTTCTTTCTGGTCACGGCGCACATGCAGACTTCTTACAAACTCTTAAAGAAGGACAAGCCATCGAATTGAGAACGATGGTTGCTCCAGGCTGGGAGGATGTAAAGGAAGCGCTCGGTGGACGGATTACTCTAGTAAAAAATGGCGAGAAGACAGAGATTGAAGAAAGCTCATTCACAACGACACTCGCACCGAGAACAGCGGTAGGCATCAAAGCGGATGGAAGTATATTTTTTTTAGTGATCGACGGGAGACAACCAGGTTATTCGGAAGGTGTAACGATCTTTGAGTTACAGAATTTAATGTACGATTTAGGTGCGGTGGAGGCGCTAAATTTAGATGGAGGTGGTTCTTCGACATTTTTGACTCGTGCGAATGGAGAATCAGGGTTACATCTTATGAATAGTCCGTCTGATGGAATAGAAAGAAGTGTCGCCAATTCCTTTCTCGTTGTCTCTACAGCAGAGGAGGGGGAACTTGGTCAACTAGCAGTTCAACCAGATCATATGTTGATGCTTTCTGGAAGTACGTATGATTTTACAGCCAAAGGTATGGACATGGCTTTTAACCCTGTTAAAATGAATGAAAAGCCAAGCTGGAGTTTGGATGATGTAACTCTAGGGACAATAGATTCTTCCGGAAAGTTTACCGCTGGACAAGAAGCGAAGACAGGCCTTTTAAGAGCTACTTTAAATGGAGCTGAAGGAACCTCAGAAATTACTGTTGTCAATGAATTGACAGATCTTCAATTCGGGCAGGATACGATCACGGTTAAACGTGGTGAAGAAATGATGATTGATGTAAGGGCCTTCTCGAATGGAAGAATGGTTCATGCCAATCCAGCTAATTTTGAATGGGAAGTTACTGGTGATGTCGGAATGATCAATGAAGCAGGGACATTTAAAGCTACAAATAAAACGGCATCAGGGACGATAACAGCAAGTTTCGGCAACCAGTCTGCCACGATGAATATTCAAGTTGGTAAACTGCCTGTTGTTTTAGAAACATTCGAAAATGGAATAGAAGATTGGACATGGAGTGGAGCCCGCTACCAATCTGTGTCAATTCGTCAAACAACCTATCCAGAACCAGCAAGATTTGGCGACCATGCACTTGAACTTAAATATGATTTTACTGGAACAACTGGAACTTCAGGTGCTTACGCCCATACGAAGGATCCGATTATTTTGGAAGACTACCCTGAAGCTATTGGACTGTGGGTATATGGCGATGGAAAAGGACACTGGTTAAGGTCACAGTTACGAGATGGAGATAATAATGCATTCCCAATTGATTTTGATAATAACATCAATTGGACAGGTTGGAGATATTTAGAAGCGCCAGTGCCAGCTGGAAAATCAACACCATTAAAATTAGATTTGGCTGTTAGATTAATGGAAACAAGTGATGATAAGAAAAACGCTGGAGCTATTTATGTTGATAATATTCGAGCTGTTTATGGAGAAACAGATGATGATTTAATCAATCCTACGATTTCTGGTGAATATCCTGCAGCAAATGAGGTCATTGTCACTAATGAATTAAAAATTGGAGCTTTTGCAGAAGATAATGAAGGTGGCACAGGAATTAATCCTTCACGGATGTGGATGTATATCGATGGAATCGAGGTAGAACCAGAGTATACTGAAGAAACAGGAGAAATTTCGTTTACACCTGATGGGCCATTATTGGATGGATATCATCAAGTTAAAATTGTCGTTCAAGACCATTTTGGTAATGAAACAGAGCGGATTTGGCAATTTGAAATCGATAGTGGCAGTCCAGGAGTAAAGCCCCTTTTTGAACAGGAAGCTTTTATCGGCAATCCATTTGACATTACTCTTCAAACAAGTCAATTGAATGAAATGGAAAGCCTAAAATTACAATTTTCTTTTAGTCCAGATAAACTTGATGTTGTAAAGAGGCAGTTGATCCTTGACGAGAAAATTTCAAAACAACATATTGTCCGAAATGAGATTACAGAAAATGGACAAATTTATCTTGAGTTGAAGGATCTAGATCAAATTGCAGATGGAGATAAAATTAGGAAACTAGCCAAACTGCCATTATTGATGAAAAAAGATTCCGCTGAAACAGTTCAAGTGAAATTTGAGGGTGGAAGTACGGTCATCAAAGGAAAATCCATTTCTATTTTTATCCCTAATATGGATATTGCGGCTAAGGCCCACTATGAAATTGCTCTAGACCGTGCATCTGTAGGTTTTGATAGTAAAATATCCGTTACAGATGAACGAGGAAAGCCGGCGAAGGGAGTAGACATTCACGTTGTTTCACCCGATAATCAGCTAGCGGTAATCAAAGCAAAAGAAGCAGTTGTCTACAAAGAGCCTAAGTCAAACAGCGAAAAGATCATGAAGTTGAAAAAACATGAGCCTACTATTCTTGTTGAGAAACAAGCTGGGTGGCTAAAAGTCAGACATGGAGAGCAAGAAGGTTGGATTAAGGCGTCAGACGCAAGTATTTCTCCGTGGACATTAGGTACAACAGATAATCAAGGGAAAATAAAAACGGATAGACTATCCATTATTCCTGGTGAGCTTATTATTCAAGCGCAGAATAATAAGCGCTACAGCTTCCAAACGAAGATCGATGTTCTAAAACATCTTGGATCGCAAGCACCTGAACGAACTAACCTTACGTTTAATGGAAAGAATAAGAGCCTTAATATTACTTGGACAACTTCTCCGTTAATAACAAATTCTGTTGTTCAAATTGTCCCAACATCAGAATATGAAAAGCACGGATTTACTAAAAAATCTGTTAAAGAAGTAAAAGGAACAAGCACATACCATGCGTTTGAAGCGGGTGAAGTTCAAGTTCATACAGCTCGACTGAATGGACTAAAGGATGGAGAAGCTTATACGTATCGGGTTGGCGACGGAACGAAAACAGGTTGGAGTGAAGTGGGCAGTTTTACAACTGAGAAAAAGAAAGATAATGATTTCAACTTTATCTTAATGGGAGATACTCAGTCTTTGCCAAATCAAACAGAGAATGGTTTTGGTGTTTTCACTGAACTATTTACAAAGGCAAAACAAGAAAATGAAGATGCTGCGTTCATTGTCCATGTAGGCGATATGGTCGATGATGGAAATCTATATTCTCACTGGGATGCCTTCTTTGAGTCTATGAAAGATTCCAAACTTGCTCCATCAACACCATTTGTTCCTGTTGTTGGGAACCATGAAAACATTGGAAATGGTGTCGAGACATTTAAGCGACTCTTTAGCATGCCAGATAATGGTCCGGCCAATTTTAAAGGGACCGTCTATTCCTTTGACTATGGGAATGCTCATTTCGCTGTCCTCAATACAGAAACGACAAAAGAAGGTTTGCTAGAACAAGCAGAGTGGCTCAAGAAAGATATGGCGAAATCTAAGAAAAAATGGAAGATTGTCATTTATCATCGATCTCCATATAATTCAAATCCAGCGGCAGGAAGTGAAACAGTGAAAGAAGTATGGCCTCCTGTTTTTGATGAGATTGGTATTGATTTAGCCATTTCAGGTCATGATCATTCCTATGTCAGAACGATTCCTTTGAAAAATGGTGAATTGAATAAGGAAGGAACCACCTATATCATTGCTGGATCGACTGGGCAAAAATATTATGCGACAACGCCACAACCGTATATGGATGTTTACTTTGATGAAAAAACACAAGTGTATACAAATGTATCAGTTACAGATAAGGGGATTAACATACTCGTTAAGACCCGTGACGGAAGAGTTGTGGATGAGCATGTTTTGAAAAAGTAGTAATGGAGAAAATTCGCTGGGACGCTCATTAAGGCGAACGGTGCAACAATAAAAGAGACTCCGTACAAAAGCGATTATTTTCTGAAGGAGTCTCAAGCGCCCGAATCATGGCCACAATCGTATGTTTCAAGTTAAAACCTTGACAGTCCGATCAAGTACTAAACGAGATTAAAAATAATGTACAAAATACTTTCGATAGAAGCACAAACAAAGAGGAGGATGTCCAATATTTGGACATCCTCTCATTTACTTAGTTCACTCTCAATACGATTTTCCCAGCATTTTTATTTTGCTCCATATGTTTATGAGCCTCATTTACATGCTCCCAATCCCATACGGAGTCAATAATCGGCTCTAGCCTTCCCGTTGCAAATTTTTCAAGGGCAAAGTCCGAAAAATCTTTCGTTAACTGGACTTTTCTGTCAACACTTTGAGAGCGTAATGCTGTACCAATCACTTGAATACGTTTAAAGAGTAACTTGCTAAGATTAACTTCATTTACTTTTGCGCCACCCATTGTACCAATCAAAATTAACTTTCCGTCCGTAGCAAGTGAGTCAATGTTGTGTTCCCAATAAGGAGCACCGATAAAGTCTAAAATCAGGTTTACACCTTTACCGGCAGTAGCTTCCAGAACTTTAGTCGAAAATGGACCTTCCTTATAATCAATTGCCACCCCCGCCCCAAGTGAAAGGCATAACTCTCTTTTCTCAGCAGTACCAGCAGTCACGATTGTATTGGCTCCCGCCTCACGAGCAAGTTGAATAGCGGCCGTTCCAACCCCGCTTGCACCTGCGTGGACAAGCACAGTTTCTCCTTTTTGCAAATTGCCTAGCCAAAACATGTTTAAATAAGCAGTCAAAAAGACTTCAGGAATGGCAGCTGCTTCTTCAAATGAAAGGTTTTCTGGAATCCGCATCGCCATAGCGGCCGGAATGGTAACGTACTCAGCGTAGCCACCGCCGGGTAGAAGGGCGAAAACACGGTCTCCTTTTTTCCAACCTTCCACATCTGTTCCGATTTCCTCAATTACTCCGCTCATTTCTAAGCCGAGAATGGAAGAAGCGCCTGCAGGTGGCGGATAGAGTCCGCGTTTTTGTAGCAGGTCCGCCCTGTTAAGCGCTGCTGCCTTGACCTTGACTAATAGTTCGTTTTTGTTAATCACGGGCTTTTCGGATTGGCCAACAGACAAAATATGTGTAGAATCCTCTACAAGAATGGCCTTCATTTCTATCGATCCCTTCTTTTAAGGTGATAATTGAGGCGTCTCTTTATTCGTTACACCTAGTACATCAAGTAAGAAAACAAAAATCGGAATTCCAATAATTAGTCCCCAAACACCGAGGAAGTTTTGTGAAAAAATCAGAACGATGAAAGTGTAAAAAACAGGTAGATCTGTTTTACTGGACATTAGTTTTGGATTCAATATATACGCTTCAACACCATGAATTACTGCAATTGCTATTAACACATAAACTACTTTCATAAATCCCCCAATAGTATAAGCGATTATACAAAGAGGGATAAGGGATATGATCACACCTGCGACAGGTATGAGCCCTAGAAAAAAGATCATAATACCTAATCCGATAATTTGCGGAAATCCCATAATCGACAAAGCAATAACGGATAACACACAGTTAATAATAGCGATCATAAACTGAGCTTCGATAACTTTACCGAAAGTTTGAGTGAATTTCCTTCCGAAAAATTCAATTTCATTATAAAAAGGTGCTATCTTACTACTTTTAAATTTACTAGTAAATGCTTGTAAGCGTGGTTTTTCAAGGAGAAAAAATAAACTTAAAATCAATGCTATCAAAACATCGACACTTATTTTACTTATATCAGTAAAAGATTTTAGTAGAAAGGAAAATCCATTCTCTAAATAGTCAGTAATTTTGTTGTTGGAAATAATCTCTTTTATATAATTCACTACAACATTTTCATTTGGTTGTGTGTAAAATGCTGTGATTCGTTTGATGAGCTCGCTAATTTCCAATGTAATAACTGGTAGATATTTCACTAATCCAAACACGAGCAAGCCAACAATTAGTGTGTACATGATTAATACAAGCAATCTACGATTTAATGGAACACGCTTTGCTGTAAATCCTACGAGGCGATCCATTAAAAAAGAAAAAATAAATGTTAGA
This sequence comes from Bacillus niameyensis, assembly GCF_001375535.1. Classification (GTDB taxonomy): domain Bacteria; phylum Bacillota; class Bacilli; order Bacillales; family Bacillaceae_C; genus Lederbergia; species Lederbergia niameyensis. Next base: position 3,285,571 of record NZ_LN831197.1, read on the forward strand.
AGTATTAAGTTAATCATACTCCTCATAGCATATAGAATTAATACTAATAACCCAAAAATAATAAGGCGTTTTACGCCCTTCTTTTGGAAGATTTCCACTATCCCGTTCATTTAGAGCATTTCCCCTTAGTATGTATCGATTTCTTTGTAGATCATCCATTATGATACCTCACTATTTATTATCAAGTTATATGATAAAGTTTACAAGCACTAGTTTATTATTTTTTTCGTTTTTTAAGGATGACCGAACTAGTAAGAAATAACATTAGTATTACATCGGATAACCTCGTCCTAATATTAAAACTCTATTAAAAATCTCGAAGTAATATGTTATCTTAAAAGAACCGGAATTATTCAATATGGTAATTAACAGTAGTAAAAGAGGTTGCTTTTATAATATGAAAAGAAAAAATTCATCTTTGCAAAGTCTATTATTAGTTTTGGGAATTATTTTTATCGCCTTTAATCTCCGACCTTCTATCACATCAGTCGGTCCTTTAATTAGTTCTATTCGTGAAGAATTTGTTATCTCCAATAGTATGGCGGGAATGATCACGACTTTGCCTTTACTTGCATTTGCGGCATTTTCCATAATCGCTCCTCTGATCGGCAAAAGGTGGGGAAATGAAACAACAATATTAGTAAGTTTGTTAATCTTGTTTGTTGGTATTATGATACGCTCCACTGGTCATGTAACGATGCTCTTTATCGGAACAGGATTAATTGGGATTGGGATCGCCATAAGTAATGTATTGCTTCCAGCGATAGTTAAAAAACGGTTTCCTTTAAAAGTGGGCATTATGACAAGTGTTTATTCGACCTCTATGGGGTTATGTGCAGCAACTGCATCGGGACTTAGTATTCCTATAGCTCAAGGGTTAGGTTTCGGTTGGCAGAAGGCCTTATTGGTATGGGGAATCATGGCTGCAATTGCAGTTGTTTTGTGGTTTCCACAAGTAGTGAAATCTCGTAATAGTATTGCGCTGCAGCCTGTGGGCCTATCTATTTTCTCCTTATTTCGTTCACCAGTTGCTTGGCAAGTTACATTTTTTTTGGGACTTCAATCGATCCTTTTTTATGGACCGATTACATGGTTGCCACAAATTTTGGGTGACCATGGGTTAAGTATTTCTACATCTGGTTGGATGTTAAGTTTTATGCAGTATTGCAGTTTGCCCGCTAACTTCATAACCCCTGTACTTGCAGGGAAAATGAAGAACCAAAAACTTATTATTGTTGTGATTGGAAGTCTTTACCTCATTAGTTTGACAGGATTATTAATCGGTGGCGGAAACGCTCTTCTTGCAATTTGGATATTGTGTTTAGGTATCGCACAGGGGGCAAGCATTAGCCTCGCCCTTACGATGTTTAGTTTGAGATCGGTTGACGCCACTCAAGCTGCTCAATTGTCTGGGATGGCACAATCAGTCGGCTATTTATTGACAGCAATCGGACCTATTCTCATTGGCTATTTATTTGATCATACTCAATCATGGACATTACCGCTTCTCTTTCTTCTCCTTGTCGCTATAGTTACTACATTGGCGGGACTCGGCGCTGCACGCAATGTTTTCGTTGGAGAACGCGCTACCCGATAGGTAAATTAAAAGATCGAAACAGCATGTTATCTATGTTATGATGACACCAACTTAAGGTCAGAAGGTGGATGTAATGAATAGAAAAGAAATTGAATATAAAATCATGGACTTAAAGACAGACTATGTTCGTTTGCAACATGATTTGGAAAAGCTTGAATACGTTAAGGGTAACTTGCACCCGTTAGAGAAACAGTTGGAAGGAATCGAAGAAGAATTACGAGAGTTAAATAAACTTTTAGATCAGGCAGATGAGTAAAAAGGACGCATTGGATGGAAAAACTACCATTCCAATGCGTCCTTTTTATTGGAGAAACCCGAATGAATTTAGATGTATAGACAATCTAGACTCGAAGTAATTTTACAATAATAGTATGTGGTAGTTGATTTGGAGTGGAAATCGTTATAAAATATATGAAACTATATTTCATCTATTATATTATATGTAGGAAATTTCATTTTATCAAATAAAGCTAGTATTTGTCGAAGGAGCATAACCATTATGGTTTATACGATTGGCATTGATGCAGGTGGGACTAAAACAGTAGGAGTCGTATTAAATGCGGAAAAAGATATTCTATTTCAAGCTGAAACAGGGTTTGGAAATCCGAATGTTCAATTGGACCAAGCTTTAGCCCATATTTATCAAGCAATATCTATGTGTCTTGCCAGTGCTTATGGTAAGGAATGCAAGATCATTGTTATGGGCGTTGCTGGGATTGAAACAAAGGAAAATCGTGCGAGATTTGAGTCGTATTTTAAACAAAAGATCCCGTTACCAATCATTTTAGTCAATGATGCAGTTCTTGCTTATCATGCTTTGCTAGGAAATAGAGATGGGATTTTAACGATTGCCGGGACTGGATCCATTTCGTATGGTCGTAAAGGTGACAAAGATGCTTATTCAGGTGGATGGGGACATCTATTAGGTGATTTCGGAAGTGCTTATGATATCGCGATTCGAGCCTGTAGACAAATCACGATTGAAGCTGATCAAGGTGTAGCACATTCCCATCTATCGAGGACGTTGATGCAAGAAATGGGAGTTAATAAAGCTGAAGAAATAAAGGGCTTTATCTATAGCGCTACTAAAGGTGAGATTGCCTCTTTATCGTATCCGATTTTCGTTGAAGCGGAGAGTGGAGATGAAGATGCAAAAAGCCATTTCCGTATAGCGGGGCAAGATTTAGCCAAACAAACTTTCTTGTTATATCAAAAATTACAATTAGATCAGCCGTTGAAAATAGCGTATAAAGGGTCTCTTTTGGAAAAAAACCGATTCGCTCAAACGGCATTTCAATCAGCCCTTCACGAGGTGATTGGAGAGGTACAGTTCGTTCAAAATGACATAACCCCAGCAATAGGTGCTTTAACCGTTGCTTCCATTTACAATGATACACCTAAAAAATTCTAGCTTAGAGGGGAGGAAACTATGGAAAAACTAGCGGTAGGTTTAATGTCGGGTACTTCTATTGACGGAATTGATGCGGCACTTGTAAAAATAACCGGATATGGCTTGGATACAAAAGCAGAATTAATAGCATTTACTACCTTGCCATTTACGGAAACAGTAAAAAATGAGATTTTTCGAAGTATGGATCAAAAGGATTCTAACTCCGCTCTTATTTGCAGTTTGAATTTCAAATTAGGTTATTTATTTGCAGACGCCGTTAAGAAGGTATGTAAAAAGGCTAGTATTTCACCACTCAAATTAGACTTTATTGCGTCTCATGGACAGACGATTTATCATTTGCCACAAAGTGACCGTCAATATGAAAGATCAACTCTACAAATTGGCGAGCCTGCAATTATCGCCTATGAAACAGGGACCTTGGTAATCTCTAATTTTCGCTCTATGGATATGGCAGCAGGCGGGGAAGGCGCTCCGCTCGTACCTTATACAGATTATCTACTCTATCGCAGTGAAACGAAAGGTGTAGCTTTACAAAATATCGGCGGAATTGGAAATGTAACAGCGATACCGAAACAAGCAAAATTAGCGGATCTATTAGCATTTGATACAGGACCAGGCAATATGGTGATCGATGAATTATGCAGAAGGTTAAAAGGGAAATCATATGACGATGGTGGGAAGTGGGCATCTGCTGGCCAAGTCCATAAAAATATGGTTGAAGTTTGGATGCAGATGGATTTCTTTAAACAGCAACCGCCTAAATCCACTGGTCGTGAGTTATTTGGAGCACAATTTGTCGACCAATTACTTCAGGAAAACGGGCATCTTCCCGAAAATGATTTAATTGCAACAGCAACTTATTTTACGGCCCTTTCGATTGCAGATGCATATCAAAAGTTTGTTTTCCCTGCTTATTCAATGGAAGAGATGATTGTAGGTGGCGGTGGGAGTGAAAATAAAACATTACTTCGTTTCTTACAAGAGTTGTTACCAAATATGACAGTTATGACTCAAGAAGATGCAGGGTATTCATCAGAAGCGAAAGAAGCGATGGCGTTTGCTCTTCTAGGAAATGAAACACTCCATATGCAACCGGCCAATGTTCCGAGTGCTACTGGGGCGAGGCAACCAGTAGTGTTAGGTGCGATGACCTTTCCGCCACGTGGCATTAGGACGCAGGCCTTTTCAGTATAAAAGGGGAGAGTAAGGAATAGAAATAAAAAGGGGGCGTATACAAGTTGAATATTAATCTTTCTAAATTAACAACAGAACAAGTCAATGAAAATACGAGAAATATTGATAAGATGTCCACGATGGATATCATTCAATTAATGAATAAGGAAGATCAAAAGGTGATTGATGCTGTAAATCGCGAGTTGCCGAAGATCTCCCAAGTGATTGATCTTATTCATCAATCCTTTAGAAGAGGAGGTCGCCTGTTTTATATTGGTGCTGGAACAAGTGGACGACTCGGTATTTTGGATGCTGCGGAATGTCCGCCAACTTTTTGCGCACCACCGGAAATGGTACAAGGAATCATGGCTGGTGGAAAAGAGGCTGTTTTTGAAGCGGTAGAAGGTGCAGAAGATGATAAAGATGCTGGTAAGCTTGATTTGGAAGCAAGGAAACTAACAGACATCGATATAGTTGTGGGAATTGCAGCAAGTGGACGTACTCCATATGTCATTGGAGGACTCGAATTTGCTAATTCTATTGGTGCAGCAACCGTCGCCTTATCTTGCAATGAAGGTACACCAATTGGTAAAGAAGCTAATATCTCCATTGAAACAGTAGTTGGTCCGGAAGTTTTGACGGGATCTACAAGGCTAAAAGCCGCATCGGCTCATAAAATGGTTTTGAATATGTTTACTACAGCATCGATGATTAAATTAGGAAAAACGTATGAAAATTTAATGATTGATCTGAATCCATCTAATGAAAAACTTGTTGAACGTGCTCACAATATGTTAATGACTATAACAGGAGCAACAAGTGAAGAAGCAGAAGAGGCCCTGCAAATAACAAATCTTAGAGTAAAGCCAGCTATTGTTATGTTGAAGGCGGATGTTTCCTATGAGAAGGCACTAGAAAAAATTGATAAGGCCAATGGATTTGTTAGGGAGGCGATCAATCTTGCTCGATAGGAATGATAACTTAAAAAAGAAGGTACAAGCTTTTTTAGAAAAGGAAGTAGAGTTAGGAATCATACCTGGTGCTGCTCTCCATATTTCTCAAAATGGAAAAACGATCATGGATACTTATGTTGGTTCTCGAACGTTTTCTCCCAGTCCGGAACCTGTTCAACAAGATACGATCTATGATCTTGCTTCCTTAACAAAAATCGTAGCAACTCTTACGGCGATGCTGCAATTATTGGATGAAGGATTCATTCATTTAAAAGATAGAATATCCCGCTTCTTTCCTTCCTTTGAAAATAACGGAAAGGGAGATATCACAATTAAGCAGCTTTTAACTCATACGTCAGGTTTGCCTGCTCATCGTCCATATTATGCGGAGAATTTAAATAGAGAGCAGGTAATAGAAAGGATCTGCAACGAAGATTTACAAGTGAAGCCAGATAGTGAAGTCATTTACAGTGATCTCGGCTTCATTTTATTGGCAGCGTTAATTGAAAAGGTAGTGGAGCAACCATTTCAGCAATATGTCGATGAGCAGATTTTTACACCGCTTGAAATGAACGATACTGGCTTTAATTTAGCATTTGATAAGCAGCGATTTGCAGCAACGGAATTTAGTGAGAGTTTAAAAGACTATAAATATGGTATTGTCCATGATGAAAATGCAGAATCGATGGGCGGGATTAGTGGGCACGCTGGCTTATTCTCGACTCTTGGCGACTTAGCTAAATATGCATCTATGGTAGAAAACAACGGCTTTTATAACGGGAAGCAAATTATTTCGAGCCAATCATTAAAGTTATCAAGGGAAAATTTTACTACCTTTGACAATGAGGGAAGAGGACTAGGGTGGCAATTACAAAGCAAAGGTGTTTCGGCATGCGGGGATCTTTTCTCCGCAATGTCCTATGGTCATACAGGTTTTACAGGTACGAGCATTTGGTTTGATCCAGAAGTACAGCTGTCGGTTATTTTACTAACGAACCGTGTTCATATACCTCATCAATTAGGTATATTGCGGTTGCGACCTAGATTGCATAATTTAATTCGGTCACATTTCTAAAAATATAGAGGAGGAAAACAGAATGAAACTAGCGGTAGTCGGTGCACATTGCGGAGATGCGGAAATCCAAGCGGGTGCCATTGCCCACAAATATGCAAAAGCAGGTCATGAAGTTACCTTTGTTCACTTAACAGCAGGGGAAAAGGGAAATCCTCCTAATATATCAGTGGATGATTATCGAGAACAAAAAATTAAGGAATCTGAGAAAGTAGCGGAAATTCTCGGAGTAAAAACAATTACGCTTGATTATAAGGACGCAGAACTTACATGTAATGATGAGATTGTTATGAGAGTGGCTACGCTCATGAGAGAAATAAAACCTAATGTTGTCATTACTCATTGGAAAAATAGTATTCACCCTGATCATGAGCTCTGCTATGAAATTGTCCAGGCTGCTCAGTTAAAGGCAGGGCTTCCTGGCTTTGATCTTAACGGTCTTCCCCCTCATTATTACGGTATTTATCATAGTGAAAACTGGGAAGATATGGATGGATACGATCCAGATGTTTATATAGATGTATCAGATGAATTTGATACATACTTGGAAGCGCTATCCAACTATTGGTTCATTATGAATTCCTCTTCCTTCCGCTATTACGATTACTACAAAGCATTGGGAACAGTGAGAGGTTGTCTAAACCGTTGCAAATATGCCCAAACATTGAAATTTACTACAGGGGGCAATGTTCGTAAGGGTGGTATCATTCCTGGATATGAACTATAAGGAGTGGGGCAAATAGATCCATAATACAATAATGGAGTGATTATATGCGTCTCGGTTTAGATCTTTTTTTGGAAAAACACTATCAATCTTTTAGAGGAAAACGTATCGGTCTGTTAACGAATATAACAGGTGTTAATGAAAAATTGATTCCGACCATTGATTTGTTTCACCAGCATTCGGATATTCGGCTGACCGCTCTATACGGTCCCGAACACGGAATTCGCGGAAACGGCCGGGAAGGGGAGGCAATAGAGTCATTTGTCGATCCTTATACAGGATTACCTGTATACAGCTTGTATGGTGAAACGAAAAAGCCGACAAAGGAAATGCTAGATACGGTTGATGTAATAGTTTTCGACCTTCAGGACATTGGAACAAGATATTATACGTATATTTATTCGATGGCTTATGTTATGGAAGCTTGCGCAGAACAGGGAAAACAGTTTGTTGTTCTCGATCGCCCGAATCCTGTTTCGGGTATACCTATGGAAGGGAATTTGGTTGAAGAAGATGTTCGCTCATTCGTTGGCCTCTATCCCATTCCAAATCGCCATGGTATGACGGTGGGGGAGATTGCTCAATTTTACAAGCATGAGATCGGAATTGATTGTGAATTAACGGTAATACAAATGGATGGCTGGGAACGAGATATGTATTACGATGAAACCAAACTATTTTGGGTTCCTCCATCACCAGCTACAACTGGGCTTGATATGGCGATGCTTTATACAGGTACATGTTTGGTGGAAGGTACGAATTTATCTGAAGGCAGAGGTACGACAAAACCATTTGAATATGTCGGTGCCCCGTTTATTGATGGTTATCAACTGGCAAAAGCTTTTAATAACAAGGGGTTGCCCGGGGTCATTGCACGTCCCGTCTTTTTTGTCCCCAATTATCAAAAGCATAAAGATCAGGCGTGTGAAGGCATCCAGCTACATATTGTTGATCGTCATTCCTTACATTCACTTCGTACAGGGCTAATACTATTAGAGACGGTTGCAGAAATGTATCCTAATGATTTCAAATTTAATGAACATCAAAATGGTAAATACTTTTTTGATTTGTTAGCAGGAACGAAACAATTACGAGACATTATTTTAAATGGAAAAGCGAATGTGTTTTTAGAGGAATGTGAAGAACAACTGGAACAATTCCGAAGACAAAGAAAACCGTACCTTTTGTATTAGTAGGAGGCGACATAACCGTGACAACGTATCGGTTTTATCAATCAGGCGATGAAAAAGCAATTGTAGAGCTATGGAATAAATGCCTCACGAAAGACCCGATCAACGGGAGAAGATTTCGCAACTTAGTTTTATTAGATGCCAATTTTGATCCAGAGGGGATGCGATTGGCATTTGCTGGGGACAAATTAATTGGTTGTGTGTATGCGATAAGAAGATTATTACCAATGTATAAAACAGAATTAGAACAAGAAAATGGATGGATTCCATTCTTTTTCGTGCATCCTGATTATCGTGCTCAAGGTGTTGGCGCCCAATTGATGAAAGAAGCTGTTGAGTTTCTAAGTTCAAACGGAAGGGCGAACATCTTTTTCTCCTCCTACGCACCTAATTATATATTGCCAGGGATTGATGAAGAAGCTTACCCAGCGGGATATAAATTTTTAAGGAAACAAGGGTTTGAAAAGTTATATTCTCCTATTGCAATGGATCGAAGTTTAGTTGGATATGAATATCCAAAAGAAGTGGCCGACTTGAAGGATCAGAGAATAAACGAAGATTTTACATTCACTAAGGCAATGGATGGAGACCTTTATGAAATAATTCTGTTTGCTAATGAAGTCTTTAATCCGGATTGGGGACGGGCGATTCGAGAGGGAGTACTTCAGGGTTTGCCGATGGAGCGTATTATAGTTGCCAGGCAAGGAAAGAAAGTGGTAGGATTTTGTTTATATGGCGGCTATGAAGGAATTCCAGAACGATTTGGTCCTTTTGGCGTTGATCCTAGTCAACAAGGAAAAGGATTAGGTAAAATCCTGTTACATGAGGCCTTACAAAGTATGCGTGAGGAAGGCTTGCATGGCGCTTGGTTTTTGTGGACTGGGGAGAAAACTTCAGCTGGTTATTTATATAAAAAGACTGGTTTCTCTATTACCCGCCACTTCCATGTAATGAAAAAAACGATAAGTTAAGAAGGTTGAGTGAAATATGCCATTTGCAACGGGCGGATTAGTGATGCTTTCCGAAATGTTACCTCAATTGCCGCCATCGGAAAGAAAAATCGCTACTTACATCTTAGAAAACCCAAGGGAATCCATTTCGTTAACGGCAAGTGAATTGGGAAAAAGGAGTTCTACAAGTAGTGCCGCAGTCATAAGATTATGCAAATCCTTAAACTTAAAGGGATTGCAAGAATTAAAACTTAGGGTTGCTGGAGACTTACAAAAAGAACAACCACATGAAACTCGCGATATTGAACCGAACGAATCACGATATTCCATTATTGATAAAATGACATCTAATAGTATTCAAACATTAAAGGAAACAGCAGAATTATTAGGTACGGATGAACTTTTAAAAGCAATCGATGCATTGGAAAAAGCTAAAACGATTCACTTTTTTGGAGTAGGTGCATCACATATTACGGCTGAAGATGCTATGCAAAAGTTTTTAAGAATTAATCGTCACACTACTGCGTTCAGTGATTTGCATATGGCGGCGACAGCTGTAGCAAATACTGGAAAAGGTGATGTAGTGATGGGCATTTCCTTTTCAGGGAGCACGATGGAAGTTGCTAATCTATTAGGGTTAGCTCAAAAGCAAGGTGCAACGACCATCAGTTTAACGAAATATGGTTCAAATATTGTGTCAGAACAAGCTGACATTCGACTGTATACATCTGCCACAAAGGAGCCTACCTTTAGAAGTGGTGCAACTTCATCTAGGATTGCTCAACTGCATGCAATTGATATTCTATTCATGTGTGTAGCATCCAAACAATATGATGAAATCGTCACTTATACAGATGAAACAAGAGAGGCGATTAACTTTATAAAGCAAAATCGATCCTCACGGCCTAAAAATAAAGGTAACTAAGAAAAGCTCCAACAAACAGGATAAAAAATAATACTCCTGTTTGTTGGAGCTAGGCCAGTACGAACCAAAGTTTCCTTATCTAATCTAAAAAGACGGCAAACATGAAAATGAGATGCCGTCTTTTTACATTGAAAATGCAGCAAAATTTTTTTTGACACTAGAACGCGAATTAGCATAGGCTAATGTGGAATGATTCATCAATAGGAGATGATGACATGAGCGGAAGTATGTTGCGCTATTTTGCAGGAGGAAATACAGCTAAAGGCTTCTACAATTTATACGACTCCAATCTATTTGGGATAGAGCGTGTGTTGTTACTATCAGGAAAGTCCCAATCTGAAAAGGCAGATGTGGTACAGCGTTTGTTAAATAAATGGCGTGATTCTGAAATTGCCTTTGAGGTAATTCACAATTCAGCAAATCCAGAACAGCTAGAGGGATTTATTATCCGCGATTTAGGGTTTGCGATTATCGATGGTGACCATCCTCGTGTTTTAGGTGATTACGTGGGACTTGAATGGGAGACGATTGATTTAGATCAATTGGCTTCAATCAAACAACATGAGAATTACGAAGATGACATAAATGATCTAAAGGAAAAAATCGCTAATCATTATAAAAAGGCGTACGATGCATATGAAACAGCATTGCGAGTGCACGATGATTGGGAAGGTATTTATATTAGGCAAATGGATTTTGATCAAGCAAATAAGGTTACGAATGATTTGATTTCGAAGCTATTCCAAGAGGACGAGATTCAGACAGACAAGGAGTCACGAATTCTAAGAAGATTTCTTGGTGCGGCAACTCCGGAAGGTCCTGTCGATTTTGTCGATAATATTACAGAGGGCTTGACAAAGAGATTTTTTCTAAAAGGTCGAGCAGGAACAGGAAAGTCAACACTACTAAAAAAAGTTGTAGCGGAGGCTGAAAAGCACCGTTACGATCTAGAAATTTATCATTGTGGTTTTGATCCTGGAAGCCTTGATATGGTTCTAGTACGTGAATTAGGATGGGCCGTTTTTGACAGTACAGCACCACATGAATATTTTCCGAGCCTACCGAACGATGAGGTCATTGATATGTATGAATTAACGGTTGCACCAGGAACTGATGAAACCTATGCAGAAGAGATAGCCGTGATTGAAGCGAAGTATAGGGAACAAATGAGACTAGGAAAACTTCATCTAGCAGAAGTGAAAAAATATCAAGATGAATTAGAAACTGTGTATGCAAAGATTACAGATCGTACCCATATAGAAACAATTTATAATGAGTTGGAACAGTTGCTTGGCCAGATAATAGAAGAAGAGTAGGAAGGAAATTAGGCCCGTCCTTTTGTCGGGCTTTTCTTATTGTTAAGGAAAGTATAAAATTTTTAGCGTGTGGATAGTTCTAACAGGAAGGTTTGTCGTCCAGCTCCAGCGCCTAGCGACTAGCAAATTTACGTCTTCTTCCTACGATAAGTCAACATCGGCTCATGCTTCGCCGTGTTTCCTTTATCTCGTCAGAAGTCTTTAAATTTGTACGTCGCTAAACAGGCGCTTGCGCTTTTGTTCATAAAAGAACTAAGTACTTCTTCAAATATCTTCCCTATTCCACGAAAAAGTGTTACGATATATTTAACTGGTCATGACAACATGACAAAGTGGTTCTCTGGCACCCTTGGTTGAAAGTATATAAGGAGAAGAATGATGATGATTGAGAAAGATAACCGCTTACCCCTTTATTATCAACTCATGGATATGATTGTTGAAAAAATCGAATCAGGGGAATTAAAAGAGCATGATAAACTGCCCTCTGAGCGAGAATTATGCGAAATGCATAATGTGAGCCGGACGACAGTAAGGCAAACGATGCTAGAGTTAGAAAAAGAAAATTATATTTATAAGCAACATGGCAAGGGGACTTTCGTTTCACCGAAAGTGATTAACCAAAGCTTAGTTAAATTTTATAGTTTTACAGAGGAAATGGAAAAGATTAATAAGACGCCATCAACAAAGGTGCTAGCATTTGAAAATATAAAATGTGATAGCAAAATTGCAAAAAAAATGACCCTATTAGAAGGTGAATCATTATATAAAATTACCCGCTTAAGGTTTGCGGATGATGAACCAATGATGTATGAAACATCCTACTTGCCGAAAAAGCGTTTCCCTGATTTGACTGCTTCTAAATTAGAAAAAACGCCAATGTATACTCTTTTTCGTGATCTTTATCAAGTGAGGATCACAAGAGCAAATGAGCGTTTTCGGGCAGTACCGACATCTCGAATGGAAGCGGATCTTCTCCATATTCATAAGGACGAACCAAGCCTTTTAATCGAGCGAATCACCTATGAACAAGATCATGTTATTGAATATACAGCTACAATTGCGAGAGGTGATAAATTTACCTATTCAGTCGAATTAACTTAACAGGTAAGTTTCATGCTACTTAGTATTAGCGGACAGGATGCCCGAAATATAGCTTTTGCGATAGAACATTGCAATTTTTTGCTTGGAAGGGCCCTTCCGTTTTTCTAATAAACTGGTAATGACAACATTATAAGGGAGGATGGATGGACTTGAAAAAAGTACAAGAAGAAAAGTCACACACAAGAAGGGAGATTGAGCAGCAACCTAGTTTATGGGTAAAGGCGATCAATCAATTTTCGAATGAAAAGACACGGATGGAACAATTTTTGCAGAAGATTGAGGAAAAACATGAGCATGTAAGAGTTATTTTTACTGGGGCGGGTACAAGTGCCTTTATCGGCGAAACGATTTATCCATATGTACGAAAAGCTATTAGAAAAAGAGGCTGGGAAGCAGAGGCTATTTCAACAACAAATTTGACAGCAACTCCTTACTTGTTTCTAGATAAAGAGATTCCTACGATTCTAGTTTCCTTCGCACGTTCTGGCAACAGTCCAGAAAGTATAGCAAGTGTGGAGTTAGCGGAACAATTTGTCGATACTTTCTACGAAATTACTATTACTTGCAATCGTGATGGGGCGCTTGCAAAAAGAGAGAGAAATCAAGATGAGCAGCTTGTACTGATTCTTCCAGATGAAGCAAACGATAAAGGACTGGCGATGACAAGCAGCTACTCGACAATGGTGCTTACAGCCTTATATTTATTTAGTGAAGATAAGGCTAATTTTGAAAGTACTATAGCAAGTGTTGCTGAAGCTGGTAAACAGATGCTTGCTACATGCGAGGAGCTATTGCCACAATTAGTTGAGGCTTCTATTTCTAAGCTAGTTTATTTAGGATCTGGAGTGTATGAAGGACTTTCTCGAGAGTCTGCTCTTAAGTTTTTAGAACTTACAGCTGGTCAATTTCCAACGATGTTTGATACAACACTAGGATTTCGTCATGGTCCAAAATCGATTCTTGAAGCAAAAACAATGGTGATTGTTTATTTGTCCAACAATCCGTACACAAGAAAATACGATATTGATATGTTAAAAGAATTATATGTTGCCGAAGATCGCGGTCCTCTTGTCGCTATTTCTGGAATAGATGATCCAACTGTGAAGGAGTACAGTGATTATTCCATAACTGTGCCAGTTTCAGAAGACTTAGATGATGTATGGCGAGTGTTCCCATATATTATTTTTGCTCAATCTTTTGCATATGAAAAATCGCTTCATAGCGGTATTTCACCAGATAATCCATCACCAACAGGTGTAATCAACCGAGTAGTACAAGGAGTTCAAATCTATCCTTTCGAGGGGGAAAAGTAAAATGATCGACACATCAAAGAATATTTTACAACTTGCACAGGCAGGGAAGTATGCGATTCCTGCATTTAATATCCATAACCTAGAAATTACAAAAGCAGTCCTAGAGACAGCTGAAGAATTACAGTCGCCAGTTTTGCTTGCAACAACACCAGGAACTGTTAAATATATGGGTGAAGAATTCGTAATAGGAATTATGGAAGCTGCTCGTAAAAAATATTCGATTCCTTTTGAAGTTCATTTAGATCACCATGAAGATGTAGACGCCATTAAAAGAATGATCGATATGGGCGTTGGCTCAGTTATGATTGATGCAAGTCATCACGAATTTGAAGAAAACATTCGGATTGTTAAGGAAGTAGTTAATTACGCAAGGCCACATGGTGTTTTAGTTGAAGCTGAGCTCGGTCGATTAAGTGGAATTGAAGATGATATGAGTGTCGATGAAAAGGATGCGATCTACACAAATCCTGATCAAGCGAGTGAATTTGTAGAGCGGACTGGGATTGATTCTCTAGCTGTTGCGATTGGAACAGCTCACGGTATGTATAAAGGTGAACCGAAAATCGATATAGAACGTTTAGCCGAAATCCGCAAAGTAGTGGAAATTCCACTTGTTCTTCATGGTGCTTCTGGCTTGCCCGATTCTTTAGTACAACAAACGATTGAACTTGGTATTTGCAAGGTTAACGTTGCAACCGAATTGAAAAATGCTTTTGTTGCTGGTTTAAGTAAACATTTGACTGAGCATCCTAATGAAAACGACCCGCGCAAATATTTCAGTGGCGCTATAACCGATCTTAAGAAAGTAGTTGCAGATAAAATCGCCATGTGTCGAAGTGCGCAGAAAGTGCAGGTATAAAATGATTGTAACCGTCACTTTAAACCCAGCTGTTGACGTATCTTATCAGGCGGCCCGTTTTCAAATCGATCATGGGCATCGTGTAGAAGCAGGTCGCAAAACGGCTGGTGGAAAGGGATTGAATGTTTCACGAGTTTTAAGCCAATTAGGTGAACAGCCATTATGTACTGGATTTATTGGTGGAAAAAACGGAGAATGGCTTGAGAATAAATTAAATGAAGAAGGACTTCAACATGCTTTTGTTTCTGTCAATGGGGAAACGAGAACCTGTATTGCCATTCTTGATGAGGAAAACAATACGCAGACGGAGTTAATGGAGAAAGGTCCTGTCATAACAGCTGAAGAGCAAGAAGAGTTTGAAGAGGTTTTTGAAAATCTTCTTGGGGAGACGAGTCTAGTCATTGCATCTGGCAGTCTCCCAGCAGGACTCCCATTATCATTTTATAAGGAACTTTGTCAGTGGGCAAAATCAGCAAATATTCCCGTAATATTAGACACTAGTGGTGAAGCGCTTGTCTCTGGGATTGAAGGAAAGCCCTTTCTCATAAAGCCTAACAAAGAAGAGCTTTGCCAATACAAAAATCAATCAGATTTAACATTGGATGAAATGATTGGAGCAGCGAGGGAAATCTGTTCTAAAGGTGTCGAATATGTGTTGATTTCGATGGGGGCAGAAGGAGCACTGCTAGTTGGAAAAGAGACCCTATTAAAAGCAGATATTCCAACTATTAAAGTAGTGAACGCTGTTGGATCAGGAGATAGTACAGTAGCCGGAATGGCCTATGCCCTTAAGGAAGGATTAGAAATTGCGGAATGCCTGAAATGGGCTTGTGCCTGTGGCATGTCTAACGCTATGGAGATTGAAACAGGTACAGTTCAAAAACAGATTGTTGAAGAGTTAATTGAACAAATAACGATTAGAAACTTGTAATTGAAATCTTGCGGGGGGAATATCCATTGAAGAAGCCTAATATTCTTCTTATTACGAGCGATCAGCAACATTTTAATACAATTGGTGCTTTTAACCCTGAGATCAAGACACCTAACTTGGATCGATTAGTACGGGAAGGGACAACGTTCAATCGAGCGTATTGTCCCAATCCTACGTGCACACCAACTCGTGCATCCATTATCACGGGAATGTACCCTAGCCAACATGGGGCATGGACATTGGGGACGAAGCTTTTAGAAGACCGCCAGACAATCGGAGATGTATTTCAAGATCATGATTACCGTACTGCTTTGATTGGAAAGGCTCATTTTCAACCAGTAAGACATACGGAGGAATTTCCTTCGTTGGAATCATATCCACTTTTAAGTGATTTAGATTTCTGGAAGAAATTTGCTGATTCTTATTATGGATTTGAGCATGTAGAACTGACTAGAAACCATACAAATGAGCATTTAGTAGGTCAGCATTATGCCATTTGGATGGAAGAAAAAGGTTGTACGAATTGGCGAGACTATTTTCTTCCACCAACTGGAAATATGGATCCAGAAGAAAAGTATAAATGGGCGATCCCTGAAGAATATCATTATAATACGTGGATCGCTGAACGGACGAATGCCAAACTTGAGGAATATGTAGAAAAGGACGAAAACTTCTTTATGTGGTCAAGTTTTTTTGACCCACATCCACCTTATCTCGTTCCAGAACCGTGGGATACGATGTACGATCCTGATCAATTAACGATTCCAACAGGACGAGATGGAGAGTTCGATGATAAACCTCCTCATTTTAAATTAACACAGGAAGAAAACCCCGATTTTTCTAATTACCGAGAAACGGGATATGGTATACACGGTTATCATACACATAGAGATGTAAGCGATGAGGACCATAAAAAACTTACCGCTACATATTATGGAATGGTTAGTATGATGGATAAATATATCGGAAACATTCTAGACAAACTTGATGAGCTTGGAATTGCAGATAATACGATTATTGTATTCACAAGTGATCATGGCCATTTCTTCGGTCAACATGGGCTTCAATATAAAGGGGGCTTCCATTATGAAGACTTGATTAAGGTGCCCTTTATAGTTCGTTATCCTAATCACGTTCCGGCAGAAAGGCTCTCAAGTTCAATGCAAAGTCTCGTAGATCTTGCACCGACTTTTTTAAGCATGACGGATTTGCCTGTTCCTCCGCAAATGACGGGTGTTAACCAAAGTGAAGTTTGGTATGGAGAAAAGGAACAAGCCCGTGATCATATAATTTGTGAATTTAGACATGAACCAACTACCATTCATCAAAAAACATATGTTAATGAGCGTTACAAGCTGACTGTTTACTATAATCAATCATATGGGGAACTCTACGATTTGGAGAATGACCCCGAAGAATACACAAACCTTTGGGATCTACCAGACTATCAAACTTTGAAACAGGAATTATTATTAAAATATATATGGGCTGAACTAGGAAAAGAGTCCATGCCTATGCCACGAGTAACTGGAGCATAGAAAAGCGTAAGCGCCTGTTCAGCGGCGTACGAACTTTTTGGATTAAGGATGAACGGCTAAAGACGCGCCGTCCTGGCGCAACGCCGTTCTGACCAACATCCTGTTGGCCTGAGATAAAGGAAACACAGTGAGCCGCTAGGCGAACTGATGTTGACTTATCGTAGGAAGAAGCTGAAAGTTCGCTAGCCGCTAGGCGCTGGAGCTAGACAAGAAAAGCGTAAGCGCCTATTCAGCGACAAAACGTTAAAAGATTATGGAGGAGAAAAGGATGAGCAAAATTGAATTTCAACTAGCGGATTCATTAGAAAAAGTATTTCCAGATAATTCGCCAAAGGAATTTTCTTTAAAAGAACCAACCCTTTTTCAAAACGAGCAATTTTCTTTTCAACTTGCCTACCGATCCGAAGGGGAAAATTCTGTCCAAATTCGGATTGTAGCAGATGATTCAATCCTAGTATCTGTAAGCAAGGTTAAAAAGGTCCCTTCAGATTTACCTGCCTATCCAGATCGACATGATGAAAACTACTTATCTACGGAACCAGGATTATATCCCGATTTTCTCGAACCAGTTATAGATGGAAAAGTAGAATTAGAGACAGATGGTTGGAATGCTATTTGGCTGGATGTAAAGCCTGACAGTCAAATTTCCGGAGAAAAGGCCATTACCATTAAAGTTTTAGATGAAAAAGGTGAGGATCTTTACGAAGGAACGGTCAACATCCGCATTATTCACGGCTCACTGCCTGAGCAAAAGCTCATCCGTACAGAATGGTTCCATGCTGATTGTTTAGCAGATTATTATCAAATAGAAGCGTTCTCAGAAGAACATTGGCGAATTGTAGAAAACTTCATTAAAACAGCTAGCGAAAATGGAATCAATATGATTCTGACACCGGTCTTTACACAACCTCTTGATACCCAAGTGGGAGGAGAGCGGACAACTGTTCAGCTTGTTGATATTTCCCTAGAAAATGGCCAATACACTTTTGACTTTTCTCAATTAAAAAGATGGCTGGAAATTTGTGGACGCCACGATATAAAATACTTAGAAATCGCCCATCTCTTTACCCAATGGGGAGCTGCATTTACACCAAAGATTCTTGTGAAGGAAGATGGTCAGCTAACTAAAAGGTTTGGCTGGCATGTGGCATCAGACAGTGTTGAATACCAGGAATTCTTGCAGGCGTTTCTACCAGCTTTAACAGACTTTTTGCAAGAAAACTGGCAGCAAGAAAATGTTTATTTCCATATTTCCGATGAGCCATACGAAGGAAATCTCGAAACGTATTCAAAAGCTAAGTCAATCGCAGCACCATACCTTGAAGGATTCAAAATCATGGATGCTTTAAGTAATTATTCCTTCTATGAAAGAGGGATTGTTCAAAAGCCTGTAGTGGCAACGAATCATATCCAACCGTTCTTAGATCATAAAGTACCTGGCTTATGGGCTTATTATTGCTGCTCGCAAAATGTCGGAGTCAGCAATCGTTTCATGGCCATGCCGTCTGCCAGGAACCGGATTATCGCAACTCAGCTATTCAAATTCGACATTGAAGGATTTTTACAGTGGGGATACAACTTTTACAATAGTCAATATTCGATCGAACCGATCAATCCTTATGAAGTTACAGATGCGAAGAAAGCATTCCCGTCTGGCGACGCATTTCTTGTATACCCTGGGAAAAATGGAGAGGCATTACCTTCCATTCGTTCAAGAGTGTTCTTTCAAGCTATGCAAGATCTAAGAGCATTGCAATGGTTGGAGGAATTGAAAGGGAAACAATTTGTATTAGAATTAATTGAGAAAAAAGGGGAAATCACATTCTCTGAATACCCGAAGGAAAGTGGCTATATCTTCAATATGAGGGAAGAAGTAAATAGGGAGATTGAAAAAGCACTAGTCGCAGAGTCTGTATAAACCTTTCCTTGTAAGGCAGCTATTTAGATGGTAGCTGCCTTGTTTGTCACTCATAGAAGCTTAATTCGGATCTTTTCTATTCAAATTGAGAAGGAACCAAGATTTCAAAATATTGACACAGTCAATAAAAAGGGGGTATCATTTTATTTAAAATATATGTGCAAGCGTTGTCACTGCGATTTGAGGGAATGCTATGGTGAGACTAAAAGACATTGCAGAGCATGTTGGGGTTTCTATTTCAACTGTTTCTCGCGTAATTAAAAATGATAGAAGTAGGAGTGTGCATCCTGATACGAGAAAAAAAGTATGGGATGCTGTTAAGGAATTAGGTTATGTTCCTAATCTAAATGCTAGAAGTTTGGTAACAGGTAAGGATCTAGATGAGTACAAAAAAAGAACGATGAAAATTGGATGGGTGGCCAATCCAAAAACTGCTGAAATGAATCCCTACTACTCTAGTATTTATTCTGGGATTAGCGATACGATCAGCCAATTGGAATATACTTTAGTTAATATTAATAAAGATGATTTGGATGAAGACTCGAGACTTCTAGAAATACTCCATGAATCAGGGATCGAAGGTTTAATCCTTCTCGATAAACTTGATCAGGATTTGGTCGAGTTTATTCAGCAATATATCCCTGTTGTAGGAATAGACTATTCATATACGGAAGAGTCGATTACAGTTGTCGATTTTGATCGAATTGCAGCAGCCAAAAAAGCTGTAGGCCATTTAATTAATGCTGGTCATACACAAATTGGATTTATCGGTGGTGGTATAGGGGAAAGAAACGAAAATCTCTCCCTTGAAAAAAGATTTCAGGGATATAGGTTAGCGTTAGAAGAGACTGGCATTAACTTTCAAGAGGATTGGGTAATTAATACATTCTGGAGTATTGAACATAGCTATTTAGGAATGCAGCAAATTTTAAAGCAGGAAGTATTGCCGACTGCTATGTTTTGCGCAAGTGACCTAATGGCTATTGCAGCAATGCGGGCAGTATATGAACATGGCCTTAAAATTCCCAATGATATGGCGTTTATTGGCTTTGATAATATTGAAATGGCAAAATACTCAACGCCACCCCTTACCTCAATGAATATTCCTAAATATGAAATGGGAGAAATAGCGGCAAAGACAGTTATTGATATGGTTGAAAAAAGACTCGATATTCCTATCAAAATTTTATTACCCTTTGAGTTAATAATTCGTGAATCCTGCTAATTTAGGAAAACGTTTGGCTTAAGAAAAAGACAGTTGAATATTCCCTAAAACTAGAATAATAAGCAATATTCTGGTTTTAGGGTAAAAACCCATTGACAGCCTCTACTATGGGTGATATCTTATATGTAAATTTGATGAAAACGTTATCAAGTGTTTTCCTTTAACTATGATGAATGGGTTATTCTTTTTCTCATACATTTCAATAACTCTGGAAAACTATCTTTAAACTTTTCATCGCTTTTACTATTTAATATGTATTTTTTTGGCAACGTTTGGATTGATTTTGGAGAATATACTGTTATATTCCATTTTTGGAGGGGAAAATTGTGAAAAAGGTAAGAATGGGTATTATTGGTGCTGGTTTAAGAAGTGGAATCGCTAAACACTGGCATGATCCAAATGGTGAATCTGTTGTTGTAGGTGTTGCAGATATTTCAGAGGAACGCTTAGAGAAATTCAAAGAGAATATTAATCCAGATGTTTTTGCAACAACGGATTATCGTGAACTTTTGAAACTAGAAGATATTGATGCTGTTGCCATAACTTCGCCGGACCATTTACACGAGGAGCATGCTATTGCTGCACTTGAGGCCGGAAAGCATGTTTACTGTGAAAAGCCATTAGCTATTACGGTAGAGGGCTGTGACCGAATTATTGAAACAGCCGAAAGGACAGGCAAGCATTTAATGGTTGGCTTTAACATGCGCTATATGAACATGTATCAAACGATGAAAGGGATCATTGATTCAGGCGTATTAGGAGATCTAAAAGCTGTCTGGGTTCGACATTTTGTTGGTTATGGAGGCTATTTCTACTATCATGACTGGCATGGGAATTCAAAGAATACCACTTCCCTTCTGCTTCAAAAAGGATCACATGATATTGATGTCATCCATTGGCTAACGGGTCAGTATACAAAGAAAGTAACCGCTTTTGGTAGTCTTGATTATTATGGTGGAGACAAGCCTAATAGTCTTACCTGTCCAGAATGTGATTTGAAAGATACGTGTCCAGATTATAGTCCTCATACGTTGATTGAATGTGCATTCCGTGAAGAGATTGACGTAGAAGATAATAATATGGTTCTGATGGAGTTAGAGGGAGGAATTAAAGCATCCTATCTACAATGCCACTTTACACCAGACTACCAACGAAACTATGTCTTTATCGGAACGAAAGGGCGTATGGAGAACTCGGAATTGGATGGAAAGATCTATGTAAAGACAAGAAAATCCAATTCATGGCAGGAAAATAGCGATGTTGTTTATGAGATGAAAAAGACAACAGGTGGACATGGCGGTGCTGATCCGAAAATATGTCGTGACTTTATCAATCTAGTTCTCTATAATAAGCAGCCGTTGACAAGCCCAAGTGCTGGAAGAATGAGTGTAGCAGTTGGTTGTGCCGCGACTGAGTCCATTAGAGCGGGTGGAAAGGTTATAGATATTAGTCAAGAGTCCACAGTAACTAATATATAAACATAAAGTAAGGAGTTTTTCGGAAACTAGGTGAAGTATACCGTTGATGAAAGCCTACACATTATATAGACAAGAGATGTGGAGGAGCCGTTGGCGGTATACTTGAACCCAACAATATTGAAGGTCGACTGATCGAAAGGTATTGTGCTAATAGCGGTCATAGTCTCGGGCACTATTAGGCAAGTAAGTCTGCAAAAAACATTCTATGCACTAACGAAACTTTTAAAGGACGTATTATTTTCTCCTTGCATAAACATCAAGAAGTGTCCTCGTTTTAAATAAGCTCAGTCCTGGGCAACCCACCTAATAGATAATTCGGAGCATGATTCAATAACAGACAGAAAGATGAATGCGTCTAATCCGCAATGGATAAGGCCTCTACATCTAAATTATTCAAAATATTCGCCCTACTGGTTATACCATCACATCACTGATTGTTATCCCTTGATAAAGTATTTTTAAAACATTAGGAGTTTTGTTATCCGCAGATGAATGTATTTGAATCGGTTCTTTAATCTATTTTGGAATAGCGCTTTTAGGGGGTGATTGGAAAAATTGACCTACTCAAAAAATATGAACAAATCTAGTTGTAACGCTTAACTAAACTTTAAATGATTGGGGGATTATTAGATGATTAGTCGAAAAAAACGCAGTTTGGTATTTATTATTTTAATTGGATTATTATTAATATTTACAGCATGTTCAAAAGGAACAGAAGATGTTGGCGGCAATGCTGACCAAAACGATAATGACAAAGGCAATGATACAGCTACTAACACAGACGTTGGTGATGGCGAAAGGGAAAAGGTAACCATTAAGATAGCATTTCCGCTAAGTGAAGAATGGTTTGATGCAAGATTCGGTACAACGGATGAAAAATTAGAACA
The DNA here is from genome assembly GCF_001375535.1 of Bacillus niameyensis. Taxonomy (GTDB): domain Bacteria; phylum Bacillota; class Bacilli; order Bacillales; family Bacillaceae_C; genus Lederbergia; species Lederbergia niameyensis. Next base: position 3,308,132 of record NZ_LN831197.1, read on the forward strand.
TATTGATCTTGAATATGTTCCGTATGGAGGAACATCAGAAGCCTTACAAGAAATGTTTGCGGAGGATATACAACCCGACATTATAGTTGGTGATTATCCACCTATTAAGGAATTAAAACTTGGATATCCACTTGACGACTTAGCTGAAAAGCATGGTTTTGATTTAAATCGATTTGATCCTTCACTACTTTCATTTATGCGGTCGTTGGATGATGAAGGGAAAGTTGCTGGCTTTCCTGACGGAGGATCGTTTTTTGGACTTTATTATAATAAAGATGTTTTTGATGCTCTCGGTAAAGAATATCCAGATCCTAAAGTGCCGATGACTTGGGATGAGATGCTAGATTTGGCGAGAGAAATGACGGTGAAACAAGGAGAAACTCAATACATTGGACTTGGAGGAGGAATAGGTGTTGCTCTAGCGCAATTTGCTCCCCGGAAAACAGACCCTGACACAGGGGAAGTGTTATTGGAAAAAAATCAAGCGTTTAAGAGATATCTAGATTTATATGAACAATGGATGAATATTCCTGGTATGAAGGATCCCGAACTTCCAAGTTTTGCGGAAGACCAAACAGTCGCTATGTTCATTGCTTCAAATAACTTTTTTTCTTGGGGATTTGGAAACCCTGATCCAGAAGAAATCGAACAGTTTGATTTAGCTCCGATTCCGGTATGGTCAGATCTACCAACTGCTACACCTGCTAAAAATGCATGGCCTATGGTTATTGCTAATTATAGTGAACATAAAGATGAGGCCTTTGAAGTATTGATGACTTATATGGACCCAGAAATACAAATAGGAATGGCTAAATCAATGATGCTCCAAACACCTTTAATAGATTCTGAAATACTTGAAAATTATGCGTCCGAAGTTCCTTCATATGAGGGGAAAAATATCGAGGCTTATTTCTTTGGTGAATCGGCTGAGTATGAAGGCAGACAAAGCAATTGGGATCAATACGTTGATATCGGGGAAGCTGAAAGGAAAATCAGGGAAGAAAATATGGACGTTGTTACAGTCCTAAGAGAATTAGCTGAAGAATCCGATGGGAAAATAAAAGAAGCTATGGGTGCTCAATGAATGTATGAAGAGGCTGATGCGGCAATAAAAACTGCTAAAGAAAAGAACTAGGATAATAGGGCTTACACATGCGTTTGCCTAAGCTGAAGCAATAAAGGGGAAGGTATTGTCTGTCAATACCTTCTTGACCTTTGAGAACATGATAACCTTGGAAACTCCAATAATACTATATTAGTTTTGAAAGGATGAAAGAATTGACATCAGAATCCACTCAACTTTTACAAAAGACAATTGAATTAGAACAACATGGTACTTTGGCAGCGGAACGGGAACGACTGCGCGTTTCTTTTGGGCCATCTTATTATCAACCGACCGGATGCTTTATAAAGAAAGGTGAAAAGTTTCAAGTCGTTCTCCATGAAACGGATCAAACGCTTTTACCACGAATTGTTATTTCACCAGCCATATTAACGGAATATAAAATTGCAGCAAACGAAGGAACAGAGCTTAAAGTAGGAGAAAATGAAATCGAAGCACCTGAAGGCGGGATCCTATATTTTATTAATGAAAGTACACCAACTGAACTTCCAGCAAAAGTCACGATTAGTGGGGGGCGTAGTTTTCCAACGTTTGAATTAGGTAAAACAACTGTATCTGAATGGGAAGAACAATTAAAAAATTGTGCAGATGCTCCTGTGTTTGAACTGCTAACAAGCAAGGTCATGATTACGGCTGGAATGAATTTTGCAGAGTTAGTCCCAGATCCAACCAATATTTTGGAAGCCCACGATAAAGTAGTTGAACTTCAAGCTCAGTTATCTGGTTTATCCTTAGATGATGAGGAGATTCATCAACCAACAAAATTCCGCTATCATTTTAGACAAACAAAAGAGCCAGGTTATTATATGTACGCTTACTTTAATCATACTGCCTACTCCGAAGAGGGGATGCCTTTTATTTTGGATGTTAATAAATTTAAGAATGACGGTTGGGGCCCTTGGCACGAACTCGGACATGTTCACCAGCAAACAGCCTGGACGCCAGATATGTTCGTAGAGGTAACAGTAAATTTATTTAGTCTTACTGTCCAAAGGTACTTTGGCGGTAATTCTCGTTTAGAGGTGGACGGTGTTTATGATAAAGCTTTTGCGTACTTAGAATCTGAACAGAAGGATTTTGCTAATCTGGATGTTTGGGAGAAGCTCGTAATGCTTTGGCAATTAGAACTTGCATATGGAAGATCGTATTATCCTTCGATTTTTAGAATGATTCGTGAAACGCCTATAAGTGAAATTCCTAAAACAGATGAAGAAAGGCTCCAAAAAATTATACTCTGGACTTCAAAGGCTGCAAAACAGAATCTTATGCCTGTTTTTGCAAAATGGGGCCTTACTCCTACAGAAGAAATTAAACAGCAAATCCTTGAATTAGATCTGATGGAACTCAATCAGGAAGTTTGGAAGTTAAGAGACGATCAATAGTTTCATACGGCTGTAACATACTTCCTTATTCCAAATGGTAAGGAAGTTCTTATTTTTCATTAAGGTTTGGTGAAGTAATAATTTAAAAATTACAAACATATTGACATCTAACAACTAACAAAGTTATATTCTACTTAATGCACCCTGAATTTTCGGAATGTAAACGCTGTCAAGTAGGTTGATAGAACTATAAATCAATATTCATAAAGTCTAGTGAGTAATATTTTTATTTGCATACTTGGATAACGTTTGGATATACATAGGAAAAAAGAATGCTTATAGGGATGGATGTAAACAAATCATGTGAAAGGAGTGATGATTATCGAATTTCTTTAAAGGAATAGTGTAAAAGCGAAAAATGGAAATGAGCAATGCAGGCCAGAGAAATGGAATAGCCAAAACCTAGGTATGGTCTGATGAAAAACAAGTATTATGGGATTTCTTAAGAAGACATGTAAGTTTCAGAACGAAGATGTATTTACAAAATCAGGGGGTGATAATTTGAGTGCAGAGAATACAAAGAGCATTCATGAGCCTGAAATTTCAGCAAAACATTTATCGTTAAAGAAGCCAAAGGGGTCCCAATGGAAGGGGATTTTAAAAAACTGGGATCTATACTTATTAATATCACCAGTTATTCTTTATTTTCTAATTTTCCACTACTTCCCAATGTATGGGATCCAAATCGCCTTTAAGGATTTTGTTGCGACAAAGGGGATCTGGGGAAGTGAGTGGGTAGGGGCTAAGCATTTTCAACGTTTTTTTGACAGTTATTTCTTTTGGAGGTTGATTAAGAATACATTTGGAATTGGAATATACACATTATTGGTAGCGTTCCCAATTCCTATCTTAATAGCACTTATGCTAAATGAAGTGCGGGTATCAAAATTTAAAAGAACGGTGCAAACGATTATTTATGCTCCTCACTTTCTATCGACTGTTGTTGTCGTAGGGATGCTGATGCTCTTTTTAAAACCAGATGGGATGATTAACCAGATCGTTACTTTAATAGGTGGAACTCCAGTTGATTTCATAAGTGAGCCTGCTTGGTTTAAAACGATTTATGTTTTTTCTGATGTTTGGCAGACGATGGGGTGGAGTTCGATTATATATCTCGCTGCTTTAACTGGCGTTGACTATCAGTTACATGAATCGGCGATGCTCGACGGTGCTTCAAGACTGCAAAGAATTTGGCATATCAATATCCCATCTATTTTACCAACAATTGTCATTCTCTTTATCTTAAATGCCGGCTCTGTCATGGCAGTCGGGTTTGAAAAAATTTATTTAATGCAAAACACATTAAATATGGTGTCATCCGACGTCATTTCCACTTTCGTTTACCGAAGCGGAATATTGGAAGCGCAATATAGCTTTTCTGCCGCAATTGGATTATTTAACTCTTTAATCAACTTTACAATGCTTGTAATGGTCAACTATTTCTCTAAAAAGGTTAGTGAGACAAGCTTATGGTAGGAGGCGATGCAAATGTTTGATACGAAAGCGGATAAAGTATTCAACGTAGCGAATTATATCTTTCTAACCATTATTTTATTATTAGTCTTATATCCATTGATTTTTGTATTAAGCGCCTCCTTAAGTAATCCTGCTCTTGTACTAAAAGGCGAGATGTGGCTTTGGCCAAAGGAATTTACTCTGGAGTCATATGTAAAAGTATTTGAAAATAAAGGGATTCTCAACGGATTTTATAATACTTTCAAATATACAATCATTGGAACGACTATTAATGTAGTACTTACGATTATGGCGGCCTATCCACTATCTAGAAAAGACTTTCGTGGAAGAAATTTAATAATGGCGATGTTCGTTTTTACGATGTTTTTTAGCGGCGGTCTAATCCCAACTTACTTGCTCATTCAAAGTTTAGGAATGATCGATACACTTTGGGTAATGGTTATTCCAAATGCAGTAGCCGTATGGAATATCATTATTATGAGGACATTCTTTCAATCTACTATTCCCGAAGAACTTAGGGAGTCAGCGATGTTGGATGGGTGCGGCAATATGGGAATCTTGCTAAAAATTGTTCTGCCGCTGTCACTACCCGTTATTGCCGTTATGGTGTTGTTCTATGCTGTAGGGCATTGGAACTCTTATTTTCAAGCATTGATTTATCTACAGAGTCGCGATAATTTTCCTCTTCAATTAATCCTAAGAGAAATACTCATCCAAGGCCAGACTGACGACCTGATTCAAGGGACGGAAGAAACACTCATCAAACAACAACTAAGCGTTGAAGGATTAAAATATGCTGTTCTCATTGTATCTGCGATTCCGATGTTAATCTTATATCCGTTTTTACAACGTTATTTTGTTAAGGGAATTATGATTGGATCTATTAAAGGTTAAAAGGGGGAAGTCAGTTGAAAAAGGTTAAGTATCTCTCATTGATTCTTTCATTATTGTTTATGATTTCGGCAGTCCTAGCGGGTTGTTCTTCTAATGAAGGAGCGTCAACGGAAGGAACAGATGGACAAAAGGAACCTTCAGAAAATTTTAATGCATCCGGGATGCCAATTGTAAATGAAAAAATTGAATTGAGCGGTTTTGGAGGAAAGTTTATCGCATCACAGGAGTGGAACGATTTGATGCTCTTTACAGAATATGAAAAGATGACCAATATTAAGATCAATTGGGAAACTGTTCAAAATGGCCAACTTGCAGAAAGACGTAATCTGATGATGACAAGTAAAGAATATCCAGAAATCATGTTTGCAACTGCAATGGGTCCAACAGATGTTTTAAAGTATGGAGAACAAGGTATCTTTCAACCGTTGAATGATTTAATTGACAAATACGCTCCTAACTTTAAAGCATTAATGGAGAAATATCCAATTATTGAGCAAGGAATTACAATGGGGGATGGAAATATATACTCATTTCCGGTTTTCTATGACCCAGAATTTTTAGGGCTTCGGATTGGCGGTACACCTTGGATGAACCAAGAGTGGCTAGATACTTTAGGGTTGCAAGAGCCGACTACAACGGATGAATTTTATAAGGTATTAAAGGCTTTTAAAGAGGAAATTCCTGATTCAGTTCCATGGTCCTCTATTGGGATCGGTGGGATGGTGAATTATTTAAGAGGGGCATACGGCTTGAATAGTAATGGTACAGCAAATGTTCACTTGGATTTGAAGCCAGGTACGGATGAATTAAGATTTATCCCAACTTCTGATGATTACAAAGAATTGTTGCAGTTCCTTAATAAGTTGTACTCAGAAGGATTGATTGATCCAGAAGTATTTACAATCACTCAGCAAGAATTTTATGCAAAAGCTGGAGAAGGGCATTATGGATTTATTCATTCTGTAGATCCTGAAACATTATGGGGTTTGAAAAATTATGTTGGAGCACAAGTGTTAGAAGGACCTGGAGGGAGACTTCTTCCACTAAGTTCTCCTTTAGGAACAGTTGGGCAGTTTATGATTACGGATAAAAATAAGCATCCAGAAGCTTCTGTAAGATGGATGGATCACTTCTTTGGTGATGAAGGCGTAAAAATGTTCTTCATGGGCTTTGAAGGGATCACTTATGAAGAAAAGGATGGTGAAGTAGTTTATACGGAGGAAATCACCAATCACCCTGATGGAATTAATTTGGATCAGGCAATCAGCTTGTATTTAATGTGGCCAGGAGGAAATTACCCGGGTTTTGTTCGGGAGGATTATTTCAAAGGTGCAGAATCAAAACCGAATACAAGAGCAAAAGCTGAGAAGGCATTGCCATACGCCATTGATCAAGATGATATTTGGCCACGATTTAACTATAACGAAGAAGAAAGTGACCAGTTAACCGCCTTACAAAATGATATTCATACTTATGTTGATGAAATGACTGCTAATTTCGTTGCTGGAAAAGAGTCTTTTGATAAATGGGATAGTTATGTTGACACCATCAATAAAATGGGATTGGATCGCTATATGAAAATTAATCAAGATGCATACGAACGTATGATGAATCAATAAAAATTGAAAAGACGCCATACGGACGTTTAGGCCTTCCGTATGGCGATACATAATGTAGGTGAATATTTAATGAAGGAAAAGTTAGGCGGCAGAATATACTATGTTTCCGAGTTCATCATGAGGCTAGCATGGATCCAAATATTATGGATTTTCTTTTCGATCATTGGCTTGGGTGTATTTGGAGTTATTCCGGCAACGGTTGCTTTATTTTCAGTAATAAGAAAATGGCAAATGAACCAAGATGTTAATTTCAAGTTATTTAAATTTTATTGGATGTCTTTTCGCAAGGAATTTTTTAAGGCAAATCTATTAGGGCTTATATTGTTTATAATCGGATATTTACTATATATTAACTATTCCCTAGTCAGAATGACAGATTCCTCTTTTACCTTGTATTTATTGATAGGGCTATTTATCCTTAATATTTTATTTTTAGTTCTCCTAATTCATCTTTTTCCAATTTATGTGCATTATGATCTAAAGGTAGTACAATATCTCTCTTTATCTTTGTTAATGGGGATTTCTTTTCCGATTCATACATTTGTTACTGCTTTAGGTTTATATGGATTTTACAGGTTATTCTTATTAATTCCAGGTCTTATTCCATTCTTTAGTATAAGTTCACCAGCATTTTTTATTATATGGCTATCTTTGCATGTATTTAAAAGATTTGAGAAGAAGATGAACGGATCGATGGCTGCTAATAGTAAGCATGAATCTATTAATTATTGAATAAAGGAAATGAAAAAGAACATTTTTCGTTTCACACTTTCAATTCGATATTCTCCTCGAATTATTCTAGTGAGGAACTAGTAGACACTCATAAATGTTAACAAACTTATTGTTAGCTCTTATGAGTGTTTTTTATCTTTTAAAAAAAGAAAAATGTCCGTTATATATGCACATTTTTTTGTTAATGTGTTATATTATTGTTAATAAGGGATTTTAAAGGCATTATTGTTCACCTGAAATGTACAGTTGTGTTTTTTGAATCAACAGGAACTAATTACGATACGGAGGGATTGGAATGTCCAGTAAAACATTAGAGCAGTTTTTATCGGAAAATTTACAGGTATTACATGATCAAGGATTGTATAACGAAATTGATGTTGTAGAAGGTCCAAATGGACCAGTTATTCAATTAAATAGGAAAGAACTGATTAATTTATCTTCTAATAATTACTTGGGGCTTGCTACAGACGAACGCTTGAAGGAAGTAGCGATCGAAGCTGTCAAAGACTGGGGAGCTGGAGCTGGAGCCGTTAGAACGATCAATGGTACATTGGAGCTTCATGTTAAGCTTGAGGAAAGATTGGCGGAGTTTAAAGGTACAGAGGCAGCAATTTCTTACCAATCAGGGTTTAACTGTAATATGGCAGCGATTTCAGGGGTGATGGATAAGAATGATGCGATTTTATCCGATGAATTAAATCATGCGTCAATTATTGATGGTTGTCGATTATCGAGAGCAAAAATTATCCGTTTTAATCATTCAGATATGGATGACTTACGAGCTAAAGCGAAAGCAGCGAAAGAGTCAGGTCAATACAATAAAATTATGGTCATTACAGATGGAGTATTCTCTATGGATGGCGATATAGCCAAATTACCGGAGATCATTGAAATAGCGGAAGAGTTTGATCTTATTACCTATGTAGACGATGCACATGGTTCTGGTGTGCTTGGAAATGGGGCTGGGACAGTTAAACATTTTGGTCTACAAGAGAAGGTCGATTTCCAAATTGGAACGTTATCGAAGGCAATTGGTGTAGTCGGAGGATATGTTGCCGGCAAGAAAGATTTGATTGATTGGCTTAAAGTTCGCTCACGCCCTTTCTTGTTTTCGACTGCTGTTACTCCTGCAGACGCTGCTGCTGCAACTAAAGCCATTGAAATTTTAATGGAGAGCAATGAGTTAAATGAACGCTTGTGGGAGAATGGCGACTATTTGAAAAAGGGATTAAAGGACCTTGGTTTTAACATCGGTCATAGTGAAACACCAATTACACCTTGTATTATTGGGGATGAAAAGACAACGCAAGCATTTAGTAAACGCTTGTACGAAGAAGGTGTTTATGCGAAATCGATTGTATTTCCAACAGTCCCTAAAGGTACAGGGCGTGTGCGTAATATGCCTACTGCAGCCCATACAAAAGAAATGCTCGATCAAGCGATTGCGATCTATGAAAAAGTTGGTAAGGAAATGGGAGTTATTTAATCAAATATTGGTATGTAATGAATAAGGTTTTTAAGAGTTTATTTATTAAGGAAGCTGTTTTTTACAGGGGGATTTAGTTATGAAGAAAATTTTAATCACCGGTGCCCTTGGCCAAATTGGATCAGAGTTGGTCACGAAACTACGTGCTTTATATGGAAATAATAATGTCATCGCTACGGATATTCGCAGAAATGAGTCTGCCGCTGTTCTATCGGGTCCATTTGAAATCTTAGATGTAGTGGATGGCGACAGTATGTTAAAGCTAGCTAAAAAATATGAGGTCGATACGATCATGCATTTAGCAGCTATGTTGTCGGCAGTAGCTGAGAAGAAGCCACTAGCTGCTTGGAATTTAAATATGGGCGGATTAGTTAATGCATTGGAGGTCTCAAAGGAACTAGGATTAAAATTATTTACACCAAGTTCCATTGGTGCATTCGGACCCTCTACACCAAAAGATCAAACGCCACAGGTAACAATTCAAAGGCCGACATCTATGTATGGAGTGAATAAGGTAGCTGGAGAACTATTATGTGATTATTATTTTAATAAATTTGGAGTTGATACGCGGAGCGTTCGTTTCCCTGGATTGATTTCTTACGTTGCCCCCCCAGGAGGCGGTACGACAGATTATGCGGTTGAAATTTACTATAGCGCGATTGAAAAAGGTTATTATTCTTCATTTATTGATAAAGGAACATATATGGATATGATGTATATGCCTGATGCATTAGAAGCTGTTGTCCAACTGATGGAAGCAGACCCAGCTAAGTTAAAAAATCGAAATGCTTATAATATCACAGCTATGAGCTTTGATCCTGAGGAAATTGGGAATGAGATTAGGAAGCATATCCCTAAGTTTAAGTTGGAATATACTGTAGATCCTGGTCGCCAGGCAATTGCCGATAGTTGGCCGAATTCGATAGATCCTTCTGCAGCGCAACGAGATTGGGGCTTTACTGCTAAATATGATTTAAAAAAGATGACAACAGATATGCTAGAGAAAATTAGTAGGAAAGTTCAAGTGTGATCATTAGGGGCTGTCTCACCACTATATGAGACAGTACATATTTGTAATCTTAATGGTCATGGTTGTTATCACTACTCTCTCATGGTAGTTTTCAAACTACCATGAGAGCATAGTCGTGCAGAAAGTGGAAGTCATCAAAATTAGATATATCTAGATATGTGTTATATTGGATTTCAATATTTCTAGACCCGGTTAGGGCTTCCTCATTACTAAGGTTTAACGCTACTAATCTCTTAGTTAGGGATCAGCTAAAAGTCCCTATGATATAGAATTTCCTCGCTACTTTTTATCTATAACTAAGATTTTTCCTAATTACATTCTACCATTTTACCTTATATGTATTGCACTTTTACAAATATTCCGATATCTTTTATACAGTATTTAATATATTTATTAAAAAAAGAGGTCCGTAATAAATTATCTATTTTTCCAACTGGTAGTGACATCATATCACCTAGTAAATGTAAACGATTTCCATGAAGCGGAACTGAATCTGCAGAGAGCAAATTGTTTAATAAATAACTTCCATCAATCGCAAGTATTTACCGCGCCCAGAGACTTACTTATTATGTATCGAAACAATTCTTAATTAAGTGGGTCTAGTTATCACCAACATAATTACCACCACCAAGAAGAAAGCTATCCACAACTGCAAGTAGAGAAAATCCAATTTGTCTTATATCCAATTTAATTAAAGTAAGGGGATTGAAGCGGGGTTATAGATCTTTCTATTAACAATTAATTGTTCCGACAAAAAGAATGAATATGCAATTATACATAATTGGTTTAAAGAGAGTAATCTCGGTATTTTTGATTGAAAAATAAAAGGGCAAATAGACAAGTTCTTATTGCCAATAGTACAGATAGACAGAGAATTTCATGGCAGTACAGTCGGGCTGAAAGGAGAGAGTGGAATGAGGGATTGGAATACGAAAAGAGAGAAAAAAGTGTACAAGCTAAGAAAAGGCTACGCCATCAATTTTCTTGCATTCTTTTATTTAACTATCCTTATTATCTCACAACTGACTTCTCCGACAGGTGCATCCTTTCAAGATGTAGTAGTCATAGAGGGAAGTCTATCAGCAGACAATTTTGTAGAGGAAGATGTAGAACCTTCTGATGGTATTTCAGATAGCAACGACCAAACTTTGGATGAAGGCGGTGAAATAGAGCAGAAAAAGGATGATGGTGAAATAGAAACTAGTAGCGATAATAGTATTGAAGAAGAGCATGAAATGGACGAAGTAGAAGAAATGCCTAACGAGGAGAATGAAATTCAAGAAGAGAAAAAGCTTGTAGAATCAGGCAACGACTTAAACGAAACTGCTAATTTCGATAATGATAATAGCACTCCTTCTGAAAAGGAGAACTTAGAGTTAGATGATACGAAGTCCCCAATTAAAGATCAAAACAATCGGAGTGATCATGAATCATGAAAAGAAAGATGATTCTTACGTGGATAAATCGAATTATTTCAACGATCTTATTTTTGCTATTGATCAGTATAGTCTTTGTAGTCATTGCTTCTAGAGCAGCAGGAGGAGAACCGAGTTTGTTTGGTTACCAGTTAAAATCAGTTCTTTCCGGTTCGATGGAACCAGCTATCCAGACAGGATCGATTATTGCCATTCAATTAACTGATGATAGGACAAGCTTGAAAGAGGGGGACGTCATTACCTTTAAAACAAAAGATAATATTTTAATTACTCATAGAATCATAGAGATCAAAGACAATGGCCAACAGTACATAACCCAGGGTGATAATAACAATGCACCTGATGTAGAGCCAGTACTTGCCCAAAATATTGTTGGAAAGTATAAGGGACTTACCATTCCGTTTGTCGGTTATGCCCTTCAATTTATTAATACAAAACAAGGTGCGCTACTAGTTTTGATCATTCCAGGAATTTTATTTCTTGGACATGCTATTTGGACGATTTGGCGTGCGATACAATCCATTGAACCACCGAAGAGAACTCCTATTCATGAAGAATAGATAATAAAGGTATTAACCAAGGAAGGGGTAGATTCAATGGTATAGTTTCACCTGTTTTTAGAGGAAAGTTACTTGAAGTCAGTTCGTGAAAAACCACTTTGAAAAGGAGATAAGCATGAGAAAAAAGGTTTCTGTAAGAAGGGCTTTCACAAGTATTTTTTTCCTTTCCGTCCTTTTGGTGTCACTATTTCCGGGAGCAAGTATTTCCCAAGCAGCCGAGTCGATTAGTAAAACTATTACTTTAGCTCAACACGGGAAAATTGAGGATGAACGGGATCGACTTAAAGTAACCTTTGGCCCTTCTTATTATTTACCAACGGGATTATACGTCAATAAGGGTCAGAAAATTACAGTTAATTTGAATGAACATGATCAAGTTGTTAAACCACGACTCGTCATTTCACCCCCTGTTTTAAATCAATACAGGGAAGGAATATTGGATGGGATAGAACTACAGCCAGGCATTAATGAAATTACTGCTGATGCAGGCGGTATTCTTTATCTCATTAATCAAAGTGGAAAAACGGCTACACCTGCGCAAGCGGCAATTACAGGAGCCAATCCGCTTCCTACTTTCGAACTCGGCAAAACATCAATCACAGAATGGCAAGTAATGTTGGATCAATATTCAAATGCCCCGGCGTTTGAGTTAGTATCCGATAAAGTCATGATTACCTCTTCCATGAATTTTGTGGATTTAGTTTCCAATCCCGAAGAATTATTAAAAGCGCATGATGAGGCAGTTGAAATCGAAGCAAGGGTATCTGGGTTGTCTGAAAACGATCCAAACCCATTACATCGTACAACAGAATTTCGTTACCATTTCCGTCAAACACAAGAATCAGGATACTGGATGTACGCATGGTATAACCATACTGCTTATATAACAGATGCTATGCAATATGTATTAGATGTTAATAAATTTATAAATGATGGCTGGGGACCGTGGCATGAACTTGGTCATGTTCATCAACAATCCGCGACGACTCCAGGAATGTTTGGAGAAGTAACTAATAATGTCTTCAGTCTTACTGTACAAAAACATTTTGGGCAACCTTCGCGATTAGAAGCAGATAATATATATGAAAGAGTTTTTCAATATTTGGATAGTCCAACTAAAGATTTTGCTAGTTTAGATGTCTGGGAGAAGCTTGTCATGCTTTGGCAGTTAGATTTAGCTTACGGGGAAAACTTCCATCCTGCTATTTACAAAATGGTTCGAGAAACACCAGCTAATGAATTGCCAAGGAATGACGAGGAAAAATTGCAAAGAATCATGTACTGGTCTTCAAAAGCAGCAGGGCAGAACTTAATTTCATTTTTTGAGAAATGGGGTCTGACCATTAATGAAGATACAAGGCAGGATATTAATAGTTTAGGGTTGCCAGAGTTAAACGCACCTATATGGTGGAATACGGATAGTAACAATACAATTAAACCTTTTGATATTAAGGCCTCATCCATTTTTGAAACACTCGTGGCCTATCAAGGAGAAATACCGGCTGATGTCTATCGCACTTACAATCTCCACTTAAATGCGATTAAACATTATGAAGAAATAGGAGAGTATGCAAAAGTTGTGAAGCATACGGAAAGCTTCCAATTATTACTTAATCAACAGAAAGAAAGCGATTTGATTTCCGAGAAGGTTCACGATATTTTGCATAGTCAAGCTAGGTTGTTAATTGAAAATAGTATTAAAGAATAACATTAGATTTTATAAAAAAAATTAAATCGGTGACAACATCTCACGAATTTTTGGCTGAGATGTTCACAATATACTAGGGGAGGAAAAAGGAATGAATATTAAAAAACAACTTAGCATGGGTCTAATGTCTGCAGTACTTGGGGTTACACTGCTTGGTGGAGGAACATACGCTTATTTTAGCGATAGCGTAGAAACAAATAACACATTCGCAGCTGGAACGATCGATCTGGCAGTTGCTCCAACACAAATTATTGATGTAGATAATATTAAACCTGGTGATTCTTTTATTCGCGATTTTGAACTTACGAATAACGGTACTTTGGATATTAGCAAAGTTTTGCTCGAAACTGATTACACTGTAGTCGACGCTGAAAGCGATAATACGGAAGATTTTGCTGAGCATATCCAAGTTGAATTTTTATATAATATGGATAATTTTGATGAAGTTATTTTTGAAACAACATTAGCAGAATTGAAGGATATGACTCCAGAAGCTGTCAATCAAAATATCTTTTATCCAGAATTAGGAGATCAGGGTCTACCAGTAGGAACTTCTCATGATCTGATTGTAAAATTTAACTTTATAGATAATGGTGAAGATCAAAATCAATTCCAAGGTGATTCTCTCAATCTTACTTGGACATTCAATGCACAGCAAGCAGCTGGCGAGCAAAGATAATTCTAGTGTGATAATAAAAAGAGTGATATATGCATATAATCTTTTAGAGGGAAGTGTGGATTCTTTACTAGGGGAGTGGGGGTAATTGAATTATAACAAAAGCTGTCTTCCAAAATAGACAGCTTTTTGTTTTGAAAAAGTAAAGGATAGTTTCATGAAAAAGCACCAAACACTTTGCTATAATATTCTTATCTATATCAATTGGAGGTTTTCTCATTGCTAACGAAAGCAAGAAGTCTTCTCCATACCCATTTCGGTTACAACAAGTTTCGGAAAGGGCAGGAGGATATTATAAGCAAAGTAATGGACAGAAAAGATACACTTGCCATTATGCCTACAGGTGGAGGAAAATCAATTTGCTACCAAATTCCAGCCATGCTGTTTCCAGGTGTAACGATCGTCATTTCTCCTCTTATCTCCTTAATGAAAGATCAGGTCGATGCGCTTGAAAAGGCAGGAATTCCCTCAACATTCATCAATAGTTCACTTTCCAATGACGAAATTTCGGAACGGCTCTCAGATGTTTATAACGGTGAATATAAACTTATCTATATTGCTCCGGAAAGACTCGAAGTTCCATCATTTAGAAGAATGCTTGAAGGAATACATATTTCCTGCCTTGCTATTGATGAAGCTCACTGTATTTCCCAATGGGGACATGACTTCCGCCCAAGTTACATGCAAATACGAAATTTAATTGGTGGTATTCGACCCAAACCTGTTGTTCTTGCACTGACTGCGACTGCCACACCTCAAGTTCAGCAAGATATTTGCGAGCTGTTACATATTCAAGAGGAGAACACAGTCAAGACTGGGTTTGAACGAGAAAATCTCCATTTTCAAGTTGTAAAAGGTCAGGATCGTGATCGCTTTTTACTAGATTATATAGGCAAAAATAAAAGTCAAGCTGGAATCATTTATGCGGCAACAAGGAAAGAAGTTGACAGGATTCATAACTTACTGGATCGGAGAGGTGTTCTAGTTGGGAAATATCATGCAGGAATGTCGGAAGGTAAAAGAAATGAACAGCAGGAACGCTTTTTATATGATGATTTAACTGTAATGGTTGCAACCAATGCTTTTGGAATGGGAATTAATAAATCCAATGTGCGTTTCGTTATTCACTACCAAATTCCTCGCAATATGGAAGCTTATTATCAAGAAGCTGGTAGGGCTGGTAGAGATGGAGAGGAAAGTGCTTGTATTTTGCTATTTGCCCCTCAAGATTCACATATCCAATCTTTTTTAATTGAGCAATCGGATATGGATGAAAGTCGCAAGGAAAATGAATATGCAAAACTAAGAAAAATGGTCGCCTATGGTCATACAGAAGCCTGTTTGCAACAATACGTATTAGAGTATTTCGGTGAAGCTAACCCTCCAAAATGCGGAAAATGTGGAAACTGTATAGATGATCGTGGACAGGTCGATGTGACAGTTGAAGCTCAGATGGTTCTCTCTTGTATTAGAAGAATGAAGGAACGCTTTGGAAAAACAATGGTTACGAAGGTACTAACGGGTTCATCTGATCAGAAAATTAGAAGCTTTGGATTTGATCAGCTTTCAACATATGGAATTATGAAAGAAAGGACGCAAAAAGCTGTTAATGAATTCATTGACTTTTTGACAGCAGAAGGATATTTACAACCAACAGATGGACAATATCCAGTGTTAATGCTGACAGAAAAGGCAGCAGATGTTTTACGGAATACTAGTCAAGTATATAAGAAGGAAAATGTTCGAATTTCTCAAATTGTTGAGGATAACGAGTTATTTGAGAGACTGCGGGAATTACGGAGAGGGATTGCGGAAAAAGAAAAAGTACCTCCGTATATTATTTTCTCGGATGTAACTTTAAGGGAAATGAGTGGATTATTACCACGTAGTGAACAAGAACTTTTACAAGTAAAAGGTATTGGAGAAAGAAAGCTTGAGGCATACGGTACTGAGTTTCTATCTCTTATTAACGCTTATTGTGAAGAAAAAGGGATTGAAAGAAAGGTAAATATCGTTGTTCATCCGGAAAGAAAAGCTCCAGCAAAAAGCTCAAAAGAAGCTAGTCACCATGTAACATATCAAATGTTACAAAAAGGAATGGACATTGAAGGAATTGCAGTGGAGCGTGGAATGTCGGTGCGAACGGTAGAAAATCATATTGTAAAATGTGATGAGGAGGGAATGGCGATTAATTGGCAATCATTCATTCCTGACGAATTCGATCCACTCATTGCTAAGGCTGTTGAGGAAGCGGAATCGACAAGGTTGACACCAATCAAGGAGTTACTTCCACAAGAGATTAGCTTTTTCATGATTCGCGCTTATTTGCATAAAAGCAAAACGGGGACTATCTAATAAATAGTCCCCGACTTTTTAAAATATAAAATGGGCAATCAACGTAATGATCGGCAAAGTAATAATTGTCCGTAAAAGGAAGATAATAATTAAGTCTTTCATGCCAACCGGAATTTTCGAGCCGATCAACAGTCCACCCACTTCAGACATATAGATTAACTGAGTGACAGAGACACTGGCAATAATGAATCGTGTCATATCGGATTCAATTCCTTCAGCTAAAATAGAAGGAAGAAACATGTCGGCAAAACCAACAACCAATGTTTGTGAAGCAGCTTGAGCTTCTGGAATGCCTAATAATTCAAGAAGTGGAATAAACGGAACTCCTAGCCATTGAAAAACAGGCGTATATTCAGCAATAATTAATGCTAACGTACCTAAGGACATAACAACCGGAGTAACACCGATCCACATGTCTAGAATATTTTTACTGCCATCCATGAAAAATTTCTTTATGCTATTGCTTTTTTGTGCTTGCAATTGTGCCTGTTCTAACCCATACTCTAAGCTTGTATATCCATTCGGAACAAGTTCTCTTGCTGCATCATTGGCTGTTCCGTCAACGAATGTATCAGGTTTCTTCGATAGTGGCCAAATTCTTGGCAAAATGATCGCTGCTATTACACCGGAAAGAGTAATACTGAAATAATAGGGAACGAAGTAATCCATTAATCCAACCTGTTTCAGAACAACAATGCTGAATGTAATCGAAACGACAGAAAAGGTTGTCCCAATAATGGCAGCTTCTCGTTTTGTATAATGACCTTCTTCGTATTGCTTGCTTGTTAGCAGGACACCAATTGTTCCATCACCTAGCCAAGAAGCAAGAGCGTCAATAGAGGAACGACCAGGTAATTTAAAAATAGGACGCATGAATTTTGTCATTAAAGAACCAAATAGTTCAAGTAAACCGAAATTGAGTAAAAGTGGTAATAGTAATCCAGCAAAAAGGAAAACTGCAAATAAAGTTGGTAATAAATCAAATAATAAAGTTCCACCCGTATTCTCTGACCAAATGGCTTCCGGACCAATTTGAAAATAAACTAAAATTGCAAAGACTGCGGCTAGAAATCTGGCAACCACCCAAACCGGATGAATATCAAATAAGGTTGTGAAAAACGGTGACTCTTTAATAAATGCAGGCTTTGCTACTTTGGCTAGTAGCGTGCCTAGGAAAGCAACAACGATAATGACTACCATAATCAATGGTATAGCAGGACCGATCAAATCTTGGATTAGATCTGATAATACTGCAATCGGGA
The DNA here is from genome assembly GCF_001375535.1 of Bacillus niameyensis. GTDB lineage: Bacteria > Bacillota > Bacilli > Bacillales > Bacillaceae_C > Lederbergia > Lederbergia niameyensis. Next base: position 3,325,871 of record NZ_LN831197.1, read on the forward strand.
TTGTAATGCCTTCTTTTGAAGGAATAGGAATCATAAATAGGAAAATCCCAATGATGGAAGGGATAAAAAATAACAAAAAGTTTTTTATAGAAAATGATTGTTTATTCAAGGAAATTCACCTTTTCAAAGAGATTATATTAGAATAACTTCTTTGATTATAATGTATAATTATTAGAATGTCTACATATTTATCCAACGAATTTTTTAAAAAAACAGGACAGATTCAAGAAGATCTGTCCTGGTAACCTGAATGCCCTTATGAGGCCTTCTTCTTACTATTTGGTTTTACTTGATAATCCTTACGAATTTGCTTATATAACGAGCCAATCATAAAGAGTAAAATTACTGTAAATGGAAGTGCAACGACTAAGGAGGCGGTCTGCAATCCTTCCAGTCCACTTGCGATCGTTAACACAGCTGCGATTGCAGAGATCAATACTCCCCAAATTGCTCGAACAAGGAGCGGTGGCACAGACATTCCATTCGTTGTCATCGTTCCTAATATATAAGAAGCTGAGTCAGCTGAAGTAATCAAGAACGTAAAGATTAAGATAATCGCTAAAACAGAAACAGCAAAACTGAGTGGTAACTCTCCGAAAGTTGTAAATAATGCTGAAGTTAAATCTTGGTTAACAGCTTCTGCAATATTCGTCCCTTCAAATAAATCCATATAAAGAGCAGTGCCTCCAAATACGGAAACCCATAAAATAGAAATCAATGGTGGTACAACTAATACTCCCATGACAAATTCACGAATCGTTCTTCCCCGTGATATGCGGCCAATAAAGGCACCGACAAATGGCGACCAAGCGATTGTCCATGCCCAGTAAAAAATCGTCCACTCTCTTACCCAAGGATTCTCCGTATAAGGTGATAATCTTAAACTATATTCAATAAAGTGATTGACATAATCGCCTAACCCTTGAACAAACGTATTAAGAATAAAGACGGTAGGGCCCGTTACAAATATATAAAACATGATAATGAACATAAGGGTAAGATTTATATTACTTAACCATTTAATCCCGCGATCCAATCCAGAAAGGGAGGAGGCGAGGTAGAGTAAAAGCATGACCCCAACTATAATAAGATGGGTTGTAACGTTATTACTTATACCAAACACACTACTCAATCCGCCATTGATTTGCATGATTCCGAGGCCCAATGAGGTAGCCACGCCAACCGCAGTCGCAATAACAGCGGAAATGTCAATGACCCTTTTTAAAGTTTTTGAGCCGCGACGTTTTTTAATAAGCGGCTTTAATGTTGTTGAGATCAATCCGTCCTCTTTTTTACGGAATTGAAAAAATCCAACCGCAAGTCCAACGACTGTAAATATAGCCCATTGGCTCATTCCCCAATGAAAAAAGGAATATCCCATCGCGGTACGGGCCGCTTCCCTTGTGAGCGCTTCCTCTCCATAGAAAGGACTTGTGTAAAAATGGCTCATCGGTTCTGCAATTCCATAAAAAACAAGACCGATTCCGAGTCCACATGACATGAGCATGCCAACCCATGTATAAAAAGGATAATCAGGGGTTGAGTCATCAGGCCCTAATTTCATTTTTCCATACTTACTAAAGGCCAAAACAAACAAGAAAATGATAAAAAACAAGACTGCTAGTAAATAGAACCAGCCAAATGCATAGGTTGTAAAATCAAATGCCTTTCCTGCACCTTTGGCAAATGTGTTTGGCCAAATAGCTCCAAATAAAACAACGATTGTAATAAAAATAGATGAAACCAAAAAAACTATATTATGATGTGGTTTAGATTTTCCCTCTTTTTTATTCATGCTATCCCCTTTCAACTTCCCTTATTTTTTGATTTGCGAAAAGATTACGGCATTCTAGTAACCTTTTAAAAAGGCTTCAAACATTAACACATGGGTTTCATTTAAACATACCTATCTTGAATACTGAAGGATTTCCAGGGCCCAAGTTTTAATATAGTTCTTTATACCTATATGCTTTGCAATCCTCTTTTTGCAATCGTTATCTATTTTCGTTAGACTGTTTTTAACAGTAGAAAGTGGAAAAAAGGAGCTAGAAAATGATTAAATGTATTGCATCAGACATGGATGGAACTTTAATAAATGCGAGCCACGAAATAAGTCAATCAACAAAGGATGCGATTTTATTAGCACAAGGGCATGGAATTGAGTTTCTTGTTGCGACTGGCAGGTCCTGGGAAGAGGCTCGATTTGTACTTGATAAGGCAGGGGTCGACTGTCCAGCTATTTGTGTGAACGGTGCAGAAATACGGGATAAGAATGGTAAGGTTTTACAGTCGATCGGAATGAATGGGACAGTCTCCGAGGAAATTGCCCAGATCTTTCAAGCGGCAGATATCTATTTTGAATTGTATACTCCAGCAGGTAATTTCACAAAAGATGTTCAGCGTGGAATTGAAGCTATTGTTGATATTTATCATACTGCTGATCCGACCGAAAATATCGAGGAAATACGCCAGTCTATACAAGAAACGTTCTCCAAACGTTCGATTAATATTGTGGACGATTATGGTGAAATTTTTAATGCTGATGATTGTAGCATTTATAAGTTTTTAGCCTTCTGCAAAGATGAACAATTATTAAAGAAAACAAGCAGGCAACTTGAAAAAATTGCAGGGATTCATGTCACGTCATCTGGACGACACAATATTGAATTAACACATGCTGATGCACAAAAAGGGAAAGCTCTAAAGTGGTTCGCGGAACAATCGGGAATTTCCCTTTCTGAAACGATGGCATTAGGTGATAATTATAATGATCTCTCTATGTTGGAAATTGCCGGTTATTCAGTTGCGATGGGAAATGCTGAACAAGAGGTCAAAAAAGTATGTCGCTATGAAACAACTACAAATGATAATGATGGGGTTGCAAAAGCGATCATGAAGGCCCTAAGTTAAACTGGTCATTTTGGTGACCAGTTTCTTTTTTTACTACAATATGGTTGCAGTTTATAGGTATTCATCGGAAAATAAGGAAAAGAACATTAGGATGGATTAGAAAATGAAAATTTTACTTGTGGAAGATGATAAAACGATTGCCTCTGGATTAGAGTATTCGCTTCAGCAGGATCAATTTTCAACAATTCTTTGTTACGATACTACTTCTGCGAAAAAGGTTATTTCCGAAAAATTGGACCAAATTGCACTATGCTTATTTGATTTGTCGCTGCCTGACGGAAGTGGTTATGATTTATGCAAAATGGTGAAGGAACGTGGTGACATCCCGGTCATCTTTTTAACTGCAATTGATGATGAAGTGAATGTGGTTATGGGACTTGATATGGGAGCGGATGATTATATTACTAAGCCTTTTCGAGTTAGGGAGTTGCTTTCGCGAATTAAGTCTGTGTTGCGACGATATAACAAGCAACCGCAAACTAAGTCAATCGTGGAAATTGAGAATATCCGCATAAACCTTTTAGAAGGAAAGGTTTATAAAAATGGTGAGGAAATTGTGTTGACAGCATTGGAATACCGTTTGCTGCTTATTTTCGCCAACCATATTGGACAGGTTCTATCAAGAAGCCAATTGCTGGAACAAATTTGGGATGTGGCTGGGGATTTTGTGAATGATAATACATTGACTGTTTATATAAAAAGACTGCGGGAAAAGTTGGAGGATTACCCACAGAATCCACAGATTATTAAAACAGTACGCGGTTTAGGCTACAAGATTGGGGATTAGCATGATTCGTAATCGGGAAATCCAAATTTTATTATTAGTGATGGGATCCATCAGTTTTATCGCAGTCACCGTTGCTAGCTTTTTCTCAGTTGCAGCCGCAATTATAGTATTCGTTACATCTATTTTGCTAACAGCGAGCTGCATATTTTTTACTAACTGGCGCTATCGTGAAATTGAAAAACTTTCTAGCTTTTTGCGGAAAATCACGGCTGGAGATTATTCATTAGACCTTCGAGATAATCGAGAAGGGGAACTCAGTATCCTTAAAAATGACATTTATAAAGTGACAATGATGCTATCTGAGCAAGGAGCACTATTAAAACAAGATAAAATTCGCCTGATGGATGCAATTTCAGATATCTCTCATCAGCTTAAAACTCCGCTTACGTCTATGACAGTGATGGCGGATTTATTGAGTGAAGAGAATCTTCCAGCAGCGAAACGATCGGAATTTGTTCATAATATTCAAGTCCAATTGGAGCGCATAGAATGGCTTGTTTCATCGTTATTAAAAATATCTAAGATTGATGCGGGGACAGTTCAGTTTAAAAAAGATTCGATTCAAGTTGAAAAGTTAATTCAAAGGGCTTTGGAACCTGTTATGATCCCGATTGATATTAAAGAGCAAACAGTTTCAATTACTGGGGAGAAGACCGCAACTTTCCGTGGAGACTTTAATTGGACAGTAGAGGCCCTAATCAATATTTTGAAAAACTGTGTAGAACATACAAGTGAAGGCGGAAAGATCGACATCACTTATTCAGAAAACACGTTATTTACTGAGATTGTCATTGAGGATAGCGGAAAAGGAATCCTAAAGGAAGATTTACCTTATATATTTAAACGTTTTTATAAGGGAAAAAACGCCAGTGAAGAGAGTATTGGAATTGGTCTAGCTATGGCTCACAGTATAGTAACTGGGCAGAATGGTGCAGTTGATGTACAAAGTAATCCTGGAAAAGGAACACAATTTCATTTGAAGTTTTATAAACAAATCATTTAAGATAATGTTAATTTTTATTTAAACACAGCCACCCTTGGTTTTTAAGGGTGGCTATTTGTGCAATGAAACTGTAGTGGACCTTCATTATCATTCGTCTAATTAATAGAGCTACTGTTAAATGACTAAAATGTCACTTAAGAGTCACTTGAAAGTAATGTTCTCTAGATAAACTGTATTTAACAGTAAAAAGTATGGAGGTTTCGTAATGGAAATTTTAAAAATTGAGCATTTGTCAAAGGTTTATGGAAAAGGTGATACTGCAGTTAAAGCTTTAGATGATGTGTCTTTTTCTATTAATAAAGGAGAGTTTGTGGCGATCATCGGTCCATCAGGATCTGGAAAGTCAACACTTCTTCATTTACTTGGTGGGGTTGATCGGCCTTCAAGTGGAAAAGTGCTTGTTGATAACACCGAAATCTATAACTTAAATGAAACGCAACTTGCTATCTTTAGAAGAAGGCAGATCGGCCTAATCTATCAATTTTACAACTTAATCCCGGTTTTAACAGTGGAAGAAAATATTACATTACCACTTTTACTTGATGGACATAAGGTAGATAAAAAACAATTCAATGATATTGTCGGAAGTCTTGGACTGGAGGAGCGGCTAAGTCATTTACCGAACCAGCTTTCAGGAGGACAGCAGCAACGGGTATCTATTGGTAGAGCCTTGATTTGTAATCCTGCACTAATGTTGGCGGACGAACCGACTGGTAACTTGGATAGTAAGAATAGTAGTGAGATTATCGATCTACTAAAAATGTTTAATAAAACATATAACCAAACGCTAATCGTTATTACTCATGATGAACGAATTGCTTTGCAAGCGGACAGGGTCATCGCGATTGGAGACGGTAAGATTACTAAGGACGAGGTGGTTCGTCCATGAATATCGTTAATAAGGTAACACTTCGTCATTTAAAGGAAAATAAACGGCGAACACTTGTTACAATTATGGGAGTTATCATTTCTGTGGCTATGCTCACGGCTGTTGCCACAATCGGCGTCTCTTTTATGGATTTATTGAAGAGACAAGAAATTGCAGATAGTGGAGAATGGCATGTACTCTATAAAGATGTAAATCCTGAACAAATACAAGCGATTAAGAAAGATGAGGATACGGAAAAGTTAGTTCTCTCCAGGGAGCTCGGTTTTGCCCTTTTAGAAGGCGGTAAAAATGAAAATAAACCATATTTATATATAAAGGAATATAGCAAGCTTGGATTCGAGCAATTTCCGATTGAGTTGAGTTCAGGTCGATTGCCACAAGCAGAAAATGAAATTGCCATTTCCGAGGATATCGCCAAGAGTGCTAAGGTAGACTATCAAATTGGTGATGTTATCAAGCTGGATGTAGGAAGGCGAATATCTCACAATAAAGAAATGACTGAGCCGTTAGATCAATCCTGGTCATTGGAAATAGATGAGAAAGGTGAAATGGCGGAAGAATTACAAGATACTGTTACAAAAGAATTAACGGTCGTCGGTACGATTAAAGTTCCAAGATGGGAAATGGCATGGGCACCAGGCTATACAGCTGTTTCCTACCTTGATGAAAGCCAATTAGAGCCAAATGAGGTTGTTAATGCATCTGTCGTCTTAAAGAAAGTGAAAGGTTCGTTATTTGAGCACGGGCAACAATTAGCTGAGAAAAATAAGATAGAGGAAGTTCAGTTCAATAATAATCTTCTTCGTTATTATGGTGTCATTAAAAATGAAGGAATGCGTACGACCCTTTATTCCTTAACCGCTATTATTATGGCGATCATCATCGTTGGTTCTGTATCGTTGATCTATAATGCATTCGCAATCTCGGTTTCCGAGCGTTCCCGCCATTTAGGAATGCTTTCGAGTATCGGAGCGACGAGACAGCAAAAAAGGAATTCTGTATTTTTCGAAGGAGCAGTTATCGGACTTATCAGTATTCCTTTAGGATTTATTTTCGGGCTTTTGGGAATGGGAATTACCTTTGCCTTTATTAACACTATTATTCAAGGATCTCTCGGTGTGAGTGAGAAGCTGATGGTAACAGTTACGCCAGGTTCCATCCTTGTTGCTGTTATTGTCTCGATAATCACGATTTTTATCTCAACTTTTATACCTGCGAGAAGGGCATCCCGAATTTCTGCTATTGATGCCATTCGGCAAACGGCTGATGTGAAGTTAACAGGGAAAGCAGTAAAAACTTCGAAACTCGTTCGAAAATTATTTGGAATTGAAGCAGAAATCGGTTTGAAAAACTTGAAGCGGAATAAACGGCGATACCAAGCAACTGTCTTTTCTCTTGTCATTAGTATTATTCTCTTTTTATCTGTCTCCTTTTTTACGGATAATTTGAAAAAGTCACTAAGCCTTTCGCAGAAAGATATAAATTTTGATTTAATGGTAGAGTTGGGTCATGAAGGAGACGATCGGTTTTTAGAGTCCATTTTAGCGATGGACGATGTAACAAAGTATAATGTCATGACAGAGGTATCGAATTTATCGACTTGGGTTGATAAAGATGCGACAGCAGATCCATTGCGCGAAGAGGAATATTTTAATGATCAGCTTAAGGAAGGCGAATATCCTTATTATATCGACCTTTTTGCTTTGGATGATGAAAGCATGAAGTTATATGCAGAAGAAGTAGGCGCTAATTATGATGAGCTTCAAAATAATTTGACAGCGATAGTTATCGATACGATTAAATATGAAGACGCGGCAGCTGGAAAATATGTGGAAACAAAAGCAATTCATTCGAAGGTTGGGGAGAAACTGGACCTTTATTTGACTGATTGGGAAACAGAGAAAGAAACGTTTATTGATCAAGTGACAGTTGCTGCATTAACCGATAAAAAGCCAATGGGAAGAATGTATGGTAGCTTAGGCGGCTTGAACATTATTGTTTCTGAATCAACCTTTAACAAACTAGGTAAAGGTGCTCTCCTTGAATCGGCAAACCGGCCATCTCTTTATTTGAATAGTAAAGACCCAATCAAAACGGGGAAAAAAATTGAGGAATTGGAAGAAATTAAACACTATATTTTCAAAGTTTACCAAATCCGCCAACAAGACGAACAAATGGTGTTGCTCATGTCAGTCTTTACGTATGGGTTTATCGCATTAATCACTCTTATCTCCATTGCTAATATTTTAAATACAATTTCGACGAGCATCGCTCTTAGAAAACGTGAATTTGCAATGTTGAAATCGATGGGGATGACACCAAAGGGTTTTAATCAAATGATTAATTATGAAAGTATTTTTTATGGTATCAAAGCCCTTCTATATGGACTACCGCTTAGTATTGGCGTGATGCTTCTTATGCATAGAGCATTAGGAAACAGTTTTGATTATGCATTTACTTTACCATGGATGGATATTTTGTATGTCATCATCGCAGTCTTTCTAATTGTGGGGATTTCGATGCTGTATTCGACTTCGAAGGTGAAAAAGGAAAATATTATTGATGCATTAAAACAGGAAAATATTTGATTCGGAAGCTTGTCTAAACCTGTCCTATCCATAGGTAAAATGTGCTATACTGGATAAAATAAATAGGGGTGATGACATGGACGGATTAAAAGAAATGTTGCGCTCATTATTAAGGGAAGAGATTCAGGACATACGTACGGATATCAAGGATCTTAAGAGAAGCCAAGAAGAAACTCGCGTAGATATCAAGGAGCTAAAAGCCGGGCAGGATCGAATGGAGTTAAAACTCGACAATCTTGCAACGGAAATGAGAAGTGGAATGAATCAGTTGGAGCGTACAATAAAGGAGCACAGAGTCGTTATTGATCTTTTGCAAAGCGGTGAAAAGCAGGAAACACCCAAAATTAGACATAAATTTTAGAACTTTACTATTTAAATCAAAACCGTAAGAAATCACTTTTATTTTTCCATTGTATAAAAGGGAAAAGTTAAAAGCAAAAAACCTGAGGGGGATTTTTTCACCCTCAGGTTTTTCTATAAAACTTTGTCATTATTCCAATCATAAGTCCAAAATCGTTCCAGTTTAAAATGGTCCAACAATTCAGGTTGTTCATCAGCAATCTTTTTCTCTAAGTCTGCCAGCATCCAGGCAGTCTGGGAAATATGCGCTTTTAATGCTCCAAATTTTTGCTCCCAAGTATCACTGACATCATGATGAATGTCTGGAGCACCAATTTCTGTTTCATGATTTTTTGCGAAAGCAACACAATATAACTTCGGCCGGCTTTCCACTGGTATTTTACGAACAGCCCGAACAACCGCACGTCCAGTTGCTTCATGATCTGGATGAACGGAATAACCTGGATAAAATGAAATGATAAGAGATGGATTCAATTCATCAATTAATTCAGATACCATATTGGTCAGTTCGTCATCATTGATAAACTCCAATGTTTTATCCCGATAGCCCATCATTCGTAAATCAGTTACGCCAATTGCTTTTGCAGAGGCTTCAAGTTCAGCCTTCCGAATTTTCGGTAGTGATTCCCTTGTTGCAAATGGCGGATTACCTAAGTTTCTTCCCATTTCTCCAAGTGTTAAACAAGCATATGTAACAGGTGTGCCATTTTTCACATGGCTGGCCATTGTTCCTGATACACCAAAAGCTTCATCATCTGGGTGGGGAAATATAACTAATACATGACGTTCTTTTTCCATAGTCGTAGCTCCTTTCTTGTTTATTCGAATGGTGTTGTGCTAATTTCTAGGGCAACAGCCAATTTTCCATCATATCCATGTCCTGCAAGTAGCAGTCTTCCTTCTTCATCTAGCTCAAAATGGGTCAAACCTTCTGCATAAATCCAGCCAATAGGAAGCTTTAAGCCAACTCGAAAAGGGCCTTCTCCGACAATTTTTCCATGTTCATAAGTAACCTCGGCATTGCGAATATAAGCTCCTGCCGAAAAAAAGGATTCATTATTATGTGAAGCATAGGCTCCGTTAGTAGTTTCTAAATGTATATAAACTTGCTTAGATGCAAACTGATTGATCAATTGTTGGACTTTCTCAATCTGAATTTTTTCCATTAAATCATGCCTCCTTCCTATAAAATAATATACTAAAAAAAATGAGGGAATACGAAAAAAATGTTTTGAAGGGATCCAGTTGGAGCTATGCTACACGGTAAAACTGGAAAGGTAAGTGATTAATGGACAGTTGTCATACGAAGGTCATGACATCAGAAAAAATGATTGGAACGAAGAAAATAGTAATCAATAGGACTCCATGATGCCCTATAAGTCATGGAGTCCAAGAAAACAGTAGGTATAGAAGAAGGTCTTTCACTAAACTACGCTGCGTTATTCCAATTAGAGATATCCTCTTCCAACGGTAGGTTGTTAGCCCTTGCTTTTCTTGCTGCAAAAAAGAACATGATCAATAAGATAGCGGATCCTATAAAGCTGACAATCCACGATGTTGTCATTGATAGGCCGAAGCCAATTTTTGCATTAAGGATATAAGTTAAAACCATTACAAGCATGAACGTTCCAGGTACGAGCGATACCCAATAATTTTTCTTGGCAATGTATAAATACATCGCACCAACGAATAAAGCAATGACAGCTGTAGCTTGGTTGGCCCAGCTAAAATATCTCCATAAAATGTTGAAATCAATTTGTGTGAGTAAAACGGAGACAACGAACAGTGGTAAAGCAATCCATAAACGGCTAGAAAATTTCTTTTGAGCAATTTTTAAATACTCGGCAATGATCATCCTTGCACTGCGGAATGCTGTATCTCCGGATGTAATTGGAAGAACAACAACACCCAAAACAGCCAGGGTCCCACCAATGGCGCCTAACATCGAAGTAGATACTTGACTGACGACTGCACCAGGACCGCCTGCAGCAAGTACTTCATTCAAACCACCATACCCATCAAATAGACTCATAGCAGCGGCTGCCCAAATCATCGCGATAATACCTTCTGCAATCATCATTCCATAGAAAATTTTTCTCCCATGTTTCTCTTTTTGTGTTGTTCGAGAAATCATCGGTGTTTGGGTTGCATGGAATCCAGATAGTGCCCCACATGTAATCGTAAAGAAAATAAGCGGGAAGATTGGCGCATTATCAGGATGGAAGTTCTTCAGGGATAATTCTGGAATTGGAGCTCCTGTTACGACAATGCCAATTCCAACGCCAACTGCACTCAAAACTAATAAAGCACCGAAATATGGATAAAGGCGACCAATAATTTTATCAATCGGTAAAAGTGTGGCCAAAATGTAGTAAATAAAAATTGCTGCAATAATAATTCCTAATGGAATCTTTCCATTCATTAACACATGCAATAAGTCTGCTGGAGTGGATACGAATACAGTACCGACCAAAAGCAAAAGAAGTACAGCAAAGGCATTTACAATATGCTTCATACTTTTTCCCAAAAACTTGCTTGCTAGTTCAGGAAGATGAGCTCCGCGATTTCGTATCGAAATCATCCCTGTTAAATAATCATGAACGGCACCAGCAAAGATAGAACCGATCACAATCCAGACAAATGCAACAGGTCCATAAAGCGCTCCCATAATTGGACCGAAAATGGGGCCTGTCCCAGCAATATTTAACAACTGAATGAGAGAGTTCTTCGCTGTACTCATTGGTAGATAGTCGACTCCATCATTGTTAACATATGCAGGTGTAGCCCGATCTTCTTTTACACCAAACATTTTTTCTATAAACTTACCATACGTAAAATAACCTATAATTAAAAGGACAATTCCCCCGATAAATGTATACATCGTTCCTCTCTCCTTTACTTTTGTCTTGCTCCATTAGTTAGGAGCTTGCACTCTTTTTAAGAGAATTTGAATACGTTTACACACATTATAGTAAAAAGAGCCGGGGGTGGGTGCCTTTTGGATTAAGGAGTAGAAAAGCTGAATTAAGATGTATATATGTGAGATTAAGATGCAGGCAAAATGGTTAAAGTTCTAATCTGGCTCTTAATGATTTGACATAGTTTCGGCTTACAGGTAAAGACTCTTCTACCCCAGATATTTGTAATTGGTAAGCGCCGTTGAACCAAGGCGTCAAACGTAAAACATAATCAAGATTGACAAGATAGCTTTTATGGATTCGAAAGAAATGGAAGGAATGTAGGCGACTCTCTAAATCTTTTAAAGATGTTTTTGTTTCAAACTCTTTTGTTTTTGTCACGATTTTTGTTAATCTTTCGTCTCGAGACAAGTAAAGAATCTCAGCAGGTTCTAAATAACTAATTTCCCCATCACTTTCAACAGCAAGTTTTCCAGTTGGCTTCTGGTGTTCTACTGGAGCAGTGAATTTCTCCTCTATTCGCTTGACTGTTTCCGCTAATTGTTCTTCATCATAGGGCTTTAATAAATAATCCAAAGCATTATAGCGAAAAGCCTCTGCTGCAAACTGTGAATAAGCAGTCGCAAAGACAATTTCAGGAATACTCTTTAAACTTTGCAATGCTTGAGCTACTTCCATGCCGTTCATCCGCGGCATTTCAACATCTAAAAAAACAACATCTGGTTCCAGCTTCATACACTTCATAAGAGCTGTGTCGCCTGCGTCCGCTTCACCAATAATTTGAATGGAAGGATGAACTTGCAATAAATGTTTTAGTTCATCCCGACTATATAATTCATCATCAACAAGTAAGGAGCGAATTGCTTTTTTCAATTTACATTTTCCTCTTCATACGGAATAGAAAAAGTGATTTCTGTTCCTTTATTTGGTGCACTTGTAACTTTTAGTGCTGACTTGTTCCCGAAAACCATTGTCAAACGTCGATTAACATTATAAATAGCTAAGCCGCTTCCTTGGGCGGATTGGATTGGCGCAACCCCAAGTTTATCCAGTTGTTCTTTGGCCATTCCTTGCCCATTATCGATAATTTTTACCGTTATTGTATCCGTTTCCCTCTGAATCATAATGTTAATTTTACAGTCGTTGTCTTTATTCTTAAATCCATGCTTTATTGCATTTTCAACGAGTGGTTGTAAGGTAAGAGGGGGGATTTTTTGAGACAAGACATTTTTATCTATATGATAAATAACATCTAATTTATTCACAAATCTTGCTTGTTCAATGGATAAATAAGCTTTTACATGCCGTAGTTCTTCTTCTAAAACGGTCATACTTTGCGTTGTAACCGATAAATTCTGTCGCAAGTATTGTGATAATGTAACAAGCAATTTTCGTGCTTTAGCAGGATCAATGCGTACAAGGGAAACGATCGTATTTAGGGAGTTAAATAAAAAATGCGGGCTAATTTGTGCTTGTAATGCTTTAATTTCTGCTTCTTTCGCTAATTGGTACACTTGATCTGCTGCGGAAATTTCCAACTCATTGCTGATCATTGAACTTAGGCCAGAAATTAATTCTAGTACGACATTGGAAATTTCCTTCTCAGATTGGAAGTAAAATTTCAATGTTCCAATCGTCTGTCCCCGTTGCTTAAGAGGAGCAATGACAGCTGCATTGAGAGGGCAACCTTCTTCACGACAGTGTATTTTATTATGGTTGGCAACAATAATTTCACCTTTTTGAAGAACTTCTCTCGTAATTTTGGTTTGAATAGGACTATCGGTTCGATGATGATCATACCCTAAGCCGACATGAGCTAGAATTTCCTTAGAGTTCGTCATAGCCACTGCACTAGCGTGAATCTCCGTAAGAATAATTTTACACACTGCTTCAGCGGACTGGTTATTCAAGCCTTTACGTAAATAAGCCAAAGTTTTGTCTGCAATCCTTAATGTTTTCTGAGCTTGGAGAGCACCGGCTTTTTCCTCCTCATTTACAACACTTTTAATAACGAGCAGAAAGAGTGCACAACCTGTTCCATTAGCAAAAATCATCGGCAATCCAATCAATTCAACTAATGCCGATGCGTTTGAGAAAGGGCGAGAAATGAGCAAGATGATAACCATTTGAAAAGCTTCTGCTAAAGCACCAAGCAGAAAGGCTGTTGATAGTTTGACATGCTTGTCCTTGCGATGGAATAGACCCGCAAGAAGCCCTGCGATAATGGAAGAAAGACCGCAGGCAAGCCCAGTAAATCCACCTAATGTAAAACGATGAATACCAGCAATGATACCAGCACCCAATCCGACACGATATCCACCGAGGAGGCCTGCAAGTACTACACCAATAACACGAGAATTAGCAAGCGCCTCATCGGAAGCTAAATCAAATGTCCAACTGCTAAATTGTAAGCTGTTCATTTCAAGATTTAATCCTGTATAAGTTCCAATAATGCCGAAGAAGCCAAAAAAGAGGGTAGCTGTCACCAATTGCTTTTGCTGCAATTGTTCTTGATAAATCATGTCTCGAAAAAAACGTAATCTCGTTAAAACAAAAGCAATTGTTACGATGATGCCAATTCTTTCAACCATCGTGATTAATAACGTCCACATGACCTCACCTCTCTCTCTTCAAAAGAGCTGCACTATCTAAAAGAAATGCCCGGAAGAGAACATCTCTTGCCCGGGCATTTGTATTATTTTTCACCAAATTGATTGTACGCACCATGCATGACGGGACCAACATATTGATTCAATTTCCAACCATGTTTAATTGCGGCAGTAACGAAGGTTTTTGCTTCTGAAACAGCTTCTTTTACAGATTTTCCATTAGCTAGATTAGCTGTTATAGCTGCGGCAAATGTGCAGCCAGCTCCATGGTTGTACGTAGTTTCTAGTTTGTCCGATTCTAAGAGAATAAACTCTTTTCCATCGTAGAATAAATCAATGGCTTTATCGTGGGCAAGCGCCTTTCCACCTTTTACAACGACATTTTTGGCACCGAGCTCATAAATTTTTGCTGCGGCTTCTTTCATGCCATCAATCGTTTTAACGGGGCCTGTTTTGGCAAGTTGTCCAGCTTCAAAAAGGTTTGGTGTCACAACTAAAGCACGAGGTATGAGTAATTCGCGCATCGCATCTGTGTTTTCAGGCTGCAAAACTTCATCTTCGCCTTTACAAACCATGACAGGATCAATGACGATATTTTCAAGCTTATGCTCATCCATTTTACGGGCACCAAGCTCGATAATTTCTACAGAACCAAGCATTCCTGTTTTCATTGCATCGATTCCGACTGATAGAATCGTGTTAAGTTGTTTTTCTACCGTGTTTACATCGATCGGAAATACTTCATGATTCCATCCGTTATCAGGATCCATCGCGACAATCGAAGTTAAGGCGTTCATTCCATATACGCCATGTTCTTGAAATGTTTTTAAATCTGCTTGTATTCCAGCACCACCGCTTGAATCAGAACCAGCGAGTGTCAAAACTTTTTTCATTGCCATAAATATTACCTCCTAGTCTTGTGCTTTGATGTTTTATTTTAGGATATACCAATCCAAACTCGAATAAAAGATTTTTAATCGAGCAATGTCTAATTTTGCTAACTATACTATACTAAAAGAGAACTTGAAGAGTAGGTGATAGGATGGCGAAAATTTTATATATTGAAGATGATTTGGAAATTAGCAAGTGGGTCATCGATGTTTTACAAGAAAAGGGCCATGATGTAAACTGGCTTTCTTCAGGTGAAGGAGCAATAGAAAAAGCAATGAATGCTGATATCGCTATTTTAGATGTCATGCTTCCTGGACTTGATGGTTTTTCAGTGGGCAAAAGGTTAAAAATGGAAAATCCCGAACTTCCAATCCTCATGCTATCAGCGCGGACTTCAGTTGAAGATCGCCTTCAAGGATTAGAATTTGCCGATGATTACTTGACCAAACCGTTTTATCCTGAAGAATTGGTCGCAAGAATCGATGTATTGCTACGGAGATTTCAGGGCAATCGTTTAGAAAAAGTTAGAATTGGTCATTTAGATATTTTTCCGATAGAAAACAGAATTCTTGATTACGAAGAAAAGAAAGAAATCATCCTGACGGGAAAACAGTATCAAATTTTTCAGTATTTACTTCGTCACCAAAATCAAATTTTGACAAAAGAGCAATTGTACGAAGGGGTATGGGGGGAGTCGTACATAGACGGTGATAAAACACTTATGGTTCATATTCGCTATTTACGTGAGAAAATTGAAAGGGATCCAGCACAGCCAACGATTATTCAAACAATCCGTGGGTTAGGCTACCGGTTAAAAACATGAAATGGCGTAACATTTTAAACTTCCGGCACTCTCTTTTATTGCGTTATTTGATTATTATTTTTATCGCCTTATTATTTTTACCGATTATTATTCCGATGACGTCCGTAATTTGGTATTCATTTGCTGAACAGAAGGACACGATTAATGGAAATGACTTGGAAAAATTATGGCATGAAGAAGCCAACAAAATGGGGATGGCTAACCCAAATGAAATTGAAAAACAAATGGAGCAATTTCAAAACTTATACAAAGAATCTTCTGTTTTTTGGGTAGACTCAGAAGGGAAGTTAATCTATTCTTTGCCAGAACGTACGGACTTACCTACAGAATGGACTTCCGCCTATACGGTTGAATTTATGAAAAAAAGCTATGATTCAGATCCTTTTACATCTGTTGCTTTTATTGGTGAACAAAAAGACAAAGGTTTTATCGTTTTTCAAATTCCTAGGGTAGAATTAGACGCGCCTGGAATCCAATTGCTTAATCGCTATTATTACTTGTTTTATGCGAGCATGTTAGGATTGTTTCTCTTCTTTATTTTTATATCATGGTTGTTCTTTTACCGGATGAGAAAGCGGTTATTGAACCTGCAAAGAACGATGGAAAAGGAAGGCGAAGATGGGATACCGGAAAAGATCGTAACCCGCAAGAAAGATGAAATTGGCCAGCTGGAGCAGTCCTTTAATCATATGGTGCAAAGATTGGAGGAAAGCCGTAAGCAACAAACAGAGGAGGAAAATTTACGCCGCCAGTTAATCGCCAATCTTTCCCATGATTTACGGACGCCGCTTACAACATTAAGGGGACAGCTATATTCCTTGAAAAAGGAAAAGTTGACTGAGCAAGGGCAGGAATCGCTAGCACTGATTGATCATAAAATTACGTATCTTGGTCAATTAATCGATAATCTCCTATCTTACACATTATTGACGACAAAGAAATATCCGTATCACCCGCAAAAATTGGATCTCATGCGTATTGTCCGAACGATTGCAGCATCTTGGTATCCGACATTTGAAAAAGAAGGATTTATTATTGAGATTGACCTTCCTGAAAGGCTAGAATGGGTTACTGACCCAAGCTGGCTCGAGCGTGTGCTTGATAACCTATTTCAAAATATTATCCGTCATGCAAAGGATGGGCAATTTATTGGTATTACGGGGGCTGTGACAGAGCGACAATTCCAAATCATCATTAAAGATCGCGGACCTGGTTTTGGAAAAGCGTCAGACAACAAGGGAGTCGGAATCGGCATGGCCATCGTGACCCTCATGCTCCAAGAAATGAAATTGAAACTAGACATTGAAGCAAACAAAAATGGTACAGTAATCACTATTTCAGGGAAAAGGGCAGTCTCTTAAGGAGCTGCCTTTTTCTTGCTGCTAGCACCTCAGAGACAAAATCCAGGAAAAAAGTAGGGATTTGTCTCTGATCGGGTGTCTCAGAGACAAAATCCAGGGAAAAAGCAGAGATTTGTCTCCGATCGGGTGTCTCAGAGACAAAATCCAGGGAAAAAGTCAGGGATTTGTCTCTGATCGGGTGCCTCAGAGACAAAATCCAAGCAAAAAGTAGTAAATTGTCCCTGATCAAGCTTCTCAGAGACAAAATCCAAGCAAAAAGTAGTAAATTGTCTCTGATCAATCCCCTCTGAGACAAAAGCTAAGTAAAAAGAACAACTTTGTCCTCACCCGTCCTCTCAGGGACGAAATTATGAAAATAGTTCATTTTGATTTTGTCCCCCGTTGCATCCATGGAAATACATCGTGCAAAAGTGAAAAACCAATCATTCTCCTCAAGCATAAAAAGCCAAGTTAGGAATGCCTTCATTTTTAAACAAAATTTAAACTTCCACCAACCTTAGATTTAACCTTGCATCTTTAAAATTGGCTGTGAGGTGAAAGAGATGAATGAATTTGTAATTCAAACAAATAACGTAACAAAACGATTTAAAGGCCGGAAAGTTGTGAATGGCGTCAATTTAGAAATTAAAAAAGGAGAAATATATGGATTTCTTGGTCCGAATGGAGCAGGAAAAACAACGACAATCCGGATGTTGCTTGGGCTAATGAAACCAACCTATGGATCGATCCGCATTTTTAACCAAGATTTAAAAAAGAATAAAATGTCTATTTTAAAAAAGGTTGGTTCGCTTGTAGAATCTCCGTCTTACTATGGGCACTTGACTGCGAAAGAAAATTTAGAGGCGCTTCGAAAAATATTGAACGTACCGAAAACAAGAATTTCTGAAGTATTGGAGATTGTCCGGTTAACGAACGAAGCGAATCGTCCTGTGAAAGGCTTCTCGTTAGGAATGAAGCAACGGCTAGGAATTGCTGCATCATTATTAGGAAATCCAGAATTACTGATTTTGGACGAACCAACAAACGGACTAGATCCATCTGGTATTCAGGAAATGCGTGAATTGATTAAAAGCTTGCCTGAAAAATATGGGGTGACGATTATCGTCTCAAGTCATTTATTAAGTGAGATTGACCAAATGGCCACTCAGGTTGGCATCATTTCAAAAGGCTCCCTCATTTTTCAAGACTCCATTGAAGTCTTAAGACAAAGGGCAAATCCGTATATCAAAATGTCGACAGATGATAATGAGGTTGCATTTAAAACATTGCTTACGAATGGAATCCAAGTCCAACATCAAGATGGGCATCTTCTTTTAGAGCAACCTGACAAAAGAATCGTTGCGCAAGCCGTTTCCACATTAGTCCATGAAAGAATATCTGTTTATCGGGTAGAGGAACAAAAAATGTCATTGGAAGAGATTTTCCTTGAGTTGACCAAGGAGGAGGAGAGTCTATGATCCTCAAACTCTTGAAAGCTGATCTGTTAAAACTGAAGCGAAAGGGGATTTGGTTTCTCGTCTTCCTTGGTCCATTTGGAGTGATATCGCTACAAGGAGTTAATTACGGCCTTCGATATGATTGGTTAGTAAGGCCCGAATCAGATGTTTGGCATGATTTACTATTAAATAT
Source organism: Bacillus niameyensis (assembly GCF_001375535.1). Lineage (GTDB taxonomy): Bacteria > Bacillota > Bacilli > Bacillales > Bacillaceae_C > Lederbergia > Lederbergia niameyensis. The sequence goes on from NZ_LN831197.1 coordinate 3,344,639, forward strand.
CAATATGTTACTCCCGATTTCATTAATGCTTGGGGTGGCTATTATTGCATCGATGACAGCGAATTTAGAGCATCAACAAAATTCGTGGAAACAGCTTCTTGCTTTACCAATACGAAAATCTTCAGCATTTGCGTCAAAGTTTTTATTAAACATACTTTTATTACTTGTAGCAAGTATCCTCGTTGTCATTGGAACGGTGATTCTTGGAGTATGTTTAAAATTCGGCTTTGACATGCCGATTGGAGCAATCTTAGAAAATAGCTTTTATCCATTATTAGCTGTTCTGCCACTTCTCGCCATTCAGACATGGCTCTCGATTACTATGAAAAACCAAGCAGTACCCCTTACGATCGGGATCTTAGGTTCGATTGTATCGATGTACGGGTATAAAGCTCCTGATTGGTTTCTTTGGAAATGGCCGCTTTTACTGAGTGACGTACATGAACCAATCTGGTTTGCCTGGATGGGACTAGCGATCGGGCTGTTCTTATTGAGTATGGCAGCAATGGATTTTACAAGACGGGATGTGAAGTAAAATGTTTATAAGAATTATACAATCTGAATGGTTAAAATTCAGGAAATCGAATATTTGGTTTTTACTTTTTGTCAGTCCGCTCTTGTCTACTTTTTTTGGACTAACCGCTAATATATCAGAGATGCAAGGAGTCGAGTGGCACTATCTTTTATCAATAATGGTTTTTCCTCATGGGTTATTATTTTTACCATTATTAACAGGTGTGTTTAGTGCCTTTGTAGCGCGGTATGAGCATCAGGGCGGTGGGTGGAAACAGCTTTTAGCTTTACCAGTGTCACGGGGGCAAGTGTTTCTAGCAAAAGGTACGGTCGTTATGGCCTTCCTAGCGATTACACAACTTCTGCTATTTATCGGCTGGTGTGTGGCAGGGGTAGTTCAAGGGGTTGATTCTCCAATACCATGGACGCTCGGTTTGAAAGGTGCTTTCGGCGGATTGCTAGCTTGTCTTCCACTAGTCGCCTTGCAGCTATGGGTATCAACAGCATGGGCAAGTTTTGCAGCACCGCTCGCTGTCAACGTAATTTTCACGCTTCCTAATATATTAGTAGTTAACTCAGAAAAGTACTCACCATTTTACCCATGGGTACAACCACTTTTGACGATGCTTTCGGTAGGTGATGGAAAGGGGAATGAGTTTTTCTATATCCCAATGGAAACTTTGCTTTATGTCATTCTTGGTAGTTTCGTTATTTTCCTATGTTGCGGGCTTCTCTACTTTCAGAAAAAGGCGGTTTAAGCATGAAGAAACTGTTGAGGAAGGGCCTCTTCACCGTTATAGCCCTTCTCCAGTTTTGGGTAGCCTTTCATCATGTACGATCATTTTATGAGCAAAAAAGATGAGCCAACAGGTTTGATCAATTTATAGACTCCCTGAAATAGAGGAACAAAGGCCATGATCAGGCCTTGTTCCTTTTTCTGTATTCATTTGCTCTAATTATTTATCAAATCTTCTCTTCCCATAAATAACAAATGTCAATACTAGCGACACAACCGCCCAAACTAGCAGGATGAGAACATCACTCATAATATCTCCAATCCCTTTTCCCTGACTAAGGGCCACCCAAGCTGAAGCAAAAAGTTCACTTGGAAGATAGCTAATCAACTTTAAAATCATTTCACTTTTGATCATGGACACAAACATCGAAGCCATTCCAAAAATAAACATGACAGGCATACCGATAATTGTTGTTTCCATGACAGTTCGCGAAAGCAGTCCGAGCATCGTTCCCATAGATATATAGAATACGAGATTAATCGCAATGAGCAGTGAGAATAAAGGTAAATTCGTAACATGAAAATCGCTAAAGTAAATACAACCAATAATAACGAAAATTGTCATTAGCGCAGTTAACAAGCTTTTTCCAACGAAAATTTCTGCTGTTGAAGCGGGGGAGAGAAGCAGCCCGCGCAATGTGCTTTTTTCCTTTTCCTCTGCGATCATCGCCGCTTGAACGAAGACACCTGCGACGACTAGAGCAAGCGTAATCGGCATAGATACGAGAGACGAAGAGTCGTCTGTTCCCATTCTGCCAATTAACGCAGCAAAAAGGAGTGGAATCGCCAATGTAAAGATAATATACGAGTTTTTATATAGTTCTTTCCAATCTTTTAGAAAAATCGCGTTCATGCGTTTGAATGAAAATGTCATTATAGTGCCCTCCCCGTTAATTTCACAAAAATATCACCTAGAGTTGGTTCGTTCGAATGAATCGAGAGCAGTTCTCCGTTTTTCATCCATTGATAAATTTGTTCAGCCCCAGCTTCATCTTTTTCCAACGAAACAGACTGCTTATCTTTTAAAAGTACTGTGATCGATGGATCCGCATATTGTAAACGTAAGTTTTGCGGTGTATCCAATGCTTGAACTTCTCCATTATGAAGGAAAGCGACACGATCACAGAGGTCTTCAGCTTCCGTCATATCATGTGTTGTCAAAAAGATCGTTGTCCCCTCCGCATTTAGCTTCCGCAACCCTTCATGGATATGCTTGGAATTAACAGGGTCAAGCGCTGATGTCGGTTCATCTAGAAACAATAAGTCTGGTTTATGGATTATCGCCCGAGCGAGTGTTACGCGTTGCTTCATTCCCTTAGACAATGATTTCACAACAGTATTCTTATCTTTTAATAGGTTTACTTGATCAAGAACTTCATCAATACGTTGTTCAGCGACATCGTAAAGTCGGCAAAAAAGCTGTAGGTTATCATATATAGAAAGTCTGTCATAGAGTCCACTATTATCTGTTAATATTCCAATCCGCTGCATCATCGCCGGATTTTTCTTTTTAGATAAGGTCTGACCGAATACTTTCACATCACCAGCAGTTTGTAATAATTGAGATGTTAATATTTTAATCGTTGTTGTTTTTCCTGAACCACTCGGACCTAAAAATCCAAAAGTTTCTCCTTTTTGAATATCAAAAGAAACATTTTTTAATGCTGTTTTATTTCCAAAAGACTTCACTAATTGATTCACTTCAATAATTTTTTCCAATTTAATGTCCCCCTCATCCGCCTTGCTTCGTATCTGTTCCAATCTTACGGTGAATTCAGCGGAACCGCATTAAATCAAGGGTAGAAGGAGTAAAAAGGAGGGTGAATGGTGCGTTTTTTTCGATGAATGGAGCATGGAAAATCAAATTCCAATGATGCTTTTTAACTCATCAAGCTTACCCTTTGATAACGGGATGGAACTTTTGCTTTTATCATCAAGAATTAAACTATAGCTATTTCTCGTCCACGTAATCACTTCTCTTACTTTTTGCAAATTGACAATATAAGACCTGTGGCAACGGAAAAATCCAAACGGCTGCAATCGCTTTTCAAGATCACTTAGTGTAAACGTACAAGGAAATGTTTCGCCCTTCACATTCAAATTCGAGACACCGCTATTACTTTCAATAAAATCAATTTCGGTCGGATCAAATAAAATCAATTTATCTTCGACTTTAGCTGGGATTTTATTGAAGTTCATTTGGATACTAATTTCCGCTTCGGGTTCATTAGCTTCTTCTTCGCTCAACACCGTTTCCTCTACGGGAGGGACTTCCTCTGCAATTTCCTCTTCCTCAGTCACTTCGATTTTTTTTAAGCCGTTCTCATCTAATCGAAAGACATGGGAGGTGAAAGAAATGGCATTTTCTAAATTACTCGTTGTCATGAATACTGATTTTCCACTTTCTTCAAGACTGGCAATTAATCGGTGGAGAATGATCGTACTTTCAATATCAAGGTCCTGGGTTGGTTCCTCCAATATTATTAAGTCAGGGTTATGTAAAACAGCTCTTGCAAAGTGGAGCCGCTTTTTTTCAGAGAAAGATAATTTTCCAGAACGAACACTACTTTTTTCAATTAATCCTATTTTTGCCAGTAGTTTATTCACATCTGTTTCGGCTCCGTATAATTTTTTAAAGAAAATTAAGTATTCTTTTGCGGTTAATCTTTCGTATAAAGCATCTTCCTTTAAAGAAAGACCAACCCGCTCGAAAAACTTCGAACGGTCCGAGTCCACAAAATGAACTTCCCCACTAGAAGGAGGAAGCTCTCCAAGAATGATCCGTATTAATGTGCTGCCTAATTCTGCATGGCAATAGACGGCTACTGTTTTTCCCCTCTGGAACTCCAAATCAAATGGAGGAAATAGTAAGGTGTTTTCTATTCTTTTTTCTAATTGTTTTAAAACGAGAATGCTCATATATAAACTCCTCCGGGTAGGTTGTAAATTCTTCAGATGTGGGTATTCTGCTATAATGGAAGCAAACGTTACTTGCCGAAAATGGCTGTTTTTAAAAGGGCCAATCTTTCACGCGTCTTTAATTTTGCTTCGACCACTTTAGGTGTTTTTGCAGGAACAACATCCGCTTCTAAATCTAGGTCGTTTGCAATTTTTTTCGATCGTGCTAAGTGATAATCACTCGTAATAATCGTGATGTTTCGGATAGATTCTGGCAGCATTTTTTTAGAAAACGAAATATTTTCGTATGTGGAAGTTGATTGATCTTCTATAATGAGCCGATCTTCGCTAACTCCATATTCCAGTAAATATTGTTTCATCGCTTCCGCTTCAGATATATCTTCATCAGGTCCTTGTCCTCCAGATAAAATAAATGTAACGTGGGGGTATTGTTTTGCATAATCAAGGGCTGATTCTAAACGATATTGTAATGATAAGGAAGGGACAGTTCCATTTACTTTTGCTCCAAGGATGATGGCGTACTTGTTGTCGCCATTGGCAAGAGGGGATTGTCCAGCGATCATCCAGTTTCCCGTCTTAATCCAGATCATGATTAAAATGATGACGATCGGTAAAAGCCAAGATAACTTTTTTATAATTCCCATAGAATATCACTCAATTCAAAATTGATATATAAGTAAGAATAGCGAACTCAATGGGATTAGTAAATCCATTTTTGGAGGAATCTGTAAAGTGAACACAATTATTCTTGCAGGTGGACGCTCAAGTCGAATGGGCCAAAATAAAGCATTAATGAAGTTAAACGGGGAACAGGTTATTAAACGATTAATTAAGGAGTTTGAGCCTATTTCGAAAAAAGTGATTCTTATTGCAAACGATCATTCGCCTTATACAAATCTAGGTGTTAAAGTAAAAGAAGATATTCTCGGATATCGTGGACAAGGGCCGTTAGCAGGTATGTATACTGGATTAAAAGAAGTATCTACTGGTTATTGTCTCGTTGTTGCTTGCGATATGCCATTTGCCGCACAAGAACTAGCATTAAAGATGGTAAAGATGATGACAGAATACGATTGTGATGCTGTCATTCCTGTGACAGACCAGCATACTCATCCTTTATTTTCCATTTATAATGCTCGAATTGTTGATCAGGTGAAGGCTGTATTAGAAACAGAAAGACGGTCTATGAAAGCACTGATCGAGCGATTGAATGTTAAATTTCATAAAATAGATAAAGATCTAGAAGTTGTGTGGAATATGAATACATTAGAAGATTACTTTGAAGCTGTGAAAATGGCAGAAAGGAATATGTAATATGTACTGTGAAATTACAAAAGAACCTATCCATATTGAAGACATTTATCAAAAAGTTGTTCGCCGCGAAGCAGGAGCTGTCACAACCTTTATCGGAACTGTCCGGGAATTGACTCATGGCCGAAAAACACTTTACTTAGAATATGAAGCCTATGAAACGATGGCTTTGAAAAAGTTAGAACAAATTGCTTCTGAAATGAAAGAACGCTGGCCAGAAGTACAAGTAGCGATCAGCCATAGAATTGGCCGCTTAGAAATTACCGATATTGCCGTAGCTATCGCTGTATCTTCCCCACATCGTCCTGAAGCATATGAAGCTAATCGATATGCGATTGAGAGAATTAAAGAAATTGTTCCGATTTGGAAAAAGGAGCATTGGGAAGATGGCGAAGAATGGGTTGGTAATCAACAGGGAACGAAGGAGTACAAGACTGGTGAACCAGAGGAGGTAGATTTGCATGAATAAAGTGCTTTTATTTGCTCATTTAAAAGAAAAGGCTGGAAAACCTGAATTTGAAATGGAAGCTAGTGGAAAATCTGTCAGTGAATTGCGCCAAACATTACAGGAAACATTTGGTAATTTAGATGGGGTTATGGTTGCCATAAATGAGGAATTTGTTACAGATGATATGATTATTCAAGATGGCGATGCAATTGCCTTAATACCACCTGTTAGCGGAGGCTAATTAGAGCGGGAATACATAATGGAATATAGAATTCATTTTAGTAGTTTTAAAAAACATCTGTAAGGACGATTAGCGATGAACGAAAGATATTCTAGACAAATTTTATTCAAGCCAATTAGTCATGTTGGACAAGAAAAAATTAGTAAAAAGCATGCACTCATTCTAGGAGTTGGAGCACTAGGTACTCATACAGCTGAAATGTTAGTTCGAGCGGGAATAGGGAAGTTAACACTTATTGACCGTGATTATGTGGAAGCAAGTAATTTGCAAAGACAAAATTTGTTTACAGAAAAGGACGCAGCTGAAAAGTTGCCTAAAGCTGCCGCTGCCAAGGAAAGACTTCACGCTGTCAATAGCGATGTGGATATAGTGGCCATTGTCGGTCATGCAGATGCTGTTATGCTAGAAAACATAGCGCCTAATCTGGATTTATTAATTGATGGGACCGATAATTTCGACACTCGCTTTTTGTTGAATGATATTGCCCAGAAATATAGAATCCCGTATTTATTCGGTTCTTGCCTTGGGAGTTTTGGCATGAGCTTTACTATTATTCCCGGTACTACACCTTGTTTGCAATGCTTGTTGAAAAGGCTTCCCCTTCAAGGGCAAACATGTGATACTGCGGGAATTATTGCTCCAACTGTGCAAATGGTCACCGCCCATCAAGGAGCTGAGGCATTAAAAATTTTATCAGGAAATATTGAAGCGGTTCGCAAAACCTATGTTTCTTTTGATCTTTGGGAAAATGACTATTTATCGTTAAAGACGAATGCTTTAAAAGACGAAGCATGTCCATCATGTGGAAGTGCCCCTACTTTTCCTTTCTTAGAAAGGGATGCAGGTCTTAAGGTTGCTGTTTTATGTGGCAGGGATACTGTTCAGATCAGACCTGCTAATCATGAAAGTCTGTCTTTAGAACAATTAGCTGATCAATGGCGGTCAGCGGGATACGAAGTTGGAGCTAATCCGTTTCTAGTTTCAGTTCAGAAGGATGGATTAAGGGCAGTGTTTTTCAAAGATGGTCGTGCACTCATACACGGAATGAAGGATCCAGATCAAGCTAGAAAAATATATTACTCGCTTGTTGGATAATTGAAATCTCTTTTGTTTCAATTTATTAACATAAATAAATATTTAGAGGGGGGATTTAGATGGTACCTACTTCGACAATGATCGGTATCATTGCCACATTTCTTATTGCTGTTGGAACACCTGTAGTTCTGTTAATTTTCTTCAAAAGAAGGTTCAATATTTCATTAAAGGTTCTATTGTTTGGTATGTTAACCTTTTTCTTGTTTGTATCGATATTGGAACAAATCGCTCATGGCTATTTCCTCTTAGGGAATGCGACGACAAAGAAATGGTTTGAAAATCCATGGCTTTATATGTTGTATGGCGGCTTGATGGCTGGGTTATTTGAAGAGACGGGCAGATTCATCGTTATGAAGTTTGCTTTGAAGAAATTTCGCGAATGGAAGGATGGGCTTTCATTTGGGCTTGGTCATGGCGGCTTTGAAGCTATTTCACTGATCGGACTAAATAGTATTATGATGATCGTTTACTCTATTATGATAAATAATGGATCTTTTGATTCAATTATGATTGATGACCAGATGCGTGCAGCGATGGCACCTATTAAAGAACAATTGACTACTGGTCCATCTTATTTAATTTGGTTAGGTGGCCTTGAAAGATTAAGCGCGATTGCGATTCATTTAGGCCTTTCCGTTCTAGTTTTATACGCGATTACAAGCAAAAAGTGGATATATTACCCACTGGCAATTGTTATCCATGCACTGTTTGATTTTCCGGCGGCGCTTTACCAAACAGGGACGATTACGAACATTTTTGTAGTCGAATTCATTATTCTTCTCTTTGCGATTGGAGCAATTTACTGGGTTGTTAAATCAAGAAAACTGTTTAAGCAAATAATAGTGAAAGAATAACAGTAGAATCCCCGCTTGAACGAAGTGGGGGTTCTGAAATTTTGAGAGATAGGAGAAAAGAAAATGACGATCTCATACGATGTGATTTTTGAAAAAATGGAACATGAATTAAAACAGGCAAAAGTTGCGTCAAATGATACCGAATTGCAAGCTCATATTTATGCACTAAAAACGTTAACTGAAATCATCCTTTCTGGAAAATCGGCAATAAATTCTATCAATCAACAAAAGGTCAGTAAGGTAAATCTTACTCCGCAAAAAGAAGTACATAATCTGGCAATCCTAAACTCTGAAACGCCAAAAAGCGAAGATGGAGCTAATGGGGATTCGATTTTTGATTTTTAGATAAGTACATTATTAAAAATATTAAAGGAGCAATTGAAAATGAAACTATTTATCATTCTAGGGGCTCTAAATGCCCTTTTGGCTGTGGCTTTAGGGGCTTTTGGTGCTCATGGATTGGAAGAAAAACTAACACCGAAGTACTTAGAGGTATGGAAAACGGGCGTTCAATATGAAATGTTTCATGCTTTAGGTTTGATGATCATCGGGATTTTATCTAGCAAATTTCCAGCTTCTTCACTTTTATCGTGGTCAGGATGGTTGATGTGCATTGGCATTGTCCTATTTTCAGGAAGCTTGTACATATTGAGTACATCAGGCATTAAAATTCTTGGTGCTATAACTCCTTTTGGCGGAGTAGCCTTTTTAGTTTCTTGGTTATTGCTTATTATTTTCGCAGTGAAACAATTGTAAAAAAACGAACATTATTTTATGTATTTTATTTATATTTCGGTTTTCATTGAGTTTTTTCGGAAAAACTATTGAAATTCCTCCTATTTTCATTTAAGTTATAAAAGTGGAGTTTATCTCGAGCAAAATTCTTCACTATTAAAATGAAAATATGGAGGATTTATTTATGAGTAAACCAAAAGATTCGGTTATCGAACGTTTATTTAAATTATCATCTTTCCAAACGGATAACCGCACGGAAATCATGGCCGGATTGACTATATTTATGACGATGCTTTATGTCTTAATTGTTGTACCAGGTATGTTAGCAGGAGCGGGCATGCCGAAGGGGCCTGTTACGGTTGCTACGATTTTAATGATTGGTATTGTAACGATTATTATGGGCTTATTTACTAACCGTCCTTTTGCTTTAGCACCTGGGCTAGGATCAGTGGCGTTTCTAGCTGTAACGCTTGTGACAGCTGAAGAGATTCCTTGGCAAACAGGTATGGGAATGGTTTTTATTTCCGGTATGCTATTCTTATTGTTTACCGTTTTAGGCTTAAGGCAGTTAATTGTTCGTTTGATGCCGCCTGCTATTAAACTATCAATCGGTGCAGGGGTAGGATTGTTTATTGCGTTAATTGGTTTTCGTAACGCTGGATTAGTAGTAGCTAGCGAGAAGGCAAATTCTTTGCAAATGGGGGATATTGGTTCTCCTGAGGCGATTCTGGCTTTAATTGGATTTTTGATTATGAGTGTTTTATTAGCGCGAAAAGTTAGAGGACATCTCTTAATTGGGATCGTTGTGACAACAATTATAGGTATTCCGATGGGAATTACTAAATTACCTGATTCCATTTTTTCACTACCTGAAAGTGTAGGACCTGTTCTTTTTCAATTAGATATTATGGATGCTTTAAAGTTATCTTATTTTCCATTGATCCTAGCGTTTTTCGTTCCTGATTTCTTTTCAAGCTTAGGTACGTTCCTTGGTGTAGCGGCTAAAGGTAATATGCTTGATAAAAATGGCGATTTACCGCAAATCGATAAGCCATTCATTGTTGATGCTGGAGGTACAGTATTAGGATCACTATTTTCTGTTCCGGTTATGACGACATATGTTGAGTCAGCTGCAGGGGTAGAAGCTGGTGGACGTACAGGATTAACGGCTGTGTCAACAGGGGTATTATTTTTACTAACACTATTTATCACGCCAATCATTATGATCATTCCGAGTGCAGCAACGGCTCCAGCTTTAATTCTCGTCGGTTTAACGATGTTGTCTGCCGTTAAAAATATTGATTTTAGTGACACAACAGAATCTTTGCCTGCTTTTATGACGATTGTCATTACGATTTTCACTTTCAATTTTGGAAACGGAATTGCAGCTGGTATTATTTCCTATGTTTTAATAAAAAGTCTTGGTGGTCGATTTAAGGAAGTACATCCGGGTCTTTATGTTTTATTGATTCCTCTCATTCTCTATTTTGTGACGATGGCATAAATGAAGGAGAAAATAGAAAGGGTGGTAAAGTTATGAAATTGACAAGAACAAATATAGTTGCTGCAGCTCGTGGCGATGTCCCTATGGATCTAGTGATACGTGGAGTAAATCTTGTGAATGTGTTTACTGCGGAGGTTTACCAAGCTGATATCGGAATTAAAGAAGATCGCTTTTCTGCAATTGCACGATATGAAAATGGAGAGCCTGAGTTTAGGATGGAAGGTACGTCAGAAATTCAGGCAGAGGGACGTTACGCTGTTCCAGGGTTCATTGATTGTCATGTTCATATTGAAAGTACAATGGTTACGCCAGACATGTTTGCCCGAGCAGTATTAAGGCATGGAACGACTGTCGCAGTAATCGACCCTCACGAAATCGGTAATGTTATGGGGGAAGAAGGGGTCAAATACATGGTAGATGCAAGTAGAGGTCTTCCTGTAAAGATCCTTACGACCATCCCATCTTCTGTTCCAGCCGTATTGGGACTGGAAACAGCTGGGGCAGAATTTCATGCTGAACAAATTACTGAACTACTAAAACTTCCGGATGTTGTTGGAATTGCTGAGTTGATGGATTACCCTGGAGTTATTAACCAAAGCCCGCGTATGGCGGGAATTGTCCAAGCTGGTCTCGATGCTGGTGTGTTAAATGAAGGACATGCGCCAAGAGTGAGCGGTCGTCCATTGCATGCATATCTTGCAGCTGGAGTGAATTCAGATCACGAAAGTCGTGCTGTTGAAGAAATTGTTGAAAAACTAAGGGCAGGCATGACGGTATATATACGGGAATCGAGTGTTAGTCAGTTCGCTGATATTGCAGCCAAAGCATGGCAGGAAGTCCCGCATGCTGCGAACTTTGCAATGTGTACCGATGATGTTGAACCGAACGATATGAAAAATAATGGACAAATGAGCAGGGTTGTCCGCCGTTGCATTGAAGAAGGAATACCAGCGCCGATTGCTATCCGTTTCGCTTCATTAAATGGTGCTATTCGCTACGGTTTACGAGATCGGGGAGCGATTGCGGCAGGTTATCTTGCAGATTTTTCACTTGTTGATTCACTTGAGAGTTTGAATGTGCAAGACGTTTATGTTCAAGGAAAACAAATGGTAGCGAATGGAACTCTAATTGAGGATATAACGAGCTCTATTCCGCCACTTGAGAGAAACACGGTCATTATACCATCTCTAGAAGAAGAGGATTTTATTTTAAAAGCTCCGATTCAAAATGGAAAAGTAAAAGTGACCGTCATGGAAATGACACCGATTGGGACAACGGTTCAAAGTTCCCTAGAAGTAGAAGTTATCGATGGGAAAATTCAATCTCTCCCTTCTGACTATCTATTTGTTGCTGTAATTGGCCGGCATGGTCAAAACAAAAAACCATTTGTAGGAGTATTAAAGAATGCTGGACTAAATCGAGGGGCATATGCGACTACAGTTGCGCATGATAGCCATAATCTTGTAGTAGCTGGGACAAATGCTTGCGATATGCTTGTTGCTGCTCAGTATTTAGAAAAGATCGGTGGAGGTCTCACCCTTGTTGATCAAGGTGAAGTGGTCGCAGAAGTCAATTTACCAATTGCAGGTCTAATGGCTCCAGAGCCAGTCGAGGAACTCGGACCGAAAGTGGATGCATTTAATCGGAAAGCAGTAGAAATGGGAGTAAAGGTTGGAAGAAGATCGCCATCGATGGCACTATCCTCATTGACTTTAACCGTTATCCCTCAAATTAGGCTTAGCGATCTCGGATTAGTGGATGTTGATTCACAGAAATTAATACCGTTATTTAATGAATGAATTTGGCAATAAAGTGAAACTTCAATCAGTGGGGTTTTTTTCTATCCCCCACTGATTGTTAGAGGAACAAAGGCTAAATTCGCAACATCCTGTTGCAACGCCTTTGTGACCCGCGTCCTGCGGGCCCGAACCAATCGGGCTTTTACTCTTTAAGGCGCAAGCGCATTGCTCATCGACGTACAAACTTCCTAATAAGGATGAACGGCTAAGGACGCGCCGTCCTGGCGCAACGCCGTTCTGACCAACGTCCTGTTGGCCCGAGATAAAGGAAACACGGCGAAGAATGAGCCGATGTTGACTTATCGTAGGAAGAAGCGTAGAAGTTTGTACGTCGATATGCGCTTAAGCTAGATATGGCTGTTGCCCCCCACTTATAATTCTTGGATTCTCCTCGAATTCTTGAAGTGGGGGTCTTACAGCCAGTTAATGCGGGATAAAGAGGCTGGGACAAAGGTTTTTTAACCCATCATAAATCAGAGCAATATCGTAGATTGTGGATTTACTCGCTCCGGAAATACACTTCGCTTTCCGCGGGGGGAGGGCGGAGGGACGCCTGCAGGATATGGATTTCAGAACGGCAGTGCGACAGACGTCACATTTAGTCTCCGATGGCTCGTATTGGAGATCACTAAAAAATCTCCTTAGACAATAATTTTGTCTGAGTAGGAACAGTAAAATACTAGATTAGAAATAGAAATACGACTTTGAAATTCAGGTGAGTGAATTTAAAGTCGTATTTTTAATGGGTTTTCTCAAAAAATGGCTTTCAAAAGGTTTCGAAATTTTATTTTGAATCATTTAAAACATTATTCGCCCGTATGATTACCTTTTTAAGGTTATCATGGCCCTTAGGCGATGAAAAACAAGTTGAAAGGGCCATGAGAAGAGTTATCATGGCCCTTAGATGGTGAAAAACAAGTTGAAAGAGCCATGAGAAGAGTTGGACCTGTGATTACGGCCATCAATCATCCTGTTTCCCTTTATCTTGGCCAACAGGAAGTTGGTTAGAACGGCGCGTCTTTAGCCGATCATCCGAATTTAAAAGTTTGTATGTCGCTGAGCAGGCACTTTCGCTTTTCATTGTCTAGCTCCAGTTGGCAGCGACTAGCAAACTTACGGTTTCTTCCTACGATAAGTCAACATCGGTTCGTTCCTCACCGTGTTTCCTTTATCTCGTCAGAAAGCCTTTAAGTTTGTACGTCGCTAGACGCCGCCTTCCGCTTTTCTTATTACCTCGGAGGTGAGGATGCGAGTGGGCCTGAGCCGAATGCATACTCATATTCAATAGGCTCGCCAAAGGTAATAAAATCAACATAAACCATTGGAATTAAGTACCTATTCCCAGTTTCCGGATCACTTAGGATGAGATGATCTCGTCCTGCTGCCTCAATGATACCCTTAAAAATCTTTGCATTCCATTCACGATTATTTTCAAAAGTGGCATGAACAGAAACGAGTTTACCTTTATTCAATCTCAATATATTCTCGATATAGGACTCCTCAATTGGCAGCATACCGGGAACATTGACTCCACCTTTTGCTCCTGCACCTGGTACAGGAACCTGCATAGGTTGTGGTTGTTGAAAAAAACCAGGAAATTGACCTTGAGTAAAAGGCATTTGCTGGTTCATAGTTCGGGGATAATAGCCGGCGTTATTTTGATATGGATTCATATTTGCCAAAAATCTCACTCCTTTAAAGAATGGTTGACCAATTATTCTCTCTAATTTGTATGCTTATAAAGGAGTGTGTATTCCTATAATTCTAGAAAGGATCGAAATGGAAGTGATTATAAGAGGAGTGAGGAAAGTTATTAATAAATTGAAAAAGCCATTGTCACGAAGTAATATAGACAATGGCTTTCATTTATTAAATATGGAAAAATGTTTCTGGCTCGTCCAATAAATTACCGACAAAGAAAGAGCCAAATTCCCCGTAACGGGCACTTACTTCGTCAAAACGCATTTCATAGACGATTTTTTTAAATTGTAGAGCATCATCGGAGAACAGCGTAACTCCCCATTCGAAATCGTCGAAACCTGCTGAGCCACAAATAAGCTGTTTGATTTTTCCAGCATATTTACGCCCGATCATACCGTGGCTTCGCATTAATTCCTTTCTTTCGTCCATTGATAACATATACCAGTTATCGTTTCCAGAACGACGTTTATCCATCGGATAGAAGCAAACATAGTTTGTCTTCGGAAGTTCTGGGTATAGACGACTACGCACATATGGATTCTGATAAGGATCTTCATCAGAGTCTTTTGCAAGGTAGTTACTTAATTCCACAACGGAGACATAAGAATACGTTGGGATTGTATACTCAGCTATTGTAAGCTTATTGAATTCATTTTCTAGATCATTTAATTCCTGTAATGTTGGTCGCAAAATCATAAGCATGAAATCGGCCTTATGACCAACAATAGTATAAAGAGCATGGCTGCCTTCTTTTTGTTCTTGACTATCATTAAGCCTATTTAAGTATTGCTTAAATTCGTCTATCGCATTTTGCCTCTCATCAGTTGAAAGAAGCTTCCAAGACGCCCAATCCATTTTTCTAAAATCTTGAAGGGTATACCAACCATCCAATGTTTGAGCAGGTTCACTCATGTGGATCAACTCCTATTCATCGTTCATTTCTTTGGATTATTAATAAAAGAAATTACTAACAATACTATAACATAGTTTTGCCAACTGCTTCTTTTACAAACAAAAATGTGCTAAAAATGACATGAATATACTTATCATTAGTAGTTTTTGATAAAAAAGGTATATGCTAGTAAGGGATCATTTAGATTATAACGACAAGAAAAAGCATCAAATTTGGAGGATGATTCAAATGGTTAAAACGAACGATGATTTATTTGACATTTTAAAGGAAAAAGTGAAAGGGTGGAACAGAAAGATTGTTTTCCCTGAAGCGCTTGATCCGAGGGTTCTTGCAGCAGCTGGTCGTCTAGCTTCCGAAGAGATCGTAACACCTGTGCTGATTGGTAATATGGAGGAAATCGGGCAAAAGGCAAAGGAACTTAAGGTAAAGTTAGACAATATGGAAATATATGATCCAAATGAATATATTGAAATGGATGAAATGGTAGCAGCTTTTGTTGAAAGAAGAAAGGGTAAAGCAACAGAAGAAGCTGCGCGAAAAATGCTGCTAGATGAAAATTATTTCGGAACTATGCTTGTCTATATGGATAAAGCTGATGGATTAGTAAGTGGTGCTGCTCATTCCACTTCAGATACTGTTAGACCAGCATTGCAAATCATTAAAACAAAGCCAGGGATTAGTAAAACATCTGGTGTGTTTATTATGGTTAAAGGGGACGAACGTTACGTATTTGCAGATTGTGCGATCAATATCGCGCCGGATAGCAAAGATTTGGCTGAAATTGCAGTGGAAAGTGCCAAGACAGCCCAGATGTTTGACGTAGACCCACGTGTTGCAATGCTTAGTTTTTCTACGAAAGGTTCAGCTGTTTCCGATGAAACAAAAAAGGTAGAAGAAGGATTGAAATTAGCAAAAGAGATGGATTCCGACTTAATTATCGATGGTGAATTTCAGTTCGATGCAGCTATCGTTCCATCAGTAGCTAAGAAAAAGGCACCAGATTCTCCGTTGCAAGGCGATGCAACTGTTTTTGTTTTCCCTAGCCTTGAAGCAGGAAATATCGGTTATAAAATCGCTCAACGTCTCGGAGGATTCGAGGCCATCGGTCCAATTTTGCAAGGATTAAATGCTCCTGNTACGTCGATATGCGCTTAAGCTAGATATGGCTGTTGCCCCCCACTTATAATTCTTGGATTCTCCTCGAATTCTTGAAGTGGGGGTCTTACAGCCAGTTAATGCGGGATAAAGAGGCTGGGACAAAGGTTTTTTAACCCATCATAAATCAGAGCAATATCGTAGATTGTGGATTTACTCGCTCCGGAAATACACTTCGCTTTCCGCGGGGGGAGGGCGGAGGGACGCCTGCAGGATATGGATTTCAGAACGGCAGTGCGACAGACGTCACATTTAGTCTCCGATGGCTCGTATTGGAGATCACTAAAAAATCTCCTTAGACAATAATTTTGTCTGAGTAGGAACAGTAAAATACTAGATTAGAAATAGAAATACGACTTTGAAATTCAGGTGAGTGAATTTAAAGTCGTATTTTTAATGGGTTTTCTCAAAAAATGGCTTTCAAAAGGTTTCGAAATTTTATTTTGAATCATTTAAAACATTATTCGCCCGTATGATTACCTTTTTAAGGTTATCATGGCCCTTAGGCGATGAAAAACAAGTTGAAAGGGCCATGAGAAGAGTTATCATGGCCCTTAGATGGTGAAAAACAAGTTGAAAGAGCCATGAGAAGAGTTGGACCTGTGATTACGGCCATCAATCATCCTGTTTCCCTTTATCTTGGCCAACAGGAAGTTGGTTAGAACGGCGCGTCTTTAGCCGATCATCCGAATTTAAAAGTTTGTATGTCGCTGAGCAGGCACTTTCGCTTTTCATTGTCTAGCTCCAGTTGGCAGCGACTAGCAAACTTACGGTTTCTTCCTACGATAAGTCAACATCGGTTCGTTCCTCACCGTGTTTCCTTTATCTCGTCAGAAAGCCTTTAAGTTTGTACGTCGCTAGACGCCGCCTTCCGCTTTTCTTATTACCTCGGAGGTGAGGATGCGAGTGGGCCTGAGCCGAATGCATACTCATATTCAATAGGCTCGCCAAAGGTAATAAAATCAACATAAACCATTGGAATTAAGTACCTATTCCCAGTTTCCGGATCACTTAGGATGAGATGATCTCGTCCTGCTGCCTCAATGATACCCTTAAAAATCTTTGCATTCCATTCACGATTATTTTCAAAAGTGGCATGAACAGAAACGAGTTTACCTTTATTCAATCTCAATATATTCTCGATATAGGACTCCTCAATTGGCAGCATACCGGGAACATTGACTCCACCTTTTGCTCCTGCACCTGGTACAGGAACCTGCATAGGTTGTGGTTGTTGAAAAAAACCAGGAAATTGACCTTGAGTAAAAGGCATTTGCTGGTTCATAGTTCGGGGATAATAGCCGGCGTTATTTTGATATGGATTCATATTTGCCAAAAATCTCACTCCTTTAAAGAATGGTTGACCAATTATTCTCTCTAATTTGTATGCTTATAAAGGAGTGTGTATTCCTATAATTCTAGAAAGGATCGAAATGGAAGTGATTATAAGAGGAGTGAGGAAAGTTATTAATAAATTGAAAAAGCCATTGTCACGAAGTAATATAGACAATGGCTTTCATTTATTAAATATGGAAAAATGTTTCTGGCTCGTCCAATAAATTACCGACAAAGAAAGAGCCAAATTCCCCGTAACGGGCACTTACTTCGTCAAAACGCATTTCATAGACGATTTTTTTAAATTGTAGAGCATCATCGGAGAACAGCGTAACTCCCCATTCGAAATCGTCGAAACCTGCTGAGCCACAAATAAGCTGTTTGATTTTTCCAGCATATTTACGCCCGATCATACCGTGGCTTCGCATTAATTCCTTTCTTTCGTCCATTGATAACATATACCAGTTATCGTTTCCAGAACGACGTTTATCCATCGGATAGAAGCAAACATAGTTTGTCTTCGGAAGTTCTGGGTATAGACGACTACGCACATATGGATTCTGATAAGGATCTTCATCAGAGTCTTTTGCAAGGTAGTTACTTAATTCCACAACGGAGACATAAGAATACGTTGGGATTGTATACTCAGCTATTGTAAGCTTATTGAATTCATTTTCTAGATCATTTAATTCCTGTAATGTTGGTCGCAAAATCATAAGCATGAAATCGGCCTTATGACCAACAATAGTATAAAGAGCATGGCTGCCTTCTTTTTGTTCTTGACTATCATTAAGCCTATTTAAGTATTGCTTAAATTCGTCTATCGCATTTTGCCTCTCATCAGTTGAAAGAAGCTTCCAAGACGCCCAATCCATTTTTCTAAAATCTTGAAGGGTATACCAACCATCCAATGTTTGAGCAGGTTCACTCATGTGGATCAACTCCTATTCATCGTTCATTTCTTTGGATTATTAATAAAAGAAATTACTAACAATACTATAACATAGTTTTGCCAACTGCTTCTTTTACAAACAAAAATGTGCTAAAAATGACATGAATATACTTATCATTAGTAGTTTTTGATAAAAAAGGTATATGCTAGTAAGGGATCATTTAGATTATAACGACAAGAAAAAGCATCAAATTTGGAGGATGATTCAAATGGTTAAAACGAACGATGATTTATTTGACATTTTAAAGGAAAAAGTGAAAGGGTGGAACAGAAAGATTGTTTTCCCTGAAGCGCTTGATCCGAGGGTTCTTGCAGCAGCTGGTCGTCTAGCTTCCGAAGAGATCGTAACACCTGTGCTGATTGGTAATATGGAGGAAATCGGGCAAAAGGCAAAGGAACTTAAGGTAAAGTTAGACAATATGGAAATATATGATCCAAATGAATATATTGAAATGGATGAAATGGTAGCAGCTTTTGTTGAAAGAAGAAAGGGTAAAGCAACAGAAGAAGCTGCGCGAAAAATGCTGCTAGATGAAAATTATTTCGGAACTATGCTTGTCTATATGGATAAAGCTGATGGATTAGTAAGTGGTGCTGCTCATTCCACTTCAGATACTGTTAGACCAGCATTGCAAATCATTAAAACAAAGCCAGGGATTAGTAAAACATCTGGTGTGTTTATTATGGTTAAAGGGGACGAACGTTACGTATTTGCAGATTGTGCGATCAATATCGCGCCGGATAGCAAAGATTTGGCTGAAATTGCAGTGGAAAGTGCCAAGACAGCCCAGATGTTTGACGTAGACCCACGTGTTGCAATGCTTAGTTTTTCTACGAAAGGTTCAGCTGTTTCCGATGAAACAAAAAAGGTAGAAGAAGGATTGAAATTAGCAAAAGAGATGGATTCCGACTTAATTATCGATGGTGAATTTCAGTTCGATGCAGCTATCGTTCCATCAGTAGCTAAGAAAAAGGCACCAGATTCTCCGTTGCAAGGCGATGCAACTGTTTTTGTTTTCCCTAGCCTTGAAGCAGGAAATATCGGTTATAAAATCGCTCAACGTCTCGGAGGATTCGAGGCCATCGGTCCAATTTTGCAAGGATTAAATGCTCCTGTAAATGATCTCTCTCGAGGATGTAGTGAAGAGGATGTCTATAATCTTGCACTAGTAACAGCTGTTCAATCAATGGATAAAAGGATGTAGGGAATCGAATGTCAGAGTCAGATTTATTGAAACAAGCCGAATGGAGACTGATCGATCAATCTAGCGTGAATCCCCATTTTCATGCGATTCAATCATTTGCGATTGACGATACGTTATGCAGGGCGGTGGGGAGTGGTTACTCGCCGCCGACTGTCCGTGCTTGGGTACATGTGAACACACTTGTTCTTGGAATTCAAGATACAAAACTTTCATATTTACAACAGGGTCTCGAATACTTGAAGGATAGGCAGTATCAAGCGATAGTTCGAAATTCGGGAGGACTTGCGGTAGCACTAGATGAAGGAGTTTTGAATCTTTCACTTATTTTTCCCGATACGGAAAAAGGGATAGATATTAACCGTGGTTATGAGGCAATGTATAGTTTAACAAAGATGATGTTCGAAGATTTCAATATGAATATTGAAGCGCGCGAAATTGTTGGCTCCTATTGTCCAGGTAGCTATGATTTAAGTATTGGGGGCAAAAAATTTGCTGGAATTTCACAAAGGCGCATTCGCAAGGCTGTTGCAGTGCAAATTTATCTATGTGTTTCCGGAAGTGGGCAAGAACGTGCAAAGTTAGTAAAGGAATTCTATGAACATTCGGGTGCTCATGTGCCAACTAAATTTATCTTTCCTGATATTAAACCGGATGTAATGGCTTCTTTATCAGAATTACTACAAGTAAATCTGTCTGTTCAAGACGTTATGTCTCGTTTTCTCCACGTTTTAAAAAATCAAAGTGATCGACTATATGCTAGCCAACTTCAAGGTATTGAATTAGAATGGCTCCAAGATTATTACGAACGAATGGTAGATAGAAATCGTAAAATCTTGATCGATATGCGTTAGTTGAATTAATTAAAGCCGTGACTGGGGGATGTCACGGCTTTTAATCTATACAATTATAAGAAATTTATTCACTTATTTTTATTACTCGGCCATTTTCTCCAAGTTTCCGTTGCGGTCCATTTTAAAAGTAGTGGAAGCAGGATCCTCTTCATCAAACAATACCAATTTTCTGGCGCGGTTTAGAATTTTCATCAATGTTTCGTAGTCTTCTTGCATTGTCACCGAGTTATCCTCTAGCATGGAGACTTGTTTCTGTAAATTTTTATTTTCCTCAGCTAAATCCATCATTTCCCTTTTCAATCTCTCATTCTCTTTACGAAGGATATCTGTATGAAACTCTGAACTTTGAAGAGTTTGAAGGAAAGCTATAACACTCTCCAAATTCATCGTGCCAGCTGATACAGGTGCAGGTAGAAGGTTGCCACTAAAAGGAATTTGACTTGCTTCTTCTGTTTCCTCCTCAAGCCTCCTAAATGTATCTGCCAAATCAACTTCTGTTTCATTTAATAGTGTTACAGGTGGTTGATAAAGTAATTTCTTTTTTCCGCCTTGATCCTTACCTAACATGCGATGACGTTGTTTCCGTTGTTTTTTAGCTAAATCTAAAGCTTTCTCATATTGATGGCGAACAACAGCATTCCATCTAAATCCGCAAGCTGCTGAAGTGCGATTAAGTTTGTCACCCACCTCTTCAAAAGCATTTAGTTGAGTGCTTCCTTCACGTACATGGCGTAATACTGTTTCAGCTAGTAATAAATCATTTTCTTCTGTCCATGCATCTTGCCTTGTTTTTATTACTGTCATTGTCTTCATCTCCCATTTTTATTTTTAGGCAAGTCTACTTTTGGTGCCTGGCACGCCCCGAAATATGTCGAATCAAAAAGATAGATCGAATTAATTTAAGGGTCATATTTTTTAGAAGCCTTGCCTCATTTATTCTCGTTAGGATTAGAATGGACAACAAAACCAATTTTTATACCAAATTGGTAAAAAAAGTACTAGATAATGATGACTTTATAAAAAGAACTAAAGCCGATATAATAGAAACATGATAGATAGGAAGAGGGCATGTAAATTGGATCATACCCAACTAAAATTAAGTGAAGAAAAAGTGTTCAAAGACCCTGTTCATCGATATGTACATGTAAGAGATAAAATAATATGGAGTCTGATTGGAACAAAGGAATTTCAACGACTCAGGCGAATTAAACAACTCGGGACAACTTATTTAACATTTCATGGTGCAGAGCATAGTCGCTTTAACCATTCATTAGGCGTGTATGAAATTGTTCGGAGAATCGTTGATGATGTGTTTGAAGGACGGCCGGAGTGGAATGAACAAGAAAGACTGCTTTCACTTTGTGCTGCACTATTGCACGATCTTGGCCATGGTCCCTTTTCTCATTCGTTTGAAAAAGTGTATCATACAGATCATGAGCTATTTACGAGGAAAATTATATTAGGAAATACTGAGGTCAATGAGGTTTTACGTCAAGTCAGCCTTGATTTCCCTCAAAAAGTTGCAGATGTAATTGGAAAAACTTATCCTGATAAACTAGTTGTAAGTCTAATATCTAGCCAAATCGATGCAGATAGGATGGATTACCTTCAGCGTGATGCCTACTTTACAGGGGTAAGTTATGGTCATTTTGATATGGAGCGGATATTGCGGGTTATGAGGCCGCGTGAGGATCAGGTCGTTTTCAAATCAACAGGAATGCATGCTGTGGAAGATTATATTATGAGCCGCTATCAAATGTATTGGCAAGTTTACTTTCATCCAGTAACCCGAAGTGCAGAAGTCATTTTAACAAAAATCTTACAACGGGCTAAGGCATTGTATGAAAGTTCCTATCACTTTAAATATCAACCTTTACATTTTATTTCTCTTTTCGAGGAAAATGTTACATTGGAAGATTATCTAAAATTAGATGAACCTGTAATTTTATATTATTTTCAAATGTGGGAAGAGGAAGAAGACAATATTTTAAGTGATTTGTGTTATCGATTTATGAATCGTAATCTGCTGAAATACGTCGAGTTTGATCCGGCTAACCAATATAAATTATTAGGAACGTTGGAAGAACTTTTTCATAAGGCAGAAATTGATCCTGATTATTATTTAGCTGTCGATTCATCTTCAGATCTACCATATGATTTTTACCGTCCAGGTGAGGAAGAAGAGCGACTGCCGATCCATTTATCAATGTCAGATGGAGAATTACACGAATTATCACGAGAGTCGACTATCGTTGAAGCTATATCAGGCAAACGGCGTACCGACCATAAATTGTATTATCCCGAAGATCTACTCACAGATTATTCGAAGCATGCTGAAATAAAGCAGCAAATCATGTCTATATTGAAAAAGGACTAGTAACAATGAAAAATTGAATCAGGAGTTGAATCGTTTGCCATGCTGAACGACCATCAAAGATTAATGAATCTCTTTGCAGCATCTAAAGAGATTGTCGGACGGAAAAAATTGCAAAAAATGGTGTATATATCGAAAAAAATGGGTTTTCCTTTTCAAGAGAAGTTTGAATTCCATTTTTATGGTCCTTATTCAGAAGAGCTTACTTTGAGAGTAGAAGAGCTTTGTAACTTTGGATTTATAGAGGAGACAATGGAAGATAAAGGGAACTATTATCAATATAAATATGAAGTAACAGAGAACGGTAGGGAATTTGTCAATTTATCCAATATGGTTATTCCGAAATTGGAAGAGTGCTTGATGAATCTTAATCAAAAAAGTGCTCGATTTCTTGAGCTTGTATCGACAGTTCTATACTTCGATCAGCTTCCGAAGATAGAAGTCGAAGAAAAGATTCATACATTGAAACGTAAGCAATCTTATACAGAAGAAGAAATTACAGAAGCTTATACTTATATAGAAGAATTAAAAAAGACAGCTATGACGAAATAAAACGTGTGCTGCTTTTTTGGGAAAAGCGCCATTAAGGAATGAGAGTTTTGTTATGTTTTTATAAAAAAAGATGCTGATAGTCGTAAAATGCTTCGACCATCAGCATCTCATTTTTATTTTCCTTTCCTTTGCGGAACGAACGCTTCCACTTTACTGATCGCTAAGTCTTTTACCGCCTACAGCGTAATGGTTTTTACTCATTTCCTCAATAAACACAACGATTTTTTCTTCAGGGGCTCCAGTAGTCTCGCTGACAGCTGCTGTAACTTTTTCAACAAGTGCCTTTTTTTGATCCTCTGAACGACCCTCTAACATTTTAACTGTAACGTATGGCATGTACATTCACCTCATAAAAATATGTATTAAAGAAAGTGTATGTCTTTTCTTTCTATGAATCAAGACTTGAAACAGATTGAATGAGGATTTTTCAAAGTTTTTGTATAATATCAAGTATAGATATATTGATAACCAAAGGAGTTGGATATGTGGAAGGATTTCTTGAGAGATTTCTCAGATTCCCATTGGAACAAATACCGCTCATTGCGGTAGTTTTATTGATTGCCTTTACTGTACATGAATTTGCCCATGCTTTTACGGCCTATAAAATGGGGGATACTACAGCAAAAGATCAGGGGAGATTAACACTTAACCCGATTCAACATCTTGATCCAATTGGAACTTTACTCATTTTTATTTTTGGCTTTGGCTGGGCGCGTCCCGTTCCGGTCAACCGGCGTAACTTTAGGAATCCCCGATTAGGGGGCATCCTTGTTTCATTGATGGGACCAATCAGTAATTTTATATTAGCCATTATTGGGACTGGTATTTTTTATGTACTAGTTGCTACTGGTGTCGAAGGATCACTGCATCCTCTAGTCATCCAATTTTTAAAGCTATTTGTTTATTTTAATGTATTACTGTTTGTGTTTAATTTAATTCCACTACCACCATTGGATGGTTATAGAATTGTGGAAGACTTAGTATCACCGTCTGTTCGTGTAAAAATGACGCAATATGAACAGTACGGTACACTTATCTTTTTAATTCTTGTGATTACGCCACTCGGGAAGTATACAATTTATCCGATTATTTACAATGGAGTGCCATTTATTATGCAAAGTATTCAAAGGTTCTTCTCGATATTTTTTTAAAAATAGAAGGAGGTGCGGTTTATGGACCAAAATAAACGTAAGGTTGAATTTAATATTTTAAAAAATGACCCAGTTGATGGGCATAAAGGATATGGTGTCGGTTCCCTTAGTCTAGAAAATGTTACCCCGCTATTAATCGACGTTGCAGAAGGGGAAGTATGGATTGATCCTCAAGTTATGCACGCTCGAAGTAAAACAGAACGGGGAATTCGCTATTTAAAAAGCTTAGAGGAACTGTATGCTGCGTTTCCGAAAGAAGATA
The DNA here is from genome assembly GCF_001375535.1 of Bacillus niameyensis. Classification (GTDB taxonomy): domain Bacteria; phylum Bacillota; class Bacilli; order Bacillales; family Bacillaceae_C; genus Lederbergia; species Lederbergia niameyensis. The sequence goes on from NZ_LN831197.1 coordinate 3,369,305, forward strand.
CGAAAAAATATTGGGTCATCTGGATAGTTCTTGATCGAAAGCCAGAAGGACCTTATTATTCAGGTGTGGCAGCATGTGAGTTGTATGTTAATCGTCCTGCACGCAGAGGATACAAATCAATGCCAGAGCATGTGAATCACATGGATAAAGCGATGAAGGGACATGTGATTGTGGAAAACATGGATCAAGAATCTAGACAGAAACTGGGCGCTTTCTTAAAGGAATATGATGTGCAAATTTGGAATCGTTCAGAAGAGGAGTTCAAAGGAGCTTTTCTTAAATAGGGTTATCTTATATGTGAACACTTTATGACATGTGGGATAAATTTCGGCCCTTCTTCTTGCCGATTTCCCGAAAAGTGAGTAAACTTACATGTAGTTTGCTCATGGCAAACTAGGACAAAGAAAAGCGGAAGCGCCTGTTCAGCACCGTACAAACTTCCTAGCTTCTGACGAGATAAAGGAAACACGGCGAGGAACGAGCCGATGTTGACTTATCGTAGGAAGAAGCGTAGAAGTTTGCAAGGTGCTAGGCGCTGAAGCTGGACAAAGAAAAGCGGAAGCGCCTGTTCAGCACCGTACAAACTTCTATAATAAGGATGAACGGCTAAAGGCGCGCCGTCCCTGGCGCAACGCCGTTCTGACCAACGTCCTGTTGGCCTGAGATAAAGGAAACACGATGAACCCGGTAGGGTGAATCGATGTTGACTTATCGTAGGAAGAAGCGTAGAAGTTTGCAAGGTGCTAGGCGCTGAAGCTGGACAAAGAAAAGCGAAGACCTTTCGCTTTCTCTAATGTGAAAACTCCCAAGGCCGCACACCTTGGGAGTTTTTATGTTAATCAAACATTTGATTAAATAGGGTTTAGTAAAACTTAGGTTGCACCTTTAGAGACCAAAAAGGTGATCTGTACAAAATTCTTCTGGTTCTGTTCCTTTGACGAAATAGGTAAGTCTAAATACTGGACACATGTTAGTGGCCCACTTTCCATTATGAGGATCCAGCGGAACAGCTTCGACACCAGAAGGCGGTTTGAAAACATGTAATTCTTCAGGTTGACCCTTTATAGATTGCTCCATAAAGCGAATCCAAATGTTTTTCGCATATAATTTATCGGCTGTTAATGTAATTTCATTCCCCTGATCATAGCCAGTCCAGACAACAGCCGCAAGTCCTGGTGTAAAGCCTGCCATCCAGTAATCTGAGTTTGTTGAGCCTGACTTTCCGGCATATACGCGGCTCATCTGGCTGGCGATGGAAGTTCCAGTGACTGTCGCATAACCGTTTAATTTAGGATCAAACATCCCAGTCATCATATGACTCATAACAAACGCTAAGTTAGGATCGAGAATTTGCTCACTGATTTCTTCGGCCTCAAAAATAACCTTTCCCTCTTGATTCTCAACTCTTTTAATAAAAACGGGCTCAAGTTTTTTGCCGCCATTTGCTAACATGCCGTACGCATTAAGAAGTTCCAACACTTTAATTCCAGAACTGCCAAGTGCAAGAGAAGGGACTTGAGTCATTTTCGAGTGAATACCAAAATCTTTAACGGTTTTAACGAGGACATCTTCCCCTAGAAATAGATGTGTTTTCACAGCATAAATATTGTCGGATAAAGCCAAAGCCTGAGCCATTGTAATTTCTTCTTTAGCATATTTATTATTAAAATTCTGTGGAGTATATTGTGATTTCCCATCGTCATAAGTAAAGGTTGTTGGTTCACTTCTAAGTAAAGTCGCCGGTGTAAACCCTCGCTCTAGAGCTGCATAATAAAGAAGTGGTTTAATCGTTGAGCCAGGCTGTCGAACCGCTTGAGTTGCACGATTAAAGGAGCTTTCCATATAATCACGTCCACCAACAAGTGCTGTAACAAATCCAGTTTTCGGATCCATTGCTGCAAATCCTACCTGTATATCTGATTGCTCAGAAATAGATTCACCTACTACCTTTTCAGCGATCTTTTGCTGTTCCAAGTCCATAGTTGTGTACACTTTTAGCCCGCCGAGTTCAACTGCTCTTTCATCTAAACCAACAGTTGTCACCAATTCCTTTTTGACAGCATCAAAAAAATAGGGTGCTATTTCTGGTTTATGGTAAGGATGTTTTCCAATATAAACTAACCTTTCATTGGCGGCAGCCTTTTCTTCTTCTGGACTAATAAATCCACTTCTTTTCATTTCTCGTAAAATAAGTAATTGCCTATTCCTTGCCTTTTCTTCGTTTTTCAAAGGGGAATATATATTAGGGCCTTTCGGTATCCCCATCAACATGGCGCCTTCCGCCAGTGTTAATTCATCTGCATTTTTCCCGAAAAAGAATTGGCTTGCTGCTTCGATGCCGTATGCACCATGCCCGAAATTAATTGTATTTAAGTAACCTTCTAAGATTTGATCCTTATCATAATGAAACTCTAACCTTGCCGCATAGGCAGCCTCGGAAATTTTCCGTTTCCAAGTCTTATCCATTGTTAAGAAAAGATTGCGAGCATATTGTTGGGTAATTGTACTGGCGCCTTGAACTTTACTGCCCGATTTGACATTAGCTAAAACGGCTCCGCCAATTCTTTTGAAATCAAAGCCATGGTGGCTATAAAATGTTCGGTCTTCTATGGCGATCGCAGCATTCACAGCATTTGGAGAAATATCCTGAAGCTCGACCCAATAGCGTTTTTCGCCACTATTACTTTCCCCAAAGACAGTTCCGTCTGCAGCATAATACAAAGTTGATTGAGGTATCGCCAAAGGTGGTGGACCGAGAACTTTAATATAAATAATGAATGATAGTAAGAGAATGGAGAATATCCCAATTGCAATGAAACTGCAATACGTCAACAGGCGAATATTTCGCCATTTCTTTTTTCGCGTTTTGATTTCAGCCTCCATTAGGATCCCCCCAAAGTCTAGCAATCTTTTACTAACCAGTATGATAGTTAAAGCATCTTTTTATTCAACAAGTTGTGAAAAAATATAAGGGATCTGAGAGAGAAAAATGAGTATTCGAATATATAAATGTTTACTACTAAAAATGCCTTTTCGTTTATGAGCGCACTCAGTATGAATAGACTTTCACATAAAAATTTCCTATAATAAAAAGGTTACAACAAAAGTAGAACGTAAAAACGGTATTAGTATGTTCAGTCTGTAGGGACAGATGAAATAAAGAAAAGGGTGGATTCTTTTGTCAGTGGATATGAAAACCCCGGTTAAAATACATCTAACTACAACAGTCAAAATAGATGAAGAAGAAGAAACCTATGAATTAACTGTTTTTGGGCATCATTATAAAAAGGGGAATACCATTTATTTGAAGTATGATGAGGTTCAAAAGGGAGGAACCATTCATACCGTTGTGAAAATGGTAGAAGACGAGGCGACGATACTAAGAAGCGGGTTACTCAAAATGCGCTTAAGTTTCCGTCTATTTGAAGAACGAAATGGTTCCCATGAAAGTGAATTTGGAAATCTTTTCATAACGACTAACACTAAAAAGCTTGTACATCATTATGAAAACGATAAATGTGCAGGCGAATTAAATCTAGCTTACGATTTGGCTATGCAAGGAACGCATGCCGGTATCTATAAAATGGATATTGTTTATAAGGAGATGAACTAATGAACATTGTCGAACAACTTCAATTAAATTTAAAAGATGAAATTAAAGCAGCTGTGATGAAAGCAGGTCTTGCGAGTGAAGACCAATTACCTGATGTAGTATTAGAAACTCCTAAAGATAAACTGCATGGAGATTTCTCAACTAATATGGCTATGCAATTGGCTAGGGTTGCCAAAATGGCGCCGCGTAAAATTGCAGAAGAAATTCAAGCTCATCTCGAACTCTCAAAGGCTTCTATTGAAAAAATAGAGATTGCTGGTCCTGGATTTATAAACTTTTATATGGATAATAGCTATTTAACTGAACTCGTCCCAACTATCTTGAAGCAAGGAAATGATTACGGACGTTCAAACTTTGGTAACGATCAAAAAGTTCAAGTGGAATTTGTTTCAGCGAATCCTACTGGCGACCTGCACTTAGGTCATGCACGCGGGGCAGCTGTAGGTGATTCCTTATGCAATATTTTAGATAAAGCTGGTTATGATGTATCAAGAGAATTTTACATAAATGATGCAGGAAACCAAATCAATAACTTGGCATTATCTGTTGAAGCACGCTATTTTCAAGCATTAGGTCTTGAAAAAGAAATGCCTGAAGATGGCTATCATGGAAAAGACATTATCGGAATCGGCAAGAAGCTTGCTGAAGAACATGGTGATAAATTTGTCCATTATGGAGAAAAAGAGCGGTTTGAATTTTTCCGTCGTTACGGATTAGATTACGAGCTAGCAAAGTTGAAAAAGGACTTGGAAGATTTCCGTGTTCCTTTCGATGTTTGGTACTCTGAAACATCTTTATATGAAAATGGAAAAATAGAACCTGCGTTAAATCAGCTTCGTGAAAAAGGCCATATTTATGAAAAAGATGGGGCAACTTGGTTTAGGTCTACGGATTTTGGCGATGACAAGGACCGCGTTTTAATAAAAAATGATGGCAGTTACACGTATTTAACACCAGATATTGCCTATCATTTAGATAAAATATCCCGTGGCTTTGATAAACTAATCAATATTTGGGGTGCAGATCATCATGGATATATTCCCCGGATGAAAGCAGCGATTGAAGCACTTGGATATGATAGAGAGCGTTTAGAGGTAGAGATTATTCAGCTTGTTCAGCTTTATAAAGATGGCGAAAAAATGAAAATGAGTAAACGAACAGGGAAAGCTGTTACGATGCGAGATTTAGTTGAGGAAGTTGGTTTAGATGCGACTCGCTATTTCTTTGCGATGAGAAGTTCTGATACGCATATGGATTTTGATTTGGATTTAGCTGTATCAGAATCAAATGAAAACCCAGTGTATTATGCTCAATATGCTCATGCCCGAATTTGTAGTATACTTCGATCTGCCGACGAAAAAGGTTTTGCATTTAGTGAAGATACAAATGTCGATTCACTTACTAGTGAAAAGACAGTGGACTTATTAAAACAGTTGGGTGAATTTCCACAGGTCGTTGCAGATGCAGCAGAAAAACGGATACCACATCGCATCACCCATTATATTTATGACCTAGCTTCTACTTTCCATAGTTTTTATAATGCCGAAAAAGTGCTAAATGAAGCTAATAAGAATGAAACTGAAGCAAGACTTGCTCTTGTTAAGGCAGTTCAAACTACGTTGAAAAACGCATTAGCTTTAGTTGGCGTTTCCGCACCGGAGAAAATGTAAAGTAAAAATGAATCTACAGCTCGAATACATTTCGCTTTTCGTGGGAAAGTAGTAAATCCCACAGGATTAGCGTGTATTCGGGCTGTTTTATGTGTGGAAGTCTATTTATCATGGGAATGAGACTTAAAGCAGCCCTTTAATTATCCATCCAACCCATTCTTTCATTCGTACCAAAACCCCAACCTTTTTTAGCCCTTCAAGAGAAAGCTTTTCAGATTGATTCATATCTTCTGCCAAAGTTGCTTCAACTTCTGAAATGAAAGTTTTATCATAAATAAAACAGTTTATTTCATAATTAATCAGCATGCTGCGATAATCAAAATTAGCTGTACCGATGTCGCAAAAGTCATCATCAATCACCAGTACCTTTGCATGATAAAACCCATTTTGAAAATGATAAACAGAACAACCTAGATCAAGGAGTTGGCGTAAATAACGAAACGATGCTTCTTTTACAATTGGGTGGTCAGAGGTCTTTGGAACAAGAACTTTAACATCTACTCCTCTTTCTAATGCTTTTATGAGAGCAAGGAAGATATTTTTAGGCGGTATAAAATAAGGAGTTCCAATAATAATAGTTGTTTGCGCCTTATGAATATGTTCGATCATCACCTCTTCCAAACCAATTCCGACCGTAGGAAATATTTTATGTACCATTCTTCCTTGGTAAGGTAATTCTGTTTCCTCCCGTTTCAGCCGCTCTCCAGTAGCTTTGTTCCAGTCTAACCAAAATTCCTGTTGTAAATCAGCAACTCCTTCACCTTTCAGACGAATATGATAATCACGCCATGGTGTCAGTTTAGGATCTAAATCAATGTATTCCATTCCAATGTTGTAGCCGCCGAGATAGCCGATTTTCCCATCAATAATGGTAACTTTTCGATGATTACGCTGTTGCAGAGAAAAAAAGAAAAAGGGGAAGCGGAGCCGGTGGCAAAAGGAAATCTTGATACCGCTAAGCTGTGCTTGATCAAACCACTTCTTAGGAACCTTTCGACTGCCTATTTGATCCAAAAGTAAATGGATTTGGATACCTTTTTCGGCTTGTTCCTTTAAAATTTCAAAAAACACATTACTAAAATGATCGTTCTGAACTATGTAAAAGATGATTTGGATGGAAGAATGAGCTTTCTTAAGATCCTGAAAATAAGTTCTATATAAATCAGGACCGCTTGTTATGAGTTGTAGATCGCCAAATCTTAATGGATAATCCTGTTTCTTATAGTGTCTTTGATGGGAAAGTCTCCCGAGGAGAAAATCAACATAACCGCCGATTGTGATGAATATTAAAATAAACACAATTCCAAAAAGCCATCTCATATTCATCCCCCCGAAAATTGTACCTCGTTTATTATTCCCCTTTTTGACCAAAAAGATGTCAATATCATAAAAAGCATGTATAATCGGAGATGGCAAATTAAATATATTTAGATTTGGTGTCGGAAATTCATCTTCCGACTTAAAAGGGAAGTTGGTGTAAATCCAACGCGGTCCCGCCACTGTCAATGGGAGCAAGCTGCAATGACCACTGTGCTTTTGCATGGGAAGGTGCAGTAAGCAATGATCATGAGCCAGGAGACCTGCCAATTCTGTTACACCAGAGCCTTGCGAGGATAAGGGGTGAAAGCGGGTAGCTTTGGCATGCCTATTATACCTTTTCACCAACACATCTTTCTCGTATATGAAAGATGTTTTTTGTTTTCACCAAGATAAGGAGGATAAGTAATGAAGAAGATTTATGCATTGTTAACAGCAATTTTATTAGTGTTTGGTGTTCTCGCCGCTTGTGGGAATGATAGTAATCCAAAGCCTGATGAGAATCAAAATATTTCACAAGGATCAAATGAGAGTGGAGAAATTTCAAAAGGCGAAGAAAGTTTTCCAGTTACTATAAAGGATGCCCGTGATTCAGATGTAGAAATTGCGAGTGAGCCAAAGAAAATTATATCGCTCATGCCAAGTAACACAGAGGTTGTTTTTGCACTAGAAAAAGGTGAGACCTTAGTTGGTGCTTCAACGGAATATGATAATTATCCGCAGGAAGCAGACAATATCGAAAAGGTTGCAGCTGGCTTTGAGTTAAATGTAGAGAAGGTGCTCTCGTTAGAGCCAGATTTAGTGCTTGCACATGAATCCAATCTTGGTATGTGGGAAGCAGGTATAAAACAGATTGAAGATAGTGGTATAAAAGTTCTTGTCATAAATGATGCACAAAGTTTTGCAGCAGTTTATGATTCGATCGAAATGATAGGTAAAGCCATCGGAAAATCAGCTGAAGCCGAACAATTAAATCAAGAAATGAAAACAAAAATCGATGAGCTGAAGGAAAAGGCAAAATCGATCACTGATCAAAAAAGTGTATTCATTGAAGTTGGTGTAGATCCGATCTTTACAACGGGAAATAATACGTTTATGAATGAAATGTTGGAAATTATTCATGCACAAAATGTTGCGGAAAATCAAGACGGCTGGGTGCAAATGAATGAAGAGGCAATTGTAGAATTTAATCCGGACGTTATTATTACAACAGTAGGTTTTATCGAGAATGAAGTTGAAGAAATTAAAAAGCGTCCAGCTTGGCAAGATATAACAGCCGTAAAGGAAAACCAAGTTTACTTAGTGAATGAAGATCTAGTGAGTCGTTCCGGCCCGCGGATTATCGAAGGAGTAGAGGAGCTTGCAAAGGCGATTTATCCAGAAGTTTTTGGGGAATAAACGAATTATTCCATATATCATTACTTGTGGATTTCTAGTTCTATCTATCTTTCTTGGGATAGGGATTGGAACGGTCCGTGTTCCATTTGGAGAGATGATTGCCATTTTCGGCAATCATCTTCTTCATCTTCCAACGAATCCTGATCAAATGCTATCTAATATTGTAATGAATATCCGTCTCCCGCGGGTTTTACTTGCAGGATTTGTCGGCGGTTCACTTGCTATGGCAGGAGCAGCCTTTCAAGGATTACTGCGCAATCCGCTTGCAGATCCGTATACACTCGGTGTCTCTTCAGGGGCGTCCGTTGGGGCAGTCATCGTCATCTTTTTTCAAATTAGCTTACCTTTCATCGGGCTATTTACATTACCACTTTTTAGTATTTTAGCTGCTTTTATAACGATCTTCATCGTATTGTTTTTTGCAAGAAGTATTGAGCCGTCCATGAAAGTGGAGACGATTATTTTAACAGGAATTATATTTAGTTCTTTTTTAGGTGCTTTTCTTTCTTTAATGATTGCTTTATCAGGTGAAGAACTGAGACAGATTATTGGTTGGCTGCTCGGGAGTGTCTCGATGCGAGGCTGGAGTTACGTTTGGATCATCTTACCCTTTTTCCTCATCGCTTCCTTTTTGTTAATGCTAAATGCTGGAGAATTAAATGCAATGTCATTCGGGGAAGAGCGAGCGAAACATCTAGGTGTTAATGTTGAACGGCGGAAATTACTAGTTTTGATCTCGGGTTCATTATTAACAGGTGCGGCGGTTGCTGTATCTGGAACAATTGGTTTTGTAGGATTAGTAATCCCTCATCTGACACGGCTGCTATGGGGCCCTGATCATAAGCATCTTTTACCATTATCGTTACTTTCAGGTGCTGGCTTTTTGATTTTAGCTGATTTAATTGCTCGAGTTATTATTCAACCAGCTGAATTGCCAATTGGTGTTATTACTGCTCTAATTGGAGCCCCTGTGTTTGCTGTGATTTTAATGAGAAGACGTTTTGAAGGAAGAGGATAAAAATGCTAATTGTAAAAAATGTAACTGGAGGCTATCCAGGACATAAAATTTTGGAGAATGTATCGTTTTCCGTTGCAAGTGGTGAGCTATTCGGGATTCTTGGTCCGAATGGAAGTGGTAAAACAACATTATTAAAAATAATTAGCGGTCTGCTAAAAGCTGAACAAGGTGAGGTTTTGATCAATAATCAACCTCTCGAAAACTTTACTTCAAAAGAATTGGCAAGAAATATCGCTGTTTTACCACAAGTTTCCTCTGAAGTCTTTGCATACACAGTAAAAGAGACCGTTTCACTTGGCAGATATGCTCACCAACGCGGCTTGCTTTCGTCTCGTAGCCAAAAAGATGAGCAGGCGATTCGAGAAGCGATGCAAGTTACTGGAATTGAAAAATTTCAAAATAAACTTTTACATGAGCTTTCAGGCGGTGAACGCCAACGGGTTTTTCTAGCTCAGGCACTTGCTCAAGAACCGAAAATTTTATTATTGGATGAACCAACCAACCATCTTGATCTTTCTTTTCAAAAGGAATTGCTTGACCAGTTAATGGTGTGGGCGAGGCAACAAGGTCTTGCAATTGTATCAATCTTTCATGATTTAAATATTGCAAGTCTTTATTGTGATCGACTGCTGCTATTACATCATGGAACGGTAAGTGCGTTGGGAAGTGTAGATGAAGTACTAAAGGAAAAGCGAATTCAAGATGTTTATGAAACGATGATTGAAAAACAGCCGCATCCTAAAGTGCCAAAGCCGCAAATGGTTCTATTGCCATCAATAGTTGAAAAAGTCGATGAACAGCCGATGACCATTAGCGAAAAATATATAGAAGTCACAGAAAATAACGCCGTTCTAAAATCTCCCATTCCTTTAAAAGTGATGGCTACCACAGAGCTTTGGAGTGGAATTGGCTGGAAGCGTACATTTATTCAGTCCTTCAATCCTGTCGAAAGGGATTCTCTCCCTGAAGAAACAATCCTCCTAGGAACAGGTAATAGTGGACCAATCCGATACGGTACATATGAACAGATTTTTATACTATTAGTTGCAGGAATGGAAATGAATAGTTGTAATATTATCATTTTTGTAAATGGAATATTATCTGATGAAGGTTTTATTCGCGGGATCATGGCTGTTAGTGAAGCGCAAATATTAACAACGGGCCGTTCGAATAAGGGAGCAGTTATCATTGCTTCAACCCAATCTGGATCGCCATTAGCAATTGATAAAATGGAAACCTTAATCCATAGGGGACTTAAGGAGCAAATTGGTCAAATTTGATTCGACAAAATTCGGGGCGTGCCAGGCACATGCTATTTAAATCTTTTAACTTTTTCCGATAAAGAAAACATAGTAAGTAATTTATTCGGAGAGAGGTGCGCGATCATGCGCTTATTCAAATTTTTTTCATCATCTATTAGAGTTAAATTGATCTTTATTTCATTCCTGCTTTTATCAATCCCACTCATCACATTAGGAACACTAGCTTATCAAAAAAGTAGTTCCAGTCTTGGTGATTTAGGCAAAACGAATTTGAAGAATAGTGTAGAATCAACGATTAATTCGATTGCGATGTTAGATAGAGAAGTAAAAGCAGGGAGTCTATCGTTAGAAGAAGCACAAGAGCAAGTGAAGATGGCTATGTTAGGCGAAAAGGACGCAGATGGAAAACGACCAATCAATCCATACGTTGATTTAGGAGAATATGGTTATATGTTTGTGCTTGATGATCAAGGGAATTTATTAGCACACCCAATGATGGAAGGGAAAAACACTTGGGATAGCGTTGACCCTAATGGCGTGAACTCGACCCAAGAAACGATCAAAACGGGCGCAAATGGCGGCGGGTTTACTTATTTTTCTTGGCCAATGCCGAATGATGAAAACCAAATAGAAGAAAAAGTCTCATTTTCCAGGAAGGATCCGTTTTGGGGCTGGACGATTGTTGCAAGTGCCTATATGTTGGACTTTAATCAACCCGCGAATGATGTTTTATACTTAGTTATCTTTGTAACGGGACTCTCCCTTTTATTAGGCGCCGTAATCATTTGGTTGTTTGCTAGTGGAATCGCCAAGCCGATTAATCATGTGTCAGAGCATATGAACGAGCTTGCGAACGGAAATTTAGCTCAGGAACCATTGAATATAAAATCAAGTGATGAAGTGGGGGAACTGGCAAGGGCATTAAATCAAATGCAAAGTAATCTTCGGGAAATGATTTTTAATGTTTCGAATGCGACGGAAACGATCACAAGTCAAAGTGAGGAATTTACCCAATCAGCCAGTGAAGTAAAAGAAGGCGGAGAGCAAATTGCGATTACGATGCAAGAACTGGCATCAGGCGCGGAATCGCAAGCAAATAGTGCAACTTCCCTTACAGAAATAATGGAAGACTTTACTACGAAAATAACGGATGCTGATCGGAACGGGAAAGAGATTGAAAAAACGTCTAGTACTGTCGTAACGCTGACGAATGATGGAAAAGTCCTTATGGAACAATCGGTATCACAAATGGAAAATATTCATGAGAAAGTTAAAGATGCGGTTCAAAATGTAAAAGGGCTGAACAATGAAACCCAGGAAATTTCTAAACTAGTTCGAGTTATTCAAGAGATCGCCGAGCAGACGAACCTATTATCATTAAACGCAGCTATTGAAGCGGCAAGAGCAGGTGAACATGGAAAAGGTTTTGCTGTTGTCGCGGCAGAAGTGAGAAAATTAGCTGAGCAAGTTTCGGTTTCTGTTGGAGAAATTACAACAATTGTAGGAAATATATTAAATGGATCAGAACTTGCTGTTCTTTCGCTAGAATCTAGTTTTAAAGAAGTGGAAAGTGGTACGAACCAAATCAAGATCACAGGTCAAACCTTTGAAACAATTAATTCCTCTGTTGACCAAATGGTAGAGAGGATTCAAAATATCTCGATCAATCTTAAAGAATTAACTCAAAGTAGTGGAGAGATGTACAAGCAAGTGGAAGAAGTTGCAGCTGTTGCAGAAGAATCAGCAGCTGGAATTGAACAGGCCGCAGCTTCAGCCCAACAATCAAGCAGTTCAATGGTAGAAATCTCAAATAGTGCCGATGAACTAGCAACGCTTGCTGAAAAATTAAACGCTCAAGTTAATAAATTCAGCCTGTAGTTCGACCTCTTTTAAAAATTTTCTGTAGATTCTTATCTAATTCTGTCAGTTTTTGTTGAAATATGTTAGAAAATTACCTATGATAAAAGTATTGGTAAATTTTTCATAGGGAATAGGTTGAATGTACTAACAATGACTACTAGAGAAAATCAGCAGACGGAGTGGGGAAAATGCTAAAAAAAATAAGATTTAAGAACTTAAAAATAGGCTGGAAATTTGGGGTATCTTTAGTTTTAATTTTTATATTATTTGGCATCTCAACAACGATTGTATTTGATTCTTTAAGAACGATCGATGAGAAAATGACTGTACTGAATAATCGGGGAGATCGATCCATTATGCTTACTGAGATGGGATCGCTCATTAGTGAAAAAGGGATTAGAATCTCCAATTATGCGAAAAACGGAAGTCAAGCGACTATTGACGAGTACAATGCTCAAAATGAAAATTTTAATCGTCTCGCTACAGAAATTGAGCAAAGTATGAACACCCAGTCACAGAAGGAAATGTACACACAAATTGTGAATAGTAATGATCTATTAAATTCTCTTTTCCTAGACAATCTTGTCCCTGCCGTTGAAAAAGGGGATGAAAATATTGTTAATCTCTTTTTATCTCAATCCAACAATTATCGTACTGAAATCGTTGACTATTTAGAAAAACTTCGTACTCAAGTAAACGATGAGCGTACATTGGCTATTGAAGAAGCTGGGGAAAGCCAGAAAAGTGCTGTATTAGTTTTGCTTATATCAACGGTTTTATCGATTTTAATAGGTGGAGTATTAGTTTTTATTATTAGTAGAGTGATTTCGCGCAGTTTAAATAAAGTAGTCGCGATGAGTAACCAAATTGCTGATGGAGATTTAACGGTTAATGCCCTTGATTATAATGGGAACGATGAAATTGGTCGACTTGCAATAGCGATGAATAAAATGAGTGCCAATCTTCGCAATGTCATTCAGCAAGTGGCTGACGTTTCTGGAACGGTTAGTATTCATAGTGAAGAATTAATGCAATCCACGAATGAAGTAAGAGATGGTGGAGAACAGATTGCTTCAACGATGCAGGAGCTTTCTTCTGGTGCCGAATCACAGGCAAGTAGTGCAACAGCATTAAATGAGATGATGGAAGATTTCAATCAAAAAATTGATGAAGCAAATAAACATGGTGTTGATGTCGGAAATAGTTCAGAAGCGATCTTAACGATGACAGAAGAAGGACAAGTCTTAATGAATCAATCCGTTTCGCAAATGGACAGCATCCATGAACGAGTTGCAGTCGCGGTCCAAAATGTAAAAGGTTTAAATGAAGAAACGAAGAAAATTTCTAAACTTGTTCAAGTTATTCAAGAAATCGCTGAACAAACAAACCTGCTCTCTTTAAACGCAGCAATAGAAGCTGCACGGGCAGGAGAGCATGGGAAAGGTTTTGCCGTTGTAGCGACAGAAGTTCGAAAACTTTCGGAACAAGTTTCTAATTCAGTCGGTGAAATCACAAACATTGTAAAAGCAATAGCAGGGAATTCTAATGATGTCGTTTATTCATTAGAAGCTAGCTTTAAAGAAGTAGAAAATGGCACAAATCAAATACAAGTAACTGGCAAGACCTTCGGTAAAATTAATGAATCTGTAACAGATATGGCGGCTAAAATCCAAGGTATTTCTGTGAACCTGCATGACATTGCTAAAAATAGTATCGAGATGTCCAAATCTGTCGAAGAAATAGCAGCAGTTGCCGAGCAATCAGCAGCAGGAGTTGAACAGGCAGCAGCATCAACAGAGCAATCAAGTGCTACGATGGAAGAAATTGCTGGAAGCGCAGAAGAATTAGCTAATCTTGCTGAAAAGCTTAATGGTCAAGTGAATAATTTTAGATTTTGATGTAAGACTTTCACTATATGAAGCAACCATACTCATTTTGAGTATGGTTGCTTTTTTAATTGGCTTAAAAGCTATCTCCGACATAATCAACAATCATGATTTACGATAAGTCGCATATTGTTTTTATAAGATCTCTATTGACTGAATGACCATTCATTTTATATGATAAGTAATAACATTCAGAATAATTAGTTTGATAAAAGTAAAAGTTAGCCAAACTTGGTGCAAGTGAAGAGTCTATATAATGGGGAGGAGAATTATTGGTCATGGATATACTATTTTGGATGAATTGGGTTGCATTCCTCGCTATAACCGCATATGCCATTTTTCTCTTTGTTTATGTTGTGAAAACGAGAATCGCCTTTATCAAGCTGGGGAAAAAGCAAGAGTTTGATAGCAATGTAAAAATGCGACTTCAAAAAATTTGGGAGAATGTGTTCGGACAGAAAAGACTATTGAAAGATAAGAAAAGTGGAATTATTCATATTATGTTCTTTTACGGATTTATCCTTGTTCAATTTGGTGCGATTGATTTTATTTGGAAAGGGCTTGTGCCAGGCTCCCATGTGCCACTTGGACCATTGTATCCGGGATTTAAATTTTTTCAGGAGATCGTGACGATCACGATTCTTGTTGCTGTTCTTTGGGCATTTTACCGGCGCTATATCGAAAAATTAGCCCGCTTAAAACGCGGATTTTATGCTGGACTTGTTTTACTCTTTATCGGTGGATTGATGCTTTCTGTTCTACTCGGAAACGGGATGGCGATTGTTTGGCATGCAGACTCCCTCTCATGGGCGGAACCAGTCGCCTCGGCAATTGCCGTTGGATTCAGTTGGCTCCATCCAACGGCAGCAGCAGTACTCTTTTATATAGCTTGGTGGCTGCACTTACTGCTCTTGCTTGCCTTCCTTGTGTACGTACCACAATCGAAGCACGCTCACCTTATCGCTGGCCCTGCAAACGTCTATTTAAATCCACCAGATGGCGGGAAAAAACTGTTACCTATTAACTTTGAAGATGAGACACAGGAAAGCTTCGGAGTAGGGAAAATTAACGATTTTACAGACTTACAGCTTTTAGATCTTTATGCTTGTGTGGAATGTGGCCGTTGTACAAATATGTGTCCAGCGTCAGGTACGGGAAAAATGCTTTCTCCGATGCACATTATGACGAAACTCCGTGATCATCTTACGAATTATGGTGCAGCTGTTACGAGCAAACAACCTTGGGTTCCAACCTATGCCTTTTCCGGAACGGTTGGGAACCAATTGGCGAAGGCAGCTTCAGAAAAAGGTACAATCGAAGCTGCTGCAACAGTAGAATATGCACCTAATATGATTGGAGATATTATAACCGAGGAAGAGTTATGGGCTTGTACTACATGTCGTAACTGTGAAGATCAATGCCCTGTTATGAATAAACATGTCAGTCATATTATGGATATGCGCCGTTATCTAGTCTTGACTGAAGGAAAAATGAACCCTGATGCCCAGCGTGCGCTGCAAAATATTGAACGTCAAGGGAATCCATGGGGGCTTAATCGAAAAGAGAAAGAAGACTGGCGTCATACACGTAACGATGTTCAAGTTCCGACAGTGAAAGAATTAAAAAAGGCTGGCGAAAGCTTTGAATACCTACTCTGGGTTGGTTCCATGGGAGCATTTGATAATCGTAGTCAAAAAATTGCTCTATCCTTTGCAAAGCTACTCAATCAAGCGAATGTGAGTTTTGCTATTCTTGGGAATAAAGAAAAGAATTCTGGTGATACACCACGTCGACTTGGGAATGAGTTTTTATTCCAAGAACTAGCTACTGCTAATATTGCAGAGTTTGAGAAACATAATGTAAAAAAAATCGTAACGATTGACCCGCATGCATATAATATTTTTAAAAGTGAATATCCCGATTTTGGACTGCACGCAGAAGTTTACCATCATTCAGAATTATTGTATGAACTTTTAAAAGAAGGACGATTACAACCAAAATATGCCGTTGAAGAAAAAATAACGTTCCATGATTCATGTTATCTAGGACGATATAATGATGTGTATGATCCACCCCGAGAAATTTTAAAAGCAATTCCTGGAGTAAAGCTGGTGGAAATGGAGCGAAACCGCGAGAATGGAATGTGCTGTGGTGCTGGCGGTGGATTAATGTGGATGGAAGAGGATACAGGTGAAAGGATAAATGTTGCAAGGACAGAGCAAGCGTTAGCTGTTGAGCCGTCTGTTATTAGTTCAGGATGTCCATACTGTTTAACAATGATTTCAGATGGCACTAAGGCAAAAGAAGTGGAAGACATAATTAGCACATACGATATTGCGGAACTTCTTGAGAAATCTGTAATCGGGGAGCCGCAAAAGGCCGAAGTTTTATAATATTTCATAAAAAAATAGATAGGGGGGCCCCTGTCTATTTTTTAACATTTATTAAGGAGCTTTTTCGCAGCGGAAAGTTTCTAGCGGAATAGTATGTTTCTTTTTTGCTCTCTTACGCTGTTCGGTTTAAAATGAAGGAAATCCCTTACTGACAGGATGTGGATGAATGAAAATTGCACTAGTGATTATATTGAGTTTTTTCCTCTTAGTGATCAGCTACTTTTTATATCAAAAATCACTTGGAGCTATTCCATTTTTGCTTGCATCCATTGTTTTATTTTATTTGGTCTATTATATTTATACTAAAAATTCACGTGAGGAAGAAGATGAGCAACAGCCAGAAAAGGAAGAACCTAATAAATTCAAATAATTATTGGAAAAAGAGTGGCATAAATGAAATAGATTTGTTTATAATGGGAAGTATGGATTTTTTAGCATAGGGTAAATAGACGCCAAAGTGAAGATATAAGCATTCGGAAACAGCTATTAGAAGCACGGCTAAAAATATTGGCGACCAATACCTTCTAAATATATAGAATGAAAAGGAGCGATTTTTCAACATGCTGCAGCTGTCTAAAGAAGAATTAAAAGAAATGTCCTTAATTGAAATCGCATTTCAAATGTTTGAAGAAAAAAGAGAAACAATTTCATTTCAAAGATTACTTGATGAAATGGCAGCCGCCCTTGAACTATCTCCTGATGAAATGCAATCGAGAATGGTACAGTTTTACACGGATTTAAATGTCGATGGTCGATTCATTTCACTTGGAGAAAATCGCTGGGGACTAAGGGATTGGTATCCGATGGATCAAATTGATGATGAAGTCATTGTCCCAACTAAACCGAAGAAGAAAAAGAAAAAATCACAGCAAGATGATGATGAGTTCATTGAAGATATTGAGGACGAGGATTTTGATCTTGATGAAGATGAAGACTTTGGTGATGATGAAGAAGAAGAGGAAGATGAAAGTCTAGAAGTCCTGCGCGAAGAAGAATTTGAGGATGACGAAGATTTTGAAGAAGACGCCATTCTTGAAGAAGATGAAGAATTTGACGCAGAAGACGAAGAGGACGAAGAATTCGAGGAAGACGAGGAAGAATAAGGCACTTGACTTCATAAAATCGAATAGGTACAATTCTATTTGGGCTCCTTGAAAAAGGACGAAAAATAACCGAGCACGCTCCCCTACAATTGTAGCGGGAGCGTTTTTTATTTTAGCTAAGATTAACTAACTGTAAGACCCCTACTGATTGAAGTTCACTTTATGCGGGACAATGACGTTTGTCGAATCGCCCACGTTATAAAGTAAAAATGGAGTCTTTTTTTTATTGGAAGAAAAAGACTACCAAGTGCAATTATAAAAGGAGGAAAAAACGTGTCTAAATTTATTTTTGTAACCGGCGGAGTAGTTTCTTCACTAGGGAAAGGAATCACAGCAGCATCCCTCGGCCGACTCCTCAAAAATCGCGGCCTCAGTGTAACCATTCAAAAATTCGACCCTTATCTTAATGTTGACCCTGGAACAATGAGCCCCTATCAGCATGGAGAAGTATTTGTGACTGATGATGGAGCTGAAACAGACCTAGACCTTGGCCATTATGAGCGTTTTATTGATATTAATCTTAATAAATTTAGTAATGTGACGACAGGGAAAGTATACTCAGAGGTTATTAAAAAAGAACGCCGTGGTGATTACCTTGGTGGAACTGTTCAAGTCATTCCTCATATTACGAATGAAATTAAAGAGCGTATTTACCGGGCAGCAGAAAAGACGAAAGCAGATGTAGTTATTACAGAAATTGGGGGAACGGTTGGCGATATCGAGTCTCTGCCTTTTCTAGAAGCCATTCGTCAAATGAAGTATGATGTTGGCCTAAACAATGTTATGTATATTCATTGTACGCTTATTCCTTATTTACAAGCTGCTGGGGAAATGAAAACAAAGCCAACGCAGCATAGCGTGAAAGAACTTCATAGTTTAGGGATTCAACCAAATGTTCTAGTCGTCCGCACAGAACACCCGATTTCTGAAGAAATGAAAGATAAGTTAGCATTATTTTGTGATATTGATAAAGGTTCAGTCATTGAGGCGCGGGATGCCAGCACTTTGTACTCCATTCCACTCTCTTTGCAGGAACAAAAGCTAGATGAAATTGTTTGTAATCACCTTAAATTAATTTGTAATGAAGCAGATATGACCGAATGGAAGCAACTAGTAGAAAAAGTTTCAGGACTGATTAAAACAACGAAAATCGCCCTCGTTGGAAAATATGTAGAGCTTCAAGATGCTTATATTTCTGTAGTCGAAGCCTTGAAACATGCAGGCTATGCATTCGATTCTGATATTGATATTAAATGGTTAAATGCTGAAGATCTTTCTTCTGAAAATGTCGCAGAATTACTAAGCGATGTAGATGGTATTTTAGTTCCAGGCGGATTTGGTGATCGCGGAGTAGATGGGAAATTAGCAGCCATTCAATATGCCCGCGAAAAGAAAGTCCCATTTCTTGGGATCTGCTTAGGAATGCAGCTATCATCCATTGAATATGCACGTAATGTCTTAGGGTTGGAATCAGCTCATTCATCAGAACTTGTTCCTGAGACAGAATACCCTATTATTGATTTATTGCCTGATCAAGGAGATGTAGAAGACTTAGGCGGAACATTACGTCTTGGCCTTTATCCATGTAAAATTGAACAAGGTACAAAAGCGTATGAAGCCTATGACCAAGATTTGATAGAGGAACGCCATCGCCATCGTTATGAATTCAATAATTTATATCGGGAGCAAATGGAAGCACACGGATTTATCTTTTCTGGTACAAGCCCAGATGGCCGCTTAGTAGAAATTGTGGAATTAAAGGATCATCCTTGGTTTGTCGCAAGCCAATTCCATCCAGAATTCAAATCACGTCCAACTAAGCCACACCCATTGTTTTACCGTTTTATTGAAGCATCTTTTAAAAATTAAAGAAATAGAGAAGGGGGCTGTCCAAAAAGTGGAAGATCACTTCCCTTTTTGGCTGCCTCTTTTAGTTGTTTTAAACGAGGGTGTTGATTTCCGCAGAAGGCACTCGCTTTCCGCGGGCATGGCTTGAGCCTCCTCAGTCGCTGTGCGACTTGCGGGGTCTCAAGGCTCATGTTATTCCCGCAGGAGTCTCGCACCTTCTGCTCCGATCAACGTGCTTAAA
>NZ_LN831197.1:3391946-3395931 GCF_001375535.1 Bacillus niameyensis
TTCCTCATATTACGAATGAAATTAAAGAGCGTATTTACCGGGCAGCAGAAAAGACGAAAGCAGATGTAGTTATTACAGAAATTGGGGGAACGGTTGGCGATATCGAGTCTCTGCCTTTTCTAGAAGCCATTCGTCAAATGAAGTATGATGTTGGCCTAAACAATGTTATGTATATTCATTGTACGCTTATTCCTTATTTACAAGCTGCTGGGGAAATGAAAACAAAGCCAACGCAGCATAGCGTGAAAGAACTTCATAGTTTAGGGATTCAACCAAATGTTCTAGTCGTCCGCACAGAACACCCGATTTCTGAAGAAATGAAAGATAAGTTAGCATTATTTTGTGATATTGATAAAGGTTCAGTCATTGAGGCGCGGGATGCCAGCACTTTGTACTCCATTCCACTCTCTTTGCAGGAACAAAAGCTAGATGAAATTGTTTGTAATCACCTTAAATTAATTTGTAATGAAGCAGATATGACCGAATGGAAGCAACTAGTAGAAAAAGTTTCAGGACTGATTAAAACAACGAAAATCGCCCTCGTTGGAAAATATGTAGAGCTTCAAGATGCTTATATTTCTGTAGTCGAAGCCTTGAAACATGCAGGCTATGCATTCGATTCTGATATTGATATTAAATGGTTAAATGCTGAAGATCTTTCTTCTGAAAATGTCGCAGAATTACTAAGCGATGTAGATGGTATTTTAGTTCCAGGCGGATTTGGTGATCGCGGAGTAGATGGGAAATTAGCAGCCATTCAATATGCCCGCGAAAAGAAAGTCCCATTTCTTGGGATCTGCTTAGGAATGCAGCTATCATCCATTGAATATGCACGTAATGTCTTAGGGTTGGAATCAGCTCATTCATCAGAACTTGTTCCTGAGACAGAATACCCTATTATTGATTTATTGCCTGATCAAGGAGATGTAGAAGACTTAGGCGGAACATTACGTCTTGGCCTTTATCCATGTAAAATTGAACAAGGTACAAAAGCGTATGAAGCCTATGACCAAGATTTGATAGAGGAACGCCATCGCCATCGTTATGAATTCAATAATTTATATCGGGAGCAAATGGAAGCACACGGATTTATCTTTTCTGGTACAAGCCCAGATGGCCGCTTAGTAGAAATTGTGGAATTAAAGGATCATCCTTGGTTTGTCGCAAGCCAATTCCATCCAGAATTCAAATCACGTCCAACTAAGCCACACCCATTGTTTTACCGTTTTATTGAAGCATCTTTTAAAAATTAAAGAAATAGAGAAGGGGGCTGTCCAAAAAGTGGAAGATCACTTCCCTTTTTGGCTGCCTCTTTTAGTTGTTTTAAACGAGGGTGTTGATTTCCGCAGAAGGCACTCGCTTTCCGCGGGCATGGCTTGAGCCTCCTCAGTCGCTGTGCGACTTGCGGGGTCTCAAGGCTCATGTTATTCCCGCAGGAGTCTCGCACCTTCTGCTCCGATCAACGTGCTTAAAGACGCGTAAATATAAAAATGACTTCAAGAACGTGAAGAACTGGACATATCAAGAAGAGGACGATATCTTCATCTGTCCGAATGGACAGAGAATCATTTTTAAAAGGGATCAAAACAAGAAAAAAGCCTCAGGATTTGTGCAAAGCTACAAGATTTACGAATGAGAAGACTGTTTGGGTTGCCCATTGAAAGAAGTCTGCACAAAAGTCAAAGGTGATCGTCAAGTTCATTGGAATCCGATTTTCGAAGAAATGAAAACAAAAGCAAAAACAGCCCTTGAATGTGATAAGAAGGCAGCTATCTACGCTCGGCGCAAGATTGAGGTGGAAAGCGTGTTCGGTCACATCAAGGGCAATTGATCATTCCGTAGATTTTTACTACGGGGTCTTGAAAAGGTCCACACTGAATTCGGAATTGTGGCCTTTGCTCACAATCTCCTGAAAATAGCTGGCGAATGCTGGCTATTTTCAGGTAATAAGCAAAAAGATACAAAAACAGGAGGAGAAAACAGTGTCATTTTTCTCCTCTTGCCTTATATAAGCTAATCTTCATAGTCCTCTAAAATTTCTTCCAACGCAAATTTCAATAAAGAATAAATATAAAGCCCTGCCATTAAAGAAGGGAAGCCAACTCGATTTCCATCATCACCTGGGAGTAATGGTTTTAGAAGGTGGGTGTGGATATGGACGTCTGCAAGATCTGTTATTCTTTTTCCTTCAGAATCTCTATTTCCAGAAATCGCTACAAAAGGTATCCCCTTTTCCGCAAGTTCTTCAGCTAGTTTTATAGCTTCCTCATGGTCCGAATAGCGTGTCAGGATAAGGACTCGATCTACAGATTCTATACTAGCGACCGATTCAAGCCGACGAGCAATTTTTAAAGGTTCTGCGCCTTCCAAAGCTTCGAAGGTAACACCATCCATTTCGTCAAAACCTTTAATGAAAATCGTGCCTTCTCCTGCTGCCGCCTGGGCTAATAGTCTAGCACCGTCCTCGATTGAATATTCTTCATGATCCATGATTCGCTTAAAAAGTCCCATTAATTGGGTTGTGAACATTTTTTGCATATAAATTCGCTCCTTTGACCCATTCTTTTTATTATATATTAAAAAAATAGGAAAAACAGTTTCTAGAATTACATATTAGGGAAGGAGTAATTGAAAAGAAACAGAAATAATAGTTATGGAATTGTAACTTAATGCTCTATTAACTTCCAAGTATTTTGCTTATAATGATGAGTGTAGAGAGGGAGATGAAATGAAGGGAAAACTTTTAATTGTTGATGATCAGTTTGGTATTCGAACACTATTAAACGAAATTTTTCAAAAAGAAGGTTTTCAAATTTTTCAAGCAGCTAACGGTCCTCAAGCTTTATCGATCGTAAAAGAGCATGATCCTGATCTGGTTTTATTAGATATGCGGATTCCAGGGATGGACGGTCCCGAAATTCTCAAAAGAATGAAACAAATAAATGAGCATATTCGTGTAATCATTATGACGGCTTATGGAGAACATGAAATGATAGAAGCTTCAAAAGAACTAGGAATTCTGGGTCAATTCACTAAACCCTTTGATATCCAAGAAGTTCGAGAAACTGTAAAAAAGTATATTTCGAACTAGATCATTTACATAATAAATAAGTGAAGCTTTATTTTAAATAGGTCTTACTATCAGTGCATGGTATTGTAAAATAAGGTTTCCTTCTAAAAAAGTTTGCTATCATTGGTAATAAAAAGACGAATTTGATATGATAATAAAGAAATAAATCCAGCCCAGCAAAATGGAGCCGGATAGTCCTAGCACACCAGTGCGCAGTTTACTTAGAGGAGGAAGAAAGTATGCCTTTAGTTTCCATGACTGACATGCTTAATAAAGCAAAAGATGAAAAATACGCAGTAGGCCAATTTAATATCAATAACCTTGAGTTTACTCAAGCGATCCTTCAAGCTGCTGAAGAAGAAAAATCACCTGTTATCCTTGGTGTATCAGAGGGTGCCGCGCGCTATATGGGCGGATTTAAGTTTGTTGTAAAAATGGTCGAAAGTTTAATGGAGGAATATGGTACTACCGTTCCTGTCGCAATTCACCTTGACCATGGTTCAAGTTTTGAAGCATGTGCACAAGCAATTCATGCAGGTTTCACATCTGTTATGATTGACGGTTCCCATTTCCCATTAGAAGAAAACATTGAGTTGACTAAAAAAGTTGTTGAACTTGCTCATATTCATGGAGTATCTGTTGAAGCAGAACTTGGACGAATTGGTGGACAAGAAGATGATTTAACAGTTGATGATGCAGATGCAGCATATGCTATTCCAGCAGAATGCGATCGTCTTGTTCGTGAAACAAAAGTAGATTGCTTTGCTCCTGCATTAGGATCTGTTCATGGTCCTTACAAAGGTGAACCAAATCTTGGCTTTGATCGAATGGAAGAAGTTCGTGATTTGACTGGTATTCCACTTGTTCTTCATGGCGGTACTGGAATCCCGACAAAAGATATTCAGCGTGCTATTT
>NZ_LN831197.1:3398183-3546128 GCF_001375535.1 Bacillus niameyensis
CACAAAAGTCAAAGGTGATCGTCAAGTTCATTGGAATCCGATTTTCGAAGAAATGAAAACAAAAGCAAAAACAGCCCTTGAATGTGATAAGAAGGCAGCTATCTACGCTCGGCGCAAGATTGAGGTGGAAAGCGTGTTCGGTCACATCAAGGGCAATTGATCATTCCGTAGATTTTTACTACGGGGTCTTGAAAAGGTCCACACTGAATTCGGAATTGTGGCCTTTGCTCACAATCTCCTGAAAATAGCTGGCGAATGCTGGCTATTTTCAGGTAATAAGCAAAAAGATACAAAAACAGGAGGAGAAAACAGTGTCATTTTTCTCCTCTTGCCTTATATAAGCTAATCTTCATAGTCCTCTAAAATTTCTTCCAACGCAAATTTCAATAAAGAATAAATATAAAGCCCTGCCATTAAAGAAGGGAAGCCAACTCGATTTCCATCATCACCTGGGAGTAATGGTTTTAGAAGGTGGGTGTGGATATGGACGTCTGCAAGATCTGTTATTCTTTTTCCTTCAGAATCTCTATTTCCAGAAATCGCTACAAAAGGTATCCCCTTTTCCGCAAGTTCTTCAGCTAGTTTTATAGCTTCCTCATGGTCCGAATAGCGTGTCAGGATAAGGACTCGATCTACAGATTCTATACTAGCGACCGATTCAAGCCGACGAGCAATTTTTAAAGGTTCTGCGCCTTCCAAAGCTTCGAAGGTAACACCATCCATTTCGTCAAAACCTTTAATGAAAATCGTGCCTTCTCCTGCTGCCGCCTGGGCTAATAGTCTAGCACCGTCCTCGATTGAATATTCTTCATGATCCATGATTCGCTTAAAAAGTCCCATTAATTGGGTTGTGAACATTTTTTGCATATAAATTCGCTCCTTTGACCCATTCTTTTTATTATATATTAAAAAAATAGGAAAAACAGTTTCTAGAATTACATATTAGGGAAGGAGTAATTGAAAAGAAACAGAAATAATAGTTATGGAATTGTAACTTAATGCTCTATTAACTTCCAAGTATTTTGCTTATAATGATGAGTGTAGAGAGGGAGATGAAATGAAGGGAAAACTTTTAATTGTTGATGATCAGTTTGGTATTCGAACACTATTAAACGAAATTTTTCAAAAAGAAGGTTTTCAAATTTTTCAAGCAGCTAACGGTCCTCAAGCTTTATCGATCGTAAAAGAGCATGATCCTGATCTGGTTTTATTAGATATGCGGATTCCAGGGATGGACGGTCCCGAAATTCTCAAAAGAATGAAACAAATAAATGAGCATATTCGTGTAATCATTATGACGGCTTATGGAGAACATGAAATGATAGAAGCTTCAAAAGAACTAGGAATTCTGGGTCAATTCACTAAACCCTTTGATATCCAAGAAGTTCGAGAAACTGTAAAAAAGTATATTTCGAACTAGATCATTTACATAATAAATAAGTGAAGCTTTATTTTAAATAGGTCTTACTATCAGTGCATGGTATTGTAAAATAAGGTTTCCTTCTAAAAAAGTTTGCTATCATTGGTAATAAAAAGACGAATTTGATATGATAATAAAGAAATAAATCCAGCCCAGCAAAATGGAGCCGGATAGTCCTAGCACACCAGTGCGCAGTTTACTTAGAGGAGGAAGAAAGTATGCCTTTAGTTTCCATGACTGACATGCTTAATAAAGCAAAAGATGAAAAATACGCAGTAGGCCAATTTAATATCAATAACCTTGAGTTTACTCAAGCGATCCTTCAAGCTGCTGAAGAAGAAAAATCACCTGTTATCCTTGGTGTATCAGAGGGTGCCGCGCGCTATATGGGCGGATTTAAGTTTGTTGTAAAAATGGTCGAAAGTTTAATGGAGGAATATGGTACTACCGTTCCTGTCGCAATTCACCTTGACCATGGTTCAAGTTTTGAAGCATGTGCACAAGCAATTCATGCAGGTTTCACATCTGTTATGATTGACGGTTCCCATTTCCCATTAGAAGAAAACATTGAGTTGACTAAAAAAGTTGTTGAACTTGCTCATATTCATGGAGTATCTGTTGAAGCAGAACTTGGACGAATTGGTGGACAAGAAGATGATTTAACAGTTGATGATGCAGATGCAGCATATGCTATTCCAGCAGAATGCGATCGTCTTGTTCGTGAAACAAAAGTAGATTGCTTTGCTCCTGCATTAGGATCTGTTCATGGTCCTTACAAAGGTGAACCAAATCTTGGCTTTGATCGAATGGAAGAAGTTCGTGATTTGACTGGTATTCCACTTGTTCTTCATGGCGGTACTGGAATCCCGACAAAAGATATTCAGCGTGCTATTTCATTAGGTACAGCTAAAATCAATGTCAACACAGAAAACCAAATTTCTTCTGCAAAAGTTGTACGTGAAGTTTTAGCGGCTAAACCTGATCTTTATGATCCACGTAAATATTTAGGACCAGCACGTGACGCAATTAAAGAAACTGTCGTTGGAAAAATGCGCGAATTTGGTTCCACTGGAAAAGCTTAATAGCTATATAGAACTGAATGATACTGAATGAAGGCCGCCCCCATCGCAAGAGGAGCGGTTTTCGTTCACTATTAGAATCAACTAAACAAGAGCCCCATCTATCGTTCCACTATTACTAATCATATGAATCAAGGAGTCGAATCCTCAAGGTTTGCTTGTCTAGCTTCACTGCCTAGTATATAAGGAAGCCGGATTCGCTTTTTGGCTCATCCTGAATCCTTTATTTCGTTAGAATCCTAAGAAGTTTATTATACGTTGCGACACGACGTCGTGCTTTTAGCTTGAAAAAGTACGTAGTTTTTTATAAGACAAACATGTTACTAATGTTAAATATAGTCAGATAGCCTACATGTTTCGCCAAAATTCGTATATAATACCTGTAAAATGCCTTGTTTTTTGATTATGGAACAATGAATGAAACGGGCGGAAAGGAAGACAAAGATGGAAAAGCTTAAAATTGCGGGCGGATTTCCTATCAAAGGTACCATTAAAGTGAGTGGGGCCAAAAACAGTGCTGTTGCTCTGATCCCTGCTACGATCTTGGCCGACTCGCCTGTAACGATTGATGGACTTCCAGATATATCGGATGTTCACACATTAAAAGCTTTGCTTGAAGAAATTGGCGGAGACGTCACATTTGAGAATGGTACGATGACTGTCGACCCGACTAAAATGGTTTCGATGCCTTTACCGAATGGCAAAGTAAAAAAGTTAAGAGCTTCTTATTATTTAATGGGTGCAATGCTTGGACGCTTTAAAAAAGCTGTGATTGGTCTCCCAGGTGGATGCCATCTAGGACCGCGTCCCATTGATCAACATATTAAAGGTTTTGAATCATTAGGTGCCAGAGTAACAAATGAACAAGGCGCTATTTATTTGCGTGCGGATGAATTGCGTGGTTCACGAATATACTTAGACGTTGTTAGTGTTGGTGCTACTATTAATATTATGCTTGCGGCTGTAAAAGCAAAGGGTCGGACGATTATCGAAAATGCTGCGAAAGAGCCGGAGATAATTGATGTAGCAACACTTTTAACGAGTATGGGTGCTGAGATTAAAGGCGCAGGTACGGATGTAATTAGGATTGATGGTGTGGAAAAATTGGAAGGTTGCCGTCATACCATTATCCCTGACAGAATAGAAGCGGGTACATATATGATCTTAGCAGCTGCTGTAGGAGAAGGCGTGTTAATTGATAATATTATTCCCCATCATTTGGAGTCATTAACTGCTAAATTAAGGGAAATGGGTGTACATGTCGAAGCAGGGGATGATCAAGTCTTTATTGGTAAAAGTGATCACTACAAACCTATTGATGTAAAGACTCTCGTCTATCCTGGATTTCCAACAGACTTGCAGCAACCTTTCACTGTGCTTTTAACGAAAGCGAAAGGTTCTTCAATTGTGACTGATACAATCTATTCGGCACGTTTCAAACATATAGATGAATTAAGAAGAATGAACGCAAACATTAAAGTGGAAGGCAGTTCCGCGATTATTAACGGCCCGTCCAAATTGCAAGGTGCAAAAGTAAAAGCGACTGATTTGCGAGCTGGTGCGGCGCTTGTGATTGCAGGTTTACTTGCGGAAGGGGTCACAGAAATAACAGGTCTGGAACATATCGATCGTGGATATAGTGGTCTCGTTGAAAAATTGAATGGACTTGGAGCAACTATTTGGCGTGAGGAAATGTCCCAAGTTGAAATTGAACAGTTTAAAAATTCTTAAGGGCAATCGCCTAGTTTTAAAGGAGAGTCTTTTCAAAAAGAAATGTAGACTCTCCTTTGCAACTTTTCATGTTTCCGTGTACAATATAGGCATAAAGTGAGCCTTCCGAAAATCGGGTCTCTTTATCCTGAATATACTAGCAACAAGACCCCGACTAATTGAAGTTTTACTTTATCTCCACTGATTTAGTTGAACTTATCGGAATTTTATTTCAATGCCGATAAAATTCCATCTTCTACTCTTCAGCTGTACGGCTATCATATGCTTTCCTTCCCGAAAATCAACAAGAGTAACTTCTTTCTGGTTGCTTAGAAATTATAAATTGGAGGATATGGATAAGTTAAAACGCTATGTATACTCGTCTAGCTCCAATACATATTTTGACTAGCAAATTTTCCTATGATAAGTCAACATTGGTTCATGCTTCGCCGTGTTCCCTTTATCTCGGGCCAACAAGATGTTGGTCAAAACGGCGCGTCTTTAGCCGTTCAACTCTATTGGAAAGTTTGCCGCCGATAGTCAACGCGTTTTTGTCCTTATATTTCAAATTGTTGGTGGATAGGTATTCTCGTCTGTGGTGTTTTATAATATAATTTTGGTGATTTTTTAAATTTAAAAAGTGTGGTGTCATAATGGCTGATTTAAATATTTCATTGTTGGAAGATATGAAACTCAAAGAATTATATGAACTTGCAAAGGAATACAAAATTTCCTACTACAGTAAATTAACAAAAAAGGAATTAATCTTTTCTATTTTAAAAGCTCGCGCAGAAAGAGAAGGCTTCTTCTTCATGGAGGGTGTCTTAGAAATTATCCAGTCCGAAGGTTTCGGATTTTTACGTCCAATCAACTTCACGGCTAGCTCCGAGGACATTTACATTTCTGCATCACAGATTCGTCGCTTTGACTTACGGAATGGTGATAAAGTTTCTGGTAAAGTTCGGCCTCCGAAAGAAAACGAGCGGTACTTTGGCCTGCTCCATGTAGAAGCTGTTAATGGAGAAGACCCGGAAAGTGCAAAGGAACGTGTCCACTTCCCTGCATTAACTCCACTTTATCCTGATCGTCAAATCAAATTGGAAACAACCCCAACCAATCTATCAACGAGAATTATGGACTTAGTTTCCCCAGTTGGTTTCGGACAACGTGGTTTGATCGTAGCTCCACCAAAAGCAGGAAAGACGATGTTACTAAAATCAATTGCTAATTCTATTACGACTAATCATCCTGAAGCAGAATTAATCGTGCTTTTAATTGATGAACGTCCTGAAGAAGTAACTGACATTGAAAGATCTGTTAACGCGGATGTTGTGAGTTCCACTTTTGATGAAGTTCCTGAAAACCATATTAAAGTGGCAGAGCTTGTATTAGAGCGCGCTATGCGTCTTGTAGAACATCGCCGTGATGTTATTATTCTAATGGATAGTATTACCCGATTGGCTCGTGCCTATAATCTTGTCATTCCGCCAAGCGGTCGAACTCTATCTGGGGGAATTGATCCAGCTGCATTCCATCGGCCGAAACGATTCTTCGGTGCTGCCCGTAATATTGAAGAGGGAGGCAGCTTAACGATTCTAGCAACAGCCCTTGTTGATACAGGTTCCCGGATGGATGATGTTATTTATGAGGAATTTAAAGGAACGGGAAATCTAGAGTTGCATCTGGATCGCTCTCTTGCAGAAAGAAGAATCTTCCCTGCGATCGACATTCGCCGCTCTGGTACAAGAAAAGAAGAGCTGCTAATTCCAAAAGCACAGTTGGATAAACTATGGAAATTACGTAAGGCGATGTCTGATACACCTGACTTTATTGAAAAGTTCATGCGTAAGTTAAGACAGTCCAAAACGAACGAAGAATTCTTCAATATGCTCGACGCAGAAATGAAAGCCGGAGTAAGTGGAAGATCTTAAAAAAATAGCAGATAAATGGCATGTGAAACTGTAAAAAGATTCACATGCTATTTTTGTGTCCTGAAATAGAATGTCTATTCGCCCGAGGAGCAAGAAAAGTGTACCTAGGGGTAGAATAGGACGTCTCTATTCGCCCGAGGAGGAAGAAAAGTGTATCTAGGGGTAGAATAGGACGTCTCTATTCGCCCGAGGAGGAAGAAAAGTGTATCTAGGGGTAGAATAGGACGTCTCTATTCGCCCGAGGAGGAAGAAAAGTGTATCTAGGGGTAGAATAGGACGTCTCTATTCGCCCGAGGAGGAAGAAAAGTGTATCTAGGGGTAGAATAGGACGTCTCTATTCGCCCGAGGAGGAAGAAAAGTGTATCTAGGGGTAGAATAGGACGTCTCTATTCGCCCGAGGAGGAAGAAAAGTGTATCTAGGGGTAGAATAGGACGTCTCTATTCGCCCGAGGAGGAAGAAAAGTGTATCTAGGGGTAGAATAGGACGTCTCTATTCGCCCGAGGAGGAAGAAAAGTGTATCTAGGGGTAGAATAGGACGTCTCTATTCGCCCGAGGAGGAAGAAAAGTGTATCTAGGGGTAGAATAGGACGTCTCTATTCGCCCGAGGAGGAAGAAAAGTGTATCTAGGGGTAGAATAGGACGTCTCTATTCGCCCGAGGAGGAAGAAAAGTGTATCTAGGGGTAGAATAGGACGTCTCTATTCGCCCGAGGAGGAAGAAAAGTGTATCTAGGGGTAGAATAGGACGTCTCTATTCGCCCGAGGAGGAAGAAAAGTGTATCTAGGGGTAGAATAGGACGTCTCTATTCGCCCGAGGAGGAAGAAAAGTGTATCTAGGGGTAGAATAGGACGTCTCTATTCGCCCGAGGAGGAAGAAAAGTGTATCTAGGGGTAGAATAGGACGTCTCTATTCGCCCGAGGAGGAAGAAAAGTGTATCTAGGGGTAGAATAGGACGTCTCTATTCGCCCGAGGAGGAAGAAAAGTGTATCTAGGGGTAGAATAGGACGTCTCTATTCGCCCGAGGAGGAAGAAAAGTGTATCTAGGGGTAGAATAGGACGTCTCTATTCGCCCGAGGAGGAAGAAAAGTGTATCTAGGGGTAGAATAGGACGTCTCTATTCGCCCGAGGAGGAAGAAAAGTGTATCTAGGGGTAGAATAGGACGTCTCTATTCGCCCGAGGAGGAAGAAAAGTGTATCTAGGGGTAGAATAGGACGTCTCTATTCGCCCGAGGAGGAAGAAAAGTGTATCTAGGGGTAGAATAGGACGTCTCTATTCGCCCGAGGAGGAAGAAAAGTGTATCTAGGGGTAGAATAGGACGTCTCTATTCGCCCGAGGAGGAAGAAAAGTGTATCTAGGGGTAGAATAGGACGTCTCTATTCGCCCGAGGAGGAAGAAAAGTGTATCTAGGGGTAGAATAGGACGTCTCTATTCGCCCGAGGAGGAAGAAAAGTGTATCTAGGGGTAGAATAGGACGTCTCTATTCGCCCGAGGAGGAAGAAAAGTGTATCTAGGGGTAGAATAGGACGTCTCTATTCGCCCGAGGAGGAAGAAAAGTGTATCTAGGGGTAGAATAGGACGTCTCTATTCGCCCGAGGAGGAAGAAAAGTGTATCTAGGGGTAGAATAGGACGTCTCTATTCGCCCGAGGAGGAAGAAAAGTGTATCTAGGGGTAGAATAGGACGTCTCTATTCGCCCGAGGAGGAAGAAAAGTGTATCTAGGGGTAGAATAGGACGTCTCTATTCGCCCGAGGAGGAAGAAAAGTGTATCTAGGGGTAGAATAGGACGTCTCTATTCGCCCGAGGAGGAAGAAAAGTGTATCTAGGGGTAGAATAGGACGTCTCTATTCGCCCGAGGAGGAAGAAAAGTGTATCTAGGGGTAGAATAGGACGTCTCTATTCGCCCGAGGAGGAAGAAAAGTGTATCTAGGGGTAGAATAGGACGTCTCTATTCGCCCGAGGAGGAAGAAAAGTGTATCTAGGGGTAGAATAGGACGTCTCTATTCGCCCGAGGAGGAAGAAAAGTGTATCTAGGGGTAGAATAGGACGTCTCTATTCGCCCGAGGAGGAAGAAAAGTGTATCTAGGGGTAGAATAGGACGTCTCTATTCGCCCGAGGAGGAAGAAAAGTGTATCTAGGGGTAGAATAGGACGTCTCTATTCGCCCGAGGAGGAAGAAAAGTGTATCTAGGGGTAGAATAGGACGTCTCTATTCGCCCGAGGAGGAAGAAAAGTGTATCTAGGGGTAGAATAGGACGTCTCTATTCGCCCGAGGAGGAAGAAAAGTGTATCTAGGGGTAGAATAGGACGTCTCTATTCGCCCGAGGAGGAAGAAAAGTGTATCTAGGGGTAGAATAGGACGTCTCTATTCGCCCGAGGAGGAAGAAAAGTGTATCTAGGGGTAGAATAGGACGTCTCTATTCGCCCGAGGAGGAAGAAAAGTGTATCTAGGGGTAGAATAGGACGTCTCTATTCGCCCGAGGAGGAAGAAAAGTGTATCTAGGGGTAGAATAGGACGTCTCTATTCGCCCGAGGAGGAAGAAAAGTGTATCTAGGGGTAGAATAGGACGTCTCTATTCGCCCGAGGAGGAAGAAAAGTGTATCTAGGGGTAGAATAGGACGTCTCTATTCGCCCGAGGAGGAAGAAAAGTGTATCTAGGGGTAGAATAGGACGTCTCTATTCGCCCGAGGAGGAAGAAAAGTGTATCTAGGGGTAGAATAGGACGTCTCTATTCGCCCGAGGAGGAAGAAAAGTGTATCTAGGGGTAGAATAGGACGTCTCTATTCGCCCGAGGAGGAAGAAAAGTGTATCTAGGGGTAGAATAGGACGTCTCTATTCGCCCGAGGAGGAAGAAAAGTGTATCTAGGGGTAGAATAGGACGTCTCTATTCGCCCGAGGAGGAAGAAAAGTGTATCTAGGGGTAGAATAGGACGTCTCTATTCGCCCGAGGAGGAAGAAAAGTGTATCTAGGGGTAGAATAGGACGTCTCTATTCGCCCGAGGAGGAAGAAAAGTGTATCTAGGGGTAGAATAGGACGTCTCTATTCGCCCGAGGAGGAAGAAAAGTGTATCTAGGGGTAGAATAGGACGTCTCTATTCGCCCGAGGAGGAAGAAAAGTGTATCTAGGGGTAGAATAGGACGTCTCTATTCGCCCGAGGAGGAAGAAAAGTGTATCTAGGGGTAGAATAGGACGTCTCTATTCGCCCGAGGAGGAAGAAAAGTGTATCTAGGGGTAGAATAGGACGTCTCTATTCGCCCGAGGAGGAAGAAAAGTGTATCTAGGGGTAGAATAGGACGTCTCTATTCGCCCGAGGAGGAAGAAAAGTGTATCTAGGGGTAGAATAGGACGTCTCTATTCGCCCGAGGAGGAAGAAAAGTGTATCTAGGGGTAGAATAGGACGTCTCTATTCGCCCGAGGAGGAAGAAAAGTGTATCTAGGGGTAGAATAGGACGTCTCTATTCGCCCGAGGAGGAAGAAAAGTGTATCTAGGGGTAGAATAGGACGTCTCTATTCGCCCGAGGAGGAAGAAAAGTGTATCTAGGGGTAGAATAGGACGTCTCTATTCGCCCGAGGAGGAAGAAAAGTGTATCTAGGGGTAGAATAGGACGTCTCTATTCGCCCGAAGGAACAGAAAATTGTACCCAAGGGTAGAATAGAACGTCTCTATTCGCCCGAGGAGGAAGAAAAGTGTATCTAAGGGTAGAATAGAACGTCCCTATTCGCCCGAAGGAACAGAAAATTGCATCCAAGGGTAGAATAGGACGTCTCTATTCGCCCGAGGAGGAAGAAAATTGCATCCAAGGGAAGAATAGGACATCTCTATTCGCCCGAGGAGGAAGAAAAGTGTATCTAAGGGTAGAATAGAACGTCCCTATTCGCCCGAAGAGGAAGAAAAGTGTATCTAGGGGTAGAATAGGACGTCTCTATTCGCCCGAAGGAACAGAAAATTGTACCCAAGGGTAGAATAGAACTTTGCCATATAAAATTAAGATGAGAATAACCACTTTTATAAAGGACTGAAACCTCTATCTTTTATCATAAATTTATTTTTCCTATTTGAAACAAAAAGGAGCGGGTAAACGTGTAAGAATCAGAAACAGCTTAAAGGAGGCGGACATTCTGATTACAATCGAAATAGAAGGACTACATAAAACGTATCGCAAATTTGAGGCGCTAAAAATGATTGATTTACAAATTGGGACTGGCTTATTTGGTCTTCTTGGTCCAAATGGAGCAGGGAAATCAACTTTAATGAATATATTGAGCACCCTTCTGCCTTGGGACGAAGGAAAAGTAACAGTCTACGGATTTGACCTCGCAAAGGAAGGCGGAAAGATTCGCGAATTACTTGGTTATTTGCCACAGCATTTTCATCCGCCTGTCCAATTTACAGGGCGAGAATTTCTCCACTACGTATGCTCGATGAAAGGTGTCACAGCGAAGGCTGAACGTGATTTACAGGTTGAAAAAGTATTAGAGCAAGTGAATTTACTCGATCATGCCAATAAAAAAATTAAAGGATATTCTGGTGGGATGAAGAGGCGACTTGGAATTGCGCAAGCACTCATTGGGAATCCGAAGTTCATTATTTTGGATGAGCCTACTGCAGGACTTGATCCATCCGAACGGATTCGTTTCCGCAATGTGATCGAAAAGCTTAGTAAAGATTATACGATTATTTTATCGACCCACATTATTAGTGACATTGAGTCGAGCTGTAAAAATGTCGGGGTCATCCACCATGGCGATGTCCTTTATCAAGGAACGACTGAAGTTTTAGCAAAACAGGCTAAAAACGTCGTTTGGGAAATCACTGTTCCCTATATAGAATATGACAGTGTGGAAAAGGATTATCTCGTTCTTTCTAGTCGAAGAGATCAAGAGAATGTGATTTTCCGAGTTTTAGCGAAAGAATCCCCTAGACAAGATGCGATTGCAATCGAACCAACGATCGAAGACGGATATATGGCTCTGATCAATGGGGTGATCGCATGAAGAGAGTAAAGACGGTATTTCAAAAAGAACTGATTTTATTATTACGTAATAAATTTTTTGCGATCCCTTTGATCATCAATCTCCTCTGTTGGGGATATATCATTATTTCCTATGAAATCCAAGGAGTTCACTATGAAGAGACGGCTGCTGTTTTTTACCGCGGATTCATTTGGATGTTGCTATTGAACTTGTTAATTATTGGTCTTATCGCAGTTTATCTTACTAGTAAAGATCGTGAAACGAAATTTGAACCATTAATGGCAAGCTATCATGTGAAAAATATGGAGTGGATACTCGGAAAGTGGCTTGTGGCCCAATTGTATGGAGTTCTGATTACGGTCTTAACGGTCGCGATTCAGGCACTCTGGTTCATAGGGGCGGACATGTCACTTGGGGAATGGAGCAAACATCTCGTTTATGTATTTGTTCAAATGGAAGGAGCCCTTTTCTTCATTATTTCCTTCGGTTTTTTATTTGGTACATTGATAAAAAATATGTTTGCTTATCTTTCGATTCCTGTTATTTTATTGCTCACACTCGCACTCCCTTTTGATAATGTAGGTACGGCACTAACTTACGATAATCCAAGGTTTCATTTATTAACACCCTTTGATTATATGTTTATTGGAACCCCCTATGAGGGAATTTGGGGGATTGAACGAGTTTTTGCACCAACGATCTTGCATCAAATCGGTGTCTTTTTACTAGGAATTGTTCTAATCTCTATCACATTGTGGATATTCCGTCCAAATCGGAGAAGTCATCAGGAGAAACGGCTCATTTTACTACTTGTAACGATCTTTCTCATTTCAACAGTAGTAGTAAGTGGTTTTCGATATATGCAATATGAACAAGCATTGAAAAAGTTAATTGAAACAGGAAAGACCTATGCCCAATCTTATTCAAAAGAGGTTGGGATGGAGTATTATGAGTGGATGAATTCGTATTATGATGAACATTTGGATGATGAGCCGTATGAGTTTGCCATGGAAAAAGCGGATTTGAAGGTGCAACTTCTAGGCAATGATGAACTCCGTGTCCAAAGTAAGGTAACGATTAAAAATAATGGGGAAGCTCCTGTCAAAGATGTCGAGTTAACATTGTATCACGGTTTAACTGTTAAAGAATGTACGAGTCCAGCGGGAGTAACTTGTATAAGGGATGGCGATTGGATCACGCTTCAATTTGACGAAATGATGGAGCCTGAAGGTGAGATGGAAGTAAGTCTCGAATATGAGGGGAATATTTTACAATACCGGTATGATGGCTATGTAGAGCAAGCCTTTATTGATAAAAATAGAATTTATCTCCCAAAAGAAGCTGGTTGGTATCCGCTCATTGGCAAGCGATCGTTAGTGATTGCCCGAGAACATGAAGAACGTTATTTTGGTTTTGAAATGCGAAATGCAAGATTAGTAGAAGATTATCCGACAAACTTCACTGTGGAGATTGAGAGCGAGGATCTTCCGATAGCTTTGACTGTTCCAAAAGTAGAAGCAGGATTTTATAAAGGTGATTCATTTTATGGTCTTTCCTTAATTGGGGGCAACTTCAAAGAAGAGACTGTTGGGGAAACTCGTATCCTTGCTCATCCTGAGGCTTTGAAAGGTGCAAAAGATGTAGCGGAAAGATACCAAAAGGCTTCTCGGTTTGTTGAAGGTTGGCTAGGTATTCCAATGGTCCCTTCCGTTATTTTTGTAATGAACGATGAGCATTATTATTTATCCGATGATACGGTGAATCAAGGCTTTTTAGTTTGGGGGAATAGGGACATTCAAGATTCGAATGATGAGCAGATTGCTTATAGATTACAAAGGAGTTTATTTCAAGAACGGTCCGATATGGAGAGCGTAGAGGATGTTTTCCTGTTGGAAGATGCGATGATCTGGCCGATTCTTCATCATTTACAAGGAGAGTCTACTTTTAAAGAATGGTATAAAAGTCTTTGGTGGAATGAAGATGATGACCTTACGCTTGTTGATATATTATCTAGTTACGAAGAGGAAAGTCCTGAGCAATTTCAAGACGTTGTCAAATACCTTTATTATAATTGGACCCAATTAGAGAACGGTCAGGAATTTGATATGACAGCAGCCTTGAAATTATATGAAAAGGAGTCAGGGCGATGATCGTACGACTCCAACTTTTTTTAAAACTATGGCTTAGATCGATATACTCCCTGCTCATTGTTTTATCTATACCAGTTATGGCGATTGTCATTTACAACTCGGGAACGTATACAATCGCTGACTTAACAAGTATCATTTATGAAAAAGCAGCACCTATTTGGTTCATCTTTATTTTACAATGGTTCCTTGCTATTGAGTTTGATTCAAAATTTTATCATCAACTTATCACCTATCCGATTGTAAAATGGAAGTTTTTAATCGAAAGACTCCTATTTGCAACGTTGATCTTCCTGGGGTTATTAAGCGTCGTTACTGTCATCTTATCCTATAGTTATGGGAATTATTTCTGGAAAAGTTTCGTTTTTGCAATTCCCTTGTATATGGCTATGAGCGGATTTGTGTTTTT
This sequence comes from Bacillus niameyensis, assembly GCF_001375535.1. Taxonomy (GTDB): domain Bacteria; phylum Bacillota; class Bacilli; order Bacillales; family Bacillaceae_C; genus Lederbergia; species Lederbergia niameyensis. The sequence continues at coordinate 3,411,853 of NZ_LN831197.1, forward strand.
TGGAACGTTAATTGGTAAACACTCCCTTGGTGGACTTTTGATGGGAATCTTCTTTTGGATGTTCTATTTATTCGGTGGTGCCCTATTGAAGGATTTCAATGTTATATTACTTGTCTATGGAAGTGTTGAGCGATTTGTCAGCGGGGAAAGTGGCTTTTGGGCTTCGGAAAATCGCTGGATTCTTTATAATCGTTCCAGTTATATCGGGATAGGAGTACTATTGATGGGAGCTGCGATGATGACAGCTCACATTAAATGGAGGAAATAAAATGCAAGACGAAGAATATATGCGCCAACTGTCGCTTGGAATCGATTCAGCTTTTGAATCTCTTGTTTTCCGTTACCACAAACCATTGTTTGGCTATGTATTTCGATTATTGCAAGATGAAAAGTTAGCGGAAGATATTGTCCAAGAATCGTTTCTTAAAATTTATCAACAAGGAAAAAAGGGATTTGTTCCAGAACAGTTTAAGCCGTGGATCTATAAAATTGCGACGAATGCATGCAAAGATTATTGGAGAAAAGCTTCGACCCAAAGGGAACGAATCTCTGAAATCAATGAAAACAGTCAAGTCCATCATATTATCGATCGTCAAATAGAGCGGCAATGGATGGTCGAATCATTGAATCAATTATCACTCGATTATAGAACGGTTCTCTATTTACGGTTTTATCAAGATTTGCAGTATGCCGAAATTGCGATCGCATTAGATCTTCCGATTAACACGGTGAAAACGCGAATTTCAAGGGGATTGAAACAACTTGAATCTATTATAAAAGAGGATGAGAGGAAAGGGGCGAGGGCCAATGACTGAAGAGCAAGATTTAACACGGTTAGAAGAAGAGTGGAAAGACCGCTTTGAACGCTTTACAGCGCCTGAACCGACAAGAGAAGATACATTTCGTTTAATTGAAAAAATAAAAGCATCGGACGAAGTGACAATGCCGATTGATTTGCGAGCACAGCTGGAAATCGCCCAATCCTCCTTATCATGGAAAGATAAATGGATCAATTTGTTTTTATCCCAGTGGACATTCCACGGAATGAAAAGCTGGCTTCTAACAGGCGTTATTATGCTGATTTTATCAGTCACGATTAGTCAAAATATGGCCGATGAAATGACTGGGTTCGCAGCTTGGATTAAATGGGTGACTCTCATCATGATTGCGGTGATTGGTTATGCATTTCGCCCGAAAGATGAAGGGAATTATGCGATTGAGACATTAAGTTATTATCCGCTTATTCAGCAAATGTTTGCTCGGTTTATAATCGTTATAGTGTTGCAATGTGTGATCGCCTTTCCTTTAGTGTTTGTCATCACTGGAAAAGCGGGAATATTAATGTATATGCTCAAAGTATTTACACCTTTATTCTTCTTTGGGGTTGTTGGGTTCGTTAGTACGATTTGGCTCGGTTCAAAACTGGGGTTATTGCTTACAATCTTGATATGGTTCGTTCAAATCTTTTTTGATAAACTGTCCTTCTCGCTTTTTGCCCAATCAAATCTGCTTATTCATGCGGTGATCTTAGGAATTTCGATTCTCCTGCTTGGAACAGTGCGTTGGCGCTATCGACCTATGAGGGACTCTTTATGAGAATTTCATTAGAAGGAGTAGAATACGAAAAAGAGGGAACGAAGATTATTAAAGGAATGACATGTTCCTTTACAACAGGAATCACCAATATTGTCGGAAAAAATGGATCTGGTAAAAGCTCTCTTTTAAAATTAATCGCGACCGCCATTCAACCTGCAAAAGGAACGATTTGTTATAGAAGACTAATGAAAGATAATGGGTTATATCGCAAACAATTGAATGTCGATGAGATTAGAACAATGATCGGGTATATGCCGCAAGAATTTTCAGGCTACCCAGAAATGACGATAGAAAGATATTTAAAATATATGGCCTATCATAAAGGGATTCCGTATAAGATTGTAAAATCAACTTTAGAAAAATGGTTAGAAGAGAGCGGGTTGGCTAAACTAAAAAGACGGAAGTTGCGCTCCCTATCAGGTGGCCAATTGAAAAAGGTCGGCTTAATCCAAACTCTAATTAATCAACCTCGCATCTGTATTTTGGATGAACCTTTTGAAGGGCTAGATATTGCGGAGAGATTATATTTTCAACGAACGATTCAACGACTTTCCTTTCATAGTATTGTGTTAATAAGTACCCATATAATGGATGAAATAATTGATGGGGATTTTCTTTATATGGAGGAAGGGAATATTGCTAGAGCGGAAGGAAATGAGTTCGAATGTTTCGGTGGGAAGCGTTAAACAATTTTGGACCAGCTATTGCAAATTAAAAACTCAGTTGTTATAATAAAGAATGTGATTTTTGTAAAGACAGTGGAGCGTATTCGCTTCCTATCAACATACATTAAACTCTGACTCAGCAAATGATTCAGGGCATAAGGAGTGGAAAAGATGAAAGCAGGAATTCATCCAGGTTATAAAAAAGTTATGGTTAAATGTGCTTGTGGAAATGAATTTGAAAGTGCTTCTGTAAAAGACGAAGTACGTGTTGAAATCTGTTCAGAATGTCATCCATTCTATACAGGACGTCAAAAATTCGCATCTGCAGCTGGACGTGTAGATCGCTTTAATAAGAAGTATGGAATGAAGTAAGAAAAGCGGAAAGCGACGTTTAGCGACGTACAAACTTTAAGGTTTTCTGACGAGATAAAGGAAACACGATGAGCCCAGTAGGGTGAATCGATGTTGACTTATCGTAGGAAGAAACCGTAAGTTTGCTAGTCGCTGTCGCTTGTAGCTAGACAGTAAGATTTGTATAGTAGAAAAACAGGCAAGAACGTTGCCTGTTTTTTTATTGCCCAAAATACAATAATAAAGGCATCAGATAGAAAGGTGCGGTGATCCTTCATAATGGAAATCATGAAACAGTCAGGTTGGATTGAAGTTATTTGTGGAAGCATGTTTTCGGGGAAATCTGAGGAATTAATCCGCCGTGTGCGCAGAACTCAATTTGCAAAAGAAGTCGCGATCGTCTTCAAGCCCCAAATCGATAATCGTTATAGTGTGAATGAAGTAGTTTCCCATAATGGGACAGCCGTTGAAGCTTTACCAGTTAAACACTCTTCCGACATTTTACATAGTGTAAATGCTGAAGTGGATGTTGTTGCAATTGATGAGGCACAATTTTTTGATGATGGATTGATCCAAGTGGCACAACAATTGGCTAATAGTGGTCATCGTGTTATTATCGCTGGTCTTGATCAAGATTTTCGCGGTGAGCCTTTTGGACCAATGCCTGCACTGTTAACTGTTGCGGAGGAAGTAACGAAACTCCATGCTGTTTGTGCAGTTTGTGGATCGTCGGCGAGTAGAACTCAACGGCTCCTTGACGGTAAACCAGCTTATTATGATGATCCAGTTATTCTTGTAGGTGCAAGCGAGGCGTATGAAGCTAGATGCCGCCATCATCATGAAGTGCCAGTTAGAGAAAAAGTTTCTAAAGAACGATGATTTTCCAACTATTTGCTTTAGAGCCTTGCCACGTTATAATATAATAGTGCTTGAAGTCAACTTTTTGAGGTGAACCGATATGTTTGACAAATTGCAATCTGTTGAGGAACGCTATGAGCGGTTAAATGAGCTTTTAAGCGACCCGGAAATTGTTAGCAATGCCGATAAACTACGTGAATATTCAAAGGAACAGTCTGCAATTGCAGAAACTGTTGAAGTTTATCGTGAATATAAAAATGCCAAAGATGAATGCAATGATGCGAAAGAAATGCTGAATGAAAACTTAGACAGCGATATGCGGGAAATGGTGAAAGAAGAAGTAAATGAGCTTGAAGATAGACTAGAGGAACTGGAAGAACGTTTGAAGATTCTCCTTATCCCTAAGGACCCTAATGATGATAAAAACGTTATTATGGAAATCCGTGGGGCAGCTGGGGGAGATGAAGCAGCGTTATTTGCTGGGGCTCTTTACAGAATGTACAGCCGCTATGCTGAAAACCAAGGTTGGAAAACAGATGTGATTGAAGCTCACTCAACAGGTCTTGGTGGATATAAGGAAATTATCTTCATGATCAATGGAAATGGAGCTTTTTCAAAGTTAAAATATGAAAATGGCGCCCATCGTGTTCAACGTGTGCCTGAAACTGAATCTGGCGGACGTATCCACACGTCTACGGCTACCGTTGCTGTTCTTCCTGAGGCTGAAGAAGTTGAAATAGATATCCATGAAAAAGATATTCGCGTCGATACATTTGCTTCCAGTGGTCCTGGTGGACAGAGTGTTAACACAACGATGTCTGCTGTGCGATTGACACATATACCAACTGGAACTGTTGTTTCTTGTCAAGATGAGAAATCGCAAATTAAAAATAAGGAAAAAGCGATGAAAGTATTGCGTGCTCGGGTTTATGATAAATTCCAGCAAGAAGCACAGGCAGAATATGATGCAAACCGGAAATCTGCTGTTGGAACTGGAGATCGCTCGGAACGAATCCGTACTTATAACTTCCCACAAAATCGTGTGACTGATCATCGTATTGGTTTGACGATCCAAAAGCTTGATCAAATTTTAGAGGGAAAACTTGATGAAGTAATCGATGCATTAGTCATTGAAGAACAATCAAAAAAATTAGAGAGCGTGGAAGAGTAAACATGTCGGAAATGAAAGTGTTCGAGGCCCTAAAATGGGCTTCTTCTTTTTTAAAAGACCATGGTCGCGATGAAAATGCAGGAGAGTTATTTTTGAAGTGGATCTTACAGATGGAGCGAGCCCAGCTTCTTGCTGAGTTAAGAATGCCGTTATCAGACCATGATCGGAGTCGTTTTGAACAGGCGATCATGGAGCATGTCGCAGGTCGTCCGATTCAACATATAATTGGGTATGAAGAATTTTACGGTCGAAAGTTTATCGTTAATGAGGATGTTTTGATCCCGAGACCGGAAACGGAGGAATTAGTCGAGGCGATTTCGTCGCATATAAAGACTCGTTTGAATACTCCTTTGAGACTTGCCGATATCGGGACTGGCAGTGGTGCCATCGCTATTACAATGAAGTTAGAGTTTCCCGAATTAGCTGTAGCTGCTTCTGATATTTCTGAAGATGCACTCGAAATCGCGAAAAGGAACGCTTCCTTATTGGATGCAAATATGGCATTTTTCCATGGAGATTTACTAGAGCCCTTTTTAAAAACTAGTGAAAAGTGGGATATCATTCTTTCCAATCCACCCTATATACCCGATGGCGAAAATTTATCTGATGTCGTAAAAAATTATGAGCCGCATAGTGCCTTGTTTGGTGGCATAGATGGTCTTGATTTTTACAGAAGATTGGCGCGCGACTTGCCTAAAGTCGTGAATGAACGAGCGCTAATTGGTTTTGAAATCGGAGCTGGACAGGGGCTTGCTGTGCAAGCGATTATGCAAGCGGCTTTTCCTCGGGCAAATACAGAAATTATATTTGATATAAATGGGAAAGATCGGATTGTTTTGACGCAATTATAAAAAGCCAGTAGATTTTAACGTACTCAAAAAAATAGATGTATACGATTCTATCATTTTGTCCATAATGCTCTCATAGAGGGGAGATGGACATGATGAAAGATTACAGGAAACATAGATTCTATCAAAAAAATATAGCGTTAATTTATATATTGGTACTCGTATTGGGAACGGTGGCTAGTTTAGCTATTCCAAAGTATGAGCAAGCGGCAGCGGTCGATCCATTAGTTATTCCGAATGAGGCGATTCGTCTCAGGATCCTTGCCAATAGCGACAGTGAGAAAGACCAAGAAGTGAAGCGTGAAATTCGCGATGCTGTAAATGACGAAATTAATCGTTGGGTGGAGGAATTGACTTCTATAGAAGACGCACGTCATGTGATGACTTCTCGTCTTGATGAAATTGAAGAAATAGCTCAGCAAATTTTAAAAGAAAAAGGATTCGATTATTCACTTAATGTAGAATTTGGCGAAGCACAGTTTCCTACAAAGCTTTATGGTCAATTTCTTTATCCTGCTGGAACTTACGAAGCCATTGTGATCACACTTGGAAAAGGTAATGGTGCTAACTGGTGGTGTGTTCTATTCCCGCCCCTCTGTTTCCTTGACTTTTCCAATAGTCTTGCAGTTAGTGAAGGGATTGAGGAGTCCGGAGAAGAGCAAGAAAAGATAGAAGAGAAAGAAAAGAAACAAACAAAAGAAGCTAAAGAAAAGAAAGAAACGAAGTCAAAGAACGAACAGCTGGAAGCGGATTCTGAAGTTGTGGATAAGAATGTGGATAAGACTGCAGAAGCTCCAATTGTTGTTGATGATGAAAGTGAAGTTGAGGTAAAATTTTTCTTGGTGGAACTATTTAATAAAATCTTTTAAATCTCTCAAGGGGGAGATTTTTTCTTTTTTTATATGAATATTGTGAATTACTTGTGTATAATAAGGTAGTTATTCACATTAATCACAGGAGTTATCCACGGAATGTGGAAAATTATCCACAATATGTGTATAACCTTCAATATGGAACACCTCTTTCATTTATTAAAAAAAAAGAGGAAATCCCCAAAATATATGATGTTTTAATAAATAAATGTTTGAAAAGAAATGAGGAAAGAACAATGGATTCTTTACATTGGTCTGTGAATAAAGATGTGGATAATTTAAAAGGTTATCCACAAATTAGAGAGGCAGCTCGATTATTACAGTCTAATCAAGTTGTGGCATTTCCTACAGAAACCGTATATGGACTTGGTGCTAATGCATTATCTGATGACGCCGTCGCAAAAATTTATGAGGCGAAAGGAAGACCTTCTGACAATCCACTAATTGTCCACATAGCTGAATTGCAACAACTTGAAGAATTAGTTGATTCGATACCAGCCCATGCTCATTTGTTAATGAAGGAATTTTGGCCAGGCCCATTAACGCTTATTTTTCCAAAAAAGGCTGGTGTTGTTTCCGAGAAGGTAACAGCGGGTCTTGATACGATTGCGGTAAGGATGCCGGACCATCCGGTTGCGCTAGCACTCATATCTGCAGCCCGTTTGCCGATTGCAGCTCCAAGTGCTAATAGATCGGGGAAACCAAGCCCTACAACTGCCCGTCATGTAGCAACAGATCTTGATGGGAGAGTTGCGGGTATTCTTGACGGCGGTCCAACTGGTGTAGGTCTTGAGTCGACTGTCGTTGATTGTACAGGGGAAGTACCGATTATATTGCGCCCAGGTGGTATTTCCATGGAAGACATAGAAAAGGTGATAGGAAATGTACTCGCTGGACCACTTTCGCCAAATCAGATGGAAATTCCGAAATCGCCAGGCATGAAATATAAGCACTATGCTCCTGTCGCTCCTTTATATTTATTAGACGGTGAACCGTCATGGATTCAGAGTATGATCGATCAAAAGCGCCGGGATGGGTTGAAAGTAGGCATAATGTCTACAACTGAAAATACGCATTATTATAATGCAGATCTTGTCCTGGAATGTGGCAGCAGAATGGACTTACAATCCGTTGCTCACCATTTATACGAAGTACTGCGAAAATTTGATGAGGTTCCATTGGATTGTATTTTTTCCGAAGTTTTCCCAGACTCTGGAATTGGAGCTGCGATTATGAATAGATTGGATAAAGCAGCTGGACATCACTGGATTCGTCAGAAAGACTGAATTCAATAAGAATAGGAAAAAAGCTAGTCTACTCTTGCATAAATCCGCATATGTTCCCTAATAGGCATGTCCTAAAGTGAAAGGGGAATAGAAAGTGCTTGCGGAATTTATTGCGCTGATCATTATGGCTTTTGCAGTTGGGATGGACGCTTTCTCCATATCCCTCGGCATGGGTGTTTATAAGATAAGACTAAGAAGAATGTTCTATATCGGTCTAGTTGTTGGCCTTTTTCATTTGTTAATGCCATTAGTTGGAATTCTGATGGGTCATCTATTATCCGGCACATTTGGGCAAATTACGATATATGTTGGAGGAATTTTATTAGTTATTATCGGAATGCAGATGGCTTTTTCCTCTTTTCGGAAAGAAGAGGATACGGTTATTATTCCGACTGGCTGGGGATTATTCCTTTTTTCTTTACTTGTAAGTATTGATAGTTTTTCAGCTGGATTAAGCCTTGGTATTTTTGGAGTTAAAGCAGCAATCGCTGTTATCTGTTTTGCAGCTGTATCCATTTTTTTAACATGGTCTGGGCTTTTAATCGGACGTAAAATCCAAAGTATGCTTGGCGCCTATGCAGAACTGCTAGGGGGCGTAATCCTTATATCGTTTGGGATCAAACTATTGCTCCCTTTTCCCTGGTAAACTATTCCGTTTTCTTTATGAAAATAATTATTTCATGACAGCTATTTCAAAAGAGGGCTGTCTTTTTATTTTCAAATATGGCATAATTTCAATAAACTTACGTAATGCTTTTGACCTACATATTTAGAACGTTATGTTAAATAGAAAAAGAAAAGGAGGTAAAATTAATTGAAAGTTTTGTTTATATGTACAGGTAACACTTGTAGAAGTCCGATGGCGGCTGCCATTTTTAACGATAGATGGTCAGAAAAAGGTCAAGCACGTTCTGCTGGCTTATTTGCAACAGAAGGGCAAGAGGCAGCATTAAACGCATCCAGTGTATTGAACGAACATGGCATTGAAATTCAGCATCAATCTAGCCAAGTGAAAAAGGAAGATATGAACTGGGCAACTCATATTTTGACGATGACGTTGGCACATAAGGAAATGCTGATGAATTATTTCCCTGAAGCAAGCGATAAGATTTTTACCCTAAAAGAATATGTACATCATTCTGAACATGACCTCGATGTGATTGATCCTTTTGGAGGAGATCTAGAAGTTTATAAAATGACATTTTCTGAGCTTGACCATTTAATTAGCCGAATTTTTAAAGATTAATCATAAAAGGATGAGGAAGTTCAATGAAAAAAAAGCGTAAATATCGAATGGGTTTACAGAAGAAATTGGTTATGTTTACGACAACGGTTGCAACCGTAACCTTTTCTACAAGTGCCTTCTTTTTATATTTTATTTACCCACTTGTAGAAGAGTATATGAATCAGACTTTGTTTACTCTCGGAACTTTGTTATTAGGAATCATTTGGTCGGGGATTATTGCTTGGTTTGCAGCATTCGTAATAACTAGACCTTTACATCGACTCGAGGAAGCAGCGGTTCGAGCTGGAAATGGAGACATTAGAGAAGATGTGATAGTAAGTAAAACAGATGATGAAATCAATTCCTTAGGGAAAGCTTTTAATCTAATGTTGCATAATCTTCGAGAAATGGTTCAGCAAATCGAAGAAAGTGTAACAAGTACAAATGAGAATGTCGTTTCCATTTCCAAGAAAACAATGAAAGTGGCAGGAGAAGCAGAAAGTGCTGCTCACACAATTTCAGAAATATCTTTAGGAGCTGAGAGTTCAGCTGCGGCGATTCAACAGACAGCTGAATCAGTAGAAGATATTACTCGAATAGCGAATGAAGTACAAGACAGAGCAAAAGAGTCCGAGAGAATTTCGCAGGTGATGCTGACTGAACTAATTAAAAGCCAAGAAGTCGTAGAGTCACTTGTTGAAGGGATTACCAATTTGGCAGTGAACAATAATGATTCACTTAATTCTGTTAAACGACTCGAGGAAAATACTTCTCAAGTTGGGCAAATCATTCAACTCGTTGGAGATATTGCGAATCAAACGAACTTATTAGCATTGAATGCATCGATTGAAGCAGCACGGGCTGGCGAGCATGGAAAAGGTTTTGCTGTTGTCGCAGATGAAGTTAGGAAACTAGCAGATGAAAGTGCCAAAGCAGTAAATGGAATTTCTGAACTTCTTAATGCGATCCAATCAGAAGTAAATCAAGTAGTCGAGCAAATTAGTGAGCAAGTTGTCTCAGCTAATTCAGAAGTAGGAAAAGGAAAACAAACGAATATCGCCATTGCGAAAATGACAGAAACGATTCATGAATCTGCTAAAGCGGTAGAGTCGATTTCTCATTTAGTAGACAGGCAAATGGATAACGTTCAAGAAACTTCTGCACAGGCAGAAGAAGTAGCTGCCATTGCGGAGGAAACGTCAGCAGGGGCCGAAGAAGTAGCTAAGATGGCTATAAAGCAAGCAGCTGACATGGAAGAAATTGATCAATTAACAGGACAATTAAAAGAGCAAGCTAGTAAATTAAAAGATACGATTTCCCGCTTTGATTTAACAGAAACGACAAACTAACAATTATTGTAAGTAAAAAAACAGCCAATCATAGAAGTTTCCATTATAATAAAAGAAAAAGAAGACACTCTTTTAAAAGAGTGTCTATTCATTAAGGAGGACTGTAATTATGAAAGTGGCATTGGCATCAGACCATGGAGGAATCCATATTCGAGAAGATATTAAACATTTATTGGACGAGATGGGCATTGAATACGAGGACTTTGGCTGTAACTGTGAAGGCTCTGTTGATTATCCGGATTATGCTCTTCCAGTTGCTGAGAAAGTGGCAAACGGGGAATTTGACCGAGGGATTTTAATCTGTGGGACGGGAATTGGAATGAGTATATCGGCCAATAAAGTAAAGGGCATTCGTTGTGCACTTGTCCATGATCTTTTCAGTGCCAAAATGACCCGTCTCCATAATAACAGCAACGTCCTTGCGATGGGAGAGCGTGTGATCGGCCCAGGCCTTGCTCGGGAAATTGCTAAAACTTGGCTTGAAACAGAATTTGAAGGTGGACGCCACCAAAAGCGAATCGAAAAAATTACCCATTACGAAGAATAAGGTGCCTGGCACAAAGAAAAGCGGAAGGCAGCGTTTAGCGCCGTACAAACTTTTTAGGTTTTCTGACAAGATATAGGAAACACGGCGAGGAACGAGCCGATGTTGACTTATCGTAGGAAGAAACCGAAAGTTTGCTAGGCGCTGCTGCCTGGAGCTGGACACGCCCCGAAATTTGTCGAATAGTGGTAAGGGAGGTAACAACTTGACTCTACCTTTGAGTGAATGGATGAATCAGATGCAGCGAATCACTCAAGAATGTAAGGATCAATTGAATCTAGGGCCTGGCAAGGTGTTAGTGGTTGGCTGTTCCACTTCGGAAATCGCGGGTGAAAAAATAGGAACGTCAGGATCAATGGAAACAGCAAAGGTTATCTTTGAAGAGCTGCGGAACTATGCACAAGAGCATGGATTTGCGCTAGCCTTTCAGTGTTGTGAACATTTGAACCGTGCTCTCGTTACAGAGAAAAAAACGGCCCAAAAACACGGATGGGAAGAAGTATCTGTAATTCCAGCCCCGACAGCTGGCGGGTCAATGGCTACATTTGCTTATCAACATTTTGAAGATCCGATTGTCGTTGAGTTTATTAAGGCTGATGCTGGTATTGATATTGGTGATACGTTTATAGGAATGCATTTGAAGCATGTAGCCGTCCCAATTCGCATCTCGCAAAAACAATTAGGCAATGCCCATGTAACATTAGCTACAACGAGACCGAAGTTAATTGGTGGAGCAAGAGCTATATATGAATGATGTTTGCCTAAAGCTGAACATTTAATAGGATGTATGTCCTAAATGTTAGGATTTAGCTTCAAAAAATGAAAAAATCGTTTGGCATTGCTTCTCTACCGTGGTAGAATGAGATGGAATTTAAAACTTGAAAATTGTCAAAAAGATGAAGGGGGAACGGATAAAATGAGTAACCTCGCTAACCAAGATCCGCAAGTGTATGAAGCCATTCAAAAAGAATTAAAACGGCAGCGGACGAAAATTGAATTAATTGCATCAGAAAACTTTGTAAGCTCCGCTGTTATGGAGGCTCAAGGGTCAGTTTTAACGAATAAATATGCAGAAGGTTATCCTGGTCGCCGTTATTATGGCGGCTGTGAATATGTTGATATCGCGGAAGATCTTGCTCGCGACCGTGCAAAAGAAATCTTTGGCGCAGAACATGTAAACGTACAGCCGCATTCCGGTGCTCAAGCGAATATGGCTGTCTATTTTACAGTACTAGAGCCTGGAGATACTGTCCTTGGCATGAACTTGTCACACGGCGGTCATTTAACACATGGTAGCCCTGTGAATTTCAGCGGTGTTCAATATAATTTTGTTGAGTATGGAGTAGATGAAGTCGACCATCGCATAAATTATGAAGATGTTCGGCAAAAAGCTCTAGAACATAAACCGAAACTGATCGTAGTTGGGGCGAGCGCTTACCCACGGATTATTGATTTTAAAAAGTTCCGTGAAATTGCAGATGAAGTCGGTGCTTATTTAATGACGGATATGGCGCATATCGCTGGTCTAGTAGCAGCTGGCCTTCATCCGAATCCAGTTCCATATTGCGAATTTGTCACGACGACAACCCACAAAACATTGCGCGGACCTCGTGGCGGAATGATTCTATGTAAAGAGGAATTCGCTAAGAAAATTGACAAATCCGTTTTCCCTGGGATTCAAGGTGGTCCACTTATGCACGTTATTGCTGCAAAAGCAGTTGCATTTGGTGAAGCATTAACAGAGGAATTTAAAGTCTACAGTCAAAATATTATTGATAACGCTAAGCGCCTTGGCGAATCTTTGAAAAAGGAAGGCCTGAATCTCGTTTCTGACGGTACAGACAATCATTTACTTTTAGTCGATTTACGACCAATCGGCCTAACTGGAAAAGTGGCTGAAAAAGTTTTGGACGAGGTTGGAATTACAGTTAATAAAAATACAATCCCATTCGATCCAGAAGGTCCGTTCACAACAAGCGGAATCCGGATCGGAACGCCAGCCGTTACTTCAAGAGGTTTTGGTCCTGAAGAGATGGACGAAATTGCATCCCTTATTGGACTTGTATTGAAAAATCATGATGACGAAGCTAAATTAGCTGAAGCACGTAATCGCGTTGAAGCTTTAACGGCTAAGTTTTCATTATATGAATAAGAAAAGACCGGCTCCACGGCCGGTTTTTCTTATGGAGAAAAAGGTTAGTTAACGGAGTATCCATTGAAGTCGGGAGATTCCGAGCAAGTAAGAAATTAATTCTTGAAGTTGCGAAAATCGGAGCGCAGTTAAAAGATTATATTCTGAAGTCGTGAAAATCCTAGCGCAGTTAAAAGATTATCTCTTAAAGTCGCGAAATTCTCAACAAATTTAAAAGAATATCTGTTTAAGTCGTGAAAATCTCACCGAAGTAAAAGAATATCTCTCAAAGTCGTGAAATTCTCAACAAATTTAAAAGAATATCTCGCAGAGTCGCGAAATCTCCAGCAAATTCAAAAAATTTCCACCGGAATTCGCGAAATCCCTCCCAAAAGTCGAAAGAATCCAGCGAATCCCTTCAAGAAACCACGCTCTTTCAACTAAGTATTTGCCCTCATCCTAATATAATTGCAGATTCTCCCCCTTTCCCTTGCTCCGCTCATATCTTTTCTGTAAAATAATCAGAGGTAAGCTGATTGACGCAGAAGACAAAAATCCGCAAATTTCGGCAAGATTAACATTAAAGGAGAGATACCATGGCTAAAGTATATGTGTTCGATCATCCTCTCATCCAACACAAAATGACATATATTCGGGATAAGAACACAGGGACAAAGGAGTTTCGTGAACTTGTAGATGAAGTTGCAACTCTAATGATGTTTGAAATCACAAGAGATATGTCCCTTGAAGAGGTAGATGTTGAAACACCTGTCGCTACCGCAAAGTCAAAAGTTTTAGCTGGAAAAAAACTTGGAATTATTCCTATTCTTCGAGCCGGAATTGGTATGGTGGATGGAATTTTAAACTTGATCCCAGCTGCTAAAGTGGGACATGTTGGTTTATATCGTGACCCTGAAACATTAAAACCTGTTGAATATTATGTGAAACTTCCTAATGATATTGCAGACAGAGAATTAATTCTAGTTGATCCGATGCTCGCTACTGGAGGATCAGCTATTGCTGCTGCTGAATCATTAAAAACTCGCGGCGCAAAAAACATTAAATTTATGTGCTTAATTGCCGCTCCTGAAGGTGTAGAAGCGATGCAGAAGGCACACCCTGATATTGATATATATATTGCGGGGCTAGATGAAAAATTGAATGAAAAAGGATATATCGTTCCTGGGCTAGGAGATGCCGGCGATCGGTTATTTGGAACAAAATAAAGTTATAAAGGACTAAGGTGGGATGATCATTCTCACCTTCTTTACTATACTGAGAAGGGGAGGAAGGTAATGGAAAGACGAATAAAAGTAATGTCTATTTTTGGGACAAGACCAGAAGCTGTAAAAATGGCACCCCTTGTTTTGGAGCTAAAAAAACGGTCAAATCAATTTGAGTCGATCGTAACAGTAACGGCTCAACATCGGCAAATGCTTGATCAAGTTTTGGGAATTTTCGGGATTACTCCTGACTATGATCTAAACATTATGAAAGATCGCCAAACGCTCATAGACGTCGCCACTCGAGGACTCGAGGGACTTGATCGTGTTATGAAAGAAGTAAAGCCAGACATTGTCCTTGTCCATGGGGACACTTCTACAACTTTTATTGCAAGTCTAGCAGCCTTTTATAATCAAATCGAAGTTGGGCATGTTGAAGCAGGCCTTCGAACTTGGAATAAGCACTCCCCATTTCCAGAAGAAATGAACCGGCAGTTAACAGGAGTTCTTGCTGATTTACACTTTGCACCAACTGAAAAGGCAGCAACGAATCTTTTAAATGAAGGTAAACATGCTGAGGCTATTTTTATCACAGGGAATACTGCAATTGATGCATTACAAACTACAGTAAAAAAAGAGTATAACCACGAAGTGCTCGAAAAGCTCGGAGACGATCGTCTAATTCTTATGACTGCTCATCGCCGAGAAAATTTAGGAGAGCCGATGCGCAATATGTTTAGGGCAATAAAACGAATTGTTCAAGAGCAACCCGATGTGCAAGTAGTTTATCCGGTTCACTTGAATCCAGTCGTTCGCGAACTAGCGGATGAAATTCTTGGAAATGATGATCGAATTCATTTAATCGAACCGCTTGATGTCATTGACTTCCATAATTTTGCAAACAGAGCTTATTTAATTCTAACGGATTCAGGTGGAGTTCAGGAAGAAGCACCATCACTAGGTGTTCCTGTTCTCGTATTAAGAGATACGACGGAGCGTCCGGAAGGAATCGATGCGGGAACATTGAAATTAGCAGGGATAGAGGAAGAGACAATCTACCAACTTGCAATGGAGCTATTAACAAATGAACAAGATTATAAAAAAATGGCCCATGCAGCAAATCCATATGGAGATGGAAAAGCATCATCTAGAATTTGCGAAGCTCTTCTTTATCACTACAAAAAAAGAGCGGATCGCCCCGAAAATTTTTAAGGAAAAATGTTGAAAAATGAAAAACGCTGAAATGTTGGGATTTTGTGAACAAATACTGAATTTCTACAAAATACCAACTACTAAATTGATAGAAAACTCATTGACATTGATATAGTGCTATTGTATGCTAAAAAAAGCTGTGAATACACGGCAAAAACCGCTTTTATTAGTCGGGATGAGACCACTTACATATTAACGTATTTCATAACGGAAACCGACTACATATCCTGTTTTATTCTGCTGATTATACCTCAAGGTTCGACATTTTAGGAGACTATAAAATATGCCAGAACTTCAACAATTATTCTATAGACATTGTAAATACATGCTGTATTTATTGTCCATTCTCGTACTTGGTTGGGGTTTTACAGAATACAAAACTATTTTTATGGGTCTTATTCTCGGTACCGCAGTTAGTTTATTCAATCATTGGAATCTTTACAGGAAAACAAAGCGGATTGAAAAGGTTGTAACAGAAGGCAAAAAAGCATATGGCATGGGTACATTAATTCGGATGGCTGCTGTGATTTTGGCCGTATTTGTTGCAACAAAATATCCTACTGTTTTTCACTTAATAAGTGTTATAATTGGAATAGTGACAGCCTATGTTGTTGTTATGATAGATTTTGTCATTATGCAAATTTTCAAACCGCGTAACTAGTCGGAAGAGAGGTGAATTTTATTGGAACACAAAGCACCATTACAGGAGTTTGCGGGACTTACATTCAATTTGTCCAATGTGTTGATGATTACGGTTACAGCTGTAATTGTGATTCTTATCGCCGTGATTGGTACTAGAAGGCTTGAAATGAAACCGACTGGTATGCAAAACTTCATGGAATGGATTATGGACTTTGTAAAAGGAATCATCAATAGTAATATGGACTGGAGAACAGGTGGAAACTTTCATCTATTAGGTATTACGCTGCTAATGTTTATCTTTGTAGCTAATATACTAGGTTTGCCATTTGCCATGGAGTTTAATGGTGAGCTTTGGTGGAAATCGCCAACCGCAGATGCAACAGTTACATTAACACTTTCAGTTATGGTTATTCTTTTATCTCATTATTATGGGATGAAAATGAGAGGATTCAAAGAATACGGAAAAGATTTCTTTAAACCGGTTGGATTTATGTTTCCTTTTAAAATTATCGAAGAACTTGCCAACTCCCTGAGCCTTGGTTTGCGTCTTTACGGGAACATCTATGCTGGTGAAGTGTTAATCTCTCTACTGGCATCCCTAGCAGCAACAGGTTGGATTGGGAAAATCGGTGGTTTACTACCACTCATGGCTTGGCAAGGATTTAGTATTTTCGTAGGTGCGCTTCAAGCATTCATCTTCACAATGTTAACGATGGTTTATATCTCGCATAAAGTGAGTTCCGACCATTAATATATAACCGTTCTTTATGGACGGAAAACATATTTCTTTTAAAAATAAGGAGGAAAATAATAATGTATGGTATCGCAGCAGCAATTGCAGTAGGTTTATCCGCTTTAGCAGCAGGTCTTGGTAACGGAATGATCGTTTCCAAAACAGTTGAAGGTATGGCTCGTCAACCAGAAGCTCGTGGTATGCTTCAAACAACTATGTTTATCGGTGTTGGTATCGTTGAGGCGATTCCGATCATGGGTGCCGTTATTGCGTTCATGCTTCAAGGTAGAGTCTAATCAATAATTTTCTCGGTAAGGCTGGCATTCTTGAATTCAAAAAGATTTAGAATAGCCAGCCTGTATCTTATCCGGGCTTTTACAAGATTAAAATGGCGAAGCTCGTGAGAAACTTCGCCATTCGTTTATGTATAACTAATATTGAAGGTACCTGCCTATTCGCGGCAATACCTACCCTAGATATGCCTTAATTCGAAGGGAGTGAAGCAAACGTGCTTGCAAATAATATGGTACTAGGTCAACAAGTGTTTAATAGTGGAGATGTCATTTTCACATTATTTGCTTTCCTAGTGTTACTATTCATATTGAAAAAAGTTGCTTGGGGTCCTTTAATGGGGATCATGATCAAGCGGGAAGACTATATCGCAACTGAAATTGAAGAGGCGGAAAAAAGCCGCGTTGAATCCAATAAACTATTGGAAGAGCAAAAAAAGCTATTAAATGATGCACGAAAAGAAGCTCAAGAAATGATCGAGAATTCCAAGAAACACGGCGAAGTGCAGCGTGAAGAGATTATTCAAATCGCGCGCGGGGAAGCCGAGCGCATTAAAGATTCTGCGCGTGCCGAAATCGAACAACAAAAAGAGCAAGCCATTACTGCTTTACGTGAACAAGTGGCAACACTTTCCGTCATGATTGCTTCGAAAGTAATCGAAAAGGAACTGAATGAAGAAGATCAACAAAAATTGATCAATGACTACGTTCAAAAGGCAGGAGAATAAAAATGAGCCAAAACGTTGTCGCAGAACGCTATGCTTTGGCTCTTTATGAACTAGCCAAAGAAACAAATGATGTTCAAAAGATTGAAGGGGAACTTCGTGTTGTCCGAAAGGCCATCAATGAAAATCCGGCTTTCACCACACTATTATCCTCCCCAAACTTAACCATTCAACAAAAAAAGAATATTGTCAATGAGATCTTTGCAAAATTGTCACCAGCCGTTTTAAATACGATCATGCTGTTAATCGATCGTGATCGAGAAAATGACATTGCAGATGTAGCTCAATCGTTTATTGATTATGCAAGTCGAGACAGCGGAGTGGCAGAAGCGAAAGTTTATTCTGTTCGACCGCTTACTTCAAATGAAACAGAATTAATTTCTGCGACATTTGCAGCTAAAGTCGATAGACGTTCCTTAAACATTGAGAATGTTGTTGACAGTAATTTACTTGGTGGAATTAAGGTTAGAATTGGAAACCGTATTTTTGATGGTAGTCTTAAGGGACAACTTGATCGTTTAGCACGAACACTTACAACTTGATGAAAGTCTTAGAAAATGAGGGGTGAAATACATGAGCATTAATGCTGAAGAAATCAGCTCCCTGATAAAAAAGCAAATTGAAAATTATCAGGCTGATATGGAAGTTAGTGACGTTGGTACAGTCATCCAAGTCGGGGATGGTATCGCCCGTGTTTATGGACTGGATAATGTCATGGCTGGAGAACTTGTTGAATTCTCTAATGGTGTTATGGGAATGGCGCAAAACCTTGAAGAATCTAACGTTGGGATAATTATCCTTGGTCCATATAAAGATATTCGTGAAGGTGATGAAGTTCGCCGTACAGGGCGTATCATGGAAGTTCCTGTAGGGGAAGAGCTAATTGGTCGTGTAGTTAACTCTCTTGGGCAACCTGTTGACGGCTTAGGTCCGATCAATACTACGAAAACTCGTCCGATTGAAAGCCCAGCACCAGGCGTAATGGATCGTAAATCTGTTCATGAGCCACTCCAAACGGGAATTAAAGCGATTGATGCCTTAGTTCCAATTGGTCGCGGACAACGTGAATTGATCATTGGTGACCGCCAAACTGGTAAAACAACAGTGGCAATTGATGCCATTTTGAATCAAAAAGATCAAGATATGATTTGTGTATATGTAGCGATTGGACAAAAGGAATCCACTGTGCGTGGAGCTGTTGAAACGTTACGTAAGCACGGAGCATTAGATTACACAATCGTTGTGACAGCATCTGCTTCACAGCCAGCACCACTTCTTTACCTTGCACCATATGCTGGTGTAACAATGGGTGAAGAATTCATGTACAACGGTAAACATGTATTGGTTGTTTACGATGACCTTTCTAAACAAGCATCTGCTTACCGTGAACTTTCCTTGCTATTACGTCGCCCTCCAGGCCGTGAAGCTTACCCAGGGGATGTTTTCTACGTACACTCCCGTTTATTGGAGCGTGCAGCGAAACTAAGTGATGCTAAAGGAGCAGGTTCATTAACAGCTCTTCCGTTCGTTGAAACACAAGCTGGTGATATTTCCGCTTATATTCCAACAAACGTTATATCCATCACAGACGGACAAATCTTCTTACAATCCGATTTGTTCTTCTCAGGTGTACGTCCAGCGATTAACGCCGGTCTTTCCGTATCCCGTGTTGGTGGATCAGCTCAAATCAAAGCAATGAAGAAGGTTGCGGGTACGCTGCGTCTTGACTTGGCGTCTTTCCGTGAACTTGAGGCATTTGCTCAATTCGGATCAGACCTTGATAAAACCACTCAAGCTAAATTAGCTCGTGGACAACGTACTGTTGAAGTATTGAAACAAGATTTGAACAAACCAATTAAGGTTGAGAAGCAAGTTATGATCCTTTATGCACTAACGAAGGGATTCCTTGATGACATTCCAGTTCATGACATCATGCGTTTTGAAGATTCCTTGTATAGTTGGCTTGATCATAATCGTGCCGAATTACTTGAGGAGATCCGTACAACCGGTAATCTTCCAAGTGATGATAAAGTGTCCGAAGCACTTAACTCATTTAAAAAGACATTTGCGAAGAGCGAATAAATATAAAACCCATTTACAAGAAATATCGATCCTTATAAGTGGAACATCGGTTTTAAGGAATGTTCCACTTATACATGAGGTTCGAACTTTGGGAAAGGATGGTGAGAATTCGTGGCATCCTTACGGGATATCAAATCTCGCATCAACTCGACAAAGAAAACAAGCCATATAACGAAAGCGATGCAAATGGTTTCCGCAGCTAAATTGAATCGTGCAGAAACGAATGCAAAATCGTTTGTACCTTATATGGAGAAAATTCAAGAAGTTGTAGCTAGTATTGCACTTGGAAGTAATGATGTTAATCATCCTATGCTAGTAAAACGGCCAGTGAAGAAAACTGGATACTTAGTGATTACCGCAGATCGTGGATTGGCAGGAGCGTACAACAGTAATGTCTTGCGAGCTGTCTATTCAAAGATTCAAGAGCGACATAAATCTGATGAGGAATACGCCATTATCGCCATCGGACGGATGGGGAAGGACTTTTTCCTAAAAAGAAACATGAAGGTTATGCTTGATATTAGCGGTTTACCAGATCAGCCAAATTTCGCGGATATTATGGAAATCACTAGTAAAACAGTAGCTATGTTCTCTGATGGAACTTTCGATGAACTTTACATGTACTATAATCACTATGTAAGTGCAATTACTCAGGAAGTGACAACGAAAAAAATCTTGCCACTATCTGATCTTGCCAATAGTACGAAATTAATGTCCTATGAATATGAG
Organism: Bacillus niameyensis; assembly: GCF_001375535.1. Lineage (GTDB taxonomy): Bacteria > Bacillota > Bacilli > Bacillales > Bacillaceae_C > Lederbergia > Lederbergia niameyensis. The sequence goes on from NZ_LN831197.1 coordinate 3,432,385, forward strand.
CCATCAGCTGAAGCTATTCTTCAAGTATTACTTCCACAGTACGCGGAAAGCTTGATTTATGGAGCATTGCTTGATGCAAAGGCAAGTGAACATGCATCAAGAATGACAGCGATGAAGAGTGCAACAGATAATGCTGCTGAACTCATTGATAACTTAACACTATCATATAACCGTGCACGTCAAGCAGCTATTACTCAGGAATTGACTGAGATCGTGGCTGGTGCGGCAGCGTTAGAATAGGAAAAGCGGAAGGCGGCGCTTAGCGACGTACGAACTTTTTAAGCTTCAGACGAGATAAAGGAAACACGGTAAGTCCGATAGGACGAACCGATGTTGACTTATCGTAGGAAGAAGCTGAAAGTTCGCAAGTCGCTGCCGCCTGTAGCTAGACAGTGAAAAGCGGAAATAATGAGAAAGAAATCCCAGGTAGGAGGGGAAAAAGATGAACAAAGGACAGGTTCTACAAGTAATGGGTCCGGTCGTTGACGTTAAATTTCCAAGCGGTCAACTCCCTGACATCTATAATGCATTAAAAGTAACTTATAATGCTAAAACAAGTTCTGAAGTCAATATTGATTTAACACTTGAAGTAGCTCTTCATCTTGGAGACGATACGATCCGCGCCATTGCGATGGCATCCACGGATGGTGTTCAACGTGGAATGGATGTTGAAGACCAAGGTGCACCAATTTCCGTTCCTGTCGGTGACGTTACACTAGGACGTGTTTTCAACGTGTTAGGTGAAAACATTGACCTCGATGAAAAATTGGCAAATGATGTGCGCCGTGATCCGATTCACCGTGACGCACCTAAATTTGATCAACTTTCCACAGAGGTTGAGATACTTGAAACAGGTATTAAAGTTGTTGACTTGCTAGCTCCATATATCAAAGGTGGTAAAATCGGCCTCTTTGGTGGTGCGGGTGTAGGTAAAACAGTACTTATCCAAGAATTAATTAATAACATCGCCCAAGAACACGGTGGTATTTCCGTTTTCGCAGGCGTTGGTGAACGTACACGTGAAGGAAACGACCTTTACTATGAAATGAAAGACTCAGGGGTTATTAACAAAACCGCGATGGTCTTTGGGCAAATGAACGAACCTCCTGGTGCACGTATGCGTGTTGCCTTGACAGGTCTAACTATGGCTGAATATTTCCGTGATGAACAAGGACAAGACGTGTTGTTCTTTATCGATAATATCTTCCGTTTCACGCAAGCAGGTTCTGAGGTTTCGGCACTACTTGGACGGATGCCTTCTGCCGTTGGTTACCAACCAACACTTGCTACAGAGATGGGGCAATTGCAAGAGCGGATTACATCGACAAACGTTGGATCAGTTACATCCATTCAAGCAATTTATGTTCCTGCGGATGACTATACTGACCCGGCTCCAGCAACAACATTCGCTCACTTAGATGCTACAACTAACCTTGAGCGTAAGCTTTCAGAAATGGGTATTTATCCTGCGGTGGATCCACTTGCTTCAACTTCAAGAGCACTTTCCCCTGAAATTGTGGGCGAAGAGCATTATGAAGTTGCTCGTCAAGTTCAGCAAACATTGCAACGTTATAAAGAGTTACAAGATATTATTGCGATCCTTGGTATGGACGAACTTTCTGATGAAGATAAACTAACTGTTGCACGTGCTCGTCGTATCCAATTTTTCTTGTCACAAAACTTCCACGTTGCAGAACAGTTTACAGGTCAACCAGGTTCATATGTTCCTGTTAAAGAAACAGTTCAAGGTTTTAAAGAATTACTTGAAGGTAAATATGACCACTTGCCTGAGGACGCTTTCCGCCTAGTTGGTACAATTGAAGATGCAATTAAAAAAGCACAAGAAATGGGCGTAGAAGTTTAAAATAGGGAGGGTTCCAAATGAAGACATTGCAAGTTAGTATTGTCACTCCCGATGGTCCGGTCTTTGACGGTGAAGTGGAAATGATTAGCACGAAAGCTGAATCTGGTGAACTTGGAATCTTGCCAGGGCATATTCCAATGGTTGCTCCATTGCAGATCGGAGCTGTGCGCCTAAATATTGGCAATCAAACCGAATATGTTGCAGTGAATGGCGGCTTTTTAGAAGTTCAACAAGAAAAGGTAACGATTCTTGCTCAAACAGCCGAAAAGGCAGATCACATCGATATTGCTCGTGCTGAAGAAGCGAAGAAACGTGCTGAAAGTTTACTTCAAGGAAATCAAGATGCAGTTGATTTTAGACGTGCAGAACTGGCACTGAAGCGGGCCATGAATCGTATTAATGTGTATAAGCATCATTAATTTGCAAAATATGGCACCTTCCGATTTTGTTGTCGGAAGGTGTTGCTTTTGTGTATATAGGTAGGTAATGAAATTTACAATGTCAGGGGGTAGTCGAATGCATGAAGATCTGGGTCAACAAGCTCTACTAACGTTATTCTCCCATTTATTTTTCATTGGCATCTCTTTTTTCGCACTGCAAGCATTACATTTTGATAAATTTATTAAAGCCAATCGCGTTTTTCAAGCTCGCCTTCTTTACATTCTATTAACGATTGTCATTGGAACAACTGTTAGTAATTTTTTCCTTGATTACTTATATTGGTCTAGACAAATCCAATTTTTGTTTTAAAATGAAATATGGGACTATTTACCTGTTTGCAAGAAATGAAATTTTAGTTATGATTTGATAGTATGCGACAATTTATGTCGAATATTGATGAGATAAATATCTGATATTGACGGCAATTTGATCGTATGGCTTCCCCTCGAAAGGAAACAATGTTAATGAGGGGGAGAGAAAAGTGAAAAACCAAAAAAAGCTATATTTTATTTTGTTTGTTTGTTTCATCTGTTTGACGACTATTTTTTATGGGAATAGGACAAGTGCAAATCCCATTTTGAAAGATATGAATGAGTTAGCAGAAACAATGGAGCATTTGCATGGAGAGATGATTGAATGGTCTCTATATGCAAGAGAACCCATTTATTTTAATACAAAAGATGAGTGGTCGGACAAGAAAGTTCAGTTGATGACAGATTTTCCTGATTTCAATTGGACATTTTCCGAGGAAACTAACACATTGCAAGGTGTCAATGACAGCCTGCCATCTTTTAGTATGATCATTAAACTAATTGTAAATGGGGAAAATATTTATTCTCCATCGTATATTTCATACGAGCTAAAAGGTTCTGATTGGAACTCTGAAACGAATCATACCGTTTCTGAATCAGCAAGTGAGCAACTTAACAAACTTTTTAGCAAGGAGCCCGTTTTGTTCTCTTGTATAAAAGGCGAATTCAATGAAACAAGCGAAGAATTTATGAACGTTTCTTTAAACGAATTTCTAAATTCCTTAAACGCAGAAGAAATTGAATCAATAAAAGAACAGGAATTTCAATCCATCTCAGCATATTCCTCTCTTTTAACACAGAACTTATCATTTACCGATAAACAAATGAATATGCAAATTGGAATGAGAAAAAACGATTTGGGTACAGGGACTACTGTCGTAGTCGGCACACCCATCTTGACGATTGAATATTAATATAAAGACTACGGACGCGGAGGGGAATACTCTTGGAAAAAATCATCGTCCGCGGCGGAAAAAGGCTTAGCGGCATTGTTAAAGTTGAAGGAGCAAAAAATGCTGTATTGCCTATTATCGCTGCATCATTATTAGCCAGTGAGGGAAAAAGCATCATTCGGGATGTACCATCTCTCTCCGATGTATATACAATTGGCGAAGTATTGCGCAGTTTAAATGCGAGTTTTGAGTTTGAAAATAAAACTGTCACCATTGATGCTTCAAATGAGCTTGGTATAGAAGCTCCATTTGAGTTCATGCGCAAAATGCGTGCTTCCGTACAGGTTATGGGGGCTTTACTTGGAAGGTATGGCAAAGCAAGAATTGCCCTGCCAGGCGGTTGTGCCATCGGTTCCCGTCCCATCGATTTCCATTTAAAGGGATTTGAGGCGATGGGAGCAAAAGTGAAGGTGCATAATGGTTTTGTTGAAGCTACAGCGGATCGGTTAAAGGGAGCAAAAATCTATTTAGACTTTCCAAGTGTTGGAGCAACAGAAAATATTATGACGGCTGCAACATTGGCTGAAGGAACGACCGTGATTGAAAACTGTGCAAAAGAGCCGGAAATTGTCGACCTTGCTAATTTCCTAAATAAAATGGGAGCTAATGTAAAAGGTGCTGGAACAGGGACAATCCGAATCGAAGGTGTAGAAAGACTATATGGTACAGAGCACACTGTCATTCCAGACAGAATTGAAGCAGGCACATTTATGGTGGCTGCGGCTATTACGAAAGGAAATGTACTTGTGCAAGGAGCGATTCCTGAACACTTGTCATCCGTTATTGCTAAGCTAGAAGAAATGGGTGTTACGATTATTGAAGAGATCGATGGACTTCGTGTAATTGGTTCTGATCACTTAAAATCAGTCGATATTAAGACGATGGTACACCCTGGTTTTCCGACAGATATGCAATCACAAATAATGGCCTTGCTATTAAGTGCAAAAGGAACAGGATTAATTACGGAAACCGTTTTTGAAAACCGTTATATGCATGTCGAAGAATTCCGTAGAATGAACGCAGAAATTAAAATTGAAGGTCGATCTGTCATTATTTCTGGTCCATGTGAACTTCAAGGAGCAGAAGTAGCAGCTACAGACCTAAGAGCAGCTGCAGCGCTAATTATTGCTGGTTTAGCAGCAGATGGCTACACTCGCATAACGGAACTACAACACTTAGATAGAGGTTATTTAGATTTTCATTTAAAACTTCGTGGATTAGGCGCAGATATAGAGCGAGTTAACGACGAAATTGAACAAATGATTACGGATGAAGCACAGTCCGAAGTGGCTGAAATTTAAAAGTAAAATGAGAAAGTCTTTCCAAGGCTTTCTCATTTTTTTAGTTAAAGGTACTTGAGTATCTGGTTTTTCTATTAGAGTGAAAAGGGTCATTTGTCCGAAGCACAGGAGAAGCGCCTCCAAAGGTCGAATAGGGCGCCTCTATTCGCCCGAAGCGCCAGGTCGAGTCGTCCAAAGGTCGAATAGGGCGTCCCTATTCGACCGAATCGCCAGGTCGAGTCGTCCAAAGGTCGAATAGAACATCTCTATTCGCCCGAAGCACCAGGGAAAGTCTTCCAAAGGTCGAATAGGGCATCCCTATTCGCCCGAAGCACTAGGTCGAGTCCTTCGAAGGTCGAATAGGACGTCCCTATTCTCCCGAAGCACCAGGTCGAGTCCTTCAAAGGTCGAATAGGGCGCCTCTATTCGCCCGAATCGCCCGGTCGAGTCGTCCAAACGTCGAATAGGACGTCCCTATTCGCCCGAATCGCCCGGTCGAGTCCTTCAAAGGTCGAATAGGGCGCCTCTATTCGCCCGAAGTGCCAGGTCGAGTCTTTCAAAGGTCGAATAGGGCGTCTCTATTCGCCCGAATCGCCCGGTCGAGTCTTTCAAAGGTCGAATAGGGCGTCTCTATTCGCCCGAAGCACCATGTCGAGTCGTCCAAAGGTCGAATAGGGCGCCCCTATTCGCCCGAATCGCCAGGTCGAGTCGTTCAAAGGTCGAATAGGGCGTCTCTATTCGCCCGAATCGCCAGGTCGAGTCGTTCAAAGGTCGAATAGGGCATCTCTATTCGCCCGAAGTGCCAGGTCGAGTCTTTCAAAGGTCGAATAGGACGTCTCTATTCGCCCGAAGCGCCATGTCGAGTCGTCCAAAGGTCGAATAGGACGTCCCTATTCGCCCGAAGCGCCATGTCGAGTCGTCCAAAGGTCGAATAGGGCGCCTCTATTCGCCCGAATCGCCAGGTCGAGTCCTTCAAAGGTCGAATAGGACGTCTCTATTCGCCCGAATCGCCAGGTCGAGTCGTCCAAAGGTCGAATAGGGCATCCCTATTCTCCCGAACCGAAAGAGAAGAGCCTTCGATGGTCGAATAGATTACTCTCCTTTGTTTTTAATAATTTTCAAATACTAAAATTATCATAATTGCTTGTCCAAGCCCATATACATAAATCAGATCGAAAATTAAATATGGAGGAATAGGCATGAAACCATTAAAACCACTATTTATTGTTGTCAGTATTTTACTTGCTCTTACATTTGTACTACCGTCTCTGCTCGTTTTGCCTTCTGCCAAAGAAAAAGATGGCCCTCACTTATCAGAATTAAAACAGGAGTCTAAAAAGGTTGTGGATAGCTCAAAAACAGAGGTTGCTGTATTTCGGAATGCGACAGAGACCATTGAGACTTTACCACTTGAGGAGTATGTCGTAGGCGTTGTCGCATCGGAAATGCCTGCTGAATTTGAAATAGAAGCTTTAAAAGCTCAAGCACTTGCGGCCAGAACATATATTACGAACTACCTGCTTAATTCGTCTGAAGATAAATCCCTACCTGATGGAGCAAATATTACAGATACAGTGAACCATCAAGTATTTAAAAATAAGGAAGAATTAAAGAAACAATGGGGAAAAGATTTTGAAAAAAAATATAAAAAAATAACCGAAGCTGTTCAGGCAACAGAAGGGGAGATCCTAACTTATCAAGATAAGCCGATTACAGCCTCCTTTTTTTCAACAGGTAATGGTTTTACAGAGAATTCCGAGGAATATTGGGAAAATAAAATACCTTACTTAAAAAGTGTGGAAAGTCCTTGGGATACTCAAGCTCCCGAGTTTGAAAGTAAAAAAACTTTAAGTGTTGCAGAATTTGAAGAAAAACTTGGCGTGAAAATTAGTGATAGCAAAGATATTGGAACGATCACTGGAAGGACGACAGGTAACAAGGTGGCAGCTGTTAAAATTAATGACAAAACCTTCACAGGACGAGAAATCAGAGAAAAGTTAGACTTGAGATCAACCCATTTTACTTGGCAAAGAAACGGGAACTCCGTTATCATTACGACAAAAGGATATGGTCACGGCGTAGGGATGAGTCAATATGGAGCAAATGGAATGGCTAAAGAAGGAAAGAACTATCGAGACATAGTGGAACATTATTACAAGGATGTAAGTATTACAAAAGCAAATGATTTTATGGATAAAAAATATGTATCTAAATAAAAGCGTCGAATCTCCGGAAAACGGAGATTTAACGCTTTTTTTCAATAAAAAACCTTCTTTATAAGGGAATTTTAACCAATTTCAAAAAAACTGTATAATTTTTTCACATTTGTCGAAAAATAAGTGGATAAAATTTCAGCACCAAGTATATTATTCTCATTTTCTGTTCAGAATGGTGACAGAGGTGATGAAAATGAGAGAGGAAGAAAAGAATCAATCTTCTCGATGGAAAAAAGTCCTTAAAAAGCGGTGGGTATATCCAGCAGTTTATCTTGCTTGTGCAGCGTTGCTCATTTCAGGTATTGTTTGGTTCCAAACGGCAAATAAAGATATTGCTGAACAGCCGAATGTATCTGAAAATCCAGATGATTTACTAGGGCATAATCCAGATGGGGAAGCAATCGAAGTAACTCAAACTTTTGAAGATATTGCTTTACCTCTGAAAAATCAAGACGATGTCGAAGTTGTAACGGAATTTTTCGATATTAATGCATCTGCAGAAGAACAAGAAATGGCTCTAGTAGTAAATGGCAATAAATATCATCCTAATATGGGGATTGATTACGCAGCCAAAGATGGTTCAGAGTTTGAAGTGCTTGCGGCTCTAAGTGGTAAAGTAACAGCAGTACGTGATGACTCTTTACTAGGAAATGTCATTGAAATTGATCACGAAAATGGGGTTGCTACCATTTATCAATCTATTAAGGACATTCAAGTTAAGGCTGGAGATAGCGTCAAACAAGGTGATGTGATAGCAACATCTGGTACAAGCCAATTAAACAAGGCGGCAAAAAACCATCTCCATTTTGAAATTAGGAAAGATAGCACAGCAATGAATCCGTTAAACTTCTTCGGGCAACCACTTACTGCACTCCACACTGAATCTTCAGCTGAAAATAATGCAGAAGAGCAAGTAGGAGCAGATCAGTCTCAATCAGAAGAAGAACTGGAAACTGGAAATGAAACAGATTCCGATAGTAGAACTGACTCTGAAAGTGAAACTGAAACTGATGAAGAGAATAAAACGGAAGATACTCCACCCGCTGATGAACAAGAGTAATGAATGAAAATGTATGACGAGTCTAAAATAGGCTCGTCTTTTTTTGCCTTGATTCGAGAAAAAATAAATCATTTCTCGGGAAATAAATGCAATTTTTTATCAAATACGTCGGAATAATTGGCTCTTTGTCATTGAAAATCGAAACATGATATGGGAAAGGTTCTAACTTACAGCCGATTGATTCGGAATATTATGGATTTTAAGCATATATTTCCTAGCTTGGAAATAAGTATATACAAACTGTACAAAATATTGTGAGTGTTTGAGGTGAGTAATCGTTTATGGAAGCCACATTCAGTTGAATATATGCTTAAGTCCAGAAAAAAGAGAGGGATTTGAAATAGAACATTTACTAGACTAATACTAGCTGCGGAAGGGTGCATTCAATTTAATAACCCTTGTTGGCAAATGTAGAATTTATATAATACAGACGAGTCTCATTTCACACTCCTCACATCCAATTTGGGGAGGGCGAGAGGTGTGCACGATTACATCAAAGAGCGAACAATCAAGATAGGAAGATATATCGTGGAGACGAGAAAGACAGTTCGCGTAATTGCTAAGGAATTCGGAGTATCAAAAAGTACAGTTCATAAGGACCTGACTGAACGCCTGCCAGAGATTAATCCGGATTTGGCAAACGAAGTCAAAACGATTCTTGAATATCATAAATCAATTAGACATTTGCGAGGTGGTGAAGCAACTAGACAAAAATATAAGAAAGAAGAAGAAATGAATATTGTAACTAAATAGGAACCTGATAAGGCTATCCAATGCTGTTTGGATAGCCTTATCATATTGTTTATTCGGTATAAACTTCCACCTGAAATTTGCCTAGCAAAAAAGCAAGTATTTTGTAAAAAGATGAATAAAAATGTTTAAGAGTATGGTAAAATAAACAATTAGGGAATAAACTTACTAATGACTTTTTTACTATATAAAAATATAAAGATTTAAAGGGAAAGAAGGGATTACGGGATGTTTGCAAAGGATATCGGCATTGATTTAGGAACTGCAAATGTTTTGATTCATGTAAAGGGGCAAGGAATTGTTTTAAACGAACCTTCCGTTGTAGCTATTGAAAAGAATTCGAATAAAGTGCTTGCTGTTGGTGAGGAAGCAAGAAAAATGGTTGGGAGAACACCTGGTAATATTGTTGCGATTCGTCCTTTAAAAGATGGGGTCATTGCTGATTTTGATGTAACAGAATCAATGCTGAAACATTTTATTAACAAATTGAATGTTAAAGGATTTTTATCGAAACCTAGAATTCTAATTTGTTGTCCAACAAATATAACAAGTGTTGAACAAAAAGCGATTAGAGAAGCTGCTGAAAAGAGCGGTGGCAAGAAAATCTATCTTGAAGAAGAGCCAAAAGTGGCCGCAATTGGTGCAGGGATGGATATCTTTCAGCCAAGCGGGAATATGGTAGTGGATATTGGCGGTGGAACATCGGATATTGCAGTATTGTCGATGGGTGATGTTGTCACATCTTCCTCCATTAAAATGGCTGGAGATAAGATGGATAACGAAATCCTAAATTACGTCAAAAGACAGTATAAGCTGTTAATCGGTGAACGTACAGCCGAAGATATTAAAATTAATATCGGAACTGTTTTTCATGATTCTCGGAACGAAGAAATGGATATTCGTGGTCGTGATATGGTCTCTGGACTGCCACGCACAATTACCGTCCGTTCCAAAGAAATTGAAGAAGCTTTACATGAATCAGTTGAAACAATTGTTCATGCAGCGAAAACTGTCTTGGAAAAAACACCGCCTGAGCTATCTGCAGACATTATTGATCGCGGTATAATGTTAACAGGTGGAGGAGCTTTATTACACGGTATGGATCAATTGCTAGCTGAGGAGCTTAAAGTTCCAGTTCTAATTGCCGAACAGCCAATGGATGCCGTAGCAATCGGAACGGGCATCATGCTGAAGAATATGGACCGAATTTCTCGACGCAGTTTCATTTAATGCCCACAGTGAGTTCCCAGGCTACATCTTGCCGTAGCCTGAGAATCAGATCTGGTATAATCTGTCTATCAAGATAATCCCCTTTCCGTCGATAAAATAGATAAGGACTCTTAAATGGAGTGATAAAATGTTACGAGGATTTTATACAGCCGCTTCTGGTATGTTTGCGGAGCAGCGTCGCACAGAGATGCTAACGAATAATTTAGCTAATATGAATACTCCTGGCTACAAAGAAGATCAAGCTGCTATTCGAGCATTTCCAGAAATGCTCTTGCAAAGAATCGGGGGTCAAAACCAATTTACCGGCAGTCGTGAAGTGGGAAGTTTGAATACAGGTGTTTATATGCAAGAAATCTTGCCACGTTTTATTCAAGGAGATTTACGCCAAACGGACCGTAATATGGATTTGGCTTTAACGGATCGAAGTGATCAACCTGTATTTTTTACGGTGGAAAATAATGATCAAATAAAATATACTCGAAATGGAAGCTTTACGCTTGATTCAGACGGGCTTCTGACTACTTCAGAGGGCTTTCCAGTATTAGACGAGGCAGGGAATCGAATCCAGCTGAACAGCGAAGAATTTACGGTTTCCGATCGAGGAATTATTTTAGAAAATGGGAATGAAGTTGCCCGCCTTGGAATAGCGATCACAGACAATCCTGAAGCCTTAATTAAGGAAGGGAGCGGTCTGTTTCGAACAGAGAATAACGAGCCGCTCATGAACGCGAATATCGATACATATGCTATTTCCCAAGGTTTTATTGAGGGAGCTAATGTAGATCCTTCGAAGGCTATGACAGAAATGCTCACGGCTTATAGAGCATTCGAAGCGAATCAAAAAGTTTTACAGGCTTACGATAAAAGTATGGAAAAAGCTGTTAACGAAATTGGCAGAGTTAATGGATAAGGAATCACTAGGAGGTTCATTTTAAATGAATCGTTCAATGACAACCGCAATGAATACAATGAATCAATTGCAGAAGCAATTTGATATAATTAGCCATAATATTAGCAATACCCAAACTACAGGATTTAAAAGCAGGGATGTTTCATTTACGGATTTATTAGTCCAAGAAATTTACAATCAATCCTCTCCTGAGAAGGAAGTTGGAAGAGTATCTCCGCTTGGAATTCGTCAAGGTGTTGGAGCGAAGATTGCGAAGTCTTCTTTAAATTCTACACAAGGGCCAGTTAAAACAACGGATCGCTCTCTTGATCTTGCTTTTACAAAACCTAATCAATATTTAAAAGTTCAAGTTCAAACAGGGGAAGGTTCTGAAGTTCAATATACCCGTAATGGAGCTTTATATGTAACTCAAACGGATAATGAAAATCTCATGCTCGTTACTCAAGATGGACATGCAGTTTTAGATGCAGATGATCAACCGATTATTTTTTCGAATCAGCTTGATGAATATTATGTTACCGATCATGGTAGCTTTCAAGCAAAAGGCGCGACTGGACAACCTCGGGAATTTGATTTAGGAGTTATCGCTCTCCACAAACCGCAGTTTATGGAGCAAAAAGGCGACTCATTAATTGGACTTTCTCAAGATGTGCAAGTTGATCAAGGAACGATTTTTACGAATTTGGCTACATTTGCTGAAAGAAATAATATTGGACTGCAGCAAGGCGCACTTGAAGGATCGAATGTCGACTTGAGTAAGGAAATGACAAACATGCTTATGGTGCAACGCGCACTTCAATTCCAGTCAAAATCCATCACTTTATCTGACCAAATGCTGGGAATTGTCAACAATATTCGCTAAAATATGTTATGATAATATCAGTCTTTTATCCATTTTCTGTTCTGCCCTATTTCCACTGCAAATTGGCGGGATCAAAGGAGTTTAGCAAATGATGGCCAATCAAATCAGCCAAGAGCAAGTACAAACAAGAGAAGAACTGAAGAAAAAGAAATCTGAAGCTAAAAGGAAGAAACGCGAACAAAAGATTGAAAAGCAATCTATGAAGCGTGTGAGAATTAGATTAATTCCTATTTGGCTGCGAATTATTTTGTTCGTTATTCTGTTAGCGGCAAGTCTTGCAGGCGGTTTGCTAGTTGGATATGGTGTCATCGGAGACGGGAAACCAACAGATGTCTTCCAGAAAGAAACATGGACTCATATCATAGATTTAGTGAAAAAAGGTAAATAAAATTGTTAAAGGGTTCATCATAACGGTGAATCCTTTTTGCCAATACATATCATTAAAGGAGGAGACGTTTTTGTTAGATATTCAACAAATTAAAGAAATTATTCCACATCGTCATCCATTTTTACTTATTGACTCAATTGAGGAATTAGAGCCAGGAAAAAGAGCCGTTGGAAAAAAGAATTTGACAGCAAATGAAGAAGTTTTTAATGGTCATTTTCCTGATTATCCTGTTTTTCCAGGTGTCTTAACATTAGAAGCGTGTGCTCAAACAGGTGCGGTCGCACTTTTATCTATGCCAGAGTATGCAGGGAAAATTGCTTTCTTTGCTGGCGTAGAGAAATGCCGCTGGAAACGCCAAGTTCGGCCTGGTGATACTCTTATGATGGAAGTTGAATTATTAACGATTCGTCGTGGGATTGGTAAAGGAAAAGCTATAGCTAAAGTCGATGGTGAGATAGCGATGGAAGCTGAAATTATGTTTGCTATACAAGGTTAATATAGGCTGACAGCTTGTAAATGAGCTGTCAGCTTTTTACATGCGTTTCTTTTTCGAAAAGGGTTATATTATGAATGCCGGAATACATAAAGATTCCGGGGGGATTTATCGTCCACACACATAAAATAAAATTTTTATTAAATTTTATGAAGGATTTATAAATTTTTGGGAAAGCTAATGTCAGGCAAAGTGCAATGTCAAATATGACAAAGCCCAAATCCCTCCACAGTGGGGAAAATCTGAAAGGAGCTTACCAAAATGAAGGTAAAATGGACAAAGTATGTAGGAAGTTTCGCATTAGCATCTGCACTATTAGTAGGTTGTGCAAACAATGACGACGATCAAAATCCACCGCCACCAGTCAATGACAATGGAGTGGATGATAACGGGGTTAATGATAACAACGGTGTGAATGACAATAACGGAGTAAATGATGATAATGGAGTTTTAGATAATGATTTAAACGATGACAATAACAATGATATCAACAATCCGAATAACGATAATTTGAATGATAATAACGATGTCGATGATAATGATTTGAATAATAATGACCGCAATGATGATGACAATAGATAAGCAGGGGATTCCCTGCTTGTCTTTTTTTTGTTTAGAAAATCGGACTGCGCGTTTTTAGCCCGATGAGCAATGCGCCTGCGCTTTTGTAACTTATGTTTGTTTTGCCTTCATTCGTTTCTTAAATTCAGCCATTAAATGGTCACCGCTAAACCCTTCCTTAATTAAGTCATCTAGCAGTAATTCAGGATATTGATTGCGTCTTCTGCTAAGTTTACCTTCAAATAGTATACTGAAATGCCGTTCGAATTCATTGATTGAAATGATCTTTGCAGTAAATGGGGCGGGATCGTTAGCAGCATGAGTAATAATCACCCTGATTTCAAAGGACAAGCGTTCAGCAAATTTGCTTTGAAAAACTTCTAGATACTGCTTATCTATATACGCTTCAATAATCCAGACTCCATCTCGATTTTCTTTATTAATAATTAAACCATCTGTTAAAGGAATGTCCACGGCCTTATGTTTTTCGATAATCTGTAGGGCAACAATTTTAAAGGTCTTCAAACCAATTCGCCTCCACAACCTTTTTATAAAATTATATCATTTTTCACCTATCTTTAAAAAATAATCTAAAATAGTTAGATTTCGAATTTTGGAACTATAATGGATTCTAAAATTAGATTAATAAGTCAAATACAGGACCTTTGTTGTCGAAAATAGCGATAATTATCATATTTTGACGATTTTACATAGGGTAGTAAGTCCTATAAAATGTGGTTACATTGCTTGGAAGGAGGAGTGAAAATAAGTTGATCAACCAAGTGACATTAGTCGGTAGATTGACGAAGGAACCTAATCTACGTTATACAGTGGACGGCAAAGTAGTCTTAAATGTTACGATCGCCCTTAATCGCCAGTTCAAAAATGCGAAAGGAGAGTATGAAGCTGATTTTGTTTTATGTACCTTGTGGGGCAAGACCGCTGAAAACACAGCAAAATATTGCCATCGGGGTTCGCTTGTAGGAATAACAGGCAGGATCCAAACTAGAAATTATGATAATGACCAAGGGAAAAAGGTTTATGTAACAGAAGTCATCGCGGACTCTATAAAATTCATGGATGGCAGACCACCTGAAAATAAAAAAGTGAATATATCTGAAGAAGCACTTCCTTTTTAGGGAGAGACAATTTTTTTAGGGGGTGACCATTTGCAGCAATCTTACCAAAATGACTCAATGGAAATTTTAATTAGTGATCTCATTTTTAAATTGGGCAAAGCGAACCAGCAAATCCATCAACTGACAATAAGAGTTTCACAACTTGAATTTCTCCTGCAAAATCAGTTAGCAAATAGTTCCTCAGATTCCCGCCCCATTATAGAGAGAAAAATGATGGCACAATAACCTTACAGCTGTGCTCAACTCATCCTCGCTTTCTTCCCCACTTGAAGAGGCTGCACCCACTAGGGAACAGCCTCATTTTGTTGGGATAAAATAGTCGCACACGCCTAGGATAGCGGATAACCCCGAATAAAGATCCTGCTCATCACTCGATTTCCTTAATTACTTTTTCAACTTGGGAAATAGAAAAGTCGTCGATAGGAGCAATCTGCATAAACTCGGCTGCTTCATTTAGTAATTCAAACAGTCGGTTCCCCGATTGTTTTAAAGACGGCCAGCGCAAATGGGGGGGAAGCCAATTTTCTGAATAAAGTCCGGGATCTTCTAGCAAACCATCGACTTCTTTATCGCAAATTCCGCGGATGAGAAAATCCATTCGTATTTCCGCTCTTTCTGCTTCAAATAAATCATATCTTGCTTTTAATTGATGGAGTAGTTTCGCCAAATCCTCAGACACAATTGAGTCCCTCCCTATTAGGCTAATGCTAATAACGAATGTAATTCATCATTAGATAATTCTGTTACCCATTGATCACTGCGAATGATTTCTTCATTTAACGCCTGTTTTTTCTCTAACATCATATCAATTCGCTCTTCCAGCGTTCCTGTTGTTATCAATTTATGGACATGGACAAAGCGACTTTGGCCAATGCGGTAGGCGCGGTCTGTTGCCTGATTTTCAACGGCTGGGTTCCACCAACGATCGTAATGAATGACATGGTTGGCCGCTGTTAAATTCAGACCCGTGCCACCAGCTTTCAAGGAAAGTAGGAAAAACGGAAATTCTCCATTTTGAAAACGGCTGACATATTCATCTCGTTGTGCTTTTGGCATACTTCCATTTAAGAATGGTACTTGTATCGAATAACGTTCTGCGAGCAGCTTTCGAATCATTTCTCCCATTTGAATGTACTGAGTGAAGATAATTCCTGCTTCTTTTTGCTCAACGACCGCATCTGCAATGCTGACTAATGTTTCCATTTTATTCGAGCGGGTTAAAACATTTTCCGGTGAATCTTCTTTTAAATAAAGAGCGGGGTGGTTACACAATTGCTTTAATCGATTCAGCATTTGTAAAATTAACCCTTTTCTCTCAAAAAAGCTCAGTGTTTCTATTTTAGTAAATGTTTCCTGAACTAAATCCTCGTACAAGGCAGCCTGCTCTGCAGTCAGAGCGCAATATTCTTTCTGCTCTAATTTCTCTGGTAAATTCAGTTCAACATCAGGATCCTTTTTCGTTCTTCTTAATAAGAACGGCTTAATCAGCCGTTGCAATTCACGAATTTTTCGCTCGGAGCCGTCCTTCTCAATTGGAGCAATATATTTTTTCTGAAATTGACCGAACGTTCCTAAATAGCCATGGTTAATGAAATCAAAAATAGACCACAATTCAGCAAGACGATTTTCCATCGGAGTTCCTGTTAAGGCGATGTGATGTAAACCTTTCAATTTTCGAATCGCCCGTGATTGTTTTGTATCCGCATTTTTTATGTTTTGCGCTTCATCAAGAGCAATCGTACTCCATTCAACTGCAGACAGTTCTTCAAAGTCTAAAGAAGAGAGCCCATAACTTGTTAAAATAATGTCGGCAGCTTTCGCACTTGCGGTAAAATCTTCGCCCTTTGGTCGATTCGAACCATAATGGAGCACGACATTCATGCTCGGTGCAAAGCGCTCTAGCTCACGTTGCCAGTTACCGAGAACTGAAGTTGGGCAAATAATTAAAGCAGGCTGGCTACTTGATGTTTCTTTTTTAACATGAAGCAAATAAGCGATAAGCTGGATCGTTTTCCCGAGTCCCATATCATCTGCAAGACAAGCCCCAAAACCGAATTGCCGTAAAAAGGCGAGCCAATCGACGCCTAACTTTTGATAAGGGCGTAGTTCACCTAATAAGTCTGATGAAATTTCAACTTGTGGTATTTCTTCGAGCGTATTTAACTGTCGAAGCATTTGCTTCATGGATTGATTGAGTTCGACCTTGATCTGTGCGAAAGCCCGTGGATCAAACTCTTCTTCAGTAGTAGGAATATCCTCATCCTCTGCTCCAAGCGCAAAAATATCTTGAACGCGCAACCCTTCTTTTTTCGCTTGTTGCATAAGAGCTTGAATATGGGCAATCATTTTTGGATCTAACTTTACCCAACGCCCGCGAATTTTTACAAGCCGGCGCTGTTCTTGAATTAATTTCTGGAATTCTTCCTCGGATAAGTCTGCACCATTCATGGAAAAACGCCAATTAAAATCGAGCATCGCGTCAAGACCAACGAAAGAGGGGCGATAATTCGTCCCCGTTTGGCGCACTTTCGCCTTTACGGTTAAATTTGCTTCCCGCATTGCTTCCCACCAGGAAGGAAGCAAAATTTCCACACCAAGGGAATGTAATTTTTCACTTGCTTCCGTTAAGAAATCCCAAGCAGCTGCTTCTTCGAGCTCATGAGTCAAGCCATTTTCCCCTTCAAGCCACGGAAACAGCTTGATCCATCGTTCCTCCTCATCCTTCACCCAATCGAGATGGCCTTCCCAACGTTTTGGGAATTTTTCTAAAGTGGAATAAAGACGATCTGGATTTTTTACATCACGAAGAATCGTTTCAAGTAACCAAGGTTCATCATCCGCATCTGGTTCCGAAAGGCGAAGCCCGATCGAAAAAGGCAAGCTTTCTACACTTGGATCAACCCATTCATTCCACCGTTTTTCATCAAAATAAGCATTTAATTCTTTTGCTGTAAGCGGGCTTTCTTTTAAAACAGCGAGCTTTTCCGCCAAAACTTGGCTGCTTGGGTTTTGCTCTAAATGGGCGGACAAGGCATGATGATAAAAACGCTCAACGAAAGTTTTCATCGTTTCATCATGAAAAGTTTGTTCCCAAAAATCGCTTGGAAACTCATCCCAGACGATTTGAGGAACTCGCCAAGTAAACAAGTTTTCATCGTCATCAGCAAACTTTGGATTCCATTTTCCATCACGAATGGCGTCTAACATAATAGGCGTCACGGCTAAAAGCGGGTCACTTGATTCATCCCAAACCCATTGAATAAAAGGAGTGAATTGCTCTCGTCCTAGCAATGTTAATAAGCTATAGCTATCTAATTCAATTCCGATCTTCCCATCGACTGTTGTACCTTCTAGAAAGGAGCCGTAGAAACTTTCCTCATGCCAAAGAAACAGGTTATCTTTCCAGTTGATCGGATCAATTGCTAAGGAACCGTCTGCCCCATAGAAAGCAGAGATGAAAAAAGAACCTGATGAAAGTGGCAGAATATAAAGTTTCATTATGTCGTCATTCCTCATGGATTAACTTTCCTTTCCGGCATTCTTCTTGAAATGCACGCAAGCGCTTTGTGTTGTCAAGCAATGCTGTTAAATAGCGCTCCCACTGAGCCAGATTTTTTTGTTTGCGATAAAGGGTTCGCAGCTTTTTTAAGTAACGAACTGCTTTTTTATATGAATCCCGATTACGATTTTCAACTAAGCTTATAATTGACGCGTGATAAAGAGGCTTTAATGCTTCGGGATCATTCTTAGCGACGATATCTAACGTATGCCGATCAATTAAATCAATCGTATTATTCGTATACATTTGCAAAGCAGCCCATGTTTTATAATCCTCACGGTCGAACAAGAGGTCTTTATAGCGATAACGGCTATAAGGCATTAAAGCCATATATAGCTTCTCTAATGTATGCGTGTCGATTTTATCTGAACCACCTTTATCAAGAGCTTGGAATAGCACCCTTGTAAAGTGGATTTTCTCATGCTGATTGTCGAGATTAGCGACAAAATCCTCCATTTCCGAAATAAAGGAAGGTAAAAATGCAGTAAGACGTTCCTTTGGCATCCATTCCATATAACGCAATGCAAACGGAGCAAAATTAGTGCCAAACTGATTAATTTTTCCAATAGCAATTGGATCCTTTTCAAGTAAAATAGCTAAATGAATAATGCCAAGTGCGATTCGCTTATTGTCTGTATGGTCTAAGCCTTGAAGGTAATTCCATTCGTCTAATCGGTCTTGCCTGTTTTTAAAAAGTCTCGTCCATAACATTGTATATAAATCAATAAATTCATCATCAAAGACAGTTTCCTCTTCTAAAAATCGAGTACTTTGTTCACGCAAATAGTGAAAATACTCGTCAAAAGCAAAAGGGGAGGCGGTCATTGCCAAACTTGAAAGGGCAATGCTTGCTTCTTCAACCATTTTATCAACGAAAGGTGCTAATTCATTTTGCTTCCTGGAATCATTCGCAATCGAATTGATCACTTTTAATGATTCACAAGCAGTAAATAGCCGAAAAAGCGGTCGCCATTCTCGTTCCACAGGAGCGGATCCCATCAGACGTTGGTGACATATTCTAGCCCACTCATCTAGCTGATAGAAATTTTTGGTCGTGTCTTGCTCATAAGAGCGGCGAATTCGCTCGACCCATTGACCAGGACCGCTTTCAGTAGCAATAGAAGGCTTCTTTAACAAATCCGACCCGCGCTGTAAAGTGGAAAGAATGTCTTCCATATTCCAGCGCGCCTTCCATTTTTGCACCCACGAAAAGACATTTTGCTCTCTGCTCAAAATCGTAAAGAAGAGCGCAACCTGATGGCGGCACATACCTTCTTCAGGACAAGAGCATCTATTGGCAGAAAGCTGCTCGAAAAATAAATCAACTCGAACAGGAGTGACATCCCGGACAGTTCCTACCATCTTTCTATGGCTAAACTTCACTCCAGTCACATGCTGTCCTCGAAATAGCATCAACCCCTTTTGAACCAATTTTTGATGTTCTTCTATCCTAGGATCAAGGAGACTCTGCAATTCATCACTATAAAATTCGATTGCCCGTCGTAATTGTTGATTATTGATCATAATTAACCTCCAAAAGGTTATTATACCGCGATTTAGAAAATTTAAAAAGAGTGTGGATAAAAAGGGGGGGAATTCCTGAAGTTTTTTAAATGAAATAATAAAAAGAGGTCTCTAATGTAGAGAACCTCTTTTGGATTAATAAAACTTTTTAAAACCGTCAAATTTGCTTTTCCAGTAGGAATTACTTAAATTTGTAATGTTTACTCCATTATCATTGGCATGGATAAAGTTGCCATCACCAAGGTAAATCCCCATATGAGAAATTCCGGAACGATATGTATTACGGAAGAAAACAAGATCTCCTGGTTGAGGATTGTCAACATAATAAGAACGATCATAGTAGCCATCTGTGCTTGAACGGCTAATCTTTTGTCCGCTTTGATTAAAGGCGTAATAGATAAAGCCGCTGCAGTCAAATCCGCCGCCTAGCGTCGTTCCACCCCATGTATATTTTGTTCCAAGCGCCTTTTTAGCTGTATTAATTAAATTCGTTACACTGCTTGGAGCTTCAGGTTTTACTTCAGGTTTTGGGTTAGTGTTTGGAGTTGGTGCTGTCTGCTCCTTTTCTGGGGTCGCTGCTGTACCTTTAAGCTTTAAAACTTGTCCAATCGTTATTAAATCAGAGCTTAACCCATTCAAGGATTTAATCTCTTTTACTGTTGTATTATATTTTACAGCAATACCACTTAAAGTATCGCCTTTAACTACTGTATATGTAGCAGTATTGTTCGTTTCTGGTTTTTGTTCAGGTTTAGTACTTGTATTATTATCTTTATTTTGTGTCGTGTTCTCAGCTGGCGGTTTAGTAGTCGTCGCTTTCGAATTGGAGACTTTTAGTACTTGACCTGGATGGATAAGATCAGTCTTCAAATTATTCCATTCTATTAAATTCACTAACGAGATTTTATGTTTAATAGCAATGTTAAATAAGTTATCCCCTGATTTTACAACATATGTTTTAGCTACCGCTGCCGGACTTGTCTGTGTTTTGCCAGCAGTTGATTCGGATGGTTCTTTTGTTGCAGGTTTTTTGTCTTGTTCCTTTTTCACTTCATCTGAAGTTACTAAGAGAACTTGTTTAGGATAGATCAAGTCACTCTTTAGGTCATTCCAATCTTTTAATTGAGTAACAGATGTATTATACTTTGATGCAATTTTCCAGAGAGAGTCTCCGGATTTCACCTCATGAGTCGCGCCTAACGCAGTGCCAGTAAAAGAAGTCGCTAACATTACAGCTGTTGCTGTGCCAACTATTGCTTTGCGCATTCTATTAATCCCCCTATCTTCCCTAATTACTTACAAATATTCTAGCATAAAATGACTATAATTTTGTAATATCTTCCAATTTGTAACATGAATTTAAAGAAACGGGATAAAAGGTGCGGGTTTTTAGGGAAAAATAGCAAATTTTTGATGAAGGTAGGATGAATGACCTATATAAAGAGAGTAAAAAGGTTTAATGGCTAAAAAAGGAGAACGGCAAATAGCATATGAATGCTCAATATCTTTTGCGACTGATCTTGTTTGTCATTACTGGTAAGTAGATTTATAATAAAGATAATAGAAATGCGAAAATGAGAGGTGGAGAATATGGAACAGCAGGTCATTATTAATGCAGCGATTTATCCTGGGGGCAATGAACAACCAATCGAAAAAGGCTTTTTAAGGTTTTCTGAGCAAATTATCGAAGTAGGAAATATGGAAGCGTATAAAGAGCAAGAAGGTGAAAAAGTTCTTGATGCGGGTGGGCGAATCGTCATTCCTGGAATGATTGATGTTCATATCCATGGTGGGCATGGCATTGATTTTATGGATGCTGACCCGGAAAAAACTGTAGAACTTAGTCATATGTTGCTCGGTGAAGGAGTCACTTCTTTCTTTGCGACAACGATGACTCAATCTCATGATAGAATTACTGAAGCGATGGCAGCAATCAAGACGGCAAAAGAAATGGGCGCTAACATTGAAGGTGTTCATTTAGAAGGACCGTTCATTAATGTGAACAAAGCAGGGGCTCAATACCCTGAATACATTTGCCCGCCAAATATTGAAACTTTTATTAAATGGTATGAAGCATCAGGTGAAGATATAAAGCTCGTTACATATGCACCTGAACTAGAAGGTGGACGTGAATTTGAAAAAGTTATGGACGAACGTGGAATTATTCCTTCTGTCGGCCACTCTGACGCTGTTCGCGCGGAGCTTCTGGAAAGCTCTGCAAGCCATGCAACTCATTTGTACAACGGAATGCGCGGGCTTCACCATCGTGAACCAGGAGTAGCAGGTCATGCTTTATTAACAGAAGGTTTACAAGTGGAAATCATAGCAGACGGCGTTCACATTCACCCGGACATGATTGATCTTGCCTACCGTCTAAAAGGTGCAGAAGGGATCACCCTTATTTCCGATGCGATGAGGGCGAAAGGGATTTTAGAAGGTGAATCAGAACTTGGCGGACAAAAGGTATTCGTTTCCAATGGGGAAGCGCGTCTCGAAAACGGTTCACTTGCAGGAAGTACTTTGACAATGGACAAGGCATTCCAAAATATTATAAAATTCACAGGATGCTCCATTGCGGAAGCTGTCCAAATGACATCCGGCAACCAAGCGCGAGAATTCCGTCTTGAACAAAAAGGACTTCTTCAAGCAGGGAAAGATGCTGATTTTGTCATCATGAACGAAGAACTAGAAGTAGAAAATACTTATCGTATGGGTATTAGTTATAAATAAGTATAATTTGAACAATAAGAATTGTTATAAGAGGGGGACGAAAGTTGAATATTATCATTGCAAAAAATGATCAAGAAGCGTCAGAAAAGGCGTTTGAGCTTGTCAAAACAGGCCTGCAAAATGGCAAAATTAAGACACTTGGCCTTGCAACAGGGAGTACACCATTAAAACTATATGCGCAAATGCGTGAGGCAAATTTAGACGTTGCGGATGTAACGACTGTAAATCTCGACGAATACATTGGCCTTGAAGCTGATAACCCACAAAGCTATAACTATTATATGGAGCAGGAACTTTTTAAAAGCATGAATTTTAAAGCATCCTATTTACCAAATGGGGTAGCCGAAGATTTAGAAGCGGAATGTGAGCGATATGAAAGCATTTTGGCTGACCATCCCGTAGACTTGCAAATTCTTGGTCTCGGCACAAACGGACACATTGGTTTTAACGAACCAGGCACACCGTTTGCAGCTAAAACGCATGTCGTTGAGTTAACACAATCAACGATCGAAGCGAATAAACGCTTCTTCGAAAGAGAAGAAGATGTTCCAACTCTTGCTGTCTCAATGGGGATTGCTTCCATCATGGCAGCGAAAGAAATCGTCTTGCTCGCATTCGGGGAAGCAAAGGCAGACGCTGTCCAGCAAATGGTGGAAGGCCCAGTAACCGAAGACTGCCCAGCTTCTGTCTTGCAAAACCATCCAAATGTTACCATCGTCCTCGACGAGGCGGCAGCTAGTAAATTAAAATAATGAATGAAAAAAGTAGTGCTAGAATGTAAGGGATTCTGGCACTACTTTTTTATGAAGAGCAATAGCATGCAAATCAGCTCTCATGGCTCACAATAATGCAGCCAATACCTACCTCTGCAGCACACCTACCAAAATATACTTCAATATTTTTCGGAAGCTCGCTTCTTTCCAGATCGTAATAATGCCCTTGTCCCATTTAAAAGGCGTTATAAACGGTCCAGGTTTTTTTACGGCTTCCGCATGATGAACATAATATTCGTCCAAGTCAGCGCCACTTGCTATTTCATACTTTTTCCCTACTTGAAGTCCAAGTGTGACGTTTCTTTTTTCTAACCCGCCATTACGGTTAATAGCCCAAAGGTGAGCAGCTTCACCTTGCTTATGAATGTTGTTTTCGTGAGCTATAATGGCATTTTCGGCTTGAGCTGTCACAATTTCCGCATCTACATGATCGCCGATTAAAAATTCCTCGGAATCTAGTCCAGCGACAAAACGATACAAACTAGCTCGGTCTAAGGCAGCCTTTTCAATCGGGCGTTCTTCTACTTTACTTATTTCACCATCAAGCTCACTGTCCAACCATGGAGCCGAAATTTTTACATTCATGCCTTCTTCGACTTCGCGAACTTGTTTTTCTGTAAGGTGACCTTCCAAAACAGATTCCTCAGAAGCGATCATGATAACGGGATTATCTAATCCAAGATTAATACTGTCCACAATGCCGGCATGGGAACTTAAAATCGTTAGACCTTCCATACCCGACTCGATTAATGTTCGCTGATCCTCATACTGACGAATTTCCTCATCCACATTTGCTTTTTCGAGTTCCTTTTCCGCTATCGATTGTTCAATCATAAATGAGCGCTCTTGAATCGACGCGGCTTCCATACTCAAAACAGCTTTTTCCACATCCGAAAGCTTTCCCCAATCCCTTATATCTACTTTTGGAAGTCCGTTTTTCATCCCTTGCAATTCTGAAAGATACTCATCTATATTTTTCTTCTGTGCTTCTAAACGGGATATTTCGGAATCAAGCAGCTGGACCTGTTCCTGTAAACGATCACTTTCATACTTAAAAAGCGGTGTTCCGACTTCTACGGCATCACCCTCTTTAACTAAAAATTCCTTGAACGGTGCATTATGATCAAGAAAAATCGGAAAGTGGTCAGAAGGAACAACAACTCCTTCGACAGGGAGAAGCTGTTCTAAATTTCCAGTTTTCAACTGGATCCAATCGGTTAGATAGTTGAGCGGTTTCAATTTACTATCTTCATTCACTAATAAAAGAATATTAATCCCGACCAAAACGAGAGAGGCTATAACTAGAATCATTTTTTTCATAAAGGTTCACCCTAATGTCTACAGTAGTATGACAAAATTAATAAAAGCGAGTGTCGCGGTTAGACACCAACCAACAAGATTCAAAAACAATACCATTAGAAAAGTTGGAAGGCGTGACAGCTTTGAAAGCTCTCGTAATCCGTAATATTGAATAACCATCACCCAAATTTTAAAAAATGAAATGGAACCTAAAAGATAGATGACATAATTTTTACTTATGAAGTATTGCGCGATGACCCCTAAAGAAAGAGGGGAGGAATACCAAGGTAAATCAAAACTAATCGCTAGAAAAATAAAAGTTAGTTGTTCCAGTAATAAAATAGGTAAAGTGATGATTTGTATGGCAACTAATTTTGAATAGTCTACATGGGTAAAGGTCCAAAAACATAAAGATGGTAACGTTATAATAAGTCCCGCGTAAATAAACCCGAGAAGAGTCCGGCCAACGAGAAAAAAGCTTTTTAGGCTGGCAAATTCGGCTTTAGATGATTCCACAAGAGTAGGGGAGAGGACATGTGTGCCAATGCCAAACCACCCCGAAAGAAAAAAGACGAATCCGCTCGCTAAAAGCAAGCCAATAATCGAGGCATTCATTCCGCGAATGATTTCAGAATTAGCCAATTGAATAAAGTTTCTTTGAGGATGTAACCAAGCTTTTAGAATTCTAGTTTGATAGATCAACAAAAATCCCCCGCTTCTAAAGATGACAACTCTATTTTAAACTACTTTTCTTCCAAAGTGCCAGTTTTCCCCAACAATTCTGAAAAATAAGGGTCTTTCGACGGATAAGGTGAGCATTTTTCCCGGAAGTTCGAGTAAAAAAGAAAAATACCAGACCGTGTAGTAGAGTCTGGTACATTTGCTATCGATTTTGAATTAGCTTCAAGAAATGAGGAAGGAATTTTGTTAAATCGATCTGAACTTTTTCAGTCGAATAGGAAAGAGACACTAGAAATTTCATAAGCGCATTATTACTTTCAATCATATCGATAATACGCTCGTAATCCGAACTTCTCGAGCGTTCTCGTAACACCATTGGGGAGTATTCCTTTCCGGCTTCCTCGCCAAAAATAATTTTCATTAAATGCTCGGGAGGAATCGAATAGGCACGTTGAAATTGCTGCAAACTTTCTACTGTAATATGGCGTTTTCCTTGTTCGTAATTGGAAAGAGCAGCTTGCGTCATATGAAGACGTTTGATGGCTTCTTCCTGGCTAATTCCCAATATCTCTTCACGATACTTTTTTATCTCTTCATGGAATGCCATTGTCTTGCCTCCATTACCCTTTTCGTTAAAGATAACGGCAAAACAAGAGGCGAATAGCGAATTATAACAACTTATAATAGAAAATAATATAACAAAGTAGAAATTCAAGGTACTTGTCGAAAGAGTCAGTTATTATTATAGGTATATTTTACTATAAAACGGGAGGGACAGGCTTTGAGTATTTGTGTAGAGATAAAAAGAATTTTATCATATGGAAAATTGGCAGGAAGAAACTACAATTTAGTCTGCCAGGGAAATTGGGTACGAAACCAACTTCTTAAAGTAACCCCCGTCGTATACATCCAGAATGCTTCGAACCATCAAACCCACAGTAAATCCCCTAATTTTTGTTTACCGCTAACTGTATACACAGAAATTGAAATAATCGCCAAAAGGGGGGAAGTGATTTGGAAAACAACAATTTTAATTGATTTAAAAAACTGGCATTTCACATTCCGGAAGAACGAAGGCGAAATGCCAGATGAAATAAAGGTGCTCATCCTATCATCATTTGGTGTTCAACAAGGGGAGAACATCCTTTGTTTGCATGCACTTGCATCACGAAGGCCTTTTTTTGAAAGCCAAATGAAAGGACGGTCAGAAGAGAATTGAGGAATTTCAGTATTTTGAGATGTTCTATGGTTTGGGAAAATGCTCGTGTCAGTCAAAGGTAATCATACAGACAAACAATGTTTTAAACGTTCATTCAAAATGAAATTACCCAATCATTTAAAAGCCGTTTTATGATTTATGAGATAACCCCATTAAAAATACGACTTTAAAATCACATTGCTGGATTTCAAAGTCGTATTTGATGAGAATAGCATTACTTTTGCTAGGGTTCTCAATTTATTTAATCAAAATCTTTCACCTTGTCTTTTAAGCGATACAATTCTTCTTTCAATTTTTCGATTACTTCTTGGTAATCTGGATTACTGTATACATTATTCAATTCATTTGGGTCTTTTTCCAAATCATAAAGCTCCCATTCAGGATCCATTTTAATATCCTTGGCTCCTGGGACGCCCAACCCTTCACCATAATAGCATATTAATTTATATTGATGTGTACGGACACCATAGTGTGCTGGGACATTATGTTCACTCATATGCTCCCAATAGCGATAATACATGGATGACTGCCAGTCTGCTGGAGTTTCCCCTTCCAAAATGGGACGTAGACTAGTACCCTGCATATCCTCCGGTGCTTCAATGCCCGCATAATCTAAGAATGTTTGAGCAAAGTCTACATTCAGTGCAAATGCATTTTGAGTTGTTCCAGCTTTGATGCCCTTAGGATAACGAATTAAAAATGGCATTCTTAAAGACTCTTCATACATAAAACGCTTGTCGTACCAGCCATGATCTCCTAAGAAAAACCCTTGATCTGATGTATACATTACAATTGTATCTTCTGTAAGCCCCTTTTCGTCCAAGTAATCAAGAAGACGCCCAACATTATCATCGATGGAAGCAATACAACGCAAATAGTCTTTAATGTAACGTTGGTAATACCAGCTTTTGCGTTCAGCGGGGGATAACCCTTCTGGTGGCTCCCCTTTTACATCCCAAGATGTTAAATCACGGTCAACTCTCATTTCCGCCCCTTGTGCTGCATATGTACGTGTTGCATAATCATCGTTAAACGTTTCAGGTTCTGGGATATCAATATCTTCATAAAGATGCATATGCTTTTCATCAGGCATCCATGGGCGATGTGGCGCTTTATGATGACACATCATAAAGAACGGACGATCCTCGTCCCGTTCATCAAGCCAATCAAGGCATAAATCAACTGTAATATCCGTCGCATAACCGGAAAATTTCTTCTTTTCACCCATTTCAATCATAACTGGATCGTGGTATTCTCCTTGTCCAGGGAAAATATTCCAATAGTCAAAACCAGTTGGATTACTATTACCACCATGACCTAGGTGCCATTTACCAATCATAGCAGTTTGATAGTTATTTTCTTGGAGAATCTTAGCAACATGTTGCTGACTTGCGTCAATATTTTCATGCAACGTTCTGACACCGTTCATATGATTATACTTTCCGGTTAGTATAGCAGCGCGGCTCGGTGCGCAAATCGAATTTGTACAGAAACAATTATCCAAACGCATTCCGTCATTTGCAATTCTGTCAAGGTTTGGCGTTTCGTTAATGCGGCTGCCATAGGCGCTAATAGCATGCGCTGCGTGATCGTCACTCATAATAAAAATAATATTTGGTTGTTTTGCATCACTCAATTATCTCACCTGTCTTTTTTTGTAGTGCCTGTATATTCAATCACTAAGAAATACTACAGACATTGAGAGCGGTATCAAATGAAATTAAATAGAGTTATAGTTTACCGCTTTCATTTTATTATAGCAGATCAGTTTCCTTCGTAAATAAATTAGCCTATTAAAACAAAAAAACTCCCGTATTTTGTCATAACTAGGAGCCTCATAATATTCATCTTGTCACACTTAATATTTTTTATCTGTGCTTTATTAGTCAAAAATACACTGTCTAAAAGGATTTTTAGTGACCGCAAATACAAGGCAGGGGAGTTTCCTTTCAATTCCCGTATCCGTTCATTTTCTTCTCGTACGGTTCATGCTCCCCTCGCCTCTAATCCCACCGCTGTCCTTTTTTAGCCTCCAGGCGGCTATCTCAGACAGAAGTCGCTACGGCTACCTTCTTCAACGCTTGCTCTAGGTCTTCAATAATATCTTCGGGATCTTCTAACCCAATCGACAGTCGGAGTAATCCATCGGTAATGCCGAATTTGGCGCGTTCCTCTGCAGGAATGGAATAATGGGTCATGCTTGCAGGATGCTGGATCAACGTTTCAGGATCACCTAAGCTAAATGAGATCATCGCTAATTTTAAAGAGTTAATAAACTGTTTCCCAGCCTCAAAGCCACCTCTTACTTCAAAAGAAATGATTGCTCCATTTCCATTCATTTGCCTTTGGGCGAGGGCATATTGAGGGTGAGAAGGCAAGCCAGGGTAATAAGTGCGTTCAATCGCTGGATGGCTTTCCAAGAATTCGGCCACTTTTTGGGCACTGTTACAATGCTGGCGTAAGCGCACACCCAATGTTTTTAAACCTCGTAAGATTAAGAAGGCTTCCCAAGCATTTAGATTTTGCCCAAGGTCCCCCATAATTTTTTTCCGAACAAAATGAATCCACTCTTGACGCCCAACGAGAAAACCCGCGACGACATCTCCATGTCCATTTAAATATTTGGTGGCACTATGAACGACGACGTCTGCTCCTAGTTCGAGCGGCTTTTGTAAGTAAGCCGTCATAAAAGTATTATCGACGATTAAGGGCAAGTCATTTTCCTTTCCAATTTGCGCAATTGCTTTTATATCTAGTACTGTCAGCAAAGGGTTAGACGGAGTTTCCAAATAGATCGCTTTCGTATTGGCTTTAATTCCGCGGCGAACTTCATTGAGGTCCGTACAGTCGACAAAATCAAATTGAATACCAAAACGAGGAGCGAGGGAAGTAAGGAAGCTGTACGTCCCACCATAAACATCTTTCGTAACGAGCAAATGATCGCCGCTTTGACAAAAAGCGAGTATCGCACAGGAAATTGCGGCCATTCCACTGCTCACACCAAGAGCGGCTTCACCATTTTCTAAATCCGCCATTTTCTCCTCTAATGTAGCAACCGTCGGATTTCCATACCTTCCGTAGTAAACACCAGGAGTTTCCCCAGATACAACAGCAGCAGCTGATTCTGCATCTGGAAAAGCATAAGCGACAGCAGGAACAATCGGTTGTGACACGGCTCGGGTATCTTTGTTAGGAGAAAGATGGGAATGAATAATTTGTGTGTCGGCTCTCCAATCGTTATTCATGATAGTTCACCCTTTCTCATCTCATTTTATATTAATCATACTACTGGTATGATCAGCGTGTCAATAAGGTAAAAATTGAAGAAAAAGAAACAACTCCGTATAATTAAAAGTAGAATTATAAAGGAGTTATTCGTCCAAATGGAAAAAAGCCAATCCTTAAAGGATGACGTCCGTAATAAAATTATTACCGAAATTTTGCGAGGGAACTTCCCAGTCGATAGCGTCATCACTGAAAAGCAACTTATAGAAATGTTCAATGTCAGTAAAACGACAATACGTGAAGCGCTAGTAGAACTCCGCAATGAGAATGTGTTGCAGAGCATGCCTCGTTATGGTTATCGAATCATCCAATTAAATAAAAAGGACATCGATGACGCATTGGAAGTTCGTACATTATTGGAACTTTCTGGTCTCGAAAAAACAATCGCAACACTTAATCAAGATAAAATTGAGCAATTAAAGGCGTGTCTTGATGAGTGTGATCCAGCTAATAATGAGAGCGATCTATGGACACACTGGAATAATAATGTGCAATTTCATTTGCAGTTGAACAGTTTAGCAGGAAATGAATGGATGCAATCGCTTCTTGATAAGACAATGAAAATTTTAAGCAGAGCATATGCGCAATCCTATTGGAAACAATGGGGGAGTCGAGTAACGAGTCTTGATACAGATACACACCGTAAAATCCTCGAGCTCTTGGAGAATGAAGAATATGAGCTTGCAAAAGCAACTTTAAAGGAAGATATTTTGAAGTTGGAGATTTAAACAAATTTGGTATAATAGCTTGTACGCTTAAATGAATAAAAACAGGAGTTAAACACTTTGAAAAAAGTCAATATTCTCGGTGTCGAGTTCGATCATACAACAAATCAAGAAACGTTGAATACTTTACACCAAAAATTAAAAATGCAGAAAAAGACATTTGTCGTTACAGCCAATCCTGAAATAGTTATGTATGCCTTAAAAGATCAAGAATATATGAACATACTGCAAGAGGCAGATCATATTATTCCTGATGGGGCAGGTATCATTTTAGGCTCAAAAATAATTAAGCAACCACTCCCGGAAAGAGTACCAGGGGTGGACCTTGTGAAATCTTTATTAAAAATAGCCGATCAAGATCAGTTGAGTGTATTCTTTTTAGGAGCAAAAGAAATGGTCATCGAGAAAATGGTTGATAACGTGAAAAGCGATTTTCCTCATCTGAAGATCGCAGGCTATCATCATGGCTTTTTTAAAGATGGAGATCAAACAATCGTTGAGATGGTTAAAAAGGCGAATCCGGATCTTGTCTTTGTAGCATTAGGTTTCCCAAGACAAGAAAAATGGATCTACCAAAATCTAGCAACATTTGAAAAAGGAATTTTTATGGGAGTTGGCGGCAGCTTCGATATCCTTGCAGGCACAGTGAAAAGAGCACCCATCTTTTGGAGAAAGCTAAATTTAGAATGGCTTTACAGAGTCGCTCAGCAACCATCAAGGTGGAGAAGGTTGAGTGTCTTACCAATTTTTGTGAAAAAAATATTACAAAATAAAAGATGAATGAGAGATGCGCTCCTTATAATGCGGGAGCCCTTTCATCATAAATAAAAATTACCAATTGTTGTAACACTTTCTTCATCTTTATCGTCTAAGATTAAGAGGGTAGTTGAAAACTAGACACGTTTCGGCTACTATGTTAGATAGTGAATGAGAGTTATAGAGAGATAACTAGATTTAGTCTCGACTTTAACCTCCTCCAATTCATCTACAATAATTTGGAACTAAACAAAGTGATTAGATTTTACGAATAAATGCAATAGTAACTGTAAGGGAGGTTGCCTAATGGAATTTCTGTATTTGATCATATGCTTTGTTGCCTCAATTTTGATCACGCCAATCGTTAAAAAGCTTGCTATCAAATGGAATGTAACGGATCAACCTAATTACAGAAAAGTTCATCAGAAGGCGATGCCAAGACTAGGCGGATTAGCTATTTATATTAGCTTTATTGTTGGGTTAATCATAACACACGAGGACAGCCCCTATTTATGGCCGATCATTATTGGCAGTTTGATCATTGTAATAACGGGAATTCTTGATGACAAATATGATTTACCTCCTCGATATAAATTAATTGGCCAATTATTGGCAGCGTTTGTAGCCATTAGAGGCGGATTTGATTTAGAATTCATTAATCTTCCATTTGGAGGTCAATTGGAATTTGGTTACTTAACCATTCCGCTAACAATTTTGTGGATTGTGGGAATGACCAATGCGATTAATTTTATAGATGGATTAGATGGACTTGCTGCCGGTGTATCCGCAATTGCTTTGATTACATTGAGTACAATGGCCTTTATCCAAGGGGATCTATTTGTTATTACCATTTCGCTCGTCCTTTTAGGAAGTACGCTAGGATTTTTAGTTTACAACTTTTTCCCGGCAAAAATCTTTATGGGGGACTCGGGGGCATTATTTCTAGGTTATATGATCGCAGTGCTATCATTACTTGGATTTAAAAATGTAACGTTCGTCTCTTTCGTTATCCCGATTATTATTCTCGGTGTTCCGATTTCTGATACATTTTTTGCGATCATTCGCAGACTCGTTAACCGAAAGCCGCTTGCTTCAGCAGATCAACTGCATCTGCATCATCGTTTAATTAGCTCAGGCTTCTCGCATCGACAAACTGTGTTAATCATTTACGGTATCTCGATTATGTTTAGTTTAGCTGCTGTGATCTTCTCGATGGCAACTGTTTGGGGTTCACTGTTGATCATTGCCATACTGCTCCTTGTCATTGAACTTTTTGCAGAACTCATTGGACTCGTCGGTAAAAATTACCGACCAATACTAAAAATCATGCGGCCAAGAGCGAACAACAGCCGTTATAATGACCGCCTATAAGCAAGAGCCCACCTAAAAAGGGAGCTCTTGCTTTTTTTGTTTTGGAAACTATAAAATCGGACGGTGTGGATAAGTTATGCCGATGTATTGTTTACGTCCAGCTTCGGCGCATATCGACTAGCAAACTTCTAGGCTTCTTCCTACGATAAGTCAACATCGGCTCATTCTTCGCCGTGTTTCCTTTATCTCAGGCCAACAGGATGTTGGTCAGAACGGCGTTGCGCCAGGACGGCGCGTTTTTAGCCGTTCATCTTTAATATAGAAGTTTGTACGTCGATGGGCAATGCGCCTGCGCTTTTGTATTTTTTCGACAAAATTCGGGGCGTGCCAGGCACCCTATAGAAACAGAAAACCCGGAAGAGTTATTCTTCCGGGTTCGTTTATTATTCTTCTGTAGAAGCTGGATTTGCTACGTTTGTTGTAGTTCCACCGGGTGAAGCGAGATCAAGATGCTGTTTTAAAGCTAATTTTGTTTCTTCAAGGGAGGCATCATCTAATTGCCAGTAGTAAATATTTCTTCCACTACTATTTGGAATATAGGCATCGTCACCCTCTAAATTTATCGTCTCAATTGATAATTGGCCGGAGATTCCGTAATCAATAAATGCAGTCATTTCTTCAAACGTCATATCGGTTTTCATATTATCACCGATCGCATCAATGATTTGACCGTACTTCGGCAAGGCCGTACCAGATGCGGCTTTCTTCATCATCGCTTTAATGATTTCTTGCTGACGTTTACCGCGTTCAATGTCATTATCTTTTTTCCTTGTTCTTGCTAATGCCAAAGCTTCTTCCCCGTTTAATGTTTGTAATCCTTCTTCTAACGTAATAGCTCCTGCCCGGTCGTTAGAATCTTGTTCAGAGAAAGTATATGGCACATCAACTTCAACTCCGTCAAGTGCATCGATAATTTGCATGAATGCTTCAAAATCAACACGGACATAATAATCAACAGGAATATCAAGTAAATTTTCTACTGTTTTAATCGTTGACGTCGGACCACCATAGCTATGAGCATGGTTGATTTTTGTTGAGTAGCCAACATCATCAATGTACACATACGTATCACGCGGGATGGAAAGCAGCTTTACGGATTTACTCTTTTCATTTAACGTCGCTAGCAAAAGCGCGTCTGAACGAGTGTTGCTTCCTTGGCTACGCTTTTCACTTTCATCAATTCCGATAAACAAAATCGACACGTTATCAATTTTCGGATTGACCTTTTTCTCTCGTAAATCAGATTTACCATCACGCTCATCATGATAAGAATTAGCCATCATGTCTTCCGCTTTTATATACAAGTGCACACCATAACCAACGCCTAGACCTGCAACAAGCATAATCGGAAAAATTAAAAACCAAAATATTCTTCTTCTCCGAGTCTTCTTTTTATTTAACTTTATTTTCTGACGTCCCATAAGGAAAGAACTCCTTTATAATAATTTCATTTACCTAAACTGTTCATTTGACAATTAAACATGCTAAACAATATAATACTATGTTTTTAGTATTAGGTAAAATACATTTTGGTGACAAATGTTGGCTGTAGAACTAAATTCTATAAAACTATGAATACAAAATGTAAAATCATCCACTATTTAGAGCGCTCAACTCTTTTATATAATGCCTTTACGAGGTTTTCACTAGAATTCCCAGTAGAGTATTCATTCCATGTCTTAGCAAACTGACGAACATCATTTAAATGAAACTCTCCATTTTTCAATACATGAATAAGGGCATCTGTTGTATGAACAACAGGTCCAGGTACCATATTCTCATAATCTTCCCAGAACCCACGTGTACGTGAGTATTCTGCTAAATCATATGCAAAGAAAATCATCGGTCTTTCCAACAAAGCAAATTCAAATGGGATCGAGGAATAATCGGAAACGAGAATATCTGTCACAATTAATAAATGATTCACATCCTGAATGGAAGAGACGTCATAGATGAAATCCGGATATGGATTATCCCAAGAATCTCGAACAGCAGGATGGAGCCGTAAAAATAAGACATAATCATCTTTTAAACACTTGTACAATTTTTCAAAATCAAGAGCCAACTTGGCAACATGAAGTTCCTGATCACGAAAAGTCGGCGCGTATAAAATCACCTTTTTTTCTTGAATGACAGGATATTGCTCAGTAAGCTGACTTGTTACTATTTGCTGGGCAGCATCATCAAAAAAGAAGTCGGTTCTTGGTATACCAGTACGCAACATATGCTGATCATCTAATCCAAAGCTTTGCTGAAAAATATGAGCCATTTTATCGCTGCCAACAACGACATGAGTGAAGCGGTCATACACTTGTTGGAAACGTTTTAAGGCACGAGCAGAACGATTTTGGATAGAGGGATCCCTTAACCCAAATTGTTTAATCGCACCAGCCGCATGCCAAAGTTGAGTGCACTGAACGTCTTCTCTAAATTCTGCGACAGCCAAAAATCCAAAGTAATTATCAACAAAAATATGACTAGAAGTAGCCAAATGATAGATAGAACGAAGCCAATCAAAAGGACGGCTTGGCTCAAACTGCAAAACGATTCGATGAGGCTGATCCGTAAAATCAACCTTACATTGCGCTGTCTTCAAAATGATAACCTGTTCATCGCCATGCTTTTCCAATTCCTTTAACGTAAACAAAACATTATCCCCAAACGAAGCAACAAAAGTTGACTTCTGCTTTTGGGGATAAAGCTTAAAAATATGGAAAAATATACTAAACACAAATAAATAAAGGCTAATCGAAATTTCCCTAACCATTTGCCTTATTCAAATCCTCTTTAATTTTAGTAGTCGAAATGCCAACCGTTCTTGGCAAATAAATAACTTCACAATAATCTTTCAGAAAATCAAACTTACCTTTCCAATCATCGCCCATGACAAATACATCGACATCATGTTTCTGCACATCTTCGATTTTCTGATCCCAAGTATTTTCCGGAATCACTTCATCAACGTAGCGAACAGCTTCCAGTATCGCTTTACGTTGTTCATAGGAATAATAAGCTTTCTTGCCTTTAATCGCGTTGAATTCGTCGGTTGAAATAGCAACGATCAAATAATCTCCATATTCTTTAGCGCGACGTAGAATATTGATATGTCCAGTGTGGAGAAGATCGAATGTGCCGTATGTTAAGACTTTTTTCACGATAGTAGACCTCCGTGTAATTATAATCAAGAATTACTCGCTACAAAATAAGATACTTTTCGCTAAAAACATACATTAATTATACTAGTTCCTGGGGAAATTAAAAGACCGGATTTTCCTATTACTGTTTTTAAATTCGTTATTGAAGGAAGGAGCGCGATAAACATCCTTTCCGCTCCTTCCCATATTCTACTTGATACGAATATATTGAGTTCCGTTCATTCCGCCACTGATCCAAGCATCTTTTCCGTTTACGCGAATCAAATACCATAAATGGGCGTCAGTTGTTTTCGTTGTGATTAATTGATCTTCCGCATCAAGTGTTCCTGCAACTCGCTCCCCGTATTTTAAAGAACCTATTGGATTATTGATCGTATTTGTTTCCGCACGAATATTTAAAGACGATGCAGTGACTTCTAGTAAATTCAATAATTTTACATAATCACTGTGTACCCAACCCATTTTTCCGTCATATTTAGCTTGATACCATATAGAATTATTGTTAACGACTTGTCCAGCTTCTTCACCCGTAATTTCTAGAGTAGTTCCTTTTGGAATTGTAATGATTGATTTAGCATTAGTACTTGCTATTTCACGAAGGTTTAACTTATCCGCAGAAACGATACCGTATATACCTTGAGGATAAGTCATAACAGTTTGAACTGGAGTCGAGTTTATGTTGCCCTGCCATACAGTACTGCCTCTCAAAGCTGTAGCTTGATTAAGAAATTGTGGAACATCAAATACTAATACATAATTGCCTGATAGTTTTTCATACATTTGATAAATGGTTGCCGTTTGTTTGCTTGCCCAGCCAACATCAGTCGCATATTGGTGACTTGCTTGATAAGAGCCGTTTAATTGGGCGGGATTCCATCTCATTTTATATAGTGTGTCTTGTGTTTGATTAATATAACCATTCGCAACGAAACCAGCACCTTCGCGGATCGCTTCATCAACTGAAAACCAGCCGCTATCATAGGCCTTTTGTGCGCCGCATTCATTCGGGCAGCTGTTAAAAGCACCAATGCCGTACATGTTATACACTTTTTTCGGTGATATATCCATAATAATCGGTTTACCGTTTGAATCTTTTACGATTTCACCTTTAGCATTTCGTTTTGTCCATTTGCTAATACCAGTCGCTAATTCTGTGCTGCCTCTTCCAGTTTCCAAAAGGGCATGAGCAATTAAATAAATTTCGTTTATTTTGTACTTATTAGCGCCTTCCACAAATATTTTTGCTTTATTTGTTAAGACACCGGCATTGGCTAAAATTTTCTGATTTACTTCATCAACATCAATGCCTGCAGGATGAGATAGTACGAGAAACTGAAATGATTCTGGACTACCGAATGGGAAGTTGACTGGATTTGTATAATATTCAATTTGATTGCGACTGGCTAATTGCCAACCGTTTCCTTTTGTTAAATCTGTATCTGCATAGGCTTTAAGTTGTGCATCAACCATTTTCGGTAGTTCATAATTGTATGTTGAAATATGAACAACGTCTTTCGTTGTAATATCATCGATATGGACATAGCCTGTTTGTTTCTTTCCCTTTATATCAATTGTAGTTTCAAACCAAGAAGGGGAATAGGTTGTTGCTGTTAACACAGAGTGCTGCTTAACATTTAGTAATACATTTGCATGCTTTGAAGCTTTAGCATATATAGTTGTAGGGTTTTTAGTAGCTCTGCCTTGTTCTGTCTGTTTTTGCTCCAAAAGTCCTTCGACATGATCTGCATGAATATAACCAGTTGTTGGCTTGCCATTAATATAGACTTTCGCTTCGTACCAATTGCTGGCAAATGTTTTATAACTTAAAACCGTACCTGCTGGATACTTTTTTAACTGGCTCGCTTTCGTAGATGCTTGTGAATAGACTGCTGTACTTTCTAGTAGTGCGATCCCTTTTACGCCAACTTGAGGTGTAACAGAGTTATCTATGTCTGAATGCTGAATATAACCCTTTTTCGCTTTGCCGTTCATGTACACTTTTGCTTGATACCAACCATTGGAAAATGTTTCATATTTTAGTATAGTACCACTGTTATATGATTTCAGAACTTGTGAGTCAGTAGAGGTTCTAACGTAAACATTCGTATTGTTTCTTAATGCTATTCCTTTAGAAGAAGTAGGATTCATTTCTGCTAACTCAACATCTTGTTTAAAAATATAGC
The DNA here is from genome assembly GCF_001375535.1 of Bacillus niameyensis. Taxonomy (GTDB): domain Bacteria; phylum Bacillota; class Bacilli; order Bacillales; family Bacillaceae_C; genus Lederbergia; species Lederbergia niameyensis. The sequence continues at coordinate 3,470,103 of NZ_LN831197.1, forward strand.
CACTTACTTTTTTGCCATTTATATAAACCAGGGCACTGTACCAATCTTCATTGTATGTTGTAAATTTCAAAATGGATCCTTGAGGATAGCTTTTTAAAGCTTTAGTTTCTTTAGAAGTAGTACTGTAAACATTGGTTTGATTTTGCAAAGCAACTCCTGTAAGTGAGGTTGACGCTAAGGCGCTGCCAGAAGCAGAAGGGTAAAATAAACATAAAAGTGCAAAAAACAATGAGAATTTTATATATAAATGATTCTTCAAAGATGATCCTCCCTATAAAAATAGATAATTATAAAACTACTGTTTCATCATACGATGATTGAGCGGAAATTTGCAGTGGAAATTGTTTGTAAAAATTACGAAACAGAAGAGCATAAAAAAGAACCCTATGCATTGTGCATAGGGTTCAATAAATTTATTACTTAACTTTTATATACTCAGTTCCATTTTTACCGCCGCTTACCCAAGCTTTTTCACCATTAAAGTAAATGTAATACCATATATGGCCATTAGCGGATTTTGTTTGAATGTTATTTTTAGCATCTAGGACAGCTGCAAGCTTATCAGCGTTTTTAACAGAACCTACAGCATCGTATGCAGTTCCTGCATCTTTTCTAACATTGATATTAGTTGCAGTTACTTCTAGTAAATTTAATGGTTTCACGTAATCGCTATGAACATAACCTGTTTTACCATCAAATTTAACTTTATACCATAGATTGCTAGCCCCGACAGTTTGTCCTGTAGTTTCAGCCAATACTTCAATAATGGACCCATTTGGAATCTTCGCGATTTCCTTTTTGCTTGTACTTGGATCTGGTCGCATGTTCAGTGCGGTTGATCCTGATTCAACAAGACCTTTGACCTCTGCTGGATAAGCAGGTTTTGGAGGTTCTGGTAAGTATGCATTTGGATCACCCGATTTACTTGGTTGTCCTGCATACTTAGGAACATCAAAGAATAAAACATATCGATCAAGTAGATCATAAATTTTCTTAAGATTACTTGTTTGTTTAACGGCCCAAGCAATGTCAGTTGCATATTGATGGTCACCAGGTTTAACAGGGTTCCATCTCATTTTATACAATGTGTTCTGACCTTTATCGATATAACCAGTGCCGATAAACTCTGCTCCGCCAATAATGGCTTCATCAACAGAGAACCATTGTTTCTCAAATGCACGCTTAGCACCACATTCTAATGGACAGTCGTCAGTTGCACCAATACCAAATAAGTTATAAACGGTATGTACAGCATCTTCTTTCGCTACAACATTTCCATCTTTATCGACGAAAACGCCTTTTGCTAGATCAGACGTACCATTTCCAGTTTCTAATAAAGCGTGAGAAATTAAATACGCTTCATTAATATTATACTTTTTACCAGCTTCAATGAATTTTTGCGCTTTACCTTGCAATACCCCGCGGTTAATAAGGATTTTATTATTAACTTCGGTTGCGTTCAAACCTGCAGGCTCAGACAAAGATAAGAATTGGTAATAACCATTCGAGTTCTTACTAAAATTAGAAGAGTTCACATAGTAAGAAATTTGCTCTTTCGATGCATCTACCCAACCGCCATTTTTCCCGGATACTTGAGCAGATTTATTGAACTGTGTTTCAACAACATTATTAAAATTTGTTGAATAAGCTGTAGTCGTTGTGATCACATTATCTAATGTGACATCATTACGATGAATATAACCTTTTGTTGCCTTACCATTGATATAGACTTTCGCTTCATACCAATTATCTGAAAGAGTTTGAAACTTCAAGATCGTGCCTTTTGTGTACGACTTCAATGTTTTAGAACTTGTAGATGCCTTTTCATAAATCCTTGTTGGAGATTTAAGGCCTACACCTTCTAGTGCTTTGCTTGTTTCAAAAAGTTTCTCTATGTTGCTGTTTTGGATATATCCAGTTGTTTTCTTTCCACTAACATAAATGGTTACTTCATACCAATTGTTGGAAAAGGTATTATATTTTAGAATACTGCCAGCTTCATAGGATTTAAGCTTACTCGCATTAGTTGAAGCATAAGAGTAAACTGTTGTTTGTTTGACTCCGATTCCATGAGCCGTTTTTTGTTCATTAGCAGGTATGGCCGTTTCTACATCACTTTTATGAATGTATCCCGTTTGTTTCTTCCCGTTAACATAAACAGTGGCAGAATACCAATTAGTAGTAAAAGTAGTATATTTCAGGATCGTCCCCTGGTTGTAGCTTTTCCATTGGCTCTTTTTCCCAGCATCCTTATATACAGCTGTCTTGCTTTTTAGAGCAATCCCACGAAAAGATTCTTGCTGTTCTAGGGCATTTTCCACATGTGATTTATGGATATATCCTGATTTCTTTTTCCCGTTTACATAAACAGTTGCTTGATACCAATCTTTGGAAAAGGTTTGGTATTTTAAAATACTTCCAATAGGATAAGATTTTAATGCCTTTGAATTTGTAGATCCGGCTTCATAAACCTTTGTAGAACTCTTAAGTGCAATCCCATTCAAAGTTGTTGCTGCAGTGGTAGCTGTATCAACATCAGCTTTGGCAATGTATCCAGTCGTTCGCTTGCCATTAACATAGACAACTGCACGGTACCAATTAGAATTATGCGCTTCATATTTCAAAATGGATCCTTTTGCATAACTCTTTAAAGCATTTGAACTTGTGGATGTTGAGCCATACACTTTCGTAGGTTCCTTTAAAGCTACTCCATAAAGAGTAGTAGAAGCATAGGCGGTCCTATTTTCTACTAAACTAGTAGAAAAGACTAGTAATAATGCTAGAAGTAAGCTGACAAATGTTAATTGTTTTTGTCGGTTTTTCTTCAATGAATCAACTTCCTCCTTTAATGTAAATTCCATAGTAAGTATAGTACACCTCCTTAAAAAATTGTTAATTTTATCCTATCGTATTATATCGACAAAAATGGACATCTTTTAAAAGTGTCATAAAAAATGAGTCTTTAGCACTATTTAGTGATTTTAAGGAAAACGAAAGATTACTAGATGAAAAATTGTCAATAGACAAACAGAGAGCATTATTTTCAAGAGCTTTAATTAATGTTATGATAATGGTTGTTATACGGGGGTATAACATGGTCAAACTGAAGACTTGTACAACAAGATGAAACCATAGGAAGGTTTTGTCTTTTTTTAAGAGTAGTTTTTGTTTTATGTTCTATAATATAAGATACACAATATGGTTAGTAGGTGTTCGATATGGGCTTATTTTCAAGAAAGAAACGGAAAAAACCAAAGATAAAAGTAAAACATCAGTTATCAGTATTACAACGTGGTAATACATTAACTATTTCTGGTCATATGAACAAGGAAAATTATATGGTAAAAGAATTATGGCTTTTCTCTCGTGAATCTAAAGATGGCCAGAAAATAGCCGAAATAAAACCAGCAACTTCATTTGAATTCAAACTATCATTAGATGAGATTATGACAAAAATGATAGCCTTGGAAGAAAGTCAATTTGACTGGTACTTTAAAATAATTCGACCTTCAATTGATATGACAGAAAATGAATTGAATAGAGAAGATATTGTAATTGTTGAAGACAAAGGTGAGGAGTTCGCAGAATACTTTATTCGTTGTGGCAGATTCCAACAAACAAAAATAGATGGATTAACGTTCCATTATGTAAACGATCAATCAATCATCAACTATATAACAACTAAAGGAAACTTATCACTTACCCTCAATAATGAAGTGGATGGTCCGATCAAGTCACAAATTGATAAGTTAAAGCGGCGGGGCAGTACTTTAATTATTGAAGGTAAAATGTTCACAAGAAATGCGATTGTCCTTTCTGGAGAAATTGTCGCTAGGGGAAGAGAAACGAACGAGATCGTTCATGCAGCCAAAGTGAAATTCAATTCTTTGACAGAACAAATTGAAAAAAAGTATGGGTTAAATAGATATACATATTCTGCAACGATCGATTTCTCAAGTCTCAATAATGGAAAACTATTAGATGAAGATATATATGATCTTTTCTTTAAGTTAGATTTGCATGATCATTATGAAGAGAAGTATGTAAGGATCGGTCGACCGACATTTCGTGCTCGTTTTTTCGTGAAGGAACTTTTTGCTAAAAATGATCGTGAGGCCAATGTTATCAATCCGTACTTTACCTTTAAACTTTCTAACTTATCGTTTGAAATCTATAAATATCCTCTTGATGCTTTTCATTATCTTCGTAAAGTAATGCGGTGGTCGTGGCTTATTCAATTATTCAATAGGAATAATGATACGTGGATTGTAGGAGAAAGAACTTATAAGGCTCAAGATACGGGATATGCATTCTATAGATATATGAGAACAGAACATCCCGAAAAGAATGTGTATTATGTCATTGATCGCAATTCCCCGGAAAGAAAAAATGTAGAAAAATACGGAAATATTCTTGATTATAAATCAAAGGAACATATCTTTCGTTCATTAATCGCCAAGAAAGTTATTTCTTCCCACCATCCTGATTATTTATATCCGATTCGAACAGGCAGCTTTAAACGAAAAGTTAAAGCCGATAAGTTTTTCCTTCAGCATGGCGTAATGGGAACGAAAAATATGGTGGCGAACTATGGGAAGAATGCCCCTGGGTTTGACACAGACTTTTTTATGGTGAGCTCTGATTTTGAAAAAGAAATGATTGTAAATGATTTTGGCTATTCAGCTAAAAACGTGTTTATCACTGGACTTTCTCGCTTTGATACATTATTTGCAAAAGATGTTCAAGTAAAAAGACAAATTTTAGTCATTCCAACATGGAGAGACTGGATTGTTTTAGATGAGGAATTTTTTGAGAGTGAATATTTTGAGCGTTATCAAAGCTTGATCAATAGTCCAGTTTTCCATTCAATGGCTCAAGAGTATAATTTTGAGATTATCTTATGTTTACATCCAAATATGCAGAAGTTTAGTAAATACTTTGAAAACCCAACTATAAAAGTAGTTCATCAAGGAGAAATAGATGTACAACATTTAATTAAAGAAAGTGCTTTGATGATTACTGATTATTCTAGCGTAGGATTCGACTTTAGCTTTTTAAGCAAACCGATTATTTATTATCAATTTGATCGTGATCGATTTATTGGGAAAAGACCTTCACATCTAGATTTGGATAATGATTTGCCAGGTGAAATATGTGTGGAACAAGAACAAATTCTCGATTTGGTTCATTACTATGCGACTCATAACTTTGAAATGAAACCGGAGTATGTGAAAAGGGCAAATAAATTTATAAAACATAAAGACTTGCAAGCATCTGAGAGAATCTATCACGTTATACGTGAGAATCAGGCGAAAAGAAGTATATTAGAGCATCCAAAAGTGTCGATGGTTTCGGTTAGAGTTTTTAATCGTTATAGAAAAAGCAAATATTATTTTCCAACGATGAAATTGTTCTACAGAATTGGTTCGAAAGTGATCCCTGTTGATAAAAAGTTAATTTTATTTGAAAGTGGTTTAGGAAAACAATACAGTGATAGCCCGCGAAATATTTATGAAGAAATCCTGGGAAGAAATCTGGATTATAAAAAGGTTTGGGTATACAACAAATACTATCGCTTTAATGACCCTGATACTATCCGGATCCAACGTTTAAGTCCGAAGTATTATTACTATTTGCTAAGAGCTGGATACTGGGTTAATAATCAAAATTTCCCTACCTATATAAAGAAGCGACCACAAACGACTTACTTACAAACATGGCATGGAACACCACTTAAGAGAATGCTATTTGACTTAAATGAAGTTCATGGTCGCACAGATGATTATGTAGAACGAGTCGGGGACGCTATTAAAAACTGGGATTATTTAATTTCTCCAAGTAAATATGCAACAGAAGCTTTTAAAAGTGCTTTTCGTTTTAAACGAGAAATTTTGGAAGTAGGGTATCCGCGCAATGATATCTTTTATAAAGAAGAAAAGGATGAAATTGCTAGTGGGGTCAAAAACAAACTAAAGCTTGATCCTGACAAAAAGGTTATTTTATATGCACCGACATTTAGGGATAATCAAACGACGGCTAATAATAAGTTTGTTTTTGATATAAACATGGATTTACATCAAATGCAGCAACAATTAGGTGACGAATATATTCTTTTGCTAAGAATGCATGTCGTTGTCCGTAATAAAATCAAAATTGATGAGGAATTACGCGATTTTGTATACAATGTATCTAACTATCCGGATATTCAAGAGTTGTATTTAATATCTGATATTTTAATGACGGATTACTCATCTGTAATGTTTGATTTTGCCAATACAAATCGGCCTATGCTATTTTTTACATTTGATCTGGAAGACTATCGTGATAACTTAAGGGGATTCTATATGGACTTTGAGGACGAAGCGCCAGGTCCGTTAGTGTTTAATACAGAGGAAATTATCGATAGTATTCAAAACATCGAAAATGTTAAAATCGATTATCAAGCAAAATATAGCGCCTTTAGGCAAAAGTATTGCCAGTTAGAAGATGGTAATGCGAGTAAGAGAGTGGTTGATCGAGTTTTTTAATTTTGGAAGCTGTCCATTGACCGTTGATGGACAGCTGTTTCAATAAAGATGAACGGAATTTATTTATACGAGGGGTTTGGAATATGAGGAGAAGAATTTCAAGCATTATACAAATAGCTTTCAAGATTGTTTTCCTCATTTTTGGTTATTTTCCAGTTCGGAAAAAGCTTATTATTTTCGAAAGTTTTCACGGGAAACAATATAGTGATAGTCCGCGAGCGATCTATGAATATTTGTTAGAAAATGATAACTCATTTGATATGTATTGGAGTGTCGATAGAAGATACGTGGATTTATTTAAAGATACAGACATTCCATACATTACTCGCTTTTCATGGAAATGGTTTTGGTTAATGCCAAGGGCAAAGTATTGGGTAGTGAACAGCAGGCTCCCATTATGGTTTAAAAAATCGAACGATACGGTTTATGTTCAAACATGGCACGGAACACCGCTGAAGCGACTCGGTGCCGATATTGAAGAGGTGCAAATGCCTGGCACGGATACCGAGAAATATAGGGAAAATTTCACATTTGAGGCAAGTAAATGGGATTATCTTATCTCGCCAAATGCCTATTCAACAGAAATTTTCAAACGTGCTTTTGATTTTAGAAGAAAGGTCGTTGAATCTGGCTATCCGCGAAATGACTTTTTGATTAATTCTAATGAGGAGATGACAATCAAGAAACTGAAGAATAAGATTAACATTCCGTTAGATAAAAAAGTGATACTATACGCCCCGACTTGGCGTGATAATCAATTTTACGATAAAGGCAAGTATAAATTTGATCTTCAACTTGATTTAGAGCAACTACGTTCCTCCCTTGGCGAGGAATATATCATAATTTTAAGGTTACATTACTTAGTTGCTGAAAACCTAGATTTAACAGGGTATGAAAATTTTGTCTGGGATCTATCTCGCCATGAGGATATTCGAGAATTATATCTTATTGCGGATATGCTCATTACTGATTATTCGTCGGTTTTCTTTGACTACGCGAATTTAAAGCGTCCAATGCTTTTCTTTGTTTATGATATTGAAGAATATCGGGATCATCTGCGCGGATTTTATTTTGACTTCGAGCAAAAAGCTCCAGGTCCGTTAGTGCGAACAACAGATGAGTTAATTAGCGAGATCAAACAAATCGAAGACAATGGATTCCAGCTATCCGAGAATATGGATGAATTTTACCGGAAGTTTTGTTATTTGGAAGATGGTAGAGCGAGTGAGAGGGTAGTAGAAGAAATATTTGGTAGGTAATAAAGCTTAGACAAATGCCTGTCTAAGCCTTTTTTATGAATTTGTCATTTACTTGTGATATCTGTATAATTTATTGACGAATAACTAAGTGTTAATACAGAGACTAGAAAGGGACTAATAATGAAATCCGCATTTACGATAGTGAAAGAACAAATTGGAAACTTCTATTTAATTAGACGATTATCCTTATATGAACTAAAAAGTAAAAATAAGAATAATTATCTCGGGATGGCTTGGGAAATTATTAACCCGATTATTCAAATTATGATTTACTGGTTTGTTTTCGGCAGCATTAGACAAAGGGCAGATGTAGAGATTGAGCAGGGAATGGAAGTACCTTTTATCCTCTGGCTGCTAGGTGGTTTTATTTTGTGGACATTTTTTTACCAATGTACAATTTTAGGATCAAAATCAATTTATTCTAGGTTACGCATGCTATCAAAAATGAACTTCCCTATGAGTGTTATTCCGAACATAGTGATCTTCTCACAATTCTATATCCATTTAGTTATGTTGGTCATTACCGTTATTATTTTTCAAATTTCGGGTTATCCTATAAGCGTTTATCTAATTCAACTGCCTTATTATATCTTTGCGGCGTTTTGCTTTGTATTTGCAGTGTCATTAATTACATCTACGATATCCACCATTGTAAGAGATTTCCATATGCTCTTAAATGCGGTATTAAGGATGGTTTTATACTTATCGCCAATACTATGGCAATTAACGATTCTTGAAGACCCTCTGCCATTGATCATGAAATTAAATCCACTATACTACCTAATTGAAGGTTATAGGGAATCGTTGTTTGGGGTTAATTGGTATTTTATTGAGAACTGGGAGTATACCTTGTATTATTGGGTGGTTGTGATTATACTACTTGCATTTGGGGCAACAATTCATATGAAGTTTAGAAGACATTTTATTGATTACTTATAAATGGTTGTGATAAAAATGGAAAAGGCGATCGTTTTAAATAAAGTTACAAAGAAATATAAATTATACAGTGGAAATAAGGAACGAATTTTAGACTTAATTACGCCGCGCAGTTTTGGTGAGGACTTTTTTGCTTTGAGAAATGTCAATTTTGAGGCTGATAGGGGTGATATCATCGGTTTCGTAGGAATTAACGGTTCTGGAAAGTCAACTCTGTCTAGCATCATTGCGGGAATTGTTCCCGAAACTTCCGGAACAATTGAAATAAATGGGAAAACGGCATTAATTGCTGTTGCAGCTGGTTTAAAAGAGGATCTTACCGGGAGAGATAATATAGAACTCAAATTATTGATGCTTGGATTTAATAAACATGAAATAAAAAAACTTGAGCCAGATATTATAGAATTCTCGGAACTCGGGAAGTTTATTGACCAGCCAGTTAAATCTTATTCCAGTGGGATGAAATCTCGGTTAGGATTTTCAATTTCGGTAAATGTTGACCCTGACATACTGATAATTGACGAAGCACTGTCTGTTGGTGACAATGCATTTGCGGAGAAAAGCTTTGAGAAAATGAAGGAATTTAAAACTAGAGGAAAAACGATGATTTTCGTAAGCCATTCAATGGGACAAGTTAAAAAGTTCTGTGAAAAAATATTGTGGCTGGAATTTGGAATGGTGAAAAGTTATGGTGAGGTTGGTGTTGTCTTACCAGAATATGAAAAATTTATGAAGGAATACAAAAAGATGTCAAAGAAAGAGAAAGATATGTATAAACAGAACGTATTATCATCAATACCTTTGTAAAAACTATTATTAGATGGTAATAATTGTTACCACTCTGAAATACGTTGGATATTTGTTATAATAATTATTAGTTATGCTTTTTAGGAAATAATTAAACAGTTGACATTGATTCGGTATAAAAGTAGGATAAGTTAGTGGCTAGGCCAAAAGAATCATTTTTCAGTTCTCTTTTTAAGAGATTTTTATTATAGGAGTAAATTACTAGTGAAGAAAAAAATACTAATTGTTTCTCAACACTTCTATCCTGAAATAGGAAGTGCAGGAAACAGAATGAAAAATATCTATGCCTTACTTATCGAAAAAGGGTATGACATTTCTATTTTGACGACTGACCCTGCTTACCCAAATAGACAGATTTATGAGGATCCGGAATTCTGGGATGACGATTCTATTCTAGATGATTCGTCAAAAATAGTGCGGATAAAGGTGCAGAACAGAAAGTACTCTAGAAGTATTTTTAATAGGTTAGTTTTTTATCTAGAAGTTGCATATAAGCTGCTAGGCAATATTCTTAAGGACAAAAGTAAATACGATATTGTTTTTGCAACGTCTCCTCCTATTTTTATAGCAATTGTAGGCGTATTTGCTAAATTTAAATTCAAGAGCAAGTTAATTTTAGATATAAGAGATCTTTGGCCTGAGTCGTTGCGAGGTGTTGGTGTTTTTGATAATATTTTCATCTTGAAATTGTTCGGCTCTATAGAAAAGAGTCTATATAGAAAAGCCGATTTTATTATTGTGAATAGCAAGGGGTTTATTCAATCCATTGCGAAAGCATTGTCCGGATCCACTAAAAATATCTATTATTTGCCGAATTCTGCACGGGAACATGAAGTTGGAATGACGAAGTATAATGGTGAAAAGGCTAAAGTAATTTATACAGGCAATATTGGTCTTGCTCAAGATATAGACTTTTTAAAGAGATTGGCTAGTAAATTAAACGAAAACAATATTGAGTTAACAATTATTAGCTACGGAATTAAAAATCAGGATTTTAAGCAATATGTCAAATCGAAACGGATGGAGAATATAAAAATTATATCACCATTAACGAGGAAAAAATGCTTGGATATCATTCGTGAACATCATATTGGTGTAGTCAGCCTTAATAATAAAGAAGTTTTTGAGACAGTTTTACCTGGAAAAGTAGTAGATTATATGACTTGTAGTATACCTATCGTTGGCTCAGTTTCGGGGTATTCTAAAGAAATAATAGAAAAATATAATGTGGGTTTTGTTTCAGAGGACAGAGATGTAAATGACATTTATGATTACATTAAATTGTTAATCAATGATCCTAATAAAAGAATGATAATGGCGGAAAACTGCGAAAAATGTATTGAATCCAACTTTCTTTGGGAAAAGAATATCGATATTTTGGAATCGATCATAGAACAATGTGATTCTAAATAATAATTAATGGAAGTGAAAAACATGAGCAAGAAGGTATGCATGTTTGTTTGGAATCATTTTACGAACGATGCCAGAGTTTTGCGTGAGTGTACTTCGTTATCAGACAAAGGCTACCAAGTGGATCTAATCTGCATCCATGATCCTAGTGATAAGGACTTATTAATGCAAGAAAAGAGAAATGCAAATTTCAACATATTTCGTGTAAGAAGATACCCTATTATGTTAGACTTAATAATGGGTATTTTACGACGTACAAAAAGAAATCCTTGGCTATTGCTTCCTATTTTAGTTATTTGGGGGACTTTTCTTTATTTCTTTCCGATAGTTACCATTTCAATAAGTATATTATTCGTGATATTATTTAAAATGGGAATTGGCCCTTGGCTGATTAAGATGAATATTTTTTTTAGAATGGTTGGAAGAGGTCTTTCAACCAAGTATGATATTTATCATTCAAATGATTTAAACACCTTAATACAAGGCTATATTCTAGCAAAGTGGAGGTGGAGGAAAAAGAAACTCGTTTATGATTCTCACGAAGTCCAAACTAGTAGAACAGGATATGATAGCAAAATCTATAGTGTGATAGAAGGATTCCTTGTGAAAAAGGTGGATTCGATGATTGTAGAAAATCACACTAGGGCTAAATACAATGAAAAACTATACAGTTTCTATCCGAGTGTAGTTCATAATTATCCTTTCAAGGAAATTGGTGAGAGTAACGATTTTATATCCATTCATTCACTACTTAATTTACCTCGAGATGAAAAAATCCTCTTATATCAAGGTGGAATTCAAGTCGGAAGGGGATTAGATAAATTAATTAAAGCTGCACCACTATTTGATGAAGGAACGCTTGTATTTATTGGGGATGGGAGATTAAAGCCGGAACTGATAGAAATGACAAATAAGATGGGATTAAATCATAAGGTGAAATTCATTCCTAAAGTGCCGTTAAGGGAATTACCTAAATATACAAAAAATGCATATTTAGGGTTCCAGGTGTTAAATAATGTATGTTTTAATCACTGGTCAGCTTCGTCCAATAAGCTTTTTGAATATATCATGAATGGCATCCCAGTTGTTGCTTGTAGCTTCCCTGAAATAAAAAAGGTAGTTGAAGAGGAGCAAATTGGTATTTGTGTTGATTCACATGATTATAAGGCTATTGCAAATGCAGTAAACCTACTATTAAGGGATGAAAACTTAAGAAATAAATTTAGCGATAATTGCTTAATAGCTAAAGATAAATATAATTGGGAAAATGAAGAAAAGGCTCTGCTAGAAGTGTATTATCAATTATCATAATATATATGGAGGCATTTTAATATGAAACTTTGTACAATGGGACTAGGATATATTGGATTACCTACTTCTATTATGTTTGCTAAACACGGCGTTGAGGTTGTTGGAGTTGACGTTCGTGAAGATGTAATTGAATCATTGAATTCTGGGAAAATTCACATTGAAGAACCTGGTTTACAAGAAGCTCTAACTGAAGTGATCGAAAATAATAAGTTTAAAGCATCTTTAATGCCAGAAAAAGCAGATGCTTTTATTATTTCTGTTCCATCACCTAATAATGATGATTTATATAAATCTTGTGATCTATCAATGGTTCTATCAGCTGTTAACAGTGTTATACCATTTGTAGAAAAAGGAAATGTAATTATTGTAGAATCAACAATTGCACCACGAAGTATGGACGATTATGTACAACCATTAGTTGAAAATGCAGGCTTTACAGTAGGTAAAGATATATTTTTAGTTCATTGTCCTGAAAGAGTGCTTCCTGGACAGATTTTGCATGAACTTATTTATAACAATAGAATTGTTGGTGGAATTACCCCTGCTTGTACAGAAGCTGGCGCTAAAGTTTATGGAACGTTCGTTAAAGGTGAACTAATTAGAACAGATGCAAAAACAGCGGAAATGTCAAAGCTTATGGAGAATACCTTCCGTGATGTGAACATTGCACTTGCCAATGAACTAACGCAAGTGTGCAATGAGCTAGATATTAACGCACTAGATGTAATTGAAATGGCTAATAAACACCCAAGGGTAAATCTTCATTATCCTGGTCCAGGTGTTGGTGGTCATTGTTTAGCAGTAGATCCGTATTTTATCGTTGCAAAAGCACCAGAAACAGCAAAACTTATAAATCTATCACGGAATATAAATACATCCATGCCAGAATATGTTGTCGAAAATATTAACACTCTTATGGAAAATGAGGGTGGTAAAGTAATTACATTGTTTGGTCTAACATACAAAGGTAATGTAGATGATATCCGTGAAAGTCCAGCAATGGAAATTTATGATATTCTTCGAGCACAACAAAACTATAAAATTAGAACGTTTGACCCTCATGTTAAAGGTGCTATTGTTATGGAAAATGTTGAGGATGCCGTTAAAAATTCGGATTTAATTGTGATTTTAACAGACCATAACGAATTTAAAGAACTTGATTTTACAAAACTTTCAGGAATGAAAAATAAACGTATATTAGATACGAAAAACATTGTTGGAAACACACCAAAAGACTTTGAATATATTAATTTTGGTAATATGTATGAATTCACTAAGAAAAAAGTTCTTTTAACAAACTAGTAGAAAAAATGATATAAGTGTTGTTAGAAAGAATTTCTCTATCTAGCAGCACTTATTTTACTGAATAAAAACTATTATAGGAGCAATAGTCGTGAAAAAACCATTAGATCGGGTTACAGAAGCCTATTATGGAGATATGGGCATAGAATTTGCTAATGAAGTAAGAAACAGGATTCATTGGATTTGCGCACATGCAGAAGGAGAATCTATTTTAGACGTCGGATGTTCCCAAGGAATTGCGTCCATTATTTTAGGAAGAGAAGGAAAACATGTTTTAGGAATTGACCTTTTAGATGAGGCAATAGAATTTGCTAATCAGTCGCTTGATCGTGAAGATAAAAGCACGAAAAACAATGTGAAATTTGAAGTGGCAAATTTTATGAACTATGATTTCGGGAATCAACAGTTCGACTCAATCATTATTGGAGAAGTATTGGCAAATATTACTGATCCGAAGAGATTTTTGAATAAAGCAAAGACTTTATTAGTTGAAGGCGGTTCAATTATTGTAACTGTCCCTTTTGGGGTTAATGATTATTTCGGTCACAAAAAGATATATTATTTAAGTGATTTATTAGAACTACAGAAAGAATCACTTGTTATAGATGAACTGGAATTTATCGAGAAAAGTGTTGGTGTTGTATTTAAGAACAATGTTGAATCTGCACCATTATTGTTAGATGAACATTTAACTGAAAAGTTAGAATTCATGTTTTATACGAAAGAGAGAAAGCTCATAACTGATATTCAAACTAAGCATAAAGTGATTGAAAACTCGGAAGAAAATGTTCAATCATTAAAAAAGGAAATAAATAAAGATGATAGCGAGAATAACGAATATCGGAAAAATTATTCAGAGTTAGAAGACTTTAAAAATACTGTTTTGGCTAAAGAAGAGCAAATCATTCAACAGAATAAAAATTTAATTCAGGAAAATATGGAAATAAAGCAATTATTGAATGAGCGTCTTAATAAGATCCAATCTTTTTATACCTCTAAAGAAAATCAATCAAATTTTGAACCTCAAAATGAGCAAACAATAAAACCTGAACAAAATATGACTCAAAGTGAATTAGCCGATTTAATCAATGTAGGGAATATGGCTAAGATTAGTAAAAAGGAAAAGGTCCAGGTACAGTCCGAACTATTGCAAGCCTATGAAAAAGAGGAAAAACTGTTAAATAAAATAATAGACTTGCAAAATGAGCTTGAAAGTTTAAAAAACAATACGAATAATACGCTAGAGGAAAACAAAACATTAAAAGCAAATTTAAACAAATACCAAGGGGAAAAAGAGACACTAAAAGCTAAAAATGAAGAATTACTTAACCATATTAAACTTATTGAAAGTCAGATTATAGTTGACAAAAAGGAAAAGATTAATGTACAGGGTCATCTTTTTGAAGCCTATGAAAAAGAAGAAAGACTGCTTAAATCCTATCAAAAACTATTAAATAAGTATAATGCCTTGAGTAATTCGAAATTGGGCAAAGTGACGCTAGCTTATTGGAGAAAGAGAGCTGGGAAGAAAACAGTAAGGAAGGGGTAAGGTAGATTGGATATTCAGTCTATACAGAGAAGATTAGAAACTATAAATAAGTTGAAGGAAAAAGTATTAATCGATATTGATGCCGAAAAAAAGGCAATATCGGACTTACATTCATTCTTAAAGACTAAAAAAAAAGCCCAGCTAAATAACACTAATACAAAACCTAATTTACAATCTAAAAAGGTTGAAAAAAAGCAGCCAGATCCTGAAGAGCTTGAGAAGAAGATAGCATATCTTAAAGTAAGAGATAAATTAAGTGATGTTAATTTTTTTGAAACTGTTAAACCTTTATTGGACCAGCTTCCTGATAGTAATGGGAGCCGATATTACGATAAAATCAAGACTAATATTGGCATTATAGCTGACGAATTTTTATTTAATTCTTTTAAGGGAACAGCAAATTTCTTCTATATTGAAAGAGATAATTTCAAAAAGCATAAGGGGAAATTAGATGTCTTATTAATTGCAACAGCTTGGAAAGGACTGAACTTTGAGTGGAAAGGTTTAGGTAATCCAAAGATAAAACGACATCGTCAAGATTTGTATAAAATTATCGACTTTTACAGATCCCAAGGAACAAAAATAGTCTTTTATTCAAAAGAGGATCCTGTAAACTATGAAGTATTTATTGATATCGCCAAACAGTGTGATTATATTTTTACTACCGCAGAAGAAAAAGTGGAGAGTTATAAAAAGGATTGTAAAAATGATAAGGTGTTTCTGTTAGAGTTTGGCGTAAATCCTTTATACCATAATCCAGTTGGAATCAAAAAATTTCCGAAACAAAAAGAAGTCCTATTTGCAGGGTCTTGGTATAACAAGTATCCACATCGGCAAAAGGATACTAGAATGATTTTTGATGGAATTATTGATGCAAATAAAAGTTTGAAGATCATAGATAGAAATTATGACTTTAAATTAGCTCAATACTTTTTCCCAGAGGAGTATTTAAAATATGTTTCACCAGCTGTACAGCATGAATATTTACAAAAAATGCATAAGATTTATAATTGGGCTATCAATCTGAACAGTATTCAAGAAAGTAATACGATGTTCGCGAATCGAATCTATGAATTGCAAGCATTAGGTAATATTTTACTCTCAAACTATAGTGTTGGAGTAAATAATAAATTTCCAAATGTTTATTTAATTCACGATAAAAATGAAATACGAGAGATCTTTGAGAGTATGACTGAGGAAGAGATCTTTGAACATCAGGTTTATGGAATTAGACGAGTAATGACTAGTGAAACCACATTTCAAAGAGTCAATAGTCTTCTTGAAAAGGTAGGAATTGATAGTTCAATAACAAGTAGGAAAGTTGCTGTTTTAGTAAAAGAAAAGACAGAACAAATTAACAGGATGTTTGAGAGTCAAACCTATTCAGACAAGAAGCTATTTACTGAAGATGAATTTACAGAAAAACTAAAATCAAACTATGACTTTATAACTTTCTTCGCCCCTTCTAAATATTATGGAGAGTTTTATTTGGAGGATATGGTTAATGGATTTAAGTACACTAATTCAGACTATGTTACGAAAAGCTCCTATTATAATGGAAATAAGATTATACAAGGAACAGAGTTTGATTATGTAGATTTGATGGAGGACAAAAGTAGAACCCTATTTTGGAGTAGTGCTTTTACACTAAATCAATTAAAAGACTTTAATGGAAAAACTAAATTGTTAAACGGATTTAGCATTGATCGGTTTAATTTCAATGAAGTTAGAAATGAAAAAGTTAAAGCTAAAAAGAATTATCAGCTGTCCGTTATAGTGCCGACTTATAACAATGGAGAACATTTATTAAACAAATGTTTTAATAGTTTAAAAAGAAGCTCTATGTTTGAGGATATGGAGATCATAATTGTTGATGACGGTTCTACTGATGAAAAGACTCCTAAAATAGTAAAATATTTAGAGGGTAAATTCAATAATGTTAGAACATACTTCTACAATGATGGCGGAAGTGGAAGTGCTTCGCGTCCGAGAAACAAGGGATTCGAATTAACGAGTTCACCATATATTACGTATTTAGATCCTGATAATGAAGCGATTAATGATGGTTATACTCAATTATATAAGCAGGTAGTTAAAGGAAAACATGATATGGCTATCGGAAATATGCTTAGAATTGATACAAAACCATTAAATTTTGATTATTATAAGACAGCAATGCAATTCTATGGTGGCGACACAATTACAAAAAATGTAAAAGAGTATTTAGTGAACACTCAATTTAAGGCGATGAGTATTCAAGCGTTGATTGTAAAACGTGAAGTGATAGGTAATAACTCCTTGAAAATGGTGGAAGGTGCTGTTGGACAAGATACGATCTTCTTCCAAGAATTATTGCTGAATTCAAGTAAAACAAAAGTCATCAATGTTCCAATTCATGTATATTATGCTGCAGTTAGTGGTTCAGCCGTAAATACTATTACTAAAAAATTCTTTGAGAAATATTTGAAGCTAGAGAAATACAGATACAAAATGCTTAAAGAAAATAATCTTTTAGATGAGTATATTGAAAAAAGATTTGAGTATTATTTTGAGAATTGGTATTTGAAAAAGTTAAAGTTAGTTGTGAAAGAGGATGTAATTCCATCAGTACAGTTATTAGGAGATATACTAACCCTGTATGAAAATGACTATCACAAGGAAAACACTTCTGTTGACCAATTTTTGAAACTATTTAAACTGCAAAATATTAATCATATTATTAAACAGTATATAGAGTAGCTTTTAACTATTCAATTGAAAGTTCTCAAAGTAACATATGGTATTTATATGTTACTTTGAGAACACATTAAATTTAATATTACAAGGGAAATACAGAAAAGATATGAAAAGTTCCTTTTTTTAGAGGGGAGCAAACTTTTTTAAGTTAAATTTCCTCAATAAAATATGTATTATAATATGAAACATAGTTTGAGAAATGAGATCATGTTATTATAGCTATAATCCTTATATAATATAAGGGATTATTACATGATTAGGGGAATGTATAATGAATAAATATTTATCTTCTCTCTATCGAAGAGGATTCTTATTAACAGATATTAAAAAACCTCAATTTACCGATAGTCAAACTCAACAAGTTATTGGCAATTGGAAAATTGAAGTGATTTCAAAATATAATTTGTTTTTTGATCCGAATATTTTATATAGCGTTAGTGAAAAAAATGGTATTAAGGTTATAATTTTGGGCCATGTTTTAAACCCATTTGATGGAACTATATCGATTAATAATATCGCAAACACTTTAGCCGTGAAAAAGGGTATTTCTGAAGGGGAGTTTTTAGACTATCTTGATCAGCTCTCTGGGAGATTTGTAATCTTTACAGATACTTCCGATTGTACCGAAATTTATCATGATGCATGTGCAACAAGAAGTGTTTATTATGATATAGAAAATGAACTTACAGCTATTTCTTCACATTCGATGCTTATTGCTGAATTGTTTGATTATAAAGAATCGAAGGCATCAGTAGAATTAATGAAACATCCAGATTTTAAGAAAATAAGGTATTTTCCAGGGGTGCAATCCCCATTTGAGGAAATTAGACCTTTAACACCTAATACAAAGTATATTATAGAAAAAAGAGATGTTCAAAGGATATTTCCAAGGAAACCGTTAATTATAGCCAGAGATGTGAATAAAGAGGTTAAAGAGATTATTTCCATAATGCAACAACAAGCTAAGTTGTTAGCTCTAGATAATAAATTAAGTATTTCCTTAACTGCTGGCATTGATAGTAGAGTAACATATTCAATATTCAAAGATGTTAAAGGTGATATAGATTACTTTACGCATACTAACAAGTCAAATGCAGAAAGTTATAATGAAGATATTAACATAGCAAAAAAAATGGTATCTTTAAGTCACTCTCCATACAAGGTTTACGAATATGGATTGGATAATGAACAAGTTGATATGAAAGATTTTTATTCTATATGGAAAAAAAACATTGGAATGAACCGAGGGTCTGTCTATTTATTTAAATTGTATGCAGATGAATTTCCAAAAGACCGTTTGCATATACGATCAAATTTGGCGGAAATTGGTAGGGTTTATTATAAAAGGAACAAAATGAAACTTAGTGCAAAAAGCTTAGCTAAGTATTATACGAGAACTTCCTTAAGAAATGATAGTGAGATCATTAATGGATTCCAAGCATTTATAGATATAACTAATTTCAAAAGTGAATTTCTTTATAATTATGATTTTACAGACATGTTTTATTGGGAACACAGAATGTGTTTATGGCATAGTCTAATCCTTCTGGAAAGCGACATGGCGTATGATACCCACATTATATACAATAATCGGAACTTACTGTCTAAAATACTCTCTATTCCTTATGAGATTCGTAATTCCAGTGGATTATTTTTAAAGATAATTCAAGAAACATGGCCTGAATTATTAGCATTCCCAATTAATGGGGAAAGTCCATCATTAGATCGGCTAAATAGTAAAACTCCCGTATCTAATAAAGAGTTATTTAAAAGAACTCAGCCAGATAAGGCAACATTATCCATAGCAGAAATGATCATGAACAATGAGGTTTACCTGTTTAAAAACTGGAAGCCCTTTAAGTTTGCAGATGAATTGCAATGGGATGAAGATCCTTACAATGATAGAACATGGAAGTTTTATCTACATGAGATTAGAATGGTAAGTTACTTGGTTAACGCTTATGAGTTAACTAATGAAAGGAAATACCTCGAGAAAGCAAAATGGTATATCGAAAGCTGGATGAGAAAGAACCCGTCTCCAGAGGAAAATGTTAGTGACTGGTCTTGGAGTGGCCATGGAACGGCGAATAGATTATTAAATTTATTATATTTCTGGTGCTATTATAAAGATGTTGAAAATATAGATAATGACTTTGAAATGAATTTTAAAAGGCTTCTTCACACTCATGGACTCTTTCTAGCAAATGATAATAATTACGAAGATTATAATCATGGAATTTTTCAGGATCAGGCTCTAATGGAGCTCTCAGTTTTGTTTCCTGAGTTTACCAAAAGTCGTGAATGGCTAAAAAAATCTGTTGATCGATTAACTATGAGAATGAATAAGGATTTCACAATTAATGGGGTTCATAAGGAACATAGTCCTGGATATCATTTGTTAGTTATGAAGTTATTTATGTCAATAAAGAAATTTATGGATTTCTACGGGGTTCCCTATTCGGATCAGATTAAAAACAAGTTTAAACACATGCAGGATTTCTTAGCGGTTCTAACAGATAAAGATGGAAGGCTTCCTTTATTAGGGGATACTGGTCTATCAAAGGTTTTGAGGAGTATTGATGAAAGTGAGATAATTAGCGAGTATTGGTTAAATAAGGTTACAAGAGGAAAGAAAGGAAGGAGCTTAAAGGATTCCTTTTTCCCCTATCCAGAGGCCGGGATATCCGTATATAAAAAACAAGATATTGAATGGCTTTTCACCTCGGCATTTCATTCTACAGTCCATAAGCATGCTGATGATTTAGCGTTCTTATTAAGTGTAGATAAAACTGATTATTTTGTAGATAGTGGTCGGTACAACTATAAAGAGAAAGATCCATATAGGAAATATTTTCGTAGCGTTTTTGCTCATAATACAATAGCTGTTGATGGAAAGACATATACCCTCTCTAAAGGACAAGTAGGTAAATCCCAAATAATAGATTATGGTCATAGCAAGACATACACGTATGTGCGTGGCAGACATGAACTGTATGAAGGGATTTCAATTGTTAGGTTACTTATACAGATTGATAACGGTCCTATTATAATTCATGATAAAATCTATTCGGATAAAAAACATAAATATTCACAAATATTTAATATAGGTGTCGATGTCGAAATAACTGAAAAAGATAAAAGCTCAATTTTATTAAAAAGTAAAATTGACGATTCATTTGTACATTTAAAGCAATTATATGAAATTAGAGACTTTAATTTATTTGAAGGTAATACGGACCCAATTAGGGGTTGGCAATCATTTGATTTCAATCAGAAGCATCCTATTAAATCAGCCCATTTTATAAATGAGGGGGATTTTGCGGAGTACTTAACTCTTATAAACATTAATAATAACTCTATAGATCATGTACAAAGTGAATTACGAAATAATAAAATAACTTATAAATTATTTAATGATAATACGGAAGTCAATCGCATTTCTATTGATGAGCCAAATGACATTCGTAACAGTAAGGTGACACTAATGGGGGATAAACCAATTATAAATTCAGTTTCGTTATCTACAAAGAGTGATAGGGTAGAAATAGGCCAACCATTAACTGCGACAATACATGCAACTGGAAAAAACTTAACATATGCTTGGTATATCTATCACAATGATGAAAGAATAGAAGTGAAAAGATACTCATCAGATTTGAAAAATGTAACAATAAAGTTAGAAAAAGAAGGAACCTATTATTTAAAGGCTTATGCAAAAAATGAACAGGGACAAAAAGTGTCAGTGAATACAAGTCAAATAACTGTGTTTAAAGACAGTTATTTGCAAACAAAAAAATATAAATCAATCTTTGATTTATATAATCATAAAGAGATTGCAAATAAAAGTCTTGACCAATTCGAGATAGATTTTAAGGACCCAACAATATTAAGTGTTAATAAGGATGACGTGATTTACGATTTATTAATTAAAACAAATAAGAAGTCTCCCTTATTGTATGTTATAGGTTCGGGTGCATACAATGCAAGTGAATTTAGCCCTCCTATTTTCCAACGTCATTCATGGTCTAAAGACTTAGATGCGAATGTTATTTATTATAATGATCCTACCCTATACTTAGGGGAAATTAATTTAGGGTGGGGACAAGGTACCGAGCAAGACTTCTATATTGAAAGTTTAGCCACTATAATTATGCAGGTGGTAACAAATCTTAATATTGATAATGAAAATATTATATTTTATGGAAGTTCAGCAGGCGGATTTATGTCACTTATGTTAGGTGGATTCTTAAAAGGGAGTTCTGTATTAGTAAATAATCCACAAACTATTGTCCCGAATTATTATAAATCTTTTGTTAATGCTATGTATAAGGTTAGTTATCCGAATATGAAAGTCGAGGAAATCACTCAAAAGTTTAACGAAAGGTTAGATGTAACCTCTTTTTATAAAAAAATTGGATATATGCCTAACATTTATTATTTGCAAAATGCAGCTTGTTTTCATGATATGGAAAATCATTATCAACCTTTTGTAAAAGGCTTGGAGGATTTCTTGAAGCTTGGGAAAAGCGGGCAATTTATTTCCCATTTATATTGGGATGAAAAAAGTCAACATAATCCTTTGGAAAAAGTAGAAACCTTAAATTCCTTAAGAAGGGCTACAGAATTATTTATAGATAAGGCATAAGGAAAAAAATGCCCTTAGGTAGATTTATATGATCTACTTAAGGGCGGTACTCATTATGTGCTGTCCAAAGGATTTGCAATATACAAAGGACGAATTACATTACAAATGAGAAATAATTCCCATCGATATTTAAACTTAATTGACTATTTTCTAATTCAAAATGAATGTCGGTCACTCTTGTAGTTTCTTTCCCCAATCTAATTAAGGTTAAAAAATGAACTTTATTATTTTTTGCCATATATTCAAGTTTATGTGTTTTACTTAATTTACTGAAGGTTTCTGAAACAACAGCATTTGGCTTTTCTGTATTTCCTTTATGAATTGTTAATTTGTCTGGAGCAATTAGTTGTTCTATATGCACCTCATCATTTTGGGATTTTAACACGGTATGGTTTATGCCTTCCTTGACGATTTTTACCTTTGGACTCAATGTAAAGAATTGGCTACATTTTTGGACTGTCTTACTAGAAACTTTATCAAGTATAATCAAAACGTTGGGCTTAATAAAACAAATAGCTCGTTCAATTGATGTCCCTTCATAACCTAGATTAATCCCTTTCACATAATCATAGGTCCTGTTTGAGGAAAAGGCAGTAATAGAAATTCTATCCTTAACTACTTCTGGATCAGGGTGTACATAATTTTTGTTGTTTATAACAATCGTATTATGAGCCCTTGCGGATCGTACATATCCTCGTTCGGGAGAACTTCCATAGCTATGCTTTCCTGAATCAACAAAAATATCGTGACCATTATAAAAGAGGTTAATTGATAAATCATCAAAGTGTTTATGAGTTAATGTACTGTAGCCACATACAAATGAAAGCCATGTTGAATTTATTGGACTTTGATTATTCTTTGCTTGTAATATAGATATACCTGCCTCTAAATCAAAAAAAGAAGTATACTTCTTTTCCTTTCTGTTAAGTTTTTTATGGCTTGAATCTCCAATCATCGGTAGATAACCATCTGGCTTCAGAATAAAGCTATAATATTCCGCAATTAATTTAAACTTACCTATAATCTCTTTACCAAGTGTTAGGTCATATTTATTCAGAAAGTCTTCAATAGAATGAAAAAGCCGTTCAACTACTAAGTGATATTCTGGGGAGTTTTCTAGGTGTACTCCTTTTGAACTGTAGCTACTATAAAAGTTATCCTTCAATCTAAATAAACCTTTATTTTTCCAGTTATCTGCATTAGGGTAATTAAAAACAACACCGGCTTGAATCAATGCTCGATCCATCATAATACCATGATTGTTTTTTCTGTAGTATGTATCCTTGTATAAAAATTCTGCATGTTTAATGATTAGTTCATCAAGATCAGGAAAAGGTAAGTTAATTCTCTTAAGACATAAAAATAGATATATTAAATTATGTGTTCTGTATGCGGAAGTATGGTCATACCAAATAAATTTGTTATCTTTATCATTTGAATCAAATTCTAGCCAATCCTTGACAATTTTGATAGCCTTTTTCAAGTAAATAGTGTCATTAGTCGCTTCAAAGGCATTTCCTAGATAACTAATTGGCATTAAAGAATGAAGGTATAATTGATAGGTATTGGAACTAACATAATGTTTATAATCCCAATCGATTCCATTGCTAAAATCTAAGATATCGAGTGATTCTTGGAGTACAAAGTGATTATCTAGGATTAATTGTGCATTTTTTTCAGTATTACTATTCGCATCAGTTAATCTTAAAATATTGTCAAGATTTATTACTCCAAATTCATTTAATATATCTTGGTTTAACTTTAAAAGATTTGTCAAATTCTATTCGCTCCCTCTAATAATGATACATTTATATTAACATATCATCAAAAAATGCTGAATCAATGAGCTGAGAATAATCTCCCTTGCTTGTACGAGATTATGAGGGTTAGCAACAGACTCTTTTTACAAACAGAAAAAAGCGAACTAGGAGAAAAGCATTGCTTCAAAAAGCTAAGGAAGGTACAAGAAGAGTTGGAAAACAAGGACTTTAAAGAATTTCCTAATCTCATAACCATAGCAAAGAAATTAAAAGAGACTTGAGATACGTATAAAGAGTTTCAAAAGATGCCAAATTAATATATTATGGAACCAACAATTCTAGTATTTCAAATAAAAAATGGAAGGATGCTCTCTTCCATTTTTTGTTTAAAATACTTTATTCGATAGAAGTTCAATTTGTGTTATTATATAATAGGTATTTTAAGATATTATTACCTCTTGGATTTGGCAAAAAATGTACTCAACGAAGGAAGTAGACATTATAATGAGATTTGTTATTCAGATAATAAAAGAACAATTGTCCAATTTTAGTTTAATACTGAGATTAGCAAGTTTTGATATTAAAGGTATGTATCAGATGCATTATTTAGGAGTACTATGGCAGTTTTTAAACCCAGCAATTCAAATTGGAGCTTATTGGTTTGTCTTTGGAATTGGTATTAGAAGCGGCCGTCCAGTAGATGATATCCCATTTTTTGTTTGGTTGTTTGTAGGGTTAGTTCCGTGGTTTTTTATTAATCCATCGATAACACAAGGATCTAATAGTATTTATACTAAAGTGAACTTAGTTTCAAAAATGAAATTTCCAGTTAGTGTGCTTCCCACAATTACGATTATGAAAAATATGTATAATTTCTTAATGATGTCAATTATTTTAGTGTTAATTCTTGCCTTAAATAAAATTAATCCAGGAATTTATTTATTACAATTACCTTATTATGTTTTTGCATTGTTAGCCTTTTTATTCTCAATGACTTTATTGTGTTCAACTATATCGGTTATGATAAGGGACTTTCAAACAGCGATTAATTCAATGATCAGAATGTTATTCTTTTTAACTCCGATAGTATGGAATGCAAGTAGGCTAGATCCCCAACTATTAAATATATTAAAACTCAATCCAATTTATTATTTGATTGATGGGTTTAGAAATACCATTTTGTTTAAAACCTGGTTCTTTGAGGACCTTGGATTGACTTTTTATTTTTGGAGTATAACATTATTAATTTTATTTATTGGTTCTTATATGCATATAAAATTCAGAGATAAATTTGTTGATTATTTGTAATGGAGGCTTAAAAAAATGAAGCCAAAAGTAAAACTGGAAGGCATATCGAAGACTTACCAGTTGTATAATAAAAGGTCTGATAAAATTCGGGATATTTTTCTCCCAAACAAAAGGAAAAATAATCGAACATTTCATGCTTTAAAAAATGTAAGTTTTGAAATATTTGAAGGAGAAACAGTTGGGATTGTGGGGATTAATGGATCAGGTAAATCCACACTTTCCAACATTTTAGCCGAGGTTATTCCACCATCTTCAGGAAATATGGAGATTAACGGTGAAACTTCACTTATTGCTATTAGTGCAGGGTTAAATAATCAATTATCTGGCTTAGAAAATATTAAGTTAAAATGTTTGATGCTTGGATTGAAGAAAGATGAGATTTCAGAGTTAACGCCTCAAATTATTGAGTTTGCGGATATTGGACAATTTATTGAACAACCTGTAAAAAACTACTCTAGCGGCATGAAGTCTAGGCTTGGTTTTGCCATTTCTGCTTACACTAATCCGGATATTCTAATAGTAGATGAAGCACTATCCGTAGGCGATAAGACGTTTTATAAAAAATGTGTAGACAAGATTGACGAATTTAAAGCTAGTGGGAAAACTATTATATTTATCAGCCATTCTATAGGGCAAATGCGATCAATTTGTGATAGGGTTCTTTGGCTACATTATGGTAGTTTAAAGGAATTCGGAAATTCCAAAGAAGTTCTTGATAAATATGATGAATTTATTAAATGGTTTAATACTCTTTCAAAAGAAGAAAAGGGAAAATATAAAAGAGAAAAGCTAAATGAACAATCTGTGATAAATACAAATGAATTTATTAGTCGGAGAAGTAAAAGTAAAGTCTCCAACAGAGGATTCATTGTGCAAGTTTGCGTGTTACTTATGCTTACTCTTTTTAGTGCTCTCTTCATGTTTGTAGATAAGTCACCATTAGCTATCTACAAAGGTATTTATGATCGATTTGATGATTCCAGTCCAAGTACAGATAATCTAGGGGAAGAAAAAAATTACGAACCCGAAATAAATAAGATCGATAAAGAAGGAAATATAGTTACACGATCAGCTATTCTTTATGAGGATGAGCAAATGACAAGACAGATGGAATCAGTACAATTCTCTGAACCTGTTTATGTCATTGAACAAATCGATAATGTATATAAAGTGAATTATCAGGATGAAACGGCTTATATAAATTTCGATGATGTTTCATTGTCCAACACTTTTGCTAGTATAGCAGATATAAGGACAATAGATTTTTACCCTATCTTACCTGCATCACTACAATCGTCCTATGAATTCTTTATGGCTCATGTAGGTTTAGATTATGAAACAATTAAAGGAAAACTTAGAGGATTGACCGAGGAAACGGAAGATCAGGGTCTTACAGTTCTTACTTATGGGAATTATGATATAAGTTTGCGCTTTAATAAAGATAACGTAGCAACCAATGTAATAGTTGAAAATATTCAAAATGATAATGAATTTCTAAATGAGTTGCGTTCACAAGCAAATGTTCAATCTAAAGACGGAAAGATGTTTACTTTGAATATTGAGGGATTCGATGTATTCGTAGATATAGACAAGCAGATATTAGAACTTACACTACAGAAGAATAACGATGATTCAGGCACTCCATAATTCTCTGGAGGCCTTTTTTTCTTAATCAGTCTGACTTGTGAGATTCTGCGTTTCATGATCTAGTCCATAAGCAGTCAATCCTTTATATCTTTTATTTCATGATATTATTTGATACTATAGACTTTAGTCATATCATGGCCTTTTTTGTCCATATTAGTCGACAACGACTCCTCCCACTGTTATGTATTATTTTTACTTACACAAATTACTAAATAAGGAACGTGATCAATTAATGAAAAAGGTAATGGTAGTATTCGGGACAAGACCCGAAGCTATAAAGATGTGCCCTTTAGTAAAAGAATTAAAAACTCGTGATCAATTAGAGACAATTGTTTGTGTTACAGGGCAGCATCGTGAAATGTTAGATCAAGTTCTGGAGGCATTTCATGTAGAGCCAGATTATGATCTATCCATTATGAAATCGAAACAAACATTATTCGATGTTACAGTAAACATTTTGGAAAAAATGAAATCTGTTTTGGAAGAAGTTCAACCAGATGTCGTTTTAGTTCATGGAGATACTTCAACAACGTTCGTAACAGCGTTAGCATGTTTTTATTTACAGATTCCTGTGGGACATGTTGAGGCAGGATTAAGAACGTATAATATTTACTCTCCTTATCCTGAGGAATTTAATCGTCAAGCTGTTGGAATCGTTGCAAAATATCATTTTGCACCAACGGAAATGTCGAAAGAAAATCTCGTTAAAGAAGGTAAAGACCCTGCTACAATTTACGTTACGGGAAATACCGCGATTGATGCTCTTAAAACAACTGTTGGAGAAGCATATACTCATGAACAGTTAGACTGGGTTGGGGATAGTAAATTGATTATGATTACTGCCCATAGAAGGGAAAACCTCGGCGAACCTATGAAGAACATGTTCAGAGCTATCAAAAGAATTGTAGACGAACATCCTGATATTAAAGCGATCTACCCAATACATATGAATCCAGTAGTAAGAGAAGCAGCAAACGAAATATTAGGGGACTGTGATCGTATCCGAATTATTGAGCCTTTAGAGGTTATCGACTTCCACAACTTCCTTTCTAGATCATACATGATCTTAACGGATAGTGGAGGTATTCAGGAAGAAGCTCCGAGCCTTGGTAAGCCTGTTTTGGTTATGCGCGACACAACTGAACGCCCTGAAGGTATCGCTGCAGGTACATTAAAACTTGTTGGAACTGATGAAGAGGTTATTTATAAAACATTTAAGTTGTTACTAGAGAATCAAGCTGAGTACGAAAAAATGAGCCATGCAAGCAATCCTTACGGTGATGGATTGGCAAGTAAACGAATAGCAGATATATTAGAAGGGTAACTTCTAACGTACCAGCATTTTATACAACATATTTAAAAATACCCTAACAGAAATCTTTTGAACTGTTAGGGTATTTTTAAATTATACAGGCAATTATTTTTTGAAAAAGTGTTTTTTCCATTAGTTAAGAGAGATTAGACAGTGAAACTAATATCTATTTTTAATTATGAATTGATAGTTAAGTTTGATTTATCTTTAAAGTAAAAGTTTGGTAAACTAATAGTCAATCATACTAATGGAGGTTTATTATGTCAGTTTTTAAGAATGAGGAAGTATTTAATGGAGAAGTAGATGTGAAATATCTTTTTCAAAAGTCCTATACAAAGACAGATGGATTAGTTATCGTATTCTCAGCTTTTCAAGCTGAAGGTAAACCCGCTAATTATAATTATGTTCGAACTTTAGAGGAATTTGACTGCAATAAACTTTATATATTAGATGATTTTGGTGAGGCTCCTTCTTATTATCTATGCAATAGTAGAGAGTTTTCTATTGAGCGATCGGTTATAGCGCTTATTCGTAAAATTGTGAAGGAAAATGAAATTAGTAAGATTATATCAAGTGGTTCGAGTAAAGGGGGATTCGCGGCTTTATATTACGGCATAAAATATGGCTTTGATCATGTTATTTCAGCTTCTCCTCAATATTTATTAGGAGACTACCTTCTTGAACAAGCAGAGGCAAAACAAGTTGGAAAAAAGGTTGTCGAATTTATAAGTGGAGGTACCGAGGCAGAGGATCACGAATATCTTAATAATATAATGGCAAGTATGATACGTGAAACGAAAAATAACCCAGACATATTTATACATTTAGGAGTAGGAGAGCATCATTATCGAAATCATGTTATACCGATGATAAAGTTATTTGATGAAATAGGAATAGCATATGAATTAAATTTGGGAAGTTACGATAAACACAGTGATGTTTTGATCCATTTCCCTCCTCTGTTGAAAGAGAAAATTAGAGAACTATTGAAATTTCCACTTATATCTTTAGAACAGATAAATAGGGAAGAGAATAAGCAAGACACACTTTATGAGTTTAAAGTTACCACTGAAATGAAAAATAAAGTAGCCTGGTATGTTTATAAAGATAACAAAATCATTGATAAATTTGGATATGCGAAAAATAAGACTATCAAATTATCATTTAAGGAAAAAGGAAAGTATATGGTTAAAGTATTTGTGAAAAATGAGGGAAACTTAAAGGTTTCCACAATTACTAACTCTATAACGGTTTGAGGTATAACATGCGGTTAGACTATTAATGAAGGAGCAATGCTGAAAACAAAAGGCTAACTAAACTAAGTTAGTGTTATTGAAGTTTTTCTATTCTTCGGACATTGAAACTTTCCTATATAGCATTTTAAGTAGTGATCTACTCTCATCTTATCTTTCATTTATATAGATGTGTATTATTTAAGTATCAGAAAAAATAGATAAATTTCTACAATATGGGGGAATATTTTTGAAGCATCGTAATAAAATTGTAGTATTTTGCAGCATTCTTATGGTCGGTATATTCCTTATATTAGGTATGTCTTTTTATGAGAAAAAGGGTCATTTTCACGTAGCGAAAAAGACCAAAAATAGAGCTGTTTCAAATGCGCTAATGGTCAATAAGCAAGTGGATAGTGAAAAGATGAGTAAGTTTATTGTAGATGAGGAAGAGAATAAGGATTTAGAGGATATTGAAGGAGGAGAAGATATTCCAGAAATGGAAGATATAGAAATGACAGAAATTATAAATTCATCAAATCAAACATCAAATAATTGGAGTAATAATTGGTCCAGTACGACAGGACGAGAAGAAAGTAATGTTCCTAAAGACAACATTACTACCCCAAGCTCGAAACCTAGTTCTCCAAGTAAGGACAAACAAGAAAATGTGATCAATAAACCTGCAGAGAAAGATGAAAATAAGGGGGACCAAGATAAAGGTTCTGGGGTTATCGATGTTCCATCAGAAGAGAAGCCAGATAAAGAAACTAAACCGCCGGCAGAACAACCTGATAAGAATGAAAATGATCAAGAACAAGATAGTGCGAATGAAGAGAAACCTGTGGAACCACCAGGAGAAAATGAAGAAGAGGATGTCCAAACAGAACTGGAAACGCCTGTCGATCCTGGTGTAGAGGAATCGCCTGATAGTTCGCATGAAACCGAGCAAGGCGTAACTGACAATAACCAGTCAGAAACTCAATAGAAAAGGGAAGATGTGAAAATAAAGCTAGTTTTTCTTAATATAGTGCATTTATGGGTATTTATACCTATTTATGTTCTGCCGTTTATTTCGATAATAGAAATATATATAGTCCGATGGGAGGGGGTATAAAGTTTACTTTATACTTCTCACATTTGGGCCATTTTTATGTCTATTAATAAATGGAGGAGAAAATGAGACAAACTAGCAAGATTCTAATCTACCTTGTTCTATTTACACTATCTTTACAGCTGTTACCCCACGGAGTTGCAGCAGAGAATGAGATGGATTTTCACCAAGATGATCATATCTCAGCTTTTATTTATTCAAAGAATTCGGAAGACTTCATCCCGCTTTATGAGGATGAGACTGCCACAGTTGTCCTGGGTGAGCTGCTAGATGGGACAGAGGTTAAAGTACTCGAAACGATGGATGATGTATCATTTATTGAATATACTTCTGACGATTCCAATTTGAAAGGATTCGTACCTTCAGCAAATGTTGTTTTGGCTTCAGAAAAGGATGACTTTTTGAAGGAGCGAGAAGCAGCTGCTCAGGAACAAGTTTCCGAGAACGAAGAAGGAGACACTTTAGCAGTAGATGTTGACAATGAGGGGCAAATAGAAGAATTGCCTGAGGTAGAAGGCGAAATGATCCCGATTGAGGAAGATCAGGATTCTAAAATAGAGGAAGAAATCTCTAAAAAGGAAGAAACCGAGGAAACTACGGAGATTTCTCAAGCCGAGCCATCTTCTGATCAGAACGCAATCCTTCAGCATAAGGCTGAGCCAAAAAAGCAAGTAAGAATGATGGCGCCTGTGTCAGCCAATCTACCGACTTTACAAGGTGTTGCTTTACAAGAGATAACTCATGTTTATGTAAAAGCTTCTACAACATCTAGTCATTTAAAATCATATCCACAAGGGCAGATTTTAAAGTTTCGCCCATACTCGGCAGATTGGTATGAAGCAACTGTATATATTGCCGGTAAAAAACAAATTGGCTATATAAATGCTAAAGATGTTGATGTGATTAAAGCTGAACAGGAAAGGTTAAACGGCTTCGCTTTGAAGCAACCTGTTTCAGTTTATTCAGCTCCTACGCAGAATGGGCAAATCTTAAAATCCTATAATCAGGGACAAGCTTTAATTTATCAATCTTTTTCATCACAATGGTATAAAGCAACAGTGATCTTGAATGGAAAAGCTAGAACAGGTTATATAGCTGCTTCCGATGTTGGAGAAGAACGTCCAATTGTCCAACAAGTGATCAAAGGGGTAGCTTTGAGCAGTCCAACCGAAGTGTATGAGTCGCCATCGACACAATCAAAAAGCTTAAAAGCATATTCCAAAGGTCATATTTTACAATACCGTACTTATAATTCTCAGTGGCATATAGCGACTGTTTATGTGAGTGGCCAGGCACATACTGGGTATATTGCTGTGAAGGATGTTGAAACAGTCAACACATCTACGACAGTCTTAAAGGGAATTGCAGCTAAGTCGTCCATTCCTGTGTACCCCACGGCTTCTACCAATGCTAAAGTATGGAAAACTTATAACGAAGGCCATGAATTGAAGTATCGACCATTTACGTCTGAGTGGTATGAAGCAACGGTCTATGTCAATGGCAAAGCGCAGAAAGGTTATATCCATGCTAATGATGTAGAGGAGATCGTTCAGAAACAAGAATCTCTAAAGGGGATTGCCGCTCACGGTCGAGTAAAAGTATATACGAATGCTTCTAAAAATTCGAAGGCTTTGAAGCAATATTCTTATGGACATGGATTAGTATATCGGTCTTACACAAAAAATTGGTATGAAGCGACTGTCTATGTAAACGGAATTCGGAAATCTGGTTATATTCATAATTCAGATGTCATGGATGTTTCAGGCAAACTAATTGTCGTTGATGCTGGACATGGAGGACATGATCCAGGAGCGAAGACAAGTCAGTTGCTTGAGAAAGATTTGACGTTAGATCTTGCTAAACGCACGAGAAGTGAGCTAGAAAAGAAAGGCTTCACTGTCATCATGACAAGATCTGACGATGTATATATTACTCTGGATGGAAGATCCCAGATTGCAAATGATTCAAAAGCCAACTTATTTGTCAGTATTCACATTAACAGCTTTAATGGGAGTGCTAAAGGAATAGAAACATTTTGGCATGGAAAATACGAGAAACAGAAGAGCCGATTATTGGCTGAACTGTTGCAAGATCGAATTGTTCAAGCGATGGAAAGCCCTTATCGCCGAGTAGAAGAGCAGAGTTTCCATGTGATCCGCGAGACGAAAATTCCGAGTGCGCTAGTAGAGGTTGGGTTCATCGATCATCCCGAGGATGCTGCAAAGTTAAAACAAGCAACATATAGACAACGGGTGGCAGAAGGGATTACGAATGGTGTCATAGACTATTTTAAATAATAGAGAGAAAATCCTGCATCATTGTATGCGGGATTTTTTAACTTTCTTCCTAAGTAAAAAATTATCTTCGAAACGTAAAAGATTTTCTGCTAATCTCGCGTAATTATACTCAAATCTAAAAAATTAATATTAAACTTAAAAAAATAACACGTAAGCTTAAAAAATAATAGATCTAAAGGATTTGTCCGTTGAATATTTAATTAGATTTCCCATGGTAGCTAATGCTAAATACCCATAAAGTGGTATAATAAGGAAGAAAGTGCTGTCACTTTTCCTGTTATTATGTAGAATAATAGATAGGGAGAACGTTGCTCACATTCTAGATTTCCCCGATTGACGGGGAGTGTTGGAGGGGATAAAAATAAAAGGGTTAAAAGTTAGTATTTACGTAATGATTGCTGTATTGTTCTTTCAACTCATTCCATCTTACGTTGCAGCGACAGAATCAAGCGATAGTTCGCAGCAGGAGACAAATACATGGTTTGTATTTGCGGAGTCTCCTGAACAAACGGTTGACTTGTTCGAAGAAGAAAATGCTGAACAATGGTTGGCTACCATTCCTGATGATACAGAAGTTGAGGTATTGGAAGCAGGAGATGAGTATTCTTACATACGGTACACTTCGATAGAAAATGAGCAGGCGACAGAATTAACAGGATATGTTTCTAACGCTTATTTAGTTCAGATAGACGATGCAGAAGCATTTCGTCAACAACGTAATCAAATGAATGAGCAAGAAGAAACGGATCAGCCTGCATCTGAAAAACATGGTGAAGAAACCAATCTTAATGAAGGCCCATCCACTCAAATTGAGGATGAAGAGGAAAAGCTAGATAAAGAGAAACAGCCAGATTCGGCCAAAGTTGTTGAGAAAAAATCTACTTCAGAAAAAGTGAATACTCTGTCTTCAGGGCAAGATGATCCAGTAACTGAAGAACAGGAAGTATTACAAGGTGTTGCAATGCAACAACCTACGACAGTATATACGGAACTGTCTACGAAATCCAAAACTTTAAAATCATATCGCCAAGGTCATGTACTTAAATTCCAAGCATATGATGACAATTGGTTTCAAGCTACGGTTTATATGAATGGTGAACCACAGACAGGATTTATTTCAAATAAAGATGTGAAATTAATTGCCGGGCAGGAACAATTGGAAGGTTTAGCACTAAAGCAGCCTATCAACGTATATGATGCTCTTGACCGTCAAGCAAATGTTCTTAAAAAATATAAATATGGTCAACTTTTAAAATACCGAACTTTAACAGAAGATTGGTATCAAGCGACTGTAATCATTAATGGTAAAGCTCAGTCCGGATTCATCACAGTGGATGATGTTGGTGATGAGGCTCCAGTTGCTCAAGGGATTGCTCTTAATAAAACAAACATTTATGAACAAACGGCTAAAGGTTCAAAAGTATTAAAAGCGTATGATAAGGGTCAAGTTTTAAAATATCGTGCATTTAATGGGGATTGGTATGAAGCGACTGTATATATAAACGGGACCGCAAAAACAGGCTATATTCATAAAAGTGATGTAGAAACTGCTGTTTTCGACGAGGAGATTGTACAAGGGATTGCTGTAAAAGCATCTACACCTGTTTATTCAGCTGCTTCAACAAACTCCGCACCTTTGAAATCATATCAGCAAGGCAGCATTTTAAAATATAAAACATTTACATCTGGCTGGTATAAGGCGACCGTTATGGTCAACGGAAAAGCGAAAACAGGTTATATTGCAAAAGCAGATGTTGGAAGTAAAAATGCTACTTTAACAGGCTACGCACAAGCTAACAAGACAAAGGTGTATCAGGGTCCTTCCAAAAGTGCTAAAACGTGGAAGAGTTATGGAAAAGGATCAATTTTAAAGTATAAATACTATAATTCTAGTTGGTTCCAAGTGACGGTCATTGTGAATGGAAAAAAACAAACGGGGTATATTCATACGAAAGATGTTGGCGGCAATGCTCCGTTAGTTAGAGGCTTTGCCTATTCAAATCCAACACGCGTCTATAGCGACACTTCGAAAAGTGCAAGTGTGTGGAAGACATATCCTATAGGGCAATCCATTCAATACAGACCATACAACAATGAGTGGTACAAGGTAACTGTATATGTGAATGGCAAAGCTCAAACAGGGTATATCCATGCAAAAGATGCTGGGACAACAGCGCCCCTTATCAAAGGTTTTGCTTATGGAAGCCCAACAAATATCTATAGTAGTACAGCAAAGAGTTCTAAAGTACTGAAAAATTATGCAAGAGGCAGTGCGTTGCAATATCGTCCACATAATAGTGATTGGTATAAGGCAACTGTATATGTTAATGGAAAAGCACGAACTGGTTACATTCATAAAAATGATGTTGGACTAAGTAAGCCAAAGCCAATTGGAAATACGAATATTGTGAACCCGAATCGTGTTTATACCTATAATCATATGGTTCAAGACATTAAAGCTTTACAACGTGCCTATCCAGATTTAATTACGTATCATTCCATTGGTAAGTCTGAATATGGCCGTGATATTTATGCTATCTCCATTGGAAAAGGGAAGCCAACGGCATTTATTAATGGTTCCCACCATGGTCGTGAATGGTTGACGACCAACTTAAATATGTACATGGTGGAGCAATATGCGAAAGCCTATTATAAAAAGCAAAAGATTCAAGGCTATGATACTTATAATCTATTAAATAAAACAACGCTCTGGTTTGTACCAATGGTGAATCCAGATGGTGTCACTCTCCAACAGGAAGGGCTAAAGGCTTTTCCAAAAAGCGTTCACGCTTCCTTAATTAAAATGAACGAAGGAAGTACGAACTTTAAACGTTGGAAGGCAAACGGAAAAGGCGTTGACTTAAATCGTCAATATGATGCAGGATGGAAAACAATCCGTAATAACGCAAAAGGGCCAAGTTATGCCAACTTTAAAGGATATAGTCCTGCAAGTGCATCTGAAATCAAAGCAATATTAAAATTCGAAGCAAAAATCGATCCGGAAATTGCGGTAGCTTATCATTCTAGTGGAAAAATACTCTATTGGAATTACTTACAAACTGGAGCGGATTATGGCCGCGACCTTGCATTAGCACAAGTGATTAGCAAAATGACAGGCTACAGTCTCTATAAACCTGTGGGCATTCCTTCAGGAGGTGGCTATACAGATTGGTTTATTCAAGCCCATAAACGTCCTGGTTTTACTCCTGAAATTTCAAAGTGGGTAAATCAAACTAATCCGCCATTGTCTGAATTTCCAGGTGCTTGGAGAGAGAATCAAGCAGTAGGGTTGTATGTTGCGCAAGAAAGCGCAAAGTTGTATGCGAAAAGGAAATAAGGTTAAGGACTATCTGACACTAAGCTGTTGGGTAGTCCTTTTTGTGAGAATAAAGGAAGAAGCGAAATGGAAAGATTGGTCAGAATTGAAATCTTGCTTCCAGCGATTGCATTAGTGTTCCACCCCCGGCAGTTGTTTCAGTGGGAAAAGGCTGAAGCTGTTACCCAACAAATGAAGGGAGTAGCACTTAAGATTCCAATGGATAAAGCTCAAAGTTTCATTACTTTGCAGTCGTATAAACAGGGGCAAGTTCTCTAGTTTAAGCCTAGTAGTTTCTCGGGAATATTCAGTCTTCGTTAACATCCGGACTTCCATTCAATATATAACCTGCTACTGCTTGCCAGCAATAATAACCCTAAACGGTAATACTAGTGAATTTTCAGTTTTAACCTGTTTTAGCATTATGCTATTATTAATCCGAACATGGACTTACCTTGTATCCACAATCTTTGTGTGTAATGCTCCATTTGAGCCTTCTGTAAACTCAAAGACCTCTGACCAAACAGTTTATGTTGGGTGCAGGTCCATCTATTGCTTTTATTAGATAACTATTAATATCTGCCATTATATCCCTCCCTAATAGATTATTGACCAAAAGAAAAAGAACGCCTTTTATGACGTTCTCTTCACTAATATTTTTTAGGTATTATTATTGTATTACCTTCAATATATTTTCCTTTAACAATGACGGAAAGTGTTGAACTAACTCATCATGTTTTTCATAATCTCCTAAATCTAAACTAATATTTTTTAAATTTAGCTCTTTTGTGAATTCCATAAAAGGTAGCACATGATTTTTATAATGCGGTTCACCTTTACCTACATGAATCATTACATTTGGTTCGTGTTCACTTTCTTTAACAGCATCAAACAACACTGAATTTAACCACTTAATATTTTCTTCAGTGAGATCTCCAGCTAAATACTTAAAAATGGGCCTTAAAATGGAGTTGGGTTTATCCACGTCCAGCCTACCAGCTGATAAATAATCGCCTAAAAGCGTTTGGGGACCACCTACTATTGCACCCCCGTATTTACCTCTATATGTAAAATATAAGGAAGCAAATCCTCCTTTACTAGAACCAATACAGAGTACATTTTCTTTCCTAATCCCTCGAGAAATTCTTACATCTTCAATTAGTTTTAACACATTATCAGCTATTGAAAATGTTTTGTTTGGCCCTAGATAATAGGATGTTCGTGTATCTTGATCCGATCCATAATCATCCTTTATATAGAGACGATTAACTTTTACGTCTTTTAGAGATCTGATATAATTATAACCTGGAGTTCTACTAATGCCTTGGAATCCAACAATTAAGTAGTCGCTTGATTCAACAGGATAAAACAAATATTTAATGCCTTTGGTAGTCAGTTTCTCTACTCTAAGTGCTTTATATTTTACTTTATCTGTCCACTTTTTATTTACCTTAACTTGATATTTATATGTGTATCTTATATGACTTTCTAATTGGGATACTGGCAGCTCACATTTATCCTTAGCTTTTATAACTATCAAATGAGAGAATTCCTTTTTAATTTCATTATAAATAACTAATCTTACATCTTCGTCAATGCCAAACTCCTTATAAGGTTCAAAGGTTAGCACCTGTTCTTTTGCTTCGTTAATCATAAACATCCTCCCCACAATAAAAAATACATCACACCAATTGATATAGTAAACACTACTAAGTTACCATTTTAGTATAAAAAAAGAAAATTTATGAGCATACGTGTTATAATGCGTTATATAAAATTTAGGAGGAATTTTTGTGAAGAAAATAATAGTCCTAATTATTGCTAGCCTTTTTGTTATAGCAACTGGATGCAGTCCCGCTAACACTTCGAAAAGCGAACCTGAAATTTTAGATCTCACAATTGAAATAGTAGACGACTCTAATTTTAACGTTGTTACTACTGCAGAAGGAGATCAATTAAGGTATGCATATTACGTATTTAAAGACAATGAGGTTCTCGAAAAATTTGCATACGGAAAAGATGCTCACTTTTCTTACTCCGCTAAAGAACCAGGTTTGTATAAGGTAAGGTCCTACATAAAAGATAAAGACGGAAAAATAGTTCGTAAAGATACGAAAGAAGTCGAGATCGAATAATATATTGGAGGCTGGGACAAACCCTCTCTCTGAGATGAAAAAGCCGGTGAAATTTTACGACGAGTAAAATTTCACCGGCTTTAATTATTTTCGAATAAACATAAGGACCACTTCTGATAAAATAAAGTTACCACACCAAATCTTATCGGAAAGAAGGGTCCTTATGTTTAAAGATTATAACATGAATCAACTAACTTTGCCTTTGGATTTAGAAGTAAAATTACAAAATAATGACATCGCATTTCATATCTATCATTTGGTTGAAAGCATTCCTCATGAAGCGTTCGAAGCATTTCTTCGAAATGAGGGTTGTCCTGCTTACCACCCACGCATGATGCTTAAAATTATCTTATGCGGCTACACGCAATCTGTCTTCTCGGGGCGCAAAATTGAAGCCTTATTGAAAGACAGTATCCGAATGATGTGGCTGGCTCAAGGGTATGAACCTCCCCCTAGCTACCGCACAATCAATCGATTCCGTGTACAATCAGAAGTGAAAGAGCTAATTCGCTAATGTTTTGTTCAATTCCGCTGTCAGCTTGTGCAAGAAAATATGATTGATCAAGAAGTGATTTTTATTGACGGCACAAAGATTGAAGCGAACGCGAATAAATTTACATTTGTGTGGAAGAAATCTGTAGAGAAATATCATTCCAGCTTAGTAGAGAAATCCAATCAACTTTACGAGGAACTACTTGAAAAGGAAATCATGCCAGAAATCGAACGGGAGAGTGAAGAAGAATTCACACTGGATGAACTCACTCAAGTGGCTCGAAAAGTGGACGAAGTGGTTTCGGTATATGATCAAAAAGTCGAAGAATCACCGGACGCCAAAGAACGAAAAACGTTGAGAAGTGAAAGGAAATTTCCAAAACAGGCACGCAAAACACTAATCGATTTCGTCGTCCGAAAACAGAAGTATCAGAAGGAATTTGAAATATTCGGCACGCGAAATAGTTATTCGAAAACGGATCATGACGCCACATTTATGCGGATGAAAGATGACTATATGAAAAATGGCCAATTGAAAGCACGGTTACAATGTGCAAGTTGCAACCAAAGGTCAATTCGCACGCGCTTATAGTCTATCTCCGAATCCGACAGACACACCTACATTGATCCCTTTCCCAGATGTAATCGAGCAGGACTATTTTGTGAATTACCGAAGCATATTGTCGCAGACGCAGGATACGGTAGTGAACAGAACGATGGTGACTTTCCCTCGAATCGTAAACGAGAGGCTTTAATTACGTACGGATGTACATAAAAGA
Organism: Bacillus niameyensis; assembly: GCF_001375535.1. Lineage (GTDB taxonomy): Bacteria > Bacillota > Bacilli > Bacillales > Bacillaceae_C > Lederbergia > Lederbergia niameyensis. Next base: position 3,509,977 of record NZ_LN831197.1, read on the forward strand.
ACAAAAGAGGAAATACCAACAGACCAAGTTCAATTCTGCAATCTGGCAGTATGATCAGGAAAATGATGTGTATACATGTCCGAATCAGCAACGTCTCCTATTCAAATATCACTCTGTCCGCACAGAAAAAAACTGGCTTCACGCGTGAATTTAAGGTATCCGAATGCGAAAACTGTTCAGGACGACCAGTTTCGTTCATCGTGCACGAAAGCGAAAGAAGAAAACCATCGAAAGCTAATGGTGAACGAGAAATGGGAACAACAAAAAGAATATGTAAAAACAAAGCTTTCAGATGAAAAAACGGGTTCCATCTATCGTCAGCGCAAAATTGAGGTAGAACCAGTTTTTGGATTCTTGAAGGCAAGTTTGCGTTTCACTCGATTTTCCGTACGAGGAAAATCGAGGGTTAAAACGAAATGGGCTTTGCGTTAGTAGTGAATTTAAGAAAGTTCACTGCTAACCACTATGATTTATACCCAAAAATAGAGAAAGGGGCGTACTCAAATACTCCTTTCTCATTATTTGAAGCTAGTTATGTCCCAGCCTCTTTCTTTAAAGGATTCGAGTAGATTCGACGCAAATACATGTGAAGTATTATTTTTTGACACATATTTGACAATATTGACAAGTTTTCGCGACTAGTCTAAAATAACTAGTCAGAATATCATGTATTCTTGCGAAATAAATAATAGTATAATAATACCTATAACCCTTAACCTATACAATCAGGAGGTCTTCATGAAAAGATTCTCTCTCATCCTGCTATCCGGCGGGATTGGTAAGCGAATGCAGTTGAACGTTCCGAAACAGTTTTTATTACTAGCGGGGAAGCCCATTTTTATTCATGTGTTGGAAAAGGTGGATGTGATTCCGGAAATTATGGAAATCATTATTCCTTGTCCACCTGAGTTTCTATTGAAAACGGAAGAAATTATTCAAGATTACGGGTTTACAACACCTATCCACTGTATAGAGGGTGGGGAAACGAGACAGGAGTCTGTTTTTAAAGGTTTGCAACATGCAAATTATGATCAAGCAGTTATACATGAAGCGGTTCGACCTTTTGTTTCAAGGGAAGAATTTTCTAGGTTAATTCATGCAGAATGTGAAAGCGCCATCTATGGGTTGGATATTCCCTTTACTGTATTACAAGGAAAAGAAATAGTTGAAGGGAACCTGCAGCGTGATCAGCTCGTTAATGTTCAATTACCACACAAGTTCCCAAAGCAGAGACTTTTGTATGCTCATGAATGCGCTCGGGAAGATGGGCTTGAGTTTACGGAGGATGCTAGTCTTTACTACCATTATTATAAGTCTTCCATTTCGATTCTAAAAGGAAGCGAATACAATATTAAAATCACGAAACCGATTGATCGTAAGATTGCGGAGGCTATTTATAAAGAAACGATTTTAATGGAGGGTTCATGATGACGAAAACTTGTATTATAACTGGAGCAAGTCGAGGAATTGGACGAGCCATTGCTATATCCTTGAGCGAAAGAGCTGACATTACGAACTTTGTTTTGATCTCGAGAACAGAAGCGGGATTAAAGGAAACTATAAAACTAATGAAACCGGGAAAAAAGGTTGAAAGTTATGCGATCGATTTAACAGATTACGATGTTGCAAGAGATGTCGTTCAAAGTATTGGGACACGCTTTGGGACGATCGATATGCTTATTAATGTTGCGGGGTACGCGAATCCAAAGTCACTTCTTGAGACATCTGTTGAAGATTGGGAAAAAACATATCAAATCAATGTCCATTCTATTTTTAATATGACGAAAGAAACAGTTAAGTTCATGAAAAGAACAGGCGGTCAAATTTTAAATGTGGCATCTACTGCGGGGAGTACAGCACGCCCAGGCTGGCTTGCCTATGCTTCTTCAAAAGCAGCGATTATCAATATGTCTCAGACATTGTCTGAAGAATTATCAGAATACGGAATTCTCGTTTATTGCATCTCACCTGGAAGATGTGCGACAGAACTAAGGAAAGTATTGGCTCCTGATGAAGATCCAACGACAATTATGCAACCGGAACATGTCGGGGAAGTCGTGAATCGACTTTTATCTGATGATGGTGTCTGTCTCGACGGTCAGAATATAGTTGTGAGAAAGCAAGTAACGAAAACACCGGTCCCGCAGCCGACCGAACAAATTAATTAATAATACTATCAACATATGAGGCGGTAAGCATGAACGGAAAATTAATAGAGATGATCCAAATTATCCTTTTGTTACTTATCTTAATTTCAGTTAATGGAAAACTAATAAAAAAATGCAGGTTGATTGCTAAACGAACATTAGTAGTCACAGTTCACTTTCTTTCAAAACTAGTACCTAAATCTCGTAATCTCGTTGTATTTGGCGGAGAAAATGGTAATGGGTTCAGAGGGAATACGAAATACTTATTTTTAGAGATGGCCAAAAATTCCAATTTGCGTTGTGTCTGGATATCCCGAAGCAATCGGGTCGTTACAGAATTAAACAAACAAGGATATCAGGCTTATAAACATCATTCTCTAAAAGGGATCTACTTCCAACTACGTGCTAAGTTAGTCATCCATTCACATTCGATTAATGATGACTTTAGTAAGTCTTTCTTAGGGGGAGCTATTTCCTACAATACATGGCATGGGGTTGGATTAAAAAAGGTATGGGGAGCGAATAAGAAGACATTCTCGTATAAAATTTTGCATAATCCCAGCTTTTTAAAGCGTTTCTTCGGAACTTTTGTAGTAAAGACGAATCAAGCAAAAACAAACTATATTGTATCGACGAGTGAAGCCGTGTCGTCCTATTACCCAGAGACATTTTTAGTCCCGAAAAAAAATGTGCTTCAACTTGGACAAGTTCGGAACGATGTTTTTTTCAAAGACACTGAAGAAGATTTGGCTATTCCTGAATGGATTCGCAATGAAAAAATTATTATGTACATGCCAACACATCGGAATTTTGGCAAATTGGAAACAGATATTAATTTAGTCTTTGATTTTCAAAAGTTAAATGAGCTGTGCGAGCGGACAGGGTATAAGTTTCTCGTGAAACGTCATATGTATAGTAGTGGCCAGGTGCCGAGTATCTATAAAAATATTATTGATATTAGTGATGAAACGTATGATCCGCAGCTTCTACTAAAATATACTGATGTTTTAGTGACGGATTATTCAAGTTGTTACACAGATTATTTGCTACTAGATAGGCCGGTACTCTTTTACAGTTATGATTTAAGCCTTTATTTGCAGAAATCGAATGAAATGTATTTTAATTATTTTGATGTTACGCCTGGACCAAAGGTAAATGAATTCTCCGAGTTTATTGCAGAATTAGAGCGATCGATGGAGGAGCCTAGTTTATACGCCGAAGATCGAAAACGCGTATTGGACATCTTTTATTCAAAAGAGAACCAGGGTGAGGTCTTACAAAAGCAAGTAGATTATATTTACGAAGAAATTTTAGGGGTTCCTTCTACCAATATAAAGGTCGATCAGAATGTCTCAAAAACTTTAAATATATAGAGAGGTAGGTAAGTGTATGAGTTTTCTCAAGCTAATGCCTACTGTCATTGTGAAATATATGTTAAAAACCTTTCATGGGTTGTTTTGTTTATTCTACAAAATCAACCCTGAAAAGGTGACGTTTGCATCCTATAGATCGAATAAATTACAAGATAATCTGGCGTTTGTTCATAAGGAAATGCTGGAAAAATATCCGCAATACAAGCCTTATTATCTGTTTAAGAAATTCGATAGCTCACTAAAGGGGAAAGTGAGTTATATTTTCCATATGATTCATGCGTGTTACCAAATCGCAACTTCCCGTTATTTTATTATTGATGATTTCTATTTTCCTATTTATGTGATTAAGCCTCGTAAAGGTGTTGAGATTGTTCAGCTCTGGCACAGTGCAGGTGCATTTAAAAAATTTGGTTTAAGTACAGTGGATAAACCTTTTGGTCCAAGCCGTGATTATTTAAAACATGTTGCGATTCACGGAAACTATTCAAAGGCCTATGTTAGTTCTAGTGAAGTCATTCCCTTTTTTGCCGAAGCTTTCAATATGCCGGAGGAGAAAATTTATCCATTGGGTGTTCCAAGAACGGATTACTTTTATTCGAAGGATGTGATTGCGAATTTGCGAGCGGACTTCTTCGCAGCATTTCCAGAGTTAAAAGGAAAGAAGATCTTGCTTTATGCACCGACTTTTCGAGGGAAAAGTCATTACCAAGATGAATTTGAATTACCATTCGATGTGAATAAAATGGCTGAGCAACTTGGAGAGAATTATGCACTTCTCATCCATTTACACCCTTATATGCAAGCAACAGATCTGAAATTGGGTGCGAATCGCTTTGCTGTGCACATTAAAGATGCTTTTGTTATTGAGGAACTTTTAGCCGTCTCCGATCTACTAATCACGGATTATTCCACTGTTTTCTTTGACTATAGCTTGCTCGGGCGACCGATTATTTTTTACCCGTATGATCTCGAAGATTATATTCGGAGTCGGGATTTCTATTATTCCTATGAAGACCTGATCCCTGGCCCAATGGTGACGGATACGGATTCACTCATTCATTTGATTAAGGAAAGGGCGTATAGTACGAAAGAGGTATCAGAGTTTCGTGAAAGATTTTTTGATCATCATGATGGGCGGGCTGCGGAAAGAATCGCCCATCATATATTTGGCGGAACTGCAGACCAAACTAAAGGAAAGAAGCTCTGATGTTAGGGCTTCTTTTTTGTGCGGATTTCGAGTTGTGTTAGGTATCTTGAGAATTAATCAAACGTTTGATTAATAGCGTTTAGATGGATAAATGAGACATTAAGCAGGTAAAAAGGCAATAAAGTAGAAAGAAATAGCTATGTGGGCAGTCTTTACTCGAAGTACAAAAAAATTCGACAAACTTCGGGGCGTGCCTGTCACCACCCGAATAATTCCCCACATTATGGAAATACTTTTATATGGAGGTTGACGTTTTATGAAGAAGGTAAGGAAAGCAATCATTCCAGCAGCTGGGTTGGGAACGAGGTTTTTGCCAGCTACGAAAGCAATGCCGAAAGAAATGTTGCCGATCGTTGATAAACCGACGATTCAATACATAATTGAAGAAGCTGTTGCGGCTGGAATTGAAGATATTATGATTGTGACTGGTAAAGGGAAGCGTGCTATTGAAGATCACTTTGATGATGCTTTAGAGCTAGAACAGAATCTTGAGAGCAAGCAGAAATATGATTTGCTCGAGAAGGTGCGCCATCCGTCTAATTTAGCCAACATTTACTATGTTCGACAAAAGCAGCCGCAAGGGTTAGGTCATGCGGTTTGGTGTACGCGCCGATTTGTTGGTAATGAGCCATTTGCCATTCTATTGGGAGATGACATCGTCCAGAGTGAAGTTCCTTGTATTGGTCAACTGATCCAACAATATGAAAAAAATGAATCCTCCGTCATTGGTGTTTTGCAAGTACCTGAACAAGAAACGCATCGCTACGGCATCATCGATCCTTTGGAGCAAAAAGGGCGTTGCTACGAAGTGAGTAACTTCGTCGAAAAACCTGAACGTGGTACAGCGCCATCTAATTTAGCTATCATTGGGCGCTACGTCCTAACACCAGAAATCTTTGACTTATTGGAAAAACAAGAGGTCGGAGCAGGTGGAGAAATTCAATTAACAGATGCCATCCAAAAGTTAAACGAAATCCAAAAAGTCTATGCCTATGAATTTGAAGGCTGCCGCTATGACGTGGGTGAGAAACTTGGCTTCGTCAAAACGACCATCGAATTTGCCTTGCAGCAAGATGATCTTCGGCAGGACGTAATGGAATATATGGAAGAATTGTTAGGGAAATACAGGTAGTTAGAGTGCTGCGATTGGCTGTGGAAAGGATGATCTTTCGAGAACGGGGGATAATCTTTTGAATTTGGGGTGGAATTTATTAAGAATCGGGCGGAATTTTTCGAGTTCGGGGATAATCTTTTGACTTTGGGCTGGAATTTTTAAGATTCGAGTAGAATTTTTCAAGTTCGGAGATAATTTTTTGACTTTGGGCTGGAATTTTTTAAGATTCGAGCGGAATTTTTCGAGTTCGGAGATAATTTTTTGACTTTGGGCTGGAATTTTTAAGATTCGAGCGGAATTTTTCGAGTCTGGGAGATAATTTTTCAACTTTGGAGGGAATCTTTTTGAGAACCTGAATAATTTATTGACTTCGCTCGATATTTTTTCAAATTCTGCATCAGGCGGATGAATTCTGAAATTAGAGCCGAATCAGGGGGGATTTTATCACCCTTAGATTGGAATCTTTTAAATCTCTGTATAATTTATTGACTTTGAGAGATAATCTTTCAAGTTTCGGATTAATCTCTCAAGTTTTGCAATTAATTTTTCGACATGGCCCGATAATCTTTCGAGTTCATAAAACTGAAAGGAGTTGCTCACGATGAACAAGAAAGTGCTGAAGCGAAGAATCAACTATATCTTCAATCCGATTACAGATTATATTTTAAAGGAACGGAATCGACGGGTTAACCAGTATGCGGATTTCTATGAACGGCTTCCGATCCGAAAGAGAACGATTTTATATGAGAGTCGTGATGGGAATAGTATGACGGATAGTCCGTATGCGATGTTTCGCTATATGCTGGAGCATCCTGATTTCCAAGGCTACACGCATATTTGGTCGATACAGGATTTTGATGCACTTGAGCTTGTGATCCGCCAATACAAGGGTCATCCGCATGTAAAGTTTGTCCGCCGCAACTCCCGGGAGTATCTTCGATTTTTGGCATCATGTGAATACTTAATTAATAACTCCACCTTTCAATCCTTTTATATTCCAAAAAAAGAGCAAATTTATATTAACACTTGGCATGGGACACCGTTGAAGCATATGGGGTTCGATATTCCAGGGGACCCTTCTCATTCGCAAAACGTCCTGAGAAATTTCCTGAGCACGGACTATATGCTAAGCCCGAACTCACACACAACAAAAATCTTCACAGATAGCTATAAACTCAACGGCCTCTACGAAGGAAAGATTATTGAAGAAGGCTACCCGCGGATTGATTTGACTTTGAATACCGATCCGAAAACAATTCAAAATCAGTTAACTTCACACGGATTAAAAATCGATCCAAACAAGCAAAACATTTTATATGCGCCCACTTGGAAGGGGACGGACGTATCTAAAGTGAATAACGATGTACTGCAAATTAGCGCGGACATTGCCGAGCTGGAAAAGCGGATAGGAGATCAGTACAATCTGCTGCTCAAAGTTCATCCATTTCTTTATAAGGAAGCCACTAAATATGGAGATATTCATGACCGCCTTATTCCAGACTATATCGATACGAATGAACTGCTTTCTGCCATTGACCTACTTATAACGGATTACTCTAGCATTTTCTTTGATTTTCTTGTCACAAACAAGCCGATTCTCTTCTACACATGGGATTTGGATGTGTATAACGAGCAACGGGGTCAGTATTTGCCTAATAGCGAACTGCCAGGACCTTTGCTTTTTAATGTAAACGAGTTAGCAAACGCGATCGAGCGAATCAATGAAGTTCAAGCAACCTACAAGGAAAAATATGAATCAATGCAAAAGCGATTCACGGCTCATGACGACGGTAATGTGACGGAACGGGTCATCCAATATCTGTTTAACAAATCCGATGAGAAGTTGAATGTGATCGGAAATCTAGCATCGAAGAAAAGGAAAATCCTTATTTATCCAGGAGGTATGCGCAATAACGGGATTACGTCTTCTTTTCTCAACTTAATGAACAATATTGATCATGAGCAATATGATGTCACTTGTTTTACGGCGACTCCACATTCTGCAGAGTCCCTTCAAAACCTTGCGAAGCTTAATAAAAATGTACGCATGCTGTTTAAACCGGGATTGCCTGCATTAAAGTTTTTTGAGCTTTATAAAGATAAGTTTATTCATAATCGTGGGAAACGCGGACGCTTAGGGGATATGTTATTTCCTGAAGAAGCCTATGTCCGGGAGCATCGTCGCTTGTTTGGTAAAACGAATTTTGATTGTGTGATTGACTTTAGTGGTTACAGTCTTTATTGGGCGAAATTTTTACTTGCAGCAGATGCGAAACGAAAAATCTGCTTTATGCATAATGATTTGCTTTCAGATAGTGAAAAAGTCATCAATGGAAAAAGACCGCACCGCATCAATTTGCGAGGACTTTTCAGTGTTTACAACCAATTCGATAAGCTTGTCAGTGTGTCAAAAGGGACAATGGAATTGAATCGGAAGAATTTATCGCAATATGCGCCCCTTGATAAATTTGATTATGTATTGAATTCGATTAATCCTGAGAAGATTTTGCAGGTGGAAGAGATCGTGATGGCGGAAACCGAGCAAGACGCGTTTTCTGTAGAAAATTTTAAAGCGCGGGCGGTCATAAAAGACGGAAGTAAAGTTTGGAATACGCTGCCAACGAATGAAGAGGCGACAACGTTTTCGGTGAATCAGAACTTGGAAGTGATGATTACAAGGAAGGCTGTTTCCCAAACTCACTCGCATTATAAGTTGAACCATAATCATCAAGTCCTCGGTTGGATTGAGAGTAAAGCTGTAGAGTTGCTTCCAGACAGCATTATAAATGAACAAAATGTCGATAAAATCGCAAGGCTCGCGCGTCCGAAGGGAAATCAGATTTGGACAAAGCCTTATAAAGTGGACGGAGCGAAAAGAGTATCGGCGAGCGGTGATTACAAGGATGTCATTGTTGATGTCGATAAAGAAGTTCAAACCCAGCGCAGTACATATTGCCGAATTTCTGTAAATGGGACAATTCTCGGTTGGATTGATGAAAAGGCGCTGAATATTTATGATAGCTGCACATTGGACGGCAAACAATCGGCTCAGGAAAAAGCGAAAATTGTTCTGAAGCGGAAACTGATTAAAGCCAAATACGAGCGGCAGAAGAAGGATGTTTTGAAAAATCTTCAAAATCGGGCTTTGCGCGAAGTCAAAGTAGTCAAACCTGTTTTTGCTAAAATAGCCAACCCTGAGAAGCTCATCATTTGGACACATGCCTACCCGCATTGGAAAGCCGAACCAATCGCTCCAGCAAAATGGATCGAAGGTGAGATTGTTACGATTCGAGCTGTCATCCAAACGCGAGCAGGAACATCCTATTTATTTTATAAAGATCATCATAAAATGGGCTGGTTGGATGCAAGTGCTTTTGAAGTGATCAAAAAGCCGACGTTAATCAAGGAGAGAAAGGTTTCAAAGAATGGAGAACTTCAGCTCGGTAAGAATTTTTCCGTCTGGACAAAACCATATGGACTTCAAGGTGCGGAAAGATTGGGTGGATTTCATGATGGACAGGTTGTTCAAGTCGATCAAGAGGCGGTCACGCAAAAGGGAACTTATCTTCATATTACAGCAGATGGTGAATCGCTTGGTTGGGTAAACGAAAAGGCTTTGCTTGTAAAAGAAGTGTTTGGTTTGGAAGTCGGCGGGCAATATATTCCTGAACCAGATCAAGAAAACTTCAACTTTGTTAATATGGGCAGATTGTCACCAGAGAAGGGACAAGACAATCTTATTCAAGCATTTGCTGAATTTCATGCGCAACATCCAAACAGCAAACTGTATATTCTTGGAGAGGGCCCGTTAAAAACAGACCTCCAAACCCAAATCAACAAACTAGGCCTTCGTGATTCCGTCTATCTTCTCGGGCAAGTAGAAAATCCATTCTCTTTCCTGAAAAAATGCGACTGTTTCGTCCTATCATCGCATTACGAAGGACAGCCAATGGTCCTTTTGGAAGCGATGACACTTGGAATGAAAATCATGGCGACGGACATTGTCGCCAACCGCACAGTGCTAGAAGATGGAAAATACGGATTGCTCGTTGAAAATAGTGTCAAAGGCTTAGTTGCCGGCATGCAACAAATGGCTCAGGAAAGCGAAAATTTCCAAACAGCCCCCTTTGATTACAAATACTATAACGAAATGGCGATGGAGACATTTTATCGGCCGTTGGAAGGGGAATAAGAATCCGGCTCTTTATGGAGAGCCGGGTTTTTCTGTTGGGAGATTTTTCGAGCTAGCCCGAAAATCTTTCGACATAACAGGATAATCTTTTGAATTAGGTGAGGAATTTTTTTAGTTAGGAAAGGAATCTTTCAATTTAGCAAGTTAATTTTTCGAGTTTGTCAGTAATCCTTCGAGGTTTAAAGTATCGATCAATTAAAAAACGCGATGCCTGCAGTGAGGTATCGCGTTTTTCTTCCACGTAATAAATCAACATAAAATTATTCGTCTAAAGTTCTTAGTATTTGTATATAATTTCTTGCTCCATGTAAAATCCGATAAAATATAATCAAAAATGTCATTTAAGTCCTCATATGCAGCAGGAAGCAGTTCAACCTTGAATCTTTCCATTAATCTTCTCCTTCAACCTGTTATAAGCATCATCAAGAGAAATAGTGTTTTCTTTAGACAAGCACTGTTCTTCAGCAAGAAAAAGCTTTTCTTTTAAGTCTAAAAGTGCCTCCCTTTTCTGGAAGGCTTCAATACTCATGACGACAAGATCGTCCTCCCCATTTTTCGTAATGTAAATGGGTTCCGCTTTCTCACGGGCAATCTGTGAAATGGAATTATAATCATATCTTAAAGAGGTGGATGGTTTAATAATCACTGTAAAATACCTCCCGTCTCATATAATATCAATATTATACCTTAATTCCGCCATTGAATGTAGATGGGTAAAGAACAATCTTTGGGCGTATACCGATCTTTAGGGGCAATAAGTTATTCATCCTCTTCTTCGTTCTCCAAGGAGTCCAAATAATCATCCAAACTTTCAGAAACCATAGGCAGTTTCATTGTTTCCTTTTTCATATAATCAATGGCTTTAGGAATATTCCTCTTTAACTTTGAGAATTCCTGTATTAACTTCTCACCTGAATATCCTTGTTTTACAAGATCTTTCAAAATGTCTTCGGAAAAATCGATTTCTTCAACAACAGCAGGACGGATTATTATTTCTTGTCCTGTAAACTCCACAATTGCCTCATCGTCTAACTCCAAAGCCTCGTAAAAGTCTTTCGGTATACTGATTTGTCTCTGCTTGGACACTTTAACACGTCTGATTGGTTTACCCTTCATATCAGCCACGACCGATCTCCCCTTTAAAATAAATACACTTTAAAAATTTATTTCTTTATTATTATAACAAAGAATATCGTAAAGTGGGCAATGCCTCCTTCTATGAAGTGAAAACTTCTATTTAAAAATCTTTTTAAATATAGGGAAATATCCCCTCCTCTAGAAGGACTTTTGACAGGGATGCCGAATTGATTATAAAAGCCTCGTTTCCATCCACTCAAAAAAACCTTCAAGGAGAGATCCATCTACATGTTCATAAAAAGATTAACAAAACCCATTGAGTTAGAAGCAACGGAAGCATTGTTTAGAAGGGTACACCCAGATCATCCCTCAAAACCAATGCTTCAAATTGACCTACGAAAGCGAATCTCTGGTTATCAAGGGGAAAAATCCATTGAATATCCGCTAAAGTTCTTAAAAAATCGATACCGAATTTTTCAATCGCTTCGGCTGCCAAACGATGTTGACTCACGTTTTCAAATCGATGCTACACTCGCATCCCAATACTTGATCTTTTTGATATCTGTCAAGAACATTCGGAGTGAGCTGGAAATTAACCACGGAACTGGGCAAATGATCCAAAAGGCGGATGGTCAAGAGTTTGTATACGACGATCCCGACATTCAAATACAGCACCATCTCTTTCAGTTCCGGGATTGGCTACGACGCAATCGATTCCCCAGCACGCCAATTGTTCCACTGATCGTCTTCACTGATCCAACGACCATCCTCCGATTTAACGGAAACGCTGATCATTTCCGCCATTATATCCTTAAAAGTCAACTCCATTTGAAGATTTTCGAATTGGAAAAAGCCTACACGAAGATAGCATTATCTCAACAGGACATTCGACGATTAACCGTTGAATTACTAAAACAGCATAGTGATCCGCATTACCCGATACTTGAACTATACAAAATTCGTCCAGAAGACATATTAACAGGTGTACACTGCCCAAATTGCGGCTTCCTTCCAATGAAAAGAATCTTCGGGAAATGGCTCTGTGTAAAATGTCAGTCCACATCTAGGATGGCACATGCGTCCGCCCTCAAGGATTACGCACTTTTGCTTGGAAACACGATCACAAATGCGCAATGCCGCCGTTTTCTTCACGTAAACACTCCAACCCAAACGACAAATATACTTTCTACCATGAATTTAAAATACATCGGAAAAACAAAAGGCCGAGTTTATTATCTTGACTCTCTCAAATAGAAAAGCAATCGCGAAGCCAAAATGCAGGCTTCGCGATTGCTTTTCTTCCTTTTGAAAAATTGTCATCCAAAGTCGCGAAATTCTCTCACAAAGTTAAAAAATAAAACCTGAAACTTAAAAGAATAATCTCAAAATCAAAAGATTCCTTGCTCGAGTTAAAAGAATCCAACCGAAAGTCGGAAGAATCCCGTCTGCAACCTCGTAAGTAGATGGAACTAAGTTACCCGCGGTCTCAGAAATCCATCTTAAAAAAATATCATCTAAAGTCGCGAAATTCCCTCACACGGTTAAAAAATAAAACCTGAAACTTAAAAGAATAATGCCCAAGTCAAAAGATTTCCCGCACAAGTTAAAAAATCTCATCCGAAAGTCGGAAGAATCCGCTTGCAATATCGTAAGTAGATGGAACTAAGTTACCCGCCGTCCAGAAAACCCAACTTAAAAAATTATCATCCGAAGTCGCGAAATTCCTCCCCAAAGTAAAAAATAATCCCCAAACTTAAAAGAATAATCCCAAAATCAAAAGATTCCTAGCTCAACTTAAAAAATCCCACCCAAAATTCGAAAGATCCCTCCCACTCCCAAGGGAAATCAACCTAAGAAAATAAAAAAAGCAGCCCCACGGCCGCCCAAACTCAATAAGTCATTATTCTTCACTCGCAATAAAGTATTCTTTCAAATAGTCAAGCCAAATCTCATGGCCCTTCGTACTTGGCGAACTTTCTCCGTCTACAACGTAGTCATTTAACTCTTCAGATGTATAGTCTGGCCAAACTTCCCAGTGATCTAAGTAAGGGATTCCTTCCTTTTCAGCAAATTCTTTCAAATCTGCTACTTGCCTAGGGTAATAGGTGCCGTTATACACAGGGCGTGCTGGTTGTAAGATGACAACTGCATCTTCAACGGCGGCGATAAAGGTCTCGATGTTAGCTTGGTTATCCAAAACAGAGCCATACCAATTATCATTTAATAGAAAAGGTTCGTACAAAACTAAGTCAGGTTTATATGCTACAACCTCATCAAACCCATCACCAGCAATAAACTGTGTTGAAGTTTCATCATATGCAAAGGACTCGATATCCAGAATATCTTCGCCGTACGCAGTCAGCATCTCATCCTGAAGCATTGCTGCCCAACCGTCATCCCCACCCAATGCTAGTGAACCCACTAATGCAATTTTATATGTATCGCCACTTTGTATCTTGTCGCTCAATTCATCGCGAGCTTTTTCAGGCCAATGAGCAGCCAGTGTTAAAGCCTGCTTCATTTTCTCGTCATCCTGCTTGTCCTCATCGTCGCCAGTCGTACTTTCTCCTTCGTCTAATTCTCCACTATCAGCCACAGTAGTCCGGTCCCCTGCTGCAACACTTGTCTTATCTTTCCAATACAAATAACCACTTCCCAAAAATACAAGACAGGCTAAAACCATTATGGCTGTCATTACAACCCGCAATCTTATTACCCCCTTCAGCAATATTTACTGCTAACTCTAATCCTTCTTTCTTCCTGGAAAAACTAAATTACCAATATGTGAAAACTTATTTTGAATACTGTACAGTTAGCGGATCTCCTCTTGATAAAGAAGCCTAAAGGCCTAACATGATTAGAATTTTATGGGAAAAATATCATAATTTATCAGGAGATTTTGTTATATTTCCAGTTATAATCAGACTATACTATGCTATAATAATACACGTTATTACGAAAGTCGACAATCACACTAGGAGGAAACTATGGAGGAAACAATTAGTTTAAAAGAGCTAATGCAGACACTGCGGAAGCGAATGACTTTAATTGTGCTTATCACCGTGGCGGCTATGGCTATCAGCGGAGCTGTCAGTTTTTTTGCGCTGACACCTATCTATCAATCTACGACACAATTGCTTGTGAACCAGGCCAAAAGTGATCAGCCGACTTATAATCCATCTGAAATTCAAACGAATCTTCAATTGATCAATACATATAATGTGATCATCAAAACCCCAAGAATATTGGACAAGGTTGTTGAGGGGTTAGATCTCGACATGTCGGCCAATCAATTGATGAATAAAATTACAGTTCAAAGTGCAAAAGATTCGCAAGTAGTAAATATTACGGTTCAAGATCCAGATCCTAATCAAGCGGCAGCTATTGCGAATAAAGTGGCAGAAGTCTTTCAAAAAGATATTGTGGCATTAATGAGTGTAGATAACGTTAATATCCTTACGAAAGCGGAAGTTGGAGAAAATGCATCTCCTGTGAAGCCCCAACCGCTTCTTAATATTGCCATTGCAGCAGTTGTTGGTCTTATGGCTGGTGTAGGATTGGCATTTTTGCTTGAATACTTGGATAATACGGTTAAATCAGCTGAAGACATCGAACGTATTCTAGAATTACCCGTGTTAGGCTCGATAGCTCTCATAGAAGATCAAAAAATGGAACGCTCTGGTGTAGAAAGAAGTAACTCCAGGGGAAGGAGTGAGCCAATTGGCTAAGAAAAATACCAATGCCTCACAGTCTGGGCGTAGGAAATTAATTACAAAGTTAAATCCAAAATCACCGATTTCCGAACAATACCGTACGATACGGACAAATATCCAATTCTCAGCAGTAGATGAGGAAATTCGTACACTTATGGTTACATCATCAGGTCCATCGGAAGGGAAATCAACGACAGCAGCTAATCTTGCAGTTGTTTTTGCTCAACAAGGAAAAAAGGTTCTACTTGTGGATGCTGATTTGAGAAAACCTACTGTCCATTATACATTTGGAATGGTAAATACCCAGGGATTAACAAACTTACTAACAAG
This sequence comes from Bacillus niameyensis, assembly GCF_001375535.1. Lineage (GTDB taxonomy): Bacteria > Bacillota > Bacilli > Bacillales > Bacillaceae_C > Lederbergia > Lederbergia niameyensis. The sequence goes on from NZ_LN831197.1 coordinate 3,525,130, forward strand.
ACAAATCAGTCTACAAGAAGCAGTAAAAACGACTGATATTGAAACTCTTAATATTCTGACATCCGGACCTATCCCTCCTAATCCCGCAGAACTACTAAGCTCAAAAGGGATGCAAACCTTTTTATCTGCAGTGAAAGAAGAGTTTGATATGATTGTTTTTGACACACCTCCTGTTTTAGCTGTTACCGATGCACAAGTACTGGCAAACCAATGTGATGGTACAGTTCTTGTAGTTTATAGTGGGAAAACAGAAATTGAAAGTATTCAAAAGACGAAGGACCTATTAAATGCAGCAAAGGCTAAATTACTCGGCGTTGTGCTTAATAATAAAAAGATGGATAAAACAGATTACTATTATTATTACGGAACAAAATAACGACTTGGAAAGTGGAAGTATTATCCTATAAGAATAAATCTAATATATATTGACAATTTTATATTATATAGTCCATTATTACTATATGATAATAAAAATTGTCAATTCTACCTTATTGAAAAATTATCCTCTTAGACTATTGACAATCACTTTGATAATAGATTTGAAAATGTAAGGGGATGGGATTGAAAAATGATTGATATTCATTGTCACATACTGCCTGACGTTGATGATGGGGCAAGTCATTATACAGATAGCTTACTGATGGCGAAGCAAGCTGAAAGTGAAGGTATTGACACGATTATAGCTACACCCCATCACCATAACGGTCGTTATTTGAATAAAAAGGTAGAAATTTTACAAAAAGTAGAGGGACTGAATCAGTATCTGCATACCGAAAAGGTAAATGTGAAAATACTCCCAGGTCAAGAAACACGAATCTATGGTGAAATTCTCGATGACTATGAAGCTGGTGAAATTGTAACCCTAGCTAATCATTCAGATTATTTATTCATTGAGCTACCTACTAATCATGTTCCGCGATATACAGATCAGCTTTGTTTTGATATTCAAATGAAAGGTTTAGTGCCAGTGATCGTTCATCCAGAACGCAACACAGAACTACTTGAAAGACCAGAGAAACTGTATAGACTTGTTAAAAATGGAGTGGCAACTCAAATTACCGCTGCTAGTATAGCGGGTTATTTTGGCAAGAAAATTGAAAAGTTTACATTTGATCTTATTGAATCAAATTTAACGCATTTTCTCGCATCGGATGCTCATAACACGACAACGCGCGGCTTCAAAATGGCGGAAGCGTGTGACCTTCTAGAAAAAAGGTTCGGGATCGATACTCTTTATCTATTCTTAGATAATGCTGAACTGATTGTAGAAGGAAAAGATATTTACCGTGAAATTCCACAACAAATAAAGAAAAAGAAGTTTTTAGGAATCTTTTAAGGCATTTTAAGTGTTTGACAGATATGTATCTATATTATCTCATTGAATATAGGGTGAAAGAATCAGTTCTTCTCGGTTATGTCTCCTACCCGTTATCCTCGGAGGCACTCGGTCGTCCTGTGGGAGAATAAAGGTATTTTCCTTAGACACGGTTGTTGTCAAGAGGGTGGTGTGAGGACGGGTTAAATGCCCTTTACAAACAAAAATCAAATAAACTCAAGTACATGTACCTTGACTTAAGGATAAAACTCGCTATGGAACAGTGTACTTGAGTTTATTTAATGCGCTTACATTTTTTGGCTAAATGTTTAACGAAAAGACAGGATGATTCCTGCGTTTTCGTTAAACATTTAGTAGTAAGGGCGGTGAAGCGCCCTATAACTTGAATTATATTACTTTGAAAAGAAGGGATACCTGTTGACCTACCCGAAGCGGCTTTCTTTAATGGTCCTATTGGACTCAGCCATTGTCTTATTTTCTATCTATATTAGTTATTATATTTTACATCCAACTTCAAACTTCTACACATCTAAACTATTGTTAATGAGTTCATTAATAATACTTGTAAGCCATCATATTTTTGCTCTTCTTTATCGACTTTATAACAAGGTTTGGGAGTATGCGAGTGTAGGAGAATTAATGAGTATTGCCAAAGCTGTTACATTTTCAATTTTAACAGCTGCATTGGCACAATTCGTCGCCGTGGGACATATTTATACACGCGTTCTCTTTATTACGTGGATGCTACATATATTACTCATTGGCGGTTCCCGTTTTTCATGGCGACTCTATCGTGACCGATTCATTAAAGCAAAGAATGAACTGAGAAAAACACTCATTGTTGGAGCTGGTTCTGCAGGTACAACCGTAGCTAGGCAATTACTTCATCATGAAAACGGCGATCAAATGCCTATCGCTTTTGTGGATGATGATGTAAAGAAGTATAAGCTGGAAATATTCGGGCTCCCAGTAGCTGGAACAATTGACCAGATTCCAGATGTCGTTGCAAAGAGGGATATATCGGATATTATTATCGCGATTCCATCGCTTCCAAAAATAGAAACCCGTCGTATTTATGAAATATGTTCGAAAACAGGTGCTAAAGTAAAGATTATGCCGATCATTGAAGATGTTATGACAGGTAAAGTATCCGTTAATGCGATTCGTAATGTTGAGGTTGAAGACTTACTCGGTCGAGAACCTGTTGAACTAGATATTAGCAGTATTTCTGAATCAGTCACAGGATCAACAGTTCTAGTAACTGGTGCAGGCGGTTCGATCGGTTCAGAAATATGCCGGCAAATTTGTACTTTCTCACCGAAAAAGCTTCTTTTACTTGGCCATGGTGAATTCAGTATTTATTCAATTGATATGGAATTAAAAAAAGCATACGGAGATACGATCGAAATTATCCCTATTATTGCTGATGTCCAAGATCGAACACGTATCTTTGATGTTATCGAAGAATACAAGCCGAAAGTTGTTTACCATGCTGCTGCACATAAACATGTGCCACTTATGGAATACAACCCGAAAGAAGCGGTAAAAAACAACATATTTGGTACGAAGAACGTTGCGGAAGCATGTGATACATTCGGCATTCATACTTTTGTTCTTGTTTCAACGGATAAAGCAGTAAATCCACCAAATGTAATGGGAGCAACAAAACGTTTTGCTGAAATGATCATTCAGAATCTTGCGAAAGAAAGCAATACAAAATTTGTTGCGGTTCGTTTTGGAAACGTGCTTGGAAGTCGAGGAAGTGTCATTCCATTATTTAAAAAGCAAATTGAAGCGGGTGGTCCAGTAACAGTCACACATCCTGATATGACACGATATTTTATGACTATCCCAGAAGCATCAAGACTTGTTATTCAAGCTGGGGCTCTTGCGCGTGGCGGAGAAGTATTTGTCTTGGATATGGGAGAGCCAGTTAAAATTTCAGAACTTGCAAAGAACTTAATTACCCTTTCGGGTTATACATTAGACGAAATTGAAATTAAGTATTCAGGAATTCGCCCAGGCGAGAAGATGTATGAGGAATTATTGAATGAGAATGAAGTGCAGAAAGAGCAAGTGTTTCCGAAGATTCATATAGGGAAGGCGGAGCCGCTTGAGAAGGCTGAACTTTATGTAATTATTGAACGCTTAAACGAATTAGGTTTGAAAGAGACAAAAGAACTTTTAATTGCAACAGCAAATAGAAAAGTGGACAAGCAATTAGCTGTTGGAGTAAGTTAAGTAACTTAAGTAACTTGCAATAGCCACAGGATTAAATGGAGGTCTATGAATTGAAGACAGTAAAAAAAGCGATCATTCCAGCGGCTGGTCTTGGGACAAGATTTTTACCAGCAACAAAAGCAATGCCGAAAGAGATGCTACCAATTGTTGATAAACCAACGATTCAATATATTATCGAAGAAGCGGTAGAGTCTGGTATAGAAGATATTATTATTGTGACTGGCAAAGGAAAACGTGCGATAGAAGATCACTTTGATCACAATTTTGAGCTTGAGGAAAATCTTATTCAAAAAGAGAAGTTTGATATTTTGGAAAAAGTTAAACAACCTGCAAATGTTGATTTGCATTATATTCGTCAAAAGGAACCTAAAGGCTTAGGGCATGCTGTGTGGTGTGCCCGGAAATTTATTGGGAAGGAGCCGTTTGCAGTTCTACTGGGCGATGATATTGTTCAAGCTAAAATACCGGGGTTAAAGCAGTTAATCCAACAGTTTGAAGCTACTCAATGTTCTGTTGTCGGTGTTCAGACCGTGCCAGATAATGAGACACATCGTTATGGGATTGTTGATCCGCTAACGAATGATGGTAGATTGTATCAGGTAAACAATTTCGTAGAAAAGCCAAAACCAGGTACTGCACCATCTAATCTTGCCATTATGGGACGTTACATATTTACGCCCGAAATTTTTACTTTCTTAGATCGCCATGAAGTTGGAGCGGGTGGAGAAATTCAACTTACTGATGCGATTCAACATTTGAATAAGTTGCAGAAGGTATTTGCTTTTGATTTTGAGGGTAGGAGGTATGATGTTGGGGAAAAATTGGGATTTATTAAGACAACGGTGGAAATGGCGTTGAAGGATGAAGAGTTGAGGAGTGATTTGATGGTGTACCTTCAAGAAATTACTACAGGAAATAAGGCTGTAAGATAAGTCTATCACCTCTGTTCATATGGAGATATGAGCAGAGGTGTTTTTATGAGTGGTTTTTACTATAAAAGGATGAATTAGAGATTAATCGAGTAGTTATGGAATTTGTGTGTATGCCATTGTAGCGGGTTACTCTTATTAAAGCTGCCTAGAATAATGGTTATTTTAAGAAGAAATTCGGTTCAGAGAGATTAAGAATTTTGTATCTATTTAGTATTTGTTTAGTTGATGAATATATATTACGAGGTAGTGTCGATAATAGATTAATATAATATGTATATTTAATTATGTGAAATAGTGAAAAACGTACAATATAATGTTTTGTACATTTCACATAACCGTGATGACCTAGGTTTCTGTATGGAATAGATGTAATAAGACTCTACAACGTAAAGTTTAATGGAGGGTTATTTACATGAATTTATATCGGATCAAATCCGAGAATATGGAGTAGATAGATTTAGTGGTTTAGTAGTTGGTTGGAATTTAAAAATAAACGATTTTAATTAAGTACTAATCTACTAAAGTATAATATTAAAAATTGAGTTCCACTGCAGAAAAATAAAAATAGAGTAGAGGAGTTTTAAACTTATTATGATTTATAAAATGGTTAAGAGGCTTTTGGATATAGTTTTATCTCTGGTTGGACTGACAATTCTTTCCCCTATTTTGATAATAGTAGCTATTGCTATTAAGTTGGAGTCTAAAGGGCCAGTGATTTTTCAGCAAGAACGACTTGGATTAAATGGAAAAGTATTTAAAATATATAAGTTTCGTTCAATGTGTGTAGGAGCAGAAAAAAGCGGAGTATACGAAACTAAAGGTGATATTAGGGTTACTAAAGTTGGTAAATTCATACGAAAAACAAGTATCGATGAATTCCCTCAGTTTGTAAACATTATTAAAGGCGATATGTCGATTATTGGACCTCGACCTACTTTAACATACCATCCATGGCCGATTGAAGATTATACAGAGCTACAAAAAAAGAGATTCAACGTTAGACCAGGTGTGACAGGATGGGCACAGGTAAATGGAAGGAAAGAGGTTCCTTGGGATAAAAGGATTGAGTATGATGTTAATTATGTTATGAACCTTTCATTTTGTTTTGATTTAAAGATATTTTTCAGAACCATAATCAAGGTTTTAGCAATGCAGGATAATGTCAATGTTGGTGAAACGGCTCAGAAAGCAACAGGAAAGGAACAGGAATCCGAAGTAGCAGCAACCATTGAAGAAGGAAGGAATAAATAAATGGCTTTAAAGTTAATGTACATTACAAATCAAGAGGAAATTGCTAAGATAGCGGAAAATAGTGGTGTGGATTGGATTTTTATTGATCTTGAGATTAATGGAAAAGATGAACGACAGGGCCATTTAGATACCGTCATATCTAGGCACAGTATTGATGATGTTAAAAAGATAAAAAAAGTACTTAGTAAATCTGAATTGCTTGTTAGGGTTAATCCAATATATGAGGACTCAAAAAATGAAATTGACAGGGTAATAACAGATGGGGCAGATATTGTAATGCTTCCATTTTTTAAAACAAGGAAAGAAGTTGAACTTTTTGTTAATTATGTAAATGGTAGGGCCAAGGTTTGCCTTTTATGTGAAACCTTGGAGGCAACAGAAAATATAGATTCTATTTTAACTGTACAAGGTATTGACTATATTCATATTGGATTAAACGATTTACACCTTAGTTATAATATGAAGTTTATGTTTGAACTTTTAACCGATGGAACAGTGGAAATGCTTTGTAATAAATTTCGGGATCAAGGAATTTCCTATGGTTTTGGTGGAATAGCACAACTTGGACAAGGAACCCTTCCAGCAGAGAACATTATAGCCGAACACTATCGATTAGGTTCTAGCTTGGCCATTTTGTCTAGAAGCTTTTGTAATGCGGAAAACAATAAAGATTTTGAGATGATAGAGGAGATAGTTAAAATCGGTGTAAATAAGATAAGAGCGTACGAAGAGAGATTGATGTGCAAAGATAGAAATTTCTTTTTGGAAAATCAAAAGTTTATTGAGGATAAAGTAGTGGAGATTGTGTACTCCGTTCAAAAAAGTTGATATATAAGAGGAATGTTAAATATGAAATTATTGCTTACCGGAGCATTTAAATACAGCGAAGAACATCTAGAAGAGTTAAAATTCCTTGGCTTTGACATCATATTTATTCAGGATGAAAAAGTCCCTTTGCAAATAGATGTATCAGAAATTGAAGCGGTAGTTTGTAATGGTCTTTTCCTTTACAATGACATCAGACAATTTAAGAGATTGAAAGTTATACAGCTTACTAGTGCTGGCTTTGATAGGGTACCCCTTAGCTATATTAAGGATCATGAAATCAGACTTTTTAATGCTAAAGGTGTATATAGCATTCCTATGGCAGAGTGGGTCATATTAAAAATTTTGGAAATCTATAAAAAGAGTAGAAGGTTTTATGAGTTACAAATTGATCATATATGGGAAAAACAACGAGATTTATTTGAACTTACGGATAAAACTGCTGCCATTATTGGTTTTGGTGATATTGGAGCAGAGGTTGCCAAAAGGCTAAAGGCGTTTGATGTGAATGTGATTGGTGTTGGTAGGCGGGAAATTGAGACTCAATATGCTGATGAGTATTACTTAATTAAACGAGTTAATGAAGTTTTAAAAAAAAGTGATATTGTAGTGCTAACTTTACCACTTACAGATGAAACACGATATTTTTTGGATACAGAAAAAATCTCAATGATGAAAGACAAAAGTGTACTTGTTAATGTTTCACGTGGTGAAGTGATTAATGAAGCAGCATTAATAGATTCAGTAATGAACGATAAGTTTCTTGGCGTTGCTCTAGATGTATTTGAAAAAGAACCGTTACCAGAAGGGGCTGAAATATGGGGACAAAAAAATGTAATTATTACGCCACACAATTCATTTATATCTGACAAGACAAACGAGAGATTATTTAAGCTTGTAAAGGCTAATTTAATTTCTTTTATAGAAAAATAACATTTTTATTGGATAGGGGAAAATAATGAAGGATATTTTACTAATTACAAATTACTGGCACTTCGAGTGTGAAAAGGCTAGTAGTAGATATTTTACACTTGCTAATTTGATATCAGAGTCGGGTATAGACCTGGAAGTGATAACATCCACTTTCTACCATGCTACGAAGAATCAACGGAATTATAACAAGGATTTTCTAAACTCGTTTCCTTATAAAATTACTTTAATTCACGAAAGTGGGTATAAAAAAAATATATCTTTAAAGCGAATAATAAGCCATAGAGAATTTGCAAATAATGTCTTGAAGTATCTTAGGAAAAGAAAAAAGCCTGATGTAATATATAGTGTTGTACCATCTCTTGATGTAGCCTATATACTTAGTAGATATGCAGCTGCTAATGGTATTAAGTTAATAATTGATATACAAGATTTATGGCCTGAATCTTTTAAAATGGTATTAAATATTCCGGTATTAAGTGATCTGGCTTTTGCTCCAATGAAAAGAAAAGCAAATAAAATATATGCAGCTGCAGATGAAATAATAGCCGTTTCACAAAGCTTTGTAAACCGTGCACTAGAAGTTAATAATAAATGTATGAATGGTCACAGTGTATTTCTTGGAATAGAGCTTTCTAACTTTGATCAACATGTACTAAATAGAAATGCAGCTATAAAGTCACCAGATGAAATTTGGCTTGCATACGTTGGTACCCTTAGTTATAGTTACGATTTAATTAGTGTAATTGATGCTATTAAAATTTTAAAGGATACAGGGTATACTAATATAAAATTTGTTGTAATGGGTGATGGGCCGCTTCGAAATAAATTTGAGGATTATGCCAAAAAAGCAAATATTAAGTTTGAATTTACAGGAAAATTAAATTATGGAAATATGGTAGGAAAATTATCTTTGTGCGATATTGCTATTAATCCTATAACTAAAAACTCTGCAGCAAGTATAATTAATAAACATGCTGATTACGTTGCTGCGGCACTACCGATACTAAATACTCAAGAATCTCTGGAATTTCAAAATCTACTTACACAATATAATGCTGGTTTAAATTGTGAGAATAATAATGCATATGATCTAGCAGATAAACTTATTAAATTATGTAAAGATAAGGATTTAAGAACGACTATGGGAAAAAATAGTCGCAGACTAGCCGAAGAAAAGTTTGATAGATTTCAAACCTATAAAAAAATAATTGAAATATTACTCGCTGATTAGCATCTATGTATGTAAAGTTTACAAATTGAGTTTTAGTAAGAATAATATGTGTAGACATGAAATTGTAAGTAAACGAAGAAGTAAAAAATGTAAGGATAATATAATTATTCTTTACTTTATTAGGAGGAAGTATGAATTTAGAAGTATTGGTTTCTACAATGAATAGAAGTGACGCTGCTTTCGCTAATAAAATGAATATTAACTCTGATTTACTAATTATTAACCAATCTACTAAGCATTGCGATAACTTCGAGGAAAATAACAGGTTCAATATTCGAATGTTATCATACAGTGAAAAAGGATTAAGTAAAAGTCGTAATCGTGCTCTTGAAAATGCAAAAGGTGATATATGTTTAATTGCTGATGATGATGTTAGCTACAATAATGATTATTCTGATAAGATCATTAAGGCTCACGAGGATTACAAAGATTACGATATTATTGTATTTTCTGTTCCGACATCCAATATTTCTAGAAAAAAATCATATTATAGTAAGAAAAAGAAAATGGGATATCTTCGATCATTAAAAATTGCATCCTTTGAAATATCTTTTAAAAGAAAAAGTATTATCGATAATAATATTTATTTTAACGAAAAATTTGGAGCTGGTTCAGGTCAATATTCAATGGGAGAGGAAAATATCTTTCTTTATCAATGTTTAAAGAAAGGCCTAAAGATATTATATTTACCTATAGAAATAGGGATAGTAACACATGAGGAATCAACTTGGTTTAATGGGTTTAATGAGAAGTTATTTTGGGACAAAGGTGCCATATACTATGAAATGTCAAGATATTTTAGTATTCCTTTAATCTTACAATTTGCGTTTAGGAAGTATAGACTTTACATTAATGAAATATCAATAAGGAAAGCAATAAAATATATGTTGAAGGGTAGGGCAAAGTATATTAATGAACTCAAAGATAAATAGAATATAAAACTTTTAATATGCGTTATATAAAATTAGCCAGTGGCCTATGGTTGTAAAAGTATGTTAAAGATAATTAGCCTAGCTTTTTTAATTTTTTAGTAACAAATCATAAAAACTGGAATAAGTATTATCTATTGGCTATGCTAATGAACAATTTTGATTATTCCAATATTATATGTTACCGGTATTTTTTGCATTATTTGGATTTCCGGAAACCATGACTAATGATTTTGACCTAATAATAATGTTTAATATAATCCTAATATTTAAGTGTAAATTAAAAGGAGTTGAGTAATAAATTTGGTAAAGAAAAATTATATTATTCCATTATTTATTCAACTTTTATTTCTATCATTATTCTTTGGTAACTTTAATTTAGATGTTGGTTTTGCGATAAAACCATATATGGTAGTTACCTGCCTAATTATTTTGTTTTTTTCAAGGGTCTTGACATTTACTAAATTACTGCATTTTGAATGGTTGATGCTACTATATATATTAATTTATATATTAACAGCTTTAAACTTTAATTATCCAATAGCACATCTTCGTTATATATTTGCTTTTATCCTTATAATATTATTTTACTTTGCATCAAGAGGTTTAATATATAAGTGTGATATTAATACAATAGAAAAAATATTATCTAACGTTGGTGTAATTGGGGGATTCTTTTCCCTAGTATATTACTTTTTAGGATTGTTAAAGGTTAATTTTAACTTCCATGGTAACGGCGTTTCATATTTTGGTATGTTACTTGATAGATCTATACCCAGGTTAACTGGAACAGCCGCTAGTGATCCAAATATATTTGTATTTTTTGCTACTTTTTATTTTTTTTACTTTCTATGTAATTTGAATTCTAATAAGAATAAACTGGGTTTTTTATTCATAGCAATATCTATTGTTTGTACTTTTTCTAGGGGGGCTTACCTTTCCATCGTAATAGGAATATTAATTTACTTCTTACTTGGAATAGGGAAGGGTAAGAAAAAATATTATATAAATACACTGATATTGTTGCCAATACTTTATTTTGTTTTCTCAAAATTAGGTGATTTTTTTAGAATTGACCTTCTGGACATGATAATTAGAAGATTTGAGAATATAGCGAGTGATGGAGGTAGCGGAAGGGTAGAATTGTGGAAAGACGCCTATAACACCTTTATGGAAAATCCGCTGTTTGGTATAGGGATAAACTCCACTTTTGAATATAATGGAATGTATTATGGTCATTCAAATTATGTTCACAACACCGTTCTTGAGGTTCTTTCTGAATCCGGTATTATAGGGTTCTGTTTTTTTACTTTATTATGGTTATCCATTTTTTATTCTTGTATAAAACTATATAAAAATAGGAAATCAAAGCTTTTTTTAGTCATATTTTTATCAATGTTTATTCAAATGTTTTTCCTTTCAATTCAATTAAGTGAAGCATTTTTTATGGTGATTTTACTACTATATAGATATAATCAAAAAGATGAAACGGCAGTAACAAAAAAAGAGTAGTAGAAGTCTTGGTTTTATTATGTTTTATCCTTTAACTATAATGGAGAATCTTGCTTTGTAATAGTCAAACATGGACTACATTCTGTAGTTAGATATAGAGGTAGAACTTATGAAGAAAACAGCTTTGATCATTATGCTTATAACGATTTTTGTGAAAATATCTGGATTTGCCAGGGAGATTTTACTTTCATTTTATTATGGTGCTTCAGAAATAAGTGATGCTTATTTTATTTCAATCACAATCTCCGGGACTGTGTTTTCATTTATTGGGGTCGCGATTTCAACAAGTTTTATACCGATGTATAGCAATATATCAAGTCAAAAAAATAATACCTTGGCAGACAGATTTACAAGTAATGTTTTGAATCTTATATTACTATTATGTTTGATTTTAGTAATTATCGCTGTTAGTTTTACCGATCCCTTAGTTAGATTATTTGCTTCAGGATTTAAAGGGGAAACATTTGAATTAGCAGTACTCTTTACTAGGGTTGCGGTACTTGGAATCTTTTTTTCTGGAATTATGTTTCTTTTTAATAGCTATTTACAAATAAAAAATAATTTTGTTATCCCTGCATTAATGGCGATCCCACAAAATATAATCATAGTTCTTTCAATTATTCTTAGTTCAAAATCAAATGTAATATATTTAGCTATAGGTACCACGTTAGCAGTAGTAATACAGGTGTTTCTTACAATTCCCTTTGTCAAGAGAAGGAATTTTAGGTATAACTTTATTCTTGATTTTAGGGATGGAAATATTAAAAAAATGATATTCTTATCACTACCAATAATACTTGGTGTATCTATTAATGAAATTAATGTTTTAGTGGATCGGACAATAGCCTCTCAAGTTGCGATAGGTGGAGTATCGGCATTAAATTATGCAAACCGCTTAATTCTCTTTATACAAGGCATATTCGTAATGTCTATAGTAACAGTAATGTATCCAATGATTTCAAAAATGTCTTCAGAAGGAAATTTAGAAGGCCTTAAAAAATCTGTTTCCGAATCGATTAATAGTGTTAATCTTCTAGTAGTACCAATAACTGTGGGTTTCTTGATGTTTTCTAACCAAATAATATCTATTCTTTTTGGGAGAGGCGCTTTTAATGAAGAAGCAATCGTACTCACTTCAAGTGCACTCTTTTTTTACTCTATTGGTATAGTTGGAATTGGTCTTAGGGAGGTTCTTTCAAGAGTATTTTACTCTTTACAGGATACTAAGACTCCAATGATAAATGCAGCAATCTCTTTGTTTATAAATATTATATTAAATCTTATATTATCAAAGTATTTGGGCATTGGTGGTCTTGCATTAGCAACAAGCGTGTCCGCTATTATTGGGGTATTATTACTTTTTAGAAGTTTGAAAATCAAGGTTGTTGATATAAGGCTTAAAGGTATTGGAACTACTTTTATAAAAGTAGTTATTGCATCTGTTATTATGGGCATAATTTCAAAATCTATATATGCAAACTTATTAATAAACCATGGTTTGACTGTATCATTATTTTCTTCTGTACTTGTTGCGATTATTACCTATTTTGTATTAATTTATTTTATGAAGATAGATGTCTTTTATACACTAATTGATTCCTTGAAAAGGAAAATTTTTAAAAGGGGTAATATTAGTTAAAAATAGAACATCTATTTTGGTTGATTTTTGAGAAATTAAAAAAAAGGAGTCTTGTATGAAAAGGACAATTAAGAAAATCATGCAAAACATTTTAGGTAATATAAGAAAAGGAAAACTACACAATAGGGACTTTACGATAATTTCTGATAACTGTTGGGGAGGATTTGTTTATCAAAATTATAATCTAAGCTATAAATCCCCATTCGTAGGGTTATTTATTTTTTCTCCAGATTATCTAGAGTTGTTGGAAGATTTGGAGGAATATTTAAAGAAAAAGATTATCTTTATTTCCCCCACTAGGTCTAAATATCAAGAAGTTCTATTGGAAGATAATACTTTTGGTAAATATCCAATTGGATTGTTAGGGGGTGAAGTGGAAATTCACTTTCTGCATTATAAAGACGAAAAAGAAGCTTTGCAAAAATGGGAATATAGAATTAAGAGAATTAATTATGATAACTTAATTATTAAATTTGCAGATAGGGATCTTTCTTCATATGAGCTAATAGAACGATTTGATAAACTACCATTTAGTAACAAAATATGTTTTACAGCTAAAGATTATCCTGAATTTAAATCAGTTGTCCATTTAAAAAAATTTACTGGAGAGAAAATGGTAGAAAATGAATGGAAATATTATAAAAGGTATATGAATATTACGAATTACTTAAATGGACACAATAATTAAACGTTTGGTTTGAATATAATTATCAATCTAAGTACCTTTTTCACTCGAAAAGGTGTAATGTTTACGATATATTCCTTTACAAAAATGAATTAGGTTGGAAGTGAATTAAATCTAGGAGGACGGCTCTTTCGGTCCGTAATGTGATTTGATCGAAACTTTTGATTGTCTAGAAAAATGAGTACCCCTTTTTAAAACGAGCGAATTTTCCCACACTTAGTACGTAGATACAGGCTTGCCTTTCATTTGGTCTTGTAGATAATGGGCAAGGTGCCAGCTGTAAAAATCATGGCTTCCATCCCAATCTTCAATTGGTTAGCCTGACTTTTTTCAGCTACTTTTAGCATTCGTTTGATCAGGGTTTGGACCCCGTTTTGAACATTAGAAACAGAAAAGTCGGCAAGTGTGGACCCGTCCTCTTTATGAAATGGTCATGATGGGACATTAAGCTTACATCTACACCTACAAGCGTTTGTAACATACCAATAACCTCCAGTAGGTTAAGGTAATCAAGAACGTTCAGACCTAGGTGCCCACGGGAATCACGTCATCAGCACTCAAAGAAAAGAAGTCCATCATGAGCGCTACACTCACTTCTTTCACGGCGGCGCAACCAGTGGTTAAACCTTCAATAATGAACCAACGGTGGGTAGCAGGTTTAAGAAGAAGTACACAACGTGTCTGCAAGGTGGAAAAGGAATATCCTGATAAGATCCCGTTGGTTACATTGTCCGATGAGGAGGTCTGTGAACGCTATCAAAAAATGACGGAGTAAAACGCTGAAGCATCCTGTATTTATCAATATTTTATTAAGGTATTTCAAAGAATGAGTAGGGAATCATCCCCCTGCGAATAAGAAGAACACATAAATCTATTATTGATAGTTTGAATTGCACCTTGGCTCCCCCATCTGATGGGTGAAACAAGGGGGAAAACTTAAATATTTAAGATGGGGAAACAAGAGGCTAACCTTGAAAACCTATAGGATTCTAGTGTGAAATGTAGAGGATCAGGATCAACTGGAAATTCTGCTAGAAGGAGCTTTTACTACTAGTATACGAGGAGATTCATGATGATAAAAAAATTCAAAGTAGAAAACTTAAATAAAAAAGTTTCATTTTCAATAGACTTTAATGAGGACTTAAATATTTTAACAGGTAAGAATGGGGCTGGAAAAACTACCCTATTAAAACTTCTTTGGTATTTATTAAGCGGAAAGGTGGACGACGCAATTTCAGAGATATATTTTGAATTTGCCTATTTAGAAACAAGCAACTTTATATTAACGGTTGATTACGATTCTAATATCAGATATAGTTATAAAAATGAAAACGGAGAATGGATTGACAACGAAATTGATCCTTTAGATAATGATTTTGAAAACTTATCTTTGCAAAGAAGAAGAGCCTATTTTGAATCAAGAAGAGATAAGTTATTTCATTTAAGTGAATTAGAAAAATCAATATTTTTCCCTACATTTAGGAGAATTGAAGGGGGATTTTCACGTTCCGTAGATTTTTATCCAAGAAGAAGAACATTTGAAGAAGAATTAGATGAGGTCATGTCTAGATTTTCTAGGTCTCTCTCTAACAACAATCATTTATTTATAACATCAATATCTACCAATGATATTAAAGAGTTATTAGCGGAAAAATATACAAGAATTTCAGATTATAGCAACTTTTTACATAATCAAATGAATAAATATATAACCGAAACGATTAACAATTTTAATGACGAAAGTGAAACTGCTTCCAAAGTACTTAATAGCATAAAAAATAAAGTAAATGAAGTAGAAAATGAAAAGAAGGAACACTTTAAAAACTTTGAAATGCTTTCAAATATAGTGGGGAAAATATTTAGTGACAAAGGAATCAAGTTAAATGAGTCAATTACTTTAGGTGATACTGCGAAGGCACTTTCCTCAAATTTATTGTCTGCCGGTGAAAAACAAATGCTAAGTTTCTTATGTTATAATTTATTTTTTGATAACACTTCAATATTCATTGATGAACCTGAAATAAGTCTACACGTTGATTGGCAGCGGATGCTTATGAAGATTTTGTTCTCACAAAACACAAATAATCAATATATAATCACTACTCACTCTCCATTTATTCTATCAAAATACTCTGATAAGGAAATACTTCTATCTTATGATAGAGGAGGTGGTTTCTAACATGCCTTTGCCTAGTCTAAGTGTAGATGAAATTATAACAACTATTAATGGGTCTAGCCTCCCGACAATTCTCGTGGAGGGTGTATATGATGCTTCAATTTATAGATGGATTGAACAACAACTCTTGGTTACCAATGCAGATATAGTCGAATGTGGTGGAAGAAAAAACTTAATAAAGGTATATGAAAAAAGGTCTGAAATTAAAAGGGAAAAGAAAATTATTTTCTTAGCTGATCAAGATATGTGGATTTATAGTGAAATTCCTGAAGAGTATAAAGGAATTACTTTTACAAAAGGATACAGTATTGAAAATGACTTATTGGAGGGATCAATAAATAAAATATTAAAATTGTTTAATTCAGAAGAAGTAATACAGTTAGAGCAAATCTTTGAAGCAATAATACCTTGGCACTCCTATGAAGTAAATAACTATTTGCAAAATAGAGCATATAAATTGGATCATTCTATTCATCGTTTGTTAGATATAAAAACGCTTGAATTAAAAGGGGAATTCAGAGATTTAGTTCCTCAATTTAAAGATGACGAGGAAATTTTCCGTTTTATAAAGGATAATCCATTTCTTCATATACGTGGGAAGAATGTCTTGGACATAATTTCTTTAATATTACAGTCACCCAAAAGAGATGTTACCTATTCTAAGGAGAGTATAATAGATATTATTCTTCGTTTTCATGTTGATAGTAACATAAACCTAATAAGAATTATTGAAAGAATAAAGGGAAAATTTAACAGTGAAGAATTAATCACCCAGCCAAATGACTATATGGCTAGTGTATAACACTACTGGACAGTGTAACCGCCAAGTATTTTTGAACAACCTTTGCTAATTAATTTTGAACAGTATTATTAATTCCCTGCCTTATCGTTTTATGACAGGGGGATTGTAATAATTAAAAAAATTTTACTTCAAACCCTGAAAACTTATGTCCTAAATCTTTATTATTAATCTCAACCATTTTCCTTTTATCCACCAACCCGCATTAGGCCTCGTCGTGATGCATGGGTTAAGGTTAATCAGAAAACTTGGCTATGGCAGTACCATAATCACTTTTGCTATTTGCCTAGTTTACGCTACGCTTGATGAGATTCATCAATTGTTCGTGCCAGGCCGTGGGGCACAGGTTCGAGATGTATTTATTGATAGTGCGGGTGCTGCTGTTGGAATAATCGTGTATTGGGTTATAATGAAGTTGAAGTATAAGAACACTCCCGCTGAGTCTGATTGACTTGGTGGGAGTGTTTTGTTGGTTTAATTCACTTTAATACGGTGATTCATTAAAGATGTGTATTCACGTGATATCTTTACTTTGTTGGGAAATACTTCGTTATTATGTAATTACTCGCAAGCAATTCCATCTCCATCGTAATCCAGGTGCTTTGCACATTCAGGGGCATCGCGGTATAAAGGTGCTCACGCGTAGCTCTTACGGTACTCTCCTACAGATTTCTGATCCCCGGTAAACGTTGATCAGTGTTGTTTAATATACCTATCTGCCTTTACGTTATTCAATTCTACGCGAAGTCTCATGGTTGCTATTTCCTTTGCTAGTTCGGGAGTACTACCATAACAATTAACGACTGTTATTTCTCTATTAGATGCTGTTGCCATATACGTATCTCCATAGTCATATATCTCGTATTTTATTTTGCATTTCCGATAATACCAAACCCAATCCCAAAATTCTATTAATTTAGTAGGTAAAGAGTATTTTAGCTTTAAGTATAAGGAATGAAGAAACATAATTTACACCTCAACATTCAATGATCATTGATTGTCCAATTGTTTTTTTAATGACATTTTCCCTTATAAGACTTCTTGTATTGATATCCGCTATAAACCTAACAACTGAGTATCCTCTCTATTATAGCAGATGAATTGAGCCGCGACTGCGGAGTCTTGAGCCATTCATTGTGGATAAAAGAGCCACCATTTGCGGAACTCAGAGCCACAGCGTAGCTGCTTGCCATTGACTGTAAGTTAAGTCAATGGTGGCGGACTAGCGAATTTACTCTACATTTGGCAGTAGAGTAGTATTTACCTTTACTAATAGTGGCTCTATTATCCGCACTCACTGGCTCATTCTGCCCGCAATACTCACCATCCTGGTACGAAATACACCAGGTTTTCGTACCAGGGCATAGTGCTGAAGTTAGGGATGTTTTTATTGATAGCGTTGGTGTATTGTTGGAATTATTTATACTGGATGATTGTTTATGGAATTATGAAATTGAGGAATAGTTATACTCCCACTAAGCTTGATTGACTTGGCGGGGGGGTGTTTGGTTGACTCGCCCACTTTAGTACGGTGCCGCATTAATTACCATGCGTAAAGCGACAGGTATGACATGTGTATTTTAAACCAATACAAAGTTATGATGGAGAGACAATCTTTATAAACAATCGTTATTTTTAAAGTAATTATCTCAATAATATCCTTGATGTTTAGGCTGTTCGAAACCTTTTCAAGATATTCCATTGAATACAGTGCGTCTTTTACGATTTTAGATTCTGATATCACATCTAGAAAAGTAAGAATAATTCTCTAGTTAAAGGAGCGGCCTCCCATTCGGAGGCCGTATCGTGTTAGCCAATAAATACCATATGACTTATCTCCTTTTTCTTAACCTAGTATCCAAGAAAATTTTTGAAAGCTTAGCATACGCCATTTTAGTCTTTTTTTTGTTTAGCCAAGGACATCTTTCTCAATTTCCTTCACGAAATCAGATGGAAGCATTTCTAAAGCTTCGGCTAGAGCCACTACGGTAGGGAAAGATGGCTCTTGTTGATTGTTTTCTAAATTGCTAATCGTTTTTCTATCAAGAGAACTTTGAAAGCCTAGTTCCTCTTGAGAAAATTGCTTGCCTCTCCTTAGTCTTTCAAGAGTAATTCCAATTTTCCACTGATTCAAATCCATATGCATTCTCCTTTTTAAAACTATTAGATATCAAGGAGAATATTTAGAACACGGCATATAATGACCAAAAGTTGGCTGAGGTAAACAATCGGGGGCCTAACCCCTTATTTGATCGGACGCGATGCTCGATTTTGGAGCATTACAATAGGCTTATGTAGGGCAAAAGTCAGACTTCTATTTTTCTAATACGGAAACTGAGTCATTCACAAATGCTAGGTTCGAAATAATTCCAAACGATTTTAAAAAGGCTGGGTGGCACTTAAGTTGCCCTCATCCAAGGCTTCGAAGTACTAGCCATATTGATGAGTTCTGATAGGGCTTACATTTCTTCTGTCCACTTTCATCCAGAGCTCATTGTGTTGTTCATTTAAAGTAAGAAGGAATGATGAGTACCTTGTCATTTCTTCTAGTTGTTCCGCTCTTTTAATTTTGTCATTGAAGGCGGATAATTTTGCTGGGATGGTCACGGTTTTTCCGTTACTAAACATGATGATGGTATTGTAGTTGTAGCTTCTTGTTCTCTTGATGTGAAAGGGGTTGAACCAGATGCAGTCTTCGTGTAAAGCTGATCTTGTCGGGAATAAGACGATTCGGCGGATGGGATTAACGAGGATGGGGCAATGATGAACATTTCCTAATAGCCGTTTCGCCGTGTTTCTTGCTCCTTTTAGCTCATAGCCGATACAGCTTATGCTAAATTCTAGAATTTCCAGCGGGGACTGGTTGACGATAAAAGATCGTTTCGTTTCTGTGACAAGTGTGCACATTTTGCCATAGCGATCATAATAGCCTGTCATCCATAAGAACTGTTCTTTAATGATATAACGTGGTTTTACGAACATAAATCTGCTCCTTACTGGCTAATTGCCTATAGTCTTTTTAGTACATTTGCCTTCTTTTTAAATCAGAAGAGTAGAATTGCTGAACTTTTACGAGTGAAGGAGTAATAAGTGATGCTACATTTGCTTGCTAGAAATGGCTGCCTTCCCTTAACAGGGGATGATCCATATAATTAGATACATCGTAATATTCACTCTTCTACAATTATTAGAATATAAGAAGATAATTCCGGCGATGTAGTATAGATCCCATAAGTTTCCTAGGGGCAAAGGAATAGCGATATTTGCTAAAGTTCAGTCAGATATTTCCCGCTGGAAAGGTTGGTATATCCGCTTTTGTGGGTATAAAGACGTAGGCGAAAAGATAATTGTTACAGAATTGTGAATAATTCAAAAGGAAGTGAGAATGATCCCCACTTCCCGAAACGAATTAAACCAACTCATATATATTTTTAAGTTTTTTCTTGGCCTCTGCCCGCCACTTCTTCACGGTTGATTCAGAAACCTGTTCAATCGAAGCGATCTCTTTTACCGTTAGTCCCTTTAGAAATGTATAGAGAACCCATTTTGTTTGGCCATCTGTTAGGTTCGCTGCCTGACAGTAGGAAAGAAGAATATCCTCTTCCATGAAGAAGGGGGCATATCCAGCCTCCAAGTATTCCAATTGATCTTGGGCAGGCATTTCTCTTTCCGCGTGCCTGTTCGTCCTCGACATCTCCGTCATCATTTTCCCTTTAATATAGGTGTAAGCGTAATTGGTGAAGCTCCCTTTTTCCGAATCAAACCGCTCATAAGCCTCCCATAACCCAATCAGTCCCACTTGAAAAAACTCATCCTTGTTTGTAAAAATATTCAAAGACGAAATGATTTTGTAAATCATCGGAGTATATTGACTTGAAACATGCTCAAAGCTTTCCATCCAGATTCCCTTCAGAAAGCGCGCTTTACATGTATTCCCGGGTAACTCCACCATAATAGAAAGCTATTTTCCGAGCGAATGACTGAAAGGGAATTTATTGGATGGAACCGATGCAAAAAGGCGAAAGAAGCGGGCAAATTGGAATTTTGGATAGAGAAAATGGAATTTGAAGCGGATTTTATAGAAGTGGTGAAATTCTGGCGGGGGATTCAATTGAAAAATTAACGGGAGAAGTCGCAAAATTCCGGCGGGAAGTCGAAAGATTAATAGGGGAAGTCGGGAGATTCCGGCGGGAAGTTGAAAAATTAACAGGGGAAGTCGCGAAATACCGGCGGGAAGTTGAAAAATGAACAGGGGAAGTCGCGAAATTCCGGTGGGAAGTTGAAAGATTAACGGGAGAAGTCGCGAAATTCTGGTGAGAAGTCGAAAGATTAACAGGGGAAGTCGCGAAATTCCGGCGGGAAGTCGAAAGATTAACGGGAGAAGTCGCGAAATTGCGGTGAGAAGTTGAAAAATTAACGGGAGAAGTCGCGAAATTCTGGTGGGAAGTTGAAAGATTAACGGGAGAAGTCGCGAAATTCTGGTGAGAAGTCGAAAGATTAACAGGGGAAG
>NZ_LN831197.1:3548291-3569500 GCF_001375535.1 Bacillus niameyensis
CCTCTGCCCGCCACTTCTTCACGGTTGATTCAGAAACCTGTTCAATCGAAGCGATCTCTTTTACCGTTAGTCCCTTTAGAAATGTATAGAGAACCCATTTTGTTTGGCCATCTGTTAGGTTCGCTGCCTGACAGTAGGAAAGAAGAATATCCTCTTCCATGAAGAAGGGGGCATATCCAGCCTCCAAGTATTCCAATTGATCTTGGGCAGGCATTTCTCTTTCCGCGTGCCTGTTCGTCCTCGACATCTCCGTCATCATTTTCCCTTTAATATAGGTGTAAGCGTAATTGGTGAAGCTCCCTTTTTCCGAATCAAACCGCTCATAAGCCTCCCATAACCCAATCAGTCCCACTTGAAAAAACTCATCCTTGTTTGTAAAAATATTCAAAGACGAAATGATTTTGTAAATCATCGGAGTATATTGACTTGAAACATGCTCAAAGCTTTCCATCCAGATTCCCTTCAGAAAGCGCGCTTTACATGTATTCCCGGGTAACTCCACCATAATAGAAAGCTATTTTCCGAGCGAATGACTGAAAGGGAATTTATTGGATGGAACCGATGCAAAAAGGCGAAAGAAGCGGGCAAATTGGAATTTTGGATAGAGAAAATGGAATTTGAAGCGGATTTTATAGAAGTGGTGAAATTCTGGCGGGGGATTCAATTGAAAAATTAACGGGAGAAGTCGCAAAATTCCGGCGGGAAGTCGAAAGATTAATAGGGGAAGTCGGGAGATTCCGGCGGGAAGTTGAAAAATTAACAGGGGAAGTCGCGAAATACCGGCGGGAAGTTGAAAAATGAACAGGGGAAGTCGCGAAATTCCGGTGGGAAGTTGAAAGATTAACGGGAGAAGTCGCGAAATTCTGGTGAGAAGTCGAAAGATTAACAGGGGAAGTCGCGAAATTCCGGCGGGAAGTCGAAAGATTAACGGGAGAAGTCGCGAAATTGCGGTGAGAAGTTGAAAAATTAACGGGAGAAGTCGCGAAATTCTGGTGGGAAGTTGAAAGATTAACGGGAGAAGTCGCGAAATTCTGGTGAGAAGTCGAAAGATTAACAGGGGAAGTCGCGAAATTCCGGTGAGAAGTTGAAAAATTAATAGGGAAGTCGGGAGATTATTAAGAAAGGTTAATCCATATTTCTGGGGGGGGAGTTTACATTTCCCTTTAGCACTTTCTTACGAGGACGATCCCCACGACAATTAGAATATATGAATACATTTTGTGCGATGGAATGCAGTTCCAATATGTTTCCGTAGGGCAAAAAACACCTTAAGCCCAATTGGAACCCATCATCTTGTATAGTTGATGCACTAAGGGTTACGGGCATAAATGCGTGAGTAAAAAGTAATTGTTACATAATTGTGAGCACTTTGGGAAATTGTAAAAGATAAATTAGAATCAACAGTTTTCCACAAATAAGATTAAACAGTTACCATTATTGAATTTAAGTATCTAGAGTGAATAGATCTTTGGGTTACATCGAGCTACACCGTCTGTATAAGAAGAGTTTCTCAAAGAGTGCTATTTCGGAATGGTATGAATTTATTCGAAAACAGGGTAGCTGTTCTGGCGACTTGGCATCTTATATGTAGATGGATCCCGATATTCGGGGTACTTAAATGTATTTTAAACAAAAAGCCAAATGAATTATCAGGGTATTCGTGATATAATTCAGTAAATAGATAGTTAGATTGGAGTCAATACGATTGTATATTAACTATGACGCTAATCTACCTTTATATCATGGAACTATAGATTTGTACTCTGATAGCATTAAAACACATGGGGTGAGAATTTTTCCAAGAAAAAAAGGTGGAGGTGATAAAATGTTAAATACAAATAATATAACCAAACTTCGTAATGAAATTAACTTAATGGTTCATCATATTTCAAATGAACTAATAAGTGAGTTTGGTAAAAGTGAAGCCGAGGCAATGAAATTGATTAAAGATTCTAATGTTGAGGAGTCATTAATCAAGGATAAACAGGGGTTTCATGAATCTCCGTATACTTGGGCAATTAGTATATTAACTGACCAGAACGATTATGAAACATTAGAAAAACATTTTTATCATTAGGAAAGGAAGAACAACAAGAAAATGGTTGTTATTCCTTTCCTTTTTTGTGCGGAACTTTAGGGCCTGACCTCCAGCTGTGCGTCTCTGGGACAAAATCAAAAAAACATAAAAGCAGCCCACGACCTATGCGTGGGCTACATTTCTTCTCCATTTTCTCTCAATCTTTTAAATTCTGCATTTGCTTTGGCAGGTTTTGGAGTGATTGAATGACGGCATCCAGTTTCGTTTCGACCCGGTGGAGTAGGTAAAAAGCTACAATCGCCGGGAAACCAATCTCACTGATTAACGGGAGAATTTGTTCTAACAATTTTTCCACTTCCTTTCCTATATAAATGGGAGGCTCACCCAAACGGTTGAGTGAGCCTCTTTTCTTACGCCATTTCAATTTCAATTGGTGTTACGTTTCGCTCGATAATTCTTGCAGATCTTGCCTCAGTCAAGGCGTTTCCGTCAGTATCAAGGAACACATTAGCCGCAATAATGCTGTCCATAGCCGCTTTCACTTGAGCTGGGTCAATAGGTTCTACGGGTTGATCAATCGTAATCCGGACTGTTTTCTCCATTTCCGAAAGAAAACTCAATTCCAACGTTTTCATGTTCTCACCTCACTTTCTAAATGAATCTGTTTATTACCCGATCTGGTAGGTATTGTTCTTTTCCACAGCCCACAGTGGCTGCTCCGATAAAGAACCGATCGCTTCTGCTGCCTCGTAAAGCTCGTCAGCCGAAGCTTGTTGGCGGATTCGATTAAAAGTCTTGGATTTATAGACAGGTTTGTCATTCTCGTCCAATCCATAATCGAATACCAATTTCAAACTTGATGTCTTCAAGTACTCTTGCGCCATGTCCCTCACCCCCTTCACCTTCTATATAGAGATGAGTTGGGGAAAAGGACACCTTATTTTTAATATTTTTCTGAAAGGTTATTAAACGCAGGAGAATAAGAGATCGAAGCCTATTTCCTTATTATGCTAGGGAATATAGGAAGGTGGGGGTCGATATTAGATTCAAGAGAAAATAGAGTAAAAGCTTGGGGAAACCGGGTCAATTATTATTGAAAGTTGAAAAATTGCGGTCAAAAGTCGAAAAATTATTAGGAAAGTCAAAAAATCGAGGTCGAATGTTGAAAAATTATCATCGAAAATCGATAAATTACGAACGAAAGTAAAAAATTATCATTGAAAGTCGAAAAAATATGGCTGGGGTTGGAAAAATATGGTGGAAATCGAAAGGTTGTGGTACTCGCTGATGGTCGTAATCAGCTTTGCCAACCTTTCTATCAATATGGAAATGGCAAATCCTGCTTTAACTATCTACAAAAGTTGGGTATTCGGATTATAGTGTGGAAAATCCATTTTAAGAGCCAAATAGAAAAAACTTCCCATTAGTTTTTTACTAATAAGAAGCAAAGATATGGATATGTAATAATTAAGACTCGTAAACTTTAGGCTTCATACAGCTAGTTGACCTTCTTGATCACTTCTTCAGATGCACCTTGTAATTGCTGATATTTTTCCATCCTTTCAATTGCTTCATTCCGCATATTGGACAAAGATTGTAATCTGTTCATATCCATCTGTTGATTTTGGGATTGAACATTGATTTCAGAGTCAACAGCTCTTGCAACTCCCCCGGCTATTGAAATACTTTGTTGGATGATTGCTTCAGTGAATCGGCTATTTGCTGCATTTCGTATTTCTTCTGCTTTTGCTTGCAGATCCGCTATTGATTTATTTAATTCTTGTTGGCGTGATTCTCGAGCCGCATTCCGCATTTCTGTAGCTAAATTTTGGAATAGGAGCATTATTTCTTGAGGGTCTTTACTATTTCGTATTGCTTCCTCTGTTATTTTTGTAGCTTGCAATAATTCATTTAATTCTTGTAAATGTTGGTCTCCATCCTTCACTAAGTCACTCTGTTTTTTAAATTGACTATCTAGTAACCGAAGTTGGTTCTCCTGAACCAGTATGATCGCAGCTTTTAAGTCCTCTCCTTTTGAATCAGCAGGAACAACTCTATTAACACTAGCCAACATTTGCTGCTGTGATTGGGTATCCATATTTTCGTAAGCTTCAAGTGCTTCCTTCATTTCTGTTTCATAAGTATCTTCTTCAACCGCATAACTTTTTTCGTTACCTACTCCAGAAAAGACTGTCAAAACTATACAAACACAGCCTACTCCTATATTGCGAATCCACATGTTCATCTTCTTCATCACCTTTCACCATTATTTTAAGAATTAATTGGGAGAAATGTATCCTGGCAAACCTGGATTCCTTAAATATTTTGCGGTTTGAATCCAATTGTTTGATCCATCATTACCTTCCTGAACTTCCCATATATCATAATGATAGTATTTGCGATCTCCTTTTTCGTTTAGATGTGTCCAGCCTGTCACACCTGCATAAGTTGCTGACCCTTCTATCATATGATTCAGCAATTCTTCCCTGTCAAACGGATCTTTAAGTTGATTCATCACAGAAGCTAACATACCTGGAATATCATAAGCAAACAGTGCATCTGGAAGAAAGACTCCTTCTGTACCAGTTTCCAATTCAGATTGAATCGTGTTAAACAAGGTTGAATCAGGAATTCCAAATGTCACTCCTGTCAAGTTTACTTGTGATGCCTTTTCTGCAATTTCTTTATCTTCTAAAATGACGGGACTGAGCGTAACAGTATCCGTTCCGAACCAACGGATCCCCTCTAGACTATCTTCATTATCACTAGTTCCGAGCATATCGGCTATTTCATCAAATGCAACAAGAACAACTGCAACCCGTTCCTTTTCCATTTCCAAACTCTTCACTGCATCTGCAATTCTTTTGGAAATAAGTTCCCAATCTGTTTCCTTTGGTTGATATGTTACGGGCTCTGTAACCGTTCCATGAAGTGATTCAAATTCTTCCGTAAAATGTTTAGTTAATTCACTACCATAAATATCATTTCGGTAAACGGGGACAATCCCATAAATTCCTTCATATTCCAATAAATCTGCTAATGCTTTGGCTTGTTCAGTATCATCAGGAACCATCCGAAAGACACTATCCCCCTCAATTCTAAGTGCAGGCGAAGTGCTACTATAACTGATAACGATAGCACCTTTTTTAGACGCCCAAGGTTGTATACTTTCTACTTCTGCACTTGAACCAACAATAAAGATTTCATGCCCTTCTTTCCATAGTTTCTTTGCTTTTGAAAGAGCAACTTCTGGATCACTCTGACTATCCTCAACTGTAATTTCGAATTGCCGATCCAATCCTTCTTCTTCCCAATTTTTATTGGTATCTTCCACACCCATCTCAATTGCTAATTTTCGAATTTCCCCTTTTGATCCTAACTCACCACTCAACGGTAATAAGGCCGCCAATTTGATAATATTTGTATCCTTTTGAGTCTCCTGAACAGAACAACCACTGACAAAGACTAGAAAAGATAGAGAAAGAACCCAAACTAAGACAACATAAAACTTTCCCTTCATCAGTCGATAATCACCCTTTCTCACAAACAAAAAAATCCACATTTCCCCCATCCCGATAATCTTTTTGTATTGTTTATTGAATAGGTTAAAAAAATATAGTCTAGCTAATTACATTCGATAACAGCAAAACCACATGAATGACATAACTATCTAATATTATTATAAACAATCAGAATAGTAAATTAGAAATATGAATAAAGTATCATGTTCATAGCTTATAGGTATAACTTAATAAGAACTTTTTGCTTTACTATAATTCATGCTGATGGATATTTAGTATTTAGGAATATACGTTTGCTTTTTCGGTAGTTTAAAGAATATTATGGTAATATTAAGCTAGCAACTGAATATTGTGAGGGTGGTTGGTTGTCACTCTTCTTTCGCTTTTTTCTAGGGAAGGAGGTGAAACCATGGAAACATTTCTTGAATTTCTACGTGAAGTTCTGAAAGGGATTGTCCGTGCATTAAGTGCTCATTTCTTTCAGAGAAACATACTAGAACACAAGAAAACCACCCAACGCCGTCGCAAGCTAAAGGGTGGCTTTCGTAAAAAATAACTCTTTTTTAGACAACCACCACTCTGACGGTAGCAGTTGGGGAGAGAAGTGTTAGCGCACTTCTCTTTTTTTAGAATATGTCCATTATACATATAACTATTCATAATTAAAAGGGAAGGTGCACGGTACTTGCGACTTCGCATTGTCCTTGTGAAACTTTTTTACGATAAAGTCAGCATAGATGCAATTTAGAGGATGCTTTTACAAGTTTACGCCCGCTTTTCACATCTCTTTGTCAGAAAAGACATCCTTCTCTATTTCCCTTATGAACTCAGATGGAAGCATTTTAAAAGCCTCAGCTAGGGCAACGATGGTAGGGAAGAGTGGCTCTTGTTGATTCCTTTCTAATTTATTAATAGTTTTTTCATCAAGCTCACTTCGCAAGGCAAGTTCTACTTGAGAAAGTTGTTCACTTATCCTTAATCTTTTAATAGTGGGGCCTATTTTCCACTGATCCACATGCATTTCTCCTTTTTAAGACTATTAGATACTAATAAGAATGTTTAGAAAACGGCATATAATACCCAAAAGTTGGTTAGAGGAAATGCCTTTGAGGCATAAGGTAACTACCTCTACTATTGACTCCGTTTGTTCGTGGGGTTGTTAGAAAAAGGATTAGAACCTTTTTCTAATAATAAACCATTGTACCTTCTTTAGCATTAAAGAACTCTTTGTTTGCGTCCTTATTAGAAACAGTTCGTATTGGGGCTACTTCATCGACTTTTTTTATGTCCCCTTCTTCATGATAGTCAAGAATTGAAACCAAAAGAAATTGATCTGGGAACAGTTCTTTACTACAAGAAAACCACCCGAAGCAGAGACCTAACATGAACATGAATCAATTGACTTTGTGTATTAATCCTTGTATCTCTATATAAGCCGAATCCTCAATTTCACCTTTGCTTTTACCTTTTTGCAAATGGTCTTCAAAATCTTGTAAGTGTTTTATAGCTTGTTTAATATGCCCTTTATCGTAATGATGTTGCACTTGTCTAATACGATTACTGAGTTTTTTTGCTAGTGATTTTTCCAAATGAACATCTTTTTCATACTGATCAATCCGTAATGATAGAGTTTTCGAGACATTCTCAAAGATGATTGGCTCAAGTTCTGCTGCTTTCTCTAACAACATGACTCCGCTTAGCTGCTGACTTAGGTCAACGGGTGTATGGATCGCACCTTCCCATGAGGAGCCAAATAGGATTTCTGATTGATCTTTCGTTTGATTCCAAGCGCTTTTTGCATTTTTTACTACCCATTCCGCTAATTCTAAATGAGATTCATCTGTCTTGACTAGTTCGGTTACATAACGAATGAGTATACCTTTGAATAATCCACCATCACCGGCACCACCCTCATAGATAATCCCGTTATGATTGGAGAATTCATTCATTGTCGTTTTTGCAGTTTGATCAGCAGCATCGAGATATTGTTTCTCGCCGGTTATTTCAAAAAGCTCAACAGAGGCCCCGATATACACACCTTGGTTGTACGTAAAAGCCCAATTTTTATCGATTTGGCCATTACCGGTTCGATTTATACCATCCCAGACAAAACCATTTGTTGGATCAACTAATGTATCGCGTTGCCAATTGTATATTTTCTTCGCCCATGCTAAGTCTTCTTCTTTACCGTATTGATCGTATAGGCGAGCGGCAAGTATAACGGCGGGTGCGTTTGAAGGCGTATTTTTGTAATCAAGCTGGGATTTATTCCAGGCAATCCCACCGCCAGATCCATCATTCCAACCATTCTTAATATCATTCCATAATGTGAGGACAGCTTGTTCATATTTCGGATTACCGGTATGGATATGGAGACGTTGCAAAGCTAGTGCCATCCACAGCATATCGTCATAAAAGTGATTGCGGATATCGCCGCCGTTTCTTGTTTTGATTCCTTCATATAAGGAGCCTGCTTGGGCAAGGTAATCTTGATCACCGGATCGTTCATAACCATCAATCAATACATCAATCCCATGAGCTAGCCACCAGTAATGGAACTGGTTATTGTTTCGATCATTGGGATATTGATTGTTAAAAAGGTTAGTATCTTTGTTCCAAAAATTTTTATGAAGCGAATCTTGCGCCAGCTCAGCCTCTTCATTCAAGCCCCATTCAACTTCGTCCATTGGGCTCGGCTCTTGGACGATTAAGCTATCATAATTTAGCCAGTTCGCACTTCCTTTACTAGAATCATAACCGAGGGTGACTGTATGCTTTCCCGCTGTCAAAAATACATTGTTTACATATGTTGTCTGCCAGTCTCCCCAGCCTCCTGTTCCAGAAAAACGAACTTTATCTATAATCGTCACACCGTTTATGTCTAGATAACGGATGGCAGAACCTGCACCGCCTGAATATTTAAATACAAGCGTATAGTTTCCTTCACTCGGTACATTCACTTCAATATCTACCGCTTGACCGTCACTATTCCATCCGGCAACGTAACCCTTACCATAATAGCCTGATTCAGAACTTTCTGTTCCGACATTATGCAATATTCCTTCAGCTGCATCGTATTCTTCACTCCACAAATTTGCAGCTTCTGTCTTTGGAGAATTAAAAACAGAAACCGGGAGCAGTGTTAGCAGAATGAGTAGTATTCCTGCCACAACAAAACATGTTCGACACTGTTTAATATGCATAATTGCACCCCTTATTTTGTTGGTATAAAACGCTCGCTTTCATCCACTTTGCAATAAAGGCCTGAGTAGTGGGTTAGACCCTAACATACGAGCAATGCGAGGTAATCCATTGCCTTTTGGAAGTCTGAATAGCATTTCGTAACCGCCTTCAAATTGGTCAATCCGAAGTCACATTAGCAACGATAGTATTGTTTTTTTTAAAACTTATTTATTCACCCCCTATAGGCGTTACGATTACAGATAATATATATGATATATCAATAGTGAGTCAATGGTACATTAGTATACTATTTGTATATCAATTAGGGGATTTGGAATCAGCTCTTGCTTATAACCAATTAACGAATGGGGTGGATAAATTGTTTAATAAATTAGGTATAAAAGTGAGCGTTAATTCCAATAACCCCGGGTTTCATATAATGATCTATCGGCTAGTATTACTTACGATAAAATTGAACAAGTATTATCTGAAACTTTCCAAAACCAATTAAAAACAGTACGAAAACCATACTAGAATACAAGAGAACCACAACGCCTTTGAAAGCAAAGGGTGGTTCTCTGTTTTTTCAAAAATGAGCGGCTGGGAGTTCCGAAGTTTCACTCGGTTGATTGATCCTGTTGAGGCAATCATTCGCTAAACCAATTGTTGATCGGGCATTTCCAACAAAAAGATAATATGAAGGAAGTGATGATTCCCGCTTCTTTGGCGAAAAGGAGCATAACATCTGTTTTACCCATGGATGGTCTTGCTGCAATTACCGGCAATTCCCCCTCGGAAGCCATTCGTCATTCGATCAAGCTGTTTTAATCATTTCGGCACGCCTTCGGAAGAATGGAGGCGGTTCTTCCGACTGCACTGTGTATATTAGAAGGTATCTATACTCCTATGATTTAATGTAGCTGGATTTCCAACGTATACCCGGTCATTTGATTTAAATTCTTCCTTATTGCCTCTATTTCCTCCATCGCTGGCATATCTGTGAGCTTTATGGCGACCATTGCTTTATCCATGTGAATGGAAGGGTTTTTCTTAAGTGTCCAATTTGAAGGCAATAATTGCAATGTGTAGTTAATGATTTCATTTTGCTTTGGTGCCTTTGCATAAGTGACAGGCAACCCAATGCGGTAGGAAAGTTCCTCCAGCTCGATTTCATGACGTT
Source organism: Bacillus niameyensis (assembly GCF_001375535.1). Taxonomy (GTDB): domain Bacteria; phylum Bacillota; class Bacilli; order Bacillales; family Bacillaceae_C; genus Lederbergia; species Lederbergia niameyensis. The sequence continues at coordinate 3,558,214 of NZ_LN831197.1, forward strand.
TAGCAATCTCAGGGGAAATAAAGTGGATCTCCATGACGGTTGTTCCGCTTATTTGTTTGATGCTCGTCTTATAAATCGTAAGTTCCCGCTCATTCGCCCATTTCTTGGCTTCCTCCATCGCTTGATTATTCTCCAGACGCTTGGATGGTGCCCCTGATTGGAAGATCTCTTTGTCAAAGCTTGCTTGTTGACTAGTTTCATCCTTCCCTTTTAAATGCAAGTCAAATCCTGTCTTTTGCTTAAATTGGGTCATCATTTTCTCGGCATCTTCCATTTCTTCTACAGCAACTATAACTTTACGTTCCTGCAAATGGATGGATGGTGACGGAATCGCATTTCCCAGTAATGCTGTCAGTTCCGCTTGGAGTAAATCTTGGCGAACGGATGTTGAGAATTGTACAGGCCAACCGGTTTCTTCTTTTACCTTTTCCGTAATTTCCCACCGTTCCTCTTCTGATACAGCATCTGGAAAGTCAAAATAAATCGTAATGGTTTCCGCAGCTGTTCCGAGATTATCTGCACCACAACGGATAAAATGGGAATGATCTGTCCATTCTTTTCGGATTACCTCCAATGCTCTGGCTGGATTCACGCGCAGACCCTGGATGGGCAAATCCAATTTAGTTAATCTTTTTTTCACAGTTTCATCCAGATTGTAGGCCATCACACCCGGTTGCACTTGCTTGATGGCTGTTTCCGGTAGACTTTGTAGGGCTAAGGCAGCAGCTAATTGATTTTTGATATCATCTAATTGGAGGATATGGAAAACCTCCTCAAGGGTAAGGGTTTTATTCGGCAAGGTGGCCCAATCGATTTTTATAAGATAGGGGCGGCTAAAAGCCAATACCTTGTCCGCGGCTTCCGACAATTCTTCGAAAGAGCGATTCCACTGACCGATGGTTTCTTTTATTTGCCCCAAACTGATCCTCTTTTGATTCCCCTTAAGTGTCTGACATATAAGGGTGTTCGTTTTCGGTTGAACGTGGAGGCAAAGAGCTAGTTTAAAGGTTCCGCCCGATTCCTTTTGATAGAAAAGCAAACTGCCAATTTTCTCTCTCAGTACACTATTTGTTTTGTTTCGATTGCGTTTTCCGATAACTCCCTTTCCGGACTTCCGCTTTTCAAATGGATACGTTTCCCCATTTTCAACGAGCGTTGGATGGTATTTTGGATCAATGATTGTGGATAACTGATTCCTCGCATCATCATCTCCATGAACGAGCAATGTATAAGTTGGATCTAATGTTTGGACAAATCGATTCATCTCATTGGCATCGGCATGAGCAGAGAGGCCGTATTTTCCAATCCGACATTTGACAGGATATGATCGGCCATTTAGCTCGATACTATCCTCGATTCCATCCGCGATATTTAATAATTTTCTTCCAGGGCTTTCCTCATCTTGATAACCTGTGATGAAGATGGCATTTTTCTCATTCGATACAAGTTTTTCCGCATACCACGAACTGGCTCCGCCAATAAGCATGCCGGATGATGCTACAATGCAGCCGGGCTTTCCGCTTAAAATCGCCTCTCGTTCTTTCGGATGAACAGCTTTACAACGTCCTTCCGTCAAAAACGCATCTCCGTTATTTTTGATTCGATGGGCAACAGGGCCTTTTAAGAAATGGGGATAGTCTTTATAAATTCTACTGATAGGTGTAACGAGTCCATCCACATAGATCGGAAATTCGGAAATCAATCCTTTATCCATATAGTCTTGTAGAATAAGAAGGACTTCTTGCGCCCGTCCTAAAGCAAATGCCGGGATCAGGGCAAATCCGCCATTTGCCACGACTTCTGCTACATGTTTGGCTAAGCGATTTTCCTCCGTATTTCGATCTGTATGGGCTCTGTTTCCGTAGGTAGATTCCATGATCAATACATCAGGTTGAATCTTATGTGGAACTTGTGCGCCTGGAATGGTTCGTCCCGCTTTAAAACTTAAATCGCCCGTAACGAATATCGTTTCTCCGTTTCCTTCAATTAGAAACATGACTGCTCCCAAAATATGTCCAGCACGGAAGCTGGTAATCTTGACATTCCCAATTCGCAACTGCCCATTTGCTGGAAAAAACAGAAGGGATTGTAGCAAATGATTGACCTGCTCCTCTGTATAGGGGGCAAGTGTATTCGTCTCTCTGCATCTTTGTTCCAAAATTTTAAAAGAATCTTTCATCATAATCTTCATTAAATCAATAGTCGGCGGTGTCGCATAGATCGGCACATTCGGATAAAGGGAGTGGATAATCGGCAGTGCACCAATATGATCGGCATGGGCATGGGTTACAAGCACGACTTCCGGATTACCTAATCCCTCTAACATACCTAGTGCTGGCAACGGCTGATCCCCATGCATCCTCATACCGGCATCAATTAACAAGTTTGTTCCCGCAATTTCAATATGTAAACAAGAGGCACCAACTTCATTGCCACCCCCAAGGATACTTACTTTCACTATCGTTCCCCCATTCAAATTGAAAATATTTTGCTTATGGCGAAAACATTCTTATAGTTTCGCTTTTACTATAGCATATAGCCTGACCTCCACCCAGGAATTTTGTGAATTTAAGTAAGAAACGCACGGGGAATTTCACGCTCGCATTCAATTGAAAGATTATTGATTTAAGTCGTGAAATTCTCATGTGAAGTCGAAAGAATAGCGTTTGAAGTCGCAAAAATCCGATGCAAAGTCGAAAGATTATTGTTCGAAGTCGCGAAATTCCGATGTAAATTCGAAAGAATATCGTTCGAATTCCTTTCTGTCATTTCTAGTTCAACCAATGACAGCCAGTGGTTCAAACTGCCCATAATGCGGTGAACACTAAGCAATTTTTAGAAACCTGAAAAACAAATAGGCCTAACTCCTCCATGAGAGGAATTAGGCTATTGGTTGTTAAACAATTGCTCCTGTTAAGCTTAAACTGGCACATCCAATGATAAAAACTCAGACTTTTGGCGCTCATGCTTGTCGAGCATAATCTGTTCTGGCTTGATGCCTTGTTCACGCAGTGCTTCAATGTTTTGCACGAGGAATTCGTCACTGCCGACAATATAGAAAAGTCCATCTTTGTCTGCCGCAAGTTTTTTCACTTCTTCATAGTAGTCTTGGCGGCTATCGACGAACTGGGATGTGAATTTCTTGTCAGGTGCAGATGCAAAAATATTAGTGAATAAGAAGTCTTTTGATGAATCAACGTTCAGCGAATGAATTTGGTTGATATTCTCTGCACTTTCAAAATACTCAAGCACAAGTGGTCTGAAGGTAGCTAGGCCGACACCGGACGACAGCAGGTATACATTTTTGCCTTCTCTTTTTAGTGGTACGTTCGAATGAGTTTTAAAGAGCGCCACTTCATGGCCGACTTCTAGATTTCTTAAAACCTCTTTAAATTCAGAGCATTGCTCTTTGATGCGTGTTGTGATGCCAATTGAATTTTCATGCGGTAATGTCGAGATTGACATATGGCGAATGAGCCCGCGATTTGGTTTCTCCCCAGCATTAAAGCCTTTCAGTGCGAAGTGGGTGTGAGCACCTTCCTCCCATGTAAAGCCTTCCGGACAGTCGAGCATATATGTTTTAATCTCAGGCGTTTCTTCAATAATTTTATTTATTTTCGTCCAATATATTTGCATGATTCATTCTCCTTATTCCATATTTTCTTCGTTACTATCTAATATACACTAAGTGATAACAATTCTCAATTAAAACGGTTCATTATTTCAGATAATTTATACGAATTAAGTTTTCTAGCAATTTAGATGCCCAAATAAGCACAACCCCGTACTGAATTGAGAACGGGGTTAAAAAAATTTGGGTGGTAAGTAATTCGATTAAACTTGTCTATTCGTCTCTAATGTTTCGATAAACTTTTCGATTGTTGCTGTTAAGTAAGCGTCAGTTCTTCTTATAAAGACAATTTTAAACTTACTATATTCGTCTGGAAGTGGATGACATTGTATGAGTCCACTTTGTACCATATGGCTAACTGATGACTCAGGAACAAATGTAACGCCAAGTCCCATGGCAACACTCTGCAAGATTGTTTCAAGTGTACCGAATTCCATCATTTTTTTAGGTGTGATGTTTAGGTCTTTATACCAAGCTTCAAGACGCGCTCGGTAGGCGCAGCCTTTACTGAAGCATAAGAACGGTTCCTCTTTTAAGTCTTCCAGTGTGGAAGAGCGCCTATTTGAAATTAAAACAAGCCTCTCTTGAAACACCTCATGTGCTAGGAGATTGGGATGAAAGTCTGATTCAGTAACGAATGCTCCATCCAATTTATGATTTAATACTTTTTCCACTAGTGTTTCTGTGACACCAGTACATAGCGATAGATCGACATTTTGATATTTTTTAATATAGGTCGATAATATTTTTGGTAAATGAATGACGGTTTCAACTGTTCCAATTTCTAATTTTCCAGACGGTTCTTCTTTACTTTGAAGGTCCTTTTTCATTTGATCTGTTAACAATAATATTTTTTTACTGTAAGTTAATAGTTTTTTTCCTTCAGGTGTCAAAGTCATACCACGGCGGTGTCGGTTAAACAAAGCGGTATTCAGTTCCGTTTCGAGCTTCTGAATTCTCGATGTAATATTCGATTGTACATAATTAAACTCTCTTGCCGCTTCTGTGATTGTTCCTTTTTCCGCCACAATCTGAAAGATCTCTAAGTCCTTTAACTCCATTTTTCGCACCCTTTATTCTTTGGTATTCGTTCCGATGATATCATTAAAAATGATGGAAATCATCATTATTGTTCATTTTACAAGATGCTTAAATTGTTTGATGATGAATGTGCCCGCTTTAATGAAGGAGGAATTGGAAAATTGAGAAATAGTGTATTATTAGGAGCTATTTTATGTTTAATTGCTGCTGTTTCATGGGGTGCAATGTTTCCTGTAGCACATGAGGCATTCAAACACATTGATCCCTTCTATTTTACAATTATTCGTTATGGAGCTGTGACGATTATTTTAGTAGCGATACTATTATGGAAAGAGGGGAGTCAGGCTTTTCGATTTGAAGGAAAAGGCCTTCACTTATGGTTTTTCGGTACAATGGCGTTCACAGTCTATAATCTATTAATCTTTTGGGGAGAAGATTTATTAGGTGAACCCGGAGTGATGGTGGCGTCCATTATGGAATCCCTGATGCCGATGATTTCCATTGTGATTGGCTGGATGATCTTTAAAAATAATCCCCATCTATTCACGCTAATATGTGTACTTGTATCGTTTATCGGCGCTCTGTTAGTGATTACAAAAGGGGATATTCAAGCATTTCTTAGTGCAACAGATCATTTTATACCGTCCGTGCTTATTTTAATTGCGGTTATTGGATGGGTCATTTACACGATGGGGAGAAATGAGTTTAGCGGTTGGTCTGCTTTGCGTTATTCAACGTTAAGCTGTTTACTTGGAACGCTCACAGCCATTGTGATTATAGCAGGCGCAACGCTGTTTGGATATATATCTGTTCCATCAGGATCAGCTATCGAAACAGTGACCCCACATTTATTGTTTATGGTTATATTCCCTGGTCTTATCGCTTTGCTTGGTTGGAATGTAGGCGTGAGTTTATTATCGCCATTAAATGCACTTTTGTTTTTTAACTTCGTTCCCGTGACAACACTCTTTATTTCCATTATCCAAGGTAATCATGTAACGGTATTCGATCTTCTAGGTACTGTATTGATCATCCTTTCACTTTTGTCTAATAATTTCTTTCTTAGGATTCAAAGGCAAACAAATTTGCAATCACATTTATCATAACACTTGCAAAACAAGCAAAAAGACGCTTTCCTTACTCAAGGAAAGCGCCCGTTAACGGAATAGTGTTATTCATTCCCAACGACTAAATCAAATGAATCTGGAGTACGTAGAACAGAAAAATAATAGTCCTCTACTGGGTCCCATCGCAAATGCCATTCTCTATCTTCAGATCCCTCTCTAAGATTATGCCTCTTACGCCGAATCTCGGGAGCTACATCCACTAAAACAGTAAGATCAGTCAAATCGGATAACCAATGTGAGCTATATATGCCATCAAGAATGATTACTTTTGAAGGTTCCAACACCACTAGCTCAGATGAAAAACCGTTCATAGTCGAAAAAGAAAAAGGATGGTATTCTGCTTTTTCGCCCGCAAGTAAAGGTAGCAAGGCCTCAGCACGTACTCTTTCCCAGTCAATACATAGACGACACTTCTTTTCAACTGAGTAAGTATCCCATTCATGGTCAGGTATTTCGATAGCAAAGAAAGCATCGCATTGAATAATCGTTGCTCCTATCGTTGCAGCTACCTCAGAAGCCAACGTCGATTTTCCAGAACCACTCCCGCCATCGAAAGACACCACCAAAGGATGATTACGATCTTTTAGGACTTGGTTAATAGCATGTACGATAGATTGTACAGAATCCTTTAAGTTGTATAATGAATGATTGTTTTTCAAATTAGTCCCTCCAAATGAGGACGCATAAATAAGGTCAATAGGAGATATAATTATTCCCATCAAAAAAGACAGACACAAAAAGCGCCCATCCTCTAACTAGGGGTTTTTGAGCCGAAAATGCAGTCCTTGAATGATTATAGATAGTCAAATAAACCCTCTTAAATGAGAGTTGAAAACTTGCCTATTCAATTTCTAATCATTACAAGTGCTTCCACATATCGAATCTTGATCCCCTTCCAATATCTCCAGTATTTTCATCTTAACAGAGGAGGGGGAATTTTACAAAAAATGAATGTTTGGATTTGTAAAATCCGTCTATTGTTGACACGACTCTAATTCTAGCACTTTGTTTTCAATCAGCTGTTTGAGCGCATCTGAACTATCCTTTTGCTGTATTGAGCCATGTCGCGTTTGTTTTTGTGCAATTTCCTCGTATGAAACCTGATTGGTATTGCCCCATTTTTTCCAAGGGACTTTATCATATTTATGATGCTGGTAATATTTCCATGGAATGATGCTGCCAGGCGCATAATTATAGGTGCCCATGTTAACCGGATCATTTACAATCTGACCTGTTTCAGCATGATAGACAACTTCGAAACGACCATTCGATGATATAAATTTTACATTATAATCAGCGTCATATTCGCTCACTTCATATCGGTGATACTTAGCGCTAAATAGCTGCCATTTGCCGCATGCTGCTAATTCAATCATTTCTTCTAATTGTTTTGGTGCCTCTCCATATTGATTCAGTTCGTTGCGAAAGTAATGAAGCTCCTCCGTGATGTAAGGGAGCTGTTTGACATGTTGATCAAATGTTTCAAAAAACAGATCAAATTGCTTATGCCCATTTAAGAGCTCTTGATTTTTCAACAAATCATCCATCATATGCGTTAGAATTGCGTGCGATGCAATTGCTTTCGATGTGTCAAATACATACCATTTTCGATGCTCTGAGCGAATTTGATCATATTGATCCGAGAGTTCGGAAAAGTAAGCCTCTGATAGAAAATCTGCTTCTATACCAAATTGAACAGAAGGGTATATAACGCTTCCTTCAAAACGAAAGTATCCATACAACGACATCGTTATCACGACAAGAAAAATAATCGCAATGGTTGCTGGCTTTGGCATTTTGATTGCTGTCCGAATTTCCAATTTCCTCTTCACCTAATTTCGATTCTTGACTTTTAATAACTTAAATTGTTCTCCAAGCGGATCAAGTTAATTTTCTGCTTTAAAATCGCCTAATTTTGCCACATAGTTTATTAAGAAATGAAAGATGACGAGCGGCAATATTGAACCGATTCCAATATAAAGAATTGAGAATATGACTCCAAATAGGGTTGTTCTTAATACTCCAGTTGTAAAGCCTATAGGGGGTGCCCTTAATTTATCAAAACTTATATATGTATAGTGAGACATTTTACGTAGGGCACCCTATGATCGCATGTCTAGCGTAATTCAGAATATAAAAAGACCATCCGTTTGGACTTTAAAAAAGAATACTTTTTTAAAATTCTACTACAATAAAACGTTATATTGAAGATTTCTGTTGATGGATTCCAATATTAAGGTCAAGCAATTGAACGATCATAGGTGATTCCGCAAGCACAGCTCGCTATTCCTAGCACCTACCTGGAAACAGGCGAAGTTTATTCGCGAAGGATCCGAATGCAAAGCGCGTATTTGACAAGCTTCGCAACATTACTAAAAAGCGCAGTTTTGTCTCTGAGAATGGAGAATGTCTATCGGAGACAAAATCTCCAATTCTAAGCCAGATTTGTCTCTGATCATGTGTATCAGCGACATTATTTATCAAAAAAGCGAAGTTTTGTCTCTGAGGAGGTCTATCGGAGACAAAATCTCCAATTCTAAGCCAAATTTGTCTCTGATCATGTGCATCAGCGACATTATTTATCAAAATGATGCAGCACGGGCCCTGTTGGAAGTTGTTGCCTTAATTGAAAAGAAAGCGGTGCTGAGCCTAAAACTGTCAAAAGTATTTCTAAATAACACTGTTATAGAGGCTGTGAATTTTTCATCTTGGTAATATATTCATCTAGTTGTGTAAAAAAATTACACACATTTATGCGTAAGTGTATATTTTTTACATTTATGTTGTATAATTAATTATAGAGGGAGGGATTTAAATGCTGACAAAATTTAGATTGGATAATTTTACATCATTTAAAATCGACACCACCGTTGAAATAGATAGGACAAATTATAAAATTTTATCGGATAAAAATATTTATGAGGATACCTTAAAAGGGGTTATGTTTGTAGGGGCAAATGCTTCGGGAAAAACAAATATAATTCGTGGTTTGAAGTTTCTCCTTGATATGCTTTTTGCTGAAAAGAATTTAAACTTATCTACTTATCACTGCTTATTTTCGAAAGAAACGTACTTTGTTTTGGAATATGATTTTAATATTAAAGGTCACAGTATTAATTATTTGATTCAATACGATGTAGCGGAAGAAGCTTTTATTGAAAAGTTAAAAATCGATAATAGAGTAGTCCTTAATAGGGTTGGTAGTAGCGCAGAAACAGAAATAACCGAAGCAAAAATCTATAGCGACATTGATAAGAATTCTTTATTATTGCGAGAGATTTATTTCAACACTAAGTTTAGAAATAATAGTGTTTTGAAAGAATGGTTTCTATTTCTGCTTAATTCTGTATATTTGGATGGATATAAAAGGCAAGTCTTTTCTCCAGGAAAGTTTCCTTTAGGACTTAATGAGTATTTGGAAGCGGAAGGAGTGGAATCGATAAATAGTTTTTTTGAGGTCTACAATTTTAACCAAAGAGTAGAATATTCAAATAAAAGTTCAGGCCAGTATACAGCTATTACAGCGAAGGAAAAGGATATCTTTTTTAAACGTGAGGGTGTAGGGGAGCCAATCCCTTATCCTATGGAATCTCTAGGAAACCAAAATTTACTGAACCTCTTACCCTCTTTTTTCCACGTGATAAAAAATGGGGGAATGCTAATCGTTGATGAGTTCAGTAGCGGGTTGCATAATTTCCTTGAAGAATTATTAATAGCTTATTTTATGAAACACTCCAAAAACTCCCAAATCATTTTTGTTTCTCATTCCACGAACTTGCTAACCAATTCATTATTGAGACCAGATCAGCTTTATGCAGTTGATTTTGTTAGTATAGATGGAAGTAAAATTAAAAGGTTTTCTTCTGAAAAGCCTAGAGAGGCTCAAAATTTAGAAAAGATGTATACTAGTGGAGTTTTTGGGGGGATACCGAAGTTTAGCGATGAAAAAAATAACTTTGAATAAAGACAAAAACATTGGGAAAGTTCTTTTTATTGTTGAGGGATTAAAGACTGAATATTATCTACTAAATAAAATTTTTACGGGTATATTTGATTATCAGTTTGAGCGATATGATAGAATGGCAAAGTATAATGCAAAGGATGAAATAACTTCCTCTGTATTTGTTATCAATACAGAGGAGTCCGCATTTAAATTTATTGATGATACTAACGAATACTTGAACAAGGTGTTTGAATTATTAATTGACACATACAATTTCCCTGTGGACCGGGCGGCTATATTTTATATATTTGATAGAGATGCTCATTCGAATACAGATTCTGAGATGATCCGTAACGCTATTAAGAGTTTAAGTAGTTCAAGGGACTCAAATGGTTTTAATAGACAAGGTTTATTAATACTAAGTTACCCCTGTATTGAAAGTTTTACCGTTTCCAACTTTATTTCTGATTCTTACAGGTTAGATTTTGAAACAGGCAGACGATTAAAAAAATTTATACATGCTGAAAATATTAATCAGAGTAAAATTAGTGATGAAACAATTCTACACGCCGTTAAAGAAATGAACTTAGCCTTGAGGAAGATTGATGCTGCTCAAGCTGACTATGATTTTAATCTGGATGAGTTTGCCGACTTAAATCTTAAAGTGTTTAATTATCAAGAGGATTATTTTAATGAACAAAATAAAAATAAATTATTAAGCCTACTTTCAATAGTCTTCTTAGATCTTGGACTTATGGAAGTAGAAGAATAAGGTTTAGGTTTTGATCGCATCTGGCTGCGGAAAAATCCTGCGAATATGGACTCCATTTAGAGTCAAGAGACCACCTTGTATCGTAGCAGGATTATGGATTCTAGTGCAATTTAAATAACTCATACGAACCATGCGTTAAAAGGAGCAGAGAAACAATTTTTTTTCGAAATGGACAAGCTTATAATTCCATGACGGATCATTATATTACGGGTTTAATAGAATATGATGAAGCTTCCGTGTAGAAATGTATATAAGAGAATTCACGTCTTCCGATGAAGCTGCTTATACTAGAGATGAGGACGATAGAGAGGGGAATGAAGATGAATACAATTAACCTTGAACTAAGAAAAGTTGTCATTGACCAAGCGTATAGAAACAGAGCCATCACTCAAAAACATTATGAAGCTTTGAAACGAGAGATACAAGCTGAGGCAGAAAAAATAAGATATCAGGAAACGCTTAGGGAGTTTAAGAACAAGGAACTCATAGAAAGGTACTTAGAAAATTCTCATATGTAAAAGCCCCCAAAATAATGTAATATGAAGTGCACCCCAAAAGTTAGAGTCAAAATCTAACTTTTGGGGTGTTTTATTATGGCTAAATATACAGATGATTTTAAGGTGATGGTGGTGCGTGAATATCTAGAAGGAAAAATAGGATATAAACGACTGGCAGAAAAACATGGCGTGAAGTCGAAGAAACAGGTCATCAATTGGGTCAACGCATACAAGAAATTTGGCATGGAGGGATTATTCCGAAAGAAAAAGATGCAT
>NZ_LN831197.1:3571618-3675414 GCF_001375535.1 Bacillus niameyensis
ATGAAGTGCACCCCAAAAGTTAGAGTCAAAATCTAACTTTTGGGGTGTTTTATTATGGCTAAATATACAGATGATTTTAAGGTGATGGTGGTGCGTGAATATCTAGAAGGAAAAATAGGATATAAACGACTGGCAGAAAAACATGGCGTGAAGTCGAAGAAACAGGTCATCAATTGGGTCAACGCATACAAGAAATTTGGCATGGAGGGATTATTCCGAAAGAAAAAGAATGCATCTTATTCTGTTCATTTCAAGTTGGATGTATTAAGCTTTATGAAAAGAACAGGCGCTTCACAGACAGAAACAGCACTCCATTTCGGATTGACGAATCCTTCGATGCTCGCTGATTGGAAGAAGAAATTCCTCGAAGGCGGTACTGAAGCCCTGAGCAACCCGAAAGGACGACCGATTATGCCTGATAAAGTGAGGAACGTTAAGAAAATCCAAAAGCCAACAGCACAGGATAAAATGACACGTGAACAGAAATTAGAACGGGAAAATGAGCTACTCCGTTTGGAGGTGGAGTACCTAAAAAAGTTGCGAGCTTTTCAGATAGATCCGGACGGTTATCTCGAAAAGCACAAGCAGCGTTATCATTCGAACTCAAAGAAAAATTTCAATTGAAGGATGTACTTCAGATCGTGGGTATTCCCGAGTCATCTTATCACTATCATGTAAAACGATTGAAGCAGGGGAATCCTCATCAAGAGCTAGAGAACACAATTCAATCCATCTTTAACGAGCACAACGAGAACTATGGTTATCGTAGAATTCAACTAGAATTAAAAAATCGCAGCATCATAGTAAATCACAAAAAAGTGCAACGCATAATGGGAAAGCTGGGACTGAAAGGCAATAAGTTCACCCGAAAATCACGTCGTTACAGTTCGTACAAGGGGAGTATCGGTACAGTGGTGAAAAACCGAATTCACCGCAGATTCAATACTTCAATCCCCTATCAAAAACTAACTACAGATATTACAGAATTCAAATGTTCAGATGAGGTAAAACTCTATCTTAGTCCAATAATGGACATGTATAATGGGGAGATTCTATCGTATGGCATAAGTATGCGTCCGACACTTGACCTTGTGATGAAACCCCTGGAGGAAGCTCTTGACGTTGTAAAGAATGCCAAATACAGGACTACCATTCACTCAGATCAAGGCTGGCATTATCAGCATGGTAAATGGGTGTCGACCTTGAAAGAACACAAAGTATTTCAAAGTATGTCACGGAAGGGAAACTGTCTGGACAACGCTCCTATGGAGAATTTCTTTGGTTTATTGAAACAGGAAATGTATTATGGCGAATCACCACGCACATATGAGGAGCTCAAACGGACTATTGAAGCTTATATCGAGTACTACAACAACAAACGGATAAAACAGAAATTGGCTGGCATGAGCCCGGTTCAATACCGTCTTCACACCAGCCAGTTAGCTGCATAATATAAAACTCTAACTTTTAGGGGTCACATCAATATGGGGGCTTTTTTGTGCGCTTAAGCGTCATAGTCATACTAATTAAAAATTGATGGTACTGGTGGTACTTCTGGAAGTTGAGGTGGAAACACTCTTGCTGATTCTGATTGTCATTTCGATTACTAGAAGCGGATTGGATTCTTTACTTAGGATCTCGTGACTTTTAGTCATGAGGGGTTCAAATTGAAAATAATACTAGATAGAGACAGAAAAGAAAGGGAAAAAAGCAAAATTGGGGTTGGAGAGAGGAGTTTTAGTAATGAAAGAGTAAGTACTATCTATATTCCAAATATGGACCACAGGTAACCTTCCATGGCGATAACTTTATTACCGCAAAAGCAAGAGAATTTCTCACTTCTGATTTAGATGTCGTCACGTTTCTTAGACAAATGGAAAAAGAATATAACACGATTGTGGCGGATATGAAGGCGAGGGAATAGGGAAGGGCTCAGGCATGTGACAATCATGCATGGAAGTTTAATCACATATTATTTAAAAAATAAGGAGGGTATGAAAAAATGAGATTGAAGCCACATTTAAGCATCTTTGTCGTATGCATCATGTTTTTTTTCTTTTTATTTGTTGGGAATGCTGCTAGTGCAAAAGAAAAAGCTAATAGCGAATTGAGAAATTTAGGCTTAGGACTTCCTTACACAATCTCTGCTCCAACAGGAGAGATTGATACAGGAAATGAACTGACAGATGGAAATTATGGAAGTCTTGATTTTAATCACCCAAGTTGGCAAAGGCATTTAAGGCAACAAGAACGAACGGTTACCTTTGATTTGGGGGAGAAAAAGTCAATTGGACAAGTGAAGGCTCATTTTTTGCAAGATACTCCAGTAGGAATCCATTTTCCTGAAAAGGTAACGATATCTGTCTCTCAAAATCTTCATGATTGGGGAGAACTCGCTGAAATAAAGTCAGAAATACCTTTATTTGAAACAGGTAAAACGGGTCCAACAGCATTGACTCAAAACTATATTTGGGACGGCAGCATCGATGGTCTTCCAAGAGGTAACAAGCATGCGGAAATGGTTTACGCGCGATACGTTCAAGTGAAGTTTACAACAGATGTTTGGGTCTTTTTAGATGAAATTGAAATCCTTGGTGTAGATGGCAAAGATAAAAATGCAAAATCCCTCCCGCCAAATAATAATAAACCAGAAGTTGATCTTGGTTACCTAAAACCAGGTGAGCAAACAGGCGGCATCCATAACCTTGTTTTACTTTACAATGGTTGGTATGCGAATGGGTTTGGAGATTGGACTAAGGATAAACTTCTTCCATATGTCAGCTATGTTGATCAAGCTGGTGAGCCACAAGATTGGTTTTTTGATGGTGTTCTTTTCTTAGGATTACAGTCCCCAAATAAAAGAGATTTTATGGAAGTGTCTATTCCAACGAATAAGGACGACTGGCAATGGTATTTGGATAAAACATTTGCACCAGATGGTGATATGGAACAATTAAATGAGGCTGCAAAAGAGGTAGCCACTAAGCTAGAAGAGCCTGATCATAAAGTGAAAGTTATATTAATGGTTCCATATCCCTCGATGAATCAACAGAATTTTGGTGATGTGGATGGGGATGGGAAAACGGAAATTTTCGATTATAACCTTATTGGCCATGATGAAGCCTATCGAAATAAACAAAAAGCGCTAGAATGGTATATTAATGAAGCGACGGAATATTGGGAAGCAGCTGGGTATAGTCACCTTGAATTAAGTGGGCTTTATTGGTTAAGTGAAAAGGTAAATCTCCAGTCATCACATGAAATTGATATGATTCACTGGATGAAAGAGCAAACAGAAGCAAAAGAACTTGCCTTCCTTTGGATGCCATATATGGATGCGGTTCGCTCCCATCAATGGGAAGAATCTGGATTTGGAGCAGCTGCGATGCAACCAAGTTACTTCTTTGATGGTAAAGATCCGTCACGTATCGAAACGGCAGCGAATTTAGCGAAACGATATGGTATGGGAGTCGAGATTGAAGTAAACGAAGAAGTCATCTATCATGAGGAATGGAGACAACGTTATTTAGCCTATTTAAATGGCGGTATTGATTTTGGTTACATGGACAATGCCTTTAAAGCCTATTACCAAGGCGGAGATACGTATTACCGCGGTGCTTACAGCACAGATCCGAAAGCGCGGGCAACCTATGATTGGACATATGAATTTACAAAAGGAACTTATCTTGGGCCTTGAAATGGCGGTTTAACAGAATTAGCAGAATTAATCAATGAGGAATAAATTTTATGACCGCATACTATGCCAAATTACCAAGAGTAATGGTGTGCTGGATTGATCAAAGGTATAGAAACACTCTCACTGAGTCCGATTGACTTGGTGGGAGTTTTTTATTGACTTAACTTACTTTAGTACGGTGATGCAATAATTTACTTTGAATATGTTCCCGCATTTGTTCGTAAAAAAATTTTAGATTAGAACACAAGAAAACCACCCTACGCCGTCACAAGCAAAAGGGTGGTTCTCAGAAAAATAAGCTTTGACAACTACCATGATGTTAGAGGTTGCAGAGAGAGGCGGGTCAGCGCTTCTCTTTTTCTATACTCCCATAACACCTAAATGAAACGTTAAAAAAAGTAATCGGAAAATAAAGGAGCAACCTATAGGAATCGTTTGTTATGTTTAAAGTGATAATTTCATTAATGTCCTTGATATTGAGTGCATTTGCAATCTTTTCGATATGTTCCAGTTGAATGCGTTGAATCTTGCCATTAGCGATTTCACTTAGGGTCGCACGCCTAATAACAGTTAACAGACAGTTGATTTATGCTTATGTCATATTTATATAACAATTCGTTAAGTATTATCTGTGTAGTCGATTGGGAATAAAATGGTGGATGAATTCCCTATATTCCTATTTTTCTCCAGAATAACATTGACAACTACTACAACTGTGTAGTATGTTTTATTCACTACATAAATGTAGTGAATAATGGCGTGGACGCACACAGTGGATTAAGAGGTGTACACTTTGGAAAAATTTCAAAAGTTATCAGAAACAGAGATGGAATTGATGCAAGTTATTTGGGAAATTGACCGTCCGTTTAAATCGAGTGAATTGTTGGAAATTTTTGTTCAACAAAGGGGAAAAGAGTGGAAAGGACAAACGATAGCGACCTTTTTAGCAAGACTGGTTGATAAAGGATTGCTATTAGTAAAAAGAGAAGGGCAGTCAAACATTTATGTTCCTCGTCTTTCTCCACGAGAGTACAAAAGATGGGAAGCGCAAAGCTTACTCAACGTGATGTATCAAGGTTCTGTTAAAAATTTTTTATCTGCACTTTATGATGGAAAAGAAATTCCGGAAGATGAAATTAGTGATCTGAAGCAATGGTTTTCAAAAAAGTAGGTGCAAAAAAATGAATGGCTGGGTAGAAGCATTTGTCATGTTATCAGTTGCAGGAACTGCTGTTATGGTTTGCACACTTTTATTGAGTACGATTTCACGAAATCTCTTTTCCGCAAAATGGCAATACTTGAACAGAAAGTTAGCCTTGTTATTTTATCTCGTACCTATATTTCTTATTGGCCAAAAGATCCCATACTTATCCTGGTCAACAGAAGTAAAGATAAAAACACAGATTGTAAGCTTAGGAGAAGCGATCACTCAACAATCTATTCCTCTTGAACTTGCGTTGGGAATATTAGTTGTTTGGTTGTGCGGGGTAATTGTATTTGGTGCTTGGTATATATACTGCTATGTCAAATTTACGAAGGAAATAAAAAGGACTAGCTTACCTGTCTTAGAGAATGGCGAAGCATATCAATTACTTCATTTGAACTTACGGAAAATGAACATCAAAGGTAATGTGAAGCTTGCATACAACATTCGTATTACAAGTCCTGTATTGGTTGGATTGATAAAACCAACGATTATTTTACCGTTCAATGAAATGTCCACGATTGAATTAGATATGGCCATACAACATGAGTTAATTCATTTTAAAAGGAAAGATTTATGGACGAAAATGTTAGTTTTAGTAGCGAGTATACTCCATTGGTTTAATCCATTCATCCATATGCTTCGTAAGCAGATTCATGTATGGAGTGAATTGTCCTGTGATGAGGAAGTGGTTTCTGAAATGTCTCATCTTGAAAGAAAACGATATGGTGAAACGATTTTGAGTATGGTGGAGCAAAAAGCAAAAACTACATCATTTGGTATTTTTTTATCCGAAAGTAAAAAAGATATTGAAAGGAGATTGACAATGATGTTGAATGTTAAAAAAATAAAGAAGCATGCGTTGATACTAACCGTTTTAATGATGATGGCTATTGGCGGCATTGGGATAACTGCATCTGCTATGGCGGCAAAACATGTTCCTTCAGTCGTTGATGATAACGTGGAAGCCAAAGAAGGAACGCTCGATAGTCAAGTAAAAGGAGAAGCATCAGGAGGTTCGTATGAACTAATTTCGGTAAAACGCTCGGATGAAAGCAAATTCCCTCCAGAAGAGTGGAAAAAAGTGCTGAAACAAATTGAAAAAGGAGAAGTTTATTGGGAAGAAGAAACCACTTCTAAGATTATCAAAAACAGGGAAGCGGTATATGATCCAAACGATCAAGCGAAGGGAGAAGGAAAATAAGAGGAGAAAAAGGAAAGGCATTGCTTTCGAGTGGTGTTTTTCTTTTGATTCAGAAATCTCCTATTGCGATTCCCCAATTTAAAAATCCACCGTCAACAGGTGGATTTTTTAAATTCATTCATAACACTGAGATAGGGTTAGTAACCTTCATTGTCCTTTTCATTTGTTACTAAAGTCAAAAATTTATTTAATTGTATTCTAGCCTCAGGACTTAAGGTTTTGACAGTATTGATTAATTGGATAAGATCTGCAGGCACTTCATTAGGGTCCATTGAGAAAAAGGATGGTAAATCTGTATCGAGCGCGTGGAGAATCCGATCAAGCATCTCGATATCTGGGATCGCTCTATTATTTTCAAAACGACTAATATATGATTGCGAGATATTCACTTTATCTGCAAGTTCTTGTGATGTCAGATTTTTAGCCTTCCTTAAATTCTTTAATTGCTCACCGATTTGTACTTTCCTCATTTGAAACTCCTTTAATACTCCCTTTTCCTATATTTTACATAGAACATGATTACTTCTCATGAAGATTTACCATTTAGAACTAATATGTATAAAACGGTTGACTTTTATTCATTAATGGAATAATATAGTGGTGATTCATTCGTAATAGTTCTAAAGTTGGTGAGGAGGGATATGTGAACGGTTTACGATAGAAGTATTTTTCAGTTGCTTAATTTCTATATAGGAATTGGAGAGGTTGAAGGTTTCACTATTCCTGTTGGGGGAAAGCACCTATACAGTGTTTTTTACATACACATAATGAGGGAAATTCTAACTTATAGAATAGAAAGTCAGAAAGTTATATACCCCCGTGAAACGGAGTCTTTAGAAGTTAAAGAGGGCAAAGACTTGGCAACATTATTAACAGGGCATCTATATAGGCACAATTATCAAAGATTGTTGATTCGAGGTGAACAGGAAAAATGATACATGATGATAAATGTGAAAATGCTTAATAGACAGATAGAGGTATATTCCACTGCAGTGCTACAAAAGGAAATTGAAGAAAAAAGAAAAGAAATGTTTGTCCTAGCTGAAAAATTGGGATTGCAATCGCCAGAAGTATTAATTGTCTCTAAAGAATTGGATAAGCTAATCGCTCAATACCAAACCAACTCTATTGCCGAAAAATAAGCCAATCAGAAAGAATGTTAACGGTTAGTCAGAGTTGTTTGTAGAAATAGGATTTTAAATTACTTTAGAAAAAATTATTCAGCGAGATATAATGTTCAAAGTCAAGAAATTCCCATGCAGTGATGGAAGGAAATTGTTTGGACTCGCGAGATACTATAGTAAAGTCGAAAGAGTCCCTTTCAGAGTTTTAATAAATATAAGATAAGCCAGGTTCAATTACTTCAGAACCTGGCCCTTAAAGCTTATCCATACTGCGGGCTAGGAATCGGATTAGGTGTTAGGGTATTTGAACAGTTTAAAATTGTCCCAGAGCTCGGTATTGTTAATTAAAATACGAAGAAAAATTATTATTATCATACTCAAAGCTTTTATTTTGTGATCCATCATTTCTAGATTGCTTTTCGGAAATAACCCTCCAATAATTAGATTTTTTGTATGAGTTATAATCAAGGATCTCTAGGAAGATACTATCCGCAAATTCACTTTCCACATCGAAAACATATCCTTCCTTTATATACTTACAGAATTCCTTAACAGCAGATTGGGTAAGGCTCCTATTTTTTATAGCTACATTGTATAAAAATTCTTTGTGTTGATCTGAAATTGGACTATCGTGGATACAGTTAAATAAACGTTCCACTTTGTTGATAGCTGCATACTCCTGATAAAATGGTTTCATTTTGTTATTTAATTTATATGAAGTAATAGTGGTCAATTCTAATCTCAGTTTGTCTGCTATTTCATTATCGCTAACCCCTAATTCATTCAACTGATTTATTAAGAAATTAAATAAATACCAGTCTCGATTACGTTCGACAAAAGCATTATTAAGTGCTCTGATTAATCGATCCCTCTGTTTGGGATTTTTATATTCATGAACCTGACATTTAACTTTTGTATATGGGGATTTTATTAATGCTGCATAATAATATGGAAACCCACCAATAAGAAAATAATCATTTTTTACTTTTTCAACCTTAATAACGCATGTTGTAGTTCCATTTGTTAATGCCGAATAATATTTCTTTATAGTTTCGGAAGAATAAAACCTCATAGTATCCACTTTTACATCCTTAATTATTATTTCCTTAAAGGTAATAGATGCCACAGGAATCTGCTCCTCTATGATGTTTTATACGAGCTTATGAGATTCAGAGAATGTCCTATTCCGACTATTTTCATTCCACGTACATAATGGACAGTGGGATTACAGTAGAACTTTTTAGAAGATTTATTCGGTAAATTATTGGCCGAAGTCGGGAAATTCCGGAGGGAAGTTGGAAGTATAGCTGTGGGAGTCGCGTGATTAATCAGGAAGTTAAAAGATTACGGATGAAAATTAAAAGATTATGGGGGAAAGTCGGAAGATTACAAGTCAAAGATGAGGTAGGATTTTTATGGAATTTGAAAGGCTCCTAATTTGTTCCTTTATGCTGCTTATTTTAGGGGGGATTTGGGATGAGCCTATGCAAGAGAGGGTCTACTTTATTATAGATGTTGAGGGGTGTATAAATAATGTAAATTTTCTGATCATATTTAAATATACATTTATATATAATATAGTAGCCCAGCAGTATGAGCACGATGAATGATAAGCAAAATAGGCTGGATGATTCGGCATATGGGAACTTACCCAAATTGGAAAAGGGGTGAAATGCTTTTTTTTGTAAAAAATGATAGCGCTTTAATGGGATGATTTCTTAAAGTAAGAAGAAAGGTTGGGAAGAATAATGGCGATCGTATTTACACGTGTAGATGGAAGATTGATTCATGGTCAAGTTGCAGTTGCCTGGATTCGGAATGTCGGATCTGAAAAGATTATGGTCATTGATGATGAGGTAGCGAATGATGAGATGCAAAGGATGTTATTAGAACTTGCGGTACCTGCTGGAGTTACAGTAGAAATCTATGGTTTAGCGGAAGGTGCTGATTCAATAAAAAATGGAACGGCTAATAAACAAAAGACGATGTTAATCGTTAAAGAACCAAGTGCAGTGTTGGAATTAGTTGAAAAGGGTGTTCACTTCGATTCTGTTAATATCGGTGGAATGTATTATCAAAAGGGCAAGGAACAAATTGACAAAGCCTTATTTGTAGATGATCGTGATAGGGAAGTATTTAACCAACTTCGAGAAAAAGGAGTAGAGTTGTTTTACCAAATAGCTCCTATGCACAAAAAGAGGGATCTTTTTTCACTGCTATCATAACACGGGCCTGTGTATAACTATTTGAAAATATGAAAAGTAAGGAGTACCGAAATGTGGAAAAAAAGGGGAATTATTGTCTCTTGCCAAGCGCAAAAAGGTGACCCACTACATGGACCACAATTTATGGGGCAAATGGCTTTGGCTGCAAAGCAGGGAGGTGCCGTCGGTATTCGTGCTAATGGAATGGCGGATATTGCTTATATTAAGGAGAATGTGGGCCTTCCGGTTATAGGGATTTTAAAAAAGCACTACCCGAATTATACACCGTTTATAACACCAACATTAGAGGATGCGCTTTCTGTTGCCTATGCTGGTGCAGATATCATCGCCATGGATTGTACGAAAAACGATAGGCCCGATGGACGCAGTTTAAAAGAGACTGTCCAAGCAATACATGCGCAAACGGGATGTAAAATAATGGCGGATATTGCAACGTATGAAGAAGGTCAATATGCTTTTGAATCCGGAGTAGATTACTTGGGAACGACACTTTATGGCTATACGGAAGAAACAAAGCATTTACAACCACCGGGTTTTACATTAATGAAGCAATTAGTAGATCGTTTACCATTACCTGTAATTGCTGAAGGCGGAATTTCGTCGCCTGAACATGTAAAACAAGCATTTGATATCGGTGTGAGTTGGGTGGTTATTGGGGCAGCCATTACTCGACCTCAATATATTACAGAAAAATTTGCCAATGCAGTGGAAGATATTAATTAACCTAGATATATTATCAGAATTATTATCTGATAAGTCAGAATACGAAACAGTAATCTATTCATAGAGAAATATTGTTGAAGCTAGGAATAACTTCACCGCAAAATTTAAACAATTTAGGGAGGGTTAGAGTATGGAACTCTTTTTAACAGCCCTTGTCGTTGCCCTTGTTGCTGGCGTAGTCCAGTGGGATACGTATGGTTGGGGAGGCACTATGATTAGCAGGCCCCTTGTGATTGGGATGCTAATGGGGATAGCTTTAGGGGATATAAAAACAGGCCTGTTTGTCGGAGGGACAATTGAGTTTATGTATTTAGGGGTTATTGGGGTCGGGGCAGCCATACCACCCGATGCAACGATGGCCACCTCCATTTCAACATCTCTTGCAATTCTTTCTGGTTTAGCGCCAGAAGCGGCTGCCGCATTAGCTGTTCCTGTAGCTGTTGCTTCTCAATTATTGCAAATGCTTATATGGACAGGAAATGTTGGCTTGTTACACCGAGCGGATAAATATGCAGAGCTCGGCAATATTAGAGGAATTGAACGATTACAGTATACTGGATCATTTCTCTTCTTTTTACAGGGCTTTATTCCGGCTTTTTTAGCTATATTACTTGGTGTAAATGCTGTAAAGGCTGCAATGGAAGTTATTCCAAACTGGGTTATGGACAGTTTAACTTTAGCTGGCGGCATATTACCAGCACTCGGTTTTGCCATGTTGTTTATGATGATGAACAGTAAGAAACTCGTTCCGTATTTTATACTTGGGTTTGCTTTAGCGGCTTACTTAAACATGGAAATACTTGGTGTCGGAATCATAGGTGTTGCGCTTCTTCTGCTTCATGTCAATCGTATGGATAATAAAGCAACTGCTTGATAAGGGGGGAAATGATAATGGAAGAACAGCAGACACAGCAAGATATTCCTGAGATCTCTAAAAAGGATATCCGTAAAGTTTTCTGGCGCTCTTTGTTTATTATGTCTTCGATTAATTATGAGAGATTTCAAGCACAAGGTTTTGCATTTGCAATGATACCAATTATTAAAAAACTTTATAAAACGAAAGAGGATCGTGCTAATGCCTTAAAGCGTCACCTTGAAATGTTTAATTCCCATCCGTGGATGGCGAACCCCATTCTCGGTGCAGCTACTGCCATGGAGGAACAAAATGCTAAGGGACATAAGATGGAAAAGGCCATCAACAATATTAAAGTAGGACTTATGGGACCTTTAGCTGGTATTGGAGACTCTTTAATTTGGGGAACGATAAGACCCATTCTTGCTAGTATTGGAGCGGCAATGGCTTTACAAGGCAGTATACTCGGTCCTATTTTGTTTTTAGTTTTATTTAATATTTTGAACTTCGGATTTCGATATGGTTCCATCGTGTACGGTCGTAAAACAGGTATAGGTTTTCTAAAGAAAGCAAAGGAAAGTAATATTATTCAAAAAATACAAGAAGGTGCATCAGTTCTCGGTTTGCTTGTGTTAGGAGTGCTGGTAGCCAGTTGGGTCAATGTTAGTACTCCAGTGGAATACAAGATAGGGGAAGAGGTTCAGTCCTTGCAGGCAGTTCTTGATTCATTTTTCCCCAGTCTATTACCTTTAGTGTCTGTGTTAATCATGGTCTACTTTATTAAAAAGCGTGTTTCAACCAATAAAATCTTGTTAGGTATTTTCATAGTTGCTTTTTTACTTGGGGGAACAGGGATTCTTGCAGGTTAGTTTAGGAAAATTATGCAATCCAATATTACAATCCAGGTTCCAGTTTTTTATACTTCATTAAATCATGTGGACTTTGTTGTAATAGATAGCAAAGAGAGTCTGGTGAAAGGATAACGGATATGACTAGTATTGTTATTGCAGGGCACGATCAATTCCCAGAAGGCATGGGCCACACAGGGGAATTCATTAGTGGAGCCGAATCGGGTGTGTACATTTGCTCATTAACAGCGGAAGAGGATCCTAAAATGTACACAGAGAAACTTTTGTCAGTAATCAATGGAATTCCAGACAGTGTCAATGTTATTATACTTTGCGATTTATTAGGGGGAACACCGTTTAAATCAGCGATGTTAGTCAAATCTCAGATAAACAAACATGTACGGATCGTTAGTGGTATTAATCTTCCAGGTTTATTAACTGGGATTATGTTGAGGGATTCCATGGAAATAGATGAATTAGTTGAAGAGATCGTAAAAGAAACAAAAAGTGGTGTTAATAAGTTTTAACTAATAAGGGCTAAGGAAGCTTACTGCAGGCGATATATTAGTAGAAAGAAGAGTATTGTAGGAAAAGATATATATCGTTTTGATTAGTAAATTTTATCACGTGAATAGTTTAACTACTCTGCCATTATTGTGAATAGTATAGGATGTTTTAAATGAAGATAAGGGTTATGAAAATTTGGCAGAGTTTATTATAGAAGCATCATTAAACTCCTCGACTTTTAATCTATTAATATCTAAATATTCTATTTAAGGAGCGGCTTGATGAGTAGATTTCAATTAGCGGATAAAGTTATTTTTATTACCGGAGTAGCCGGCCTATTGGGAAGAGTTTCAGCGAAAATGTTCCTGGAACGAGGGGCTATCGTAGTTGGCAGTGATATCATTCCTATGAGCCAATCAAAGGAATTACTGTCCCTGCAGGAGAAATTTAATTCGGATCGTTTCTATTTTATTCAGGCTGATGTTAGTGACGAAGATGAAGTGAAGAATGTCTTTTCTCAGGTGAAAGAGAAATTTGGACGATTAGATGGTGTGTTTCACAATGCTTTTAAACAAGCCGTTAAGCCGTTCGTGGAATTGACCTTGGATGAATGGGATGAGGCGATTAAAGGAACGTTAACTAGCACCTTTTTAGTAAATAAATATGCTGTTTCTATGATGATCCCAACAGGGGGAGGAGCAATTGTCAATACTTCCTCGGTTCGTGCGCAAGTTCCAACCGCAAGAAACGTGGCCTATGGTTCGGCAAAAGCAGGAATTCATCAACTGACAAAAGTGGTAGCTTTAGAACATGGTGGGCATGGTATTCGTGCTAACGTCCTCATTCCCGGAAGTTTTATGACAGATGAAGAACGTCACGGGATGGGAGCGGAAAAACTAAATATTTATGAGAGAAAGTTTGCATTAGGAAGAGCGGGTAAAGCAGAGGAATTGTCAGAAATGGCAGCTTTCCTATTATCAGATGCAGCATCCTATGTAACGGCAAGTTTATTTAATGTGGATGGGGGATACAACTTATTCCCAGCAAAAGTGAGCAGGGGTTAGGAAGGGAGTTTATAAACAAACCTTTCGAAAAAAGGAGAATTCATTTTGCGTGAAATTTTTGTTATTAAAAATGGACAAGTTTTTCATTCGGAAAAGAAGGTATTCATGAATGAACGGATTTATATATATAATGAAAAAATTATTGCGAAAGACGAAGTAAAGAATACAGACAACATAATAGAATGGGATGCAAAAGGAAAATATGTTTCCCCGGGTTTTATTGATATACATGTTCATGTATTCGAAAATTATGCAAAACTAGGGATTAACGCGGATAAAATAGGCATAGAACAAGGAGTAACTACTGTTGTCGATGCTGGGAGTAGCGGGTGGATCGATTTTAAGAAGTTTAAAGAAATGATTATTAACAAAAGTACTACAGAGGTACTATCCTTTTTAAATATATCAAGTACGGGGTTGGTTGGTGGAACAAATGAATTGTCCTCACCTGATAAATTAATGAAAATGGAGGAATGGCTGAAAATAAAGGCAGATGAACCAGCCATTCTAGGCTTGAAAGCGCGAATGAGTAATTCAGTCGTAGGTAATCAAGGAATTTCACCACTTATTCATGCGAAAACTCTAGCCCGGGAAACAAACGTCCCAGTAATGGTTCATATAGGCAACCCTCCACCCAAATTGACCGAGATCTTCCCTTTACTCGAAAAAGGAGATATTGTAACTCACGCTTTTCATGGAAAAAAAGAGGGGATATTGGATGGGGACGGTATATTGCTTCCAGAGGCAAAGGCTGCTCTTGAAAGGGGTATCATTTTCGACCTTGGTCATGGCACATCAAGTTTTTCATTTGAAACGATTAAAAGATTTAAAAGAAGATATTCTTATCCGTTTACAATTAGTACTGATATTTATGACAGGAATTTTACACATCCTGTCAGAAGTTTAATGACAACAATTAATAAATTGTTAGCAATTGGTTATGAACTGAAAGATCTATTAC
This sequence comes from Bacillus niameyensis, assembly GCF_001375535.1. GTDB lineage: Bacteria > Bacillota > Bacilli > Bacillales > Bacillaceae_C > Lederbergia > Lederbergia niameyensis. The sequence continues at coordinate 3,586,029 of NZ_LN831197.1, forward strand.
AAGCCGTTACAATTTTACCTGCTCAATGTTTATCTTTAGTTGGGTATGGAGTGTTAAATCCGGGGAATAAAGCGGATATTACAGTATTTGATGTTGCTAATGTTGAAGAAGAGTTAGTAGATTCTATAGGAAATAAGATAATATCGTGCAGGAATTTAATACCGTACGCAACATGGAAAAATGGGAAGATTGTTTATGAAAAGAGTTAAATCATTGTCAAGTACGAATGGTATATATATAAATTTTAGTATTCTTGGAGCTTCATATTTTTAGGAAGGAATGGATTAAATGGAGTCTATGTATACTAGTTTGGGGATTAAAACAGTAATAAATGCAAGTGGTAAAATGACGGCTTTGGGATCATCCATATTAAGTGAGAAGGTTGCGGATGTTTTTAGGGAGTCATCACAATACTATGTTGATATTGAGAAACTTATAGAAGCCGCTGGAAAGGTAATTGCTAAACATACCGGAGCTGAAGATGGATGTCCTGTAAATAGTGCCGCATCTGGAATCGCTATTTCAGTCGCTGCACTAGTAGCTGGGAAAGATCAAGTAGAGATTGAAAAACTCCCAAATACTGATAATAGTAAAAATGAGTTTATTCTACAAAAAGGGCATGATGTTAACTTTGGAGCAAATTTAACACAAATGGTTCGCCTTGGTGGAGGGGTTCCGAAATTAGTAGGCTCGGTTAATAAAGTGGATCCTTCACATATTTCGGGTAGTATCAATGAAAAAACGGCAGGTATCATTTATGTAATCTCACACCATGCTGTACAAAAAGGAATGGTATCGTTAAAAGAAGTCATTAATATCGCAAAAGATAATAATATTCCTTTGATTATCGATGCTGCAGCCGAACAGGATTTAAAAGGATATATTCAAAAAGGTGCAGATGCTGTAATCTATAGTGGTTCCAAAGCTGTAAATGGTCCAACGTCAGGCTATATATGTGGGAAAAAGTCTATCATGGAAGCTTGTCGAAGACAGTATAACGGTATTGGCCGTGCGATGAAAGTTAGTAAGGAAAGTATTATGGGATTGCTTGCAAGCTTAGAACAATATACAGACTCATTCTCCCAACCCCAACAACAGAAACAAGAGATGGTTGAATTATGCGATAAACTAAACCAACTAAACGGTTTATCGTGTGAGCTCAAACGGGACGAAGCTGGAAGGGATATTTATCGTGCTGCTATCAAAGTAGAGGATAGCTGTCGTTATACGGCTATTGAACTTTTGGAAAGGTTGCAAAATGGAAATCCTTCTATATATTTACGGAGCCACAACGCAAATATTGGCACACTTCTAGTTGATCCTAGACCTTTAAAACCAGGTGAAACAGATATCATAGTAAAACGATTCAATGAACTGTTGGGTGAATTTTAAAGGAGTTTGCTAGGGCGTTTCTGCGGGAAATTAACTTCCTAAAAAAGTGGAAATGAAGTTTCCTTATACTTGTTTTTAGATGAGGAGAAAATCATCATGGCTGTGCGAATGATAAAGCATTACAGACATAAACGTTGGAGAGAGAAGTGTTAGTAGCACATCTCTCTTTTATTATGCCATCTTACCAGCTGTCCGAAACCGATTCAGGACAGCGGAAATGATTTTTGAAGCGGGTTTTATAGATGGCTTATTCCACATAGCATTCATTCGAAAAATTATCGGCCGAAGTCGCGAAATTCCAGCTGGAAGTCGAAAGATTAACGAAAGAAGTCGCATGATTATCTTGGAAGTTAAAAGATTATCAATGCAACTCGAAAGATTACCTTCGAAAGTCGGAAGATTCCCATTAAACTCAAGAACAGTGGCTCTCCATCTCAGCTAATTTGATCTATCGCAATTGAGTTGAAGGCCCAAGCATTATATTGAATGCTCCAAAGTATTTGTTTTAAAAGCATTACAATCATATAATTGTGTGAAAAAGGATGCGTATCATGCCGATTAATTCTTTTGATAACTATCCGATGAGCTGGAAGCCTTCGATTGATAAAACGGAGAAGCCCATTTATCAAGCTATCGCTAGGCAATTGGAGCAAGATATTTTGAACGGAGCTTTAATACCTGGGACAAAACTTCCTCCGCAGCGGGAACTAGCTGATTATTTAGATTTGAATTTGAGTACCATTTCAAAAGCGTTTAAAGTGTGTGAGTTAAAGGGCTTGATCAGTGCGACTGTTGGGAGTGGTACTTTTGTGTCGTATGATGCGTTGTCGAATGCCTATTTGCTTGAAGATACAAAGCCAATACATTTAATTGAAATGGGGGCCACCCTGCCGGATAATGATTCATACCGGCCGCTAGTACATCAACTAAAAAGTATGTTGCAAGAGCCGGATTATGAAAAATGGTTTGGGTATGGTCGAGCGGGTGAGAGCGTTTGGCAAAAGGATGCGGCTATCAAGCTAATTCGCAGAACTGGATTTGAAACAACTGTGGATCATATTTTATTGGCTAATGGGGGGCAGAATGCGATTGCTGCTACATTGGCGAGTCTTTGTAAGCCAGGAGATCGCATTGGTGTTGATGAGCATACTTATCCTGGCTTAAAGACAGTTGCAGCAATGCTTCACGTGAAAATTGTGCCGATAAAATCAGAGAACTATGAAATGAGTCCGACGTCTTTTGAAGATGCTTGTAAAAATGAAAATATTAAAGGTATTTATTTGATTCCTGATTACCATAATCCGACTGCTACTTTTATGTCTGTCAAGATTCGGGAAAAGATTGCCGCCATTGCCAAAAAGTATAATCAGTTTATTATTGAAGATGGCTCTTACCATCTGCTCAATAAAAATCCACTTCCAGCTATCGCATCATTTGCTCCAGAACAAGTAATCTATATTGCTAGTTTATCTAAATCATTAGCACCTGGGTTGCGACTAGCCTATGTGGCAGTGCCGGGCCAATTCAAGGAGCCGATTTCAAAAGCACTTTATAACTTGAATATAACAGTGTCACCGTTATTAGCTGAACTGACAGCACGGACGATTGTCTCAAATCAATTTGAAACCTTAATTGAAAGTCACCGCGAACAAACCATTCGCAGAAACGAAGTCGTTCATCAATATTTGGCCGACTATACGTGTTTAGGTGTTGAAACAGGTATCTTTCGCTGGTTGCTATTACCGGGGGAGATAACAGGTGCCGAGTTTGAATCGTTAGCTGCACAAAAGGGAGTACAAGTGTATGCAGCTGAGCGCTTCGTAGTTGGAAATAGTTCTCCAGATAAAGCAGTAAGAATTTCTGTTTGTGCACCAGATACGCTTGAAGAGCTTGAGCAAGGATTAATTATTCTTAGACGTTTGCTAAATCATCTGACTTAACTTTGTATGCCATACAATTACGACATTGTATGGTTTTTTCGTGCGTGTTATGATAGATCAAATCTAATAGCAGGTTTTAAAAAGGGTTCTAGAAAGGTAGGTTAGATTATGTTGCCGAAAGAGAATGCGGAAGTGCTAGATGGCCAAGCAGCTTCATTGCAAAGCTATATTCATTCTTCAGAAAAACAAGAAGCTTTATACAAGCGGACTTTATTTGTTGTCAGTATTTCGCAAATTTTTGGCGGAGCGGGATTGGCAGCAGGTGTTACGGTGGGGGCACTTCTTGCCCAACAAATGCTTGGTACGGATGCGTTTGCTGGACTTCCTTCAGCTCTAATTACTTTAGGGTCAGCAGGAGCTGCCTTATTGGTTGGGAGACTTTCGCAAGCGTATGGTCGCCGTTCAGGTCTGTCTGTTGGTTTTATATTAGGTGGACTTGGAGCGATAGGGGTTATCATAGCCGCAATTATAAGTAGTGTTTTTCTATTATTTGCTTCGTTTCTTATTTATGGTGCAGGTACAGCAACCAATTTACAAGCTCGTTATGCTGGTACGGACTTAGCCAATAGTAAGCAACGAGCAACTGCCATTAGCATTACGATGGTTTTTACAACTTTTGGTGCTGTCGCAGGTCCGAATTTAGTAAATGTGATGGGGAAATTCGCACTTTCAATTGGTGTGCCATCACTTACCGGACCTTTCATTTTAGCTGCAGCAGCCTATATTTCAGCGGGTATTGTCCTTTTCGTCATGCTTCGTCCAGATCCATTCGTTATAGCTAGGATGATAGAAGTGAACAAACAAGAACCTAGCACTAAAGGACAAGTGGCTACAACTGTACAAAAAGAAAACAAAAAGGGCGTCATTGTTGGTGCAACGATTATGGTTGTAACTCAAGTTGTCATGGTCGCTATTATGACGATGACACCCGTTCATATGCGTCATCATGGACATGAATTAGGTGCAGTTGGTCTTGTCATTGGTTTTCATATCGGTGCTATGTATCTTCCTTCACTTATTACAGGTGTCCTTGTTGATAAGTTGGGGCGCACTGCAATGGCAATCGCTTCTGGAGTTACATTACTTTTGGCAGGCTTAATATCGGCCTTTGCACCAGGTGATTCTATGATTCTGCTAATCATTGCTCTTTCTTTACTCGGATTAGGGTGGAATTTTGGTTTGATCTGTGGGACAGCCTTGCTTGTTGATTCAACTGAAACTTCTACACGGGCTAAAACTCAAGGTACAGTGGATGTTTGGATTGCATTGTCAGGAGCGGCTGGCGGAGCATTGTCGGGAGTGATTGTAGCAGGTTCAAGTTTTCTAACACTTTCTATGATTGGCGGGATTTTATCTTTATTGCTAATTCCGGTGGTGATTTGGTCTCGCAGGGGGAAAAGATAAGGGGATTGTTCGCTACTCCTTCCTTATCCTTAGCCAGTCCATTTATTTAATACAGCACAACGAAAACCACAATAAACAAGCTAGGCGTAAAATTATGCCTAGCTTGTTCTTAAAGAGCTTAGTTATTAAGGAATCTTTCATAAGCTGCTTCTTGAATTTCCATGTATTCATCAAGACCCATTGTCTCGATGTTTTTGACGAATTTGTCCCAGTTCGAGAATGGCTCATCACCAATGACAAATTTGTCTTGCATTTCGAGGACATATTTTTCAATGTCTGAAGCTAGGGCAGCTAGTTTCTTCGTTTCTTCTTCTGTGTAGGTGAATGGCGGCCAGACTTCTTCAATCATAAAAGGTTCAACCTTTTTCGCTGCTTCTAGCGCTTGATCAGAGGATTCTGATCCATCGAAGTAATCTTCCATCAAAATCCCAGGCGGGTTGTTTCCAATCCAAATCGTATGCTTGGAAATTTCTTGTTCTTTCGTCAATCCTCCTGAACTATTCGTAATCTTGTCTGTATATTTATATTTTCCATCGACAATTTCAAAAGTATCACCTTCAACACCCATGTAAGCAAGTCTTGCTCCTTCATCACCATAGAAATGGTCAATCCATCGCATCGTTGCTTCCGGATGTTTGTTTTCGCTCGTAATAATAAATTTACCAATATGACCGACAGGAGGTGTAACCCGTGCCCATTTCTGATCCCCGTGTGGTCCTTTCAGTGGTAAACCGCCAACATATTTTGTCCCTGATTCCTCACCAAAAAGCACTTCAGGAGCATAGTAAACCATACTTGCATACTTATCTTCGCCACCATTATTAAGGAATTGCGCCAACTCGATTGTATAAATGTTTGGTTCAATAAGCTTCTCTGTATGCAATTTGTTTGCGTACTCCAATAGTTCACGGAAATTATCTGTGATCGGATAGAAGCGAAGTTCGCCTGTTTCAGGATCTTTATCAATATAGTCACGCCCTGTCGTTCCTACATTAAATGACCCTCTTAAATAGGAAAGCATGCGGGTTCCAAGATCTGAACCGTATGGAGTTATATCTGGATCTTTTTCCTTAACTGTTTTTAAAAAATTATAATATTCTTCTGTCGTTGCCGGTATATCCATTCCGTACTTATCCAATAGTTCAGAGTTATACCACATAAGTGGATGTGTTCTTACTGAAGTAAAATCAGGATCGTAAATGACTGGAAGTGAATATATATTTCCATCTGGGAATGTAACCGCCTTACGAATTTCTGGATATTCGTCCATTAATTTTTTCAAATTGGGGGCGTACTTATCAACTAAATCATTCAATTTTATAAAGGAGCCTTGTTGTCCGTATTTGAATATATCCGTCGTAGGCATATTGGCCGCATAATAAACATCGGGTAAATTGCCACTAACTAACGAAAGGTTTCGTTTTTCCTCAACGGCTTCAGATTCTACTTGTTCCCACTCAACGTTAATGTTGGTCATGTCTTCATATGTGTTCCAGACCAAATGATCATTCCAATTTTTCACTGTCGTTCTACCCATTGCGGCCCACACTTTTAAAGTGATTTGCTCTTCTACGATTGGAAAGCCTGTTTCGTTAAGGTTTTCCTTTTCTTCTGATTCTCCTTTACTAGCAGAATCTTTACTACATGCAGCAAGCAAAACCAATAATATTGCCATCAACACGGACAGTACTTTTCTTGTCTTCATTGTAAAAGACAACCCCCTCACCATTTTGGTTTAGCAGTGGCAACCTAAATATAGTAGGCCACTTTCATTCTGGTAGACCGTTTACTACTACTTCGCTTTTAATATATTCATAGCGAAGACCAATTTTGAACGATCACGCTCCCTTCAGGAGTATCGATAAACAAGGGAAGCCCTTGGTGTACCAAATTTAATAAAGGATGTCTGCGTATGTGTTTTCAATAGTGGGGGTCAGATAACCACTCTTCGTTTCAATAACTCTTGAAGTACCTTTTCATAGAATTTACACTATTTTAACTTTTCTTTCAATACCTTCGCCAAAATTTTCCACTACTAGTAGTACGTGCCCTTTATCTTCAAAAAAGTCGAAGATTTGTCTCTGATCATGAGCATCAGAGACATTATTTATGAAAAAGTCGAAGTTTTGTCTTTGAGAACGTCTATCGGAGACAAATACTCCGATTCTAAGCTAGATTTGTCTCTGATCATGAGCATCAGAGACATTATTTATGAAAAAGTCGAAGTTTTGTCTTTGAGAACGTCTATCAGAGACAAATACTCCGATTCTGATCCAGTTTTGTCTCTGATCACGTCCAACAGCGACATTTATCTTCGAAAATAGGAGATTTCAACAAGCAAGAAACTACCAAATGAGAATGATATTATGGTAAAATCAGAATTGTTATAAAATTCATTGGAGGAAGGGTTGAATTTTTATGAAACTAGGTTTGAGTACGTACAGTTTGCTCGGTGCTATTAGAAAAGGCGAGATGACAGTGCTAGATGTTGTTCAATGGATCGCTGATAACGGCGGGGAACATATGGAGATCGTTCCTTATGGTTTTACACTTGTTGATAATCTTGAACTTGCTGATGCGGTTCGTGACAAAGCCGAGGAAGTTGGAATCGCGCTTTCTAACTACTCAATGCCGGCAAACTTTGTTCAAGAAACAGAAGAAGAGTTTGCGAAAGAAGTAGCTCGAATTAAAGAACACGTTGATTTGTGCAATCGCATGGGGATTAAACATATGCGTCATGATGTTACTGCTTTTACCCTTCCGCCAGAAAAAATTACGATTGAATGGTTTGAAAAGAACTTGCATTTAATGGTAGAAGGGAGCCGTCAAATCGCTGATTATGCGGCTCAATTCGGGATTACAACGACAATCGAAAACCATGGTCAATGTGTGCAGCATAGTGATCGGGTGCAACGTGTTGTACTAGAAGTAGATCGACCTAATTTTAAAACAACATTAGATGTAGGGAACTTCCTCTGTGTTGATGAAGATCCGATCGTGGGCGTAAAAAAGAACCTTCCTTTTGCATCGCTTGTCCATTTTAAAGATTTCTATATCCGCCCATATTATGAAAATCCGGGTGGCGGCAAATGGTTTAAATCGGCAAATGGCAACTATTTAAGAGGCTCAATTGTTGGACAAGGTGATGTCAACATACCACAAATTGTGAAACTCATTAAAGACTTCGGTTATGATGGTTTCGTTTCCCTAGAATTTGAAGGGATGGAAGATTGCAGGGAAGCATCGAAAATTGGCTTAGATAATTTGAGAAGGCTGTGGGAAGAAGCTTAAGGAATCTTATATTCTAATAGAAAAACGGCACACGCTTATTACAGCATGTGCCTTCATTTTATTCATATTCTTCAATTGTTACATTTTTACCTTTGGAATCTGGACCATCTATTTTAAAGCCGACAAATGAGTTGTCCACACGCGTTAATAGGCTGTCACTATCGCCCGTTCTTAATCCTGAAAAGGTTGTATCAAAAATAGTTTGCTGAATTAATTGCGGCTTAAACGTAATTAATTGATAATCTTCAATAAGTCTAGTTTCTATTATTTGATCACCATTTATCTCGGCGTGTGTATCACTATCAAGCCACGGTATAGGCTCATCACCATTCTTAATAGCTTCTACATATAAATCGAATTCCGGATAGTCATCTTTTAGTTCTCCTAGGGCATTACCAAAGTAATATTCTTCTGCTGCGGATTCTAATTCGTAAGTTTCTACCCTTGTACCGCTCGTTAAAACAACCTTCATTTCTTCAGTAGTTTGTCCTAAACGATCAAGCGTAATATCCAGAGTATAGTTTCCTTCCCGTATATTATTCGAGTTAGCTTTTGCTAGCTGAATAATTTCATCATCACTTAAGTCGATAATATCCTTAATATAAAGGTCTGAAACACCATATTCTGTCACTTTTCCGTTTTCAAAAACAGACACACTATGAACATAAGTATCTCTGCCCGGATCATCACTCGTTCCAATCCAAAGAGGATATTTCTCAAATCCTTCACTTATCAGTATAAGATCATCTGGTGAACGGTCTTGCGGACCATTTTGTGGTGGTATCTCACCAGTACTATCTTTACCCCCACAAGCTCCCAAAAGTAATACAGCAGTCATAACCGCCAACATAACGAACCACTTTTTCTTTAAAAACATTTCTTTAGTCCCCCGAAATAATTTTATGTACTCTTTTTATAGTAAAAAAGAACTCGTATCAGTATAGTCTTTTTTACTATAGTTTTCAAACAATCTCATAATCCATTAAATCGGTTTTGACGTCAAAAAACCTAACTCTATGATAAGAGCTAGGTTTAGATTAAACGATCCATTTTTAGATGTAAACCCCTTGGGAAGTTATGAATTAATTTCCTAATCAAAAAATTTCCCTTTGATAAATTAATTTTAACATACGTGTCAAGTATGTGCGATTTTTTTCTGGTAGTAAGGCGTAAGACCTATATCTTTAGAATTTCCGTCCTGTTAAGTAAACCCTCGTACCAAATATGTCCGTCCGTCAACCGATCATGATCGACTAAAAGCACGCGAATATTTGATGAAGAATTTAAGCGTAATCTTTGCTGATAATATCTTGAAAGTTGTGCTTCTGTGCGATTATCCGTTTTATAGTGGAATATACATAGTTGTTTGTTTTCTTGCTCTACTAAACTTCTAAACATTCCATTGATATGGCCATCATCTCCGTTAAATCCATACCCAATCACACAGACGGCGTCTGATTTGACGAAGTGATCATACAAATCCACATATTTCCGTGACATATCAACAGATGTTAATGGTTTCACTCCACTTTGGGTGAACATAAAAGGAACTAATATCCTGCCTTGTCGTTCTTCCACGCTCGGTTCAGCGAGAATAGCATTTTTATATGGATCATAATATTCATGGACACTACCATTTAAGTGATATACAGGTACTTCGTAATTTTCCGTTTTAGAAATTACTTGTTGAACGAAATTGTTATAATTGGTCGTCCCTATTGCTTCGATATAAAAGTGCTCCCTTAAACTCAAAAGATCATGATAGTAACCGGGCCCTGCCGAGATTTTGTCCTCATCAATGGAGAGATGACTGGTTATGTATCTTTGAACAGTATGAAGGAAAATGGCAATCCGACTAAACTTTGCCCAATGTGCTTTCGGGTTATATAAGTAGCGGAAATGACTGTCGATTAGCGCTTGGTAATCCATTGCCTGGCAATAAATTTCTTCTAAAATAGTGCGCCCTAATTCCCTAAATATTGTCTGCCCATCCGTACTTGCATCCAGATCAATAGGCATTTCCTCAATGACAATCTCCATACCTGTTTGGCCAACACCTTGATAATTCAGTGAGAAAATCCCTGAGAGATCATCAAATACACTAATTTCGTCTGGAGCAGCTGTAAATAACTCTTCATTTAATTGAGAAACGAGACTTTGTCCAATCGCGCCGACAAGCAGTTCAAGATAAGCACGAACAATCCGTTTTAAATAACGATTTGTAGGATGTTTTTCTAGCAAACGTAAAAAGGCAGAAAAGTAATCGGATTCAAATAATGGTACACGCGATGCTAGCTTTTCATTCAAACGAATTGCTTGGTTATATCTCATATCTCCGATTTGTTCACCAGTTTCGAGGGAAAACTTCTCCCTAATCACATCTTCACTGACTTGCCACTTTTTAAGCAGAGTGGAGACATGACTATCGAAATGATCGAGATAGTCCAAAATATGACTTCTCCTATTTTCCAAACTGGACGCAATTAACCCTTCGAATTCCCCTTTACCAAAAACATTTAATCTTTTACTTGCATAATTATCCGGCAACCATTGCGATGCAATTTGAGAACGAGGATCAATATTTTGGATTTGTTGCCGAAATAATTCCTTATCCTCCTCATTGGACACCCTAAAAATTTCCAAAGCAAACTTCCCGCCAGAAGGTAAACCATAACCAATCTCAGCCCCAGCTCCAAAAAATAATGATAGTTTAGGTAGATTCATTTCTGTCCCTCCAGGAACCCTTTTTTCCTATTTTATAGGAAGATTTTAAGTATTACAAAAAATGGGGCCCTCGAGTTGGAAGAGTCTGGGGGAATTCATCCTATAGTAAATATAGGTTTTGAAGAAATAATTGGCTAAGAATCCTCTTAGTTTGAAAGTAGAATAAGCTATGCAAAAATCTGATGAAATGAAACGTAGAATGAGCTAGAGGTTACCTATGAATAAACTTTTACATATTATGATTTTCTTAAAGAATTTGGTAAGCAGAAAAGATGTTAAAACAAGCAGATGCCGTCAAAAGGGAGCAAGAGGAAAAAAATTAGAATTTAGATAGAAAAATGTGTGTCAGAGGACCTGGAGAATGGTTTTCCTAGTTCAAATGATTGTTCACCATTGAACAATCATTTTGTTTATTTTACAATTATAGTGAAAAGTTACGTGCATAGATATTACGGCGTATGGGGGAGATGTTATGAAGTCGGATGTTCAAATTGCGCAAGAGGCGATGATGCGTCCAATTCAGGAGATTGCTTTGGAGATGGGGATTGAGGAAGAGGAATTGGAGTTGTATGGGAAATATAAGGCGAAAGTTTCGTTAGAGTTATTGAGGCGCCTGGAAACCAAACAGGATGGAAAGTTAATTCTAGTGACCGCGATTAACCCAACGCCTGCTGGTGAGGGGAAGACGACGGTGAATATTGGATTGTCTATGGCCCTTCACAAAATTGGTCAAAATGCGATCTCGGCCATTCGTGAACCGTCCCTTGGTCCAGTTTTTGGAATGAAAGGTGGTGCCGCTGGCGGTGGTTATGCTCAAGTAGTACCGATGGAAGATATTAATCTTCATTTTACAGGGGATTTCCATGCGATTACTTCTGCTCATAACTTACTTGCCGCATTGCTCGATAACCACCTTCATCACGGAAACCCTCTTCAAATCGATCCGAAATCCATCATGCTGAAAAGGGTAACGGACATGAATGATCGAGCTTTACGAAATATCATTATTGGTCTTGGTGGCAAAACTGATGGTGTCGTACGAGAGAGCGGATTTGATATTACGGTCGCCTCAGAAGTGATGGCTTGTTTATGTCTTGCCACTAGTCTTTCCGATTTGAAACATAGATTATCGAATATTGTTGTCGCCTATAACTATGAAGGCAAGCCGATTACAGCTCGGGACTTACAGGCTGAAGGCGCTATGACTCTTTTATTAAAAGATGCGATTAAACCAAACGTCGTGCAAACTATAGAAAATACACCTGTCCTGATTCATGGCGGCCCATTTGCTAATATCGCCCACGGTTGCAATTCGATTTTAGCGACAAAAATGGCTTTGAAATTAGCTGATTATGTTGTAACAGAGGCTGGATTTGGCGCCGATCTCGGTGGCGAGAAATTTTTCAATATAAAAGCAAGAACGGCCAATCTCAATCCCCGTGCTGTCGTCTTAGTGGCGACGATTCGCGCGTTGAAAATGAATGGAGGAGTCGTCAAGTCGGGATTGGCGCAAGAAAACCTGGATGCCCTTGCGAAAGGGATGGCCAATTTAGAACGGCATATTGAAAATATAAGAAAATTTGCGGTTCCGCTCATTGTGGCGATTAATACATTTCCTTCCGATACGGAAAAGGAAATTCGCTTATTAAAAGAGACAATCGGTCAAAAGGGGATCACGGTCGTCGAGACTGATGTTTATCAAAAAGGTGGCGACGGTGGGATCGAATTAGCTGAGAAACTAGTAGAACTTTGCGAAGAGGAATCATCTCACTTTACACCTCTGTATTCCTTAGATGCGAGCATCGAGGAAAAAATTACAACGATCGCTACGGAAATTTATCGAGCAGATCAAGTGGATTTTTCACCGACAGCTAAAAGGCAAATACGAAAAATGACAGAATTAGGATACGACGACTTACCGATTTGTATGGCCAAAACACCTTACTCATTTTCCGATGATCCCGCATTACTTGGGGCCCCGACAGGATTTACGATTAACGTCCGGGAAGTAAAACTAAATGCAGGAGCCAAATTCATCGTTGCACTAACTGGAACAATGATGACTATGCCAGGCCTACCCCAAAAACCAGCAGCATGCTCCATGGATATTTCGGAGCAAGGAGAGATCGTGGGGCTTTCTTAGTATTGTGGAGTTGATTATCCTCTCCTTTCTTATCTTGGAAAGGCGAGGATAACTTACTTGTTATCGGAATATAAGATGAATGGAGACGGTGGACAGTTTTTTAGAATTTGTAAAAAACATTTATCCTCATATTGTCCTAATTAAATGAAGATTCCTAAAGATATAGACTTGCTTTTTAAATCATATTAGTTATTGTATAGGAAAATATTACTATATATGATAAAATGCTAGATAAGTATTTCTGCTATTTGCGACAGATATTACAGCTTTATGTAAGCGCATTCAGTTTGGCGCGTGATAAACTGCTTTTTTATTAAAGGTGATATGGAGGTTAATGGAATGGAAAACTGGAAAATGGGGATCGATTTGTTTTGGGGTATTGTAACTGCCGAGCCAAAATTGACATTATTTATTATTTTGCTCACTGTGATCCCCTTAATTGTCTCGTTTATTAGTTACACAATTAAACAATATAAACTGAAAAAGTCCGGAATATTAGAAGTAGATAAAATGTCAGGTGGAACCTTTGAGGAATATTTGGGAGTGTTATTAAAGTCGCGGGGATATCATGTTAGACTAACCCCTAAAACGGGTGACTTTGGAGCGGACCTCGTCATTTCAAAGGACAAAAGAAAAATCATTGTTCAAGCTAAACGTTATAAAAATAAGGTGGGCATAAAGGCAGTCCAAGAGATTGCTTCAGCCAAAACTCATTATCAAGCAGATGAATGCTGGGTCATTACAAACAGCTTTTTTACAGAACCAGCAAGAAAATTAGCTACATCCAACCAGGTTCGATTAATTAATCGGACAGAGTTGATGAAGTGGATGTTGGAGGGGAAGGAGTATGCTTAGGTTGGAGGGAGAAACCAAGGATGATCTAATAAAAATTAGTGAAAATTGAAAATGTAGAAAACTACCGTATAGTAAATGTATTTCAAAATAGAGTGGAATAAATAAAAGCACATACATTTCTTTGTAGGTTATCTATAACAGGTATTTTTTTAAAACCAATATAGTAGGCTATATTCTTGGAAGGGGTGATTCAGTTTGAAATAAAAGAATGTAATGAATAAAACTTACACAACTTATAAAAATGCTGCCTCTAGTACCCTATGAGATGGGACACGCTAAGGTACATGGAACTGTGAAAGATGATTGATGTCCAGTGAAACTAAAGTTGAGTTGGATTTTATTGGTGACTTATTTACTAGACCTACAAAAGTGGTTATTAACAAGTGGTATGGCGGACAGGGGGGAGCAGGTGAACTAATTATTAGAATAAAGCCCTGGGGAATAAAAGAACGTTGATATTTACAAGGTATAAAGGAGAGAAACATGGAACAAAATTATATATTGGATTCTGATATTGTTGAAGTCCTAGCATTACATGGATTAACTGCGGTGTCTCATCGTAGGTTTCCCAAAAGTGGTCAGAGACAAGTGTTCGAAGTAACTTTTGATTCAGATAAAACTAGTATACTAAAGTTTGTCGATGTGTCTCCCTATATCACGTATGATAGAAATGAGCAGAGTGCGTTTTCAGTTTCTGAACTAGAACAAGAAAAAACCGATGAAATTGATGCATATACAAAAAGAGTAATTAGGGAGCTAAAAGCATCTAAAAAGTGTTCAATCCTACCCCAACTTGAAGTGTTGGAAGATTATCAAACATACAAAAAAGGAGAATATCATTTTATATACTACTTTGAAACTAAATTTGAGGGGGAAACTTTAAATAAAAGTGAATTGTATCGAAACGAGCAAGATATTGATGTAGTTGTGCAATTTTTATTTCAAATGGTTAGTCAAATTAAAGTTATGTATGACGCAGGATACATCCATAGAGATCTTACCCCAAGAAATATTATCTATCATCAGGGTAATTTTAAAATAATTGATGCAGGACTTGTGAAATCAAATGAAGAAGAACAGCTAACTGCTACTGGAGCAATAATCGGAACAAAATATTATATGGCCCCTGAACAAGATAGAACGACCTCAGATTATAACTGGGATTTTAGGACAGATCTATATGCTATCGGTTTAATAGCAATAGAAATATTCCTTCCTATGACACGGTATCTTGATACAAAGAATAAAAGAGATATGCATTATGTGTTTCCATTATGGAAAAGTAAAGATGCTAGCCCTAAGTCGATCTATATATTTAGTAAGATAATAGCCAGGCTTGCTATAGAGGAACGAGCAAGAAGATGGGCAGATATAGACGAATTATTACATGAATTAGAGGCTTTAACAGGTAAGGAGGAAAAATAAATGATTTTTGCACAGCATGGACCAGCCTGGAGACCGAAGTTAGAGCGGTTATTTTCGAAGCAGTTAATTGATGGAGTAATATGGGATCCTCGAGAAGAAAGCATAGAAAGGATAAAAGAAATACGTAGCTATGATAAAAATTATAGTGCAGTTGAGAATTTAGTGGACCTTAAGGTGTACTATAAACAGTTTCCCACGTCTATTCTCAAAAGGTTAAGTGATTTGGGCTACCTTCCAGAAAATATCATAGACAGAGCCTTTTTGCGACATCCCGGTAATTTAGAGACGTTAGTGGAAAAGTCTTTAGATTTTCAATTAGATTTTGAGGTAGATGTGATTATAGCCCCCTCATTCTATCTATATAGTTTTAATGACAGAATAGTAGATAAACTATTGGACACTTGGGAAGTTTTACATGAACAACTTGAAGAAAGGAAAATTGATAAAGATAGGTATGTTTCCATCATATTTAATGAAACTGCACTTGAAAACAGATCATATATGAATGACTTTTTAGATGACTTTAGTGACATTTCACGAAAGTTTGACGGGATTTATATTACTGTAGATAGGGAGAAGAATAATCACAGACATGATTTTAATCCCAATCGTTTAAAGGGGATGCTTCAATTGATCTATGACTTAAAAAATTTGGGATTAAGAGTGGTAGTCGGCTACTCTGGAATTGAAAGCGTCTTATATTTTTCTGTAGGTGCAGATGCAATAGGAACAGGGTGGTTTTACTCATTAAGAAACTTTAATAAAGAACAAAAGGGACTAGAGCCAGTTGAGAGTATGGGAAGGCAAAAAAAGCGATATACTTCAATGAAAATGATGTATGAACTAGCCATTGAAGATGACATATTAAGTATTCCTAAACACCTTAAGAGTGAATTATATGACAAAATCTTTACCGGATGTGAATTAGATACTAAAGTAATTGAGGGCAATGTTGATGATATTAGCTTTAATGAAATTTATCAACAATACTTTGAATCAATAAAGCAAGTTGTAGATACTATAAATAAGAAAAAGAATATAGAAGAGAAAATTAGATTCATAGAAGAACTTCTTAATGCAGCTAATTCTAATATCAAACGTTATAATGAATCGGAAACCTTGCAACGAATTAGTGACAAACACGTTCGAAACTATCAAAGTGCTTTAGAGCAATTTAAAGAAGATAACTTTATCTTTATATAAATAACTAGGAGCTATTAATAATTATTAATGGCTCCTTTATCCTGTTATTGAAAATGTGGAGGTTTCGAGTTGATATTTAGCGACACTACTTATAAAGGAAGGGTTTATACTTGGTTTAATACGGTCCTTATTTGGTTTATAAAGATATTCAATACTCTCTTTGGAAACTCCAATTAATCCTACATTTTGATTTTTAAAATAATTGATTTTATTCTCTTGTAACCTATTTGCTAAATCTAATGGTAAAACAACATAAGAGTATGAAGAGAATTTTTTATTTATTGTTGCTTGAAGTATTGCCTTTTTCCAATTGGTTAATTTTGCTTCATACGAAATAAATTGTAAAATTGGAAACTGGAAGTCATTTGAGATGACATACCTTTTGGAAGTGACTTCTTTGATGATGTCTGCTTTTAGTAATTTAGATAATATATTAGATAGCACTTTATCATTATAATCAGTGCGTTTTATGAGATAGTCAAAAGTTCGAACACCTTTTTTGTGAAGATAGCCGATAACTTTTGCAAATTGATAATTTGATAATAGGGCCGCCTGTTCGTAATTCATTAGATGAGAATCATCAACAATTACTTGAACTATATCTACATTACCGAATCTAGCGTTAAATTCAGACAGAATTCTTTCATTTGCTTTTAACTTATCTCTTTTAAATTCTATAAATTTCTCCTGTAAATACAATTCATTTGAAAACACTTTAGTCACCTCCTCAATATAATATCCCAAATTGCTTAAAAAATTAAGCGGAAAATGCATGTTTTGGACACTATATAACCTTAGTTAACACTTAGCAAAGGCGATACGAGTTCTACCCTTGGAATTTCATTGCTCAAATTACATCGCCAAGCAAGAGCAATCCCTTTATTCTTTTAACAGCTTACTGAAATTGAGAATTAGATTGCAATGATCCACTTCATAGTCAGAGGGGGAGTAGTAGTTTAACGATGGCTGTCTCTCTTGTCTCCGTAGTATTCAGTTAGCATAAACGAAAGCCCATTACTTATATTCGATCTGTTTACTTTATATATATCCATTTATAGAAGAAAGGGACACCCTTAGTTTCCGATTCGCGGATGACGAATTCACGAAACTGGTATTTGAGAGCTTGAATTCAACCAATAATCATCCAATCTCCCCCCACTCAGCAGTCCAACATACAAAAAACGTAATATTGCCAAGAGTTATGAAATATGAATATAGACAAGCTCAAAGTAAATTTTTTGTAGTTTTAAAATAGGGGGAGGAAAACGATGAGGTTAAACAGAAAGTTATTTTTATTGGCAGTTTCGATATTATTAGTACTTGCGGCGTGTAGTAATAAAGAAACTTCCAATAAAACGGCTGATAATGATAACGTCAATAAAAGTGGGATGCCGATCGTGAATGATTCTATTACATTAAAAATGATGGTGGGTAAGGGAAACCATTATGCATCAATCGACTGGGATGATCTCCTTGTATGGCAGGAATACGAGAAGATGACGAATATTCATATCGATTGGGAACAAGTAGCAGGTAGTGCAATAGCAGAAAAAAGAAATCTCGCTTTAGGAGCGGAGAATTTACCAGATGTTTTTTACCACACTAGTTTGAGTAATGTTGAATTATATGAACACGGTAAACAAGGGTCTATTATTGCACTTAATGATTTAATTGATGACTACGCTCCTAATTTAAAACAGATTCTTGACGAAAGTCCTGAAATTAGAAAGGCGATTACTTTTCCGGATGGAAATATATATTCATTTCCAACTGTTGTATCTAAAGACTTTTTATCATTACGAGTACAGGCTTCTCTTTGGTTGAATCAAACTTGGCTTGATCAATTAGGAATGGATGTGCCAGAAACTACAGATGAATTTTATGAATACTTGAAAGCTATTAAAGAGCAAGATCCGAGTGGAGGAAAGGTTGATGCCATTCCATACGGGGGAACGAATATGGATGAGCTTTTTAATTTCCTATTAGGTTCTTTTGGGATCGGAAATAAGGGAAGAGCTAATCCCAATATCGACTTGGATCCTGATGAAGATAAAGTCCGCTTTTATGCTAATACAGAAAGATATAAAAGCATGTTGGAATATTTGCACAAACTATATAGTGAGAAACTTATCGCCCAAAATATTTTTTCCATTGAAACCAATCAATTTTTAGCTAATGCAACGGAGGGTGTATACGGTGCTGCGGTCCATTGGAATCCTGTCACTGTTTGGGGAGGAGATATTGGTAAAGAATTTGTTAGTGGAATAGCTTTAGAAGGACCTTACGGGGATCAGAACTTTGTGAAGGTTTCTCCTATCACATATAGTATGGGGAATTTCGCGATCACAAAAGAGAATAAAAATCCTGCGGCAACGGTTAGATGGTTAGATCATTTCTATAGTGAGGAAGGTGTAAAACTTTTCTATATGGGAATTGAAGGTGAAACGTATCAAGAAGCATCCGATGGGCGATATGAATATGTGGAAAAAATTACAAACAGTCCAGATGGTTTAACGTTTGAACAAGAAGCAGCAAAGTATGTTCCTTGGTTTGGTATGCCAATGGGTACGATTAAGGAAGAGTTTTTCTTAGGAACAGCAAGTTCAGAGGGAGCGATAGAGGCGGCAAATAAAGTTGCACCTTATATACCAGAAGAAATATGGCCGCAATTCACGTATACAGATGATGAAAGTAAAGTATTAGCATCGATAGGAGCGGATATCGATAAATACGTTGTTGAAATGCGCGATAAATTTATTACTGGAAATGAGCCGCTTTCAAAATGGGATGATTATGTAAAGACGCTGGATAACATGGGATTAGAAGAATACATGGAAATTAAGCAAGCAGCTTATGAGAGGTATAAAAATAATTAGTTTTTGGGACAAGGGGGAAGGTTCTTAGTGGTACGAGGAACCTGTCCTCCCTCATCGTACATAAGCAATTAAGTGGAAGGAGGAACAAACAGATGAATAAATATAATGTGTTATTTTTGATGACGGATCAGCAGCGTGGTGACTGCTTAGGGATTAATGGGAATCCCTACGTTGAAACACCTAATCTTGATTGGATTGGATCACAGGGGACAGTCTTTTCTAATGCGTATACACCTAGCCCGTCATGTGTTCCAGCACGGGCGGCTTTGTTAACAGGGATGGACCCTTGGAATACAGGGATTTTAGGGATGGGAAGAGGGCAAAAGCCAATGGGAGTTGGCTTTTCAAATACATTACCAGGGGAACTTGCGAAATCAGGTTATCATACACAGCTTGTAGGGAAAGGGCATTTTTACCCTCAGCGATCCTTAAATGGATTTCATCATACACTTTTAGATGAATCCGGAAGGGAAGAAGATCCTGGTTTTACATCGGATTATAAAAATTGGTTCGACCTTAATAAAAGTGGTGAATATGGAATTACCGATCATGGGATCGATTGGAATTCATGGATGGCCAGACCTTATCACGCACCAGAGTATCTTCACCCAACGAATTGGACAGTCAATGAATCTATTAACTTTTTGAAAAAACGCGATCCAAGCAAACCGTTTTTCTTAATGACTTCATTCGCAAGGCCACACTCGCCGTATGACCCACCAGCTTATTATTTTGACTTGTACATAGATAAGGATTTGCCGAAGCCATTTTCAGGAGACTGGAATTCCATTTATGGTTCAGAAAGGAAAGCGATTGAACCGGATGCATGGAGAGGCGTTCGCAGTGAAGAAGAGGTCCAACGTGCCAGGGCGGGGTATTATGGTTCTATTACTCATATTGACCATCAAATTGGAAGATTATTATTTTATTTGCGAAAAACGGGTCAGCTAGATCATACTTTGATTATTTTTACATCTGATCATGGAGATATGTTGGGTGACCATCAATTATGGAGAAAAACGTACGCTTATGAAGGTTCTGCGAAAGTGCCACTATTAATAAAGTTACCAGCAGCAATGGAACAACGGGTAAAAAAGGTGGATCGCCCCGTTCTTTTACAAGATTTAATGCCGACGATTTTGGATATTATCGGGGCGGACATTCCTGAATCAGTTGATGGTTTAAGCTTGAGAAATTTATTATTAGGGGATAGTGATTTTTCGAGGGAATATATTCATGGAGAGCATAGTGCCTGTTATTCGGAAAGCCAGGAAATGCAGTACTTAACAGATGGGCGATTTAAATATATTTGGCTGCCGCGGTTAAATCATGAACAGTTATTTGACCTGAAACATGATCCAGAAGAAAGTAAGGATTTGGCAAATGAAGAAGAGTTTCAATCGGAACTGTTAAAATGGAGAAAACGGCTAATACAGAAACTGGAACCGCGAAACGCAGGGTTAATAGACGGGGAAAAACTAGTTAATCAAGCTGGTAAACCGCCGTTAATTTCACCTAAATATGAAGAAAGACTGGCGAGGTCTGAATATAAATGGATAAGTGAAGGCTAAATCAGAAGGAGCCCCTGTGATTAAGGGGCCTTTCTTGTTTTGAATCTGATTATCTGCCGAAGTCGCGAAATACCTAGAGGAAGTTGAAAAATTATCGTCTGAATTCGAAAGATACCTCTGCAAAGTCGAAAGAATAACTTAAGAATTCGAATGATTAATGAAGAAGTTAAAAGATTACTGGTGAAAGTCGGAAGATATGAGGAAACCGAGAGAGGTTCTAGTACATCTTAAATACTTGGCACTAACTAAGTGGATAGGTAATGAGAATAGGTACATTTATAGGCAAGCTTACTGGAACAGTGAATGAGTGAAATAAAAGAGCTCCCCTTAAGTACAGTTTACTTGTAAGGGAGCTATTTTACTCGCCAACGATAAGCTTAATTTCATCTGGCTTGATCGTTTTGATTTTAAATATAAAGTAATAATGTTTAATAAGCGCCAGTAGGATCATTACGATTTTTACGATAAGAAAGTCGATCATAATGACGGATAATACAATAAAAAAGTCAGCGACCAAGTTAATCCGAATTTTTTCCCATTTTGTCATGTAGCGTTTAATAAAATACCGGTCGACATATCGTTTATAAAAAGAGGTGCCTTTATACCATTTTTCCAAGCGTTCGGAACTTTTTGTAAAGCAAAAAGAGGCAAACAGGAAGAACGGTCCTCCTGGCAGAACAGGTAATACCGTCCCGGCAACCCCAATGCCAAAAGATATTAAACCTAAAACTATATAAATAGTACGTTTTACTTTGCTCATAAGATCACCTACTCTGATTCTATCATATTTAAAGGGCATAGCAGAATAAAATTCACTTGTAAAAAAAGGAACTTCGGGCACTAACGCGAGGAGAAAAAAGTGTGATTTTAATAGAAAATGTCTCTGAGAAAGGTGATCAGAGACAAAGTGTGCATGATTATATAGAGATGGCCTTAAGCTTGTTGCAAAGAAGTTTCCGATCTTGAGTGGAAGGAGTCTGTTAATTGCTTCAAGTCTCCAGAAAGTTGATAAAGGTTATTTGAAATTTCCCGGTTTTGGTCGACAAGGTTTAATTGTTTTGCGGATAATGCTAGCATTTCTTCTGTATTGGCTAGCGATTCTTGCGAAATACTCGTTAAATTTTCTGCCAAATGTTCCATCTCGGGTACGGTAAGTTGGCAATCTTCCAGAACTAGTTTGATGTTTTCCAATTTCCCTGTTGTATCATCGATTTTTTCCAACAAGTATTGAAAAGAGTTATTCGCCGTAACCGCAACAGTACTGTGCAAGGCGACCTTTTCGGATATTTGATTAAATTCTTTTGTAATTTCTTCGCTAATTTGGATTGTATCTTTGATCGACTGTGCAATATCTTTCGTCGCTATTGATGTTTGCTCCGCTAATTCGCCCACTTCATTTGCTACAATCGAAAAACCTCTACCAGCTTCACCTGCACGTGCAGCTTCAATACTCGCATTTAAAGAAAGTAGCTTTGTTTTATCTGAAATCGCTTTGATTAATTTTATAACTCCCGCAATAACAAGGGACTGTTCCTTAAGCTGAGTCATAATTAAATGGATTCGTGGAAATTCATTATTTAAATCATTCATCGATATCATCATGTCTTCAAGATGGGCTTTACCTTTTTGAGCTTGCTCATTCATTTTTTCAGCGCTCGTGTTAATATGATCCACCTGTATCGCCGCTTTACTAATATTGTTATTCATTACATGAAATTGAGCGAGGCTTCGTTCTGAGCTCACTGCTGTTTGCTCAGCGCCATTTGTAACGATTTGAATCGCATGGACAAGTTGACTTGTGTTCTCATGGATCCACTGTGAAGAATCACGAAGACTTGTTCCAGTAGCGGTTAAATGAGTTGTTGTTACCTGTGTTTCATTGATCAATCCTTTCATATAGTCCATCATTTGATTAAAGCTTTTTGTTAGTGAAACAATTTCCGGTGTTGATGTGGAGAGGGGGACAGTGTCACTTAAATGACCGTCTCTTACTTTTCTCATTACACTAGTTAAAAGAGCTAATGGCTTGGTCAGTTTTCTAATCACTAGAAAAATGATGATGGAAGATAGGAAAATACTGCTCAAAAGCATTATCTGGATAAAATTGCGTAATTTTACAATTCCGCCTAAGTAATCATGCGTAGGGATTGCAATTACAAGTGTACTTCTAATCTCTGGGACAAAAACAAAGGCTAATAAATATTCTGCTTGATTTAATTCAACATACATTTTACCTTCATTGTCATTCAGGATTTTCTTAATAACTTTTTCACTTAAAGATAGACTTGATGTTTTATTTGTTTTAAAGGGTGTTAATTGACCTTCTTCATTGATTTGAAAAAATTCCGCATTCAATCCATCTTGAATCAATTCCACGGACTGAGCGCGAATGCCGTACTCAAACTGTTGTTCAAATTTTTCAGGATTGCTAATATAGGAAAGTTTCAAGTACTCCGCTCGTTCACGGCTTACTTTTATTTCTCTTTCGATTCTATTTTCATTCGCCGTAATCAACATTTCCTCTGCTTGATTAAAGGTAATGAGGCCAGTTGTAACGATTGATAAAATTAAAGTGCCGATGATGAGCACTAATAACCTTGTACTGAATGAAACATGCCCAAAAAGTGTTTTTTTATCAAGTGTTGACGAGTTCGATTTTCTCTTCTTTAAATAAGTGATTTTGTTCTGTATCTGCTGAATCACTTTAATTTTCATAAACTCCCCCCTTATAATTACCTATTACAAAAAGACTAGTCTTTAAAGTAATTATGAAATGGGATTATCAAGTTTACGCTAACTTTATGTAAAATTTTGGTGAAATTGGAAAAGAGTTTACTTAATATGAAATGGGAGAGGCGCTTTAACGACTCCCCACATTCAATTATAATAGAATCGTCCTAAGCACAGGCTCCAATGCATTCGCCATTCTAAGAAAGCCGAGATCTGTAGGGTGTGACCCATCAACTGTGCATTCAAAGAAATCTTCGTCGCCCAGTGATCGGGAGCCGTCAAAGAAGTAAATATTTAAATCTCCTTTTTCGCGTAACTCATTGACGAGAGATTGTTGGAAATGTTTCCGTTCCATCCTCATTTCATATAAATGGGGTGTCAATTTTTCGCGCGCATAAGGAATTCGTGAAACAACGATTATGGGTGTTAGTGGATGCTGGTCCCGATAAATTTTGATAAATTCGGGAAGCGTTTTGCGGAATAACTCGGTACTTACGCAATTCCCTTCGTAATCTACAATGAGACATCCGGGGTTATCAATTTGTGAGATGATTTCCGAAAGCTCAGGTTCTCCTTTTCCATTGCCTGAAAAACCTAAATTAATAAATTCCAATGGGATTTTTCGACTTAGAATGTTTGAATACATCATCCCAGGTCGAGTGGCACATCCTCCTTGCGTAATAGATGTCCCGTAAATAATGATCTTTTTATCCGATAAATATTTAGGCGGTGGAGAGATGGTGGCTCCTTTATCTAAGCCAATTGATATTTCTTCAACACCTTGATATAACGGCATGTTCAGGACGATATTACGCATGGTAGGTTGCCAATTTGTAAATAGACTACACTCATATTCAATTAAGTTAATATCATATTTTGTGGAATTAGCATACTGCAATGGAATCGCAGTATCTTGATCACCTACATAACAATCAACCCCGCATTGCCCCGTTGCAGGCATATGGGGCATATCTGCACGACCTTTTAATTTTACCTTTACCGATAATGAAGCTGAATCGGACTGGAACCTAATTTGCCCCCCAGCTGTATGATTCGCTAAATGATCAACAGCTTCAGGTACTTTATAAGTAGCCCATGTTGGCAATCTGCGAAAAATTGCTTCTTCAGCAAACCATGCAAAACCATTAATTTGAAAAGGTTCATCTAATGGAGAGTGCCAAGCAACTTCTCCTTCAGACCGTTCATTCGGGCGCATATTTTCATCAAACTTATCTACTGATTTGAGTATCTTATCCATATGTAAGCATCCGTCCTTTCTCATCTATTCCTACTAATAAATTCAATGTTTTGGCGAAAAATCCTTCTTGGTGGCATATTTAGCTGTAAGTGTATGGGGAAATGAGCGACGATCCCAGAAGTAAACCCCTCATAGGCATCGTCAAATTTTGGAATAGAGGGCGAATGTGTGTATCCATTTTTGTGTGGGAATTCACATAATAGTATGATAATCATGGAAACATTTCTTGATTTTCTACGAGAAGTTCTGAAAGGAATTGTCCGAGCATCAAGTGCTCATTTCTTTCGGAAACATGTTCTAGAACACAAGAAAGCCACCCCGCGCCGTCGGAAGCAAAAGGGTGGTTCTCGAAGAAAATAACTTTATTTGACAACCACCACCTTGACGGTAGAGGTTGCAAAGGAGAAGCGCTCCAACGCTTCTTCTTTTTTATTATATTCTAATTATACATGAATTATAACCACTAAATAAAGTGTGTACCGGAGAATTAGAATCTCTAATTTCGAGTGTGATATGAAAAGTTTATCAAAAAAGCGAAGTTTTATCTTTGAGAACGCCTATCAGAGACAAATACTCCGATACTAAGCCAGCTTTGTCTCTGATCATGTGCATCAGCGACATTATTAATCAAAAAAGCGAAGTTTTGTCTTTGAGAACGCCTATCAGAGACAAATACTCCGATGCTAAGCCAGCTTTGTCTCTGATCATGTGCATCGGCGACATTATTAATCAAAAAAGCGAAGTTTTGTCTTTGAGAACGCCTATCAGAGACAAATACTTCGATACTAAGCCAGCTTTGTCTCTGATCATGTGCATCAGCGACATTATTTATCCATGTTGCGAACCAAAAGGTGTATAGGGGTTTACTCAGCAGTTTGAATAGGCTAATATGAAGCTGATTTTTCCGTTAGGTGAAAGGGAGCTATACCGCATCTAAATACTCGACTGGTGTAAAACAAGTATCATCACTTATGGAGGGAGTACCTATGAATATACATAATTTCGACAAGCATATCTCAGAGACTATCATTCAAAGAGGATATGATTACTACAGAGATGGTAATGTAATCGAAGTTTTTACAAGTCAAGAGGGCGAATATATTTTTACTGTTGTTGGTACTGAGGATTATGAGGTAGTGATCAAGCTAGGAAAGAGTGAAAAGATTGAATCCTCCGATTGTACTTGTCCATATGATTTTGGCAAATATTGCAAGCATGAGGTTGCGGCACTTTTTGAATTACGGGAACTAATGGGGACAAGTAAGAGTCCAAAGGTTCAAAAGAGTATAAACTTAATCGATGTGCTAGCCCAACTATCCAAAGAAGAAATGATTAATATTATTAAAGAACTAGCCGAGAAGGAACCATATCTCGAAGAGCAGATTATTTTTCAATATAGTAAAGGTAACGATGAACAGGAAATAGAAAACGGAAAAAGATTAATCAATTCCATCGTAAGTAATTATACCGGTAGAAAAGGTTTTATCCCATACGGCGAAGTTTATAGTTTCACATGTGAAATGGATGAAGTTCTGGAGAAGGCGAATATACTTAACGGTATCTTGATATCATTAGAAATCACACTGTGCGTTTTGAGTGAAGCAATTGAAGCGTTTCAATATGCGGATGATTCGGATGGGTTTATCGGAGGATTAGTGAATGACTCGATTGAACAAGTTCGTAATCTGGTGGTAGGTTGCGAAGAATCCGATTTTTCGCTGCGTGAAGATGCATTCCAAAAAATTATCGATCTTAGCGAAAGCGATATTTTCGACGGGTGGGAAGAATTTAAAATTGATTTACTGTGGACATGCATTGGATTTGCAGATCATGAAATATTTAGGAATAAACTAAGAGATAAAATTACGAAGTTACTTGAAGAGAAAGACTCAGTATATTATCAAGAAAGCTTGCTTCAGCTATTGTTCGCTATGATCGAACAATATGGCACGGAAGAAGAAGTGGAGCAATTTATGCAAGATCATCTTATGTACGCGTCTTTTAGAAAAAGTTATATTGAAAAACGTATGTATGAAAAAAACTATCAAAAGGCGATAGAACTGGCAGAAGAAGGGGAAGAGAATGATAAACAGCTCCCAGGGCGAGTAAATGATTGGAAAAAGTTAAGATATCAGGCATATGAAGCATTGGGGCTTAAAAAGGAACAAGAAAAGTTAGCGAAAGAATTATTATTTGCTGGGAACTTCGAATACTATCATGATTTGAAGGAGTTAGTGGCTGAGGACTTTTCAACATTTTATAACAACTTAAAGGGAGAAATTCAGCATGCGAGCGGGTGGAGCAAACAATCCATTTACCTCCAATTGATAGAAGAGGAAAACGATCAGGAAGCGCTTTTGGATTACGTGCAGAAAAATCCTAGCACCATTGAAAGCTATATGGATAGGCTGATCGACACCTATAAAGACGAAATAATTGAGATTTACACAGCACACATTCAATCAATGGCCCAATCCTCTTCCAACAGAAAACAATATCGCCAGGTTTGCCGAACACTAAAATCCTTTGCTAAAATTGCCGGAAAAGGTAAGAAGGATGAACTTAGAAATGATTTTAGGATTTTGTATGCAAGAAAGCCGGCATTTTTGGATGAGTTGGGCAAGGTTTAGGCTTGGTTGTTAATTATTGAATTGTCATGTGTGGGGACAAGTTCGAGTTGGAACTTTGTCCCCACTGCACTCCAAACTTCAGTCATAATGTTGAAAGACTTACCCCCCATATTTTTAGTGAAAACTAGCTCAATCCTTCGACTGAGCTAGTTTCCATGCAAATATTAATAATTCAAGTACACCCTTATATGTGTTACATCAATAATCGAATCGTCATAGATGGGGAACGTGTGTATCTTTTTTTATGGATATTGTCATAATAGTATGATAATATTAGACTAGCAACCGAATATTGTGAGGGTGGTTGGTTGTCCTTCTTCTTTCTTTTCTTAAGGAAAGGAGGTGATAACCATGGAAACATTTCTTGAATTTCTACGAGAAGTTTTGAAAGGGATTGTCCGAGCATCAAGTGCTTATTTCTTTCGGAGACATGTTCTAGAACACAAGAAAACCACCCGACGCCGTCACAAGCAGGGTGGTTCTCAAAAATAAATCTACATTTGACAACCACCACCCTGACGGTAGAGGTTGCAAAGGAGAAGCGCTCCAACGCTTCTTCTTTTTTATTATATTCTAATTATACATGAAATAATCCTAATTATAAAGAACTAACTTCAACACATAAGTGACAGTTTTAATAATGATGAATGGAAGTTATTTTTTGAATGCAATAGAAAGAGGGTGGTCATCCATTGATACCACCCCGTTCTTTATCATGTCCCACAAAAGGTTTGGTAAGGCTGACATGATGGCTCAGGTAATGTTGAATATTCTTCTTGTTGAGCGTTATGTGCGTACGGATCTTTTAGTACCGCCAGTAGTTTTTTCGTTACGCTAAGGTCGTTTATTTCTACAGCTGCTGTCAATGCTTCTTCTACCCGGTGATTTCGCGGGATGACGGCAGGGTTTCTCGTCTTCATTAACTCAAGGGAATCCGCTCTCGACTCTTGTTGTCTGTCTAATCTTGCTTCCCATTGTTGCTTCCACTTCGTAAATTCTTCGCTATTGAACAATTCTGTGCCGTCCATTTGATTAAAAGTTAGTGCTCGAAACGTATTTGTATAATCTGCATGGTGATCATGCATTAATTGAAGAAGCTGTTCAATTAGCGATTCATCCTCATTTTCCGCATTAAATATCCCCAGTTTTGCTCGCATCCCTGTCAGCCAATTTTCCATGTACATCTTTGAATAGTCATTGAGCATTTCTTGAGCGAGTTCGACAGCTTGCTCTTGTTTTTCATGAAAAAGCGGTAATAATGCTTCGGCAAAACGGGCGAGGTTCCATCCGCCAATTCGCGGCTGATTGCGATAAGCGTAGCGACCATGAATATCAATGGAACTGAATACTGTGTCAGGATTATATTCGTCCATGAACGCACACGGGCCATAATCGATCGTTTCCCCGCTAATCGCCATATTATCGGTATTCATGACGCCGTGAATAAACCCAACTAATTGCCATTTAGCTATCAGAGCTGCTTGTTTCGTCATTACTTTTTTAAATAAAGCAAGATAGCGATTTTCATCGTCTTCAATCTCTGGAAAATGTCGCATGATCGCATAGTCAGCGAGGCTTTGTAGATCCTGAACAGACCCGGAATTTGCGGCGTATTCAAAGGTGCCAACACGAAGATGGCTAGCAGCAACCCGAGTGAGGATAGCACCAGGCAACACAGTTTCTCGGATGATGGATTCGCCTGTTTTTACGACTGCGAGACTGCGAGTAGTAGGAATCCCAAGTCCGTGCATCGCTTCACTAATGATATATTCTCGCAACATCGGCCCAAGGGCTGCACGTCCATCTCCAGATCGTGAATAGGGAGTTCGACCTGATCCCTTGAGCTGAATGTCAAACCTTTCACCTGAGGGAGTGAGGTGCTCGCCAAGCAAAATCGCTCTACCGTCGCCTAACATCGTAAAATGTCCAAACTGATGCCCCGCATAAGCCTGAGCGAGCGGCGATGCTCCTTTAGGCACCTCGTTACCGGCAAAAACTGCCACACCTTCATTGCTTCGCATCAGCTCAGCATCTAATCCTAAACTGGCTGCTAACGAATCATTGAGAAAAGCTAATTCCGGTGAGCGCACGGGAGTAGGGTTGAGGCGGGTGAAGAAGTTATTTGGTAATTGTGAATAGCTATTATCGAATTTCCATCCAATTGATTTTTTTGTCATCGTATCTCCTTCTGGGACATGGAGAAGGTCCCGTTCGATTTTTTCGAATTGATCTATTACTAATATGCATCTTTTCTCCAAAAATATCGAGGAATGTGCGATACAGGAGTTATATGCTTCTCGATTTTTATGAATTAAAAGAATATCTTTCAATGTCGCGAAATTCCTCTTAAAGTTAAAAGAATAAATGCTGAACTTAAAAGATTATTGAAAAAGTCGCGAAATTCCCCTGAAAGTTAAAAAATTCCTACTGAAAGTCGGAAGATTCCCCTACTACGAGGCATCATCGACACAAAGAAAAACACGCCTTGATCCAGGCGCGTCCATTTTTTATCGGAAAATTGAAATCTTATCTTGATTCATTGTTGATGGCTGCAACTGTCTTCATTGCTGGCTCAATATCATTGCAAGTCATTAAAGTCACTCCGCAGTCTAGTGCATATTTCACCTGTTCGTCATTGTCCGGACAGTAACACCAAGCTAATTTTCCATCACTTATTGTGTTGGCGACTGCTTCAGGTGTGAGAAGATCCATGCTAATCCCGATTGCCCATAGCTTTGAATAGGTACCTTGATCACCGGGGACATAATTGTACATTTTCTCACTGGGGAAGCCTTGAGTTTTTAAATGGTGGTGATCGTGAATATGGGCAACTACATTCGCATCAAAACTAGTAAACACACATTGGGAGAGCAGATCATATTGAGTTAACAGAGCAACCCCCTGATCGGCCACTTCTATAGCATGCTCATTTGGTTTAATTTCTACGTTCAAAAGGACGTTGGGAAACTGCGTGATCAATTCACACAATTCTTTAAGGGTAGGGATTTCTTCGCCTTGTCCTGCGTCTAGCTTTTTTATTTCTTCCAAGGTGAAATCTTGAACTTTGCCAGTTCCGTTCGTTGTCCGATCTACCGTCTGATCATGAATGACGACAACAACCTTGTCTTTCGTTAATCTTAAATCAAACTCAAGCATTTGTACGCTATATTCCAACGCTTTTCGGAAGGCTAGCAGTGTGTTTTCCGGATAGTTTGATTTCCAGCCTCGATGGGCAGCAACCATTACACTATGACTCTGTTGTAGTTGATCGATCATTTTTCCACCTCTGCCTGTATAAAATTTATTAAAATATTTTAATAGTTGCATAATTTTATTTAAAATATACTATTTACTGAGGGGGAAGTCAAACGGAAATGAACAGAATAATGCGTGATTAAGTGTGTATTGTGGGTAGATTGCTTATATTTGTTTGTTTTTAGGGCGACTTCATAGGTGGAAGTGACCAATCATATCCTATTAAACAAAAATACCCAATTCTAAAGAATTGGGCAGTTGTCATCTATTTCCCTTGCCATTTTAATAGTAGAGAGTCTGCATCTGCACTTAAAATACCGTGCAGTTCATCGGAAATGAGTTGCTTTTCCTTCTGAATATCTATTAAAAGTTTGAAACTTTCTAGGTGTTTCAATAACTTCGTGCCATTTTCTTGTTTTTCATATAGCCCGATGGATGTTAAGTGGATCGATAGGGCACGATAGGTTTCCTGTGGTAGCTCGTCTTGATATTGATCAAGTGTTGCAAGCATATAGGTAGTATTTAATTCCGCGATTGAAATTAAATTGTCCAAAGCAGATTGGAGGTTAGCGATTGCTTTAGCCAACTCTTCTTCTGTTTGAATATTTTCTAGTGCTGCTTCCGCATTTTTAAGCGCGGTCTGCAGAGAGGCGAAGGATACAGCTGTATATTCATCACTTGAGATCGCTTGAGCTGCTGCAATTAATTCTTCGAGCTCGGTTAAATCGATACCTGGCTCCTGGGCATCCACTTTTTCATAAAAGCCGAAATCATCAAAGTAGGCTTCTGTTAATGCATAGGATGTAGATAGTGCAAAAACTCGCGCGTATGCTGCATTTTCAGGTGCTATAATCTTTTGCTCTATTTTTTGCCACTTGTCATATCCCGAGTCTGTATGGACTACTTCTTCTTTCAGCTGCTTGTTATTCTCATCATACATGCGGAGAAGGAAGCTTGACTGACCAGAGACGATGTTCATCATGACTTCTCCTAAATATTCTTGTCCGGGAACGACAGGAATATTTTCACTGTACAAGGCAACTGATATACTTCTCGATTGATCATTAATTTTAAGACTTTGTTCGCCACTAAAGACGACATCTGTTGATATTTCGAAGTTTGCATCATCTGCAGTTCCGAACATAGACGTCCATCCGTCCAAGTCAGATTCGAAGCCTTGGTTCGTAAATGGAATAGGCTTCCACTCATACTCAGTAGGATCAATCACTTCAATTTTTGATAAAACTGTCCGGTTTTCTTGCTTCGATAAATAAATATTTCCATCTTCTCCTAAATCAAAAGCCCATGTATGGGTAATAAATTTAAAGTCTAATGTTTCTGGATTGATTACGTAAAGATTATTGCCTGCTTTAGCATATAGGAATCCATCTTTGGAAAATTCCAATTGGACTCGATGCCATGCTCCTTCTGAAGCGTTTTCCTCCAATTTTAACACTTTCGCAATTTCGAGTGTATCTTGCTCCATTGCGAAGATGTATCCTCTAGAGGCGCCCCAAATATAGTCATCATTAGGTCCAACTTTTAAATCGCCAATATAACTTGGCTTATTTAAGCCTTCAATATTTAAAGTTCTTTCCTTTACTTTTTCTCCAGTTACGGGATCCCAAATGAAAACGACTGCTTCATCTGCTGTCGGCACACTGCCTAGCCCGCCAGTAATCGAAGTTGAACCATATAGTTTGCCATCCTTATAGGCGAGTCCGTTAATACTTTGATCTTGGACGACGTTCCGATATACAGTATGACTTGTTCCGTCATAGACAGTAATGGCTCCGCCAAGCTTATTATAGGTCGGAATACTGCCGACAAATAATTTGCCATCGCCACTTGCCATGTGATGGAGGCGTTCCTGTTCCTCCCCGACAATAAATAATTCTTCCGCTTGCAGTGGATTCTGCTCGGGATCAATCATCCGTACACTGCCTGAAGGATACATGCCAAAATACATCTTATCATCATATTTATGAATGACATCCGCTTGTCCTAAACTAATGTTCTCGTATGTTTCAGTTTTAGGGTTAAAAACAGCTCCGATTGCTCCGGTCATTCCACTAATATAAATTTTATCATCAGAATACGTGGAAATTTGGTTGATAACATTAGCTGATGATGGAACAATTTGCGGATAGGTGACAACTGATTCTGTCTCGATGTTAAAGAATACGGCTCTACCATCGAAAGTAATTGTTACTAGGCTTTTACCTGGCAGACGCTCATCACCTTTAATCTCTACCCAATCTGCTCCACGCAAGCCACTGCCATATTCCATTGCTGTTTCCTGAATCTCTAAAGTTTCTAGATTAATATATTTCAATCGTTTATCCGCAACAAAGTATACGTTTGACTCTAGAGAGTCGGTTACATGCAATCCTGTAACGTTCGGCATGACAACATCCAACCATTTTTCTGCTTGTAAATCATAAATATACATGTTTTGTGAAACGGAATAGCGAGCAAATAGATAGCGGTCATCAACGATATTTAAGTCATAGACGAAGCTTGTCTCAGCTGCAAATTGCTCGGCGATACTGCCTGTAGCATTAACAGCGATATCTACTTTTTCACCAGTTTCTACGTTCAGTTTCATAATCTTTTTATGACCTGTACCAGCATAAACATAGCCGCCATGATAATCCATCGAGCGGACATATTCTTGATTAATATCACCAATCATTTTGCCGTAGTCTCGAAGTTCTCCAGACGACTTAGTATATTTAAACACTTTCCCGCTTGGATATGTTCCAATATACGCATTACTCTCTTCATCGACACTAAGTGCCCAAAGGGAGGATTCAGGAATATCAGCTAAAGCTTTGACTTCCTTCGTTTCTGGAGAGTAGCCCCAAATATGATTCCCAGCTGCAATATATACAGTACCATCAGGAGCTACTTCATGATGCCAAGAATCGGCTGCTCCCTCTAAAGGTAATGTCCGTAAAACCTTTTGATTATCTAAATCAATGACGCTAAACATAGCGGGAATGCTTTTAGAAGTTGTATAGAGTACATTTAATCCATCTTCCTTGCCAGCTGCCCCGTCATAAATTGTTGGAGAGCCGCTTAAAGGTGCGGTTATATCCCTTTCAGGTGAAAACTCAGGAAGTGTCTGTGCTGCTGATGCCTTTGAATTTAATCCTCCGAAAGGCAACATTAAAAGACATGAGAAAGCTACAAGCATTATTTTAGATAAGCTTCGTTTAATTTTCATCTTGACCTCCTATTCGAAATTCATCCTACTTACGGTTATACAAATACACCTCACGGACATAAACCACCCCCTTTCAAGGTTATAGATGAATACGTTTTCATAGTGGATTAAAAAAATATTGCTAGATGTTGAAAATTCATATATGAAATTAAAAGTGTAGATTTCTGTAACGTATTGCCATACTGTTGGAATTTTTGAATAGTCTATGTGGTTGGTTACGTAAAAGGTGGGGGCTTCAAGCGGCAGTTCATAGGAGATGCCGCATTTCTATGATGGATTTCTTTTTAAAATATAATCTTGTATCGTCTTTTCCCAAATTTCATAATCTTCATCGCTTACTAAATGGATAACATAGTCCGAAATTCCTGTGAAATTAGGATTGTTAGGGTTCAAACCACCAACTGTTTTTGATTGATCTGTCAAGTTGATTGTAATGTAATGAAAAGTGCCATCAGCAGAATCGTTATCAGACTGATCTTCTTCGAGCTTCCAGAATTTATTTTTTTCAATAAGCTTTTTGAGTTTCTCTATTTTTTCGCTCTCCAATTGAGTTTCAAAAACCGGAGCATCGTCATCCATGTTTAATTTTTCATCGGCTTTTGTATATAAAATTAGCTTACCACTGCTGTAAATGGAGTAGTTACGTGTGAAAAAGTTTCTGTAATCACCTTCACCAGCAGGGGAAGTTGTAACGACAATAAATGGCTTTTCAGTTTCATAGTTCGTCTTCTGGCTACAACTTGCCATGAAAATATAGGAAAGGGCCATAACTAAAGTCAAACTCATTATTTTTTTCAATACCATCCACCTATTATTTCCATATTTTGGATTATGTTCACCAAAGAGTATACAGCGTTCATGCATAAAAACAAGGACCAATTGTCATGGGTTTAGACTAGGGTTTCAGTTTTTCCAGTAGAGAGGGTCACTCTCTAATAGCGATGCCGAGTGCTTATTTGGAAACCTTATACATAATTTCATTCATATAGCGCAAACATATGTGTAGCTCTAAATTTATGTATATAAGGGTGATTTAAATGAAGGTTCTCCTAATATTAGCGAGCATCATACTCCCAATTGTTATGTTTATCTTGCAAAAGATTTGGTTGAAAGCTCGTTTTGTTTTTAACAGTATTGCGATTATTTCTATGCTTACTTTTGGCAATATTGCCTCCCTATCCATTTATGAGATCCTTAAGGATAAAACAGTCTTTATGACTAATATTCACTCTGTTTTTTTAAATCCGCTTTTTCTAGTAACGGGGGGTTATCTAGGAATTTATCTACTATATCGTTTAATCATTTTAAGCTTAGAAAATGAGTAACTTCACTATTATTGGATGAATTATATGAATTCATCCATATCTTTGCTGAAACTATTACTCTAGCAAAACAAAAAACATTCGTTGAAAAGGTTTAGAAAATCTAGCAAGTGGTATTTTTTATAGTACATCCAATGAAAGGGGTTATACAAATGGCTGATAACAAGAAGATGTCCAATGAACAAGCAGGAAAACAAGGTGGAGAAGCTACTGCTGCAAATCATAGTAAGGAATTCTATCAAGAAATTGGCCAAAAGGGTGGAGAAGCAACGGCTGAGAATCATGACAAGGAATTCTATCAGGAGATCGGTCAAAAAGGTGGAGAAGCAACGGCTGAAAATCATGATAAGGAATTTTATCAAGAGATCGGTCAAAAAGGTGGAGAAGCAACCGCCGAGAATCATGATAAGGAATTCTATCAAGAGATTGGTCGAAAAGGTGGAAAAGCAACCGCCGAGAATCATGATAAGGAATTTTATCAAGAGATCGGTCAAAAGGGTGGAGAAGCAACGGCTGAGAATCATGATAAGGAATTTTATCAAGAGATCGGTCAAAAGGGTGGAGAAGCAACCGCTAAGAATCACGGTAAAGAGTTCTATCAGGAGAATGGTCAAAAAGGTGGAAGAAACAACAACAATAGTTAAATTGGAATTGGATAGAGGGATGCCCGGCAGCATCTCTCTATCAGAATACTTATCTAGTAACATTATTATAAACAATTCTGCTGCAAAATAAAAGCAAGATATACAGTTATTTATATAGTCCCAAACAGGGAGTGATATAAACTATGCTTTGGACAATTATAGTGACATTATTTGTTTTATGGATTTTAGGGTTCTCTTTAAAAATAGGCGGTGGGCTGATCCATTTATTATTAGTTGTCGCGCTCATTGCTTTGATTATAAGGTTAGTGACTGGGAGAAGACCTTAGCGGAACTTCCACAGTGAGATTCTACAATGGGTAGTTTCTCACTGTTTTTCTAACGTACGGGAAAAAGAGACAGAAAGTGTTTTTGACACATTCGTTATTCTGCATTATTAAGGCGTTGCAACATGATGTTGCAACGCCATTTATCAATTAGTGGGGAGGAAGGGAGGGCTCCCCGCTGATTGAAGTTTCACTTATCTGATTACACTAGGCTCTGTTATGATTAGCAGTATTTTTCCACGATCTAATTTTTCCTCGAGTTCATTTGCTTCAAGTTGGGAAAAACCGAGTTCTTTAAACTTACTACGCAGCTCGTCGCCCTGTGTCTTGAAGACATTGCCAACAGCTGTTAAGAGACCTTCCTCTTGTATTCCCACTGTGTTCGCACCTGTATTTTCAGCTACTCGCTCTGTACGGTCTTCATCGTGAGAAATTACATAGAGATTTTCCTTTGCAATTCCTTTTCGAGATTGTGCTATTACTTCTTCCATTAAAACTTTCTCATCTGCGAATTCTTTTACAAAAGGTTTCAACGTAAATTCCTCCTAAACTAGTAGTAGGTGCTTCTAGTTTATTTATTCCCGTTCATAGGAAAAATAAACTTTAGCTTTTACTAGGTTAGTAGAAATAGAAGATCACTATATCTTTTTGACAAACTCGGATTTAAGATTCATTGCTCCGAATCCCGCGATCTTGCATTCAATATTATGATCACCTTCAACAAGACGGATATTTTTAATATTGGTCCCTTGCTTCAAAACAGAAGAGCTTCCTTTAACTTTTAAATCTTTAATAATCGTAATGGTGTCCCCATCTGTTAATGTATTCCCGTGAGCGTCCTTTACTATGTTTTGTTCTTCAACGCTTTCACTTTCTGAACTGCTCCACTCATGACCACATTCTGGGCAAACAAAAAGTGACCTATCCTCATATGCATATTCAGAATTGCATTTTGGACAATTTGGTATGTTTGTCATTTTCCTTCCCCCGTTTCTAAGACTATGTATTAAACAAGATTATACCATTTAAAATGGTGGGTGGCTGTGGAATTAATAAAGTCCAAGTAGAGGTCGCTATACTGGACAAATCTGCCCCTCTATTTTACTTGAACTTTTTTGTCCAAGTGTGTTTTCCTGTGCCATATAAAAAACTGCTCCGCATAATTGTAGTCCACTGAAAAAGCTCGTGTCATGTCCCGTACGCCTTCTTTTTTCCCTTGAATGGGACATGATGAGTGTTATCAAAGCCCGATCGCCTCCTTTTTTCCCTTGAATGGGACGTGATAAGTGTAGTCATGTCCCGTACGCCACCTTTTTTTCCTTGAATGGGACGTGATGAGTGTTATCAAAGCCCGATCGCCATCTTATTTCCCTTGAATGAGACGTGATGAGTGTTATCAAAGCCCGATCGCCATCTTTTTTTCCTTGAATGGGACGTGATAAGTGTTATCAAAGCCCATTCGCCATCTTTTTTCCCTTGAATGGGACGTGATGAGCGTTATCAAAGCCCGATCGCCTCCTTTTTATCCTTGAATGGGACATGATAAGTGTTATCAAAGCCCGATCGCCATCTTATTTCCCTTGAATGGGACGTGATGAATGTTGTCATGTCCCGTACGCCACCTTTTTTTCCTTGAACGGGACATGATGAGTGTTGTCATGTCCCGTTCGCCAGCTTTTTTCCCTTGAATGGGACATGATGAGTGTAGTCATGTCCCGATCGCCACCTTTTTTTCCTTGAATGGGACGTGATAAGTGTTATCAAAGCCCATTCGCCAGCTTTTTTCCCTTGAATGGGACATGATGAGTGTTATCAAAGCCCGATCGCCATCTTTTTTGGCTTGAAGGGGACATGATGAGTGTTATCAAAGCCCGATCGCCATCTTTTTTTCCTTGAATGGGACGTGATAAGTGTTATCAAAGCCCGATCGCCATCTTTTTTTCCTTGAATGGGACGTGATAAGTGTTATCAAAGCCCGATCGCCATCTTTTTTGGCTTGAAGGGGACATGATGAGTGTTATCAAAGCCCGATCGCCATCTTTTTTTCCTTGAATGGGACGTGATAAGTGTTATCAAAGCCCATTCGCCATCTTTTTTCCCTTGAATGGGACGTGATGAGCGTTATCAAAGCCCGATCGCCATCTTTTTATCCTTGAATGGGACATGATAAGTGTTATCAAAGCCCGATCGCCATCTTATTTCCCTTGAATGGGACGTGATGAATGTTGTCATGTCCCGTACGCCACCTTTTTTTCCTTGAACGGGACATGATGAGTGTTGTCATGTCCCGTTCGCCAGCTTTTTTCCCTTGAATGGGACATGATGAGTGTAGTCATGTCCCGATCGCCACCTTTTTTTCCTTGAATGGGACGTGATAAGTGTTATCAAAGCCCATTCGCCAGCTTTTTTCCCTTGAATGGGACATGATGAGTGTTATCAAAGCCCGATCGCCATCTTTTTTGGCTTGAAGGGGACATGATGAGTGTTATCAAAGCCCGATCGCCATCTTTTTTTCCTTGAATGGGACGTGATAAGTGTTATCAAAGCCCGATCGCCATCTTTTTTTCCTTGAATGGGACGTGATAAGTGTTATCAAAGCCCGATCGCCATCTTTTTTGGCTTGAAGGGGACATGATGAGTGTTATCAAAGCCCGATCGCCATCTTTTTTTCCTTGAATGGGACGTGATAAGTGTTATCAAAGCCCATTCGCCATCTTTTTTCCCTTGAATGGGACGTGATGAGCGTTATCAAAGCCCGATCGCCATCTTTTTATCCTTGAATGGGACATGATAAGTGTTATCAAAGCCCGATCGCCATCTTATTTCCCTTGAATGGGACGTGATGAATGTTGTCATGTCCCGTACGCCACCTTTTTTTCCTTGAACGGGACATGATGAGTGTTGTCATGTCCCGTTCGCCAGCTTTTTTCCCTTGAATGGGACATGATGAGTGTAGTCATGTCCCGATCGCCACCTTTTTTTCCTTGAATGGGACGTGATAAGTGTTATCAAAGCCCATTCGCCAGCTTTTTTCCCTTGAATGGGACATGATGAGTGTTATCAAAGCCCGATCGCCATCTTTTTTGGCTTGAAGGGGACATGATGAGTGTTATCAAAGCCCGATCGCCATCTTTTTTTCCTTGAATGGGACGTGATAAGTGTTATCAAAGCCCGATCGCCATCTTTTTTTCCTTGAATGGGACGTGATAAGTGTTATCAAAGCCCGATCGCCATCTTTTTTGGCTTGAAGGGGACATGATGAGTGTTATCAAAGCCCGATCGCCATCTTTTTTTCCTTGAATGGGACGTGATAAGTGTTATCAAAGCCCATTCGCCATCTTTTTTCCCTTGAATGGGACGTGATGAGCGTTATCAAAGCCCGATCGCCATCTTTTTATCCTTGAATGGGACATGATAAGTGTTATCAAAGCCCGATCGCCATCTTATTTCCCTTGAATGGGACGTGATGAATGTTGTCATGTCCCGTACGCCACCTTTTTTTCCTTGAACGGGACATGATGAGTGTTGTCATGTCCCGTTCGCCAGCTTTTTTCCCTTGAATGGGACATGATGAGTGTAGTCATGTCCCGATCGCCACCTTTTTTTCCTTGAATGGGACGTGATAAGTGTTATCAAAGCCCATTCGCCAGCTTTTTTCCCTTGAATGGGACATGATGAGTGTTATCAAAGCCCGATCGCCATCTTTTTTGGCTTGAAGGGGACATGATGAGTGTTATCAAAGCCCGATCGCCATCTTTTTTTCCTTGAATGGGACGTGATAAGTGTTATCAAAGCCCGATCGCCATCTTTTTTTCCTTGAATGGGACGTGATAAGTGTTATCAAAGCCCGATCGCCATCTTTTTTGGCTTGAAGGGGACATGATGAGTGTTATCAAAGCCCGATCGCCATCTTTTTTTCCTTGAATGGGACGTGATAAGTGTTATCAAAGCCCATTCGCCATCTTTTTTCCCTTGAATGGGACGTGATGAGCGTTATCAAAGCCCGATCGCCATCTTTTTATCCTTGAATGGGACATGATAAGTGTTATCAAAGCCCGATCGCCATCTTATTTCCCTTGAATGGGACGTGATGAATGTTGTCATGTCCCGTACGCCACCTTTTTTTCCTTGAACGGGACATGATGAGTGTTGTCATGTCCCGTTCGCCAGCTTTTTTCCCTTGAATGGGACATGATGAGTGTAGTCATGTCCCGATCGCCACCTTTTTTTCCTTGAATGGGACGTGATAAGTGTTATCAAAGCCCATTCGCCAGCTTTTTTCCCTTGAATGGGACATGATGAGTGTTATCAAAGCCCGATCGCCATCTTTTTTGGCTTGAAGGGGACATGATGAGTGTTATCAAAGCCCGATCGCCATCTTTTTTTCCTTGAATGGGACGTGATAAGTGTTATCAAAGCCCGATCGCCATCTTTTTTTCCTTGAATGGGACGTGATAAGTGTTATCAAAGCCCGATCGCCATCTTTTTTGGCTTGAAGGGGACATGATGAGTGTTATCAAAGCCCGATCGCCATCTTTTTTTCCTTGAATGGGACGTGATAAGTGTTATCAAAGCCCATTCGCCATCTTTTTTCCCTTGAATGGGACGTGATGAGCGTTATCAAAGCCCGATCGCCATCTTTTTATCCTTGAATGGGACATGATAAGTGTTATCAAAGCCCGATCGCCATCTTATTTCCCTTGAATGGGACGTGATGAATGTTGTCATGTCCCGTACGCCACCTTTTTTTCCTTGAACGGGACATGATGAGTGTTGTCATGTCCCGTTCGCCAGCTTTTTTCCCTTGAATGGGACATGATGAGTGTAGTCATGTCCCGATCGCCACCTTTTTTTCCTTGAATGGGACGTGATAAGTGTTATCAAAGCCCATTCGCCAGCTTTTTTCCCTTGAATGGGACATGATGAGTGTTATCAAAGCCCGATCGCCATCTTTTTTGGCTTGAAGGGGACATGATGAGTGTTATCAAAGCCCGATCGCCATCTTTTTTTCCTTGAATGGGACGTGATAAGTGTTATCAAAGCCCGATCGCCATCTTTTTTTCCTTGAATGGGACGTGATAAGTGTTATCAAAGCCCGATCGCCATCTTTTTTGGCTTGAAGGGGACATGATGAGTGTTATCAAAGCCCGATCGCCATCTTTTTTTCCTTGAATGGGACGTGATAAGTGTTATCAAAGCCCATTCGCCATCTTTTTTCCCTTGAATGGGACGTGATGAGCGTTATCAAAGCCCGATCGCCATCTTTTTATCCTTGAATGGGACATGATAAGTGTTATCAAAGCCCGATCGCCATCTTATTTCCCTTGAATGGGACGTGATGAATGTTGTCATGTCCCGTACGCCACCTTTTTTTCCTTGAACGGGACATGATGAGTGTTGTCATGTCCCGTTCGCCAGCTTTTTTCCCTTGAATGGGACATGATGAGTGTAGTCATGTCCCGATCGCCACCTTTTTTTCCTTGAATGGGACGTGATAAGTGTTATCAAAGCCCATTCGCCAGCTTTTTTCCCTTGAATGGGACATGATG
Organism: Bacillus niameyensis; assembly: GCF_001375535.1. GTDB lineage: Bacteria > Bacillota > Bacilli > Bacillales > Bacillaceae_C > Lederbergia > Lederbergia niameyensis. Next base: position 3,627,754 of record NZ_LN831197.1, read on the forward strand.
AGTGTTATCAAAGCCCGATCGCCATCTTTTTTGGCTTGAAGGGGACATGATGAGTGTTATCAAAGCCCGATCGCCATCTTTTTTTCCTTGAATGGGACGTGATAAGTGTTATCAAAGCCCGATCGCCATCTTTTTTTCCTTGAATGGGACGTGATAAGTGTTATCAAAGCCCGATCGCCATCTTTTTTGGCTTGAAGGGGACATGATGAGTGTTATCAAAGCCCGATCGCCATCTTTTTTTCCTTGAATGGGACGTGATAAGTGTTATCAAAGCCCATTCGCCATCTTTTTTCCCTTGAATGGGACGTGATGAGCGTTATCAAAGCCCGATCGCCATCTTTTTATCCTTGAATGGGACATGATAAGTGTTATCAAAGCCCGATCGCCATCTTATTTCCCTTGAATGGGACGTGATGAATGTTGTCATGTCCCGTACGCCACCTTTTTTTCCTTGAACGGGACATGATGAGTGTTGTCATGTCCCGTTCGCCAGCTTTTTTCCCTTGAATGGGACATGATGAGTGTAGTCATGTCCCGATCGCCACCTTTTTTTCCTTGAATGGGACGTGATAAGTGTTATCAAAGCCCATTCGCCAGCTTTTTTCCCTTGAATGGGACATGATGAGTGTTATCAAAGCCCGATCGCCATCTTTTTTGGCTTGAAGGGGACATGATGAGTGTTATCAAAGCCCGATCGCCATCTTTTTTTCCTTGAATGGGACGTGATAAGTGTTATCAAAGCCCGATCGCCATCTTTTTTTCCTTGAATGGGACGTGATAAGTGTTATCAAAGCCCGATCGCCATCTTTTTTGGCTTGAAGGGGACATGATGAGTGTTATCAAAGCCCGATCGCCATCTTTTTTTCCTTGAATGGGACGTGATAAGTGTTATCAAAGCCCATTCGCCATCTTTTTTCCCTTGAATGGGACGTGATGAGCGTTATCAAAGCCCGATCGCCATCTTTTTATCCTTGAATGGGACATGATAAGTGTTATCAAAGCCCGATCGCCATCTTATTTCCCTTGAATGGGACGTGATGAATGTTGTCATGTCCCGTACGCCACCTTTTTTTCCTTGAACGGGACATGATGAGTGTTGTCATGTCCCGTTCGCCAGCTTTTTTCCCTTGAATGGGACATGATGAGTGTAGTCATGTCCCGATCGCCACCTTTTTTTCCTTGAATGGGACGTGATAAGTGTTATCAAAGCCCATTCGCCAGCTTTTTTCCCTTGAATGGGACATGATGAGTGTTATCAAAGCCCGATCGCCATCTTTTTTGGCTTGAAGGGGACATGATGAGTGTTATCAAAGCCCGATCGCCATCTTTTTTTCCTTGAATGGGACGTGATAAGTGTTATCAAAGCCCGATCGCCATCTTTTTTTCCTTGAATGGGACGTGATAAGTGTTATCAAAGCCCGATCGCCATCTTTTTTGGCTTGAAGGGGACATGATGAGTGTTATCAAAGCCCGATCGCCATCTTTTTTTCCTTGAATGGGACGTGATAAGTGTTATCAAAGCCCATTCGCCATCTTTTTTCCCTTGAATGGGACGTGATGAGCGTTATCAAAGCCCGATCGCCATCTTTTTATCCTTGAATGGGACATGGTAAGTGTTATCAAAGCCCGATCGCCATCTTTTTTCCCTTGAATGGGACGTGATGAGCGTTATCAAAGCCCGATCGCCACCTTTTTTTCCTTGAATGGGACATGATGAGTGTTATCAAAGCCCGATCGCCACCTTTTTTGCCTTGAATGGGACGTGATGAGTGTTATCAAAGCCCATTCGCCATCTTTTTATCCACGAATGAGACATGAAAAAAGGTGGCAAAGACATAAATGGATTGATTCTTTTATAAAATTCAATGAAAGGGATGAAATAAGAAGGGGTGAGGGCTCTGTGAAATTTGGCTGTTGCGCTGCGATCGAATACAGTGAACATGTTCGTCAAGCAGGATTTGACTTCATGGAATGTACAGTCGTTTCTTTAGTTCCTGAAAAGGGGAAGTATGAATTTGCGGAGATTTTTCGAAAGTATAAAGCAAGTCCTTTACCTGTTGAAGCTTGTAATGTGCTTCTACCGGGAGATATGAGGATCGTTGGAGAACAGATAAATGAAGACCGAATAAAATCTTATTTAGAATGTGCATTGAACCGAGTTCATCAAATTGGAGCTCAAGTCGTAGTATTTGGAAGTGGTAAAGCTCGCTCCGTTCCCACTGGTTTTTCGCGTGAAAAAGGAGAGGAGCAAATCTTACAATTCCTTGAAACTGCAGCCAATTATGCTCAGCCATTAGGTATTACGATTGTCATTGAGCCATTAAACAAAAAAGAATCAAATCTTATTAATACAGTGGAAGAAGCGCAAATGTATGCTGAAAAAGTGAATCGTCCTTCTATTCAAGTGCTTGCGGATTTTTATCATATGATGGAAGAAAATGAACCATTAAATCATTTGATTACCGCTAAAAAATACCTTCATCATATTCACGTAGCGGATACAGGCCGGACAGCACCTGGACAAGGTTCCTATCCATATGCGGATTTTATCAGGACTTTAAAAGCAGCCAATTATAATGAGCGAGTATCGATTGAGTGTGGATGGGGGCATTTTGAAGATGAAATTGTCAATGCCCGCGAATTTTTGCGCCGCCAATTTGGAGAATAGTCTGTAGTGCCAGGGGCAGATACTACCTGGCACTACACTAGTCTCATTTAAAATGTGGACAATTTGTGATATATATCACAAATTTATTGATTTTAAAAACAACCGCGTTTATACTTAGTTCATGAAGTTGAATGTGATCTAATTCACATATTAATGTGTAACTCTTCACAAATCCAAACATCGAAGGAGTCTTTACTCATGAAAGTTATCGTAATTGGTTGTACACATGCAGGAACTGCTGCTGTTAAAAATATAGCTACTTTATATAAAGATGCATCTATTACTGTTTATGAAAAAAATGATAACGTCTCGTTTTTATCTTGCGGGATCGCCTTATATGTTGGCGGTGTTGCGAAGGATGCAAATAAAATGTTCTATTCTTCGCCAGAAGAGCTTAAGGCACTTGGCGTTAAGATGAATATGAAACATGAAGTTTTGGAGGTAGATTCTGAACAGAAAAAAATAATAGCTAAAGACCTCGTGACAGGTGAAGTAAAAGTAGATCATTATGATAAATTGGTCATGTCTACAGGATCTTGGCCAGTAATACCGCCAATCGATGGAATTAATCTAGAAAATATCTTGCTATGTAAGAACTTCCACCAAGCGAATATCATTATCGAAAAGGCAAAGGGAGCCAAAAATATTACGGTGATTGGCGCTGGATATATCGGTGTAGAACTAGTAGAAGCATTTCAACTAGATGGGAAAAATGTAACTTTAATCGATGGGGAAGAGCGAATTTTAAATAAGTATCTTGATCAAGAGTTTACGGATATAGTAGAAGCGGAATTTACGAGACGCCATATTGAACTTGCCCTTAGCCAAACAGTTACGAAGTTTGAAGGGGAAAACGGGAAGGTTGCAAAAGTCATCACAACAAAAGAGGAAATCGCAACTGATCTTGTTATCCTTTGTGTTGGGTTCAAGCCAAATACCGGATTATTAAAAGGCAAAGTAGAGATGTTGGACAATGGTGCGATTGTCGTCGACGAATTTTTACAAACGAGTGATCCAAATATTTATGCTGCGGGAGATAGCTGTGCTGTTTACTACAATCCGCTCGGTAAACATATGTATATTCCGTTAGCGACAAACGCTGTTAGAATGGGAACAATTGTCGGTCATAATATAATGGAACCGAAAGTGAAATATTTAGGTACGCAAGGGACATCAGGACTGCATATTTATGATTTAAATATGGCTTCTACTGGTTTGACTGAACTAACGGCGAAGCAAGCAGGAATTGCTTATCAAACTGTTGACGTCATTGAAAACAACCGTCCAGAATTCATGCCAACTTACGAAGAGGTTAAGCTAAAACTGGTCTATGAAGAAGCGAGCAGAAAAATACTTGGAGCACAGATCATTTCGAAAGCGGATATGACACAAACGATCAATACTCTATCCGTATGTATTCAAAAAGAAGTGACAATCGACGAATTAGGCTTTATCGACTTCTTTTTCCAACCGCATTTCAACAAACCATGGAATATTTTAAACCAAGCAGGACTGTCTGCATTAGTGTAAGTTCTACACTTACAAATACTAAATCTCTCCAAATTTAACTTGGAGAGATTTATTTTCATACTTACGATTCATCTTGTGAATGCTGTTTATCGCTTAACTTAAACTGCCCAACTAATTCTTGTAGCTCTTCCGCTATTACGGTTAGGGAAGTAGCAGAGTGTGAGATTTCCTCCATCGATGCCAACTGTTCCTCTGTAGAGGCAGATACATTTTGCGTTTCACTTGATATGATTACTCCAATAGATGCAACTTCTTTAAAAGTTTGTACAAAATGATCCGTACTAGAAGAAATAGCCTCAATCTCAGAGGTAACCCGTTTAATCTGTTCTGTTATTGTATCTACATACCCTGTGATCGTCATAAAGGATTCACCTGCATGATTCGCAATAACAATTCCTTTGTCTACTTCATTTGTTGCTGTTTCCATAGATTTTACTGTATTGCCGGTAACGGAATGGATTTTTTCGATTAATTCTTTGATTTGCACGGCTGAATGAGAAGATTCTTCTGCAAGTTTTCGGACTTCATCCGCCACAACAGCAAATCCTTTTCCATGCTCTCCTGCTCTTGCGGCTTCAATTGCAGCATTTAATGCGAGCAAGTTAGTCTGATCAGATATATCGGTAATCACATCAACGATATTACTAATCTGGTTTGATAAGTGACCTAATCCTTCGATGTTATTAGCTAATTCATGAGTGTTTTCCTTAATATATTTCATCTGGTTAACAGTTGTTTCTAACGCTTTGTTTCCTTCGGTTACAGCGCTCATAGTATTTGTTGCAGTTGTAGAGACTTCATTTGAGCTTGTCACAATTTGATAAACGGATTCTGCCATTTCTAATGTCATTTTTTCGCTATTTTCAATACTGTCAGATTGGTGTCCGCTTTTTATCGCAACTTCTTGAATCGAAGTGGAAATTTGTTCTGTTGCTAAAGTATTCTGCTCCGTACTAGCACTAAGTTGTTCGGAGGCTGATGCCAAGCTATTAGATTCAATATGAACTCGCGAAATAACATCATTTAAATTTTCTCTCATTTGATTAAATGCTTTCGCAAGCACACCGAGCTCATCATTTGTGTTCAAATCTACACCAACACTCAGATCCTTTTGACTAATTCTTTCACTTGCTTCCACCAATAGCTTGATCGGTTTAGAGATTGAACGAACGAGCAATAGGACGATTATTCCGCCTAGTATGATCGCTATAACAATAATGCCAATTGTAAAATTCATAATAGGTGCAACAGTTTTATCCACTTCCGTTTGGTACATTGTTCCAACGATCTTCCAACCTGTCAGATCATTCGTAGTGAAAGCCAATCTTTTCTGATCGCCTTCAACCGTATAATTAAATTTCCCAGATTCAGAGGTGTATAGTTTTTTTATGAAATTCTCTACTGCCTCACTTCCAGCTTCATTGGTAGGGTGACTAATGTAACGCTTAGTTCCGTCTAATAGAAACAAATAGCCTTCCTCACCAATGTTTACAGAATTTATAATATCTGTAAGACTTTCGAGTTTAAGATTGATGGCAACAACCCCTTTGCTATCAGCGGTTGCTTTTGCTAATGTCACAACTACTTCATTAGAAGAACTTGATACGTACGGCTCCGTAATAATGACTTTCGTATTATTTTCCATTGCCTCTTTGTACCAAGGACGTTCCCGAGGGTCGTAGTCTGGTGGGTTTTTAAACGATGTTGGTGAATTCATGAAAGTACCTGTTTCCGTACCTACATATGTTTGTTCGACAACATCAGACTTAGCACTTTGAATGGTGTCAAGGATGCGCCGTGTCTGTGGTTCATTATCATTACGAATATGACCCGCAACGATGGCGGTTGATAAGTAATCAACATTTTCCATTTGTGCTTTAATAAATTGATTCACAGTTTGATTGACAATATCGACGTTTTTTTGAGCTGTTTCCATCATATTTTCGTCGATCGTAGATTTTGAATTAAAATATGATCCGAAACCGATAGATATACTAGGAATTAATAAAATGATTAGAGAAGCTATTATTAATTTGCTTTTTAGGCTTATCGAGAGTTTCTTTTTCTTCAACTTTTTTGCCTCCAAATTGAGATATATGACATACATTTGTTTATATCGACTAAAGTCCCGTATCCTTAATATAGAAGTGAAAATCCAGTTTATTTGTGTTATTGGAAATTTGCCGACATCGGTAGGGGCGATTCGTGAAATTCCTTTAAACCGCAAAAATTAGCCTGTATGAATATGGTTCTAGACCGAATTCATACAGGCTATATGGGCTCATTTCCCTTTATTATTGCTGAGCTTTGGCATCTTTAATTTTTGTTTCCGATTCCTCGGTGACTACGCGTAAAAATTCGCTTGCATCCATTCCAGATTCATAAAACTTTTGCATATCGATCGAGACATATTTGTCCCACATACTAATTCTTTCGGGTGGTGGAGCGGTATTGTTTTTGAATATGGCAGGGATATTTTTTCCTTGGGCACTTTCATAGTCTGCATAAAATTCATCTTGTAAATCTTGGCTATTCGTAACGATCCCAATTCCGTTGCGCGACATCCATTTCTGATATTCATCGGAAGAAAAATACTCAAAGATTTTGACGACATCATTTGGATGTTCCGTATTAGGATTTAAGGTTAATGTGTGTAAGAAACCTCTTGGTCCTACACCTGGGCGATCAGACCATGTAGGAATAGTTGCAATATCGTAGTTAAGATCGTCATCTTTCCTCCAGTTGATAGCCTGTGCATTCGTTACAACCATAGCTGTTGTCCGCTGCAGGAAGCGTTCATCAGTAAAAACATTTCCTTCGTAATTACTTGGGAGACTATCAAAATAGCTCTTATACATATTCATAAAATCGGAAAATTCCTTTTGGTTAACAACTTTGACTTCTCCAGTCTCAGGGTCCGTTGCGTTGACCGAAAGCTGTGATAACATAACCTCTTCACCAAAGTCCAGACCCCTGTATTGTATACCATCGCGTTCTTGGGTCAGTTCGCGGGACAAGTCGATTAATTGATCCCAAGTCATGTCATCTGATGGATAGTCAACACCAAACAGATCAAATAAATCTTTATTATACATGATGACATAGTACGTATCTTCATATGGCCAGGATAAAAGTCGTCCTTCTTTATCTCTCGCTCTAATTGTATCTAGTAATGCTTGGTTTAAATGACTTGTATCGATACCGTTCAATTCGAGCAAATCAGTTAAATCTTGATCGACTTGAAAATATTCTATATCCTCCTGGGATAATGTAAAAAAGAAATCGGGGTTCGTTCCACTACTAAACATTTCTTCTAACGCTTGCCTATCAAAGTTATTAACATGGACATGTTCTAATGTTATATGAGGAAACTTTGATTCAACCGGCTCTTTGAACCGATCGTTAAACATATTTTCATCCCAAAGGGTGCCTACTGATAAAGTGATTGGGTCGTTTTTTTCTTCGGTTCCCTCTGAGTTTTTCGGCGTTTGTTCCTTATCCGTTGATTGTGGTGTGCTGTTAGTATCTGTCTCCTCATTCGAACAGGCGATGAGCAACATTGTTGTCAAAGTGATAAATCCACAGATTAAAAGTAACCTTTTGAGCACTTTCATTCCTTTTCCCCCTTATTTTTTATTCCAACAGAAGGCTCTCACTACAAGGAAGGTGTAAGGCAGAGCATGATGAGTATGTGAGAAAGCTAGTGTTAACATTGATATTATTCGTGTAGTAGGTGAGGACATTATTATTGTGATGATAGCAATGGTGAGAAGTGACTAACACGCTGTGTTATTCAAATTGTGTAAGTAAAGCATAAAATTCGACCATCGGTGCTTGGTCCAATAACCATTTATGCTTTTCATTTACCTTTGTTTTACCAGACCAATCAGGGCTAAAAAGTCCATTTTGATCACGAGCATGTTCCCAAGCATAAATTACGTTTTCTCTCATTCTATTTATATAAGTAAGGTTTTTTTGTGGATCAGCTTCATATAACGCCAAATATCCTTTAAATAAAATTACGTTAAACCAAGGGGAGGCAGGGAAAAAGGCGATCTGATCGTCAGACTGTTGTTTTGTAAAGTGGGCTAGACTATTGTCGGCTAGCTTTAAAGCTTCATCTAAATAAACTTTGTCTTTCGTTTCTTTATAAAGGAGAGCGTTTGTGTGGATAATTGTCCCGGTGTTGTACGTATAGGTCGTTTTGTCAAAGGAACCGTCTAATGTAAAATTATCGCCATAGACACCGCAATCGGGATCGAAAAGACCTTTCGTCCAGTCTAATATTTTAATTGCCCAAGCCATGTAGCGATCGTCTCCAGTTTCCTCATATAGCTTCATTGCCAGCACAGCTGCAGGGCCATTGGAACACGTATTTTTCGAAGTTTTATTATCTTCCTGCCAATAAATGCCGCCATCTAGTTTTTCATCCCAACCACTGATTGAAAAATCAAACATTTCTTTTGCTAAATGAAGGTATTGTTCATCACCAAGAGTACGATATGCTTCAATAAAATCTAATCCAAGCCATTGGTTGTCATCATAAAATTTCGAACCGCCCCCTTGTTTGCGGATATAAGAATCATAGGCGACAGGCTTAGCAGTTTCATCACGGTAATACTCTAGCTCGTTCAATACACGGGTTAAATCATTTTGGTACTGTTCTTCTTGCCCTTTTATTTTAGCAAGTGCGTTTACAGCGGAAAGGACACCGGAAAAGGGCCATAAATAAGAAAAGTCTCGATCATCTGCCCGTTTTACGTAGTTTTCAAGAAATAATTGATCACTTTTTACATAATAAAAGTCCATTAATGCTTCATAAGCTTCATGTGCCTTTTCTTTGAATGATTTATTTAATGTCACATCCATGCTCTCAACTCCCCTTTTATTAAAATATATTTTTGCGAATATCCAACATTTAGGAGATTCTTTTCGTCATAAAGCGCTTTCAATAATATAATAATGGTATATCAGCATTAATGTCAATATATATTTTTAATACTGATATATTAATATAAAAGAAGGACAGGTTGTTATCTTCTAGCAGCGGTTGTGGATTCCCCAATAATGAGTTCAGCATCTAATAATTGCCCTGGAGAAGTAGGAGAGCCTTCCTTCATTTTTACAATATGTTCAACAGCTTTCCTGCCAATTTCCTTTTCTTGCTGTTTTAAATGTGTAAAAGTAAATACATCTTGATAAGGCAGGTCAGGGCTGTCGAAGCTAATGATAGAAATGTCCTCTGGAACTCGAAGCTGCAGTTCTTGAATCGCCTTTTTTGCAATCAAAGCAATATTGTATTCGACAGCAAAGAGGGCGGTTATTTCAGGATTACTTTGCAAATGCTTTTTAATTTTTTCTTGATCAGCTTCAATGTTTTTCTCGGTAAACTGATTCGGTAAAGTACTCGTAATGTCGTTAAGCCATAGAGTCTTATTAACTGCGATCCCTTTATCATCGTGCGCCTCGATAAATCCTTCAATTCTTTCCTCGATTGCCGTTGTATCGATTGGAGGAGGAGAGAGCAGACCGATATGCTGATGTTTTAAATCGAATAGATAGTCTATCGCTTTTTTGGAAGCAATGACATTATCGGTGCTAATGGAAGTAGCAGCGATTCCCTTAAAGTAGCGATCTATTAAGACGAGGGGAAATTTATTGATGACCAATTTTAAAATTTCTTCATTGAAGTATTCCCCCTGTGCAGGAAATACAATTAAACCATCCACTCCTAAATGAAGCAATTCCCTAATAGCATTCACTTCATTTTCAATCGTCCCCATTGTTCGGCGAATAACGGGAAAGCATTCATGTTCTCTCGATGCTTCTTCAACACCATGGACAATTTTCGTTCCATAACTATAATCAAAATCAGTCATTACAAGGCCAATTAATAATCGATTTGCCTTTTTTATCTCAGCAGTTTGCATAATCGCTGACTTTTCTAACTCGTTAAATTCGCTTACAAATGAACCTTTACCAGGTAATCTTATAATTAACCCTTCATTAGCTAGCAGCTCCAGAGCCTTTTTACTCGTAATCCGGCTAACATTGTATAATTCCGCTAATTCCTTTTCTGAAGGGACACGATCGCCTTCTTTATAATGCTTCGTTTGTATTTGCTCAGCCAAATCATCATAAATCTGTTCATACATGGGCTTACTAACTTTTTCTTCGTTCATTTTCATATCCTCCTCGACTGCCTACATACCATATATATTAATATATCATTACAGGGCAAGGAAATAAACTACGAAATTCCGGATAAGTTAAGAGAGTGAGCTAAGGGGGCATATTTCTCTATTTATGTTAAGGAGTCTTTTTAGCGTGAAGAAGGGAGAGCACAACGAGGACGCTGAAAAACCCGACATATACTTTGTAGAGGAAAATTTACAATATTAGTCGTAATAAGGTTTCAACGCCTCTTTATGGAAAAATCCGACGCCATTCTTAAATGGCTTTAATGAAATTCCGTCACAAACTTTTTAATCAGTTGAACCCAAGCTAAGTATCCCTGCCCTGATAAGTGGCAACCATCTAATGTATAGTTTTCATCTAACTCCTTATTTTTCAGTACATGCGGGTAAAGATCAATGAAACTTACCGAATGTATTTTTGCTAAGTCGGCTAACTTGGCGTTCAATTTTTCCACAACGCCGTTATCAATCTTGTGATGGAAAACGCTATTATTCACAGGTAACAAACTTTGAATATATAGTTTAGTATCTGGCAATTTAGATTTAACTTGAGTAATGATAGATTCGTAGTTTGCCAAGATATGATCTGAATCCCGCCCATCATATATATCGTTTATGCCGATCATGAGAAAAACTTTTTTTGGCTTCAAGGTAACAATCTCGTCGAGCCTGCGTAAAACACCTAAAGAACGGTCACTGTCGATTCCTCTATTTAAAACCGTTAACCCCGGAAAAAATTCATGCCATTGATTACGCTGTGTTAAGCTGTCACCTACAAAAACGATAGCACCTTCGCTACGAGGCAATACTTTGAATAAGTCCATTCTGCTTACATACATCGGAAAAGATAAAAATTCTACATTATCATTCATCTTACATACTCCTTTCTAAAACGAGATGGATACATATTACTTTATTAATAATATCGATTTATTAGTAAGTTTGCTAGGGCAAACAGTCTCGCACGAGAAAACACTCCCGCCAAGTTTGAAAGACTCTGCGGGAGTGTCGTTACTTTATTCTGAGGATGGTTCTCCATCATACTACTGGCAACTTAATGGTAAAGACTGTCCATTCTTCAGATGAATGACAAAATAATTCTCCATTTTGCCTTTCAATGATTTCTTTACAAATGTATAAGCCTAATCCTGTTCCTGTATCTTTCGTAGTGACAAATGGTTCAAAGATTTTCCTTGCAATGCTTTCGGGGATTTTCGGGCCGGAATTCGCGATCTCAATATAAGTGTAGCCGTTTTTTGCGTAGCAATGAATGTCGATTAACGATTTTTTTTCTTGAGCAGCCATTGCTTCGACTGCGTTAAAAAGGATGTTGATGATCACTTGTTTCAATTCTTCTCGATTTCCGCTTACATATAAGTTCGACACTACATTTTTCTCCAATTGTACATTGAACTCAAGCATTCTTGGCAAAAGAGTGGCGGTAACCTGATCCAAAAGATCATTAAGGTTAAAAATCATTTGTTCATGGTCGAAGGAATTCGCATTTAAAAATTCATTAGTTTTGCTTTTTAATTGTTCTACTTCGTCCAAAATGATGTCCAAATAGGGGAGATCAGGATGATCCGCGTTCAGCAGTTGAACGAATCCATGTATGACGGTTAAAGGATTTCTAAATTCATGAACGAAACTTGAAGCCACAAGACCTGAAAGATTTTGTACATCCAGCGGGTTTTCTTCTAATTTGACTGAAGATTGTAATGGTTTCATTGTTCCATCTTTCACCTCTCCTATTGGTATTTTTTCGTCATTATTTTAAGTATTTCTATTATGTATAGTTAGTACTCGTCATAAATATGACAAGAAAATGAAAAAATTGTCGGTCTGTTTTTTTGAAAACAGATATATCGAGGGAAATTTCAAAATAAGGAGAAATCCAATGGCATTATCTTTCCCTATCAATTTTAAAAAGGCTACCCCAAGGATAAAGACGGTGATAGTTCAAGTAAAGTTTCACATAAATTTTTAAGAGATTTATAAAACCGTTACCAGCTAATGGAAGAATAGTAAGTTTCTACTAGAAATTATTCGGAATTCAAAAGATTATCTTTGGAAAATGAAGGAATTCCTTCGAAAGTCGGGAAATTCCTTCTCAAATTCAATAAAGTCCCTTCCAAAATTAAGAAATTTTCCTCAGCAGTCGTTCGAAAAAGAAACTATAGCCATAATAAGGAAGAAAACTCTGATTATGATAGAATCTGAGTAGGGTGACCCTCCGTATAATTAATAAGGCAGGTAAAAAAGATGTATACTAAACAATTATTGCAAAGTCAGTTGGAAAAGTTAGGGATTCATAAACAGGGAACGTTATTGGTTCATTCATCATTTAAAAGCATTGGGGAGGTAGATGGAGGACCAGATACTGTGTTAGATAGTTTGTCTGAATATATGAAAGATGGTTTGTTAGTATTACCGACACATACATGGTCTTATATTGATGGGAAAAATCCAATCTTTTCTGTGGAGGATTCACCAACTTGTGTCGGGATTTTAACAGAGCGTTTCCGTAAACGTAAAGGCGTTGTTCGGTCGTGGCATCCGACTCATTCTGTTGCTGCTATTGGGAAGGATGCGACTGCATTCACAAGTGGTGATGAAAAATTTGATACACCATGTGCTAGAGGTTCTGCTTGGGGGAAATTATTAGATCGACAAGCACAAATTATGCTGGTTGGGGTAGATTTGCGAAGGAATACTTTTATGCATGGGGTGGAAGAGTGGCTAGATATTCCTGGTAGATTAACAGATACACATGAATCGCTCTATACGGTCTTACCAGATGGAAGGAAATTATCTGTGCCATCTCGAAGACACTATGGTTTATCGTGGTCGGAGCATTTTTGGAAGGTAGAAGATTATTTTCTTCAATTAGAGGCTATGTATATTGGGACATTTGGCGATGCAGAAGTACGAGTCTGTGACACAGTCAAAATGACCGAAATACTTACAGAAATGCTGACTATCGACCCCGAGTTATTTTCGGATAATGAACCTTTAAGTGAAAAATTCAAACAAGAGTTTGAAGCGATGTTGTCACGATAACAAAGAGAGAAAGCCCGGTTGTCCCGGGCTTTACTTAATGACTGCACCAGTAGATGGGGCAGCATAGATATTGACTGTTCCGAAGTCGCCTGTCTTAATCGTGTAAACGTCTTTTTGTGGATTTCCGATAATTTCATACGTTAACCCGCCGAATTTTTTGGGATTGAGGAATCCTTTTTCATTTCCAGTTACGGGTGCTTTATTTAGTGGATAGACGCGCCAAGAATCGCTGTTTTTTGGCAACACAAGGGTTTTATTCTTAGGCTTTGCCACTACAGCGGCAGCGGTATTCGGATTGATCCAACTGCCTGGAGTACCTTTCTTTTTTGTGACGTTAATCATTCCGTCAGATGTGTTGAAAATATAGTACGTTCCAGCTTTTACTGTTGTTTTTTTATTTTTACCAGCTTTAGCATCTGCAGCGTTAACATAACCTGGTGTGTCCTTTTTTACTTGATACGCATCATTAGGCCTTGGCGCTGGTTCAACTGGTTTCGTAACAGGTGTTTCATATGGGTAATAAGATTTTAAATAATCTGTTGGATTTAAATAACCATTACTATTATCGGGTGACCAGCCATAACTAGGGAAAGTACCCCTTCTTACTTCATAGTGTAAATGTGAACCCGTAACTTCCCCTGTCGCCCCTTGATAGCCGATAACTTGCCCTTTTTTAACGGATGCTCCTGTAAGGACAGCTACTCTATCCAAATGCGCGTAAACTTGTCCGTGACCATTCTTATCCTTTATCACGACCACATTTCCGTAACCGCCCAATCCTGTCCCTGACCTGCCTGCTCCCGCAAATAAAACTGAGCCTTCTGTAAAAGCCTCGATCGGTGCCTTATGTTTCTTCACAAGGTCAATACCTTTGTGAAAGGTCTGCCCTGTACCTGTTATAGGATTTCTTATCCAGCCAAATGGAGAAGTAACTCTGTAACCTTCGAATGGCATATACATCGCTCCTTTAATATATATAATGTTTCAATCCATTAAAACGGAAAGGCGGAGTAACCAGGAAATATGAACTAAAATTCACGTTGCAAGGGGTCAAATGCAAGTCTCATGATTGCATTAGTTTTAAAAGCTGCCATAGTCTATGCATTCTGTCTTTAAAATGTCGATAATTGCGAAGACGTATACAAAGGTGAAAATAGGTGCTATCCTTTCTTTTAAAAAGGTAAGTTTTTTATTTTTATCCCGCATTAACTGGCTGTAAGACCCCCACTGATTGAAGTTTCGCATGCTCCTTTTATTTGAAAGGTATTTTTCTGGAATATCAGCTATGATAGAGTAGTAGCGCTTTCAAAGTGGATTACTAGTTTGTAAATGTAAATGCCATCATTTGTCACTACAGAGTGGGAGGGATTTAATTGAGCTTTTCAAACTTGAAATATTATGAACCTGTTGCTGTTTTAGAAGTACCAAGAGAGATAGAAAGAGATCTTATTGTTTATGGGGCTACTCCAGCTGGAATTACAGCTGCTATTCAAGCTAAGAAAATGGGATTAAGTGTAGTTATAGCGGAGTTTAGTCGGAATATTGGCGGGATTACAGCTAGTGGTTTAGGGGCGACTGATCTAGGCGCAAAGGAAGCGGTTGGCGGTTTATCGAGAGAGTTTTATAAAAGACTCGGCGATTATTATGGGGTTGAAGAGCAATGGACATTTGAGCCAAAAGCGGCCCAATATGTATTCAAAACTTGGCTTGAGGAAAATGATATTGAAGTTTTCTATAGGCAACATTTAAAAGCAGTCGTGACAGCAGAAGGGGAAATTAAAGAATTAACGATGGAGGATGGCACCACTTATAGGGGCAGCTACTTTATTGATGCTAGTTACGAAGGGGATTTGCTTGCTAAAGCTGGTGTTTCTTACACTGTCGGAAGGGAAGCTAATGCCACTTATAAGGAAAAATATAATGGTATCTTTTTCGGAACACCTCATCATATGTTTGAACGCTGGGTCGACCCGTATGTAATCGAAGGTGAGCCAGATAGCGGCATATTGCCAGGTATTACAGAGTCTTCAAAGGAAACTCTTGGGTATCAAGGGCAGGGGGATAAAAGGATCCAAGCTTATAACTTTCGGATTTGTTTAACGAAAGACGAAGAAAATAAAATTTCTTTTCCAAAACCACCAAAGTATGATCCGGAAAGGTATATTTTATTGTTGCGTTATATCGAAGCAGGTGTGTGGGATGCGATGAATCTACATACGATGCTCATAAATGGCAAAACCGATTTAAATAATTATGGTGGGTTCTCTACGGATCATATTGGTGCGAATTACGGTTGGCCAGAGGGAAGTTATGAAGAACGAGAAGAAATTTTTCAAGATCATTTCAACTATAATCTTGGAATGCTCTATTTCCTAGCAAATGATGAGCGTGTGCCTCAGTATGTGCGGGATGAAGTTTCGGAGTGGGGATTGCCAAAAGATGAGTTTCTTGAGACAGGGCATTGGCCACATCAATTATATATTCGAGAAGTACGTAGGATGGTCTCCGATTATGTTATGACTGATCATAATTGTTTAGGTTATACGACGGTAGAAGATTCAATTGGACTAGCTTCCTATCAAATGGATTCCCACCATACGAGAAGAGTCATCATCGATGGGCGTAGTTATAATGAGGGAGATGTCGAAATTCCGATCTCACCCTATCCGATTTCATATCGGTCGATACGCCCTAAAATGGAAGATTGTAAGAATCTATTAGTTCCTGTATGTATATCAAGTTCCCATATCGCGTTTGGATCCATTAGAATGGAACCCGTTTTTATGATTTTAGGTCAATCCGCAGGTATCGCTGCCGCATTAGCGCATAAGAACGGTAGCAGCGTCCAGGAAGTCGAATACACGGTGCTTAAATCTGAATTATTAAAAGTGGGGCAAGTACTAGAATGGGATGATTCAATCGAAGATGACCCGATTGCTCGAATGGAAGCGACATTCGGAAAAGAGACTTTGTAAAACAAGTTTTCGATAGCTAACCTCTTTTAGAATGAATGTTGTGCTAACCAAAGTTTTTGGAAAAAGTCCAAAACGATTGTAACCTTAATCTGACCCCCAACGTCTAAAAAAGAAAGGGGGATTGGTTATGAGAATTTTACAAAAAATATCGATTACTGCAGTAGTAATTGGTTTTCTATTTTTGCTTTTTCCAGTGACTAGTTTAGCTTGTTCATGTGTTCCGCCTGGATCTGTGCAGGAGGAAATGGAGAGGAGTTCAGCCGTCTTTTCTGGAAAAGTTGTCGAGATTGTAAATCCAAATGAGAAAAATGAAATTCAGTCTTCGGCTGACTTAGTCGCTGTAAAGATTGAGGTTACAGAATGGTGGAAAGGCGGGAATGAGTCGGAAGTCATCGTTTACACGGAAATGAGCTCAGCAAGCTGCGGGTTTGAATTTTCCCTAAATGAGGAGTATATCGTGTATGCTCATGAGGATGATGACGGTAAGATCAGAGTAAGCTTATGCTCAAGAACCGCCCAATTACAATATGCAGAGGAAGATTTGAAAGAATTAGGTGAAGCAGAAAAACCTGTCAAGCAGGTGAAAGTCAACACGGACGTATCCGATGTCTCTGTAGACAACTCAGTGAATGCTAACCCAACCTTCCTAATCCTTGTTGTTGGCGGCATGGGGCTAGTTACAGCAATTATTTTGTTATTCGTCACAAGACATAGGAGGAATTAAGAAGTGGCTCCCCGTTATAAAATCTCGGGGAGCTATTTCTTTCTGTTTAGGGGGGACGTACAAATAGATTCAAGACCAGAATCTCAAGAATACAAACCAACATTCCTTTGGTAGAATATAAAGGGAAGTACTTTTTGATTCTAAAATGAAAGGGTGTTCAAAGAAGTGACTACTCCATATTATTTTGTTGGTTATAGCACTGGGCGTTCTTTGCCAGATATTACACTAGGGCAAGCAAAAAAGTTAACCCATTTAAATGTTGCCTTTGGGGTTGTGAATGATTCTCATGTTTCTGTCGAACATATGAGAGATTACTTGAGGCATCTTAAAAGATTAAGAGAGTGTAATCCGGAATTAAATATTCTTTTGTCGACAGGTGGCGGAAATCAACATGGTCATAGTGCTTCAACCGCAACGGATGAGGCGATGGAAGAATTGATTAAATCGACGATTGCTGTTGTCAAGGAATTTGATTTTGATGGCATTGATTGTGACTGGGAGTTTCCTTGCTATACAGGTATTATGGAGGAAAAGTATCGTCATACGCAATTGATCAAAAGGTATCGGGAAGAACTGAACAAACTTGAAAAGAAAAATGGCAAAAAATATTGGTTAACGATAGCAGCTGCAACAGGTCAATGGTATATTGATTCAACAGAGCTTGATCTTATTCAGGATGATTTAGACTTTTTAAATTTGATGACCTATGATATGAGATTTAATGATCAACCGACAGGACATCATACGAATCTTTATGAACCTGCTGAAGCTCCTTTTCCTTTAAGTGTGGATACTGGAGTTAAATTGTTGACAGATTTCGGAATGCCAGCGAATAAAATTGTAGTTGGCGCAGCCTTTTATTCGCGGAAATGGGAAGGTGTTCCTAAGGTGAACAATGGTCTAAACGTGCAGGCAGAAACTCCAGGTGGATTTGGACCAGATTATACTGCGATCCATCATATTTATGAAAAACAATTAGGTTTTATTAAATTTTGGGATGATCAAGCTAAAGCTCCGTGGTTATTTAATGGTGATACGTTTATTTCCTACGACGATCCAGAATCGATCAGACTTAAGTGCGAATATGTAAAAGAGCATCGCCTCGGCGGAATGATGTATTGGGAGCACAGCTGTGATCGGACTGGGATCTTGTTTAACACGATTTATGAAACGCTATTTAAATAAAGCTTATTTTGATATGTATAAATATTCTGTGCTATGATAATAGCGAAATTTACATAAAAATAAAGTGGAGGTCTGGCAATGAAAGATATTCGTACGAATAATGTGGAACGTTTTGCTAGGTATGGCATGCTTTATGATCAAAATCGTCCTATACCTCCCAATATAGTTGTTAAAATGTTAACAAGATATTTTGGAGAAGAACCGGAAAGAGTGCTGGATGTTGGTTGTGGCACTGGTCTGTCTTCATTCATCTGGTTAGATAATGCGAAAGAAATTATTGGTGTGGAGCCGAATGATGATATGCGCCAAGTTGCCATGGCAAATTGGCAGGCACAGCAGGGACCCGAAAACCTTCGTTTTGTAAAAGGTTTGTCCTACCAGCTTGAGTTCGAGGCTGATACAGTCGATATTATTACTTGTTCCCAATCTTTTCATTGGATGGATCCCCAACCAACATTACACGAATTTGCTCGTGTACTTCGTCCCGGTGGTGTATTTGCAGCCTATGATTGTGATTGGCCCCCTTCTTTTACAAAGGAGATTGAGGAAGGTTATAAAAATCTCATTGATCTTGCTGACGGACGTGTGAAGGAGCTTTCTTCTGCGGATGGGCTTGCCTATAAATGGAAAAAGGACGAACATCTTCAGCAGATTCGCAATTCAGGATTATTTTCCTTTTCGAAGGAGATCGTTTTTCATCATAGGGAAATATGTGATGCCTCCAGATATTCGAATATTGCTTTAAGCCAAGGCGGCGTCCAAACAGCATTAAAATTGGGAGCAGAAGATCTTCGCCCCGCTATTTCGAAATTTCAGGAGCAAGTTGAAGAAGCGTTCAACGGCCAACCTCAAGAAATTATCTTTAGCTATAGAATGCGTCTGGGGATTAAATAATAGTTGTAATGGTACTCAAGGTTGTCATGGCCCATAGGCCTTGGTTATTCTGAAGAAAGGGCCATGAGACACGTTGTCATAGCCCGTATGCCTTGGTTATCCCGAAGAAAGAGCCATGAGAAGAGTTGTCATGGCCCGTATGCCTTGGTTATTCTGAAGAAAGGGCCATGAGAAGAGTTGTCATAGCCCGTATGCATTGGTTATTCTGAAGAAAGGGCCATGAGACACGTTGTCATGGCCCATGTGCATCGATTTTCTCGAAGAAAGTGCCATGAGAATCCTTGTCATCGCACCTGGGGAGAAAATTCGGGTGGTGCCAGGCACCACCCGAATTATATTTTAGCCGATTTCCTCGGTAAGTTGTTCAATTTGATCAATAAGTTCGCCAATGTAAGCGATCGTGTCACGTAGAGGCTGATCTGTTGTAATATCGATGCCGGCCATTTTGGCGAGATCAGCTGGACTTTTCGAACCGCCCGCTTGGAGAACTGTGAGCCAATCATCAACGGCTGGTTTTCCTTCGTTTAGGACACGTTTCGCCATTTCCGTAGAGATTGTTAAGCCGGCGCTATACGTGTACGGGTACAAGCCCATGTAGTAATGCGGCTGACGCATCCATGTAAGCTCGGCACCTTCGTTAATAACAACAGTGTCACCCCAAAACTCTTCTAAAACGCTTCGTTTCAAATCGTTCAAAATCGTCGCATTCACATTTCCGCCCTCATCAACAAGTTCGTAAACTTTTCGCTGATAGGCTGCTTCAAGTAAGTGAGTAACGAAATTATGATAATACGTACGTGAAACAATCGAAGATAGTACCCAGCGTTTAAATCTTGGGTCATCTGAGTTGGCAAGCAAGTGATTGGCCATGAGCATTTCGTTCATCGTTGATGGTGCTTCAATAAAGTACATCGAAGCTCTAGTATTGAATAAATTTTGATGTTTAAATGCATTGTAGAAATGGCCTGCATGACCAAGTTCATGTGCGAGCACGAACACATCTTCCATGCTGCCTGTCCATGAGATTAATATATATGGGTGGCTGCCATAGGGACTAGAACAAAATGCTCCAGTTGATTTTCCTGCGTTTTGGGCAAAGTCTACCCAACGCTCCGCATAAGCGCGATCCACCATATTTGTATAATCTTCTCCCATAATCGCGAGAGCATCATCAATATATTTTTTCGATTCGCGGGTCGTGATCGTTGGTTCATACGTAGGATCAACAGGAATTTTTAAATCAGCAAACGTCATTTCATCTAACTGATAGATTTTTTGCAAAAGCTTTGCGTATCGGCGCATATGTGGTGCCAATTCCTTCATAATCACATCGATTTGACGGTTATACATCGAACGATCGACATCTTGTCTGATCAATAAATAATCGATAACAGATTTATGTCCACGAAGATCGGCTGTCGTTTTCTCGGTTTGTACATGCGTATCATATGTTTTGGCCGTTGTATGCTGATAGTCTCTTAGCTTAGTAGAGAATGCATCGAAAGCGGCCCTTCTTTTTGCTGTATCAGGTTCAGATTCCCAGCTACCTTCAAAGGAGACATAGCTAAGTGGGTAATTTTCGTCCTCAACCTGGAAATCAGGAAACTTCATATCAACTAATTTCGTTGTATTATATAGGCCATATGGTGCTGAGAAAGTGGAAGAGAAGGCAGCTAATGTTTTCTCAACCTCTGGATGGAGCTGATGTGGCTTCTGCTTAATAATTTTTTCTAAGTAAACGGCAAAGTCTGTAGATTGTTCGCAAGCTTGCTGCAATATTTCAGTAGGTAGTTCTGTTAACTCACTCATTACGAAAGATGTTTGACTACCAATTTTAGCGGCGACTGATCCATACTTGCTATTACGCATTTGGGCCTCGTTATTCGTTTGATCGACGCTAACAGACAAGGAGGCATATGCACCAATTGGAACCATTTGCTCTTGCAATTTTTGATAGGCGTCTAGAACTTGAATCGCTGAGGCAGCATCTTTAATCGTTCCTTTATACGAGTTTGCAAAATTTTCTGCTTCCGTTATGACCGCCTCAACAGCCTCTTCGTAAGCTTGTTCCGTCGCAAATAAATCTTTAAGATTCCATGTTTCTTCTACTTTTACTTGATCACGTGTAGGTAAACTTTTCGCCAAGTGTATCCGCTCCTTTACTTTGAGGGTATTCAAACTTCTATAAGTATAATATAGAATGGTTACACTTTACAAAAAATTCGGATGAATAAGCTATATTTAATAATGCTGAAACTATCATGAAGAGTTAAAAGATATCCCCCTAAGTCAGAAAATTCCCCTAAGATAAAAAGTATTTGTCCCAGAAAAAAATATTTCCTTCAATTGCTCATATTTTCCACTTATTTTTACATACTAACGATACGTATATTGTTTCTAAAATTTTTTGTAATGGAGGCACAAATGGGAAAAAAACAAAAGCCTACATTTCCTTTGACATTAGATCAGCTTGAACAATTATTACTAGGAGAATTTACTAATAACAAGGATTTATTATTTTCCAGGCATGAACATAAAGGAAAGGCGTTAGCTGTATTTTATATACCGTATGTCGTCGAAAGGGATAAGGTCGAGGAATTCATATTATCGCCATTATTGGAAAAAACTATGAAATGGGAGAATCGAACCATTTTAAATGAGATTCCGGTCGGAACAGGTAAAACGATCGGTTCACTAGATGAGATTCTCGAGAAAATTGTGATGGGCCACGTTTTTATTTATATTCAAGGGGAAAAGCAAGCCATTTCCTATATTCTTATTAGCAAGGAAAAGCGAAATTTAGAAAAAGCAGAAACTGAGTCCCTTGTACTAGGTCCTAAAATAGGTTTTACGGAATCGCTAGTTACGAATATGAACATTATCCGCTGGAGAATCCGCTCAAATGATCTAGTATTAGAAGAAATAATAGTGGGGAAAAGTATTCCCACCGAAATTCGATTAGTTTATATGAAGTCTATAGCAAATAATGATGATGTTCAGACAATGCGCCAAAGAATTCAAGATATAGATGTTGATTTTATAGAGGATAGTACAGTATTAAAACAATATATAGAGGATAATACGTATAACCTGTTCCCGCAATTTAATACAACCGAATTACCTGATCGTTTCGCATACGATATTTCCCAAGGGAAAGTAGGTGTATTGGTTGAAAATAGTCCGGTTGGGATTATCGCTCCTTCCACTTTATTTAGTTTTCTTGAATCCACTGAGGATCGATATATGCGCTGGCTCGGGGGTTCATTTTTCCGAATGCTCCGATTTATAGCGATGTTTTTTGCGATTATTGTGACACCTGCCTATGTAGCAGTTGTGACTTATCAATATGCATTGATTCCAACACAGTTATTAATTTCAATTGGAAAATCGCGTGCAGCAGTGCCCTTTCCTCCGCTTTTCGAAGCGCTATTGTTAGAATTTTTAATTGAATTATTACGGGAGGCAGGTGCTAGATTACCCACAAAAGTTGGACAAACAATGGGGATAGTTGGGGGAATTGTCATCGGTCAAGCTGCGGTTGAAGCTGGTTTAACGAGTAATATTCTAATTATTGTTGTGGCAATGAGTGCCCTTGCCTCTTTTACCTTTCCAAATTACTTAATGGGTGCCTCTGTCCGCATTATTCGTTATCCCTTCATTTTTTTAGCTGGAATATTTGGACTTATGGGAATCATGCTTGGATTATGTTTATTAATTATTCATTTATTAAGGTTGACTTCATTAGGGAGACCATACCTTGTTCCTCTTTATCCTTTCCGAATTAAAGACTTTAATAAAACCCTTTTCCGTTCACCGTTACCGTATGAAGCTGATCGAATGACCGCCTATAGACCAAAGAATAAACGGCGTTTTTCAAAGGGCGAGGCAATGAGAAAACGAGATATCGATGAGTAGGTGAATAGATGGAAGTTAATGTAAATGTCAAACCTAGATTACGATTCCGTGCTTTTTATTTATTTTTTATTATTTTTGGAGTTCAAACGGGAGTTGGAATTCTCGGGGCCCCACGCTTTATCTATCAAGAGGCTGGTAGGGATGCGTGGGTCTCTATTCTCATTGCGTATCTAATGCAAATTATAGTTGTATATGTGATGGTACTCGTTTTAAGACAGTATAAAAATACAGATATTTTTGGCATTCAAGTTGACCTGTTTGGAAAATGGGTTGGAAAAGCACTGGGAGCTGTCTATATCATCTATTTTGCAGCCAGTTTTTTCTCAATTTTAATTACGTATATTGAAGTGGTGCAAATTTTCCTTTATCCAACTTTGTCGTCTTATATGATCGGGGGCCTTTTACTGATTATTGTTGTGTATGCAGTCCTTGGTGGACTTCGAATTATAATCGGTGTCACAGTTATTTTTCCTCTTCTGGTACAATGGTTTCTCATTTTATTATACGTTCCGATTATAAAAATGGATTGGCTCCATTTTCTACCAATGTTTCAAGCATCTATTCCTGAATTATTGCATGGAGCAAGAGCTACGTCATATTCACTGTCCGGATTTGAAATCTTCTTTGTACTTTATCCATTTATTGAGGATAAAGAAAAAGTAAAGTTACCAATGTTTCTAGGAATGGGATATACGACCTTTCTCATCCTTATTACCACTGTAATTGTATTTGGCTATTATAGTCTAGAAGACTTGCATATAATTGATTTTTCTGTTTTAGCAATATTTAAGAGTGTGTCATATACGTTTATTGAACGTCTCGATTTTATTGTTGTTGCTCAATGGGTATTTGTTATCATACCGAACTTGGTATTACTTATGTGGGCAATCACCTATGGTATGAAGCGATTATACAGAGTTCCGCAAAGAATTATGGTGTATATAGTGAGTTTAATCATGTTAATTTTAGCAAGTTTCATTAAATACGATATAATCATTAGTAAATTGGTGGATACTATTTCTTTGATTGGATTTTGGCTAATATTCGTTTATCCGCTAATCTTATTACCCCTTGTTTGGATTAAGAAAAAATGGCGGAAACTTAAAGGAAGTGCAGCACAATGAGGGTGAGGCAGATTATCCTTATTATACTTTCCAGTTTTCTCCTAGTAAGTTGTATCCCAACACAGGAAATAGAAGAACTCGGAGTGATTCATACACGAGGTGTTGATATTAGTGAAAATGGGCAATATGAAACAACATTGGTGATCTTTCAGTTCGAAAAACAATCTGATAATATCACTAAAGTTGTATCTGGAAAAAGCAATACGATAAAAGGTGCGGTTAAAAATGCTAATTTAGAAACGAATTTACAATTAGCACCGGGAAAAATTGAACTGGAAGTATACGGAATGGATGCAGCGAAGTCGGGGATTTTTCCTTATTTAGATACACTTAGTCGCGATGCTAATTTACCAGATACAACTGTTTTATCTATTAGTAAAAACCCAGCAAAAGACATACTGACCATTCAGGACAAAGACGTTTCTAAAAATATCGGTCAATTTTTACATGGCCTAATTGAAGAAGAGTCCAAGAAAGGCCGCTATTTTCCTAAAGTTACGATTCAAGATTTTTTAAGTAAGTTTTATGATACTGGTATAGACCCGATTTTACCGATGTTTGAGTTTGACGGAGACCACCCGAAGATCTCTTCGATCGCTATTATGCAAGATGATAAATATGTTGGGGAAAGACCAGCTGATGAAATCCTACTATTTAATCTCGTGAAGGAAAAAGTAAGAAACAAGTGGTTGGAAGTGTCAATCCCGATGGGTCCTTTTGAAAAACATATTGAAAAAGAAACGAACATCGGCAAACGAAAGGAGATATTACATACTGCTTTCAACATAGTGAATTCAAGGGGTACAACGAGATTGGTTGATAAGAGTAATCTGCAATTTGAAACAAAAATTATGCTTGAGGTAAATTTATTTGAAATGTCAGAGAGAGTCCTATTAAATAATCCAAAGGTCGTTAAGCTGATAGAAAAAGAAGTAGAAAACAAGTTAACCGCCCAATATGAAGAAATACTTGAACAATTGCAAGAACAAAATGCCGACCCATTTGGGTACGGAGCAATTTATCGTATTCACCAAAAGGATGGTAAATTAGTAAGAAAAGATTGGCGAGAAATGTACCCTACTATTAAGGTTGATTTTAAAATAAAAACGAAGATAATCAGACATGGAACGATTGATTAAGTTGATCGTATGACGAAGGAAGTTCTAAACAGATCTTCCTTTTTTTATTGGTCACTGTTTTTGATAATAAATCAAGTTACCCTATATTTTTCCACTTTTTTAATTTATGATTATATTTAAAATTTAATGTTTTTTTGGAAAAGTGGAGGGTCGATAATGAGATACATTCATTTCCGTTGGTTATTCATTTCCTTTTTAGTTATTGGGTTGGGCGCTTGTCAAAATTCAGATATTCCAGTAAGTCAAAATGTAAGCGTATTATCGGATGATGGGAAGGTCGAGATAGCAGAGGACGATATTTTAACTATGTTATTTCAAACTGTGAAGGCGGATCCTGCAACAAGTTTACGGATTCAAGCACTTAACGATATTGCGATGCATTACTATTGGGGAAATGGAGATTTAGAAAAAGCAGAAAAGGAGCTTTTCCATGGAACTGCTATGAAATCTAAATACGATGTTATGGAAGCGGCGTTCCAACAGGCATCTGTCCTTGATCCTTATGATTTAGATGTAAAATATTCTTTGGCAACCGTGCAAATAATGAAGAAGAAAATTTCGGAAGCCCTCGATACATATGAAGAGATTTTGCAATTTGATGAAAGTCAGTTAGATGCCCGTGTTCTACATGCCCTTTATTCGAAATTAAATGGGGACGAGGAAGAGTTTCAAACAAGTTTTGCGATTTTAAAAGAGATGAATCCAAAACAGTATGAGGCATATCAAACTAGAATGGATTTAGTAGAAACGATAAAGGCTATCCCTTTAGTTGCCGAAGTACCAGCTGATTTATCTGCTGAAAATCATGCGTTTGTAGTACTAGGTTTTGTTTTATCAGACGATGGTGAGATGCAAGAAACTTTATTAGAGAGATTAAAGGTAGCGAAGACGGCTGCAGAGAAATATCCGCAATCTAAAATTATAGTTACTGGTGGGGTCCTCAAAAATGGGAAAACAGAAGCCGATGTAATGTTCGATTGGTTAGCAGAAAATGGAATAGAAGAGGACAGAATTATAAAGGAAGATCTTGCTAAAGATACGGTAGAAAATGCCCTTTATTCTTTAGATATTGTAAAAAGGGAAGGGATCGAAGATATTACGGTCATTACAAGTGCCTCGCACATGAGGAGAGCATTAGTACTTTTTCATGAAGTGAATGATATGATGGCAAAAAAGGGAGACAAACAAACGAATCGGGATATCTCCCATATCGTTTATGCGGACATTGAACAAGAAGATGAAGTTACCGAAAAAGAAGAATTAGCAATTTATCGTGATCTTATTCGAGCTTCTGGCATTTGGCAATTTCCCGGTTTGAAAAGATAACTACTCTAGCGTCAAATCGGTCTGATGATTTGACGCTAGACATGTTACACTTCACCTAGCTGCATCGTTGTAATACAAGTATTATCATTTTCAAATGATGAGAAAGTAGATTGCACGACTTTTCCATCGTATTCAATTTTGATGTTATACGTATTATCTCGAGGTACCCACAGGTCGATAAATCCATTATCAAAAGATTTCATCGTTTTATCGACTACTACATTTCCCTCTGAATCTTCAATGTAAATATCAAATTCTTTATTTGCCAATTCGCCCTGACATCCAGTTAAACTGTGAATTGCGCACGGATGTGTCTCCTTAATAAAAGGAGCAATCGAAACAAAAAAGTCATCTTTAGGTAAATCGTACGTTTTCTGACTTCCATTACTTTTTGTCACGATCAGCTCATGAGATGTAATCGAAGCTGTCTCGTTTGTGATGCTCCCGACACTGTAGTCATGAACCAAGGCTTTAATATCAGTTGCTTCAGAGTTTTCCCCATCATTTTTACTGCACCCGACCCCGATAATGAGAATTAAACCAATCATAGCAAAAGCGATTTTCTTCATTATAAGCACCACCTTATTGATTTTGACTTTAATTAAGTTCAAACATTCACAAATGTAGTATATCATATCATAAAGGAGTATCTAAGAGACTTAACGAAAGTTTGAAAAAAAGACAAAGATTGATCTTCCGACTTTGTGGATTAATTTTTCGAGATTGGGAAGGGATTTTTTAACTATGTAAAGAATCTTTCGAGAAAGAAGAATATTTTTTTAAATTATGCTTTTTGTAAAAGGAAAATGATTTCTCAGTCCCAATCAGTTCGTTCCACCTTCTTCCCGGAATCGACTCAACAAAACTCATTACTAGTCAATATTAACTGGTTCGTCAGTACCTTTCATTTATCGAGGTTAAGTTTAAGATAATTGTAAACTTGTAAAAAAGAAGTGTCTGTTTTGAGCGCATGTTCAATAAAGGAAGATGGGAATAAACGTAGCAGGAGTGATAAAAGGTGGCAGAGGAAATTAAAATTACCGTATATGAAAATGAGCATTATACAAATTATTCATTTGAATTAGCTGTGAAAAAGGCGCTTGAAAAAATCGGAGGTCACGCCAAACCGGTGAGCTTCCGTCAATATAGTGAAAAAATGTTGTTTCGGAAGAAAAATATGGTGGAAGGCACATTCATCATTGAGTGTGATATTTTAAATTTAAATGATATTGATGATATGAATAGATTGGCTGACTATATCATCCCTGAACTTGAAGAAATTCCACTGGATTTTTACGGAATGTAGTAATGAAATGAATGGAAGTAATCATGGGTGCTTTAAAAAAGTGCTGGTGATTACTTTTTTTCATCATTGTCATTCGATCACTATATAATAAAGTGAAACTTCAATCAGTGGGGGTTTTCTTCATCCCCCACTGGTTGTTAGTTGAACGAATCGGGCTTTTACTGGCTGTTGATCCCCCACTTACAATTCTTGTATTTTCCTCGAATTCTTGAAGTGGGGGTCTTACAGCCAGTTAATGCGGGATAAACTTTATTAATCAAACGTTTGATTAATGTTTTTAGGAAGGGGTGCTGTTCATGGATAATCGCTTTTTTAACACATTAGCTTCAATTGGCTGTTCCACCTTTATTCTTGGGATTGTTCTACTGGTTATATTATTAATTAAAGGGGAGTTTGGGGCAGGGATTATTTCCGGTATCGTCATTTCAATTGCGTCATTCATCGTATTTATTATCGGGCATGAAAGTCTAGAGAAAAACAAAAGGAAATATAAAAAATATATCGCATCATTCCGTCCTGAGGGGGCACCTGTTAATGAAACTCGTGTATTTGAACCAGATTCCTTATTAGCACGGCTGGCGGTCAATGAGGATACAGAGCATATTTGTCTATGGGAGCCAGAAAACTTTTCTGTAAAAAAGCCTTTAAAAGATATGCCATTTATCGCATCTCGCTATTTCTTTTCCGAGGTTGAAAAAGTAGAACTATTAGTGAATCAACAGTTAAGTGCAGAATATCCTGTTCATGAAGTTGATGTCAATGTGATAGAGGAACCTAATGAAATAAAAGAAATACAATTGAATATTAAGGCTGCCGGGAGAATGCACAGACTCCTTTTCTACCAAATTGATACAAGTCTTTTACATAATCCGTTAAAAAAGGGTACACAAATTTATGACAAGCAAATAAGTCTTATAAAGGATTGTTATTTCCTTATAAAGGAATTTATTGTAGCTTCGAACCCAACATCAAGAACGCTGGAGAAAGAAGTAGAAGTGGCTGTTGACAGACCAGAAGAAATAGACGCGCCATCGCGGGAAATCCAAATTGAGGGAGACCCTTTCGCGAGATTTGCAGAAGCTATTCACCAAATTAAAGAAAAGCAAGAGAGGTTGGAAAGGGCTGAGGAGCTCGAAGAAGAACACGATGATCAAATTTGGGAGTTGACCGGTTTAGAAGAAGGAGAAAATCAACCTGAAGTGACAGACACATTATCCGAGTTTGAAAAATTCCTAGAGCAGAATAAACAGAAGCAGCATGGGCCTTCTTAAAGGAAGTAAGTCCTGCTGTTTTTTGCCTGAATAATAACCAGTAAGAAAGTCTCTTATTCGATTTACACTCTACTTCTTATGCCGTATAATGTAATGGAAACTTAGAAGATGTAATCGCTATCCGTTAGGATGGTTATAATTTTGTTAATAAAATGGGGGGTATACTCATGAAGAAAGCATTAACGGTATTTACATTAATTCTACTAATCATGGTCCCACTTCTTACCGCATGTGGCAGTGGCGACACGAAGGAGAGCGGCGAAAAGAACTCCGGAAATGATGCAGGTGGAAAGAAGCATAAAATTGGGATTCTTGCACCGGCTGTAACACATGGATGGGTCGCTGCAGTTGCTTATCATGCTGAAGCACGTGCAAAAGAGCTATCCGGTGAAATTGAGTATAAGATTCAAACAAGTTCAAATGCAGAAGAAATGACTTCTCAGTTGGATGATTTAATCACTTGGGGAGCAGAAGCAATTGTCGCATTCCCACAATGGGAAGGTATGGAAGTGCCGATCCAAAGAGCATTAGATGAAGGAATTGAAGTTGTAAACTTTGATATTGAAATCAATGCAGAAGGTGTTCACCGTGTTTCTGGTGACAACGAAGATATGGGTGTGCAAGGAGCTAATTATATTGTTGATAAAATTGGAAAAGAAGGCAATGTTGTCATGCTTGAAGTTCCAACATCCGGTTCTGTTTCTGAGTTAAGAAAGAAAGGTTTCGTTGATACGATGAAAGAGATCGCACCTGATATGAACATTAGCACTTATGCGACTAAATTCACTCGTGAAGACGGTTTGAAGGATTTTGCGGATATTTTAACAAGTAACGACAAGATTGATGCTGTTTATTCTATGGATGATGAAACGTCCATCGGTGTTCTTCAAGCGATTAGTGAAGCTGGAAGAAAGGATATTAAAGTTGTAACTGGTGGCGGCGGTATGCAGGAATACTTCAAAATGATGCCGGAAAATCAAGATATTTGGATTCAATCTGCTCTTTATAGCCCAGCAATGGTTAAAGATGCTGTTGATGTAGCGCTTGATCTTTTGAATGGTAAAGATGTTGAAAAGGTAAAAGTTATTCCAACAACTGTTGTCGATCGTGATAATTATCAAGACTTCACTGATGAGAAATCACCTTATTAAGTCCTAGAGTTTGCTTATAAAAAGTCAGAAATTAAAAGAGGGATTATGGCATAGCTATGGTCTCTCTTTTCGATAACGGTGGTGATCGCATGAAAATTGAAATGAAGGGCATTCGAAAATCGTTCGGAAGCAATGATGTGCTGAAAAATGTCTCGTTTACACTACAAGGCGGCGAAATTTGTGCCTTATTAGGTGAAAATGGAGCAGGAAAATCAACGCTCATGAACATTTTAGGCGGTGTCCTACCGATGGATTCCGGGGCGATCTATATAGATGGAAAGCCGGCCGAGTTTAGTACACCTGGACAGTCACAAGCAGCAGGGATCGCATTCATTCATCAGGAGTTAAATTTGATTAATGACTTACCGATCTATGAAAATATGTTCCTTGGCAGAGAGTTGAAAACGAAAAGGGGCAGCCTCGATTTAGAGCGTATGTTTTCAGAGACAGAGAAAATTTTTAAAGAAATGAATGTGAACCTTGATCCAAGAATGCATGTGCGTGACCTTGATGCTTCCTATAAGCAAATCGTTGAAATTTGTCGGGCGATGATGACGAAGGCTTCGATCATTATTATGGACGAACCAACTACATCTTTAACGGATCAAGAAATTGAACGGGTATTCGCGATGATGAAGATGCTTAAGGAACGTAATGTTGGGATTATCTTTATCTCGCACAAACTAAATGAAGTTATCCAAATATGTAATCGCTACGTTGTTCTCCGGGATGGAAACCTTGTGTCAGAAGGGGAAGTGAAAGATGTCACGACGAATGACCTTGCCCGTTATATGGTCGGATTTGATGTAAGAACTGAGCCTTTATTACGTGAGAAAAAACTTGGTCCAGAAGTTTTACGCGTAGATGGACTTACGTCAAAACATGCATTTAGGGATGTTCACTTTTCCGTTCGAGCCGGTGAAATTGTTGGAGTGACGGGGCTGCTCGGTGACGGTCGCAGCGAACTCTTCCAATCGATTTTCGGCGCCTATGAAGTGACTTCAGGTAAAATGTTTTTAAACGGGAAAGAAGTTGTGATTAAAAGCACAAATCAAGCGATTAAGGAAGGAATTGCCTACCTGCCGCGTAATAGAAAAGAAAATGCCATTATTAAAGATATGAATATTATTGAAAATGCGTCGATTGCGACATGGCCTAGATTTTCAAAACGAGGTAAAATTAACGAAAAGAAGCATCGAGAAATTTTTGCCGAACAACGCCAAGCATTACGGTTGAAAATGGGAGAATTGACGGATAGTATTACGAGCCTTTCGGGAGGGAATCAGCAAAAGGTCGTATTGGCCAAGTGGTTAGCCGCAAATCCGAAAGTATTAATCTTAGATAATCCGACTCAAGGTGTGGACGTTGGTGCAAAAGAAGATATATATGATATTATTTTAAAACTTGCGGATGAAAACATTGCAATCATTGTGCTTTCCAGCGAAGCACCTGAAATTATCCGCGTATGTGATCGTGCACTAGTCATGTACCACGGAGTGATCCAAGGTGAAGTGGCAGGAGCGACAATGAATGAACATGATATCATGAATCTTGCGACGGGCGGAGAGTCGACTTAAGCAAGGGAAAGGATAGCCAATGATGGAAAATGCCAATGTGAAAATGAATAAAAACTTTATTGGATGGTTCACGCATAAATGGACAAATGATCCAATTTTTAGTACAGCTATTGCTCTTATCATTATGATTATCTTACAAACATTGGTTTTAGGATTTGACTATAATTCATTTGGTGAATGGTTTCAATCTTGGATCAATAACTGGATTAATATTTTAAGAAATAATGCGGGTACTGGAATTATCGCCTTAGGGATGACATTCGTTATTATGACCGGAGGCATTGACTTAGCAGTAGGTTCTACCCTCGTAGCGACAGGTGCTTTTTCCATGATTCTTTTGGACACAGGTACGAAAGGGATCTTGGCAGGCGTAGGGTTAACAGGAATCCCTGCGTATATTGTAACGATTATCTTAGTGTTGCTATTTGGTTATTTACTCGGTTTACTAATCGGTGCTTCCATTACAAAAGGGAAAGTCCCGCCATTTATTGCAACACTTGGAGCAATGATGATTTTTCGAAGTGTGACCCAGCACTTCATGCAAGGCTACAATCCGAAAGTACCGATGGAATTTTTACAGATTGCCAGTTTTAAAATGGGCAACTATATGATCATGCCGATTATTTATTGGGCGCTAATTGCTTATATACTTTGGTATGTCTCCAAACGAACAACCTTTGGCAGACAGATCATTGCGGTTGGCTCGAATGAAAGAGCCGCCAAGCTTTCTGGTGTCAACGTAAATAAGGTAAAACTCGGTGTCTACTCTTTAATGGGGGTTCTCGTTTCGATCGCTTCGATCATTCAAGTTTCGCGGATTGGTTCGATGGATTTTTCCAATGCCGGCCGCGGACTCGAAATGGATGCAATCGCTGCTGCGGTCGTTGGCGGAACGAGCATGATGGGGGGAAGAGGATTCATCCTCGGAACTGTGTACGGTATGCTCATCATCGCTGTCATGAACAACCTTTTAAATTTATTCGGTGTCCCGCCATTTTTGCGAGAAGCCTTCAAAGGTATAATCGTAATCGGCGCCGTTCTTCTGCAAAGGAAAGAAAAAACTTCATAAGGTGCCTGGCACGCCCCGAATTTTGTCGAAAGAGTATCTGCATATGTCTGGGCAGATGCTCTTTTTTCATGTTTAGGCCAGGGATCGTTAACGCTTAATAATAGGGAGAAAAGCCTTAACGCGAACAATGCTCTACTTTTTCAGAGCGTACCCGAAATAGTACCGGCTCTCTTGAATATAAAAAATCCCTTTCAAAAGAAAGGAATTCCCCAGCCATTATGAAACCGTAAACGTGCCTTCTGTCATTAGTTCGGAATCACTATTAAACATTCGCAAAATATAGTCGCCTTGTTCTAATTCACCATATTCGTCCACTAAATGGAATTCATAAAGAAGGGTGTTCCACGTCGGATCAACCGTTAGGTCCCATTCATCGTAGATCCATTCACTGTCTAGCTCATCCTTTAGTAAAATAAAATGGAGAGAAGTTGTTTTGAATGCGTTGTTTGTATAAGCTTCAAATAAAATATCATCATCCGGAGAAAAGACGGTTTTTTCTTGAGTAATTCCTTCATCAAAAGTTCCAGTACCAAAGGTGATTCCGTCGTCGCCGCTTTCTAATATAGCCGTTAACAAACTACATCCCGACAAGGCAGATGCAAATAGAACAATTAAAAGTGCCTTGGCCAATGATGTTAAAGACCTTCTCATCTTTTTGCCCCCAATAAAAATATTATAATTTCAGTCTATGATAAACCCATAATTGTAATGATAGGGTCCCCGCTAATAATTGTAAAGCGTACTTTTCCGATTTATTAAAAATAGGGGGAAGGTCGGATATTCAATTTAGACTTTATTCCTCATTGAAATAATTTATTTTATAAATGTAGTTAAAAAGCTGGTAAGAAGCTAGGATCATTAAAGGAATGAGAAGCAGGCTAATAAGTGAAATAATCTCTTGATGATTACCGAACATAAGGATCGGTATTTCCGATAATAAAAATGCGGGGAAGACGATACCGCAAAATAAAATGGTAAAAGAAGTAACCCCTGCGACTAGGCCATTTTTGCAAATATAAATGGAACATATGAAACAAATGATTCCAATGAGGAAGATGATTTGCTCTGACATGGAGAAAGGAATTTGAACATCGAAACGAATATTAAGCGTCTCCACAATTATTGAATAAATAATCATCGTGCTAATGAATCCAAACATCCCATAAGAAATAACTTTATTAGCGCCTTGGACTTGCCTTTCGTCACCCTCCAACCCAATTGTACGCAAACCAGTAAATAGCTGTTTAAAAAGATTCGCTTCCATTTTTATTCCTCCCAAAATAAATCATTTAGTGTTTTATTTAATGCTTTACAAATGGCAATACAAAGATTTAGAGAGGGATTATATTTTCCCGCTTCAATCATCCCAATTGTTTGCCTAGAAACGCCAACAGTTTTCGCAAGTTCCTCCTGCGACAGCTCATGCTCGATCCGTGCTAATTTTAAACGTAAATTTTTCAAGGAGTCACTCCTCCAGATTGTAAAGTAATTTTAACATGATGTTAAATATATATTACATTAAGTTAATTATATTAGTCAATATAATTAAAAGAAATTCTGCAATCAGGAAGTTGCTATAATGGAATTAATCGGTAATAAAGCGCTGGACATCAGGTTAGAATGGGCCTCGATTTTGTTGGAAAGTGAAATTCAGCCCTCGTAGAGTCCGACTGAGGACCGAATTTCAGCAAAAAAGAAACTCAATCTTCAAAAGCTCCAAATGAAGACTGAATTCCGTTAGAAAAAAATCTTCAGTCCTCAAAACAGTTGATTGAAGACTGAAGATCCGTTTGTGACCCAAAAAGCCCTATATTTAATTACCCTGTGCTTTCCTCAATTCGTTCATGCGATCGCTCCATTCGTTAACTCGCTCAATGACCTGCTGGCGGTCAGCTTCGATTTCGTCCATTTTCTGTTTATCGAGATCTTTATAAACTGTCAGTGCCAGCTTCGCCTTTGCTTCGATTAACTGTTTAATTTCATCATAGACTTCTGGCGTGATCATCTTTTGAGCGCGCATAATGTTGAGTGCTGAATAAAAGCGGCTTTTCTCATTCAAACTCGTATAATAAATTTTTTCTGATAAATCCGTCCGATCTACCATTGATTGAAAATCCTGTCCCCAATGTTTGATTAAGGAATTAGACTTGCTCATGATTTCCTGGAAGGAAGGCACCCAAGTTTTTCTAATTGAATTATTGAGGTCTTCGATAGTTTTGGCAGAGATGTACTCACCGTTACCAGCGGCTGCGACTTCTTTCAAGGCGTTTTCTCCTTTTGCATCAACATCAAACCCGATAATGTTAACGGATCTGCCGCTGTCTTCAGAAGCAAATGCTTTCGCTTCTGCAACGGGATCCCCATCACAAGTTTCGGCACCATCGCTAATTATATAAAGAGTCACATTTTCGTTTGTTCCAGCCATTTTTTCACGGGCTGCCTTGATTGCATTCGCAATAGGTGTCCAACCTTTCGCCTCTACATTATCCACGGCTGCAGTGAAAGTATCTGCATTGAATGGCTGTAGTGGATATATTTCGTCAATCGTTGTGCAGGACAGTTGTTTATCTTGATCATTTTGCGTCCCGGCATGACCGTAAACAATGAGGGATACGTCATGTGTACTGCCAATCGTATTGGCAAATCGCCCTGCCGCTGATTTAGCCACATCCATTTTTTGTTTACCTTCAATACTTAATAGCATGCTCGAACTAGCGTCTAACAAGATGAGCGCTTTTCCAGGATCTGTTGCTGTTCCTTCACTTTCTTCCATTTCATCTGGCTCTGGTAAATAAGGCTCAAACCATTCAACTGTGTAATTTTCTAGTTCTTCGGAAGCGCGACCGTAGGCATAGCTGCCGATATAATAATGTAAGGCTTGGAAAATTGCCGTAGGATCTTGAGTCGAATTTGCTACTTTTTGTAGCTCTTCTGTTAGTTGTTCCTCATAATCCCCCAATCCAAAATTCCCCCAAATTTGCTTCGTTTCTTCCTCGTAAGCTATATCTTTTGTGAAAAGTCCACCATCCTGCTCAAGCAATTCCTCTTGACTAGCTGGAATTTTTATTTGGTTGATTGTGTTTAAGTCCTTATGTTCTGAGGACGATTGTGGCTCCTTTTCTGGTTCCTCCAAGGGTTCCTCCACTTCTTTAGTTACTTCTTCTACGTTCGCCGTATTTGCTTCTTCATTTTCCACCTTTTCATCTTTTCCTGAGCATCCTCCAAGCAGAAGCAAAACGAAAAGTAGAGTAATCCATGTGCGCATCATTTATCAACCTGCCAATCTAAAAAATAATATGATGTAATAGTATCAATAATTTAGAAGTAATTTCGAGTATCCTTTGGAGCATTTCTTTCGAGTGGGTGCTGGCACAAAGAAAGAAGGTAGACGGCCGCTTATCGGCGACAAGCAAATGTTCTGAGGCAAAGAAAGGAGCTTTTTGCCTTTCATTGCCTCACGTTATTTGACCTCGAGCCGATAGCGCCTGGAGCTGGACACGCCCCGAAATTTGTCGAATCTTCCTCCGCGGATATCGGTAGACATCAGAGGTTGTGATCATATAATATTCATGGAAAGAAAGAGCAGGAGAGTGACTAGTTTGAGAGAATCGGAGCACCCTATAAAATATTTGCTGCGCGGGATTGTTTTTATTTTGTATTTTCCTTTTCATCTTACCTTTCAAATAGGGTCGTTTCTAATTACCTACCTTGTCGTAATTCCATTCCAATGGCTGTGGGATCGTTTGTTTAAACCAATTGCTGACTTTATATGGAGTTGGCTCTTAAAGCCAATGGTCCATTATCTTGTTTTTATTCCTTTAGGCTGGATAGGGGGGATAATACTAATTCCATTGTGGAAAAAAGTAATCATTCCATTTTGGAAGAAACTATTGTTTCCGATTCTATTTTATACCTTTTATTATCCTTTTTATTTGTTGTGGAAATACGTGTTGTATTGGTTTTATCGGGAGATTATGCTCCCTGTTCTTCGCTACTGTCAATTTGTAGTTAACCTACTGAAGAAGGGGATCATTTGGTTATGGCTTTATATCATCTATTATCCTATTCGTTGGCTTTGGAAGACATTTATTTATGCTCCCATTCGCTGGATTTACGGAGAAATAGTGAAACCGCTCATCAGTTGGTTAAGAAAGATATTTACTTAAAGTAGATTACGAGGTGGATAACTAATGAAAAAAGCGCAGTTTTTTTATAAAAACCCTGCAGCTCCTAAACCAAATAAGCCAAACCATATCGGTGTTGCTGCTATTATTAGGAACGAGGATTACCTTCTGTTAGAAAGGCGGACAGATAGCAATAGATGGTCATTAGTTGGCGGCGGTCTTCAAAAAACAGAATCGCTAGAAGATTGTTTGAAGAGGGAAGTTTTGGAAGAGACAGGCGTTGAAATAACAACCTTTCAGATGTTTGATATCTTTTCCGATCCTTCACGAATCGTTGCTTATCCAGATGGAAATGTACTGAGAATTGTGACTGTAGCTTACATAGTGAACGTACCGAATAATATTAGTCTAGTCTGCAGTGAGGAATCACTACAGTTAAAATTTGTCCTCATTTCCGATCTATCTTTATATGATATTGTGGAGACACATAGTCATATCATTGGAAGTTACTTGGAAAGGAATCCCTGTCTCCAAAAGCCTATCTAGAGTCATAGTATCTATTGCTATTTTCCTATTTGTTGGATTTTTCCAAAAATTAGTTGACTTTACATGCAGGACGAATTACTATAATTTTAAGGATATTATACATATAGTTTAGTGAATTTTCCTTTAATATTAAAAGTGGATATTAGAGCTGTAATGAGTTCAAAACGGGACGGAGAATATTGAGACAACCCAAATTGAAGTTACTTCAATTTGGGTTGTCTTTCTTTATACCCGGGTGAGCTAATAGAATCAACGGAATGAAGGGAGTGACTAAATATTTTTAAAAGAAGCAAGTTGAGGATGTACATATAAACGACGACATTTTTCATAAGGAGGAATTTCATGAAGATGCTTTCTAGAATAAGGATTTATGGAGTTATCGCTTTATTGTTTTTCCTTGTTGCATGCCAGAATGATAAGGAGCCTGTGACCCAGGAGCAGCTAAAAAATGAAGATAGAGGTAATGAGGAGCAAGTCGCAGATATCTCTGAAGATATTTTAAATGAATCCGTTACAATCACGCTTTGGAATCGAGCGATGGGCCTAATTGATGATAATCTTGTCCAAGAGTTTTTTGCACCTGTGTTGGACAAATATCCAAATGTCAAGATAGAGCTGCTTGAGGATGTAAATATTGAAGACATGATTGCATCCGGTCGTGTTCCTGACTTGATTGCTTCAAGTAATTACTATTTATTGGAGCATATTGATATGGAATTAGCCGGTGATATGTCAGGTTTTTTGAAGATAGGGGATTAGATTTGAATATGTTTAATCCGGCTGTCGCGGAAAATTTGAAAGTCTTTGCTGAAATGAAAAACACACCTGAGGCGATTTATGCAATGCCAGTTTCAATGAATCAAGGAGTACTTATTTATAATAAAGAAGTTTTTGATAAATTCGATGTTCCCTATCCAGAGGAAGGTATGACATGGAATGAAGTTATAGCGTTAGGAGAAAAGGTGACAGGAAATAAAGATGGTATTGATTACATTGGTCTTGATGCAACAGGTGCAAGAGTTTTAACAAGACCTAAAGGATTATCATCGGTTGATGAAAATGGTGAAATTAATATTAATACTGATCCAGGTTATAAAGAAATATTTGAAATGCTTAACGGTTTGTACAACATTCCCGGCATTGTCGATCATAGTGGGGAGCTTTACACTTATGGTATGGACTTTTTCATGAAAGAGCGGCGTTTGGCTATGTTTCCGTACTGGCTCATTAATGTAAACAGCCGAATTCCGATTATGGAAGAAACGGGAATAGAATGGGATATTACTACATTTCCTTCGTTTGAAGATGCTCCTGGTCTAGGGAGAGAAGTCGATTACCATGTATTAGCTGTACCGGAAACAGCGGAAAATCGCGATGCGGCCTTGCGTTTATTAGAGGAAGTAGTATCAGATGAAGTGCAAACTTACTTAAGTGAAGATGTAGCTCGGCTTACTGTGTTAGATAATGATGAAATCCGAAATACTTATGCGGCCTCTTCAGGAGCTTTTGAAGAAAAAAATTTAGAGGCAGTCTTAAAATCAGAAGCAGCACCTGGGCCGCGCCCGACAATCTATGATCGTGATATTTATACGGTATTAGACGAAATTCAGCGCAAAATAGCACTCGAAGGCATCGACGTCAACACAGCATTGAGGGAAGGGCAGGAAGAAGCAGAGGATTTGAAAATTGAAATTGATCAAAATAGGTAAGAATATAAGAACAAGGTGAGAAGCCCAGCTTTATCGCCTTGTTTTTTTGGGCTAAAGTGCCAGGCACCACCCGAAAAATGTCGAATGTGTCAATTCGTCATTTTTCTACAAAATTCGGGTAGTGCCAGGCACCCGAATGAAGGATTATTAGGTAATTGTGAAGAAAGATTGAGTAGACAGGATTTAAAGGTTTGTCCAAGAAAAGGGGTTCGTACGATGAAAAAAGTCATGATCGGCCTATCTAGTCTCATGTTCATTGGCCAAATCGTTGGATTGATTTATTTCATCCAGCCCAAAACAACAGAAGTGCAGGAAAGACAGCCAGAAGAAGCACCATCAGAACCTGCCCCTTTATATGCTGAGAAAACAATTGATTACTCTTTGCAAAATGGCGAGCTCCATATTACGTTTGATCAGGGAGAACACTGGACACATGTACCACTTGAAATAGAAAGCTTATTTGCCGGCGAATATAGCGGCAATCAACAAGACCTTATTAAAAATAGCTATATGTTAACAGAAGATCTTGTCGGATTTATCTATTCTGAAGATGCGATTCCATACGGTATACATATCAAGTGGCTTTATTCCTTGGATCAAGGAGAATCTTGGCAACAATCTGCCATCACGGAAAATTACCCGTCCATTCGTTTCAGAAAAATAGGTTTTTTAAACGGAGATTTCGGCTATGCGATTATGACTGGTGACCGAACGATGTCACAAGAGCTCTCAAGCGTCTTTTTGACGAATGATGGTGGAAAGAGCTGGAGGGAAACGAATCGTTCAAACATGACAAGCTTACTAGCCGATGGTGGCTTCGTTGATGAACAAACGGGCTTCCTATCATACGGGACTCTAAATCCTGAGCAGCCTACACTTTTTGTAACGCAAAATGCAGGAGATACGTGGACAGAGGCCGCAATCGATATTCCCGAGCAGTACAGTCAAATTTTTGTTATAGCGGAAACACCAGTGAAGGAAAAGGAACATCTAGCTATTTTGATCAATCAAGGCTCAAATGGCGACTATCAAGGTGGAAAAATAAAAGGGAAATTCATATCAAAGGATAATGGGATGACATGGGAATTTTCCAAGGAGGTTGAGCCAATTGAATAGGAAGAAAATCGGTTTTATTGCCTTCGTTGTGGCGATTGGTCTTTTCGCTATCCAAATGGTTTTTCTCTTCCTCCACTCGCAATTCCAGGTGGAATATAGTGATGATCGTTTTTACTATGTCATTAATATCTTCTTTTCGATTTGTATTGCTCTAGCATTCATACTCATGTTTTCCCTCCACAAAAATATGAAGCTAGTCGGCGGGATCATTATATTGCTCTTTGCGATCGCCAATTGTGCATTTTTAGTGACTGATCATCAAAAAATGAAGAATATGCTATATCTTTCTCCAGACGGTAAACATGTTCTTTCTATTAAAATGGATCAAAATAGCGGGGAAGCCACTTATTATAGAACGTATTATTATCTACTAGCACGCCCTAAAGAGAAGTTTCCTTATCAAACTACTGGAAACTTTAAAGTAAATTGGCTAGCAAAAGACATCGCGGCCGTTACATATAAAGCTACAGATGATACGATTCACCAATATATCGCTACTTATGGGGATCGTGGTGGTGGAAGATCATATTATTATGTTGGCCCTTCCCTCTATGGAAATTGGAGCGGAGGAGGTAAAGAGGTCATTAGCAATACAGAAGGAATTACGGTAATAAGCAATGGCGAAAGCGAATTGTTTGATTGGGATCATATTGTCCAGTTTGGAACGCTTGCGATTGTGTTAGTCCGAGATGATGAAGCTATTTGGACAATTGCTTTAAAGGAAAATTTTAAAGTTGATTCTGAAGTGGCAATTCCCCAAACCGGCGAAATTAGTTTGTTGAAAGCAACAATGGGAAAAACGGTGCCAGTCACAATGCAATATGTAGTTAAAAAGTAATGAGTAAAATAACCTACTGAGTTAAGAAAATTCAGTAGGTTATTTTTATGGACAAATTGATCAAGAAATTCCACATTATTAGGGAAAAAATACCAGTAATATCCACCGATTGTCACGTTATGACATTTGGTGTGTTTACTTTTCTAGCAATTCAAACTATAGTTAAAATCGTGTGTGTGAAAATTTTCCATATTTTTGGGGGGCGATAATAGATTCGTAAGCTATTATTATGTTTTACTTTATTAATTAGTTTGATAGGCATTATATATTCTTTATATTATCTTATGATTCATTTCAATGAATCTAAGGTGAGTGGAAAAAAGTATGAGCAGCTTCGGACTATTTATGAAAAGTCGGAATCAGAAGATGAAAGTCAGCAGCTGGCAGGAATTAACGATGATTATGTAGGGTGGTTATCGGTCGATGGGACGGATATTCAATATCCAGTTGTGCTAGGTCAGGATAATGACTTTTATTTAACTCACAATTTTTATAAAGAAGAAGACCGCGCAGGAGCTATTTTTATGGATTATCGAAATTCAGGTGATCATTTAGACTTTCACACTATTATCTATGGTCACAATATGAAGGATAAAAGTATGTTTGCGAATTTAGGAGAAGTTTTGGATGGAAAATTCTCCTCGACCAATCATATTAGGTTCGAATTTAAAAATCAAACATACGAATGGGAAATTTTTTCGGCTTACATAACCCGCGAAACGGACTGGATGGATGTCGACTTTAAATCAGACCACGATAGCGAAAATTTTATTCAAAGTATAACAAATAAGTCTAGTAGAGCTTTTTCCAATGAGTTTGCTGAAAACAATCAGATTATAACATTAGCAACTTGTACGAATTTCGCGACTGATGAAAGAGTCGTTGTACATGCTAAATTGATAAAGGGGAATGAGTAAATGCGTATGAAAAAGCACTTTTTCGCAACAGTTCTATTCATTGTTGCATTCTTTAGTTTAATTAGTGGTGTGAACGCTGCTGAAGCAGATACACCTATATTTGATATTGACATCTCCACTGATCAGGAATCATATAATCATGGTGATGAAGTCCAATCGAAAATTACGATTACGAATATTTCCAATCGATATTCTGGTAAAAATCTGGAAGTGAAAACCAATTTTCCTGAGGATCTAGATATACTCGATGAAGATATTGAGTTAAAAGATGGGCAAATTATTTGGAATGTGGAAGGTTTGGAGCGTGGTGATTCGGTTGAATTCACTTATACATCTAAGCTTAAGCAGTCAGTTATTGATGAGATGAATGAGGAAGATAATACTAGCACACCACCGCCTGCTGTGGATAAAGGGGAAGACCAAGATAAAGGCGGAACAAGCGAAAAGCCTAAAGAAGAAACGAGCAATACAATTGCTCCGCAAACAGGTGACGATACGAGTCTCATGAAATATTGGATTATTTTACTAGTGTCGCTTGTGACAGGTGTATTTGCATTTATTGCGATTCGGAAAAAGCGCATTCCGAAAACAGCACCACTTTTATTAGCATTAGCTATGTTGCTTCCAGCATATTCTGTTGCTCATGCTGAAGGGACGCTTGAACAAGAAAATATCCATACATTAACTAAAAGTCACCACATTTCAATTGGTGAGCGCCAGTATGATTTTAAAACGACTGTTACAGCTGAAATTCATGATAATCGAGTGGAAATTCCTGTTACGGGAACAGCTTATAATGAGGATGGTCAATTACTTACAAATCACGAATTAACTTTTACGACAACGATTGATGAAGAAATAATTCAGCATGTCGTTGAAACGGATGACGAAGGCTATTTCCTCGTACGACTTATCGAAGATGCTACGTATAAAGTGCAGAGTGTCGATTTAGTTGCATCCGTTATTGCGAATGGCTTAAACGATATTAAAGTAGAAAATGGAACTGGAAAAATTGAACTTGGTAAAACATTGAGCAATGGTAATAATCATTCAACTCTACAACCAAGTGCTATTTATTTGGCAGATGAAGATGCCTCGAAATTTACGAATCTATCGGATGATTTAACGAAAGCGACTTTGAGTGAGGCACTAGATATTCGAGCTAATGACTTTATCGTTCTTCCGGAATGGGAAGGCTTCCCAGAGGGGATCGCATTCCAAGTCGAGTCTGTTCATGTTCAAGATGGACAAGTAACACTTAACTTAGCTGAACCTGAATTAGAAGATATTTTTAGTGAAATTATTGGCGATCTTGAAGTTGATGTGAACGAAAATAACTTTATTCCGGCAGAAGGGATCCAGATTGAGCCTGACGCAGGGATTGAACCACGTACATTCAGTATGTTTCAAGCGGCAGAGTCAAGAGCATCTATTGGAAATAAAGTAACATTAAGACTAGATAATATTTATAAGGACGAAGAATTCTCCATTGGCGGATCACTAGAATTGAGCGGAAAGTTATCAGGTGATATCGAGTGGCGACTAGGCTTTAATCCTGTTCAATCCTTTGATTTCAATTTCCAAGGGGAACAAAAAATCAATGCTGAAATGAAGAGTAGTGTTACAAAAACGTTTAAACCGATTCCTTTAGGGAAAATCG
This sequence comes from Bacillus niameyensis, assembly GCF_001375535.1. Taxonomy (GTDB): domain Bacteria; phylum Bacillota; class Bacilli; order Bacillales; family Bacillaceae_C; genus Lederbergia; species Lederbergia niameyensis. The sequence goes on from NZ_LN831197.1 coordinate 3,671,775, forward strand.
TTATTCCTACACAAATTCCAGGTCTTGCCGTAAGTGTACCTTTTGATTTAGTATCGAGTGCAACTGGTAAAGTAAGTGTTGTCGTTTCTGCGGGTGTGCGAGAAAACTTTGGAATTGCTTATGAAAGAGGTTCAGGAATACGGACATATCCAGAAGAGCATTTTGATCCATATTTCAGTGGGTCAGATGTGAATGGAACGGGAAGTATTTCATCTGGTGTAAGGATGTCTGTTTTAGTTAGAGGTCTTGGTTGGGACTTAGCTGGTGCAGGTTTAACAGGAAGCTTAACTGGTTCAGCTACCACTTCTATTCTAGGTGGAAATGGTTTGTTTCAATGTATCGGACTAGCTGCGTCCTTTGATGGAAAATTAAATCTTAGGGCTCCAATTGTAAAATGGGAATCCAAAGGCAGTGTAAATGTGTCCAAATCAATATGGAGTAAAACATTTGGCAGCTGTGTAAGTTCGATTACAGCGAATCCTGCTGAGCTTGAAATGAGTCCAGGTGAGACTAAGTCAATTACCGTTGTTGCCAGAGATAATACAAAAGAGGCAGGCATTAATGATGCCGAAAATCTGAAGTTTAAAATTTCAGATCCTGACAGCATTAAAGTAAAAAAACAATCGAACCGAGTTGATATTATCGCAACAGATGCAGCTCAAGATGGCGATGTCATTACAGTTAAAGCCTTTTACGATCAACAAGGAAGAGAAATATCAGATACTGTCACTGTTAAAATTGTCGATGATCGCGAAAAAGGTGACTTGATTGGGGAAGTCGTCGATGCGGTTGAAGAAACTCCACTCCAAAATGCAAGTGTGAAAGTTTATAAAGAGGATCGTGTCGTAGCTGAAATTCAAACAGCTGAAAACGGAACATACAAGACGAGACTTTCTCCTGGTACTTATAAGGTTGAAGTGTCATATCCAGGGTATATAACAGATACGTCTAATATTAAAATTACTTCCGCGAATACAACGACTTATGATTCTAAATTGCAATTAGTCGGAGAAGAACATGGCGGTATTGGAACAGCCTCTGGTCAAATTCAAAATGCATTAACAGGATTTGGTGTAGCGGGTGTGAAGATTGAAATCCGTAAAGGTAAAAACGAAACAACAGGTGATGTCGTTAAAACGATCACAACGGATGATCAAGGGAATTATGCAGTAGAACTACCAGGTGGAAACTATACGATGGCTTTAAGTGCAGAAGGGTATATTCCTACGCACGCTAACATTTTAGCAATTGGTGATCAAGAAAGACCTGATCAAAATGCGACGATTTCTCCAGATGGCGTTCTTGATGATAATTTAAGAATCGTCTTAACATGGGGTGAAAGTCCACGTGACTTGGATTCGCATTTAACTGGACCGAAAGCGGATGGAGGTCGTTTCCATATATGGTATGCTGATAAGAAGTATCAAGATGAGGCAAATGACGTCAATCTAGACCGTGATGATGTGACATCGTACGGACCTGAAACAGTAACCGTTATAAATAGATTGCAAATGGGTACTTATACGTATGCCATCCACAACTATACAGGGCGTTATCTAGATGAAGAAAATCAATCTGATTTAGCGAATTCTAGTGCAAGAGTACAAATTTACAGAGGAAATACTTTGCTTGAAACTTACAACGTCCCTGTTAATCAGGCAGGAAATTCATGGCGCGTATTTGAAATTAGAGATGGTGAAATTGTAACTATTAATAAAATGGAAACGATCGAAGACTGGCGCTCAGCTGATGCGTTTGCACCAATGAACTAATTTAAAAAAGTAGAGGGGTGTTTCGAATTGAAACACCCTTCACTCATTATATGGGAGGGAGCGCATGTGATTAAAAAGCTTTCTATTTTACTTATTTCACTTGGAGTCGTTTATTTTGCAACTGAATGGATTATACGTGGAATTTACTTCTGTTTAATCCGTTCCTTTAAATACATTACTTTTGCGAGCCCGATGGTGCATATTACAAAATATTTTGCCGTTGCCATCATGCTAATTATTCTATTTATCCGTTATATCCCGCTAGCTCCTGCAGGTAAAAAGCTTCTTCCTCTATTCCTCGTTTTGTCCATTGCTGGCTTTTTCATTACTTCATTATGGTTCAATGCGGTGAATGAAGAAAAAATTGTAAAATTTCGTGTAGTATGGGGAAGTTCGAAATCTTGGGATGATGTAGACTATGTTTCTACAAATATTTATCGTGAGGATCATATAAAACCGCGGAGAGACAACCAGCTCATGCCATTGAAAGTCATTAAGAAATACAATCTTCATTTAAAGGATGGCTCCAGTCTCAACGTTTGGAATAACCTCGACTCTGTCTATGAACTGCATCAATTCGTCTTAGAAAAAGATATTCGAGTAGAGCACAAAGCTGATGCGGAATACTTTGATCAAAATTTCGCCTCTTATTTTAAAAAATCATTGCCTAAGGCCCATGTGATTTTTGGTGTAGAATAATTCGGGGCGTGTCTGGCTCCAGGCAGCAACGACTAGCACACTTCTACGCTTCTTCCTACGATAAGTCAACATCGATTCACCCTATCGGGTTCATCGTGTTTCCTTTATCTCAGGCCAACAGGACGTTGGTCAGAACGGCGTTGCGCCAGGACGGCGCGTCTTTAGCCGTTCATCCTTATTGTAGAAGTTTGTACGTCGCTAAACGCTACCTTCTGCTTTTCCGTGTGCCTGGCACGCCCCGAATTTTAGTTATTTTGTTGAATTAAAGTGTGCAACTGTTCGATATGTTTTTCATCATGGGATAATATATTTTTTACTAACTGCAAACTTTCAGGATCAAGATCATTTTGGAGGATTGTTTTCGATGCCTCAATTCCACGCTGTTCCCCAGCGGCGGCATCTTTAAGAATCTCCTCTGTCCCTAGAGCAGTACCTTTAAAGTTTTTCATGAATTCGACCATTTTAGCTTTCATGCCTACATCATTAACTGGTACTCCACCAAGGTTTTGAATTCTTTCTGCTACTTGTGTGGCATGCTGTTTATGGCGTTGTTGGAGGCCTTGCAGGATTTGCTTGATCCCAGGATCTTGCATATGCTCAATATAATCTTCATAAGCATGAACAGCCATCAAATTACCCTCAAGAAATTGATTTAATTCATCCACAACACTTTTTCCCATTTAAATAACTCCTTCATCATGATAGAAATAGCTTATCCGCTTATTGGAAAAGTATGTGTCTACCACTGTTGAATTGTGTCGAAAACGAAGGCTAAGAATATAAATTCAACTTCTAAGTGTTGACAAGAATAGTATTTTCACTTTTGGAAATTTTTATGATTATTCGAAAAGAACACCCGTGCAGGGAGTAGCCCGTCTTTAGACATGGGATGAATTTTCAGTTGGCTTTAGCCAAAGTTGTTGAAACACCAGAACACTTGTGCTATAATATATTCAAGACAATTGTTCTTTGAAAGTACAATAGAATATAGGGTTCCAACAATGAATCGTTTGTTGGTTAAAATTCTATACGTAAGTGTTAAGGTGAAAAAGTGAGGTTTCAGCCTAGTTAATCTAATAACAGGGAAACCGTTTGAACCAAAGTATCCTAACACGTAAACCCAGAAACTTTTAAGTTCGAGGGTCTAGCGGCGGTGTGTTCCCCGCCAC
>NZ_LN831197.1:3679644-3688267 GCF_001375535.1 Bacillus niameyensis
GTGCATGAGCACCAACCCTGAAACTCATGACTTTAGTCGTGAGAGGTTCATAGTCTGCTAGAATAATTTTGAGTAATTTATTTTAAACTTTAAAAAGGGGTGTTGTACAAATGAAAGTGCATTTTCTCGGGACTGCCGCTGCAGAGGGATTTCCTAATCCATTTTGCAAATGCCAAGCATGTGTAAAGGCAAGGGAATTGGGTGGGCGTAACATTCGTTCGCGAACGTCAGTGATGATTGATGAAGTTTTAAAAGTAGACTTTCCACCAGATACGTTTTTCCATGCAACTAGGGACGGGATAGATCTTGGCGAGGTACAAGATTTGCTGATTACGCATACGCATTATGATCATTATAATCCTGGTGATTTATATAATCGGATTGAAGGCTTTGCGCATGGTATCAATCACCCGTTACATATTTATGGAAATGATTTGGCCATGCAAGGGATTATGAGAGAACTGCCTCATTCGCAAGTAGGAAAAAGATTCGTATATCATCGAGTCTTACCTTTTAAACAAATTGAAACGCAAACAGCTAAAGTGACACCTCTTTTAGCGGACCATGATCAGCTGGAGACATGCCTTCTTTTTTATATTGAAAAGGATGGGAAGAACATACTCTATGGAAATGACACAGGGTGGTTTCCAGAAGATACTTGGGAATTTCTTAAAGGGAAAAAAATTGATCTAGCCATTCTAGATTGTACAGGTGCGTATAATGGCACCAAACGAAGCCGTAATCATATGTGCATTGAAACGATACTAGAAGTTCAACGGGTTTTTCAAGAAGAAAGTATTCTCAATGAAGGCGGGCAAATCATCGTCACTCACTTTTCCCATAACTCAGGTTTCTTACATGAAGAATTTGAAGAGGCATTCACTCCCTATGGAATCAAAGTTGCCTATGACGGGATGATCATCAATTTGTAAGCGATTAATTGTTAAAACATCGTTCGGACATTGTTCAACTCTATTTCATAAGGTATACCTCGGGTGATGCCCGAATCTTGAAACGGTCACCGTTCGCCATGAACGATGCCCGAAAAGTGCTCCCACCCCTAAAGAGGGCACTGAAAAAGATTTTTGTAGCCTAATCGTTTATTAAATAAAAAGAAGGGATTTCCTGTTCAAAGTCGAACAGAAAGTCCTTTCATTGTCTATTTCTTACTGTTCCTCGTTCATGAGCTACATTATTCACTTGAGGTTTACAGCGAATATGGTTGAGACTCCTGAATCTCCCGAGAAAATTAATATGTGGATTATATAGTCCCGTCCGAGGGAAGAAAGGCTCCTCACGGACTTTGAGATGCTTTGTCATGTCCCATTCAGGGAATAAAACGGCACATATGGGACATGAGAGGTTTTATCATGAATCGTGACCGTAATGAGTTGAACTTCTGTGAAACGGTAACGATTGACACTGAATCGTGCCCGTAATGAGTTGAACTTCTGTGAAACGGTAACGATTGACACTGAATCGTGCCCGTAATGAGTTGAACTTCTGTGAAACGGTAACGAATGCCGCAGAATCGTGCCCATAATGAGTTGAACTTCTGTGAAGCGGTAACGAATGCCGCGGAATCGTGCCCGTAATGAGTTGAACTTCTGTGAAATGGTGACGATTGTCATTGAATCATATCACAATTAGGAAAAAAACGGAACATACAAGGCATGAGACACTTTATCATGCCCTTGTTCGTGGAAAAAAGGAATCAACGGCATTGGGACATGGACTTTTTCAGTGCTCTCCCCTAAAACCGCTCACCATTCGCCTTGATCGATGCTAAATCGAGAATGAATCCGCAACAGTCGGACCAAAAGGCTCACCTGATCAAAGGGTACCCCCTTCCTTGAGAACGCCTCCAAAAGCATACTCTATACGTAAAAATCCGAACTAACTCGTAATTTCGGGATAATTGTAAAAAAACACCTACCAAAAATTTAATTATTAAAAGATTTAAACTTTTACCCTTGCATTTTTACCGAAAAAATAGTACATTCTGAATTATATGTATTTATAGAGAGCCTGTCTTAATANTAATGAGTTGAACTTCTGTGAAACGGTAACGATTGACACTGAATCGTGCCCGTAATGAGTTGAACTTCTGTGAAACGGTAACGAATGCCGCAGAATCGTGCCCATAATGAGTTGAACTTCTGTGAAACGGTAACGAATGCCGCAGAATCGTGCCCATAATGAGTTGAACTTCTGTGAAACGGTAACGATTGACACTGAATCGTGCCCATAATGAGTTGAACTTCTGTGAAACGGTAACGATTGACACTGAATCGTGCCCGTAATGAGTTGAACTTCTGTGAAACGGTAACGATTGACACTGAATCGTGCCCGTAATGAGTTGAACTTCTGTGAAACGGTAACGAATGCCGCAGAATCGTGCCCATAATGAGTTGAACTTCTGTGAAACGGTAACGAATGCCGCAGAATCGTGCCCATAATGAGTTGAACTTCTGTGAAACGGTAACGATTGACACTGAATCGTGCCCATAATGAGTTGAACTTCTGTGAAACGGTAACGATTGACACTGAATCGTGCCCGTAATGAGTTGAACTTCTGTGAAACGGTAACGATTGACACTGAATCGTGCCCGTAATGAGTTGAACTTCTGTGAAACGGTAACGAATGCCGCAGAATCGTGCCCATAATGAGTTGAACTTCTGTGAAACGGTAACGAATGCCGCAGAATCGTGCCCATAATGAGTTGAACTTCTGTGAAACGGTAACGATTGACACTGAATCGTGCCCATAATGAGTTGAACTTCTGTGAAACGGTAACGATTGACACTGAATCGTGCCCGTAATGAGTTGAACTTCTGTGAAACGGTAACGATTGACACTGAATCGTGCCCGTAATGAGTTGAACTTCTGTGAAACGGTAACGAATGCCGCAGAATCGTGCCCATAATGAGTTGAACTTCTGTGAAACGGTAACGAATGCCGCAGAATCGTGCCCATAATGAGTTGAACTTCTGTGAAACGGTAACGATTGACACTGAATCGTGCCCATAATGAGTTGAACTTCTGTGAAACGGTAACGATTGACACTGAATCGTGCCCGTAATGAGTTGAACTTCTGTGAAACGGTAACGATTGACACTGAATCGTGCCCGTAATGAGTTGAACTTCTGTGAAACGGTAACGAATGCCGCAGAATCGTGCCCATAATGAGTTGAACTTCTGTGAAACGGTAACGAATGCCGCAGAATCGTGCCCATAATGAGTTGAACTTCTGTGAAACGGTAACGATTGACACTGAATCGTGCCCATAATGAGTTGAACTTCTGTGAAACGGTAACGATTGACACTGAATCGTGCCCGTAATGAGTTGAACTTCTGTGAAACGGTAACGATTGACACTGAATCGTGCCCGTAATGAGTTGAACTTCTGTGAAACGGTAACGAATGCCGCAGAATCGTGCCCATAATGAGTTGAACTTCTGTGAAACGGTAACGAATGCCGCAGAATCGTGCCCATAATGAGTTGAACTTCTGTGAAACGGTAACGATTGACACTGAATCGTGCCCATAATGAGTTGAACTTCTGTGAAACGGTAACGATTGACACTGAATCGTGCCCGTAATGAGTTGAACTTCTGTGAAACGGTAACGATTGACACTGAATCGTGCCCGTAATGAGTTGAACTTCTGTGAAACGGTAACGAATGCCGCAGAATCGTGCCCATAATGAGTTGAACTTCTGTGAAACGGTAACGAATGCCGCAGAATCGTGCCCATAATGAGTTGAACTTCTGTGAAACGGTAACGATTGACACTGAATCGTGCCCATAATGAGTTGAACTTCTGTGAAACGGTAACGATTGACACTGAATCGTGCCCGTAATGAGTTGAACTTCTGTGAAACGGTAACGATTGACACTGAATCGTGCCCGTAATGAGTTGAACTTCTGTGAAACGGTAACGAATGCCGCAGAATCGTGCCCATAATGAGTTGAACTTCTGTGAAACGGTAACGAATGCCGCAGAATCGTGCCCATAATGAGTTGAACTTCTGTGAAACGGTAACGATTGACACTGAATCGTGCCCATAATGAGTTGAACTTCTGTGAAACGGTAACGATTGACACTGAATCGTGCCCGTAATGAGTTGAACTTCTGTGAAACGGTAACGATTGACACTGAATCGTGCCCGTAATGAGTTGAACTTCTGTGAAACGGTAACGAATGCCGCAGAATCGTGCCCATAATGAGTTGAACTTCTGTGAAACGGTAACGAATGCCGCAGAATCGTGCCCATAATGAGTTGAACTTCTGTGAAACGGTAACGATTGACACTGAATCGTGCCCATAATGAGTTGAACTTCTGTGAAACGGTAACGATTGACACTGAATCGTGCCCGTAATGAGTTGAACTTCTGTGAAACGGTAACGATTGACACTGAATCGTGCCCGTAATGAGTTGAACTTCTGTGAAACGGTAACGAATGCCGCAGAATCGTGCCCATAATGAGTTGAACTTCTGTGAAACGGTAACGAATGCCGCAGAATCGTGCCCATAATGAGTTGAACTTCTGTGAAACGGTAACGATTGACACTGAATCGTGCCCATAATGAGTTGAACTTCTGTGAAACGGTAACGATTGACACTGAATCGTGCCCGTAATGAGTTGAACTTCTGTGAAACGGTAACGATTGACACTGAATCGTGCCCGTAATGAGTTGAACTTCTGTGAAACGGTAACGAATGCCGCAGAATCGTGCCCATAATGAGTTGAACTTCTGTGAAACGGTAACGAATGCCGCAGAATCGTGCCCATAATGAGTTGAACTTCTGTGAAACGGTAACGATTGACACTGAATCGTGCCCATAATGAGTTGAACTTCTGTGAAACGGTAACGATTGACACTGAATCGTGCCCGTAATGAGTTGAACTTCTGTGAAACGGTAACGATTGACACTGAATCGTGCCCGTAATGAGTTGAACTTCTGTGAAACGGTAACGAATGCCGCAGAATCGTGCCCATAATGAGTTGAACTTCTGTGAAACGGTAACGAATGCCGCAGAATCGTGCCCATAATGAGTTGAACTTCTGTGAAACGGTAACGATTGACACTGAATCGTGCCCATAATGAGTTGAACTTCTGTGAAACGGTAACGATTGACACTGAATCGTGCCCGTAATGAGTTGAACTTCTGTGAAACGGTAACGATTGACACTGAATCGTGCCCGTAATGAGTTGAACTTCTGTGAAACGGTAACGAATGCCGCAGAATCGTGCCCATAATGAGTTGAACTTCTGTGAAACGGTAACGAATGCCGCAGAATCGTGCCCATAATGAGTTGAACTTCTGTGAAACGGTAACGATTGACACTGAATCGTGCCCATAATGAGTTGAACTTCTGTGAAACGGTAACGATTGACACTGAATCGTGCCCGTAATGAGTTGAACTTCTGTGAAACGGTAACGATTGACACTGAATCGTGCCCGTAATGAGTTGAACTTCTGTGAAACGGTAACGAATGCCGCAGAATCGTGCCCATAATGAGTTGAACTTCTGTGAAACGGTAACGAATGCCGCAGAATCGTGCCCATAATGAGTTGAACTTCTGTGAAACGGTAACGATTGACACTGAATCGTGCCCATAATGAGTTGAACTTCTGTGAAACGGTAACGATTGACACTGAATCGTGCCCGTAATGAGTTGAACTTCTGTGAAACGGTAACGATTGACACTGAATCGTGCCCGTAATGAGTTGAACTTCTGTGAAACGGTAACGAATGCCGCAGAATCGTGCCCATAATGAGTTGAACTTCTGTGAAACGGTAACGAATGCCGCAGAATCGTGCCCATAATGAGTTGAACTTCTGTGAAACGGTAACGATTGACACTGAATCGTGCCCATAATGAGTTGAACTTCTGTGAAACGGTAACGATTGACACTGAATCGTGCCCGTAATGAGTTGAACTTCTGTGAAACGGTAACGATTGACACTGAATCGTGCCCGTAATGAGTTGAACTTCTGTGAAACGGTAACGAATGCCGCAGAATCGTGCCCATAATGAGTTGAACTTCTGTGAAACGGTAACGAATGCCGCAGAATCGTGCCCATAATGAGTTGAACTTCTGTGAAACGGTAACGATTGACACTGAATCGTGCCCATAATGAGTTGAACTTCTGTGAAACGGTAACGATTGACACTGAATCGTGCCCGTAATGAGTTGAACTTCTGTGAAACGGTAACGATTGACACTGAATCGTGCCCGTAATGAGTTGAACTTCTGTGAAACGGTAACGAATGCCGCAGAATCGTGCCCATAATGAGTTGAACTTCTGTGAAACGGTAACGAATGCCGCAGAATCGTGCCCATAATGAGTTGAACTTCTGTGAAACGGTAACGATTGACACTGAATCGTGCCCATAATGAGTTGAACTTCTGTGAAACGGTAACGATTGACACTGAATCGTGCCCGTAATGAGTTGAACTTCTGTGAAACGGTAACGATTGACACTGAATCGTGCCCGTAATGAGTTGAACTTCTGTGAAACGGTAACGAATGCCGCAGAATCGTGCCCATAATGAGTTGAACTTCTGTGAAACGGTAACGAATGCCGCAGAATCGTGCCCATAATGAGTTGAACTTCTGTGAAACGGTAACGATTGACACTGAATCGTGCCCATAATGAGTTGAACTTCTGTGAAACGGTAACGATTGACACTGAATCGTGCCCGTAATGAGTTGAACTTCTGTGAAACGGTAACGATTGACACTGAATCGTGCCCGTAATGAGTTGAACTTCTGTGAAACGGTAACGAATGCCGCAGAATCGTGCCCATAATGAGTTGAACTTCTGTGAAACGGTAACGAATGCCGCAGAATCGTGCCCATAATGAGTTGAACTTCTGTGAAACGGTAACGATTGACACTGAATCGTGCCCATAATGAGTTGAACTTCTGTGAAACGGTAACGATTGACACTGAATCGTGCCCGTAATGAGTTGAACTTCTGTGAAACGGTAACGATTGACACTGAATCGTGCCCGTAATGAGTTGAACTTCTGTGAAACGGTAACGAATGCCGCAGAATCGTGCCCATAATGAGTTGAACTTCTGTGAAACGGTAACGAATGCCGCAGAATCGTGCCCATAATGAGTTGAACTTCTGTGAAACGGTAACGATTGACACTGAATCGTGCCCATAATGAGTTGAACTTCTGTGAAACGGTAACGATTGACACTGAATCGTGCCCGTAATGAGTTGAACTTCTGTGAAACGGTAACGATTGACACTGAATCGTGCCCGTAATGAGTTGAACTTCTGTGAAACGGTAACGAATGCCGCAGAATCGTGCCCATAATGAGTTGAACTTCTGTGAAACGGTAACGAATGCCGCAGAATCGTGCCCATAATGAGTTGAACTTCTGTGAAACGGTAACGATTGACACTGAATCGTGCCCATAATGAGTTGAACTTCTGTGAAACGGTAACGATTGACACTGAATCGTGCCCGTAATGAGTTGAACTTCTGTGAAACGGTAACGATTGACACTGAATCGTGCCCGTAATGAGTTGAACTTCTGTGAAACGGTAACGAATGCCGCAGAATCGTGCCCATAATGAGTTGAACTTCTGTGAAACGGTAACGAATGCCGCAGAATCGTGCCCATAATGAGTTGAACTTCTGTGAAACGGTAACGATTGACACTGAATCGTGCCCATAATGAGTTGAACTTCTGTGAAACGGTAACGATTGACACTGAATCGTGCCCGTAATGAGTTGAACTTCTGTGAAACGGTAACGATTGACACTGAATCGTGCCCGTAATGAGTTGAACTTCTGTGAAACGGTAACGAATGCCGCAGAATCGTGCCCATAATGAGTTGAACTTCTGTGAAACGGTAACGAATGCCGCAGAATCGTGCCCATAATGAGTTGAACTTCTGTGAAACGGTAACGATTGACACTGAATCGTGCCCATAATGAGTTGAACTTCTGTGAAACGGTAACGATTGACACTGAATCGTGCCCGCAATGAGTTGAACTTCTGTGAAACGGTAACGATTGACACTGAATCGTGCCCGTAATGAGTTGAACTTCTGTGAAACGGTAACGAATGCCGCAGAATCGTGCCCATAATGAGTTGAACTTCTGTGAAGCGGTAACGAATGCCGCGGAATCGTGCCCGTAATGAGTTGAACTTCTGTGAAATGGTGACGATTGTCATTGAATCATATCACAATTAGGAAAAAAACGGAACATACAAGGCATGAGACACTTTATCATGCCCTTGTTCGTGGAAAAAAGGAATCAACGGCATTGGGACATGGACTTTTTCAGTGCTCTCCCCTAAAACCGCTCACCATTCGCCTTGATCGATGCTAAATCGAGAATGAATCCGCAACAGTCGGACCAAAAGGCTCACCTGATCAAAGGGTACCCCCTTCCTTGAGAACGCCTCCAAAAGCATACTCTATACGTAAAAATCCGAACTAACTCGTAATTTCGGGATAATTGTAAAAAAACACCTACCAAAAATTTAATTATTAAAAGATTTAAACTTTTACCCTTGCATTTTTACCGAAAAAATAGTACATTCTGAATTATATGTATTTATAGAGAGCCTGTCTTAATA
>NZ_LN831197.1:3691063-3847087 GCF_001375535.1 Bacillus niameyensis
CGCAGAATCGTGCCCATAATGAGTTGAACTTCTGTGAAACGGTAACGATTGACACTGAATCGTGCCCATAATGAGTTGAACTTCTGTGAAACGGTAACGATTGACACTGAATCGTGCCCGCAATGAGTTGAACTTCTGTGAAACGGTAACGATTGACACTGAATCGTGCCCGTAATGAGTTGAACTTCTGTGAAACGGTAACGAATGCCGCAGAATCGTGCCCATAATGAGTTGAACTTCTGTGAAGCGGTAACGAATGCCGCGGAATCGTGCCCGTAATGAGTTGAACTTCTGTGAAATGGTGACGATTGTCATTGAATCATATCACAATTAGGAAAAAAACGGAACATACAAGGCATGAGACACTTTATCATGCCCTTGTTCGTGGAAAAAAGGAATCAACGGCATTGGGACATGGACTTTTTCAGTGCTCTCCCCTAAAACCGCTCACCATTCGCCTTGATCGATGCTAAATCGAGAATGAATCCGCAACAGTCGGACCAAAAGGCTCACCTGATCAAAGGGTACCCCCTTCCTTGAGAACGCCTCCAAAAGCATACTCTATACGTAAAAATCCGAACTAACTCGTAATTTCGGGATAATTGTAAAAAAACACCTACCAAAAATTTAATTATTAAAAGATTTAAACTTTTACCCTTGCATTTTTACCGAAAAAATAGTACATTCTGAATTATATGTATTTATAGAGAGCCTGTCTTAATAAAAATTAACAGCGTTTTCAGTAAAGTGAGAAGGGGAGGAAAGTATGATGGATCATAATACAACGGTTATGGATCAAGAAACATTTTCCCGTTACCCACAACAGCCTCATGGCGGAAAGCTTGTGAATCGGGTAGTTACTGGAAAAGAGCTGGAAGAGGAGCTGCAGAGAGCTAGGCAGCTGCCGATGATTATGGTGGATTTGGAAGCGGTCATTACTCTGGAAATGATTGCGACAGGTGTATTGTCACCGAATGAAGGTTTTATGAATGAAGATGACTATAAGTCTGTCCTTAGTAACGGACGTTTAAAAAATGGTGTTGTTTGGCCAGTTCCATTGAGTTTTGCTCCAATTGGTGATCGCAATAAGCAAGTCATCACATCTCTTACTATTGGGGATGAGGTTACACTTGTTGATGAATCTAAAGATCCTGTAGCGATTATGAAAATTGAAGACTTATTTGATTATGATAAAAATTTCCGTGCTTCCCATTTATTTGGTACGACAGATCGTAATCATCCTGGTGTTGATGCGATTTTTCGGCGCATGGGGGATGTCGCTTTAGGCGGGCCTATTAAACTATTAAAACGTGTTAATTGGGGGCCATTTGAAAAATTAAGAATGGAACCGAAAGATACTTGGAAACTATTTTATGAGGAAAAGAAATTCCGTTCTGTTGGTGGGTTTATTACAGGAGCCAATCCGTTGCACCGAGGTCATGAATATATTCATCGAAATGCGCTAGAAGAGGTAGACGGAATATTTGTTCAGCCTTTAGTTGAAATGGCTAAGCGCGAGTATACCCGTCATGAGTTTCGAGTCCTTGCGTATAAAAGTGTCTTTGATACATATTATCCGCGAGAACGGGCGATACTTGCTCCACTCCGGGTTACGTATATTTTTGCAGGGCCAAGGGAGACGGTGCTGCACGCTTTAATTATGAAAAACTATGGTTGTACTCATGCATTGATTGGACGGGATCATGCTGGGATTGGCGATTATTATGATAAATATGCGAGTCATAGTATTTTCAAAGATTTTACCCCAGAAGAATTAGGGATTGATGTGAGGCTTTATTTCGAAGTATTTTATTGTACTCGTTGTGATACTTTAGCGACAATGCAATCATGTCCTCATGATGAACAATATCGCATCAATATTTCTGGCACAGGAATTCGTGAACTTTTACGTCATGGAGTTATGCCGCCGAAAGAAATTGTTCGACCTGAATCAGCGCGCATTGCTATCCAAGGAGTCCAGCCTAAAGGATTGGACGCGAATCACGAGTCCATCTCTCCTATCGGGAAGACGATTAAAAGTATTTTTCCGTATTATCTAGAATACAAAAGTCTAGGCGGACAAAAAAGGGAGAAGCCTTTAACGGTCGAGGAGCTTACGATTCGTGATCTAGAGGCAGCTGTAAATGATGCCCGTGCAAACGCTCACCGAATTTATAAAGAAACATTTGAAGAATATAGCTATCTTGGAGATACGAATCGCAGCTTGCAGCCAGACTGGATTACAAAAGCACGTGAATCTGTAAAGACGCAACAAGAAATGGTTATTAAAGATTTGGAGGAAAAGGTGACCCAAGCTCCAGCCGAAGCATCCGATGAATTTATGTACCAGGATAAAGATGAGGCTGAAAAGGAACTTGCCGTTGCTAAACGAATTCTTGGAGATCTCCCGCCAGCCATTCATAAAGAGGATCTAGACTATCGTACATGGAATCCGCTTCCTTATCAACGTTATCGTGGCAGTGACGAGCCCGCGGAATAAAGTGAAACTTCAATCAGTGGGGGTCCTACAGCCAGTTAATGCGGGATAAAAAGAAGAGCTTAGAGGAACTTTCTATCTTCTAAGCTCTTTCCCATTGATAATAATGATAATTTCGCTCATTTTATCTTGAAGATTCAAGTTTATGGCAGCTATGCGCTCATAAAAAATAAATATACTAATAAAGTAGATAAATCCGATCCCCATCACGGATAAACGTATTTTCAACAAAAGTAGTGGGGTGGCAAAACGGCTAAAAACTAATGTTAAAATAAAAATCCCCACTACAACTATAACCCCTGCCATGTATAACTTTAGCTCCCGCCATGACATTTCGTTGTGTGTGTTCATGATGCACTCTCCTTAAGTACCCAAGGAATTTTGTCGGTATTAGCGTATGAGACTTTTATGAAAAATAGAACTATGTCGATTTGTCCTTTTTACATAAACAAGCATTTTTCAACTGAATTCTATAAAATTCTCGTGATTAAGTTAATATTGAAACGGAAAGAGATTTTAAAAGATGAGCTGTTATAGGAGCAACATCTATAGCGAAAGAAGCGCAGATTCACTAATACTGATAAGGAGGCCAAAAAGATGGCACAGAATAAAATAACTATCATCGGCAGCATGAATATGGATATCGTTGTCGAGGCACCGCGGTTTCCTCTCGGTGGAGAGACGATTACGGGAAATAGAATTAGTTTTATCCCTGGGGGGAAGGGGGCTAATCAAGCTGTAGCAGCGGCACGTCTTGGAGCAGTGACGACGATGATTGGAGCAGTAGGGGAAGATTCCTTCGGGGAAACATTGCTCGATTATATGGAAAAAGATGATGTCAATGTCGAGAACGTTAAATTGGTGAAAAATGAATCTACAGGGACGGCCTCGATTACATTGGTTCCCAATGAAAATAATATTGTTGTCGTTCCTGGGGCGAACGGACAGCTGCTACCTGAAGATATTCGACAGTATGAGAATGTTATTGCGGATTCAGATATAATTCTGCTCCAATTAGAAATTCCTTTAGCTACGATTGAAGAAGCCGTTGATATCGCTGATCGCTATCATAAAACGATCATTTTAAACCCAGCTCCAGCACAGAAATTGCCGAAATCTGTTTTGAACAAGATTCATTATATTACTCCGAATGAATCTGAGCTTGAAACTCTTACGGGGCTCGATCGTTCTCAACACTCTTTAGATGAAATGATGGATGTATTATTAGATTGGGGATGTCGCTATGTTGTGACAACTCTCGGTTCTGAAGGTGTTGCTTGGAAGGGGAAAGGGGAAAAGTTGGAGAAAGTTCCCTCTCATTCTGTTTCGGTAGTGGATACAACAGGTGCAGGTGATGCGTTTAATGCAGGACTAGCCTACTTTTTATGTACAGAACATAAGATAGACGAAGCGATTATTTCGGCTAATCAAGTATCAGCCTTGGCCGTGACAAAATTTGGGGCTCAAGCTGGCATGCCTACTTTACAAGAAGTGCAGAAATTTTTTGGACAACAAAGATAGACATAAAGCGGAAAGAAGGATTAACCTTATGGAATTAGACAAGAAGCGCGTTATTATTGATGTTGATACCGGAATCGATGATGCGATCGCAATCTTATTTGCGCTTAAATCGCCCAATCTGAAGGTCGAAGGGATCACTACTGTATTTGGAAATGTAGGCGTTGAGCAAGCGACGGATAACACATTACGAGTGATCCAGCTTGCGAAACCATCATACGAAGTCCCCGTAGCAAAAGGAGCAGCGAAACCTTTAAAAAGAAAACTTAGTAGTTTTTCTGATGTACATGGATATAACGGACTTGGGAATATTGAACTTCCATTATCACGACAAATGCCTGTAGATGAAAATGCAGAGGATTTTATTTTGCGAAAGTCAAGAGAACTGAAAAAGGATCTAATCATCGTCACATTAGGAAGGCTCACTAATATAGCTCACGCTTTGATAAAAGATCCAACTCTAGCAACAAGAGTTAAGCAGGTGTACGTGATGGGCGGTGCTGTCCATACTACGGGAAATATTACGCCTGTTTCAGAGGCAAATATGTGGGGAGACCCCGAAGCAGCAGATATTGTTTTTTCATCGGGAATACCGATCACGATGGTTGGATTAAACGTGACGAGAAAAACGAAAATGACGAGTCAACATTTGGAGTTTCTCCAAAGACATTGTAAGCCTGAAAATCGAGAAATTGTCTCGTTTATTCATAATGCTATGACATTTTATTTTGATTTTTACCATTCCAATTATTATCTAATGGAATCAGCTCCAGTGCATGATCCATTGACGGTTTTAGTAGTGTTAGATCCTAGAATTGTTAAAACTCAACAAATGCCGATAAAAATCGAATGTGAAAGCGAAACTTGTCTCGGAATGACTGTCGCTGACTTGCGGCCTCATCCTGAAGTAGGTTCGCCGGTGAAAGTTTGTGTAGATGTCAATGCAGAGCTTGCTATCAATAAAATATTGGCAGTGTTTGAAGGGATTCCTTTTAAAAATGGGCAAGTTACATTATAAAATGTACTTGCCTTTTTAAATTTTTCTAAGCAAGTTCAATTTTGAAACCTTTTCTTTATTTCTTCGTATAAATGTATAGCTGGTAATGAAAAGAGGGAGAACATGACTGATAATATTTTACAAGTGAAGAATTTAACTAAAAAAATCGGTTCGAAAACGATTGTCGATAATGTAAGCTTCGCGGTCCAGAAAGGTGAGATTTTTGGATTGCTTGGGCCAAATGGAGCGGGTAAAACGACGATTATCCGGATGATTGTTGGGCTCATTAATCGTACGGGTGGAAAGGTAAGCATTAATGGACATGACCTTGACACTGATTTTAATGGTGCGTTAAACGAAGTCGGAGCGATAGTAGAAAACCCTGAATTTTACGGCTATATGTCAGGGTATAAAAACTTGATCCATTATAAGCGAATGTCTAGAAATGAAATTTCGGATGAGAAGCTGAAGGAAACAATTGAATTGGTAAAACTAGATCATGCCATTCAACAAAAAGTTAAAACATATTCATTAGGGATGCGTCAAAGATTAGGTGTAGCACAAGCTATTTTACATAGTCCGTCATTATTAATATTAGACGAGCCAACGAACGGTCTTGATCCATCAGGAATTCGTGAGTTCCGCGATCATCTTAGAATGCTTGCGAATAACGGGGTCTCTGTGTTAGTATCGTCGCATTTATTATCGGAAATGCAACTGATGTGTGATCGTTTCGCGATTATTGAAAAAGGTAAGTTAATCCATATCGAGTCGATGTCTGACACTACTAATCTGGAAGAAACTTCGGCTAGAGAAGTTACCTTTACAGTAAATGATTGTGAAAAAGCGGTAAAAATAGTAGAGCAAAACATCACCGAATCAATTATAAAAAATAGCGAGAAACAATTTACAATTTCCATTGATTATCAGTCGATCGCGGCAATCAATAAGCTGCTTGTCCAATCAGATATTCAAGTTTTTGAAATATCTAGTGTGAAAAAGACACTCGAGGATCGCTTTATGGAAATTACGAATTCCGCAAAAGAGGTGGTCAAGCAATGATTGGTTTAATACAAAATGAATTTATGAAAATATTTTCGAAAAAAAGTTCTTGGATTTATATGATTATTTTGTCCGTAGTTGTATTAGGCGGTGCAATTATTTACTACTTGCTTCAAAAGAATTTTCCAGATATGTTCAGTACAACTTCAACAAGCACATGGACTTTTATGAATTCAGTTGTCTATAGTTTAGGATCACTTGTCATCTTATTTAGTGTTATTATTTGCAGTGCGAATGTATCAGCAGAGTTTGGTAGCGGCACAATAAAACAGTTGCTTATTCGCCCACATTCCCGTTGGAAAATACTTTTATCTAAGTATGTTGCTGTGACATTGTATTCGCTTTTGCTAATGATTACTCTGTTCATCATTGGCTATATTATCGGCTTGATCTTTTTCGGAGTAGGCGATTTTGGGGCTAAAATAGAAGAGTTTGGTTTAAATGGAACTTTTGAAGCGTCTGTAGGAACTCAAGTTATTCAGAAATTTTTATTGCTGATTCCGGGTCTCCTCATTGTCAGTACTATTTCATTTATGCTCTCAACATTGTTTAAAAGCCAAGCACTTGCTGTTGGAATTGGTATTTTTATATTATTTACCTCCAATTCAATAGGTGGAGTATTATTCTTTTTGATGGAAAAATTCACTTGGACTAAGTTTCTTATTTTTCCACATCTTGATTTATCCATTTATGCTTTACAGGACACGCTTGCACCTGGAGTAACTCTTGGATTTTCAAGTGTAATTTTACTTGCATATTATTTGATTTTTATGGCGATTACCTTTTTCTTCTTTCAGAAACGGGATATTTCGTTTTAAGTCTTATGTAAAATTAACGGAAGCGCCAGGAGCGGAAATCAACGGATTTCACCTGCAATTCCTTTTAAAAGTGAAAGAGACGCCGAGATGTGGAACTCTCGATTCCTTTTGTCGACAATCTGAACCGTACAGTGTTAAACTGTACGGTCATTCAATTAATTTTTACAAGCACATCCCCTGCAATACTATAAACCCCATTTCCTTCTGTGGAATCTAGCTCTCCGTTTCGGAAATATACGCAAGTTTCTTCATCGATCCCGTAATTACTGAAGTCGCTAAATTGTTGGACGGCGTTTCTTAAATGCTCTTCATCCTTCCATTGTGAAAAATGTACGGCAACTAAAACATTGGGTAATAGACCTAGTCCTTTTCTATGCTGAAACTCCTTTTGCTCATTATCTTTAGGCGAAATAATACATTCTTTAGGGCTTATAAGGGCACCTGCTGAAAAACCAGCGATCGGAATTCCAGATACGTATTGTTCTTTTATGACGAGAGCAATGGGCGTTTCCACAATATAGTCTGCATATAAATTTGTATTCCCGCCACCAATGATGATACTAGAGCTTTTTTTAATACAATCGACTACCTGTTCTACAGGTGTTGAAGGTAGAGGTAAGTATAGGAAATCTTTAACACCTAAGCGTTCCAAAGCTCGCGTGTATTTGGGCATATATTGCTCCCAACCTTCTCGCTCGACAAATAAAATGGAGACGGGTTTATTTCTTCCAGAAGCTTTTACGAATTGGTTTGCCATGTTTGCTGTAAAAGGAGGACTCCCGCCAAAAAGGAAAAGATGTTTTTCCATATGCTCACCTTCTTATTTTGATAGTAATTATTGGATTCGCTACCGTTTGATAAAACCCTTTAAATATAAATAGCATTCTTCCTGTCCCTTCCCATATAATGGATACAATAAAATCGGAGGAGGCATTATGGAGAAGAAGACGATTGTTTTAACGGGCGGTGGATCCGCAGGTCATGTTACACCGAATATGGCCATCATTCGTGAGCTTGATATAAAAATGTGGGATATCCATTATATTGGTTCTCATTCCGGGATAGAGAAGGAGTTAATGGAAAAAATTGATGTTCCCTATCACGGGATCAGCAGCGGCAAGCTTCGCAGATATATGAGTAAGAAAAATGTGGGAGATATTTTTCGCGTAATAAAAGGATGTTTAGAAGCACGGAAAACGTTAAAGAAGATTCGTCCGTCCCTCGTATTTTCTAAAGGTGGATTTGTTTCTGTACCTGTAATTGTTGCGGCAAGTACATTAAAAATTCCAACGCTGATCCATGAAAGTGATATTACACCGGGGCTAGCCAATAAAATTTCCCAGAGGTTTGCAAGCAAAATTTTCACATCATTTGAAGAAGCAACTCACTATTTTCCTGCCCATAAAGCGCAACATATTGGCTCGCCAATTAGAAGAGAGATTTTAACTGGTTCCCTAGAAAAGGGGTTAAGATTTCTTGATTTTAATAAAAGGAAACCAGTATTAACAATTATGGGAGGAAGTTTGGGAGCGAAAAGAATAAATGAAGTTGTAAGGAATTCTTTAAACGACTTAATAAAGGATTTTCAAATTGTCCATCTCTGTGGAAAAGGTCAAGTAGATTCTTCTCTGCAACAGATCCCGCAATATCGTCAGTTTGAATATGTTCATGACGAGCTAGCGGACATCCTGGCAGCAACGGATTTGGTGATCACAAGAGGGGGATCAAATGCGATATTCGAATTTTTATCGCTAAAAATACCAATGCTTATAATCCCGTTAAGTTTGCAGCAAAGCCGAGGGGACCAGATTTTAAATGCAAAATCATTTGTGAAAAGCGGCTATGCCAACATGCTAGAGGAAGAGAACTTGACTGAAGAATCGCTACTTTTACAGTTAAACGAGTTGCAAAATAAACGTACTGAAATGAAAAAGAATATGAATACTACTATAAAAAATGACGCTTTGACCATTTTATTGAACGAAATTCGTCTATGGTCAAGAGGGGAGTAAGCAAATGTTTAAATATAGTGTATCTCAATGGATTTACGGGAATGAAAATATAGAAGAGACATTGCAAAGACTCAGTAAATATCAATATGATGGAATTGAGTTAAAGGGAGAGCCTGACTCTATAAATCTAGCAGAAACGAAAGAACTGCTAAAAAGATATGAACTAAGTTGCAGTTCAATTTGCGGGATTTATACAGCTGAAAGAGATTTGGCATCGGCTGATGAAACAGTTCGTAACGATGCGATTGAATATGTGAAGAAATGTGTTGATCTGGCAAAAGCTCTAGATGCCTCAACTGTCATTGTTGTACCAACTACAGTTGGCAAACATGCTCCAAAAACGGAGGAGGCATGGAACTATGCTGTAACGAGTCTTCGCGTGGCAGGAGAATATGCCGAACAACATCAGATTACTATTGCGATCGAGGCGCTCAATCGTTATGAAACGTATTTAGTAACGAACTTAACAGAAGCGATGGCAATGGCTGAACAAGTAAATATTAGCAGTGTAAAAGTGATGGCAGATCTATTCCATATGAATTTGGAAGAAAGAAATATGCTCGAAGCTTTTTCTTTGATCGAAAAATCACTAGCCCATGTTCATATTGCGGATAACACGCGAGAAGCAGCAGGTATAGGCCAAACTGATTTTGCTCCTGTCATTACCTATTTAAAAAATATGGAATATAACGGCTATATCACAATGGAGTTTCTTCCTGGGCAGAATAAAGATGAATTTACGAAGCAATCGATTGATCATCTGAAAAAGATAGAAGCACGTATCTACTCATAGGATTACACCTAATGGTTGCGGTAAATGTTACGATTAAGGTTATACTTCTAGTAAAGTTGTTTTGTTTAGGCTATGATATTTCTTTAAAGAGTTTTTGCAAAGGACGTGAATCATCATGACAGTAAAAGGTAATCGAGTAGCAGTGATCGGAGCTGGATTTGTTGGCTCTAGCTATGCATTTTCTTTGCTAAATCAGGGGATTGTTGAAGAACTAATTATTATTGATTTAAACGAAGACAAGGCTAAAGGCGATGTAATGGATTTGAACCATGGGAAAGTTTTTGCACCTGACTTCACTTCGATTCGATATGGTCAGTATCAAGATTGCGCCAATGTGGATTTAGTTGTCATCTGTGCGGGGGCAAATCAAAAGCCGGGAGAGACGAGATTAGATCTAATTGAAAAAAATCTGAGAATCTTTAAATCGATCGTTGATGAAGTGATGGCGAGCGGGTTTTCAGGGATATTTTTAGTAGCTACAAACCCAGTCGATATATTGACATATGCTACTTGGAAATTTAGTGGCTTACCAAAGCAACGGGTTATCGGTTCAGGTACGATTTTAGATACAGCCCGTTTTCGCTATATGTTAGGAGACTACTTCGCTGTTTCTCCTAATAATGTCCATGCTTACATTATTGGAGAACATGGAGATAGTGAACTACCTGTCTTTAGCTCAGCTGACATAGGCGGAGTGCCGATTCATAAATACATTAGTGGGAATCCGAAATTTAAACAAGAAGATCTTGATGATATTTTCATTAGTGTCCGTGACTCAGCTTATGAAATTATTAAAAGCAAAGGTGCAACATATTATGGAATCGCTATGGGGTTGGTCAGAATTACTAAAGCGATTTTTCGAAATGAAAACTCGATCTTAACCGTATCTGCTCTATTAGAAGGTGAATATGACCAAGATGATGTCTACATAGGGGTGCCGGCAGTTGTAAATCGGAATGGGATTCGGGAAGTAATTCAATTAGATTTGAATGATAAAGAAAAACAGGAATTCTCAGAAAGTGCCCGCGTATTAAAAGCGATTTTAACACCACAATTCAATAAACAATAAAGTTATAACCAAAAGAAGGCATGCGAATTCGTATGCCTTTTTTGGTGCCTGGCACGCCCCGAATTTTGTCGAAATTACATAATTGATGTCATTAAGGAAATAGTGAGTTTAGGTGCTTTTTTTGATGTCTAGAATTTTTATCAATAGAATCGGATTGAAAAAAGGGTTCGGTCCATACTAATAAAAAATCTAAATGAGGAGTGGGAAAGATGAAAACGAAAAAGCTTATCGCAAAAATGGCAGTTCTCTTGACGATATGCGGACTTTTATTTGCTGGCTGTTCTTCTGGAGGAAATGACGGAGGAGATAAAGGTACAGCTAAAAAAGACAAAGTGACAATCGATATTTTCCAGGGGAAAGTGGAGTTTAATCAACAATTTAAAGATCTTGCCAAAAAATATGAAGATGAAACCGGTGTGAAAATTAATATTACAAGCGTTGGTGGAGGAACAGATTATCTAGGCTCGTTGAAATCGCAGTTTTCTTCAGGAGATGAGCCAGATATTTTCAGTGTAGCAGGTCCATCTGACGCGGAACAAATGGATAAGTATTTATCTGATTTATCGGATACAAAAGCGGCTAAGGCGGCACTCGAAGGGACGCTTTCAGCTGTTACGAAAGACGGCAAAGTTAGAGGGCTGCCGTTTAACCAAGAAGGTTATGGCTTTATTTACAATAAAACAGTGTTTGAAAAAGCGGGAATTAATCCTGATGATATTGTCTCATACAATGATTTGGAAAATGCCGTAAAGACACTTGATAGTAAGAAAGATGAACTTGGGATTAAGGCTGTTTTCGCATTGGCAGCGAAAGAGAAATGGGTGCTGGCTAACCATTTGGCCAACGTCTACTTTGCACCAGAATTTGACCATGATGTACTAAAGGCATACGAGTCAGATACGATCAAATTTGATAGGGGATCTGAGCTTCAAAAAATGTTGGACTTGCAAAATAAATATTCAATTCAACCATCCTTAAGTTTGGATTATTCGCAACAAGTGGAAGAATACTTTTCACTTGAACAAGTTGCTATGATCCAACAAGGGAACTGGGTATATCCAACTATAAGCGAAATGGATGCGGATTTTGCCGAAAAAAACATTGGAATTTTACCGATTCCGCTAGAGGGCTATGAAAGTCGTCTGCCAGTTGGGATTCCAAACTATTGGGCTGTCAACAAAAATAGTGATGAAAAGGTTGTAAAAGCTGCTAAAGATTTCTTGGATTGGTTGTATACATCCGACACTGGAAAAGATGCTGTTCTGAACGATTTTAAATTTATTCCTGCCTATGAAGGATACGACACGTCAAAAATCGCCGATCCGTTATCAAGATCGATCTATGAGTATGCATCAGATGGTAAAACAATTGGTTGGGTATTCCTTGGTTATCCCCCAGGGTGGAGTGATGAGTTAGGAGCTAATATGCAGAAATATCTTGACGGTAAAATGAGCTGGGATGATGTGGAGTCTGATTCCACGAAGAAATGGGAAGCAGATCGGAAGTAATACTTAATCAGTGGGGATCACAACCCCACTGATTAAGGTTTCACTTTTTAAAAGTCATAAGGCAAAACCATTTCAGGGGGATTGTTATGAGTAATCGAGATTTATCATTTTGGCTCTTTTTAACACCAGCTTTATTGGGGTTAGGCCTAGTCGTGATTGTTCCGCTTTTAATGGGAATCTTTTATTCATTCACAGACTGGGATGGTCTGGATTTCACTCGTTTTTTAGGCTTGAAAAATTATTTTAGTGTGTTCCAAGATCAGAGCTTTTTAAACGCACTTTGGTTTACAATAAAATTTTCCATTGTATCCGTTATTCTACTTAATATTTTGGGACTTGGATTAGCCATTTTAGTTACCCGAAATTTTAGAAGCAGTAATTTACTGAGAACAGTATTTTTCATGCCTAACTTAATCGGCGGGCTCATATTAGGATTTATTTGGCAGTTTATTTTTATAAGTGTTTTTTCTGATATAGGGAGAATTCTCGGTGCTGAGTCATTGATGGGGTGGTTGTCTACAGCGAATACTGGGTTTTGGGGAATGATCATATTAACTGCTTGGCAGATGGCTGGATATATAATGATCATTTATATTGCTTATCTGGAAAGTATTCCTCAGGAATTGATTGAAGCCGCAAAAATTGATGGAGCGAATAGCATTCAACGGTTTATGAATGTTACATTTCCGCTAGTTGCGCCAGCTTTTACAGTTAGTATGTTTTTAACTTTATCAGGTTCGTTTAAAATTTATGATCAAAACTTGTCACTTACGAACGGTGGCCCATATGATTCGACACAAATGGTGGCAATGGACATAGTTAGGACGGCATTTACAAGAAATGATATGGCTCTTGGACAAGCAAAGGCAGTTATTTTCTTTATTATTGTCGCTGCAATTGCTTTAACTCAAGTGTATTACAATAAAAAGCGGGAGGTTGATGTTTAATGCAAAGTAGTAAGCGCAATTTATTCATTCTGCAAATTATTGGCTTATTACTTGGGTTAATTTGGATCTCTCCTTTTTATTTAATTGTTGTGAATGCCTTTAAAACGAAAAAGGAAATCTTTACAGATGTTCTAGGTTTTCCTGAAACATTAAATGCGGAAAACTTTTCCCGGGCGTTTGAAGAATTAGCCTTTATTAAATCGTTTATGAATTCAATGATCATAACTGTTGCAAGCATTTTGATTATCGTGATTTGTTCTTCGATGGCGGGGTATGTTTTAGCACGTAATAAAAGCAAATTAAGCTCAAGTTTGTTAATGGTATTTGTTGCTGCTATGCTTATTCCATTTCAGTCCGTCATGATCCCTTTAATTTCGCTATTTGGCAGTGTCAATATGTTGAATCAAGCGGGATTAGTTTTTATGTATTTAGGTTTCGGTTGCAGCCTATCAATTTTTTTGTATCATGGAGCGATGACTGGTGTTTCGCTATCATTAGATGAAGCTGCCGTCATTGATGGGGCAAGTCGCTTTCAAATTTTCTACTACATTATTTTTCCGTTATTGAAGCCAATTTCAGTAACGGTTGGAATTCTAAATGTGATCTGGATTTGGAATGACTACTTATTACCGTCGCTTGTTCTTGGGGAATCTAGAGCGACGATTCCATTGAAAATGTTTTTCTTCTTTGGACAATATACAAAACAATGGCACTTAGCATTAGCAGGACTCACATTAGCCATCTTACCAGTAATTATTGGCTATTTCTTCGCCCAAAAGCAAATTATAAAAGGTGTAGCAGAAGGCGCTGTAAAATAAAGTGCAAAATAAAGTGCCAGGCACCACCCGGTTTTTGTCGAAAAGTACAATCCTCTGTAGTAATAGGATTTGCATCTGTTCGACAATATCCGACATTGTTCGGGTGGTGCCAGGCACTAGTCTTAGGCACTAGTCTTAATATGGACATCAAAAAGCGGAACCATCGCAACGTTTTGTTTATTTATAAAATCTCCCCAGTCAAAAAGAAATCAATTTGGCCATCTCGATTTAAAACAAATATTTACAGGTAGAACAATTTGTTCAACAGTCTGTTTTGCTTTTTGTTGTAATAGCGTTTGTAATAGTTCGACAGACTTTTCCCCAATTTGAACAGAGTCTTGTTTAGCAGTATAAATGGGGTATATATCTAGATCATGTTCTTGATCAAAAGAAGCAATTAAAAATTCCTCTGGTATTTGTTTACCTAGACTTTTTGCTGCTTTATAAGCAATTTCACCAGCATAAGCATTCATAGCGAATATACCTGTTATATCTGGATTATCCTGAAGAAAACTGATTGCTCGTTCTAGTGGATTTTCATGAAGCAGTTCTGTGAACCAAATAGAACGATCGATTGGAATGCCCGATTCATCAAGAGCTTTTTCATATCCTTTAATCCGATCCTCAACAGTAGCAGTTTCAAAGTTTGGGGCAGAAAATAACCCTATTTTCAGATGATTTTTTGCTAATAAGATTTTTGTTAATTCATAAGCGCCTTGGACATTATCTGAGTATACAGCTGGTGTTTCGATCCCGCTTAAATAGCGGTCGATTAGAACTAATGGAAATTGATCTAAAGTAAGACGAAGAATTTTTTCATTATAAACTTCATCATCCACAGGAAAAATAATTAATCCCTCTGCACCATCATTTAACAAAGCTTGAATGGCCTGTTTTTCTACATCGATATAATGGTGGGATTGTTGGATCATTAAGCTATATCCTGAGTTAGTGACAACGTTTTCAATGCTGGACAAGATTTGCGAGCAATAGCGGTCAGCTATTTCAGGCATAATTAATCCGATGATTGGCCGTTTGTTTTGTTGGGAATTTGACTGTCTTACATTTGGTTCCCCAACAAAGGTTCCTTTTCCTGGTATACGATAGACTTTACCATCTTCAACTAGTTGTAAAATAGCATTCTTAGAAGTAATTCTGCTTACGTTGAACTTTTTTGCTAATTCGATTTCTGAAGGTAATTGATCATGAGCCTTGTAAATACCTGCATCAATTTCCTTCTCCAAATACTTTTTTATTTGCAAATACAAAGGTGAATTATTATTGATCACATATCGTCCTCCTTTAGATCCAGAGTATATCAGGATATATAATTGTAATGCTGGTTATAACTACAACATAATATTAGATGCACTTCTAGTCAAGAATGAGCGGTGGGAATTTTTCGACAACTTTCGACAAAGTCTTAAGTGAAAAATAAAACCACGCCAATCTTCATAAATTGGCATGGTTTTATTTTGTGTGGAAAGGGTTCTATTTTCTTAAAAATGTTTTTATATCCCCTTTCTATAATTAGTTCCTCCATCGATTTCTTGAGGGGGCAAATTGGGCAAAATGAGCAGCTTTTCAAATTCTTCATAAGGAAGCGGCTTGCTAAACAAGTATCCTTGGATTTGATCACATTCATATTTACGTAAAAAACTAAGTTGATCCCACGTTTCAACACCTTCTGCTACAACATTCATGTCTAAGTCATGAGCTAAAGAAATGATCGCTTTTGTAATTTGCGAATTTTCGCGTGAAGTGTGTTCCGTAATAAAGGATTTATCAATTTTGATTGTGTCTACTTTAAACTTTTTTAAAAAGAGAAGAGAGGAGTATCCAGTACCGAAATCATCGAGTGCAAGTTTTACACCTATCTTTTTCAGACGCTCAATATCAGCGGTAAAGGCCTCACCTTTTTCAATTAAAGCCGTTTCTGTAATTTCAAGTTCCAGCCATTTTGGATTTATTTTTGTTTCTTGTAAAGTCTGAATTATTTTTTCGACCCAATCTTCACGGGAAATATGTTTAGGCGAAATATTAAGGGATATTGTTTTTAAGGGTAAGCCTAGCTGCTCCCATTTTTTTATTTGCTCACATACCGTTCGTATCACCCAATCTGTTATCGGGAAGATCATCCCAGTTTCCTCTGCAAGGGGGATAAACTCCATTGGAGAAATGGACTTCCACTCCGGGTGTTGCCAACGAATCAGAGCTTCAGCGCCGATTATTTTACACGTATGTGTTTCCACTTTTGGTTGATAGTATAAAAACAGTTGGTTCTTCTGGATCGCTTTCCGTAAATCTCTTTCCAGATAATAAGTTTTAAATGATTCAATATCCATGGACGGATTATAAATTTTATAAGTGTTTTTCCCAGCAGCCTTTGCACGGTAAAGAGCGGCATCGGCCTTTTTTACAAGTGATTCGGGATTGTCCCCATCATCCGGGTAGATAGCGATTCCGATACTAGCCGTAATTTGTAGCTCGTATCCCTCGATAAAATAAGGTTCTTCTAAAATTTGAATTAGTTCTTTCGCTATTTTAACAGGTTCTTCCATGTTACTTACTTTTCGAATGAGAATGGAAAATTCGTCACCTCCCATTCTTGCAACGAGATTATCTCCAGTTACACATTGTTTTAAGCGATAAGCAAATTCAGTTAATAACCGATCTCCAATACTATGTCCTAACGAATCATTGATTTTTTTAAAACCGTCCATATCTAAATACATTATCGCAAAATTGCTTTTCGTTTTATCCACATGGTCTTGTAGTTCTTGATCAAACATTCTTCGGTTCGGAAGGTGAGTTAAATAGTCATGATAGGCTAAATACTTAATTTTTTCAGCGGTGATTTTTTCTTCAGTAATATCGATAATAATTCCATCTAATCTCAGAAGATTACCTGTAGAATCTAGAGTAGGGATTGTTTTATCATGTACCCATCTCAAATCACCGGCCTTATTGGAGATCCGATATTGGATAGATGAAAATTCGCCATCAAGAAAACGTTCTTGAACTTTTTCATATGATTCAAAATCCTCTTCAACTATTAAATCCTCCCATTCGATCCGATGATGAAGAAAATCGCCTGTACTAAAGCCTGTTAGTCGCTCAAACCCTGGAGAAATAAATAATAATTGATTAGTTTGCATATCTTTTGACCATAGATATGCATCAAGATGGCGAACGAAGTTTTTCCGTTGTTCATCTTTTAGTGCCCATTTATCTTGGATTAACTGTTGGTCTGTTATGTCATGGGTAGTTCCAATTAATCGAATGGTTTTTTGATTTTCATTGATAATAATATCGGCATATTCACTGACAACTCTGACTGTTCCATCTGGGCGAACAATTCTATGTTTGACCTTCAAAGCAATTCCTTTTTCAATTGTTTCATTAAAGGCTTCCTGAAAAAGGGGCTGATCATCGGGATGGATAAATGGGAAAACCTTATCATAAGTTGGGACTTTAAAAGTATGTTCATCAAGTCCAAATATTTCATACATCTTATCAGACCAATAAGCTGTATCTTCTTTTAAATCATATTCCCAAATACCTATATTCGTAACTTTTTCTTCCGTTTGCAGGTTTAATGCTAGTGTATTTAAAGGTTCAAGGTGTTTTTGACTTTTCGAGCTATCATTCATTAATCCTACTATCCCTATTATTCGTCCGTTTATGTAAATCGGATATAGAGTATTCTCCATTTCAACAACATCATTGTTATTTACAAAGTTATTAGATGTAAAGGATTGTGATTCTCCTTTTAAGGTTTTTTCATAGTAGTAATAAAAACTATTGAGCTGTGTTTTAAGTTTAGATTTTTTGATAATGCCACGTAGCGACTTCGGGGGAATATCAAAAAGATTGTTAAAGGAAGCATTTGCGACCAAAATTTCCTCTTTTTCATTCAATATATATACGGGATCAGGGAAGTGATGAAATACATATTGATATATATTAAAGATCTCTTCTTGACTGTCCGAACGTTCCTTTTTCTTTCTAGCCAACCTTCTAAAAAAATTACCTACCATCAGATGGCCCCCTTTGTAACCAGTATGTGTCCAGAGGCGAGGAAAATAACATTCTTTTTTTCGACATTTGTGTAGCCATAATATACCGAGCATTAGCTAAATTCAATAAGATCTCTGATGGGAAGATATGGAAGTAAGGCCGCCATTCGACAAAGCCAGTATTGAGGAGGACTTGACGGGTAAGTCAGAATAATTTAAATTATTGGGAAGGTTAACTCTAATTTATGTAGGCGTATACTTTAATGAGAAATATATTGTGGACCGTGGAGGGGGATGCGATAAAAAAGTTTGAAGTTAGTTCTTTGCTCAAAAATAGAATGGATGACGAAAGGGGTCAAACAGTGAGAAAGGTATTCCTTTTATTAGCTATTTCATTGTTAATTTTCCAAGTTGCTTGCAGCAAGGATACAGGAAGTAAACAAACTGAGGAAGAACAACTAGAAAATCTTAATGAGACAGGCATGCCCATTGTTAAAGAGCCGATAACGTTAAAAATGTTTACCGGGATGGGGGCAAAGACGCCGAGGAACTGGGATGACATATTGATTTGGAATACGTATGAAGATATGACTAATATTCAAGTTGAATGGGAGCAAGTAGAGCAACAAGCATTAGAGGAAAAAAGGAATCTCTCCTTAGTAGGGGGGAATCTTCCCGATGTGTATTATGCTGCTAACATGCCAACCTTAGATATTTTTAAATATGGTCAGCAAGGATCCTTTTTGAAGTTAAATGATTTGATTGATAAATATGCGCCGAATTTTAAAAAGCTCATGGAAGAGAACCCGGAAATTCGTAAAGCGATCACATTCCCAGATGGTAATATTTATTCTTTGCCGGTGATTCACGACCCAGAATTCACTTCCGTAAGGACGCATCCACTCCCATATTTTAATCAAGATGTACTTGATAAATATGAGTTGGAAATTCCGGAGACGACAGATGACTACTATCAATTTTTGAAAACTGTAAAAGAAAATGAGCCGGATCTCATTCCTTTCGGTGCACGAAATATTACCGCATTGATCGGTTGGCTAAAAGGATCATTTAGTGTTTCCACAACAGGTCGAAGTTATATTGACAAAGATCCAGAAACAGATGATCTTCGATTCTACCCTATAACGGATGGGTACAGAGAAATGTTGGAATATATTAATAAGTTATATTCGGAGAAGCTGATTGAACAGAATATCTTTACAATTGATGTCGCGCAATTTCTTGCAAATGGCGGAGAAGGATCCTATGCGAGCACTGTTTTCTATGCACCAGGAGAACTTTTCGGCAAGGAAGTAGGGGAAAAGTATGTTGGAGGATTACCGCTTGAGGGTCCTCATGGCGAAAGAAAATTTGCCCAATTAGCGAATCCTGTTGGACATATCGGAAAATTTATCATTACTAGTGAAAATCCCGATCCCGCTGCAACAATGAGATGGGTTGATTATTTTTACAGTGATGAAGGGTCTAGATTATTCTATATGGGGCTAGAGAACGAGACATATGAAGAAGTAGATGGTAAATACAAATACGTAGATAAAATTGTAAATGATCCTGAAGGATTATCAAAAGATGAAGCCATTTTGAAATACCTTGGATGGGTCGGTATAGGGGCTCCAGGGATATTAAAGGAACAGTATTTTGATGGATCCGAAAGTGCAGATCAAGCATTAGAAGCAGCGAAAAAGGTTGAACCTTATTTAATTAATGAAGCATGGCCGCCGTTTACGTATACAGAAGAAGAAGCGAAACGTCTAGATGCTTTGGCAGCTGATATTGAAAAATATGTCGTTGAAATGCAAGATAAGTTTATCGTGGGGGAAGCTGCTTTCTCTGAGTGGGATAGTTATGTTGACAGTATTCAAAAAATGGGATTAGACGAGTATATGGAAATTCAGAAAGCTGCATTTGATAGATACGTAGAAAACTAAAATAAATAATAAAGGGCTAAAGCGAGTGGGTAATTTTCTTTTCTCACTTGCTTTTATAATAGTCGAAAATTCACTGCTAGACTCGTTTTCTAGCAAATAACCGAGAAAAAGTAGTTTTTTTTACAAAGTATTGACAGAAAAATTATAATGGTGTAAATTTGACGAAAGATGATTTTAAAAAAGTATAGTTAATAATGAAATTTACTTTCACCCACATCCTATCAGAATTTAACTTTATAAAGATATTAAGCATGATGTTATTAATTTAAAATAAGATTAATAACACGAGTACAATTTGTTTATTGTCTAGGAATTAAGCCTCATCGATTTGTTGCAAACGCATACATCAAAATCTCCTTTTGAAGTTTTACCGTCATTTTTAGAGTGCGTTGGCAAACCTCTTGCGTAATAGAATGATTTCATTTTTTCAAGAATGGATAGATCAAGGGTTTCCCTTGTTTATCAATATTTATTACCTTAAAGGAGTGTGATAAATAAAGAGAAATAATGAAGGTTGGAACTCATCTTTTTTTACAGAACCGTGAAAAGCAGCCATAGTTCGATGGTTGCTAATGCTGAACAAAATGTTGAGGGGGGTATCTTAAAAAATGAGAAAACTATTGTACGTGTTTATGGCTTTAGCTTTAGTAGTACTTGCTGCATGTTCGAAGGATTCAGGCGGTGAGGCAGAAAAGGAAAAAGAAAAAGAAGAAGCCCAACAGAATCTAAACGAAACAGGGATGCCGATCGTAAAAGATCAGATTACATTGAAAATGTGGGCAGCAATGGGTAATAACACGATGAAAAACTGGAATGACATTCTAGTCTGGAACACTTATGAAGAAATGACAAACGTTAAAGTCGAGTGGGAACAGGTCGAGCCAGATGCGGTTGAGGAGAAAAGAAACCTTTCCCTAGTCAGTGGAACACTTCCCGATGTTTATTATGCTGCGAACATGCCGACTCTAGATATCTTTAAATATGGGCAGCAAGGTTCGTTTGTAAAATTGAATGATTTAATTGATAAGTATGCTCCTAATTTAAAGAAATTAATGGATGAAAATCCAAGTATTCGTAAAGCGATTACATTCCCGGATGGAAATATATATTCACTTCCAGTTATTCATGATCCTGAATTCACATCAGTAAGGACACATCCACTTATGTGGTATAACAAGGAACTATTGGATAAGTATGGAATGGATGTTCCTTCTACAACAGAGGAATTTTACACATTCTTGAAAACGGTTCAAGAAAAAGATCCTGATATTACTCCATATGGATCTTACAATGGAACACTGCATGTTAACTTCTTAAGAGGAGCATTTGGTGTAGGAAATACTGGACGCAGCTATATTGATAAAGATCCTGAGTCAGGTGAACTTCGTTTCTATCCAATAACAGATAATTATCGTGAGCTATTGGAATATGCAAACAAGCTGCATACAGAGAAGTTAGTTGAACAAAATATCTATACGATTGACTGGGCTCAATTCTTAAACAATGGTGCTGAAGATAAGTATGCAAGTATGGTATTCTATGCACCTGAAGAGCTGTTTGGTAAAGAGATTGGAGAAAAGTATGTAGGTGGTTTACCGCTTAAAGGTCCACACGGTGATCAAAAATGGGCACAAGTGGCATTCCCTGTAGGTCATATTGGTAAATTTATTATTACAGATCAAAACAAAAATCCTGAAGCAACGATGAGATGGGTCGATCATTTCTACAGCGATGAAGGTTCAAGATTGTTCTACATGGGTGTAGAAAACGAAACTTATGAAGTTGTTGACGGCAAATATAAGTATATGGATCACATCACTAACAGTACTGAAGGATTGACGAAAGAACAAGAAATCGTTAAGTACCTAGGGTGGATTGGAATCGGTGCTCCTGGTATTCTAATGCAAGATTACTTCGATGGGTCTGAAGGATCTGATCAAGCTTTAGAAGCAGCAGCAAAAGTAGAACCATACCTTCTTGATGAAGTATGGCCGCCATTCACTTATACAGAAGAAGAAAGTAAAGAGTTAACAGCGTTAGCTGCAGACATCGAAAAATATGTCACTGAAATGCAGGATAAATTCGTTGTTGGCGAAGAGTCTCTCTCTAACTGGGATAAGTTCGTAGACACCGTTAAGAAGCAGGGTCTTGATCGATACATGGAAATTCAAAATGATGCTTATCAAAGATATTTAGATAACTAAGTCTTATCGCATCTAATATCGAAAGGTTGTATCTCGATTGATCGAGATACAACCTTTCGATTTTTATAAAAGATGAAATTTTTCCGGATGAACTGGCCTATTCCAGTTCATCTTTCGGCAGGATGATAATCGTTGCTTTGTGATCTGTTTCAGGCACTGTTGTCTGGATGATTTGGCACCTTGTTTTATAAAATTCTTTCATTTCGTTTTTTAAATCAGAAAGGGCATTGCGGATCGCCTGTTTTGTATTTGCTCCGCTCCCACTCCCCGCTATGCTTTCTTCCTGATAATAGTAGTAGTTGGCAAATGCTTGAGTATGGCCTTCGTAGACGTAATAATCAACTTCAACCTTCATCCCATTTTGGAGGGTAATCCAAAATACTTTGCTTTCTCTAGGCAATTGATACATATCCCCAACCCCTTTCGTATATGTTGTCCCGTTCATTTTTTAAAATGGCATAATCACATTGTATTCTTCCTCACGCATAACTGCAAGCAGATTTAAGTAGCATCTCCATTTCTTCCGATAACGATCGGATATTGTTAAAAGCCGCTGTATAAAATACTTTTTAGAAGTAGTTACTAAAGTTATATCTGTATAGATTAATACATGCGTGTCTTTAGACTTATTAATCGCTAAGGTATATTAAAAATTATATCATACTAGGTATTTCGATATGTTGAAAATGGACTATATCTGGTATTATGGAATAGACGACAATTTTTGACATTTTTATATAGATGAGTGTGGACAAATTTAAACGATGTGTATACTTATCAAGCTTAAGGCGACAGTGGTACCTTAAGCTTTTGTCATTTTTTATAGATTGGAGGGGGTCCTTGTCAAAACGATAGAAACTCATTTACAGGAAGCCATCTATCTTGATAACAGAGGTTTTATAAAAGAGGCTAAACTCCAGTATGATCAAGTCATTGATCATTTACAGCAATTTGATGCGGAGTCTCTTACGCGAATAAGTTCTTTTTATCATTCCCAACGTCAGTACGATGTTGTATTTAATGCTAGTAAAATAGGTATAGAGAAATTAGGAAACTTAAATATATTGGGACCTTTGTTTCTTACGGCGTGGGAGAGAATGAGCCAAGAACTCCACTACATAGAATGGTTGCTTGTACAGCCAGGGATTGACTATTTACTTTCTATAAAACTACGGATCGCGGAACATTTACTTAAGGCCGGTAAATTGGATAAAGCTTATATGATTTCTCTTGAAGTCGCAGAAAAAATAGAACATGAATTTCGAGAAAATCCAAGCCAATCCAGTCTTTATATTGATATATTGCTTCATTTAGTAGGTATAGAGTTTGAGTTGGGGAATTTGACTCAGGCAAGGTTTCATTTACGAAAACTGATCTTTCTGAAATGGGAGTATTTGGAAAGAGGGCAAGATATTGCTTACTGGGCTATTCTTCTTGATGAAATGACACATCTCATCATGCGCCCCGATTGGAGTCATAACGATTGGAATTTGTCTGATGATGTTCAGCTTATCGCTCAATTTTATGAAGAACTTGCCGGAAAAGTTTTATCTAAAAATCTAGTCCAGCAGTTGCGATCCAAACCTTTTCAAGATCAAAGACTTGAGCAGAAGCGAAAGATTTACATACGGTTTATTAAGAAAATGGGTAAGCAGTCTGATTGGAATGAAGGTATAGAGGAAGCTTTTCAAGATAATCCAAATGACTTACTTTTAACGCTTTTATATGCTGATTTTCTTAAGGAGGAGCGACCAACTGAGCGAGCTTCTTTTTGGAAAAGGGAATTCACGAAACATGCCGATCGGCCTGAGGCAATTAAGGCTTATTGGAATACATCCGAAAAACATCGTGAACAGAAAAAGTTAGATGTGGATTTGGATGATTGTGAAATCACCTTTTTAGGCGGCGGAGAAAAGATTGGCGGAACGTCGATCTTAATAAGTGTTAAAGGCCATCATATTCTGCTCGATGCGGGGATGCATTTGCATGAAGAGGTTTATCACCCTGATTATTCGCCCCTACTTGAAAGAGGAATTTCATTTGAAGATATAGATGCACTTCTTATCTCTCATGCCCACTTAGATCATACAGGAGCCATTCCATATATTTACAAGCAGCAGGCCGATATACCAATCTATGCTACTGAGGCGACTAGAAATCTAATGAAATTGCTGCTTATTGATTCTGTTCGAATGGACAATGAAACACATCGTCTTGACTATAGTGAAGATGATGTCCACGCAGCATTACTTTCAATTCACAATGTTGATTTTTCCAAAACGTTCATTATCCCATCTGGTCATGATGAATGGAAGATTACCTATTTCCCTTCAGGACATATATTAGGTGCTGGTGCTATTCATATCGAAATGCAAGGGATTTCTATCTTGTTCACAGGAGATTATTCAGTTGACGAACAAAAAACCGTTTTAGGATTAGATCTTCCAGATGACCTATCTGTTGATATTTTAATAACGGAGTCTACTTATGGTTTTCTCCCAACTAACGCTAGTCTCGGAAGAGCAAGACAGGAAAAACTGTTTGTTGAGTCGATCAAACGCACGATGGATAAGAGGGGATCGATGTTAATTCCCGCATTTGCAGTCGGAAGAGCACAAGAAATTATTCTCATCTTAAAGGAAGCATTTAAAGAGGAAAGGTATTTACCTTTTAATCTTTTCATTGATGGACGAGTGACCGATGTCTGCCGGATCTATCAAAGATATGCGGAAAAAGGGCAATATATAAATCCAGCTTTCTATCAAAAAGAGGAAGAAGAACAGATCTTTTTTGGTGGAGGTGTGCAAGCTGCTCAAGAGATTTATTCGAACAGATTTAATAGTCCCTACACATTTAAAGATTTTATGGAAGACTATATTTCACCGGGAAACAATTGTATCGTTGCAAGCTCCGGGATGTTAACAGACAACAGTGCCTCTGCCCGTTATGCGGCATCCCTTATTGAGGAAGAGAAAAATGCTATTTCCTTTACAGGGTATATGGATGAGGAAAGTCCTGGACATAAAATTTTGCAGACGAGAAAAACTGGGGAAATTGAAACAACAAATGTCAATGGTGATGAGAAGGAAGTCCACGCTAGAATTGAGTCTTTTCGTTTATCTGCTCATGCAAGCCGTGAACAAATTTTAGGGCTAATTGTCACTCTACAGCCTAAACGAGTCTTCCTCATGCATGGTGAACATACGAAAAAATATAAACCTACTCAAACAATTGTTGGCGGGGAGAAAATTTATCCTTCTATTATTGATTTGCTCGGGTTTTTAAACGATAAAATGACGATTACTGCCGCCTTTAATGGCCAAACCTATCATTTATATTAAGAGGAGATAGAACCATGAATATTAAAACACAAGTATTAGAAGCTGTTTTAAAATCTTATGGAAAACCAGATAGAGAGTTATATGCTAGTATTCCAGAGATGCCGAAAGAGGAGCTGGAACAGCATCTAAAAGAGTTTAATCTGCTTGATGGGAGAGACCGCAATTCATTTTTCTGGCAATTACAGTCGGAAGCTGAGAAGCACGTCTATGAAAATATTACTTCCGATGATACGGAACGTTTAGCAGAACTAATTACAGAAAGTTGGAATAAGGAAAAAGCGATTAAAATTGACTCGGCCTTGGCTATCAGCTTTTTGTATATTATTAATTTGAAATTTCCTAATTCTCGAAAAGCACTAGCCTATGTTTGTGAAGGAGATCTTCAAAGTTATAAAGCGTTCAACAGTAAGTCGCGTTTGTTTGCAGATTTATTGGTGCGTTATGTAGCGGCCATTACACCTAAGAACTTTATGAGAAAAGTCGACTTCATTGTACAGCAAGTATTATCCAGAATTTTTGATGATGTTCATAAAGGTGATGGAATGGCTGCAGTTGATCGAGCAGGATTTGCAAAGGGTCCAAAATTTATCCATATTCCAAAAATGAATGCCTATCAGCGGATAATTGGCTTAAAGAATCAGCCATTTGCTAACGGGATCGCTACGATTTTACTAGATGTTTTAAAAGAAGATGAAGAATCTATTGACATAAGAGAATTGCGAAAAAGATCGGCAAAGTTTTTATCCGCACAGGAAGAAAAGATCGAGGATGAAGACTTTGAATTGAATGATCTGATGGATGACCATGTTCCAGAGGCTGACTTATTCGAAGATATCACGACTGAAGAGCCTAGTCTTAAAGAAGTTAACAGTGAAGAAGATGCTCCAACGGCTGAAGAAAATGAAATTTTTGAAGAGGAAGCAGTATTACCGCATGCTGAAATTCGAACTTCTTTGCAACAAGCGCTAAAAGCAGTTGAAACGGCAATGGAAAAAGTAAATGAATGGCCGGAACAAACCACATTAGCAGCTGACAATACTGATCGTAGACTTGTCATTGCCGAAGAGGAAATTGAACGTTTAAAAGTCGCTTTAGATCAAGAAAAAGAAAGAGTACACGAAGCAGAGGAAAAAGCTTATATGAAAATTTTCCAAGCAATTGGCGGAGAAGCGAATAATTATCTTTTATCTGATCTGTTTGAAGAAAGTCTAGGTAACACACCAGAGAATCAGAATATTAGTATGGGCAGACTCATTAACTTATTTTCTAGTTTAAGCCTAGCCATTGGTTTAGAAGAATACTCAGGCGGCCATGAACTCGGTGATCAATTTACTCTGCAAAAAGATGAACTGATTAGAAATTATCATATTGATGGTCCGATCGAAAGTAAATCAGAGAATATTCATGTGCGACTACTAAAATACGGCTGGAAGATTAATGGGAATTTACTCGTGCAACCATTGGTAACTGAAGTGAAGGAGGAAAATTAAAATGGTTCAAAGATATATTGGAATTGATTTAGGAACAACGAACTCAACAGTGAGTGTTGCCAATTTAACGATTCGTGGGGATGTCGAAGCCCAAGCTTTACAAGTAGCTCAAGTAGATGAATCTGGAAATTCCTTAGTTCAAGATGCTTCGCTTCCGTCTGTCCTCTATGTAGATGATCAAGGTCAGCCATTTGTCGGCAGATTTGCGAAAAGAATGAATGGCGTTTTTCCGCAACGCGTTATTAAAGAGGCAAAACGTCATATCGGTGATGATGTTAGCTGGCCAATCGATGAAGAAAGAATTCGCCCTGAAATTGTTTCTTCTTACGTATTGAAAATATTAAAGGCCCAAGCAGAAGAATATTATGCTGGCGAAAAAATCGATAGTGTCGTCATTACGATTCCAGCTAATTTCAATTTCCAGCAACAACAAGCAACGAAACTAGCTGGAGTTTTGAGCGGATTTGATAAAGAAAAAATTCATATGATCCCAGAACCGACTGCTGCGTTAATCGATTTTTTAAATGAGGAGAAAAGGCTTGCTGCCACTGCTCGGAGATTGGATTTAGCGCAAGGTAAGAAAAATTTAATGGTGTTTGACCTTGGGGGCGGTACTTGTGACGTTTCCATTCTTCAAGTTAATGAATCACAAAATGGCGGCATTGATATTCAAGAACTCTCAATTTCGCAATATACCGAACTTGGTGGGATTGATTTCGATAAAAAAGTCGTCAATGAACTTCTCAAGAAATTATTAAAGAATATGGGGCTAAGCTTTCCACAATTAAAAGCGAAGTATGAGAAAAAGGATATTTTGCGCTTGCTTGAAAATCTTCATGATTTAGCGGAAAACGCCAAGAAAAGTTTCAGTACTAGAATTGAAACCCAACTTAGAACGCAGCAGATTGATTACTACGAAAACAAGGATAAATTTGATAGCTTAACATATCGGCAAATGTTATCACCTCAGCTTCCTCAAGAAATGGTGATGACCCTTTCGATTACGAAGAAAGAGTTCGATACGATTATAAAAGGTTTGTTATATAGAGAAGGCAGCCAGCAAGGCAAAAATATTGAAGAACCGATTTTAGGTGCGTTGGAACAAGCAAAAATTGGGCCGATGTCTGTTCAAGATATTGATGCAGTTTTCTTAGTTGGCGGGATGACGTATTATCATACAATTCAAGAGCGAATCTACGAGATTTTCGGGAGAAGAATTAAACCGATTAAATCAATTAATCCAATGTTTGCCGTAAGCCGTGGTGCAGCTATTTATCATCATCAAATAAATCAAATCAATTTTAAAACGAGCGATCAATTACCAGCGAACGTTGACCCAGAAATGAGTGGTCGTGAAGTTGTCTTTACGAATACGGTTCCGAACAATGTCTACATTAATGTCGTTGGCGGTGATCCAGTTGCACTGCTTGAAAAAGGGACAAAACTACCATTTGAACGCATTATTGAAGATCGGTTTGTAGTAACAGGTCAGAGCGATTTTAGTACGGTTAATGCGATGCAGCTTGACTTGTTTACAGCTGTATCACCTAAATCGATTCATACGAAAAGTCTAAAATCAGCTACGATTAATTTTAGAAATCCTGTACCAGTTCATTCGAAATTGGTGTTGAAAGTCGAATGTAATGAAGAACGTGAGGTTAATGTTAAAGCTTGGCTGGAAGAAGATGAAACCGAAGTAATTGATGTAAATATCGGTGCACATGAATTTACTGAACAAGAGATTGAATCACTAAAAGCAAAACAAGAAAATCTTAATCGCATTAAGTAGGAGGGATTCCATGTCTTTACAAGATCGTTTATCATCTGATTTATTTAATAAGTTAAATGAAATGAAAATGAATTTACCGAAAGAGAGTTTCAGTTTAGAAGAGTCAGTAAAGGAAGAGGACGAGATTCGCCAAGAATTGCTTAAACAAGCGGCACTTGAAGAGCAATCTGATGAAATTGATGATGATTTTCTCACTTCTTTGTCAGGCCCGTCACAGGAGAGCGGTAATGAAACATTGGTCGAGGTCGAATACCTCGGCCGTGTGGGTCTAGTCGATATTTCCTTTGAAAACTTAGATCAAGAATTAACTGAACAAGAATATCTCGTTATTTTGGATTC
This sequence comes from Bacillus niameyensis, assembly GCF_001375535.1. Taxonomy (GTDB): domain Bacteria; phylum Bacillota; class Bacilli; order Bacillales; family Bacillaceae_C; genus Lederbergia; species Lederbergia niameyensis. The sequence goes on from NZ_LN831197.1 coordinate 3,720,231, forward strand.
ATTAAACATAATGTCAACAAGCTCGGATTCATCGAGCCGAAAAAATGCAGCGAAAAAGATAGAGGAATATGGTGAACGAGCCATTACAGTTATTTTTCGAGAATGCAGACAGTTTGATTTAGCTTCACAAGAAAGTAAGAATGAACTCCTTCATTTGCTAAGTCGCTTGACGATCAGAAGCTATAAAGGGAGGAAGCTTGTTAAAGCTATTGTCGAAAGAGCGAATAGTAAACAGCACATTAGTTTAGCGATTCAGTGTGCGGGGGCGGTTCGTGAACGTGAAGCGGTCTCAAGCATTTTAACTCATATGCGCAATCCCGATTATTTTGGCCATGGTTTGGATGCGTTGTTAAAAATTCGTGATAAAAATTCGGTCGAACCGCTTATTCAACTAATGAATAATCTAGATGTCAATCGTACAGAAATGATTGAGCAAGGGATCCAACAAGCACGCCGTTTTGCTGACTTTGGTCCAGATGCAATCAAACCGATTTTCCATGCTTATATGAATTGTGAAAAGAAACCGATTCGCCCGATTTTTACAATTGCTCTTAGGTCTTTCCAAGAAGAAGCGGTCCCTTTTTTAGCGGAAGTTCTTGCTAAAGAAACGGACTATGACCAACTTGTTCCAGTCTGTTTAAATCTCGGAGGAATGCGAACAGCGGTATCAACACAAGTTCTCGTTGATGCATTGGACAAGTATCCTGAGAAGAAACAAGCTCTTATTTTAGGAATTAGCCATACGAATGACGAATCACTTGTCCCATTAATCGTGCAAGAACTTAACAAAACATCTGATGCGATTATTCAAAAAGAATGTCTAACAGCGATTGGTTATTTAAGTGGAAGAGATGCTAATTTATTCCCCGTTATCAAGCCTTATTTACATGATCGCAAAAACAATTTGTATTTAGATGCACTAAACTGCATGGTGCGTTTAGGTGATCAAGATTCATTTGCAAAATTTGTTGATCTTTTAATGAATGGTGAAGAACGGGAGCAATACATTTTGCAAAAGCATTTATCGAGAATGCCGTTCCCGCTATTGGAGAAAATGGCAGAAAAGATTCTCGTTATTCCAGATGATAAAGCGATCTTACTCGTATCAGCTCTCCAACGTTCTAATCTGTTACCAACAGGAGTAGGGCGGACTTTACTAAAGAAACTTGAACAAAATCCAATGACTGCACTGAGGATTGAAATCTATCGCTTGATCGGGAAGCATGTAGGCAAGAAGTCAGCGATCGTGTCTCAAGATGTGCTTTATAAGGCGAGAAGAGAGGAAACAAGCCCAATGGTCATTCGTGAATTGGATCAAATTATTAAGTTCATGAGAAAGAACGTAGGTGTTTTACAAGATACAAAATAATCCTAATTTAGGAAGGAGCTTGTCCGATGGCTGCTAAGCAAAAAGGAAAGTCACGAAAAAAAGTTAAAAGATTCCCTTACATTGAAGTGAATGGTGTCCAGAATCAATATCTGGATGCCGCTTTATTACAATGTTTCGGAGAAGAAACGATTTATAATACAGTTAATAATGAATTTAAAATTTTGAAAAAGGCTGGTATTACTACACAAGATGTTATGCGGAAAAAGTATAATCATCAAGAGCTGACCCAATTATTATCCCCTCACCTTTTGGAAAACTATGATTATTATAACTTTTTAGTAAACCAATGGGATGAGTTGCAAGAGCATAATTTGCGTCAATTATTCCCAGAAGATTTTTCAAAGTTATCCAGTGAGAAATGGGATCAAGCGATTCGAGGGGAATTAGATAAAGGAGAACTGCGTGTCTATCTTGTCATTAATATTTTGCGATTTTATAAAAATGGCGAACTGAAAGAATTGCTTTTACCGATTTTGCAAGAAGAGAAGTATGTAATTGAATTTTTTAATGAGACGGGAATCAGAATGGAATTGGAAGGATTGGAGATTAATTGGAGAGATGTGACAGAACAAGAAGACAAACAAGAAGAGGAAATAGTCCATGCTTTAGAAATGGAGGATTTTAAAATGCCGAAAGAGGTATTAGAACACCCTGAAGAAGCATTAAAATATGCGTCGAAAATAATTGCAAGCGTTTCGCAGCAACTCGCAAGTAGAGAGAAATCAGAGGATTTCAAACTACTTTTTGAAAATGAAGTGGAAGAAAAGAAACGTTGGAAAGAAAAGGCGGAGCTATTGCAACGCGACTTAAAATCAAAAGATGCACAACATCAGGATTTAGTTAAGAAAAACAAGGTATTAACGAAGAATCATGCTAGTCTTACAGCTAAGCTTGACCAGGCGCAAAAGGATAGTGGTCGCTTAGGTCAGACGTTAGGAGAACTGCGGAAAGAAAAGGAAGAAATAGAATTTCAAAAGAACCATTTCGAGCGTCGGATTCAATCACTTGAAAAAGAAAGAGAGAATGTCGCGAGAAAGGTTGAAGAAGAAGTAAAAAGAGAGTTCGCTCTAAAAAATTTAAATATGAAGGAAGATTTTGAACGTCAACTGGATCTGTTAGAAAGACAGCTAGAAGAAATGGTAGAACAGTTGAAGTATGTGCAAGACGAAAATGAGCAATTTACGCTTGATAAAGAGACAATGGTAAATGAGCTTGACAGAACAAAACGTGATTTGACAGTTGTCGAACAAGAACGCAACGAACTTTTCGAACAACTGCAAAGCAGTGCGGCTATCCAAGAAGTGGCTGCTAATACAAACGATGACCATGATCTCCTTTTTGACTTTAACGAGGGAGAACTCGAAGAATACGTAGACTTCGACAACAAACCAACAAGAAATTAAGCGGTGCCTGGCACGCCCCGAATTATGTCGAATAAATTTCAAAGCCCTCCATGGAAAGAACCATTCCGTAGAGGGCTTTGGTGCCTGTCACACCCCGAAATTTGTCGAATCCGGGTGTTTACTAAATGGTAATGTTAGGAATACTACGAAATTACTATAAAAGAGATTGAAATGCAGGTCGTTCATTTCGTATAATAAAGGATGTGTTGTAAGAGAGTGTAACTTTTTTTGTCAAAATACGTCTAATAAGTATGGTAATAGCAAGTATAAGGTATTTTTCAACTTGAAAAATATGAGAAGGGGAATATTAAAAATGCAAAGACAAAAGCCGAAGAAAAAGCGGACAGGTTTAAAAATATTTTTAACAATTTTGGCTGTACTAGTTGTAGGGATCTTCGCTTACGGTTATTCAATTTATCATAATGTTAATAAAGCGGCAAATACAGTTCATAAGCCGATCGACCGTACACCGGAAGTAAAACGGCCTACTGAATTAGCCCTTCATAAAAAAGAACCGTTTTCCGTTTTAATGCTTGGTGTAGATGAGCGCCCTGGCGATAAGGGACGTTCTGATACGATGATCGTCATCACTGTAAACCCTGAGAAAAATTCAATGGAAATGCTAAGTATTCCTCGTGACACTCGTGTACCAATTGTAGGTAAAGGTATTGATGATAAAATCAACCATGCCTATGCTTTTGGCGGTGTAGAGATGTCGATGAATACTGTAGAAAAATATTTAGACATTCCGATCGATTATTACATTAAGATGAATATGGATGGCTTCAAAGATATCGTTGATGCAGTTGGTGGAGTCACAGTGAATAATGATCTTGACTTTTCACAGGGCGGGCATCATTACCCTGTAGGAAATATTGAGTTAGATGGAGACGCAGCGCTAAGTTATGCTCGTATGCGTAAAAATGATGCTCGTGGAGACTTTGGTCGCCAAATGCGCCAACGTCAAGTTATTGAAGGTGTCATGGAAAGAGGGGCAAATATTTCTGCTCTTTGGAAATATGATGATGTCCTCAAAGCATTGAGTAATAACGTTGAAACGAACCTTACTATGTCAGATATGATGGATATCCAGAAACATTATGCAAGTGCTCGCCACAATATTGAACAAATGGAAATCAAAGGTAGCGGTTCGACAATCGGCGGAGTTTGGTATTACATTGTTCCAGAGGAAGAACGTGCTAGCATTTCTGCTCATCTAAAAGAACATTTGAACCTATAATAATCAGTTAAAAGCCTGGAACGTGATGTTCCAGGCTTTTGTGTGCTCTTCTTTTTGTGCCTGTCACCTCCCGAATTTTGTCGAACCGATTAACTTGTTTTGTAAGTCGAAAAATAATCTGTAAAGGTTGAAAAAATATTTGGTAAGTTAAAAGATTAATGAAAAGGTCGCGAGATTTTATAAAAATTCAATAGATTAAGCGATACAGTTAGGAGATTCTTGAGGAATATCGACATGTATATAATTCGACAATTTTCGGGGGGCGTGCCAGGCACCTTTTTGGGTGCAATTTTTTCTATTTTCATTACAATAGAGGTAGAGATCTTTCTTAGTTAATTAAATAAAGTCCAAATGAAATAGGATGGCGGTGTAATGCATTGAAATTTACAGAGAATTGGCGTTTTCAAAGAGAAGTAGATGGAAGCTTGAGTGATGCTCATCATCCCGAGTTTGACGATTCCTCTTGGCGAGTATTGAATTTACCGCATGATTGGAGTATTGAATTAGATTTTAATCCGGAATCACTTGCGACACATGAAGGTGGATTTTTAGACGGGGGAATTGGCTGGTATCGGAAGAGGTTTACAGTACCGGAGGAAATGAAGGGAAAGCGCATATCGATTGATTTTGATGGCGTCTATATGAACAGTACGACTTATTTGAATGGCGAGTTGCTAGGAACTTATCCATTCGGGTACAATGCTTTTTCTTATGATCTAACAGATAAGCTGAGAATGGATGGAGAAAATGTAATCGCAGTCAAGGTGAACAACACTCAGCCGAGTAGTCGTTGGTATTCTGGGAGCGGGATTTATCGAAATGTCTATCTTTCAGCAAAAAATCCGATCCACGTTGCAAGATATGGTACATTCGTGACGACCCCTAATTTGGAAAGGGCTTTCGAGGATGGAAAAGCATATGTTCATATCGCAACAAAGGTGAATAATACCTCAAATGACTTATCGGAAATCAGGGTGCGATCGATCATTGTTAATGAAGATGAAGAACAGGTAGGAACGGTGATTTCCGAGCCAAAAACAGTTAAACCAGGTAGTCTCTCCATTATTGAACAATCAACTAGTATGACCAACCCTATACTTTGGGATCTCGATCATCCTTACAGGTATAAGCTAGTTTCTGAAGTGCTTGTTGATGAGAGAGTTGTAGATACATATGAAACTAGATTTGGAGTTCGTTATTTTCAGTTTGATGCGAATGAAGGATTTTCCCTTAATGGCTGTTATATGAAGTTACATGGTGTTTGTATGCACCATGACTTAGGAGCATTAGGTGCTGCAACGAATAAGCGAGCAGTCGAGCGACAAATGCAAATTATGAAAGAGATGGGTGTGAACGCAATTCGCGTTACTCATAATCCAGCTTCACCAGAGTTGCTTGAAGTTTGTAATGAGCTGGGACTTTTAGTGATTGAAGAAGCATTTGACTGCTGGGCTTTGTCAAAAAAGACGTATGATTACGGTCGGTTTTTTTCCGAATGGGCTGAGCATGATACGAAGGAAATGGTTGATCGCGGTAAAAATGAACCTTGTATTATTATGTGGTCGATTGGAAATGAAATCTACGATACGACGAGTTCGGATGGAGTGGAGATTGCTAGAAATTTAGTGCGCTGGGTGAAGGAAATTGATATAACGCGCCCGACGACAATCGGTGAAGATAAGACGCGCGGTGATAAGGTCAATGTGACGGAGATCAATCCATATATAGAAGAAATTTTTAATCTAGTAGATATTGTTGGTTTTAACTATAGTGAGAATAATTATGCGGGCTATCATGAGCTTCATCCAGAGTGGAAGCTTTATGGAGCAGAAACATCATCTGCTACAAGATCTCGCGGTGTTTACACACATCCATACGATTATAATCTGAGTACACAATATGATGATCTGCAGCAGTCTTCCTATGATAATGACTATGTTGCATGGGGAAGAACAGCGGAAGATGCTTGGAAGTTTGACCGTGATTTAAGGCATCTCGCTGGGCAGTTTATTTGGACAGGCTTTGATTATATTGGAGAACCGACGCCTTATTACAATACGTATCCGGCAAAAAGCTCTTATTTTGGAGCGGTCGATACTGCAGGATTCCCTAAGGATATTTTTTATTATTATCAGAGCCAATGGAAAAAAGCGCCGATGGTCCATTTGCTGCCACATTGGAATTGGAGTGTAGGAGAAACGGTTCGCGTTTTAGCTTATACGAATGCCCATCAAGTCGAATTATTTTTGAACGGAAAGTCATTAGGAGTACGGAGTTATGAAGCGAAGGAAACTTCATGGGGAGCGCCTTATAAGGAGACGATGGATGGTAAAACGTATTTGGAATGGGCTGTTCCTTTTGAAGCTGGAACATTAGAAGCTGTTGCAAAAGATGAAAATGGAGCAGTTGTGGCCCGGGATCAAGTTGTGACGGCTGGTGAACCGTATGCAGTAAAATTAACAGCTGATCGCCGTGTTATATGTGCTGATTGTACAGATTTAGCGTTTATTACAGTCGATATTATCGATGAAGCAGGGAATATCGTACCAACTGCAGACCATCTTGTTCAGTTCAGTATTTCAGGCAATGGAGAGCTTGTCGGTGTTGATAATGGTAATGCCGCCAGTATTGAAAGATTTAAAGATAATAAGCGTAAAGCCTTTAATGGCAAAGCTTTAGCGATTGTTCAGTCTACGAAAAATTCTGGTGAGCTTATTTTGAATGCCACTTCAGAAGGATTGGTTGGCCATTCAATTCAAGTATTCACTGTTTCACCTTGTGATCAAAAGGCGACTGTAGCAGTTGGGGTTGAGTCAGTAGGACCTTCGCAAGTACGAGTTTATTATAGTGATGCAACGGTAGAAACAAGGGAAGTCGTTTGGAATGATCGTTCAAAAGGGAGAATTATTCCGGATGGTGTGAAGATTTATAAGGGGGCAGATAATTGTCTTCATCTTGTGCAAAACAACACTTTGGTATCAGCAGAACTGGCAGTTGAAAATACATCGATAACAGAAGACGATATCATTGCTTTGACAGTAAAAGGTAAACTTGAAAATAACGAGGTCATCGATTTAACTAGTGAAGAATTACAATATCATATGACATGTGACAGGATAAAAATAAGCGGGAATACGTTATACGCGTTTGCTGAAGGGGAGGCTCAAGTTTCGGCAACCGTGATCTATAAAGGTATGGCTATTACAACACCGGAAATTACTTTTACGATCGCTAAAAATCGTGCAGAAAAGTTTATCGAGAAATTGGCTCCAATTAATATTGTGACAGATGAAGGAAAATTGCCAGTTTTACCAAAAACAGTAATTGCCCATTATAATACGGGATTACCGAGAGATGTGATCGTGGAATGGGATAACGTTGATTATACGCTTTATCAGAAGCCAGGAGTATTCATCGTTAAGGGTAAAATCAAAGAAACGGCATTTCAAGCGGAGGCAAAGGTGAGTGTAAGAGGGGTTGTCGCTATTGAAGGTGCGGCGATGGCCGTTTTGAAAAATCAAATACCGAGTTTACCAGAAACTGTAACCGCCTTTTTTAATGACGGAACAGAGAAACAGGTGAATGTGACTTGGGAAGCTGTTCCACGGGAAAAACTTGCATCTATTGGGACTTTTCAAATAGCTGGAACTGTCGAGGAACATAACTTTAAGGTGAACGCTCATGTTCGAGTAACCGAGAAAATAGGTGGTCAACATAATATCGGCAGAGCAAAAAATGGTTATGATTATCCAAAAGCGGAAGCGTCCTTTACCAATTCTGCTTCAGGGTCAATGGATCGGATTGAAGCCATCCATGATGATGTGATTTCTTATGATTCAGAACCGCATAATCGCTGGACTAATTGGCAGAGAGAGACACGTCCTCGCGACTGGGTTTCGATTACATTCGGAGATTATGAACCAGAAGAGCATTATATAGATACGATTGAGATTCATTGGTTTGAGGATGAAGGAACTTCCTATCCAGCAGCTTTTGAGATTCAATACCAGTCTGGCGGGGAGTGGGTGAGTGTAACGAATTTACTAGGAAATCCGCCAGAACCTAGATTGAGACAGGCAAACGTGTATACTTTCGATATGGTGAAAACAACGGCTATTCGGGTGGATATGATTGCTCAAAGTGGAAAGGGCCTCGCTATTACCGAGCTAAGAGTATTTTCTAAGTGGCCAGATGCATACAAGGAGCCGAAAGTTAAGGATATTCAAATAGGCAGTGATAGCATTATAGATCGGTTCAAACAAGTAGGCGATATTTTCGAATATAGTGTTGAAATGGAGAATATAAACGAGTTGCCAACCGTATTGGCTACAGGCGAAAATAACACCGGCATTACAATCATTCCGGCTGAAACGATACCAGGAACAAGTAAAATAATCGCAAAATCTGAAGATGGTAAGAAAACCACTCTTTATCAGCTACATTTTACAGTGAAAAAGTAATTGAAAGTAAAACTTCTGTTAAAATTGGTTTTTGATTCGCACTCCAGTCGCTAGATTTCCGCGAGTGGTTGTATTCAGAACGGTATTGCGACAGACGTTTATACCTAAGGGACCTTCTCTGCCTTGTATTAAGGAGCACCTAAAAATCCTTTTAGACAGTGAGCATTTTAAATACTAAATTAGAAACAAAAATACGACTTTAAAATTCAGGAAAGTGAATTTAAAGTCGTATTTTTAATGGTGTTACAAGGTTTCGAAACTTCATTTTGAATCATTTAAAACATTGGTTGTCCGTATGATTCCCGTTTTAGAGTTCGAACAAGAATTTGCCCTCTTGTTAGGGCTAAGGGAGGTTTTAACCCAGATTATTAGTTCATTGTGATACAATACTAATAATTCATAATTTTCTAGGAGGGATGCATGCCTAATGAATATTTCCAGTATCGATGTGTATCCAGTAACATTACCTATGAAACAAAACTTCTCCACTTCACGAGGGCAAGTTGGAAACAAGAATGCAGGTGCGCCCCATGTCTATGTTCGAATTCGGACTGATGAAGGTTTGTGTGGATGGGGAGAGGCCCGTCCAAGTCCAAGGTGGAGTTACGAGACGTTGGAATCTGTCGTTAGTGCAATTCGAAATTATTTCGACGAAGCTATAGAGGGCGTTTCCATTTTTAATTTGGAAAAGATTCACACCCTGATGGATCAGCAAATTGCATCGGGCTTAACTAGGGGCCAGCCGATAGCAAAGGCTGCTATTGACATGGCCGTCATGGACTTAATCGGTAAAGCTACTAAACAGCCACTATCTCAAGTTTGGTTTTCAGAACAAAAGGACAAAATTGCGCTCTCCTATTTGATTAGTGTGAAAACAGTAGAGGAAGCGATAGAAAAGGCCGAAGAGGCGAAGGTAGCGGGCTATACTGGGATTGATCTTAAAATTGGCTTCGATCCGAAACGTGATATTGAAATCGTCCGTAACGTAAAAAAGGTTCATCCCGATGCGTTTTTACGAGTGGATGCAAATCAAGGCTATTCTTTGAAAGAGGCAATGCAAGTTTCAAAGAAATTAGAGGAGATTGGCGTCGATGTACTTGAACAACCGCTTGCTGCCAGTGATTTACTAGGCCATGCCGAGCTTCGGAAATATACGGAAATTCCGATTGCACTCGATGAAAGCGTATGGACTCCAGCAGATGTAGCGCGCGCAATAGAGTTCCGGGCATGTGATGCAATCGTCATTAAAGTTACAAAAATGGGCGGGCTTTCCAATGCTAAAAATTGTGGAGAAATAGCAAAAGCAGCCGGTTTCGACTTATTGGGCGGGGGACTTACCGAATCATCATTAGGTCTTTACGCAAGCAGTCATCTTTTTCACTCGCTAAACATTACGACACCGGTAGATCTGAATGGACCAATGTTTTTGCAAGATGATCCGTCTAAAATAAAGGCTAATGTAGAAAATGGGCAAGTAAAGTTACCTTTTGGAAATGGAATTGGCTGGGAAGTCGATCTGGAAAAACTTGGGTCGTTACACACAGCCCATAATAAGCCAAGGACGATAACCACAAAGGTTTTTCGAGAGGGGTACTGAAAGCTACAGCCATAAAAACTGGGTATGGAACCGATCAAATTCCATACCCAGATTATATTTAAAATAACTGATTAAAAATACTGCCTGCGGTTGTATCCATGATGATTCCTGAAACAATCGAAAATAGTGTCACACTTAACACCATATACAGCAAAAAGGCATAAAAAGGATCAATAAGCTTCGATTCTTTTGCCAAATACTTGCCCATTAGATAAAGTGGCACGACCGAAAGGGCAATGACAAGGGCGATTGTTAATAACATAGTACCGATAAATTGTGATTTAAGTAAAACTAATAGAAACGATAAAATGATTAAAATTAATGCAGGATTAAATAAGGCGCCATAATGGCTAATTATATCTTTATACGAAATATTAGGCCCGAAAAATTTACTAATGATAAATAATGAAAATGTTACAATGGCAATCGAAAGTAATGAAAATATAAAGATACTAATGAAACCTGTAATAAAATAGCCAGCAACTTCTTTTATAAACAAGAATCCCATATCTCCAAACCCGCCACGAATGAAACTTCTAACTAATAAAATCGGGGTCCATGAGACGAACAGTACAAAAATTCCGATAGAGATAAGGGCGTTCACCCATTCTGAGTTTTGCATTTCAAAGATTTTGGTTGGATGCTTAAGAAAGTGAAGAAAATAATTCCAATATTGCTTGGACTTTTCTTTTACTTTTTCAACGTGGTCATCTGTTCCCACTGTTTGGGCTTTGGCAGTCGCGGTCTCGGCTTGAGCAGACTGAACTTCCTGAACTGCAGGACTTAAATGAGAATCATTAGATGACGATGAATTTTCTTTCTGATCTTCATTTGGGATTTCTACTTCTGAATTTGCCTCATCTTGGTCAAAAGCCGATCCACACTTATCGCATAGATTTCCAGCGTTTTGTTCATGACCACAATTTGGACATAACATATAATCTTCCACCTCTATGTATATAATTTGATAGATTTCGCCATTATATGAATCTACTAAGCTCTCTATAATGACAAAAGGACTACTAAAAAAATGAAATTTCACACAATGAAAATTCTACAGCCAGTCTATGTAGGATAAATCCAATACCAATATTATCATGTGTACTACGTACTGTCATCCCGAATTTTGTCGAATGATGTCAGGTTGGTTCTATAGTAAAATTGGCATGTTTGTCAGGAGTACCCTTTTTTATCCTCAGCTAATCTTGAATGGTTTACAAAATACTGGAAAAGACCATGGTTACAGGCGAATTTTGAATGCGTAACTCACTGTTTTTTTTCATATATTTCAGTGTGTGCCAAGCACTTGACTATTTGTGTGGAAACGTTTAAATTTAAGACGAAGTTTAAAAAGGGAGATGAGATTGGATGTCAGAGAAGTTAAAGGTTGCGATCGTTGGTTGCGGCGGTATTGCTAATGGCAAGCATATGCCAAGTTTATCCAAACTCGAGCAAGTAGAATTAGTAGCTTTCTGTGATATTGTTGTAGAAAGAGCAGAAAGAGCAGCTGCAAAGTTTGGTGTAGAAGGCGCGAAAGTTTACGAAGATTATACTGAACTATTAAAAGATGGTTCTATCGATGTTGTGCATGTTTGTACCCCAAATAGTTCTCATGCGGAAATTTCGATTGCAGCTTTGGAAGCTGATAAGCATGTTATGTGTGAAAAGCCGATGGCTAAAACATCGGAAGAAGCTCGCCAAATGGTAGAAACGGCCAAGAGAACAGGTAAAAAATTAACGATTGGCTATAATAACCGTTTCCGACCTGACAGCCTTCATTTACATAATATTTGTGAACGTGGTGACTTGGGCGAAGTTTATTTTGCGAAAGCTCATGCGATTCGTCGCCGTGCGGTTCCGACTTGGGGCGTATTTTTAGACGAAGAAAAACAAGGTGGCGGACCTTTAATTGATATCGGTACCCACGCACTAGATTTAACATTATGGATGATGGACAACTACAAGCCGAAAGCTGTACTTGGAACATCCTATCATAAATTGGGTCACAAGGAAAATTCTGCAAACGCGTTTGGTCCATGGGATCCTAAAGAGTTTACAGTAGAAGATTCTGCATTTGGTTTCATCACGATGGAAAATGGAGCTACGATTGTTCTTGAATCTAGTTGGGCTCTTAATACATTAGAAGTAGATGAAGCTAAGGTTTCTTTAAGTGGTACGGAAGCAGGAGCTGATATGAAAGGCGGCCTTCGTATTAACGGTGAGGAATTCGGCAGACTTTATACGAAAGAAGTCGACTTAAAAACTGGCGGTGTCGCTTTCTTTAGTGGCGGCAGTGGCGAAAGTGATTCAGATATTGAAGCGCGTCAATGGATTAACAGCATTATTAACGATACAGAGCCGCTTGTAAAACCAGAACAGGCTTTTGTTGTAACGCAAATCCTTGAAGCGATTTATGAATCAGCGAAAACAGGTAAAGCAGTATACTTTGACTAAAAGTCTTTTGAAAAATTCCGATCCCGCATGCTGGGTCGGGATTTTTTTCTTATGGATATCTCTAAAAGATTCGCCAAAAGATTTGACCATCTTGCGAATGATTGATGAACCGTAATATGGTAGTATTAAAGTGTTTGGAACATTAAAGAAGTAAATCTTAATTCGACAAAATTCGGGGCGTGCCAGGCACCGCCTCTCTTTAAGGAGGATTTTATATGTCTTGGAAAGATAAGCTAGAGAATTGGATCGGCTTCGCTGAATTGGATGCTGACTTACGTGAACAGTTAACTTTGATGCAGGCGGATGAGAAGGCACTCGAAGATAGTTTTTATAAGGAATTGGAGTTCGGTACTGGGGGAATGCGCGGTGAATTAGGGCCTGGGACAAATCGTATGAACGTGTATACCGTCCGCAAAGCTGCAGAAGGGTTAGCCCAATACATAGAAGAACAAGGTCAGCAAGCTAAAATTCGCGGTGTCGTTATTGCTTATGATTCGCGTCATATGTCACCGGAGTTTGCCCTGGAAGTGGCTAAAACAGTTGGAAAGCATGGGATTCAAGCATATCTTTTCGATGAGTTGCATCCAACTCCATTATTGTCTTTCGCTGTCCGTTATTTACATGCGTTTGCCGGTGTTATGATTACCGCGAGCCATAATCCTCCTGAATATAATGGGTTGAAAGTATATGGAGAAGATGGTGGTCAACTTCCACCAGGACCTGCGGATGAATTAATTGGCTATGTTAGAAATGCTGGCAATGAGCTAGAAATTGAAGTAGCAGATAGCGAAGAACTTATTCGTAATGGATTGCTTACTTATATCGGCGCAAAAGTTGATCAAGCCTATATTCAAGCAATGAAGTCGATTCATTTAAATGAAGAAGCAGTTGAAAAGGCTGGGAAAGAACTAAAAATTGTTTTTACTCCCCTTCACGGAACAGCCAACCATTCCGTTCGAGCCGGCCTTCGTGCCTTTGGCTTTGAGAATGTAACAGTCGTCAAGGAACAGGAATTGCCTGACCCGAATTTTTCGACTGTAAAGTCTCCGAATCCAGAAGAACATGCTGCTTTTGAAATTGCGATTCGTTATGGTAAGGAAATAGACGCTGATATTTTACTTGGAACTGATCCAGATGCAGATAGACTTGGCGTAGCGGTAAAAAATCATGATGGGGAATATGTTGTCCTTACTGGAAATCAAGTAGGTGCATTAATGACCCATTATATTTTAAAACAAAAGCAAAGTAACGGCACATTACCTAAAAACGGAATTGTAATTAAGACAATCGTAACTTCTGAAATTGGAAGAGCGATTGCGGAAAGTTTTGGAATGGCCTCTCTTGATACACTTACAGGATTTAAATTTATTGGAGAGAAAATTAAAGAATTTGAATCAACAAATGCACATCAGTTTTTATTCGGATATGAGGAAAGCTACGGTTATTTAATCGGCGATTTTGTTCGAGATAAAGATGCGGTTCAAACGGCGGTTTTTGCTGCAGAAGTGGCTGCTTACTATAAAATGCAAGGAAAATCCCTTTATGATGGATTAATGGACATCTTTGAGGAATATGGTTTTTACCGAGAATCATTGCAATCCCTCACGTTAAAAGGAAAAGAGGGTGCTGAGCAAATTGTGGGAATTTTAGAATCGTTCCGTAACGCTCCTCCTAAAGTTATTGGCGATGTTGATGTTGCGATTATTGAGGATTATGAACTAAGTGAAAGCTTGGATGTAAAAACTAGTACAAAAGCCGCAATAGAGTTGCCAAAATCCAATGTGTTGAAATTTAAACTAGCTGATGGTTCTTGGTTCTGCCTCCGTCCATCAGGTACAGAACCAAAAATTAAATTTTACTTTGCTGTAAAAGGTGAAACATTGGAGGGTAGTACTGAAAAGCTTCAACTATTGGAAACAGAAGTTATGAAGAAAATAGAAGAGCTTATTAATTAATGGTTTTGGCCCATTCCTGAAGAAATCGGGGATGGGCTTTTTATGAGGAATCTTAGGTATAAAATCATAGCATCTGTACTTTTAGCATAAAAAAGCGGGATATTTGATGGGGATTTAAACATCACTCTTTTGCAGGATGGAAATATTCTGAACTTTAGATATGATGAAAGTATTGTCTATCGTCACGATGTTAAAGGAGGGAATGCAATGAGCCAGACAGATCCAATGGATCCTCAAAACGAGAATAATGAAGAAAGTAATAAACCAGTTGAGACAAATCTAGAGGGAAATAAAAATAATAAAACCTCAACAGGGCTAGAGGAAAATGTTGCAAGCTTAATAGCTTATCTCGCTGGTTTTGTTTCAGGGATTATTTTTCTTATCCTCGAAAAGGAAAATAAAGTCGTTCGCTTTCATGCGTTACAGTCCATAGCTTTGACGGTTTCTTATCTTATTCTTGATTTTGTCTTTAATTACGTTCCGTTAATTGGTTGGTTATTTAACTTGCTATTATATCCAGCAGGATTAGTACTTTGGATTCTCTGCATGGTGAAAGCGTATCAAGGGCAGAAATTCAAGATTCCTGTATTGGGAGATCTTGCCGATCAATATAAATAAGGAATTATGACCCACTCCTACATTTGGAGGGGTTTTTTTGTTTTTTTCTATAAAGCGAAATCGATCATATCCACCACTATTTTCCAATTGTTTAGAAAATATCTCTCGAATTTGTTATTTCAAATTGACTGTTTCCGAAAGGAAGACTATGATGAAAGATGTAGAACTCAGGAAAGGCGGATGGATATGAAGGTAACAAAAAGTGTATTTGGCTATATAGAAGATACACCCGTATACTCATATACCATTACAAACGTAAATGGAGTCGAAGTGACTTGCATCGATTATGGTTGTACGATTACTAGAATGGTAACACCAGATCAAAAAGGCCGTTTGGAAAATATTGTTCTCGGATTTGATAATCTAGAAGACTATCTCCAACACTCCCCCTATTTTGGCTGTATAGTAGGACGTGTTGCAGGTAGAATTGGTGGTGCGACCTTTGATCTGGAAGGAAAAACCTATTCTCTCGCAAAAAATGAAGGTGAGAATCATTTACATGGCGGGGAAAAAGGGTTTAGTCACATGATTTGGAATTCTTCCTACGAAGAAGATATAAATCGAGCGAGTGTTATTTTTACACATTTTAGTTCTGATGGGGAAGAAGGATATCCAGGAAACTTAGCAATGAAAGTGACCTATACATTGACAAATGATAATGAATTTATGATTCATTATTATGGAAAATCAGATGAAACGACTCTATTAAATGTTACCAATCATTCTTACTTCAATTTAAGCGGTGATTTGAAACGTACCGTACTCGATCATACGCTAACGATGAAGAGTGATCAATTCGTTGAATTAAATGAGAGTTTACTACCAACTGGTACGATTTTGGATGTAGAAGATACTGCTTTTGACTTCCGGAATGGACAAGCGATTAAAGCTGGTGTGGAATCGAATCACCCACAAAATCGACTTGTTGGCGGAGGGTACGACCATCCTTTCATTTTATCGGCAAACCATTGTGAGGAAATTTATCTAGCCGATCCGGAAAGCGGAAGGACATTGACAGTTGAAACTGATGAGAAAAGCGTTGTTGTCTACACAGCCAACCAACTTTCTGATGAAAAGGAAATATATGGTGTACCAGCACGCAAACATTTAGGGATTTGCCTTGAAACTCAAGGTGTTCCAGATGCCATTCATCATCCTAATTTCCCGGCTTGGATTTTAGAGAAAAATAAACCTTTCTCATCCGTAACAAAATATTACTTAGGAATTACAAGTGAACAAAAATAGAGATTTTGGAAACTTATGTATATTGAAACCGCATGATCGGTTTCTTTTTAAACTGTTATGTTTACGCTTACATATATATTTATAGTTTATGCCTTTTTTCATATTTGTAAAGTATGAGTTTTACCAATCCTGTAAGAAAAAGGAGGCTGCCAAAAATGCAGTTTACTATGATAAAAGAAATGGCAGACAACGTAAAGAAAAACATTCAAGAAGTGATCATTGGTAAGGATGAGACGATTGATTTGCTTTTAGTAGCACTTATTTCTTCTGGACATGTTCTCCTTGAAGATGTTCCAGGAACAGGGAAAACGTTAATGGCTAAATCAATGGCACAATCTTTATCTTGTTCATTTAAGCGAATTCAATTTACACCGGATCTACTTCCATCGGATGTGACAGGGATTCATTTTTACAATCAAAAAATGGGTGAATTTGAATTTCGTTCAGGTCCAATTTTTGCCAATATCGTACTTGCTGATGAAATCAACCGTGCTACACCGAGAACACAATCTAGTTTACTAGAATGTATGGAAGAGAAACAGACAACGATTGATGGCGAAACTCATTTCTTGGAACTGCCTTTTATGGTTATCGCGACACAAAACCCGCTAGAGAGCCAAGGGACATTTCCACTGCCAGAAGCCCAGTTGGATCGCTTTTTGCTAAAAGTTAATTTGGGATATCCTTCAAAAGAAGAAGGAATTGCTATTTTAAAGCGATTTAAAGAACGAAATCCAATTGATGAAATTCAGCCTGTAGCAGGTCGTAATTTAATATTAGAAGCACAAAAGCTTTACTCGAAGGTTTATGTGAGTGATGACATGCTACGCTACATAATGGATGTCGTTGAAATGACAAGATCCCATGAACATGTAGAATTGGGAGTAAGTCCACGTGGAAGTCAAGCTTTGCTTAGAGCAGTTCAAGTATATGCTGTATTACAAGGCAGAGAGTATGTCATTCCCGATGATGTAAAAGCATTGGCAAAACCTGTACTAGGGCACCGAATGGTTTTAACTCAAATGAAGCGAGTTGGAGAGAATCAGGCAGATGCTGTTCTTGAAGATATTCTTACCAAGGTTCCTGTCCCAAGTGAGGATTTCAAAAACAAGGGTATGACGGTAAAATGAATATAGCATGGTTTATTTTCGTTACGATTGTTATCGTCCTTCTACAAATTTATATTTATGGAAAGTGGGGACTTGCGCGAGTTCAATATAAAAGATCTTTCAGTAAGCAAGTTGCGTTCGTCGGTGAACAGATTGAAATGGTAGATGAAATTTCTAATAGAAAGTTGTTGCCTGTACCATGGTTGCGGCTTGAATCAAAAATTAGTGCACACCTGCAATTTCAACGTAATTCCGAAAATAATCATGAAATGAATGCGGATGGTGAGTTTCATCGAACACTTTTCAGTTTAATGCCCTATCAAAAAGTACGTAGAAGACAAACACTAACTTGTACGAAAAGAGGGCATTATCGGTTCGAAACTGTCTCGCTCACAACTGGTGATGTCTTTGGTGTTGGGGACATATTTCAAAGTGTTCCCGCGAAGGCGGAAATAACTGTTTATCCTACCTTAGTGTCGATGGATAGCATTCCATTGCCAGCCCATAGTTGGTTAGGAGATCTTATCGTCCGCAGGTGGATTATGGAAGATCCGTTTTTGACGGCGGGCGTTCGCGATTATGCGAGTGGCGATCCTCTTAATACGATTCATTGGAAAGCGACCGCTCGAACGAATCGTTTACAAGTGAATAAAAAGGATTTTTCAGCGGATCATCATTTAATGATTTATTTAAATTTCAATCAAACTGAGGATATGTGGCGGCCGATTATAGATGAAGAGTTAATGGAGCGGGCGATTTCCTATGCAGCCTCCATTGCTCAATATGCACTTACTAATGGGATTAGCACAGGGTTTGGCTGCAATGGCTATTTTGATGAATCGAATAAAAAGTCGATTAGAATCGAGCCGGAAAATGGGAAACAGCAGCTTAATTATTTATTAGAAACGATGGCTAAATTGAAAATTGGAACGAGTACTTACTTTGATTTTTTCTTAAAAGAAGAAGTAGAACGAAACATGGAAGGGATGGACATTCTGATTATTACCGAAATGGTAACGGAAAAAATGCATGAGATGATTAAACAATTGGAAGATGGCGGTAACTCCGTTGAAATTCTTGAATTGGAACCTGAAAAGCTTCGGCAAGCCAATTAGGATGTGATTGAGCTATGATTTTATTAAAAAAGCTAAAAGACGCTTTATATCAAGGTGTATTTGAATTTCTACTCATATTCCCGATTATTTTAATGGGAGGAATTTTGCTTGTTGGCGGAGAACGATTATGGTACTGGATTGCTCTCCTTTTTGGATTGTTTTTACTAGGTGTTTTAATACGGAGTGGCTTCCCAAATCAGAAATGGTGGTTCGCCTCAATACTATCGCTAGTATTAGGGGTTATTCCGGTTTTCCTATTTGATTTATTTTGGGCAATGCTTATCCCTTTAGCATTTGTACAAGTGGTTTTTCTGTTTAGAGGAATGATGTTCGGTGGCGGAGCGCAGCCTTTACCGATTATGTTTATGTGGTTCGGTGGATTTGCGATCTATTTTATTAGTTATTTTTTAATTCGTTATATAGAAATCTTTAATCCTTATTTTTCGCTGTTTTCCATTTGTGCTTTTATTTCAGTTGGAGTGACACTTCTTCTTTCTAATCATGAAACATTGAAAAACTCAACACTCTCCAAAGACCGGAAACCAATGATTAGCCGTGCTATGAAAAACCAAAATCGTGTCTATTTACTGATAACCTTTATAGTAATCGTCCTTTTTTCTAATATCGGAAAAATTCGAGAATGGTTATGGAATGGATTTAAAGCCATCGTTCAATGGATTCTTGGCGACTCTTCTACCGGGGAAATTGAACCTATTCCAGAAGAGGCTCCACCTTCGTCTGGGATGTTACCAGGTTTTCCGGATGATGAGAAATCTGCTTTTGCAGAAATCTTTTACATGATCCTGACCTACATAGCCTATGTATTTGTCGCAGGCCTCGTTGTTCTGCTTTTATCGTTAATGGTCAAAAGGGTAAGACAAAAGGTCGCGGAAGTCGTTCGGAGGTTCATTCTGTATATAAAAGAACTTTTATCTCGAGCATTGAAAAATGAGGAGACTCATGAATATGTCGATGAGAAGGAAAGTCTTTTTGACTGGAAAGAGTGGAGGCAAGAGCAACAGGAAAAGGCAAAAAATATGATGAGAAATATGTTTAAACGTGAACCGCGCTGGGATTCATTATCGAATCAGGAGAAGGTTAGGTATGTATACCGTAAGCTGTTGGAACGCGAAAGTTTAGAGGGGGCACAAGCAATGACACCACGTGAAATTCTCGCGGAACTAGATCTATCGGATGAAGCGCTATTACGTCTGCTGCGGGATGCTTATGAAGGAGTCCGCTATGGGGAGCTGGAAATGGATGAGCGAACAATTAAGGAGCTGCGTGCAATTTTAAAATAATATCGGAAAATTAAAGGAGGAAGAGAAATGGATAAGCATTCACGTATTCTATTAATTGGAGACAGCATAACCGACAGTCACCGAGGGGAAGATCCAGAAGGACTCGGATTCGGTTATGTGCGGCTTATTCACGATTATGTATTGACAACATATCCAGAAAAGGAACTAGAGATCATTAATAGGGGGATTAGCGGCAATCGAGTCATAGATTTGGAAGTAAGATGGGAAGAAGATGTTCTAGCATTAAACCCCGATTATGTATCGATTTCGATTGGAATTAATGATGTGTGGCGACAGCTTGATCGACCGAATATCGATCAAGTTTATCCAGAGCAGTTTGAACGAGTACTTAATGAATTGTGTGAAAAAACGAATGCTCGCCTAATTTTAATGGAGCCGACCATTATTGAAGAAAATCCAACATCTGAAGGTAATCAAAAACTACGTGAGTATGTGGAAATTGTTCGGAAGCTTGCGAATAAATATGGTGCTGTATTAGTGCCTACTCATGAGGATTTCCAACAATACTTACGCTCCGGAAATACGCAGAAACTAACGACCGATGGGGTTCACATGAATTCGGCCGGAAATATGTTAATGGCACGATCTTGGTTAAAAGCCTGTAAAGATACAATTGAATAATAGTTTTATATTAGCCAGTCCGAAAAATAGGACTGGCTGTCATTATGGAAAATATCCTCTAAAAATAAAATTGAATGCAAAAGGATGCGTCATGTCATGAAAAGTCATCGTCCGCTAATTCCATTTATTCTTTATCTGTTTGTGATTGGGGCAATCAACAGCTTTATCGTTAGTTATTTTCCGTTATACTTTCAGAATAAAGGTTTAACAACTTCGGAAATTGGCAGATTTCTAGCTATAGGAACATTCTTCGGATTATTAGGACAACCTATTTGGGGATTTATAAGTGATAAATATAAAACGGTTAAAAAAGTTTTGATTACCGTTATTATTGGGAGTTTGCTTGGTATGGTTTGGATCTTTCAAACATCTAGTCTTGTTTGGATCTTTGTGGCAGGTTCATTCTTTTATCTATTTTATAACACGCTTTTTCCGCTTTCAGAAAATTTATCGAAACGGATGGCTGATCAAGAAGGGATTTCTTTTGGCGTGCTTCGTTCATGGCCAGCAATTGGATTTGCAGTACTGACGCTTGGGAGCGGCTTTTTCTTCGCTAAAATGGGGATTGGCTATCTTTGGTTACCTATGATACTGCTTGGCATGATAGCACTCATTTTAGCGTTCCGCTTAAAGGATGCAAAGACAGGTACTAAAAAAGTGGACTATCGGGATATGGGCAAGTTTTTCAAGAATCCAACTTTACTCTTATTCTTTTTAGTTTTATCTTTTATATCTTTAGCCCATCGGATGAATGATAGTTTCGTAAGCTTGCATCTTCTTGAAATTGGCGGCAACGAGATGCTTGTCGGTTGGTTATGGTTTATTGCTGTATTAAGTGAAGCTGTTGCCTTTTTTACAAGCGCGTGGTGGTTTCGCCGTCCCGAAAGGCCGATTCACTATATCATTATAGCGGGCTTCCTTTATCTGATTCGCTGGTTTTTAATCGCCTTTATTGATGATCCTATCTTATTGCTAGCCGTTCAAGTTTTTCACGGCTTCTGCTATGCGATTTTCTTTATGGGGGCAATTGAATATTTATATAAATTGCTTCCAAAGGAGCTGCAAGCGACAGGGCATATGGTCTTTGTCCTTATTGTTTTTGGAATAACAGGCATTATTGGCTCATATGCGGGCGGCTATATTTTTGACGCTTTTGGAGGACCTACTTTATACTTTATTATGACGATTCTTACATTAATTGGTATTATCGGTCTGTTGCTTTTTAACGGATTGGGAAAAGAAAAGGTGAAGGTAGTGGAATAATGAGGAAAAAATACCTTTGGTTCATAGTTGCAATCCTCTATTGTGTTGCTATCTTTGTTACAACAGCTTCCCCGTCATCAACTGGAGGAAGCACACAGTTTTTGATTGAAAAGCTTTTGCGACTTTCAGAAAATCAAGCGCAAGTCTTAAATGTCCTTTTTCGAAAAACAGTTCATTTGACAGCATTTGGCTTTCTAGCGTTTTTATTCTACAATAGTTTTGAGAAGAGCAGGTTTTTCAAGGCATGGATCCTAACAACGATTTATGCAGCTATAGATGAATGGCACCAAGCCTTTATTCCTGAGCGGACAGGCTCGATCATCGATGTTGGGATTGATTCGATCGGAGCTTTACTAACTTTAGGATTCATCTATGTATTTATCAAATATCGACAGGTGAAGCAATTAAAGAAAGGATGAACATCATGACAGAACCTTTATTTTTAAAACCAGTCTTTCAGGAAAGAATTTGGGGTGGAACAGCACTAAAAGATAAGTTTGGTTATGAGATTCCGAACGACCATACTGGTGAATGTTGGGCGATTTCGGCACACCCGAATGGTCCATCCGTTGTAGAAAACGGGGAATTTGCCGGCAAAACGTTAATTGAATTGTGGACAGAACAGCCGGAATTATTCGGCAATCATCCTACTAAAGTGTTCCCGCTGTTAACGAAGATATTAGATGCTAATGCAGATCTTTCTGTACAAGTTCATCCGGATGATGAGTATGCCAATCTTCATGAAAATGGAGAGCTTGGAAAGACGGAATGCTGGTATATTATTGACTGTAAAGAGGGCGCTGAGCTAATTTACGGGCATACGGCCAACACGAAAGAACAATTCGAGAAAATGATTGAAGATGACGAATGGAAGCAATTATTACGTACCGTGAAAATTAAGCCAGGTGACTTCTTCTACGTACCAAGCGGAACGATTCATGCGCTTGGCGAAGGAACGCTTGTACTTGAAACACAACAAAGCTCGGATACGACATACCGTCTTTATGACTATGGTCGTCTACAAGATGGTAAGCCGCGGGAGCTTCATATCGAACAATCAGTTGCAGTGGCAACAATTCCGCACAAAGATGCTGATACAACTCCTGAAGTGAAGACGATTCCGGGTGCGGAAATCACTAAATTTGTCGAAGCTGAATATTTTACTGTTTATAAATGGGAACTTAATGGACAAGCAGAATTCCAACAAGACAGCCCGTTCCTCCTAGTTAGTGTTATAGATGGTGACGCCACGATGAACGTAGGGTCGGAATCTTACCCAATCAAAAAAGGCGATCATTTCATTCTTCCTGCAAGTACAGGAGCATTTACATTGGATGGAAATGCGCAGATGATTGTGTCCCATGTGTAAGTTTTATTGAATGGAAAGACGCTCAAAATTGAATAACGTTGAGCGTCTTTTACATTTTTAAATGGATTATTATTCTTGCACACTCACCTTAAGAGGTTCTAATTCAATAAATTTCCCGTCCATTCGATACCCAGGATAGATGATTAAATATTTATTACTGTCGTTAATCCCTGTCTGAAATACTGCAGAGTCCGAGCCATGATGCAGATGGGTATGATCTGATAGTTCCTTCCCTTTATGATCCAATATCCGTAAAGTAAGTAAATCCTCCGGGATATTTGTTGTATAATCTACTCGCATATTGGATGTACCCGATACGATAGATTCCACTGTAAAGGAGTAGTTTTCATCCTCAGTTTTACTATTTTCAAAGGTGAATGTTTTTAAAGGAAGCTGGGTTACGGGTACTTCAAATGACCAACTACCTTCAACACCTCCCATATTCGTAAACGTAATTGGGAGGGTATAATCCGTCGGAAGCTGTTTGTCTGGATATTCTATCTCAATGAAGGATACAAAATGATCATCTACTTTTTGTAGATCCCCGATACTGCCGCTCCATCCCTGATCGTTAAATAGATAGAAATCATAATCGATGACCATATCATTCTTTATTTTACTAATTTCTCCTTCTTCTTCAGCTTTAAAGCTAATCCCCATATATAAACCATCATAATAGGCACTTGTTAACGTAATTTGAACCCCATTATCTGAAACCGTTTCGTTCAGTGGTGTTAATAAATTCTTCTCTTCTAAATCTTTACCTATAGACATCTGGAAAGATTCATAAATGAGTCCAATAACTGGAACATTGGCTAATACTTTTGTCATCGGCGCAAATAGAAAACCTGAGATCAAAAGTAGGGAAGCCGCCATTGAAGCCATGGGCACCAACATCTTTGCTTTCCTTTTACGATTCTTACTTTTTTTCCCTTTTTCAATCCCGTTATTAATCCTTAAAAATAATTCATCCTCAGGGACGTCAATATTTTCTGTTATTACATTAAACGATACTTTGTCCATAATGATAGTCTCCTTCCAATAGCTTTTTTAACTCCATCTTGGCACGCCGGAGATACGATTTTACTGTTCCTTCAGGCTTATCCATCATGGTGGCAATCATCTGAATCGGTAAATCGTGATAGTAAAATAAAATAATCGCCGTTTTCTGATTTTCTTGTAAGTTATTAAGGGCTTCGGCAAGATCTAAGCTTTGATGAATCTCGATGACTTTTTCGTCCTGTAAATTAGGTAAGGATTCATAGTCAACAGTTATTAGCTTTTTATTCTTCTCTAGCACCCGATAAGCAGTTCGGATCAAAATTTTTATAAGCCACGTACTAAAATATTCAGGACTTTTTAAGTTATGGATTGATTTAAACGCTTTATAAACAGTTTCTTGCACAACATCTAAAGCATCTTCTTTGTTGCCTACATATAAAAACGCTGTTCTGTACAATTTACTACTCTCTTGTTTGATCAATAGTTCAAAAGCCGTTTCATCACCTTTAATGGCTTTTTTAACAATATTATGCTCCATTCTGATTTCCCCCTTTCATACTATTAGAGCCCAATCATTCTAGAAAAGTTTAATTATATTAAAAATATATTTTCGTCTATTATTTTTCGCTTTGTCAGCAAAGGATAGGCTAGTCCTTTTCAGCGGAGTGCGGAAAAGTAAATAAGTGAATGTAAGCTTTTTGCAAAACAATTTATAGATAGGGAATTCTTTATTATTCGTAATCTAAAATTCTGATCTTATTATTTTATATACATCTTATCGCAAGTTTTTCAAATTTATTTGGATATGTAAGAAACACCCAAGTGTTAAGGAAAGTCTTTATATTCACCGAAGAAATGGTATGAGGATCATTACATGTAACATGAGGAAATAAAAATGAGTTGTCAGAAACTAACTAAGTAGTGCAACCGTGCTCTTTTTCCAAATTAAAAAATCCGGGGAAACGTGAAAATTTCCCCGGAAATATAGCGAATGGTGCTTTGGGATTGTCGAATGTATTCACATTAAAGCTCTTACTAAGGCTGGTTTCATATGAGCGTAAATTTCGTCAAACTGGGTAATGGGGAGCGGATTTTGCCCTAAGCCTAATTCAAAGGTAAATCCTGGCCTTCGGAAATCTTGGATGAACCAATCTTTATAGCCAGCATAACTATCGACATAGCGAATCGCTTCATATCCACTTAGTCTAGCAAAGTCATTGGCAAGTACCTCTGATTCTGGAGGCTCTAGTCCTTCAAATCCCCAATAAATTTCCTGTCCTTGCGTGTGCAAGGCAAGCAATCGTGCAAAGCTTTCATTTCTGACTAAATTTGCCATGGCGATTGTTTCAGGTTCTGAGAGTGGACGAGTACCCGGAAAGTCTCGTGGTCCAGGCTCTTGAGGCTTCCTATCTCTTTCAATTTCCCATTTTGCTGGGAATTGCTTATTTAAATCAACACCGCGAATATTAGCTTTCCATCCAGAGAAGTCCGTACTTCCCCGATTTAATGCGATTACTTCAGCCTCTCTCCCAGCCGGCGGTCCATTTAATACAAGGCTGACACCGTCAGGATTAACCATTGGAATGGCGGATAGCTGATTTTGTGTATATAAAGAGAGGGCAGGGACCCCGCTAATATTTTGACCGTTCGTTAAAGCAAGTAAATATTCATTTAAAAATTTCATTAAAACAGGTGTAGTAATCCATTCGTTCGCATGGAAAGCGGCGTTCATTTGTACTTTACGATTGCCGTTTCCAACGCGAGCATCATATAAAGGTAGATCCATTACGCTGTTACCGGCAGATTGTAATGAAATAAAGGGATAAATCTCTTGTAACGTTCGTAAATCATTTCTCATTCGAACAAAATCATAATGAGAAGGGTCTCCAACGACAAAGGATGTTACTCGTAATGGTAAACGAATCGTCATGCCGACTTGCAATGCGTTTGGATTCATATTTTGGTTTAAAAGCAATAAAGTATCGATATTTAGATTCCGCGATTGGGCAATATTCCACAGCGTATCACCGCGTCGAATGGTATAGCGGTCTTCTGTAAAGCCAGGAATTTTAATTGTTTGACCAATATGGAGACCATTGGGGTTGACTCCTCTATTCGAGTCAATAATGAGTAGTAATGGTACAAAAAATAATTGGCTATAGAGCCAAAGTGAATCACCTGATCGGACTTTTACCTCCATGCTATTCCCTCCAAACAGTTTCTCCTTTATATGTATGAAAAGGGAGGGCGGATGATGATATGAAAAGAAGGATGCGATTCTTTAGGGGGGCATGGCAATAACCCTGAATCTATGAAAGGTACTTTCCTTTCAACAGGTTCAAGGTTATTGACCGAGCCATTTACATCTCTTTAACAGGAAAATCCCCTTCGAAAATTTCACCTAACACAAGAGCTGCTGCTCCGCGAGCTGTCCCGAAAGCGCCTTGTTCAGAACAATAAATTTCTGTTTCCTTTGCTTGTTTCGTTAGGCCTCTTTCGGCAATGGTCTCTCTTATTTTCGGCATGATGAATCGACTTGCACCGGAGACACCGCCACCAATGATAATTTTCGTTGGGTTAAGCAAATGAATGAGATTCGTTAAGCCAATTCCAATATATTGACCTGTTATTTCTAAAACTTGCTTGGCCACTTCATCGCCTTGCAATGCAGCATTATATACTGCTTGGCCATCGAGCGGTTTTTTTCCTAACATCGTTTTCGCACCCGCTTCTAAGTATGAAAGGGCTGTTCTTCCGATAGCTGGACCAGAAATCAAAGTTTCCCAGCAGCCGTGATTGCCACACGAACATAACCTCCCATTTAAATCCACTGTCATATGGCCAATTTCACCAGCAAGGTCATGATCTCCATAAAATAACCTGCCGTTTAAAACAATGCCAGCCCCGACTCCGTGGCCGATATTAATAGTAACCATGTTATCGACGTTCTTCCCATTTTCAAACCAATATTCTCCAAAGGCCATTGCACGGACATCGTTGTCAATGATCACATGGAGATCCAATTCTGCTTCCAAAAATTCTTTAATAGGTGTGTCGCGTAAGTTTAGTCCGGGGGCGAATAAGCTTACCCCGCTTTCTACATCAACGACACCATGCATCCCAACGCCAATTCCAATAATTTCCTTATCCTCATGAGTATGAGCTAGTGAGGTAATCGTTTGTTTTATAAGTTTAAGTAATGAATCTTTGGTTATAGCTAAAGGAATGGGAGTTTCTTTTTCACCAAGAACGGTTCCCGATAAATTTACAAGAACAGCTCGAATTGATTTTGTACCAACATCAAGCCCAATAATATGGAATCTAGTATTGTTAATAACTAATAATGTTGGTTTGCGTCCGCCAATGGATTCACCTTGTTCACTTTCGATAACTAGTCCTGAAACAATTAATTCACTAACAAGATTACTGACGGTAGGCGGGGTTAATTTAGTTTCTTTGGCGATCGTTGCCCTGGAAATCGGCCCATCTGTTCGAACTTTATTTAAAATAATCGATCGATTAAGCGACTTCATCCATTGAAAGCTTCCTTTTTTCATGTATTAAATCACTTCCTTGTAAAAAGTATAAATTTGATTAACTAGACCACTCATATAGCTAGGAAAAAAAGTGTTGTTTTAGCTAGGGTCTTTTCACCTATCTAATATATTTAGCAAAAGTGTATTTATTCCCTGCTTAACCTTCCTTTTTGATAAAATAATGTTGCAAATGTGCTAATATTATAATAACATATGAAGTAAGTTAAATTAATTAATTAAGTTTTTTTTTACTAATAAAAAGTAGGTGAGGATAATGGAAAATCTGCAAAAGTTGATTAATCAGTTTAAAGAAATATTCGGAAGTGATGATGGTATTCGGGCTTTTTTTGCACCAGGACGTGTCAATTTGATTGGAGAGCATACAGATTATAATGGCGGGCATGTTTTTCCCTGTGCACTTGATGTTGGGACAACGGCTATAGCTAAGAAGAGAAATGATCGTAAGCTACGTTTTTACTCAATGAATTTTTCCGAAAAAGGCGTAATTGAAGTAGATTTAGATGGAATTGAATATAAAAAGAGTGATGATTGGGCTAATTATCCAAAAGGTGTTATAGATGTTTTTCAAAAAGCTAATTACAAAATGGACTCGGGACTAGATGTTTTATATTTTGGAGATATCCCAAATGGAGCTGGATTATCTTCTTCTGCTTCCATAGAGTTAGCAACAGGGGTTATGCTTAATCATCTTTTTGAATTTAATATCGAACAGATTGAGATTGTAAAATTGGCTCAGAAAGCTGAAAATGAGTTTATTGGTGTAAAATGTGGTATTATGGACCAGTTTGCTTCTGGTATGGGGAAGAAGGATCATGCGGTACTGCTTGATTGCCAAACACTAGAGTATACATATACTCCTTTTCAATTAGAGGATTACGCACTGGTCATTGCTAATACAAATAAAAGCCGAGGTCTTGCAGATTCTAAATATAATGAGCGCCGGGCAGAATGTGAGCGAGCATTAGAACAACTTCAAAAAGAACTCGATATTGATTCCCTAGGTGATTTAATCGTTGATGACATCGAAAAATATAAGTATTTGATTGAAAATGAAACTGACCGCAAGCGCGCTAAACATGCGGTATCCGAAAACTCACGCACATTGACAGCTGTAGACATGTTGAATAAAGGGGATTTGGATGCA
Organism: Bacillus niameyensis; assembly: GCF_001375535.1. Taxonomy (GTDB): domain Bacteria; phylum Bacillota; class Bacilli; order Bacillales; family Bacillaceae_C; genus Lederbergia; species Lederbergia niameyensis. Next base: position 3,749,095 of record NZ_LN831197.1, read on the forward strand.
TTTGGAAGATTGATGAGCGCTTCTCACCTTTCTTTGAGAGACGATTACGAAGTAACAGGGAAGGAACTTGATGCGTTAGTCGAAGCAGCATGGGCAGAAGAAGCTCTCGGCGCACGTATGACGGGAGCTGGGTTTGGCGGTTGTACAGTAAACCTTGTTAAAAAGGACCGGCTTGATAGTTTTATTGAAAGCGTTGGGAAACGATACGAAGCAGCAACGGGCCTTAAAGCCGATTTCTACGTAGTCAAAATCGGTGACGGCGCCAGAGAAATACAGTTATAAGGTGCCTGTCACCACCCGAATTTTGTCGAATTCGGGTGGTGACAGGCACGCCCCGGAAATTGTCGAATGATGAAGGAGGAGAAGAGGATGGCGATTTTAATATGTGGCGGTGCAGGGTATATTGGTAGTCATGCGGTGGCTGAGGTACTAGCACGTGGTGAAGAAGTTGTTGTTGTCGATAATTTGCAGAAGGGACATGCAGCAGCACTTTCAAAAGGTGCGAAATTTTATGATGGGGATATTCGTGATGAACATTTTCTCGATCAAGTTTTTACAGAAAATGAGATTGATGCTGTCATGCACTTTGCAGCTAATTCGCTTGTTGGGGAAAGTGTACAAATTCCGCTAGATTATTATGATAATAACGTAGGTGGGGCAATTTCTCTTTTACAAGCTATGAAGAAACATGGTGTTGATAAGATTGTCTTTTCTTCCACAGCTGCAACTTACGGAGAACCTAAGGAAATCCCAATTCTTGAAACGGCGGTAACAGACCCAACAAATCCATATGGTGAGACGAAATTAGCTATTGAAAAAATGCTGAAATGGACGGAAGCTGCTCATGGGATTCATTATGTAGTCCTTCGTTATTTCAATGTTGCAGGGGCTCATCCAAACGGAATCATTGGTGAGGACCATGATCCTGAGACACACCTTATCCCAATCATTTTAGAAGTGGCGCTTGGTAAGCGGGAGCATATTTCAATTTTTGGCGAAGATTACGACACACCAGATGGAACATGTATCCGCGATTATATTCACGTAATGGATCTTGTTGATGCCCATATTTTAGCGATTAAAAAATTGCGAGAAACTGGAGAGAGCGGGACATATAATCTTGGGAACGGAAGCGGCTTTAGTGTTAAAGAGGTTATAGATGTGGCTAGAAAGGTAACTGGCAAAGAAATCCCAGCTGTTGTTGCTCCAAGACGTGCAGGAGATCCAGCTCAGCTTGTAGCTTCTTCTGAAAAAGCAAAACGTGAACTTGGTTGGAATCCGCAAAATAATTCATTAGAATCGATGATCGAAAGTGCATGGGCTTGGTTTCAAAAATATCCTAACGGCTATGCAAAATAATGTGTCTCTTGAAATAAATGTAAAGGAGGCAGGCTGATGAATATATACACCGCAATAGAAAACCTAATCGATTACGGACTTCATAAAAAGTTAATCGAGAAGTGGGATGTGGATTTTGTCCGCAATCAATTACTACATATGTTAGATTTAGATGACTTTGAACCGACTGCGGTTAAATATTCAAAAGATGAAACACCAGTAAAGATTCTCGAAGAAATTTTAGATTGGGCAGCAGAAAATGGCAAGCTAGAACATAATACTATTACGTATCGCGACTTACTTGATATGGAAATAATGGGTGCACTAGTAGCAAGACCATCTACTGTTATCCAACAATTTTATGAGGTTTATCATTCAGTTGGTCCCCAAGCTGCGACCGAATACTTTTACGAGTTATCTAAGCACTCCTATTACATTCGGACAGATCGAGTTGCGAAAAATGAACATTGGCTTTCTCCGACGCCGTACGGTGATTTGGAAATAACGATTAATCTATCAAAACCGGAAAAAGATCCGGTAGCGATTGCCGCGGAGAAAAATAAGCAGGCTATTTCTTATCCAAAATGCTTACTCTGTAAAGAAAATGTCGGCTACTCTGGTAGGGTGGATCATCCAGCACGGCAAAATCATCGAATTATTCCGGTTGAACTGGAAGGTGCACAGTGGTATCTGCAATTCTCTCCTTACGTTTACTATAACGAACATGCAATTATTTTATCAGGCGAGCATGAGCCTATGAAAATATCAATAGCTGGCTTCAATCGATTGCTGGCGTTTGTGGAACAATTTCCTCATTATTTCGTAGGGTCGAATGCAGATCTCCCGATTGTGGGAGGGTCAATCTTAAGTCACGATCATTTTCAAGGCGGTCACCATCATTTTCCAATGGCTAAGGCTAAGATCGAAAAAACCTTCACCTTCCAAAACTTTGAAGAGGTAGAAGTCGGAATCGTTCATTGGCCGATGTCGGTTATTCGTCTCCGAGGGAAAGATCGAGGACAAATTGCAGAACTCGCCCATTACATTACTGAATGCTGGAGAGCGTACAGCGATCCAGAAGTGGAAGTGTATGCCGAAACAAATGGAGAACCTCATAATACGGTAACGCCAATCGTACGTCGTTCTGGTGACCTTTATGAGTTTGATATCGTTTTAAGAAATAATCGAACGAATGAACAACATCCGCTCGGAATTTTTCATCCTCATAATGAGGTTCATCATATTAAAAAGGAAAATATCGGATTGATCGAAGTAATGGGGCTCGCCGTTTTACCTGGTCGTCTTAAAGAAGAACTGCAGCAAGTTGCTGTTCTTTTACTAGAGACGGAATACAAAAATTTACTAGCAGCCGATGAACAAACTAGCAAACATGCTAAATGGGCTTGTCAAGTGAAGGAGCGCCATCCGGAAATGGATGAAAAAAATGTGGGCGACATTCTTCGACAGGAAGTCGGAATCGTTTTCTCCACAGTTCTAGAACACGCTGGGGTTTTCAAACGAACGTCTGAAGGGCAGGCGGCTTTTGCAAAATTTATGAACCAAATCAAAGTAAAAAGCTAAAAGTCAGCAAAAGCTGGCTTTTTGTGTGTATTAAGTCCTTTTTTTTTACAAATACCTGTTGATTGGTATATGTTGGATTAGGCGATTTGGACTATTCAAAGAAATGCTGTAAAAACTTAAGTATCGATGGATATTAATTGACATTATCTTAATAGAATTCTAATGTATAGGTGTATGAAAAGGATTTTAAAAATCGACAAAAAATTCATCAGGTGACAGCGTTTGCTAGTCAAGTCAAGGCTGAATCCTGCTTTATCAAAAATGATTGATCAAGAAAGGATCGTGAACAACGTGGCAAAAACAACAGCACACATCATTTCTCACTCTCACTGGGATCGGGAATGGTATCTACCTTTTGAAAAGCATCGTTATTATTTAGTGAAACTTATGGATGCTCTACTAGAAAAATTAGAAAACGACCCTGACTATAAAAGTTTCCATCTTGATGGACAAACGATCGCGTTGGATGACTATTTAGAAGTTAAACCGGAAAAACGTGACCTTGTAAAAAAATATATTGAAGAAAAACGAATCATCATCGGTCCTTGGTATATATTGCAAGATGCTTTCCTTACAAGTGCAGAAGCGAATGTTCGTAATCTAGTAATTGGAATGAATGAATCAGGAAAATATGGCCCGTATTCTAAACTAGGCTATTTCCCAGATACGTTCGGAATCTATGGACAAGCTCCACAAATGCTGAAGCAAGCTGGAATTGATACTGCAGCCTTTGGTCGTGGTGTAAAACCAACTGGATTTAACAATACAGTAAGTGATTCGGAAAACTTCGAATCCCCATATTCTGAGCTAGAATGGCAATCTCCAGATGGATCAAGTGTCCTTGGTATTTTATTTGCCAATTGGTACTCCAACGGGAATGAAGTTCCAAGCACTGAAGAAGAAGCGAAGAAATTCTGGGAGCAAAAATTAGCGGATGCACAAAAATATGCTTCTACACCGCATCTTCTTTATATGAATGGCTGTGACCACCAACCATTGCAAAAAGACTTGCCTGAAGCAATTAAGCTTGCAAATGAGCTTTATCCAGATATCGAATTCAAACATTCTAATTTTGAAGAATATATGGAAGAAGTTAAAAATAACTTACCAGAAAAGCTTCAAACAGTTAAAGGTGAACTTCGCAACCAACGTACAGATGGCTGGTCAACACTCGTAAACACAGCGTCTGCTCGTATTTATTTGAAACAAATGAACCATTCTGGTCAAACGAAATTGGAAAGACTGGCAGAACCGCTTGCTACTTTCGCATACATGAATGGTGAAGAATATCCAGAAGACTACTTGCGTTTTGCTTGGAAACAACTAATGCAAAACCATCCACATGACAGTATTTGTGGTTGCTCCGTTGATGAAGTCCATGATGAAATGGTGACTCGCTTCAAGAAGGTCGACCAAATGGCAGATATGATCATCGAAGAGCAAGCTTTGAAACTGACAGAAAAAATTGATACAACAGCACCTGCAGGATTTGATCATGCACTTCCGTTGATTGTTATGAATACAGCAGGAATTAAACGCCATACTACCATTGAAAAAGTCGTTGATTTTGAACGTGTTTATTTTGGTGAAATGCCATTGCAAAAAATTCACGGTCATCTTCGTGACAAAGCTTTACCAGAGCTTACACTTGTTAATGCGAAAGGTGAAGAAATTCCAGCAGTAATTGAAGATCTTGGTTCAGAATTTGGCTATGATCTCCCAGATGATAAGTTTAGACAGCCATTTTACGCGAAAAAAGTGAAAGTTGTCTTCTCGACAGATGAACTACCTGAATTCGGCTATCAAACTTATTTCTTAGTAGAAAAAGCACCTTCCAATCAAGGTGAAATGGTCGCTAAAGATGATCACACATTGGAAAACGAGCATATCCGTGTTGCGATCCATGAAGATGGTACGTATGACGTCCTTCATAAAGTATCTGGTAAAGAGTATAAAAATGTTGGTGCATATGAGGATACAAGTGATATCGGTAATGAATATATGTTCAAAAAGGCTACAGATGAACAAGCCTACACAACAAAAGGATTACAAGCGGATATTCAAGTTGTTGAAAATAACGCAGCAAGAGGTGTAATCGAAATTACACATCGTTTTGAAATTCCGGCTGCTGCTCACGAAGAATTGGAAGATTTGAAAGATCGTCTCGTTTGGCATTCAGTTCGTGAAGCTCGTCGTTCCGAAGAAATGACAACTCTTGTGATGAAAACAAGATTAACGCTTGATCAACATTCCAAAGGCTTGGCAGTAAAATTGGATCTAGATAACACTGCGAAAGACCATCGCCTCCGTGTTGTTTATCCAACAGGATTCGAAACGAGTCATCATTTAGCTGAAAGTGCCTTTGAAATTGCAGAAAGACCAAATAAACCAGAAATCGAATGGCAAAACCCAAGCTTTGACCACCATCAACAATCATTTGCTTCCTTGTCTGATGGCAAATATGGTTTAACTGTTGCGACAAAAGGTTTACAAGAGTATGAAGTTGTAGAAAAAGATACAACTCTTGAAGTTACAGTACTTCGTGCTACATCCGAGCTTGGTGACTGGGGTTACTTCCCAACACCTGGAGCACAGTGTCTAGGTGAGCAAACGGCTGAATGGTTTGTCATTCCTCACGCGGGTGATGCAATCGAAGCAAAAGCATACGAAGAAGCGTATGACTTCCAAGTTCCAACTGTATGTGTTCAAACAAATGAACATACTGGTGAACTTGCGTCTGATGGTACTTTCATGAACTGGGAAAGTAATGGCCTTGTCTTCACAACCTTGAAAAAAGGGGAAACAAGTGACGATATTTTCATGAGAGTGTATAATCCATCTGGAGAAGAAAGAAGTTTGACTATCGAGAATCCACTTGCAAAAGCATATTACTCAAGTAATATCATTGAAGAAAAAATGGATTCTGTCGGTTCGGCTTACGAAGAAATGCCAGTTGGAAACTATAAAATTGTAACTGTGGGTATGGAAGGAGTTAAGAAATAATGACAAATATTCCTCAATCACTACAAGCGATTATTGACGAAGTGAAAACTAAATTTCCAGGTGAGGAAAAATTACATGATATGTTTGCACGTTGTTTCGTCAATACGTATTCAACGACTTTAAAACATCTAGATGATGGCACAACGTTTGTCATTACAGGTGATATTCCAGCAATGTGGCTGCGCGATTCCGCAGCCCAAGTTCGCCCATATTTGCTAGCGGCGAACGAGGATGAAGACATTAAAAACATGCTCACTGGTGTTGTTAATCGCCAAATTAAATTTATTTTGCATGACCCATATGCGAATGCTTTTAACGAAGCTGCAAACTCAAATAGCTACCATGGTGCGGATAAAACAGAAATGACACCATGGCTTTGGGAACGTAAGTATGAAGTCGATTCATTATGCTACCCAATTCAACTTGCCTATTTGCTATGGAAAACGACAGGCGAAACAACTCATTTAGGTGAAGAATTCCGTGAAGCTGTCAAAACGATCGTAAAAGTTTGGACAGATGAGCAGGATCACGAAAACAAATCTCCATACCGTTTCGAACGTGATACAAATCTGCACACAGAAACACTGATCCGTGATGGATTAGGAAGTAAAACAGCCTATACTGGCATGACTTGGAGCGGCTTCCGTCCAAGTGATGATTCCTGCACATACGGATATTTAGTGCCAGCCAATATGTTTGCAGCTGTTGTACTAGACTATGCAGCTGAAATTTGTGAAACAGTATTGAATGATGCAGAACTTTCTAAAGAATGTAAGGCATTAGGTCAAGAGATTCGCACTGGAATTGAAGAGCATGGAACAATTGAACATCCACATTACGGAAAAATTTATGCGTATGAAGTAGACGGACTAGGCAACTATAATTTAATGGATGATGCGAACGTTCCAAGTTTATTGTCTGCTCCTTACCTTGGCTATTGCGATTTTGATGATGAAGTTTATCAAAACACAAGACAATTCCTTTTGAGCCGAAACAACCCTTATTACTATGAAGGTAGTGTTGCTCGCGGAATTGGCAGCCCACATACACCAGATCACTACGTTTGGCATATCGCCTTGTCCATTCAAGGGATGACTAGCATTAGTGAACAAGAAAAAGAGTGGATTTTGCGTACAATGCTTAATACAGACGGTGGAACAGGATTCATGCATGAAGGCTTTAATGCCTCTAACCCTGAACAGTTCACTCGCGAATGGTTCGCTTGGTCTAACACAATGTTCAGTGAATTCGTCTTAAGCCTATGCAATATGACAGTAAAAGGCAGCCCACTACATGAAAAATTGAAATAAAGTAAAAGATAAGAGGAAGAAGAGATTATTCTTCTTCCTTTTTTTCAATAGTGGTATTTGTAAATTATTGAGAAACTCGTAAAATTAAATGAGAAGTCGCGAAAAAAAGTCAAAACTTGAAAGATAACCGAAAAACTCGTTAAATAAATCCATCATTATAAAATCATTCGAATTTACTCAACAATCCACAAGGAGGTTAGCACATGAAGTTATTCCTAATAGTCAGTGAATGGGTGTTACGCCTTATCTGGACGAACCTCTTATGGATTGGCTTTACCCTATTAGGACTGGGGATTTTTGGAATCATGCCAGCCACGGTTGCAATGTTTTCCGTAACAAGAAAATGGACAAAGAAAGAATTTGACTTTTCCATCTGGCACCAATTTAAAGATACATACTTTAAGGAATGGGTACCCAGTAACAAGGTGGGAATCATTTTTGCATTAATTGGTGCTTTTCTCTTTCTCGATCTTAGTTTTGCAGAGCAAATGCAAGGTTTCTTTTCCTTAATCCTTTATATCTTTTTTCTATTCTTGTTTTTAATCTTCTTCTTAACATTAATTTTCTTTTTCCCACTCTATGTGCAGTACGCATTTAAAACTAAGGAATATGTAAAACAAGCCTTTATTCATGCGATTGCAAGCGTCAAAGACACACTTATCATCCTGCTCGGCTTAGCCTTCATTGCTTACTTCTTTTCAAGATTGCCTGGACTCATTCCGTTTATGGGTGGAGTTTTGCCCGCTTACTTGATTATGGCTATTTGTATGAAGAGGTTTCGGAAGATGGAAAACAAACAAAAAGACTAGCTCTTATTATAAAGAGCAGTCTTTTTTTGTTTACTTTAAAAAAGTGTTAGATTTTTTAAATGATTCTATCAATAGATTGACCCAGAATGGATACTGTTGTATATTAGCTTTGAAGTTGGCCCCTTCTTGGAATGTATATATTAGATAAAAGGATCCATGATCAACAGGCCGAAAACGTCATATGGAGGATAAAAGATAATAATGCCGAAGTATAAATTATTAGCCCTTGATCTGGACGAAACGTTACTTACTCCAGACAAAAAAATTACTGAGAGAAATAAAGAGTGGATAGTTAAGGCATCTGAAGTTGGCGTGACAGTCATTATTTCCACTGGTCGCGGATATTTAAATATGAGCCATTTTCGCGAAGAATTAGGTTTAAAGACTCCGATGGTATTGGTAAATGGCGCAGAAGCCTGGAATGAATCAGTAGAAATTATCGATAGGCGTTTAATTAACCAGGAAGATATTCATGCTTTATATAAATTATCACTTCAAACAAATGCAGATTTCTGGGCGTATGGAATTAATAGCTTTGTCAGAAGGTCTGAGTGGAGAGAAGAACTGTTGAAGGAACGATGGACGCAATTTGTTGCTCGGCACGATGACATAAAGGTATTGGCTGAATTTAAAAGTCAAATAGAAAACGTGTCTAAAAGTTTGGAAATAACTAGATCATCTACTCAAAATGTAGAGTTTACATTAAAGGGAACTTCTAAAGCGTCAGGAGTACAAGCAGTCTGTGAATACTTAAATATTAGTATGAGTGAAGTTATGGCAATCGGAGATAATTTTAACGATATGAAATTGATACAAAAGGCTGGTTTAGGCATAGCCATGGGCAATGCTGTACAGGAATTAAAAGATTTCGCTGATGATATAACGGATACAAATACGAAAGATGGAGTAGCTCAAGCAATTCAAAAATATATATTCGAAAATGAAATTGTCATGGTTTAGAAAGTCGTATTTGATCTAAGGCCAGCTCTCTATTAAGGGAGCTGGTTCTTTTTTATCTATAAAGTCCAATTTCTGGGTAATAAGTTATAAAGATTTATCGATATATTTAATTTGTCCACTAAATATAAAGTTAGTCAACTGTTATATTAGTATAGCGTTTTCTATAATAGAGTTATGAAAGCGATTTAATACTTAATGAAATCGGTACCATTGATTAATCCATGCGTGATATCGATACAGCCTATGGCTAAAGTACTGATCGTCTTCATTGCTAATAGTAGTTACTTATCTTTTATACAATAACATTATGGGTATACTAACTATTAGCGACGAGAAAGGATATCTTATAAAAAGGGGAGAAAAAAATGAAGAAAAAGCTTTTGCTTTTGATGGTCTTGATTTTAAGTCTTGGCACAGTTCTTGCTGCTTGCGGCGGAAATGATAGCAAGAAGGAATCGGCCGATAAAGGTGGTAGCAGCGAAAAACCATATGAAATTAAATGGTATACGATTGGAACACCACAAAAAGATACGAAAAAGGTTTTCGAAGAAGTTAATAAGTATACAAAAGAAAAAATTAATGTCACAGTTAATATGACCCAAATTGACTGGGGTGATTATAACCAAAAAATGCAAGTAATGATTTCCTCAGGTGAAGCTTTTGATTTGGCTTATATCGATGGCGGAAACTACGTCTCATATGCTCAAAAGGGTGCGTTCGTACCTGTAGATGATTTATTAGACAGCCACGGGAAAGATCTTAAGAACGTTTTGGACCCTGCTTTGTTAGAAGGTGCCAAAGTAGATGGAAAACTATATGGTATTCCAGCGAATAAAGAGGTAGCCAGACAAACTGTTTACACATTTAATAAACGTTTAGTTGAAAAATATGGCTTCGATATTTCCAAAGTTAAAACATTAGCTGATTTAGAGCCGATGTTGAAAGAAATTAAAGCTAACGAGTCTGATATTACACCGATCGCAACATTTAAACCGCTTTTACCATTTGACTTTATTATGACTGAAGATTTGCCATTCGCGTTCCCGCTTGAAGGCGACACAGAAAAAGTTGTGAATGTGTTTGAAACTGATGTTGTAATGGATCTTTATAAAACAATGCATGAATATTTTAAAGCTGGCTATATCAAATCTGACGCTGCAACAAGTAAAGATAGCTGGCCAATGGATGTAGAAAACTGGTTTGTTCGTACAGGTGGTTCTCAACCATACGCTGACTTACTTTGGTCTCGTTCAGCTAAAACATATGAAGTTACTTCTGTACCAGCTGAAGATCCAATTGTTGTTAACAGTTCTGTAACTGGTTCAATTCAAGCAATTTCTTCAACTTCTAAAAATCCTGAAAAGGTTATGGAATTCTTGAACTTGCTAAATACTGATCCATATCTTCGTAACCTTGTAGATAAAGGTATTGAAGGCGTTCACTATGAAAAGAGCGATGATGGAACAATTAAAGATCTTCCAGCGCGTGTTGAAAATTATAATATGCCATCCTATTCTCTAGGTAACCATTTTATCCTATATCTATACGAAGATGATCCTGCAGATAAATGGGAAAAATTCCAAGAGTTTAATGCAAGTGCTACAAATGCACCTGGACTTGGATTCCATTTTGACAGCGATCCTGTAAGAACGGAAATTGCATCTATTTCCAACGTTTCTAAGGAATTCTTCCCTGCATTAGGAACTGGTTCAGTTGATCCTGAAGAGTATATGCCTAAATTCAATGAAAAATTGAAAGAGGCAGGCCTTGATAAAGTTATAACTGAAATGCAAAAGCAATTTGACGAATGGAAAGCTGCACAAAAATAAAAAAGTAACAAAAAAGCTGGGTGAAATCATCCAGCTTTTTTGTGTTTTAATGATTTGCAAGTGTGTGCTTATTTCATGTCTTAACAGATATAGCACTAACTCTCTATTGGTGACAAATGCAGACATTTAGAAGATAAAAGCCACTTCCCCCTTTTGAAATTATTAGAATAATTCGTATTGACAAAAGATAATGACCAGTATATATTGATTGTGTGGTATTTGTTGTACTTTTATTGTTTTGTGTTGCTTACCTACATTCTACTACAATATTTAACTATAGAATGTTGTGGTACCTTAAAGTATATCTGCAGATTCATTCATATTAATGCACTTAGATGAAGATTTACATGATGTAATGAAACAACATGAATCAATAAAATGTCAATGAATATCACTACAATAGGATTAAGTACCACATATAACTACTTAAAAACTAATGAAGGGAGAATGTAAAAGTTATATAGTTTTACAGAAACATGATGTACGCATGTTACTAATGTGAAATTGAATAACGGCATTCAAGTGGATTAGCCAGTATACAAACAAAAAGATAGTAAAAGGAAGAGAAGAAAGGAGATTTCTAGTTTGCTTAATCAAGCTGGCAAGAAAATATCAACAGAATTTCATCCAAGAACTCCTGTGCTGCCAAAAAGCCGCAAGTCGAATGCGAAAAGGTTATTCAAAAAGAACTGGCAGCTTTATATTATGATTATTCCAGTTATTGCCTACTTTGTTATTTTTCATTACGTTCCTATGTATGGAATACAAATAGCATTTAAAGATTTTATCGCTTCGAAGGGGATTACCGGAAGTACTTGGGTTGGTCTTAAGCATTTTACCCGATTTTTTGATAGCTATTTCTTTTGGAGATTAATGAAGAACACAATTGGAATTGGGTTGTATGAGCTACTATTAGGATTTCCTATACCAATCATTCTAGCTTTAATGATCAATGAAGTTAGATTGAAATTTTTTAAGAAAACAGTTCAAACGGTTACTTATGCGCCGCATTTCCTGTCAACAGTTGTGTTAGTAGGGATGATTATCATTTTTTTATCCCCTGACAATGGAATGATTAATCAACTTATACGTGCATTTGGTGGGAATGAAATATCCTTCATGACTGAACCAAAATGGTTTAAGACTGTATATGTCTTTTCAGGTATTTGGCAACAAATGGGATGGAGTTCTATCATTTATTTAGCCGCTTTGGCTGGGATTGATCCGCAATTACATGAGTCAGCAACTGTAGATGGGGCAAATAGGTTACAACGTATTTGGCATGTTAATATCCCAGGAATATTGCCAACCATCATAATATTGCTCATTTTAAATACTGGATCAATTGTAAGTGTTGGTTTTGAAAAGGTTTTCTTAATGCAGAATGATTTGAACTTGGAAGCTTCCGACGTTATATCTACATATGTTTATCGTAGTGGTATTTTGGGAGCACAGTTTAGTTTTGCGGCAGCTGTTGGATTATTTAGTACAGTGATTAACTTTATTTTGCTTATTACGGTTAACTCGCTAGCTAAAAGAGTGGGGCAAAGTAGCTTATGGTAAGGAATAGAGGTGCGTTCAACGATGAATCAATCATTTGGCGATAAAGTTTTTGGAATAATCAATAATAGTTTATTGTTTATCATTCTTCTTGTTATTCTATACCCATTGATTTTTGTTTTGAGTGCCTCGATCAGTAATCCTATGATAGTAGCAAGTGGGGATTTGTGGTTACTGCCTAAGGAGCTTACTTTTATAGGTTACAAAAAGGTATTTCAGAACCAGGATATTATGAATGGTTATTTAAACACGCTATTTTATACAACTTTGGGAACATTAATCAATGTTTTTATGACAACACTTGGAGCTTATCCGTTATCACGTAGAGACTTCTATGGAAAAAATATAATTATGTTCTTTTTTGTCTTTACAATGTTTTTTAGTGGTGGATTGATACCGACCTATTTAGTTATTAAAAACTTAGGTATGCTGAATTCCTTTTGGGCAATCGTTATTCCGAATGCTGTAGCTGTATTTAATTTAATTATTATGCGGACCTTTTTTCAACAAAATATTCCTCAAGAAGTCGAGGAAGCTGCTGAAATAGATGGTTGTTCGAACTTCCAGATCCTTTGGAGAATTGTTTTACCATTGTCTACACCGATCATCGCTGTAATGGTGCTTTTTTATAGTGTAGGTCATTGGAATGCCTACTTTGATGCACTCATTTATTTAACGGATCGAGAGAAGTTCCCGTTACAGTTAATCTTAAGGGAAATCCTTATTCAGAATTCAATGGATGATATGGCTGGAAGCAGTGAGTCGATGGCACAGCAAATGTTATATGCCCAATCTATAAAATATGCGGTTGTAATTGTTGCGAACTTACCAGTCTTATTGTTATATCCATTTTTGCAAAAATACTTTGTACAAGGAATTATGGTTGGAGCAGTAAAGGGATAGAAAAGGAAAATAGGGGAGGAGTATTAAATGAAAAAATCATGGTTCGTCGCTTTGTTTATTGTAATGACAATTTTTATCCTTTCGGCTTGTAGTGGAAACACAGATGAAGCCGGTGGTAAAGAAGAGAAAAATGGAAACGAAGATAATAATATTTTAAATGAAGAAGGAATGCCAATTGTAAAGGAACCAATCGAAATGACAATGTTTGCTTCGAAACGATTTGCTTCTCAAGATTGGAACGACATTATGATTTGGAACGAATATGAAAAAATGACTAATATTAAAGTTAAATTTGACACTGTTGATCGCGATAATCTTGCTGAAAAGCGAAATATATTACTCGCAAGTGGTGATTACCCAGATGCGTTTTTCGGGAACGGCCTATCAGTTAATGACTTGATGAATTATGGCGGTCAAGGTGAGTTTGTGGCACTCAATGATTTGATTGATAAATATGCACCAAACTTCAGTAAATTACTGGAGGAATATCCTGAAGTTAAAAAGGCAATTACGATGCCTGATGGGAATATCTATTCCTTCCCAGTTATATATGATCCTGAGTTCAAATCAATGTTGATGGGACCGCTTATGTGGTATAAAAAAGAGTGGTTGGATGAACTTGGAAGGGACTTTCCAGAAACGACAGAAGAGTTTTATCAACTATTAAAAGAAATTAAGGCAAAGTATCCAGATGCTATTCCAATTGGAGGAGGACCTGGAATTGATTCCTACCTCATCCCGTTCTTTAAAGGTGCATGGGGGCTGGGAAATAGGGGTGGATCCCATCCGAACGTGGATATTGACCCGGAAACAAATGAACTTCGTTTCATACCGACTGATTCAAATTATAAAGAGATGTTGCAATATCTAAATAAAATTTATAGTGAAGATCTTATCGATAAGGACTTCTTTACAGCTAATGCTGATCAGATTATTGCCAAAGGGTCTTCCGGTGTGTATGGAGTTCTTCCTGACTATAACCCTGAAGCTGTTTATAGTAACCTCCAAGGCTATATTGGGGGAAATGCACTTATAGGTCCACACGGAGATCAAATATATGCTCATATAGGTTCTCCAATTGGATCTCCTGGGCAATTCGTTATTTCAAAGAAAAATAAATATCCTGAAGCAACTATTCGTTGGGTAGACCATCTTTATAGCGAAGAAGGAAGCAAGATGTTCTTTATGGGCTTTAAAGATGAGACCTATGTGGAGACTGCTGACGGTAAATTTGAATACACAGATGAAATAAAAAATAATCCAAATGGGTTAACTCAAGACCAAGCAGTCGGCCAATATCTAGTATGGCCTGGTTCGGGATATCCCGGAATTTTAAAGCAAGAGTTTTTTCAAGGTTCTGAAGGAATGCCAAGTTCACTTGAAGCAGCAAAGAGAGTAGAACCTTATATACCTGAAGAAATATGGGCGCCATTTAACTATACGATAGAGGAACTCGAGGAAATGAATGCACTTAGAGATGACATTGAAACCTATATTAAAGAAATGAATGCCAAGTTCATTACAGGTGCTGCATCTTTTGATGATTGGGATAATTATGTAAAAACATTTGATAAAATGGGTCTTGATCGTTATATGAAAATCTATCAAGATGCTTATGATAGATATACACAACAATAATATAATACAGTGAAAATGGGAGGGAGGATCGTTTTCTCCTTTCTTTTTTCATATATTTGAAAGAGGGTTTTCCAATGAGTAATAACCATATAAGTTCTTCAAAAGGCGAAGCTGTTCTTGAATTTTTTGTCATTAGTGATTTTCAGTTAACCATTGGTAATAAGAAGTCTCACGGAAAAATAAAAATAGGGTTACAAGATTTAAAAGAAATTAACCCTACTCCTGATGCATTAGTAGTAAATGGTGACATGACCGATGACGGTAGTAAAGAGAGTTATGAAAAGGTTAAATATGTAATGGAAGAAACCTTTTATCCTGAAAACACTTTATTCACAATAGGAAATCATGAATTCTTTAAGAATGATGGAAATGAACCAGCCATTAAACGTTTTTTAGACTTCTCTGGACGTACACGTCTGTTTGATGAACAAATCATTAATGATCATCCTTTTATTCTATTAGGTTCTGAAAGTTGGGGGCCGATTGGAGCACCTACAAAGGATTCTGCATATTTAAGTGAAGAGCAATTGCAATGGTTAGAGGAAACGTTGGAGAAATATCAATCATCAGGAAAACCAATTTTCATATTTCTGCATCAGCCTTTGCCTTACACACTATCAGGTACTGATTTAGAATACTATCGTAATGGAGTTATTCAGGATAAGGAATTAAAAAGGATATTATCACAATACCCTAAGGCGATTTTATTTTCTGGCCACTCTCATTGGGATTTACATTTACAAGATATGTTTCTATATGAACGTTTTGCAATGGTTAATTCTGGAGCCATCTATAATACATATGGTCCTGATGAAAACGGGTATGAGAAAGTGATTAATCCGGAGGGGTGCCAAGGATTATATGTACAAGTGTTTCATGATGAAGTGATCATTAAGGCTAGAGATATGGAAAAAAGGGAATGGATAAACAATCAATTGGTGATACCTTTGGCTGGGGTTAAGGGTCAATATACTTGAAGGCACTAGTAAGTTTGTTTGTATTTCACTATATGACTGATGACTATCCAAATAAGGGATTCTCATTAGTCTTTTTACATTTTATTGGTAATGCAGATTAAAATTTATCTTCACAATAATTTATGGCTATACATTGTAAATCATATCTAAAAAGGGTATATTTGTTTTGTGTGGTATTAATTGCAAAAGTGTTGTTTCTTGTTGCACTATACTTTTCCGTTTTGGGAAATGTTCTTAGCTTTAAATGATGATCATCATAGATCTACTGGCAAGTTTAGAAAGATTACCCGAGATATGACCACGCAATCTACAGAGAGGAAATACAAACATATGCAAGGTAATAATACAAAGAAAGGCCCTGTTATAACGATTGCTTTAATAACAGCTATAAGTTTATTAGGCAATGAAATGCTCTTTATAGTCCTTCCAATATATTGGAAGTTCTTTGGATTAGGATCCTTGTGGCAAGTTGGGGTACTTCTTTCGGTTAATCGTTTTGTCAGAATTCCGATTAATTCCTTTGTGGGATGGTGTTATCATAAAATTAGTAAAAGAACAGGTGTATTAATAGCCGTTGTTCTTGCTGCAATATCAACTTACTCTTATGGAATGTTAAAGGGATTCTGGCTATTATTGTTAATGAGAATATTGTGGGGAGTTGCATGGTCATTCTTACGACTTGGTGGGTATTTGACGGTTATTTCATGTAGTGATGGCAGCTCTAGGGGCCAGCTAATCGGATTATACAATGGGCTTTGGGGATTAGGGAGTCTCTTCGGCATGTTGATAGGTGGTTTTCTTAGTGATTTGATTGGGATAACCTTTATTACTTCAACATTTTCTCTTTTAGCTATTTTAACGATTCCTTTAGTCATCAAGTATATCCCGAATTTTATTAGCGGGGATAGCTCTGAAAAAGGAGAAACAGAGTCTGTTTTAAAAAATAAAGACCATCAAAAAGTGTTGCTTAATGGTATGCTCGTCGCCTTTGTCGTTTATGGGATCTTTTTTACAACAATCAGTAAAGCAGTTGAACATCATCTCGATGGTCCTTTGTTATTATTCGGTATGTCGATTGGAGCGGCTGCAATTGCAGGTGTAGTTCAATCAATTAAAATGAGTTTTGATCCATTTTTGGCACCTGCGATTGGGAAGTGGTCTGATCTAAAAATAGGGAGATTACCATTTTTAACAGTTGCACTCTTAGCTGCGACGATCCTTTTTACAATTCTTCCGTTTTCGAATTCTTCAATTCTATTTTTTTCAGTCATCTTCGCGCTACAAGTGACATCCACTTTTTTAATCACGACGAGTGATTCACTAGCGGCCGACTTGGCGAAGGGACCAACATCAGTGAAAACGATGACCTACTACACACTCTTTTCAGATCTGGGGGCTGCTCTAGGTCCGCTAATTAGTTTTATAGTGTTGGATTTTATTGGTCTGTCTTGGCTCTACTGGATTACAAGTTTACTATTATTTATCGCCTTCCTCTATTGGATAAAAGAACAGCGCAGGCTAAAAGTAGAAAGTCGCGCAGCAGAAGATCTCAGTTTTTGACTTTTTAAAGGGGTGATTTAAAGTGTCTTTATTATCTGAGGAAAGAAAACAATTCATAATCAGCGAAATTGATACGCATGGAAAGGTGCGAGTTTCCGACTTAGCTGAAAAATTAAACGTATCTAGTGAAACGATCCGCAGAGATTTAGAAGTACTCGAAAAAACGGAGCAATTAAAACGTGTTTATGGCGGTGCTGTGAAGCAATCGTATCAACATGGGGAGCCTCCTTTCCAGCAACGAGAGATTATCCATACTTCAGAAAAAATCGCTATTGGAAATCGAGCTGCCTCTCTTATCAATGAGGGCGATACCATTTTTCTAGATTCAGGTACAACAACAATTGAAACGGCAAAGTCGATTGCAGGCTTCAAGCGTCTAACGATCATTACGAATTCTCTACCTGTTGCTAATCTATTGAAAGATTCGCTTTTACAAGGGGTGTTTCGCGGCAAGGTCATCATTCTTGGAGGAGAAATTTCGCCTGATCAACAATCAGTGAGCGGTTATCTTTGCGAGGAAATGTTAAAAAACTTCTATGTTGATAAGGCATTTCTATCTGTTGGAGGTGTGTCCTTGCAAACAGGGATTAGTGATTACGACTTAAACGAATCAAACATTTCCAAATTAGTTTCAAAAAATTCCAAAGAAGTCATTGTTTTAGCCGATCATAGTAAAATTGGCGTTCAATCTTTCAGTCATATTACTACATTCGACCAAGTTGACGTGATTATTAGTGATAAAAACCCGCCAAACACTTGGGTTCCAGTTCTAGAGCAAAAAAGTGTGGAGTGGATTGTGGCGGAAGCTTAATTTTAAAAAAAGGGGGAATTTACATGGATTTAAAATTTCGGGAAGATGGTTCATTTAAAATTGTTCAGCTGACAGATTTACATATTGGAGGGAATCCAAAACAGGAAGAGGATCTTAAAACTTTCCGCCGAATCGATGAGGTCATTGAAGCGGAAAGACCAGATTTAATCGCGATTACAGGTGATTTAATTTGGAGTGAGGTTGATCACCCTGAAATATCGTATAAAAGAGTATTAGATCATATTGATAAATGGAACATCCCGTTTGCGATTGTATACGGGAATCATGATTCAGAAGCTAATATTACTCGCCAAGAGTTATTTCAACTTCAAAAAGGCTATGTAAACTCACTTGCAGAAAGTGGCCCTGACGATATTCATGGAGTAGGAAACTATACTTTACAAATTGAGTCAGCGCATAGCCAGGATACTGAAGCAGTCTTGTATTTCATGGATTCTGGTGATTATGCTCCTAAAAATATTGGGGGATATGCATGGATTAAACATGATCAAGTGAATTGGTTTGCTTCTGAGGCACGAAAATATGCGGGGATCCCAGCATTAGCTTTTTTCCATATCCCGATACCCGAATATAATGCTGTATGGTCGATTGGTAAAGTATCAGGTACAAAAAATGAGGGTATTTGTTCTCCAAAACTAAATAGTGGCTTGTTTACAGCACTGCTAGAATCAGGAGATGTGCTCGGAACATTTGTCGGTCATGACCATGATAATGATTTTTGTGGAGAACTGCATGGAGTATCTTTATGTTATGGCCGATCATGCGGCTATAATGTGTATGGCAGCTTAGAACGTGGCGGGCGAGTAATCCAGATATATGAAGGAAAACGAGAATTCGATACTTGGATTCAGCTAGGCAAAGGCAATGTTGTTTCTCAATACAAACATCAAGAGAAAAAATAAATATATATGAGAAGATCCGTCGTTTCATGGCGGATCTTTTTTTGCAATTTTCCTTTGAACGCATGAGCATGATCTTAATCCTGAAGTTATCTTTCGACTTTAAGAATTATTTTTTGAGTTCAGGAAAGAATATTTTGAGTCTGGAAATAATCTTCTGAGTCGGGAAAGCAATTTTTTAACTTTGGGCATTAATTTTTTAAGTCAGGTCATTAAAAAGGAATTCTCTGCATAGAGTAATAATTTTTCCGACTTTAAGCATGAATCTTTCGACTTATTGGAAAAATAATTTTACACCCAATTTGCAACTTTCCATCTAGAAACTTGTTGGATCCGAGATTATTTAATTTGTCCAGTGAATCTGAAATTAGTTAACTATTATTCCACTATAGTGTTTTTTATAATAATGATATAGAGATGAAAGTGGTTACAGCTTACGTCATTTTTTAATAAAAGTTTTTACATTGCATTAAAAGGAGGCAAGAAGGAATTGAAATTTCTTAGAGATATAGTTAAGAACCGAATTTGGCTTCTTATGGTATTGCCGGGTGCGATATGGCTACTACTATTTTCCTATTTGCCAATGGTCGGAACCGTTCTGGCATTTAAAAAGTTCCGTATAGATCCAAATGGATTTTTCGCCAGCTTGATTAACAGTGAATGGATTGGTTGGGATAACTTTAAATACTTGTTTAGCACTGACAGCGCCTATATTATCACAAGAAACACCGTATTGTATAACGGTCTTTTCATTGTTCTTGGGTTGGTAACTGCGGTTGCTACGGCTATTTTACTTAGTGAATTAGCTAACAAGAAGTTATCAAAATTTTATCAAACTGGAATGTTGTTCCCGCATTTTCTTTCTTGGGTTATTGTAAGTTATTTCGTCTTTACATTCTTAAGTTCAGATCGTGGACTCTTAAATAATATGTTGGAATGGTTCAACATCAATCCAATTTCATGGTACAGCGAGTCTAAATTCTGGCCATTTATCATTGTGTTCATGAGCATGTGGAAAGGGATCGGTTACGGCAGTATCGTTTATTTGGCGGCGATTGTTGGGATTGACCGAACATACTATGAAGCTGCCATGATTGATGGAGCATCTAAGTGGCAACGAATTCGCCACGTAACACTGCCGATGATTAAGCCGCTTATGATCATTATGACGATTATGAACGTTGGTAAAATTTTCAACTCGGACTTCGGACTTTTCTTCCAAGTACCGCGTGACTCTGGAGCCTTATATTCGGTTACCAACACGATTGACACGTTTGTGTATCGCGGACTTATGACATTAGGAGACATCGGTATGAGTACAGCAGCTGGTCTTTATCAGTCAGCCGTTGGTTTTGTCCTTGTTATTATAACGAACTATATAGTTAGAAAAATTGATGAAGAAAGTGCCTTGTTTTAATACTTTCCTTTCTCTCTACAAGACAAGGGAGAAAGGAAACGGACTACCTTTTTTTATGAAAGGAGGAAGGTCGCTTAGCGACTGATTATATGAGCAAAAACAATTCAGATATATCTGTTAAAAATAATTCTCATTCTCCGGATAATAATAAAGGAGGTGAGAGAATCGTAAAAAAACGGAAAAAAGATCGAGATTTCCATAATTTCCATCCAGTTACAGATACGATTATGAGCATATTCTTAGGGATCTTCACATTCATGTGTCTCTTCCCATTTGCTTACGTTATCCTCATTTCATTTACAAGTGAGGAAAGTATTGTAAGAAACGGGTTCCAGATCATTCCTGAAGCATGGAGTTTAGATGCATATCGATATTTATGGCATATGAAGGATCAATTATTCCAATCCTATGGAATAACAATTCTCATTACGGTTGTAGGAACAGTTATTAGTGTTATGATGGTTACTTTCTATTCCTATGCTATTTCTAGACAACAATTTAAATATAGAAGGTTCTTTACAATGTTCGCCTTCTTTACGATGCTCTTTAGTGGCGGAATGGTTCCAACTTATATTGTTGCAACACAATTCTTGCATATTAAAGACACGATTTGGGCTTTAATCTTGCCACTTGCTATGAATGCTTTTTATATCATTATTATGAGAACTTTCTTCATCCGTTCAGTTCCAGAATCGATCTTGGAATCTGCTAGAATTGATGGAGCAGGTGAGCTTCGAAGCTTTTTCCAAATTGTCTTTCCACTATCATTACCAGGGATTGCAACAATTGCTTTGTTCAGTACCTTAGGTTATTGGAATGACTGGTTCCAAGCTTTATTGTATATAGAAAATCCGAGTCTGATTCCATTGCAATCACTATTAATGAAAATAGAAGCAAATATGGAGTTTATGAGGCAAAACACTGAAATCAGTGCCATGCAATCAAGTTTGTTTGACACGATTCCGGCTGATGCAGCCAAAATGGCTATGGTCGTTATCGCCACATTACCAATAGCAGTCTCCTATCCGTTTTTCCAAAAATACTTTATTAGTGGATTAACTATTGGCGGCGTTAAAGAATAAAATTATAGAGTAAAGGGAGTAAAAAGATGAAGAAAAAGATATTGCTTATGCTAGTCTTGATTCTAAGTCTTGGAACAGTTCTTGCAGCTTGCGGCAGCGGAAATGGTGACAAGAAAGAATCTACTGGCGGTAAAAGCGACAAACCATATGAAATTAAATGGTATACTATAGGTACACCGCAAAAAGATACTGAAAAAGTTTTCGAAGAAGTAAATAAATATACAAAAGAAAAGATCAATGCAACTGTTAAATTTACACAAATTGACTGGGGCGATTATGATCAAAAAATGCAAGTTATGATTTCTTCTGGTGAACCATTTGATATTGGCTTCACAAATGGTGGTACTTACGTACAAAATGCTCAAAAAGGTGCTTATGTTGCACTTGATGACCTTTTAGATAACCAAGGAAAAGACTTGAAAGAAGCTCTTGATCCAGCACTTCTAGAAGGTGCGAAAGTAGATGGCAAAATCTATGGAATTCCTTCCAATAAAGAAGCTGCTAGACAATCTGTTTATACTTTTAACAAACGTTTAGTTGAAAAATACAACTTTGATATTTCTAAAGTAAAAACTTTAGAAGACCTTGAGCCAATGCTTCAAGTCATTAAAGAAAGAGAACCAGATATTACACCAATTGCAACATTTAAAGCGTATCTTCCATTCGATTATATTTTCGAAGGAGACATGCCATTCGCTTTCCCACTTGAAGGAGATCGCGATCATGCTGTAAATCCATTTGAATCTGATATTGCTATGTCAACATTCAAAACAATGCATAAATATTATAAAGCTGGCTACATCAAATCTGATGCTGCTACTAGCAAAGACAGCTGGCCAATGGACGTAGAAAACTGGTTCGTACGTATGGGTGACTCACAACCATATGCAGACTTACTATGGACTCGCTCTGCAAAATATGATGTAGTTTCTGTACCTGCTGAAGAACCTACAACTTTCAATACATCTGTAACTGGTGCAATTCAAGCAATTTCTGCTACATCGCAAAACCCTGAAAAAGCAATGGAATTCTTGAACTTGCTTAATACAGATCCATACCTTCGTAACCTAGTTGATAAAGGTATCGAAGGTGAGCATTACGAAAAACATGAAGATGATACAATCACAGATCTACCAGCTCGTATCGAACGTTACAACGTTCCAACTTATTCTCTAGGAAATCACTTCATCTTGTATCTATATGATAATGATCCAGCTGATAAATGGGAAAAATTCAAAGAGTTTAACGAGTCAGCACAACCATCTCCAACTCTTGGATTCCATTTCAATAGTGATCCTGTAAGAACTGAAATTGCTTCACTATCGAACGTTTCTAAAGAATTTTATCCTGCACTAGCAACAGGTTCTGTTGATCCTGAAGAATACTTGCCTAAATTCAATCAAAAATTGAAAGATGCTGGTATCGATAAAGTAATGGGTGAAATCCAAAAACAATTTGATGAGTGGAAAGCTGCACAAAAATAAGTAAAAAAGATCAAGCCGGATAAAATACTCCAGCTTGATCTTTTTTATTCCAAAATCGATAATTTACTGTAAATCTTTACTTTTTTCAGTAAATCTTTAATAATTCAACTACTTTAAATTCTGAATATTTATATAATGATGATAAATGAAAGTGTTTACAAAAATTATTGGAAGGAATGAGGGGTGAATAAGTGACATTTTTTAAAAAACTTTATAAAAATAGAGTCTGGTTCCTGATGGTTTTACCTGGCACCATTTGGTTCTTAGTTTTTTCCTATCTGCCAATGTTTGGTACTGTTATTGCATTTAAAAAGTTTCGAATTGATCCTGATGGCTTTTTTGCCAGCGTCATGAATAGTGAATGGGTTGGTTGGGAGAATTTTAAATACCTGTTTAATTCAAATAGTGCTTACCTCATTACTAGAAATACCCTTTTATATAACCTCACCTTTATCATCTTAGGACTTATTACAGCTGTTGTTACGGCTATTTTGCTTAGTGAGCTAGCGAATAAAAAGTTGGCCAAATTCTACCAAACGGGTATGCTCTTTCCACACTTCCTATCTTGGGTGATTGTCAGTTACTTTGTGTTTACTTTTTTAAGTATTGATCGTGGTTTAATGAATAATATATTAAGTTGGTTTAATATCGATTCGATTTCTTGGTATACAGAGGCAAAATATTGGCCATTTATTATTATATTTATGAGTCTATGGAAAGGAATCGGCTACGGTAGTATTGTGTATCTTGCCGCAATTGTTGGGATTGATCGAACGTTTTACGAGGCTGCTATGATTGATGGTGCTTCAAAATGGCAACAAATTAAGCATATTACATTACCAATGATTAAACCGCTCATGATTGTTTTAACAATTATGAATGTCGGTAAAATTTTCAACGCAGATTTCGGATTATTCTATCAAGTTCCGCGAGACTCGGGAGCATTATACTCTGTTACGAATGTCATTGATACTTTTGTTTATCGTGGCCTTATGACACTTGGAGATATTGGAATGAGTACAGCTGCGGGACTTTATCAATCTGCTGTAGGTTTTATCCTTGTCATTATGACGAACTATATCATTCGTAAGATTGATGAGGAAAGTGCATTGTTTTAAGAATCGGGGGTGTTTTAATATGTACAAAAGAGATAATTCGCCCATTGTCGATAGTGATATACAGAGAACCCATCTTACTAAGGGTAAAAATAAAAGAGTTCGTAACTTTCATCACTTTCATCCCGTGACAAACTTGATCATTAGTTTATTACTAGGCATTTTCACGTTTATGTGCCTTTTCCCCTTCGCCTATGTCATTATGATTTCTTTTACTAGTGAAGAAAGTATTGTAAGGAATGGCTTTCAAATCATTCCGGAGGCGTGGAGTCTGGATGCTTACCGCTATTTATGGCATGTGAAAAGTCAATTATTACAGTCCTATGGCGTCACCATTTTTATTACGATTGTGGGCACATTCATTAGTGTCATGATGATTACTTTCTACTCCTATGCGATTTCCCGTCCCCAATTTAATTATAGAAAACAATTCACCTTTTTTGCTCTTTTCACAATGTTATTTAGCGGGGGATTAGTCCCAGGTTACATTGTTGCAACCCAGTTTCTTCATATTAAAGATACAATCTGGGCCTTAATTTTGCCCCTCTCCATGAATGCATTTTATATTATCATCATGCGTACGTTCTTCATACGATCTGTTCCAGAATCAATATTAGAATCTGCTAGGATTGACGGTGCGAGTGAATGGAGAACGTTTTTTCAAATTGTTTTTCCACTCTCCTTGCCAGGAATTGCAACTATTGCCTTATTTAGTACATTAGGTTACTGGAATGACTGGTTTAATGCCCTGCTTTATATTGAAAATCCCAATTTAGTGCCGTTACAGTCACTGTTAATGAAGATTGAGGCTAATCTTGAATATATGAGACAAAATGTTGAAATTAGTCAGATGCAGTCTAGTTTATTCGATACAATTCCAGCGGATGCAGCCAAAATGGCTATGGTGGTAATCGCCACATTGCCAATAGCAGTCTCTTATCCATTTTTCCAAAAGTATTTTATAAGTGGACTGACTATTGGCGGCGTGAAAGAATAAAAAATTCAAGGGGGAGTTTGGGTGAAAAAGAAGTGGATATTCTTGTTGGTCCTATTCCTAAGTCTTGGCATGGTTCTAGCAGCGTGTACGGGAGACAAAGATAAAACTAGTACGAATAAAGGAGAAGGAGGAAGTGAAGAAAAGCCTTACGAAATTAAATGGTACACAATAGGGACACCACAGAAGGATACGGACAAGGTATTTGAAGAGGTGAATAAATATACGAAGGAAAAAATTAATGTCACAGTTAAAATGACGCAAATTGACTGGGGCGACTATGATGAAAAAATGAATGTTGTTGTTCAATCTGGTGAAGTTTATGATATCGGGTTCACAAATAGTAGTATGTACGTACAAAATGCCCAAAAGGGTGCCTATGTAGCGTTGGATGAACTTTTAGAAACACATGGGAAAGAATTAAAACAAGTTTTAGACCCAGCGCTCATTGAAGGAGCAAAAGTAAATGGAAAACTATATGGGATTCCATCCAATAAAGAGGTTGCACGACAATCTGTTTATACATTTAATAAACGTTTAGCAGATAAGTACAACTTTGATCTATCCACCGTGAAAAAATTAGAAGATTTGGAACCGATGTTAAAGACGATTAAAGAAAACGAGCCAGATATTACACCGATTGCCACATTTAATGCCTATCTTCCATTTGATTATATTCTTGAAGGGGATATGCCGTTTGCTTTTCCGATTGAAGGTGATCGGGATCATGTGGTGAATCAGTTTGAAACAGATATTGCTATGGAAAGTTTCAAGACAATGCATAATTATTATAAAGATGGCTATATCAAGGCGGATGCCGCAACAAGTAATGAAAACTGGCCAATGGATGTGGAAAATTGGTTTGTGCGGATGGGTGACTCGCAACCATATGCCGATATGCTATGGTCACGCTCTGCCCAGTACGAAGTTGTTTCTGTGCCAGCAGAAGAACCTACAACATTTAATACATCTGTGACGGGAGCCATACAAGCCATCTCGGTTACATCGAAAAATCCAGAAAAAGTGATGGAATTTCTTAATCTGTTAAACACAGACCCCTATTTACGGAACTTAGTAGACAAAGGAATTGAAGGTGTTCATTATGAAAAGAACGCTGATGATAAGATCAAAGACTTACCAGAACGTATTGAAAGATACAATTTACCAACATACTCTTTAGGAAATCACTTTATTTTATATTTATATGAAGATGATCCTGCTGATAAATGGGATAAATTTAAAGAGTTTAATGACCAGGCAAAAGCTGCTCCAACCCTCGGATTCCATTTCGACAGTGATCCAGTTAGGTCAGAAATCGCCACCATTTCGAACGTATCAAGTGAATTTTATCCAGCGCTTGCAACAGGTTCTGTAGATCCAGAAGAATACTTGCCGAAATTCAATCAAAAATTGAAAGAAGCAGGCATTGATAAAGTATTGGAGGAAATTCAAAAACAATTTGACGAGTGGAAGAATCAATAGAGTAGGTAAAGTGGTTTAAGGGTGAGACGTTTGGAACTCTATTTGAACGGGGAAAAGGCGTCTCCCCTTTCCTGAATATTCTGTTATGCGTTTAAAAAATGGAGAAAAGACAGGGAGGATCATTGTGAAAAACAAAAAGAATAAACGATTTTTAATTGTGGTTGCCATATTGTTATTGTCGTTTATCATCGTAGTTCCGGGGGCCCTTGCTGATGTTAATGGTGATGGAACAGACATTGTCAATGAAAACTATGCTAATCAATTGAGTCTCCAGCCACTAGCACCTGCATTTCGAGTCGAAACACTTTTGAATTGGTCACCTGAAAATGATCCAGATGCCGAATTAAACCGTGCGAGCATTCCATTAAACAATAACCGGTTTAAAGGACACCAAATTAATCCATTGGCACATCCAGAAGCAGGAGTTACATCAGCCGCGATCTCTTTGTCTAATCACGATCAGTCTAGTCCTGTCGGAGACAATGACTTTAATGTGTATGCGTTCGATAATTGGCAACTGATTGATTCCTATATTTTCTGGTCTGGGACGGATGAGGGGATCTTTGCCTTACCTTCACCAGATATTGTCGATGCTGCCCATCGAAATGGCGTCCCTGTTTATGCTACGATCGGATTTCCGTGGGGACCTCCTGCTCCAGGAGCATTGGCTGAAATAGAGAGATTCACTCAACAAGCGGCAGATGGCAGTTTTCCAGTTGCGGATAAAATGATTGAAGTTGCCGAGTATTTTGGTTTTGACGGATACTTTTTTAATCAAGAAACATTTGGAGTTGACCGTGAAACAGCTGTACGCATGAACGAATTGATGCGTTATATTAAACGGAATTCAGATTTACGTATTAGTTGGTATGATGCACAATCCAATAACGGCGCAGTTAGCCATCAAAATGCGGTTAACGGCAATAACGATATGTATGTGAAGCCAGCTGATGATGGAGTTTATAGTATTGATGAGTTTTTTGTGAATTATAATTGGGGTACTAGTCACATTAACACAACGGTCAATACGATGCGAGAACATAATCGTGATCCTTATGACGCTTATGCAGGCTTTGAAATTCAACAAAATTCCTATAATACGAGAGTAAATACGGACGCCCTTTTAGATGGAAATATGCAACCAAAAGTTTCGATCGCGTTATACGCTCCGAATTCAACGATGGGACTTTCGAAAGATCCGGCAGATTTCCATGAAAAAGAAAAGAATCTTTGGACCGGTCCACAAGGAGACCCAGCAAAGGCAGATGATTCTGCTAGTTGGAAAGGGATGGCCCGTTTTGTAACAGATTCTTCGGTTATTAGCGAATTACCATTTACAACAAACTTTAACAGTGGACATGGAAAACAATATTTTGTAGATGGAGAAGTAGCCAGTTCTCAGGAATGGCATAATCGTTCCATTCAAGACATCATGCCAACATGGCGCTGGTGGATTCGTGGAGAAGGTAGCAGAATCAATGTTACCTATGACTTTGATAAAGCCTATAACGGGGGGAATTCACTGAAATTCAGCGGCAAACTAAATGCCACTTCTACAAATGATGTCATGCTTTATAGCACAAAACTAGATATCACAGACTCTACGAAAGTGCGAGTTGTCTATCAAAATCAATCAGGTGCGGATCTGTCGTTAGGAGTTGCTTATGCTGAAGATTATTCCACTGATCAAATGAAGTATTACCCATTACCAGAAACGAAGAACGAATGGCAAACCGCAGTGGTTGACCTTGGAGAAGATGCTGGGAAAACAGCTTACGCTTTAAGTTTAAAAATAAGTAATACAGAGAGTTTAGAAGATTACTCCATTAATCTAGGGCAAATATCCGTCTTTGATTCGACGGCCGCCGAAATTGCTATGCCACAGAATCCAGAAATTAAGGAAAAGTTGTTTAAGAACGCATTTTCTGCGGAGGCACGTTTGAGTTGGAGTCCTCAAGAAAACGTTTTGCATTATGAGGTTTACCAGGAAAATGGGGATGGATCAGAAACGCTTTTAGGAACAACGCCTAATCACTTTTTTTATACAGGGAATATTTCTAGAACCATTGAAAATGCTACAGATGATAATAGAACAATGATAAAAGTGGTGCCAGTTAATCGGGACTATGTCAGAGGTGAGGCAGCCAAAATAGCCTTTGATTGGGGGATGGATATAAATGCGACAGAAGCTGAGACTAGTCTTCCTTCCGCCAACGTGGCTCTGAATGCGAGAATCAGCGAAGTTTCTTTTGAAAATTCAGCTGAGCCAGCTTCTAAAGCTTTAGATGGAACAGCTGCTGGTAATAGTAAATGGGCGGCCACTAATCGCATGACCGGACATTTGGCAATTGACATTGGTGAACAAAAGACGATCAGACGTTGGAGAGTCGAGCATGCCGAATATGGCGGTGAGGCGAAAAACATGAATACAGTTGATTTTGAATTGTTATACAAAGATCAATTAGGGACATGGGTTAGCTCCAAAAGAATAAGAAATAATGATAAAGCAGTCACTGATATTATATTGGATGAGCCGATTACAGCGAATGAGTTTAAACTTCAAGTTCATAATAGCGGTACCTCTCCATGGGGAGCGATCCGAATTTATGAATGGCAATTGTTTGAAAGTGATGTTTTGCCGCGAACAGAAAACATTATGATGCATTTTGTTTCAGCGGAAAATAATCAGGGAGCCGAAGACCAAGTTACATTAAAAGGCGTGAAGAAGGGACAGACGGCAAGGTTGTATGCATCCCTTGATTCAGATAAGGTAATAGCTGAAAAACTGATTGAAAATGATGGAACGATCACATTTGAACAATTAGACCTTGGCAAGAAGGCGGGAAGAATTTATTATACAATTCAAGATCCAGATACAAGAGAAAGCTTGAGATACAGTGTGGCTTATTCCGAGGAAGCGGGTGTAGATGAAATAACCACTTCTGACCTATTGGCAACACTTGAAAACTATCAGGATGAATTGTCGGAACAAACGTATCGTTCCCTGTCTATTCATTTAATCTCAGTAGGTCAATTTGAACGACAAGAAGCAGCGCAAAAGGTCGTAAAACATATGGAAGGCTTTCAACAGCTCATTTTAAAGCAAAAGGATAACAAATTAATGACTCAAGAGTTATATGAGCGATTGAAGGAAGAGGCAGACTTAATTATATTAAAATGGGAGGATGATAAGTAATTCCCATGATTTGATATGTTTTTAAAATATAGCAGTAAAAGTGGAAATGAAGCCTTATCCTATTCAAGGATAAGGTGTTTTTTATATGCTGAATTTTTGTGATTACATATTATTTCATTTTTTTAAATACTGAGAACCTACCGATAGTTTCTAGCAGTGTATGCTTTCTCTTGCTTTATAGGGAGAGACATTTTTATAATATAATGATAGCCATTTTTCGAAATAACTTTTCTGGATGGATAGCTATAAAATTGGCTTGGAATGGGGGCTTCAGAATTGTTTTTAATGAACCCAAAAAGATTTAAACGCAAAATTTTTAATCGGTTATTATTAACTTCTTCTTTGACGATAATCATTACGGTCATTGTGCTAATAGTGACAATTACCAATTATTACTCGGATGTCATTATCCAAAAGGAAATGAATGTCAATGCAAGGACATTAGACCAAGTAGAAGATTATTTTTCGAATAAGCAAGCTGATGTTAATACGATTATTCGTGATCTTTATAGCCGGGGAGAAATGTTGGATGATATTTCCTATGCCCTTCATAACGGATATGGAGAATATCTTCGCTATCGTTTAGATAAATATTCGCAGGCTCCATCCGCAACTCCAGTCAATATCGATACATACTTCTTTGGATATTTTAATCAAGACAATGATGTGAATGCAGTTAGTTTGAAGTCAGAGGATTTCCCTGAAATTGAATATTTATTTGTTTATAATTATGGTCGATGGAATCGCAGCAAAGTTGAAGATGTTAAGCAGTTATCGGAAGGTGAGGGATACCACCTCATTCAGGCGATCTCAGGAAATTTAAAAGATACATTTACAAAGACAATCCAAATTAACAATCCCGCAACATTAAAAAAGATGGGGGAGTTAACGATCTATTATTCCACGGAAGGACTAGATAGAATTGTTCAAAGGGAACATGTTGGAGTAAAATCTTCTTTCTTTTTACTGGATGATCAAGGGAAAATTCTTTATTCTGTTAATCGGGGGGTTCCTGTAAATTTTGTTAAGGATATTCATCATGAGACGAATGAAAGGGAGATTACCTGGAAGGGAAAAACGTATTATATCAATTCCGTTATAAATAACGAAAATGAAGTCTTTTTAAGTGTCATTCCTCAAAATGAATTATTTAAACTTACCTTTATTAGAGGAACGATGTGGCTCTTAATAGCTTTAGCTACAGTAGTTGCAATTATGATGACGTACACGTTTATGAGAAACTATTCGGCAAGAATTAATCGAATTGATGAAGCTATTCGTGAAGTGCAGAAGGGGAACTTAGCTGTTCGGATTCCTAAATCTGGTAAAGATGATGAGCTGACAACGATTGCAGATAGCTTCAACTCGATGTTAGATGAGTTGAATGGTTATATCGAGAGCTTTTACGTTTTAAATATTAAACAACAACAAGCTGAGTTAAAGGCTCTTCAATCCCAAATCAATCCACACTTTTTATTTAATACGTTGGAAGCCATTCGTATGTCCGCCGTTATTGAAGGTTCTAAAACATCGAGTAAAATGATTTTCCATTTATCAAGATTATTGCGCTATTCCATGCAATCGAAAGAAATGGTTCCACTTTATATCGAAGTGGATAATGTTCGGCAATATTTAAATTTGATGCAACTGCAACATCCAGATAAACTGAAAGTGAATATTTGGATCCCGAAGGAAATTGAAAATACTCCCATTCAAAGGTTGATATTACAACCACTCGTTGAGAATTATATCGTACATGGATTTAAAAAGGATCGCAACGATAATCAACTTGAAATCATTGCTGAAAGAATAGACAACCATATTGAAATCCGCATCGAAGATAATGGAAAGGGCATCACTAAAGAAAAATTGGGATCGATACTTAACCACATGAATGATGAGGACGGTGTTGAGATGAGATCTATTGGTATGAAAAATGTTCATCAGCGCCTAAAGCTGAAACATGGCCAGCAATACGGTGTTACTATTCAGAGTGTAGTCAATCAAGGTACAGTCATCATAATCACTTTACCTGCTGGAGCTGAACAGAATGTTTAAAGTGATGCTTGTCGATGATGAACCGCTGATCACTAAAGGACTGGAAGCACTGTTAGACTGGGAAGATTATGGCTTTGAAATTGTTCACATCGCCGAAGATGGAGAAGAGGCACTTGAATACTTAAAAGAACATCCGATCCATCTGCTCGTTACTGATATTTTAATGCCAAAAAGAACAGGCTTAAGTCTGATCGAAGAAGCTAAAAAAATACAGCCGCAATTGAAATTCATCGTTTTATCTGGCTATCAAGAATTTGACTATGTCAAAAAAGGTATGGTTTTAGGGATTGAGAATTATTTATTGAAGCCTGTCGATGAAGAGGAACTTTTAAAAACAGTTCAAGCCGTAAGTATAAAATTGTCTACCGCGCATGATGAGAACGCCGAATTCACTACGTTAAAAGACAATATATTATGGCGACTACTAAATGGTGAAATTCAGAAAAACGAATGGCATGAACGGTTATCATTGTACGGTATGAATTTTAGCCAACCATTTTATTGTGTGTCCATTCTCGAATACGAACGGGAAAATGATAAACATATTAGTAAAAGCTTACGCGCTCAAATTGAAGAGAATTACCCAGCAACCTGTCTACATAGTCCTGATCAGGAACTGCTCATCATTTTTGATTCGGATGATGAAGAAAAGCTGTATGATTATAATCAGCAGTTAGCCGACTTTTTGAAAGAGAGTGAGACAGGAAAATTTTATTTATCCATGGGTAAAGTAGCTGAATCTATGGATGAATTAGAAGAGAGCTATTTGGAGGCTAGGGAATTATCTCTGTATCAAATTACAATTGAACCTAATTCCCTTATTTCAGATCGGGTGAGCTTTGATCGGCAAGGATTATTAAGCGTACAGCAAAGCTTCCAAGAAGGGATGGCGAAGCGAATACTTCGTTCAAAGGAAGAGGCTTTTGTAGGAATTGACCTTTTTTATCAAACTTTAATGCAACAAGAATTCGTCGCGCCTGCTGTTGCTCGAAAGTACACGATCGATATCATTTCTTATATTCACCATTCCATCCGTGATGTTAAACATTATCATCATACGGGCGCTATTGAAAAAGTAGTGTTCGCGGTTGATATTGAACAAATGAGAGAGATATTAAGTGACTATTGCAGCGAATTAATTGATACGATTGATAATCGCCAAGAAAATAGAAGCCCAATTGTCCAAAACGTACTTGAGTACATGCATGCTCATTATGATGAGGAACTTTCATTAAAAACATTGAGCCAACGTTTTCATGTAAACCCAATCTATCTCGGTCAATTATTTCAAAAGGAAATCGGCGTTGTTTTTTCTGAATACATTAATCGCTATCGACTTGAAAAAGCGAAAGAATTATTAAAAACAACCCATTTACGAGCAGGTGAAATCGGTAAAAAAGTCGGTTACGCCGACACAGCCTATTTCTATAAGCAATTTAAAAAGAATGTGGGAGCTACGCCGACTGAGTGGAGAAACTTGTAACAAATCAGTTTGTAATATGGCGGAGTTGGAAAACTTAAAAATCATGGCTATTGTGATTTGAAAGATTAAGTTTAGAAGGCAAAAGAAAAAATAACGAACTCGAAAGAAAAATGGTAAACTCAAAAGATTAAGTGAAGAAATCGAAAGAATAGCTTGCACATGAAAAAATAAAGCATCCAGCTAGCATTCAGCTAAGAAAGGATATGAGAGAGATGGAGAAAAAGTTTTATCAATTTCCAAAGGATTTTTGGTGGGGTTCAGCATCTTCTGCTACGCAAATGGAAGGTGGCGCTCATGAAGGTGGAAAGGGCGAAAATATTTGGGATCATTGGTTCAAAGAAGAACCTAACCGCTTCTTTAACGGAGTCGGCCCCGAGAACACGTCTGACTTTTATCACCAATATTTAGAGGATATTAAGTTAATGAAGGAGCTTGGACATAATAGCTTCCGCCCTTCGATTTCATGGTCAAGACTTATTCCGGATGGCGATGGAGAAGTAAATCAGGAAGCCGTCGATTTTTATCGAAATGTTTTTCAAACGATGCTCGACAATGATGTAGAACCTTTTGTGAACTTATACCACTTTGATATGCCGATTGCGATGCAAAATAAAGGTGGCTGGACAAGCCGTGATGTTGTAAATGCCTATGTTCGCTATGCGACGATTTGTTTTGAGCAATTTGGTGATTTAGTGAAAAAGTGGTTTACCCATAATGAACCGGTAGTTCCTGTAGAAGGGCAATACTTATATGGCTTCCATTATCCAGGTGAACTTGATTTCCAAAAAGCTGTACAAGCAGGATTCAACGCTGTTCTTGCAGGGGCTAAAGCAGTTCAAGCTTTTAAGGCAGACGGTTACGAAGGAGAAATCGGGGTTATTTTGAACTTAACACCTTCTTACCCGCGTAGCCAACATCCAGCAGACTTAAAAGCTGCTCATATCGCTGATCTCTTTTTCAATCGTTCTTTCTTAGATCCATTTGTAAAGGGAGAGTTTCCTCAGGATTTAATTGAGCTTTTAAAAGAGGAAGGATTCATGCCGATTGTTGAAGAGGGTGACCTTGAACTAATCAAGAACAACACCGTTGATTTGTTAGGTATTAACTATTATCAACCACGCCGTATCAAAGCGAAAGAGCATCTGCCTAATCCGCATGCTCCATTCATGCCAGACCGATTCTTTGATTACTTTAATGAAATGCACGGTAGAAAAATGAATCCGTACCGCGGTTGGGAAATCTATGAAAAAGGGATTTATGATATTTTAGTTAACGTTCGTGAAAATTACGGTAATATCCCTTGCTTCATTTCCGAAAATGGAATGGGTGTTGAAAACGAAGAACGTTTCCTTAATGAAAATGGACAAATTCAAGATGATTATCGGATTGAGTTTTATAAAGAGCATTTAAAATGGGTTCATAAAGCTTTGGAAGAAGGAACCAATGTAAAAGGATTCCAGTGCTGGACGTTTATTGACAATTGGTCATGGTTAAATGCCTATAAAAATCGATATGGCTTAGTCTCACTTGATTTAAATAATAACTTTAAACGTACGATTAAAAAGAGCGGAGAATGGTACCGAGAACTATCCCACAACAACGGATTCGAAGACTAAGGTAAAATTCGACAAAAACCGGGGCGTGCCTGTCACCTGTCGAATTCGACAAAATTCGGGGCGTGCCAGGCACCCCCTTTTATAAGGGGGTTGAACTATGAGAAAGATGTATTCCGTTATGGATATCGGCGGTACGTTTGTGAAGGCGGCCATCATGAATGATGAAGGAGAAATTTTAGTTGAGGAAAAAGTTCCAACTCCTCCATCGGGGAACGGAGAAATTTTTACAACAATCCGCAACATTGTTCAAAAACAAAAAGAGCAATATCCTGAAGTCGATGGTTTGGCATTAAGTGTACCAGGTGCTGTTAATGTAAAAGATGGCTATGTTTCTTACGCTGGATCTGTGCTGGACATTATTGATGTGAAGATAAAGGAAGAACTCGCTGATTTACGTATGCCAATCGAGGTTGAGAATGATGCAAATTGTGCGGCGCTTGCCGAAAAGTGGAAAGGCAATGCCCAAGAGGCGGAAACCTTCCTTTGTGTTACAATCGGGACTGGAATTGGTGGAGCGATTTATATGAATGACGGGATTGTTCATGGGATGGAAGGCATGGCGGGAGAATTTGGGCTGATGATGCTTGATACAAATGTGGAAATCCCGGAATTGCTAGAGAATCGTAATTTCAGTCGATATGCTTCAACTTGGAACATGGTTTATCGCTTAAACCAACATTTCGGTGAAGAAAAGACAGGGGAAGAATGGTTTGAACTGTATGACAAGGGCAATGAAGAAGTCGCTAGTATAGTGCACAATTTTTATGACCGCTTGGCGATCGGGATCATTAATCTCATGCATATTTTTGCTCCTGAGAAAATTGTTGTCGGCGGTGGAATCAGTTCCCGTCCAGAGTTAATCCCTTATGTAAGAAAGCGCGTCGATGAAGTACCTACAGCGGTTGCGAGAAAAGTTGTGATCGAAGACTGCTTGCAAAAGAACAAAGCCGGACTTATCGGGGCACTATATCATTTTAGAAAAATGCAAGGTGAAGCTTAAGATCAGTAGCTTTAATACATGAAATGAAAATCGACAAAATTCGGGGCGTGCCTGGCACCTTTATGATAAGATAGAGATGAAAAAATTAACTTGAGATGGAGTGTTAATCACATGCTGGGAGCAATTGAAGCAGGTGGGACAAAGTTTGTTTGTGCTGTTGGAAATGAAGATGGTACATTAATTGAACGGATTCAACTTGATACGTTGACACCAGAAGAAACAATGCCAAAAGTGATTGAGTTTTTTCAAAAACATACAGTTACAGCAATTGGTATTGGTTCTTTCGGTCCCGTCGATATCGATAAAAGCAGTTCAACATATGGAAATATAACTTCCACGCCGAAACCAGGCTGGACAAATTATCCATTTTTACAAACGATGAAAGATGCATTGAATGTACCGATGGAATTCAATACGGATGTGAACGCAGCGGCATTAGGTGAACTCATGCTTGGGGCTGCAAAAGGTGAAGAAAGTTGCTTGTACATAACAGTCGGCACTGGAATTGGTGCAGGCGCGGTTGTTCAAGGTGAATTATTACAAGGTTTATCCCACCCAGAAATGGGACATATTCTAGTGCGCAAGCATCCTGAAGACAACTATGAAGGTTTCTGCCCATATCATCACGATTGTTTGGAAGGAATCGCAGCGGGTCCTGCCATTGAAAAACGTTGGGGAAAAAAAGGGATAGAACTTCAAGATCAGCAAGAAGTATGGGAACTTGAAGCTTATTACTTGGCCCAAGCATTAATGCAATATATTTTAATTATCTCACCGAAAAAAATCATCATGGGCGGCGGCGTTATGAAACAAAAACAACTCTTCCCACTCGTCCAGAAAAAACTACAAGAATTGTTGAACGGCTATGTAGCCCTTCCACAAATCACTGAACAAATTGAGAACTACATCGTTCCACCTGCACTTGGAGATAATGCGGGAATTACAGGAGCACTCATGCTAGCTAAGCGAGCATTAGAAGCATAAAGAAATGAGATAAAAAGACGGCAAACGTTGCTGTCTTTTTATTTTTTGGTCTGCTATTTGATATGTGCCATCTTTCGAATTTGTGCAGAATCTTTTGGGAATGTGGATAATTTTCCGAATTTGTGGATTAATCTTTTAAAATTGTGGATAATCTTTTGAATTTTAGGAGTAATCTTTTACAACTGTGGATAATCTTTCGAGTTTAAGGATTAATCTTTTAATAATGTGAATAACCTTCCGGGTTTGGAAAGTATTCTATTAAAAATCTGAAAAACTCTCGAGTTGGAGCAGCAATCTCTTAATAACATCAAAAATTTGCTGGCTTCCTACTTAGTGTGCCACGATCACATTTAAAAATATCTTACGGTGCGATTCCTATTATAAAGTGTTACAATATGTTTGCGGTAACAACTTTAAAGGAAGGGGTAGTTGAATGAATACTTCTGTAAAAGAAAAAACTCGATTATCAATCGAAACACCACGTGGTCCTGATCAGCCTTATTTGCACGGGTATAATGCGGACGAATTGAAAAATTGGAGTCCCGAAACGGATCCGTATGCAAAATATTTCCGTTCTCATGTCCCAATAGCGAAACGGATCGAGCCGTTCCAACCGACGCAGGCGCATCCGAATTTAACATCAAAGGCCAATGTGTTAAGTCTTTCTGCTGATTACGATAAAGAAGAGTGGTTTGAAGCCTACCGTTATAATGATTCATTTAGTCGGAACATTTTGAAGTTCTGGCAATATCACGATATTTATGGGAGCTGGCATGGCTTACCTGTGTATGGCTCATCGAAGGAAGAGCTTGAACATGGCGTTATCAATCTACCGAATCCAGCTTATACAGATGCGGCTCATCGAAACGGCGTACTCAGCCTAGGCGGTTGGTTTTGGCCACGTAAGATCGAGTTTGCTGATTTGCTAGAAAAAACGCCTGAAGGTCGATTCCTAGTAGCGGAAAAAATGATCGAAATGGCGGAATATTTTGGGTTTGACGGGTATTTTATTAATCAGGAAGCAACTATTGAAGAAGAGCATGCGGCTCAATTAATGGAAATGCTCAAAATTATGAGAGAAAGAGGTCTATATTTCTCTTGGTATGACAGTCTTGCTCCAGATGGAAAGCTTTACTATGTTAATGGTTTTAATGATGTAAACGCTCCATGGGTAATCGATAAGAAGGACGGACGCCAGCCGAACGACAGTATTTTTATGAATTATGCCTATACACCGAAACGTCTAGATGATGCAGCTGCATATGCACACGAATTGGAGTTGGATCCGTATGAAGCACTGTATGCAGGGATTGAAAATGATAAGTTTCGATTCGAGCGTGGAATGGAGTTAGAGGCTATTTTTAAAGATAACGCAGAAAAAACTCCGCGGACAAGTCTTGCTCTGTTTGGAACGGACATGGTTTGGAATCGTGGTCCTAATCAGTTCGATCCGAATATGCAGCCATATATGGAAGAGCGCGAATGTGCGTATTGGTCAGGACCAAATCAAAATCCTACAAAGAGTGGAAGAGTACCGAATTCAGAAGCTTTAAGCTGGCCTGGAATTGCTCATTTTATTCCGGAACGATCGGTCATCGGTTCCTTTCCGTTTGTGACACGCTTTAATAATGGTCATGGACTAGCATTTTTCATTAATGGGGAAAAGGCAAGTTCAACGCAATGGAATAATGTAGGAGTACAAGATCTCTTACCAACATGGCAATGGTGGTCGGAACTTTCAGTTGGTTACGATTACAGTAAAGCATGGAATGGTGGGGCTTCGTTAAAAGTTTCTGGAAAACTAGAAAAAAATCAGTCTAACACACTTCGTTTATATAAAACAGAACTTCTCGTAAGTGAAAAAACGGAATTGTCGTTAACGTATCAAATTGAGAATGCGGCGATCCAAGCAATGCTAATTTTTAAAGATGAACCAGAATCTCCTGTTTTTATCGATCTGGATAGCAAAAAAAGCACGGATTGGCAAACGAGTCAACTCCAATTAGACCGTTTTGCAGGCCGAACAATCGCTGTCATTGGCTTCAATTTTGTAGCCGCTTCCGAGTTTACTGCTCATCTTGGAGAATTAAAATTGACGGACGGTTTATTTGCAAAACCTGCACAACCAACAGGATTTGCGGTGGAGAAGGCTTATTATGATGAAAAACAAGCTTCACTGTTTTTACGTTGGGATTTTGAAAAGGATCCGAATGTTTGGCACTATGATGTGTATCGACTTCATGAAGGTAAACGTGCATTTTTAGGGCGTATTTATGATGGCGTTTTCTATGTGAAATCGCTGGAATTAAACGGGGATTCACAACCTAAATTAGAGCTGATCGCAGTCGGAAAAGATGGTCAAGAAAGTTCAGCAGCACAATTAGTGTGGAAGCTTGATGAGGCAATCGAAGCCGAGTACTCATATGGCCCATTCCCTGTGACCGCCATCGGCTTCCATAGTGATCAGAAACTTGCTATGGAAATCGGTTGGACACGCTATGTGTATGCTTTCGCTCGGCCTACTTATGCAACGAATATTGCACTGAACTGGTCTTCAAGCGATGAATCTGTTGCAACGGTCAATCAGCGTGGCATGGTTACAGCAACAGGTGTTGGTACAACGATCATTACTGCTCAAGCAGGAGAAATCAATGGTGAAGAAGGCAAAAAGGTGGAAATACCTGTTTCTGTGACAAAACCAATCAAGCCTATTGATGGAATCGTGATTAAAGCGGAAAAATACGATGATTCTAACGGTATTTTTAATCCTTTAACATATTTAAATGTACGTGATTTGAACTTCGCTAATTGGGTCGCTTATCATAATATTGATTTTGGTAAAAATGGAGTATCTCATTTAACCGTACATGCCGCTGTCAAAGAAGCTGGTACAAAGATGGCTATTCGCCTAGGTAATGGTGAAGGGCGGTTACTTGTCGAGATGGATTTAGAGAAAAAGTCAGGGCTAGGAGCACCTCATTACCATATCTATCAAATCGAGTTACCAGAAAAATTAACTGGTGTTGAAACACTACACATTACATTTACTAACCCGTCTTCAAGAAGCTGGATGATCCGGGATAATGGAATTGTGGATGTCGATTGGTTCCAGTTTAAATGATAGGAAAGGCAGCACCCGAATTGACCGGACGTGCTGCCTTTTTATTTGATCTGGATAATCCTACTATGATTAATTTCGCGAGTTTCGGCGATAATTTATTGAGTTGGCTAGTAATTTCACGAGCTTCGGCGGTAATTTATTGAGATGGCCAATAATCTCGCGAACTTCTGCAATAATTTATCGAGTTGGCCAATAATTTCGCGAGCTCCAGCGATAATTTATCGAGAAGGCTAGTAATCTCGCGAAATCACCGATAATCTTTCAACTTGGTTAAATTATCTTTCAGAATTAACCTCACAAAATCAGGTCATTTTCCAAATACAATGTTTCCCCTTCGGAAATTTCTGCTTGTCCATTCGTCATATCGGTGATCCACTCTTGGAAAGCTGAAATTCCAGCTTCCTCTACATAGACTTCAATTTCAACGAGATCAGCGTAGTGGATTTCCTTTAGCTGATATATAGAAGAACGTAATTCGTTTTCGAGTTTACCGAGCCAAGTATAGTCTACTTTTATATGCATGACTGTCGCAAGTTTCCGTTCCACGACACCTACTGCATTAATCCCTTCTGAAGTAGCTTTACCGTATGCGCGAATTAATCCGCCTGCTCCGAGTTTAATGCCGCCAAAGTACCTTGTAACTACTACGACAGTATCTTTTAGTTCTCTTTTCTTTAACACTTCCAAAATGGGAACTCCTGCTGTGCCACTTGGTTCACCATCATCATTTGCCTTTTGGATTTGATCATTTTCTCCAATTAAATAGGCGGAACAATTATGAGTAGCGTTCCAATGTAATTTTTTAATATCTTGAATGAAAGCCTGTGCTTCTTCCTCTGTTTCGACACGGGCAACATGAGCAATAAACCTTGACTTTTGGATGACGATTTCATGTTCGCCCTGCTCTTTTACAGTAAAATAGTACGGAAGCAATAAGCCCAGCTCCTTTCGTTTAAAAAGTAATAAATATACCTAGAAAGTTTTAACTACATTATTCCCAGGACTAATATAATGAAAATTTGCAGTCTGCCAAAAAAATATGAAGGAATTGGATAGCGTATGGTCGAAGTAAAATTAAGGGAAAGCCCGACTCATATACACTAACAAGATTTATTTTAAAATATTTTCGAGTGAATTTCCCTCTTTCCCTATTATAATTGTAAGGAAAACTTAATGTTTCAGATTATTATACATGATATAATAAGGAAATAGAATCACGTCCCGCTCACCAGCCTATAGAAAGGTGTTCTGTTTTCTTGGAAAAAATAGGACTTCTTCCATACTTGTAGGTCAATAGTACGGAATTGCAAATTAAGCCTTGTTTAATAATTTAGTCGTTAAGATGGATTTTGTCCCATTTTTGCCAGAAAAATAGTTTGATTGCGACGATTCATGTAAAATAAATTTAATCCATTTAAGGAGGGGTATCCCTCAGGTGAAAATATGCCATTAAGAAAACTTAATGTAAAAGAACTAGATAGTATTGTCGAGCAAATGATAGAGACTGTTGATAAAAGCAAAGATGAGATTTTTCAGATTGGCGAACAATGTCGTCAAGAACATGAATCACTCGTAACAGAATTGCAACAGATTAAGGACCAAGTTGCAAATGTAATTGAAGAGAGTGATAGCCTTGAAAAAAGCTCACGCCTTGCTAGAAGACGTCTTTCAGAAGTAAGCCGAAATTTTAAAGCTTATTCTGAAGAACAAGTTCGTGAAGTATATGAATTTGCTCATAATCTTCAAACGCAACACCTTATGAATGAACAATTAGAAAAGCAACTTAGACAAAGACGAGATGATTTGGAAAGGCGGCTATTGGGTTTGCAGGAAACGATTGAAAGATCGGATTTTCTTGTCTCGCAAATTTCGGTAGTATCCAATTACCTCGTTAGTGATATAAAGGATATTGGTCTTGTCCTCGAAGATGCTAAAATGAAGCAGGATTTTGGTTTGCGAATCATTGAGGCGCAAGAGGAGGAGCGCAAGCGGATCTCGCGTGAAATTCATGATGGGCCTGCCCAGTTGTTAGCCAATGTATTGATTCGCTCGGACCTTGCCGTGAAGGTTCATAAGGAACAAGGTGCTGATCAAGCCTTTCAAGAGATTCGCAGTTTAAAGGAAATGATTCGCGGTGCTTTATATGAAGTGCGTCGCATCATTTATGATTTACGTCCGATGGCATTAGACGATCTTGGACTAATTCCAACATTAAAGAAATATTTGGAAACGATGGAAGATTACCATAAAAATGTAAAGATTACTTTTTCACATTTGGGTGAAGAAAAAAGACTCTCAACGAAATATGAAGTAGCCCTTTTTCGTTTAATACAAGAGTCCATTAACAATGCGCTTAAGCACGCTGAAGCAAAAGAAATTAAAGTGAAATTAGAATTTCGTAATGAAATTGTGACAGCGATTATAAGGGACAATGGGGTCGGATTTGACCCTGAGGTAAAAAAACATCAATCCTTTGGGTTGATAGGGATGAAAGAACGGATTACGATTCTCGAAGGTGAACTTGCGATAGATTCCGTAGCTAATAAGGGGACGGCTATCAAAATTAAGATTCCTTTACTAGAATAAAATCCATATTTCAAATTCAAAATGGATAAGAAACTGCCGATAGAAGCATAAGGGGGAATTATTTGTGACTACCAAGATAGTAATTATTGATGATCATCAATTATTTCGAGAAGGAGTAAAGCGGATTTTGGAATTTGAAAAATCCTTCTCCGTTGTTGCGGAAGGGGAAGATGGTTCAGATGCGCTTGAACTAGTAGAAACGCATCAACCTGATGTTGTCCTTCTTGATATTAACATGAAAACTACTAACGGGATTGAAGCGACCCGTCAACTATTGGAAGCATATCCAGAAACAAAGGCAATGATTTTATCGATTCATGATGATGAGGCATATGTGACACATGCATTGAAAACAGGTGCTTCAGGTTATATGCTGAAAGAAATGGACTCTGATGAATTGATTGAAGCTGTTAAAATTGTTGCAGAAGGCGGCTCCTATATTCACCCGAAAATTACTCACAAGCTTGTTAGAGAATATCGCAGACTAGCTAATCAACAGATTAATAGTCAAGGTTATCAACAACCAGAAGTGCAAATTCCGCTTCATTTGTTGACTAGCAGAGAGTGTGAAGTTTTACAATTATTAGCAGATGGAAAAAGCAATCGTGCCATCGGTGAAACGTTGTTTATTAGTGAAAAAACGGTAAAAAACCATGTTAGTAATATTTTACAAAAAATGAATGTAAACGACCGGACGCAAGCTGTTGTAACGGCCATTAAAAATGGCTGGGTGGAAGTTCGTTAGTAAAGAAAGGATCTGTTCAATTGGGCAGATTCTTTTTTTGATGTAAAGAAGCATGTTTTTCACTAATCAGGATACATTTAAGTAAAGTAGTCTTTTCAAAGTTGATAGAATTCGGTAGAATGAGGGGAATATAGCAACCACAAACGAGGTAGATAAATAATGAAAACGGCAGTTGTGACTGATAGTACGTCATATATACCCAAACATATTCGTGAAAATTTGGGTATCCATATGATACCGCTTAGTGTGGTTATAAATGGGGAAACCTATCGCGAAGAAGTAGATATATCAGCAGAAGATTTTTACAAAGAAGTAAGGAATGGCGATAAGCTTCCGAAGACAACACAACCGCCTATCGGTGAATTTGAGGAGTTATTTAGTGAACTCGCTAAAGAGTATGATGCTATTATCTCCGTTCATCTTTCGAGCGGAATTAGTGGTACATTTCAAGGGGCTGCATCTGTCGGAAACATGCTAGATAACGTAAAAGTTTACGCGTATGACTCTGAAGTGAGTTGTATGGCTCAAGGTTTTTATGTTTTGAAAGCAGCGACGCTAGCTCAAGAAGGGAAGCATCCAGACGATATAATAGCTGAACTCGATCACTTAAAAGCTAATGCCCGTGCTTATTTTATGGTGGATGATCTTACTCATCTGCAACGTGGCGGAAGGCTATCAAGCGCTCAAGCGATTATCGGCAGCTTGCTTAATATTAAGCCATTGCTCCACTTTGAAAATAAAGTGATCGTTCCATTTGAAAAAATTCGCACACGTAAAAAAGCAATGAAGCGAATTGTGGAATTATTGGATGAAGATGTAAAAAAAGGCAAAGATTTGCAAGCAACGATTATCCACGCAAATCGTTTGGAAGATGCGGTGGAATGGAAAAAAGAACTATCTGCCCTTTATCCTAATGTTGATTTTAGTATTAGTTATTTCGGTCCTGTAATTGGCACGCATCTCGGCGAAGGCTCGATGGGACTCGGTTGGACATTAAAATAG
The DNA here is from genome assembly GCF_001375535.1 of Bacillus niameyensis. GTDB lineage: Bacteria > Bacillota > Bacilli > Bacillales > Bacillaceae_C > Lederbergia > Lederbergia niameyensis. The sequence continues at coordinate 3,793,659 of NZ_LN831197.1, forward strand.
TCATTATAGATTTATAGAATATTATTAATTATAGGGTGTTTGGGAATCTCGATCCTGCACCCTACCAATATTGAGGTGAAAAATGAATAAAACAATTGAAACGTATTACTCCGAATTACAACTTCTTCTCGATGGTAAACACCTACTACCAAGTGAAATTCCCTTCCCTAAAACAATCATGAACGAATATATTTCCCATGAATTAATTGAGGCAACACCCGGTATTATCAAACAAGGCAAGAATTATCGCTGTTCCCGCTGTAACAATGAAACACCGCGCTTATTTACTTCGTTTCCATGCGCTCTCTGCCAAAAGGAATGCTATTATTGCCGAAAATGCATCATGATGGGCAGGGTTTCCACATGTACACCGTTGCTCAGATGGAAAGGTCCGCCCGTACATAATCCTCATCAAGACCATTCAACTTATCTCACTTGGAACGGAACTCTTTCACCTGGCCAAAAAGTGGCTTCAAATGCAGGAGTTGAAGGAGTGCGTATGAAAAGCGATCTAACGATTTGGGCAGTGTGTGGCGCTGGAAAAACGGAAGTGCTTTTTGCCGCGATTGACGAAGCGCTAATGTCGAAACTGAGAGTGTGTATTGCTACGCCTAGAACAGATGTAGTTTTAGAACTCGCCCCACGTTTGAAAAAGGTTTTTCCTACCATTCCAGTAGCGGTTTTATATGGCGGAAGTAAAGATCGTAATCTGTATGCCCCTCTCACTATATCCACTACTCACCAACTTCTACGTTTTTATCAAGCATTTGACCTCATGATTGTTGATGAAGTAGATGCCTTTCCTTATTCCTATGATTCCAGTTTACAATGGGCTGTTAAAAAATCAGTTCGGCCACAAGCAACGACCCTTTATCTTACAGCAACCCCTAGTGAAACATGGCAAATGGAATGCAAGTATGGGAAAAGAAATTATGTTAAAATCCCTGCCCGTTTTCACCGTCAACCATTGCCAATACCGCAATTCACATGGTGCGGAAACTGGAGAAAACAATTGGAAAAGATGAAAATACCTTTAGTTGTAGAGAATTGGATTCAAAAGCGATTAAATCAAAACAAGCAAATGCTGTTATTTCTTCCCCATATTGAATTAATGGAAAAAGCCTTGCCGATTTTTCAAAAGTTGCATCCGAAAGTTGAGGCTGTACATGCGGAAGATCCGAATCGGAAAGCGAAGGTAGAAAAAATGCGCAGTATGGAAGTGCCTTTACTTTTAACGACGACGATTTTAGAGAGAGGTGTTACATTCCCTAATATTGATGTGGCTGTCCTAGGAGCGGAAGATGATATTTTCACAGAGTCGGCGCTCGTTCAAATCGCAGGCAGGGTAGGAAGAAGTGCGGAGTTTCCGAATGGTCATATAACCTTTTTTCATTATGGCAGAACGAAAGCGATGATCCGGGCGCTCGTGCATATCGATGATATGAATAAAGAGGCTGCGAAAAAGGGGATGATTGACCAATGAATTGCCTATACTGTGACACTGCAATAGCGTTAGAGATGTCATGGCGGAATTTACTTTTTCCTACGGTTCAACCGAAGCTTTGTGAATCGTGTGACAGAAAATTATTATTGATTGGAGAAGCATGTTGTGAAAGCTGTTCTCGTCCATTAAAAAATGTAGCCCCTAAGTATATAAAAGAAAATAAATGTCTTGACTGTATAAAGTGGGAGCAAGATCCAAATTGGACAAATACATTAGAGAAAAATATTTCGCTTTTTCAATACAATGACTTTTTAAAAGAAGTCGTTGCTCGTTTTAAATTCCGCGGAGATTATGAATTAGCGAAGATTTTTTCAGGAGAACTTCAAAGGCAATTACGAACGATAGAATATGAAATGCTCGTCCCAATCCCGCTTAGTAAAGAACGATTGCTCGAGCGCGGCTTTAATCAGTCCGAAGCCCTGGGCCAAGTGGCTGGAATAGAAACTGACCATGTATTGGAAAGAATCCATTCCGAAAGGCAATCAAAGAAAACGCGCAAACAACGCTTATCGCAACAGCAGATTTTCAGATTTTGTGGTGATAAAAAGCAAGTTTTTGAGAAGAACATCTTGCTAATAGATGACATCTACACAACTGGAATAACCCTTCGTCACGCAGCTAAAGTGTTGAAGGAGGCAGGTGCAGGGCAAGTTCACGCGATTACATTGGCAAGGGGATGAGGCGCTTTAAATTTATTGAAATGGCCGGTATAAACCCGTTCGGAGAGAAATAAACCCGTTCGAAGGGAATTAATCCCTGTTCAGCGAAAATTAAACTCGGTCACGTCTCGACACAAGTAAAAAATTATTCAAACGTACCGATATAAAATATATGATATTGAGTACGGGGGGTTTTTTCCATGGATATAATAAATTGTCCAACTTGTGGTAAAATTTTTATGAAAAATGCGGTTCGTGATGTATGTGCCGATTGTTATCGTCAAGAGGAAGCCGACTATGATCGGGTTTATCAATTTTTACGGAAACGGGAAAATCGGGCTGCAACGATCGAGACTGTAGCGAATTCAACCGGGGTTGAGGAAAGCCTCCTTTATAAATGGGTGCGGCGCGGTCGCCTTCATACTACCCAATTTCCAAATTTGGGATATCCATGTGATCAATGTGGCAAGATAATAAAAAAAGGAAAGCTATGTGATTCCTGCACATCAAACATAAAAAATGAATTAGAAGTTTTCGACAAAGAACAGGAACGAATCGAGAACTTTAAAAAATCAGCGTACTACTCTCAAGGAAAGCCGAAATTTGGCGAATAATTATTGCTAAACAATTTTAAGCTATAACCGATATAATAAGAAGAACAGACTCACGGACGGGTGCAAAGGAGGGTATGAAATGAAAATTAATCCATATCGTCATGTGGAAAATCAGCCTTATCAGCGACAAGTCCCAAAAAAAGAGCAGGCTGCTACGACTAAACAAACAGATAAAGTAGAGATCTCCTCCGAGGCGAAGAAGATGCAGCAAATTCCGTCTATTGTGATAGAACGTGAACAGAGAATTGCCGAACTCAAGAATCAAGTACAGAACGGCGAGTATAAGGTTGATCCGAAAAAGGTTGCCGAAGGAATGGCTAAATTTTTTGGACTATAAAAAAATCCAAACTATATAAAATATGCGAAATCGAACGGATTCGAAGTATTGCTCAAGGAAGAGCAACAAGGTTGAACGCAAATTCGCAAAAAAAGACCAGAATAATGGTTTTTTTGAGTTGCCCTTTTGCGTTTAATAAAGAGTCCGGATGATTGAGGGAATCAGCCCCAACATCTTGGGTATCTGCTTAAGCGGAGGGGCGGGTTCCCTTTTGTCTTTTTAAGCTGGCTTAAACGTTCAATCTTTACGGAGTGTGAGATAGATGCAAGTAAATAATGATGTTAAAACAGCAATGTTTAGTCCGTTAGATGTGCCGAAAAATCTCAAAGAAGGGGAAGCTTATCAAGCAACTGTAAAGGAGAAGCTTCCTGGTAATGAAGCGATTCTGCAAATAAAAGGACAAGAACTGCGTGTACAGTATGAAGGTAAATTGCCTGATTCCGGAAAAGTAAATGTCCAATTGACGAAGACCGAACCTCCTGTTGTGAAAGTTGCCCCTAATCAACCAGAAGCGGCACGCCCACAAACAACAGGACTGCCAGATAGTACGAGACAGGCGATTGGAATCTTGAATCAACAGCATCTTCCGATTACACGAGAAACGATACAGAATATTAAAGCGTTTTTGGACCATGCTTCAGGAACAACTGAACAAAAGCTTGAAACGATCGCTCAAATGGCTGGAAAAAAGTTGGATTTTACACCGCAACAATTAGCAACCGTGCATGAAGCGCTTCATGGAGAAAAGTTTGGGAAGGTAGTCGAAGACGTTGCAAAGGCATTAGATACTGCAGTGAACCAAAGCCTGCCAAAGGATGATAGCTCGCGTCTACTAGATGTTTTGAAGCGACTGGAACAAATAACAAAAGACCCGGCAAAAAGCCAAGTAATCAAGGGTTTAGTTCGCTCTTTACAGTCAGGTGGCGATCAGAACGAGATTCTCGGGAAAATTGTTACTGAATTTTCAGCAGAACTTCAGAATGATCAAGGACTTGCAAGGGAAGTTCTTTCTTTGCAAAAAAACATCATGATTGGAAATGTTGGTTCTACTATAAAGGAAACGAATTCCTTACCGTCGATCATTCAACAGACACTAGCGCAAGTTAAGAAAAATCCGGATCTAACTCAAGTCATTCAGTTTCTAAAGGAGAATTTAAACGGGGAACAACTTCAAGAAGCTGTCGGAAAAGCAGAGCAATTGCTTTCTTCTGGAAGAGAATTAGCTGCTCGTCAAGAACTGGCAAACTCGTTAGCTGGATTAGAAAAAGGTCAGCAGGCGACACAACTGCCCCAAGAGGTGGATGCTACTTACCGATTTAGTCAGGAATTTTTAGCTGCGATACCAATTCAATCTAGAGATCTTATCGTTACAACGATCACAAAAAAGTTATCTCAGGCAGCGCTGGATTTCAAAGCTGTACAACGGGACATTAGCCATGCGCTTCATAACACTGAAAAACTGATGCAACAATCACCTGTTTTAGCAAGACCATCGTTGGAAGCGGCGATTAAACAGCTCGATAACGCGATTTTAAAAAGTGATTTCATGCTTTATGCTGATATGGCGACGGAGAAGAAACTTTTGCAATCAAGTTCACAACTCTATGAAGCTAGAAAATTATTAGCTAAAGGAGAAACAGCAAAGGCCAGTGAGATCGTTCAGGAAGTGCGGACGACAGTAGAAAAACTAGTATTCCAACCGTCTGATCAGCGAGTAAAACACTTCGTTTCAAAAGAAATGATGAACGAATTACCAATGAGAGATCAGTTTGAGCGCGCATTAGTCGAGCCTCTGCAAACATTAAGAGGAGAACCGACTGCACGCCATACGCTTGAATATATACGAAATTTAGGGCTTGGTCATGAATCAGAAGTTGCTCATCGGCTTGTCGCCGGCAATCTATCCCAGTCGGAAGCTGATCAATCATTGAAGCAACTCCTACTAAAACTCGCAGCTACAGAAGGAAATCAACTGGCAAGCCAAAAGGCGGAGCAGGCGATTCAAAATATGACGGGTCAACAATTATTAAGTAAACCTGACTCAACAGGATTGCAGACGATGTTATTCACATTGCCACTCATCTTGCGTGATCAAGTCGAAAACGTCAAAGTTTTTCTGAAGTCGAATCAATCTGGACAAAAAATGGATTGGGAAAATTGTAGTCTCTACTTTTTATTAGATACAAAACATCTTGGAGACGTAGGGATTCACCTATCTGCTGTAGATCGAACGCTTTCGGTGACATTAAAAAATGATCATCCGCAATTTGAAAAGAGGATGACACCGATTGTCGATAAAACAAAAGAGCGGCTCGAAGAAGTGGGCTATCGAATTGGTGGCATTCAATTCACAAAACTATCTTCGACCGATGAAAAGAAAGTAGCGAATGTGGCGGTGAAGAAACAGCCGTCCTTTACGGAGCGGGGCTATGACTTTTCGGTATAGAAAGGGATTCACATATGATTGCAAACTATTATAATCAGAAAAATCGCCGATTGAAAAAGGGACCTTCTGCCGCGGTTCTTCGCTATGATGAAGCTGAGGGAGGAGCCCCTCAAGTTGTTGCACAGGGAACAGGGGCAATGGCCGTCAAAATTATGGAGATGGCAAAGGAACACGGTGTTCATATGCAAGAAGATCCAAGCCTTGTCAGTCACCTATTAGACATCGATCTCGGCAGCAATGTTCCGCCACAACTTTATACAGTCATTGCGGAAATTTTACTATTGATTGAGGAAATGGATCGATTAGACTAAAGGATTTCATAGAAAAACCGATAAAAAGAAGGAACGGAGGCAAAATTCGATGGATTTTTTATCAGAAGAATTACTCTATCAAAAATCATCACAACAGCTAACAGCTTATCTCTATGAAGCATGTATTCAGCGGCTTCAAGAAGCGATTCAATGCATCGAAGAAAAACAGTATGCAGAAGCAAATGAAAAACTACAAAAAGTAAATGACATGATCCACCGACTCGGTGTTGGTATAAATTATGGAGCCGGCATTATCGCTGATCAGCTCGATACTCTCTATAATTATATGGCGAATCAAGTGATCCAAGGCAATTTGAAAAAAGATGTAGCCATTTTACAGGAAGTTTTAACGATCATGGAACAACTGGCTAGTGCCTGGACAGAAGCGATGAATATGGATAATACAGATGCCCAGCGCGAACGATTAAGAAAAACGAGCGCCTACGAAAAAAATATCATGGTCTCAGAACGCGAATAAACTTTTAAAAAGGGGAAGAACAATGAGAATTAATCATAATATCCAAGCATTGAACGCATATAGAAACTTATCTCAAACGATGGCAAGTACATCTAAAAGTTTGGAAAAATTATCATCTGGCTTGCGCATTAACCGCGCCGCAGATGATGCAGCCGGTCTAGCAATCTCAGAAAAAATGCGCTCGCAAATTCGCGGCCTTGACATGGCAGAACGCAATGCCCTTGATGCGGTATCATTGATTCAAACAGCAGAAGGTGCATTGAACGAAACGCATTCGATTTTGCAGAGAATGCGGGAGTTGAGCGTGCAGGCGGCGAATGGGACGATGGATACGAGTGACCGAAATGCAGTTCAACTTGAGGTTGATCAACTTGTTGAAGAGATTGATCGAATAGCTGGGAAAACTGATTTTAACGGAAAAAAATTATTGGATGGGAAAACAACAGCTGGCTTTGACTTCCAAATAGGTCCTAATAACCTTGATAAAATGACCGTGAAAATCGGAGCAATGGACGCAACTACATTAGGAGTTAAGGGACTCAAAGTTTCTACAAGTGCTGAAGCACAAAAAGCTATTCAGTCATTAGACTCAGCAATTGATAAGGTTTCAAAACAGCGTGCTGAACTCGGTGCTTATCAAAATCGTCTCGAACATACAGTAACAAACTTACAAACAGCAAACGAAAACTTAACAGCTGCTGAATCACGTATTCGTGACCTTGACATGGCAATGGAAATGTCGAACTTCACACGAAGCAATATATTGAATCAAGCTGGACAAGCTATGCTTGCACAAGCTAACCAATTACCACAAGGAATCTTGCAGTTATTGCAATAGTAGGGGGGAGCAATCGGTGGGATGACTGGTTGCTCCGTGAACTTGCTTTTGGATGAGGGTAAAAAATTCTATACGAGAGTATTTCGCGCCATACGAGAGTATTTATTTTTATGTGAGAGTATTTCGCGCGATACGAGAGTATTTATTTTTATGTGAGAGTATTTCGTGCTATACGAGAGTAAATTTTTCTATGTGAGAGTATTTCGCGCGATACGAGAGTATTTTTTTCTATACGAGAGTATTTCACGCTATAAGCGAAAAAGGATTACACAACGCGGAGTGATTTTTTATGGATGTACGCCGAATTGAGAAAACTGGCATAAATCAAGTTCAGAAAAAGGGCAAAGAAGCGACAGAGTCTGTCCGTTTCACTGAAGTAATGGCGAAAGGTCGCGAACAAATCGTTTATGACCGTATGCAGAAAATGCAGGCCGATATAGAAGCTCAAGGCCAGAAACTTGCCAAATCCCAAACAATTGAGGACTTTAAAAAATATAAGCAACTTGTTAAATCTTTTATGGAAGATGCCGTGAAAAATGGACTTCAGCTTGAGGAACAACGCGGGCTTGATTGGCGCGGCCGGACGAAAGTATATAAAATCGTCAAAGAAGTCGACAAGAAACTCATTGATTTGGCAAATACTGTCCTTGATAAAGAAAAAAGAGGCCTCGACATACTTGGTCTTGTTGGAGAAATCCAAGGGTTACTCATTAATATCTATACTTAACTTGGGAGGGACTTGGAAATGACGTCCCAGACACTTATTGAATCAATGGAAAAACTATATACACTACATGAACAATTACACAAAGTAGCTTTGGAAAAAACGGCTGCTTTGAAACAGAACGACATTCAAGCTCTCGGGAAATTGCTTCGTGAAGAACAAAAACTCGTAGCAGAGATTCAAATTGCGAATCGAAGCCGCGAACAAGCCGTGGAACTGTTGACGGGTGAAAAAGGTATGACAATGTCTGACCTAATTAGCAAGATGGTGGAACCCGAACGCGAAAAACTGAACGATTTGCAAATGCAACTTTCTACACTTTTACAAGAACTGCAAAATGCTAATGACTTAAACCAGCAGCTGCTACAATACTCACTCCAATTCGTCAATATGAATTTGGATATGCTGGCGCCAGAACCAGAACTTCCGAACTATACGAAAACACGAGAGGAAGCAAGTGAGTATCCTGGAACGGACAGACCAGTTTTTGACTCGAAAGCTTAAGTAGTACTAGTAATGTAGGATTTACCCATTCACAATTCATATTTTTATAACCTTATAGGAGGACAACTAATGCGCTCCACTTTTATGGGCTTAGAAACAGCTAAGCGCGGCATGTATACACAGCAAAGTGCGATCTATGTGACGGGCAATAATATTGCTAATAAAAATACGCTTGGTTATTCGCGTCAACGTGTGAACTTTGAATCAACTACTCCATACCCGTCCGCATCTTTGAACCGTCCGCATATTCCTGGTCAACTTGGAACAGGTGTACAAGATGGTTCGATTCAGCGAATTCGTGACTCATTTATTGATGGACAATATCGCGGTGAAAATAATAAATTAGGATACTATGAATCACTGGCAGGATCATTAAAACAAATGGAAGAAATTATGAATGAACCAAGTGATAATGGACTTTCGAAAGCGATGGCTCAATTTTGGCAGTCGTTGCAAGATTTAACAACAAATGCAGAAAACGAAGGTGCCCGCAGAGTTGTCATTCAACGGGGACATTCTGTTGCTGAAACATTTCAGTATTTACATTCCTCTTTAACAACAATTAAGAACGATTTGAAAAAAGAAATGGATCTGTCTGTTACGAAAATCAATGCGCTTGCTCAAGATCTTGCCGCGGTCAATTCGCAAATAAGTGAAGTTGAGCCACATGGATATTTACCGAATGAATTATATGACGAACGTGACCGTATATTAGACGAATTATCGAAAATGGTGCCAATCGAAACAGAAAGTATCCAATATGGCGGAAATTCTTTACCGATGGCAGAAGGTGGCAAGAATGTCTATATTACGCTAGGTGGGGAAAAAGTTCTTCTTGTGCAAGATAAGAATGCTCAACAATTAAAATGGGATGATGCGAAAGAGAACCTCTCTCTAAATGGAAAGTCTTTCTCTCATACGAGCCTTGGAGAAGGAAAAGGAACTTTATCTGCATTGTTCCGCTCCTACGAAGTAGAGTATCCCGAGATGCTTGACCAGCTTGATCAGTATGCTTTTACGTTTGCGAAAGCCTTCAATGAAGTACATAAAAATGGACAAGATTTGAACGATGATCCAGGTAAAGACTTTTTCGATGTCGGCACTTCATACGAAGGTGCGGCCGGAAGAATTTCTGTACTATTGAAGGAACCTTCCGAGGTAGCAGCTGCTTTACAAGGTATGGAGAGCGGAAATGGCGATAATGCCCAAGCATTAGCCGATGTTAAAGACCTCGTAATTAAAGACGGAATTATGGAAGGTCTTGAAAGTCTTGGAACTTTACAAATTAAATCTGGAACTCTTCAATCTTTTTACGAAGGGATTATTGGCGAAATGGCGGTTAAAGGGCAACAAGCAAACCGTTTAGAGTACAATACAACCGTGCTTCTTGACTCGATTGGAAAAACAAGAAGTTCTATTAGTGAAGTATCTTTAGATGAAGAATTCTCTAATTTAATCCAATTCCAACATGCATATTCTGCATCGGCAAGAATGATTTCAGTTGTGGATGAAATGCTTGATAAAATCATTAACGGCATGGGAACTGTTGGTAGATAAGGGGGATATTAAATGCGCGTAACAGATGGCATGATTGCCAAAAATGTCATGTTTAATATAAATCAAAGCTATTCGAGACTTGATAAACTATTTGAACAAGTGCAAACCCAGAAGAAAATCTCACGTCCATCCGACGATCCCGTTGTGGCGATGAAGGGAATGTTTTACAGGACGAATGTTCTTGAAATTGAACAATTCAAGCGCAATTTCTCTGAAGCACGGAACTGGGTCGAAACAGCTGATTCCGCGATTGATGAAGCTGGTAAAGCAATGGAGCGAATTCGTGAACTGACTGTCCAAGCGAGTAACGGAACGTATGATGAAGATCAATTAGAGGCAGTTGCTGAAGAAGTTGCCCAATTAAAAGATCATATTAAAACAATTGCCAATTCCAAAGTTGGCGATAAATATATCTTCAATGGTACGAACACATTGAATCCGCCTATTGTCGGAGATACAATCAATTTCACGAAGGATAATGTTGAATTTGAACTGGCAAAAGGAATTAAAGTAGCTGTCAATATGCAAGGGGAAGATGTCTTCGGTACTGGGGCAGACAGTGTCTTTAACGTTCTAACTGATTTAGAGCAAGCACTAAGAAGTGGAGACTCGCAAAACTTGGACGGACTTTTAGATCGTATCGATACAAGTTCTAATAAAATGCTCTCAGGCCGTGCTGAACTAGGAGCGCGAACGAACCGCCTAGACTTTATGGAAGAGCGGATCGATAATCAGGAAGTCATCGCCAAGCGGATCATGTCCGACAACGAAGACATTGAGTTTGAAAAAGTCGTTATGGAATTCAAAGCGCAAGAGGCTGTCCATCGAGCAGCAATGTCTGTAGGGGCGAGCATTATTCAGCCGACATTAATGGATTTTTTAAGATAAGTGAAACTTCAATCAGTGGGGCTTCATCCCTCCACTGATTGATAGTTGAACGAATCGGGCTTTTACTGGCTGTCGATCCCCACTTACTCTTCCAGAATTTATCGGGAATTCTTTTAAAGTTGGGGTCTTACAGCCAGTTAAAGCGGGATAAAATAAAAAGGGATTGTCTCGAGCGGGACATCCCTTTTTTGAAAGAAAGGGGATGAGAATTATGCAAGTCCCACAGATTCGAATGGAATCACAATTCGCCAAAATCGGGATTGAAACGAAAGAAATAAAGCAATCAATTCAGCAGCCTAAAGCTGATTTACATATCAAACAGCCTCAAGCTGAAATAAAAATGCGGACAACACCAGGAAAATTAACGATTGATCAGTCACAAGCATGGGAAGAAATGGATATAAAAGGTATTTTTCAGCGTGTAAAGGAAAATGCTGTTAGAGGAAGCCAAAAATTAATGGAAGGGATCGCTCGCACGGTTCGAGAAGGAGACGAGATGATCGAAATTCAAAATGGTCAAAACGCCTATGTCGAGCAAGCGCGGCGCAACGCCAATCCTCCGCCACCCGAGCTAAACATTACATACGTACCTTCACCATTTTCGGTAAAATTGCATTACCAACAAGGAAAAACAGATATTCAGTTTCAAACAAGAAAGCCGATCATTGATGCAAATACGCGGAAACCAGTGATCTCTTACCAACCTGGCGAGGTTAATGTACATTTGAGACAGCGGAATAGTCTTAAGATAGATTTTGTCAAATAGTAAATGGAGCGTGAACAAATGATGATTCAAACGAAATATCACGGCGAGGTTAAAGTCAAGGAAGATTCCATTTTAACTTTTGAAAAGGGCATTCCTGGTTTCCCAGATGAAAAGAAATTCACCTTGTTGCCATTGCCAGATATGTCATCTGTTTCTGTACTGCAATCAATCGAAACACCAGCATTGGCATTTGTCATCGCTGATCCTTATAGCTTTTATAAGGAATATAATTTTTCATTAGATGAAAACACGGTCGAGCAATTGGAGATTAGTGGTTCTGAGGACGTTAGTGCTTTTGTCATCCTAACTGTGCACGATCCATTTGAAAAGACAACGGCGAACCTGCAGGCGCCAATTATCGTTAATGTAAAAACAAATCATGCGAAGCAAGTGATTTTAAATGACGAAAACTACAAAACGAAAACCCCGCTCTTTGGGCAAACAGTGAAGGGGTGACAGGATGCTTGTATTAACGAGAAAAAAAGGCGAATCGATCCAAATAGGCGAAGACATTGAAATCACGATTACACAGGTAAAAGGCGACCAAGTAAAGCTTGGCATCAAAGCACCGAAGAACGTCGAGATTCATCGGAAGGAAGTTTGGGTGGAAATTCAGGAAGAAAATGCAGAGGCATCTGAGGGTGTCGGGGATTTGTTTGGGGTATTGGCGAAGGTGAAAAAAGAATAGAGGTAGAAACAAACTGTTCTCGTAGAAATGGAGGACAGTTTTTTATTGTACACCAGGAAATTATAAAATTTTAGCGTGTGGATAAGTTCTAACAGGAAGGTTTGTCGTCCAGCTCCAGCGCCTAGCGACGTACAAATTTACGTCTTCTTCCTACGATAAGTCAACATCGGCTCATGCTTCGCCGTGTTTCCTTTATCTCGTCAGAAGTCTTTAAATTTGTACGTCGCTAAACAGGCGCTTGCGCTTTTGTTCTTTAACAGGACTTCAGTTCCAAAAAAGAGACGAAAAATTTTATCGAAAACTATTAAACAATCTCGAACTATGACGATATAACTAGTGTAAGCAATGCAAGGGGCGGCCGACCCTCTGCATTCGCTAAAAAATATGCAAAACCGTCCACACGGATGTGGGTGGTACATTCAAGGAGGAAAAACAAATGATTATCAATCATAATATTGCAGCGTTGAATACGCACCGTCAATTGGGTGCTGCTTCCAACGCACAATCAAAATCAATGGAGAAATTGGCTTCTGGTCTACGTATCAACCGTGCTGGTGACGATGCTGCTGGGCTAGCGATTTCTGAAAAAATGCGTGCGCAAGTTAAAGGATTAGATCAAGCAACTCGTAATGCACAAGACGGTAAACTAGAAATGCCGCTCTAAGTAGTAATACTTAGATGAACAACTCCGTGAATTCGGTGGAACCCCAAACCAATCAAATTTATAGATGGATGGTGGGCAATACCGAGCCAAGCCTAATGAAATGGTTGAAAGTAGTTAGGAAGGTGTAACGATCAGGTGGTGAGGAACCAGACCGATAACCCACCCACGAGCGCGGGGCATCCCAAGTGGATGAAGATATGATCTGAACTTTATGGAAACATAAAGAAGTAGCGGATAAAGAACCACTACGATAACAAATTTGATTTCTCTAATCCAAACTGCTGAAGGTGCATTGAATGAAACACATTCAATGTTACAAAGAATGAGAGAATTAGCTGTTCAAGCTAATAATGGAACAAATAATGAAGATGATTTAACGGAGATTCAGAAAGAAATTACACAATTAAACACAGAAATTACTCGTATAGCAGAAAAGACTGAGTTTAATACCAAAACATTATTAGATGGTTCATTGGGAGTAAAACCGACAACGGTGTCCTCCGCTGATTGGAAAAATGCTGGTGTATCTATTGATGTTACTGGAATCGGCAGTGGAAAAACTATTGAGTTTACCGTAACAGGTGCGGATGCATCTGCTACTTTAACTGCAAAATTGGGTGATGTTGAACAAACTATCACTATTGGAACAAGTGTAGCCGCAGGAACAGAATTAAATTTTGATGCAATTGGTTTAAAATTGGGTTTCTCTGCCACTACTGCTGTGGGTGATGTTCCTAAGACATCCATTGTAACGGAAGGTAGTCAAATATCTTTCCAAATAGGAGCCAATGGTGATACTACATTAGATATTGGTATTAATAATATGAAAGCTAGTGCATTAGGCAAGGACGTAACTGGAGGAACTGGTACAATTCCAGCAAGTATTAATGCAATAGATGTATCAGCGGCTGACTTTAGTTTTGATCAAACCATTAAGGTAATCGATAAAGCTATTGGAGAAGTTTCTGCACAAAGGTCTACCTTAGGTGCTTGGCAAAATAGATTAGACCACACTATTAATAACTTAGGAACATCTTCCGAAAACCTAACAGCTGCGGAATCTCGTATCCGTGACGTTGATTATGCTTTAGCTGCCTAAGGCGGTGACAAGCACAGTCGTCCTAGCTGGTAACGGCTAGAGATAATAATCGGGTGAATTGCTGGAAAACCCTTAGAGCTTTTCTTACCACAACGTAGTTAGAAATGACAAGCGTGATGGTTTGAAAAAAGGAAAAGATTGGGCAATCAGCAGCCAAGCTCCTATCTCGAAAGAGTGGAGAAGGTTCAACGACTAGGATAAACCATCTAAGGCCTTGCTAAGATGATGAAATCCATAGGAGAAACAATGTCCATCAGCATTGTGAATCCGAAGTGCCCGACCCCTACTAGATCACTAGAGGGTGAAGATATAGTCTAGTCATTTATGAAAGTAAATGTTCGCACGATGGCGAAAGAAATGATGGAACAAACGAAGAATTCTATTCTTGCTCAAGCATCTCAAGCAATGCTTGCACAAGCTAACCAAGCTCCTCAAGGAGTATTGCAATTGCTTCGTTAATTTTAGATTATTTGGAAGGGACTCTAGTTTTACTAGGGTCTCTTTTTATCATATTTGAAGTAAGGAGTAAAGAAATGGAAATTCCCATTCATCTATTAAACAAGCAGACGTACTTAGAAACGGTTAATAACATAATTAAACTTAATGAACATATGGCGGAATTTTGGTCCAATCCAAATGGGTGGGCATCAGTAGAAACAGTAAAATACTTGGGAAAAGCCCGTTTAGATAGACAAGTATCCTTATCATGTTCTTTGAAAAATTGGAATAACTATGATTGTAAAGACAGTTATGAGGGAGATCTAATATTAGCTTGGGCCAATCTGGGATCACTGGTTGAGGGTACATTAAAATTGTTTTTATCAGTGTACATTGAAGATTATAAGGAAGATTTTGAAAAGGCGAAAAACAAAAATAGAAAGATGAGGATGCCGGATAGTATGTTTCTAGACGAAATCAAAAACTTTTTTGAAAAAAGAATTTGGAATACAGAACCAGCAAAAGAGTTTAATGAATGGGTAACCTTTGTCCAGAAGAGGAGGAATGCAATCCATGCTTATAAACATAGGGAGATAGGGACATATAAAGAGTTTTATAGTCACGTAGATAAGTATCTTACGTTCCTGATTTTTCATTTATCGGTATTGCCATATCCTGAGGATTACCCCAAACTATCAGAGCTGATTGATTTATAATAACATATCAAACTCTAAGACTCGTATACTATGATCTGAAAAAATTAAAAGACTGTTCACTCATGAAAAAGTTTAAACTTAGGTCTATTTTTGTCGGAATGGAGAAACATCCCATCCAATTAAAAGGCGGATGAAAGTGAAGATAGATAGTCTTAGTGCCAGATGCAAGGACTGAAGTCTTTAATTAAATTTCACGAACATTTGTCCGGTGTTATGGTATAATTGTATTGGGTGATAGGAATGAAAACCAATTTTATAAATAAGTTATCTCACAATGAAATTATGGAAAATCCAATAGTTGCTACATATTATAATCTGCTATCTGGACAAATTCGTGGTTTACCAAAAGGTACATGGCAAGACGATCGCAAAGTTGTTATTTTAGTTCGATATGTCCTCGAAATCAAATTGCGGCTATCAAAAGAGCAAATCCCTCGAATTAATCGGGAGATTATTCACGAAAACAAATTATGGGGTGCTTTAAATCGCTTTAAGTCAATTCGAAGGCTAATCCATTTTGTTTATCCTGGTCAATATAGGGAATGGGATTTTTATCGAGTTCCTGTTAACTATTGGTCTGATAAAAATCGAGTAAAAGAGTTTTTGGAATGGAAGTTAGAACAGGAGGGAATAGCGTTATCTGAACTGCCAACTATTGTTAATTCTGAATTACTTTTAACATGGGGTTTTGCAAATCCACTTAAACGATACGGAGATTCTCCATACAAATTGTTAAGTGAACTTTATCCGAACACCTTCAAGGCTACAGACTTCAAGAAAGTTCCTCATCATTATCACAAAGACATCACTGTTTTGAAGAATCAATTTCTCCATATGCTACAACAAGAAAATATACCTTTGAAGGATGCACCTAAAAAAGTTAATAGAGAGATGTTAATCCGATATCGTTTTGGGGGTGTTTTGTCATCCTATTCTAACAATATAGCAAAATTTGTTACCTTCTTATTTCCCGATTATTATTCACTTGAAGATTTTAAAATGTTGCCGAATGGATATTGGGACGATATCGAAAATATTAAAAAGGTAATTAGTCGATTAATAATCGATGCTGGTAAAACGGAAAGTGATATACCTATGTTTTTAACAAAGAAAAAACTTCAGCAAGCAAGGTTAGGTGGACTACTTGATAAATATAACGGTTCTCCTATTGAAATTATAAATGCTGTTTATCCGGGGAAATTTGCGATCACTGAATTTTCCCGTGTGCCTAATAAATACTGGTATAAAAGGGAAAACCGTATCCATGCCTTAAGAAATTATTGTAAAACAAATCAAATACAGCGTGATGAGATCCCTCTATTAAACCGAAGTTACTTTCGCAAGAATTTCCCTAGATTCATAAGTATGGTAGATCGTCATTATGATAGTAAGTTTTATAAATGGATTATGGAGAGCTTTCCGGAACATGACTTTCATCCAGAGGAATTTAAATTACTGGTGGGGGATGATGGTCAAATTTGTGATTCACAAGAAGAATTAGTTATTCATAATTACTTACTACAAAGGGTTTTAAACGCAACGATCATTCGGGAACAAGAGCGATTTTTCAATAAACAGTTGAGTGAAATCTATATCCCCGATTGGATCATCGAACAGAATAGAAATAAATACATTGTCGAATATTTTGGATTATATAATTCTAATTTGTTTAAAGGATACAATGAGAAAACGGAAAGGAAGATACAATATTTTAATACTCTTCCGGAATACAAGTTTATAGCTATATTTCCAGAAGATTTTAAGGAAGAAGGCTTTGGAAAGTTAGAGCGATTGTTAAATGATAAAGGACTGGCTACAAGTATCGTTACTTTATCATAACGCTGATTAATGATGCAGAAACAATTACTTATCGCTAATAAGAAAGCAAAAAGAAACTTACGGATTCTAAAGATTGCAAGATTAATTGGCTCAGTTTTGTATTTTTTAGGTGCTGACGAATTCGGTCCACCATTTCAATTCTCAACATTTCTTCCGATAATATAAGTAGATATTTTTTGTTAGGAGATTACACATGCGAATCAGTCACAACATCCCAGCTCTTAATGCATACAATCAACAGCTTCGAAATGTAACGCAGACCTCGAAGGTTATGGAGAAGATAGCGTCAGGTTTACGGATCAATCGAGCGGCTGATGATGCGGCGGGGTTAAGTATATCGGAGAAGATGCTAGCGCAAACGCGAGGTTTGACGCAAGCAGATCGCAATATTTTAGATGGAAATTGCTTATGGAAAGGATAAGTTAAAAACAAAGCAACTTGCTGATGCATTAGGGAAAAGCCCGCAGTATGCACGACAAATCCTAAAAAACCTTGAAAGTAAGAAGCTTGTTAAAAAAGTCGCTTCATCCGAAAGAGATCCGAATTTACATTATATATTGTGTAGTGGAGAAGACGGACCCTCCGAATAAGAACCTTGCAATTATAATATGCTGGTTTTTTTCTTAATGAAGATTAAAACGAAGATACCTTAATATAGTAACTTGCCCCGAGCTGGAAAGAGCTTGACGCGTAACAAATTTACTTAACCCGGAATAGGGAGAAGTGAATACGATTTCACCTTGTTTTTGGTGGGTTTGTTGATATAGCTTGGCTAAAAGGAGTCATTACTTGACGCAACGAAGATTAAGCTTGACATGAACTTAAATGAACTTTACGTAGATTGATCAGTAAGCTTATAGAATAAAGGATTAAACTTCGTGGGGAAAGTAAGTATTAAATTATACAAACTTATCTTTATCATAAATGCAGTAAAGCTTGACGTGAACTTATATTAACTTGACACATATTATTCTTTTATTTAAGTACAATGAAAAGCACCATTTGACAGTCGTATATTTTTTATCTCTTTCCTTTTAGCGAAGTTTCCCATTTTTTACAACTACATTTAATCAAATTGAATTGGAAAACCTATCTCAAAACAAATAATCCGGTGGCAGCCGTCCTTCTAAGAAAAATGGGATATAAGGAAGAGGAACGTATCCAAGTGAAATTGGAATTTCTACGAATGATAAGCAAAATGGAATTGAATCCCGCTAAAACGGAATTACTGTACGGATTTTTTGAAACTTACTTGAAATTAAATGAAGAGGAGGAAGAAAACATGATGGAGGAAATTGCAAAACTTCCGCAAGACGAAGCAAAACAACTATTCCGTTTACCTAATTCATATTTTGAGAGGGGTTTTAAAAAGGGGATAGAACAAGGAATAGAGCAGGGAATAGAGCAAGGAATAGAGCAGGGGATAGAACTCGAAAAAGAAACACTAGTCATTGAAATGCTTAAGAAAGGCTTGCAAATAGATTTAATTGCTGATATTACAAAATTAAGTGTGGAGAAAGTGAAAGAAATAGAAGAGTTGAAGTAATTGGAAGATCAGAGGGACGGCTCATGCGATCTATTATTGCGATATTCAAAGTAAGATTAGTAATTAGATTTTATTGTCTTTATGGTACACCAATAGTACAATTGTACTATCAATATAAAATTCAATTTTCAGAAAGGTTGTGCCAGTGTGTTATCAACGACCTTCATACTGGAGGAATCCGCTCGTTATACTGATCATGATCGTCTGTTTAAAGAACTGATCGAAACGTTTTTTGAGGAATTTGTCGAAGCGTTTTTCCCTGAAGAATATCAGGAGATTGATTTTACCCACGTACAGTTTTTAGCGCAGGAAGTTTTCACAGATATTACAAAGGGTGAGAAAAGAAGGATCGACATTCTTGCCGAAACGAAGTTAAAGGATAGAGATACGATCATTCTCATCCACGTTGAACCGCAAAGTTACTTCCAGAAGGAATTCCACGAACGAATGTTTATTTATTGCAGCCGCCTCTATGAAAAACACCGCAAGCCCATTTTACCCATTGCCGTTTTTAGTTATAATGATACGAAAGAAGCACCAAATTCGTTTACAATATCCCTTCCTACCTTCCATACATTAAGTTTTCATTTTTTACAACTGCATTTAATCAAAATGAATTGGAAAACCTATCTCAAAACAAATAATCCAGTGGCAGCTGCCCTTCTAAGCAAGATGGGATATGAGGAAGAGGAACGTATACAAGTGAAATTGGAATTTCTACGAATGATAAGCAAAATGGAATTGAATCCCGCTAAAATGGAATTACTGTACGGATTTTTTGAAACTTACTTGAAATTAAATGAAGAGGAGGAAGAAAACATGATGGAGGAAATTGCAAAACTTCCGCAAGACGAAGCAAAACAACTATTCCGTTTACCTAATTCATATTTTGAGAGGGGTTTTAAAAAGGGGATAGAACAAGGAATAGAGCAGGGAATAGAGCAAGGAATAGAGCAGGGGATAGAACTCGAAAAAGAAACACTAGTCATTGAAATGCTTAAGAAAGGCTTGCAAATAGATTTAATTGCTGATATTACAAAATTAAGTGTGGAGAAAGTGAAAGAAATAGAAGAGTTGAAGTAATTGGAAGATCAGAGGGACGGCTCATGCGATCTATTATTGCGATATTCAAAGTAAGATTAGTAATTAGATTTTATTGTCTTTATGGTACACCAATAGTACAATTGTACTATCAATATAAAATTCAATTTTCAGAAAGGTTGTGCCAGTGTGTTATCAACGACCTTCATACTGGAGGAATCCGCTCGTTATACTGATCATGATCGTCTGTTTAAAGAACTGATCGAAACGTTTTTTGAGGAATTTGTCGAAGCGTTTTTCCCTGAAGAATATCAGGAGATTGATTTTACCCACGTACAGTTTTTAGCGCAGGAAGTTTTCACAGATATTACAAAGGGTGAGAAAAGAAGGATCGACATTCTTGCCGAAACGAAGTTAAAGGATAGAGATACGATCATTCTCATCCACGTTGAACCGCAAAGTTACTTCCAGAAGGAATTCCACGAACGAATGTTTATTTATTGCAGCCGCCTCTATGAAAAACACCGCAAGCCCATTTTACCCATTGCCGTTTTTAGTTATAATGATACGAAAGAAGCACCAAATTCGTTTACAATATCCCTTCCTACCTTCCATACATTAAGTTTTCATTTTTTACAACTGCATTTAATCAAAATGAATTGGAAAACCTATCTCAAAACAAATAATCCAGTGGCAGCTGCCCTTCTAAGCAAGATGGGATATGAGGAAGAGGAACGTATACAAGTGAAATTGGAATTTCTACGAATGATAAGCAAAATGGAATTGAATCCCGCTAAAATGGAATTACTGTACGGATTTTTTGAAACTTACTTGAAATTAAATGAAGAGGAGGAAGAAAACATGATGGAGGAAATTGCAAAACTTCCGCAAGACGAAGCAAAACAACTATTCCGTTTACCTAATTCATATTTTGAGAGGGGTTTTAAAAAGGGGATAGAACAAGGAATAGAGCAGGGAATAGAGCAAGGAATAGAGCAGGGGATAGAACTCGAAAAAGAAACACTAGTCATTGAAATGCTTAAGAAAGGCTTGCAAATAGATTTAATTGCTGATATTACAAAATTAAGTGTGGAGAAAGTGAAAGAAATAGAAGAGTTGAAGTAATTGGAAGATCAGAGGGACGGCTCATGCGATCTATTATTGCGATATTCAAAGTAAGATTAGTAATTAGATTTTATTGTCTTTATGGTACACCAATAGTACAATTGTACTATCAATATAAAATTCAATTTTCAGAAAGGTTGTGCCAGTGTGTTATCAACGACCTTCATACTGGAGGAATCCGCTCGTTATACTGATCATGATCGTCTGTTTAAAGAACTGATCGAAACGTTTTTTGAGGAATTTGTCGAAGCGTTTTTCCCTGAAGAATATCAGGAGATTGATTTTACCCACGTACAGTTTTTAGCGCAGGAAGTTTTCACAGATATTACAAAGGGTGAGAAAAGAAGGATCGACATTCTTGCCGAAACGAAGTTAAAGGATAGAGATACGATCATTCTCATCCACGTTGAACCGCAAAGTTACTTCCAGAAGGAATTCCACGAACGAATGTTTATTTATTGCAGCCGCCTCTATGAAAAACACCGCAAGCCCATTTTACCCATTGCCGTTTTTAGTTATAATGATACGAAAGAAGCACCAAATTCGTTTACAATATCCCTTCCTACCTTCCATACATTAAGTTTTCATTTTTTACAACTGCATTTAATCAAAATGAATTGGAAAACCTATCTCAAAACAAATAATCCAGTGGCAGCTGCCCTTCTAAGCAAGATGGGATATGAGGAAGAGGAACGTATACAAGTGAAATTGGAATTTCTACGAATGATAAGCAAAATGGAATTGAATCCCGCTAAAATGGAATTACTGTACGGATTTTTTGAAACTTACTTGAAATTAAATGAAGAGGAGGAAGAAAACATGATGGAGGAAATTGCAAAACTTCCGCAAGACGAAGCAAAACAACTATTCCGTTTACCTAATTCATATTTTGAGAGGGGTTTTAAAAAGGGGATAGAACAAGGAATAGAGCAGGGAATAGAACAAGGAATAGAGCAGGGGATAGAACTCGAAAAAGAAACACTAGTCATTGAAATGCTTAAGAAAGGCTTGCAAATAGATTTAATTGCTGATATTACAAAATTAAGTGTGGAGAAAGTGAAAGAAATAGAAGAGTTGAAGTAATTGGAAGATCAGAGGGACGGCTCATGCGATCTATTATTGCGATATTCAAAGTAAGATTAGTAATTAGATTTTATTGTCTTTATGGTACACCAATAGTACAATTGTACTATCAATATAAAATTCAATTTTCAGAAAGGTTGTGCCAGTGTGTTATCAACGACCTTCATACTGGAGGAATCCGCTCGTTATACTGATCATGATCGTCTGTTTAAAGAACTGATCGAAACGTTTTTTGAGGAATTTGTCGAAGCGTTTTTCCCTGAAGAATATCAGGAGATTGATTTTACCCACGTACAGTTTTTAGCGCAGGAAGTTTTCACAGATATTACAAAGGGTGAGAAAAGAAGGATCGACATTCTTGCCGAAACGAAGTTAAAGGATAGAGATACGATCATTCTCATCCACGTTGAACCGCAAAGTTACTTCCAGAAGGAATTCCACGAACGAATGTTTATTTATTGCAGCCGCCTCTATGAAAAACACCGCAAGCCCATTTTACCCATTGCCGTTTTTAGTTATAATGATACGAAAGAAGCACCAAATTCGTTTACAATATCCCTTCCTACCTTCCATACATTAAGTTTTCATTTTTTACAACTGCATTTAATCAAAATGAATTGGAAAACCTATCTCAAAACAAATAATCCAGTGGCAGCTGCCCTTCTAAGCAAGATGGGATATGAGGAAGAGGAACGTATACAAGTGAAATTGGAATTTCTACGAATGATAAGCAAAATGGAATTGAATCCCGCTAAAATGGAATTACTGTACGGATTTTTTGAAACTTACTTGAAATTAAATGAAGAGGAGGAAGAAAACATGATGGAGGAAATTGCAAAACTTCCGCAAGACGAAGCAAAACAACTATTCCGTTTACCTAATTCATATTTTGAGAGGGGTTTTAAAAAGGGGATAGAACAAGGAATAGAGCAGGGAATAGAACAAGGAATAGAGCAGGGGATAGAACTCGAAAAAGAAACACTAGTCATTGAAATGCTTAAGAAAGGCTTGCAAATAGATTTAATTGCTGATATTACAAAATTAAGTGTGGAGAAAGTGAAAGAAATAGAAGAGTTGAAGTAATTGGAAGATCAGAGGGACGGCTCATGCGATCTATTATTGCGATATTCAAAGTAAGATTAGTAATTAGATTTTATTGTCTTTATGGTACACCAATAGTACAATTGTACTATCAATATAAAATTCAATTTTCAGAAAGGTTGTGCCAGTGTGTTATCAACGACCTTCATACTGGAGGAATCCGCTCGTTATACTGATCATGATCGTCTGTTTAAAGAACTGATCGAAACGTTTTTTGAGGAATTTGTCGAAGCGTTTTTCCCTGAAGAATATCAGGAGATTGATTTTACCCACGTACAGTTTTTAGCGCAGGAAGTTTTCACAGATATTACAAAGGGTGAGAAAAGAAGGATCGACATTCTTGCCGAAACGAAGTTAAAGGATAGAGATACGATCATTCTCATCCACGTTGAACCGCAAAGTTACTTCCAGAAGGAATTCCACGAACGAATGTTTATTTATTGCAGCCGCCTCTATGAAAAACACCGCAAGCCCATTTTACCCATTGCCGTTTTTAGTTATAATGATACGAAAGAAGCACCAAATTCGTTTACAATATCCCTTCCTACCTTCCATACATTAAGTTTTCATTTTTTACAACTGCATTTAATCAAAATGAATTGGAAAACCTATCTCAAAACAAATAATCCAGTGGCAGCTGCCCTTCTAAGCAAGATGGGATATGAGGAAGAGGAACGTATACAAGTGAAATTGGAATTTCTACGAATGATAAGCAAAATGGAATTGAATCCCGCTAAAATGGAATTACTGTACGGATTTTTTGAAACTTACTTGAAATTAAATGAAGAGGAGGAAGAAAACATGATGGAGGAAATTGCAAAACTTCCGCAAGACGAAGCAAAACAACTATTCCGTTTACCTAATTCATATTTTGAGAGGGGTTTTAAAAAGGGGATAGAACAAGGAATAGAGCAGGGAATAGAACAAGGAATAGAGCAGGGGATAGAACTCGAAAAAGAAACACTAGTCATTGAAATGCTTAAGAAAGGCTTGCAAATAGATTTAATTGCTGATATTACAAAATTAAGTGTGGAGAAAGTGAAAGAAATAGAAGAGTTGAAGTAATTGGAAGATCAGAGGGACGGCTCATGCGATCTATTATTGCGATATTCAAAGTAAGATTAGTAATTAGATTTTATTGTCTTTATGGTACACCAATAGTACAATTGTACTATCAATATAAAATTCAATTTTCAGAAAGGTTGTGCCAGTGTGTTATCAACGACCTTCATACTGGAGGAATCCGCTCGTTATACTGATCATGATCGTCTGTTTAAAGAACTGATCGAAACGTTTTTTGAGGAATTTGTCGAAGCGTTTTTCCCTGAAGAATATCAGGAGATTGATTTTACCCACGTACAGTTTTTAGCGCAGGAAGTTTTCACAGATATTACAAAGGGTGAGAAAAGAAGGATCGACATTCTTGCCGAAACGAAGTTAAAGGATAGAGATACGATCATTCTCATCCACGTTGAACCGCAAAGTTACTTCCAGAAGGAATTCCACGAACGAATGTTTATTTATTGCAGCCGCCTCTATGAAAAACACCGCAAGCCCATTTTACCCATTGCCGTTTTTAGTTATAATGATACGAAAGAAGCACCAAATTCGTTTACAATATCCCTTCCTACCTTCCATACATTAAGTTTTCATTTTTTACAACTGCATTTAATCAAAATGAATTGGAAAACCTATCTCAAAACAAATAATCCAGTGGCAGCTGCCCTTCTAAGCAAGATGGGATATGAGGAAGAGGAACGTATACAAGTGAAATTGGAATTTCTACGAATGATAAGCAAAATGGAATTGAATCCCGCTAAAATGGAATTACTGTACGGATTTTTTGAAACTTACTTGAAATTAAATGAAGAGGAGGAAGAAAACATGATGGAGGAAATTGCAAAACTTCCGCAAGACGAAGCAAAACAACTATTCCGTTTACCTAATTCATATTTTGAGAGGGGTTTTAAAAAGGGGATAGAACAAGGAATAGAGCAGGGAATAGAACAAGGAATAGAGCAGGGGATAGAACTCGAAAAAGAAACACTAGTCATTGAAATGCTTAAGAAAGGCTTGCATATAGATTTAATTGCTGATATTACAAAATTAAGTGTGGAGAAAGTGAAAGAGATAAAGAAGGTAGCAGAAGAGATATAACGGCGTGGAGAATTTCGGCCACACCGCCCCATCTGAATTTTTATTTTGGCAAGGAACGGATTAGAGGCTTCATTTAGGAAGGAAAAATTGGAATAAGCTGGACGATCGTGGAAATGCCGGATGCCATCAACATGGGTGTTCGGCGTTTCTTATTTAAGATGTTATTTCCTGTATTGACCGTTTATTAAAAACGGATATGGTGTAACTTTTCTCCCGTGGGTTCGTCAAAAGAGTATAGAGGATAGTCTAACTAGAAAGGAAATGATGCCATGCCTATGCGAAAACTCATCATCACTGGTGTTTTCTTTTTACTGGCCTTGGTCCTCACCGCCTGTGGCCAAAGCGCGAACAATGGAAATAGCGGTGAGCGAGGCTCGGCGGGCGAGCAACTGAAGCCGAGCGTGAAAGGCGTGAAAGATGTTGATGTCGTCAATACTCATGGAAGCATTGAAGGAATTGAGAATATGGAAGCTTATTATGAAAAAGTACAAAACGATGATGCTGCTGAAATTCGGATTGTCCACTATACAATCGAAGGGGACCCGATTATTACGGATCTGGCTTATAAGGATGGTGTGGTTGACATCAAATACGATACATCGAAAGACAAGTTTGGGAGCGGTGAAATTTTTACGACACGCTGCGCTCGTTTTGTAAAAGAAGTGAATCCGGCCAATACGTCTTATATCGCGGTGGATTGCGACAATGAGCCTATTGGAATGGATGAAGTGTTGACGATTCATTACAACGTTGCGCTACAAGATCGTTTTGAATTTAGGCTGAATTACGGGAAGCAGTTGGAAAATGAAGTGGCATCAAAGCCAAATATGAAAAATGAAGAGGGTGAAACAGCAGCAAGCACTGGTAAAATAAAGTTAATTGAAAACGCCGTTATGAAGCAGGAGGTTTACAAAAAGTTAGTGTTTGCAAATTACTTAGAGGAAAAAAGTTTTACAAAGAGTTGTGGCGGCGAAGAAGCGATTCAGTATGATTTGTTGGTCTATATTAACGGTGCTGAACGTGAATTCCATTGGTCTGCGTGCGATGATGGGAAGGATGCCGTGAAGTTTAATGAAATTGCTGAGTATATCATCTCAGAGGCGGATAAGCCTCCTGCGGAAAATCCGGAAACAATCGTGCAAGGTTATGTGCTTGAAGTGAAAGACGATACATTGTTGATCGGCGAAGATATGAATCGACTTGATTATGTGGTGATGAAAGATGAGATTAAGAAATCGGGCATCGGCATTTTTAACATGCAATTTACTCTTCTGGAAGGTGTAGACAGCAAGAGTTTTGCAGAGGGGGATAAAATCAAAGCGTCGCTGAACGAGGATAAAAGCGGGGAGACACCAAGCAAGGCAAAAGTGAAGGATATTGAAAAGATAGAAAGTTTTCAATAAGGGCAAAAAACGGTGGGTTCCTTCTTATGAAAGGGAACCGACTTTTTTGTTAGCTTTTTCATATCCATCCACTCAAAACAAAAAAACAGCCCTCGCAAGGACTGATTGATTTATATTATGTACAAGCCGCCTTTGCCGTAACGATTCTAAGAAAGTTTTAAACCACCACTCCTCAAAGTGGGTGTTTGCAGATACAATCTTGCCTGTCCTCCATGTCGTATAGACAGAGGCCTATCATTCATGCACCAATTTTAAACTCCCTTTTACAGCATAAAGGTTAAAACTTTAATTTGAATACGAACAATGCAGCTTCTGTTATTATATTACTATAATATCTGCCGATTGACAATGGTAAAATTTTCGGCGAGCGGGGCGGTTCGTATAGCTGTCGCTCCTTGTAGTGGAGGCGTCGATTGAAAATTGCCTTCCATTCCTACCGCCACTCACTAACCCGTTCTGATTTCTTCACAAACGCCGCTGACATCGCCTTTATTCTCGCGGTGAGCAGGGATTTCCTGCCTTCCGGATTCCTTGTATAAATCAACTCTGCTTTGCCGAGTCGCTTTTCCTTTTTGCCCAAGCAAATAAAAACCCCATGGATATGTTGGAATTACTTAAATAGAAGTTGGACGGAGGTTTCATAGCGAATTCCGAATTTCATTATTAATTTCGGTGCCGATCCAGCTGTGAACAGGTACTAGGGAAATTCGGTAATTATCTAGTACCTGACATATCGTAAAAATCTATAAGCTTACAGGTCCCTGGCACTCTAAACACTATAGTACCTCACCTCATTATGATTCCAGCCTTTTTTCATCTTGATCTTATTTGAAGGCAGATAATCCGATGGTCGCCGCACTTCTAAGTAAAATGGGATATAAGGACGGGGAACGCATTCAAGTAAAGTTGGAATTTTTGCGAATGATGAGCCGAATGGAACTAGATCCTGCTAAAACGGAATTATTATACGGATTTTTTGAAACCTACTTAAAGTTAAATGAGGAGGAGGAAGAAAAGATGATGGAGGAGATTGCAAAACTTCCACATGAGGAAGCGAAACAACTATTTCGTTTGCCTAATTCATTTTTTGAGAAGGGTTTTAATAAAGGAATAGAACAGGGCTTCCAAAAGGGAATAGAGCATGAAAAGAAATTACTTGTTAACGAAATGCTTAAGAAGGGTTTACAGGAAGAGCTGATTGTGGAAATATCGAAGTTAAGTGTGGAGAAAGTGAAAGAAATGAAAAAAGAGTTGGAGGAGTCTAGTGATTATTGAGGCGGTTTGATAGGTGGAAAAAAGAAGCTATTTTACGAATGTCAAATGGCGGGTATTTTCCGCGCTCAATAAGCATGACTTCAGCAGGAAATACGACTTTAGACATCAACATTTATGTCAAAATCTACCTGCTCTAGTAGTTTTAAAAGTGACAAATGCATTCACCCTGTACGCGAACCTGAAGTGAACATGAAATCCTAGGGAGGTTCGCGCAGTATTTCAGTGATTATTCCGTTATTATGAGATAAAATGATATTGAAAGTGTAAAATGTTTTCTTAATAAACAGGATATAGTGAATTGAGTGTGTTTATTCTCTATATCTTGCGGTCACTCCCTGTATTGGGAGTGTGGATTGAAATTCCATAGTAGAATAGTCACCGTCAATGCGTAGAACGTCACTCCCTGTATTGGGAGTGTGGATTGAAATTTGCCTGCATTTTATATTGTCGATTGGATTGGAGTTAGGTCACTCCCTGTATTGGGAGTGTGGATTGAAATGTCCATCATTTCCCCTCCCAGCTGTCCATCCCTTGTCACTCCCTGTATTGGGAGTGTGGATTGAAATATCCAAACGCTGACCATGTTGGACCTTAGCGACTTGTCACTCCCTGTATTGGGAGTGTGGATTGAAATCGATACGATTCGCTGGATGCCGCGAGGATTATGGTCACTCCCTGTATTGGGAGTGTGGATTGAAATGCTGCATAAATTCGAGTGATTAATCCGCAAGCCCTGTCACTCCCTGTATTGGGAGTGTGGATTGAAATTTATTCGAACAATGAATAGCGTCCCTCTCTTCCTGTCACTCCCTGTATTGGGAGTGTGGATTGAAATCGATACAGCTTTAGTGGCAATGAGGCCATGCTGTTGTCACTCCCTGTATTGGGAGTGTGGATTGAAATGAGACAGCTATGGGACAGCGTTGGGACAATAATAAGTCACTCCCTGTATTGGGAGTGTGGATTGAAATATTCCATTCAACATAATCAATCGATTTATGCTCTACAGTCACTCCCTGTATTGGGAGTGTGGATTGAAATATTTAATTCTTTGATCTTATCTAAAACAGAAACATGTCACTCCCTGTATTGGGAGTGTGGATTGAAATAAGGTAATGAAATGGCTAGATGAAAAAGATAAGCCGTCACTCCCTGTATTGGGAGTGTGGATTGAAATGAAATTATAAAAATACTCAAAATCAAATCGTCCCGAGTCACTCCCTGTATTGGGAGTGTGGATTGAAATTGTAGCGGAAGCTAACATACCACTGAGGTAATCGTCACTCCCTGTATTGGGAGTGTGGATTGAAATTGATTTAGAATTGAACTTTAAAGCACAACCAGAGAGTCACTCCCTGTATTGGGAGTGTGGATTGAAATATCAGGAAGGATACCAAGCTTTTCTAACGATTTGTCACTCCCTGTATTGGGAGTGTGGATTGAAATGCCGTAGAAACGCCATATTGAAGCATCCTGAACACGAAGTCACTCCCTGTATTGGGAGTGTGGATTGAAATTAAATAAAAGGATATTTATCTAACAACTTATATTCGTCACTCCCTGTATTGGGCGTGTGGATTGAAATATTCAATTGATAGTATTTTATTTTCTGATTTTTTAGTCACTCCCTATATTAGGAGTGTGGACAAAAAATATATTATAAAAAGGATTAGAAACTTTTTCTTGCTATCTCTCATGAAGAAAGAATAAGTTGTATATAAAGGCGTACGCTGGTAAAATGTTCCTGTATTCTTGTCTATTACTTTTATAAATGGTAATAGTGGATTGAAATAATCTTTTTATCATGTAAAAAAGACCTGTCGAAAATGAAGTGCACCCCAAAAGTTAGAGTCAAAATCTAACTTTTGGGGTGTTTTATTATGGCTAAATATACAGATGATTTTAAGGTGATGGTGGTGCGTGAATATCTAGAAGGAAAAATAGGATATAAACGACTGGCAGAAAAACATGGCGTGAAGTCGAAGAAACAGGTCATCAATTGGGTCAACGCATACAAGAAATTTGGCATGGAGGGATTATTCCGAAAGAAAAAGAATGCATCTTATTCTGTTCATTTCAAGTTGGATGTATTAAGCTTTATGAAAAGAACAGGCGCTTCACAGACAGAAACAGCACTCCATTTCGGATTGACGAATCCTTCGATGCTCGCTGATTGGAAGAAGAAATTCCTCGAAGGCGGTACTGAAGCCCTGAGCAACCCGAAAGGACGACCGATTATGCCTGATAAAGTGAGGAACGTTAAGAAAATCCAAAAGCCAACAGCACAGGATAAAATGACACGTGAACAGAAATTAGAACGGGAAAATGAGCTACTCCGTTTGGAGGTGGAGTACCTAAAAAAGTTGCGAGCTTTTCAGATAGATCCGGACGGTTATCTCGAAAAGCACAAGCAGCGTTATCATTCGAACTCAAAGAAAAATTTCAATTGAAGGATGTACTTCAGATCGTGGGTATTCCCGAGTCATCTTATCACTATCATGTAAAACGATTGAAGCAGGGGAATCCTCATCAAGAGCTAGAGAACACAATTCAATCCATCTTTAACGAGCACAACGAGAACTATGGTTATCGTAGAATTCAACTAGAATTAAAAAATCGCAGCATCATAGTAAATCACAAAAAAGTGCAACGCATAATGGGAAAGCTGGGACTGAAAGGCAATAAGTTCACCCGAAAATCACGTCGTTACAGTTCGTACAAGGGGAGTATCGGTACAGTGGTGAAAAACCGAATTCACCGCAGATTCAATACTTCAATCCCCTATCAAAAACTAACTACAGATATTACAGAATTCAAATGTTCAGATGAGGTAAAACTCTATCTTAGTCCAATAATGGACATGTATAATGGGGAGATTCTATCGTATGGCATAAGTATGCGTCCGACACTTGACCTTGTGATGAAACCCCTGGAGGAAGCTCTTGACGTTGTAAAGAATGCCAAATACAGGACTACCATTCACTCAGATCAAGGCTGGCATTATCAGCATGGTAAATGGGTGTCGACCTTGAAAGAACACAAAGTATTTCAAAGTATGTCACGGAAGGGAAACTGTCTGGACAACGCTCCTATGGAGAATTTCTTTGGTTTATTGAAACAGGAAATGTATTATGGCGAATCACCACGCACATATGAGGAGCTCAAACGGACTATTGAAGCTTATATCGAGTACTACAACAACAAACGGATAAAACAGAAATTGGCTGGCATGAGCCCGGTTCAATACCGTCTTCACACCAGCCAGTTAGCTGCATAATATAAAACTCTAACTTTTAGGGGTCACATCAATCTGTGCAATACAGAGGTTGTTTTTTGATCAAATTTTATTATTGACTCAGGAAATTTTCAGTATAGTAAGGTTGCGACTCTTTGTTAAAATCAACACCAACACCAAGCGCTTCATATTCTGGGAGTAATATATTTTTTCGATGACCTGGAGAATTCATTAAGCCTTC
Source organism: Bacillus niameyensis (assembly GCF_001375535.1). GTDB lineage: Bacteria > Bacillota > Bacilli > Bacillales > Bacillaceae_C > Lederbergia > Lederbergia niameyensis. The sequence continues at coordinate 3,824,936 of NZ_LN831197.1, forward strand.
ATGGGCAAAAATGCTGCTGAATTGACCCATGGCAATATTCTCACCAGCCATGCTGTACACGATATCATCTTCTGCCATACGATCAAAAGGTGATTTCCCCTCTAAATTCGTATGATTGAAATAATAGTTTTCAGCCATGTCAGTACTATGACTGCGTGCTGTTTCTTTAACTGCCTCATCAAATGTAAGTGCTGGAAGATCGTTCTTCACTCTCGCAGCATTAGTTAAATCAAACAGTTGATATTCAAAACCTTCTTTTAACTCTTTGCTTGGCTTTCCGTAAATTTCCTCTTTCATTTTTTCGAGATTATCATTAACAATGAGGATGGCTGTCACCGAATTACCTTCTTCAATATCATAAAAAATCGTTACATAATTATCGTCAATTTGAAAAAAATCATACTCTTCCTCAGAATTAATTTGATAAGATACCCACCCTTTTCGAATATATTCGAGTGGATCATAGTTCATTGCCAAGACTGATTCTCGCGTTGTTCCAAGCTCTATTCCTACACTTGAAGATAATAAATCTTGATTCGTGTACAAACCGACGACAAGGTCTTGTTTATCATAAGCAACCATGAAAAAATTATGATAGCTTTCATGATAAGCGACCCAGTCTACCCCATATTCATTCATGGAAGAACGCTTTGGTTGTCCTACTATTTTTTCAACGTAAGAACGTGCATCACCTATTTCGATGTTATGCACAGAAAACGTTTGATCTGTTGGAATATCAAGCTGAGGTTTTTCCACAATTGGCTGATTCGATTTCGGTTCATTTTTATCTAATAACTGTTCGATTTCTGTTTTTACGAAATCCACAGTATTTTTAAAAAGGGGATTTGCTTTTATCAAATTAATATCGGATTGAATTTCATCAAAAACTCCTTGGAAACCTGTCGTTTTTAATGTCTCACCGTAAAAGTGCCAAAACCCTAATGCAATGAGCAATAAAAGAATCACATTTCTTAATTTCGGCAAACTGATACTCCTGTCTACTTTAAATTTATATATATATATTTTAACAATCTTTTTCAAGGAGAACAATGAAAGGGCAAAGAAAGAACCGTCATACAATAAGGAAGTTGACGGTTCTTTCTTTTTTATCTAACGGAAGATGGAAATATCGAATCAAACATCAAGCGTTATCTTTTTTTCCAACCTCGACACTAGTTGATAGTCAGGCTCCATTTTCCACGCTTCATATGGTATAAAATATTTCGCCTTCATCGCATCCAGTGTACGCGATCTTTGTTGGGGTCGAGTTATGTACTCACCAATATTTAATTCATCGATTTTAATATAGCGTGCTTCCAAAATTTCTTCTGGTTGAATGTTGATTTCTCCACTAACATATTCTGCACGAAAAACTACACCTATTGTAGCTTTTGTCGTATTGGAGTAAATTCCCGTAATTCCAATTGGCCGAATCACAATTCCTGTTTCTTCTAAAAATTCCCTGCAAACAGCCTCGTCCAACGGCTCTCCTACTTCTACATTTCCACCTGGCATTTCCCAAGTGTCTTTTCGCCAATGAGTTCGGAGTAAAAGCACCTCACCCTCTTCATTCTGAAGAAAAGCCGATACGCTAATTGTTTGCTTTGGTGGTTCATAGCTCATATGTACATCCCCCTTATTTTCTTTTCCCGATAATCCCCATGAGCAAAAATCCCGCACCAACGCCAATTAATGCTCCAGCTGGAATTTGATCAAATAAAAAACCTAGACCTACACCAAGTAAGATACAGCAAATAAAGTGAAACTTCAATCAGTGGGGGTTTTCTTCATCCCCCACTGATTGTTAGAGGAACAAAGGCTAAATTCGCAACATCCTGTTGCAACGCCTTTGTGACCCGCGTCCTGCGGGCCCGAACCAATCGGGCTTTTACTGGCTGTTGATCCCCCACTTACAATTCTTGTATTCTCCTCGAATTCTTGAAGTGGGGGGTCTAACAGCCAGTTAATGCGGGATAAATACGACACCGCCACGTTCATAATTCATTCAGCCTGCCTCCTTTATCTTACTAACTTTCTAATCCTTTGGTAAAATTACTCACTAACTTTGTTACATCCTATTTGTAAGAAATCCCTTCATTTTAAAGTGATTGACCAGCTCTTGAAGCTGTTCCTGTCCTTTTTTGACCCACTCCTTAATTTCTTCTGAATCATCACCCCCTACGATTTCCTTAATCCAATAAAGAAAGCTCCCTACTTTATAGTAGATTCTTGCACATAGATGGGAACGGGCAAAATCATCCCATCGAATCGAAGCATTTGAATGTTCATTCCAAGCATCTACATAGGCTTTTAATGCGATATCAATATCACTTTGCCGGTAAGGGATGGATGTATATTCCTCACCAAAATGCTCAACTACCATAATCATTGGCCTAATAGAACAGTACTCAAAATCAATGAAATTAACCTTGTCCTTTCGATCCAACAAAACATTATGTAATGATATATCCCCAGGATCCAATGTAAGTGGGAATTTTTCTATATGTTGGATAATAATGTGTTGGAAGGATACGATTTGTTGAAGCAGGGTGACCAAGGAATTTCCAAACATGTGCTTCAAACTTTCGCTATGTTTGTTTAGTAAAATTTCTAAACTAGATATATCATATAACTCGGTCTTAGGAATGTTAGATAATACTTCAATTTGTTTTGACCACTCCGCCGTCCATTTTCCAAGCGCTGTGAATACTATTTCATTATGATTCTTATTCTCAAATTCCGGATGTATCCCTTCTATCCATTCAAGGGCTAAGAAATATTCATTATTTTCCACTTCTTTTGCCTTGATGACTGCAGGTACTTGGTGTTGGTTCCCATTTAATACACTTTCATACACTATTATTTCATTCCGCAAGCCGTCGTCATCACCANAAGTGGGTCTTTTTTATTTAGTTATTGACGTTTGTTCAATCTATTTATAATGTATATATTGAGAAGATTGATAAATGAAATTATTGCGAATTTAAAGATGGAGTAAAGGAGCTGAATAGGAACGTGAAAGAGTTTATTGCCCATAAAGATAAAAATAAAAGTTCGCCGCATTATCTGAAGGATCACAGTGAAGGTACTATGATCTTAGCTAAGAAATTTTCATTAGCATATGATTCAATCGGCTTGGCTCCCATGTTGGCCCGGGTCCATGATTTTGGAAAATTTCAACCCGCATTCCAAGTCTATATCCATAATCCAGATGGAAGAAGAGGGACTGTTAAGCATGCCTTGCCAGGAGCTTATTTATTTTCCTTGGAGCGTAAAAGATTGCCTGATACCCACCAATACATCGCGTATTTAATGGAGAATATTGTCGCTGGGCATCACCGGGGTCTCTATGATTTGGATCGTTCTTTTATAAAACGGTATGACGGTATGTCTGATATTGGATATCCGCCAACGATTAAAAAGATTGTGTCAAAAGAAATTGAAAAGTTGGGGAAAATACCCTCACGTCCAGAATGGAAAAATCCAGACTATTTAGCTGTTTTAACACGTTTTTCAATGAGTGCACTAGTGGATGCTGATTGGTTGGACACTGAAAGGTATTTTAACCCTGAGCTTGCTTTAGAGAGGGGCTACGAGCCACCGACCTTTGATAAATTCCAACATTCCTTTCACAGCTTTATAAAAGCCCTTACATCTACAGAACTATCCCACTATCGAGAGCAATGTGAACAAAAAGGGAATGTATCCCATTCCTATTTTGAACTAAACCTTCCAACGGGGTATGGAAAGACATTTGCAAGCCTGGCTTTTGCATTGGAACATGCTAAAACATACTCGAAGTCTCGTATTATCGTTGCTTTACCACTGATCAATTTAACCTCCGAGTTAAGTGGAATTTATCGTGATATATTTGGCGAAGAACACGTCATCGAGGATCATAGCGCCTTCAGAATGGAAGCACAGTATAGAAATGAACAATTGGAAAGTAAAATGCATTTAGCGACTGAAAACTATAATCGAAAATTCATTATTACTACAACTGTTCAACTCTTTGAAAGCCTTTTCTCAAATCAGCCTTCTAAGTTGAGGAAAGTTCATAGGATCGCGAACAGCGTGTTGATTTTAGATGAGTATCATTTATTGCCGGCACATACACTCACACCTATATTAAAGATGCTTGATATTTTACAAGAGTATTTCGGAGTGACCGTATTGCTTGTTAGTGCCACTCCTCTTCCTCTCACCGAAAGTATTACGATCGAAAAACTTGCTTTGCAGAACAGACCGATCTCGTTACTTGAAAAAGTTGAAACTCCAAGAAGGGTTACGTATCACCATCTCGGCGTGATTAATGAGGAGAACTTGCTTGAAATGCTACCCTATGAATCGACCCTTGTCATCGTAAATACGAGGAAGCGAGCCCAGCAATTATATCAACTGTTTTATGGGCAATGTTCGGATAGACCAGTATTTCATCTTTCTACTGCATTAATAGGAAAGGATCGGGCGCAGCGATTAGAGGAAATTAAAAAATCCTTGAGACACCACCAACCTTTAGTGATTGCAACGTCGATCCTGGAAGTAGGAACGGACATATCCTTTAATAATTTGTATCGTGAACTGGCACCCCTTTCTTCTATTATTCAGGCAGCTGGTCGTTGCAATCGCAAAGGAGAGGCAAAGAAAGGTAATGTTTACTTGTTTGAATGGGAAAATCCCATTTACCCATCGTCATCTTATCGATCGGGGATCGCACAACTGAGAGCAGCGATTGACAGATATGGAATGGATGTTTTTTATTCAGAAAAAGAAATGGCTTTGTTCTATAAACGCATGCTGTCACTGGAGGGCAAGAATCCCATTATAAAAGATAAAGAGGTTTTATTATTTGAAACCGTGGCTAAGAAATTTAAATTAATTGAATCTCAAGGTATCACTGTTGTTTGCGAAAATACAGAAGGATTCAATCAGGACTGGCTTAAGAAGAAGAAAACCCGGAACTGGTGGAAGAAAATTCAACCATATACCGTACAAGTACCTGAGTATTTGCAAAAGCATATTGACTATAAACACGAAGTACCTGTTTGGGCAGGTTCCTATGATAAACATATAGGCATTCCATTTTAGGGTGGTGAAAGAATGAGAAGAACATCTAAGGTTCAGGTGAAAGTGTGGGGGGAGGGAGCACTATTTACTAGACCAGAAGGAAAAGTGGAAAGAGTAAGCTATCCAATTATGACTCCTTCAGCTGCAAGAGGGATATTAGAGGGAATTTTTTGGAAGCCTGAATTTCAATACCGGGTACGATCCATAACTGCTTTACAGATGCCAAACTTTCATTCTATTGTTCGTAATGAAATATCGACTAAAGCAACTATTACTAAGAGCTTTATGAAGAGGCCGGTAAACCGATATGCAGATAAAATGCGACAAATACGCCATACCCTGTATTTGAAAAATGTAGCCTATATCATTAAAGCTGAGATTCATCTTTTACCAGAGACGAAAGATCCAATTGAAAAATATGAATCTATTTTTAATCGCCGTGTTAAAAAAGGGCAATGTTTTTCTCGTCCGTACTTAGGAGCTCGTGAGTTTTCAGCGCACTTTGGTCCTGTGACAGGAACAGAACGGAAGATTGAATGGACGGAAGATTTGGGCTCAATGTTTTTCGATTATCGGTATTCTAAAGAAGGATCTAATGCGATACCTTATTTCTTTCAGGCAACTGTTGAAAAAGGGACATTGGTTATTCCGCAACAACTGTATAAGGAGGTATATCGCGATGTATATCCAACGCTTGATTGAATTTGCTGAAGAGCATCCGGAGGTCTTTCCGCCTCTAGGTTTCAAAAAGCAAAAGATTGACTGGATTGTTGACATAGACGATGGAGATTGTATTTTTAATAAAGCGAATAAGAACGAGATGATTGTCCCAACGATTGGGCGTTCAGGTAGTAGCATTACGCCAATCCTCCTTGTCGATAAAGCCGACTACGTTTTTGGTTGGGCACCTTCAGATAAAGAGCGGGAAAGAAGTCAAATACGCCATGCAGCATATACTAGTTTACTGGAGGAGTATATTGCTGTAGCAGGTGATCAAGATGCCCAGGCTCTATTATCAGTTTTAAAAAGCGATATTAGCTTTGATGAAGATTTAAAAGTAAATGATTTCATTGTGTTTCGAATTCGCGGCGAGAATTATTTACATGAAAACAAAAGTGTAGCGAATTTTTGGTCTTCCTTTATCCAACCGGAACCTGACGAAAAGTCATACATTATTCCCTGTCAATTTTGCGGAAAGGTAGCACCCGTGATGGAGCGTCACTCTATTCATTTTATTATTAATGGGGAACGGACGAAAATGATATCTGCAAATGAGAATGCCTATGAATCTCATCTTAATAAAAATTCGTATGTGGCACCTACTTGTTTTGTTTGTGATCAGAAGTATGGCCAAACTTTGGACTATTTATTGCAAAAGCCTCCTAAAACCGATGCAGGCGACCATATGTTTTCGGTAGGCGATTTAGCATATGTGTATTGGCTGAGAGGATCCTCTGCACAGGTAAACGTAGCTAATGCGATGGTTATGATGCATGATGCAAATCTGAAAGAGATGAAAGGTCAATTGGAGCAAGTATTCAAGGGGAAAAAAGAAAGGTCAAATTTTAAAGATTTTTGCTTACTCGTATTGTCACCGAATAAAGGTCGATTAGTCGTCCGGGAATTTATTGAAGAGTCAATGGGGGTTATACATGAGCGAATTCTTCAGTTTTTAGAAGCTCAATATATAGGCCGTGATCGTTTATATAGTGTTTTTACCTTGGCAGGTTCAGTTTATCAAAAGCCAAGTACACAAATGAAAAAAGTAGATATCCAAGATTGGTTTAATTGGGTTTTTCAAGGAAGGGCTTTACCAGGGAGAATTCTGATTGCTTTAATGAGGCGGATACAGGCAGAAGGTGCCATGTATCCTAGCCATGCAGCTGTGTTAAAAAGTTGGTTAGTAAGCCAAAACGAAGGGAGAGAGTGGACAGTGAAAACAGATGAGAGGAACAAAAGTACGGAATATGTTCTAGGCAGGTTATTTGCCGTATTGGAAAAAATTCAAAACGATGCAATAGGCTCAAATGAGACGCTAGGCAGCCGTTATCTTGGAGCGGTTAGTACAACGCCAAAATCTGTAATAGGCATGCTAATCAAAAATGCACAGTATCATTTAATGAAAATAGCAACTGAAAAAAAAGGCCATGCGATTAATTTGGACAAGCGATTAAGTAAATTGTTAAAAATGATCGACCAAATACCAACAACGTTGAAATTAAACGAGCAAGCTGAATTTGCCCTCGGTTATTATCACGAAAAAGAGGACCTATGGTCAAAAAGGGAGGAAAAATAATGTTTAAACACTTGAGTGATCAAAAGAAGCGTTATGACTTTATGTTCATATTTGATGTGCTTGATGGTAATCCCAATGGGGACCCAGATGCCGGGAATTTGCCGCGTATAGATGTTGAAACGATGCAAGGTCTTGTGACAGATGTAGCGTTAAAGAGAAAAGTGCGTAATTATGTACAAATGACTCGTGGTAAGCAACCTGGTTATGATATTTATATAAAACATAGAGGCATTTTATCACGTGAGCAGCAAAAAGCATATGAATCCGTCGGGGTGGAAAACGCTGAAAATCCATCAGCCAATACGATCAAAGATGCGCGGGACTGGATGTGTGCTCATTATTATGATGTAAGAATGTTCGGAGCTGTTATGTCTGGGAAAAAGTATAACGCCGGGCAGGTACGTGGCCCATTGCAACTGACATTTGCTCGTTCAGTTGATCCGATAACCCCATTTGATATGACCATAACCCGTGTAGCGCTGACGAATGCGAATGATTCTCAAAAAGATGCCGGAGAAGATGAGGTGGAGGCGAGACATGGCCAAATGGGTCGAAAAGCTTATGTCCCTTATGGACTTTATGTGGCGCATGGTTTCTATACCCCAATGTTTGCTGAACAAACCGGGGTAAAAGGGGAAGATCTTGAACTGTTTTGGGAGTCATTAATCAATATGTGGGATCTTGACCGCTCCGCTGCACGCGGTCAGATGGCGACACGGGGCCTTTATATTTTTGAACATGAAAGTGAGTATGGCAATGCACCTTCACATACACTCTTTGAAAAAATTAATATTAAAAGAAAGAACGACGTAGAAGTAATTCGCTCATCGAAAGATTATACAGTGGAAATTGATCATGACATTCCTGCCGGTGTTCAGCTACACGAAGTCATTACTTTATAATGGCAGTAGCCAGAAATCGAGTTTAACAGTACACTTATCATAGGATAAGTACGAATTTGAGCCTAGTGATCTTTTAAAAATATAGCTACAACGACAATTAGTTTACTAGTACTTTAATGTGCGAACCGTAAGTGAACATGAAAACCCTGAGAGGTTCGCGCAGTATTAGGGTGTTTTTGCTAATGAAATGGTATGAACTGTAAAGGTATAGCAGGTCTAAATTATTTTTAAATCAAGGTGAAGTAGAATTGGTGGAAGATTTTACTATATCTTGCGGTCACTCTCTGTATAGAGAGTGTGGATTGAAATCGCTAATTTATTATAAAAACGTATTTGTATCTCGTCACTCTCTGTATAGAGAGTGTGGATTGAAATTCTAATTCTTTATAAAAATCGTTTGCAGTCTCCCGTCACTCTCTGTATAGAGAGTGTGGATTGAAATTTGCCCTGTCTGTACGATTTTCCCTTTATGAACTAGTCACTCTCTGTATAGAGAGTGTGGATTGAAATGGGATGAGCTTGCCGACCCCAATCCGCACAAAATGTCACTCTCTGTATAGAGAGTGTGGATTGAAATTCGTTTAGCCTGCGTTCGAGGCCTGCGAGTATCTTGTCACTCTCTGTATAGAGAGTGTGGATTGAAATAACATTTTCCAATATGATTACTCTAGGCCTTACAGTGTCACTCTCTGTATAGAGAGTGTGGATTGAAATTTATTTCCTTGAGTACCTTTACTATGATGGTGACAGTCACTCTCTGTATAGAGAGTGTGGATTGAAATATCTTTCCAGTTGAATAAGTCCAAGCTTTCTACGTCACTCTCTGTATAGAGAGTGTGGATTGAAATTCCACCACTCGCAAATTCTTGATTAAATTGATAGTCACTCTCTGTATAGAGAGTGTGGATTGAAATTCATCCTTGCGTTAGACCGGGGCAAGTCGGGCTACGTCACTCTCTGTATAGAGAGTGTGGATTGAAATTTGATTGAGAGACTTCTTTATTCGAAAGTGGGAAAACGTCACTCTCTGTATAGAGAGTGTGGATTGAAATTTTAAATCTATGGAAGTGGATGAACTAGCAGCAACTGTCACTCTCTGTATAGAGAGTGTGGATTGAAATTATCTGTACGCTTATTGATTTCTATTTGTTCTTCTGTCACTCTCTGTATAGAGAGTGTGGATTGAAATGATTAACGGAGAAGGTTGGGGGATTTTCCTATTAGTCACTCTCTGTATAGAGAGTGTGGATTGAAATAGAATTAATTGATAGTGGTATGTTGTTGTTGGGATGTCACTCTCTGTATAGAGAGTGTGGATTGAAATTTAATGTCTCTTCTTGCTCATCATTGGAAGGAGTCACTCTCTGTATAGAGAGTGTGGATTGAAATAGCCTTGGGTTTACGACAATTTATTAACAAAAAAAGTCACTCTCTGTCAAGTCCACCATATTGTGTAAATTCATTTCCTCGGACTTACGCTGTTTATCATTTTATTGCGAATTTTGATTATTGAAGGGGTACCCCTTCAATAATCAAAATTCGCGCGCTCCGCGCTACCCCCTATGCCTTTGACACTTTTTTACCAGATTGTTCATCCGCATACTCCATTAAAACAGCTCCAATTAGCCTAAACGCTGATTGGGTATTTGGGAAAATCCTAATCACCCTTTCCCTACGCCGGACTTCCTGGTTCAGCCTCTCCAGTGAATTTGTACTTCGTATGTGTTTATGATAGTTCTCTTCCTCATTTAAGTATTGAATGGCATCTTCGAAGCCTTCTTCTAAGATGTTAATCGTCTTTTCCAATTTCGTTTCGGAGCCAAACTCCCTTAAAAAGTCCTCTTTTAACTTCCTGGCATCTTGAGGCTTGACCACTTCAAAAATCCTCTTGATTCCCATCTTCACTTTCTCACTATCTTTCTTTGGCAAGCTATCAAAGATATTCCGTTTGAAGTGCACGGTGCATCGTTGCCAAGTAGTTCCTACGAACTCTTCCTCTATTGCCTTTTTTAATCCCTTGTGCGCATCAGATATGACCAACTTGGGTGCTTGGAGTCCTCGCGAATGCAAGTATTGAAAAAATCCCTTCCAGGCTTCATGGCTCTCTGAGTGATCCACTTTTAACCCCAGAATCTCCCGTTCGTTGTTCTCATTAATCGCCGTCGCAATATAGACAGCTTTGGATATCACACGTTGATACTCACGGACTTTTATGTACATGGCATCCACGAAAATATAAGGAAAATACATCGTATTTAATGGTCGATTAGCCCAACGATTGACAACCGGATCCAACTTTTCTGTTAGGGAGGAGACAAATGACTTTGAGACTTTTTCTCCACAAAGTTCTTTGACAATATTTTTCACTTTCCGGGTTGATACCCCGTTGACTACCATTTCAAGCATAGAAAGGACGAAGGCCTGATCACAACGGGCATATCGTTCGAAAACCGATGTAGAAAAGTCCCCATTACGAGTACGTGGCACTCGCAACGTAATTTTCCCTATACTCATAAGGAGATCACGCTCATAATAGCCGTTCCGGTAATCCTGTCGTTTTGGCGATCTTTCATAAGCCTCTGTGCGCAAGTGCTCATCTCGTTCTTTTTCCATGAATTCATTTAAGACCAGAACAATGGATGCTTTTACAACGTCGTCCAGATCAGAATTCATAAGTGTTGCTTTTAAATAGTCCATATTAAGGTTAAACTGTAATTGAGTCATCTTAATTCCTCCTCTTTGTTTTCTTCGCTGATAACATTGTAGCCACGAGGAATTAATTTGACTCCTTTTCTTTTTACACAATTATATGGACTTAATCTCACTCTCTGTATAGAGAGTGTGGATTGAAATATGAAAAGAATTCTTCAATTATCATTCGCAAAAACTGTCACTCTCTGTATAGAGAGTGTGGATTGAAATGAATTAACAGGAGATGAAACTCTTAAATTGATGGCGTCACTCTCTGTATAGAGAGTGTGGATTGAAATGTCCACACGGATATGCAAGTAAGCCATCAGGAGAACCGTCACTCTCTGTATAGAGAGTGTGGATTGAAATAGCTAGACGATCACTGACCAACATCTGCTTTACTAAGCGTCACTCTCTGTATAGAGAGTGTGGATTGAAATAAACTGATAAGAAAGAGGGCGATTCTTATAAACGTCACTCTCTGTATAGAGAGTGTGGATTGAAATAACCTATCCCCGTTAAAAAGTATTTCTTTGATGACGGTCACTCTCTGTATAGAGAGTGTGGATTGAAATAATATCGTCCGCGCGCTTTAAGCACGCTCGGTGTGTCACTCTCTGTATAGAGAGTGTGGATTGAAATCTGTAAAATATCATCGGTAATCATTCAGATCACGTCACTCTCTGTATAGAGAGAGTGGATTGAAATTGTATATGTCTTGAAGCTACTGTATAACTTACCTTGTCACTCTCTGTATAGAGAGTGTGGATTGAAATTGTTTCCGTATCGTTCGATAGCTCCACACCGTCAAAGTCACTCTCTGTATAGAGAGTGTGGATTGAAATATCGAAGAAAAAGGGCATAGGCCCATTCGTTTTGTCACTCTCTGTATAGAGAGTGTGGATTGAAATAAATCATTCATCAGCCTGGCAACATCGTTTATCACAGTCACTCTCTGTATAGAGAGTGTGGATTGAAATATCACCTGCATGAGCCTTTTTAATTTTGGTATACTGTCACTCTCTGTATAGAGAGTGTGGATTGAAATAGCTGTGTTTGTGTTTTGTGAAGATTCCAAGTCATCACGTCACTCTCTGTATAGAGAGTGTGGATTGAAATTTCCAAATCGGTTTATTTCTCTCTTAAACGTATCTGTCACTCTCTGTATAGAGAGTGTGGATTGAAATGTCAATAGAATCATACGGGTGTAGGATCACATCGTCACTCTCTGTATAGAGAGTGTGGATTGAAATGGAAGATTTAAACCTATCCAAAGGAACGAGAAACCCGTCACTCTCTGTATAGAGAGTGTGGATTGAAATAAGATGTTGAAGAAGTTAAAAAACAGTTGAAAAGTGTCACTCTCTGTATAGAGAGTGTGGATTGAAATAAAAAGGTAGATACATAGAGTCTTTTACACTTAAGTCACTCTCTGTATAGAGAGTGTGGATTGAAATTCAACTACCGCCGTCCAGACAGCCATTACCTTCTCCCGTCACTCTCTGTATAGAGAGTGTGGATTGAAATATTAGTGGCCTCCTTAACAGACTTCTTTAGATACCGTCACTCTCTGTATAGAGAGTGCGGATTGAAATATATTGGGCCCTATAATCATTTGCATCCGTTTCAGCGTCACTCTCTGTATAGAGAGTGTGGATTGAAATTCCAAAAAGTTAATAGGAGCGTTCCACCAGTATTGTCACTCTCTGTATAGAGAGTGTGGATTGAAATCAGTAGTCAAACCAGACATATCGACAGGTTTATAGTCACTCTCTGTATAGGAAGTATGAATTGAACACAAAGTTTAAAAATACTTTTGCCACCACATCTTATATTGGGAGTGACCATTGTAATTTTCCAAGTACTACACACCAATTGTCCCTCTCTACACTAAACTGTTAAACATTCGGTGTACTTGCCAATACGACCTCAACAACAGAGAGGATAAATAAAGATCCCTTTAAAATCCAACCCTTTTTACATCACAGTTCTGATAGACTGAGTTGAGCCAAATGCGGCTATTTGTTTAATTGCTCAGTGGAACGCTATCTACAGTAATGATATGAATTTTCAAAACAATATTTGTGAATATATAAGAACTAGTAGAAACGCTCAGTCTAGTAACTTAATATGATATTTTTTTAGAAAAATTACTTTAAATTAGTTATAGCCATGCTTTTTTGATCAATTTTACCAACATTTAGTAAGTTATGATGGTATACTAGTAATTAGGAACTAAAATAAAACTAAGTAATATTATCTATGAATAGGGATGTGATCGATATGTTTTTGGCACATATCAGAGAAAGTGATCACGTAGAACAATCGGTTCAGGAACATTTGGAAGAAGTTGCACTTCTGGCCCGGCAGTATGGGAATTTAGTAAATCTAGGAGCTCATGCCGAACTGTCTGGTTTTTTGCATGATATGGGTAAGTTCACCATTCATTTTACGACTTATTTAAAGAATGCTGTGCTAGAAAACAATGTTGCTAAGGAAAAAATTGATCATTCAACAGCTGGTGCGAAATACTTATATGATCATTTCTATGGTAAAAGTCCTTTGCAGGATTATGTAGTGGAAACGGTAGGAATGGCGATCTTATCTCATCATTCTGGTTTGCAGAATTTCGTACAACCTGATTTGAAACTTTCAGATTATGTAAGACGTGTCACAAATGAAACATTACCTTATTACGATGAAGTTGTTAGGAATTTTGAACGAATAAAAGGTAATAAAGAGAAGGTTGAGCAGTTGGTGGAAGAGGCGAAGCTAGAATTCCAGGCGTTTACCAAAAAGGTAAAGGCGTTAGGGTATCCAGCGGCATACTTAACTCTTATGCAAAAGTTAGTTTTTAGCTGTCTCATTGATGCTGACAGGACGAATACGAGATGTTTCGAGGAGAATGAAGCAGTTCCTAACTCTAATAATGAATGCGTTTTCAGAGAGGGTTATCAATACCTGATGAAGACAATAGAGTCGTGGAAAAAGGGGGATATTCATCCAATCAACGAGTTGCGCAATGAAATGTCGGACAAGTGTGATCAATTTGCGAGTAATCCTTCTTCTATTTATTCGTTGTCGATTCCTACAGGAGGTGGAAAAACTTACGCTAGTCTGCGTTATGCTTTGAGGCACGCAGATCTTCATCAAAAAAGTCGGATTATATATGTTGTGCCTTATACGACTATCTTGGAACAAAATGCACAGGCTGTAAGAAACATGATCGCCCATCCAGAAGCAGTGTTGGAGCATCATGCAAATGTCATGGATGATGTTCAATCAGATAATGAAACAGATTTTTACGACTCTCATCACCATAAACAACTACAGCTAGGGAGGGAAAACTGGGATTATCCGATTATCTTTACGACGATGGTGCAATTTTTAGACGCGTTTTATCAAAAAGGCACGAGGAAGAGCCGTCGCTTACATCATTTAACGAACGCGGTTATTGTCTTTGATGAAGTGCAATCTGTACCTTTTCAGCATCGAGCTTTATTTAATACTGCGATTAATTTTCTACATACGATCGGAAATAGCAGTATTATGTTATGCACGGCAACGCAGCCAGCGCTGGACAAGGTAAAGCCAGAAGTAAATATAGATGCAGAAATTGTCCCCAAGTTAGACGAAGTGGTGGATGCATTTAAGAGGGTCGTTATTCGTGATTTGGTAGAACCTGAAGGATGGGATTCGGAGCAGATTGCTAGTTTTGCTGAAAAACTCATCCTTGAAAGTGAATCTCTATTAATCATTTTAAATACAAAAACAGCGGTCAGAAAGTTGTATCAAATGTTAAAAAAACAAGGGGTTGCCCATTTAGTGCATTTGAGTACTTCGATGTGTCCTGAGCATCGGAAGGTCAAGTTAGCAGAAATCAAAGACAAGCTTGGGAAAGAGAAAGTAATTTGTGTAAGCACGCAGCTCATTGAGGCAGGTGTAGACATTAGTTTTGAATCCGTCATCCGGTCCCTTGCTGGATTAGATTCTATTGCACAAGCTGCTGGTAGATGTAATCGAAATGGGGAGAGAGAACAGGGTGATGTTTATATCATTCGAGCAAAAGACGAAAATTTGGATAAGCTTCCAGAGATCCGAATTGGTGCTGAAGTAACAGCGAATTATATCTTGTCAGAGCCAAAATTTGCGAAAAACTTGCTTAGCCCAGCAGCGATTCGAACATATTCGACTCATTTTCTAGCACAAGCTCAAAGGGAAATTCTTATAGCGCCGAGGGAATTGGGTCACACACTTTTCTCTTTAATGGATGGCTCTACGGCTATGAAACAACGTCCAAAAACAAGATCTTTAGGTATGTTTAAGACGATCGAGCGGCACTTTGAAGCAATTGACTCTCCAACTACTGCTGTCATTGTCCCATATGGCGAGGGGAAAGACATTATTGCTAATTTAAATGAGGATATTCGAGATATTAAAGTTTTTAACCAACTGATGAAAAAAGCTCAACAATACAGTGTCAATCTTTATAAACATGAATCAGATGCGTTAAATACAGAAGGAATGATTAGTCCGCTTTATGATAACGCTATCTATTGCTTAAATGAAAAAGCTTATGATGAGTCTTATGGCGTGACGATAGATGGTCAGGCAGAGTTGGTAACGTATAACTTTTAAGGAGGTGAAATCCATGCGAAACCAGATTGAATTTGTTGTTTACGGAAAGTATGCACTTTTTACTGATCCCGTAACGCGGATTGGCGGAGAAAAATTCACTTATCAAGTTCCGACGTATCAAGCGTTGAAGGGAATTGTTGAATCTATCTATTGGAAGCCCACGATTACGTGGTATATCGATGAAGTTCGCGTGATAAACCCGATTCAAACAGAGGTTAAAGCGATCCGGCCAATCAAATACCAAAGTGCCGAAAATGATTTGATGTACTATACGTATTTACGGGATCCAATGTATCAGGTACGCGCGCATTTTGAGTTTAATGAAAACAGACCAGACCTGGCCTATGACCGGAACGAACATAAGCATCATAACATTGCGAAACGGTCAGTGGAAAGAGGAGGCCGGCGTGATATCTTTCTTGGTACGAGAGAATGTCAAGGGTATGTCGAAGCGTGCACGTTTGGCGAAGGGGAAGGCTTTTACGATCATTATGGTGAGATAAGTTTTGGCCCGATGTTCCACGGATTTACATATCCAGATGAAGGAAATCAGAAACAATTCCAAGCACGACTATGGGTGCCAACAATGAAGAACGGCATTATTACGTTCCAACGCCCAGAAGATTGTGAGCTCGTTCGAACTATTTATAAAGACAAGATGAAGTCTTTTGAAAAAGGTATCAACTTTACCCCTGTGGAGGAAGAATATGAAGCAATCTTCAAGGAGGTGGGAAAATGAGTTGGCTCAAACTGTTGTCAGAAGTATATGACGAAAATATATCACAGGTTGGAGAGTTTGAAGAGAGACGCAATCAGCGGATGACATTGTTGCCTGTTTCACATGTGATGCAAAGTGCTCATATAGAAATACTGATTACGAGAGATGGAGAATTCCAAAGTGCAAAAGTGATTGATAAAGAGAATGCTCGTACAATCGTTCCAGCTACTTCTGACTCAGCGAATAGAAGCAGTACAAGCGCTCCGCATTACATTCATGATAAATTGGCTTATGTCGCGGGAGATTTTGTGAAATTTGGAGGAAATCCCAAGTATGAAGGACATTATCAAGATTACCGTAAACAGATGAAGGAGTGGGCTGAAGTTGCTGATGTTTCACACAAGGTTTCGGCAATCTATGCTTACATTTCTAAGAGGTGTCTAATAGAAGATATTGTCAATGCCAACATACTTCCACTCGATTCACAGGGGAAAATAATCGAGAAATGGCCTTCCAATTCTCCTAGTGAAAAGCCAGAAATCTATAAAGTAATTGCATCTGATGCTTTATCAGCATTTGTTCGCTTTGATGTTATGCATATGTCATCAGATGATCCTGTAGTGTGGGAAGATAAAGAGCTGTTCGATGACTTTATCAAATTTATGGAAAAGAAAGGAGAACAGGAAACAGGCTATTGTTACATTACAGGAAAACAGACTGTTTTAACGACGCAGCATGGCTCGCGTATTCGGAATGCTGGCGATATGGCTAAGTTAATTTCAGCTAACGATAGTTCAGGTTTTACTTATCGGGGGCGTTTTACTAAGCCAACAGAAGCAGTGCAAATTAGTTATGATGTTTCACAAAAAGCCCATCATGCATTACGGTGGCTCATTCAGCGTCAAGGGACATATGTTGATTCACGTTATTTTGTAGCTTTCGGAATAGAGCAACCAGAAGCACCAGATCCATTCGTCAGTACAGCTGATTTATTAAAAAGTAGTGGAGAATCGTTTGAAGATATTTTTGCTTTGGAGGCAATCAGTCATACGGAGGAATTTGTCTCAGAGGAACTAAATAAAGCGTTGCAGGGAATGGCTCATACATTAACGGACGACAACTTGGAGAACATTCTTGTTATGGCGCTCGATGCGGCTACTAAGGGAAGATTAGCCGTTGTCTATTATCAACAATTTAAAGCGAAGCTATTCTATGAATCTATTCAAAAATGGCACAACACTTGTCGCTGGCTTCAGAGCTATAAGGAATCTGGGAACAATAAGATTCATAATTACGTCGGTGCTCCTTCAACATACCGAATTGCGGAAGCGGTCTATGGGAGCAAAGCTGATAGCAGAATCAAAAAAGATCTTTATACTCGTTTACTGCCTTGTATTGTGGAACAGAAGCCATTGCCTAGAGATATTGTCCAGATCATCTTTAATCGAGTGAAAAATCCTTTTAGTTTTAAAAATACGATGGAATCATGGGAGGCAACGTTGAATATTGCCTGTGCATTAATTAATAAGCAATATGAAAGTGAGGGATACAAAGTGGCGATACAAGAAGAGAATGATTCGCGAGATTACCTATTTGGTCGTTTGCTTGGGGTTGCTGAAGTCATGGAAAAGAGAATCTTAAAAGAACGTGATGAGAACAGAGCTACGAATGCGACAAGGTACTTTAATGCTTTTTCACAGCATCCAGCTCGTACTTGGATGGTCATACGGAAACAGCTAAGCCCATATTTTGAGCGTGCGGGATACAGTACAGGTTATTACGCGATGCTGTTACAAAGAATAGAGTCCCGACTAACTGTTGACAAGATGACAAATGATCCACTTGGACCAGTATTTTTACTTGGATACAGCAGTCAAATCCAAGATATGTATACAAAAAGGGAGGAAAAAGAAAATGACACCATTGAAGCATAAAATTGATTTTGCAGTAGTTTTTACCGTTGATAAGGCCAACCCAAATGGAGATCCCTTGAATGGGAACCGTCCCCGCCAAGATTTTTATGGGCATGGTGAAGTTTCGGATGTTGCCATTAAACGTAAGCTTAGAAATCGTCTCCAAGATGAAGGGGAATCGATTCTAGTGCAATCGGATGAAAGACGCTCCGATTCATATCGCAGTATTAAAGATAGGGTTGATTCTGTTGAGGAATTGAAGAAATTGTTGACCAAATCCAAAGCAACTGGAACAGATGAACAAACTGCAGAGGTGATAGCAAGTCAGACATGGTATGACGTACGTGCATTTGGGCAGGTGTTCGCATTTAAGGGAGCGAAAATGTCCATTGGTATACGAGGGCCTGTCTCAATCCATACGGCAACAAGTATTGAACCAGTTGATGTAACGAGTATGCAAATTACGAAAAGCGTGAACTCCACTACAAATGAAAAGGATCCTAGTCAAAAAACAGCGGACACAATGGGGATGAAGCACCGCGTAGATTTTGGGGTGTATGTATTTTGCGGCAGCATCAACCCGCAACTTGCTGAGCGGACAGGCTTTACTTATGAAGATGCAGAGAAATTGAAAGAGGCGCTGAAAACTTTATTTGCTAATGATGCCTCATCAGCAAGACCGGATGGCAGCATGGAAGTGAACAAATTATTTTGGTGGGAACACAATTCCAAGTTAGGGCAATATTCATCCGCTGCCGTGCATCGCTCAATGAAAGTGGAAAAGGTAAAGGATAGCTGGCCATCGTCTATTGAAAACTACAAAATTACAGTAGAACCATTGGAAGGACTGTCAGTAGAAGAATATGACGGGCTATGAGGAAGAGGATTATCTGATGTTGTCAGGTATCCAGCATTTTGCCTTTTGTAGAAGGCAGTGGGCACTTATTCATATTGAACAGGAGTGGGAAGAAAATGTCTTAACTATTGAAGGAAATTACCTTCACGAAAAAGTAGATGATCCATTTTTGCGGGAAAAAAGAGGAGATACAATCTATGTGCGTGCACTACCAATTCACTCTGGAGAATTAGGAATTAGTGGAATATGTGATATGGTTGAATTCTCATTACATGAACAAGGCATACCACTGGCTAAAGAAAAGGGACTCTATCAACCGAAACCAATTGAATATAAACGCGGTAAACCAAAAACTCACGATGCAGATATTTTCCAACTTACTGCTCAAACGATATGTCTTGAAGAAATGCTTGGGACAAAGATTGAGGAAGCGGCCCTTTATTATCATGAAGTGAAACGACGTGAAACTTTAACAATTACTGAGGAAATGAAACAACGGGTTAGAGTGATGACAAAGGAAATGCATCATTACTATAAGCAAAGGCATACACCACGGGTGAAGACCGGAAAACATTGCCAGCGCTGTTCGTTACGCAATAGGTGCATGCCAGAACTTTTAGAGCGAGAGAAAGTATCAACTTACATGAATAGGATGTTGGCAGAGTGAAACAATTATTAAATACCGTTTATGTTTCTGATCCCGAAGTGTATCTCGCATTAAAAGGTAAGAATTTGAATCTATTAAAATCAGAGGAGTCTATTGCCCGGATTCCTTTGCATAATATTGAGGCGATATGTACGTTTGGATATCAAGGAGCAAGCCCAGCCTTAATGAATGAATGTTTGGAACAGAATATTAGCCTAACCTTCTTTTCCGGTAGGGGTCGCTTTCGGGGGCGTCTCACCGGGGAGCTAAACGGGAACGTCACTTTACGGAAAAAACAATACAGGATATCTGATGATGAAGAAAAGTCTGCCAGTATTTCAAAGCATATGATTATAGGAAAAATTTTTAACAGTGAACAGCTGTTAAAGAGGAATATAAGAGACCATGCTTTAAGGGTAGATGGTGAACGGATTAATAGGGCGATTGAAAGGTTGCAAGCGTCAAGAGCGGCTGTCAGTGAATGCGATAATCTAGATGGATTGCGTGGCATCGAGGGGAATGCAGCTAGTATTTATTATAGTGTCTTTGGAGAATGTGTTCTGCAACAGAAAGACGTGTTTTTCTTTCGTGGACGAAATCGGAGACCACCTTTAGACCCTGTAAATGCTATGCTCTCATTCGCATATTCGCTCCTAGCATCGGAAACAGCTGCTGCTCTTGAAGGAGTAGGCTTGGATTCATATGTAGGTTTCCTACATCGAGATCGTCCGGGGAGAACTTCGCTTGCTCTTGATCTAATGGAGGAATTAAGGCCTATTATTGCAGATAGATTTATCCTAAAGTTAATCAACCGTAAGCAAGTAAGCAGCCATGACTTTATTGTAAAAGAAAATAATGCTGTCATTTTAAAGGATGATGCACGTAAGAATTTTTTACAATTATGGCAAAAGGAAAAGCAACAATCTATTACACATCCTTTCTTAAAGGAAAAAATACCTTGGGGGCTTATCCCACACGTTCAAGCGTTATTATTAGCACGTTATCTTCGTGGGGATCTCGATGCATATCCCCCAATTCTAATTAGGTAGGTGTTCACAATGCTTGTTCTCGTTACCTATGATGTGGAGACACAAACAGATAGTGGCAAAAGACGCTTGCGGAAAATTGCCAAAAAATGTGAAGAATATGGTGTTCGAGTACAAAACTCTGTTTTTGAATGTATCGTGGATAGCACACAATTACGCCAACTCGAATTTGCACTTGAAGAAATCATTGATCCAGATGTTGATAGTTTACGATATTACCGCTTAGGTAATAACCATGATACAAAAGTTAGGCATATAGGTGCAAAGCCATCGATAAAAGTAGAGGATCCACTGATTTTCTGATGTGCGAACCTGAAGTGAACATGAAATCCCTGGGAGGTTCGCGCAACTTTTGAGCAAAAGATGCCTTATAGTATGATAAAACTTGTTTAAAAATATTTAGTTAATGGTTTGAAAAACAAGGTATAGTGATGGTGGTAGAAGTAATCTCTATATCTTGCGGTCACTCCCTGTATTGGGAGTGTGGATTGAAATCTTACGTCCGTCCTCATACTCGATAATCATTTTGGTCACTCCCTGTATTGGGAGTGTGGATTGAAATAGTCCTGTGGCCATTTCAACTCCAGTGCTGGCACCACCGTCACTCCCTGTATTGGGAGTGTGGATTGAAATGCTCAATTTTTTCCCCCCTCAATCGTTAAAGGTCGTCACTCCCTGTATTGGGAGTGTGGATTGAAATTTTTAAATTCTTCGATCCTTTTTAGATCTTTTTCCGTCACTCCCTGTATTGGGAGTGTGGATTGAAATTTGAAGATGGCAAGCTTCCTGTCGTAAATTTTGATAAGTCACTCCCTGTATTGGGAGTGTGGATTGAAATCTCAATCAAGGGGATGAGCATATCATATATTCGAGTCACTCCCTGTATTGGGAGTGTGGATTGAAATAATTTTTTTAAAAAATAAATTGCTACACTCCGTGTCACTCCCTGTATTGGGAGTGTGGATTGAAATCCTCTAATGCATCCAAGCTTTTTAAGAAGGATCGTCACTCCCTGTATTGGGAGTGTGGATTGAAATGATTTGAGCGTTGCGATTCTGCCCATGCGCAATCTGGTCACTCCCTGTATTGGGAGTGTGGATTGAAATTCCCAAGTCGATCATCGTCCGAGTAAATCCGAGGGTCACTCCCTGTATTGGGAGTGTGGATTGAAATTTATGGGATTATCAGAAAAAGCTTACTCAATTTACTGTCACTCCCTGTATTGGGAGTGTGGATTGAAATAATAATGATTCCCCTAGCGTATGAATCAAAGTGCGTCACTCCCTGTATTGGGAGTGTGGATTGAAATGGCTTTCTAACCTCACTGACGCGATAGCCGTACATTGTCACTCCCTGTATTGGGAGTGTGGATTGAAATA
>NZ_LN831197.1:3848159-4175659 GCF_001375535.1 Bacillus niameyensis
GGGAACCGTCCCCGCCAAGATTTTTATGGGCATGGTGAAGTTTCGGATGTTGCCATTAAACGTAAGCTTAGAAATCGTCTCCAAGATGAAGGGGAATCGATTCTAGTGCAATCGGATGAAAGACGCTCCGATTCATATCGCAGTATTAAAGATAGGGTTGATTCTGTTGAGGAATTGAAGAAATTGTTGACCAAATCCAAAGCAACTGGAACAGATGAACAAACTGCAGAGGTGATAGCAAGTCAGACATGGTATGACGTACGTGCATTTGGGCAGGTGTTCGCATTTAAGGGAGCGAAAATGTCCATTGGTATACGAGGGCCTGTCTCAATCCATACGGCAACAAGTATTGAACCAGTTGATGTAACGAGTATGCAAATTACGAAAAGCGTGAACTCCACTACAAATGAAAAGGATCCTAGTCAAAAAACAGCGGACACAATGGGGATGAAGCACCGCGTAGATTTTGGGGTGTATGTATTTTGCGGCAGCATCAACCCGCAACTTGCTGAGCGGACAGGCTTTACTTATGAAGATGCAGAGAAATTGAAAGAGGCGCTGAAAACTTTATTTGCTAATGATGCCTCATCAGCAAGACCGGATGGCAGCATGGAAGTGAACAAATTATTTTGGTGGGAACACAATTCCAAGTTAGGGCAATATTCATCCGCTGCCGTGCATCGCTCAATGAAAGTGGAAAAGGTAAAGGATAGCTGGCCATCGTCTATTGAAAACTACAAAATTACAGTAGAACCATTGGAAGGACTGTCAGTAGAAGAATATGACGGGCTATGAGGAAGAGGATTATCTGATGTTGTCAGGTATCCAGCATTTTGCCTTTTGTAGAAGGCAGTGGGCACTTATTCATATTGAACAGGAGTGGGAAGAAAATGTCTTAACTATTGAAGGAAATTACCTTCACGAAAAAGTAGATGATCCATTTTTGCGGGAAAAAAGAGGAGATACAATCTATGTGCGTGCACTACCAATTCACTCTGGAGAATTAGGAATTAGTGGAATATGTGATATGGTTGAATTCTCATTACATGAACAAGGCATACCACTGGCTAAAGAAAAGGGACTCTATCAACCGAAACCAATTGAATATAAACGCGGTAAACCAAAAACTCACGATGCAGATATTTTCCAACTTACTGCTCAAACGATATGTCTTGAAGAAATGCTTGGGACAAAGATTGAGGAAGCGGCCCTTTATTATCATGAAGTGAAACGACGTGAAACTTTAACAATTACTGAGGAAATGAAACAACGGGTTAGAGTGATGACAAAGGAAATGCATCATTACTATAAGCAAAGGCATACACCACGGGTGAAGACCGGAAAACATTGCCAGCGCTGTTCGTTACGCAATAGGTGCATGCCAGAACTTTTAGAGCGAGAGAAAGTATCAACTTACATGAATAGGATGTTGGCAGAGTGAAACAATTATTAAATACCGTTTATGTTTCTGATCCCGAAGTGTATCTCGCATTAAAAGGTAAGAATTTGAATCTATTAAAATCAGAGGAGTCTATTGCCCGGATTCCTTTGCATAATATTGAGGCGATATGTACGTTTGGATATCAAGGAGCAAGCCCAGCCTTAATGAATGAATGTTTGGAACAGAATATTAGCCTAACCTTCTTTTCCGGTAGGGGTCGCTTTCGGGGGCGTCTCACCGGGGAGCTAAACGGGAACGTCACTTTACGGAAAAAACAATACAGGATATCTGATGATGAAGAAAAGTCTGCCAGTATTTCAAAGCATATGATTATAGGAAAAATTTTTAACAGTGAACAGCTGTTAAAGAGGAATATAAGAGACCATGCTTTAAGGGTAGATGGTGAACGGATTAATAGGGCGATTGAAAGGTTGCAAGCGTCAAGAGCGGCTGTCAGTGAATGCGATAATCTAGATGGATTGCGTGGCATCGAGGGGAATGCAGCTAGTATTTATTATAGTGTCTTTGGAGAATGTGTTCTGCAACAGAAAGACGTGTTTTTCTTTCGTGGACGAAATCGGAGACCACCTTTAGACCCTGTAAATGCTATGCTCTCATTCGCATATTCGCTCCTAGCATCGGAAACAGCTGCTGCTCTTGAAGGAGTAGGCTTGGATTCATATGTAGGTTTCCTACATCGAGATCGTCCGGGGAGAACTTCGCTTGCTCTTGATCTAATGGAGGAATTAAGGCCTATTATTGCAGATAGATTTATCCTAAAGTTAATCAACCGTAAGCAAGTAAGCAGCCATGACTTTATTGTAAAAGAAAATAATGCTGTCATTTTAAAGGATGATGCACGTAAGAATTTTTTACAATTATGGCAAAAGGAAAAGCAACAATCTATTACACATCCTTTCTTAAAGGAAAAAATACCTTGGGGGCTTATCCCACACGTTCAAGCGTTATTATTAGCACGTTATCTTCGTGGGGATCTCGATGCATATCCCCCAATTCTAATTAGGTAGGTGTTCACAATGCTTGTTCTCGTTACCTATGATGTGGAGACACAAACAGATAGTGGCAAAAGACGCTTGCGGAAAATTGCCAAAAAATGTGAAGAATATGGTGTTCGAGTACAAAACTCTGTTTTTGAATGTATCGTGGATAGCACACAATTACGCCAACTCGAATTTGCACTTGAAGAAATCATTGATCCAGATGTTGATAGTTTACGATATTACCGCTTAGGTAATAACCATGATACAAAAGTTAGGCATATAGGTGCAAAGCCATCGATAAAAGTAGAGGATCCACTGATTTTCTGATGTGCGAACCTGAAGTGAACATGAAATCCCTGGGAGGTTCGCGCAACTTTTGAGCAAAAGATGCCTTATAGTATGATAAAACTTGTTTAAAAATATTTAGTTAATGGTTTGAAAAACAAGGTATAGTGATGGTGGTAGAAGTAATCTCTATATCTTGCGGTCACTCCCTGTATTGGGAGTGTGGATTGAAATCTTACGTCCGTCCTCATACTCGATAATCATTTTGGTCACTCCCTGTATTGGGAGTGTGGATTGAAATAGTCCTGTGGCCATTTCAACTCCAGTGCTGGCACCACCGTCACTCCCTGTATTGGGAGTGTGGATTGAAATGCTCAATTTTTTCCCCCCTCAATCGTTAAAGGTCGTCACTCCCTGTATTGGGAGTGTGGATTGAAATTTTTAAATTCTTCGATCCTTTTTAGATCTTTTTCCGTCACTCCCTGTATTGGGAGTGTGGATTGAAATTTGAAGATGGCAAGCTTCCTGTCGTAAATTTTGATAAGTCACTCCCTGTATTGGGAGTGTGGATTGAAATCTCAATCAAGGGGATGAGCATATCATATATTCGAGTCACTCCCTGTATTGGGAGTGTGGATTGAAATAATTTTTTTAAAAAATAAATTGCTACACTCCGTGTCACTCCCTGTATTGGGAGTGTGGATTGAAATCCTCTAATGCATCCAAGCTTTTTAAGAAGGATCGTCACTCCCTGTATTGGGAGTGTGGATTGAAATGATTTGAGCGTTGCGATTCTGCCCATGCGCAATCTGGTCACTCCCTGTATTGGGAGTGTGGATTGAAATTCCCAAGTCGATCATCGTCCGAGTAAATCCGAGGGTCACTCCCTGTATTGGGAGTGTGGATTGAAATTTATGGGATTATCAGAAAAAGCTTACTCAATTTACTGTCACTCCCTGTATTGGGAGTGTGGATTGAAATAATAATGATTCCCCTAGCGTATGAATCAAAGTGCGTCACTCCCTGTATTGGGAGTGTGGATTGAAATGGCTTTCTAACCTCACTGACGCGATAGCCGTACATTGTCACTCCCTGTATTGGGAGTGTGGATTGAAA
Organism: Bacillus niameyensis; assembly: GCF_001375535.1. Taxonomy (GTDB): domain Bacteria; phylum Bacillota; class Bacilli; order Bacillales; family Bacillaceae_C; genus Lederbergia; species Lederbergia niameyensis. Next base: position 3,852,003 of record NZ_LN831197.1, read on the forward strand.
TAAAATAGGGTGAACACCTGAAACATCGGGATTGGTGTCACTCCCTGTATTGGGAGTGTGGATTGAAATATATTTGCCTTTTGTAGATCGGTGACGTTTGTTTGGTCACTCCCTGTATTGGGAGTGTGGATTGAAATTACTTCTTTTAATTCGATTATCATCGGGTATCACCGGTCACTCCCTGTATTGGGAGTGTGGATTGAAATAATTTCTGCTTTCCTAGCTTCGATGGATTTGAGAGTCACTCCCTGTATTGGGAGTGTGGATTGAAATTAGAAAATGTGCTAGTGCCTATCGGGACGTTTTGTCACTCCCTGTATTGGGAGTGTGGATTGAAATGTTTGTCGGCCGTAGATCGAATGCACAAATTCGGTCACTCCCTGTATTGGGAGTGTGGATTGAAATATAACAATTAAAACTGTAAGTGGACACTTTAATACCGTCACTCCCTGTATTGGGAGTGTGGATTGAAATTACATATGAGTTATGGCAGATCAAGAATAGAGTTGGTCACTCCCTGTATTGGGAGTGTGGATTGAAATTACGAACTACACTACCATAGAAGGAGCTAATCTTGTCACTCCCTGTATTGGGAGTGTGGATTGAAATTATTCCGTGGTAACTCTTACCTGACCCTACCGCGTCACTCCCTGTATTGGGAGTGTGGATTGAAATCTGCCCCCAATACAGTAGACAGTTTACGTATAAGCGTCACTCCCTGTATTGGGAGTGTGGATTGAAATATAATGCTCATTGCTTTCCACTCATCTATCATAGTCACTCCCTGTATTGGGAGTGTGGATTGAAATAATTCTTCCTTTATGCTACTTGCCAATAAAACATCGTCACTCCCTGTATTGGGAGTGTGGATTGAAATATATGCTTGTTTATCAAACCTCTTAGAATAAGCTCGTCACTCCCTGTATTGGGAGTGTGGATTGAAATACTTAGGTTCGGGCCATACGGACACGTAAAAGGCGTCACTCCCTGTATTGGGAGTGTGGATTGAAATAGCCCTCCTCCCTCAGACTTTTTTACAATCTTAGTCACTCCCTGTATTGGGAGTGTGGATTGAAATAGTTTCTTCAACTGGTTCGTCTTCCTTCTTACTTGTCACTCCCTGTATTGGGAGTGTGGATTGAAATAACAATTGTGAGTGATGTTTCACTTAACCTTTTCTGTCACTCCCTGTATTGGGAGTGTGGATTGAAATTATTATCGGTGGGTTAATTGTTGCTAATAAAGTGAAGTCACTCCCTGTATTGGGAGTGTGGATTGAAATGCACATGTCGCACGTTGGTTCGGTCATTGGTCTAGTCACTCCCTGTATTGGGAGTGTGGATTGAAATAAAAGATGATGAGACAATATCTTTAATGGTATTTAGTCACTCCCTGTATTGGGAGTGTGGATTGAAATCACCATCGTGATATGTTATCTTTATTTTTTGCAGTCACTCCCTGTATTGGGAGTGTGGATTGAAATAGCAGTATTAGAAAGTGATGTACGCATACTATTAAAGTCACTCCCTGTATTGGGAGTGTGGATTGAAATACAACGTGCAACATTTCTAGGCGAGGGAAAGAAAGTCACTCCCTGTATTGGGAGTGTGGATTGAAATTTCGCTTCAGCTCGTTAGTATCCCAAAAGATTAACGTCACTCCCTGTATTGGGAGTGTGGATTGAAATACAAATACACCGTTCACCATTTTTCCTTTGCGAGTCACTCCCTGTATTGGGAGCGTGGATTGAAATTATGTATGCACTGTGCACAATATGCACTTTGAAGGGTCACTCCCTGTATAGGGGGTGTGGATTGAAACAAAAAGAATGGAGAACAGCGAGAGAAGTGAGCCTAAGATCTAAAAGCCCAAAAGCCCAAAAGCCCAAAAGCCCAAAAGCCCAAAAGCCCAAATGAACAATCGTTTTGACAAATTAGAGCAAAGAATGTCAACGGCAGAGACGAAAGTGGATCCTCTGCAATCTGACAATTCAGATATAAAAAAGGGACAAGTTCGCCAGGACAAAATTCTTGCGTCGTTAGCAATGAGATCACTAGAACAAGAAACAGAATTACGTGAATTGAAACGAAAAAAGTGAAACACGAAAGCTCGAGTTTCACTTTATTTCTTCACCAAATCATGCTTAAATGCATAAATCGCTGCTTGTGTGCGATCTTGGATTTCCAGTTTGCTTAAAATATTGCTCACATGGGTTTTGACGGTTTTTAATCCGATAAAAAGTTCATCGGCGATTTCTTGATTTGTTTTTCCGGCAGCAATGAGAAGTAGGATTTCATGTTCGCGATTAGTCAGCTGTTCGTGTAATAGCGGTTGATGCTTTTCTTTCATTCTAGCCATCATTTTCCCCGTTACTTCCGGTTCGAGCACAGATTGCCCCTTATATGTAGAGCGGATCGCATCTGCAATTTCACTGGCAGTGGAGGTTTTTAATATATAGCTGCTCGCGCCCGCTTCGAGAGCGGGGTAGACCTTTTCATCATCTAAAAAGCTCGTGACAATCATGATTTTTGCTTCCGGCCATTGTTTTAAGATTAATTTTGTTGATTCAATTCCGTCCATCGGTTCCATGACGAGATCCATTAAAATAATATCGGGGCGAAGGGCTAAAGCCATTTCCGCACCTTCTGCACCATCACTCGCTTCACCAACTACTTCAATATCCTTTTGCACGGACAAATAGGCAGAAACACCAATGCGCACCATTTCGTGATCATCTATTAATAGCACCTTTATCATGATTTTCATTCCTTTATATTAAAATCGGTACTTTTATTTCAATGCTTGTTCCATTATCTTTTATGCTAATCATCTTCAAGTTGCCGCCAATTTCAGCCGTTCTTTCCTTCATATTGGATAATCCGTAGGAGCCGACATGATTATTGCTTGTGTCAAATCCCTTCCCATTATCGGTGATTTTCAAGTAAACAAAGGGATGAATTTGTTTTAAACTAACTTCTAATACGGTTGCCTTCGCATGTCTTAAAGTATTGGAGACGGCTTCTTGAACAATTCGGAATAAATGATCTTCTACTCCTTTTTCAAGATGGACGTCTTGAATATTCCAAATCACTTTAATTGGGATTTTTGCTGTTACTTCTGATAGAACTTCTTCAATTCCGGCTTTTAAGCTTTTTCCGTCAAGTTGAACAGGCCGTAAATGTAATAAAAGTGCTCTCATTTCTGTTTGTGCTTCATTTACGATCCCTTCGACGAGCTTTAATTGTTTTAAAGCTGTTTCACTTGCAGGGTCAGGATTTTGGTTGATGGCGGATAAAAGCATCGTTGCCGCAAATAGTTGTTGGCTGACAGAGTCGTGTAATTCGCGGGCAAGTCGATTTCGTTCTTTTGTCAGCACTTCTTCTTTTAACTGCTGATTCCATTCGACTCTTTCGCTAGTGAATCGTTGTTGAACAATCGCTTGCTCTTTTAGACGGCTGGCAATCGTTTCTAGTCTTTGCCAGATGATAGAAAATTCATCGTCCTGTTTTTGTTTTTCTATTTGAATTTCGTAATTTCCTTGTTCGATTTCAAATAAACCGGCTGCTAAGTCGTCGTTTTTCTTTTGGATCGTACCACCAATGATCCATCCTGTTACAACTCCTAAAACAATACAAAGCACTACTAAAAAAATACCGCTCGGAATCCAAAAAAACGTCTTTTTCAGCAATATTTCATACCATTCTACATCATCAACAAAAAACAAAAATGCCGTCCCGATTAGGAGAGCGGAAATAAGGGAGACAGAGGCGAAATAGAGGGAGAATGTTTTTCTAATTCTCATATTCGCTTCACCTCTATATCTCCAATCATGACGTTTGTCATAATTTTAATCGTTCTAATCGATTCTTGAGCGGAATCAGGAGCGTAAATGATATTGGAGTTAAAGAGTTCCATCTCTTCATCGAAAATTTTCATTTTGCCACTAATGGACGAATGATTGACAACGACCGCAGCATCAAATGGAACGAGTATTTTTATGTTTCCAATGAAACTTCTGACGAGAACGACATTTTCGCCATGGGGAAGCATCGTCATACTAAGATCAATGATCGTATCGCCAAAGCCACATTGAATATTGATGTCATCCCATTCATACACTCCATTGTTTTTTTGCTTACTGCCGATGAAGCTGTTTTTAAAATAGGGAATCTTCTTATGAAGGTGTGAGGAAGTGTCCCCTGGTTCCACTGTTTGGACAACAATCTTTTCCGGATGTTTCTTCGTTTTATTGTATTCATATAATCCGTACACGACGGCAAAGATCACAATTAATTTTAGAAAACCAGAAGATAAAACAGGTATAGCGATGAGAATGATCCCAATAATGAAATAAGTGTTTTGCTTTTTTTTCAAATACCTTCCTTGGTAAATCAGAAAGCTCCCAATTAAAAGGGGGATAAATAGCCGCCAATTAAAGAGAATTTCCAAACCGACTCCAATAGCTGTAATGAGGAAAATCCAGCCAATGACGCTTGTTTTACTCATTTTTTTCATTTTAATTTATCCCCCTTTCATTTCATAGAGTAGTGAAAAAAGAAAGGCATGTAACAACTGCCTCTCGTTTCATATGTTAACTGCTCGTAAAAGCTCGATTGGTTTAACTAACAGTCAGTGGGGCTAATCACAATTTCTTGTAGTAAAGTCTCCATGAACAATGTTCACATACCTAACCCCCACNGGGTATCACCGGTCACTCCCTGTATTGGGAGTGTGGATTGAAATAATTTCTGCTTTCCTAGCTTCGATGGATTTGAGAGTCACTCCCTGTATTGGGAGTGTGGATTGAAATTAGAAAATGTGCTAGTGCCTATCGGGACGTTTTGTCACTCCCTGTATTGGGAGTGTGGATTGAAATGTTTGTCGGCCGTAGATCGAATGCACAAATTCGGTCACTCCCTGTATTGGGAGTGTGGATTGAAATATAACAATTAAAACTGTAAGTGGACACTTTAATACCGTCACTCCCTGTATTGGGAGTGTGGATTGAAATTACATATGAGTTATGGCAGATCAAGAATAGAGTTGGTCACTCCCTGTATTGGGAGTGTGGATTGAAATTACGAACTACACTACCATAGAAGGAGCTAATCTTGTCACTCCCTGTATTGGGAGTGTGGATTGAAATTATTCCGTGGTAACTCTTACCTGACCCTACCGCGTCACTCCCTGTATTGGGAGTGTGGATTGAAATCTGCCCCCAATACAGTAGACAGTTTACGTATAAGCGTCACTCCCTGTATTGGGAGTGTGGATTGAAATATAATGCTCATTGCTTTCCACTCATCTATCATAGTCACTCCCTGTATTGGGAGTGTGGATTGAAATAATTCTTCCTTTATGCTACTTGCCAATAAAACATCGTCACTCCCTGTATTGGGAGTGTGGATTGAAATATATGCTTGTTTATCAAACCTCTTAGAATAAGCTCGTCACTCCCTGTATTGGGAGTGTGGATTGAAATACTTAGGTTCGGGCCATACGGACACGTAAAAGGCGTCACTCCCTGTATTGGGAGTGTGGATTGAAATAGCCCTCCTCCCTCAGACTTTTTTACAATCTTAGTCACTCCCTGTATTGGGAGTGTGGATTGAAATAGTTTCTTCAACTGGTTCGTCTTCCTTCTTACTTGTCACTCCCTGTATTGGGAGTGTGGATTGAAATAACAATTGTGAGTGATGTTTCACTTAACCTTTTCTGTCACTCCCTGTATTGGGAGTGTGGATTGAAATTATTATCGGTGGGTTAATTGTTGCTAATAAAGTGAAGTCACTCCCTGTATTGGGAGTGTGGATTGAAATGCACATGTCGCACGTTGGTTCGGTCATTGGTCTAGTCACTCCCTGTATTGGGAGTGTGGATTGAAATAAAAGATGATGAGACAATATCTTTAATGGTATTTAGTCACTCCCTGTATTGGGAGTGTGGATTGAAATCACCATCGTGATATGTTATCTTTATTTTTTGCAGTCACTCCCTGTATTGGGAGTGTGGATTGAAATAGCAGTATTAGAAAGTGATGTACGCATACTATTAAAGTCACTCCCTGTATTGGGAGTGTGGATTGAAATACAACGTGCAACATTTCTAGGCGAGGGAAAGAAAGTCACTCCCTGTATTGGGAGTGTGGATTGAAATTTCGCTTCAGCTCGTTAGTATCCCAAAAGATTAACGTCACTCCCTGTATTGGGAGTGTGGATTGAAATACAAATACACCGTTCACCATTTTTCCTTTGCGAGTCACTCCCTGTATTGGGAGCGTGGATTGAAATTATGTATGCACTGTGCACAATATGCACTTTGAAGGGTCACTCCCTGTATAGGGGGTGTGGATTGAAACAAAAAGAATGGAGAACAGCGAGAGAAGTGAGCCTAAGATCTAAAAGCCCAAAAGCCCAAAAGCCCAAAAGCCCAAAAGCCCAAAAGCCCAAATGAACAATCGTTTTGACAAATTAGAGCAAAGAATGTCAACGGCAGAGACGAAAGTGGATCCTCTGCAATCTGACAATTCAGATATAAAAAAGGGACAAGTTCGCCAGGACAAAATTCTTGCGTCGTTAGCAATGAGATCACTAGAACAAGAAACAGAATTACGTGAATTGAAACGAAAAAAGTGAAACACGAAAGCTCGAGTTTCACTTTATTTCTTCACCAAATCATGCTTAAATGCATAAATCGCTGCTTGTGTGCGATCTTGGATTTCCAGTTTGCTTAAAATATTGCTCACATGGGTTTTGACGGTTTTTAATCCGATAAAAAGTTCATCGGCGATTTCTTGATTTGTTTTTCCGGCAGCAATGAGAAGTAGGATTTCATGTTCGCGATTAGTCAGCTGTTCGTGTAATAGCGGTTGATGCTTTTCTTTCATTCTAGCCATCATTTTCCCCGTTACTTCCGGTTCGAGCACAGATTGCCCCTTATATGTAGAGCGGATCGCATCTGCAATTTCACTGGCAGTGGAGGTTTTTAATATATAGCTGCTCGCGCCCGCTTCGAGAGCGGGGTAGACCTTTTCATCATCTAAAAAGCTCGTGACAATCATGATTTTTGCTTCCGGCCATTGTTTTAAGATTAATTTTGTTGATTCAATTCCGTCCATCGGTTCCATGACGAGATCCATTAAAATAATATCGGGGCGAAGGGCTAAAGCCATTTCCGCACCTTCTGCACCATCACTCGCTTCACCAACTACTTCAATATCCTTTTGCACGGACAAATAGGCAGAAACACCAATGCGCACCATTTCGTGATCATCTATTAATAGCACCTTTATCATGATTTTCATTCCTTTATATTAAAATCGGTACTTTTATTTCAATGCTTGTTCCATTATCTTTTATGCTAATCATCTTCAAGTTGCCGCCAATTTCAGCCGTTCTTTCCTTCATATTGGATAATCCGTAGGAGCCGACATGATTATTGCTTGTGTCAAATCCCTTCCCATTATCGGTGATTTTCAAGTAAACAAAGGGATGAATTTGTTTTAAACTAACTTCTAATACGGTTGCCTTCGCATGTCTTAAAGTATTGGAGACGGCTTCTTGAACAATTCGGAATAAATGATCTTCTACTCCTTTTTCAAGATGGACGTCTTGAATATTCCAAATCACTTTAATTGGGATTTTTGCTGTTACTTCTGATAGAACTTCTTCAATTCCGGCTTTTAAGCTTTTTCCGTCAAGTTGAACAGGCCGTAAATGTAATAAAAGTGCTCTCATTTCTGTTTGTGCTTCATTTACGATCCCTTCGACGAGCTTTAATTGTTTTAAAGCTGTTTCACTTGCAGGGTCAGGATTTTGGTTGATGGCGGATAAAAGCATCGTTGCCGCAAATAGTTGTTGGCTGACAGAGTCGTGTAATTCGCGGGCAAGTCGATTTCGTTCTTTTGTCAGCACTTCTTCTTTTAACTGCTGATTCCATTCGACTCTTTCGCTAGTGAATCGTTGTTGAACAATCGCTTGCTCTTTTAGACGGCTGGCAATCGTTTCTAGTCTTTGCCAGATGATAGAAAATTCATCGTCCTGTTTTTGTTTTTCTATTTGAATTTCGTAATTTCCTTGTTCGATTTCAAATAAACCGGCTGCTAAGTCGTCGTTTTTCTTTTGGATCGTACCACCAATGATCCATCCTGTTACAACTCCTAAAACAATACAAAGCACTACTAAAAAAATACCGCTCGGAATCCAAAAAAACGTCTTTTTCAGCAATATTTCATACCATTCTACATCATCAACAAAAAACAAAAATGCCGTCCCGATTAGGAGAGCGGAAATAAGGGAGACAGAGGCGAAATAGAGGGAGAATGTTTTTCTAATTCTCATATTCGCTTCACCTCTATATCTCCAATCATGACGTTTGTCATAATTTTAATCGTTCTAATCGATTCTTGAGCGGAATCAGGAGCGTAAATGATATTGGAGTTAAAGAGTTCCATCTCTTCATCGAAAATTTTCATTTTGCCACTAATGGACGAATGATTGACAACGACCGCAGCATCAAATGGAACGAGTATTTTTATGTTTCCAATGAAACTTCTGACGAGAACGACATTTTCGCCATGGGGAAGCATCGTCATACTAAGATCAATGATCGTATCGCCAAAGCCACATTGAATATTGATGTCATCCCATTCATACACTCCATTGTTTTTTTGCTTACTGCCGATGAAGCTGTTTTTAAAATAGGGAATCTTCTTATGAAGGTGTGAGGAAGTGTCCCCTGGTTCCACTGTTTGGACAACAATCTTTTCCGGATGTTTCTTCGTTTTATTGTATTCATATAATCCGTACACGACGGCAAAGATCACAATTAATTTTAGAAAACCAGAAGATAAAACAGGTATAGCGATGAGAATGATCCCAATAATGAAATAAGTGTTTTGCTTTTTTTTCAAATACCTTCCTTGGTAAATCAGAAAGCTCCCAATTAAAAGGGGGATAAATAGCCGCCAATTAAAGAGAATTTCCAAACCGACTCCAATAGCTGTAATGAGGAAAATCCAGCCAATGACGCTTGTTTTACTCATTTTTTTCATTTTAATTTATCCCCCTTTCATTTCATAGAGTAGTGAAAAAAGAAAGGCATGTAACAACTGCCTCTCGTTTCATATGTTAACTGCTCGTAAAAGCTCGATTGGTTTAACTAACAGTCAGTGGGGCTAATCACAATTTCTTGTAGTAAAGTCTCCATGAACAATGTTCACATACCTAACCCCCACTGCTTGAAGTTTCACTTTATTGTACCACGTTTTCATCTTCAATTTTCACTTTTTCAGAGCGACTCATTTCCTTTGCGATTTCTTTTACTTTAGCATCAAAAATGGTAATCGCATATTCGTCATCCATGTCATTTTCCTGTTGCTTCATGGATCTTTGGAGAGTGTCGATTCTATCTGCTGTTTCACCAAACTCTGTTTCATCAAGCAGTTTATTCATCTTTTCTTTCATAGAAAGGACGTTTTCTTGCCCCATTAGTTCCATTCTTTTAAAATGCATGTCTTTCACTTTCAGTTTCATCTCTTCATGTTTTTGTTCCAACTCACTTAATTGCTCAATTGCTGTTTCGTAAGAACGAGTTAGACGCTCTACTTGTTCCTCTGCTTGCGCCTGGTATCTAAGAGCAATCTCTGCTAAATCTTCTGCACCCGCATTCATCGCAATTTTACCTTGTTCTCTTCTCTTGTCAGCAAGGTCTTGGGCCAGTTTCAATTCTTTTTTAAATTCCTCTGTTAAAATTCGTTGCCTCTCAATTAATTTTTCGGCTTTAGTTACTTCAGCCTCGCTTTCACGTAAGTATTTATTTAGCAACGAAACCGGGTCTTTTTTATCTGTTGCAACTTCGGATACAGTTTGTAGATCAGACATAATAGTTGATTTTACTTTTTCAAAAAATTGATTCATGATATTGTGCGCTCCTTTTATCGGTTATTTTGTAACTCTTCCCATTGGCGTTCAAATCCTTCGAAAGGATCAACTTTCTCCTCAGTAGGGGGTTGTGGGCTCTTTTTTGGTCCTTTATCCCAATTTCTATAAATCGTGTATAGAACATACACAGCGGCAATTCCAAACAGGGCTGGGAGACTGTGGAACAAACCAGATAGACCGATGAAGCCAATGATGGCCCAGATGATTTTTCCAGCTGTTGAATCTGTTGCTAAAAATTGCTTTAGCGAAAAGTAGACAATCACTCCACAAATCGCCATGCCGATCATTGCTCCTAAATTGGATAGAGCCACGATCCCCATAATAATCGCGAGTACAACGAGCCAAAACTTTTTCAATTTAATTTCCTCCTTTCATCCTTGTACCTCTACTTTAAAGAAAAATGAAAGACGAAAGAACCAGCCTCAGCTTGATTTATTTCTCAGACCTGAGGCGGAGGAGGCTAGGTTTTACTACGAATGATTTCGTTTCACTAGATAAGTGACCCCTAGCTGACAATCAGTTTTGGCTTGTATTAAAGGGAAGTATATAGACAGGAATCTATAAATATATTGAAACAATGGAAAAGGTATGCCCGACGAAATAGTCAAATGTACTATTTAACGTCAGTATAATTTGGTAAAATGGAAATAGGCAAAAATATCTACGTCGGGAGGGGTAATAGATTGTCAACCTACAAGGATAAATGGTGGTATTCGACTCCAATGATTTTCGGACTTGCACTATTTGGAGTCTTGATTGTACCGGCATTGGTGGCAACTGCGTTATTAGTTGTTCAAGTAATAAAAAGGAAAGAATTCTATACCTTCATTCATGAAGATGAGTTGCTGAGTACACCAATTAAAGAAAAAAGGGAAATAGTAGCAAGGTTAGATGCAGGTATAAAAGAAAAAGGCAAAATTTTAGATGATCAAGAAGGTTTCATAAGGAAGCTTCGGGAAGAGTTTGATGCATCAACGTACGAAGAAAAAACGGAGATTGTTGAAAATGCAAAACTCGAAGCTGAGCGTATAGCAAAAGATGCTGAGGAAGCACTGAAAGACGTAGTTGATAAAACAGTAGAATACAATGCAAATATTAATAATTTATCAGAGGAACATGAAAGTTTACTTCGTGAAGTAAATAGATATAGAAATCAAGCTAGAAAGTTTAAGTCAGAGATTGTAGGTTTAAAAAACTTTCATGAAAGATTTCCATATACAATTAATTTTGAGGGTGTAGAAAAGAAAATAGAGGAATTACGAAATGAGCTATCTGAGGATTCAATTCTTGGAACAGTACTTAGACTTCACCTTCACTCTGATCATTCTAAGGAATTAAGGAAATTATCGAGTGCTACGAATAAAGAAATAAAAAACGTACTAGTTAATTACGAGGACCGATATACCACTAAAGCAAATAAAACGATTTACAATTTAATGATCATAGGACTTCAAGCTGAAATACAAATTCTGCTATTTCAATTAAAATATAATAAATTAGAAGAATCCATTCAGTCTGTCCAGGATATTATCACTAAATATTTGGCCATCTGTGGAGAAGGGAATCGTAATATTCTTTCGACGATAACCAAATTCTTGACAGAAATTGAACCGTTATATATAGAACTTATTAATATTGAATATAAGTACTATGTATACAGGGAGCAGGAAAAAGAAGAACAAAGAATGATTAAAGAACAAATGAAACAAGAAGCGGCAGAGAGGAAACTTCTTGCTGAAGAACAAAAGAAACTTGATAATGAGGAACGTAAATTCAAAGTAGAGATGGAAAGAAATAAAGAATTACTTTTAAAGGAAACTGACAAAGAGAAGATAGGCCAGCTACAAGATCGCCTCAAAGAATTGGAACAGCAAATGATGAATATTGAGGAAAAGAAAGAAGAGATTGCTAGTCTTACTCTAGGAAAAGCCGGTTATGTATATATTATCTCCAATCTAGGGTCATTTGGTCAGAACATGTTTAAAATTGGTATGACAAGAAGAATGATTCCGCAAGATAGAATAGATGAACTAGGAAGCGCTTCAGTTCCCTTTAAATTTGATGTGCATGCAATGATTTTTAGTGATGATGCAGTAGGATTGGAACAGCAGTTGCATAAGGAGCTCAATGATAATAGGGTAAATAAAGTTAACTATCGAAAGGAATTCTTTAGGACAGACATTAATGCTTTAAAAGATATGGTTGAAGATATTGATCCAACAGCAGAATTTGTAACAACGATGTTGGCTGAAGAATATCGGCAAAGCCTTGCCATTAAAGAGTCTGTTGCGGTGTGAGGAGAAAGCGGTTTATATAAATTGTAGTTTGATGGCGTATATGCTATCGTTTTATATAACATATGATGAACTATTGTAGGAAAGACCCTAACCTATACTAAAATATGAGAGGGTGAGATAGTTGAGTGAATTCTATAGGAAATATGCTGATATTGTCGGTGAAAACAGGGTAGACCATTTAAGAATGCAAGGGTATTTTGCCGCGCAAATAAAAAAAAGAAGGCGTCAATTAAAGTTATCTCAACAACAGTTAGCTGAATTGGTCGGTAAACCGAAATCGACAATCGGTCGCATAGAGGCTGGGCTAACATTCCCTAAATTGGAAACTCTTTATGAAATCTCAAAAATACTCGATATTCCTTTTGTGATAGACGGAAGGAATGAGCGAGGACAGCAAGAAAATACTATCAAGTTATGATATGAGACGTTATAATTAGCTGAAGGTGAAAAGTTGAGACAGAAGAATAGAATTTGACTCCAATCTCCTCAAAAGAGTAGCAACAATTCCCTCCTGGGGAATCAACATTGGACAATATCAAAAAATAAGAAAGGACTCTAGCATAAACTAGAATCCTTTTCTATTTATATAAACCCCTTATTTCTCCCCACTTAATTTCACTAAGATTTTTGCTTGGCTTTTATCGTGAAGTAAAGCTTCAAAGCCTTTTTCTACAATCTCTTCCAATTCTATATGATCAGTGATAACTGGAGAAGGATCAAGTTGTCCACTGGCAATCAGTTTCACAGTTGTTTCAAACACATCTGGTTCATAGGCGAGGGAAGAGGCCAAATGGACACCGCTCGCTGTTAAGAGCATTGGATTAAACTCTACTGGCGCTTCAAAAATGGAAACGATTGTATTGACACCTCTTGCACGGGTAACCGCAATCGATTGGTTAAATGTTTGCGGAACTCCTGCCACTTCAAACGTGCGATCAACACCATCTGGATAGAAAGACTTAACGTATTCAACAGGATCTTTTTCAGCTGAATTGACAACATGAGTTGCACCAAGTTCTTTAGCTTTTTTCAAACGTGGTTCAGAAATATCAAATACAAATATGTCTCGTGCACCTGCCGCTCTTAAGGCAATAATGGTTAGTAGACCGATTGGTCCTGCACCGAAGACAGCAGTCGATTCGCCAAATTTGAATCCAGATTCTTTCACTGCTTGAACCGCAACTGCTGTTGGTTCAACAAGTGCCGCGATTTCTAGAGACATATCATCTGGAAGTTTAACAACATTCTTTTGATCGACAACGACGAATTCGGCAAATCCACCATCAGAATTTAACCCAACAAACCCAAATCCTTTATACATATCCACTAATGGATCTTTATGAGTACCACTGATGAGTAACGGATTAATCGCTACTTTGTCGCCAATTTTTAATCCGCTAACAGAAGAACCTACCTCTTCAACAACGCCGGAAAATTCATGTCCCATTGCTAGTGGTGCTTGTACACCTGATAAAGGATCTGGTGCATTAGCTGGGATGATAACAGGGCCAACATTATATTCATGTAAGTCACTACCACAAATACCTGCCCAAGCTACTTTCACTTTTACTTGATTACTAGAAACGGATGGAACCTCGCGCTCTTCAACACGAATATCTTTTGCTTGATACCATACTGCTGCTTTCATAATAGACCCCTCCTGATTCAATAACTGGAAAATGATGTTTATACTTTCACTTTATAAATTATGTGGGAAAACATCAATAAATTACAAAAAGTGTCGGTCAAATGTCATAATTTGAAGAAAAGTGTAGAATGCACATTATATTCGCATAGAGCTATTTCGTGTGAAAATTTAAAGGGAAAATTTATTAATTATGCGTCAGAATGTAATCGAATCTCGTCAAAGTAGGGAAGGGAGGTAGCTGGGCTCATGTTAAATTTTTTAAAGAGAGAAAAGATCAGTGACCAAGACCGAATCGCACTGGTTGAAGAATATATTGATCTTTACGGAAAAGGGATGACGAATTTTGCTTATACATATTTACATGATTGGGGCGAGGCGGAGGAAATTGTTCAGGAAGTTTTTCTGACAGTCTATGAAAAAATTTCTACCTTTAAGGGCGGCTCTTCTATTAAAACATGGTTGTATAGCATAACGGCGAATCGATGTAAGGATTTGCTCCGTAGCAGTTATAAAAAGAGAACTGTAATAACGGACAAAATCCATTTATTTATGGGTGGTACGGTTTACTCCTCCGAGGAGCAGTTTTCCATGACAGTGGATTCTATGCAATTGGCGAAGTCCGTTTTATCCTTACCGGTCAAATACCGAGAGGTCATTATCCTTTATTATTATGATGAAATGAATACAAAGGAAATCAGTCAGTTGCTCAGTATAAACAATTCGACGATTCGGAGCCGTTTGCAAAGGGGAAGAAATCTTTTGAAGGAAAGGTTGGAAGGAGGAGAAGGATGTGAATCAGTCTGAGAAGTCGATTAAAGAAGCATTGGAACAGGAAATATTTCAAAATAGTCCGTTTGATGCTAGTAGTAAAAAGCGAATCTTGCAACATATCGAAAATAAAAGAGGGAGTACAAGCTGGAGTCCATTTCAAAGGCTGATACCTCTTGTTTTGTCCTTTGCAGTATCGATAGGAATCGTGTTCGCAATCGGATCATTCGTTTACGGAAAACTCTCCGGAGACCCTCAAGTTATCCCACATAGTGCTGAAATGCAAAATGAAGAAGGGCCAGGAACAGCTGCTGAAGATAAGAATTTAGTACAGTCTCAAGAAAAGACGTTCCAGACATACGGGATTGACCCAGCAACTGTGGGGGCAGCAGTCTATGCTGATTTATCAGGTTTTTATCCTTTGACGGAGAAGCCGTTTGCGACACATCATAATTTCCCACTCATTGATTTGAGCTATACAGAGATAACGGAAACTAAGTTTTTAATGACCGGCAGCGAAATTGAGAGTGTTCATCAAAAGTTCCCTGAAGTGAGTGTTTGGGTACCCGCAGGGATTTATTATAATGATGAGCTGATCCAAGTTGCTGTTGTTGTTGGATCAGAAAGTGATCTCGCTCATAAAGAGGAAATTACCAAGGAATTTCAAAAGCTTTATCCAAATATCTCGATTGCCATTATTTATTCTAACGTTGTTGCGGAAACATCTGACCAACACATTCTTGTCCCGTACTCATTCGGTTATGGGCTGAACGACTATACGTATGTCCAAGATCTTGTTACTGCTACGTATTCGGATAATGTAGAGACCACATTGGATCTCGCAAAAACGAATCAACAATTTGTGGATAAAACAAATTCCCTTGGTGCAAATGATTTATCGGATACGGAAAGAGCCTATAAAACATTGACGTTTGGCGGGTACTTTTTGAATCCGCCGGATCAATTTAATACTCAAGGAAATGAAAAAAAGTTATTAGCTGGCCATCTGGGAATTTTCTCGGAAATCCCATTAAATCGAGCGGGACAAGAAGAAGCTGTCCGCCAACTAATCGCCGAAATAGAAAATTATTATGAAACATCGGATTTTGGCTTAGTAGTCAATTACCACTTGAATCCGCTCTATTTAAATGGAAAAAGCGAAGAAGAATACGGTGGCTGGACGATCGGATATAAAATGCCCAATCATCCGGAAATCTACATACGCCATTTTGAAGGGGAAGATATTTATGCGCCTTAAAGTAAGAAAAGAACGTAGGACAAAAAGTCTTTCGTTCTTTTCTTTGTAAGACTAAGATCGAGTTACTGTTTGTTGAAATATATCCGCGATCAATAGTTTTGTCGTCTGTTTATTTTCATATCCCATCCAGTAGTACTTCAAGCTGTCTAGCAGTTGTTGACGAGTTGCTTTTCGGATACCAAGGTCCGCTAAACTACGATAGGTTGAGTGGATTTGTTGATAAAGTCGATAGTTTAAAGGTTCTGTTCCCGCTTTGAAACTCGTTTTTTCTGCTGCTTCTGCGTTAGCAGGTATAGAAAGTGTATTTTCACGTAGTGCCTTTTGCTGTTTGAAAGATGTTAAGAAATCAATTAGTAATTGTCCGGCCTCTTTTTGACTGGAATGCTGATTTAAGGCAAGTCCAATCGTTAACAGTAATGTGCCAGGCTCATGGACATATGGAAGAGGGGCAAGATCAAAAGCAAAATCGACATCTTTTAATTCGTTTAAACCGAAATAAGTCGTCATCATAATTGAAATCTTGCCTAAAGCAAAAAGTTGCTCGACGGTTGTATCGGTATCTAATAAAAAAGCTGGCGGGATTTTTTGATTATGAATTAAAGTATGACATGCTTCTACTCCATCCATGAGGCGCTCTATATCTTTTTTTAGAAAAGCTTGGAAATTAACGCCGCTTTGTAATAAGAAAATCGGCCAACGATTTGTTGATGCTGGATAAAAGTAAAATGGATATTTTTGCTTCGTATGCAACTGATCTAAATAAGTGGAGAATTGTGCCCATGTTTGAGCCCATTCATCAAGTTCTTTTGATTGTACATGGTGTTGGTTATAACAGAAAACAACTGGCGAAAAGACAAATGGTTGGGCATAAACAGCTTCAGAATCTATAAAAGATGAATGCAAAAACGGATAGATTTCCGTTTTCATATTTTGCGGCGCAAGTAAGTCTTTTAGCTTTTCCTCACCTTCTGTAAGTTGCGAAAAATGGTTATCGTTAATAAACAAAACGTCTAGATGGTCATTCAATAAATAATGGGTGACGACTTCTTTGTAATTTCCGTAGGGAAGAGGAACTAGCTCTACTTGGATATCGTTATATTCTTTTTGAAAGGCTTCTAATTGATGAGCAAGATTAGCATCTCTCATTAAAGAGGAATAATAGCCTAAACGGATGATCGATTTGTTTCCAAGGACTTGTATACCAACACGAGGGATTTTTTTAATGAGTCCTTCACTCACCAGTTGGTCAAGTCCTTTTTGGATCGAATTTTTACTAAGATGATAGATTTCGCACAGCTGGTTAATAGATGGTAAATAATCTCCGTTTTGCAGTTTTCCAGACTGAATATCATGACGAATCGAAGTGAGCATTTTCCCCATTCGTTGATCGAAAATCATGCGGGTAGGTTTTTGTGACAAGTTCAATACGTCCTTTACAAAATGATTGACATTATTATACGTGAACTTGACGCGCCTGTCCAAATGGAAAAATAAGTCCAAATACTCAATAAATAACTAGTTGTATCACCTATAATAAAGGGTGTGATACAGATATGATACACATGTTTAGAATATTATGTAAATATTCAGGGCGTTTTTTGGAAACGCTAACAATGGTGAAACGTTCGATTGCATATTTGCACTGCCGAAATATTCCTACACCCTAGAATACATTTTGCTCCAGATGTATCATATCGAGAAATTGGACAAGGGGTGGAAGATATTGAGGGAAAAACGAAAGAAAGCCTTACTGATCAGCTATTGCATTGCGTTGATTTTAGGCATGTTTACAACATTACCAAGTATGTCATCGGCAGAAGAGGCAACTGAAAGAACAATCGATATTTATAATGGCGGATTTGAAGAGCCCGTTAAAATTCCTGGTTGGAATCCGGTCACGAATCATCTGGAAAGTACGTTGACTGTAAGCTCAGCCCAAGCTCTTTCCGGTACAAACAGTCTTCATTTCAATAATTCGAGTGCCGAAGAGCAGTTGCAAATTTCTAGTGAAAAAATTCCTTTGACAGCAGGACAAGACTATATTGCGAAAGCAAATGCTTATGTTGTGCAACAAACACATAGCCTTGGATATGAAATCCACTATTACAATGAAGCAGGTGAAAAAGTTGGTGCAGCTACATTTATAAATTTTGCTAAAGGGACTTTAAAAGCAAATGAATGGAATCAATTGGAAGTGCCTTTTACAATGCTAGAATCAGCAACGCATGTACAATTGCGTTTTAATTCGGGAAAGATTGCCGTCACGGAAGCGTATATTGATGACGTCTTAATCGAATCAGCTGAGAGAGAAGAAATCACTGTGCCGAATAATGGCTTTGAAGAAGCGGTTGAAATTCCTGGTTGGCGCCTTGTTACAACGAATACGGTCAGTGAAGTTGCTTTAGAAAGCGAAACAGTTCATTCGGGGACTAGCAGTCTTCATTTTAATAACTCTAGCAATGAAGAACAACTACAAGTGGCGAGTGAGAAAATTACCGTTACGGCAGGAACTAGCTATGAGGCAGTTGCGTCAGTCAATGTTGTGAAATTAACACATAGTTTAGGCTATGAAATTCACTTTTTTAATGATGCTAACGAAAAAGTTGGAAATGCTGAGTTCAAATTATTTAGGGAAGCTGATTTAGGGAAAAATCAATGGACGGAAATTCGGGTACCTTTCACTGTACCAGAGGGTGCTACACGAATTGAATTGCGTTTTAATTCGGGAAAAGTCGCTGTAACAGAAGCCTTTATTGACGATGTTGCTTTGAAAACTTCAGGTGAGGAAGAAGAACCACCTGTAACGGAGTACCCGACAGAAGTTACGAATCCTAGTTTTGAGGATGTGGGGGAAGCTAGTGTTATTCCGGGTTGGACAGTTGAGGGGGATCTTTTAGGAGTGAAGCTATCAACAGACCGAGCGAAGGAAGGGAAACAGAGTATTCATTTCCATGATACGTCTGATCAGGCAGGTTTGCGGATATGGAGTGATCCAGTTGCTGTTACACCTAAGAAGTCTTATTTGGCATCAGTGTTTGTCAATACAGTTTCACAGACTCATAACATCGTTTACGAAGTTTATTTTTACAATGGTGATGGTAAGCAAGTTGGTCATAAACAAGAACTTTTCGGGAATTTACCGAAAAACACATGGACTGATTTGAAAGTATTAGCGGAAGCCCCAGCTAATGCAGCATATGCACGATTAGTATTTTATTCAGGTGGGATAAGCTTGACGGAAGCATACTTTGATGAAGTGGCATTTGAGTTATTAGAAGAAGAAGAGCCTCTTGAAAGAGAGTATGCGCAGGCAAAAAAGCTTGGTCCGATGGTTCATGTACAGCTTGGGCAAGCGGGGAAAATCGGTGAAAATAGTCTTGGAGAAAACGAAATTTATTATCATTCGAATGGACTTCCAGGGACGTTTTCTGTATTAAATGCAGAAACAGGTGAGTTGAAATTTTCGCAAGTCATTCCAAATACAGAAGCAGTTTGGGCAATGACAATTGGCCCTGATAAAAATGTTTACTTTGCAGGTACAGCTGATGGAAAATTGTATCGCTATCTTCCTGAGTTGAAAAAGGTAGAGGAATTAGGTGCGAATCCTTCTGATACTTGGATTTGGGATTTGGAAGCAACAGAGGATGGTAAAATTTATGGCTCCACTTATCCGCATGCAAGTGTATTTGAATACGACATTGAGACAGGGCAATTCCGTGATTATGGAAGAGTTTCTGATACTGAAGAATACGCGCGCGGAATAGCGGTAAGTGATGAGTCCATTTACGTTGGAATCGGCTCGAAAAAACATTTGTACAAGGTTGATCGGCAATCAGGTGAAAAGGAAGAAATCATTATCGCCGGTCATTCTGGTGAGGATGGGTTTTTTGAAGATATTCATTTGATTAATGGGAAGCTTTTACTTTCCGTCGGTTCGATTAATATGTTAGTCGTTGATCCTGACGATTATTCGATTTTAAACACATTCCAATATAGCAATAACGTTTCACAACCAAACCCTAATAAGCCAAACATCATTTATTACAAGTTTCAGGAGAAATTTTATCAATACGATTTTGAGGCGAATGAATCGAAAGTGATCGAGAACTTGCCACTACTCCCTGATACAGTTCGTGTAAAAGATATGCAATGGCTGACGGTCGAAAATGGTGATACAGTACTTGCGATGATTACGCAATATGGAGAGTACATGCTTTATCACCCAGAAACAAACGATATGATGTTCATCAATTTGGACCTCGCTGCGACATCTGTTGCAATTCAAGCTTTGAAAACGGGCGAGGATGGCAATTTGTATATGGGCGGGTATCAAAGGGGGATGAGTATTTTTAACCCTTATACACAGGATGTTACAGTCAATTTATCAGCGTTTGCTCAACCAGAAGGAATTGGCTTTTTGAATGGCAAAGTTTATTACGGCACCTATGTAGGGGCGATTATGTATAGCTACGACCCGACGAAGCCTGTTGATTTAAATAACAATCCGAAGTTTGAATATGATATTACGGACCAGCAGGATCGTCCTTTTGCGATCACTTCCGGAGACGATAAACTGTTTGTCGGAACGGTGCCTGATTACGGCATACTCGGTGGGGTGCTCGCGATATACGACGAGAAAACAGATACATGGACTCAGCATCGTAATGTCGTGAAAGATCAAAGTATTATCGGACTTGTTTATCACAATGGCAAACTTTATGGCGGAACATCTGTCTGGGGCGGACTCGGAACAGATCCGAAAGCAACTGAAGCAAAAATGTTCGTTTGGGATGTTGAGAAGGGTGAAAAAATCGCGGAATTCACACCTGAAATTCCGGGAATCGATAAAACTCCACGAATGATCGGTGATTTATCAATCGGTCCTGATGGCAATTTGTGGGGAGCAGTCGAAGGAACTATTTTCAAAATGGATCCAGACACATATGAAATTTTAGCAAGTAAAACGATTCAGCCAAGCTTATATAATTCTAGCAAATGGTTCCCATATCGCTTGGAGTGGGGCCCAGATGGTATGTTGTATACAACTTTATCACGCAAATTGATCGTGATTGACCCTGAAAGCTTGAACTATAAAGTGCTTGAGGATCAGTTTATGAATAATATGACAGTCGGCGTAAATGGCAGTATCTTTTATGCCCTCGGCGATGAGTTATTTGAAATTGAAGTGCCAGAAACGGATGCGACTTTATCGACTATTAAAGTTGGCGGCAAAGAAGTAAACGGATTTTCGCCAGGCATGCTGTCTTATACTGTTTCCTCCGACTCCGTAAAGGAAGTAGAAGTAGAAACAACCCAACTGGGGGCAGAATTTGAAATCTTAGACGAAGGGGATAAAACAGTTATCACAGTGACAGCAACTGATAAGAAATCCTCTCTCCAATATACAATTAAATGGGATGATGGCGAAGATCCAGGCGATCAAGAGATAACGGCTAAAAAGATTTTAGAAACGGTCGAGTCGCTCGAAGCAGAAGGTGAATTCAATGATGAACAATCCATTCGAACATTGAAACTTCATCTTACATCTGTATCCCAGTTTGAAAGTAAGGGAGACGATGTAAAAGTCGCTAAGCATATGGAAGCTTTTCTGCGATTACTTGAGCAATTACGAAAGAAAGGTTCTATTTCTGATCGGGCATTTTCTGAGTTAAAAGCTGAAGCTGAAACGATGCTAAAAAAATAGCAAATGAAAATCAGGCTTGCAAGTAAGCCTGATTTTTTTGCAATTAAGTATGAAAAATCCCCTATAAAAAGCAGTATATTACAAGAAACTACAATAATCATAATAGATTGACAACATCCTAGTCGAATTATAGTGCATCCGCCTGAGTGGAAACCGAGCAGTACTTCTTTCTTACATGAGCGCCATTTCATTTGCTAATAACTATTACGGATACTACAATAACTCTGAGTTAACTAAATGCCATATTTTAGAAGTGGGGATTATATAGTGAGAATTCAAAGCGAGAATCAGAAACTGATAAAGGCTGTAAGACAATTAGAACAAGCTAATTTGTTATCATCTGAATATACGAATTTTGAAATACTGCCTGTTCACAATCCTGATAGAGAAAATCTTTTTATTAAACGGCTAGATGATCAAATTGAGATCCATTACTCAAAGAAATCCTTATTTTTCCGCGGGTTATGTGTGCTATTACCGGAATTATTGGCAACTGGTCAGGAAGAAATAAAGGAATATGTAAAAATAGAGAGCTTGTCTTTTTCTTTGGAGGCCTCTCGTAATGCCGTAATGAAGCCGAATGTAGTTCAATATTTTATCCAATCATTAGCAGCAATGGGGTATACAACTTTGTATTTGTATACGGAAGATACATATGAAGTAGAGGGTTATCCATATTTTGGTTATTTGCGAGGCCGTTATACGAAAGATGAATTGCGTGAAATTGTTACTTATGCTGAGGATTATGGGATTGAAGTGATTCCGGCGATTCAGACTTTGGCTCATATTACCCAATTATTGCGTTGGCCAGCAATGGGAAATGTTCGTGATGATCAAAATACATTATTAATTGATGAATATGAGACATATCGATTGATTGAAGCGATGCTTAAAACAGTGAAGGAATGTTTCCCAGCTGGAAAGGTTCATCTTGGAATGGATGAAGCATATCAAGCAGGGCTTGGCCAATATTTAGAGCGCCATGGTTATGAAGATCGTTTTTCTTTAATTGCTCGTCATTTGCAAAAAGTCTTGGAATTGGTTGCTCAATATGAATTAGAGCCGATTATTTGGAGTGACTTTATTTATCGATTGTTGGATAAGGAGAATAAGCCTGGATTGTATCCCATCAATGCGGTGATTGATGAAGAAAAAGCGGCTCAATTACCTAGGAATTTAACATATGTTCATTGGGATTATGGCGGCGAAGATTTTCCGCGTTATGAAGAAGCGATTAAACGTCATTTGCAATTCACGAATTTAGATCATTATGTGTATGCAGGTGCTGCCCATATTTATGGAAGTATGAGTCCGAATCATGGGAAGTCGTATGGCTCAACGAGTGTAGGATTGCAAGCTGCTGCTAATATGCAGGTGAAACATGTGATGCTGACTACATGGGGAGATGACGGTCAAGAAATCAGCCATTGGCATGCGCTTCCTGTTATGTATGCATTTGCTAATCAAGTTTATAAAGGGGTGCCAAGTAGAGGGGCAGAACTAACGGCAGGATTTAACGAGTTATTTGGTCAAGGCAGCTATCAATTATTATACGGATTACGCAAGCTCGACGAAGTTGCAGGTGTGGAAGAGGGAAATTATTTTATGGCAAATCCTTCGAAATATCTGCTTTGGCAAGATCCTTTACTAGGAATTTATGACCAACATGTTGCCATTTACAATGAATCAGGTAATCTTGGCGATTATTATAGGAAACTTGCTCAAGAAATTCAGGACAGTTCCTTAACGGGCCAAGTAGCAATTTTTAATGAAATCAAAGAGCAGTATCGCGTATTGGCTGAGATTCTCGTTGAAAAAAGTGAGCTCGGCATCCATTTACGAGCGGCTTATATAAAGGATGATCTCATTACTTTAACTACTTATGCGAAAGAGATCCTGCCAGAACTAACAAATAAAGTTGAACAGTTACGTCTCATGCATCAAAAACTATGGATGGAAACGTACAAGCCAAATGGTTGGGAAACTTTGGATATTCGTTATGGCGGCTTGTTAGTTCGCCTTCAATCTACAATTAGCAGGCTGCAAGCTTATTTGACCGGAACGATTGCAGAAATACCCGAATTACAAGAAGAACGTTTGCTTTTTACAAAAGGAACAACACCTATGTCCATTAATTCAGCAAAATATGGAGATATTGCCAATATAGGTTATTATGCTTAAAGGTTGGAAATTCCCAACCTTTTTTGCTTGTTGAGATAAGAGAGATTGCTCCAGGCAGTTAAGGATAAGAAACTCAAAGCTACTAGGAAAATCATAATTGATAAGACAAGCTGCATTTTAATAATACGTAATTCATTGGAAACTACATAGCCAACTAAGAATATAGCATTGAAAATTAATTAATATTCTACTTTTGTCTATTTAGTGACATCTGCTCCGAACCTATTGCGGTATGTAAAGAACCATTGTATTATTAAGACATAGAAAGTTAGTGAAATAACTCACAATTAAACAAAAGATGAATTCATCCCCTAAGCGCACTAATATTTTTTTAATAAATTATGTGAATGATTTCACAAAAAACTTTTACATTATAAGGAGTGAGTGAAATGAAAAAATGGTATGAAAATCGTTGGGTAGCAATTGTTTGGGCTGCTTTAAGAATATGGTTAGGTGTTCAATGGTTAGAAGCTGGTTGGCATAAATTAGGTGCATTTGATGCAGGTGGCTTTTTACAAGGGGCGATCGCCAAAGCTGGCGGAGAAGCTCCAATCGTTCAAGGCTGGTATGCAGCATTCTTAGAAAACTTTGCCCTTCCAAACGTAGGAATTATTAACTTCCTAATCCCAGTTGGTGAAATTCTAGTAGGACTTGGACTTATTGTCGGAGCGTTAACAGTACCAGCTTTAATTGCTGGAGCTTTCATGAACTTGAACTTCTTGCTTGCAGGAACGATCAGCACAAACCCGACTTTACTAGCTATCGCAGTTATTCTCCTATTCGTACACAGAGGAACAGTCTACTATGGAGTGGATCACTTCGTAACATTGAATACTATTAAAAACTTTAAAAACACGAATTTCTTTAAGAAAATTCGTGGAGCAGGAGCTCATTAATAAATCAATGGGAATTGACTTTAAGAAGGTTGAAAGCAATAAACAAATTTCGTGGACCCCACTCCAAACTTGGAATGGGGTCGTGTTGTTTAACCTATAAATGGGTAGATTGTGATGTGGATCACACGGCTCACAATTATTATTATATATGATAAAATTAGATAGCTAAATGTTTTGATAGATGGGGGAAGTCAATTGAATACGTTCTATAATATTCTTGTTTTTATTCATATTTTTTCTGCGATCCTTGGTATGGGTCCAGGTTTCTTTTTAAATATTATCCCGCGGTCAGCAAAAACGATGTCAGAGTTAAGACATGCCTTCAAAATTAAGCATAACCTCCATATCGCTGTAATGGTGGGTGGAACGTTATTACTCGTTTCTGGTCTGTTGATGGGAAGCATAAATCCATATTTATTCAAAATGGGCTGGTATATTACAAGCTTGCTATTATTTCTTATCGGTCTTGCCATGGGCCCGCTTGTTTTATCCCCGATAACAAAACCGATGAAGGCGATATTAGCTTCTCATGAAGGAGAGGATATTCCAGAAGAATATTTGCGCCTAAATAAAAAACTGAATCTCTTTGAAAACATTGCTAATATATTGTTTTTAGTCATTATTGTTTTAATGATCTTAAAACCGTTTTAAAAGATGCCGCTCTATTGATGCAGAGTGGTATTTTTTTGTGAAAATTTTAGAGAAATATCCGATATTAGTAATAGGTAGTAAGGCCTTCATAAAAATTCGTGGAAGGATTGATTAATATATGAATATAGAACAAGTGCGAAGTGAGGATCGAAAAAGAAGAAATAGTCTTCTTGCCATTGCGAGCGGTTTAGCAACAGGATTTGGTCTAGTAGCAATGATTCTCATGAAAATGGATTTTGCTATTAGTATATCTTTAATTATCACCCTTATTTTACTAATTGTTTTTTATGTCTTAAGCAGGAAGATGAAGATAATCGAGCATATTTTTCCATATATCGCAATTACGCTCTTTTCTAGCACAGTATATGGAAGTATTATAGCTGGTGAAGTTAGTTTAGCTACCGTTGCTTTATCTTTTTTAGTATTAACTTTATCGGCAATTCCTGGTGTTTATGTTCCTTTTCTTTATGGATATGTTCTTAGTTCTATTGCAACTGGATATTGCTATATGAATTTTGAGGAGAAGATTGATGGAATCTTTTTGTTGGTCCATTTTCTATCAGGGGTTACACTCTTATTGATGGTCCGCCAAAGTAAGCGAGTTTTAATCCAAATGGAAGAGATGGCTACAGCTTCTGAAACTAAAATGCATGAGGAAGAAAATTTAGCAAACAAGCTTGATCATGCGATTTCAACAATAATTGGAAACTTAAAGCTTATCCGAGAAAATGCCAATCATTTTGAGACTTCTCAAAAAGAAATGCTTTCTGCTTTGTCGGAAGTAAGTAGTGGAAGTCAAAGTCAATCAGATCATATTACGTATATTGCTGAAAGTACGGATGCTACTAGTGATCTAGTTAAAAACATGAGAAGTAATGTAGAGCACCTCGTTACAGAGGCAAATAGAGGGGGAACAAAGGCAGTCAGTGGTGCAGGGAGAATGAATGATATGAAGGAAAATATCAACGACTTCACTGAATTTTTTAACGGCCTAAATGATACGTTCAATACGTTAACTGAAAAAATTGCTGAAACGAACTCATTTGCCAGCTCGATAAGAGAAATTACTGTACAGACAAATATGCTTTCTCTGAATGCGTCGATTGAAGCTGCAAGAGCTGGTGAGCATGGAAAAGGATTTGCCGTTGTTGCAGAAGAAATTCGAAAACTTTCAGAACTGACGGAAGCTACATTGAAAAAAATTGATGGCAATCTAGAAGAGGTTAATGCCTATAATGATGAGGCTGTGACAAAACTTCAAGAAGGACTTGGACAAATCAATGTTCAAGTTAATTTGACGAATGAATCGACCGCTGTCTTTACGGATATTGCAAATGATACGCAAAATCTACAAAAGAAATTGGAACAACTTTTACATGAGGTCGATCTTGTTTCCGAACATAGTGGAACGATCCAGGAACGCACAAATGAATTTGCTGCTATAGTGGAGGAAAGTAGTGCGGCTATTGGGGAATTCCGTACCTCTCTCATACAGCTTAGCGAGGAACAGAAAAAGACAACTCAATATATAAATGAGACACATGAAGAAGCATTGGCTATTAGGGAATAAGGAAGCTATGATCATAATGTAAATAGATTCCAATTATAGTATAATATGCCTAATGATATGATTCTGGCTATGATTTGAGGGGGAGCGCCATGGGAATCTTCCGTATGGTTGGTAAAGGAATTGGGACAGCAGGTGGTACGTTAATTGGCGGTTCCGTGAAAATAGCCGGGAAAGCAGTTGGCTCCCAATGGAAGGGTGCTGGTGATTGGATAGAGCAAGTTGGAGATGGAGTTCGCACAGCATCCAAAGTTTCTTTTGATAATGCAGGCCAATTTGTTGATGGTGCGCTCCAAGGAACGTATGGCCTTTTAAAAAAAGATGCGCACTCCAAACAAAAGGGATTAGAAGATATAAAGGATTCTGTTGAACGAACAGTGAAAGGAATAGGCTCTACAGTCAGTTATACAGTAAACAATGCGGGCCGCACTTGCCAAGGAATAGCCCAAGGTGATAAGGCTAAAATGACAGAGGGCTTAAAAAATGTTGGAAAAGTAGTAGCCGTGTCGAGCATCGCGATTGGTATTCTCGATTTATTGGACGGTGCAGACGGAGTTTCAGCTGAAGAAATTGACACACGTAATGCTGAATTAAATGGACTCACACATCCTGATACAGGAGTAGAATTCATAGAAAAAACAGTAACACTTCCTGATTCCAGTTTAGTCGAANTGTCGGAGCGTTAACAGTACCAGCTTTAATTGCTGGAGCTTTCATGAACTTGAACTTCTTGCTTGCAGGAACGATCAGCACAAACCCGACTTTACTAGCTATCGCAGTTATTCTCCTATTCGTACACAGAGGAACAGTCTACTATGGAGTGGATCACTTCGTAACATTGAATACTATTAAAAACTTTAAAAACACGAATTTCTTTAAGAAAATTCGTGGAGCAGGAGCTCATTAATAAATCAATGGGAATTGACTTTAAGAAGGTTGAAAGCAATAAACAAATTTCGTGGACCCCACTCCAAACTTGGAATGGGGTCGTGTTGTTTAACCTATAAATGGGTAGATTGTGATGTGGATCACACGGCTCACAATTATTATTATATATGATAAAATTAGATAGCTAAATGTTTTGATAGATGGGGGAAGTCAATTGAATACGTTCTATAATATTCTTGTTTTTATTCATATTTTTTCTGCGATCCTTGGTATGGGTCCAGGTTTCTTTTTAAATATTATCCCGCGGTCAGCAAAAACGATGTCAGAGTTAAGACATGCCTTCAAAATTAAGCATAACCTCCATATCGCTGTAATGGTGGGTGGAACGTTATTACTCGTTTCTGGTCTGTTGATGGGAAGCATAAATCCATATTTATTCAAAATGGGCTGGTATATTACAAGCTTGCTATTATTTCTTATCGGTCTTGCCATGGGCCCGCTTGTTTTATCCCCGATAACAAAACCGATGAAGGCGATATTAGCTTCTCATGAAGGAGAGGATATTCCAGAAGAATATTTGCGCCTAAATAAAAAACTGAATCTCTTTGAAAACATTGCTAATATATTGTTTTTAGTCATTATTGTTTTAATGATCTTAAAACCGTTTTAAAAGATGCCGCTCTATTGATGCAGAGTGGTATTTTTTTGTGAAAATTTTAGAGAAATATCCGATATTAGTAATAGGTAGTAAGGCCTTCATAAAAATTCGTGGAAGGATTGATTAATATATGAATATAGAACAAGTGCGAAGTGAGGATCGAAAAAGAAGAAATAGTCTTCTTGCCATTGCGAGCGGTTTAGCAACAGGATTTGGTCTAGTAGCAATGATTCTCATGAAAATGGATTTTGCTATTAGTATATCTTTAATTATCACCCTTATTTTACTAATTGTTTTTTATGTCTTAAGCAGGAAGATGAAGATAATCGAGCATATTTTTCCATATATCGCAATTACGCTCTTTTCTAGCACAGTATATGGAAGTATTATAGCTGGTGAAGTTAGTTTAGCTACCGTTGCTTTATCTTTTTTAGTATTAACTTTATCGGCAATTCCTGGTGTTTATGTTCCTTTTCTTTATGGATATGTTCTTAGTTCTATTGCAACTGGATATTGCTATATGAATTTTGAGGAGAAGATTGATGGAATCTTTTTGTTGGTCCATTTTCTATCAGGGGTTACACTCTTATTGATGGTCCGCCAAAGTAAGCGAGTTTTAATCCAAATGGAAGAGATGGCTACAGCTTCTGAAACTAAAATGCATGAGGAAGAAAATTTAGCAAACAAGCTTGATCATGCGATTTCAACAATAATTGGAAACTTAAAGCTTATCCGAGAAAATGCCAATCATTTTGAGACTTCTCAAAAAGAAATGCTTTCTGCTTTGTCGGAAGTAAGTAGTGGAAGTCAAAGTCAATCAGATCATATTACGTATATTGCTGAAAGTACGGATGCTACTAGTGATCTAGTTAAAAACATGAGAAGTAATGTAGAGCACCTCGTTACAGAGGCAAATAGAGGGGGAACAAAGGCAGTCAGTGGTGCAGGGAGAATGAATGATATGAAGGAAAATATCAACGACTTCACTGAATTTTTTAACGGCCTAAATGATACGTTCAATACGTTAACTGAAAAAATTGCTGAAACGAACTCATTTGCCAGCTCGATAAGAGAAATTACTGTACAGACAAATATGCTTTCTCTGAATGCGTCGATTGAAGCTGCAAGAGCTGGTGAGCATGGAAAAGGATTTGCCGTTGTTGCAGAAGAAATTCGAAAACTTTCAGAACTGACGGAAGCTACATTGAAAAAAATTGATGGCAATCTAGAAGAGGTTAATGCCTATAATGATGAGGCTGTGACAAAACTTCAAGAAGGACTTGGACAAATCAATGTTCAAGTTAATTTGACGAATGAATCGACCGCTGTCTTTACGGATATTGCAAATGATACGCAAAATCTACAAAAGAAATTGGAACAACTTTTACATGAGGTCGATCTTGTTTCCGAACATAGTGGAACGATCCAGGAACGCACAAATGAATTTGCTGCTATAGTGGAGGAAAGTAGTGCGGCTATTGGGGAATTCCGTACCTCTCTCATACAGCTTAGCGAGGAACAGAAAAAGACAACTCAATATATAAATGAGACACATGAAGAAGCATTGGCTATTAGGGAATAAGGAAGCTATGATCATAATGTAAATAGATTCCAATTATAGTATAATATGCCTAATGATATGATTCTGGCTATGATTTGAGGGGGAGCGCCATGGGAATCTTCCGTATGGTTGGTAAAGGAATTGGGACAGCAGGTGGTACGTTAATTGGCGGTTCCGTGAAAATAGCCGGGAAAGCAGTTGGCTCCCAATGGAAGGGTGCTGGTGATTGGATAGAGCAAGTTGGAGATGGAGTTCGCACAGCATCCAAAGTTTCTTTTGATAATGCAGGCCAATTTGTTGATGGTGCGCTCCAAGGAACGTATGGCCTTTTAAAAAAAGATGCGCACTCCAAACAAAAGGGATTAGAAGATATAAAGGATTCTGTTGAACGAACAGTGAAAGGAATAGGCTCTACAGTCAGTTATACAGTAAACAATGCGGGCCGCACTTGCCAAGGAATAGCCCAAGGTGATAAGGCTAAAATGACAGAGGGCTTAAAAAATGTTGGAAAAGTAGTAGCCGTGTCGAGCATCGCGATTGGTATTCTCGATTTATTGGACGGTGCAGACGGAGTTTCAGCTGAAGAAATTGACACACGTAATGCTGAATTAAATGGACTCACACATCCTGATACAGGAGTAGAATTCATAGAAAAAACAGTAACACTTCCTGATTCCAGTTTAGTCGAAGGAACATTTCCAGTTTTTGATTCGGGTTTTGAGGTAACTTTGCCTCAGGATGATTATATAGCAACTGACAGTGTTCATTTTACATATGCTAATCATGCTCTCTTTGACCAAATTCAGGAAACCCCAAGACTTGCCGGTGAGTTAGGATTAACAGAGGGAGAGGTTCAGGCACTTCAAACAGGACAAACTCCTGAAGGTTATACATGGCATCATCATGAGGAGCCAGGGAATCTTCAATTAGTTGATGAAGAAACCCATGCAAAGACAGGACACACAGGTGGACGGTCTTTATGGGCGGGTGGCACGGAAAGTCGCTAATTGAACTATTTTATGAAAGGGTGATTTTATTTGGATATAGCCAATTTATCAATAGCATTAAGTCATAATCAGCTTCAACAACAAGCATCACTCCTGGTGACGAAAAAAGCAATGGCAATCGCTACCCAACAAGGACAAGCCTTGACAGATTTATTGCAGTCCTCAAATGTTCAAGCGATTCAACATGCTGCTGAACCGCATTTAGGTGGGAATGTAGATTTGAAATTATAATTAAAATTCTAAGAAGAAATTTATAGAAGCAACTTCTTGAATCGCTTGTGCGGTTGGAAGTTGCTTTTTTTTGATAAGGTAACCACGACATATGATTAAAATATTATCTGTTTTGTGAATATTTTGTTGAATGTTGACGAAATATATTGTGTTTTACAACAGGTTGTTATAGGATAGTTTACTGATAGTTCTAAATAACTAGCTGAAAAGCACTGCTTTTTACTGAGTTCAAAAGCTAAAAAAGACATCTAAGTATGAAAGGAAGATTGAGAGTAGAACTTTTATAAAGATCTTGCCTAATAAACAAGTTTTTTATTAATAACTACTTTTTGGCTATTTTGGGATCCATGGAATAGTCTTTTTTTGTATTTATGATCCTAGTATTTTGCATTCAATCCTTGCTTTCATTATTTACTATAAAGTAATTGAAGATTTTGTCACTTGGAGAAGATGGGTATTCAGTTATGAGCTATTGGAAATTGTAGGAGGTGGCTACTTTCTAGATTGTAAGAATGCATGATAAGGACTAGTTTATCGTGCTAAACAGTATAATATTGAAAATTTCATTGGTAAACGGAAATTTTATTCAGCATCAATTGGCTGTAAGGCTCCTACTTCTAGATTTCGCGGAAAAACCTAGGGGTTAATGGTCAGAAAGGAGTTGCAATAGGATGTTACGTACCTGTCCTTTATTTGTTCCTCTAACAATGAGTAGTGAAGGAAAACCCCTACTCATTAAAGTTCACTTTATAGGGAATTTAGGAGTTGTTCAAGATTGACCATAACAGGGCTTTCTCGATGTGAAGTATTGTTATCACAATTCCAGTTAGAAGACTTGCCTGCTGAACAGGATACGAAAGAATCGTTGAGAAGAATATTCTTATTCATATTCAATAATACAGATATTTACTATCTGGCATTCATACGTGAAGAGACATTAATTCAATATTTAAAAATACATCATGCTCAACAATTTGAATACATATCATTTGTCCAGGCTGTTAGAGATGTAAAATATTTCTTAAGATTTCTGAAGAATAATAAAAAAATAAATTATGAGTTAGAGGTTGATTTATCCTTACAAAATTCTAAACTGTGGATTAATTTATAGTAAGTGTTTATGACATATTTTGTGATCCAGCAATTTAAATAAAAAAGTGGGTGTGTTATATGAAATTATTTCATTTTCTGTCAAAAACAATTCGAACAAAATTGATAGTTGTTTCTTTTCTACTTTTAAGTATACCGCTAATTGTTGTAGGCGTTTTAGCCTTTCAAAAAAGCAGTAACAGTTTAGATCGTTTAGGTGTTACGAATTTAAAAAACAGTGTAGAGATGACGATATCATTGATTGAATCTTTAAATAAGGAGGTCGAAAAAGGGAATCTTACCTTGGAGGAAGCGCAAGAGGAAGTAAAAGTTGCTATATTAGGTGTAAAAGCAACCGATGGGACACGCCCAATAAACCCACTTTTAGATTTAGGGAAAAATGGCTATATCTTTATTTTAGACCAAGAAGGGTATCAAGTTGCACATCCAAATCTCGAAGGAAATAAATTTTGGGACGTTGAAGATTCAAATGGAGTTAAGTTTGTTCAAGAGTTTATTAAAGTTGGTAATGCTGGCGGAGGCATTTCCTACTACGAATGGCCACTCCCGGATGATGAGAATCGGATTGAACAAAAAGTTACCTATTCGAAAGCAGATCCTTATTGGGGCTGGACTGTCAATGCCAGTACTTACATGATGGATTTTAATCAGCCAGCAAAAGAAATATTAAACTTGGTTATACTAGTGATCGCTATGACATTACTAATTGGCCTTTTTATTATTTGGATGTTTTCGAATAGTATTGCTAAACCTCTTATCAAAGTAACAAAGCGCATGGATGTTCTTTCAAGCGGTGATTTGGCCCAAGAGCAACTTGTAATAAAAACAAAGGATGAAATTGGGGAACTTGCTCAATCCATGAATCAGCTGCAAACTCGTTTAAAAGCAATGGTTCTCAATATTTCTGATGCTTCAGAAACAATTGCTAGTCAGAGTGAGGAATTTACTCAATCAGCGAATGAAGTGAATGAAGGTGGACAACAAATCGCGGCAACGATGCAAGAACTATCATCCGCTGCCGAAACTCAAGCCGATAGTGCTACAACACTGAATGAACTAATGGAAGAGTTCAATATAAAAATTAGGGAAGCTTATCAACATGGGGAAGTTGTTGAGAGTTCATCTAATGAAGTTTTGTCAATGGCGGCAGAAGGACGTACCCTTATGAACCGATCTGTAGTTCAAATGGAAAATATTCATGAAAAAGTAAGCCAAGCAGTAGATAATGTCAAAGGCTTAAATGAAGAAACGCAGAAAATCTCAAAACTTGTTCAAGTGATCCAAGAAATTTCAGCGCAAACCAATTTATTATCCTTAAATGCAGCAATCGAAGCTGCAAGAGCAGGTGAACATGGTAAAGGGTTTGCAGTTGTTGCCTCTGAAGTTCGAAAGTTGGCAGAGCAAGTATCAGATTCTGTAGGGGAGATTACGGAGATTGTTGGACATATCCTCGAAGATTCTAATAAAGCGGTTCATTCATTGCAGTCTAGTTATGAGGAAGTAGAAGTTGGGTCAGATCAAATTAAACAAACTGGTTTTACGTTCGGGAATATTAATGAGTCTGTGTCAGAAATGGTTCGGAAAATACAACAGATATCTACTAACCTGAAAGATTTGTCTCAAAATGGTGGAGAAATGTCCAAGGCGATTGAAGAAGTGGCAGCTGTGGCAGAAGAGGCGGCCGCAGGAGTTGAACAGACAGCTGCATCCGCGCAACAATCCAGCAGTTCCATGGAGGAAATTGCGAGCGGAGCAGAAGAACTTGCTACTCTTGCGGAAAAATTAAACGCACAAGTTAGGCAATTCAAGTATTGATAATAACCAATTTGGAAGATTCATTATAAGTTTAAAAGAGAACACTAGTAAAATCGTATCAAGCGGTTACAATTTCAAAATTCGATCTTAAGTTGTAGGGTTTTTCCTGATAGTGAATTATACCGAATTTTGTCATAATAAGAGATATGATAATCGACTATATAGGATTTGTTCGTGATCTTCATAGGAGAAAAGAACGGGGTTTAAATACCTAAAAGTGCTTGTAAACTCCTGTCTAAAGTGAAATTTAGCTAAAGGCAGGAGGACATTTTGAAATTAAAATAATTGGCAGTTTCGAGATAAAGGGTGGCAGGAGGTGTATATGTGAAGACTCGTTTTGGGTTAAAATTGTTTATTTTAATGATTGCATTTGCGATAGTCATTTCTTTTACAATCGTAACAATTGACTATTTAAGGCTTAGAGAACAGGCGATTGATAACAATCAGTTTCAGATACAGAAAATAGAAGATACAGTTGAATATTCATTAAAAACAATCGACAAAGCTTATTTCTTTTTTGATAATGAAACAGCTGTAAAAATGGAAGAGAACACACAATATATTTTAGAGCAATATAAAAAAAATCCTAATTTTGATAAGTGGGATTTTCACAAATTACAACAATTCCTTGGAATGGATATTTATATCATTAATGATAAAAACGTAATTACGCATAGCAATTTTGAAGAAGATATCGGCATGGATTTTTCATTATGCTGTTCAAAGCTTGTTTCAGTCTTAAATGAAAGAAGAAGCACTGGGAGTTTTTATCATGATGGGATGGATATTGAGCAGAAAACAGGCTCGATAAAAAAATACAGTTATATGGCTACACATGATAAACAATACTTGGTTGAACTTGGATATTCACTTGAAAGAGGAACAATATTTAATGAGTTTAACTTTCTGCATGTTAATGAGGAACTCGTTCGAAAATATCCAGCTGTAAATGAAATAAACGTATTGAACATCGGAGGCTATTCGTTAGGAACTCCTGTAGCAGAAAAAAACCTAACAAAGGCAAGAAGAGAAGCATTTGAAAAAACGCTTCAAGATAAACAGACAACAGAAGTAAACGGCGTATGGAAGAATGAAAAAGCTATTTATCGTTATGTTCATTTTGTTTCAGAATTTGACGAAGGAACTACGAAAAATAAAGTAATAGAAATTATTTATAATGAGAAGGAATTACAAGCAGTCCTTAACGATAACAAAAAAGCTTATTATTTACAATTAATAATTATTTTTGCCGTTACTACCTTAATTTCATTCATTATTTCTAGATGGGTCTCCAAACCTATGCATCTAGCTTTTCATGATAGTTTGACAGGTGTTAAAAATAGGACGGCTTTTGATGAATTTTTAGCTTCAAAATTACCAGCTAATCAAACCACAGCTTTAATGATGATAGATCTTGATAATTTTAAAATGGTTAACGACTATTTAGGGCATGATGAAGGCGATAATTTACTGAGATGCGTGGCGGAATGCATTTGTGAGACTGTTAGGAACAAGGGTACAGTGTATAGATATGGCGGAGATGAATTTATCGTGGTTTTACATTCGATTTCAGAGACAGAAGCAGAAAAAACAGCCATGACTTTGATCACTGAGATTGAAAATGTCATTCATCGAAAAAGGGAACTAACTGGATTACGGGTTTCGGCTAGTATTGGTATTTCTCTTTCTAAAGAAAATAATCATGATGCCAAAATGCTATATAAAAGAGCAGATATGGCTTTATATGCTTCTAAAGAAAAAGGGAAAAATCAATACCATTTCTATAGCGGTAACAAGCTAAAGGAGGTTTCTAATAATGGATAGGTTATCAAATCAATCGTTAGTAGAGACATACCTGAAGGCTAAGCGGTTAGGTTTAAGTGAATCATTTATTCAACTGCTTTTGGAAGAAATGAACAAAAGGAATCTTAAAGATGAAGAAATGAGCTTAACGTGCTAAAGCCCTTCAGAAAAGAGGAAATGGAATGAATACGAATGATCAATGTACCCAGAATGACTTGGCTGAAATAATCAGCATGATCTATTCTGGTGCAGCACTCAACAAAGTATTAGAATTTATTACAAAAACCATTGAAAGATCTTTTTATCCTATTCAGGTGCATGCATCTATCATGCTATATGATCCCATTAGGAAAAAGCTTGGAAGTATGATTGGGCCTTCTCTGTCGCAAAATTATATTAAGTCGATTGAACCGATGGATATTGGCCCTTATGAAGGATCATGTGGTACGGCTGCTTTTTTAAAAGTGCCAGTTATTATAGCTGACATCGATGAAGATCCTCTTTGGGATAAGTATCGTAATTTAGCGAATCAAAACGGTTATAGAGCTTGTTGGTCGACTCCAATCTTGTCATCGAAAAATGACTTAATGGGTACATTAGCATTGTATTTTAAAGAAGTTTATCACCCCCATACCGGGCTAATTCAAAAATTACAAGTATACGAGCATCTTACAGCGCTTGCTATTCAGCTTGCATTTAATAAGGAAAAATGTTTCTCGAAAGCAGTACCTTCTACTCCAAGAAGTGAACGGCAGTTTACCACAGAAACCCAAAATGAAAATAGACAATGGAATAGAGAGTTGCAAGAAGCTTTGTTAAAAGAAGAGTTTAAAATTTATTATCAACCATCTTTTGATCTAAAACTAGGGTGCGTAGGCTTGGAGGCTTTAATCCGTTGGAATCATCCTAATTTAGGAATCTTAGCTCCTAATCGTTTTTTACACATAGCTGAGGAAACGGATTTTATATTAGAGCTAGAAAAATGGGTGTTAACCAAAGCTATTAAGGATGTGCAAAGTTTTCAAAATCATGATTTGAAAAATATGACATTATCTGTCAATATTTCCGCAAAGCAATTAGAAAATCCAAATTTCCCTGAAAGAGTACTTCAAATTCTCCAATATTCACTTTTCAACCCTCAGAACCTTATTTTGGAAATTACAGAACGATTTCTTATTAACCTTGAAAATATTGAGACCGTTCGAAAACTGAGAGAGTTGGGAATTAGAATTTCAATTGATGATTTTGGAACTTCGTATTCTTCTCTTCAGTATTTAAAGGATTTGCCAGTAGATGAACTAAAAATTGACCGAAGTTTTATTGATAATATGGAAATGGATTTAAATAAGCAAAAGATTGTAGAAATGATCATTGAGCTTGGGCACCAACTTAATTTGAAAATAGTGGGTGAAGGTATAGAAACAAAAAAGCAATTTCAATTGTTACAGGAAATGCATTGTGATAAGGTTCAAGGATTCTTATTTAGTAAGCCATTACCACTTTCAAAATTCAAAAAAGGAAATCTTCAACAAATAAAAGAACTTGTTACACATCATTTTTAAATAACAAAGGATAAAAATCGATGCACGAATATGGTCAGACATATATAATAATAAATTCCAGTATGTAGAGCAGTTTTAATGATCATCATGTTCTGTATGGGGATACAAAATATAGTGGGAATTGCGACTTAGGAGGGAGAAATATGATTTCTATTCTACTAGCAGATGATCATTCTATAGTTCGATCGGGAATAAAACTTTTAATAGATAGCCAGACTGATATGAAAGTAAATTATGAGGCGGAAAACGGGGAAGAAGCTGTTTTAATAGCGTTAGAAAAGAATCCTGATATTGTCATTATGGATTTAAATATGCCGAAAATAAATGGACTTGTGGCAACAAGGCAAATAAAGGAAACGAAAAGTGATATAAAAATCATAGTATTAACTATGCATGATGACAGAGAATATATCTTTCGTGTTTTGCAAGCGGGTGCATCAAGTTATTTATTAAAAAGTAATCACGATAATGATTTGATAGAGGCAATTAGAACGGTTCATCAGGGAGGCGCCTACTTATATCCCGAAGCTACAAAACATTTACTTGAAGATTACATAAGAAAGTCAAATGAGGAGATGAAGAATCTTCAAATATTGACAGGTCGTGAACAGGCAGTTTTATCCTATTTAGCTAAGGGATATACAAACCGAGAAATTTCTGAACAACTATTTCTGTCCATAAAAACAATTGAATCACATCGTTCTAAAATTATGGAAAAATTAGATTTGAAATCACGTCCTGATTTGGTTAAATACGCTATAAAGAATGGTCTTCTCGACTTTGTTGATTAAGGTTAGGTCATCTATATTCGTTGATGGTCTGCCTTTTTCATGTAAGGGGCTCCATGCCGGTTAATACACATTAAGTTGGTTTTGTTCATTTATCGTTTGTTGGAGAGCAGAATGGGGGAATTAAATGAAACTATTTGAACCGGTTGTTGCTTTCATAAACCGTTTTACTTACATTCAGAAGTTTAACCTAATCGGGACAATAGTCGGAATTCCTATTATTATAATGAGTCTAATGCTGGTTCATACGATAAACAAGGAGATTACAATTATTGAGGTACGGAAAAAAGGAGCAAATTACAACGCTTCATTAAAAGAACTGTTAAGGGATGTGCAGATTCATCGTGGCTTATCCATTCGTTATTTAAGTGGAGACACATCAGTAAAAGCCGCTTTGGCTGAAAAGCAATTATCTATATCTAAAGAACTTAAAACAATAAATGAGTATGATGAGGCGCTAAACATAAACCAAACAATGGAATTGATTCAAGACCAATGGGAGGAGGTAAATTCGCGGATCGGAAGGATCCAAGTACATGAAACAACATCTACCCATAATGAGCTCATTGTGTTGATTACTGATCTAATGGTAACAAACGCTGAAAACTCCGGTTTATACCAATCA
This sequence comes from Bacillus niameyensis, assembly GCF_001375535.1. Lineage (GTDB taxonomy): Bacteria > Bacillota > Bacilli > Bacillales > Bacillaceae_C > Lederbergia > Lederbergia niameyensis. The sequence continues at coordinate 3,890,962 of NZ_LN831197.1, forward strand.
AAAAGTAATGGGACTTATTATATGATTGAACATGTAACGAAGACACTCCCTCAATTTACAGATGACTTGGGACGAATTCGGGGCGAAGCGATGAATGTTCTTGTGAAAAAAGAAATCTCACAAGAGCAAAGGGATCAGTACATCACCCTATCGGCTTCTGTTGAACAATCCCTAAAGGAAATTGAATACGGAATTAATATAATATTAGCGGAAAAGCCATTATTGAGAAATAGCTTTAAGGATGTGAGTCAAGCTGTCCTGATAGATACGGGGAATTTCCTACTTAGTGCTAAACAGAATTTGCACCAAACACCAGAGTTTACTAGTGATCCGGAAGAGTTTTTTCAAGCGGCTACATCAATGATTGATGCAGGCTTTCATTTATATGATATTGAAACAAATGAGCTAGAGAAAATAATGATCGAGCAGATGAACGAGTTAAAGAAGAAAAGGCTGTTGATGATTATACTTTCTGTTTTATTTGCAAGTCTAACACTATATTTTTTTATCGTCTTTTACTTGTCCATGCATAGAACGACTGAGGAAGCTAAAATGGCTGGATATTTTTTCACTTACAAATATTTGTTTTTTCCACAGCTTAAACAAATAGCTGATAGCAAGGAAAGAGTAGAGTTAAAATATGAAGAAACTGAGCAGAGACTCTATGAGGTTGAAAAGAAAATGTCTCAACAAGTTTTTCAAGCTCACGAAGATGAAAGAAAGCGTGTATCTAGAGAATTGCATGATGGAATAGGTCAAACAATCTATAGTATTATCGTCCTTTTAAATTTGATAGAATTAGAGAATTTAGATGATTGGAGAACAGATAAAATTAAAAAGGCAAAAGCGATAGCAGCTAATGCGATGAAAGAAGTTAAGCAGATTGCTCGTTCCTTGCGCCCCAGCTCATTGGATGATTTGGGTTTTGTCCCTGCTTTGAAATCATTTATTGAGGAATTCGAAAAAACACATGGAATTTCAGTAATACATGATTTGCCCAGTGATCAAAACAGGTTTAATCCCGACATCGAGACTGTATTGTATCGGATTTGTCAGGAATCATTAACAAATGTAGCGAAATACTCTCAAGCAAATTCAGTCTATGTATGTCTCCACGATTACGAGCAGGAAATATTATTAACGGTTTATGATGACGGACAGGGATTCTATGTGGACAAATCTGTACAAGACAGCCAGCGAAAGGGAATCGGATTATTTAGTATGAAGGAGCGTGCAGAAGGATTAGAGGGTTCATTTCAAATCAGTTCAAAATTAAATCAAGGGACAACTATCAAGGTGCGCATTCCGAAGAATCAATCAAAATAGTATAGTCACTTTTAAAAAAATATGGTTTTTTTCGTTGGAAATGTGGGAAAAACCCTATAGATTTTAGCGATAAAAATCGGAGATAATGGGTAATGTCTTTATAGAAGATTAAATTTTTATTACATTACGCTTTTTAAAATGAGGTGATCCAGTGGTTGAAGTAAAACGTGGTCCTTTTGGACAAGAAGTAATAGTAGAGGAAAATCGATTTTCAAGATTGTTGTTTGTTAGTACTAGATTATCATGGCTTTGGTTGATTCTCCGTGTATATTTAGGTTACTCATGGCTAACATCGGGTCTAGGGAAAATTGGTGCAGATGCATGGACGGGAGCAAATGCTGGTGCTGCGATTAAAGGTTTCACTGGTGGAGCGGTAGCTAAAGCTGCAGACGGTGATGTATCGACATGGTATGCCTGGTTTTTGGAAAACGTAGTGATGCCAAATGCTGTCCCATTTTCTTACATGGTGGCATACGGTGAAGTACTAGTAGGCATTGGTCTAATTATCGGTTGTTTAACAGGAATTGCTGCCTTTTTCGGGGCATTGATGAATATCTCATTTTTGCTAGCGGGGACAGTCAGCTCTAATCCAGTGATGTTTATCATAGCCATCATATTAATTATGGCGTGGAAAGTTGCTGGTTGGTATGGTGTGGATCGTTGGGCACTCCCATTTTTAGGGACACCATGGAAGCCGAGAAGAGAAAATTAAAAAGAATCTCTAATAAAAAAACTATGCTTATTGTTCGTAAAAATAAGCATAGTTTTTTTATGATTAAATATTTTACTTTAAGAGTGAACCCTGCTATCAAGATCACTTAGGGATTTTTATCCAATAGTCACCATTTGGATAAAGATCCCAATAAACAAATTACTAAATATAAATTATAATAGGAAAGTCCTTTACGTGCTTGAGTAGATAGGGGCTACACTCTGTATGAAAGGCAAATCACTTATATCATAAAGAGAAAGGAAAATGACTATAAATGGCAGTTAACGAGCTTCCGCGCTATGCCGTTTTGTACTCGCAGTTTCAAACTGATCATTTGCATCTTGATGACGATCAGAAAAAGTCTTTGGATAGACTGTTTTGTTTCCTATATGAACACTCAGATGTTTATTATTTAGCGTTCGTTCGTGAAACAATTTTAAGGGATTATTTAAAATATCATGCTTCAACTAGTTTTGAATCAATCTCTTTTTTACAAGCGATAAAGGATATTAAAATTTTTCTATGTTTTATTAGAAATACAAAAGAGATTAATCGCGAATTACAAATTGATTTTAGTATTAAAAATATTTATATGTGGATCGAATTATAACAGTTGCTCAATATTCTGGAGAAGGTGTAATCATTGAAATTATTTAATTTTTTCTCTTCATCTATAAAAGTAAAATTAATTTCCATATCATTTCTTTTGTTATCAATTCCTCTTATAATAACGGGAATTATGACATATAAAAGTAGTTCGAAAAGCTTAGATGAACTAGGTGCAACAAATTTAAAAAATAGTGTGGAAATGACGATCTCCTTCATCGATTCCCTAAACAAGGAAGTTGAAAAAGGAACTCTAACCTTGGAAGAAGCTCAAGAAAAAGTAAAGGTAGCAGTTATTGGAGAAAAGAAGGCGGATGGTAAAAGAGAGATTAATCCGAACCTTAATTTAGGTGAAAATGGATATGTTTTTATTTTAGATCCAAATGGGATTCAAGTTGCAGACCCGTATGCAGAAGGGGAAAATTTATGGGACTTGAAAGATTTGAGCGGTGAGAAAGTTGTCCAAAAAATGATTGAAACGGGCAATGATGGTGGTGGATACACATATTACGATTGGTATCTTCCGGATAGTAAAGAAACTGATAAAAAGATCACTTATTCAAAAACAGATCCCAATTGGGGCTGGACTGTTAATGGAAGTACATATATGACGGACTTCAATCAACCAGCCACACATCTACTACAACTAGTGCTATTGATCATCGGTATTACATTGCTAGCAGGAACATTCATTGTTTGGATTTTTGCCAATAGTATTGCTAAACCAGTTAATAAAGTATCAAAACAAATGGGCTATTTAGCAAATGGTGATTTAACACATGATCCCCTCGAAATTAAGTCTCAAGATGAAATCGGAAATTTGGCAAGAGCGATGAATGAGATGCAAAGCCAATTAAAGGAAATTATCTATAGTGTTTCTGTAGCAACTGAGACGATTACAAGTCAGAGTGAAGAGTTTTCTCAATCAGCCAACGAGGTAAAAGAGGGTGGCGAACAAATAGCAGGAACAATGCAGGAATTAGCGACTGCTGCCGAAATGCAAGCCGATAGTGCTACAACGCTGAACGAAAAAATGGATGAATTAAATGGCCGGATTTTTGAAGCCAATCAGCATGGAAAATCCGTAGAAATCGCTTCTGCCAGTGTGTTGAAAATGGCTGAAGATGGAAGCGGACTAATGGATAAGTCGGTCGACCAGATGGAAAACATTCATCATAAAGTGAATGTCGCTGTAAAAAATGTTAGGGACTTAAACGAAGAGACGAGAAAAATTTCTAAGCTCGTTAGCGTGATTGAAGATATTGCAGCACAAACGAATTTATTATCGTTAAATGCAGCTATTGAGGCAGCACGTGCAGGGGAGCATGGAAAGGGATTTGCTGTTGTTGCATCGGAAGTAAGGAAGTTGGCCGAACAAGTAACAAGTTCTGTCGGTGAAATAACAACGATCGTAAACCATATTTTACAAAATGCTGATAGAACAGTTGATTCATTGGAATCCAGTTATGTAGAAGTAGAAAATGGAACAAAGCAAATAGAAACTACAGGACGTACCTTTGGAGAAATCACCCAGTCCGTTTCAGATATGGTTCAAAAAATCCAAGGGATTTCCGAAAACCTGAAGGAATTGACAAACAAAAGCGGCGAAATGTCCAAAGCAATTGAGGACGTAGCAGCAGTGTCAGAAGAAGCAGCAGCAGGAGTTGAACAAACAGCCGCATCTGCAGAGCAATCGAGCAGTTCTATGGAGGAAATTGCTAATGGTGCTGTAGAACTTGCAACTTTAGCGGAGAGTTTGAACAATCAAGTAAGGAAATTTAGACTGTAGTAGGAAAGTTGTGGAAGCGAAAATCTTCATAGATGTACGAAGGAACATGTATAATGGTCGTAAAGAGGAAATAATGAATTTTAAATGTCTGTGTATGTCCTTAATATAAGAAACATGCTAAAGTGTGATTAATCTCACAGTAATATTTATTTAAAGGCCTATGATATAGGAAAACCCGTCATATTAGGAGGGAGTATATGACTGAGCCACGTTTACAAACCCTTTACAGTCAAATTGGTGCTGAAAAGATAGAAGAGTTGGTCAATGCCTTTTATCCGAAAGTGTATTCGGATCCGAATTTAATTCCAATTTTCCAAGGGGATATGAGAGAAATTATGAGAAAGCAACGAATGTTTCTTACTCAGTTTACTGGTGGGCCGCCCCTTTTCAGTGAAGAATTTGGCCCACCAGCTATGAGACGACGTCATTTACCGTTTGAAATTACGCCAACGCGTGCGCAAAGTTGGCTACGGTGCATGCATGAGGCTTTTGAAGAAACAGGATTAATTGACCATCCTGCTGGGGGAATGTTTTTTGAGCGATTGACTCAAGTTGCGGCTATTATGGTTAATACAGAAGAAGACGAAACGGTTGAGTCATAAACTAGGAAATATCTTTATTTCAAGTCAGTCTTAGAAAATGGGCTGACTTGTTTTTTTTATGATTTCAATTTTTCCAAATATCCTTCGATTGCCCTTCGATGGCTGCCAATCATATCATTTGGAAGACGATCAATTGGATAATATTCGATCGAAAGAGATTCATCATCATGAACCATTGCTCTCCCATGCAAAATATCCTTAGTCGCATAGACGATCGTTACAACAAAAAACTCATCCCCATTTTCGGCTCTTACAAAATTTTTCGCTCCAGATGAGATGGATATTAGTTCTAATTCTCCAATTGTTAATCCTGTTTCTTCAAATACTTCTCTTCGTGCACATTCCTCAGTTGATTCCGTTAACTCCATTAACCCTCCAGGAAGCCCCCATACACCATGTGGGTATTTTCGTTGTTGTAATAACACATCATTATTTTTGTTTAAAATGATGACGATGGAACCAACTAGAATGAGCGGGCGATGTCCAACGATTTTTCGTAACTCTTCAACGTATCCCACCCTTTTTCCACACCCTTCTGAAAATAAAAAAGATTCTAATCTTATTCTATTATGTAGGATTTTTATTGTCTAGCTCCAGCGCCCAGCGCCTATCAAACTTTCCGCTTCTTCCTACGATAAGTCAACATCGATTCGCCATTGGCTCACCGTGTTTCCTTTAGCTCAGGCCAACAGGACGTTGGTCAGAACGGCGTTGCACCAAGACGGCGCGTCTTTAGCCGTTCATCCTTACTTGAAAATTCGTTAATCTCTCTATAATCCTCATAATTTTAGTCAAGTTGGTAAAAAATAGACTAACATCTTCCGGGAGTGATTTTATGAGAAAATCGATTCTTATTTTGATTTCAGTGATGATTTGTATCGGGTTTGCACCATATGTTGGGGCAACTGGCAAACCTTCTGCGATTTTGGAATATAAACATGATGTGACAGGGGACGGACAGCCTGATAATTTAATTGTTTATGGTGTGCCAATTAAGGAAAATAAAAATTTTTATCAAGAAGTTTGGGTTGAAATCGAACAGTCTAATGGACAAAAGCTAAGGATTGACTATGAAGGAGGTTTTGAACCGAAATTAGATTTTAGGGATTTGAATCATGATGGCATTGACGATATTTTATTCTCAAGTGCAACGGGTGGCAGTGGGGGCCTAAATAATTATGCTCTCCATACAGTTGCGAATGGGAAAGTACAAGAAATAGATCTGCCATCACTCCAGATTGACGGTTATTTTGAAGAAGACTTCGAAGCAGTCATTAAGATTGAGGGTCTTAAAAAGCCAATTCTACTTGATCTCTGGAATCGGAAAAAGGATTATTTATCACTTGGATTATATCAAGAAAACGGTATGTTAAACGAACCAACGGAACTAATGATTGATCCAATAGCGGTATATGAAATTATTCCTTTGAAAAAAGGTTATGGGTTGAAAGGTTATCGTCAAATTAGTGGAGCTTACCACGCGGATCGACTTGGAACAGTAGAAACCCAATGGTATTACACAAAAGGCAAATGGACACCTGTCGAGATTAAATGGGTGCCTGTCACGCCCCGAAATTTGTCGAAAGTGAAAGGGGAGTAAGGTGTGTCTTTAGTCTATGAAGAAGCTACTAAAAAACAACATGTGAAATTGTAAAAATTTCGCATGTTGTTTTAGTGTTAGAACTACTTTAATTTTTATCCGTTGCTAAACAGGCTTTAATCGTCTCGATAATCGCAGCTTTAACGTCGTCCTTTTCATATTTCAAAATTGGCATTGTATCATTCGGATCAATGTAGGCATCTCGGCTTTGGATGTCTGCTGTTGTTGCGAGATGAATGCCATGTTCTTTTCCAGCTTCAGCTGTCTGGCTATCAAGCTGAGCCATTGCTGGTTTCATTTGTTCTATAGGAACAGCTTGGATAACTGTGTCTTTTTGTCCAAGAACATCGGCAATCATTTGGAAGAATTCTGCATGCTTCATATTCGTATCGGAAATCGCATATTTTCCACCATGCTTTCCATGTTCTAAAGCCCCGACTGTTGCCTGGGCTACCTGTTTAACAGTTACCATGGCAGTCCCACCGCCAAGTACTGGAACGAAGTCTTTTCCTTGGATTTGCGGTAAAAACATTTTCCATAGAGGGACGCGTCCTGGCATTAAGCCGAAAATATAAGGGAGTCGAAGTGACATGACATCCATTTGTCCTTCACCTTCAAGAAAAGCTACTTGTTCCTGTAATAATCTTGTTCTTGGATAGGCTTCCGATTTTAAATCTAAGTCTGTCCATTTCTCAGCAAAGTGAGCAAAGTAAGAACCATAGAGGACAAATCTTTTTACTCCAGCTACTCGTGCTAAACGTGCCATTCTTTGTGTTGGTAATACATTGGCTTTATAAAAATAGTGGGCAGCAGGTGCATCGGGTACAACGCGTTCATCCTCACCAGCAGCATAGACAAACATATCTTTTCCTTTTAATAGGTCTAATACCTGATCATCGCTCATTTCATTGATGTTACCAAGATGGCACTCTACGTCAGAAGGTAACAATTCAGCAGCCGGCATTGGTGGCAAAGAAACGGTTGAAACATGATAGCCACGATTCAATAATTCTTGTGTAGTATGGTAACCAAGTAGCCCAGTACCGCCTAGGATAAATACATTTTTCATATAGATCATCCCTCCAATAAGGTTTGTGAAATAATTAACAATATCTTTATGATTTTATTATAGCACGGTTTTATGAGGAGGAATATGTATTATTTGTGAAGTGTTGAACAAGTGTATAAAAGTATTTTTGCATAAAAAATACGTTGGAGAAACCTCCAACGCAAGTAATTCGACAAAATCCGGGGCGTGCCAGGCACCTATCAAGCCAAACTTATCTAAATTTTATAAAATGATTCTTTCTTGTTTTTCAGCCGAGACGAGTGTAGCTTTGACAGCTTTTATGCCATTAATCAAGTTGCTATAAGAGAATTTCAATGGTTTCCCATCTAAAACACAATCGGCAAAATCATCGGCTTGTAATTTATATTGATTTATATTCTCATCTGGGATTGTTTCACTGACACCATTTTTAACAATCGTATAAGATTGATCACCAAGAAAAGCGTGATTTAAAATAAATCTTCCTCTCGAGCCTAAAATTTCGAGTTCGTTTCGCCCAGCTGCCCACATAGCACAGTCGAAAGTTAGTGCAACTCCGTTTGAAAATTCCATTAATCCGGAAGCCATCATATCAACATTACCGTGTTCAGGTGAGAAGAAGGCATGGGCTGTGACAGCGCTAGGCTCTTCATCAAGAATAAATCTGGCTGTGCTGATTGGGTAGCAACCAATATCGTAAATAGATCCACCGCCCCATTCTTTTGTAAAACGGATATTGTTCTGACTCTGTGAGCTATCGAAAGTAAAGACGCCATGGATTCCACGAATATCCCCAATTTCTCCATTTTCTATTCTCGATTTAATATCGACAAGTCGAGGTTGATGCCTGTGCTTATAGGCTTCCACTAAAATGACTCCAGCTTTCGCACATGCTGCCACCATTTCCGTTGCTTCCTTTTCATCTAAGGCAATCGGCTTTTCACAGAGAATATGCTTTCCAGCCTCCGCAGCCTTAATCGTCCATGGTTATGTAAGTGATTCGGTAGTGGAATGTAAACGGCATCAATTTGAGGGTCATTTAATAAATCCTCATAACTTCCGTAAGCATTGGCAATCCCTAATTCCCCAGCAAACTTTTGAGCTCTTTCTAAGTTCCTGCTTGCTACAGCTACAACCTCATTTCGGTCAGATTCTAGCAGACCTGGAATCACAGAGCGCTTACCGATATTTGCTGTACTCAAAATTCCCCAACGAACTCTCCTCTCAGTCACTTCCATTCCTCCTCGTAATAAATTTCAAGAATAGTATAACGTAAGGTAGAAAATTCAGATATCTTAACTTCCGTTATATAGAATGAAGTTTAAATGGGTGCCTGGCACGCCCCGAAATTTGTCGAAAATCAAAAGGAAGGTGAGCCCGCTCTCAGCTAATTAAAAACAACATGCGAATATTCGCATGTTGTCTTTAAGATTGGTTTGAAGAGGGACACAAACACGGTGATTTTTCTTAAGAATGTCCATCATGCGCTCCGCTTTAATCACCAGTTACGAATCAAGATATCCGCAAATCAAGCCATTTTATTTCATCTTCGGTAAGCCGAATGTTGGCAGCTTCCCGACATGATTTCATTTCTTGTTGATTTTGCGGGCCGATAATGGCGGCTGCCGGGAATGATTGATTTAAGACATAGGCTAAGCTTATTTGAATCGTTTCTACCCCTTTATCTTTAGCCAATTTCTCAGCGCGGCGATAGCGCTCCCAATTTTCATCATTGTAAAAAACGCGAACTAAATCAGCATTCGAACGGTCTTCGGGTGAAAAACGCCCCGTAAAAAAGCCGCGAGCTTGGGATGACCAGGAAAAGAGCGGTAACTTACTACTCTCATGCCAGGCAAGCATAGGCTCGTCTACTGATACACAACCAGCCCAATACGGTTCTTGAGCTTTGGCCAAACTGAGATTAGGACTGCTAAAAGAGAATCCGATGAGACTATGTTTTTCCGCATATTCATTTGCTTCCTGCAGACGCTCAGCCGACCAATTCGAACCACCGAATGCTCCGATCCGCCCAGCTTCTACATGAGCATTTAGGATTTCTAAAATTTCACCTACAGGAACATTCGGGTCATCGCGGTGAAGTGCATATAATTCAACATAGTCTGTGCGCAATCGTTCCAAGCTAATTTGCAGTTCTTGATCAATCGCCTTTTTATTTATTTGCGGACCTTCCTGATTGGGGTGGCCACCTTTTGTTAATATAATAACATCATCACGACGTTTATTTTCTTCCATCCAAATTCCGATGGCGGCTTCACTTTTTCCACCGCAATAAATATGGGCAGTGTCAATCGTATTACCGCCAATTTCAATAAAGTCGTTTAAAACTTCGGTTACTTTATCAATCGTTTCGGGTGTGAAATAATCGGACCCCATAACTAAGCTCGAAATTTCTCGATTCAATCCATTTACTTGGATACTTTTCATAAAAAATCAATCCTTCCAATCTATATTCTAGAGAACGATTCTTTCCCGTTTTTCAGCCGAATCGAGTGCAGCTTTTACTGCTTTTATTCCATTTATTAAATTATCATAAGAGAATTTCAACGGTTTCCCATCTAAGACACAATCAGCAAAATCATCCGCTTGCAATTTATATGGATTTACGTTCTCGTCTGGAATCGTTTCACTTACACCATTTTTTACAATTGTATAAGATTGGTCACCAAGAAAAGCTGGATTTAAAATAATTCTTCCCTTTGAACCAAGAATTTCTAGTTCGTTTCGTCCTGCTGCCCACATAGCACAATCAAAAGTTAGTGCAACTCCGTTCGAAAACTCCATTAAACCAGAAGCCATCATATCAACATCACCATGTTCCGGTGAGAAGAAGGCATGGGCCGTCACAGCGCTAGGCTCTTCATCGAGAATAAGTCTAGCTGTGCTAATTGGGTAACAACCAACATCATAAATAGATCCGCCGCCCCATTCTTTTGTAAAGCGTATATTACCGTGACTCCCTGAGCTATCAAAGGTAAAGACGCCATGAATACCGCGAATATCACCAATTTCGCCATTTTTGATTCTCGATCTAATATCGGCAAATCGTGGTTGATGCCTGTGCATATAGGCTTCCACTAAAATAACTCCTGCTTTCTCACATGCCTCTACCATTTCAGCTGCTTCATTTTCATCTAAAGCAATGGGCTTTTCACATAAAATATGCTTTCCTGCTTCAGCTGCCTTAATCGTCCATGGTTTATGTAAGTGATTCGGAAGTGGAATGTAAACGGCATCAATATCGGGATCACTTAATAAATCCTCATAACTCCCATAAGCTTTTGCAATTCCTAATTCCTCTGCAAATTTTTGAGCCTTCTCTAAATTGCGGCTTGCAACAGCTACAACTTCATTTCTATCAGATTCTTGTATACCTGGAATTACAGAGCGCTTACCGATACTTGCTGTACTTAAAATTCCCCAACGAACTTTCTGATCAACCAATTCCATCCCTCCTATATAAATTACGAGATTAGTATAACATACGGAAGAAAATTCAGATATATTAAGGTACTTTTAATATTAGAAAAAATAATTTATGAATAAGGTTTTGTAAAATTTGTCGAAATAAATCCGATAAATAAAATAAGGTGATTATTGAATAAAAGGAAAGTATAGATTTGGTTAGTGTTGGAGCTAGCTTCATTCGCCCGGATGTAGCACGTTTTTCGTCAAAAAGGCGCTTCCGCTTTTCTTATTGTCTAGCTCCAGCGCCCAGCGACTAACAAACTTTCCGCTTCTTCCTACGATAAGTCAACATCGATTCGCCATTGGCTCATCGTGTTTCCTTTATCTCGGGCCAACAGGATGTTGGTCAGAACGGAGTTGCGCCAGAACGGCGCGCCTTTAGCCGTTCATCCTTATTAGAAAGTTTGTCCGTCGCTAAACGGTCGCTTCCGCTTTTCTTATTGTCTAGCTCCAGCGCCCAGCGACTAACAAACTTTCCGCTTCTTCCTACGATAAGTCAACATCGATTCGCCATCGGCTCATCGTGTTTCCTTTATCTCGTCAGAAGCTAGAAAAGTTTGTCCGTCGCTAAACGGTCGCTTCCGCTTTTCTTATTACAACACAAGGATGTGTTCAAATGGATCTACAAACATCCCCGTACCTATTTATATATAGTGAAAAAAGTCGTGTGCTTACCCCTGTTATGGATCATGCAGGTAAGTTTCATGAGCTCAAGCCTGCTATATTGGACTTTCTTAGCGATAAGAATTTTGATCATAAAAATACATATCCTTTATCACTCAATGGAGAACAGTTTGAATTGTCGAGGATTCCAACTGAAAAGGGAGATACTTTTATTTTCATTATGCCGCGCTTAGCTCAGGCTACTTTTATAAAAGCGGGGATCGATCAAATTATTAGAGAGCAACAACAGAGTCTGTTCGAATTTATAAAGTTAAAGTCGTTTTCTGACAGTATGGTTAAGGATATGTATCAAGAAATATGTGTTACGCTTGCAAAGTTAGTAGAATGTGATCGTGTAAGTATTTGGGTTTTTAATGAAGACAAAAGCATTTTACAATGTAAAAATGCATTTTTGACTGCGACAACGGAACATATAGCTGGTGCTGAACTACAGAAAGCGGGGCATCCTATCTATTTCGAACAGATAGAAAAAGCTCGATTTATGGCGATTAGCGATGTTGAATTAGACTATCGAACGAAAGATTTTATAAAGGATGTAAAATCTTTGTTAGACGTACCAATCGTATTAAGCTCTGGAATAGGCGGCGTAATTTGTTGCGAGACTTTTGATAAAAAAGAATGGTCGGAATTTGATCAAATATGGGCAGGGATGCTCGCCGATATGATCAGTTTTTTATTAGAACGGTCAAATCGAATGGAAGTAGAAGAAAAGATGATGCAACTGGCTTATTTTGATCCCCAAACTGGGCTTTTAAACCATCATACTTTTCTAGAACAGATTGAAAAAGAAGCAAGAAAGCTAAAACCTGGTAAAAAAAGTACCATTATTTACTTTGAGCTTGATCAATTTAACCATATTCAAGATGCCTTAGGGTATGGAAGCGGGGAAGAAGTGGTTAAGATTACCGCGGACCGTCTTAAAAAGGCAATGGCCGATAAAGGGCTCGTTTCCAGAATCGGTTTTGGCCATTTTGCCGTATATATTGAAGAAGATTTAGCGGAAGCAATGATAAACAAGGTGTCTAAAGACCTTCTTAAACCAATGTATGTTCAAGGTCAGGATGTTTATATTACATATAGTTACGGGATCAGTATTTATCCTGATCATGGGGATAGTGTGAAAATGTGTGTGCAACATGCCCAAGTTGCATTGAACAGTGGAAAAAGGCATAATTTGCGCTCGGTTAAGGTTCAATTTTCAAATGAAATGGCGAGCGAGACAAAGGAAAATCTATTAGCAGAAATGAACCTTCGTAAAGGTCTAGATTTAAATGAATTCGAGCTTTATTACCAGCCGCAAATTAATAGCTATACTGGGAAGATAAGTGGGCTTGAAGGCTTGATTCGCTGGAATCATCCCGAAAAGGGCTTAATATTTCCTAATTTCTTTATTGACTTAGCAGAGTCAACTGGTTTGATCGTGCCAATCGGTGAATGGGTTATCGAACAAGCGTGTAGCCAATTGGAAAAGTGGTATTTAATAGGAGAGCAAAACTTGACGATATCCGTCAATATTTCTCCACGACATTTCTTACACTCTGGAATTACTCGATTTTTACATTCATGTTTAAGAAAATATAAAATTAATCCTCAGCAATTAGTCATTGAAATTACTGAAAACGTTGCGTTACAGGATTTTGAATCGGTAAAAGAAAGGATAACTGAAATTCGATCTCTTGGTTTCTTAGTAAGCATTGATGATTTTGGAACAGGGTTTTCTGCCTTTCAGTACTTACAACACTTTCCTGTGCAAGAGATAAAGATAGATCGTCAGTTTATTCGTAATATTGCCAACGATAATGTGAGTATGGGGATTGCGAAAACGATTATTGATTTAGCCAAAATACTTCAATTAAATGTTGTGAGCGAGGGTGTGGAAACAAAGGAACAATGGCAAATTTTGAAGGAGCTTGGCTGTCCCATTTTACAAGGTTATTATTTTTCTAAACCAAAACCAATCAGTGAACTTTCAGACTGGCTAAGTGCTTTGCAAAAATAGGAATAAGGGGCTGTCCAAGTCGGATGGCCCCTTACTTGTCCCTTTGCAAGACCTATTCATTCAGCGTCATTCAGAAAATGAATTTCCTTTATTAAACTTTGTCCCCATATTTTTCATTTGATCCATTAACTTGTTGCGGGATTTTTCATTTCGGAGAAGGTAAGCAGCCCCTAAAGCCACAGTTGTTGCCACAATCGCCTTGTTCTTCATGTTAGCATCTCCTTTGCGTTGATTTTCCCTTCTCCTTTGGTATTCCCTCTTTTTTGGTGATTAATCTTATATATTAATGAAAAATATTTCAAGCTTGATCATATAAAGGTACATAAAGTTCAGTTGTTTGGCGGTACCTATATCTCGACATTTCCCGGGAAATTCAACAAAAACAGCATGAATAATATTGTTAATCTGCTGTTTTTCGTTAAACAATTAGACAGTCATGTCGATATTATTACTAAAGAATAGCGAAGGGGAGTCAATCAATGGTTGGACAAGTTGGAGCTGGGCAATCGGCTACTTCCTCCCAAATGAATGGGGTTACGACGAGAAGATCAGAGGAAGTACCAACTATAAATAAACAAAACCAACAAGATGGAGTAATAGCACAAGAAGCGAACCAAAAACTTCAAAATAAAGTGAATCCAAAAGAGGAACTAGAAAAAGTTGTAAATGGTATGAATGACTTTTTGAAAGCATCTCCAAATACTCATTTAAAGTTTCAATTTCACGATGAACTCAATGAATATTATGTAACTATTATTGATGATGTAACGAAGGAGATCGTGCGGGAAATACCTCCCAAAAAAATGCTGGACATGTTTGCAGCAATGACAGAATATATCGGATTAATGGTTGATAAAAAAATCTAACAATAACATTCGTTAGATATGGAGTGATAGGACAATGAGAATTGCAGGTTTGGCAAGTGGTATGGACATTGACCAAATGGTTAAGGACTTAATGAGAGCTGAACGCGTGCCATTAGATAAACTAAAACAGAAAAAACAAACACTTGAATGGCAACGTGATGATTACCGAGCACTTAATACGAAATTGCTCAGTTTCCGAGACAAATTAGCTAATTTGAAGCTCACAACTAATTACCGAGCTAGAACCGCCACTTCCTCCAATGATGCCTATGTGAGTGCAACAGTAACAAGCGGTGCAGCGCAAGCGTCGTATTCGATTTCAGAAGTGAAGCAGTTGGCGAGTGCAGCGACGTTGGTTAATGCTGGAAAGATTTCAGCTCAAGATAAAAAAATTGATCCAACAAGAAGTTTGATGGACCAGGGCGGTAATTTTTTAGAAGATATTAGTTGGGAAAAAGGTGTCATAGAGTCGAAGACATATAATGGTAATACAGAAATTAAACTTGATATTAACCAATTAAAGACACTTAGTGATGGCTCTATGGAAAGTATCAATATAAAAGTAAACGGACAAGCATTGGTAGTTAAGATGGGTGATGATGAAACTAATCTCGGTAAGAATGAAGTGCTTGTTAAAAATGACGGAACTCTCACATTTGGCACTCCGTTAACCAAAGATAGCGTTGTTAAGGTCGATTATGTTCTTAATGAGAAGTCAGTAGATTTTACCTATCCAGATGACGAAGGGAAATCATCGGTGATTTGGAATATTGGTGGGGGGGCAATTGCTACAGCTAGCATAACAGTCGAGAAAAGCGAAACTGAGAGCGAATTATTAACAATTGAAGGCGATAATGTTATAAGAAATGGGGAAAGTATCGGTAAAATAAACTATGATACCGGAACGATAACATTTACTGGGGGTATATCAGAAGGAGAGAAGTTCAGTTTAACTTATACTCAAAACTACTCTTCCATTGGAATTAATACCCACACATCCAAAGGCGAAGTAAATGAAAAGATCTTTATTACAGGAAATGATTCATTGAATAATGTAATCCGCAAAGTCAATGAATCATCAGCGGGAGTAACGATGTTTTATGATTCTTTTTCTGATAAGGTAACTTTTACCCGAAAGGAAACGGGAAAGTTTAATATTGATGATGCTGATATTAAGGTTTCTGGTCAGTTTTTGGAAAAAGTCTTAATGTTTAATAATGTAGATGCTAATAACCCGATGAAGCTGACTGATGGTCAAAACGCCAAATTCACCATCAACGGCCTAGAAACCGAACGCAACTCCAACACTTTCGACATGAACGGCGTTACCATTACTTTAAAACAAACCTTTGCTGAAGCTGACAACATCCAACCACCATCCATCACGATCAGCAACAACACAGAAGGAGTTCTTGAAAACATTAAAGAATTCGTCACTCAATACAACGAGTTAATCAAGGAAATTGGCGGTAAGCTTGACGAAAAACGTTATCGAGATTATAAACCACTTACTGACGAAGAGCGTGAAGAGCTTTCTGAAAAGCAGCAAGAAAAATGGGAAGAGATGGCAAGAAGTGGTTTGCTCCGTGGAGATTCGGTTTTATCTAGCGTATTGTCAGAGATGCGGATGGATATGTATAGCACGGTGGAAACGAATGGTTTATTTAAGCAATTAGCCAGCATTGGGATAAAGACAACAGCTAATTATCTAGAAGGCGGTAAGTTGGAAATTGATGAGGCCAAGTTAAAAGCAGCTTTAGAAGAGGATCCGGAAGCGGTCGAAAATTTATTCCGTGGGAATGATAGTGAAGCGGGTAAAGGGATCGTACACAGACTTTATGACACTGTGGACTCGTCTATGAAAAAGCTGCAAGAAAAGGCGGGGCGTGCAACCTCAACGAACCAGCAATTTACGATAGGGAAAGAATTGGATAATGTCGATAATAGTATTGATCGCTTTGAAGAAAGAATGAAACAGGTAGAAAATCGATACTGGCGCCAATTTACGGCAATGGAAAAGGCTATTCAGCAGGCAAACCAACAATCAACGTATTTAATGCAGCAATTTGGTGGTTATTAATTTTAAGTAGTAAAGACTAGGATTTATATCCGGAGGTAATAAAAATGGCAAGTGCTAACCCATATCAAACATATCAAAAAAATACCGTTACGACAGCCTCGCCAGGAGATCTGACGTTAATGCTTTATAATGGTTGTTTGAAATTTATTCATTTGGCAAAAGTTGCGATGCAAACTAATAAAATTGAAGACAAGAATGTCAATATCCAAAAAGCACAAAATATTATTACAGAGTTAATGGTGACCCTTAATATGGACATGGACGTTTCTAAAAACATGATGGCTTTATATGATTTTGCGAACCGTCGTTTAATCGAAGCCAATATTCGCAATGACGAAAGTACCCTTATTGAAGTTGAGGAAATTATTACAGAATTTCGTGATACCTGGAAACAGGCAATTCAATTGAATAGACAGCTTCAACATAAAGCAAGCGGTGGCGGAATTTAATGAATACTGTCGAAAAATGTCTAGATCTAACAGAAAAGATTGTCGAACTTGCTCAAAAGGTAACTGAAGCGAATCGTGATCAAAGTATAGAGGAGATTGAAACATTATTGGAGCAACGACTCGAATTACTATCTCTGCTCCAGAAGCCTTATTCTGAGGAAGAGCAGATGACTGGTAAAAGGCTTCTCATACGAAACCAAGTGATGGAGCAATCTTTAATGAATATAAAAACAGAAATTCGAAAAGATCTACAAATGTTAGAAAAAAAGAAGCAAACAGCTACACGTTATCATAATCCATATGCATCTGCTGAGGAATTGGATGGGGCATTTTATGATAAACGGCGATAAAGCCCCTAGCGCTTCAATAGCTTTGGCGGAGAAAAAGTAACCTGTGTCCAATAAGGTAGCATATAGGCTTATCAGATTGAAGCGATATTTCTAAGACCATCACACATGGCAAAAGCTTCAAATTGAAATTAGAAATAGATCACTAAATGTACAGTGATCTATTTCTAATTATATTGAGGGAAGATACTTGTAGAAAGACCCGAATTATACTTAGATCTCCGTATTTAAAACAGATGAAATAGCAATTGTAAATAGAGTAAGAGCATTATCTATTCGCGCTTCTTTCATAATTAGTTAAATAAAATTAACAGTCTGATTTTTTGCAAGTGGAATCGCAATAACTAATGCCGTATGAAAAAGTAAAACGACAGAAATCCCCTCCATCAGTTGATCTACAGCGGAATACAATTCTTTTCACACAAGCAATTGTAAAATATGGGGAAGACGAATTAGATTCTCCCGGGGCTGGATTAGGTACTGCTTTTCTTATTACATGACCGTCGCAAGTTTCAAACTCTAAGACTCCATCACAGGGTGTAAATGGATTATTTGGTGGAATGAAAACAAAAGTTCGACCAGTAATAGTTGCACAAACGCCTTCCATTTCATGAATTATTGCTGATCCACCACATGGGACATCCTGTCCGCCATTAAAGTTGAAATTTGAAACATGTACTGATCCACATGAGCTGCCTTTTCGAGAACCAAAGTTATGGAAAGAATGATGCTCCATAATATCTCACCCTTCCAAAATGGGATTTAATATAAAATATGCTTACGGATTAATAAAGGTTTGTTTCTTTGCCATAGGGAATATTTATTAACTGAAATCCAGAAACAATTGTGAAATTAACTCGTTTGTTAATTATTTAACAAAATCGACAAATTTTTCACATGAAAATAGAGGATTATTTATGTCGTATGTAGAAGTATATACACATAGCATTTATTGAAGGAGGAGTTTACATGCTAAATTACAAAATCCGTGGTGAAAACATCGAGGTCACAGAAGCTATTCGTGACTATGTTGAAAAAAAGGTTAGTAAATTAGAGCGTTACTTTAATGAAACTCCTGAAGCAACTGTTCATGTGAACTTAAAAGTGAACCCTAATAAAAAAGCAAAAGTTGAAATTACAATCCCGATTCCTCAACTTGTTCTCCGTGCAGAAGAAGTTCACGAAGATATGTATGCGGCGATTGACCTCATTGTGGATAAGCTTGAAAGGCAAATTCGTAAGCATAAAACGAAAGTGAACCGTAAGTTCAGAGATCAGGGTAGGGGAATGGATATTTTCAATACTGGTGTCAACGGTACACCTGTGGCAGCTGAGGAAGACGATGAATTGACAATCGTCCGTACGAAACGATTTGATTTAAAACCGATGGATAGTGAAGAAGCGGTTCTGCAAATGAATATGCTTGGTCATAGTTTCTATGTATTCACAGATGCCGATTCAAACCAAACTAACATCGTCTATCGCAGAAAAGACGGTAAATACGGATTAATTGAAACGAATTAAATAATAATAGTACAAAGCATGAGTCTTGTTGGGCTCATGCTTTTGTTGTTCCGAAGTCTTTGTGAAAAGAGCAAGTATTTCGGATGAAAACAAGTGTAACGGCAAATAAGTCAAGTTCAACGGTTAATAAACCGCGCTCAATGGCTAATAAACTGCACCCAACGACTAATAAACCGCGCTCAACAGCTAATAAAACACTCAACGATAAATAACCGTCTAACAAACGAGAGCAACCACTATGTCGTTCGTTCTTCCCTAGTAGGAATGAAACGTTTATTCTTCCTTGAAGAGCTGACACTGTTATTCTATAATTTTACTATTAATTAAATACGGATAATTCGGGAGAAATGATGATGAAATTTGACTACTTATATCAACCTTTTTCTGCACAACGAAATACAGTCTTTGCGAAAAACGGAATGGTTGCCACTTCACAACCTTTAGCTGCACAGGCTGGCTTGGATATATTAAAAAAGGGTGGAAATGCCATTGATGCGGCAATTGCGACGGCAGCTACGCTTACTGTTGTCGAACCGACTTCCAATGGAATCGGCGGGGATGCATTTGCTCTTGTGTGGACCGATGGAAAACTACATGGTTTAAACGCTAGTGGACCTTCTCCACAATCAATTTCACTTGATGCATTAAAAGCTCAAGGATACGAGAAAATGCCTACTTATGGTGTAAACCCGATCACTGTACCGGGTGTGCCAGCGGCGTGGGCAGAGCTTTCTAAAAGGTTTGGAAAGCTTCCTCTCCAAGAAGTATTGGAACCAGCTATCCAATATGCTGAAAAAGGTTTTCCGTTAACCCCGACTTTAGGTAAGTATTGGAAAATAGCTTATAATCGTTTTAAAGAACATTTATTAGCAGATGAATTCAAACCGTGGTTTGCAACATTTGCTCCAGATGGTCGTGCTCCTGAAATAGGGGAAATGTGGCGCTCGCCTGACCATGCTGCAACGTTAAGATCGATTGCTCAGACGAATGGGCAAAGCTTTTACACAGGTGAATTAGCACAGAAAATATCCGATTATATTCAACAATATGGCGGTTTTTTGTCGAAAGAGGATTTAGTTAACTATAAGGTAGAGTGGGTAGAGCCTATATCTGTCAACTACCGTGGTTATGATGTGTGGGAGATACCCCCTAACGGACAAGGGATTATAACATTAATGGCTCTGAATATTGCCAAGGAATTTCAGTTCGCTGGAAAAGAAAATGTCGAAACTTACCATCAACAAATAGAGTCTATGAAACTAGCTTTTATCGATGGAAAAGCGTTTATTACAGATCCATCACATATGCCATTAAAACAAGAAGAACTCCTATCTGAGGAGTATGGAAAAAAACGCCGCACCCTTATCGGATCGACTGCACTAGAACCAAAACCGATGGAACTGGCGACAAGTGGTACGGTCTATTTAGCTACAGCTGACGGGGAAGGAAATATGGTTTCATTTATCCAAAGTAATTATATGGGGTTTGGCTCTGGGATCGTCATCCCTGGCACTGGGATTGCTATGCAAAATCGGGGACATGATTTCTCCTTTGATGAAAAACATCCGAACGTTCTGAAGCCTGGGAAGAAATCGTACAATACTATTATTCCTGGCTTTTTAACGAAAGACGGCAAAGCAGTTGGTCCATTTGGAATTATGGGTGGCTTTATGCAGCCGCAGGGACATTTTCAATTAATCTCAAATACGATTGATTTCCATCTGAATCCTCAAACCGCCCTTGATGCTCCACGTTGGCAATGGATAGAAGGGAAAAAGATTCTAGTTGAGCCTAATTTCCCACTTCATATCGCGCAAGCTTTAACACGAAAAGGACATGAAGTTCAAATTGCGGTTGATTCAGGCGGTTTTGGCCGCGGACAGGTAATCTGGAGGGATTCAGAATCAGGTGTATTAATGGGTGGTACCGAATCTCGTACAGATGGATCTATAGCATCATGGTGATTGAATCTAGAAAAGGTAGATGAATTTTTAAATGAAGCAAAAAGATATTTTTATTGCCTTTTTTCGGTCTGGTATTCTTGGATTTGGCGGTGGACCATCAGCGATTCCTTTAGTTCATCGAGAAGTGGTCCATACTTTTAAATGGATGAGCGATGAAGAGTTTGGAGATGTATTGGCACTTGCTAATGCGCTCCCGGGTCCAATAAATACTAAAATGGCTGGATATATCGGCTATCGGGTTGGCGGTTATCTTGGTTTGTTTAATGCAATTGTAGCAACTGCTTTTCCAACAGTAGTCATGATGATTGTTTTTCTCACGCTGCTTAGTGCGTATAAAGATAAACCATGGGTCGCAGGCATGACAAAAGCGGTTTTACCAGTAGCAGGTGTAATGATGGGGATGTTAACGTGGGATTTTATTCATAAATCAAAAAAAAATCTAGGGTGGCTATGGACCGTTTTTCTACTAGGGGCGAGCTTAATTGCAATGGAATTCCTTGGAATCCACCCCGCGATTGTGATTGCGGCTCTTCTTGGTATCGCCCTTTTATCCCGTAAACAAAAGCAGAAAAAAGATATTGAGAGGAATCAACCATGATTTATTGGCATATTTTTTTGGCATTCTTTATCCCTGGAATTCTTGGGTATGGAGGGGGACCATCTTCCATTCCACTGATTGAACATGAGGTTGTGGATCGATATGATTGGCTAAGTGTCCAAGAGTTCAGTGAAGTCATTGCCTTAGGAAACGCGCTTCCGGGCCCAATTGCAACAAAAATAGCCGGTTACATAGGCTTTCAACAGGGCGGGATATTAGGAGCAATCATTGCTTTATTTGCAACGGTTGCCCCCTCACTCATCCTTATGATTCCACTATTGGGTTTACTTTTAAAACATAAAGAGTCCCCAAAGGTGAAGAGAATGACCTTACTTGTGCGGCCAACTATCGCAATTTTACTTGCCATTCTTACAATTGATTTTTTTACTAACTCCTTTGAAGGATCAGGCATTTTTCATACAGTTTTTATTGGAATTGTAAGTCTACTTTTACTTAAAAAGTGGAATGTCCATCCAGCCTATGTTATTGGAGGGGCACTCGTATATGGTGCTGCTTTTCTGTAGACTATTGTCATGAAAAACTGTTAGTGATAAGATAGATTATTAGGTAAAAGGTTCGAAAAATATTTAGATTGGATTTTGCTTTTTTTGAAAAAATCCATCTGTATTCCATATAGATAGGGGAGCTTTCATTATGGTTGCTTTTCTCAATAAAATGTTTGATCTTAACAAACGTGACATTAAGCGTCTTGAAAAAATGGCAGAGAAGATTGAGTCTTTGGCTTCAGAAATGGAAAGTAAATCCGATGAGGAATTGCGTAATAAGACAGAAGAGTTTAAACAGAGGTATGAGAAAGGTGAATCTCTAGACAGCCTACTTACTGAGACATTTGCAGTTGTACGAGAAGGAGCCCGACGCGTTCTTGGACTTTATCCTTATCCAGTTCAATTAATGGGAGGGATTGCCCTTCACGAAGGTAACATCGCAGAGATGAAAACAGGTGAAGGTAAAACATTGACCGCGACTATGCCTGTTTATTTAAATGCTATTACTGGAAAAGGTGTTCATGTTGTTACAGTAAACGAATATTTAGCCAGTCGTGATGCGACAGAAATGGGTGAGCTTTATCAGTTCTTAGGTCTTACGGTTGGGCTTAACTTGAACAGTATGTCGAAGGATGAGAAACGCGAAGCTTATACGGCCGATATCACATACGGGACAAATAACGAATTTGGTTTTGATTATTTGCGCGATAACATGGTGTTATATTTGGAGCAAAAGGTTCAACGTCCTTTACATTTTGCCGTGATCGATGAAGTGGACTCGATTTTAATTGATGAAGCAAGAACGCCATTAATCATTTCGGGGCAAGCACAAAAATCAACACAATTATATCTACAAGCTAACTCTTTTGTTAGTATGTTGAAAATAGATGAAGACTACACTTATGACGAAAAAACTAAAGGTGTTCAACTTACAGAAGAAGGGATTAATAGGGCTGAACGCGCTTTTAAAATCGACAACCTTTTTGATCTTTCTCATGTGACATTGAATCACCATATTAATCAAGCTTTGAAAGCACATGTTAGTATGCATCTTGATGTTGATTATGTTGTGCAGGAAGGCGAGATTGTAATCGTTGACCAATTTACAGGTCGTCTTATGAAAGGACGTCGATTTAGTGATGGTCTGCACCAAGCGATTGAAGCAAAAGAGGGAGTAGATATCCAAAGTGAATCCATGACAATGGCTACAATCACTTTCCAAAACTACTTCCGTATGTATAAAAAGTTGGCTGGTATGACTGGTACAGCTAAAACGGAAGAAGAAGAGTTTCGGAACATCTATAATATGAGGGTTATTGTAATCCCTACGAATTTACCGATTGCTCGTGATGATCGTGCTGATTTAATCTATGCATCCATGGACGGGAAATTCCGTGCAGTAGTTGAAGATATTGCCGAACGCAACAAAAAGGGGCAACCAATTCTAGTTGGTACAGTGGCCATCGAAACATCAGAGTTAGTGTCTTCGCTATTAACGAAAAAAGGGATTAAGCATAATGTCTTAAATGCGAAGAACCATGAACGTGAAGCGGAAATCATTGTCGAGGCTGGTCAAAAAGGAGCGGTTACGATCGCAACGAATATGGCTGGTCGTGGTACAGACATTAAATTGGGTGAGGGTGTAAAAGAACTAGGCGGACTTGCCGTCATAGGGACAGAACGCCATGAATCACGCCGAATTGATAATCAGTTAAGAGGCCGGTCAGGACGTCAAGGTGATCCAGGGATTACGCAATTTTATCTTTCGATGGAAGATGAATTGATGCGTCGTTTCGGATCTGAGAATATGAAATCGATGATGGCAAAACTTGGAATGGATGACACCCAGCCGATCCAAAGTAAAATGGTATCCAAAGCGGTCGAATCTGCGCAAAAACGGGTTGAGGGTAATAACTTTGATGCGCGGAAACAGCTTTTACAATATGATGATGTTTTGCGTCAGCAACGGGAAATTATTTATCAACAACGTAATGACGTTATGGAATCAGAGAATCTCCGCAGTATTATTGAAAACATGATCCGTTCTGTAATTGAGCGAGCAGTCTCAACACATGTATCGACTCAGGAGAATGAGGAACAAAGGAATTTACAAGGGCTAATCGACTATGTGAATGCTACTCTTCTTCCAGAGGGAGATATTACTGTTGATGACATTAGAAGGAAAGATCTAGAAGAAATCACTGAATTAATAATTGATAAGGTGAAAATTCGCTACGATGAGAAGGAAGAGCAATTAACACCTGAACAAATGCGTGAATTTGAAAAAGTTATTTTACTACGTTCAGTTGACACGAAATGGATCGATCATATTGATTCCATGGATCAGCTTAGACAAGGGATTTACTTACGGGCATACGGCCAGATAGATCCTTTAAGAGAGTACCAAAGCGAAGGTTTTGCCATGTTTGAAGCGATGGTTACATCTATTGAAGAAGATACGGCAAAATATGTGATGAAGGCACAAATTCGTAACAACCTTCAACGTGAAGAAGTAGCGAAAGGACAAGCTGTTAACCCGAAAGAAGGGGAAGGCGGCGAAGTAAAGAAAAAACCAATTCGCAAAGAAGAAAAAGTCGGTCGTAATGAACCGTGCCCATGTGGCAGTGGTAAAAAATATAAAAACTGTCACGGAAGACTTGCATAAACAGACATGACCAGCAGAATCGCCCTTACAATCTCTGTATGGGCGTCCCTGTTTAAATAGAAACCAATTTTTGAGGTGTTGTTATGGAATTATTTGAAGTACGTGCGGAACTTGAAAAAACAGCTAAATTATTAGCTGAGTTTAGGGGGTCTCTTTGACCTCGAAGAAAAGGAAACAAGAATTGCTGAATTGGACGAAAGAATGCTTGAACCAGGCTTTTGGGATGACCAGCAAACCGCCCAAACGATCATTAATGAAGCGAATAGCTTGAAAGATCTCGTAAATGAATATAATGAGTTATCGGAAATACAAGAAAATCTAGAACTGACACATGAACTCGTTAAAGAGGAAAGTGATCCAGATTTAGAGCTGGAACTAGAAGCCGAATTAAAACAGCTTATCGAGCGTTTAAGCGAATTTGAACTTCAGCTATTATTAAGTGATCCATATGATAAAAATAACGCGATAATCGAACTACATCCAGGTGCTGGCGGTACGGAGTCGCAGGACTGGGGCTCGATGTTATTAAGGATGTATACACGCTGGGCAGAGAAAAAAGGATTTAAAGTGGAAACTCTCGCTTATCTTCCTGGGGATGAAGCAGGAATTAAAAGTGTTACTTTGCTTATTCAGGGCCATAATGCCTATGGCTATTTGAAGGCGGAAAAAGGGGTTCATCGTCTAGTTAGGATCTCCCCATTTGATTCTTCGGGAAGAAGACATACATCGTTTGTTTCATGTGATGTGATGCCGGAATTTAGTGATGATGTCGAAATTGATGTTCGACAAGAAGATTTGAAAGTTGATACGTACCGCTCAAGTGGTGCAGGTGGCCAGCACGTCAATACGACTGATTCTGCAGTTCGTATTACCCATTTACCAACAGGTATCGTCGTAACTTGTCAAAACGAACGCTCTCAAATTAAAAACCGTGAAAAAGCAATGAGTATGTTAAAAGCTAAACTCTATCAAAGGGAAATTGAGCAGAAGGAAAAAGAATTGGCAGAAATACGTGGGGAGCAGAAAGAAATTGGTTGGGGCAGCCAAATCCGTTCTTACGTTTTTCACCCATACTCTATGGTAAAAGACCATCGAACTAATGAGGAAACAGGTAATGTCCAAGCAGTAGCAGATGGAGACATAGATATGTTTATTAACGCCTATTTAAGATCCAGGCTATGAAAAACCTAAGAAGGTCAGAAGAAGCGATGCTTTTCTTCTGGCCTTTTTCACATTTCATAAATCTGTGATAAATTGATAAAGTCAATAGTGGCAATGACTTCCACTGTTATTCCCTATTTTTTGCTAAAATCTCGGGATTCCTTATTCGTTTAATCTAAAGTCAATCTTGGTATACTAAAGCTAAATAGATAAACAAAGGGGATGCATGGAATGAAGAAAAACTGGTTAATGATTCTAATGGGTACCATGCTTGCAATCGGACTTGCGGCATGTGGTGGTGGAAATAATGCTGATAACAACGGTGGCGAATCTGTCAGTGATGCAGAACAAATTGCTAAAAAGAACTGTCTATCCTGCCACGGTGATAATTTAGAAGGTAGAAATGGACCACGATTAGCGAATATTGGATCCGAATTATCAAAAGATGAAATTCTGGCCGTCATCGAAGAAGGACGCCCTGGTATGCCGGGTAACTTAATTAAAGGTGACGATGCAGAAAAGGTAGCCCAATGGCTATCGGAGAAAAAATAAATATCTTTTTAAAAAATGTGGTGAGCTAAGCTCCCACATTTTTTTATAACTTTTATTCATAATCTCGCGACTTTGTAGTGGAATTTACCAAGTCATCCTTTTATTTCATAATTTCCGGGTGGAATCTTTTAACATTGATTAGTAATTTATTAAATTTGCCATTTATTTTTTTAAGTCTAGCAATACAAATCTAAATCGAACTATTAGAAATTACCTATTTTTTTCGAAAAGAAAAATAAGTAAAAAGACATAGGTGGAGGTATGGATTTATGTAAAAAGTTAGAACGAAAGCTCTAAAAATGAAATATAACTGTAACATAAAAGCCACTATCTGATGTTATAATGGATTTGACCTTAAATTTCGTCACGGAATGACAGCACGCTTTCTTCTTTTTCGACTGTCAAATGAATAGATTCTAGTTACGAAAATAGGCTATTTTTTTTGCTAAGGATAGAGGCGAATTCATTAGAACCGGGTGAGAATATGATTGAAATGCAGGATGTGGTAAAAAAATACCCGAACGGCATCATGGCCGCAAATCGTTTGAACATCCTTATTAAACAAGGTGAATTTATTTATGTTGTTGGACCTAGTGGAGCAGGTAAATCCACTTTTGTAAAAATGATGTATAGAGAGGAAAAGCCGACATCGGGAAAAATCCTCGTTAATGGTATAGATTTAGCAACATTGAAAGACAGGAAAGTCCCCTATTTAAGACGTAGCATTGGGGTTGTCTTTCAGGACTTTAAACTACTTCCAACATTAACAGTTTTTGAGAATGTTGCTTTTGCTTTGGAAGTAACGGAAAATCGTCCAAAAGATATAAAAAGAAAAGTCATGGATGTTCTTTCATTGGTTGGACTTAAACATAAAATGAGAATGTTGCCCACGGAATTATCTGGCGGTGAACAGCAACGTGTTTCAATTGCAAGATCGATTGTAAATAATCCTAAATTAATTATTGCTGATGAACCAACAGGTAATTTGGATCCTGATACAGCATGGGAAATCATGAGTATTTTGCAAGAGATTAATTTACAAGGAACGACCGTGATTATGGCAACTCATAATAAGGAAATTGTCAACACGATAAAACATCGAGTTGTAGCCATTGAAAACGGAAGAATTGTCCGTGACGAGCAGCGGGGGGAATACGGATATGAAGGCTAAAACCATCGGCCGTCATCTAAGAGAAAGCTTCAAGAGCCTTCGCCGCAATGGTTGGATGACCTTTGCCTCAGTTAGCGCTGTTACAGTCACACTCTTATTAGTTGGCGTTTTTCTAGTCATTATGATGAATATGAATAAATTTGCAACTGATATAGAAAATGATGTTGAAATTCGCGTACATATCGACTTGACAGCTACGAAGGAAGATCAACAGGAATTAGAAAATAACCTCAGAAAAATACCGCTAGTTGAATCGATTACTTTCTCCTCTAAAGAAAAAGAGTGGGAAAATCTCGTCGATACAATGGGGAAAGCATGGAGCGCCATTGGAGACGAGGACAACCCGTTGCATAACGTATTTGTTGTCAAAATTAAGAATCCGGAAGATACACCTACTATTGCAAAGGATATTCGAAAACTTAAATGGGTTCATTCAGCTGAATATGGAGAGAAAAAGGTAGAAAACCTCTTTAGTGTATTAAAGATTAGTCGTAACGTTGGTCTTGTCCTAGTAATAGGCCTTTTATTTACAGCTATGTTTTTAATTTCAAATACGATTAAAATTACTATTTTTGCGAGACGACGAGAAATTGAGATTATGAAATTAGTAGGAGCAACTAATTGGTTTATTCGCTGGCCGTTCCTTTTTGAAGGAATTTGGTTAGGAATACTCGGCTCTTTTATTCCAATTGCAGCCGTTGCAACTGGCTATTACTATGCCTATGACTTTTTGGTCATCCGCATACCTGAAAATTACTTTTTAAGTCCACTTGAATTTAGTCCATTTGTCTATCAGGTTAGCTTACTTCTTTTATTAGTTGGCGTTTTGATTGGTGCATGGGGAAGTTTTATTTCAGTAAGACGTTTCTTAAAAGTGTGAGGAACACACTTGGAAATCAACACAGAAAAAGCTTTAAGTAGAAAATGCAAAGGGAGAAAGGGGAAACCATTCTTGGAAAGACGTTCATTACTCTCAGTGACGCTGGCGGCTACACTTGCTTTGGGCGGATTGTTTATCCATACGGGAGATGCTAGTGCTTCTACATTAGACGAGCTACAAGGGCAGAAATCAGATATACAAAATCAAAAGTCTATTATTAACCAGTCCATTACGGAAAAGGACGGGGAAATTTCGAACATTAACAATCAACAAGATACATTGCTTGAGGAAATGAAAAAACTAGAGGCAGAAATTGCCAATACCGATCAAAAGATTACAGAAAAAGAATCGGAAATTGTTGCAACAAAAGCTGAAATTGAAAGATTAAAAGCTGAAATAGAGGAACTGAAACAGCGAATTGAAAAGAGAAATGAAGTTCTTCGAGAAAGAGCAAGAAATATTCAACAAAATGGCGGCTCTGTTAAAATTATTGATGTTTTACTTGGGGCTGGTAGTTTTGGAGATTTAATTGACCGTATTTCTGCTGTAACTACTCTTGTTAGTGCAGATCAGAAGATATTAGAAGAACAACAAGCTGATAAAGAGCAGTTAGAATCTGATCAGCAAAAAGTAGAAACAGAGCTTAATAATTTAGAAGTAATGCTGAAAGAATTAGAAGACTTAAAAGCAAATTTAAAGACACAAAATGCTCAAAAGAAAAAACTATCTGAGCAATTAGCTGAACAGAAGAAACATATTGAAGGCGAAAAAATGTCTTTAGAAGAGGAAGCTAAGGTTCTAAAAGATCAAGAAGCAATTATTCAAAAAGCAATAAATGGTGAGAAAGCACGAATTGCTGAAGAAGAGCGTAAACGGGAAGAAGAAAGACAACGACAAGCTCAAGCCCAGGCTCAAGCTCAGACATCAAATCAATCTAGTGATAGTGGACAAGCTTCATCTCCATCACAATCGTCATCTGGCTCGAAAACACCAAGTGCTGGTGGGAGTGGAGTTCTGAACTGGCCTGCTAGCGGATATATCTCTTCGGGATATGGTGGTAGAAGTTTAGGTCAACATTTTGGAATTGATATTGCAGCTCCTAAGGGTACCCCTATTTACGCTGCTGCATCTGGAGTAGTTACAAGATCTGATTTCTCATCGAGTTATGGAAATGTTGTTTATGTCTTTCACCCAGAATTGAATTTAACAAC
This sequence comes from Bacillus niameyensis, assembly GCF_001375535.1. Classification (GTDB taxonomy): domain Bacteria; phylum Bacillota; class Bacilli; order Bacillales; family Bacillaceae_C; genus Lederbergia; species Lederbergia niameyensis. The sequence goes on from NZ_LN831197.1 coordinate 3,920,788, forward strand.
TGTTTATGCCCATATGTCAGCAAGATCTGTTTCATTGGGTCAAAAAGTGAATTCTGGCCAGAAACTTGGTGCGGTAGGTAATACTGGACACTCATTCGGTAATCATTTACACTTTGAAGTTCATCGTGGTGGATGGAGCTACCATGGAGGACTAAATCCAATGGGTTTCTTGAAATAAAGTAAATAATACTCAGTGGAGACACTGATCAATAAAGAAAAGGTGTTGCAATAGTTGCAACGCCTTTTTCTGACCCTGCGGGATAAAAAATAGTTGTTTAGTAATGTGGTATACTCATTAAAAGTAATTCATATTCATATACTATTGGGAGCAGACCATACTTATGGCAGCTACCTTTTAAAAACGCACCAAGAATGCCGAGTTCTTTGGTGCGTTTTTTGATCTGACATTCACTTTTTTTTTTATGTGAAAAGAAAGTTAGTTTGAATTATGTGATAAGCGGCTATTCATTGGAAGGTATAAAGTTCGAGAGGGGAAGATTGATTTGTCTATCCCGTTTTGGTTAAGTATGCTAAAATATGGAATACTGATAGAAAAAAAGTTGGAAAACTAGGGTGCGAGGAGCTATTATGACATTTACATCGTTAACAGCTGCTTTGTTAAGTTTGGTCCTATTATTAAATATTATATTGGCTGTCTTTGTTGTCTTTTTAGAGCGGCGTGATGCCGGGGCGACTTGGGCTTGGCTTTTAGTGTTGTTTTTTATTCCAGTTGCGGGATTTATTTTGTATCTCATTTTTGGACAAAACTTAAGTCGTAAAAAAATTTTTGAATGGAAAGATAAAAATAAAATCGGCATTATGGAGATTACGAAAAATCAAATTGAACTCCTTCAAAGAGGAGAGTTTCCTTTTCATGATAACCGGACAGTTCGATACAAGGATCTTATCTATATGTTGCTCGTCAACGATCGATCCGTCCTCACTCAAGACAATCATGTAGAAATTTTTACAGACGGTAATGATAAATTTCGTTCCCTTTTTAAGGACTTGAACGAGGCGAAAGATCATATTCATTTAGAATATTACATTATCCGTAAGGGACAACTTGCTAATGAACTTTTAGAAGTACTTGTAAAAAAGGCTAAAGAAGGGATAGCGGTTAAAGTTTTATATGATGCAATGGGTTCGAGAAGACTGCCGAGGAAATTTTTCAAACCATTAATTGATGCTGGCGGGAAAGTTAGCGCGTTTTTTCCCTCTGTAATCCCCCATCTAAATTTGCAAGTAAATTTCCGTAATCATCGGAAATTAGTCATTATTGATGGCAAACTTGGGTATGTAGGGGGATTTAATATTGGGGATGAGTATTTAGGATTAAATAAAAAATTTGGGTATTGGCGAGATACCCACTTGAAAATAACCGGACAAGCCGTGTATGGAATGCATACAAGATTTATTCTTGATTGGAATCAAGCTTCACCTGACAAGATTAGCTACGAAGATCGGCTTTTTCCTGTGATGGAGCCAATGGGTGATACCGATATTCAAATTGTTTCCAGTGGACCTGATTCCGAATGGGAGCAGATCAAATATGGTGTGATTAAATTAATATCATCAGCGAAGAAATATATTTATATACAGACACCTTATTTTATTCCAGATGCGAGTGTGCTTGATGCATTGAAAATAGCGGCTCTTTCAGGTGTAGATGTTAAATTGATGATCCCGAATAAACCTGATCATCCCTTTGTTTACTGGGCTACCTATTCCTATGTAGGAGATTTATTAAAAACGGGTGCAAAAATCTATATTTATGATAATGGCTTTATTCATGCGAAAAAGATTATTGCTGATGGGAAAATTGCTACTATTGGAACTGCAAATATAGATGTTCGAAGTTTTCGATTAAATTTTGAAGTTAATGCATTTTTATACGATCAAGTACTCGTCGAGCAATTGGTGGATATATTTCATGAAGATATGAAGTTGTCGAATGAATTAACATGGGAGCAATATCAAAATCGTTCGCTCTACATTCGCTTTAAGGAATCCTTTTCTAGGCTTCTATCCCCCATTTTGTAAGAAAAGGATTAAGAATATGGAGTGAGAGATGAAATGAAATGGTATACAGTAGGATCAGCATCCATTTCTGCTTCGTGGATTGCTATTTTGATTGCTGTGCTACTTACATCGATATTTCTATACTTTCGAAAAAATAAGTTTGTTTCTGACTTGTTTGGAAACGCCGTCTTTATATGGTTTTTCATATGGAAGTTTAGTGTTGTTTTATTCCAATTTAAATTAAGTCTCTCTAATCCGCTTTCCATCCTTTACTTTTCTGGAGGGATAAAGGGATATTGGCTAGGAATGGCAATAGCTTTTGCTTATGCCTACTTCAAGTTAAGGAAGCACCCTCATGAAAAGTCCTCCTTTGTTGCAGCTTGGGTATGCGCGATTATTTCCTATGAAGCAGCATCGGCTTTTCTAATACAAGAATCTTATGTTTGGACGATCATTCAATTAGCCATAGGTGCTCTCTTTCTCTTCTTCTATTTACAACAAGGAAATAAAAAATATTGGAGTGAACAATTATTTGTTTTGTTCACCGGAATACAGGCAATCCAATTTTCACTTCGTGGAGAATTGTTTACAACAGAGATGGGAACGTATATCTTAATGGTTATTATATTTAGCTTGCCATTAAGAGATTGGAGGTTTTTCCGTGAATAAAAGGTTTTTTGGGCTAGCGATTATCGGAATATTGGCTGGTATATTAATCATTAATATTATTCAAGATGCACGTGCGAAAAATGAGGCCAAGCAACAAATGGAAAATATGCTTACAGAAGCGGACGGTTTTGATGCAGAACGAATCATATCTCAAGGGGTGGCGAAAGGAGAAATCCCTCCGGATTTTGAATTAGAGACGTTGGATGGGACAACGATAAAGTTATCAGATCTCTCTGGAAAAAAGGTACTACTCAATTTCTGGGCTAGTTGGTGTGGCCCTTGTAAAGCCGAAATGCCGCATATGGAAAATTTCTTCCAAAAAAAGGCTGAACAACTTAATGTAGAAGTAATTGCTGTGAATATGACACAGTCAGAAAAGCTTGGGAATAAACGTGAGAAAGTAGAAAAATTTAAAGATGAATATGGCTTAACGTTCCCAATACTGTTAGATATAGATGGAGATGTGGAGAGGCAGTATGGAATTATAGCCATTCCAACAACTTTTTTTATTGGAACAAATGGAGTTATACAAAATAAAATTGTTGGCCCAATGGATGAGGAAATGATGGAAAAGCTTGTGAAAGAGCTTAAGTGAAATATCACGCTTAAATAAATTTTCCCATTTCATTGACTTTTAAAAGATTAATAGCTATACTTATTTCCAATAAGTTTAATCGTAAATATACTCTTATCGAGAGCGGCGGAGGGATTAGGCCCTGCGATGCCCAGCAACCTTCAGAGGGTTCTATCTGAAAAGGTGCTAAATCCTACAGATCTTAATGGTCTGAGAGATAAGGGGAGGAAATGAAATCAAGCCCTCTTCTTATTTTGGAAGAGGGCTTTATACATATCCTTTTCCACTCGTTATTCGAATCTAAAACAAATATTTTAAATTTAAGGGGGATGGAAAATTATGACGCAAGGAAACTTAAAACCAGAAACATTGCTTTTGCATGGCGGCCAGGATCCGGATGAAACAGGTGCTCGTGCAGTACCAGTTCATAGAACGACTTCCTATGTATTTAAAAATACGGAGCATGCTCAAAAGCTATTCGGCCTACAGGAAACAGGTAATATTTATACACGGATTATGAATCCAACGGTTGATGTATTTGAAAAGCGGGTTGCTCTACTTGAAGGTGGAACTGCTGCAGTTGGATTATCGTCAGGAATGGCAGCAATAGCTTTTTCTATTTTGAATATTACTCGTGCCGGTGACGAAATTATCGCAGCTAGTGATCTGTATGGTGGAACATATAATTTATTTGCCGTTTCTTTACCTAAATATGGTATTAATGTGAAATTTGTCGATCCAAAAAATCCAGAAAATTTCAGAAAAGCGATTACTCCGAAAACAAAGGCAATTTTTGGAGAAATTATCGGAAATCCTAGTCTTCATGTTCTTGATGTGGAAGCTGTAGCGGAAATCGCCCATGAAAATGGGATTCCTTTAATGATCGATAGCACTTTTGCAACTCCATATCTTTGCAAACCAATTGAATGGGGAGCAGATATTATTATCCATTCGGCTACAAAATGGATTGGCGGTCACGGTACAGTAATTGGCGGTGTCGTTGTCGACGCTGGAAAATTTGATTGGAATTCAGAGAAATTCCCTGATTTTGTCGAACCAGATGAAACGTATCACGGGCTTCGCTATGGTATTGATGTACCAAATGCCGCGTTCGCGACAAAACTTCGTGTACAGTTACTTCGTGATTTCGGTCCTTGCCTCAGTCCTGATAATGCATTTCAACTCCTTCAAGGTTTGGAAACATTGCATTTAAGACTTAATAGGCACGTTGAAAATGCCAAAGCGGTTGTGAAATTTTTACAACAACATGATGCCGTTGAGTGGGTTTCATATCCAGGCTCGGAAGATCATCCATCTTATAAACTTGCCCAAAAATATTTACCTAAAGGTGCTGGCTCCATGATTGTTTTTGGCATAAAAGGCGGCCGTGAAGCAGGTAGACTCATTATTGATAACGTGCAGTTATTTTCACATGTAGCGAATGTTGGAGATGCCAAGTCGTTAATTATTCATCCTGCATCTACTACCCACCAGCAATTAAGTGCGGAAGAGTTGAAGCTGGTCGGTGCTACAGAAGAACTTATTCGTCTATCTATTGGTCTTGAAGCCATTGAAGATATCATTGCTGATCTTGAGCAAGCCATTGCAAAAGCAGTAGAAGCAACTTCTGTGAAATAAGTAGCTGGATTTATTAATAAGGGGCTGGGCGCAAAGCGTTGCAGCCTTTTTCTTTTAGAGAGCAATCCGCTAGAGATAGGTCAGTATTTATTTTCTTTGCTTTTTCTTTATATTATCGCGTTCTTCTTACTATCAAGGTACATGCATAATTATTTAAGGGAGGATTTGAAATGCCAATCATTAAAGCGGCATTACTAGGACTTGGAACAGTTGGAGAAGGAGTCTATGAAGTGATTCAGACTTCTCAAGAGCAACTTAAAAAACTTCTAGGTGCCGAAGTGAAAGTCGTTGGGATATTAATTCAAGATCCAGAAAAGCAGCGGCAAGTAGCAAAGGATGTCTTAGTCACAACTGATTTTGAAGAGATCCTAGCTATTCCAGGGCTTAACGTGATTTTTGAATCGATCATTGGAGATGATCCAACAGTTTCTTATTTAAAACGTGCTATTGAGCAAGGATGTCATATTATTACAGCTAATAAGGCGATGTTTGCTAAACACGGTGCGGTCCTACAACAAAAAGCACTCGAACATGATGTGGAAATTGCTTTTGAAGCAACGGTTGCTGCTGGCGTACCGATCATTCGCACGATTAAACAACAATTACAAATAAACAAGATTGAGAGAATTCAAGGGTTATTGAATGGAACTTCAAATTTTATCTTAACGGAAATGAGAAAGAACCAGCTTCCTTTTTCAGACGTTTTAAAACAGGCTCAGGAGCTTGGTTATGCAGAAGCAGATCCTACCAATGATGTGGAAGGTTATGATGCCTTCTATAAATTAATGATTTTAAGTCAGTTAGCCTTTGGGCGCCAACCAAATTGGGATGAAGTTGATTTATCGGGGATTGCTAGTATCCCAAATGAACAAATTCGCACAGCTAGTGGTCGCTACAAGCACATTGCTGAAATACAGAAAGTTGGTAATGAAATTAAAGCATCTGTAAAGCCAGTTCTTACGGATGAAAACCATCCTCTGTACAATGTAGAGGGAGTCGACAATGCGATCGTCCTCGAGACAAATCTTGCCGGCAAGATTACAATCCAAGGACCTGGAGCGGGAAGCAAACCAACAGCAAGTGCTATGATTGAAGATTTTATCCATATCTTTCAGAGTAAAAAAGCGACATCAGTACTCGTTTAATACCATTCGACAAAATTCGGGGCGTGCCTGTCACGCCCCGAATTTGCTTTTATTTCATAACTTGTCCTTCTGCCGCATAGTATGTATGGAAGATGCTTAAAAGGTGCTGCGAGGAGGAAGTGTATGAAGCGTAGGTGGGTAATGATCATTTCCCTTTGCTCCTTTTTCTTAGGGGCGAGCGGTGTATATGCTTGTTTTACTTGGTTTTTCCCTATTGGGGGAGTGAATGATGCAAAAGTACAGTTAGAAGGGGAAAACCCTTTACCAAATTTAGAAAAAGTGTCAGAAGCCTATCAGTTAATTCAAAAGCTTTACGTTGAAGAAGTGGATGAAAAAAATTTGATACAAGGCGCGATCCAAGGGATGGTAGGGACATTAAAAGATCCATATTCCGTTTATATGGATGAGGCAACAGCTGAAAAATTTGATGAAAGCTTAGATTCTAGTTTTGATGGGATTGGTGCACAAATCGCAATTCAGGACGGTAAGCTTGTCATTATTTCTCCAATTAAAAATTCTCCAGCAGAAAAGGCAGGATTAAAAGCAAAAGACCAGATTATTAAAATTGAGGGGGAAAGTGTCGAAGGTCTTGATTTATATCAGGCTTCTAAAAGGATTCGCGGAAAAAAAGGTACTGTAGTCAAACTTGAAATTATTCGAAGTGGTTTACCTAAGCCAATGACAATCGAAATTACAAGGGATGAAGTGCCTCTTTTAACCGTTTTTTCCGAAGTGAAAGAAAGCTCAGGAGAGAAGATCGGTTATATTGAAATAACATCATTTGCTAGAGATACAGCAAAAGATTTTTCAACTGAACTAAAGCATTTAGAAGAACAAGATATTGCAGGGCTCATTATTGATGTACGTGGTAATCCTGGCGGCATGCTTACGAGTGTCGAAGGAATCCTTCTTGAACTTGCGACAGGAGCAAAACCGTATATTCAAATTGAAGAGCGATCTGGAAAGAAAAGTACTTATTTTTCAGAACTAAAAGAAGAGAAACCCTATCCGATCACTGTATTAATTGATGAAGGAAGTGCATCTGCTTCGGAAATATTAGCGGCAGCATTACAGGAAATCAACGGGTATTCTCTCATTGGAAAGCGAACATTTGGTAAAGGAACTGTTCAACAAGCACTTCCTTTAGAAGGCGGGGGTAATATAAAATTAACGATGGCTAAATGGCTGACGCCTGATGGAAATTGGATTCATGGTAAAGGTATCGCTCCGACGATTGATGTTCGGCAACCTGCTTATTATTATTCCCATGCCCTACAGTTAGAAGAACCGTTAGTACTTGATATGAATAATGAGAATGTGAAAATTGCCCAAGAATTACTACAAGGTTTAGGGTATGGACCCGGACGGACAGATGGATATTTTGATAAACAAACAGAGAATGCTGTACGAGCTTTTCAATCGATGGAGAAACTTCCAATTACTGGACAGGTGAATGAAGAAACTGCGGTGAAATTAGATGAAAAGATTGAAGAGCTCGTTCAGAATGAGAAAAATGATTTGCAATTACAAGTAGCTTTGAAAACTATACTACAATAAATATATAGATTGATAGGGTCAGGCTAATCAAATATTAGAAGCCTGGCCTTATTTTTTTCTGCTGGAACCTTATATTTTCAATAGAATTGAGCTATTTCACATATGATTTGTTGTGAGATTCTGCTAAAATAGGAGTAACTTTATCGTTCAGGAAGGGGTGTGGCAGAATGTTGGAACTTGTATTAGAAATAGGTAAGGGGCTTGGGAAATTCTTTCTTCATCCTGTTTTCTATTTTTCTATCATTTGGGTTATGGCGGCTGGTTTTTTTAGAATAAAAAGGGAGCGGCGGGATTTTCATATTAGGATTCAAGAACCTTTACACGAGTTGCGATCTTTATTTCCAGCAGGAATTGTGGTGGGGGTTATTCTTACCGTTCTTTTCATCGCAATCGGGATGACGATTCCGTTGTCATTTCTATCAGCAATTGCCATTGCTACTATGGTACTAACAGTTATCGGAAATGCACGTCTATTATCTCCAGCATTCACCATCGGCTTACCAATTGTAGCGGTCTTGATCATCCAGTTACTTTCTCTTAACCTTTCATTTTTCCCCGTTTTGGAAACGAATTATTTTATAGGGGCTGCTCTTTTAATGGGTGTGTTGGTTATGGTTGAGGGAATCTTAATGTTGAAAAATGGAAAGGTAGATGTGTCACCAAAGCTTCGGACAAGCAGAAGAGGACTTACGGTTGGTGCAATGCAAGCGAAGCGCTTTTGGCTTTTGCCCTTTTTTTTATTTCTGCCAACTGGTTCAATTGTCGCTCCATTTGAATGGTGGCCAGTTATTCATTGGGGGACGGAAAGTTATAGCTTGATTCTTTTGCCCTTTTTATTAGGTTTTCAACAACAAATTCAAACGACTCTTCCAGAAAAAGCTATTGAACGGCTTGGTAAACAAATATTGTTACTTGGGATCATTGTAACAGTCATTGCTGCTACAAGTATTTTCTCGCCAATATATATATCGGGCGCTGCTACTGCGATTGCCATCTTGGGAAGGATTTGGATTGCTTATCGTCATCGAGTGAAGGAAAATACTACACCTTATTATTTTGCCCCTCGAAACAATGGTGTTATGGTTTTAGGAGTTCTTCCTGATTCACCGGCAGAAAAGTTAGGGTTGAAAACGGGAGAAATCATTCAAACTTGTAACCAGGTAAAAATAAACAATAAAGATGAATTATATAGGGCATTATTAAAAAACCGTGCTTATTGTAAATTAGAAGTTTTTGATCAAAATGGAGAAATTCGTTTTGTTCAAGGAGCACTTTATGAAGGTGATCATCACGAACTAGGTATCCTTTTTATTGATAAAAGGAATAAATCACATTCACCTAAGGCAATATGAGTTAACAGTTCATACGCTAAATATATTTTCACAAAGCTGACACAGCCAAACTGCTACCTAATATTTACGTACCGTCTAGGGGTATGATAGGATAAGAAGCAATAGATATAAGCTAAAGAGGTGTCATATGAACAAAAAGACGTTGATGATTGTTACAGTTCTTGTATTTGCTGTCATTGTTGCAGCAATTGTCATTTTGAATAAACAGCTAGAGAAAACGGATCAAGAACAGAATGCAGGGAAAGAAGTTTCTATTAAAAATCAACCAACGATCGGGGATCCTGATGCTCCAGTTACGATTGTTGAATTTGGAGATTACAAATGCCCTGGATGCGCAGGGTGGAGTGAGAGTATTTATCCGAAGCTCAAAAAGGATTATATAGATACGGGTAAAGTAAAATTCGCATTTATTAATGTTCTTTTTCATGGGCCAGAATCACTGCTTGCTTCTCTAGCTTCTGAGTCAGTCTATAATCAAGACCCTGAAGCATTTTGGGATTTTCACGATGCTTTATTTGCAGCACAGCCTACTAACCAACAGCATGATGAGCAATGGGTTACACCTGACTTACTACTAGATATTGCTAAAGAACATGCCCCGAACATTGATCTAGATCAATTAAAAAAGGATATAGTAGAGCAAGGTACCCTTGCAGCGGTAGAAATGGATAATCAACTAGTCACTGAGCACAATATTAAATCGACGCCATCCATTATCGTCAATGGTGTCTTGGTTAATGAGCCATTTGATTATGAGGCGCTTAAGGCATTAATTGAAAAAGGATTGAAATAAACTCATGAGAAATGAAAAAACAGTTAGTTTTTTTCAAGAATATATTCTCTATTTTGCTTGGGTTGTATCGATCATTGCTACATTAGGAAGCTTATATTTTAGTGAAATTAAGGGCTATATTCCATGTGAACTTTGTTGGTATCAGCGAATAGCTATGTACCCGTTGACGATTATTCTTGGAATTGCTGCCTTTTGTGATGATACGCGAATTAAAAAATATATGCTGCCTATCACCATTATTGGTGGCTCGATCTCGCTTTATCATTATTTAGTGCAAAAAGTTCCAGGGTTTGCTGCGATCAAGCCATGTGTACAAGGTGTTCCTTGTAATGCACAATACATCAATTGGTTTGGGTTTATTACGATTCCATTCTTAGCATTAACAGCATTTACTATTATTACGGTATTATTGTTCATGCTTCGTCAAAGAGATGCTAAAAAATAAGAAGGTGAATTCTCAGGAATTCACCTTCTTATTTTATTCTTCTTTTACATTCTCGGCTTCTAGATGCTCATTGGTCGACGTATCTTCGTCTTCAACATTCAATGGTCTACCCCAAAAGAAGTCCCACGGATTTCTTCTATGTTCCTTATCCCGTTGCTCTTCAATGATCTCTACATTTTTCGCATGGATGATCAAATTTTCTACATGTATTTCTTTTGGCTTTTTACCTTTTGACATTTCGACCCTCCTTGCCTATGTGATATAGATTTTTCTAACATGAAAAGGCGGAAAAACTCTCACTGATTAAAGTTTCTTTGTATCATATTCATGATAGGAATAAGTGTATAGGCGAATAATGATACAGATTAGAAGTTGTATTTTAAAATTCATTGCATACGGTGTGGGGGTATGATATGATTTTAGAAAACGAGGTGGATATATGTGGCTAAAGATCCCAAGCTAGTTAACGAAGAGCCTCATTGTGAATCGACGTCAGAACGAAAAAGTCATCATTCCGATAAGATAAAGAAAAATTTGGTTACAAGGCTTAATCGAATCGAGGGACAGGTTCGAGGAATAAAAGGATTGATTGAAAAAGATACGTATTGTGATGATGTCATTACCCAGATTTCTGCTACACAGGCAGCTTTGAATAGCGTAGCAAAAATCTTGCTAGAAGGTCATATGAAAAACTGTGTAGCTGAGAGAATCCAAGATGGGGATATGGATGTCCTGGATGAAGTATTAGTGACGATCCAGAAATTGATGAAGAAATAAAGTGATACTCCAACTAATGTGTGGTTGACACGTAATGGAATTTTAATATATGTATGGAGGGTTCCCTAGTAATTTTATGGGAACCCTTCTTTCTTAAAAGAACGGGAAGAAAGCTAAGGTCGCAATGGCTCCAAGTGCGACTCCCCAACCAAACCCCCAGCCCCAACCCCAACCGTATCCATAACCACCGTAATTGGATCGAGCTAAAGGCCGAAGATATACATGACTCGGAGAGACTCTATCGATAATTCCTCGATGTACTTGCCCATCCCTAGTTCTAATCATAACAGGACGGCCAATTCCGCGTTGGCAAGCATCGTAATACCTGGCTGACATGACAGCACCCCCTAATTAGGTATCTAACTCTCTCATTAATCTATGTTCAATTTATAGCTTTTGAATGGACAAAAACCATTGGCCAGATGCGGAAATAGATCGCTACAAACAGTGGACTCCGAATTTTTGTCATATTTACTAGGTGGGTAGCTTCCCTTTGGAACTTCTTATCATAAAGTAACGGTAGTAGCTAAAAATTGGGGGATTAGATATGACGATTAATTACCATGATGCATTAGCTAAAGGGGAAATAGCCGGAGCCCACCCTGGAGGCTTTTTTTTGACAAAACAATTATTTGAAGGAAGAGATATTGGAAAACATAGCAAAATTCTCGATGCAGGTTGTGGAATGGGGCAAACCTCTAGATATCTTGCAGAAACATTTGGCTGTTCTGTTGTTTCTGTTGACAAACATCCGCAAATGATTAAACATTTTCGAACGTGGCTAAATCAAAACCAACTACCTATAGAAATACTGGAAGCGAATATTGAAGGACCGTTGCCCTTCCCAGACTCTTACTTTGATCTAGTGATATCAGAGTCTGTTATTACGTTTACGAATATTAAAAAATCACTAGGTGAATTATACAGGGTGTTAAAAACTGAAGGGACTTATCTATGTAATGAGATGACAGCAGAGGATCATTTAGTTCAGGAGGAGGAATTAGAACTAAAGGAGTTTTATCAAATCGATCAGATTTTGACAGAATCAGACTGGATCGAGACAGTTAAAAGTGTAGGTTTTCAAAATGTGCAAGTACTTAAAGCGCGAACAATTCTTGAAGAACTTTTTGAATATGGGGAAGAGATGTTACATGATAATGCGGGAGCGGTTGTTTACGATGAATCGATTGATACTATATTAGGGGAACACAGCTTATTGTTAGCTAAATATGCTGAGAAAATTGGACATCGTGTGTTGGAGGCAAAAAAAGGGAATTCGGTGCCTAGAGGTAGATGACAACGCTCAATTATTGGGTTGGTCCTTTAATATTGGTCGCTTGAGTTAGAATCGTTCCCGTTATGTGATGAACTCCGGAAAAACGGTAACGATAAGTCTTGAATCGTTCCCGTTATGTGATGAACTCGGCAAAACGGTAACGATAAGTCTTGAATCGTTCCCATTATGTGATGAACTCCGGAAAAACGGTAACGATAAGTCTTGAATCGTTCCCGTTATGTGATGAACTCCGGAAAAACGGTAACGATAAGTCTTGAATCGTTCCCGTTATGTGATGAACTCCGGAAAAACGGTAACGATAAGTCTTGAATCGTTCCCGTTATGTGATGAACTCCGGAAAAACGGTAACGATAAGTCTTGAATCGTTCCCGTTATGTGATGAACTCCGGAAAAACGGTAACGATAAGTCTTGAATCGTTCCCGTTATGTGATGAACTCCGGAAAAACGGTAACGATAAGTCTTGAATCGTTCCCGTTATGTGATGAACTCCGGAAAAACGGTAACGATAAGTCTTGAATCGTTCCCGTTATGTGATGAACTCCGGAAAAACGGTAACGATAAGTCTTGAATCGTTCCCGTTATGTGATGAACTCCGGAAAAACGGTAACGATAAGTCTTGAATCGTTCCCGTTATGTGATGAACTCCGGAAAAACGGTAACGATAAGTCTTGAATCGTTCCCGTTATGTGATGAACTCCGGAAAAACGGTAACGATAAGTCTTGAATCGTTCCCGTTATGTGATGAACTCCGGAAAAACGGTAACGATAAGTCTTGAATCGTTCCCGTTATGTGATGAACTCCGGAAAAACGGTAACGATAAGTCTTGAATCGTTCCCGTTATGTGATGAACTCCGGAAAAACGGTAACGATAAGTCTTGAATCGTTCCCGTTATGTGATGAACTCCGGAAAAACGGTAACGATAAGTCTTGAATCGTTCCCGTTATGTGATGAACTCCGGAAAAACGGTAACGATAAGTCTTGAATCGTTCCCGTTATGTGATGAACTCCGGAAAAACGGTAACGATAAGTCTTGAATCGTTCCCGTTATGTGATGAACTCCGGAAAAACGGTAACGATAAGTCTTGAATCGTTCCCGTTATGTGATGAACTCCGGAAAAACGGTAACGATAAGTCTTGAATCGTTCCCGTTATGTGATGAACTCCGGAAAAACGGTAACGATAAGTCTTGAATCGTTCCCGTTATGTGATGAACTCCGGAAAAACGGTAACGATAAGTCTTGAATCGTTCCCGTTATGTGATGAACTCCGGAAAAACGGTAACGATAAGTCTTGAATCGTTCCCGTTATGTGATGAACTCCGGAAAAACGGTAACGATAAGTCTTGAATCGTTCCCGTTATGTGATGAACTCCGGAAAAACGGTAACGATAAGTCTTGAATCGTTCCCGTTATGTGATGAACTCCGGAAAAACGGTAACGATAAGTCTTGAATCGTTCCCGTTATGTGATGAACTCCGGAAAAACGGTAACGATAAGTCTTGAATCGTTCCCGTTATGTGATGAACTCCGGAAAAACGGTAACGATAAGTCTTGAATCGTTCCCGTTATGTGATGAACTCCGGAAAAACGGTAACGATAAGTCTTGAATCGTTCCCGTTATGTGATGAACTCCGGAAAAACGGTAACGATAAGTCTTGAATCGTTCCCGTTATGTGATGAACTCCGGAAAAACGGTAACGATAAGTCTTGAATCGTTCCCGTTATGTGATGAACTCCGGAAAAACGGTAACGATAAGTCTTGAATCGTTCCCGTTATGTGATGAACTCCGGAAAAACGGTAACGATAAGTCTTGAATCGTTCCCGTTATGTGATGAACTCCGGAAAAACGGTAACGATAAGTCTTGAATCGTTCCCGTTATGTGATGAACTCCGGAAAAACGGTAACGATAAGTCTTGAATCGTTCCCGTTATGTGATGAACTCCGGAAAAACGGTAACGATAAGTCTTGAATCGTTCCCGTTATGTGATGAACTCCGGAAAAACGGTAACGATAAGTCTTGAATCGTTCCCGTTATGTGATGAACTCCGGAAAAACGGTAACGATAAGTCTTGAATCGTTCCCGCAATGCGATGTTCTCAAGTAAAACGGTAACGATTAAATCCCAAGCATACCTCACATCTGAAAAGAGATCCTTTCAAAAAAGACAAAGGCAAGTTCAGAAAACTAATCCATTTTTCTGAACTTGCCTTTTAGGAATATTGGTATTTAATCCCAGCTCTAGCGCCCAGCGGCTAGCAAACTTCCTGTCCTTTTCCCTGCGATAAGTCAAAGGCCTAAAAGTTTGTACGTCGCTAACCGGGCGCTTCCGCTTTTATTATTCAGCTGCAGCAAAAAATGCTTTTGCTTTTTCTAAATATTTACTGTCTTCAGGAAGCATGTCCTCTTCATGGTAGATCGCTTCAACTGGGCAAACTGCTTGGCATGCTCCACAGTCGATACATAGATCTGGATCGATAAAGTATTGATCATCACCCTCAAGGATGCAGTCTACTGGACAAACTTCCACACATTCGCCGAATTTTTCGCCGATGCATGGAGCTACTATTACGTATGACATAAAAACAACCACCTTTATATTGATATCTCGCGCGATAAAAAGATTGTATCGGATGCGGATCGCTATCTAACAAAAATTGAATGCAATAATGATACATTACCAATATAGCAAATCCAAACTTCATTTTCAATTAGTCAATAAAGGAGAATCTTCACGAGAAGATGACTATTTCGTGAAAATGTTGACAATTTTAATGATTGAAGCATATAATGACATTGATATATGAATATATATACATATAATGAAGTAGGGGGATTGACAATAAGTGGAAAATCTACCAACTGAGCATGATGATCTAGATGAAGAGACGCTTTTTATTGTTTCACAAACGTTCAAAGCATTATCTGAACCGACTCGTATTCGGATATTACATCTATTATCTGAAAAGGAATATTCCGTTAACCAAATATCTGAAAAATTATCGTTATTACAATCAACGGTATCTCATCAGCTACGATTTTTAAAAAATTTACGACTCGTGAAGTATCGGAGAGAAGGAACAACCATTTACTATTCCCATGATGATGATCACGTGATGAATGTTTTAGAACATACGATTGACCATGCTAGACACACTTGACAATGATTGAGGTGTAAAAAGTGGCTGAATATAAATTAAAAGGACTTTCATGCGCGAATTGCGCTAGGGAAATGGAAGAAGAAATACAACGGCTTGATCACGGAGAAGATGCGAAAATTTTATTTAACTCAAGTAAGCTTGTTGTTTCTGATGAAATATCTTTGCAAAAAGTAGAAAAAATTCTCTCAAGTGATGGAGCTATGCTTATAAAAGATGAGCATAACGAATCAGCGCATGACCATGCTCATGCCCATGATCATAGTCATGAGGGTGGAAGGAAACTAATCGTTCTCATTAGCTTGTCAGTTGCTTTATTTGCAAGTGCCATTGTTACAGAACACTACTGGAACGAAATGATTGCCGTCATTTTATATGTAGTAGGGGCGGCACTTAGCGGGTATACGACATTTATTAAAGGTGCTAAAAATCTATTTAGATTAAAATTTAATATTGATACACTCATGACGATTGCTTTGATTGGTGCTTTCGGAATAGGGGAGTGGAAAGAAGGTACACTAGTCGCCATTTTATTTGGCGTTAATGAGTACCTTGAAGGCCTCGGGATGGAAAAGGCTCGAAAATCGATGCAAACCTTACTGGAAGTTGCTCCAAAAGAAGCGATTATTATTAATGGACAAACGGAAAAAGTAATCCCGATCAAGGATCTGTGTGTTGGGGATGTCGTACTCGTTAAATCAGGAGAAAAGATCCCTTCAGATGGTCTAGTTATTGAAGGAAAAAGTTCCGTTAATGAAGCAGCGATCACGGGCGAAGCATTACCAGTTGATAAGGTTATTGGTGAAGCCGTTTTTGGCGGAAGTATTAATAATGAAGGAGTTCTAAAGGTACAAATTACAAAAGCATATGAAGATTCTTCATTAGCGAAAATCCTTCATCTAGTGGAGGAAGCTCAAGAATCAAAAACACCAACAGAAAAATTTATTAATCATTTTGCTAAATACTACACTCCTGCGATTATGATTATTGCTCTAGTTGTTATGTTTGTCCCTCCGTTATTTGGAGGAGGTTGGGGAGATTGGTTCTATCAAGGCCTTGCAGTTTTAATCGTCGGTTGTCCTTGTGCGCTTATCATTTCATCTCCGATTGCTTTAATTTCAGGGATAACTAGAAATGCTCGTCATGGCATTCTAATTAAGGGCGGTGCTTTTCTAGAACAGCTTGGAAAGATTGATACGATTGCCTTTGATAAAACGGGAACATTAACGAAAGGCGAACCACATGTCGAGAAAATGATTTCCTATGAGGAGGAGTTGTTTTTACGAATCGCAGGTTCAATTGAAAAAACATCTTCCCATCCTTTGGCGAAAGCGGTTATGAAGAAAGTAGAAGACTATTCGATCGAATTAATAGAACCATCATCAATTGAAACTATTCCAGGGCAAGGCGTGGAAGCTACTTTAAATGGTGAGAAATATTGGTTAGGAAATGAAAAAAGTATTCAGCATGAAGCTGCCTCAAAATCGGTGTTAGCTGATATAGAAACATTAAAAGCAGAAGGTTATACACTGGTTATTGTTTCGAATGAAAGTAACGTATTAGGTATGTTTGGAATTGCTGACGAAATCAGACCGGAGAGTAAAGAAATTGTTTCTGAACTGTATCAT
Organism: Bacillus niameyensis; assembly: GCF_001375535.1. Classification (GTDB taxonomy): domain Bacteria; phylum Bacillota; class Bacilli; order Bacillales; family Bacillaceae_C; genus Lederbergia; species Lederbergia niameyensis. The sequence continues at coordinate 3,937,844 of NZ_LN831197.1, forward strand.
GCCGGGATTAAGCGAACAATTATGCTGACAGGCGACCATTCCAAGACAGCTGAAAAGGTAGCAAATGCAATTGGATTAACTGAGTATTACGCTAGTCTCCTACCCGATATGAAAGTTGAAAAAGTAAAGGAATTAACGAAAAAGGGCAAAACAGCTATGGTGGGTGACGGTATTAACGATGCTCCAGCCTTAGCGACTGCTGATCTTGGAATTGCAATGGGAAAAGGGACAGATAGTGCGATTGAAACTGCTGATATTGTCCTCATGCAAGATCATCTTGGAAAACTTCCATCGGCTATTAAAGTTGCAAAGAGAGTGAATTCCATTATAAAACTCAATATATCTCTTGCGCTCGGTTTAAAATTAATTGCTTTATTATTAACAATTCCAGGCTTACTCACTTTATGGATTGCTATTTTATCGGATATGGGTGCAACAATTCTCGTTACTTTAATCAGTTTGACAGTTCTTGTAGAAAAACGTACATTTAAGATATAGGGGTTATGAAGTGCTGGACTCCTCCACAGATATGGCGAATAAACTATACGTGGAGAAGTCTGGCATTTTTGAGTTATTTAGTAAATAATTAAATTGGACAGTGGAGATAAGTTTAAACTATGTAGTGCTTTCGTCTAGCTCCGACGGACAGACGTCCTAAAGGAGGCGTACATTGACTAGCAAACTTCTAGGCTTTAGTCTAAAGTTGACTAGCCATAGACCTGCACTTTTTGTTCTGAAAGGAGGTATTTTTAATGGGGAAAGTTTTAGTTGTGGAAGATGAACCTTCAATTATGACTCTTTTACAATATAATCTGGAAAAAGTAGGATTTGATGTGATAACAGCTAGTGATGGGATTACTGGATTGGAAATCGCCAGAAATGAAAAACTGGATATCATTATTTTAGACTTGATGCTTCCAGGTATGGATGGAATTGATCTATGTAAAACTTTAAGACAAGAAAAAATTAAAACTCCTATTTTAATGCTAACAGCTAGAGATGATGAGCTTGATAAAATACTGGGACTAGAATTGGGCGCCGATGATTATATGACGAAGCCATTCAGTCCTAGAGAAGTTATCGCCAGAGTCAAAGCTATTTTACGGAGAGCGACCCCTAGCTTAGATCAAGAAGAACAAACTGAAAAAGTTATTCAATTTGGTACTGTAAAGATTTATCCCGATGAATACAAAGTGGAACGTTCTGGGGAACTCCTTGATTTAACGCCGAAGGAATTTGAACTTTTATTGTATTTAGCTCAACACCAAGGGAAAGTATTAAGCCGTCAACAGTTACTGGATTCAGTGTGGAATTATGATTTTGTCGGGGATTCGCGAATTGTGGATGTCCATATAAGTAATTTACGAGATAAAATTGAGGATGATACAAAAAAACCTGTTTACATTAAGACAATTAGAGGGTTCGGTTATAAATTGGAGAAACTGTGATGATTCATAAACTTTGGGTTCGTATGACTTTTTATTTTCTTATCCTTATTTCTTTTCTTCTTCTAGTTTCTGGCCTTTTTATGACGGATAAAATGAAAGATACATATTACGAATCAAAGAGAGACCACTTAGTGGAAATAGCAATGATAGTATTAAATACTTTAGACGATACATCCCTAGCTTCTAGTGATCTTGAGGAAAAAATTAGACTGTTGTCTCAATCATTAGATTCCAGAATTACGATCATTCATAGATCAGGTGAAGTATTAGCAGATTCAGAAGATGAGCGGGAGCAAATGGAGAATCATGCTAAACGTCCTGAGGTGGAGGCGATCTTAAATGATCATGAGGAAGTCGGACTATCCGTCCGTCATAGTGATACTTTAAAAGAGGACATGATGTATGTAACAATTCCAGTAAAAAGTGGTAAGGAGATATCCGGTGTTGTTAGAATTTCTCTTTCAATGGAACAAATGAATCTGGCTATACAAGAATTATGGAAACGAATAGCTCTTTTTCAAATATCTACTTTTCTCTTAACTGGCTTAGTTGGAATGAAGTTGGCGAAAGGTATTTCAAAGCCTATTGAAGAAATGATCGATGTTTCAAAAAAGCTGAATGAAAAAGACTATAGTGTGCGCGTAAATCGGAAATCGAAAGGTGAACTAGGGCAATTAGCTAATTCCATTAATAACCTCGCCTCTAATTTAGAAAAGCAATTGGAGGAGATTCAGGAAAATGAGGAGCGCCTTTCTGGTGTTATGACGAATATGACGAGTGGTATTCTGCTCATTGATTTACAAGGGAAGATCTTATTAGCGAACCCTGCTATGGGGGCTTTATTTTCACGTGACCCAAACACATTAAAAGATAAACATTATTTAGAAGTAGGAAGAAATTCCGATTTTTCCAGACTGTTAGAACAATGTTTAAAAAATGGTGTTGAACGTCGGAAGGAGATTCAGTTTTTTTATCCAAAGGAACGAATCATCGATGCACATATTGCGCCTTATGTATATTTTAATGGGAAAATGAGAGGATTGATTGCGGTACTTCATGATGTAACCGAGGTCCGCAGACTTGAAAGAATGCGCAGTGAGTTTGTTGCCAATGTGTCTCATGAATTAAAAACCCCCGTGACTTCAGTTAAAGGTTTTACAGAAACTTTACTAGAAGGCGCCATGGATGATCCAAATTTGCGTCGTGACTTTTTGCAAATTATTTATAAGGAAAGTGAACGTATACATAGATTAATTAAAGATTTGCTTTACTTATCGCAGATTGAGCATCAAAGAATGCCGTTGAAAATAGAGAGTTTTTCTTTAGATCAAGCTATTTTAAACACAATAGAATCTGTTCAGAAGGCAGCTGAGAAAAAGCAACAGAAGATACGTTTTGTTCCTAACAAGGTTGAGACATGGATGGAAGGTGAAAAGGATCGAGTCGAGCAAATTGCACTGAATCTGATCTCGAATGCGATCGCCTATACTCCTGAGGGTGGGGAAGTTTCGATTAAGACGTGGAAGGAAAAGGACAAAATTTATATACAAGTTTCTGATACAGGGATTGGAATTTCAGCGAATGATCTGCCAAGAATTTTCGAACGCTTTTATCGAGTCGAAAAAGCTCGATCTCGTAGTTCAGGCGGGACAGGCCTGGGATTGGCCATCGTTAAACATTTGGTTGAATCCCACAATGGGACTATTCGAGTAGATAGTACAGAAGGAGAAGGTACAACCTTCCTCATCATCCTTCCTAATAAACAAATATAATTATAGCTTAGTGGAGAAAAACAATACGTTTTTCTCCATTTCTTTTTGCATTTTTTCTCGAACTTTGAGCAAAAGCAAACATCCGCCCTAAAATTTCTCGTCTCTTACTTTAGTCGATTTTTACAAAAGCTTTACAAAGTATTCAATTAAAATTTATATACCCGCTGTAAGATAGCCTTGTAAAGAGAAAAAATATATTCATAGGGGGATTTTGGATGAATCGTAAATTAGTAGTCTGTGCCTGGGCGTTCATAATGATTTTATTCCTAGCTGCATGTGGGAATGGGGATGGATCAGCAACAAATGGGTCTAATTCTGATCCTGTTAAATCAGATAGTACTGAAGCAACAAGTAAAACTGATGAAGAGAAATTGTCTGGTACAGTCGGTATTGATGGTTCTTCCACGGTATTTCCGATTATGGAAGCTATATCAGAAGAATATTTAGGGAAGGAACCAGATGTTAAGGCTCCAGTTGGCGTATCTGGTACAGGGGGAGGATTTAAAAAATTTATTGCTGGTGAAACTGATATTAGCAATGCTTCTCGCCCTATAAAAGATGAAGAAATCGAAAAGCTAGAGGCTGCAAAAACGAACTATACTGAATTTGCCATAGCCTATGACGGTCTGTCAGTTGTTATTAATAAGGATAATGATTTCGTTGATCATTTAACTTTGGAAGAATTGAAAAAGATGTGGACAGAAAGCGGAAATGTTAAAACATGGGCAGATGTCCGTGAAGGATGGCCGGAAGAACCGATCTCTTTCTATAGTCCTGGTACAGATTCGGGAACATATGATTACTGGAATGAAGTTATTTTGGAAGATGAACAAATGAGAAAAGATGCTGTTCTTTCAGAAGATGATAATGTTCTTGTACAAGGTGTTATGGGAGATAAAGGTGGAATGGCGTTCTTCGGATATGCTTATTATTACGAAAATCAAGATAATTTGAAAGTCGTTCCAATTGTAAATAGTAAGGGCGACGCGGTACAACCAAGTAATGAAACGATTATGAATGGGGAATACGAACCACTATCTCGACCACTTTATATTTATGTTCGTAATGATTCACTACAAGGAAAACCCCATGTTTATGACTATGTTAAATTTGCACTTGAAAATGGCGGACCGCTAGCGGAAGAAGTTGGTTATATTAGCCTAAATCAAGATGAATATAATGAAGCATTAGAAAAATTAGAAGAAATCGTTCAATAGGAACGATTCTTTTCTCTAAAATGTTCAATTTTTAAGGTGGTGAAACTGTCATGGATGGGAATACTGAAAAAATATCTATCAGTAGCCTGATTGAAAAAGGCAAGGTAAAGAGACGCTTTCAACGCCGACTAATTGAAAAATCAATTCCCGTGTTGCTGTTTATGATGGCCATTCTATCAATTTTCACAACGATTGGAATTGTTGCCACTTTGCTTGTCGAGACGTTTACGTTTTTTCAAAGAGTCGAATTTCTTCACTTTCTAACGAGTAAGGAATGGTTTCCTTTTTTTGAAAGTGATCCACAATACGGGATCATATCCCTTATATCAGGAACGATGCTTGTTACGGTGATTGCGATGGCTGTTGCGATTCCAATTGGCTTGGCTGCTGCTATTTATTTAAGTGAGTACGCAAGTGAACGTGTAAGAAAGATTGTAAAGCCAGTTCTTGAAGTATTAGCGGGCATCCCAACTATTGTATATGGATTCTTCGCTTTGACATTTGTTACACCTGTTTTGCAAAAGATCATTCCCGATTTGAATTTTTTCAATGCATTAAGCCCGGGAATTGTCGTCGGAATTATGATAGTTCCCATGATTGCTTCATTATCGGAAGAGGCGATGGGGGCTGTACCGAATTCTATAAGAGAAGGTGCTTTAGCTCAGGGATCAACTAAGCTAGAGGTAACAATTAAGGTTGTTTTGCCAGCAGCATTATCAGGTATAGTCGCATCTTTTGTCCTTGCTATTTCACGAGCGATTGGCGAAACGATGATTGTAACTATTGCTGGGGGTTCTAGACCGAATTTGACATTAGACCCAACCGAAACGATTCAAACGATGACAGCTTACATTGTCCAAGTCAGCCTTGGAGATGCGACCTATGGTTCCACGATTTACTATAGCATTTATGCGGTGGGAATGACTCTCTTTCTTTTTACTTTCATAATGAACCTATTTGCTCAATGGATTTCGAAACGTTTTAGGGAGGTTTACTAATGAAGGTAATCGATCATCAAACCGTAAAGAACCGCATTGAAAAGCGGCTTTGGATTAATAGATTGCTAAAATGGTTGTTTGGACTCGCAACTGGTTTATCGTTACTCGTATTAATTATATTGATTTATCGGATTGTCACACAAGGCTGGAGTTATCTGGATTTTGACTTTTTTACAAGCTTTGCTTCGCGTAAGCCGGAACAGGCTGGTATTAAAGCTGCCATATTCGGGACCATTTGGTTAATTGCTGTAACGGCTCCCGTGTCAATCATTCTTGGTGTTGGTTGTGCTATTTATCTCGAATTTTATGCTAAAAAAAGCCGTCTCACTTCTATGATTCAAATGAATATTGCTAATCTCGCAGGTGTCCCTTCGATTGTTTTCGGGTTACTTGGTCTTACAGTATTTGTTCGGATGCTGGAAATGGGTAGGAGTGTACTTGCAGGTGGATTGACTATGAGCTTACTCATTTTACCGATTATTGTTGTTGCTTCATCGGAAGCAATGAGAGCTGTTCCTAAAGAACTTCAAGAAGCCTCCTATGGAATGGGGGCGACAAAATGGCAAACGATTAGTAGGATTGTTTTGCCAGCGGCTCTTCCCGGTATTTTGACAGGTGGAATTTTGGCGCTATCACGAGCGGTTGGAGAAACAGCACCACTCATTATGATCGGGGCATTAACCTTCGTTTCCTTTGTACCCGAAAATATTTGGTCCGGATTTACAGTTATGCCTATTCAAATATACAACTGGATGAGTCGGCCACAAACGGAATTCCACGAAGTAGCAGCTGCTGGCATTATTGTTTTACTGTTCATGCTAATCGTGATGAATTCCATAGCAGTAATCATTCGAAATAAATTTTCCAAACGATATTAGGGGGTGCTAATTTGGAAGCCACTTTAGTTCAGGAAATGGATAAAATTAGCTCAGATCAACTTTTAGAAGGAAAGAAAGTTTTTCAAGCTGACAAATTAAATCTTTGGTATGGAAAAGATCATGCATTAAAAAATATTGATTTTGACATATACGAAAATAATGTAACAGCGATCATTGGTCCATCAGGTTGCGGGAAATCAACATTTCTTAAATCACTTAATCGGATGGTGGAGCTAGTGCCATCCGTTAAAATGACAGGGAAACTTTTCTATAGGGATGAAAATATACTACAGGAAAAATATCAAGTGGAAGAGTTACGGACTAAGGTAGGAATGGTCTTTCAAAAGCCGAATCCTTTTCCAAAATCTATTTATGAAAATGTTGCATATGGTCCTAAAATTCATGGAATACGTGATAAGAAGATTTTGGGCGGCATAGTCGAGATGAGTCTAAAAAGAGCTGCGATTTGGGATGAAGTGAAGGATCGATTACATGAAAATGCATATGGCCTATCGGGTGGTCAGCAACAAAGATTATGTATCGCAAGATGTCTTGCTATAGAGCCGGATGTCTTATTGATGGATGAACCGACTTCTGCACTTGATCCGATATCTACTTTAAAAGTAGAGGAGCTTATTCAAGAATTAAAGGAAGATTACAGTATTATTATTGTTACTCACAATATGCAACAAGCAGCACGAATTTCTGATAAAACTGCTTTCTTTCTAAACGGAGAAATAGTGGAATATCATAACACATCTACAATTTTCTCTAACCCAAATGATCAGAGGACGGAAGATTATATTACGGGTAGATTCGGATGATCCAAGGAGGAGTATAGATGGTGACAAGAAGCCAGTTTGAAGAGCAACTCCAGAAACTGCATGGTTATCTGTTAAAAATGGGAACGATGGTGGAAGAATCTGTTCATAATGCTGTACGGTCACTCATTCATAAAGATGTTAAACTTGCTCATCAAGTGATGATCCGCGATAAAGAAATTAATCAAGCAGAAATGGAAATCGAAAAAATTTGCTTGAATTTGATTGCCCTACAGCAACCTGTAGGGAGCGATTTACGTAAAATTATAACAGCATTAAAGGTATCAACCGATCTTGAAAGAATGGGCGACCACGCTGTCAATATTGCTGAAACAACGATCAAACTTCAAAATGAGATTTATGCAAAACCGTTAATTGATATTCCCAAAATGGCAGAGCTTGTCAAACGAATGATTCGTGATGTTCTTGAGGCTTATATTGAGGTAAATCAGGAAAGTGCTGTTAAAATTGCCGATAAAGATGATGAAGTAGATTCCTATTATCAGAAAGTATTCAATGATTTAGTTCGGATTATGAATGAGGAAAAAATGTTAATCAATCAAGCTAGCCATTTGCTTTTAGTTGCCCAATACTTGGAGCGAATAGGGGATTATGTCACAAATATTTGTGAGTCCATTATTTATCTTTCATCAGGGGAATCAGTGGAATTGAATTAACTTGAACCTACCGAGGGAAATAATACTTGCTTTTTTTTGGATTTTGCGAAAAACTGAAAGTAGAAATTAAACCTTGGGGTTGATAGAACAGTGGATAAAATCTTTTCTGCTATTTTTTTGCCAGCACTCATGATGATTTTTTTTACAAGAATTACGTATAGAAGAACAGTAGGATTTATCTTAACATTGGCATTAATCGTTGTATCAGCTTATAAGGGTTACCTTAATTCTTGGTGGCTGATTTTAATTGAAGCAGCTTCTTTAACACTAGGTCTTTGTTTCACCAACTATTTTATGGTGAAGAGGAAGAACCCGAAAAAAGCTTCATAACAATATTTCAGATCCAGTCTAACCTTTTAGCTGGATTTTTTTATTGCTTAAGAAAATATGTTTCCTATTCCTTTCAGAATGTCCTAAGTATATTCGCCCTCGCCTTACTTTATCTCCGAACATTTGCTTGTCACCTGCCCATTTTTAGTTTCGGCCTTGTCGAAAATACGTTCGCTTTTTGCTGGATATTCGTATAATAAGTGTGATAATATGAAATCATGGAAATGCGGAAAGCAGAAAGTCTATAATAGATAATACTAATTTATTAGATGGGAGGGTCCCATTTGCAGAATAGATTTGAACTTGTATCAAAGTATCAGCCATCAGGAGATCAGCCTAAAGCAATAGACAGTCTTGTTAAGGGACTTCGGTCAGGAAAGAAATATCAAACATTATTGGGTGCTACTGGAACGGGGAAAACATTTACGGTTTCTAACGTTATTCAAGAGGTAAACAAACCAACTCTAGTTATCGCTCACAATAAAACTTTAGCTGGACAATTATATAGTGAATTTAAGGAATTTTTCCCCAATAATGCAGTTGAATACTTCGTTAGTTACTATGATTACTATCAACCAGAAGCTTATGTACCGTCTACTGATACGTATATTGAAAAAGATGCAAGCATTAATGATGAAATTGATAAGTTGCGACATTCAGCTACATCCTCCTTGTTTGAGCGCAGGGATGTCATCATTATCGCGAGCGTTTCTTGTATATATGGACTCGGTTCTCCTGAGGAGTACGGTGAACATGTTTTATCCTTACGTACAGGTATGGAGATTGAAAGGAATGAATTATTACGCAGGATGGTTGATATTCAATATCCTCGGAATGATATCGATTTTCATCGCGGTACATTTCGAGTTCGCGGCGATGTAGTTGAGATTTTCCCTGTCTCGCGAGATGAGCATTGTATTCGGGTTGAATTTTTTGGGGATGAGATTGACCGAATTCGTGAAGTCGATGCATTAACTGGAGAGATCATTGGTGATCGTGAGCATGTAGCAATCTTCCCTGCTTCCCACTTTGTTACCGGTGAAGAAAAAATGAAACAAGCGATCGCGAATATCGAAAAAGAATTAGAAGAATGCCTTAAAGAAATGAAGGAAAATGATAAACTTCTTGAAGCACAGCGGCTAGAACAACGAACTCGCTATGATTTAGAAATGATGCGGGAAATGGGTTTTTGTTCTGGAATAGAGAACTACTCCCGACATTTGACATTAAGACCAGCAGGAGCCACTCCTTACACATTATTAGATTACTTTCCAGATGATTTTCAAATCGTCGTTGATGAATCGCATGTTACTCTTCCACAGATTAGGGGAATGTACAATGGTGACCGAGCAAGAAAGCAAGTACTTGTCGATCATGGTTTCCGTCTTCCTTCAGCATTAGACAATCGTCCACTTACCTTTGAAGAATTTGAAAAACATATTAACCGGATTATGTTCGTATCGGCGACACCAGGTCCGTTTGAATTAGAGCATACACCTAAAATGGTCGAGCAGATTATTCGTCCAACTGGTTTGCTTGATCCAAATATTGATGTTCGTCCGATTGAAGGACAGATTGATGATCTAATTGGCGAAATCAACGCGCGTGTTAAAAGAAATGAGCGTGTTTTAGTCACAACTTTAACGAAAAAAATGTCAGAAGACTTAACAGATTACTTAAAAGAAATTGGTATTAAAGTGCAATATTTACATTCTGAAATAAAAACACTTGAACGAATTGAAATCATTCGTGAGCTTCGGCTTGGAACTTATGATGTATTAATCGGGATTAACCTTTTAAGAGAAGGTCTTGATATTCCTGAAGTTTCACTTGTTACCATCTTGGATGCAGATAAAGAAGGATTCCTTCGTTCAGAGCGGTCCTTAATTCAAACCATTGGGCGTGCAGCTCGAAATGCAAATGGGCATGTGGTCATGTATGCGGATCGCATGACAGATTCAATGGAAAAAGCCATTAGTGAAACGAAACGGCGTCGTGAAATCCAAGAGAAATATAATAAAGAACATGGAATTACGCCGACAACAATCCAAAAAGAGATTCGTGATGTCATTCGGGCAACAGTTGCAGCAGAGGAAGCTGAAGGATATCAAGCTAAAGCGAAAACGAAGAAAATGTCTAAGCAAGAAAGAGAAAAATTAATCATGACTATGGAAAAAGAGATGAAGGAAGCCGCCAAAGCACTCGATTTTGAACGTGCGGCCGAGCTTCGTGATGCGCTATTCGAGTTAAAAGCGGAAGGATGAAGATCAGTGGCACAAGATGAAATTATAGTACAAGGAGCAAGGGCTCATAATTTGAAAAATATTAATGTCACGATTCCAAGGGATAAGCTTGTTGTATTGACAGGCTTGTCGGGATCGGGCAAATCATCTTTGGCCTTTGATACGATCTATGCAGAAGGCCAGCGAAGGTATGTAGAATCGCTTTCTGCATACGCGCGACAATTTTTAGGACAAATGGATAAGCCGGATGTAGATACGATAGAAGGACTTTCACCAGCAATTTCAATTGATCAAAAAACTACGAGCCGAAATCCGCGTTCAACTGTTGGAACAGTTACAGAAATCTATGATTACTTGCGTTTACTCTATGCTCGAATCGGAAAACCAATATGTCCAAATCACGGTATTGAAATATCTTCACAAACGATTGAACAAATGGTCGATCGAATTATGGAATATCCAGAGCGAACAAGATTACAAGTACTAGCACCTGTTATTTCTGGTAGAAAAGGAACACACGTTAAAGTTTTTGAAGATATCAAAAAGCAAGGATTTGTCCGTGTCCGTGTTGATGGAGATATTCTTGACCTTGGGGAAGAAATTAATCTCGAAAAAAATAAAAAACATTCAATTGAAGTAATTGTCGATCGAATTGTTGTTAAGGAAGGGGCCGAAGCACGGCTTGCAGATTCACTAGAAACAGCTCTTAGTCTTGGTGAAGGAAAAGTAGTGATCGATATCATTGACGAAGAAGAATTACTATTTAGTGAAAATCATGCATGTCCAGAATGTGGCTTTTCAATCGATAAACTAGAACCGCGGATGTTTTCCTTTAATAGTCCATTCGGTGCTTGCCCGGATTGTGATGGACTTGGCTCGACTTTAGAAGTGGATCCTGAACTAGTCATACCTGATTGGTCGCTCTCATTAAATGAAGATGCTATCGTACCGTGGACTCCAGTTAGTTCTCAATATTATCCACAACTTTTGAAAACCGTCTGCCAGCACTATGGAATCGATATGGATATACCTGTAAAGGATTTACCGAAAAAGGATATCGAGAAAATTCTTTATGGCTCTGGTAATGAGTATATTGAATTCCGTTATGAAAATGATTTCGGTCAAGTTAGAGAAAACCGGATTCAATTTGAAGGTGTACTTCGAAATGTTGAACGCCGTTATCGAGAGACAAGTTCCGATTACATTAGGGAGCAAATGGAAAAATATATGGCTGAACAACCGTGCTCTCATTGTAAAGGACACAGGTTAAAAACAGAGAGTTTAGCGGTGAAAATCTCTGAGCGCCATATTAGTGAGATTACAGAGTTATCTGTCTTAGAGGCTAATCAATTTTTTACAAATTTATCTCTTTCGGAAAAAGATAAGCAGATTGCCAATCTCATTTTACGAGAAATTGAGGAGCGTCTTGGTTTTTTAAAAAACGTTGGGTTGGACTATTTAACGTTAAGTCGTGCTGCGGGGACATTATCAGGCGGCGAAGCCCAGCGGATTAGGCTGGCAACGCAAATCGGTTCTAGATTAACAGGAGTTTTATATATATTGGACGAACCTTCTATTGGTCTTCATCAGCGTGATAATGACCGATTGATTGATACACTAAAAAGTATGAGGGACATTGGCAACACGCTAATCGTCGTTGAACATGACGAAGATACGATGCTAGCCGCCGATTATTTAATTGATATTGGTCCAGGAGCTGGTGTTCACGGTGGGGAAATTGTCGCTAGTGGAACTCCTGAAGAAGTTGCTCAAGATGAACATTCTTTAACAGGTCAATATTTATCTGGTAAAAAGTTTATTCCATTGCCGATAGAACGACGTAAACCAGATGGTAGGTTTCTGGAAATAAAAGGGGCTAAAGAAAATAATCTGAAAAATGTTAATGTCAAACTTCCCCTTGGCTTGTTTATTGCCGTTACAGGCGTATCAGGATCTGGTAAAAGCACTTTAGTCAATGAAGTTCTCCAAAAAACACTTGCCCAGCAGCTTCATAGAGCGAAAGCGAAGCCAGGGGCGCATAAAGAGATTATTGGAATCGACCATTTGGAAAAGATTATTAACATTGATCAATCTCCAATCGGAAGAACACCAAGGTCGAATCCTGCGACATATACAGGTGTTTTTGACGATGTCCGTGATATTTATGCTGCGACAAACGAGTCAAAAGTACGTGGATATAAGAAGGGAAGATTCAGTTTCAACGTAAAAGGTGGACGGTGTGAAGCCTGTCGTGGTGACGGGATTATCAAAATCGAAATGCATTTTCTACCTGATGTCTATGTTCCGTGTGAAGTCTGTCATGGTAAGAGGTATAACAGGGAAACATTGGAAGTAAAATATAAGGGGAAAAATATTGCTGAAGTATTAGAGATGACCATTGAGGATGGACTTGAGTTTTTCGCCAATATACCTAAAATCAAAAGAAAACTACAAACGATTGTAGATGTAGGTCTTGGTTATATGAAGCTTGGGCAACCAGCAACTACTCTATCCGGAGGAGAAGCTCAACGTGTGAAATTAGCTTCTGAATTGCATCGCCGATCCAATGGGCGTTCACTCTATATATTGGATGAACCGACAACAGGCCTTCATGTTGATGATATTGCCCGTTTACTAGATGTTTTGCAAAGGCTCGTAGAGAATGGGGATACTGTCCTTGTAATTGAGCATAATTTGGATGTCATTAAAACAGCTGACTATCTAGTCGATTTAGGTCCAGAGGGCGGAGATAAAGGTGGAACGATCGTGGCAAAAGGTACACCTGAAAAGATAGCAGAAAATGCAAATTCTTATACGGGTAAATACTTAAAGCCTATTCTTGAACGAGATAAAAAACGAATGAGTGAGAAAGTTGCTGAACGTGAATTAGTGGAAAAATCATAAAGAATTTGACCTATCCTAATATAAACTAAATTCTTATGAAACTTATTCTCACCCTTATACGTAAAATCTGTAAGAAGAGCGGAGATGTCTTTATGTGGGACTTTGACTTGTCAGGGGAAAAGTCCTCGATAGGCACTTAGCTAGATCGAGTATCCAAAGGAGGAAGTCGACGTGAATCAAGAAAAGAAAAGAATACTTGAATTAGTACAAAATGGTAAGCTGTCTGCCCAAGAAGCAATTATTTTACTAGAAGCATTAGAGGAGGAAGCTCCGAAGCAAACAGCTGAAACTAATCAGGAACAAGGTGAGGAAAAGCAGACCTCCGATGCAAAGGAAGATTCCAATACGAATGATAACACGGCCACGGACGAAACTTCTAAGGATGACACAAATAAAAAACAAGAAACTAGTAGTTCAAGCGAATCAATCTATACACAATTAGAACATGCTGGTGAACGGTTATTTGATTTTGTTCAAAATGCCTTTAATAAAATTAAAGATATCGATTTTCAATTTAATCAATCAGTTGAAATTCCTCATACATTCCAGCAGTCCGCCTCTGAAGCGGAAAAAATTGATATTGACATTGCAAACGGACCAGTGAAGATTAAAAGCTGGGATCAACCAGAAATACGAGTTGAATGTAATGCAAAAGTGTATCGTACAGACGACCGAGAGGAAGCAAGAAATTATTTCCTTGATCACACTGTTTTTAATTATGAAAATGGGTTGCTTGTTTTCGGTACTCAGTCCAAATGGATGAAAGTTGAAACAATCCTCTATATTCCTAAAAAAACATATAATAAAATTTCTATCCGGGCGTTTAATGGCGGAGTGAAAGGTGAACAAGTCCACTCCGATACGCTTGTTGTGAAAACGACCAATGGTAAAGTGGAGTTATCTAATATCCAGGGGGAAAGTTTGGATATTGATACAGTAAATGGACAAATCAAACTAGTTGATTCAACGATTGAAAAAGTCGAAGCAGAAACTGTCAACGGTTCAATTCAAGTTACTGGTGGATATGATGATGTGGAACTTCAATCCCTAAACGGTAACATTGATTGCAAACTTTTGAAATTAGTACCGAGAAATCTAGGTGCAAAAACAATTACCGGGAATATCGACCTCACTATTCCGAAAGATGCTGGAGTTGATGGTGAAGTCCGATCAAATATTGGAAATTATAGATTGCAGCTAAATGATATTAACATCATGCATGAAAAACAAGAAATTATTCAAAAACAGGTGAAGTTTAAGAGGGCAGGAGTAAATGAAAGTATTCTTCAACTCGTGGCAGATACAAAAACAGGTTCTGTCCATGTAAGTGAAACGGAATCTGAAGGACAGTAATAATGAAATGGTGGATAGGAATTCTCGTTAATGCTCTTTTGTTCCTGGCCTTTTCCGGATATTTTGAAGGCTTTGAAGTTTCAAGTATATGGTCAGCAATCGGAGCTAGTTTCATCTTGTCAATTTTAAATATGCTCGTCCGTCCAGTGTTAATCCTTTTAACCTTACCTGTTACGATCATTTCTCTAGGCTTATTTTTGTTTGTCATTAACGCCTGTACTTTATTAATGACAGATGCACTAATGGGAAGTCATTTCGAAATTTCCGGTTTTGGTCTGGCACTGTTGATTGCCATCATAATGTCCATTGTCAATCTGGTTATCCAAAAAACCGTAGTAGAACCAAGAAAGCAGAAATAGTCAAAAAAGATGATCACTGCCTCATGTATGCAGATGATCATCTTTTTTTTCGACCATTACTGAATAATTACTCTGTAGTTTTAGTAATATAAGAGTCAAAGCCTTTTGCTTTTAGTTCTTTAGCTAGCTTTTCAGCTGAATGGTATTGCGTAAAGGCGCCTGCTTGGACACGATATAATATTTTAGTTGTAGGGATTTCTGTCCATTCCAATCGATAAAATTCTATTAAAGCAGAGAATATCGCTTGGGCACATAATTTACGATAAGCCGTTGTTTGAAGGAGGTCTGCTTCCTCTTTGTTTGTCATAAATCCACATTCTATTAAGACTGCTGTCATTTCCGTTTCTCGCAGTACATGAAAATTGGCTGTTTTCACTCCGCGGTTTTTTCGGCCAGTAGCTTTTATTAATTCATCTTGGATCTTTTTTGCAAGTTCCCATGCTTCACGCGGTTTACTTGGATAAACGTACGTTTCGATACCTTGGGCTGTGTTCCAACCTGTTCCATAGGCGTTAGCATGAATGGAAATATAGCAGTTGGCCTTTAATTTATTAGCCTGATCTGTCCTTGTTTTTAGGGGAATATCCCTTTGGTCTGAATGGACATGAGTGACTGAAATGCCGTTCAAAGTTAATAATTTCTCCGTTAAAAATGCCGCAACACTCGAATTAAATTCGTATTCCCTCATTCCATTTGGACTTTGTTTTCCGGCTGTTTCTGGACCATGTCCAGCATCAATAATAAACTTCATCCGTATCCCTCCTCACCAATGTTTTCATTAGATATATATAGGTAGAAATTGAAAATCGACACCCTGAATCTAATTTCTTATTCACAAAGGTGGAGTTTCGCCTAATTAAAGTGATAAAATAGGAAATTGAAAAGGGAAGAGGTGTGGAGCTAGCCAAGTTTATGATGTATTAATCTTAAAAGCACATTTCTCACCTCAATACCTTCATTGTAAATAAGTATCCGTAATAGTTTTGTGGAAAATCAGCTATGGAATGACTACCTAAACTACAAGGAGTGATCGTTAAGTTGTCTACAGTTCGTACAGAAGATATTATAAAAGAGTTTGATCTTGAATTAATTAGTGGAGAAGAAGGGATTCATAAACCAATTACAACGACAGATATTTCTCGTCCTGCATTGGAATTGGCTGGTTTTTTTAATTATTATCCTGCTGAACGGGTGCAACTACTTGGACGAACTGAAATTGACTTCAGTGGAAGATTGCTCAAAAGTGAAAGAAAAGAGCGGATGGAACTTCTTTGTAATGATGTTACACCGGCAATTGTAATTTCTAGGGGATTGGACATCCCAAAAGAATTAATTGAATCTGCAGAACGAAATAGTGTCCCCCTTATTCGTACTTCTATGAAGACGACACGTTTTTCCAGTAAACTGACAAACTATTTGGAAACTAAACTGGCCCCGACAACGGCCGTTCACGGTGTTCTAGTTGATATTTATGGGGTTGGAGTTCTTATTACGGGCCAAAGTGGCGTTGGTAAAAGTGAAACAGCACTTGCTTTAATAAAACGTGGCCATCAGTTAGTTGCCGATGATTGCGTCGAAATTCGTGAAGTGGAAGAAAATTTATTAGTCGGGTCTGCTCCAGATTTATTGGAACAACTATTGGAAATTCGTGGCTTAGGAATTATTAATGTAATGACTCTTTTTGGCGCTGGTGCAGTTAGGTCAAGGAAGCGAATTACATTGTCGATTCATATGGAAACATGGGATGAAACGAAGCATTATGATCGAGTAGGTCTAGATGAAGAAACGATCAGGATTATTAATACAGAAATTCCAAAATTGACAATTCCCGTTCGACCTGGCCGAAATTTAGCTGTTATTATTGAAGTAGCTGCGATGAATTTTAGATTGAAAAATATGGGTGTTAATGCTGCTCAGCAATTTACAGAGAGACTTGCCCAAGTTATTCAAAGTGGGAATAATGATGATTTACCTATCTAAATTTATTTAAAGGAGAGGAGAGTATGGATATAGAACCGATTAATCCAATAGCCATTAAGCTTGGCCCTATTCCGATTCACTGGTATGGAGTCATTATAGGAGCGGGAATTGCAATCGCTCTAATTTTAGCAACACGTGAATCTAATAGAAGGGGTCTGCCTAAAGATACGTTTACAGATCTGTTGATTTGGGCTATTCCAATTTCCATCATATGTGCACGAATTTATTTTGTTGTTTTCCAATGGGATTATTATTCTCAGCATCCTGAACAAATTATTGCCATTTGGGAAGGCGGAATTGCGATCCACGGTGCATTAATTGGTGCAGTTTTAACAGCTATTGTCTTTGCAAGAAAGAAAGGAATCTCTTTTTGGAAACTTGCGGATATTGCTGCTCCAAGTTTGATTCTTGCGCAAGGGATTGGACGTTGGGGGAATTTTATCAATCAGGAAGCTCATGGGGAAGAAGTAACAAGGGCTTTTCTGGAAAATTTGCATCTCCCGCAGTTTATTATTGACCAGATGTACATAAATGGCGCTTACTATCATCCAACCTTTCTCTATGAATCCATTTGGAACATAATTGGTTTTATTATTTTGATCGTGTTAAGGAGAAGTAGTCTTCGCCGCGGAGAGCTCTTTTTAAGCTATATTATCTGGTATTCGATTGGCCGCTTTTTTATCGAAGGAATGCGAACAGATAGTTTAATGCTGACGGACTTTTTAAGAATGGCACAAGTGATTTCAATCGTACTAATTATCGTTGCTATTATAATTTGGGTATACCGAAGAAAAGTTGGTCTAGCAGATAAAAAATATAAAGAATCATAATCGTCATCTTGGAGGAGCGTAATAGATGAAGAAAATAACGACGCTACTATTTGATTTAGATGGAACACTAATTGATACAAATGATTTAATTACAGCATCTTATTTATATACATTAGAAAAGTATCGGCCTGGGCAATATGGTCCTAAAGATATTCTTCCCTTTATGGGTCCTCCATTACTTGATGTTTTTATGGGTATTGACCCTGAAAAAGCAGAAGAAATGGTGGATGTATATCGAAAGCATAACATTGAACATCATGATATTTTAGTCAAAGAATTTGATGGTGTTTTTGAGACAATTCAATCCTTATATAAAAATGGGTTTAAGTTGGCAATTGTATCGACTAAAAAGCGAGATACTGTTATCAAAGGTCTTAACTTAACGAAATTAATGCCATTTTTTGAATGTATCATTTCTATTGATGAAGTTGACAATCCAAAGCCAGATCCGGAACCATTAAATAAAGCGATGAAACTACTTGATTCAAAACCAGAAGAAACGATGATGATCGGTGACAATTACCACGATATTTTAGGCGGAAAAAATGCAGGGACTTTAACATGCGGTGTTGCTTGGTCTTTAAAGGGGAAAGATTATTTACAAGAATTTAATCCCGATTATATGCTAGACAAAATGTCAGATCTATTGGAGATTGTTGGAGTGAGCGTTCAATGAGGAGGACGGAGCGGTATCCAGTAGAAGGAGTGAACTCGCTCTGGCATGTTTATAAAACTGTACCGTTTTGGAAAGTTGTTAAAAATTTTATCATTATCCAAATTGCTCGTTATACTCCCTTTCTACGTTTGAAAAATTGGATGTATCGTACCTTTCTTCGCATGGAGATAGGGGAGCAAACCTCTTTTGCTTTAATGGTTATGCTTGATGTAATGTTTCCTGAAAAAATCTCAGTTGGGAAAAATACAGTGATTGGCTATAATACTACGATTTTGGCACATGAATATTTGATTAAGGAATATCGTCTTGGTCATGTTCAAATAGGTGACCAAGTGATGATCGGTGCTAACAGTACGATATTGCCAGGGATTAAAATTGGGGAAAATGCGATTGTATCTGCAGGTACTCTTGTTCATAAAGATATTCCAGCCGGAGCATTTGTAGGCGGTAATCCAATGCGGATCATTTATACAAAAGAGGAACTAGCTAAAAGAAGAATGGATGACCCAATATATGGCGAAAATAAAACACTTTCTAAATAGGTGTTTTATTTTTTTAATTTAGGGTATAGTTTGAGGGCAACTTTTGGATTTCTACATAATAATTCATATTACGTTTGAAATTTCCAGGATTCGCTGTGTGTCAACAAGCGAAACGTATGATATACTACAAAAAGCGACATAGGAATTTAGCAACGGAGGATCTCGATGGTAAAAAATCCGAAAGGTAGATTGGATAAAGCAAAAATATTCTCATTTGTTCCAACAGGAGAATATTATTTTAATAGAGGAATTAAGGCATATGATCGTTTCGATATGAAAAAGGCGAAGAAATATTTGCAGAGGGCTTTGGAGCTTGAACCGTTTGAACCTATCATTGCTTGCCAACTAGCTATCGTTCATACTGAGACCGGGGAATATGAGAAATCAAACCAGTTATTACTTCATATTTTAGCAGAGTTGGATGAAGAAATGACAGAATGCCATTATTTTCTAGCCAATAATTTTGCCCATATGGGTATGTTTACAGAAGCATATAAATATGCCGAACTGTATCTCGAACAAGACAAAATGGGAGAATTTACGGAAGAGGCTAAAGAGTTATTGGATTTGATTGGTATTGAAGAAGATGTAAAATTCGATGAGTTAGTTGAGCAGGACGAAATGATCGATAACCTTGAAGCGGCAAAGCAGCTTTTGGAGTCTGGTGATTTTAGCGAAGCAGTGGAACTTCTAGAACAAACAGTAGCAAATTTTCCGGAACTTTGGTCTGCTCGTAATAATCTTGCATTAGCCTATTATTATGAAGGGCAAACTGAAAAAGCCTTTCATATACTTGAAGAAGTCTTGAAAAAAAGTCCAGGCAATCTACATGCACTTTGTAACTTGGCTGTTTTTTTATTTTATGAGGATCAAACTGAACAGCTTGAAGAATTGCTGTCCGCCTTGGATAAAGTCCAGCCTATTCATTTTGAACATCGTTACAAGCTTGGAGCTACTTTTGCCGTTACGGGTAGATATGAGCAGGCATATCAATGGCTTC
Source organism: Bacillus niameyensis (assembly GCF_001375535.1). GTDB lineage: Bacteria > Bacillota > Bacilli > Bacillales > Bacillaceae_C > Lederbergia > Lederbergia niameyensis. Next base: position 3,957,872 of record NZ_LN831197.1, read on the forward strand.
GACAAATTCAATCCTATGGATATGAGGGAGACGCAGCCTATTATTATTGGCTTACAAAGTCAGCTTATTATACTAATCGTACAAAAGTGGCAGCTGCGGCATGGGAAAAACTTGTTAAAATTAACCCCGAGCAGGCTGTGGTTGAACCTTGGAAGGTTGAATCTAAATACGAAATTTTAGAAGAAAAGAAAACAGCTATCTCTAAATGGATGAGGAGTAAGAAATTAGAGGAAAGACTTTACGCTCTTTTTCTTCTTTCATTAACTCATAAAAAGTGTGAAATCCTTGCCCAACTTAACGTGAATGTTGACCAACTAACACATATTGAGAAAAAATATATAACTTATATTTTTTATCCAGATATAAATAACTTAGTAGATTCTAATAATTACGTATTACAAGCCCATGACATTGCATTCATTTTATATAAACGCAATCAAGATCAAGTGGAGAAGTTTCCAAATTTACTCAATCTCTGGTTTGAACTTTTTGTTCAATTATTAAAAGTTGGAAAAACTTTTAACAACCAAGTGGCAATCGCTGCGGCAACTGAGTATATTTGGTTCCGAGAAAGAGATACTAAAAAAACACAATCAGAGATTTCAACTGAATTTAATATTTCGACTTCCACGCTAAGAAAATATATTCGTCTATTAGACAGTTTAACATGAGCATTTTTATAGACTGTAGCGTCGTTCTTTAATACGATATAAGTATGGAAAAGTTATTCAATGTCCTCGGGAACTTTTGTGTTCTTCGAGGCTTTTATATAGAAGGAGAGTGCAACCATGTCTGAAGACAAAATATATGATGTGATTATCATAGGTGCAGGTCCCGCTGGAATGACAGCAGCTGTTTATACGTCCCGAGCTAACTTATCAACACTTATGATTGAACGGGGTGTCCCTGGGGGGCAAATGGCGAATACGGAAGATGTTGAAAACTATCCTGGCTTTGATTCTATATTAGGTCCAGATTTATCAACGAAGATGTTTGATCATGCGAAGAAATTCGGAGCAGAATATGCTTATGGCGATATTAAAGAAGTTGTAGATGGTGAAGCCTATAAGACGATTAAAGCTGGTAATAAGGAATATAAAGCACGTGCTATTATTATTGCAACTGGTGCTGAATATCGTAAAATCGGAATTCCCGGAGAAGCTGAGTTGACTGGCCGCGGAGTTTCATATTGTGCAGTATGTGATGGTGCTTTCTTTAAAAATAAAGAGTTGGTCGTAATAGGTGGAGGAGACTCAGCAGTCGAGGAAGGAGTTTATTTAACTCGATTTGCAAGCAAAGTGACGATTGTTCACCGCCGTGATGAATTACGTGCTCAGAAGATTCTCCAAGATCGTGCCTTTGCAAATGAAAAAGTTGAATTCATTTGGAATCACACTGTTAAAGAAGTAAATGGAGAGAATGGAAAAGTTGAGTCTGTCACACTCGTTTCAACTGAAAATGGTGAAGAGAGAAATTTCAAAACGGATGGCATGTTTGTATACATCGGAATGGATCCTCTTACTAAACCGTTTGAAAACCTTGGAATTACTAATGCGAATGGTTATATTGAGACAAATGAAAATATGGAAACAAAAATTCCAGGTTTCTTTGCCGCTGGAGATGTTCGTGAAAAGCTGCTCCGTCAAATTGTAACAGCTACAGGCGACGGCAGCATCGCAGCTCAGAGTGCTCAAGGATACATCGAAAACTTAAAAGAAAAGCTAGAAGCGAAATAAAGCAACGAAAAATGAAATTTATACGTCGAAAAACAGGCGCTTCCGCTTTTTATTAATCTAGCTGCAGCGCCTATCGACTAGTAAATTTCTTCGCTTCATCCTACGATAAGTCAACATCGATTCGTCCTGTTAGGACTCATCGTGTTTCCTTTATCTCGTCAGAAGCTGTGAAATTTATACGTCGAAAAACAGGCGCTTCCGCCTTTTATAAAATCGTAACAGGTACTTAATGTGATTGTAACAGTAGTGAAATGATTTTAGGTTACATTATATACATGAGATATTGACCCCCTTTTTATACAATATCCCTTTTTTGAAACGCACAGGCGTGAAGCCTGTGCTATTTTTTTTGTCTATGGATCATAGGGTTATTTAGTTTATTGACAAATAAACATTACAAAATAAAGTGAAACTTCAATCAGTGGGGGTTTTCCTCATCCCCCGCTGATTGTTAGTTGAACCAATCGGGCTTTTACTGGCTGTTGATCCCCCGCTTACAATTCTTGGATTCACCTCGAATTCTTGAAGTGGGGGTCTTACAGCCAGTTAATGCGGGATAAAGCATGTTGGTAAAATGTGAATATAGTTTAACTCTGTTATTTAATAATCGTAAATAGTATAATATAAAGAACAGTTAAAACATGTATCGATAATTATAAATAACAGGAGTGGATTTAATGAACACTGTTGCATCAGATGAGATACAATTGGTGATCATAACCGGAATGTCCGGTGCTGGAAAGACGGTTGCCATCCACAGTTTTGAAGACCTTGGATTCTTTTGTGTCGATAATTTACCGCCTGCTTTAATGCCTAAATTTCTTGAATTGATGAAAGAATCAGGTAATAAAATGAATAAAGTAGCCCTTGTGATGGATCTACGGGGAAGAGAATTTTTTGATACGCTTTTGCGCGTGCTTGATGAACTTTCCGATTCAACATGGGTAACACCGCAAATACTTTTTCTTGATGCGAACGATGATGCGCTTGTACGCAGGTATAAAGAGACGCGTAGATCACATCCGCTTGCGACAGAAGGATTGCCATTAGAGGGGATCAAACGAGAACGAAGCATCCTTGATGAATTGAAAGGGCGAGCCCAATCTATATATAATACATCATTGATGAAGCCGAAAGAATTACGGGAAAAAATCATAGAAGAGTTTTCTATTGATAAGAAACCTATTTTTACGGTGAATGTTATGTCCTTTGGTTTTAAACATGGAATTCCGATTGATGCGGATCTAGTCTTCGATGTACGATTTTTACCGAATCCGCATTATATTGAACATATGAGACTTAGAACTGGGTTGGAGGAAGAGGTTTCAAGTTATGTTCTGAAATGGAACGATACGCAAAAGTTTTTAGCCAAAACGACTGATCTCCTTACATTTATGCTTCCGTTGTACAAACGTGAAGGTAAGAGTCAACTTGTCATTGCGATTGGATGTACAGGTGGTCAACATAGATCAGTTGCCCTTTCAGAATATATTGGTAAATTTTACGAAAATGACTATCGTGTTCATATCACACATAGAGATATTAAGAAGAAAAATATGGGAGCAGTACCTGAGCAATAATTTTTAATGTAAAATTAAGGTGGTTGAAGTGGAGCATTGCATCAGACTGTCTTTTAGGCATCGCTCTACCCCTTTTCCACAGGAAAGAAAGGGTTTTACGACATGACAGATTCAATTAGGCCAAAGATTGCCGTCGTTGGTGGAGGAACAGGTTTACCAGTGCTTTTGCGCGGATTGAAAAAACTACCAATTGATATTTCGGCAATCGTTACTGTCGCTGATGATGGTGGCAGCTCTGGTCGGATTAGAAAAGAAATGGAAATTCCACCACCGGGTGATATAAGAAATGTCATAGCAGCATTATCTGATGAGGAACCTTTAATCATTGAAATGTTCCAGCACCGTTTCAATTCTGACAGCGAACTATCTGGTCATTCTTTAGGAAATCTAATTATTGCTGCTCTTACATCGATAACAGGTAACTTTGTTCAAGCTGTTCAAGAAATGAGCCGAGTTCTGAACGTTCGTGGCATTGTACTACCCGCAGCGAATCAAAGTGTTATTTTACACGCGGAAATGGAAGACGGTTCTATCATTAGCGGAGAATCAAAAATTCCTGAATCCGGGAAAAAGATTAAACGGGTTTACTTAACACCTGATCTTATTGAACCTTTACCCGAGGCTGTCCAAGCTATCCGTGAAGCAGATTTAATTGTGATTGGACCAGGCAGTCTTTATACAAGTATTCTTCCTAATTTGCTTGTACCGGGAATTGGTGCAGAAATTTGTAAAGCAAAAGCAAAGAAAGTTTATATATGTAATATCATGACACAACCAGGGGAAACACTTGGCTTTGCTGCGAGTGATCATGTTTCTGCTTTATATCAGCACATGGGATCACCTTTTATCGATAGCATCCTCGTTAATAATGAGCCAGTACCTTCTGACTTGAAATATCGATATCAAGAGGAACAGGCACGACCTGTAGTCTTTGATATTGATAATTTAGTAAAAATGGGACTTGAAGTTATGGTCGATGAAATTATTAGTTTTGACAAGGGGCTAGTTAGACATGATACAGAGAAATTATCTGATATTCTCTATTCATTAATGATGAATCCCCCTCGTTAAAGGGGCCAACTTATCCCGCAATAATTTGCAGTAATAAAGTTTCACTATATGGAGGTGGCGGGGTTGTCATTTGCCTCAGAAACAAAGAAAGAGCTCACCACTCTTGAATCAAACGAGTGTTGTGTCAAAGCTGAATTATCAGCACTCATTCGAATGAACGGCTCGCTATCTTTTTCAAATCGTTTACTTGTAGTTAACATTCAGACCGAAAATGCAGCGATTGCTCGAAGAATTTATACATTACTAAAAAGACTTTACGATGCTGAAGTAGAATTGTTAGTCAGAAAAAAGATGCGATTGAAGAAGAATAATATTTATATCGTTAGATTGAAGAAAGCAGCAGAATTCATGTTGCGGGACTTGAAAATACTAGGTGAAGGTTTTACCTTTATCCATGATATTGAAGCAGGGTTAATTCAAAAAGATTGTTGTAAGCGGGCTTATTTACGAGGTGCTTTTTTAGCGGGTGGGTCTGTTAACAATCCTGAAACATCATCCTATCATCTTGAAATTTTTTCTTTATATAAGGAGCATAACGATTCTCTTTGTGAATTGATGAATGATTTTTCTTTAAATAGTAAAACGATTGAACGTAAAAATGGATTTATAACTTATTTAAAAGAGGCTGAAAAAGTTGCTGATTTTCTAGGAATTGTTGGTGCACATTCTGCACTTCTCAAATTTGAGGATGTCCGAATTGTTCGCGATATGCGTAACTCTGTTAACCGCCTTGTTAATTGTGAGACAGCTAATTTAAATAAAACAATTGGTGCTGCATTAAGGCAAGTTGAAAATATTCGTTATATCCAGGAAACTGCTGGTTTAGATATACTTCCAGAAAAGCTGCGAGAAATTGCCGTACTTCGGATGGAACATCAAGATCTCACACTTAAAGAATTAGGTGAGATGGTGTCTGGGGGAAATATTAGTAAATCTGGCATTAATCATCGTTTAAGAAAAATTGATGAAATCGCAGAAAAATTACGCAAAGGTGAACAAGCAACACATATAAATAATATGAAGGGGTGAGGGAGAATGGTGGTAAAAGAGGTGGAGGTTAATTTAAAGGCTGGTCTCCAAGCTAGAAATGCAGCTGAATTTGTTCAAGAGGCAAGCCGCTTTTCATCTGAGATTTTTCTAGAAAAGGATGGGAAAAGTGTTAATGCTAAAAGTATCATGGGGTTAATGAGCTTTGCGATTGGTCCAGGTACACTAATTAGAATATCCGCAAAAGGAACAGATGAACAAGAAGCTGTTGAAGCTTTATCAAAGTTAGTTGGAAATTGAATAACTTTTATTGAGAGGGGCTTCCCATTAAGGTAGTAATTACCTTTTTGGGAGGCTCCTTTTTGAGTAATTCTCGAAGTGAAGGGGGGAAATAACTGTCTCAAGTCCCAAAGCCACAAAATTTAAACTAAAGCGGCTATCTCCAGTTTTTTCGATTGAAGGGTTGAATGTTTCTGTTGATTTGTAGCTTTTTAATATAATCGAATCTGACTTTCAATCTAAGTCTTTCCACTTTTCAACCTATTTGTTAAAATGGTATGATCGTAGTTAGATATTTTGAATGATCAGCGAGAAGGAGTATACGATGATAAAAAAATTCTTTTCTTACTATAAACCTCACAAGCGGCTCTTTATAATTGACTTCTCAAGTGCTGTTGTTGTGGCTATTCTGGAGTTGGCCTTTCCAATAGCTGTTCAGTGGTTTATTGACAAACTACTCCCTAGTGGAGAATGGAATACAATAATTACAGTAAGTATTTTATTATTACTTGTCTATGTTTTAAGTACTGTATTACAGTATATTGTTAGTTACTTAGGGCATAAACTAGGAATTAATATAGAAACAGATATGCGTGAACAATTATTTAATCATGTGCAACGGCAATCTTTCCGTTTTTTTGATAATACGAAGACAGGCCATATTATGAGTCGGATTACAAATGATTTATTTGATATCGGTGAGCTTGCCCACCATGGTCCAGAGGATTTCTTCATTGCTATTATGACCTTTGTTGGTGCTTTTGCAATTATGTTTAACATTAATCCTCAGCTCGCGATCGTTACTTGCATTATGGTACCGTTTCTCATTTGGTTAGTAACCTATTGTAATGTGAAAATGAACAATGCCTGGAAAAATATGTATGGCCGCATTGCAGATGTGAATGCCAGAGTAGAAGATAGTGTTTCGGGTGTCAGAGTTGTACAATCTTTTACAAATGAAGAATTTGAAATTAATCGCTTTAAAAAGGATAATGGAAAATTCCGTTTAGCTAAGCTTGTTGCTTATAAAGTGATGGCCGCAACACATTCAAGCATTTATATGATGACGCGCCTTGTAACTTTATTAGTACTTGTTGTCGGTGCGTGGTTCAGTTTTCGAGGGAATCTAACATACGGAGAGCTTGTTAGTTTCGTCTTGTATGTAAATGTCTTAATTAAACCAGTTGATAAAATTAGTGCCCTTTTAGAATTGTATCCAAAAGGGATGGCAGGTTTTAAACGTTTCCTAGAGTTGATTGATCAAGAACCAGAGATTAAGGACAGGCCTAACGCTATGGAAGTAAATAGTTTACTAGGCAATATTGATTTTGAAGACGTCCAATTTCAATATGATGATCATAAACAAGTATTAAATGGAATTAACCTTCACATTCGTGCTGGAGAAACCGTCGCATTCGTTGGTCCCTCTGGTGCAGGGAAAACTACAATTTGCTCGTTGATTCCTCGTTTTTATGATGTGAATCGAGGCGGGATTTCTATTGATGGAATTGATATTCGTGATATGACGAAACATTCCCTTCGTTCGCAAATCGGTATTGTTCAACAAGACGTATTTTTATTTACTGGAACGATTCGAGAAAACATTGCTTATGGAAAACAAGATGCTAGTGATGAAGAAATCTATGAAGCCGCTAGGAAGGCACATCTCGAAGATTTTATTGCTTCTTTACCTGCAGGATATGAAACAGAAATCGGTGAACGTGGTCTGAAGCTTTCAGGAGGACAAAAGCAAAGGCTTGCGATTGCTCGGATGTTTTTGAAAAATCCACCAATCCTTATTTTGGATGAAGCGACATCTGCACTCGATACGGAAACGGAAAAAATCATTCAACAAGCATTGAATGAATTAGCTGTCAATCGGACGACACTAGTGATTGCCCACCGTCTCGCAACGATTCGCGATGCTGACAGAGTGATCGTTGTAACAGAAGACGGGATTGCCGAAGATGGAACATACTCGCAATTAGTTCAGCAAGGCGGGATATTTGCAAGGTTGCACAATATTCAGTTCCAAGAAGCTTAGGAGAGGCTGAATAATCGTAAAGGCCAATTATTTTCTCTGAAAAAAAGGTTCTTCAGAGCGTTAGTAAGACTAACTTCTGAAGAACCGTTTCATTTATATTATTTATTTCCTGTAATTCCTTCGTTGCGTTGAATAATATGGTCGATTAAACCATATTCTTTAGCTTTGTCAGCTGTCATGAAGTTATCACGGTCAGTATCGCGTTGGATAACCTCGATAGGCTGTCCAGTACGTTCCGCAAGAATATTATTTAATTTCTCACGTAAGAAAAGAATCCGCTTAGCCGCGATCTCAATTTCAGTTGCTTGCCCTTGTGCGCCACCTAATGGTTGATGGATCATCACTTCACTGTTCGGTAAAGCAAAACGTTTGCCTTTTGCACCAGCAGCGAGCAAGAAAGCTCCCATAGAAGCAGCCATCCCAATACAAATCGTTTGGACATTCGGTTTAATGAACTGCATCGTGTCATAAATGGCCATTCCAGCAGTAATGCTTCCACCTGGGCTATTAATGTAAATGGAAATATCTTTTTCAGGATTTTCTGCTTCTAAAAATAGAAGCTGTGCAACGATTGAATTCGCAACGTTGTCATCAATCGCACTTCCAAGCATAATAATGCGGTCTTTCAATAACCTGGAATAAATGTCGTAGGCTCGTTCGCCTCGGCTTGTTTGCTCAATAACTGTAGGAATTAAATTCATGTTTTCTCCTCCTCTTTTGAACATAGCATAAATATCTGCAATTTGTAGAAGCAAAGCAATTATGTAGTTTTATCATACAACAATGGTCAATGAAGGTCAAATTATCAGCTTTAGAAAAATCATCGAATATTTTCATGCTAGTATGCATATGGAGAGAAAGCTGTTAACACCTTTAAAATATCATATTATCCAATTCTGCCAAATTTAAACAAATTTGACTTAGAATTAGTATATAAAAAGGGAGTCTATCATATACCGATTCGTTATAAAGTTATTGCTTGCAATTTCCCGAAATATAACTTATAATTTTATATCGTACGATTCTAATTTGCCCTCGTAGTGTAACGGATAACACGTGAGATTCCGGTTCTTAAAATGTGGGTTCGATTCCTGCCGAGGGCGTACATAAACACTATCAAAGACATCTCTTTTCTACATAAGGAGATGTCTTTTTCTGTTTGAAACGAATTTTGTATAGATCAGTTTTTGAAAATGATTATTTTATATTCAGCCCTTCGTTTTGATGTTATAGTAAATATAGATAGGCTGATAGAAAATTACGGAGAAAGACTAGTGTGAAAATATGGTTGGGAGGTTTTTAGATGAAACTTAAAGGCATCATTCCCCCTGTTGTAACATTATTTGATGACAATGATCAAATTGATTTGGAGTTAAACAAGCGGTACTTAGATCATTTAATTGACAGTGGAATTCACGGGCTTTTATTACTCGGAAGTTCAGGTGAGTTTGCTTGCTTAACTTTGAGTGAGAGGAAAAGTTATGTAGAAAGTATGACTAAGCATGTCAACCATCGTGTCCCTGTATTAGTAGGGGTCGGGCATACATCAATGAAAGATGTTTTTGAAATGATTACCTGTGCCGAAGAAGCGGGAGCAGACGGATTACTTATCGTGAATCCTTATTATTGGAGGCTATCAGAGGAACAGTTATATAATTATTATGCCTTAATAGCGGAAAAAACAGATTTACCGATCTTTTTATATAACATACCTCAATATTCAGGGCAGCTTTTGTCTACTGAACTCATGATTAAGTTAGCTGCTGATTATGAAAATATTCAAGGGGTAAAAGAAACGGTAAGTAATATTGGCCATATTGGCGAAGTTATTCGAGAAATGGAAAAAGTGGGCCGTGATTTTACGATATTTTCTGCTTTCGATGATCATTTGCTTCCTGCCCTTATGCTTGGATCAGCAGGCAGTATTAACTCATGTGCCTCATTTGCACCTGAAATTTCGGTTGGACTCTATGAAGCTTATCAAAGGCATGATTATGAACAGGCAGAGCAATTGCACAAGCAGTTATCTTATTTAATGGAATTTTACGAGTATTGCCCAACGAATTTTACATCTATCAAGGAAGCTGTTCATCAAAGGTGGTTTTCTTCTGTTCAAGCCAACCATCGAGCGCCTTTTAATGCAATTCCGACTAATTTAAAAGGGAAGATGACAAAGCTTTTAATGGACATAAATCTATTAAAGTAACTATATTATAACGGGATCTGCTTTTTTATTTACCTCCGTATGTGAAAATAATCACAAATGTATCAGCTGTCTAAAAAATAGGGGAGGCACTTCTTTATGATAAGGGGGTGCCTTTCACAATGAGAAACTGTGTATGTTATTATATAATTGTATTAAATAGAAGAGGTTGATGACTATGAAGAAGATTATTTTCTATACAAGAAATCAATGTGAGCTTTGCTTAGACGCCAAAAACCTGCTGATTTTGTTGCAAAGTGAATACTCCTTTCAAATCGACGAGCGGGATATCGAAACAAATGACGAGTGGATTGAAAAATATGGACTAATCATTCCTGTTATAGAACTAAATGGAGAAATTATTCAATCTGGAATAATCGACATGTTAGATTTAGAAAAAAGCTTAAAACAACGTTGATTCGTAAGTACTATAGTGATAAAATAACTGTAGTGCTTATTTTTTTTATCTCGAATGGGACGTTTAATGTCTTGGTGGGACCTGTGGTGACCTGAGGTAAAAATTGCTTGATAAGCGCTAGAATGCTAGAATTTAGTTAAACCACTGCTAATTTTTTTATCTGTGATGGGACATAATACGTCTATACGGGACGTATGGCGACCTAAGGAACAAAGGAGCAAAACAATGCACACATTTTTTAAAGTTCAATCTCAAATTGTGCCCGATATGCTTTCTGTTATGCAGAAACGCTATCAAATACTTCGCTCCATCAGTTTAACAGAACCCGTTGGACGTCGCACACTTGCTGATATGCTCGGTATGACAGAACGAGTACTTAGAAGTGAAGCTGAAGTTTTAAAATCCCTTCAACTGATTGAAGTTAAAACTGCTGGTATGGCAGTGACAGCAAAGGGTCAAGAGCTTTTGCTTGAACTGGAAGATATGATGAGGGAAATTTCGGGTATTCGCCAACTTGAACAAGAGTTAAGAAAGCGACTTGGGATAAAAAAAGTGGTTATAGTACCTGGTGACAGTGATGAATCCTTGATTGTAAAAGAAGAAATAGGCAAGGCTTGTGCAGAAATGTTGAGTCAGTGCTTTGAAAAGGATAGTATCATAGCTGTTACGGGTGGTACAACGATGGCCTGTGCCGCAGAAATGCTTACGAAAGAAATGGGCCAAGGAAAAAGATTGCTTTTTGTTCCTGCACGTGGAGGTATTGGTGAAGACGTGAAAAACCAGGCCAATGTCATTTGTGCAACGATGGCCGAAAAAACGAAAGGAACTCATCGAGTTTTATATGTTCCAGATCAGGTTAGTCAAGCAGTTCATGATTCTCTTTTAAAGGAGCCGACGATTATCGAAGTCTTGAATAAAATTAAATCGGCAACTATTGTTCTTCATGGTATTGGGGATGCTATCACTATGGCGAAAAGACGGGGCGCAAACCCAGAAACGATGAAAAAAATTTTAGAAAAAAAAGCAGTGGGCGAAGCTTTTGGTTATTATTTTAATGAAAATGGGGAAATAGTACATAAAGTACCCACTATTGGATTACAAGTTTCTGATCTGTATGACAAACCATTTGTCATTGCAGCAGCTGGTGGAAACTCAAAGTCAAAAGCTATTAAGTCTTATTTTGAAACAGCGCCAGACTCAACGATCCTTATAACGGATGAAGGCGCAGCAAAAATGATTTTAAAAGGGTCATCTCACTAAAGATGCATCCTTTTAAAGATATATATTAAAACTAATTTTGCAAGATACTAAGGAGGAAATGAACATGGCAGTAAAAGTTGGTATTAATGGTTTCGGCCGTATTGGAAGAAACGTATTTCGTGCAGCACTTAATAATCCTGAAGTAGAAATAGTTGCGGTTAATGACTTAACAGATGCTAACATGCTTGCGCATCTACTACAATACGATAGCGTTCATGGCACACTATCAGAAAAAGTTTCTGTAGACGGCGATACAATTGTTGTCGGCGATCATCGTGTGAAAGTTTTGGCTGAACGCGACCCTGCTCAACTTGGATGGGGAGATCTTGGCGTAGACGTAGTTGTTGAATCTACTGGCCGTTTCACAAAACGTGAGGATGCTGCAAAACACATTGATGCAGGTGCTAAGAAAGTAATCATTTCTGCTCCAGCAAATGGTGAAGATATTACAATCGTTATGGGTGTTAACGAAGATAAATATGATGCAGCTAACCATCATGTACTATCCAATGCATCTTGTACAACAAACTGTCTAGCTCCTTTCGCGAAAGTATTGAATGATAAATTTGGTATTGTTCGTGGAATGATGACAACTGTTCACTCTTATACAAACGACCAACAAATCTTGGATCTTCCACATAAAGATTATCGTCGTGCTCGTGCAGCTGCTGAAAACATTATCCCTACATCTACTGGTGCAGCAAAAGCAGTTGCCCTCGTTCTTCCTGAGTTAAAAGGAAAACTAAACGGTATGGCAATGCGTGTTCCTACACCAAACGTATCCGTTGTTGACCTTGTTGCTGAACTTGGTAAAGAAGTTACAGTTGAAGAAGTTAACGCTGCTTTCAAAGAAGCTGCTGAAGGTGAATTGAAAGGAATTCTTGCTTATACAGAAGAACCACTAGTATCTACAGATTACAACGGTGATACTCATTCTTCTACTATTGATGCACTTTCCACAATGGTAATGGAAGGTAACATGGTAAAAGTTCTTTCTTGGTATGATAACGAAATCGGTTATTCTAACCGTGTTGTTGACCTTGCAGCATATATTGCAAAACAAGGTTTGTAATCTTATTTAAATCTCTGGCTTATATAAGTCCAGCACGATGAACCCGATTGGGGGAGTGGGCATACGCCCCTTCCCTTTAACTATTTAGGGAGGTTATACCATGGAAAAGAAGTCGATTAAAGATCTTGCCGTCAAAGGAAAACGTGTTTTTTGCCGAGTTGATTTCAACGTCCCGATGGCGGATGGGAAAGTAACCGATGATACACGTATTCGCGCTGCATTACCGACCATTCAATATTTAACTGAACAAGGTGCTATTGTAATGTTAGCAAGCCACCTTGGCAGACCTAAAGGGGAAGTTAAAGAAGAATTAAGACTTACACCAGTAGCTAAGCGTCTTGGTGAATTGCTAGGAAAAGAAGTACATAAAGCTGATGATGCTTACGGAGAAACAGTGAAAAAGCAAATCGCTGAACTTCATGAAGGAGATGTGATCCTCCTTGAAAATGTGCGTTTCTATCCTGGGGAAGAAAAAAATGATCCTGAATTAGCAAAAGCATTTGCTGAATTAGCGGACCTTTATGTTAATGATGCTTTCGGAGCGGCTCATCGTGCTCATGCTTCTACGGAGGGAATTGCTAACTATTTGCCATCAGCAGCCGGATTGTTAATGGAAAAAGAGCTTTCTGTACTAGGAAAAGCACTATCGAATCCTGAACGCCCATTTACAGCGATAATTGGCGGTGCCAAAGTAAAAGATAAAATTGGTGTCATCGAAAATCTATTAGATAAAGTTGATAATCTAATTATCGGTGGTGGACTAGCTTATACATTTGTAAAATCTATGGGTTATGAAGTTGGAAAGTCTTTACTTGAGGAAGATAAAATCGATCTCGCTCGTTCTTTTATGGACAAAGCAAAAGAAAAGGGCGTCAACTTTTATATGCCTGAAGATGTAGTAGTTGCCGATGATTTCTCTGAAACAGCGAACAAAGAAGTTGTTTCAATTCAAGAAATACCTGCAGATTGGGAAGCTTTGGATATCGGACCAAAAACAGCAGAAACGTATAGAAAAGTTATTCAAGATTCTAAATTAGTTATCTGGAATGGACCGATGGGCGTTTTTGAAATGGATGCCTTTGCCAAGGGAACGAAAGCCGTTGCCGATGCTTTAGCAGAAGCTAAAGATACATACTCTGTTATTGGTGGTGGAGACTCCGCGGCTGCAGTTGAGAAATTTGGTTTAGCTGATCAAATGAGTCATATTTCAACAGGTGGAGGAGCTTCCCTAGAGTTTATGGAGGGTAAAGTATTACCTGGCGTTGCGGCTCTTGATGATAAATAGTAAGATACGAATAGTAGCACAATTTGGCATTTAAGGAAGTATTTTGTACTTCTTTTATGGAACTGTGCCTTTTTAAGGAAAGGATGGTTTGTTTAATGCGTAAACCAATTATTGCTGGAAACTGGAAAATGAACAAAACACTTCAGGAAGCCGTTAGTTTTGCGAATGAAGTAAAAGACCGTGTACCTGCAGTGGATCAAGTAGACTCCGTCATTTGCGCACCAGCGCTATTTTTAGACAAATTAGTTCAAACTGTAAAAAATAGTGATGTCAAAATTGGTGCACAAAATATGCACTTTGAAGAAAGTGGAGCTTTTACTGGTGAAATAAGCCCAGTAGCACTAAATGATATTGGAGTTTCCTATGTGATTCTTGGACATTCTGAGCGTAGAGAAATGTTCAATGAAACAGATGAAGCTGTTAATAAAAAGGCACATTCAGCTTTTGAACATCAACTAGTTCCAATTATTTGTGTTGGTGAAACTCTTGAACAAAGAGAAAATAACGAAACTTTTGACTTAGTTGAAAATCAAGTCAAGCAAGCATTGCAAGGCTTATCTGAGGATCAAGTGAAGCAATCAATCATTGCATACGAACCAATTTGGGCGATTGGAACAGGAAAATCGTCAACTTCAGAAGATGCGAATGAAGTGTGTGCTCATATTCGTCAAGTAGTAGAGAAAAACGTTTCAGCTGATGCAGCAGCAGCTATTCGTATTCAGTATGGCGGAAGCGTAAAACCTGAAAATATTGCAGAATATATGCAACAACCAGATATTGATGGAGCGTTAGTTGGTGGTGCAAGCTTAGAAGCAGCATCATTTTTACAACTATTGGAGGCGTCAAGCAATGAGTAAGCAAGCACCTGTAGCACTGATTATTCTCGATGGTTTCGGTTTGCGTGGCGAAACGAAAGGGAATGCAGTCGCTCATGCGAAAAAGCCTAATTTTGACAGATACTGGAACACATACCCGCATAATCAATTGACAGCTAGTGGTGAAGCAGTTGGCTTGCCACAAGGTCAGATGGGAAATTCTGAAGTAGGTCATTTGAATATTGGTGCGGGTCGCATTGTATACCAAAGCTTAACCCGTGTGAATGTTGCGATTAGAAATGGAGAGTTTTTCGAAAATGATACTTTCCAACAAGCAATAGATCACGCGAAAAAGACGGGTAAAAAGTTACATTTAATGGGGCTTTTATCTGACGGTGGTGTTCATAGCCATATCAATCATCTATTTGCTTTGCTCAAACTTGCAGCAGATCAGGGTGTAAAGGATGTATATGTGCACGGCATCCTTGATGGACGTGATGTTGGCCCTCAAACTGCTGAAGGTTATATAAAAGCAACACAAGAGAAAATGAATGAATATGGCGTAGGGCAGTTTGCAACGATTTCCGGACGTTTTTATTCAATGGATCGTGATAAACGATGGGATCGCGTTGAAAAATCTTATCGTGCTATGGCATTTGGTGAGGGGCCATCCTATGTCAATCCGTTGGATATGCTAAAAGATTCCTATGAGCATAAAATTTATGATGAATTCGTCATTCCTTCTGTTATGACAGATGCAGCAGGCAAGCCAGTTGCTACGATAGATGATGAGGATTCTGTAATATTCTATAATTTCCGACCTGATCGTGCTATCCAAATTTCTAACGTTTTTACAAATGAAGAGTTTTCTGGATTTGACCGCGGTGACGACCGTCCGAAAAATCTTGATTTCGTTTGTATGACACACTTTTCGGAAACGGTAAAAGGATACGTAGCCTTTAAACCAACTAATTTGGACAAGACGATAGGTGAAGTAATTTCTGATAATGGAATGACTCAGCTAAGAATTGCTGAAACTGAGAAATATCCGCACGTCACTTTCTTTATGAGTGGTGGACGAGAAGAAACATTCCCTGGTGAAGAGCGAATTTTGATTAATTCTCCAAAGGTGGCCACCTATGACTTGAAACCAGAAATGAGTGCTTATGAAGTAACGGATGCACTTCTCGATGCCATTAACGCAGAAAAGTTTGATGCAATCATTTTGAATTTCGCAAACCCTGACATGGTTGGGCACTCCGGAATGTTAGAACCAACAGTGAAAGCTATTGAAACAGTTGACGAATGCTTAGGCAAAATAGTCGATTTGATCGTAGAAAAAGGTGGAAAAGCGATCATTACTGCTGATCACGGAAATTCGGATGAAGTTATTACGTTAGAGGGCAATCCAATGACGGCCCATACAACTAACCCAGTTCCAGTAATTGTTACGGAAAAAGGTATCACAGTACGAGATGGCGGTATCCTAGCCGATTTGGCTCCAACGATGCTTGATTTATTAGGTGTTGAAAAGCCAGAAGAAATGACAGGAAATACTTTGATTAATCGTTAAGCATAATAAAGATGTTCAATTAAAAAAATTATTTTGAGGAGAGATTATTCATGCCATTCATTACACAAGTGTACGCACGTGAAGTATTGGATTCCCGCGGTAACCCAACGATCGAAGTTGAAGTGTATACAGAATCAGGCGCTTTTGGCCGTGCTTTAGTTCCAAGTGGAGCTTCAACTGGAGAATATGAAGCTGTAGAGCTTCGCGATGGTGATAAAAGCCGTTACCTTGGAAAAGGTGTTGAAAAAGCGGTTAATAACGTCAATGACATCATTGCAGAAGAAATTATTGGTTTTGATGTAACAGATCAAGTGGGCATCGACCAAACGATGATTGAATTAGATGGAACAGAAAACAAAGGTAAACTAGGAGCTAACGCTATTCTTGGTGTATCCATGGCTGTTGCACGTGCTGCTGCAGATTTCCTTGGATTAGAATTATACCAATATCTTGGTGGCTTCAACGCGAAACAACTACCAGTTCCAATGATGAACATCTTAAATGGTGGGGAACATGCTGACAACAATGTAGATATTCAAGAGTTCATGGTTATGCCTGTTGGTGCTCCTAACTTTAAAGAAGCTCTTCGTATGGGAGCAGAAATTTTCCATAGCCTAAAATCTGTATTGAAAGAAAAAGGCTATAACACTGGAGTTGGTGACGAAGGCGGCTTCGCTCCGAACTTGAAATCTAACGAGGAAGCTCTTCAAACAATTATGGAAGCCATCGAAAAAGCTGGTTACAAACCAGGTGAAGAAGTAAAACTAGCAATGGACGTAGCTTCTTCTGAAATGTATGAAGATGGTAAATACAACCTTAAAGGCGAAGGCATCGTTCGTACTTCTGAAGAAATGGTTGATTGGTACGAAGAAATGGTTAACAAATATCCAATCGTATCAATTGAAGATGGACTAGATGAAAACGACTGGGAAGGACATAAACTTCTTACAGATCGCATCGGTAAAAAAGTCCAACTTGTTGGGGATGACCTTTTCGTAACAAACACGAAAAAACTAGCTCGTGGTATTGAAGAAGGCGTTGGAAACTCAATCTTAATTAAAGTTAACCAAATCGGTACTTTAACAGAAACATTTGACGCAATCGAAATGGCAAAACGCGCAGGCTACACAGCTGTTATTTCCCACCGTTCTGGTGAAACAGAAGACAGCACAATTGCAGATATTGCTGTTGCAACAAACGCTGGCCAAATCAAAACAGGTGCACCATCTCGTACAGACCGTGTTGCAAAATACAACCAATTGCTTCGTATCGAAGATCAATTGGCAGAAACTGCACAATACTTGGGTGCTAAGACGTTCTATAATATAAAATAAATAATGGATTAGCTGGGTATCCCGGGGCAGATTTTGACCTAGGGATACCCTTTTTATTTAAAGAAAAATAGACAACGGCTAATAAAGTATGCACAACGGCTAATAAACATTATGCAACAGCTAATAAATGAAATACACCGGCTAATAGGATAATTACAATCAAGAAGGTATCTCTTGAAATGGCATTGTTTTGACTGCTTTTGTAAAATGTTATTTCATTTCGCTTAGGAAAGAAGAACATGGGTATTGGAAAGATAAAGGAAAAACGAGAGAAAAGTCGTATTAAAATATAAAGAGAAAAATAGATAGATATTGAGGAGGGATAGAAGTGACTGAAATAGAAAAAACAAATCCTGAAAATTGGAAAGTAGGTACTTCTTTTTTACCAGGATCACTTATGCAATTAGAAGAAATTAAAAATGCGGGATTGGATAGTATCGAATTCGTACTCTCCAGTAATGAACTTAATCTAACTTATCTAGGTTTGAAAAAAAGATTCGATCCTTATATTGAAAGAGTTGGAGAACTGGGATTAGAAGTATGGTCCGTCCATTTGCCTTTTGGATCAGAGTGGGATATTTCTACAATCGACATTCACAAAAGAAATGAAATACTGGAATCTCATTACGAATGGTTAACATGGGTAAGTGAGTGGGGAATTAAGCGTGTGATTATTCATCCTAGTTATGAGCCGATCCCAGAGAATGAAAGACTAGAGCGTATAAAGGCTTGCCAATATTCTCTGAATCTATTGGCTGAAAAAGCTAAGTTGCTAGATATTCATATTTGTGTTGAAGATTTGCCGCGTACATGTTTAGGCAATACGACTCAAGAAATGATGGAGCTTTTGAAGGCGCATAATAATTTGAAAGTTTGTTGTGATACGAATCATTTATTATCAGAATCCCCGGTTGATTTTATAAAACAGCTTGGTAAAAGTATAGCGACGGTGCACATTTCAGATTATGACGGAATAGATGAAAAGCATTGGCTTCCTGGGAAAGGAATTATAAAATGGAATGAAGTTATAAATGCTTTAGCGCAATCTGAGTATGAAGGGCCTTTTATGTTTGAGGTTAGGGAGGATGAGAATGACCCAAAACAATTATCCGAATGTTGGAACGGCTTGCTTGTAGAGTATAAAGAAACTTGAGGTCATCATACAAATTTTCTTATGATCTGAGAAAAACAAGATCAATCAAAAAGGGGGGAAGGAGCAATGATTAAAAGAATCAAAGTAAGACCAAGGTTATTTTATAAATATTTCTTGTCCTATTTGCTTGTCTTTATGATCCCTTACTTAACAATCAGTATTATTTTTTTTCAAATAGCTGTTGGAAATCTTGAAAAGCAAATAATTCGGGCTAATATTAATCAGATTGAACAGATAAGGGATATAACTGATTCAAGATTAATAGAGCTAAATAATCTGGCTACAAGGATTTCTTTTGATTATCGCTTAACCCCATATAGACTAACTCAGCCTTATTTGGATGGGCAAGCGATAGAAGAGCTAATCCGCTATAAAGCGAATAGTTCTTTTATTGATGAGTTATTTTTGCATTTCCAGGGAAATCAAGAGTTGATTTATTCTACGAAGGGTACGAGTAATTTTTACACCTTTATTAATAGTAATTACAAGTTGGATGAAGAGAATATCAATAAATTAAAAACAGGGATGCAAACAAAAGCTGATCCGATAATCCAAACAATTGATAGTGCTTCCGACAATGATAAAAATCATCATCTATTGGCGTATACCTACCCTTTGCCAATCAATAGTGTATCTTCATATGGCAGTGTAACTTTTTTAATAAAGGAAGCAACATTATCAAAGTTAATCCAAAATGCGTTGGGGGACTTTGAGGGAAATACCTTTATTTTAAATGGACAGAATGATCTGCTAGCCGTTGAGGGAAACGGAGAAATGCTTGATTTAGACTTTGTGAAAAATGTTTCTCTAACAGAATCAGGCATAATAAGTAAAGAACTTAATAATAAAAACTATTCCTTTTCTATTGTCCGTTCAATTATTAGTGATTGGACGTTTGTTACAGTACTGCCAACTGAACAATTTTATGGGAAAATGACTTCGTTAAAAAATTCAATTTTTATTATCTTGCTTGTAATAGCCTTAATAGGTATTGCAGTCGTTTGCTACTCATCCTTCAAACACTATAAGCCGATTGGGCATTTAGCGCAATTTCTTAGGAATAAAGATCGTTCTGAAACAAGCAATGGCAAAAAAAGTGAAATCGATTTAATCCGCAATAGAATTGAATCGATGTACGAAAGTAGTGAAAGGTTAAAAAAGGAAATAATCGCTCATAAACCTTTTGTAAAAGCTCAATTTTTGTCTAGCTTGCTCAAGGGTGAAAATAGTCATCAAAAATTAGATCAAGCATTAGTAAATGAGTTAAAAATACCCTTTGATGGATGTGCCTTTTTTGTGGTAGCGGTTTCCTATAAGGGAAAGATTAAAACCCAGGATACCATTCGCCAATGGGAACTGATTGTAGAAATGTTAGAAGAAATATCATTTCAAGAATGTAATGGATATGGAGTAGAATTAACTCATGATTATACAATAGCTGTTATTGTCATGCTAAAGAATGGCTTAAAGCGCACTACTAAAGATAATCATTATCTATTTATAAATGAATTAACAAATAGATTAAGAAATAATTGTTCTGTTATGCCCAGTGTTGGAATCGGCAAAATGTATGACGGGGTTCAGAAGATCAACCGTTCATTTATCGAGGCGATCTCTTCCATAGAAAATAATTTACTAAATAACTCACAGAATCCTGTCTTTTTTGAAGAAATCTCTGAAGAGCATGGCAAGATGGTCTGGTTCTCTGAGGAAAGAAAGTTGAAATTAATCCAAAGCCTCAAACAAGGAGATTATATAGTAGCTAAGGAAACATTGGCGGAAATTTTCTCCACTTTAGTGAAAACAAGCAAATCAAATTATCTGTTGAAATGCACATGCTACGATATTATAAATTCGATTTTGAAAACCAGTTCTGAATTGGAAATAGACCTTGAAGCGGATGATATCAAGTCTCTATCTGAATTTCAGTCTTTAGAAGGTTTAGAGAGAAGCGCTGTTACTATTATAAAAAAAGTTTGTACGGCAGTTGAAAATAAGAAGGAAAGCCGTAATTATCGATTGCGTGACAACATTATGGACTATATTCAAAAACAATTCAAACAGCATCATTTAAGTTTAGAAAGCGTAGCGGAGTATTTTCAAATTTCCAGTTCCTATCTTAGCCGCTTCATCAGAGAACAGACCGGGACAACATTTACACAATTTGTATGGGAATTACGTATTAAGAAATTCAAAGATCAATTAACAAATACAACTCGTCCAATTAAAGATATCGTCAAAGATGTTGGTTATTTAGATGTATCTAGTTTCACTAGAAAATTTAGAAAATCTGAAGGCTTAACTCCGACCGAATTTCGGGAACTTCATAGACAGAATTCGGATGGCAAAAAGGCACTATAGAATATTATTATGATCGAGAAGGCTTCTCATGCTTGCTAGAAACGGACAAGCATGGAAAGCCTTTTTTGTATATTAGACCTGTGCCAATTTTAAGGTGACTGTGCAATTTGTTACATCATAGGCTTGATTATTAACACTTTCTAGATTTGTAAATAGGGTAAAAGCCGTTTGCAAACTCGTTTTGCAAGTAGCAAAATTGGCATATTAAGAATATGAACGGCTCATGTCATTTCCAATTAGGTCATGATAGACTATGCACACTGAGTGAATTCTGAAAATACAAAAGAGTATAAAAGGTATTTTTCACTCAACAAACTGGTGTTAAGGGGGAATACAACAAAATGATTCGCTTTCTTTTTATCACGGATACACATATCGGAGCTGACTCAATGGAATTTCATCAACAGCCGGCCTATGCGAAAAAAGTTAAGCAACTGCTTTTCCATCTTAGAGAGCAAATTGAGAACTGCTCTATTGATTTCATCATTCATGGTGGCGATCTTGTTCACACATGCAAGCCGCAATTTATTCGTGAGGCGTATAACTTGTTTAAGTTTTCTGTTCCAACATATTTATGTTTAGGTAATCATGATTTAGACGATCCCAATGCATTAAATATTTGGCTAAATTATGCATCTGAATTATTTATAAGTGATTCTCCAAATTATGAGATTGTGACTGATACATGTGTTATTCATGTTTATCCAAATCATTGGGAAAGCGAAAGAGCATTTTATTGGGGAGAAATACAGGAACCTTTTTTATCCGAAGAGCAAATTAAACAATTAGAAGCAAATTTACAAAAAAATATGGATAAAGTTCACCTGTTAGTAACACATAGTCCAATTTTCGGAATGAGTACGGAACAAAGTAAACTTAGTCAAGTGATCCATGAACCACCCGCATCATTTCGAAATTCCATAACAAAATTGACACAGAAATATCCTCATTTGAAGGTAGTGTTATCGGGACATAATCATCTTAATACATTAAAAGTATCAGATGATTGCGTTTATATGACGGGGAGTTCCTTTATAGAGACACCGTTCGAGTACAAATTGGTTGAAGTTGATAAAAGTCATATAAAAATTTCAACATGCAGAATTAATCCATCTGAATTGGATTTTGTAGCTGAGTATAATCATGAAAGGCAGTATGTGCAAGGAAGGGAACAAGATCGGGAGTTAGTGATGGATTTAGAGATGCGCCAACAGATTACACGAGGAGGGTTATGATGAGATCCAGAAAATTAATGATTATAATTATAGCGGCAGTATTAATAATATTAGCGGCATGTAGCAATAAAGAGGCAGGGTCAGATGTAAATGAAGAGAAGGTTGCGAATTTTAATAAAACAGGATTTCCAGTTGTAAACAAACCAATTACTATTGAATTTATGACGGGAAAATCTCCGCTAACATCTGATGATTACAACCAAGTCCTTGTTTGGAAAGAGTACGAGAAAATGACCAATATTCATATTGATTGGGGACTAGTTCCAAATGAAGGATTAGCGGAAAAAAGAAACATTTCACTGGCAACTGGGAAATATCCTGAAGTTCTTTACAGTGCAGGGGTACCAAATGCAGATATACTAAAGTACGGGGAACAAGGTATTTTCCTAGAACTCAGCGATTTAATAGATGAGCATATGCCTAATTTGAAAAGGTTATTTGAGGAATATCCGGAAATCAAAATGGGACTTACATTTCCAGATGGGAAAATTTATTCTCTACCCACTATTTATTCGCCGGATTATACCTCCATCCTTGTTGTTAACAGGCCGTGGATTAAAGAAGATTGGCTTGAACAGTTAGGCATGGACATACCACAAACAACGGATGAGTTTTATAACTACCTAAAGAAAGTTAAGGAAACCGATTTAAATGGTGATGGCAGCAATAATGAAATTCCTTTTGGCTCTACTACAATTGCGACATTGTTATATTACTTAAATGGTTCCTTTGGGGTTGGGAATAGAGGGATAAGGCACTCGTTTTTAGATATGGACCCCGAAACGAATGAATTACGTTTTTATCGTATTTCGGATCGATATAAAGAACTTTTGCAATATGTAAACAAACTTTATGAGGAAGGGTTAATTGAGCAAAATATATATTCAATAGAAGAAATGCAGTTCCAAGCAACTGGATCAGAAGGATTGTATGGCAGCTCTGTTACGTCAAACCCAGAAAGTCGATGGGGAATTGAAGGAGAATATGTTGGCATGGAGCCGTTAACAGGACCACATGGCGATAAAATGCATGCTTATATAGGTTCCCCATTATCCCATACGGGAAGTTTTATCATAACAGATAAGAATAAACATCCAGAAGCTACAGCCCGTTGGATGGACTATTTTTATAGTGATGAAGGTGCAAGATTATTTTTTATGGGGTTGAAAGACAAGACCTATAAGGAAGATGAAAATGGTGAACTTGAGTATGTTGATGAAATCACAAATAATCCAGATGGAAAAACAATTCAACAGGCACAAAGTGAATATTTTACTTGGCTAGGTGGAGGCTATCCAGGTATTGTAAAAAAAGATTACTTCAAAAGTTTGCCTTCTTCATTAGAGGCAACCGAAAAATTAAAGCCCTATTTAATTGATGAAGTATGGTCTACATTTATCTATACACAAGAAGAAGGCAAAAAGTTATTGCCGTTAGAAACTGATATTGCAAAATACGCCAATGAAATGAGTGACAAATTTATAACCGGGACTATTTCCTTTGAACAATGGGATGAATACGTTAAGGAAATAAAAAAATTAGGCTTAGACGAATATATGAAAATCCAAAATGCAGCGTACGAAAGATATAAAAATAGTTAGCGTTGGAGAAGGGGACGGTCTTCCTAATCCAAAATACGACTATAATATCGCTACTACTCAGAATGATAGTAATGCATTCCAACCTTTGAAAGATTAATGGAAATATTAAAGGGAGTGAAAGGATTGAACGTAAGTAAATTATTATTTTTAGTAGGGATTACATTGTTATTGCTTGTTAGTGCTTGTAGTAATGGCAATTCGGAAAAGGTGGATAATGAGAAAAACGAACCCAATACTACTAACCCTACAAAAGAGGGCACTGCTGAGGTACAAGAAAATTTTAATGAGATGGGTATGCCTATAGTGAATGAACCGATCACACTCCATTTTATGACAGGAAAGCCGCCTTTAACAGCAGAAGATTACAATGAAGTTTTAATATGGAAAAAGTATGCGGAAATGACAAATATTAATATTGATTGGGGGTTAACTCCAAGAGAAGGACTTGAGGAAAAAAGGAACTTGTCTTTGGCGAGTGGGGAATATCCAGAAGTATTTTATTCATCGGGTCTTCTTGATACGGATCTATATAAATATGGTAGACAAGGTGTTTTTATTCAGTTAAATGATTTAATTGATGAGTATATGCCAAATTTAAAAGCTCTATTTGAACAGTACCCAGAAATTAAAAAGGGAATGACCTTTCCAGATGGAAGTATTTATTCATTGCCAACAATTTACTCTCCCGATTTTATCTCTGTTACGAGTCATACAAAGCCTTATATTAAGAAGGATTGGTTGGAACAGCTTGGAATGGAAGTTCCTCAAACGACAGAGGAATTTTACCAATATCTAAAAAAAGTTAAAGAAACGGATTTAAATGGGAATGGAAAACATGATGAAATTCCGTTTGGCTCTACTAATATAGCAACTTTAGAGTTTTATTTAAAAGGATCATTTGACGTTGGGAACAGAGGCAGTAGGCATTCCTTCCTTGACGTAGACCCTGAAAGAGGAGATTTGCGCTTTTTCCGAATATCAGAAAGTTATAAAGAGTTACTGCAGTTCATGAATAAGCTTTTTTCGGAGGGATTAATTGAAGAAAAAATTTTTTCAATTGATGAAAACCAATTTCAGGCAACCGGATCGGAAGGATTCTATGGCAGTACTGTAACAACAAATCCTGAAACACGTTGGGGAGTAAAGGATGAATATGTAGGTATGCCTGCTCTTAAAGGTCCAAAAGGGGATCAAAAATGGGTTTATGTCACATCTTCACTAGCTAATAAAGGCGGATTTGCCATTACGGATAAAAATAATAATCCGGAAGCAACGGTTCGTTGGATGGATTATTTTTATGGGGATGAAGGAACCAAATTATATTTTATGGGGATAGAAGGAGAGACCTATCAAGTAACAGCCGATGGAGAAATAGAGTATATGGATCATATTACCGATCCCCCGGAAGGAATTACGATGCAACAAGCACAAAGACCTTATTTAACTTATTTAGGGGGCGGATATCCCGGAATAGTGAAACAAGAATTTTTCAAAGGTGCAGAAAGTCTACCTTCTTCAATTGAGGCAACCAAGGAATTTGAAAAATATATTATCGATGATGTTTGGCCGGATTTCACGTATACTTCAGATGAATATGATAAACTTATTCCACTGCAAACAGATATTCATAAGTATGCGGATGAAATGAGGGATAAATTCATCTCAGGTGATGCTTCCTTTTCCGAATGGGATAAATATGTTGAGACGATAGAAAGAATGGGCCTCGATAAATATATGGAAATCCAAAAACAGGCTTATGAAAGATACAAAAACAGTTAATTTAACCCCAAAGTCAGTAGCTGACAACAAAAAGTAAATTTGCTAAAAAATGTAGCATTGATTTTTTCCAGAATAAAGAGTACTATAAATATACAAGCTACGTTGCTCGTAACTTTAATTAAGTTTTTCACCTAGTTAGAATTTAGGGAGTTTTACATTGAAACTGAAATGACAAATCTCTGTCTATAAGACATGGAGGACAGGCAGGAAGGTTTCTGCAAACACCCACTTTAAAAAAGTGGTGTTTAAAACTTCATTAAGCAAGATACGGCAAATGTGGCTTCTAAACAAGTCAATCAAACCAGTCTCTTTACGGGGCTGGTTTTTTACTTTTCTAAGAGAAACATTGATAGAACCGATACTGATTGCCTATTGAATATTACAATTATTCTATATATTATTCTATTTAGAATAGTCGAGAATCTAGCAAATAGTCGTTTCTGTATTCGTAATATTACTAAGTGTAACACCGGCTAGCTTCAGCCATTACATAGTCTATCCATCAAGATATGTCGGATTTTATTTAGAAAGAAAGGAGAATGCGATGGAGAGAACGTCGTTTTTTATTTTTACACATGATACTTAGTTAAGTAATATCAAATAATAAGGAGTTGCTTTAATGTCAATTGTTAAGAAGGGATTGTTTTTAGCAGCTATTATCATGCTCGTGTTATTAATTGGAATTGGTAGCCAATCAATCGGAATAACTTCAGCAAAAAATAATAACAAATCCAGTAATGATGATAAAGTAACTTTTTCTGTAGATTTAAAAGGGGGAAAAATCCCTAAAAATCCAAAATCTACAATCGAATTAGTATGTGGCGATACAACAGCAGCAAAAGGAAATTTAACTCCTGGCAATAAATCGATAACAAAGAAACATTCTGTAGTAGGCGAGCTTTGCGAAATTCGCATCGATGCAAAAAAGAACGAAATTATAGGTGATGAAGTCACATTCACTATTAGTCAGGATGGAGAGGTATTAGCTCAGAAGGTTACGTATCCAAAGGGGAAAAAGGCGATATCAACTGATTTTACCGTTCCTAACGGTGAAATTGAAGTGAATGTAACTCATGAATTCATCAATGGAGAGATTGGAACGGAACTTCGGGTTATGTCCTGGAATATTTGGGGTGGTGGTCGCGAAGCAGGTGGTAATGAGAATGTGGAGCAATTAATCGAGTATATTAGTGAAGCAGATCCAGATGTTCTTTTCACAATTGAAACATACCAGTCCGGTGAAAAAATACTAGATGGATTGAACGCCAGACTTCCAGAAGACCGACAGTATCATGCCTTCAAAGTAACAAGACAGGAAGTCCATCAACCAGAAAATGATAATTTGTGGATTTATAGCCGGTATCCAATCGTGGAAGAATATCCAGTTGCACATTATTCCGGGCTAATGAATGATTTCCATTTTGGTGGAGGGAAGATTGCATTACCGAATGGTCAGCAAGTAAATGTTTTTAATACTTGGATTTACCATGAAGATTGGGCATGGGGGCATACAAACACAACGGTAGGGGAAATAAAATACGGCTTGCCACGAACTTATACAAATGCCGAGGTTGTCGCGACAGATCTTGTTCGGAGGATAAAGCATATTAGAACAATCTTGAATGAAACAATTCCTGCTTATTTGAAGGATGATTCTTCACCGATCATTATGGCGGGTGATTTTAATACACTTTCTCATGAGGATTGGAGTGAGCGTTTCGCTGATGCTCCGGGACATGAAGGACTTGTATTGCAATGGCCGGTTACACAATTAATGGAGGAAGCTGGTTTTCAGGATTCCTACCGCTGGGCTTATCCGGATGCAGGAAGATTCCCAGGGAATACATGGAGTCCATATCACGGCAATGGATTAGCACCCGGAAGGATTGATTACATTTGGACTTCTGGTGAGCAAATGAGAATCCTTGATTCGACCGTTTTAGACAAGCGATTGCCTGAGCATCAAAACGAGGAGCATCCATTTTACTCAGATCACGCAGCAGTCGTAACAGATATGATGATTCGAGATATTGAAAACCTCCCGCAACCTGAGGAGCCTGAGATTAAATACGTCCCGCAAGATCAAATGAAAGCAACTTCGACTAGTGAGCATGTCGGATATGAAGCATCGAAAGCAATTGATGGTAATCTAAAAACATTTTGGCATTCTGAATGGGACCCACGTCCACCACTGCCACAAGCGATTACTTTAGATCTCGGTGACACCTATGATGTTACGGGACTAAGCTATCAAACACGTGCTGACTTTAAGCCAGATGGAATTATTACTGAGTACAATATTTATGCAAGCACGGATGGGGAAAAGTTTGCTAAAGTAGCGAGTGGCACTTGGGAAGAAGATTATGCGTTAAAGATTGCTGAATTTGAAGCGTCTGACGTTCGCTATATTAGGCTTGAGGCCATTGCATCTAGTGGCTTAGTGGCATCTGCTGCTGATATTAAGATTCATCGAAAGTAAAGAGTTAATGTTATCAAATAAATAGACACACTTGTATAAAATCCATCTTGTCCCTAACTCATCTTTATGGTACATTTATGTTATCGTTTTATGCTCGTTTGCAGGGAGGGATTTCGATGCATGCTTTATTCATAACTTTATTAATTATTGACGCTGTTGCTCTAATTGGTGTTGTCTTACTTCAGTCAGGGAAAAGTGCAGGACTTTCTGGTGCGATTTCCGGCGGAGCAGAGCAATTATTTGGGAAGCAAAAAGCTCGGGGAATGGACTTAATTCTCCATCGAATTACAGTAGTACTTTCTGTTTTGTTTTTTCTATTTGCGATTGCCGTGATTATGGTTGAATAATAATCAATAGATAAACCTGGTCTACTAGGCCGGGTTTTTTCATTTTTTGAAAATGATTACATATACAGATTAAAACCAATCAAGAAGATCTACCAACATAATCTTTATGTTAATTTGCTTCATTTTGTTGGCGTGATGAATATTATAAAATCGTATTTCTGGATTGTTCCGTTAGACTTTGTTAAAAATAAATTAAGATATAAACTGCTGAGATGTTCAGAATAGGAGTTATGTAAAATGAGAATTAAACCACCACAACCATTTACGTTTAAAGCTGGAAAAAGGGCTGTTCTTCTGCTCCATGGATTTACAGGTAATAGCGCGGATGTTCGAATGCTTGGTCGATATCTTGAAAATCAAGGCTATACTTGCCATGCACCGCAATATAAAGGTCATGGAGTTCCTCCAGAAGAACTCGTCCACACTGGTCCAGATGACTGGTGGGAGGACGTTATGAATGGGTATCAATTTTTAAAAGATAATGGTCATGAAGAAATTGCAGTGGCAGGACTTTCACTTGGAGGGGTTTTTTCTTTAAAACTCGGTTACACTGTACCTATAAAGGGAATCATTCCCATGTGTGCACCGATGTATTTTAAATCAGAAAAAAGTATGTATGATGGTATTTTAAAATACGCAAAAGAATATAAACAGTTCGAAGGAAAATCGAAGGAACAAATTGAGGAAGAAATGGAGAACTTCCGAAAAACCCCTATGAACACGTTAAAATCTTTGCAACATTTAATTTCGGATGTTCGTGATCAGGTTGAAACTATTTATGCACCACTATTTGTTGTCCAGGCACGGCATGATGAAATGATCAATCCAAATAGTGCTAACATTATATATGAAGAAACGGAATCAACGTATAAAGATATAAAATGGTATGAAAATTCAACTCATGTCATAACCCTTGGGCCGGAAAAGGAAACTCTTCATGAAGATATTTATCGGTTTTTAGAGGAACTTGATTGGACTGTTTAGACATGGAGGAGGGAAGATAAAATGGAAGAAAACATTTTTATAGACAAGGTACAGGATTTTTTACAGGAAGAAGCTAAGCCGCTGACCGTTAATGATATTGAACAAGCACTTGAAATTGAGGATGCAGAGGATTTTAAAAACCTGGTAAAAGCTCTTGTCCAAATGGAAGAACAAGGGTTAGTAGTTCGAACGAGAAGTAATCGTTACGGACTCCCTGAAAAAATGAATTTGGTGCGCGGAACGTTATCAGGACATGCGAAGGGGTTTGCATTTTTAATACCAGAGGATTCAAACCTTGATGATGTCTTCATCCCTCCTCATGAAAAAAATAGTGCTATGCACGGTGATCAAGTTTTAGTTAGAGTTTCTTCTGAGAGTAGCGGTTCTAGGAGAGAGGGCGCAGTTGTAAGAATTCTGAAGCGTGGATCACAAAAAATGGTGGGCACCTATTCAGAAAGTAAATATTTCGGTTTTGTTATTCCAGATGATAAAAAAATAGCAGATGATATTTTTATTCCTAAAAATAAAAGTATGGGTGCTATTGATGGGCATAAAGTTATTGTGAAAATTACGACATTCCCAGAAGATCGAAAAAATGCGGAAGGGGAAGTTGTAGAAATTCTCGGTCATAAAAATGACCCAGGAATCGATATATTATCGGTTATTCATCAACATGATTTACCGCTTGCTTTCCCTGAGGAAGTCATGACAGAGGCGAATCAAATTCCGGAGATAGTGGATGAAAGTGATTTTCCAAACCGGCGTGATTTGCGCGGGGAAACGATTGTAACGATTGATGGAGCAGATGCGAAAGATCTAGATGATGCAGTAACATTGACCAAACTTGAAAATGGTAACTATAAATTAGGCGTTCATATTGCGGATGTTACCTTTTATGTTGAAGAAGGTTCTGCAATAGATCGTGAAGCTTTTGAACGTGGGACAAGCGTTTATTTGGTTGATCGTGTTATTCCAATGATTCCTCACCGCTTGTCGAATGGAATCTGCTCGCTTAATCCTCAGGTTGATCGTTTTACGATTTCGTGTGAGATGGAAGTGAATCGTCAGGGAGAAGTTGTTAATCATGAAATTTTCCCAGGGTTAATTAAAACGACAGAAAGAATGACGTATGAAGCAGTAAATAAGATCCTTATTGACAAGGACGAAGAATTACGCAAAAAATATGATCCGCTAGTTCCGATGTTTGAGTTGATGGAAGAACTGCAAGGAATTCTCCAATCGAAGCGAATGAAACGTGGAGCTATTGATTTTGATTTTAAGGAAGCAAAAGTTTTAGTAGATGAAGACGGCAAGCCGACTGATGTTGTCATTCGAGAGCGTTCTATAGGAGAGCGGATTATTGAAGAATTCATGCTTCTAGCGAATGAAACGATTGCGGAACACTTCCATTGGTTGGATGTTCCATTTATTTATCGAATTCACGAAGATCCGAAGGCGGAAAAGCTACAAAGATTTTTTGAGTTCATTACAAACTTTGGATTAATTGTTCATGGTACAGCGAATTCCGTACATCCGCGTGCTTTACAAGAAATATTGGAAGCGATTCAAGGAAAACCGGAAGAAATGGTTATTTCAACGGTTATGCTAAGATCTATGCAACAGGCGAAATACGATCCAGAAAGTCTTGGTCACTTTGGGTTGTCCACAAAGTTTTACACGCACTTTACGTCACCGATTCGCCGTTATCCAGATTTAATTGTTCATCGTTTAATTCGTACGTATTTATTCCAAGGAAAATTGGATGAAACAACGCGGGTGAAATGGGATACTCAACTTCCCGAAATTGCCGATCACTCATCAAAAAGAGAACGTCGTGCGGTTGACGCTGAACGTGATACAGATGAAATGAAGAAAGCTGAATATATGGAAGACAAAATTGGGGAAGAGTTTGACGGTATCGTAAGTTCGGTCACAAACTTTGGTATATTTGTGGAACTGCCAAATACGATTGAAGGTCTTGTCCATGTTAGTTATATGACTGATGATTATTATCACTATGATGAACGTCAATTTTCGATGATTGGCGAGAGAACAGGAAATGTTTATCGAATTGGTGATGAAATAACGGTTCGTGTTATTAAAGTCAACAAAGATGAACATGACATCGATTTCGAAATCGTTGGTATGAAAAATAACCGACAAGAAAAGCGTGAAGATCCGAAGCCAAAAGTAGTTAAACTGAAAAAGAGCAAATCAAAGGGACCTCAAGGCTTTGAAGAAAGTGGAGAATGGTCAACAAAACCCCCAAGGAAGAAAAAGAAAAAAACATATCGAAATCAAAGTACGAAACCAGGAAAGAAGCGTCGTTAATGACAAAAGTAGGATGAAACGGAATACAAATGGCTCTGAATCGTTCCCGAAATGTGATGTTCTCATGTGAAACGGTAACGATTAGGTTCGAATCATACAGAATTAAATGAAAAGAGGATTCAAATTTTGTATAATGATTAACAAACAGAAAACAGGGGAGAGAGTGAAACATGCCAAAAGGGGAAGGAAAACTAATCGCCCAGAATAAAAAAGCGCGGCATGATTATTCGATTGAAGAAACATATGAAGCAGGAATGGTTTTGCAAGGAACGGAAATTAAATCGATACGAGCCGGACGCATCAATCTAAAAGATTCTTTTGCACGGATCCACAATGGAGAACTATTCTTGCACAATGTTCATATTAGTCCGTATGAACAAGGGAACCGTTATAACCATGACCCCTTACGTACGAGGAAACTATTACTTCATCGTAAAGAAATCAGTAAACTAATCGGAGAATCCAAAGAAGCAGGCTACTCCATTATTCCGTTAAAAGTTTATATTAAAAACGGATACGCAAAAGTTTTAATTGGGCTTGCTAAAGGGAAAAAGAAATATGATAAGCGAGAAGATTTAAAACGGAAAGAAGCGAAACGTGATATTGAAAGAGCATTTCGTGAACGACAGAAAATGTGAATATACAATGAGAGTTGTCCAAAGTAAAGGTTGGACAACTTTTTTATTTCACCGACACAAGTTAAATATTTTCATGTTAATGAAATAATCCCCCAATTTCACGAATAAATTGCCTAATAGATTCAATGAATTCGATCCCTATATAAAGGAGATTTAGAATGATGATCGAATATATTGGGTAATTAGATAAACGTAATAATTAGGAGGGGTTATGTGAGACTGTCAATTGGAGGCTATTCTTTTAATCACACAATCAATCAAGGGAAAATGGATATTTTCGGTTACTTGGAAACGGTAAAATATCGATATGGATTAAATACCGTAGATTTGTGGAACGGTCAATTCGCGAATCGAAGTTTTGAATCCCCAGATCTTGATTATGTGAAAAAAATTCGCGAGGCTTTGGATGAAAGGGAGCTCACCTTAATTAACTATGCGGTTGATGGTGCTCACATTTGGGACCCAGACCCGGAAAAAAGGGAGCAACTATATCAAAATGCTCTCAAGCACCTCGAAATAGGAGAAATTTTAGGTGCCCAATCAATTCGCATTGATACTGGCGGCTCCTTTGGTTCTGCCTCTGATTTTACTATGGAAATGAGTGATGAGCAGTTCGATTTTATCGTAAATCGTTATCAAGAGTTTTGTGAACGTGCTGCAAATAATGGTTATAAAATTGGGCCCGAAAACCATACAGGTCCTTCTCTAAGTCCGGTCGGAATCAAAAAAATTGCTGAGGCTGTGAATCATCCTAATTTTGGCATCCTTCTTCATATTGGACGTTGGAAAGAAGAAAAGGAAATTGGGGATGAAATGGTCGCACCTTGGGTCTGTCATACTCATTTTGATGCTAGAACGGCAGTTGCTGAGGAAGCAACAGAAAAAATTCAGATGTTAAAAGCGAGTGGTTATGACGGCTATTGGAGTATTGAGCATAATGCAGAAGGAAATCAATATGTAGAAGTTGAATGGCTCCTAGGAACGGTAAAACGACTACTAAGTAATTTGTAGTTAATGTGGAGGGCAAAAGTATGCGGAATATAAGAATTGGTGTGACAGGAGTAGGGAAAATTGGTAAAACACATCTTGAATTATATTCAAAAATCGAAGGAGCAGAAATTGTTGCCATTTGTGATGTAAATGAACAGGAAGCTAAAAAGGTTGAAAATCATAGAAATATCCAAGTCTACAGCCGCAATGATATAAAAATTGGGCGTGACCACCATTAGTATGGTGGTCATGCTAGAAGAATGGAAAGGAACATAACATTGTTAAACACAAAGCACACATTTCTAACTGTCAAACTTTTTAATTTTTTCCTCTACGGCTCCATTTCCATATTAATGTCTTTTTTTCCACTTTACTTTCAAGAAAGCGGGTTTAGTACTGTTGCGATCGGAATGATGATGGCGGGTGGTCCGTTTGTTTCGATTTTTGCCAATCCTTTTTGGGGGTATTGGAGTGATCGCCTGCAAAATATACGACGCATCTTAATGATTATGTTGTTAGGGAATATTATTGTTGTACAGTTTGTTTTTCAGATGAACTCTTTAACATTAGTTTTTATTACGATGTTATGCTTTTTTCTTTTTCAAACGCCTTTATTTTCGCAAAGTAATAGTCTTATCTTGAATACGATCGAAGGGACATCGTACAAATTTGGGACATTCCGATTGTGGGGCTCTTTAGGCTGGGCCATTATGGCTATAGCAGCAAGTCCACTTATCGATGTTGTGGGCATTAATAACTTATGGGTTATATACACTTTTATGCTGTTCCTAACCATTCTTTTTAGTTTTAAATTACCAACTGGGAAGGTGGAAGGTTCGAAAAAGGTGGAAAAAGGTGGTTATTCTAGAGCGTTGTTCGGGAATAAATATTTTTTAGTTTTTGTCCTTCTAGGAGTAATGATTTCTGTCCCTAATTCGATGAACCAAACCTTTAGCTCATTGTATATTGATGAATTAGGTGGATCAGTCGTATTAATTGGATGGGCAGCCTTCCTAACTGCAATTTTCGAAGTGCCTGTGTTTTTATTGTTTGATAAGTATTTAAAAAAGAATATCCCAACGATGATCGGCTGTTTAGTGTTTGTCAGTCTATTATTTGTATTACGTTGGTTTCTTATGTCACTTGCGACAAGTCCAGTGCAAATTATTTTCATTCAAATGCTTCATAGCATCAGTTTTGGAGGGTATTATTATATTGGAACAACGCTAACAGCTGAGCTCATCCCAGTGGAACTTAGAGCGAGTGGACAAGCGATTTACGCTTTAACTTGGGGTGGAATATCTGGAATTATCGCAGGTGTTTTTGGTGGATGGATGTTTCAAAATCTCGGTCCGCAAACAATGTATCAAGTTAGTACACTAATTGCTTCATGCGGTGTTATTGGCTTTGCAATGCTGTGGATATGGATTAGGAAAGACTCGCAATATAAGGTAGAACATGGAAAGGCAATGTCTGGTGGTCTGGAATGAAATTTATTAAAGTTGAAAAAACATTTTGTAGCATTTTCATTTAACTTATCCATAACCGGCAATTGATGCCAATCCCATTTGCATCCTTGATGTTTTATTTCGATGTGTTATAATAATAACCGTAAGTGATTTGAGCTTTATCTATTCCGAGTTCCCACTTGGATAGGAACGAGTATTAAATACTCAACCTTTTATATATGGGGACGTTACGGATTCGACAGGGATAGGTCGAGCTTAGGTTGCGAGTCGAGGGGATCGGCCTCGTAAAAACGTCAAAGCCAATAATAACTGGCAAAGAAAACAACAACTTCGCACTAGCTGCCTAATTAAGGCCTAATGCGGTTCCTCCCTCCATCGCCCATGTGGTAGGGTAAGGGACTCACTCTTAGTGGGATACGCCGGAAGTCCTCCGCCTGGGGACCAAGGAAGAGACTAATCAGGCTAGCGTTTCGGATGCCTGTCGATAGGCGGAAGAAGTCGCGAAATAATAATATATCGACTACACTCGTAGACGCTTAAGTGCCGATATTTCTGGACGTGGGTTCGATTAGTTAATAGTCGCCTTATGTGGTAACACATAAGTGAAAATTCGGCTTGATCGGTGAAACCTAAGTCGTGAAAATCACGATAAGGCAACCCCGAGCGGTATGTGGAGCAATCCAACAGCCGTGTATCGACTTATAGGCTGCCATCAAAGGGTAGTACTAGGATGTGAAAAGCTGTCTTTGAATAAGGTAAATCTATTTTTCACATAATACGCCGAGGGACCTGGTTATAAATCAGGTTCAAGATATAGTCAGTGCCATGACGAAAGCATGGAAATGCACGTCCCACCGTCTCCACCAAATACATAATTTGGTGGTTTTTACTTTTTTAAATTAAAATTGGAAAAACTCTTCCTCAAATAGTAATTTCCTTTTTAGACTTTCTGCATTGTATTTTCCATTTCTTGGAGTAACCTTCTCATAATTATTTATAATATGAAGTGCGCGCATTCTTTTCTGATCTACCCTTAGGTAAGGGGAAATTTTCCTTAATATAATGAGTACGCATTCCTTATTTTTTATACTTAAAGTATAGGAATCTTTATGTTTTTCAGGGTTATAGTTCTTTTTAGTAATAATATATCCATTTGTTAAAGTTTGAATGTATTTTAGAAGTTCAATATCTGTTGAAGAAATGGTGATACAAGGTCTTCGATGTTCCCCTTCATGCATTCTTGTTAAAGTAACTGATCCTTCACCATCAACAATACCCGCTAAATAAGCGGACTCCCAATCTTTTATTTTAATTCCTCCAATCATACAAATAATAGTTTCTGAGGGAATGTGTGTTCTTATTTTGATTATAATATTAAATAGATTATTAAGCAACTCTATAAAAATGTAGAAGTAAAATTCATAGGACTATATATGATTATGTCGAGATGCAAAATTTTTAAACAGTGGCATAGCAGGCTCAACCCTTAGAAGGCTTTAATCACAGTGTTTTTTATTAATGGACTTGCTGAAAGTAACTCTGTCTCCACCTCTATTGAAGATAACGAACAAGTTAGGTTGAACGGTCATTCACACAAGAAGATGCTTCAAAGGTGAAAAGGCGCAATTATAAATCCTGATGATAATAAAATCTCAAGGAAGCATCAAAAACTGCAGCAAATTTCATGCTTCCCGAATACCTGTACATCGTTCCATTGTTCTCATGATCCAATGATATGCGAAGCCATTTTCCTCCTAGCAAATAAGAAGGCCCCAACCTGAATACAAAAGTAGATTCCAGCAATGATAAAGAAATGGGCGAGTATCACTGGATTTTGTGTGATCCCACCAATATCTGTTGCCATAATAACGATATACAGAAAGGCTAAAATAATGCCCGTAATAGTTGGGATAAAGAATAGAGCCATTAATTCCTGGGAAATCGTTTTCTTTACTTCCTGTGATGTAATTCCGATCTTAGTTAATTTTTTGTATTTAAGTTTCTCCTTATCAATGTCAGAAAATAGATTGAGATATAACAAAACAAATGAGCCAAAGAAAAAAAGGATACTTAAAAAAGTTGTAACGAAAAATAAGAGACCGTTGGAATTTTTCTTGAAATTATAATTTTCCACTTTTGAGGCAACTTGAAAAAAGTCTTCTTCAAACATATATTGATTTTGAGTTCCGATAAATGGCGGACTAGACGCATTTAATAACTTAAATTTCTCCGATAGTTCCTCTACAGCCGCAGCCGAGGATTTCCAGTTATCAAGATTAATTAAATGAAGATTAGCTTCAAAACCATCTAACTGATGTTTCAATGACTCAAAATCGGCAGGGCTAACAACAATATATTCGAAGTTGGAAACGAATAAGTTTATCCTACTTTGAGCTATTTTTTCCTTCATTTTATAGCTCTCCTCCCCAAATGTAAGGGTTTCGCTATATTCATCTAGACCTATAATGTTTTCAGGATGGTCATTTATGTAATGAATGAATTCCCCATCCTCTAAACTTTTTTGAGTAGATGTCAGTTTATTAAATTCGTTTACCGGAATAAAGCTATAGCGCTCATACAGATCCTGATAGGCGCTTTTTTCATAGTAGTAATAAATCGGGATGACAAGGTGCTCCTTATTGTTCAATATAGAACCAACCTCGTCTTCAGGTAAAAAATTTTTAGTTTCAGTTTGCAGAAAGGCGACATCATATGGATTAATTTCAATTGCTTCTTTTTCAGATAAGTTGTAAAAGGTTAATAATAAACTGCTATAAAGAATCGTGATCATGACCATTACTGTTATAAGCATAAACAGAGATGTAAGTTGTTTAAACTTATACTCAAGACTCGCCAATAATAATAGTTTGCGAAAATAAAAACCTTTATTTCTTTTAAAAAGCTCAATAAAAAGGCTAATCGATTGATAAAGGCTAATATACAATCCAGTAAATACGCCGATCGTCCACATGAATAGATATTCCCCAGAAGAATCAGAATAAGTCAAATAAAGAAACAAGAGTGATCCAGTTAAAAAAGCTAGTCCGATCCCACCAATCAATGGACTTTTCATTTTGTTTGTCTCAGCAACTTTATCGCTCTTCAAATTTTGAGCAATATTTCTTCTCAGAGTAAGAAACAGTGAATTTCCAGCTGCTATGAAAAAAACAATGACAAAAGCAATAATGGAATAAAGAAACATATTACTTGTTAAATGAAAGGAAACAGCTTGTAATCCCACGCTATTTATTAGTACCAAAAAGAAAAGTCTAGAAAAGACAGTACCTCCAATAATCCCAGTAATAATGGAGGAGAGAGCGATAACCCCGTTTTCTAACAATAACAGCTTACTAATGTCGCGATTTGACATTCCTAATGTCATGAAAAGCGCAAACTCACTTTTTCTTTGCTTCATAAAAATAAAATGGGCATAATAGATGAAAAAAATAGTAAACACTATCAGGGCTGCAGTGGGTATTTTTAAAGCATCTTGGACGCCGTCTAACTGTTTTGCCTCACTGATTTGCTCATTGAAATAGACTGTGGAAAACATAAAGAAGAACATTACAGCAAAGCTATTGCACAAAAAGTAAAATAGGTATTTCTTATAATGAGCTTTAGCCATTTTCCAGACAATTTGACTAAACGTCATACGTTCTCCCTCCTAAAATAGCGAGGTTATCCATAATTTGATTAAAAAACTCCTTCCTGTTACTCTTTTTTACAATTGAGGAATGGATAAGTCCATCCTTTATAAAAATTACTTTTTGGCAGTAGCTTGCAGCGAAAACATCGTGTGTTACTATGAGTACAGTTGTCGCAAGTTCATACACTATTTTTTCAAAGCATTCCATAATAACAGCTGAAGATTTAGAGTCTAAATTTCCAGTCGGTTCATCAGCAAATATGATGTTTGGTTTATTCACTAATGCTCGACTAACGGCTGTTCGCTGTTGTTGCCCTCCAGAGACCTCGTAAGGATATTTATTTAAGATGGATTCGATTTCAAAAAGTTTTGCAAGGTTTCTAACCCTTTCTTCCATCTCATTTGCTGATTTCTTTTCAAGAATCATTGGTAGAATAATATTTTCTTTTACTGTGAGGCTATCTAAAAGGTTAAAATCTTGAAAGACAAAGCCTAATTGTTTACGGCGAAATAGCGCAATTTGATCTCCAGTTATTTTGTTCAAATCTTGACCGGAGATAGCTACATCGCCCGAAGTTGGTTGGTCGATCCCGCTTAAAATATTTAAGAAAGTTGTCTTTCCACTTCCGGATGGACCCATTATGGCTATAAACTCACCCTTGTTCATGGACAAGCTTACTCCTCCTAACGCAGCCGTGGAACTAGCCTCTCCTGCTTCGCCGTAAACTTTGACGATATGACTAGCATCTAAAATGAGCACCTTTTCTCCTCCAAGTCATGACATATTATTATTTTAATCCACAAAAATAATTTGTAACCTTTATTATTGGGAAATATCTTACAATTCAGTGAAGGAAAAAATATAAAAGTTGTTTATAAAAATTAGCAGGATAAGTTTTGCTTTTGTCGAAATTTATCTAGTGTACAAACTTAGCGGTTAAATATAAAAAAACAGCTGCGATAACAGGAGGTAACAGTAATGGAAAAGATTAAAGTTGCGGTTATTGGTTGTGGGACGATAGCACCAAGCCACATCCAGGCTTACTTGAAGAACGAGTTAACTGAAATAAAGTATTTTGTAGATATTATCCCTGAGCGTGCAGAAAATTACGCTGAAAAATATGGTGTCCCATACACAGAGACAGATTATCGTAAAATTTTGGAAGATGACGAAATTGTTGCGATCTCGGTCTGTACGCCAAACGGTACCCATGCTCAGATTTCCATTGATTGCTTAAATGCTGGCAAACATGTTTTATGTGAAAAGCCTGCGGCAATGAATATGGAGCAAGTTTACGCAATGCAAGAAGCAGCCAACCGTAATAATCGGATTTTGAATATCGGTGTTGTTAATCGCTTTCACACATCTGTTAACAAAGTGAAAGAAATGATTGACCGAGGTGATCTTGGAAATATTTATCATGTGTATTGTTCTTTCCGAAGCCATCGCGGAATTCCAGGGCTTGGCGGTCCATTTACAACAAAAGCCGAGTCGGGTGGAGGAGTATTAATTGACTGGGGAGTTCATTACCTAGATCTCATTTTCTATTGCTTAAGTAATCCACAAATTAAAACTGTTTCAGGTACAGCACATTGTCAATTGGGTAAGGATATGGAAAATTATACGTATAAAGGCATGTGGGCTGGTCCTCCTAACTATAACGGTACTTATGATGTAGACGATTTTGTAACTGGTTTTATTCGCACAGACGGGCCAACACTTACGCTCAATGGAGCTTGGGCACAAAATATCGGAGAAGCTGCGCAGTATATTGAATTCCTAGGTGATAAAGGTGGAATCAAACTGCAATATGGCGGCGACTTTAAATTCTTTACAGCTGAAAATGGGAATCTGCTAGAAGTCACTCCATCCTACTCTCACAGTGACATGTTCTATGAGGAGATTGATGGTTTCGTTAAATCAGCTATTAAAAATGAAAAAATTCGCTCACATATTGATAATGTCCTTATTACATCTCAAGTTATGGAAGCGATCTATGAGTCTTCCGAAAAAGGAAAAGAAGTGGAGTTATAGTAACTTGGGAAACAAAAGCAAGGCTGTAATGATCTTTTATAGCCTTGCTTTTTTAAATTTGTATAGGGATTTAATGGTATAATGAGTATGTAATAGAATAGGTTTTCAAGGGTGGTCAGCACCATTCCATTGTCCCTGTCTCGGTCAATTTGAGATGGAGGGAGATGCTGTTATGATGACTGTATTCGAGGGGTTAATGCTTGCAATCGCTTTTTCAAGTTTAATCCTGGCAATCCTGTCATTTAACCATAAGAAATAATCCGCCCTTGAGCCTAGCAAGCGATGGGCGGATTATCCGCAAATTGCTGATCGCCTTTAAAGCGATTCTATTACTGACCGTTCGGCGTTCCAGCGCCGTACGGTCGTTTTTAATATATTCCATTTTCATATTTATTATAACATAAAATGAAATAATGGTTCACTTATTGAAATATGGTTTTGAGAAAAATATTTATAATTTAATGTAATGAAAATTTGATTATTACTAAAGAATATATTAGAATAACACTAATTAGAGATATACAAATTAGAGAATTTTAAAATAGGTGATGATTATATGAATAGTTCAGAAAGCTTAAATCAAGACCAGGAATTATCCTTAAAACTATATGTTGTTTTATACCGCGCATTGCAAGCGATTGATAAGAAAATGGCCAATAACTATAAAAGTTATGGCATGAATCCAACAGAATTTGCGGTTCTTGAGTTGTTATTCAATAAGGGAGATCAGCCAATCCAAAAAATTGGCCAAAAAATATTAATTGCTTCAAGTAGTATAACTTATGTTGTTGATAAGTTGGAGAAAAAGAAGTATGTAAAGCGGGTGGCTTGTCCGACTGACCGAAGGGTGACTTATGCTGCTATTACAGATGAAGGAAAAGAATTAATGGAAGAAATTTTTCCTAAACACGCAGAAACGATGACTGAAATTATGGGCGGATTAAACCTGAGTGAAAAGCAAGTTATGGTGGAGCAGTTAAAAAAGTTAGGTAAATTTAATCCAGAATCTTAGACAATTATTAGGGCAAACTGTTCGTAAAAGCAGTTTGTTTTTTTTGTAGCCTGCATAATTGACAGAACTAGAAAAATATATTATTATATATCTCATATTAGAGATATATAAATTAGAGATAATTTAAGCGAATCTTAATGAGTCTCTAGTTCCTATAACAGTACTAAGATAAAGGAGAGGAATCAACAATGAACGAATTAAAAGGAATTCACCATGTTACAGCCATTACAAGCAGTGCGGAAAAGATATATGATTTTTTTACAAATGTATTAGGAGTTCGTTTAGTTAAGAAAACAGTGAACCAAGATGATATTCAAACATATCATTTGTTTTTTGCGGATGATGTTGGTGGACCTGGTACAGAT
The DNA here is from genome assembly GCF_001375535.1 of Bacillus niameyensis. Classification (GTDB taxonomy): domain Bacteria; phylum Bacillota; class Bacilli; order Bacillales; family Bacillaceae_C; genus Lederbergia; species Lederbergia niameyensis. Next base: position 3,999,954 of record NZ_LN831197.1, read on the forward strand.
ATGACGTTTTTTGACTTTCCAGGAATACCAAAAGGGGTACATGGCACAGATGAAATTTCTAAAACTTCTTTCCGCGTTCCAACTGATGCGGCTTTAGATTATTGGGTCAAGCGATTTAACCGATTGAATGTAAAACATACAGAGATCAAAGAACAATTTGGCAGGAAGACACTTTCTTTCGCAGATTTTGATGACCAACAATACCAATTAATATCTGATGAACATAATAAAGGGGTGGTGTCTGGTACACCATGGAAAAAAGGTCCGGTTCCATTGGAATATGCGATTACTGGTTTAGGTCCCATTTTCGTTCGGGTTTCTCAATTTGATTATTTTAAGGCACTTCTTGAAGAAGTCTTTATGTTTAAGGAAGTTGCCGAAGATGGTTCCTTCCATTTATTTGAAATGGGCGAGGGTGGTAACGGTGCGCAAGTAGTTGTGGAATACAATACGATGCTACCTAGTGCCCGCCAAGGATTTGGAACAGTTCATCACGCGGCTTTCCGTGTAGAAGATCGTGCTCATTTAGATGAATGGACAAAACGTTTGCAGTCCTTCCGTTTACCGAATTCTGGATTTGTCGAGCGGTTCTATTTTGGCTCCTTATATTCTAGAGTGACTCCACAAATTTTATTTGAAATCGCCACAGATGGACCTGGGTTTATGGAAGATGAGCCATACGAAACTTTAGGAGAAAAATTATCATTGCCGCCATACTTTGAAGCACAGCGGGATGAAATTGAGAAGCTAGTTCGTCCAATTGATACTGTTAGAAGTACAAAAGAATTCCAAAAAGAATATGAGAACTAAGGGGGAGGTTTAACCATGAGGCATATTTTTATTAAAGGAAATGATTCGGCAAAACCAACTCTACTTTTATTACATGGAACAGGTGGAACAGAGCATGACTTACTAGCATTGGCAGAAAGAATTGATCCAGATGCAAATGTGATAAGTGTTAGAGGAAATGTGTTAGAAAATGGAATGCCGCGTTTTTTCCGACGTTTAGCCGAAGGAATCTTTGATGAAGAGGATTTGGTTTTCCGTACAAAAGAGTTAAATGAATTTTTGGATGAAGCAGCTGAAAAATATGGATTTGATCGCGAGAACATCGTGGCGATCGGTTATTCAAACGGTGCTAATATCGCAGGAAGCTTGCTTTTCCATTATCAAGGTGCCCTAAAAGGAGCGATCTTGCATCATCCAATGGTACCGAGACGAGGAATTGAGCTTCCTGAATTATCAGGCAAACCTATTTTTATTGCAGCTGGTACGAATGATCCGATTTGTCCTTCGAAAGAGTCGGAAGATCTCAAATCGTTATTGGAAAATGCTGGTGCGGATGTTGAACTTCATTGGGAAAATAGAGGCCACCAGTTGACAATGAGTGAAGTGGAAGCAGCAGGTAAGTGGTATCGGGAGAATGTGCTGTAGGGATGGAAAATCTACAAATGTAAGCTTACTTAATATAAAGTAGTAACTTTCTCTAATAGAAAACGCCTTTCATGTGGCGTTTTTTTCTTTTGAATCGATACTGTACTTAGATGAAAATATTGAAAAAGGAGGAGAGTTCTTTTTAAACGATCAATCCAATAAACCTGAATAGAATTTTTAGGGATTGCCATCGATTTTCCAAATTATGTGGACTTCAATAAGTGAAGTTAAAGTGCAGGATTCTTAATTTTTCTGCAGAATAAAACTTGTATAAAGTATTTAGAAAGGAGAAACTAATTGAGTTTAATTAAGAAAACATTATATAAAGCGGCTAAGTTAAAATGGTATATTACTAGACCAATTACTATGGGAGTTAGAATTTTATTAATTCAAGATAAAAAAATATTATTAGTGAAGCACACTTATCAGAATCATTGGTATCTTCCCGGCGGGGGCGTAGAAAAAAATGAAACTTTGGAACAGGCAATTAGAAGAGAATGTGAAGAAGAGCTAGGTGCTAACCTTTACGACATTAAACTATTTGGTGTTTATAGTAATTTCTTTGAATATAAAAATGATCATATCGCTGTATTTATTTGTACAAACTTCACTTTACAACCAAAAAAGAATAATGAAATAGAGAAGATTAATTTATTTGAGGTTGATGATTTACCAAAGGATATTTCGCCTGGCAGTAAAAAAAGAATCCAAGAATACATAAACGAAGAATATCCTAAACATGGGAAGTGGTGATGTTGTAATTGCTAATATTATTCTCAACATGCGAACTAAAAAAATTAAAGAGCCTAGCTATGCAAGTTTTTATATAAAACTTGTATAGTTAGGCTCTTTTTATATTAACAAATGGGCTGATTCAATTATTATTGAAATGAAAGTTGCTTATCTTGTTTTCGCCACTCATATATTCCCACTCCTTCATCCTTCGGGAGAACGCTAATATAAAGCTTTCTCTCCATTATAATGCTTGAGTTTTTTTCGAACACTTTTCATCTTCAACACTCCAACATCTAGAGGGTAAAATGAAACAAAATGAATAAACATGAATGCATGCATTGACAATAATGAATAATCAGGCATAATATGATGTAACAATAACTCTTTCGAGAGGATGAAAGTCATGTTAGCCGAGGAACGTAGACAGAAAATAGTAGAAATCTTGCAAAAGGAAGGGCGAGTGATTGCTAAAGATCTTTCGGAGATGTTCCAAATATCGATTGATTCGATCCGCAGAGATTTAACGATCATGGAGGATCAAGGTTTGTTGCAAAAAACCTATGGAGGTGCGATCTCCAAAATCCCGACTCCTAAGGTTCGCACAATGCCACAGCCAGAATCACGAAGATATGGCGATGGAGCCCCGCATCAAAATGCGATCTCCAAGTTGGCTGCTTCTTTAATAAAAGAGCATGAAACGGTATATATCGGCGGTGCTGGAATTCAATATGGGATGCTTAAGTATCTTCCGAATGATATTCCTTTTACTGTCATAACCAATTCAATGAAGATTGCTGAACTCATTCGAAAACAGGAAAATGTAACGTCCTACCTAATTGGAGGAAAACTTCGTGCAGAGTCAGCTGGAAGCATAATTGATACTCTTGCAATCGAAATGATGAGTAAATTTACATTAGATATCGCATTTATAACAGGTGGGGGAATTGCTGCAAATGGGATCAGTACTGCAACTCCGGAAGGCGCAGCCTTTGCGCGAATGGTGGCACAAGTTTCTCGTAAAAATATTTGTTTAGCCCCACATGAAAAGCTAGGCCAACAAATGTTTATAACATTAACACCGATTGAAAAAATGGATGTCGTCATTACAGATCAAGCTGCACCTGAGACGGCTGTTCAGGAAATTAGAAAAAGAAATGTAGAGATTATTTTTGCGGATGAAGAGAATGGAGTGGAATCCCTTTGAAATGGCTTAGTGTAGAACAATCGCCAACATTACATGGTTCTGTAAGTATTCCAGGTTCTAAAAATAGCTCACTTGCCTTACTAGCTGCAGCTTGTTTAAGTGATGAGGTTGTGACGTTATATGGAATACCTAATATTGCTGATTTTCGTGTGATTAGTGAAATTTGTGATGAAATTGGCTGTGAAATTAGTCGTGACCTTAACGGTGTCGTTCGGATCGATCCCAGAGAGATCGTTCATACATCCCTCGATCCTAAAAAGACATCAACTTTTAGAACGGCATATTATTTTGTCGGTGCCTTATTGGCTAAATATGGAAAAGTTGAAGTTGGCTATCCAGGTGGAGATGATTTTGTTAGTCGGCCAATTGATCAACATGTCAAAGCTTTACAAATGATGGGCGCCAAGTTCAACTATCATAAAGATTATTATGTGGTAGAGGCAAATGAGTTAAGAGGCGAAACCATCTTTTTCGATAAAATAACTTCCGGTGGGACAATCAACATCATGTTAGCTGCCGTTCGTGCAAAAGGAACGACGATTTTATTAAATGCAGCACGGGATCCTGAAGTCATTGATACAGCTATTTTATTAAATAAGATGGGGGCAAAGATAAGTGGCGCTGGGACAGATACAATTCGGATAACGGGAGTGACATATTTAACGGGTTGTACCCATAGAGTCATTCCTGATCGTTTAATCGCAGGGGCATTTTTAATGTCTGCAGGGCTAACAGGTGGAACTGTAACAGTGGAAGACGTAATCCCTGAGCATTTAAAATCATGCTTATTAAAGCTATCCGAAATCGGATTCGATATTGAGGAAGGCAACAACTCGGTAACGGCCCATTCAAATGGCATCATCAAAGCTACGAGAGTAAGAACAGCGATGTACCCTGGTTTTGCAACGGATTTGCAGCAACCATTAGCGGCTTTGTTAACCCAAGCTCATGGTAAAAGTATTATTGCCGATAAAATTTATCCTCATCGTTTTAATCATGTTCATCAATTAAGAAAAATGGGTGCCGATATTAAAGTGCGTTCAGGTGTTTCTTTTATTAAAGGGAAAACAGCTTTGAAAGGTTCTCTCGTTCATGCATCAGATATTCGAGCAGGGATTTGTTTAATTCTTGCGGGATTGGCTGCAGAAGGTCAGACAAAAATTACGGGAGTCCATCATATTGAACGAGGCTATGAAAACGCAGTGCAAGCATTTCAGTCGCTTGGAGCGAAGATTGCTTTGCATGAAACACCTCTTTTTGATGAAGAAATTCCTTATTTTGATGTTCGATAAACTTTAAAGGGAAGATGGTCAAATGGAAATTTCCGAACTAAATCCAGACCAGTTATCAGATAAAGAGATTCATAAACTGCTATATACAAATATGGATGATGATGTAGAAAAGGGAGATTGTATTTTTGTATTTGGCAGTCGAATCGCTTCTAAATACCGACTGCCAAAGGCGCTTCAATTATATCGGGAAGGCCGGGCAAATAAAATCTTGTTTTCGGGTGGTTCTGTTTGGGAAGGTAGCCCTCATCCTGAGGCTGTTTTACTTAAGAATGAAGCAATTAAGCTTGGTATACCGGAGAAAGATATTTTAGTTGAAACCCAATCACGGAATACAAAAGAAAACGTCCTTGCATCATTACTAGTTTTAGATAGATATTTTCAACTTCACCATATCAATCGCTTATTAATTGTCACTTCCAACTATCATATGCGGAGAACCTTTTTGACTTTAAAAACGTATATGCCGAGTTGGATTGAGTATTCCTTTTGCCCTGCGGAGAACCAATCTACGAAAAAAGATAATTGGTTTTTAAGCGAAAAGGGAAGAGCACGGGCTACAGAAGAAGCGAAAAAAATAATTAAATATGTCCGTTGGGGGGCATTGATGGACGAAGAATTGTAAAAAGGAGTGGATTGGTTTGGTTCAATTAGGTTGTAATTATTCACCGCAACTACTTTCTTTATTGGATAAAAGAGCTGTCACGATCGATTGGATTAAGCTTTCTAAAGAGGATACGGTTTGGAAGGAAATAGACATATGCAGGCCCTATGCCCCTATGCTTTTGCATACTTTGCCCCATGCAAGTCTCACTGATTTTTCCGCATTTGATTTTCCTGATATAAATAAAGCGGTAGCAGCATGTAAATCTCCTCATATTGCTTTGCATTTACTTGCGAAACAGGAAGATTGGGACACGGACAATATTAGTGATGAAGAAATTATCGATAGAATGCTAAAAAATGTCCTTAAGTGGAAAGCAGAAATGGATGTCGACTTACTTATAGAAAATGTTCCTTATTATGGATTTCGAGGGACACTCCGCCCTGCGACTGATCCAGAAGTGATAACAGAAATTTGTGAGCAAGCAGATGTGGATCTATTGTTGGATTTAGCCCATCTTAGAGTCGCCACCTGGCACAGACAAGAAGATCCGATAGAGTATCTGCAAAAACTTCCACTCGATCGAGTGAGAGAGATTCATGTATGTGGACTAGCGCCAGATCCTGACAAAGGCCATTTACGTGATCGCCATTTGGAAATGCAAGATATCGATTATGAACTGTTAACTCGGACACTACGGATAACAAATCCAAAAGTCGTCACATTGGAATATGGAGGAACGGGACCGAAATTTGAATGGCGTAGTGAAGTCGATGTTCTAGAAAGACAGTTAAAGCAGTTAAGTACAATACTAAAGTTTAAATCATCATCCACTTGACATCTTACCCACAGGGGTATACTCTTAGTGAAGTTAGATAACAACGGAAGGAGAATACAAGTGGATTATGATAAATCAGTTGTCAATCGTTTAAAACGCATTGAAGGTCAAATTAAAGGTGTTTTAAATATGATTGAGCAAAATAAGGATTGCAGGGATGTCGTCACACAGTTATCTGCATCACGTAATGCGATTGATCGCACTATTGGTTTAATTGTTAGTAATAATCTAGAGCAATGTGTTCGACAAAATATTGAAAATGGCGAGAGCACAGAAGAAATTGTGAAAGAAGCAGTCAATTTATTAGTGAAAAGTAGATAAGAAAAGTCCTAGGGGTATAATAGGGCTTTTTATTTTATTTATCAACATAAATTGACAAAAAGATTCTTATGAGATTGCTTGTAACGTAAAGACTGGAATTGGAGCTTGGTACTGAACCTTTTCCTATCGAACATTTAAATGGTAAAAATTTAACAAATACTCATTTTTCCTCCTTTTCTGGTTAAACTAACACGCGACAATAGAAGAAAAGGAGTGATTGTTTTTGTTTAAACGTAAATTGTTAGTTGTTTCGTTAACTTTCTTGCTTATGGGAATGATGACAGTGGCGAGTGTATCGGCTCATGAGCCAGGCCCTTCGCAGCCTGATCATTCGAAAATGGAGAAAACAGATTGGAAATCCCTCGTTGACCAAGGGTATACGAAAGAAGAAATTTTTAAGGCAAAGGGAATAGCAATGGTTGCCAGTGAAAAGCTTGATATTGCTGTCATTTTGAAGCATTACAAACAGAGTGGTTCATGGGAAAAAACGGCAGCTGATTTCAAAGTCGATTATGAAAAGGTAAAAGCAAAGCATGAAGAAATGAAAGCTAAACATGAGGAAATGAAAAAGTTTTACAAAGAAAATGAAGCGGCTATTTTTCAATTTCTAGCTGAATATACGAATACGCCTGTGGCAGAATTACAGAAGTTAAAAGCTAACACTGAAAAATTTTGCATTCAAAAGTTCATGAAGGCAGCTGTCATTGCAAAACTTAGCAATCGTCCTGTAGTAGAGATATGGAACGAACATCAAGCAGGTACAACTCTGAAAGAGATTGCGAAAAAACATAACCTGGAAAAAGATGCGATCTGGCAGGAAATGAAGAATATGAAAAAAGAGTTAATGTCAACGATTCGATCTTAATAGGGCATACATAAGCCCTGTTTTAAAATCCTATAATAAAGCAAATGGAGAAAATCGATTCGTTTTTTCTCCATTTGCTTTTCCACGCTAAAGGAATTAAACAAAAAGAAGCTTCCAAAAAACGATAGCTAACCTTTTCTCATGCCACAGCCCTATTCGCCCATTTCTGTGATTTTCTTTTCCTTCGGTCGAATAGAAATGCCCTATTCGCGCATTTCTGTGATTTTCTTTTCCTTCGGTCGAATAGAAACGCCCTATTCGCGCATTTCTGTGATTTTCTTTTCCTTCGGTCGAATAGAAACGCCCTATTCGCGCATTTCTGTGATTTTCTTTTGCTTCGGTCGAATAGAAACGCCCTATTCGCCCATTTCCGCTTTTTTCTCTTTCTTCGGTCGAATAGAAATACCCTATTCGCCCATTTCCGCTTTTTTCTCTTTCTTCGGTCGAATAGAAAGTCTCTATTCGCCCATTTCCGCTTTTTCTCTTTCTTCGGTCGAATAGAAAGTCTCTATTCGCCCATTTCCGCTTTTTTTCTTTCTTCGGTCGAATAGAAGCGTCACTTGTTCAGCCAGAACATTACTCGTAACACTAAATTACATACTCCTTCTGTCATTGATCAACCCAATCAATTGACCGTCATATTGGATTTCAATATTGGTTGTTCAGTGACTTATGGAAAGTTCTTTATTTAGCCGTCCTTCTTAACGATCCGATAATCAATCGTTAAAAACGGCACACCTAAAATCCGCATTTTATGATGAGCTTTCAACTCTCCACTTGCCACTTCATCTACATGGAAAACTTCTGATAAAGGTAACTTGAATAAAAATTGTTTCCAAGCGAGGTAAATCCCTGCATCAGATTCATGGCAACCTTTACTTGATAATTGGAGTCCTTCACCCATTTGTTTTAATTCCAAAATTCCAATCATGGACGACCAAGGGAGGGGTAGAGCGATATTCATATACGTTTTTGTTTCCGTTTGATGTTCGGAATAAATCGCGACAAAGACCACTTCATCTCTGACTTTTCGCACCCAGGCCCTTGGTGCTTTCCTTCCGTCAGCATCATCGTGAATAGGATAAATCCCGCCGATCATTTCTACCTCTTTATTGGAGAAAGGTAAATTAAGCTGTTTTACGTGGCGACTCGCGAATCGGTACACGTAGGCGAGAGGTTTAAACCAGCCTTTCCACTTTACTATTGCAAAAAGTCGATAGTCTAATGTATTTTCATAAAAATCTCGAACACTTGGAGAAGGGGAGACAGATTCATATATCTCCATATTATCGACAAGTCCACGATACTTTTTCCTGTTATCAATTTTCTTTTTCAGCAGCCTTTCCCCGACTACTATTTTCCCGCGCATCCGACTAACAGGGAAATTTAAAGCACGCACCTTAGAAATTGGAACACAAAGAGACCAACCGATCACACCGAGCAACCCAAAAATGAGACAATTCATAACCCCATGAAAGCGAAGCATGAAATCAATCGTAACATAAAAGGAGCTTCCTAAATTTCCTAGTGCATATAGGAGCGAAAAGCCAATCGTAACAGGTAATGCGGCAAATGAAATCAAAACTATGCTTTTTTGCCAAGCCGTTTTAAAGCGGGCTTGGAGAGTGATAACTAGTAATCCTATAATGCCGATGATATAGAAAATGACAGAGAATAACTCGATCCAACGTGAAAAGGTAATCCCGATTGCGACAACGAGCGGTGAAATGAGAATAAGAAAGCACACGAGTCGGAACAAGCGGGGTTTTCTTAATCTCCCTAGAAAACCTACAAAGATCGGCAATAAAAAAGCTGAATAATGGAAGTGGATTGCTGTTAGCCATGTAATTAGAGCAGAAAACCCTGTATCAATATTAGCTTCTGAAGCAAAAAACCACATTCCGCCAATCGCTAAATAAATGAGTCCTAAGTCGATCGTAAATTCCTCTAAAGCTCGAAAGCCCCTTCGTAAAAATCTTGCTACCCCATATAATGAAACAACTAAAGTGAATAATAAATAAATCGCTGCCAAACCACCATCAAAGGCTGTCCGATCTGTCCATTGAAGAATGGCGACGGCTATGTAAGCGGGAATGGCGAATAAAAAATAATTTTTATAAAACCAATCTCCCTTGTTTTGAACTAATTGTAGAACGATTGGAATAAATACTATCTGTGCGAGTGTTAACATAAGTGATGGCCACGGTTGCACACTAAAATAAGCAATAACTAAAAATAATAAACTATGAATCCATGAAAATGTTCGAAGTGTCATATGGTTTAAATTCTCCTTCGTACGCAAAAACAGTTCCGATAATTGGATTTGTCACAACGACTTTAATCTGAAACACTTTTTCCTCTTCAAGATAGCATTCATTCACAGTTGCCAATCCTTGGAACAACTGCGGTAAAGGGATTTCGATCTTGCCTAGAACAAGACGCTGGTCTTTTGAATCGATTTGCAAACTACCATCCGCCATTGCTGTCATAACTAAGTCCGAATATATCAAACTAGGTTCACCAAGATAATCTTTAATAATCTTCCTCTTTGCATCAAGACTCATTAAGGCATTAAAATAGCGCTTCTTTTTCTTAAAATAGAAGATCCGCTCCCAATGAATCTGTTTTTCACCGTTCTGACCAATGAGAGGAGTGTTTGCGATTGTAAAGGGGATATCTTCTCCTCGCTCTGGAAAAAGCAGTTTCCACATAACACCTAATTGGAAAAATGGATACAAATATTTTGGCCCGCCCTGGATGTTCTTCATCACGCCTTTCGCTTGAAAAGGAGTGAATTCCAATTGTTCGTATCTCTTTTGTAGCTTTGGATGAAGATGAACAAAATCTTTCCCCATCACTTCCTTATAAATGGACATGGCGCACTCGCTTTCTCTTACAATTTTTTGCAGTGGGTAAGTCTTTATATAATACATAGCCAATAATCGATAGAACAATTAATGCTAGATTAAAAGTTAAAGGGCTAAACGGATGGGCTAAGTATTCTGGATTAGAAAGAATTGCCGATGCACCTAACAATGGAAAAGCGATCATTTGTAGTGCAAATAAAATCCTTTTTCGGGGATAAAGTAATAAAATGACTCCAAATAAAGCTTCCCCAACACCAAAAATCGCTGTTAGTGATTGTGCTAAATCTGTGTTCAAATGTAATAGGTTTTCTAGCATTGCAATTTCTTCCGGATTCGCATTCGTAATCTTAGGAACGAGCCCATGATAAAGCCAAATGAATAGGAAAAGGAATGTAATCAACCAACTGCAAAAGAATCGAATATATTGAGAGGAGGGTGTTTCCCCTTTTTCCAGCCATCTTTTCACAACATCAAAACTAAGCGCTGTTGCCCAGCCTATTATTGGACGAAATAGCCATTTGTCGATAACTTTTCCTACTATTCTCCAATTCACATCATAATCATATTGTGTGAAGAATTTGATAGAGTTCCCATTAGGTTCGTATTTCCAGTAACCGCGCCCTTCTCGAATAATCGAAAGTGCCTGGTCTGTTCCAAAATGCAAGGAAGATGTTCGTGATCCGTCTTTTGCATGGTGTTCACCAACACTTTTGCCCCAACCAGCAATTTTTAGTCCTAAGCCAATCTTCGTTTCATAGACAAAGTGTTGTGGTTGCCCTTCTTCCTTCGGCTTGTAAGTAATCGATGAAAAGCGAAGATCCCATTGTTCATGCATCTGCGGATTTTGCGTTGCCTCCCATAATCGATCCATTTCTGCTTCGATCGGGATTTCTACGTAAATAGGTTTAGTTTTCATAAGAACACCTCTTGTTAGTAGCTTACCATAGAAAATTGGAAGGAATAATGAAATTCTAGTAGAAATTAATTAGTGTATTAGTTTCGAGTACTAGGAGGCTACAAATGAGTAAAGTAAAAGTCGGAATTATCGGTTGTGGAAATATTAGTTCTATCTATTGTGAAGCAGGAGAGAAATTCCCGATTCTCGATATTGTTGCTTGCGCTGATTTGGACTTTGAGCGGGCAAAAACACGTGCAAAGCAATACAATATACCTAATGCCTATACGGTTGAAGAACTATTAGCAGACTCTGATATTGACATTGTCATTAATTTAACAATACCGCAGGCACATGCGCAAGTTTGTCTAGCAGCACTTGAAGCAGGCAAGCATGTTTATGTGGAAAAGCCGTTGGCGATAACTCGCGAGGACGGAGAGAAAATCCTGCTCCTGGCTAATAAAAAAGGTTTACGTGTTGGCGGTGCACCTGATACTTTTTTAGGTGGCGGTTTACAAACATGTCGCAAATTAATTGACGATGGGGTTATGGGTGAAGTGATCGGAACAACTGCCTTTATGATGAGTCCTGGGCATGAAAACTGGCATCCCGATCCAGAGTTTTATTATAAATCGGGCGGTGGTCCAATGTTTGATATGGGCCCATATTACCTTACAGCGATGATTAGTTTAATCGGTCCGATTCGGAGAGTGACGGGATCAGCTCGAATTAGTTTTCCAGAAAGAAAGATAACGAGTGAACCGAGATTTGGACAAACGATTCAAGTGGAAGTTCCCACTCACATTGCTGGCGTGCTTGATTTTGAAAATGGTGCTGTTGGAACGATTATTACTAGTTTTGATATAGCAGGCTCTAAACTACCTCATATGGAAATCTATGGTTCAAAGGGTTCGATTATCGTACCGGATCCGAACACTTTTGGCGGTCCCGTTTTGTTGCGGAAACATGGCAGCCTTAAGTGGGAAGAGGTGCCACTGACTCATGGATTTACCAATAATAGTAGAGGAATTGGCGTAGCGGATATGGCTGAAGCTTTACAAACTGGTCGCCCGCATCGTGCAAATGGGGAACTGGCTTTTCATGTATTAGATGCGATGCATGCATTTATCGAATCCTCCGAGAGAGGAATTCATTTTGAGCTTTCAAGTACTTGTAAAAAGCCGGAACCATTGCCAGTTAATATATAGAATAAGGGTGATAAAATGTCTAAGTTTCGAGTCGCACTAGTAGGATGTGGAAGTATGGCGAATATATGGGTTGAATATGCTATTGCAAGAAAAGATGTTGAAATTGTTGCTCTAGTCGATGTCGTTCAGGATACAGCAAAGAAAATGGCTGAAAAATACCAATTAGCCTGTCAGACTTTTTCAGATATTACATCAGCCATTAAAGAAACTGAAGCCAATTTAGTTTTTGATGTCACTATTCCAGAAAGTCATAACGATATTACTGTCAAAGCTTTGAATCTAGGTTGTGATGTCTTTGGAGAGAAACCAATGGGCACCTCAATGAAAGAGGCTCTCATGATGGTGGAAGCTGCCAAACAAACTGGAAAAAAATATAACGTTATGCAAAACCGGCGTTATAATAGCCAAATTAGGGAACTCCATCATCTTGTGCAATCTGGTGAAATTGGCGAACAAGGTTGGATTACAGCCGATTTTTTCCTCGATCCACACTTTGGTGGTTTTCGGGAAAAAATGGAAAGCCCTTTAATTCTTGATATGGCTATTCATACTTTTGATCAAGCTAGGTTCATATCAGGTGCTAATCCAGTTTCTGTGTATTGTCATGAATTTAATCCGACTGGGTCATGGTATGACGGGAATGCATCTGCCATCTGTATATTCGAAATGGATAACGGAATGGTTTTCAATTATCGGGGGTCTTGGAGTGCAATCGGAGCACCGACTTCATGGGAGTCGGCGTGGAGAGTAATCGGAAGTAAAGGCACAGCTATTTGGGATGGGGCCAACCGTCCATTTGCTGAAATTGCTTCTCCTGATGAATCTAATCCATCTCACTATAAAGTAAAGAAAGTGGAAACAACTTCCAAGTGGAGTGGACGAGAAGGGCATTTTGGTTGTCTTGATGAGATGTTTGACGCTTTGATCGAGGGTCGGAAAGCTGAAACTGATTGTACAGATAATCTCCATAGTATCTCAATGGTTTATAAGGCGATAGAAAGTGCGCAAACCGGTAAGAAAATATATTTTAATCGATGAGATGTGCCGCTAAACAGGCTAAATAGAAAAGCCAAAAAGCCAATATAAAAAGATTGGCTTTTTGGCTTGCAATAACTAGCTGTATGATTAATCAATGAATAGATAATCAACTGGGACGGCATGCTTGCTTTCTCGGAATTGCCCCGGAGGCATGCCAACTCGTTTACTAAAAACTTTACTAAAATAATTTCCATTAGAATAACCTACGAATCTCGCAATCTCTTCAATGGTCATATCGGTAGAACGTAAATATTCGATGGCGCGGTCAATCCGTACCTTCGTTAAATATTGCAATGGTGTCGTATTCGTTGTTTTGTGAAAGAGCCTTGTAAAATGGTATTTAGATAGTCCGGACGCTTGAACTAACTCATCCAGACCAATTGGTTTAGCGTAATTTTTTTTGGCAAATAGGGCTGCTTTCGTAATTTGTTCTGGCCATAATTGAACCGGCGCACCAATATTTTGCAAGAAACGATAAAGTTCCATAATAAAGGCATAGCCTTGGGATGAAGCTTGATAAGAATCTGTTATATTTTTTTCGACTGCTTGTTGAAAAATAGCTAATAATACTTTAATCGGTTCTGAATCAGGTGGGAATGAAATAACGTGGCCTATTTTTTCTGTAATAAAATGAAAGGCCTTTTTCACTTCATTTCCGTACAGAGTGATGTGAATAAACTCCCAATTGTCACTATTTTCAGGGAAAAAATATCGATGTTTACTAGGAAGTTCTACAAGAAAAGCTTGTCCAGAAGTTAAGGTGCGGTTTTTCCCATTAACTTCAATCATCCCTTTGCCAGCTAATGTGTATTGAAAAACAAATTTCCCAACTTCGCTACGGTTCATGCCGTTCCAATTATAACTAGTCGTATTCACTAGTTCCCATCCAATGGAATAAATCCCGACGACATTATCTTGATGTTCCCCATTAAAACGAAAACCAAAGGATTCAAATTTTTTGTGAATACCATCGCTAAGCAATTTTTTACCCACTTTCTTTATTTTTTCCTATTGTAGCATGGTCATTTAGATTCTACTATAGAAAGGAATGTGGCTAGTTAGTAGAGAAATAGTATATAAGTAAGCCTATATACTAATCGGAATGGAGGATTATGAACATGTTGCGAAATGAATACCCGCGCCCACAATTTGTCCGAAATGAATGGATGAATTTAAATGGAGAATGGCAGTTTGCTTTTGATCATGGTAAAAGTGGGATAGACCGTAAATTTTACGAGGAAGGTCCTTTTACAGAAACGATTCAAGTACCCTTCTGTCCAGAAAGTAAACTTTCAGGTATTGGCTACACTGATTTTATGGCAGCTGTTTGGTATAAAAGAACAATCCAAGTGCCAGAGGAATGGTTAGGAAATCGAATCATTCTTCATTTTGGAGCTGTCGATTATCAGACCATTGTATGGGTGAACGGGCAAAGAGCAGGGGAACACAAAGGTGGATATACTCCTTTTTCCTTCGATATTACAGATTTATTAGATGGTCAAGCAGCGACAATCGTCGTTTGTGCAGAGGATGATAACCGATCTGGGTTGCAACCGCGTGGGAAGCAAAGCGGGGGATATTATTCGGCTGGTTGTGATTACACGAGGACGACAGGTATTTGGCAAACGGTTTGGTTAGAACCTGTTTCTCCTACTTATATAAAAAAATCAACCTATCAAACGAATCCGAAAAATGGAGCGGTAGCTATTGATTTGCAACTAAATCAGTATGAACAAAATCTAACTGTAGAACTTGAAGCGTATTATGATGGGAAAATAGTAGCGTCGGAAATTGCCGATGTCGCGGGATCAAGCGTCCATTCCCTTTTAAAGCTATCTGAGATTCACCTTTGGGAACCAGGGAAACCACGACTTTATGACTTAACTCTTACTCTTAAAAAAGCTGGAGCCGTGGTTGATCATGTCGAAAGTTATTTCGGTGTAAGATCTGTTTCCATTCAAGATAAAAAGATTTTAATTAACGACAAACCGGTCTTTCAACGCCTAGTATTAGACCAAGGTTTTTACCGAGATGGTATTTATACAGCACCGTCAGATGAAGATTTACGCAAAGATATTGAACTAGCTATGGCAATGGGGTTTAATGGTGCCCGTTTGCATGAAAAAATATTCGAACCACGCTTTCTCTATTGGGCGGATCAGCTAGGATATCTTGTTTGGGGAGAACATGGAAATTGGGGATTAGATATAACAGGTTCGAAAGGGCTAGAGCGTTTTCTGCCAGAATGGATGGAGGCAGTGGAAAGAGATTTTAATAGTCCTGCACTTATTGGCTGGTGTCCATTTAATGAAACATGGGATCAAAATGGAACGAGGCAAAATGATGAAGTATTAAGAATTACTTATGAAGTAACGAAAAGAATGGATCCAACACGGCCAGTTATTGATACGAGTGGCAATTTCCATGTAGTAACGGATGTTTTTGATATTCATGACTATGAACAGGATGTTGAAAAGTTTGCTGCAAAATTTGAAAAAATGGCTCAAGGGGAAGAAGTGTATGTAACGTTCTCAGATCGCCAGCGCTATGAAGACCAGCCATATTTTGTTAGTGAGTATGGTGGGATTTGGTGGAACCCTGAAGAGAAGGATGGTTGGGGATACGGAGATAAACCAGAATCAGAGGAAGCCTTTTTGGAACGATACAAAGGATTGACAGAAGTTTTATTGAACAACCCCTCTATTTGTGCATTTTGCTATACCCAACTTTATGATATCGAACAAGAAGTAAATGGATTATATACGTATGATCGTAAGGCGAAGTTTGATCCAAAAATCATTCATAAGATTAATAGTCAAAAAGCAGCGATTGAAAAGCTCTGATGAATAAGAGCAATAAATTACCCTGGTTTAATGTCTTTTTACCATTGTAACTTTAGAAGGTTCTTTTTATGATGGTCTTAACAGGTTATTTTATTTTTAAATGATGAATGATGAAAATTCCGGAATAGCAAGAAGTTGCTATCCATAAAAATGGGGGATTGTCAGATGTCAAAAATCACTTTTCTAGGTGCAGGTAGTACAGTTTTTGCAAAGAATGTTCTTGGTGACTGTATGCTCGTTCCAAGTATTCAAGGTTTTGAATTCGCTTTATTTGATATTGATCATGAAAGATTAAGAGATTCCGAAAAAATGCTGAATAATATGAAGGAGACTTCTGGCTCAACGGTTCAGATTAAAGCGTATACTGATCGTAAAGAAGCGCTTCGTGGAGCTAAATATGTGATCAACGCTATTCAAGTTGGCGGCTATGATCCTTGTACAATCACTGATTTTGAAATTCCGAAAAAATATGGTCTCCGTCAAACGATCGCTGATACGATTGGAATCGGAGGGATCTTCCGTAACTTGCGAACGATCCCAGTTATGCTTGACTTTGCTGAAGATATGCAGGAAGTATGTCCAGATGCATGGTTCCTAAATTATACGAACCCAATGGCTGCGCTGACAGGTGCAATGATTCGATATGGCGGTATCAAAACTGTCGGACTTTGCCATAGTGTTCAAGTTTGTGCACCGCATTTACTACGTTCTTTGGACATGCCTACAGATAATATTCAATGGAAAATTGCAGGGATCAACCATATGGCTTGGTTACTGGAGATTACTCGCGACGGGGAAGACCTTTATCCAGAAATTAAGCGTCGTGCTGAAGAAAAGCAGAAAACGAAGCATCATGACATGGTTCGCTATGAATTAATGAAACGTTTCGGCTATTACGTAACTGAGTCGTCTGAGCACAATGCGGAGTATCATCCATATTTTATTAAGAGCCGCTATCCAGAATTGATTGAGAAATTTAATATTCCACTAGATGAATATCCACGCCGCTGCGTCAATCAAATTGCAGGCTGGAAGAAAATGCGTGAAGATCTCGTGAATAATAAGAACTTACAACATGACCGGACACATGAATATGGATCTTATATTATTGAAGCGATGGAAACTAATAACCCGTATAAAATTGGCGGCAACGTCTTAAATACAGGACGATTAATTAGTAACCTTCCAGAAAAAGCTGTAGTTGAGGTTCCGTGTCTTGTTGATAGTAGCGGTGTAACACCCACATACGTAGGTGATTTACCAGAACAATTGGCTGCACTTAATCGAACGAATATTAATACTCAACTGTTAACAATTGAAGCTGCTGTTACACAAAAGAAAGAGCACATCTATCAGGCGGCTATGTTAGATCCGCACACAGCTGCAGAACTTTCTATCGATGATATTGTCTCTCTTTGTGATGATCTAATAGAAGCCCATGGTGATTGGTTGCCAAAATATAAATAATTATAATAAAATCCACACCTTCATACAGGAGGCGTGGATTTTATTTCTTGCATACCTGGATTTCGAACAGGGATTACTTTCTCGTGGCATATATACAGCAAAAATTCGCTCCAAAGTGCCACGAGATCTTCTAATAATGCAAAAAGCCCAAACTAATACTTTAATATCGCAAATCCTTGGCCAGCTATTTTTACTTCGTTGCTGCGCAGTTCCTTGCCTGTCCATAAGTCCACTACAGCCGGAGCCGGAAGAGTATATGGCTCTAATTGATCGGAGACATTAAAGACAACAAGTATTTTTTGATCATTATCTTCCTTCATAAAGGCAAAGCAGTTAGATTGGACTGGTAAAAAGGATAGTCGCCCCTCATTTCCAAGCAACGGATATTCCTTCCGAAGTCTAATCAACTTTTGAACATGATTAAACATATCTTGGTCTTGCTTTGATTTTTCCCATACCATACATTTTCTACAGCCAGGATCATGACCACCATCCAAACCAATCTCGTCCCCATAGTAAATACAAGGTGTACCAATAAATGTGAGTAGGAAGGTGAAAATTTGCCGGACCTTATCACTATTTCCTGAGCATTCGTTTAGAACTCTTGGAGTGTCGTGACTTCCTACGAGATTGAACGCACTTGTGTTAACAGTTGAAGGGTACATATGAATCACGGAAGTCATATTTTCAATAAAATCCTTTGGCGTAATCGTACCTTTTGCGAATAAATCTAATATATTTCGTGTAAAAGGATAATTCATCACCGCATCAAATTGATCTCCTCGGAGCCATGGCATCGCATCATGCCAAATTTCTCCTAAAATATAAAGATCTGGCTTGACCTCTTTGACGACACGACGGAAATCTCGCCAAAATTGATGATCTACTTCGTTTGCAACATCAAGTCGCCAACCATCAATATCAAATTCCTCGACCCAATAACGTGCTACATTAAGTAAATAGCGTCTTACTTCTTCATTTTGAGTATTTAACTTCGGCATAAATGGTGTAAAAGCAAATGTATCATAACTAGGCATTGGTTCAGTTACAACGGGAAATTCGCGGATATGGAACCAATTTTTATAAGGGGAATCTTCTCCTTTCTCCAAAACGTCTTGGAATTGTGGAAAGTAAAAACCCGAATGGTTAAAAACAGCATCTAACATCACTTTTATCCCATTTCGATGACAAACTGCAATTAAGTTTTTCAAAGTTTCATTGTCTCCAAACTGAGGATCAATTTCTAGATAATCGATTGTGTCATATTTATGGTTTGAAAACGCTTTAAAAATAGGGGTGAAATATATGCCCGTGATTCCAAGTTCTTTCAGGTAATCAATCTGGTCTATGACGCCTTGCAAGTCCCCGCCAAAAAAGTGGTGTGCTTCTGGATCGCGACTACCCCACTTCAGTACACTGGCAGGATCATTTTTCTTATTACCATTCGCGAACCGTTCGGGGAATATTTGATACCATACTGTTTCTTTCACCCAATGAGGCGGTTGAAAAGCATCACTTGCATGAACAAAAGGCATAGCGAAATAAAATGCGATATCATCAGGCCTCTTATGAGAAAAGCCGCCTTCCCCAAAAAACAACTTATCTTCTCCATCATCCAGTTCAAAGCCATATCGGAGTCGACGATATGGTGGTTTGACGACGGTTTGCCAATAATCAAAATATCTGTCTGATCCGGTTTTATTCATTTCGACTTTCTGAATGCTCCACTTTCCAGCAGGCATGTCATAGGGGTCTCCATAAACGATTTGGACCTTTTTAAGATCATTCTTTTCAGCCTTTAACATAATATGTATCTCGTTGTTTGCGCAAGCGTATGCATAATGATCAGTTGACCTATGAGAGATTGCTAGCTTATTCAATTTATACCCCTCCTCGAAATTGTTTAAGTTAAATATTAATGTAGAGCATATATAATAGTATGTCAATTAGAAAGTAAATGAAATTTCTAAAAACAAAGTGTTGACAGAATTTATAAATAAAATATAATGATAGGTAAATCTGTGAAACCGTTTGCGCAAAGCGAGATTAAGGTGGTGATAAGGGATTGGAGCGTACTGTTAGGCTCGTGAAAGTATTTGTTTTGATGTTTATCTTAATTAGTTTGACGAGTTGTGCACCTAAGAATTCCGTCACTAAGGAACGAGAGCTGCTTAATATAGAATCTCACGGGGTCTACTATGAAATATTTATTCGTTCTTTTGCTGATTCCAACGCAGATGGTATCGGCGATTTAAAAGGGGCTATGGAGAAACTTGATTATTTAAAGGATTTGGGTATTGAAGGAGTTTGGTTAATGCCAATCAATCCATCTCCGAGCTACCACGGTTATGATGTGACGGATTATAAAGACATCCATTCTGATTATGGGAATTTGGAAGATATGAAGCTTTTCATTGAGAAAGCACATGAAAAAGACATGAAGGTCATTATCGATTTTGTTGTAAACCATACAAGTAACGAGCATCCTTGGTTTAAAAAAGCATTGACGAATGATCCAAAATATAAAGATTACTATGTTTGGTCTAATGAAAATACGAATCTTTCAGAATTAGGAGAATGGGGTCAGAAAGTGTGGCATGATGCTAAAGGCGAAAAATATGAAGGAGTTTTTTGGGATGGCATGCCTGATCTTAATTTTGATAACCAAGATGTTCGGAAGGAGATTATTGAAATCGGAAAGTTTTGGTTAGATGAGATGAAAGTCGATGGATTTAGACTTGATGCTGCTAAACATATTTTTTCACCATCAAGCAGTGAAAATCCTGAAGAAGAAAATCATCAATGGTGGAAAGAATTTCGTTCAGCTATGACGGAGGTAAATTCAGATGTGATTTTAGTTGGGGAAGTTTGGGATACTGCTACGGTTGTCGGTCCATATCTTGATGAGGGTCTGACATCAGCCTTCAATTTTGATCTATCAGAAAAAATTCTGGAATCTGTAAAGGCGGAAAGTGATGCAGGGATTGTTTCATCATTAAAGAGAACAAGGGATTATTTCAAAAAAATATCGAATGGCCACTATATAGACTCTACTTTTATTACGAATCATGATATGCCACGAGTTATGACTGAGGTAAAAGGAAATGAAGATCAAGCTAAGATGGCTGCATCATTGCTTCTAACATTACCAGGTAATCCGTTCATCTATTATGGTGAAGAAACAGGGCTTGATGGATCGAAGCCAGATGAAGAAATACGGGAACCTTTTATATGGAGTGAAGACAATAATGTAGCTGAACAAACAAGTTGGCGTGTCATTAAACATAATAAAGACTTTAGTAAAAAATCAGTGGAAGCTCAGTTGCAGGATCCTAACTCTATACTGAATCATTACCGACAACTTATTCATGCAAGACGTTCTCACCCAGCTCTGATTGCAGGTGAAATTGAAAACGCTTTAACTAAACATTCAGGTATGGTGATTTTTAAGCGAGATGATAGTGAGCAACCTGTATTAGTTATCCATAACTTGGCGAATAAAGAACAGAGCTTAGATTTACATGAGAAAGAAGCAAATTTCTCAGAAATATTCTTTAAGACTAGTGATCTAACGGAAATTGAGAAGATGAGCAACACATTGAGTATTACGTTGCCAGCCTATTCAACGATTATTTTAAGCGAAAGTTAATAAGCATCTAGATGACTATTACCATCAGATGTTTATATAAAAAATTAAAAAAGGGTGGGAATATCAATGAAAAAACTGTTTTATCTTTTCTTTATTGCCTTGTTGGCATTAGGATTAGCGGCATGTAGTAAGCCAGGCAGTTCTACTACTCCTAAAGAAAATAATAAGAAAGAAACAACTGGTCAGAATGAAGCAGAGGAGAACAACGAAGCCCCTCCGGAAGAATCTGCTGACTTAGAACCTGAAGAAGGTGCTGAATTAATCGTATGGGGAAATGGGGATGAAGAAGGGGAATGGATCAAATTTGTTGCAGAGCAATTTACAAATGAGCTTGGGATTCCTGTAACGTATGAGGACGTTGGTCATACAGATGCCCCAGGCAAACTACAAACAGATGGCCCAGCAGGTTTAGGGGGAGACGTCTTTATGGGACCACATGATCATGTTGGGAATATGGATACTGCGGGACTTATTTATGATAACTATTATGCTGAAGAATATAAAGAAAGATTTATGGAAGGAGCATTTAACGGGGTTTCAGCGGTCTCTGACGGGGAATTTACTACTTTCGGTTTCCCTTTAGCGATTGAAACAACAGCTCTCTATTATAATAAAGATTTGCTTGAAGAAATGGGATTTGAGCCAGCAAAAACAATGGATGAATTGATAGAACAGTCAAAAGCATTCATGGAAAAAAATGCTGGATCATACGGATTTATGTTCCCGCCAAGTGACTTTTACTTTTTGCACGGATTTGTAGGAGGTTATGGCGGCTATGTCTTTGGTGATGATAATACGAACCCTGATGATTTAGGCTTGAATAATGAAGGTGCTGTAAAAGCTGGAGAATTAATGCAACGGATTCAAAAAGAATTATTACCTTTAAAAAAGGAAGATATTACGGGAGATGTAATGACCTCCTATTTTGATGAAGGAAAACTCCTCTATTATATTTCAGGACCATGGGCATTGCAGGGACATATAAACTCAGGTGTAAACTTTGGTGTTACGACAATGCCTGCTTTAGATAATGGTGAGGTTCCGACTACATTCTCAGGAGTTAAAGCATTTTTTGTGAACTCATATAGTGAATATCCTCGTGCAGCAACATTATTTGCTAAGTTTGCAACGAGTGATGAAATGTTATTAAAGCGCTATGAGATGACTAGTCAATTGCCGCCATCTTTAGCTCTACTTGAAGATGAAAAAATCAAATCTAATCCGAATATGTTAGCTTTTCTAGATCAAGCTCAATATTCCGTTTCTATGCCGAATATCCCCGAAATGCAACCAGTATGGGGGGCGATGGAAGTTGCTTTCACAGCAATTTGGAACGGAGAAGCTGAACCGAAAGATGCCCTCGATAAAGGTGTTCAGCAAATAAAGGATGGAATTGAATCACAGCAGTAAAAAGATCATCTTGTTGAGCTAATACCTTTAGAGGTGTTAGCTCAACACAATAAGGAGGGGTAATGATGTCTGTAGCAGTGAAAGAAAGAAAAGGAATGCCAGAAACGCCTTCTAAAAAAATGTTCTTTTCCAAGCCTGTTATTGCCGCACTTTTATCAATTCTTTTTATGGGCCTAGGACAAATCTATAATCGGCAGTTTATTAAGGGGCTAGGTTTTTTAATAGTAGAGGCGTACCTATTAATCTTTTGGACCGTTCCTTTTCAATGGGCAATGTGGGGACTGACAACATTAGGTGATACACCGCAGTCGAGAAAAGGATTTGAAATTGTCCAAGGAGATCATTCTATTTTTCTATTAATTGAAGGGATCTTATTTTTAATTTCTTTCCTATTACTAATCTGGTTTTACTATTTAAATATTCGTGATGCGTATAAAGTAGCGAAGAAGAAGGAAATGGGGATTAAACCGAATAATGCAAAAGAGATGTTTAAAAATATTTGGGAAAATGGATTTCCTTATCTTTTATTGACCCCATCAGTGCTATTCACTTCGTTTTTAACGATTTTGCCATTGTTGTTTGGAGTTTTGATTGCATTTACGAATTACTCAGCTCCCAATCATTTGCCCCCGAAACATTTAGTCGATTGGGTTGGATTTGAAACCTTCATTAAGCTATTCCAAATGAAAACATGGAGCACGACCTTCTACGGGGTATTTGGCTGGACAATTATCTGGGCGATTCTCGCGACAATCACAACTTTTTTTATAGGATTGATTTTTGCGGTATTCATTAATCATAGCGGGGTTAAATTGAAAAAGTTGTGGAGAAGTATTTTTATTTTACCTTGGGCGATCCCATCGTTTGTTTCGATATTAATTATGAGAAATATCTTCAATGGTCAATTCGGCCCGATTAATCGCTACTTAATGGATTTGGGAATTATTGAGACAGCGATCCCTTGGTTATCAGATCCGCTGCTTGCGAAGATTACTCTAGTTGTCGTGAATATGTGGTTTGGTTTCCCGTTCTGGATGGTATTGATGAGTGGGGTTATGACCAATATTGATAAAGAACTTTATGAGGCTGCTGAGGTGGATGGCGCATCTCCAGGCCAAAAGTTTTGGAAAATTACGATGCCATTAATTATGTTTGCTACTGCACCATTAATGATTATGCAATTTGCTGGTAACTTCAATAACTTTAATATCATCTATCTTATGACTCAAGGTGGACCTGTTAATATGGAATACACTTATGCAGGTTCAACAGATATTCTTATTAGTTGGATTTATAAATTGACATTGGATAATAATCAGTTTGCAGTCGCTTCAGCTGTTTCGATTTTGATCTTTATCGTCATTGCCACCTTCTCGATTATTAACTTTAGAAATACAAGAGCGTTTAAAGAGGAGGATATGATGTCATGATTAGCATGTCCTTAAGGAAAAAACTAACAAGTGGTCTTATTTATACACTTCTTGTCATTACTGCCATTTTTGTTTTATACCCAGTCATCTGGGTGGTAACAGGTTCTCTTAATCCGGGGGACTCCTTATTTTCAACAAAACTTTTCCCGGAATCCTTGTCTTTTCATCACTATACGTATCTTTTCCAAGAAACAGATTATTTGATCTGGTATAAAAATACTTTGAAGATTGCCTTTTGGAATATGATTATTTCTACTGTTCTCGTAGTAACTGCTGCTTATGCCTTTTCGCGATTCCGCTTCCCTGGTAGGCGTCAAGGATTAATGGCGATGCTTGTATTGCAAATGTTCCCTGGATTTATGGGGATGATCGCTATTTATATCTTGCTATTGCAGCTAGATTTACTAGATAATCATTGGGGATTAATATTAGTTTATGCTGGTGGATCAATCCCGTTCGGAGCATGGCTTGTAAAAGGTTATTTTGACGGGCTCCCACGTAGTTTAGAGGAGGCCGCAAAAATTGATGGGGCTAGTCATGTGAAAATATTTTATAAAATTATGATGCCTCTTTCAAAGCCAATCCTTGTTTTTATTGCTGTAAATAATTTTATTGGACCTTGGATGGATTTTATCTTTGCTAGACTTGTATTAAGAACAAGTGAAAAGAAAACATTGGCTATTGGTTTGTTTGAAATGGTTACTGGTCGCGGAAATACTGAATTTACTACTTTTGCCGCTGGAGCTGTTCTTGTTGCGCTTCCTATAACTATTTTGTTCTTTATTTTCCAAGACCATTTAGTGGAGGGGCTAAAGGCTGGTGCAAACAAGGGATAGGTCGTTTGAAAAAAACATCCACGGATAAGGAGGTAGCGCGCGTTATTACTAAATTTTTTACGAAAATGAAAGTAGGGTTAGCATGTCAATCACTATCAAGGATGTAGCGAAGCTTGCAAATGTTGCTCCATCTACTGTATCTAGAGTCATTGCCGACAATCCAAGAATTAGTGAAGAAACAAAGAAAAGAGTAAGGAAGGCAATGAAGGAATTAGGATACCATCCGAATTTAATCGCTAGAAGTCTCGCAAGTAAATCAACAAGTGTCCTTGGGCTTGTCATGCCGGAATCAGCTGATGTTATTTTTCAAAATCCATTTTTTTCAAGTGTCCTCCAAGGACTTAGTGAAAGTGCCCATGAGAAAATGTATGCTTTGCAAATGACAACGGGAAAGACGAAGGAAGAAATTTATGAAGAAGTCGTTCAAATGGTGCAGGGAGGACGGGTGGATGGCTTAGTTCTTCTAAACTCACGTGTGGAAGATAAACTTATGTCTTATCTAATGAATAGTAATTTCCCTTTCGTTGTTATTGGTAAACCTTATAAAAATGAGGAACAAATAACTCATATTGATAATGATAATTTCCGAGCTGCTAGGGAAGTTACAGAATATTTACTAGCGCTAAATCATGACAGAATTGCTTTTATAGGTGGAAGTCTTGAGCTAGTTGTTACAGTTGACCGCTTGCTAGGTTATGAGAAGGCATTAAGAGATGCTAACATTACACTAAGAGATGAATATGTAGTTCATGGAGAATTTCTTGAAGAAAGTGGCAGAGGAGCAATTTTAGAGTTATTGAAACTTGATGAACCTCCAACTGCATTAGTCGTTACGGACGATTTGGTTGCACTTGGTGTAATGCATATGCTTGATGAAATGGAAATGACGGTCGGTAAAGATATTTCAATTGTCAGCTTTAATAATGTTTTATTAGCGAGGATGGCACAACCGCCTTTAACATCCATTGATATTAATATCTTTTCTCTAGGTTATGAAGCAGCGAAAAACGTCATTCTTAAAATCGAAAATCCGAGGGAGCCCGTAAAGCGAATAATTATACCTCATAAACTGGTTGTCAGGTCTTCCTGTCAAAAACTAGAATAGTGGTATTGAAAAAGGCGAGTCTATTATTAGATAGATTCGCTTTTTAAATTCATAAGAAATAACAATTGACCTTATGAAAAATTAGCACTACGATAAAGATTATAAATGGGCAGAGGGAAGTGATTCTGAACGTGTTTAAGCAATTAAAAACATATAATTGGCAAATAGGAGCGGTCATCATACTAACATTGGCTGGTATTCTCCTGGAATTACTTTTGCCAACGCTAATGGCCAATATAGTAGATGTTGGGATTGTAAACGGTGACATTCCTTACATAATTAAAACAGGAATTTGGATGATTCTTGCTGCATTGGCGGCTGTCGCAATTACAATCGGGGTTTCTTATTTTGCCTCGAAGACTTCTCAAGGTTTTGGGCGTGATGTGAGACGCAGCATATTTACCCATGTTGAAGAGTTTTCTTTACAGTCATTTGAGAAAATTGGACCTGCATCCTTAATTACGAGGTCAACCAATGATGTGAAGATAATCCAAGATGTTTTAAATATGGTATTAAGAATGATGACACGTGCTCCATTAATGTTGGTCGGGGGGATTATCCTTGCGGTTTCACGTGACCCTAAACTTTCACTAGTCTTTTTAGGAGCTTTACCAGTTTTATCTATTCTTATTTTCATCATTTCTCGAAAAGCGATTCCGTTATTTGTTTCTTTACAAAAGAAGACAGACAAATTGAATTTGATTGTTCGAGAAAATTTAAACGGGATCCGTGTAGTTCGTGCATTTAATAAAGTCGATTTTGAGAAAAAGCGATTTAATGTGGCAAATGAGGATTTTAGAGATACGGGAATTAAAGTTAATCAGATGATGGCGGTATTATTCCCGATCATGATGATTGTCATGAACTTTACTAATTTAGCGATCGTTTGGTTTGGTGCTATTCGTATTGATCAAGGTGCCATGCAAGTTGGAAATTTAATGGCCTTTTTGCAATATGCGATGATGATTTTAATGTCACTCGTCATGATGTCTATGGGGCTCATTATGATACCTAGAGCTCAAGCATCAGTGAAGCGAATTAACGAAGTCCTTCAGATGGAAAGAGAAATTATGGATCCAGAAAACCCTAAAGGTTCTAGTAAGCACGGATATGTAGAGTTTCAAAATGTGACATTTCGTTATGCCGGTGCGGAAAAGCCTGTAATCAGTGGGGTTTCCTTTTCTGCAAAGCCAGGGGAAACAACAGCGATCATTGGAAGTACTGGAGCGGGAAAATCAACACTGCTCAAGTTAATTCCAAGATTTTATGATGTGGAAGAAGGCAAGGTTTTAATTGATGGCGTCGATGTTAGGGATATGACGCAGGAAACACTTAGAGAGAAAATTGGTTATGTTCCTCAGAAAGCTTCCTTATTTAGTGGAACGATTGCCGATAATCTTCGCTTTGGTAAAGAAGATGCAAGCGATGAAGAAATGGCAGAATCGCTTGAAATTGCTCAAGCTGATTTTGTTCAACAAACAGTAGAGGGGATTGACGCTGTCGTCGAACAAGGAGGCGTTAATTTTTCGGGTGGTCAGAAGCAACGACTTTCGATTGCACGTGCACTTATTCGTAAACCGGAAATTTATTTGTTTGATGATAGTTTTTCAGCACTTGATTATAAAACGGATGCGAAGTTAAGAGCTGCTCTTAATCATGTTACCGACGAAGCGACAATAATTATGGTTGCTCAACGAGTTAGCACAGTCACTCAAGCTGATCAAATCATTGTATTAAATGAAGGACAAGTGGCGGGAGTCGGTACTCATAGCGAATTATTAGAAGGGAATAAGATTTATCAAGAAATTGCTGCCTCACAAGGAATGGGGGNAAACATCCACGGATAAGGAGGTAGCGCGCGTTATTACTAAATTTTTTACGAAAATGAAAGTAGGGTTAGCATGTCAATCACTATCAAGGATGTAGCGAAGCTTGCAAATGTTGCTCCATCTACTGTATCTAGAGTCATTGCCGACAATCCAAGAATTAGTGAAGAAACAAAGAAAAGAGTAAGGAAGGCAATGAAGGAATTAGGATACCATCCGAATTTAATCGCTAGAAGTCTCGCAAGTAAATCAACAAGTGTCCTTGGGCTTGTCATGCCGGAATCAGCTGATGTTATTTTTCAAAATCCATTTTTTTCAAGTGTCCTCCAAGGACTTAGTGAAAGTGCCCATGAGAAAATGTATGCTTTGCAAATGACAACGGGAAAGACGAAGGAAGAAATTTATGAAGAAGTCGTTCAAATGGTGCAGGGAGGACGGGTGGATGGCTTAGTTCTTCTAAACTCACGTGTGGAAGATAAACTTATGTCTTATCTAATGAATAGTAATTTCCCTTTCGTTGTTATTGGTAAACCTTATAAAAATGAGGAACAAATAACTCATATTGATAATGATAATTTCCGAGCTGCTAGGGAAGTTACAGAATATTTACTAGCGCTAAATCATGACAGAATTGCTTTTATAGGTGGAAGTCTTGAGCTAGTTGTTACAGTTGACCGCTTGCTAGGTTATGAGAAGGCATTAAGAGATGCTAACATTACACTAAGAGATGAATATGTAGTTCATGGAGAATTTCTTGAAGAAAGTGGCAGAGGAGCAATTTTAGAGTTATTGAAACTTGATGAACCTCCAACTGCATTAGTCGTTACGGACGATTTGGTTGCACTTGGTGTAATGCATATGCTTGATGAAATGGAAATGACGGTCGGTAAAGATATTTCAATTGTCAGCTTTAATAATGTTTTATTAGCGAGGATGGCACAACCGCCTTTAACATCCATTGATATTAATATCTTTTCTCTAGGTTATGAAGCAGCGAAAAACGTCATTCTTAAAATCGAAAATCCGAGGGAGCCCGTAAAGCGAATAATTATACCTCATAAACTGGTTGTCAGGTCTTCCTGTCAAAAACTAGAATAGTGGTATTGAAAAAGGCGAGTCTATTATTAGATAGATTCGCTTTTTAAATTCATAAGAAATAACAATTGACCTTATGAAAAATTAGCACTACGATAAAGATTATAAATGGGCAGAGGGAAGTGATTCTGAACGTGTTTAAGCAATTAAAAACATATAATTGGCAAATAGGAGCGGTCATCATACTAACATTGGCTGGTATTCTCCTGGAATTACTTTTGCCAACGCTAATGGCCAATATAGTAGATGTTGGGATTGTAAACGGTGACATTCCTTACATAATTAAAACAGGAATTTGGATGATTCTTGCTGCATTGGCGGCTGTCGCAATTACAATCGGGGTTTCTTATTTTGCCTCGAAGACTTCTCAAGGTTTTGGGCGTGATGTGAGACGCAGCATATTTACCCATGTTGAAGAGTTTTCTTTACAGTCATTTGAGAAAATTGGACCTGCATCCTTAATTACGAGGTCAACCAATGATGTGAAGATAATCCAAGATGTTTTAAATATGGTATTAAGAATGATGACACGTGCTCCATTAATGTTGGTCGGGGGGATTATCCTTGCGGTTTCACGTGACCCTAAACTTTCACTAGTCTTTTTAGGAGCTTTACCAGTTTTATCTATTCTTATTTTCATCATTTCTCGAAAAGCGATTCCGTTATTTGTTTCTTTACAAAAGAAGACAGACAAATTGAATTTGATTGTTCGAGAAAATTTAAACGGGATCCGTGTAGTTCGTGCATTTAATAAAGTCGATTTTGAGAAAAAGCGATTTAATGTGGCAAATGAGGATTTTAGAGATACGGGAATTAAAGTTAATCAGATGATGGCGGTATTATTCCCGATCATGATGATTGTCATGAACTTTACTAATTTAGCGATCGTTTGGTTTGGTGCTATTCGTATTGATCAAGGTGCCATGCAAGTTGGAAATTTAATGGCCTTTTTGCAATATGCGATGATGATTTTAATGTCACTCGTCATGATGTCTATGGGGCTCATTATGATACCTAGAGCTCAAGCATCAGTGAAGCGAATTAACGAAGTCCTTCAGATGGAAAGAGAAATTATGGATCCAGAAAACCCTAAAGGTTCTAGTAAGCACGGATATGTAGAGTTTCAAAATGTGACATTTCGTTATGCCGGTGCGGAAAAGCCTGTAATCAGTGGGGTTTCCTTTTCTGCAAAGCCAGGGGAAACAACAGCGATCATTGGAAGTACTGGAGCGGGAAAATCAACACTGCTCAAGTTAATTCCAAGATTTTATGATGTGGAAGAAGGCAAGGTTTTAATTGATGGCGTCGATGTTAGGGATATGACGCAGGAAACACTTAGAGAGAAAATTGGTTATGTTCCTCAGAAAGCTTCCTTATTTAGTGGAACGATTGCCGATAATCTTCGCTTTGGTAAAGAAGATGCAAGCGATGAAGAAATGGCAGAATCGCTTGAAATTGCTCAAGCTGATTTTGTTCAACAAACAGTAGAGGGGATTGACGCTGTCGTCGAACAAGGAGGCGTTAATTTTTCGGGTGGTCAGAAGCAACGACTTTCGATTGCACGTGCACTTATTCGTAAACCGGAAATTTATTTGTTTGATGATAGTTTTTCAGCACTTGATTATAAAACGGATGCGAAGTTAAGAGCTGCTCTTAATCATGTTACCGACGAAGCGACAATAATTATGGTTGCTCAACGAGTTAGCACAGTCACTCAAGCTGATCAAATCATTGTATTAAATGAAGGACAAGTGGCGGGAGTCGGTACTCATAGCGAATTATTAGAAGGGAATAAGATTTATCAAGAAATTGCTGCCTCACAAGGAATGGGGGTGGAAGGGGCATGAGTCGAAAAGCTCAAACGAATCCAGCTCCTCGAGGTCATGGTGGTGGACCACATGGAATGCACGGAGAAAAACCAAAAGAATTCAAAAAGACTCTTTTAAGATTAACATCTTATTTAAAGCCGAGAAAATATCAGATTATATTTGTCTCAATTGCCGCCCTTTTTGCCACTTTATTTAATGTAATTAGTCCGAAAGTGCTTGGAGATGCGACAACTTCTATTTTTAATAGTATTACGAGCGGAACTCGTGTAGACTTTGCATTTCTACAAAGGTTATTGCTTATCTTGCTCGGATTATATATATTATCAGCCTTATTCTCTTATTTACAGCAGTATATTATGGCTAGTGTCGCCCAAAAAACTACTGCTGAACTTAGGAAGCAAGTGAATGAAAAGTTAACAAGGCTGCCGCTGCGATATTATGATCAGCATCCACATGGTGATGTCCTTAGTCGAGTAATCAATGATATTGATAATATAAATAATTCGATTCAGCAAGCTCTATCCCAAATCATTACATCAACAATAATGATTGTCGGAACGATCGTCATGATGCTTTATATAAGTCCTTTATTAACTTTAGTTGTCTTAATTACATTTCCTTTAAGTGCTTTGGTCATTCGCTATATTGCAGTTTTTTCCCAAAAGCATTTTCGCGATCAGCAAAAAGAATTGGGGAATGTGAACGGCCATATAGAAGAAATGTTTTCGGGTCACCAAGTAGTGAAGGCTTTTGGTTATGAAAAGGCGGCGATTAAGCAATTTGATGAAATGAATGAGCGGCTTTATGAATCCGGGTGGAAAGCCCAATTTGTTAGTGGGATCATGATGCCACTTATGACCTTTGTTGGTAACTTAGGTTATGTATTTGTCAGTATCGTTGGTGGAATTCGAGTACTCTCGGGTCATATTAATATTGGGGATGTACAAGCCTTTATTCAGTATTCACAACAGTTATCGCAACCAATGGCCCAGGCCGCGGGGATTGCTAATATGATTCAAACAGCTTTAGCGAGTGCAGAGCGTGTCTTTGCTTTACTCGATGAAGAAGAAGAAAAGAAAGAAGAACTGGCGCCTGTAAATATCGATCAGCTAGATGGCCATATTACATTTGATCATGTTCGTTTCGGTTATGAAAAAGGAACTCCGATTATTAAAGATTTAAGTCTAGATGTTCAGTCGGGACAAACGATCGCTATTGTTGGTCCAACCGGAGCTGGAAAAACGACGATTATTAATTTATTAATGAGATTCTACGAATTGGATAGCGGGAGTATTAGTATTGACGGCAAGAGTTTGACCGATTTATCAAGAGAACAAGCGAGGTCTCTTTTTGCAATGGTCCTTCAAGATACTTGGTTATTTAAAGGGACGATTCGTGAAAATATAGCTTATGGTCGTGAAGGAGCGAGTGAAGAAGAAATTGTGCAGGCGGCGAAAAGTGCCTATGCCGATGATTTTATTCGAACTTTACCTGATGGGTATGAAACGGTGCTTGGGGAAGATGCCTCGAATATTTCTCAAGGTCAGCGACAATTGCTTACGATCGCTCGTGCTATTTTGGCAGATCCGAAAATTCTCATTTTAGATGAGGCGACAAGTAGTGTTGATACACGGACTGAAATGAATATCCAAAGAGCGATGAACGATCTAATGGTAGGAAGAACAAGTTTCGTTATCGCCCACAGACTATCGACGATTCGAGACGCAGATCTAATTTTAGTCATGAACGAAGGCGATATTATCGAAAAAGGAACGCATGAAGAATTGCTAGCACAGCATGGATTTTATGCGGATCTGTATCAGAGTCAGTTTGTTGTACAGGCTGGATAGCGAGTGTTGTTCGCGCCAGTGTCTAGTCTAGGCTTGATCTAGTACTTAGCAGGACCCACCAAAGTTTAAAATGGTGGGTCTTTTTTCAGTTTTCTTTTGGGTCAAGAGCATCACGTAACCCATCACCTACAAAGTTAAAACAAAGCACGGTGATTAAGATGAATAGTCCTGGAAAGGCGGGATACCATGGTGCTTTTACAAGAACAGTAAAATTTTGGGCATCTTCCAGCATATTCCCCCAACTTGCCGTCGGTGGCTGAACGCCTAAACCAAAGTAACTTAGTGCTGCTTCTGCAAGGATGACAGATCCAACTAATAAAGTGGCTGCGACGATAATTGGTCCGATGGCGTTCGGTAAAATATGGCTAAAAATAATTTTTGAAGAACGTGTTCCGATCGTCCTCGATGCTAGTACAAAATCTCTGCTTCTAAGGGATAAAAATTCACCGCGCACGAGCCTTGCTGTTCCTGTCCAAGTCGTAAGAGAAAAGATTAAAATTAGTTTATCGATGCTTGGTTGAAAAATGGTTAACACTGTAAACAGTAAAAAGATACTTGGTATAGAAATAATCATATCGACAAATCTCATTAAGATTCCGTCTATTATCCCCCCGAAATAGCCAGCTAATGCTCCAATGGGAATGCCGATAAGAAGGGCGCCCGCAACTGAGACAAAACCCACGAGCAGGGAAACCCTTCCACCATAAAGGATACGGGAGAAAATATCTCGGCCATAGCGATCAGTTCCTAGCCAATAATCTTTACTTGGTGGCTTAAGCTTGTCTGTTAAATGTGTTTCACCTGGATTATAAGGAGCAATTAAAGGGGCTAAAATCGCTGCTAATATAATAATGAATAAGATAATTGCTCCAATCACGGCTAATTTATTTTTAAAGAATTTCCTGAAAAAAATATTTGTTAAGGTTTCAGGCTTATCCTGAAAATTAGTGTGGAGATCGACAGAATTGACTTGTGCCATTATGACCCTCCTTTGTATTCAATCCGCGGATCAAAAATAGCGTAAAGTATATCCGCAATTAAATTTCCAAGTACAACTAAAACTGCGGAAATGGTCGTTAAAGCCATAATGACAGGGTAATCACGCTTGAAAGCAGAATCAATAAATAGACTTCCCAGCCCTGGCCAACTAAAAATCGCTTCCGTAATCGCTGCTCCACCGATAAGGGAAGGGAGCATCAAGCCAAAAATGGTGATGATGGGAATAAGCCCATTCCGTAGACCGTGCTTTAGAACAACTTTCCCTTCTTTGAATCCTTTTGATTTTGCAGTTTGAATATAATCTTGTTTTAAAACATCAAGCATACTTGAACGTGAATAACGGGTAAGGGCCGCCATGTCGGCAGTGGCTAAAACGAATGCCGGCATGATCAAATGATGAATTCTATCCCAAATATTAAAAGGGGAATTCAATGTTGCAACTCCTCCGGTTGGAAACCAGCCAAGTTTTACTCCGAATAAAATAATCATCATAATTCCTAGCCAAAAGTTAGGTGTTGCAACACCTAAGAAAGAAAAAACGGTTAATGAATAATCGCGTTTCGAGTAGGGGCGCATGGCTGAAATAATCCCCATTGGTATAGCGATAATAAATGCTAATATTGTGGAAACTCCAATGAGTAATAGGGTGTTTGGGAGACGTTTTACAATCAAATCGCTTACTGGTTCGCCACGTCGAACTATGGATGTACCGAAATCTCCTTTCAACATGTTGCCAAGCCACTTCCGATATTGGGTAGGGATTGAATCATCTAAGCCGTATTTTTCACGGAACTTTATTTGATCTTCTGGCTTTAGTGTAGGATCCATTAACAATGTAGTTGGATCTCCCGGAGCAAATTGAATGATACCAAACGAAATTATACTAATTCCGAATAATAAAGGGATGGCAATAAGTAATCGGCGGATAATATAGGCACCCATTTTGATCCTCCTTTCTGTAATTGTTAGTTATGAAGGTTATTTATAACTTTTTCCAGGGAATGGTAGTCAAGAAGTTTTTATGACTCCCGTAATAAAGCAATTCCACATAGAACGGTAGTCAATAAAGTCTCATGACGACCGAACAGTGCAAACTTCACTATTAACGGTCGTCAAGAGAACCTAGATTATCAATCTATTCTTTATTTATCCACCATTCATGGATGTTATAAAGTTCATCCTTTGCATGGAACACATAACCTTCAAGTTCAGCAGGCATTGCGCGAAATTCAATTGGATAATATAGGAACGTGTATGGTTGGTCCTCGGCGAGTTTTGCTTGAATTTCTCCAATTTGTTCCTTGCGTTTCTCTTTATCCTGCTGTTGCAGTTGTGCCTCCATTAATTTGTCTAATTCAGGATTGGAATAGCCAATAAAGTTTAAGCCTTTCTCAATTTCTTTTGTATGGAAGATTCCGCTTGGGTCCGGATCTGTCGCAAGACTCCATCCGAGAACGATCGCATCAAAATTCCATACACCAGGATCGATATCAGCGATTAATGAGCCGAACTCCACGATTCTAGGTTTTAATTCAATGCCCACTTCTTTAAGTTGTTCTTGGAGAAGAATGACAATGTCTTCACGAACTTTGTTTCCTTGATTTGTTTTTGTTTCAAAAGAAAATTTCTTACCATCTTTTTCGAGGATACCGTCATTACCTGGCTCCCAACCAGCTGCAGCAAGCATCTCCTTTGCTTTTTCAGGATCATATTCAAAGCTTGGTACGTCCGGATTATATGCCCAGCTTAACGGACTTTCTGGAACATCGGCGACTTCTCCGTAACCTTCCATGATCGTGTCTACGATTAATTGCCGGTCAATCGCATGAGTAATCGCTTGACGGACTTCTTTCTCTTTAAAAAGATCGTTTCGTAAGTTGTAAGCAAAGAAGGTATATGATAAAGCGAGTCCTTCTTCAATTTTTATTCCGATGCTATCGGAGAATTCTTTGACAACTTCAATATCAGATTGTGGAACGCCAGACCAAAAGTTAATATCGCCATTTTGCAACTGTGTCAGCATCGCATTAGCATCTTTAATGATTTTGAAAGTTAGCGAGTCTAAGTGGGGGCGACCAAGATAAAATTCATCAAACGCTTCTACCTTTACATATTGCCCCTCTACCCATTCAACAAATTTAAATGGACCAGATCCAATTGGATTCTTCCTGTTAAACTCATGATCACCTAAGTCAGCAATTGGTACATCACTTAAAATATGTTCTGGCAAGATCCCGTAGCTAAGTCCTACACTCGGGAACTGAGCATCTACTTGCTTCATATGGAAGATGACTGTCAAATCATCCTTCTTTTCGACACTTTCCAAAGCTTCAAAATTAGATTTGCGGGGTCCATCGTAATCTTCGTGTAGTGGAATGTTATAGGTGAAAACAACGTCATCTGCAGTCAAAGGCTCACCATCGTGAAACTTAATACCTTCTTTTAATTTAACAGTATATGTGAGACCGTCATCAGACTGCTCAACACTCTCAGCTAATCCATTTTCTGTTGTAGGATTAAATTCCTCAGGCTCTGAGCCGACAAGTCCAACATAAAGCATACCTTCAATATCTGAACTGATGGAATCATTGGAATAGAGCGGGTTAAAGAGTGTTGGATCTCCACCTGTTCCGATAATAAGGTCTCCTCCGTCGACAGGTCCAGTATCCTCAACAACTGGCGGTTCTTCTTCATTATCATCTGTTTGTTCTTCTTGTTCTTCGCCAGTATTTGGATCATCTCCAGGAGTCCCTGTACTTTCTGGATCGCCTCCCTTACAAGCTGCTAGAAACATAGACAGGACAAGCATCATAGCTAGTAATAGCCAAACCGATTTTCTCATTAAACTTTTCCCCCTATTGATTGTTTATTTGATTCTCAGTTCAATATTTGTGCCTCATGTATCACCCCTTTCAAGCACTAACTGCCCGTGTTATACAAATGACAAGCAACAAAATGGTCCGGTTTTAACTCTTGGAATATAGGAGTAGTTTGCTTGCAAATATCCATTGCAAACGGACATCTTGTATGAAATACACAGCCGGTTGGCGGATTTGCTGGACTTGGAATCTCTCCCTTTAGAACGATTCGTTCACGTTTCGCCATTCCTTTTTTTCTAGGAACAGGGACGGCAGAGAGTAGAGCCTTTGTATAAGGATGGAGTGGTTCCTCGTATATAGTGGATTTCGGTGCAATTTCCATCATATTGCCTAGATACATAACGGCTACCCGATCACTAATATGACGAACGACACTTAAATCATGAGAAATAAAGATGTAAGTCAAATCAAATTCAGCTTGCAAATCTTCCAGTAGATTAATAATTTGTGCTTGAATCGATACATCCAATGCAGAAACAGCTTCATCTGCAATAATTAATTCGGGATTAAGGGCAAGTGCTCTAGCAATGCCAATTCGCTGACGTTGTCCACCGGAAAATTCATGAGGATAACGATTCATATAAGAAGGGCTTAATCCAACACGATTAAGGAGTTCTGCGATTCTATCGTCGCTATGGTCATCCAACAGTCCGTGGGTAGCGAGCGGTTCTTTTAAAATCGATTTCAATGTTTTTCTCGGGTTCATAGAAGCATAAGGATCTTGAAAAATCATTTGTATGTCTTTCCTAATATGAGTTCTTAAGTCAGATTCCCTCATCCGGGTAATATCCTGATTTTTGAAAATTATTTTTCCCGATGACGGCTTATAAAGTCTAATAACGGTTCTGCCTATCGTCGATTTACCACAGCCTGATTCGCCGACAATTCCTAATGTTTCACCTTTTTTAACAAAAAAGGAGACGCCATCAACGGCTTTAACATGACCAACTGTTGTTTGAAAGATGCCTGCTCTAATAGGAAAAAACTTTTTTAATTGCCGAATTTCTAATAGATTTTCAGAACTCTGACCAGCTGCACTGTCTGTCACTTTTTTCGCCCCTTCCCCTCATATAAAAAGCAGCGTGTAGAATGCTTTTCATTCATCGTTATTAAATCTGGCGTTTCTGTAAAGCAACGTTCAAAGGCATGGGGACAACGTGGTGCAAATCGACAACCTTTAGGAAATTGCTCTGGTGATGGAACATGTCCTTCAATTGGAATGAGTCGATCCGTATCACTATCAAGAGTAGGAATAGAGTCAATTAATCCAACGGTATAGGGGTGAAGCGGTTCTGAAAAAAGTTCTTCAACAGGTGCTTCTTCTACAACTTGACCACAATACATGACGAGGACTTTGTCGGCGATCTCGGATACAACACCTAAGTCGTGAGTAATGATAAGAATCGACGTGTTCGTTCTCTCTTTTAAATCGCGCATTAAGTCTAATATTTGTGCTTGTATGGTCACATCAAGAGCAGTTGTAGGTTCATCCGCAATCAAAAGTTTTGGATTGCAACTCATAGCAATCGCGATCATGACGCGCTGCCTCATTCCTCCCGAGAGCCGGTGGGGGTATTCGGATATCAAATCTTCAGCCCGAGAAAATCCTACTAACTTTAATAATTCAATCGCCTGTTCTTTTGCTTCTCTTTTCGTCATCTTTTTATGGTAAACAAGCACTTCAATAATTTGCTCCCCAATCGTTAATACGGGGTTGAGAGAGGTCATGGGGTCCTGGAAAATCATGGAGATATCATTTCCCCGGACTTTGCACATTTGCTTCTCTGATAAAGAAACTAAGTCGGTGCCATTAAATAAAATTTCACCCTCTACTATTTTTCCAGGAGGATTGGGGATGAGTTTCAGAATCGATAAGGAAGCAATGGATTTTCCTGCTCCTGATTCGCCAACAAGAGCAACAGTCTGGCCTTGCTCGATATTCAAATCAATTCCATCTACAGCAGGAATTACATGATTCCTATTAAAAAAATGAGTTTTTAAATTTTTTACTTGAAGTAAAACTGACATTAAGTGATCACCTTCCTTTTAATTGCCGACAGAATATTCCTTTAATTAATGATATGACAGACTAGTAAAAAAATTATCTTTCTAGGAAATTTAATATAACTATTTGAACGCTTACAAAGAAAGAGCGGTTTTTTTATGCGTTTTTAAAAATAAAAATATTCCAGTATAATTATTAAGATCCTTTGAAATGAAAGCGATTTAGGGAGAAATGACTATACTGGAATAATGTATGGTTTGGCGCTTACACTGGTTATTTATGCGATTTGAATGAAAATTACATAAATAACTTCTTGTTTAATTAGATTGAATAATATTAATAAAAGTGAATTGACTTCCTCAAACTCTTTTATTAAAATATATTAATATATTAGGATATTAATTAAATGATAAAAAATATCAGAAAATAATAACAAAAGAGATGGTTTAACCGTGTTATTACTTTTCTGAAAAATATTTAATTTTATCGAACTGAATATTCAGTAAATTTATTTTATTTAACTGAACTGAAGAAAAATGTCTAAACACAGTTGATTTTTAAATGCAGGATAATGTCTCTGTTGTTAGACAAAATAAAAAGATAACGATAATAGGAAAAACGGGTGATTAGGTTGAGTGAAGAGTTACTTAATATAAAAAATTTAACAACTTCCTTTCGAATTAAAGATAAATATTATCCAGCAGTTGATGATGTATCACTCGTTGTGAACAAAAATGAACTGCTTGCTATTGTTGGTGAATCTGGTTGTGGGAAAAGTGCTTTAGCATTCTCTATTATGGGTTTGCATAGTCGTGCAAAAATTGAAGGGAATATCCAATTTAAAGGACATGATCTTGCTAATTTATCTCCAGATAACTTAAATAAGCTTCGTGGTCAAGATGTAGGTATGATCTTTCAGGATCCTTTAACAGCATTAAATCCATTAATGATTATTGGGGACCAGATAGGGGAAACCATTTTCCTTCATCATAAAGATATTTCGAAAGCAGAACGGAAAAAGCGAGTTATTGAATTATTAAATAAGGTTGGTATTCCAAGGCCTGAACACACTTATGAGCAGTATCCGCATCAATTATCTGGTGGAATGAGACAACGGGTTGTAATTGCGATGGCAATTGCGAATGATCCTGAACTTCTTATTGCAGATGAACCGACAACTGCTTTGGATGTATCGATTCAATCTCAAATTCTCGATCTCATTAAAAAACTGAAAGAAGATACAAATGCAGGGATTATTTTGATTACACACGATTTAGGTGTTGTTGCAGAAATGGCCGATCGTGTTGCGGTCATGTATGCCGGGCAAATTGTGGAAATAGCCGATGTGTACACTATCTTTGAAAATCCGTTACATCCTTATACAAGATCGCTTTTAAACTCAGTACCAAATACAAATGAAGCACAATCTGAGCTCCATGTAATTCAAGGGATTGTACCTACCTTGCAAAAATTGCCAAGAACTGGATGCAGGTTTAGCGCAAGAATTCCATGGATGGATGCAAAGGAACATGAAGAACATCCTGAGTTGCGTGAAGTAAGCCCAGGGCATTTTGTGCGATGTACATGTTATAAACATTTCCACTTTCCTGATGAAATTGAGGGGGAACATCATGGCATATCTTGAAGTAAAAAATCTGAAAGTTCACTTTCCTATTAAGGGCGGAATTTTTGGACAAACAGTTGACCATATTAAAGCAGTTGATGGTGTTAATTTTACGATCGAAGAGGGAAAAACATATGGATTAGTCGGAGAGTCTGGTTCGGGAAAATCAACAACTGGACGAGCGATTATGGGTCTTAATCGGATTACTTCTGGACAAGTTCTCTACCAAAATCGTGATATAACGAATTTACGTAAAGCAGATAAAAGTTTACGTAAAGATATTCAAATGATTTTCCAAGATCCCTACTCGTCTTTAAATCCTAAGAAGCGTGTGATTGATATTGTTGCGGAGCCGATTCGAAACTATGAGAATCTATCAAAAGATGAGGAAAAAAGACGGGTTCAGGAGTTAATGGAAAAGGTCGGATTAAGCCCAGATAGCATTTACAAGTATCCGCATCAATTTTCTGGAGGACAAAGACAGAGAATCGGGATAGCTCGGGCAATTGCTCTAAAGCCGAAGTTAATTATCGCGGATGAACCAGTATCAGCATTAGATGTCTCTGTTCAAGCACAGGTACTTAATTTTATGAAAGATATTCAAAAGGAATTAGGTCTTACTTATCTATTTATTAGCCACGATTTGGGAATTATAAAACATATGTGTGACCAAATCGGGATTATGTATAAAGGGCGTTACGTTGAACAAGGGTTAACAGAAGAAATTTTTAATAATCCCCAGCATATTTACACGAAACGACTCGTTGCAGCGATTCCAGATATTAATCCAAGAAAACGAGAGCAACAGCTAAAGTTTCGCGAAGAAGTCCAAAAAGAATACGCAAATTCCTTTAATCATTACTTTGATCGTGAAGGATTGGCTTATCCATTAAAGGCTATTTCGGATACACATTTAGTGGCATTGCCTGAGAAAGGTTGAACGGTATGTGGAAATTCATTGTACGAAGAATATTAATAATGATTCCTCAGATTATATTATTGAGTGTTTTAGTGTTTATATTAGCAAAGTTAATGCCAGGTGATGCTTTAAGCGGCTTGGTGGATCCGAATATTGATCCTAAAACAATAGAGGAACTCGCTGATAAATTAGGTCTTAATAACCCTTGGTATGTCCAATATTGGGACTGGATACAAGGTGTATTAAAAGGTGATTTAGGACAATCCTTCCGTTTTAAAATGGATGTTACAGATATAATTGGCGAACGGCTTGTCAATACATTTTGGTTATCATTAGCGACATTGATTTTTACGTATTTAATTGCGATTCCACTCGGGATTACGAGTGGCCGTTATAACGATACGTGGGCAGATCGTTTAATTACTGGTTATACGTATGTTGGATTTGCCGCACCATTATTTATCTTTGCTTTATTAATGCTGTGGGTTTTCGGTTTCCATTTTGGATGGTTTCCAACTGGAGGAAGTGTTGAACCAGGCATTGCAAAAGGAAGCTTTGAGTATGTCATAAGTAAATTTTACCACTTACTACTTCCAGCTTTATCAATGGCCTTAATCGCGACAGTTTCAACCGTTCAATATTTGCGGAATGAAATTATTGATACGAAACAAAAAGACTTCATTTTAACTGCAAGAGCAAAGGGTGCATCGGAATCAAGAGTTTATAATCGCCATATCCTTCGAAATTCACTTTTGCCAATTGCTGCATTTTTAGGTTATGAGCTTACAGGCTTAATCGGGGGAACCGTATTTGTTGAAAATATTTTTGGTTATCCTGGAATGGGGCAATTATTTTTAGAGTCGCTTAATTTACGTGATTACAGTGTTGTAACAGCGCTCGTTCTATTGTTTGGTGTGGCTTCAATTCTTGGAGCATTAATTTCGGATATTATATTAAGTCTTATTGATCCACGGATTAGGATTAAATAAGAAGTGAGGTGATTCAGTTGGAAATAAATAATGTTCAATCGCCTAATGAGGCTGTAGAAGTAGAAGAGAGTCCATCAAGTTTACGAATTATTTGGCGAGAACTTGTTCGTGATAAATTGGCGTTTATTTCATTTATTTTTCTCATTTTAATCATGGCATTTGTATACGGTATAGCTCTCTTTCTTAATCAAGAGGAGATTGTCAGTGTTGATCCGTTTTCCATTAATCTTCCACCATCCAGTGATCATTGGTTGGGGACAGACCAAGGTGGTCGAGATATCTTTGGTCAGCTAATTATAGGAACTCGCAATTCATTATCGATTGGCTTATTAGTTACATTAATGACAGGTATTATTGGAATTGTATTTGGGTTAACCTCAGGCTATTTCGGTGGAACTGTTGATAACATTTTTATGAGAGTCCTTGACTTTTTCATGATTCTCCCATTTTTAATGGTTGTTATTGCTTTCGTTGCAATTGTTCCTAAATATAATATTTTTACCTTTTCATTAATTATGACTGCTTTTTTATGGATGGGGATTGCAAGGTTAATTCGCTCTAAAGCCTTACAGGAAAAGGAGCTGGATTATGTACAAGCTTCAAAAACATTGGGATCCTCTAATTTGAAAATTATGTTTACTCAAGTGTTGCCTAATTTAAGTTCCATTATCATCGTTACGATGACATTAAATTTGGCAGCTAATATTGGTTTAGAATCAGGGCTTTCATTTCTAGGTTTTGGTTTTCCAGAAGATACTCCAAGTCTGGGAACCCTTGTCAGCTATGCAAGAAACCCACAGACATTACAGTCTAGATGGTGGATTTGGTTACCCGCATCACTACTCATTCTAGTATTGATGTTGAGTATAAATAATGTCGGTCAAGCGTTAAAACGTGCAACCGATGCAAGACAAAGAAGAGGATAAGAAAGGGAGGAAATAAGATGAAGAAAACACATCTTGGCAAAATAGTTTTCGCGGCAATGCTTGTACTTGTACTTGCACTAGGTGCATGTGGCAAGGACAATAGCGGCGAATCTAAATCAGATAAGGACTCTGGTAAAAAGGAAGAAGATCTTTATTCGATTGAAGATTTTAATAAAATCAAAGAGAATAAAGGCGAAGCAATTGATGGAGGTTCCTTTACATTCGGACTTGTTTCCGGTACTGCATTTGAAGGTACGTTGAATTGGAACTTTTATGCTGGTAACCCTGATGCACAAGTGTTGAGCTGGTTTGATGAAGGATTGTTAACATGGGATGAAAACTATGTTTACACAAACGATGGTGCTGCAACTTATGAAGCTTCAGAAGATGGAAAAACATTTACATTTAAAATTCGTGATAATGTTAACTGGCAAGATGGCGAGCCTGTAACAGCGGAAGACTGGTTATTTGCTCATGAAGTAATTGGTCACCCTGACTACGATGGTGTTCGTTATGGCGATGTTTCTAACATTGTTGGTATGGATGAATATCATGAAGGTAAAGCAGAAACAATTTCCGGTATTGAAGTTGTTGATGCGAAAACTTTGAAAATTACTTATAAAGAATCTACTCCATCTTTAATAACAGGTGGAATTTGGACATACCCGCTTGCAAAACATATTTTTAAAGATATCCCTGTAAAAGATATGTCTTCTTCACCTGAAGTCCGTGAACATCCAATTGGTTTTGGACCATTTATCGTTGAATCTATCGTACCTGGTGAATCTGTAACATTGAAAAAGAACGAAAACTATTGGCGCGGCGAACCGAAACTTGATAAAGTAACGGTAAAAGTTGTTAATCCAAATGTTGTTGTTCAAGCGTTGAAAAAAGGAGAAGTCGACACTGTTAGTGAATTCCCTGTTGACCAATTCCCTGCCAATGCAGATATGTCTAATGTTGAATTCTTAGGCGATATTGATCGTGCATATTCTTATATTGGTTTTAAACTCGGAACATGGGATAAAGAGAAAAAAGAAGTTGTAACAAACCCTGATGCAAAAATGGCTGATGTTAATTTACGTAAAGCAATGTGGTTAGCAGTTGATAATGACACTGTAGGTAAGAAGTTTTACCATGGTCTTCGTTGGAATGCGACTACACTAATTCCGCCATCCCATCCTGAATTCCATGATGCATCTAATCCTGGAGTAGCATACGATCCGGAAAAAGCAAAACAACTACTAGACGAAGCTGGATTTAAAGATGTCGACGGAGATGGTATCCGTGAAGATAAAGAGGGTAAAGAGTTAGTCATTAATTTCGCTTCTATGTCTGGGGACGAAGTTGCTGAACCAATTGCAAACTATT
The DNA here is from genome assembly GCF_001375535.1 of Bacillus niameyensis. Classification (GTDB taxonomy): domain Bacteria; phylum Bacillota; class Bacilli; order Bacillales; family Bacillaceae_C; genus Lederbergia; species Lederbergia niameyensis. Next base: position 4,044,304 of record NZ_LN831197.1, read on the forward strand.
ACATTCAAGCATGGAAAGAAATTGGTCTTAAAGTTGAAAAACTTGATGGTCGTTTACATGAGTTGAATTCCTTCTATGACCGTGTTGGTAGAGGTGGAGAAGATGATCCACAAATTGATGTATATGCTGCTGCATGGGGCGTAGGTATTGATGTTGATCCGACTGGTCTTTATGGACGTAATGTATTGTTCAATTTCACCCGCTGGTCCAGCGAAGAAAACGATCGTCTTTTAGCGGAAGGTGTTTCTGAAGAAGCATTTGACGTTGAAAAGCGTAAAGAAATTTATAACGAATGGCAACAAATGATGATTGATGAAGTTCCTGTATTCCCAACATTGTACCGTTCTGTATTAGTACCTGTTAACAACCGTGTTGTAAATTACTCTATCGGTGATGGAACAGGAATGTATCTATACGAAATCGGAGTTACACAAGAAGAACCATTAGCAGATAAATAAATTTTAGTGAAAAAGGTCGTTCCGAATGGGGCGGCCTTTTTGTGAGTGTGAAAGCAAAACTAATATAGATAAAGGAGGAAATATCTCTGATAGGTGTTCTCGAAGACAAAAATTCGTATTTTATGTATAGAATGTCTCTGATAGGTGTTCTCAGAGACAAAAGATTGTAATTTTAGTAAAAAATGTCTCTGACAGGGGCGATCAGAGACAAAATCAAGCGGGAACAGGTGAAAATGTCTCTGATAGGTGTTCTCAGAGACAAAAAATTGTAATTTATGTAAAGAATGTCTCTGATAGACAAAATTTTGTATTTTACGTGAAAAGCGCCACGAAAAAAGATCTCATGATACTTGTCTGTCATTTTATCGTGGTGATAAAGGAAATACATATACCGAAAAAAATGCCCTTCATAGCTCGATGAAGGACATTTCATAATTTCATTTTTGTGCTGCTAAAAATTCATTCACTTGATCAGGTGTTTTGGCGTTGGCACTATGCAAGTGCGCTAGTTTTTCACCGTTTTGATAAATAAGCAGGCTCGGTATACCCATTACTTGGTATTTTTCCGCTAGTTCAGGGAACTGATCACGATTGATTTCGTACCAAGTATATTGTTTGTTCGCTTCAATGATTTCATCGATAAACATGTCCATTCGTTTACAGTCAGGGCACCAGTCTGCCTCAAACTTGACGATAACAGGATCATTGCTTGAGATAATTTCTTCAAATTGATCGTTACTTTTAATTTCTATCATTTAAATAACCTCCTATCTATTCTCTCCATTGTACGTATTTACAGCCTCTTTTTTCAAATTTCTTGCCCAAAAATAGCTATTTAAAAAATCGCCAAAAATTGTTCCTTTTTTAATACAGCGAAGTTCAGTATAATAGTAAGATGAACCTTTGAATAGAGGAAGAGAAAAAATGACTTCATCCAAAAAAACAATTCCAAAAATCGATTATGGTATTATTTTAACGCTTATGTTACTGGCATTGGTCAGTTTAATTTCAATATATAGCGCACAGAAAACAGGGCAGTATAAGACAAATTTTGTTCCGCAACAAATTAAATGGTATGTCATTAGCTCAGTCGCCGCCTACGTTGTTATGAGACTAGACTCTGATCAAATGAAAAAAATTTCGTGGTATGCCTATGCTCTTTGTGCATTATCATTATTAGGTTTACTTTTAATTGCTAAATTTTTCCCGGGTTTTCCGTTAGCTCCTGAGAGAAATGGCGCACGTAGTTGGTACCTAATACCGGGAGCTGGGTTAATTCAACCAGCTGAATTTATGAAGATATTTCTGATTGTACTATTAGCAAAAATAACGGCTAGTCACAATCAAAAGTTCCTAAATAAAACGATAAAAACGGATATGTGGTTACTGCTTAAAATCGGTATTATTTCTGGAGTACCAACCATTCTTATTTTAGAGCAGCCTGACTTAGGAACTGCACTCGTAATGGTCTGTATATTATTAGCCATCATTCTCGTATCGGGTATTACTTGGAAGATACTTGTGCCGATGTTTGCTTTTCTTGGTACGGCTGGAGGGGTCGTCCTTTACATTGCCATCTATTATCATGAACTTTTACAGGGCATTTTGGAACCCCATCAATATAAAAGAATATATTCTTGGTTAGACCCTTATAATTTCCGTACAGATGAAGGTTACCATCTTGTGAACTCTTTGCAAGCAGTAGGTTCCGGACAAACGGTCGGAAAGGGATTTTATAACGGGGAAGTCTATATGCCAGAAAGCCATTCTGATTTTATCTTTAGCACCATTGGTGAAGAATTTGGTTTTATTGGCTCAAGTGTTGTCATCAGTTTATTCTTTTTGTTAATCTATCAAATTACAAGGACAGCATTAGAAACGAAAAATCCATTTTATTCCTATATTTGTGCAGGAATCATCGCGATGATAGCATTCCATGTTTTTCAAAATATCGGTATGACTGTCGGGTTAATGCCTATTACGGGTATTCCGCTTCCGTTTATTAGTTATGGTGGTAGTGCCTTATTAGGGAATATGATGGGAATTGGTATTATCTTATCGGTCCGTTATCATTTTAAAAAATATATGTTTGCCTCGAATGAGGAATAAAGAAAAGCGTAAGCGCCTGTTTAGCGGCGTACGAACTTTTGTAATAAGGATGAACGGCTAAAGACGCGCCGTCCTGGCGCAACGCCGTTCTGACCAACGTCCTGTTGGCCTGAGATAAAGGAAACACGATGAGCCCACAAGGCGAATCGATGTTGACTTATCGTAGGAAGAAGCTGAAAGTTCGCTAGCCGCTAGGCGCTGGAGCTAGACAAGAAAAGCGTAAGCGGCCGTTCCATGGAAGTGGAACGGCCGCTTTTTTTAAGAAGTAAAATTTGTTTCTGCATGATGTTGTTTCCTATTGTATAGCTTAGTAGCAAAGAAGCCGAGCAGAATGAAAACTGTAGCCATAATCCCACCTTCGAGGCCAAAGGCTCCACCCGTAAGAAGTGCATTGCCTTTTTCAATATCAATTTGGTAAAGACCATGTGGAGCTGTTCCACTAACAGCAAATCCGAAGACATTTCCTTGAAAGTAATTCCAAGTGATGTGATAGCCAATTGGCAACCATAAACTATTTGTTTTGATAAACATATAAGCGAATAGTAGTCCGACAAAAACAATATTAATTAGTCCAATTACACTTACGTTTGGATTTGTGCCGTGAACGGCGCTAAATATGATCGCTGAAATAATGTAAATAACCCACTGTTTATTCCCACGGGAAGCCATCACTTTCATAACATACCCGCGGAAAAATATTTCTTCGAAAAATCCGACAAGAATGAACATAATTAAGAAGCTAATTGTAAAGGCACTAAATTTAGGTTCAGATAAAGTGTTTAAAAGCTCAATATTTCCGGTTGCGAGTAAAAGAAGGAAAATCAATGTAATCGAGATTGCCCCTAGAAAAAGTCCAAAAAGGAGATCTTTTAAGCTACCTTGAAACCCTAGATCTTTAAGTGACTTTTTATTCAAATATTTCCAAAGTAAAAGAGTCGCAATAATTCCGCCAACAGTTCCCCCACCTTGAGTGAGTAGCAAAATCCATGGGCGATTCCACAAAGCGGCTTCAAAATCAATCGTAATTGATCCAGATTGCCCTGTAAGTTCAACTACCGCTAACATGATTGATCCTGGTATTTGAAAAAGAATTTGTCCCGCGAACATAGCAAGAAAGGCTAGAAGGATAATCCATCCCGATCGAATTTGATCGTTTTGATTTTTAAACATGTTTATTTCCCCGTTTCTTTAGTTAAAGTAAATTAGCGTATCGAAAAGCATTCGTAATATGGTTCTATTCTTGCATCGCCAAGTTTATTCTCAGACGAAAATATTATATTTTTCGGATATTAACAAAGTAGGCAATGATTTGGATAACCGGGATGATTAAGACAACTAAAATCGGAAAATAATGAAAATGTTCTTCAAACAACGGATAAAAGGCAAGCAACCCAGCAACAATGGGTGCTGATATCCAACAAGAAATAAAGGCTTTTCTGCAAGCTTCTCCGGAGATTTCCCGTTCACGCTCATCCCTTTCTGAAAATTGAAGAGGGAATAGCCAAATTGAAATTTTCTCACCTTTTTTCTTTTTCCGGCGATAAAGGAAAAACATGATCAAGCTATATATAAGAAAGACGAAGATAGGTAGTACGTAAAAATTAATCTCCCATGGCGGAGTTGGATCCTTAATAATCTCTGCGAATTGAACATACACATCATACATCGCTCCAAGTGCCCAACCCATTAAAGCTAGTGTAACTAAACTCAAAACCATTGAATAGATAGGTGTTTTCATCACTTTTCCTCCTTTGCTTCAAGCCAAAATATTTCCTCCATAGGAAGATTAAATGTTTTGCAGATGGATAAACCAAGTAATAAAGATGGGACATAATCGCCTTTTTCGATAGCAGCAATCGTTTGACGAGTTACTCCAACCCGGTCCGCTAGATCTGTTTGCGAGTAATGGTAGCGAGCGCGCAGCTCCTTCACTCGGTTTTGGATGACCACATAATGTTCCTCCTTTATGTCAAGTTAACTTAACATATATTGTATAGTGTATTAAACAAAATGTAAAGTATATTTAACATTAAATATAAAGAAAAGGAGCAGCCTGCATGATGGCCGCTCTACTTCAAGATCTTGATTATTGAATTGTTCCTTGATATGGGAATTGATTCATATATCCTGAGTGCTGTTGATATGATTGTTGGATCTTTTGCGCGCTTTCAGCTTCTAGCTTGTACCAGCCCTTTTGGAACATAAGATCAAACAACTCGTGTTGCATATTTTGTGTTTCATTGAAGATCCCTAACAAATCGTTATAGAGATGTTGATGACTCGCTTCATTAAGTGCCACAGAATAAGCATTTGTCATATATTTCTCCGTCGATAGTATATCATTAACAAAATCTCGTTCATTCATTTGCGGAGTTTTCGGAACTTGTGTACTTGGGTTTTGAATCTTGTTTTGATTCTGATTTTGCATATTAGAATTTTGCATTTTCCGGCTCCTCTCTTATTGAGTAATGGAATTATTGAATTGTTTTTCTTCTAAGTGAGCTAAAATCTTCATATAATGACGTTGGTGCATTTGCCCACATGCATCAAGCTTATTTTTTAGCTGCTGATCCTGACATTGAGATGCTGCGTGATGAGCTTTTTTCATTGCAAGCAAATTCCATGCAAGCATATCATTAATGTAGGAAAAGTCCTTGGTAGTAATGACGTGAGGCGGCTGTGGCATGACTGGTTGTTGATTTTGCTGATTCATTGGTTGATTTTGCATAATATTACCTCCTTTACTAGTTACAAAGTTAGTTTGGCTTGGCGTTAGGTTTTTATGTATCGCTTTACTTTTGGCAAACGTATTGTTCTCACTGCCTTTCCGAAAATGGGGAATTTTAAATATTTTCTAATTGCAAGTTAAGAAAAAGTTGGATATATTTATAGTATCTACAGTAGTCATTAAATTTAGAGAAATTTTTTTGCGTAAAAAATGAATGACTATTCATTCAAAAGGTGAGGAGGAATTTTTTTGACACTTCAGATTAAAAAGGCTGCTGTCATTGGCTCAGGTGTTATGGGTTCAGGAATTGCGGCACATTTAGCTAATGTAGGGATTCCAGTTTTGTTAATGGACATAGTCCCTAACGAAACAAATGCTGAAGAGAAGGAAAAGGGACTGACGACTAAGGATAGAGAAGTCCGCAATAGATTGGCAAATAATGCCTTAAGAAAATTATTAAAAGAAAAGCCAGCTCCATTAACACATAAAAGCCACCTATCCCTCATCACTCCAGGCAATATGGAAGATGATCTAGAACAATTACGAGAAGTAGACTGGATCATTGAAGTTGTCGTAGAAAATTTGCAAATTAAAAAGCAGATTTTTGAAAAGATTGACCACTATCGCCGAAAACATAGCATTGTTAGTTCGAATACTTCAGGAATTTCTGTCGAATCAATGGCAGAAGGCCGTTCTGAAAACTTCCAGAAACACTTCTTAGGAACTCATTTTTTTAACCCACCACGTTATTTAAAACTACTTGAGATCATTCCAACAACAAAGACAGAACCTAAAGTACTAAGTTTTATGAAAAAGTTTGGCGAAGATATCCTTGGTAAAGGAGTTGTCATCGCAAAAGATACACCGAATTTTATTGCCAATCGAATAGGAACTTATGGACTTCTTGTTACTGTGCGAGAAATGCTCGCAGGGGACTTTAGCATCGGAGAAATCGATTCTATTACTGGCACGCTCATTGGCAGGCCAAAAAGTGCAACGTTTCGGACATTGGATATTGTAGGGCTTGATACATTCATTCACGTCGCAAATAATGTCTATGCCCAAGTAGATGGAGCTGAAAAACAGGTCTTCGATGTACCAGATTTTATGAGTAAAATGCACGAGAACGGATTGCTAGGCAGTAAAACTGGAAAAGGATTTTATTGGAAAAAGGGAAAGGAAATTTTGGAATTAAATCCGAAGTCATTTGACTATGAACCGAGAAAGAAATTAACAACACCTGGCATTGAGATGGCAAAGCAAACTAAAGGGGCAGGACAAAAACTAAAAGCCCTTTTATATTCTGGTGATCGCGCAGGGGAATTACTATGGAAGATCACTGCTCCTGTTCTCGCAATTTCAGCGGAACTGCTTGGAGAAATCGCGGATACGGTTGTTTCGATCGACAATGCGATGAAATGGGGCTTCGGCTGGAAAATGGGGCCGTTTGAGATGTGGGATGCAATCGGTCTTGAAAAATCTGTTCAGAAAATGAAAGCAGAAGGAATTCGGTTACCTGTATGGATCGATGAAATGCTTGAAAAAGGGCATACTTCGTTTTACAAAGAAGAAAGCTTTTATTCTGATGGCGAATATAAATCAATTGAAAGAAATCTAAAAGAAATTGATTTACGATTGTTGAAGAAGCAAGGAAAGATTGTTAAGAAAAATAGCGGAGCCAACTTAATTGATATTGGAGATGAGGTTCTGTTACTTGAATTTCAATCTCCGAATAATGCAATTGGTTTTGATATTATCCAAATGATTAACAGTGCAATCGATGAGGTGGAAAAAAATTATAAAGGTCTTGTGATTGCTAATCAAGGGAAAAATTTCTGTGTCGGTGCCAATCTAGCTATGATTTTAATGGCTGCACAGGATGATGATATGTTTGAGATAGATCTTGTTGTTCGCAAGTTTCAAGAAGCAATGATGCGCATTAAGTATAGTGAAAAGCCAGTAGTAGTAGCTCCATTTGCAATGACACTTGGAGGAGGAGCAGAAGTCAGTTTACCTGCAGCACATATTCAAGCTTCTATGGAAACGTATATTGGGCTTGTTGAGACGGGGGTTGGACTAATACCAGGTGGCGGCGGAAATAAAGAATTATATTTGAAAGTATTAAGAAACATGGCAAAAGGAATTGAATTTGATTTACAGAAAGTCGCAAATCAAGTATTCGAAACGATCGCACTTGCAAAAGTATCTACGTCGGCGGAGGAAGCTGTAGAAAATCATTTTCTTGATCGCAATGATGGCATTAGCGTGAATGGGGATCACTTAATATTTGACGCAAAGCAAGCAGTTCTTACTTTGCATCGACGTGGCTATAAACCACCTGCACGAGAAAAGATTCCCGTTGTCGGTGAAACAGGGTATGCAACATTGTTAATTGGTGCGGAAGGAATGCGTTTATCAGGCTATATATCTGAACACGACATGAAAATTGCCAAAAAGCTTGCTTATGTCATTGCTGGGGGAAGTGTCCCATATGGAACAGAAGTAGATGAACAATACTTATTGGATTTGGAAAGAGAAGCATTTTTAAGCTTAGTCATGGAGCCAAAGTCGCAAGCTAGAATGCAACATATGCTCGTGAAAGGAAAACCACTTCGAAATTAGAAAACTATGAGGAGGAATTTCATGCGGGAGGCAGTGATTGTCGCAGGTGCGAGAACCCCTGTTGGTAGAGCGAAAAAGGGAACACTCGCTCAGACGCGACCAGATGATCTTGGGGCACTAGTGGTTAAGGAAACATTAAAACGAGCGGGAAATTATGATGGAAATATTGATGATCTCATTATTGGCTGCGCTATGCCAGAAGCAGAGCAAGGAATGAATATGGCGAGATATATTGGTGTTTTGGCAGGTTTACCGAATACCGTGCCAGCTATTACAGTGAATCGCTATTGTTCATCAGGTTTACAATCAATTGCCTTTGCGGCTGAACGAATTATGCTTGGCTCAGCAGATACGATTATTGCCGGAGGAGCAGAATCTATGAGTCTAGTTCCAATGATGGGTCATGTCGTTCGACCCAATATAAAGATTGCAGAAACGAATCCAGAATATTACATGAGTATGGGACACACGGCGGAGGAAGTTGCTAAAAAGTATGGAGTTTCTCGCGAGGATCAGGATGCTTTTGCGGTTAGAAGTCATCAAAGAGCAGCAAAGGCGATTGAAGAAGGTAAATTCAATGATGAAATCGTACCTGTCGTAGTGAACAAAAGAAGTGTGGACCGTAACAATAAACTTCAGGAAAATATCATAGAGTTTGCTATGGATGAAGGAGTTCGGCCAAATACAAATATGGAAGTTTTATCAACTTTACGACCAGCCTTTTCTGTGCAAGGAACTGTAACTGCAGGGAATTCTTCGCAAATGAGTGATGGAGCAGCTGCCGTTATGGTTATGGAGCAAGAAAAAGCAAAATCATTGGGGCTAGCACCAATGGCAAAGTTCCGTTCGTTTGCTGTTGCAGGTGTGCCCCCCGAAGTAATGGGGATTGGACCCATTGAAGCTGTACCTAAGGCCTTGAAGTTAGCGGGGCTGGAATTATCTGACATTGGGTTGTTTGAACTGAATGAAGCATTTGCCTCACAATCGATTCAAGTTATTCGCGAACTGGGCCTTGATGAAAGCATCGTTAATGTTAATGGAGGGGCGATTGCGTTAGGGCATCCGCTTGGCTGCACAGGAACTAAATTAACATTGTCCCTTATCCATGAAATGAAACGTCGGAATGTCCAGTTTGGGGTTGTAACAATGTGCATTGGCGGAGGAATGGGTGCAGCAGGGGTATTTGAATTAGTATAAATAGAAAAGCGTAATCGCCTGTTTAGCGACGAACAAACTTTTTAAGCTTCCGACGAGATAAAGGAAACACGGCGAGGAACGAGCCGATGTTGACTTATCGTAGGAGGAAGCTGAAAGTTTGCAAGTCGCTAGGCGATGGAGCTGGACCAAAAAAGAACGGGGGATGACATTGGAAAACAAAACTGAAAAGTGGGTTAAAGGTGGAGCCTTTCTAATAGAGGAAATTCGTCCGGAACAAATGTTTACACTTGAGGATTGTACAGACGAGCATAAAATGATTTATAAAACGAGTGAAGATTTCGTCATCAATGAAGTGCTTCCTGAAGTAGAGTATTTAGAAAATCATGAGTTTGATCGGTCAGTAAGGCTATTGAAGCAAGCAGGTGACCTGGGGCTACTCGGAGCGGATGTCCCAGAAGATTATGGTGGATTAGGGCTAGATAAAGTGAGTTCATCCTTGATTTCGGAAGCAATGTCCAGAGTAGGCGGCTTTTCCATATCTCACGGTGCTCATGTTGGAATTGGTTCCCTTCCAATAGTCTTGTTTGGAAATGAAGAACAGAAACAGAAGTATTTGCCCTCACTTGCAACGGGTGAAAAGCTGGCGGCCTATGCTCTGACAGAGCCAGGTTCAGGATCTGATGCACTTGCCGCGAAAACAACAGCTAAACTTAATGATTCAGGAACCCATTATATTTTAAATGGAGAAAAACAGTGGATTACAAATTCTGCGTTTGCTGATGTTTTTATTGTTTATGCGAAAATTGATGGAGAACATTTTACCGCTTTTATCATTGAACGTGATTTTCTGGGCGTATCGACAGGACCAGAAGAAAAGAAAATGGGGATTAAGTCTTCGTCAACTCGTACATTAATATTGGAAGATGCGGAAGTTCCTGTTGAAAACTTACTCGGTGAAAAGGGGAAAGGTCATCGTATCGCTTTTAATATTTTAAACATTGGCAGGTATAAATTGGGAGTGGGCGCTGTTGGCGGTTCTAAGCGAGCTTTGGAAATTACGCTTCAATATGCTAATCAGCGGAAACAATTTAAAACTCCTATTTCCCAATTTAACTTAACGAAAGAAAAATTCGGTACGTTAGGTTCAGAAATCTATGCAGCAGAAAGCTCGGTGTACAGAACAGTAGGCTTATTTGAAGAACGAATGAGCCAGTTAACAAATGAACAAGTGAAAGATGGGACGGAAGTAGCAAACTCGATACGTGAGTATGCAATTGAATGCTCACTAAATAAAGTGTTTGCTTCTGAAGTGCTAGACCATGTAGTCGATGAAGGTGTACAAATTCACGGTGGATATGGATATATGGAAGAATATGAGATTGAAAGGGCCTATCGAGATTCTCGAATTAATCGAATTTTTGAAGGAACGAATGAAATAAATCGTTTGCTTGTACCTGGTACGTTTTTGAAAAAGGCTTTTAAAGGGGAACTTCCTCTTTTGCAAAAAGCACAGGCATTGCAAGAGGAGTTAATGATGATGATGCCAGAAGAACCTGGAAATGAACCTCTAGAGCAGGAAAAATATTTAGTCCGTGGAAGTAAGAAAGTGGCACTTATGATTGCAGGACTTGGAGTACAAAAATTTGGGCATGCCATTGAGAAAGAACAAGAAGTTTTAGCAAAACTGGCTGATATCGTGTCGATGGCGTATGCGATGGAATCAGTTGTTGTTCGTACGGAAAAGGCAATTGCTAAAACGGGAGTAGATCGTCATAAACAGAAGCTTCTATATACGGAAATTTATTGCCAAGATGCCATTGTGAAGGTAGAACAATTGGCTAGGGAATGCTTATCCGCGATTGAAGAGGGAGATACATTCCGCATGATGAACTCTGCTTTACGCAAATTGATTCGTCATACACCTATTAATGTGATCGCGAAAAAACGGAAGGCTGCTGAACGGCTGATTGATGCGGAAAAGTACGTAGTGTAATACCCACGAGGCTCTGTTATGATATTTCCTCCTCGTAAAACGATCCCGAAGTGTCATGAGATCACTCCTCATGGCACTTTCTCGTCGTAAAACAAGTCTAAAGTGTCATGAACCCACTCTCCTTAACCGTTCTTACTATCATTTCCCGCTTAAATTCGGGTATTGGAGAGGTTTTCTCATATGGGAAATGCTATAATGATCTTGTCATAATAGATGGGAGGAATATAGGTGGCTTTACGCTTTTATTGGTACCCGAAATGCGGAACATGCCGCAAAGCTAAAAAGTGGCTGGAGGAACATAACATTCAATTTGATGAGATTCATATTGTTGAAAACCCTCCTACTGCAGGAGAATTAAAAGAACTCTATCACAATAGTGGATTTGAATTAAAGAAGTTTTTTAATACGAGCGGGATGAAGTATCGAGAACTTGGCTTAAAAGATAAAGTAGGGACGGCTTCTGAAGAGGAACTCCTTGAGATTCTTGCGAGCGATGGTATGTTAATAAAACGTCCGATCGTGACAGATGGTAAAAAAGTAACTGTTGGTTTCAAGGAAGCGGATTTTGAACAAGCTTGGTCCAATTAGTTTCATATTATAAAGAGGGATTTCTTGATTTCACTAAGCTCTTTTTGTACATTTGAATTATACTTTCTTGGAGGGATAAAGATGAATACACCAAAAGGATTGCGTTATTCAGAAGAACATGAGTGGGTAAAAGAAGAAGGGGATAAAGTTCGAATCGGCATTACGGATTTTGCTCAATCCGAATTGGGAGATATTGTATTCGTTGAGCTCCCTGATATTGGCGATGAAGTCACAGCTAATGAGCCATTTGGTAGTGTTGAATCTGTTAAAACTGTATCGGAATTATACGCTCCACTAAGTGGAAAAGTTGTCGAAGTAAACGAAGATCTAGATGACAGTCCAGAGTTTGTTAATGAATCACCATATGAAAAAGCATGGATGATCGTTATTGAACCTACTAATCCGAGTGAAATGGACAAGCTCATGTCTGTGGAACAATATGAGCAATTAATAAGTGAAGAATAAAATTCCCAAAAATACACCTTGGCTGTTTGCTAAGGTGTATTTTCTTACTTATTGGTGATAAAATTATCAACAATATACATTTACTATAAAAGGATTTGTTATTATGGACCTTTACTCACAGGAAGATATTTTACATATATTAGAAGAAAAGAAGTCTGCAATACTTTATTTTTATACCCCTCTATGTGGAACTTGCCAAGTAGCAGGACGAATGCTTGATGTAGTTGAACAGATGATTCATGATTGGTCGTTTGGAAAGTCAGATTTAAATTATATGCCGGAAGTTGCTAAGCTATTTTCAATAGAAAGTGTTCCATGTTTGTTGGTGATTAGAGAAGGAATAGTACTGGAGAAAATCTACGCTTTTCAATCTGTACCTTATCTTTATTCAACCATTAAGGCTTTTTCCGAATAAAACAGTTCATTTGTATCAGTTTTGGAAATGAATACTATTGCACAAATCCTCTAGCGATCCCATGTATAGCGCGGTTCATCGCTTGTTTTTCCTAGAAAGCTATGTTTTATAAATAAATGAAATGTGTATATAATAGGGGTCGGATCAAAAATACGGCCTTTATAGAAGGCCCCCAAAATGAAAGGATTGGTTCTTTATTAATCCCCTGAAGATTGAGTACACCAATGGTATGGAAAAGGCGATGCATGCGGCACATGGAGTAGGCTATGAGGTTTATAAACGGCAGCATCAAATCCGTATGACAATCGAGATGAAACGAGAAAAAGAATACTTGCGTTCTCAAAGAGTGGCTTCAGATATCGAACGAAAAATTTATGTATAACATACTTTATAATTAAATAAGAAGTGGAATGAATACTTGATTCATATAGGGCTGGCGTATTTTATACGTTGGCTTTTTTTACATGCGTTTTTTTGATAAAAACAGACTGAAAATCTCTCCTAGTTGATAATAATTTTAAAATGGTTTAAGATGTAAATTGAGTATAAATTGGGAATAACTCATTAAAATAAAAAAATCACAATCTCGATACGGAGGTATGATCATGGCTTCAACGTTGACAATCAAGGATCTTCACGTGGAGATCGAAGGTAAAGAGATATTAAAAGGTGTAAACCTTGAAATAAAAGGTGGAGAAATCCACGCAGTTATGGGTCCGAATGGAACAGGAAAATCGACATTAGCTTCTGCCATTATGGGACATCCAAAATATGAAATTACAAGCGGATCTATCACACTTGATGGCCAAGATGTTTTAGAAATGGAAGTAGATGACCGTGCACGTGCAGGACTTTTCCTTGCAATGCAATATCCAAGCGAAATTACTGGTGTTACGAATGCAGATTTCCTTCGTTCAGCTATTAATGCACGTCGTGAGGAAGGTAAAGAAATTTCATTAATGAAGTTTATTAAAGAATTAGATAACAAAATGGAATTGCTTGAAATGGATCTAGATATGGCTCAACGTTATCTAAATGAAGGATTCTCTGGTGGAGAAAAGAAACGTAACGAAATCCTTCAATTGATGATGATTCAGCCAGCGATTGCTATCCTCGACGAAATCGACTCTGGTCTTGATATTGATGCATTGAAGATTGTTTCTAAAGGAATTAATGAAATGCGCTCTAGTGAATTCGGCTGCATGATTATCACACACTATCAACGTCTTCTTAACTATATAACTCCTGACAAAGTCCATGTTATGATGCAAGGACGGGTTGTAAAATCCGGTGGTCCAGAACTTGCACAAAGACTGGAAGCAGAAGGCTATGACTGGATTAAAGCAGAACTTGGAATTGAAGACGAAACAGTTAGTCAAGAAGCTTAAGTTAGGAGGATCATAATGACTATTGAGACTAAAATGGCAATTGATCAAGAGTATATTCGCTCTTTTTCCTCAGAAAAAGGAGAGCCTGAATGGCTTCGTGATCTTCGTGTTGAAGCGTTCGCTCTTTCTGATGAAAAACCACTGCCAAAACCTGATAAAACAAGGATTTTAAATTGGAATTTCACTGAGTTTACAAAACATTCAGCAGAAGGTTCAGTTTATAACTCCCTTAATGAAATTCCAGAAGCGGCAAAAACAGTTGTCCACGCAGATGAAAGTAATCAAAACCTTTATATCCAGCATAATCAGACAGCTGCCTATTTGACGCTTTCAGATGAACTGAAAAATCAAGGTGTTATCTTTACAGATATATTCACAGCAGCGAAAGAACATGGCGATTTATTGAAAAAATATTTCATGAAAGACGCTGTGAAAGTTGATGAGCATAAATTAACTGCACTTCACGCTGCTTTACTAAATGGAGGAGCTTTCTTATACATTCCAAAAAATGTTGAAGTAAAAGACCCTATCCAATCTGTTTTCATCTTTGATGATAAAGATGCAGCGGTATTTAATCATGTAATCGTTGTAGCAGATGATAATAGTTCAGTCACATATGTTGAGAACTATATAGCTGCAAATGATGAAGTAAAAAGCATTTTTAACATCATTTCAGAAGTGATCGTTGGAAATAATTCAAAAGTAGCTTATGGCGCTGTTGACACGCTTGCACAAGGTGCGACAACTTATGTGAATCGACGCGGTATTACAGGTCGGGACGCCACTCTAGATTGGGCACTTGGTATGATGAACGATGGTGACACTATTTTTGAAAATATTACGAATTTGATTGGTGATGGATCGAACAGTGATGCTAAAACCGTAGTTGTTGGTAGAGGCAAGCAGACCCAAAACTTTACGACAAGCATTGTTCACTTTGGTAAAAATACAGAAGGCTTTATTTTGAAGCATGGTGTTATGAAAGATGCTGCATCATCGATCTTTAATGGAATCGGTAAAATCGAAAAGGGAGCTTCAGGTTCGAATGCTGAACAAGAATCCCGTGTTCTTATGCTTAGTGAGAAAGCACGTGGAGATGCCAACCCTATCCTTTTAATTGATGAAGATGACGTAATGGCAGGACATGCCGCATCTGTTGGCCGGATTGATGAACTGCAACTCTACTATTTAATGAGCCGTGGAATTGCAAGACCAGAAGCACAGCGCCTAATTATTCATGGTTTCTTAGCACCTGTTGTTGAAAAACTTCCAATTGAAGCTGTTAAAAATCAACTTGTCGACATTATCGAAAGGAAAGTTAGATAATGAATGTTTTGGAGGTTCGCAAACAGTTTCCTATTCTAGACCAAGAAGTCAACGGGCATCCGCTTGTCTATCTGGACAGCGCTGCGACCTCTCAAAAGCCTGTGCAGGTAATTGAAACACTAGAACAATATTATCGTGAATATAATTCCAATGTTCATCGCGGTGTCCATACACTTGGAACGAAAGCAACAGACAGGTATGAAGGGGCGCGTGAAAAAGTACGAAAATTCATTAATGCTGCTTCAACGGAGGAAATTATCTTCACAAGGGGAACAACTACTTCCATTAACACAATTGCGGCTAGTTTTGGAAGAGCCAATATTAGTGAAGGTGATGAAATTATCATCACTCATATGGAGCACCACAGTAATATTATACCTTGGCAACAACTTGCTAAGGAAAAAGGGGCAACCCTTAAATATATGCCGCTTCAAGAAAATGGTACAATCAGTCTTGAAGATGCAAGAAATACAATAACGGATAAGACAAAAATTGTATCTATTATGCATGTGTCCAATGTACTCGGTACGATTAATCCGATTAAGGAATTGGCAACACTCGCACATGAAAAAGGTGCAGTCATGGTCGTAGATGGAGCGCAAAGTGTTCCGCATATGAAAGTGGATGTGCGCGATTTAAATTGCGACTTCTATGCCTTTTCAGCTCATAAAATGTGCGGGCCCACTGGGGTCGGAGTCTTATACGGTAAGAAAGAGCATTTAGAAAAAATGGAGCCAGTTGAATTCGGTGGCGAGATGATTGATTTCGTTGGTTTATACGAGTCAACCTGGAAAGAACTTCCATGGAAGTTTGAAGCTGGAACACCGATTATTGCTGGCGCGATTGGCCTAGGTGCGGCGATTGATTTCTTAGAAGAAATCGGCCCTGATCAAATTTTGGAACATGAACATCGACTAGCAGCTTATGCTCTTGAAAAAATGTCCAAGATTGAAGGATTGACCATTTATGGTCCAGAAGAAGCGGAAAAGCGTGCAGGGGTTATTACGTTTAATTTGGATGATGTTCATCCTCATGACGTAGCAACTGTTTTGGATGCGGAAGGAATTGCGGTTCGTGCTGGTCATCATTGTGCTCAGCCTTTAATGAAATGGTTAAATGTTTCAGCAACAGCAAGAGCAAGCTTTTATTTATATAACACCGAACAAGACATTGACAGACTAGCCGACAGTCTTGTCAAAACAAAGGAGTATTTCACGAATGTCTTTTAGTAACCTAGATGCACTCTACCGCCAAGTAATTATGGATCATTATAAAAACCCGCGCAATAAAGGGTCCTTAAGTGATGGAAACCTGACTGTCGATATGAATAACCCGACATGTGGAGACCGGATCCATCTAACCATGAAGGTGGAGGACGGAAAGGTAACAGATGCAAAATTTGATGGCGAAGGTTGCTCTATCTCTATGGCATCTGCTTCAATGATGACACAAACGGTCATTGGAAAAGACGTGGAGACGGCATTTAAACTTTCCCAAATTTTTTCGGAAATGATTCAGGGGAAAGAATATGATGAAGAAGATCTTGATCTAGGCGATATTGAAGCCTTACAAGGAGTCTCCAAGTTTCCCGCTCGAATTAAATGTGCAACACTCGCATGGAAGGCTATGGAAAAGGGAATTAAAGAGCAATAGAAAGAATGGAGGAATGAACAATGGCCAGAAAAGCACCAGAAATTGGCGATTACAAATATGGCTTTAGAGATCGGGATGTCTCCATTTTCCGTTCAGAACGTGGATTGACGAAAGAAATCGTCGAAGAAATCTCGAAAATGAAAGAAGAACCAGAATGGATGCTCGAATTTCGTTTGAAATCTTTAGAGCATTTTTATAAAATGCCAATGCCACAATGGGGTGGAGATTTAAACGGCTTAAATTTTGATGAAATAACTTATTATGTAAAACCATCTGAACAAGCTGGACGTTCATGGGATGAAGTTCCTGAGGAAATCAAACAAACATTTGATAAATTGGGGATTCCAGAGGCAGAACAGAAGTATCTTGCAGGGGTTTCTGCGCAATATGAATCAGAAGTTGTTTATCACAACATGAAAGAAGATCTTGAGGACATGGGGATCGTTTTTAAAGACACTGATTCAGCTTTGAAGGAAAACGAAGATATTTTCCGTAAACACTGGGCTACAGTTATTCCAGCAACAGATAATAAATTTGCAGCGCTAAATTCAGCTGTTTGGTCTGGTGGTTCGTTTATTTATGTGCCTCCAGGCGTGAAAGTGGATACTCCACTTCAAGCTTATTTCCGTATCAACTCTGAAAATATGGGACAGTTTGAACGTACGCTAATCATCGTTGATGAAGGAGCTTCCGTTCATTATGTTGAAGGATGTACAGCACCTGTTTATACAACAAACTCTCTTCATAGTGCGGTTGTTGAAATTATTATTAAAAAAGACGCTTATTGCCGTTATACAACGATTCAAAACTGGGCAAATAACGTTTATAACTTAGTTACTAAACGTGCAGTTTGTGAAGAAAATGCGACTATGGAATGGATTGATGGTAACATCGGTTCTAAATTAACAATGAAATATCCATCTGTTTTATTAAAAGGTGAAGGTGCACGAGGAATGACTCTTTCCATCGCAATGGCTGGAAAAGGTCAACATCAAGATGCTGGTGCCAAAATGATGCATTTAGCGCCAAATACATCTTCCTCGATCGTTTCTAAATCGATTTCCCAACATGGTGGAAAAGTAACGTATCGTGGAATCGTTCATTTTGGCCGTAAAGCTGATGGTGCTCGTTCCAATATCGAATGTGATACAATCATCATGGATAATAAATCTACATCAGATACGATCCCTTATAATGAAATTTATAATGACAATATTTCATTGGAACACGAAGCAAAAGTTTCTAAAGTTTCTGAGGAGCAGCTTTTTTACTTAATGAGCCGTGGAATCAGCGAACAGGAAGCTACTGAAATGATCGTTATGGGCTTCATCGAGCCATTTACAAAAGAACTACCGATGGAGTATGCCGTTGAAATGAACCGTCTTATCAAGTTTGAGATGGAAGGTTCTATCGGTTAATAATATAGACTATGTCAAAATTTGCCCGTCCAGTTATGCTGGGCGGGCTCTTTCCATTTTTAAAGTTCTATCTCTTCAATTTCTTTAATAGATTTGATAAAGTTTTGAGTATCACTGATTGTCTAATCGTTAGGAAGTGTACTATTGAAAGAAACGATATATATATACCATACAAATGACTTTCACAGCCATTTTGAAAATTGGCCCAAAATCGAGGCCTTTTTAAAAGAGAAAAAGTCTTACCATGAAGCTGCTAAGGAAGATGTTTTTATTTTTGATTGCGGTGATTTTACTGATCGTTTTCATCCATTTACTGAGGGAACAATGGGGAAGGGAAATACGAAACTGTTAAATGAAACGGGGTATACGGCTGCAACGATTGGAAATAACGAAGGAATTACACTTCCACATGAAGATCTAGCAGTTCTTTATGAAGATGCGCAATTTGATCTAATCGTCGCAAATCTATATACATTAGAAAACGAACATCCTAACTGGCTGCAACCGTACAAAATATATGAAACGAAACTGGGAACAAGAATAGGGGTTACAGCTGTTACGACCTACTATCAGAAATTATATGAACTGCTCGGTTGGCATGTAAGTGAGCCTTTTACGGAACTTGAAATTCAACTGAATAGGATGAAAGAGCAAGTTGATATGATCATTGTTCTTTCTCATTTAGGTATTCATGAAGATGAAAAAATGACGAAGCTTTTCCCACAAATTGATTTAATTATTGGAGCTCATACCCATCATTTTTTTCCAGAAGGTAAGAAATTAGGCAAGACGATGATGGCAGCAGCAGGGAAGTATGGGCAATTGATCGGACAAGTTCAGGTGGAAATCCATCAAAGGAAAGTGAGTCATATCCAACCAAGCTTAGTACAAACGAGCGATTTGCCTTATCTTCCTAATGAGGCAGCCCGTGTGCATCACTTTAAGAAGACTGGGAAGGAACAACTAAATACTAAGATTGCAGAAATTAACAAAGTCTTAAGTTATTCTTGGGAGAAGCCTTCAGAGCTTTCTCAACTGCTTTGTGATGCTGTACATGAATGGTCGAATGCAGAATGTACGATCATTAATTCTGGTCTGGTACTCTCAGAACTTCAAGCAGGGAGGGTGACGAAATATGATTTGCATAAAATGCTGCCTCATCCAATCAATCCTTGTATGGTCGAATTATCTGGTGCCGAATTAAAAGAAATTATTCTTCACGCTACAGAAGATGGTTGGTCAGACTTTGCCGTTAAAGGACTTGGTTTTAGAGGAAAAGTAATGGGGATATTCGTTTTTCGAGGGATTGAACTCGATAAAGCCCAACTGCAAGTAAAAATAAATGGTCAACTGCTTGATCCAGAGCGCCTCTATAAATTAGGGACAGTTGACATGTTTACATTCGGAAAATTTTTTCCTGAAATACAACGTTCCCCGAAAAAACAATATTTCATGCCAGAATTTCTTCGCGATATTATGGAGTGGAAATTAAAGCAAGTTTACCTTAGTTAAGTCAACTAATCCAACGCCTTCACATACATATAAAGAAGGGGAAGGAGTGGTTATTGTGGTATCAATTGAACCCTTGTTTATAGAGGGAAAAACCTTTATTGCCACATCGGTTTTATTGCCCAAAACGACATTGCTTACCATTTCTAATGATAAAGGCTATATCATGTGCGGTGCACTTGATGTTGCACTTTTAAACAATAAGCTAGGAGATCGAAAAATCATTGCTGGGCGGGCAGTCGGGGTAAAGACGATTGAGCAATTATTAGAAGCACCGCTAGAGTCAGTGACAGTTGAGGCAGAAAAAAAGGGCATAACAGCGGGAATGATCGGCAAGGACGCTTTGTTAAAAATGATATAGAAGGAAATCGTACTGGCAAAAAAATTTGCCCTAACTCCCCTTATCAATGCATATATTGTCATTGAGGGGGGATTTTTTTGGCTAGATTCCGTGCGAGAAATTATCGGCGTGGCCCGTTGCCGTTTCGATACGTTTTATTGTTATCATTTGTATTTTTTATCCTATCTACTTCATTGGGACTTTGGATTGTGAATGCAGGTATAAAGCCTACATTAATAAGATATGCAGAGTCCCAGACAAGAAAAGTTGCACCAATGGCTGTCAATAAAGCCATTAAAGACGTGATCCCCGAAGCAAAAGATTTATCGGAGGTTACTCAGCAGGTTCCGAATGGAGTTGGAGGGACATCAGTCCAATTTCGAACAGATGTTATTAATGAAATTACAGCAGATTTAAATAGATCCATCCAGTTAAGCCTGAAGCAGGCAGAACAAGGGAATTTAGAGTTACTTGAGGAAGAAACAGGGGTTGAGATAGATTATGAAAAATCAAGTGAAGGTGAAGGTATTGTCTATTCTTTTCCATTAGGGCAAGCGACTAATAATGCACTTCTCGGAAATCTCGGTCCTAGAATTCCAATAAAATTTACTGCGATCGGTAGTGTTGAAACAGATGTAGAAACTAAAATTGAGCATTACCCAATTAATAATGCTTTTATCTCTGTCGTTATCCATGTAAAAGTAAATGTACAAATCATCATCCCTTTTGCGACTGAAATGGCTGTCGTAGAGCAAAATGTTCCAATTGCGATTGGTTATTACCACGGAGATGTGCCACAGTTTTATAATGGGCAGGGGAGTACTAGTCCATCTATTCAATTGCCTACAAATCCATAACCTTGGTAAACTTGTTATTTTGAAATTATAGTGATATAATAACAACATCAATTGAATATATAACCTTATCAATATCGGATGAGGTAGAGGTGCAAAAAAAATCAGTAACATGTGTAAGGATGACAACGATGATCACATGTGAAAGGTTTTTTTGCCGAAGCTGAAGTTGCGTCAATCAATTTCATGCTGGTGTTGCTTTGAAGAAGAGTAACACTCTCATTTTTGCAGTTTTTTTGCAAAAAATGGGGAGCTACAGATCACGATGGAGATACCTTTACAAGAGTAATGGTAGTCCTCTATCATTGCTCTTTTTGTTTTGTCAAAAATGACTGCACTTGGACGGGGGCTCCCAAGAAAGTTTTGAAAAATATGAGCGAGAATCGTGATAAATGAGCGAGAATCATGATATATGAGCAAGAATCATGATATATGAGCAAGAATCGTGATATATGAGCGAGAATCGTGATAAATGAGCGCGAATCGCGATAAATGAGCGAGAATCGCGATAAATGAGCAAGAATCGTGATAAATGAGCGAGGATCGTGATATATGAGCGCGAATCGCGATATATGAGCAAGGATCGTGATATATGAGCAAGGATCGTGATATATGAGCGAGAATCGTGATATATGAGCAAGAATCGTGATATATGAGCAAGAATCGTGATAAATGAGCGAGAATCGTGATATATGAGCAAGAATCGTGATAAATGAGCGAGGATCGCGATATATGAGTAAGGATCGTGATATATGAGCAAGAATCGTGATAAATGAGCGAGGATCGCGCTATATGAGCGCGAATCGCGATGTATGAGCAAGAATCGCGCTATATGAGCGAGAATCGTGATAAATGAGCGCGAATCGCGATAAATGAGCGAACTTCGAAATGTACGCCCGAAATTTCGAAATCCTAAGTATATGCTTAAAATTAGGAAAAGACTTTTCAAAAGGAGAATTATTATGGAGCATTCAATTTTATCTATTCTGCCGCCGATTCTGGCGATTGTGATGGTTATTCTAACAAAAAGAGTCCTCTTATCACTCGGAACGGGGGTTGTTGCATCAGCATTACTATTAGCAAAGGGACAACCTATTGAGACATTAGCGATTTTATGGGAAGCGATCAAGGGAATTGTAATTGATGACGGTAGCCTAAATACGTGGAACCTTTATATTGTTCTTTTCCTGTTTTTATTAGGTGCTATTACTTCTTTAATTAATATGGCTGGAGGAAGTAGAGCATTCGGTGAATGGGCAATGACGAAGGTTAAAAGTAGAGCAGGGGCACAATTACTGGCAGTTGCTTTAGGAATCATTATTTTTATTGATGATTATTTTAATGCATTAGCTGTTGGCCAAGTGGCAAGACCGATAACAGATCGACATAGAGTATCGCGAGCCAAGCTAGCCTATATTATTGATTCAACATCTGCACCTATATGTGTTATTTCTCCGATATCGAGCTGGGGAGCTTATATTATTGGAATTGTAGGGCTCGTTTTGATCAATCACGGTTTAACCGATATTTCCCCATTTACAGCATTTATGGAAATGATTCCAATGAACCTATATGTGTGGACAACACTTGCTTTTGTTATAATCATTTCATTTCGTAAAGTTGATTTTGGTTCTATGAAAAAGCATGAGGATCGAACAATCGAAACGGGTGTACCTTATGATCCTAATAAAGTCATTCCGGGTGAAGTAAAAGAAAACTTACCTGTTAGTGAAAGTGGGACAGTTGGCGATTTATTATGGCCTATTGTTGCATTATTCGTTGGGACAATTGGTGCGATCATTATTAGTGGTGTAAATGCGACGAAAGGGAAAGCAACAATCATGGATATCTTTGGAAATGCAGATGTTGCACTTTCATTGATTATTGGTGGTTTTATTGCGCTCGCAGTAGCTGCAAGTTTATTCCTTGTTCAAGCAAAAAAATCTAAATTACTAAAAGGAACTTTATTTTTTAAAGGGTTAAAAGTTGGAGTTCAATCCATGTTGCCAGCTGTATTAATTTTGTTGTTTGCATGGACAATTATTACTCTTATTGATCAATTAGGAACGGGGATTTATCTCGGCAATGTGGTGGAACAATCGAATTTAAATCCAGCTTTTCTGCCGGTTATCTTATTTTTAGGTGCAGCGGGTATGGCTTTTGCTACTGGAACCTCTTGGGGATCGTTTGGAATTTTATTACCGATCGCTGGCCAAATCATTTCGGCAACCGATATATCGTTACTTTTACCAGGGCTTGCTGCAGTTTTAGCAGGTGCCGTGATGGGGGATCATTGTTCTCCAATTTCAGATACGACGATTTTGTCTTCAACTGGTGCAGGCTGTAACCATATGGACCATGTTATGACTCAGCTTCCTTATGCACTGATGGCAGGATTGTTCTCAGCGATCGGTTATCTCATTATGGGAATAACAAGCTCGGTAATCTTTGGCTTACTAACAATTGCACTTTTATTAATACTCTTTTTTACCTGGCTTGAGCTTCGCAATAAGGCTGTAGTGAAAAATCAAGAGGAGTTTCGGTGATTTTCCCGGAACTCCTCTATTTCTTTTGGGACCTTTCCCATAACCTTAAATGAGGATAAGGATCAAATGACCACTCATTTAAGCCATTATCTTTATACATTCCGAAGTGTAAATGTGGAGGGAATTTTCCTGCTGTTCCAGGTGGCCCATAGCCAGAGCTACCCACACTACCGATGATCATTCCAGGCTCTACAACATCTCCAATTTTTAAGCCTTTCGCGAAACCGTTTAAGTGGGCGTAATAATGATACGTATTGTTTAAATCGCGAATACCGATTCTCCAACCGCCATATTTATTCCATCCTTTTAACTCGACAACTCCATAAGCGACTGCTCTTACTGGTGTTCCATAGTTTGCAAAAATATCTGTACCCTCATGAATTCGCCTTCCGCCCCATCCCCTGCGATCTCCCCAAGTATTTTTGTAGGAGTAATTATACCCTTTCGGAATGGGAAAAGCCTTTTCAGATAAATCAATACGTTTAAAAGTACGGTATACTTTAGCATTGCCCATAATGGAGCGTACAGATTGATCTCGTTGATAATAATCCCAAAGCGCTAATCTAAAACTTTGATCATCCATCCCGTATTTAGAAAGATACTGGGCTAGAAGAAACAGAAGATCCTCATTATTTGTACGATCCGCCTTCCCATCTCCGTTTCCGTCTACTCCAATTCCTCCAAAAAGCTCAATCGTCATAGGATTGATATCTTCGAGAGTAGAGTTAAGTGCTCCTGACCAAATTTCAGGTGGTATATAATAACCTGTAATCGCAGGTGGGTCAGGCAAGTCTTTCCTTACATCCCGAATACTGCGCTCAAACTGATCAATAGCCGCCAAATAATACCATGGTACTTGGGTAGTCGCCTCTGTCTTTTTATAGAGATCCATTCTTTTTTCAAAAATTTCATCCTGTGTTAATTCCTTTGCGCTCGCTTTTCCTACACCGAATAAAATAAAAAAGATGA
This sequence comes from Bacillus niameyensis, assembly GCF_001375535.1. GTDB lineage: Bacteria > Bacillota > Bacilli > Bacillales > Bacillaceae_C > Lederbergia > Lederbergia niameyensis. Next base: position 4,068,843 of record NZ_LN831197.1, read on the forward strand.
CCAGGGGTATAACTTTTTTCATCGTGACTTACCTCGTTTCATTAGATGCTTGGTCTTATGGTGAAGACCAAGCATCACCTTTTTATTTCTGTTTTTCATCAAATTGTTGGCGGTATTTTGTTCGATCGATATTATCGTTAGGTCCCCCAAATGTTTCACCGTTGGGATTTTCACCATCATTTAGTTTTCTTCCTTGCGGTGAACGTTCGAGCATCCGATTTACTACATTTTTGACAGATTCGTCTTTATTAGCTGAATCTGCATTCATGGAACCGATATTTTCAACATCTTGTCTTAAAGCTGTATCATCCGTTATATAAACGTGATACCAACGGGGAACAACATTTAGCGCTGATTTTTTAACTTGATCAGCCGTTTCAAAACGACCTTTCTCATCGTTTTGATCAGTTGTGTAGGCAACTAACACTTCTTGGTCGGTTACAATGACACTTGCATCATTTACATTCGGAAGTGCAACAAGGATTTGACTAAGGGCAAGAGCAGCTTTTTCCCTATTCATCCAACTTACTTGTGTTTCTCCCGAATCATTACCAGGGACAGGACTTTTAACTTGGCGGACATACCCAAACTGATCATCATCTTTATGATCATTATAATTATCAGCTTGTTCGTTGATGTTAATGGAGTTACCATCCTTTGGATAGATCCCTCTATTCTCATCAGCATTATTCACACCGCAAGCCGAAAGTGTTACGATAGTAGTTAATAAAACAGCCCATCTAAATTTCATTCATACACCCCCTCTTTTGTTAGCGTGTGCAGTTATATATAATTTTTTCTTAGTAATTGTTGGGGATTAAGCTATAATCTATATAGGAATTGAAAAAAGTGGAGGGAAGTTCGTGATTATTATTAGCAATCGAAAGTACGAATTAGTAAACGACTTTCGCAATGGCTTTAATGAGGAAGCATTTCGAAACCGTTTTAGCGATATATTAACAAAATATGACTTTATCGTCGGAGATTGGGGATACGGTCAACTACGGCTTAAAGGATTTTTCTCCGATCACCACAAAGCCCCAGAAGAATCCAAAATTGAGTCCCTATATGAATATCTGTACGAATATTGTAATTTCGGCTGTGCTTACTTTGTTTTAAAAAGAGTGGACAAATAAAAAAGCGGAAGGCAGCGTTTAGCGACGTACGAACTTTTTAAGCTTCTGACGAGATAAAGGAAACACGGCGAAGAATGAGCCGATGTTGACTTATCGTAGGAAGAAGCTGAAAGTTCGCTAGTCGCTGCTGCCTGAAGCTAGCCATAAAAAAGCGGAAGGCAGCGTTTAGCGACGTACGAACTTTGTTATAAGGATGAACGGCTAAAAACGCGCCGTCCTGGCGCAACGCCGTTCTGACCAACATCCTGTTGGCCTGAGATAAAGGAAACACGGCGAAGAATGAGCCGATGTTGACTTATCGTAGGAAGAAGCTGAAAGTTCGCTAGTCGCTGCTGCCTGAAGCTGGCCATAAAAAAGCGGAAGTCAGCGTTTAGCGACGTACGAACTTTTGTTATAAGGATGAACGGCTAAAAACGCGCCGTCCTGGCGCAACGCCGTTCTGACCAACATCCTGTTGGCCTGATAAAAAGCATGGCAATCTTGCCATGCTTTTAGCTATCTTCATAAGGAGTTTGTGTATCTTTCTTAGGATCATCATGGGTAGGATGGGCACCTGGAAACTGACGGGGAATATTTTGATGCATCGATTTAAATTCATAATTAAATGCACTATATTTACGTTGCCCCTCTTTCCAAGGTGTTGATTTATTTTCTACGGGTGTATTTTTTCCTCGAGCTGATCCAAAAGCTCCTTCGGGAAATTCTTCGGCCGTTAAGTAATTTTTTTGAGTCTCCACATTGGAAACATCTGTATAAGGAATTCCAGTTACATCATCTTTTTCACGAGCCATTTAAACCATCTCCTTTTAGTTTAGAGTTCCCAAATGGAAAGTACTCATGCGGGAATTGGACGGTTTCTCATCTATTCTGATAAAATAAGACATGATGAAGTGAGGAGGGATCTTATGTATTTTGTTGATCGAGATAAGCTCGAAATAAAGCTCGCTTTTATGGAAAAACAACTTCAACTTTTGAAAACAAATAAAGACTGGGATTCAGCTATCGAGCAGGCTGCTTTTGAACGGGTAGCCCACACTGTAATTGAAGCTGTTTTGGACACAGGAAATGCGATGATCGATGGGTTTATTATGAGAGACCCTGGCAGTTACGAAGATATAGTGGATATTCTTACTGATGAAAAGGTAATTGATCTAGAGTTATCCGATACATTGAAAAAAGTAATTTTTTATCGAAAAATGCTTGTTCAACAATATGAGGCTGTCAATCATCGTGAGATTTTAGATGTATTTACAGAGGAACTGCCTCTATTAGAAACATTTCCTCATAAAGTAAGGGATTATTTAATAAATGAATTAGGTCCAATCTCTGCTTTTGGGAAGTAAACAGTATAAAGGAGTACATAAATTGAAAAATTATCAAGGTTATCTGATTGATCTCGATGGTACGATGTATCGAGGAACGGAAAAAATCGAAGAAGCATTAACATTTGTAGAACGATTAAAAAGGAAAAACATCCCTTATTTATTTGTGACGAATAATTCATCAAAGCGCCCAGAACAATTTGCCGAGCATTTACAAAGCTTTGGTCTAGAAACAAAGGCTGAAGAGGTTTTTACAACATCGATGGCAACAGCCAATTTTTTAGTTGAAAAACAGCCAGGAGCAAGTGTGTATGTAATTGGGGGAGAGGGAGTTCGTTCAGCCCTTTCAGAAAAAGGCTTCACAATAGTCGATGAAGAAAAAGCGGATGCGGTTGTCATCGGACTTGATCGAGAAATTAATTACGAGAAATTAGCGAAAGCTTGCTTGGCAGTAAGGAATGGAGCAACTTTTATTTCTACCAATGGCGATATCGCTTTGCCTTCTGAAAGAGGATTACTCCCAGGAAATGGCTCTCTCACATCGGTTATCTCTGTATCCACTCAAGTGGAACCAATTTTTATAGGAAAACCACATTCGATTATTGTGGAACAAGCCTTGGCAGAGCTCGGGACATCTAAGGCGGAAACATTAATGGTTGGAGATAATTACGACACAGATATTATGGCGGGAATTAATGCTGGTCTAGATACATTGCTCGTTCATACGGGTGTTACGACGAAAGAAATATTAAGTTTAAAAGAAGTACAGCCAACTTATGTATTGGATACATTGGCGGATTGGGATGTGTGAAGGTAAGGGCTATCTCTGAAAGGGGGTAGCTCTTTTTATTGGGCTTCAAAGGGGAGGGGATTCATCCATCTTAATGGAGGGAAATACCAATTAACCGTCGAATAGACCGCCCCAATTCATCCGAAGAAAAGGAAATACACGTCAAAGGTCGAAAAGATCGCCCCAATTCGCCTGAAGAAAAGGAAATACACTTCAAAGGTCGAAAAGATCGCCCCAATTCGCCCGAAGAAAAGGAAATACACGTCAACGGTCGAAAAGATCGCCCCAATTCATCCGAAGAAAAGGAAATACACGTCAAAGGTCGAATAGACCGCCCCAATTCATCCGAAGAAAAGGAAATACTCGTCAATGGTCGAATAGATCGCCCCAATTCACCCGAAGAAAAGGAAATACCGATCAACGGTCGAATAGACCGCCCCAATTCACCCGAAGAAAAGGAAATACACGTCAAAGGTCGAATAGACCGCCCCAATTCACCCAAAGAAAAGGAAATACACGTCAACGGTCGAATAGACCGCCCCAATTCACCCGAAGAAAAGGAAATACACGTCAACGGTCGAATAGATCGCCCCAATTCACCCGAAGAAAAGGAAATACTCGTCAACGGTCGAATAGATCGCCCCAATTCACCCGAAGAAAAGGAAATACACGTCAATGGTCGAATAGATCGCCCCAATTCGCCCGAAGAAAAGGAAATACTCGTCAACGGTCGAATAGACCGCCCCAATTCACCCAAAGAAAAGGAAATACACGTCAATGGTCGAATAGATCGCCCCAATTCACCCGAAGAAAAGGAAATACACGTCAATGGTCGAATAGACCGCATCAACGGTCGAATAGGGACGTTCTTTTCCAAATAAATAAGCGCATGTTCACTAGAAATTATTGTTAAAATTCCCCAAGCCCACAATTTTAATAGCGTTATTGCTCTCCCTTTGCACTGTGCGCCAGTCTGCTTGATGCTGCGGCGGCAATTGCACCGACGATATCATCTAAAAAGGTGTGACATTCACCAGTTGTGTGGTCATTTAATCTTTTTAGAATGCCTGGCTTTTGCTTATCAATATATCCGTAGTTCGTAAAACCAATCGATCCATATACATTAACGATGGAAAAAGCGAGGATTTCATCTACACCATAAAGACTTTCGTCATCAGCAATTATCGATTGGAGCGGTTCAGCCAATTTACCTTGTTCAGCCAATACGTCTAATTGAATACCAGTTAAAATTGCATTTTGTACTTCTCTTTTTTGAAGAACGCGCTCAATATTATAAATACAATCCTCCATTTGCAGATTGGGATGATACTTATTTTGCAAATACATGACAAGCTCACCTATATCTTCAATGGTTACGCCACGTTCTTTAAGAAGGCGGCGGGCTGTTTCTTCTGTTTTACTTATAATTCTTTTTTCTTCCATATTATTTTCATCCTTTCATATCTTGATTTGTTCTTTCCGAATGATCGACAAAAACAAATCATATAAATGTATATACATATCAACTAAATGAGGGATGCATCATGTCTGAAGAAATATTAGAATCCTATTTCGGTATCAACCCCGTGCAGACGATTAAAGATGGAAATATAATCCGTTATCTTTCGGAAGACTCACTTTATACTACTGTTCAAGTGACCCATTGGGAACAGGAAGGATTAATTGAATTATATGAGATGTCTGAGCATATGGCAAAGAATGGGGATCAGAAAGTTTCTACATTTGTTGCTGGAAATAATCAAAAGTTCCTTATCACGCATGATGATCAAGACTATGTATTACTGCATAACCACTATTGGCCATTATCCCGAAATAAAAATTCTGGGAGAAGACTAGCCAGATTTCATTTACGGGGAGCATATTTACAATCCACTATTTCAAAATTAAATCATTATGGGCAATGGAAATCCTATTGGATTCAAAGATTAGAACAAATGGAAAAAGTTTGGCGAGGGTTGGTTCGTGAACCTGGAAGCGAAAAGTTTGAAAAGATGTTTACAGATTCTTTCCCGTATTTTTTAGGGCTTTGTGAGAATGCTATCCAATACTTTACAGATACTGTACTGGATGAAGAGCCTGGACCAATGGATCACGGTACGATTACTCACCATCGATATACCGAAGCTACTTGGTCAGGTGAATGGCAAATAAGAAGTCCTTTCGATTGGGTTTACGATCATCATGCACGTGATATTGCTGAATGGATTAGAAATTGTTATTTTAACAACCCGCGTACTTTTAAACCAGAACTACAAAAATTTATCCAAGAATATCAAAGTGTATTCCCATTGTCACGTTTCTCTTGGAGATTAATTTATGCCCGGCTTTTATTTCCGCTTCACTATTTCTTATGTGTAGAGGATTATTTTCTCACTCACTCGCAATGGTCTCAGTTACAGCTTGAAGAAAGACTGAGTAGATTGATCAGGGATACTCGGGATTATGAATTATTTCTCGGTCATTTTTTCCATCTAGCTAGTGGAAATCTTGGAGAAATTCCAGAAGTGGAGTGGTTATCCTATTAGCTATAGGTTTTCATAAAGGGGAACTCCCACTATACCCGGGCCTTTGTAACCTATCTTGCGGGGATAAAAAAACCAAGCGACCCTTAAAGGACGCTTGGAAACATAACTTTTATTAAAATACTTGCTCAACTTCTAGTACACCAGGTACTTCTTCAACTAATGCACGTTCAATACCGGCTTTTAATGTAATAGTTGAACTTGGGCAAGTTCCACATGCACCTAGCAGGCGGAGCTTTACAATACCTTCATCGACATCAACGAGCTCACAATCGCCTCCGTCGCGAAGCAAAAATGGGCGTAATTTATCTAAGACACTCTGAACTTGTTCCATCATCGTTTCTTCGTTCATTGCTATCGACTCCTTTCCTTTATACCATTATAATCAGATTAAGAGAAAAAATCTACAGAGTGGACTGGGATCTGACTAGATTGTGTAGGAACGGAGGAAAGTTGATGAACAAGCAATCGGAAATTGTCGTTTATGGTGCCGAACAAATTTGTGCAAGTTGTGTAGGAATGCCGTCTTCCGTTGAAACGTATGAGTGGTTAGAAGCAGCGATTGCAAGAAAATTTCCTAATCAACCTTTCATTATGACTTATGTGGATATTTTTCATCCACCTACTGAAGATCAGGAAAAAGTTGATTTTGCAAGGCGAGTTGTAAATGAGGAATTCTTTTACCCAGTTGTTACGATAAATGGAGTGGTAGTGGGGGAAGGGAATCCGAAATTAAAATCCGTCTATCAACAATTGGAAGAGTGTGGATATGAATCCTAAATGATTTAACCGTCTAATGATACGCGCTCCAGACCCCGTGGTAGTTTCCTTCAAATCAATAGTTTTTAATAAGGTATAATCCCTCGATTTGAGGTGTTATACCTTATTTACTGCTGTTGAATTTTAGCTTATCCTTTATGGAACTTATACATCCACAGCACACCTGATTTTAAAATGCGTGCAATTCGCCCTGTAATGGCATGGTCAGCCATCATTCCGAATCCTCGCTTTTTTCCAAGTGAGCCGAGCACACCCTTTAATTTAATTGTTGGCATTTCTTCAGGGAGTTCAATACCTTTCCAGCGCTTTGTCATCACCTCAACAATTTGCTCTGCTTGTCCCTCAGCGAGTTGTGCACTCGGGGCATGAGGCAAGCTGGCACAATCACCGACAACGTAAACGCCTTCATAGTTTGGGATATTATGATGTTTAGTTAAGACAATTCGTCCTTGTCGATCCTTTTCAACTTCCATATCGCGAACAATTTTACTTGGTTGAATACCTGCTGTCCATACGACGACGTCAGTTGGAACCGGTTCATCATGATTGTACAAAAAGCCTTCTTCTACTTTAGTAATGTTAGCTTCATTATAAACTTCCACACCATTTTTAGAAAACCAATTTTGCACATAAAGGCTAATTCGTTCTGGAAATGAAGAAAGAATTGTTTTGCCACGATCAAAAAGTTTGATCACTAAGTCCGGACGGCTCTCACGGAGTTCACTAGCTAATTCAATACCGCTGAGTCCTCCGCCAACGATACTAACAATGGAATTTGCTTGTAAGTTATTTAACTTTTTGTATGTATCTCTTGCGTCAGCAATGGTTTGAATACTGTGTGTAAACGTATCAGCACCAGGAACATTATGATATTTGTCTTCACAACCAAGGCCAATAATTAGTTGGTCGTACTCGATAGGGGAAGAATTAGCGAGGTGGACCAAATTGTCATCTAGGTCAATTTTAGTAACTTCTCCATATTGAATATTTACATTGGCATCTTCTGGAAAAGGTACACGAACTTCTTGGTCTGAAACAGTCCCAGCAGCAAGAGCATAATATTCTGTTTTTAAACTATGATAGGGAACTCTGTCAATTAATGTAATAGAATAATCGTCTGGAAGATGATTAGGCAACAGTTCACGCAAAATGCGCATGTTTCCATATCCGCCACCGAGCAATACCAGTTTCTTCATCAAAATTCTCCTTTTTGCCATCTATCTTTGAGGTGGGGTAAAACTTAATCAACCGTTGAAAACGTTATATATCCACGTAATAGTATACAGAATTCGATTGGGATATACAACCAAACTTGTAAAATAGACGTCGGCGAAAACTAAGGCATCATCTTTGACTAGAAGGTGCGGAACGAGTAGGATTATGGTGTAGATGAGGTGATGCTTATGAATCCGATTATTGAATTTTGCATAAGCAATTTGGGCATGGGGAGTTACGAGGCAATGCAAGTGCTAGAAGAGGATCCAAATTTGGATGTGATCGAATATGGATGTCTAGATCATTGTGATCAATGTGCAGAATCTCTATATGCCCTTGTCAATGGTGATGTTGTCACAGGCGAAACACCTGAATTGCTTGTGAAAGCCATTTATCAATATTTAGAAGAAAATCCAATGTTCTAATTAGCTTATAGAAAATCCCAACTTGGTTGAGAACTGCCTTAGGGGATTTCAGCAAAATGATTTCGTTAGTTGAGAATACGGATTAAGATGTTATATACTTAAAGAAAGTGGAAGCTTCTCAGATAAAATTTTAAATCTGACAGGAGCAAGCTCTTAAGCACAAACATATTGGGGGTGTAAGATATGAGTGCCATAATTACTTTGACAGATGCGGCGGTCATGCAAATTAAAGATATGATGAAGCAGAATGGAGAAGAAGATGCATTTTTCCGTTTTTCCATAAATGGTGGTGGCTGTAGTGGACTATCTTATGGAATGAGTCTTGATCATGATAAAGCCGAATCAGACCAATCTTTTGAAATAAATGGAATTCCTGTGGTAATCGATGAAGAAAGTGCACCCATTGTCACAGGCACAGTTATTGATTATAAACAATCCATGATGGGTGGCGGCTTTACCATTGATAATCCCAATGCACTCGTTTCGTGTGGCTGTGGTTCTTCATTCCGGACCGCAAAGGTAACAGGTACACCAGAGAAATGTTAATGATTAATATATTAAAGGGTTGAACCTGATTTTGGGGTTCAACCCTTTTGTTTATACGTCGCAAAACGTCGTATTGCGCTTTTCTGTGTCTAGCTTCAGACGACAGCGCCTAGCAAACTTTCGGTTTCATCCTACGATAAGTCAACATCGGCTCATTCTTCGCCGTATTTCCTATATCTCGTCAGAATCCTAGAAAGTTTGTACGTCGCTAAACGTCGTCTTGCGCTTTTCTTACTCAAACATTGAGGTGCTGTGCATCGGCTGTAGTCTTGCTTTAGGGTCAATAAATGCTTTGGCGTTGCTGACAGCCGTTGGAGCTTCACCAAAACCAGTGGCAATCAGCTTCACTTTTCCAGGGTAGGTCGTAATATCGCCTGCAGCATATATACCAGGGATATTCGTTTCCATGCGACTATTGACTACAATCGAGTTTTTCTCAATTTCAAGCCCCCAATTTTTAATAGGACCTAAAGAGGAAATAAATCCGTAGTTACAAATTAATGAATCTAATTCGACAGATAGCTTTCGTTCTCCTCGAACCTCTTCAAGAAGAAGCTCGCGAATTGCTTCGTCATCACATACAAGATCAGCAGCTATAAAAGGAGTTAAAATTTCTACTCGTGAATTCTGTAGTTGAGTTACACTACTTTCATGAGCACGGAATTTATCTCTACGGTGGATCAAAGTAACTTTTTCTGCAATTGGCTCGAGCATTAGCGCCCAATCAACTGCTGAATCTCCTCCGCCTAATATCGCAACTTTCTGATCTCTAAATTGTTCCATATTATCTACGAAATAATGAAGATTGCGACCCTCGAATTGCGTAGCTTGTTCTAATTCCAAGCGTCTTGGTTGAAAAGCGCCAATTCCGGCAGTAATGATAACAGTTTTTGAATAGTGAACTTCTTGTTCTGAAGCTAACCTAAATGTACCGTCTTCCAACTTTTCGACCTCTGTAATAGACTGGCCGAGGCAGATAGTTGGGGAGAACATAGCCATTTGTTCTTTTAAATTATGAACGAGATCATTGGCTTTGATTTTGGGAAAACCAGCGACATCGTATATATATTTTTCAGGGTAAAGAGTAGCAAGTTGTCCACCAAGTTCTGGCAAACTTTCAATGATTTTCACACTTGCATCTCTGAGCCCGCCATAAAAGGCAGTAAACAGTCCAGTTGGCCCTCCGCCTAAAATTGTTATATCATATATTTGTTGATCTTCTTTCAAAGAAAGTCCCTCCCATAATTCCGGAAATATCCTCTCCAATCATACCATATACATGTATAAGTTACATAATCTAAGAAAGGGGATGCACTCTTTCATGAAACTGATAATTCTTTTAATAGGGTGATTTATCTGATCCCACTAGTAAAATTTACACTTTCTTAAAACAAACTATCGCTTGAAAAATAGAAAAATTCATCGCATGGAATTAACTGCTTGAAAATGACGAATAATAGCATATAATGTTAAATGAGACTAATGTAGAATTTGTGACAATATTCTGGAATTCAATTTATTTACGTGAATAGGATCACATTGGACTTTATAATATTTTTCGTACAAGTTCATTACTACGATGCAAAGGTGGAAGGGATATTATGAAAAGGCCGAAAATAGTTGTATTAGGTGCAGGTTATGGAGGACTTATGACGGTTACCCGTCTTCAAAAGCAATTAGGTAAAAATGATGCGGATATCACTCTAGTGAATAAAAATGATTACCATTACGAAACGACATGGCTCCATGAAGCATCTGCGGGAACACTCCACCATGATCGTGTTCGTTATGATATATCGAGCGTAATTGATAGTGGTAAAACTGAATTTATGCAGGCAACAGCTATGAAAGTAGATACAGAAGCTAAAAAAGTAATCCTTAATGAAGGTGAACTTTCCTATGATTATCTAGTAGTAGCTCTTGGTGGTGCACCCGAGACTTTTGGAATCCAAGGTCTGGATAAATATGCATTCTCTATCGCAAATGTAGATGCGGCACGTCAAATTCGTGAACATATTGAATATCAATTTGCGACTTTTAAAGTTGAAGGTGAAATAAATCCTGACCGCTTGACGATTGTGGTTGGCGGTGCGGGCTTTACAGGAATCGAATTCCTAGGAGAGCTAGGGAACAGAATTCCTGAACTATGTAAAGAATATGATATTGATCAGAAACTTGTTCGTGTTATCTGTGTTGAAGCTGCTCCAACAGCTTTACCAGGATTTGATCCCGAACTTGTTCAATATGCGATGGCTCATCTTCAGAAAAAGGGTGTCGAGTTTATGATCGGTACCGCGATTAAAGAGGCGACACCTGAAGGAATTATCGTAGGTAAGGGTGAAGATGAAACAGAAGAAATTAAAGCGGGAACAGTTGTCTGGGCAGCGGGTGTGCGTGGAAATGCTATTATTGAAGAATCTGGTTTCGAAAACATGCGTGGCCGTGTTAAAGTAAACCCAGATCTTCGCGCTCCAGGTCTTGATGATGTCTTTGTCATTGGAGATTGTTCTTTGGTGATTAACGAGGAAATTAATCGTCCTTATCCGCCAACTGCACAAATTTCAATGCAGCAAGGCGAACTCGTAGCAGCCAACCTCGCTAAGCTAATTAATGGTAACAATGATTTAGGTACTTTCCATTTTGATAATAAAGGTACTGTCTGCTCACTTGGTGATGACGATGCAATCGGAGTTGTCTTCGGTAAAAAAGTTACTGGTTTCCAAGCATCGTTCATGAAGAAAATGGTCGATAATCGTGCACTCTTCATGATCGGTGGAGTTCCGCTTACGGTAAAAAAAGGAAAATTCAATATTTTTTAAGATACTTCTCTAAGGGTAGAACTGTAGATCTATAGTTCTGCCTTTTTCTTTTACAGTTAGGGTGCGAGGGGACAAGAGTATGGCAACCGGATGCTACAAATTTCGTTTTTTTCACTGAGTCATTTGGAGTTAAAAAGCACCTCCACTGATTAAAATTTCACTTTATGAATATGAAAAGGTCATGAAATCGTCGGAATATCTTCATTGACGCATTTCGACAAATTGAGTAAACTAAAAATTAGTGCGAAAAATCAAGGGGGAAAACATCCATGCCAATGACCATACCGGTGTTAATTATTTCGATGTTGCTCTTTTTCGTGTTATTTTTTGGTATTGGATTTATACTGAACATGCTGTTACGAATGACATGGATTATGGCGATTATCTATCCGATTGTGGCCATTTTGATTATTAATACTTTCGATTTCAGTGAATACTTTACAAATACCAAAGCGGCATTTTCGGGATTAGGGAGAAACATTGCGGGATTACAAGCAGCAGATATTACAATTTTATCAGCCGGACTTCTTGGTGCTATTCTCTCTGGAATAACGATGAGAATTCTCCGTTCAAAAGGCTATCGAATGTTCTAGAGAAAAAAATCTTTATCTTTTAAAAAGATAAGGATTTTTTGTTTTTAATACATAGAATATTGAAATGGATTTGAAAGGATGAGCAGCTAGTGAGAATTCGGGAAACGAATGATTATGTTATAATTGCAAAGTTAAATAAAGGAGTACACGAATTACACGAAAAGCTTTACCCTGAATATTTCAAACCATATAATTTTGAAGATATGCTGGAATATTTCAAGGAAATCGTTTATTTTCCCGATTTCATTTTCTTAGTACTGGAAGAAGAAGAAAAACCAATTGGATATGCGTGGATTGAAATTAGAAATTACATGGAAAATGCTTTAATCAAGGCTAATCAAGCTATCTATGTCCATCAGATTAACATTGAAGAGGATCATCGTAATAACGGATATGGCGGCCATTTAATGGATGCCATCATTGAAATGGCCAAGTCGAAAGACATTCATAGGGTTGAGTTAGATTATTGGTTTGATAATGAAGTGGCGAAGAAATTTTATGAAAAGCTAGGATTTAAAAAATATCGGGAATTTGTTTATAAGAATTTATCTGGTGACTAACCATTTGAAAGAACATACCGGGTTCGGCAGGGAAATTGTTCCGATGTCACGAATCCGCCTCTCATGGCGGATTCGACATGGAAACTCGCTCCGAAGTGTTATGAGACTTGCTATTGTCCGCCTTCCAACATAGAAAAACTCTTCATGCTGCCTTATGTGTAGGCTGCTTAATTTTAGCTTTGCCTGAAAATGATAAATAGGTCCAGATCCGACTCATTTTTTCGAATGGGCCTGAGCGAAAATGCTTTAAATAAAATGTGCTTAACAGAACTTGCAAACCGAAGACGGCAATCCCGAAAAGGACTCCCCATGCAACACCGAAATGACCAAACAATCCCAAACCGTATCCGTAAAAAACTGATGTACAAATGACAGTTTGTAACAAGTAATTTGTCATCGATAGCTTCCCGACATTCTCAAATATCATGATCATTCGCGCTGATGCCGCTTTAGTGTATAGGAGAGCAAATAGCGAGATATAGCCAAGTGCAAGAAGCGTTCCTCCCATTGATATCGCAATTTGTGTCCAGCCCAATTCTGGAAAAAAGTAATAAGATGCTTTCAGGAAAAGGCCAATCGGAATTAAAAAGCCCGCACTGTATTTATAAAGCTTTTTTTCTTTAATCGGGTTTAAAAACAGCTTAATCTTTGCTGCGTACATTCCAAATAAAAACATTGGTGCAGAGAAAAGCGGAGAAAACAAAACCATCAATAAGAGAAAATAACCTTCTTCTAGCATTGGATCTTCATTATTACGAAAATCCATAATTTCGGAATATGTTCCATTCCCGTAAACTTCAATCGATTTTTCTACATAGGGAATTAATTTTTCTGGAGCAACTAAATCTTTCTCTGCTCCGCCTGTAAAACTACCCAAAATAACGAATAATTGCATAATAGAAAAGAGAACAAGTCCCCAAACGAGAATCGTTGTTTTTTTGCGTTTTAGGAAAAGCAGAAGGAAGAAGCTCATCAATCCATAGAAAAATAAAATGTCGCCTTCCCATAGAAATATACTGTGTAACAAACCAACCGCAGCTAAAAATAATGCTCTTCTTGCGAAATATCGCTTTACTTTTAAATTTTTACGTTCGAGACTTTCCTTCATCATGATCATCGAGTAGCCGAATAGAAAAGTAAAGATTGGCATGAAACTTTCTTCTATGGCAATTTTAACAACCCCATACATGAATTGGTCTACACCAGAAAGAGAGAAGAACTCCATTTCGTCTTTTCCCCATAATCCATATTGAAATATTAATAAATTCGCAAGCAAAATACCAAATAAACTGAAACCACGAATACCATCGATTGAATGGATTCTGTGAGAAGCAGCGTTTTTCATCCGTCATCCCCCATTTATTGTTCATTCTAGTTAATTAGTATACGGACTTAAGTTGAACGGTGAGAAAACGAAACCTTACGAAAACCTTAATTTTACATATAATCCATTCATCTCCTGTTAAGTTTTGTGTGCTACTATTAATTTGGGTGAGGAGAATGAAAAATGCCAAAATTTTATTAGTCGATGATGAAATTTCAATTTTACAGATGGTCGAAATGGTTTTGAAAAAAGAGGGATTTACAAACGTGTTAAAAGCATCTACTGGGAAAGAAGCAATAGAAATCGTAAAAAGAGAGCCTGTTGACTATATCATCCTCGATGTGATGCTTCCGGATATTAATGGCTTCGATTTGTGTGAAAAAATACGTGAGTATACGGATGTCCATATCTTATTTTTAACTGCTAGAATTACTGATTTTGATGTTTTAACTGGCTTTGAAAAAGGAGGGGATGACTATGTTACTAAACCATTTAATCCTCTTGAAATTGTTGCAAGAATCAAGGTGCAATTGCGCAGAAGCCGAAAAACAGAATCGGTTCCAAAAGTAAATTTAAAAAGGCATGATTTCGGTCATTTCCTTGTCGATGAGGAAGCTGGAGACTTAATAGTTGAAGGAAAACTGGTTGCATGTCCGGCTCAAGTTTTTTTACTACTAGTCTATTTTTGCCAAAATGTGAATCGCGTGCTATCCAAGGAGCAGTTATTTAATGCAGTATGGGGATATGATCATTTGATAGATGACAATACCGTAATGGTGCATATTCGAAGGATTCGTGAGCGAATTGAGCCAGACCCGGGGAAACCGGTATTTCTTCAAACTGTACGAGGATTAGGCTATAAATTGGTAAAGGAAGCATAGTTATGAAATTACAGAGAAGAATCGCCCTTCATTTTTCTTTTCAATTTATCATTTTACTCTTGTTTACTTTTTTATTTCTTATTTTATTGCTCGTATTTCTAGCTAATCTAGTTTCAAAAGTGGAGTTAAATTATAAAACTGTTGATGGTTTAATGGATACGATTACGACTGTGACGGTTATTGAAAAAAACAAAGTTACATTAGAAGATAAATGGGTGCAACAATTGAAAGAAAATGATATATGGATGCAGATCGTTGATAAGGAAGGAAAAGTGATATATTCCGCGAATGATCACTCAGCGCTCCAGCAATCGTATACTACTCATGAACTGCTTCTAATCGATGAAACGAAGAAACTTGACAATTACACGGTTAGAACCTTTTTTGATACATGGCTGTATGGGAATTATTACTTTTTATTCGGCTTTCAAGATCATGAGAAGGAACTGCTGACAGAATGGTTCCACTTATATAGTGAAAATGGACGTGTAAAACAGGAGAATCTTTCCTTATTAGAAAATAAATTACGCTCAATAGATGGTTCGATTCAAGTATTTCAGGAAGAGAAGCTGATTCAAACGATAGGAAAAACGAAAAACGAAAATTATGAGCCACTAGATTTATTAACCCGATTGTATGAACCGGGAAGATATTCCACCAGAGTTAGTGTATTCAATGATCAACCAACAGACACAACATGGGCACTGCATTTTCCGGGAAAGGAAGGTCAAAAAACTGGATGGCTTATTCCTTCTAGAGAAACTCAAATCATTTTAATCGCCGTTGGTACGAGCTTAATAGTAGCTATTTTATTCTCTATTTGGAATGGCTATCGGTATGGTCAACCGCTAATACTACTAGTGAACTGGCTAGAACGAATGGGAAAAGAACAATACGATGAAGTATTTACGGAAAAAGAGCGGAAGAAAGTATTTAAGAAAAAGGGTAAAACACGTCATCGTTATCGGTTATATGAAGAGGTAATTCAATCCTTTTACAGTATGACGAAAAAGTTGGATAAGGCTCAACAAGAGCGGAAACGTCTTGAGCAAACTCGTGAAGAATGGATGGCGGGTATTTCTCATGATCTGCGCACCCCGCTTTCAACAATCCAAGGATATGGTCATTTGTTAGAAAGTAATAAGTATCCATTCACTCCAGAGGAATTACAAGAAATTGGTAAGGTTGTGCGTGAAAAAGGGGATTATATGGTTCAACTAGTGAACGACTTTTCCCTTGTTTTTCAATTGAAAAATAGTGCTATTCAATTAGAGAAACAATCGATTGATTTAAATGAATTTGTTCGTAGTACTGTATTGAAGTTTGAAAGAGATTTAACATTAAGAGCTGTGTCTTTTTCATTTACACAATCGTCCTCTGTAACCGAAGTTGCAATTGATCCAAAATGGTTTGTTAGAGTTCTCGATAATATTATGTATAACGCTGTAAAACATAACCCTTCCGGTACACAAATTGATGTTGCTGTAATACAAGAAAAAGAAGATGCCTTAATTCAAATCCGTGATAATGGTCAAGGAATGGATGAGGAATATATCGAAAATCTTTTTGAAAGATATTATCGCGGGACAAGTACGAGTGAAAGAGCGGAGGGAGCTGGCCTCGGGATGAGTATTGCGAAGGCGATTATTGAATTGCATGATGGCAGGATTCAAGTACATTCCTCAGTTGGTAAAGGAACAACCGTTGTTCTTATACTTCCACTCCTTGAATAGAATGAACTTTTCTGAAAACGGTGTGTATACTTCCTCTTAATCTGGGCAAACTGGATGTTTGAGAGGAGCGTATATATGTTCAATCTAAAAAAAGTTGCAAAAAGAACCTTTATGGTAGTGTTGTTTATTTTAGCTTTAGTCACCACGGTCGAATACATAACAGGTATTGAAGTAAAGGCAATGGTTACATGGGCAAATTCAGGGCAAGGGGGATACTTTTTACCAGACAATCGGATCAGAACAGACACGAAAGCAGAAGTAGCAGAAAATTATGATCTAGAGAGTAAAGAAGACTGGTCAAAGTATCCGAGCAAGAAAGTGACAGCAACAGGATACACAGCTGGGGTTGAATCAACAGGAAAGAAACCCGGTCATCCCCAATATGGTATTACTTTTTCAGGTGTAAAAGTAAAGAGAGATATATATTCAACAATTGCAGCAGATCCTAACGTCTTTCCGATCGGGACTATATTGTTTATTCCGGAATATGGTTATGGAGTCGTTGCAGATACAGGATCGAAAATTAAAGGAAATAAAATCGATTTATATTATGAAACCGTTGAAGACGTTTATAACGAGTGGGGCAAAAAAGATGTGGAAGTTTATATCATTCAAGAAGGCGACGGTAAATTAACGGAAGAAGTTATGAACGATTTGAATGAAGATGAGGCCATTCAAGTGTTTCGCCAAAATTTCCTGAAAAAAAATAAAAGTAAAGAGTAAGCTGAATAAAAAGAAGGCATCCATAGTCAAAGTTCGACTTGTTGGATGCCTTTATTATATTAGCTCAAAAGCAGTATAAATGATAATCGACCAAACAATACCTGTTAAACATCCGAAGAACACCTCAGCTGGTTTATGTCCAAGCAATTCCTTTAGCATCGTAAATTCTTCCTGTTTTTGCTTTTGATCTCGTCCTTGCCATGCGTGAAAATCAGTTATCATTCTTTGAAAATCTCCGCGCAACCTATTTAGGACAGCAGCATGTTCACCAGCCTGCCTGCGAACTCCAGTTGCATCGTACATGACAATACCAGCAAAGACGGCGGAAATAGCAAAGAAGATAGAATCAAGCCCTGTCTCCATGGCGACACTCGTTGTGAGAGCGGTTACCCCTGCGGAATGAGAACTCGGCATTCCCCCTGTAGAAGTAAGCAACTTCCAGTCTAATTTTTTTGTCATAATAAATTGTAGTGGAACTTTTACAAACTGGGCGAAAAAGATGGCGGAGACCGCAATCCAAAGTGGATAATTATATAGGAGACTCATAATTGACTAACATCCTTTCTCGGTTGTTTAAGAAGTTATAAAATTAGAGGATATGTGTAGCTTAAACAATGTGTATATTCGTCCAGTTCCAGAGAATAAAGACTAGCAAGCTTTTACGCAGCTTCCTACGATGAAGTCGATATCGGCTTATTCTTCGCCGTTCATCCTTAACATAGAAGTTTGTACGTCGATGAGCAATGCGCTTGCACTTTTGTTCATTGTCACAAATTGACGGTTCCATATATAATACCATAAAATTTTTAGAAGGAAAAATAAAAGTAAAACTTCGGAGATCGTAACAATCTTCGTCTATAATAGGTAATGAAACAAGATCTATGAGGACATTGAATTGGAAGGTGAAGAGATGTTTATTGTAAAAAGTGAAAATCCGTTTCAAAGCACGTCAGAGTGTATGTTGATTGGATTGTATGACAAAACGGAGAAATTTTCAGGTGGACTAGCTGCCTTGGACGAAATGTTTGCGGGAGATTTGACTGAGCTAGTAAAGTCAGGAGATATTTCAGCAAAATATAAATCGGTTTCAGTCATTCACTCTTTAGGCAGAACTGGTATAAAACGACTAGTATTTATTGGACTTGGAAAGGAAAAGGATCGTACTCTTAATGACGTTAAAATTGCATTAGGGGCAGCTTGTAAAAAAATCGACGGCATGCGGTTGAAACAATTTTCAGTCGCTATTGATACTTTTACAAATGCCGAAATTTCAGAAGCAGATGCGGCTCTTATTTTTAGTGAAGCGTACATATTATCTACCTATAAGTTTGCCGGATATAAACAACGTTCAAATGAACCTGATGTTAAAGTCGAGTCAATTCATGTGTTCACGGAAGCTGACCAACAGGAAGTAGTTAGTGCACTAGAAATTGGTCAAGCTTATGGAGAGGGAACAAACTCAACTAGAACGCTCGTCAATCTTCCTGGGAATATGTTAAAGGCTGTTGACTTAGCGGAATATGCTCGCAGTCTTGGTGAAAAACATGAGCTTGAGGTGGAAATTTTATCAAAAGAAGAAATTGAAAAGCTCGGCATGGGCGCGCTATTGGCAGTCAACCAAGGTTCCACAGAACCACCGTTTATGATCACTTTGAAATATCAAGGGAAGTCAGAATGGACAGATGTCATCGGTTTAGTTGGAAAAGGAATCACATTTGATACAGGCGGTTATTCATTGAAGCCCAAAGACGGCATCGTTGGAATGAAAACGGATATGGGAGGAGCAGCAGCAGTATTAGGTGCGATGGAAATTATCGGGAAACTTCGTCCAGAACAAAATGTAGTTGCTGTCATTCCAACGACTGACAATATGGTAAATGGAAATGCTTTTAAACCGGATGATGTTATTACATCGATGAGCGGAAAAACGATTGAAGTATTAAATACCGATGCGGAAGGCAGATTAGTTTTAGCTGATGCGATAACCTATGCGAAACATAACGGCGCAAATTTTTTAGTCGATATAGCAACCTTAACGGGTGGAGTTATTGTTGCCCTCGGTCTTGATAAAACAGGGGCTCTGACTAATAACGAAGAACTATTTGAAAAAGTGTTAATGGCATCTTATGAAGCGGATGAATTCATCTGGCGTCTCCCATATACAGAGAAAGATAAGGAACGAGTGCGCAGCAGTAAAATCGCCGATTTAAATAACTCTCCTGGACGCGAAGGCCATGCGATTATGGGTGGTGCTTTTGTTGGTGAATTTGTGGAGAATACTCCATGGGTGCACCTTGATATCGCAGGTACTGCGACAATAAAATCTGCCCATGAACTCGGCCCAGACGGCGCAACTGGAGTTATGGCCCGTACGTTAGCATTGCTAGTAGAAAATTTTGATGAGGGTGAGAAAAAATAGATTTTCCCGAAGCGTCACGAGAACTCCTCTCGTGGCGCATTTCCTATGAAAAACTCGAGCCTATGTGCCATGGGAATCTCTCATGCCCCATTCTCATCAAAAAGAGGGGCCAACGGGCCATGAGAACTCTCTAGTCTTGTCCCATTGATCTAATTTAAACATACTCCTCTAACTGCGCCCCTCTTAGCACTAGAAAATCCCCCATTGACAACAACACAAAATAAGGTTAACCTTATCATTATATTTTATCACTCTACCAATTTAGCAAGCTAAAGAATTTAAAAAAAGAAGGTTTTAATATGAATGCTGTTGTTATTGCTGTTATCGTTATGTTGATTTTAAGTTTACTACGAGTGAATGTTGTCTTTGCCTTAATTGCCGGGGCGTTTGTAGGCGGATTAACTGGGGGCTTAACCGTTAGTGAATCGATAGATGCCTTTAGTGCCGGGGTTGGCGGCGGAGCCAATATTGCTTTGAGTTATGCTTTACTTGGTGGTTTTGCTGTTGCTATTTCTAAAGCAGGACTTCCGGAATGGCTTGTGGAAAAGGTTTTGAAAATCGTTAGTAAAAAAGAAGACTCACGTGGAAGAGAGTTATCGAAGACATTAATCGTTTTTGTGATTTTCACGATTTCATGTTTTTCACAAAATTTAATCCCGATTCATATTGCCTTTATTCCTTTGCTCATTCCACCTTTGCTTTATATAATGAATGAGCTTCAAATTGATCGCCGACTCATTGCATGTGTGCTGACATTCGGTCTTACGGCTCCATATATTTTACTACCAGTTGGTTTTGGTCAGCTGTTTCAACAATTATTAGTCGATAATATTTCTAAAAATGGCCTGGATGTGCAATTGTCGCAAATATCGGGAACTCTTCTCATTCCTGTTGGTGGAATGTTTCTAGGATTACTCTTTGCTATATTCATATCTTATCGTAAGCCACGCAGTTATCAATCTAAGTCAGTGACAGAAAATCAGGAAAAAGAGGGATATACGATCCGTGGTGTAATTTTTTCTCTTATCGCCATTATTGTCACGATGATCGTTCAAATTGTGACAGACTCGATGATCTTTGGGGCTCTTGCTGGAATAACCGTATTGTATATTACAAGATCGATTCGTTGGAGCGAAGCCGACTCTTTGTTTTCGCAAGGAATGCAAATGATGGCTTTTATTGGATTTACAATGATCGCTGCGTCTGGATTCGCAGAGGTTTTAGATAAAACAGGTGATGTAAATGAGCTTGTCCAAAATGCTGCAAATTTAATTGGAGACAATAAATCATTAGGAGCCCTAATTATGTTGCTAGTCGGTCTTCTTGTTACGATGGGAATTGGTTCATCATTCTCTACGATCCCAATCATTGCAACGATTTTTGTCCCGCTTGCTCTAGAGCTTGGTTTTAGCCCGCTTGCAACAATTAGCATCGTAGGAACAGCAGCCGCATTAGGCGATGCGGGATCACCAGCTTCCGATAGTACACTTGGACCTACAGCAGGGTTAAATGCCGATGGAAAGCATAATCATATTTGGGATTCCTGTGTTCCAACATTTTTGCATTATAATATTCCACTCGTCATTTTTGGTTGGATTGCCGCCATGATTTTATAGTAGGAAAACTGGGGGAATTGCCCAGTCCATCCGCCTTCTTGTCGCATAAACAAATAGGGAAGAGCTTTTGCTCATAGACAAAGGAGGTAGCTAAAATGATGAATCATTATCGTGGTCCAGAACCTTATCCTGCAAATCGCTTTTTCTTCGGGGCTCCTTTATTAGGAGGATTTGTAGGGGGGTTGCTCGGCGGTGGAATTGCTAATGCATTTTTACGACCGCGTCCGTACTACCCAGGTTATCCACCACGACCATACCCTTATGGAGCTGGTCCATACGGTGGTTACGGAGGTTATCCAGGTTATCCACCTGGTCCAGGTCCGTACGGCGGTTATGGTGTCCCATACAGATAGAGTGGAATGACTTGGAGAACAATGCTCCAGATTAATAATAAAATGGGTAAGTTCCAAAGCCCTCTTAGTTGGGGGCTTTACCTTGTGCCGACGGGTAGTCGTACATTGTACAGATTTCTACGCAGAATGAGTTGACTTTTCAAATCACCCAAACTGCCTTCTTCTTTAAGTACTTGTTTTTTTAAAAGCTAAATAAAACATAATTAAAAAATATTTATATTAGGGTGTCCTTTTGGATTCTATTGATCAAAAATCCTTGCAAATGACAACGGAAACAGAAGGAATAGTCAAGGCCGTCACAAACCGCCCCCTAAATAATTTAGTGAAAAAAGGTCATGAGTCTAACTCGTGGCCTTTATTACTTATAAAATCCATAAAGTTCGGAAACAATAATTGATATGACCATGTTTCTGATCGATTTTCATATAAGTTTTAAGGAGTAAGAAAAAGGGAAAAGAGTAAATTAATTCTCCAAATGAGGAGGAATATTATGGACATGTGTAGAAATAGTGATAACGATAAGAATAATTCCCAAAAATATAGTGATGAGGTGGTAAAAATGCTTTCAATGCCTCTGACAAAAGCGGCTCCAACTAAAACAGTTGGTAGAAAGATTGTAAAAAATCCAAAGAAAAAACGGAGTGCTCTTGAGATTTCAAATTCCATTGGTGTTCATGGTGCTTTCGGACGAACCCTATCGGAACTACATAAGCAAGGGAGATAGGTATGGACTTTATTATCGGGGGAGAACAAGTTGATCAGGAAGATTTCTCTGGAGCATCTATTTATTTAGATGCTTGTTTTATATTGGCTTTTTTGGATCTAGATGATGATCGTCGCCCTGAAGTTGCAAGAGTGCTTGATGTTTGGTCAGATCATCCAGGAGTAATTTTAGGGGTTAGTAATCATACTATAGCTGAAGTAATCAATCGACTTTTTCAAATGAATATTTTAGGAGCATTAGAAACCTATCATCGAAACAATAAACTCATCAACCAGACAAGAGATGGCCTTAATAAATTATCTTTCGAACAGAGAATTAAATTGTTAGATATAGATGGTATTAGATTTTTATACGGCTTGGCAAAACGTGAAGAAATCATTAGCTTCTACAATAAAAATATCAATATTCATGTAAAAGTAATGGAATTAATCAAATTAGCCAAAAAAGATGAAGAAAATCGAAAAAAATTAGATGTCTTTTATCGTGCAGCAGTTGATACCTTTGAAGAATTCATTCATATGATGACGGTTGAGGCAGGCTTTGAAGTAGTCGAAATTTTGGACTCAACAGGAGATATATCATATTTCGCAGCTACAGTATTTATGAAACAATTTCAACTGGATATTACCGATTCTTTCCATTTGGCGATCGCTCAAGAAAATGAATATAATTATCTAGCGACACTTGATGGGGATTTTCTGAATCATTTCTATTCTAGAGAGGCCTCTTTATCAACTAGAATTATAAAAGTGGCATAGCATAGTCTTTATTTATTTACTTAAACAAAAACACTTCCATAGCGGGAAGTGTTTTTGATGTATATATGAGTAATATATGTCTATTTTTAACATTTCTAAAAAAACGCCACTCTATTTTTTGAAGCTATGGTATCATTTTGATAGGACTATATCCTTAGTAGAAAAATGGAACTACTATCTAACTTTAACCATATGAAAACAATAAAAAGGTGAATATACAATGAATGAATTCAATCGTAATGTTCAAACATCCATCAATGTTCAGAAACAAGCCAATCTGATTTGGAACGTAGCCGATATTTTACGCGGCCTTTATAAGCCACATGAATATGGGAAGGTTATACTTCCAATGACGGTCATTAAACGCCTACATGATACGTTAATGCCAACACGTGAAGCCGTTTTAAAAGCGGCTGAACAATTTAAAGATATGAATGAAACAATGCGCAATCGATTCTTGGAAAAAGCTTCTGGCTATTCTTTCTATAATACGAGTCTTTATACATTTGAAACATTGCTTGCAGATCCAGCCAATATTGAGGTTAACTTTAAAGCCTATTTAAACGGTTTCTCTGATAATATGCAAGATATTATTGCAAACTTTAAATTTGATATGGAAATTACCAATATGGCAGACAATGACGCATTGTACCATGTCATCACAGAATTCAATAAAAAAGAATCATACTTAGGACCTGACAAAGTGACAAGTACAGATATGGGGTATATTTTCGAAGAGTTAGTCCGAAAATTCTCGGAGAGTTATAACGAAGAAGCAGGAGCCCATTTCACGAGCCGCGATATTATTTATTTAATGACAGACTTGTTATTAGCGGAAGACCGCGAAACGTTAACTGGGGAAGATGTCGTGAAAACAGTGTATGACCAAACAATGGGAACATCGCAAATGCTATCGGCGATGATCGAGAGGATTCATGACTTTAATAAGAGTGCGGAAGTACGTACCTTTGGTCAAGAAATTAATCCAGAAACATATGCAATTGCGAAAGCCGATACGATGATTCGCGGCGGAAATCCTGACAATATGGCTTTAGGTAGCACATTATCCCATGATCAATTTGAAGGCTATACATTCGATTACTGCATTTCCAATCCTCCTTTTGGAATTGACTGGAAAAAGGATAAAAAGAATGTTGAAGAAGAACACCGAAAAGGAGAAAATGGCCGTTTTGGTGTCGGGTTACCGAAAATTAGTGATGGTCAATTGTTATTTCAGCTCAATGGAATTTCTAAATTGAAAAAAAAAGGGCGGATGGCGATTGTTCATAATGGTTCGGCTTTGTTTTCAGGAAATGCCGGTGGTGGCGAAAGCGCGATTCGTCAATATGTCATTGAAAATGATTGGTTGGAAGCGATAGTGCAATTGCCAACAGATTTGTTCTATAACACAGGCATCTCAACATACGTTTGGATCTTGACGAAAAATAAATCGGCTGAACGACAAGGCAAAGTTCAATTAATTGATGCTTCTAAAATGTTTGAAAAGCGTCGTAAAAGTATTGGGGAAAAGCGTGTCGATATAAGTGAAGAATGTCGCAAAGTGATTGTTGAGGCTTATGGAGAATTTGGTAATAAAGAATATTATTTGGATGAAAGAATGGTAGAATCCAAAGTATTTGACAACGAAGAATTTGGCTTCACGAAAGTAACCGTCGAGAGTCCTGAACGAGACGCAGAAGGCAACATCATTTTGAAAAAGGGAAAACCAGTCGCCGATACAAAATTACGTGATACAGAAGATATTCCGTTGAGAGAAGATATCCAAGCCTATTTTGAACGCGAAGTAGTACCTTTCAATCAAGATGCTTGGATGGATCGTAAAAAAGACAAGATTGGGTATGAAATCCCATTCACTCGCTTGTTTTATAAATACACAGCCCCAGAGCCATCTGAAGTGATCGCGGAACGTATTAAAAAATTGGAAGAATCGATTGTAGCGAACTTTGAGGCGTTGTCTGGTAAGGATGTGAGTAGTGGTGAGTAGGGAGATGAAGGATTCGGGGGTTGAATGGATTGGAGAAATTCCTAAGAGCTGGAATATTTCTAAAAGCAAATACTTTATTAAATTACATTCAGGAGAACCTATAGAAAAACAAATAGAAAAAAATGATGAGTTTCCATATCCTATTTATGGCGGAGGTTCTTTACTGGGATATACAAATAAATATAATGTCAATGAAAGTAACCTATTAATAGGCCGTGTAGGTAGCGCTGGAAAAATAACTGTCCTCAAAAATAATGCTTGGGCAACAGATAATGCATTAATTGTAAATCATTTTAACATAGATAAAAGTTTTCTTGCCTTTTTACTTGAAGCTATGAATCTACAAAATCTATCTACTTCCAATGCTCAACCTTTAATTACATCGAGTAAAGTTCTTAAACAATATATTGCCTATCCAGATATCAATACACAGAAACGCATTGGGGAAAAAGTCAAAAAAAGTACTGAAAAGATTGATGGAATTATCAAAAATACTCAGCATTCCATCGAAGAATTAAAAAAATACAAGCAATCCTTAATTACAGAAGCCGTAACAAAAGGGTTGGATAAGAATGTAGAAATGGAAGACAGCGGGATTGAATGGATGGGGCATATTCCTAAGAACTGGGATTTAACGAAAATTAATAGATTATTTTCTATTAAAAAAGATATTGCCAATCAAACTGGCCACGATGTATTATCTGTCACTCAATCTGGATTGAAGGTTAAAGATATCAGTCGAAATGAAGGACAAATGGCTGCAGACTATAGTAAATATCAAATTGTTAAGCCGGGGGATTTTGTAATGAATCATATGGATTTATTAACTGGCTGGGTTGATGTAGCAACTCAAGAAGGTGTTACGAGTCCAGATTATAGAGCTTTTCACGCAAGAAATGGAAAATTAGTTTTCAGTAAGTTTTATTTATATGTATTCCAAGTATGTTATATGAATAAGATTTTTTATGGATTGGGGCAGGGAGTTTCCAATCTAGGCAGATGGAGATTACAAACAGATAAATTTTTAAATTTCTATTTACCTCTTCCATCTCTGAAAGAACAAAAGGAGATAGTTGAGTTTTTGGATAGTAAACTATTACAGATAAATTCTATGCTTGAGCAAAAGGAGCAATTGCTAAGCGAACTAGAACACTACAAAAAATCCCTAATCTACGAATACGTCACGGGGAAAAAAGAAGTCTAGGGGGTGATGGGTTTGGTTGAAACGAAAGAAATTCGTTTTGAACAAGATATTGAAACAAGTTTAACGCAGTATGGTGGATGGCAAAAAGAGAGATTCCAAGATTCACAATTTAATGCGTCGATTGGACTTGATTTAGATAAGTTGCTAAATTTTATTCAGGAAACACAACCGAAACAATGGGAACGGTATGAAAAGATTTATAAGGAAGACACCCGCCGAAAGTTTTTGAAACGGTTCAATGAAGAAGTAAACATGCATGGGTTGCTACATGTTTTGCGTAATGGCATCAAAGACCGTGGTGTTCCCTTAAAAGTTGCCTACTTTAAGCCTGTTTCCGGGTTGAATTATGATGTGCTCGAAAAGTATGAGGCGAATCGTTTTACGTGTACACGTCAATTTGCTTACAGTCCGAAAAACCGCAATACGATTGATATGGTGCTTTCTTTAAACGGGATTCCGATTGTCGCCCTAGAGTTGAAAAACCAGTACACAGGTCAGTCGGTTGAAAATGCAAAAGTACAATTCCAAAAGGATCGTGATCCGAAAGAATTGGTTCTTCGCTTCAATACCAGATTTTTAGTGTATTTTGCTGTAGACCATTATGAGGTCTTTATGACGACGAAATTAGCGGGGAAGAAGACGTATTTCCTGCCGTTTAACCAAGGCTCCAATGGTCCAGGCCATGTCGGCGGAAAGGGTAATCCTAAAAATGCAGACGGTTATCCAACAGCTTATCTTTGGGAACAAGTCCTTCACCGTGACAATGTCATGGACATTATTCAGCGCTTTATGAACTTGGAAGTGAAGAGGGAAAAGGAAGGAAATCGGGAAGTAACGAAAGAAACACTCATTTTTCCTCGCTATCACCAGCTTGATGTTGTCCGCAAACTGCTTGCCGATGTGAAAGGGCATGGCAGTGGCGAAAATTATTTAATCCAACATAGTGCAGGGTCTGGAAAGTCTAACAGTATCGCTTGGCTCGCCTACCATTTAGCTTCTGCTCATGATCAGGAAAATAACCCGATTTTTACCTCGACGATTATTGTAACAGACCGTACTGTTTTAGACCGGCAATTGCAAAACACGATTATGAGTTTTGATCATACAACAGGACAAGTCGAGACAATTGATGACAAGAAAACGTCGCAGGATTTAAAAAATGCGATCAATGATGGTAAGAAAATTATTATTACAACGCTGCAAAAGTTTCCGATTATTTATCAAGAAGTTGATGCCGCAAGTGGCAGAAATTTTGCGGTGATTGTCGATGAGGCCCATTCTTCGCAAACAGGGAACAGCGCTCAAAAGTTAAAAGCGGCTTTAGCTGATAAAGAAGCGACACTAAAAGAGTTTCAAGAGATTGAAGAGGAAATTGAAAATACTACTTTAGATGATCAAGATGAGTTAGTGAAAACGTTACTTGCTCAAGGACACCACCAAAATTTAAGTTTCTTCGCTTTTACGGCAACACCGAAAGAGAAAACGATTGAAATGTTTGGAACGAAACAACCAGATGGCAGTTTTGCACCTTTTCATGTGTATAGCATGCGCCAAGCGATTGAAGAAGGCTTTATTTTAGATGTATTGAAAAACTATATGACCTATAAAACATCTTACAGGATTGCAAAGGAAATTGAGGATAATCCTGAACTCCCGAAGACAGAAGCAGTTCGGGCGATTGCGCGTTATCAATCTTTTCACCCTTGGGTATTGCGCCAAAAAACAGAGGTTATGGTGGAACAATTCCGGGCCGTTACAATAAAGGAGATTGGCGGGCGTGGGAAAGCGATGGTTGTCACACCATCTCGTTTACATGCTGTGCGCTATATGCAAGAATTCAAATCATACATTAAAGAAAAGGGCTATAAGGACTTGGATGTGTTAGTTGCTTTCTCTGGTTCTGTTACGGATGAAGGTGTGGAATATACCGAACCAGGGATGAATATTACACAGGGCGGAGAACGGATTAAAGAAAATCAATTAAAGGAAGCCTTCCATACAGATGATTTCAATCTTTTAATTGTTGCTGAAAAATATCAGACAGGTTTTGATGAACCGCTACTCCATACGATGTTTGTCGATAAGAAATTAAGCGGTGTGAAGGCAGTTCAAACATTATCACGCTTAAACCGCACGATACCAGGGAAGAAAGATACGTTTATACTAGATTTTGTCAACAGTGAAGAAGAGATTTTACAAGCTTTCCAGCCGTTTTATGAAGTCACCACTTTAGATAGTGAAATCAATATTAACTTAATTTATGATACACAAAGTAAATTGAGGAAATATGCGATCTATAATCAAGAGGATATTGATCAAGTATTGACGCTTGTCAAACAGGCGCAGAAGAAACAAGATGAACGTTTGTTAGGACGGATTTCCAGCCTGTTTAAGCCAATAATTGAGCGGTATGAGGATCTTCCGAAAGATACTCAATATGAGTTTCGTGTTACGTTGCGCAATTTTGGTAAATGGTACAATTATATTTCTCAATTAGACCGCACGTTTGATAGGCAACTTTTAGAAGAAAGCATTTTTACAAACTATCTTTTAAAGTTCATTCCGAAAGAACAACGGGAAAAAGTCGATATCACTGATAAAGTTAAACTGGAATATTACAAACTACAAAAGGATTTTGAAGGCGAGATCATGCTCGTCGCAGAAGACTCTGAAAGTGGAATATTAAGCAATCCGAAAGAAATAAATGCAGGGATTAAACCACCTGAGGAGCGGGATTCCCTAGAAGAAATCATTTATCGTGTGAACGAACGCTTCCCAGATGAATTCACAGAGGCTGATAAGGTGTTGTTGGAAACCTTATATAAATCATTTAAACAGAAACCGGATGCAAAAGTAGTGAATATGGCGAAGAATAATAGCGCAGAAATGTTTATTCACAATTTGTTTAAAGATGTTTTTCAAGATAAAGTAATGGATGAATACGCACAAGGCCAAAGTGCATATGGGAAACTATTTGGGGCTGACGAAAATTATTATAATGTAGTGTACTCACTATTAGCGAAAGATTTATATAGGTGGTTTAGAGCTCTAGAGTAGGAAAGGTATTAAAGGAGGTCCCTTGGTACTGTGATATTTTACTGCACTGAGGGACTTTAATAAAATATACATGTGAAGGTCGCCTCATAAGGGGGCTTTTGTGATTAGGAAGGGAAAAGTTTAAATGGAAAAGCAAACATTAATCGAAACTCTTGGAATTGAATTTCTTGAAGTAGGGCACGGAAAAGTAACGGCAACGATGCCTGTAGATGGACGAACGAAACAGCCATATGGGTATTTGCATGGGGGAGCATCTGTTGCACTTGCCGAAACAGTTGCTAGCTATGGTGCTACAACGATGATTGATTTAGAAAAAGAAATTTGTTTTGGCTTAGAGATTAATGCAAACCATGTTAAAGCGAAAAAAGATGGCATTGTTACAGCTACAGCTGAAGTACTCCATAAAGGGAAAAGTACGATGATATGGGATGTCAAAATTAAAGATGAAGAAGAGCAGTTGATTTGTGTGTCACGATGTACGATCGCGATTGTTCCCAAAAAGTAAAAAGATAGTATTAATGGTTAATACAGGTAGGACAGATAAAGAAATTGTTGTCGATCATTTAGACTTGACCAATGGACATATTCATATCATCGGGGATGGGAAACTAACCATTTATGTTACGAACAAAACGACGTTTGGAAGTGGAAGTACGATAAATAGAAATGGGGATGTTAACAAATTCAATCTCTTTCTAAAAGGTTCTCAAGGTCTACTTTTACGCGGGAGCCAAGAGATTTATGGTTCCATTTATGCGGAAAAAGGAGACATAGACCTTGGTGCCGGTGCTGGTGTAAAAGGAAATTTATTTTCTGGTGGTCAAAGTTTTAAAGTATCTGGAGGAACTTGGGCTACTTCACCTTTAATATTCGCCCCATATGCGCACTTTGATCATTCAAATGGCACAATTAACGGTACTCTTATCGCCAAGTCATATAGCGGTACAGGAGGAGCGACACTTCATCAGAAAGATATGGATTTTATAAAAGGCCCCATTTCAATTGAAGGCATTAATAAAGAAAATGGTAACAACAATCCAACAGAATGGCTTATAAAGAAAAAGCAATTACTCGAGAAAGAATAGAATCTGCCAGCATTTTAAAACAAGCAGGAGAGAATAGGACTTATTTCTCTCCTGCTTGTTTGATTACCGCGATATTTAGGTTTTACCTGCTATCCTCTACAAGCCATCTTTTCGCGTTTTCTCACCTGTCTTCGCAAGGTCATCTCGTACACTCCGTTCCGCTAGTTTCACACCGGTATTGTACGCCGCTCGGCTAATAAGGTGCCCGGCAACAGGAGCGGTGATGAAGATAAACAAGATTCCTAATAATAGTCTGGCGTTGATAATGCCGTCCTCAGCATAATAAAAAATTAATGCTCCCACTAGAGTGAAGAGAACTCCTAATGTTGTCGATTTAGAGGCTGCGTGATTCCTTGAATAGACATCGGGAAGTCGAATGACTCCGAAAGCAGCTACAATGCTTAGAAACGTACCAATTAAGATGCAGATTGCAATAATCCATTCAATTGCGCCGTTCATTTTCAATGATCTCCCCTTTCTCTAAAAACTTGGAGAATGCAATCGTTCCAATAAAGGAAAGAATCCCAAATAGCAAAATGACATCTAGATAGGCAGATGTGTTTAGGATCATAGAGACGAGAGCCGTAATAGCTGCCAAGTTAATTCCCATTGCATCAAGAGCAACAACACGGTCTGGGACGCTTGGCCCCTTAATAACACGAATAAGTAAGATGAGTGAAGAGAGGGAAAAGCCGACTAAAGCAATTTTAAAAATAATATCTAACATTAGCGGCTCACCTCCAAAATGGCTTTTTCAAAGGAGTTTTTAATCCCTTCAATAGCATCCTCGACTTCTTGTATATCAATCGCATGGATATACAATGTTTGATTATCGTCGGACAACTTCACAACTAGTGTCCCAGGAGTTAATGTAATCAAGTTTGCAAGCAAAGTAATTTCCCAACCGGACTCGAGCTTCGTTTGTAAAGCGAAAATTCCTGGACGGATATTGAGTTTTGGACGTAATACTAGTTTTAATACAGCAAGATTGGATAGAAATAATTCTTTGATAAAAATTAGCAGCAATTTTACAATCGCTATTACCCTCCATAAATAGAATCTCGAGTTGAAAAAGCGCCGCATAATTAAAAGAATCAAAAGCCCAAGCAAATATCCGATTAAAAAGGTATTGATCGAAAAGGAACTTTCAAAAATCATCCATAAAAATGCAAGTAAAAAATTTAATAATATTTGAAAAGCCAATGTGCGTGCCTCCTTTGGCCCAAGCTACCTATTAAGGACAGCCTTTATATAGATTTCTGGCTGCATCAATACTTCAGTAGCTTGAATGATATAGCCGTTTATCCATTCGGAACATACACCGTAAAAAACAGCAACTACTACTAATGCAATTACTGGAATCAAGAGTTTCCCAACAGGAATATCCTTATTAACAGAACTGCCAGCTGGGTCGCCCCAGAAACTGTTTAGAAATACTCGCATGAGTGAATAGAGAACAAACAGACTAGAAAGCAAAATGATCAGTGCCCCGACGGCATCACCTGCCGCAAAGCCTCCGCTTGCGATTAGTAGCTTTCCTACAAATCCGCTTAAAGGCGGGATTCCAGCGAGTGCCAACACGGCTATAAAAAATGTCCAGCCAAGGATTGGATAGTGGCGAATTAGTCCACTGTATTTACGATAATCACTAGAACCTGTAATCGCAATGATGATTCCGACAAGTAAAAATAATACTGCTTTAATGATCATATCATGGACTAAATAAAAAACAGCCCCACTTAATCCATCTGAATTCATCATCGCGATTCCGTAAACAATTACACCAATGGCGATGATAATATTGTAAATAACAATTTTCTTAATATCTTTATAAGCAATTGCTGCAATGGAGCCAAGAATAACAGTTAGCAGTGCTAAGACAGCAAGGATTTCATGCGTAAAGCCTGTGTCATGATAGAAAAACAAGGTGTATGTTCTCATAATCGAATAGACTCCCACTTTTGTAAGTAGTGCACCAAAGAGAGCCATAACGGGAGCGGGTGGCGCATAGTAAGCACCAGGAAGCCAGAAGTAGAGCGGGAAAATCGCTCCTTTTAAACCGAAAACGATTAGGAACAGCACTGCAATAACTGTTAAGATCGCTGGTTGATCGACCTCCGCAATTCTTTCGGATATATGAGCCATGTTTAACGTACCAACTACAGAATACAAATACCCGACGGTAATGACGAATAGTGCTGATGAAGTGACATTGACCAAAATGTATTTTATTGATTCACGAAGTTGGATTTTTGTTCCTCCAATGACAAGCAGTACATAAGAAGACATGAGCATCACTTCAAAAAAGACAAACATATTAAAAATATCGCCTGTAGTAAATGCCCCGTTTACACCAACAATAAGGAATTGAATTATAGAATAATAGTAAAAATTCTCTCGTGCCTTGCCGATCGAATAAAAAGAATAGATTACAGAGCAAAGGGCAATGAGTGAAGTAGTCGCAACGAGCAAAGCTGATAGCATGTCCGACACAAGGGTAATTCCAAAAGGTGCAGGCCAGCTTCCAATATTCAGCGTTTGAATACCATCATGATCAATTTTATTAATTAAGATCAGTGATGCGATCAAAGTACCACTTAAAGAGATGGCGGAGATCCAGCGCTGAATGACTACTTTTTTTGCAAAAAACATTAAGATCACGGCTGTTAAGAGCGGGATAATAATGGGCAATATGAGTAAATTAATCATTATTTTTAGAACCTCTCATCTCGTCAATGTTATCTGTTCCCAATTCCTGGTATGCACGGTAGGCCAGTACAAGGAAAAATGCTGTAACACCAAAACTAATTACGATCGCTGTTAGTATAAGTGCTTGAGGTATTGGGTCTGTATAGTTTGTTGCTTCTTCTCCAAGAAGTGGAACAGTCCCCCGTTTTAAACCGGCCATTGTTAAGAGCAAAAGATGGGCCCCATGGCTTAAGAGACCTGTTCCAATAATGATGCGCAACAAGCTTTTCGAGAGCATTAAGTAAACAGCACTTGCAAAAAGCAATCCAATTAGAATGGACATGAGGATTTCCATTATTCACTCACTCCAATCGTTTCAATAATCGTCATCGTTGCTCCAACTACACAGAGGTAGACTCCAATATCAAACAAGACAGCGGTATGCAGTGATGTTTTTCCGAGAAGAGGAAGTGTAAAATATCCAAACGCATGCGTCAGTAAAGGAACATTAAATAAAAATGAACCAACTGCTGTTCCAATAGCGAAAAGAAGGCCGACTGCAATCATTAATCGGTAATTGATAGGTAAGCTCTTCTTTACCGTTTTCACATCGAATGCAAGCAAGAGAAGGACAATTGCTCCGGATGTAAGCAGTCCGCCAACAAATCCTCCGCCAGGATAATAATGACCGGCAAAGAAGATATGAAGTGCAAAAAGCAAAATGATGAAAACAACTGTTTTCGTTGCGGTTTGTAAAATGAGATCATTCGTTTTCATCGATCCTGCCTCCTTGAAAGTCTTAGTTTAATCATCCCGTAAACACCGAGCGCGGCAATCCCGAGTACAGCAATTTCAAACATCGTATCAAACCCACGAAAGTCAACAAGAATGACGTTGACCATATTTCCGCCGCCTGCTTTATCTGCTGTGTTTTCAATATAATACTCTGAAATAGACTTAAATAATTTATTACTATGGGCAGAGAGGGCGATGATCGTTACAACAATCCCAACCCCTGCAGCGACTATTGCATTAGTTAATTTAAACCTCATTCGCTCTTCTTTTCGATTGATTTTCGGTAAATGATAAAAAGCAAGCAGGAAGAGCGCAACCGAAACTGTTTCAATGACAAGCTGGGTCAGAACAAGATCTGGTGCTCGAAATAATACAAAGAATAAGGCTACGGTATAGCCAATCGCTCCTAATGCAATAATCGATGTTAATCTTGATTTTGCCATTAAAATAGTTATGGCTGCAGCTACAATAATGAGCGTTAACACAATTTCATATATCCCAATCGGAGCAAGGTCAGATTTATCCATGAAAAAGGCGTCTTTTTTTATGATCGTGATGGTCAGTAGACCAATGAACGCAATAAAGATATAAACCATATAGTTACGAATGGAACCATTCATATAAAAATCCGTTACTTTATTTGACCCTTTTTCTGTATGAACAAGTCCTTGATCATACAAGTGGTTCAACGATAGAGAAGAAGGGAACTTATTATAAATTGCTGTCCATTTAGGCATTGTTTTATATAAAAGTACTCCAACCACGATAACTCCAATTGTCATAAACAGTTCTGGTTTAAAACCGTGCCAGAAAGAAATATGAATATCGAAAGAATGGCCCTCATTAATTAATGGTGATTGGATGACTTCGGCAGCTGGCTTAAGAATCGTATTTGATAAGAGATTTGGGAAAAAGCCAATTAGAATAACTAGAGAGCCCAAAATTGCAGGAGGAATCCACATCCCTACTGGTGCTTCATGCGGTTTCTTCTTCAACTTTTCAGATTGGTATTGGCCTCTGAAAGTCTTAAAGAAAAGCATCATGCTGTACACAAACGTGAAGACACTCGCAATCCAGGCAAGAATTGGGAAGAGTGCACCCCATGTTTCTAAATTGAAAATATCTAGACTTAGTACATGAATCACGCTAGTAAAGAACATTTCTTTACTGAGAAAACCGTTAAACGGTGGTAGACCAGCCATTGAAAATGTACCGATGAAAGCAATTGTCGCTGTAATCGGCATAAACTGCATGAGCCCACCAAGTTTGCGAATATCACGTGTCCCTGTCTCATGATCGACAATGCCTGCAACCATAAACAAACTTCCTTTGAAGGTTGCATGATTGATTAAGTGGAAGACAGCTGCAACTGTAGCACCCATATAAATATTTTCCGATAAATGGTCATAATGAAGTGCTGCGGCCCCTAAGCCAAGCATGGACATGATCATTCCCAATTGACTGATAGTAGAAAAGGCGAGAATTGCTTTTAAATCAGTTTGCTTTACAGCGTTGAATGAACCCCAAAATAGAGTAAGTAAACCAACTCCACCAACAAGCCAAATCCATAATCCTTGTTCTGCAAAAACTGGACTCATTCTTGCAACGATGTAAATGCCTGCTTTAACCATCGTTGCCGAGTGCAAATAAGCACTAACAGGGGTTGGAGCTTCCATTGCATCAGGAAGCCAGATATGGAATGGAAACTGTGCAGATTTTGTAAAAGCTCCTAATAGTACAAGGACTAAAGCAAGAATAAAGAAAGGCTCTGTACTAATTTCTCCTGCCTGGGAAATAATTTCACGAATACTAAATGTACCAGTTAACAACGAAAGGATGATGAATCCCCCGAGCATAGAAAGACCGCCAAATACTGTAATTAGCATCGACTTTTGGGCGCCATGGCGTGAGCGTTCTTTCGTGTACCAGAAACCAATTAATAGAAACGATGAAAAAGACGTCAGCTCCCAAAACGCATATAGGACAATTAGATTATCTGAGAGAACGACACCTAACATGGCCGCCATAAACATTAGGAGATAGACATAAAAGCTACCAAGGTTCTCTTTATCCTTCGCTAAATAATAAATGGAGTAGAAAACAACCAATGTTCCGATTCCTGTGATCAGCAGTGCAAACAGTAACCCAAGACCATCCACATAAGCGGTAAAGTTGATCCCCAATGAAGGAATCCAATTGAAGGTCTTTTCAACGAATCCTTGATTTTTAATATCAGGGAGATACTGAAGAAAATAGATGAATAAAATGGCAGGTAGCCAAAGAACAAACCAACCAGTATGTATGGAACGGAATCTTTTATAAACAAAGGGAATGAAGATTGCAAGTAATAATGGTGCCAATATAGCGATATGCAACAGTGACAATGAAAATCCTCCTTTACTAACATCGAACACATTATTAAGATTATAACGTAGATTCCACTTTGTTTCACAAGATACAATTGAAGGTTTATTTAGTTATTAAATAGGTAGGAACGGATCAATAGAACTATATTGTTCACAAAGTGTTCGTAAACCGTTCGTGGTTATTGAAATAAAAAACTTCCAGTTTTAGACTGGAAGTTTAATAGCTTTCTCTTAAATTTTCCTGTTTATGCTTGAGACTCCACCATAGAAGTACAACACCAAGGAGGAACAATCCTCCTGTGACATAAAAAACAGATGAAATTCCACCAAAGACCCCTGCTACATATCCACCTAATGTAGGGCCAACAACATTACCTAAAAATCGGAAGCTTTGGTTATAACCAAGGACTTCCCCTTGCATATCAAGTGGAGCTTCCATTCGAATATAGGCAGTAATACATGGAAGCATGCCGCCAACTGCCATTCCGTATAGAAATCTTAATAAAACTAATTGCCAAAGCTCGTGAACAAGTGCCTGTGGGACAATTAAAATGGAGGCAAGCACAAGGAGAATTAATAATACTTTTTCATAGCCGATCGAATCTCCAAGTTTTCCCCATTGTCTAGTTAACAAAAGATTACCGAATCCTGTTGCAGAAAACGCTAGACCCGAAAGAAAGGCAACACTTGCAGCTCCTGTCAAATCACTAACATAAAGCGCAAGAAGCGGTTGAATGCTAAAGTTCCCTATTTGGATTAATAAGGCAATCAACATGACCATAATCAATAGCTTTTTATTGAGTATGAGTTTTATAACATCTTTACTTGTGTGCGGTTTAATTGCTCGCTGTTCAGCCTCTGTTGGTCTAATTTCGCGAATTCCAAAGAGTACGAGTGTTGCTGAAATGGCAACCCCGATAGATGTGATGATAAATGTGTATTCAAACCCAAACGAATCTGCCATCATTCCGCCGATTAGTGGGCCAAATAAACTACCAGAAACATTCCCCATTTGTAATGTGCCAAGTGTTTTTCCGGCTTCCTCTTTAGGAGTTTGTTTGGAAATCAAGGCGATGGAAGTTGGGATAAAACCTGTCACAACTCCCATGAATAATCTCAAAAGAAAGAGTCCCATGACATTATCCACAAGTCCCATGACAAACACGGAAGCTGCAATCCCATACCCTGTTAATAAAAGTATTGGTTTGAATCCATATTTATCACCAATCTTTCCCCATAGGGGTGAAAAAAGGAAGGCACTTAGGAAGGTAACTGCAAAAACAAGACCAGCCCAGCGTTGCACATATTCTTCACTAAAATCCCCGAATGACTCAATATATAGTGAAATAAACGGTGTAACCATTGTCATACTTGCCGCGATGATGAAGTTACAAATCCACATAATCAACAGATTACGTTTTGCATTACTGATAATAACACCTTCTTGATCGAAAAGTATTTCGTTACCCTAAGTAATATTATAAATGTTTCACAAATTAATTCAAGATTACTGAGTGCGATTATAAGAATTAGCTCCATTTTTTGGGGGAGTAAGTTTTTAATCAAAAAGAGCAAGTGGAGAAAAATATTCGATTTGATCTCCGCTTGCTGCTATATGCTATTTCTGAGGAAAACGGTAACGATTGGCGCAAAATCGTTCCCGTACTGTGCTATTTCTGAGAGAACGGTAACGATTGAGGCCGAATCGTTCCCGCACCGTGCTATTTTTGGGAGTTACGGTAACGATTGAGGCCGAATCGTTCCCGCACCGTACTATTTTTGGGAGTTACGGTAACGATTGGCGCAGAATCGTTCCCGTACTGTGCTATTTCTGAGAGTTACGGTAACGATTCGGACTGAACAATGATTTATTCCTTTTTGATATGCATGGAATACATAAGCTCGTATTCTTTTATTACACCATTTAATGCTTCTAAAGCTCGTTTATTATAAGGATGATCTGAATCAGCTTCGAGCGTTTCGCGGAGTTTTTCAACGGCTTCTTTTAAAGATTCCTTATAATCAGGAACTTCTTCGTTATATGGTTTCACAATTCTTTTTTGAACATTTGTCTGTTCCCGATACGCCAGTGCCTTTCTTTCATGAAAAAAAGGAACATCTGCATCCAAGGGGTTATGTAAATCACCTTGTCTCGGATGATTTAAAACAGCAAGTATACGGATTGTATACATATCTTCGTTCGATGCAGTTATTTCACCAATATATTTACCAGTCTTTTTATTCGTGATGACGATATCTCCAATGTTCATGGTCATACCTCCTTTAACACGTTCTTTCTTCCATTATGGTAGAGAATGGGAAAAAAGGAAAGAAGGATGATTTTTTTTCCCATTTCCTGTAAAGTAACTTTTGGAGGGAAAGAAGATGAAGAAAATACTTATTCTGCTTTTTTCCATACTAATATTAACTGCTTGCGGGACACAGGGATATGAAATAAGATTATTGGATGAAGTTGTCGCAAAACAGTTAGACAAAAAAGAAGGAGATGCAGAAATGACGGATCAAACAATATACCCACAGTTAACAACAGAAGTATTAGAAAATGAAAAATTGGTGCAAATGAACACAAATATGGGTTCCATTAAAATTAAACTTTTTCCAGAACAAGCACCAAAAACTGTTGAAAACTTTATCACTCATGCAAAAGATGGCTATTACAATGGTATTATTTTCCACCGCATTATTAAAGATTTCATGATTCAAGGTGGCGACCCTACAGGTACAGGTATGGGTGGAGAAAGTATTTATGGCGATTCTTTTGAAGATGAATTTTCAATGGAATTATTTAACTTACGCGGTGCTCTTTCCATGGCAAATGCTGGACCAAATACAAATGGCAGCCAATTTTTTATCGTTCAAAATAGCTATTTAGATGCAGGTTATCAATCCCAATTAGAAAATGCTGGTTTTCCGAAAGAGATCATTGAGGCTTATATGAAAAATGGCGGAACACCTCATCTTGACCATAGACATACTGTGTTTGGTCAAGTAGTAGAAGGTATGGATATTGTTGATAACATTGCTAACGTAGAAACTGGACGTGCAGACAAGCCAGTTAGTGATGTCGTAATTGAGAGCATAGATATAATTAAGGAATAAGCAGGGGAAAACCGCCGATTTCGGCGGTTTTTCACATATTTGTCGAAGATTGAAATTGGTTTAGGGTCCTATCCTTTGATATAATGAGAATACATTGTTTTGGAAAGGATGTTTCCATTGTTATCGATTTTTGATACGTTTGTATTGTCTATTATCCCATTATATTTTCCTGAAGATAAATCTGAGTATATACCGGCGTTTATACAACTTGCGCTAGTTGTTGTTGCGGCCGTTTTAGTCGTCGTCTTTTTAAAAAAGTTATCCAAGAAGCAGGAAAAAGAAGCGAAGGAATTAGAGGAACGACTAAACCAAGAAGAGAAAAACAAGCACCTATAATAAACGATCTAACTATTTAGTCCTTAATAAATTTATTAAGGACTATTTTCTTTGTTTTGAAACCCTTTGGTCATTATGAGGGATTACAAAAGACTCCTTTTAACTTAATTTTAATTATTTTGAAATTCTCTGTACCATGCTATTCCTCCTTATTTTTCATAAAAAATTAGGTTATTTCCCAATATGGTTGGCAATAATGACGAACAATGAATTCTTTAGGGAGGGCTATGTGTGAAGAAAATTTCTCTGTTCATTATTTGTCTATTTTTAGTTGCTTGTACGAATCCACCTCCCAAAAAGTTGGATATCGATATGAAAAATGCCGATGGAGATTCGCTTGGGAAAATTAATTTGGAAGAGCAAGCTGGTGGTGTTAAAGTGAAAGTTGATTTAAAGGGACTTCCGCCAGGAGAACATGCCATTCATATTCATGATAAGGGAGAATGTGAGGCACCTGACTTTTTGTCAGCGGGAGATCATTTTAACCCAGAAGATAAGGAGCATGGCCTATTAAATCCGAAAGGTCCACATGCGGGCGATCTTCCAAATTTAACAGTTGATGAAGCTGGTAGTGTTAAGGTTGATTTTGTTGCAAGCGGGGTTGAATTCAAAGAAGGGAAAAAATCTCTTTATACAAAGGAGGGAACATCCATCGTCATTCACGAAAACGCAGATGATGGAATGACCCAACCCGCTGGTAATTCAGGGGGCCGTATTGCATGTGGGGAAATTACGAAAGACAGAAAACCAGCTAAATAAGGGGGAAGGGTGGGAGTGTCCATCATCGCCTGGATGAAGGACACACTTGGCTTATTTCATGAGTTCCTATTCATCATACTAAAAACACACGGGTCATATAAAATCCGTGTGTTTTTCCAATAGGACTAATTTTTAAAAGAAACTTTCAGTCTTTCCAAGCCTTCTTCAACAATTGACCGAGGACAAGCCACATTCAAGCGGATAAATCCTTCACCGCCATCACCGTATGATTGTCCGAAATTGACAGCGAGTTTTCCCTTTTTCAGTAATCTCTCACGTATTTCTTGATCATTTAATCCAGTTTTTCGGCAATCAATCCAAATGAGATATGTACCTTCAGGAGCCATTACTTCTAATTCAGGTAAATGTTCTGCTATTTCTTTTTGAACGAGATCAATATTTTCTTTTATGTAAGAAATACCATCTTTTAGCCAATCCTCACCATATCGATAGGCTGCTTCCATAGCGATGACACCAAATGTATTCATTTGTGAAAAACCTTGGAGTTTTTGAATGGCTGTCATTTTTTTGCGCATTTCTGGATTAGGAATAACCATAAAAGAAGCTTGTAAGCCAGCTAAATTGAACGTTTTGCTAGGCGCCATGAATGTAATGACTGTATCATCGTAAGCTTGGTCAATTGAAGCCAATGGAATATGCTGATGAGGTGCATGGACAATATCAGCATGAATTTCATCAGAAGCAATTACCACTTCGTATTTCTGGCAAAGTTCCACAATCTTAACAAGCTCTTCTTTTGTCCAAACCCGACCACCTGGATTGTGCGGGCTGCATAATAAAAATAATTTTACGCCACTTTTTAACTTTTC
Source organism: Bacillus niameyensis (assembly GCF_001375535.1). Classification (GTDB taxonomy): domain Bacteria; phylum Bacillota; class Bacilli; order Bacillales; family Bacillaceae_C; genus Lederbergia; species Lederbergia niameyensis. Next base: position 4,110,348 of record NZ_LN831197.1, read on the forward strand.
TTCAAAATCAACAAAATCAATTTCATAGCGACCATTTACAATTTTTAAAGGAGAATTCACAACTTCCCGCATATTACTTTCAATCATATTGAAAAATGGTGTGTAGACAGGTGATTGTAATAATACTTTATCTCCCACTTCAGTAAAAGCCTGAATAGCCATTCCAATGGAAGGGACTACTCCTGGGCTAAATAGTAGCCATTCTGGTTTAATCTCCCAATTATGCTGTTTACGAACCCAGTCGGTGATTGCTTCAATCGTACTATCTCCAATAAGGGTATACCCGAAAATTCCGTGTTCAACTCGTTCTCTCATTACTTCAATTACTTTTTCGGGAGGACGGAAATCCATGTCGGCGACCCACATTGCTAAAAGTTCATCATCACCAAAACCTGGTTTCATGCCATCCCACTTAAGGGAGAGCGTATTTTTTCTATCGATACTTTGATCAAGGTTGTTCATTCTTATACCCCCTAAACGAAATCAAGATAATTCTATATTATATGTAGAATCGTTGAAATTAAAGAAAAAGCTATTTGCAAAGGAAATTTCGTATTTCTTTATACACTTCCCATGGCTTTTCTTCAGGAAGTAAATGGCCAGTTTTTGAAAAAACAACAAGCTTTGCATTTGGTAAGTCGTGGGCAAGGCGTTTTCCTAAATTTAATGGAACAATCCGATCATTTTCGCCCCACACAAGGAGACAAGGATTATTAATCGTTTCAAGGACATCATATTTAAGGTCACCTTCAAAATCGCGAATCATTTTCCTGAGGGCGATGAAAATTTGATCATCGCGAAAAGGATCTGTATAGCCTTGAATCATTTCTTCATCGATCATTTTTTGATCATAAACAACACTATGTAAATTTCCAAGTACACCTGTTTTCCCAAGTTGGCGTTTTATTAATCTGTCAAAGAAAGGCAGGTAGGAAAAATACGTAAGTGCCGGTTTCATCTTAGGTAAGTAAGCGGAACTGCATAATAATATTCCCTTTTTTATCAAATCGGGTTGTTTCTGCATCATACTAAGAACAATTTGTCCCCCCATCGAATGACCAGCAGCGTAGATCTTTTCATATCCCAGTTGTGTAAGTAATTTTATAATACATTCCGCGATATTTTGGTAGGAGTATGTAAAATTTTTGATTTTGCCACTTTTACCAAAAGGAGGGTAATCAATTGAAATCACATTGAAATCATTCGCTAGCAGTGGTGCTAATTTTCGGTAGCAAAAGGTAGAGGACAAAAATCCATGTAATAAGAGGATTGTTTCCACATTTTTCTTATGATCAAATTTTTCATAATAAAAATCAACGCCATTGATTTGAATAGTTGAACCATTCATTTGCATAGTTTTCACCTCTATTCTATATTTCCCGATCGGACAATAAATTTCACATAAAATGTTTGAACAAGGTAAAAAAAGGGTAAGTCATTTATGTGGAAAGTTATTTAAAGGTTTGAAGACAATAAGGTATGTAACATGCGTTATTTACTACTTATGAATGCAGACCTCATGCGAAACATTTTACTTTCCCCAGTTTACAATGATATAATACACAATTGCGAAATTGGAATGAAATTAAATAAAAATTGGGAGTGTTTCCATGACAACAAAATATGAATCAGGTTCAGTCTTGACAGGAAAGGTAACAGGTATTCAACCATACGGTGCCTTTGTTGCATTGGATGAGCAGACACAAGGTCTTGTCCATATTTCCGAAATTAAACACGGTTTTGTTAAAGATATTAATGATGTTCTATCCGTCGGGGATGAAGTAAAAGTTAAGGTCATTCAAGTGGACGAAGAAAAGGGCAAAATTAGTCTTTCCATTAAGGCAACAGAGGAAGAACCAGTAAGACAACAACCAAAAAAACCTCGCCGCCAAGGTACAGTAAAAGCAGCAACACCAGAAGCCGAGGCTGAAGGATTTAACACTCTTAAAGATAAGCTGCAAGAGTGGATTGAACAGTCTCAAGCGAATGATCTAATTAAGAAATAAAGTGAAAAGGGATGTCTTCTAAACATAGACATCCCTTTTTTTGACGAGTCTCCTAATATTTCTATGAAAATCAACCACGTTCAACCCTATCATTTTGACTTGATTCTATGGTAAAATTGAGTCAATCAACATGCGATCAGGGAGGGAATAGCGAATTAAGCAGAAAATGGGATACGGGATGGGTCAATTAAAACCGCTTGCAGGCGGATATCCTAGCTGCTTTTTGAAGATTAACCTTGTATTTCGTAAGAGAATGGCTTAACCTTTTTAGGAATCAGTGAATTTTAGACATTAGACCATTTTGGAATTAGGAAATTTTCATCGGCAATTATGAATCTGATTATAAAATAAAGAGGCGAAATGAAACAATGGCAGAAAATCTAAACTTGTTTACATCAACTCAAGAGGTAATCAAAGAAGGCCTCCACATGCTTGGTTTTGGAGAGGAAATGTATGAATTATTGAAGGAACCAATAAGAATGATGACGGTTCGAATTCCAGTTCGTATGGATGATGGCTCCGTTAAGGTTTTTACAGGTTTTCGTGCTCAACATAATGATTCTGTTGGTCCAACAAAGGGCGGAGTACGGTTTCACCCTGATGTAAATGAGGAAGAAGTAAAAGCAATGTCCATGTGGATGACAATTAAATGTGGAATTGTCAATCTCCCGTATGGTGGTGGGAAAGGCGGAATTATTTGTGATCCGCGCACGATGTCAATGGGAGAAATCGAAAGACTTAGTCGTGGTTATGTCCGGGCAATCAGCCAAATCGTTGGACCGAGTAAAGACATTCCCGCTCCTGATGTTTATACGAATTCGCAAATTATGGCATGGATGATGGATGAATATAGCCGTCTTCGTGAAAATGACGCACCTGGATTTATTACCGGAAAGCCAATTGTATTAGGCGGTTCACAAGGTAGAGAAAAGGCAACAGCTCAGGGAGTAACAATCTGTATTGAAGAAGCTGCAAAAAAACGAGGGCTTGAAATTAAGGATGCTCGCATCGTTATTCAAGGATTTGGAAATGCTGGCAGCTTCTTATCAAAATTCTTGTATGACGCTGGAGCTAAAATCGTAGGGATTTCTGATGCCTATGGTGCCTTACACGACCCAGACGGATTAGATATTGATTATTTATTGGATCGCCGTGATAGCTTCGGTACGGTAACAACTTTATTTGAAGATACAATAACAAATAAAGAATTATTTGAACTTGATTGTGATATTATCGTTCCAGCTGCAGTAGCTAATCAGATTACTGGGGAGAATGCTCCAAATATTAAAGCATCAATCGTTGTGGAAGCCGCAAATGGGCCAACAACTGAAGAGGCAACTCGAATTTTAACCGAAAAAGGAGTATTGCTCGTCCCGGATGTTTTGGCAAGTGCTGGAGGCGTGACAGTATCCTACTTTGAGTGGGTTCAGAATAACCAAGGCTACTATTGGACTGAAGATGAGGTTAACGAAAAGCTTCGGAAAAAACTAGTAGAAGCATTTGAAAATGTATATAACACAGCCGATAACCGTCGTGTTAATATGCGTCTTGCTGCTTACATGGTTGGTCTACGTAATGCTGCAGAAGCATCTCGTTTTAGAGGTTGGGTGTAAAAATTTAAATATTAAGCGGAGCAAAATATAAAATTTTGCTTCCCCTATAAACTCTATAAAAAAGCTGCGATCACCATGGGGGTGATCGCTTTTTTTGTAGTGTAGACAACCATTTTTTTGTAACTAGTTTATTCGCACTTACTGATTTGGATTTTGAACGTAGAATACAAAAGAATCTCTTAAAGGAAGGGAGGATCATTTTGCCAAAAGTATCTATCATCATGACAAGTTACAATAAGCCCGAATATATTCAGAAAGCTATTTCTGCTGTGCTAAACCAAACTTTTACAGACTTTGAGCTGCTATTAATGGATGATAATTCTGGAGAGGAAACTCAGCGTGTCATAGAGCCTTTTTTAAAAGATGAGAGAGTACACTTTTTTCGAAGTGATATTCAAAAGATGGAAGAGCGTGTGAAGAAAACTCGCTATGCAGTATTGATCAATGAAGCGTTGAACTTTGCCCAGGGTGAATACATTACGTATGCAACTGATGATAATTGCTATAAACCTAATCGATTAGAAAAAATGGTTAACTATTTAGATCATCATCCGAGTGTGCAAATCGTCTATTCTAGTTCGCAAACAACTTACCTCGATGAAAATGGAGATACAAAGAAAGAAATAACGAGACCTGCTAAGTCCGTTACGTGGATAGCTCCTTGTGCGCTCGATCATTGTGCAATTATGCACAGAGCATCTATTCTGTCTGTTATCGAAAAAAATTGGGGCTCTTATTGGGATGAGGACCCACAATTTTACCGGATTGGGGATGCTCGTTTCTTTTGGAGATTAAACCATTTTTGGCCTTTTTATCCGATTAATGAAGTGCTTGATGAAAATTTGATCACACCGCAATCGATTCATTATCAGTTGTTTTCAACAGATCCATCTGAATTTGCCCAATTATTGCCGGAACAACGAACTTGCCAAGAACTTCGGGAGGATTTACGAAAAAAAAGGAGGTGAAGAAGATGGATGTGTATTTGAAAAATTATTGGTTACTAAACGTAGAATTTATAGAGGCGTTTTCCAGCTTAAACTATAAAAATATCCCATTGCCACTTTTAAGTAATTTTTATCACTATTTGGATGAAGAATTGAAATCAGAAATGGAAAATCCTGAATTCAACTCTAAACAAACATTCAATGAAAGCGACATTCAACCGCACTTCGAAAAATGGCTAAAACCTTTACGTGCACCGATGCAATTTAAACAAGGAAAGCTGTTAATTAATTTTGACTATCTTCGATTTTTGCCGGAAAATTATTTGCAATTTTCGCCGCAAACAACACTGGTGCTAACAAGATGGAAAGCAAAAGAACTTTATCAAATACCTGTTATTAGTATGAAAGATTTTATCAATAATCACTCCGATAAACCCTCGTTCATCCAAAAAGCAGAACAACTTTTTGAAAATCATGATCATCATCCTGTCTTTGGAAAAAGAGAGTTTCAAGAACGGTTTCTATCCGATATTCCGAAAATGATTGACACTATTGAGATGTGTGATTCTATATTTGATCATGAGCCAATCTCCGCAATATTAGTTGGAACAACTGAGGAATTAACTAGTCGTGTTTTGAGCCTGTTTGCGGCGATTCATGGAATTCCAAGTTTCTGTTTACAGCACGGTCTGATCCTAGGAGAGGAAGCGTATATACCTGCCTTTGCTTCGAACTATCTTGTATATGGGCAATTTGAAAAAGATTGGTATGTGCAAAGGGGTGTTAGTGAGGAGCAAATTCATATTGCTGGTCATCCCCGCTATGATAGCATTTTTACGAACCAGCATTTAAATCGTCAACAAGTACTCAAACAATTAAAATTATCTCAAGCTAAAAAGACTGTATTAATGGCGACTCAACCGTTTAATACTGATTTTTATGTGGAGCTAACAAATTTAATCGCGATGGATCCGAACATTCAAGTCATTATTAAACCACATCCATGGGAAAAAGCGAAGAACCGCACAGAATGCTACATCGAATTAGAGAAAAGATATCCACAAGTTAAGTATGTAACAACAGAAATTCCTCTTTATAGTTTAATTGCAACTTCTGATATCGTCGTTGTAGCCAATTCGACCGTTGGTTTAGAGGCGATGTTATTAGATAAGCCAGTCGTTGTATATAAATCCCCAAATGCAAATCGAGATTACCCCTATTTTGATTCATTGGGCAATCTCGTATTAACGAATACGTTAGATATTAAAAAAACGATTCACTCCATTTTAACTTCCACTTCATCTCAGAAATCGGCAAAACAAATCAGGGAAGCGTTTATTGCTAGCAACTATCCAATTAAGCACTCCACTCTTCAAATCCAAAATATTATCCAAGAATTTTCAGTAGGGGAGGTGTAACGTATGTTTTTCAAAGGAAAAAAAATATTAATTATTGGTGGAACGGGGACGATTGGGCGAAGGATTATGGAAAGAGTTCTTGAGGAAGAACCTGAGGTCGTTCGAATTTTTAGTCGAGATGAACATAAACAATTTACTATGCAAAGCAAATGGAATAACAATCGAAAGTTGCGGTTTTTAATTGGCGATGTCCGGATGTATGATCGCGTTTATAGTGCGATGGAGGATATTGATTATGTCTTTCATACTGCGGCGATGAAACATGTATCCTTTTGCGAATATAACCCTTATGAGGCGGTTTTAACAAATATTGTCGGAACCCATAACGTTATAAAAGCAGCGATTGCACAAAAAGTAAAAAAGGTAGTTTTTACGAGTACAGATAAAGCTATTTCTCCAACAAATAATTACGGCGCGACAAAACTGACCGCGGAAAAGCTGATTACGTCGGCAGAATTATCGAAAGGGTCGGCAAAGACGATTTTTGCGAGTGTTCGCTTCGGAAATGTAATGGGATCGCGAGGATCTGTTATTCCGCTATTTAAAGAGCAAATTATCGAGGGTAAAGAAATTACTGTTACAGACAAACAGATGAGTCGATTCATGATGACTGTTCAACAAGCTGCATCATTAACGATCCAAGCAATGAAATTAGCGGTAGGCGGGGAGACTTTCATCTTAAAAATGCCGGTCATCTCTTTAAGCGATTTAGTAGAAGTGATGATCGAGGAAGTAGGCGAAAAGTACAATATCCCTCTGGAAGAAATCAAAATTAAGGAAATTGGTTTACGGCCTGGAGAGAAGAAGTATGAAGAGTTAATGACATATGATGAATCTCTCCATGCATTTGAATTACCGCAAATGTTTGTCATCCCAGGGCCTTTTCTTTCGATATTACCCTATGAGAATAGCAAAAAAGCTACACCAGGCACATATCAATCAGGCGATCAGCAACCGATTACGAAGGAAGAACTACGATTTTTTATAAAAGGAGAAAATTTGATTTGAAAGGAGATGGCGTTATGAATGTTCTAGTGACGGGTGGAGCAGGTTTTATCGGCAGATGGGTAACGAAAAAATTATTAGATGATGGTCATCAAGTATGGATCGTTGATAATCTATCAAACTCGAGTACGAAGAACATAGAAGAGTTTACGTATTATGAAAATTTTCGCCACTTTACTCATGAAGATATTAAAGAAAAAGGCAAACTAGAACAATTGTTTAAAGAGCATCAGTTTGATATTTGTTATCACTTAGGCGCAAGCATTAATGTGCAAGATAGTATTGATGATCCTGAAACAACTTTTGCTAATGATACGATCGCCACTTTTTATATTTTGGAACTGTGTAAAAAATACGATACGAAACTAGTATTTATGAGTACTTGCATGGTGTATGACCGAGCAGAGGATGAGAGTGGGATTCAAGAAGTAGATCCGATCAAACCAGCTTCTCCTTACGCTGGATCAAAAATTGCTGCAGAGAATATGGTGTTATCTTATTTTTATGCATACGGTTTACCTGTTGTCGTTGTCCGCCCATTTAACACATATGGTCCTTTTCAAAAAACTGGGGGTGAAGGTGGGGTTGTGGCGATATTTATTCACAATCAGTTAGATGGCAAGGTATTAAATATTTATGGAGATGGGACTCAAACAAGAGATTTGCTCTACGTTGAAGATTGCGCCGACTTTGTAGTTGCCGCAGGTTATTCAGATGAAGTCAATGGGGAAATCGTCAACGCGGGTACAGGCAGAGATATTGCGATTAACGATCTTGCTTTATTGATTGCCAAAGATTCATCCAAAATCCAACATGTCGAACATATTCACCCGCAAAGCGAAATTCCGAAGTTGCTTTGTAATTTTGAAAAGGCAAAAAGGTTATTAAACTGGGAGCCGAAAATCTCGTTAGAAGAAGGAATTAAACGAACAGAAAAATGGATTAAATCTGTCAAAGGGTAAAAAGGAGTTTTCAAAATGGGAGAAAAACTAGCAGTATACGGAGGTCCATCCATTAGAAAAGATTTTCTACCATATGGCGGACAGTGGATTGATGAGAATGATATTCAGGCCGTGGTCGACGTATTAAAAAGTGATTATTTAACGACTGGTCCAGCAGTAGGTCGATTTGAACAGGCGTTTGCCAAATACGTCGGAGCAAAGTATGCTATTGCATTTTCCAACGGAACAGCCGCCCTCCATGCGGCTTGTTTTGCAGCTGGGATTGCTAAAAATGATGAAGTGATTACGTCTCCGCTTACATTTGTCGCAAGTGCTAATTGTATTCTCTATACGGGTGGAAAGCCCGTTTTTGCTGATATTGATCCCGCAACTTATAATATTGATCCGAGATCGATTGAAGCAAAAATAACAAAGAATACAAAAGCGATAATCCCAGTACATTTTGCAGGTCAACCTGTAGATTTGGATGAGATTCATAAGCTTGCAAAAAAATATAATTTAATCGTGATCGAGGATGCCGCCCATGCTCTAGGGGCTCACTATAAGAATAGGAAAATTGGAGCACTCAGTGAGATGACAATGTTTAGCCTGCATCCAGTCAAACATATTACGACTGGTGAAGGTGGAATGATCACGACAAATAATAAGGACTATTATCAAAAATTGCTCCAATTTCGTACTCACGGGATTACGAAAGATGCTAATGAATGTTTTAAATATGATGGACCTTGGTATTATGAAATGCAATATCTAGGTTACAACTATCGAATGACGGATATGCAAGCGGCACTAGGATTGTCACAGTTACAGAAAGTAGATATCTTTATCGAACGGAGAAAGAAGTATGTTGCTTTTTACAATGAAGCATTTAAAAAGATGGAGGAGATTATCTGCCCTAAACAAATGTCAGGAGCAGATTCAAGCTGGCATTTGTATGTTATTAGATTAAATTTAGAAAGATTAACAGCGGATCGGAAAGCAATATATGAAGCTTTACAGAAAGAAAATATCGGTGTCAATGTACATTATATTCCCGTTCATACCCAACCCTTTTATCATAAATTAGGCTATCAATCTGGCATTTGCCTTACTGCAGAAGATATTTACAATGAGATCATCACATTACCTTTATTTCCAAAAATGGAGGAAAAAGATGTTAGAGATGTTATTGCGGCCGTGAATAAAGTCATTCATTTTTATTCAAGGAAGGATGTGGAATAATGAGAAAAAAACCGAAAATTGCAGTTGTTGTCAGCTGCCGCCTAAAATCAACAAGACTTCCGCTGAAAGCATTATTACCTATTAATGGAATTTCCTTAATCGAGCGTTGTCTAATGAATTGCTTAGCTATCCCAGAAGCGGATGCAGTCGTTTTAGCTACCTCCTATCTCCCGCAAGATAATCCTTTAGAAGCTATTACATTAGATGGGAAAGTTACGGTTGTAAGAGGAGATCCTGAAAATCTCGTAGATAGAACGATTGAGGCTGCAAAGGCAGTGAACGCAGATATTGTCTTCAGGGTGACTGGTGATAATCCGGCCGTTTCGCCTGAGATTTCAAGCTTTCTCATTCAAGAACATTTAAAAAATGATGCAGATTATACGCAGGCAAAAGCAAGCAGCGTTGGAACAGCAGGTAATGTCATCAATGTTAAGGCACTTGAACGTCTCACTAATCTTGTAAAACCACTAACCCATACAGAATATTTACCTTTTTATTTTCTCAACAATCCCTCTTATTTTTCCGTATTAAATCTTGATTTACCTTCAGAATTACTTTACCCAGAATGGCGTTTAACGATTGATGAAATAAAGGACCTCGAAATGTTTCAGAAGCTCTATGAAAATCTCCATATTGGTCATCGTCCGTTGTTTTATAAGGAGATGAGAGACTACTTGGTTCAACATCCAGAGGTTTGGGAAATAAATAAGGATGTTCAGTTGAAATGGCGGGATGATCTAGAATTAGTAGAGGAGGTTAATCGTGCCACGACATTGGAGTAATCGATTAAAAGTCGTTTTCCGTGCCGATGCATCGACAGAACTCGGCTCAGGGCATATTTCGCGCTGTCTCATCCTGGCAGAAAAATTACATGAGGTAGGAGCAAAGGTTTCTTTCATCTGTCGTGCTGATGAAGGAAACCTTTGTCACCTTCTTTGGACTAAAGGATTTGTCGTCACAACGATAGGTAGAATTACGAATTTTTCAATGAAGACCGATATGAAAGAAACAATCGGTGTTTTACAAATGATGGAGCAAGTAGATTGGCTTATTATTGATCACTATCAACTTGATTATGCCTGGGAGCATTCTATGCGTCCTTACGTTAAGAAGATCATGGTCATTGATGATTTAGCGAATCGTAAACATGATTGTGATGTTTTACTAGATCAAACTTTTGGGGTGCAACGGTATTCTTATTCGACCCTCATACCTGAAAGCTGTCAGCTCTTATTAGGTAGCTCATTTGCCCTTTTAAAGGCCCCTTTTAAAACCTATCAAAAAAGAGTCCCGCCATCCTTTAAAACGATTCGGAAAGTTCATGTGTTTTTTGGTGGAATGGATCTGAAAAATTTCACATATACGTATAGTCTGCTATTATTAGAGAATTTTCCTTATTTACATTTAAGAATCATTGTTGGAAAGCATTATCCATATACGGATTTGCTCCAGCTTTTACAAGAAAAGTATAGGGAAAGAGTGCAATGGGAGCAGGATGTACCTAATATGGCTGAATCGCTGGCTGAATGTGAAGTAGCCCTTGGTGCTCCCGGTATTACAACATGGGAACGTGCCTGTGTTGGTCTGCCAGCAGCCTATTTAGCTATCGCTGATAATCAAATTAATATTGTCGAGGATCTTGATGAAAAAGGGTTGTGCGTTTATTTAGGTCAAGCAAATTCCATGAAGAGCGATGAGTTTATACACAAATTTCATCGTTTTATTCACAATGAAAGGAAATTAGGAGAATTATATAAAAATAGTGTGAGAAATGTGGATGGTTATGGTGTTGAACGAGTGATACCACATTTATTGGGAAAGGAGTAGAAAATTGAAGAAAATAAGGTTTCTTCCTTATACAAAAGAACATGACGAAAAAACAGTTCAATGGTTAAATGATCCGAGTGTTGCCGAAGGTTTTGGATTAACGAAACAGATTACTGTCGCTTCTCACCGGAAGTGGATCGAGAAACAGACCCACTATTATATATGGGCTGTCTATGACGAATTGGACCATCGAGGCAATGTTGCATTAACTCACAATCCGCATCATTATTCGGCTTACTTTCAAATGTATATTGGTGATCCAGAAGCACGAGGAAAAGGACTGGGCTATTCAGCACTTCTTTTTGCGATTAAATATGCCTTTGAAGTATTGCAAGTCCATCGTTTATGGCTTCATGTCTTTCCAGATAATGAATCTGCTATCCATCTTTATGAAAAGGTTGGATTCCAACAAGAAGGAATTGAAAGAGATGCCCATTATTCTAACGGCAAGTTTCGTGATCAGGTCATTTACTCCATCCTCAAACAGGAATGGGAGAAGGGTGAGCTAGAATGAAATGCGCCATTATGCAACCAACATATCTTCCTTGGGCAGGTTATTTTTCTTTGCTTTCAACTGTTGATACATTCGTCTTTCTCGATGATGTCCAATTTTCAAAAGGTTCGTGGCAGCAAAGAAATCGAATTTTACTCAATGGGAAGGAGCATTATTTAACAGTCCCTATTTTAAAAAAGGGAAAGAGTACACAATTGATCTCAGAAGTTAAAATTGATCATAGCAAACCTTGGAAGAGAAAACACCTTCAAACGTTAAAGCAAGCATATATAAAATATCCTTTTGCTGAGGAGATTATCCCTTTATTGAAGGAATGGATTGATTCAGAAAATAAGTTTTTAGTCGATTTGAATATCAAAATAATTAAGGGGATATCTGAAAAATTAGATCTACATCCAACATTTGTGAAAAGTAGTGATATAGCAGTAAGTGGAAAAAGATCAGAATATCTCATCAATATTTGCCAGCAATTGCGAGCGGACACATACATTAGTCCACCTGGCTCCAAACAATATATTGATGAAGAGGACCTATTTGCAAAAAGCGATATTAACATCGAATATTTTTCATACTCTCCACAGCCTTATTTACAACTGAAAAATTCAAATTTTATCTCCCATCTTTCGATAGTGGATATGATTGCCAATATAGGCTTTGAAGAAACGAAAAACGATATAGGAGGGAAGGGAAATGACGATTCAAATCGGTAATTACTCGATTGGGAGTAATAACAAACCATTCATCATCGCAGAGATGTCTGGAAACCATAACCGATCATTAGAAAGAGCTCTTGAGATTGTTGAAGCCGCGGCTAAAGCAGGAGCACATGGATTGAAGCTTCAGACATATACACCAGAGACGATGACGTTAAATTTGGACAGTGGGGACTTTTATGTTGGTGATCCAGAAAATCCTTGGACTGGGAAAAACCTTTTCGAGCTTTATGATGAAGCACATACGCCGTGGGAATGGCATCAAGCGATTTTTGATAAATGTAAGGAATTAGGAATGGTTCCTTTCAGTACTCCTTTTGATGAAACGGCAGTGGACTTTCTGGAAACATTAAATGTTTCATGCTATAAAATTGCCTCTTTTGAAAATAATGATCTTCCATTAATTCGAAAGGCAGCCTCAACTGGAAAGCCATTAATTATCTCTACCGGGATGGCTTCGCTCGCAGAGTTAGATGAGACCGTAAAGACTGCTAGAAAGGCAGGCTGTAAAGACTTAGTGTTATTGAAATGCACAAGCACATACCCCGCTGAGCCGACGAACTCCAATATTGCCACAATTCCACATATGAAAGAATTGTTCGGGTGTGAAGTTGGTTTATCTGACCATACGTTAGGCGTTGGAGTCGCAGTAGCTAGTGTGGCAATGGGAGCAACCGTTATTGAGAAGCATTTAACATTATCACGAGCAGAAGGCGGCGTTGATGCAGCCTTTTCGTTGGAGCCGGAGGAATTTCGTTCCCTTGTAAGCGAAACGGAAAAAGCATGGCATTCCATCGGGGAAATTTCATATGGTCCTACTGAGAAAGAAACGCAATCTCTCCAATATCGTCGTTCTCTTTATATTACTGAGGAAATGAAAAGGGGAGATGTGTTAACAAAAGATAATATACGAGCAATACGACCAGGAAATGGATTACCGCCAAAATATATTGATATAATTTTAGGGAAAAAGATAAAAAAAGATGTTGAGAAGGGAACGCCTGTAAGTTGGGATCTGTTATAAAGTGGGGAAATAATAATTTTAAAAAAGCTGCCATGTATATTGGGCAGCTTAACCTTTTGAGAGATTAACTGCACTTTTTCAATTTTATATAAGGGGTTATTTTGCTCTTTTTATTTTTCTTAACTCTACTTCGTATTCAAAAGATTTCAGAGCGAGTGTTTCGTAATGATTTTCCAATTTTATTTGACCAACATATAAATCGCTAATTTTTTCTGAGTTTTCTGCAACTTGCTTAGCAATAGAGTCCACTTTACTTTCGATTCTATCTGCTTTTGTTTCAATGTCGGTAACTCTAGTGTCGATTTCATTAACCTTTGTTTCAATGTTAGAAACTCTAGTGTCGATTTCATTAACTTTTGTTTCAATGTTAGAAACTCTAGTGTCGATTTCATTAACTTTTGTTTCAATTCCAGAAACTCTAGTATCGATTTCATTAACTCTTGTTTTAATTTCCTTTATGTCAGATATGACTGTTTCTTCCAAATTCGTTACTTTTTGAACCAACAATTCAAGTAATGCACGATCTGCCATGAGTAAACCACCCTTTCTTTAAATATTTAAGTCTAGAAATATTATAAGCCAAAAGACATATAATAGAAAGAGGATTAAACTCGCTTTTTGTAGAAGTTATTCTCACTTGCTGCTCATAAGGGGAGGGATCTCGCAAAGGAAAAACGAATTTAAAAGAAAAATGTTCGAACTTGAAAGATTAAATCTCTAACTCGAAAGAATACGGACCGAACTCAAAAAATCCCCTCCAAAATTTGAAAGAATAGTTCCCAAACTTAAAAGAATGCCGTTCAAACTAAAAAGCAAATTGTTAAACACTGAAAAACAAGCTGGCCTTTATAAGGCAGCTTGTTTTTGAATCATATTCAGGATCTTATTAATTCTATTTTGAAATGTATGCTCATTTAATACTTTGTTTCGTACAATTGCTGCGACACTCTTACGAATGTTTTCCTCCCTTAAATAAAACTCAACTTTCTCTAGACAATCTTCCAATCCTGTATAAGAGACCATCTCTGCCTCCGAAAAAAAGTTGCGTAAATCGGCAACATCCTCTATTAACTGGAAGGCCCCACATACAGCAATATCAAATGTACGGTTATTTATACTTTCATTCTCGATATTTTCTCGGTTTTGATTATGGGAAAACGAGGAACTGCGATGAGGATTCAAGACAATCTTCGCGCCATTATAAAATTTTGCTATTTCTTCTGGTTCCAACCATACATTATAAGTTTTAAGATTCGGATGTGTTCGGAACTTTTTGGAGAGAAGATTATGCCACTGTTTCCCTATCACTGTAATTTTAAAATCTCCAAACTTCAAAAGAAATTCTACTAACTGCACCCGTGAAGGGTAGGGGTATCCTACGAGTAGAACATCACTGTTATAGCGAGCATCGCTATACTCTTCGGTAAATATCGTAGGATCTGTCCCTAATGGTAAGTGATAAACATGCGTAAAGCCGAGTGACCGATATTTTTTTAGTGCACCTGAATCTACAGTAAAAACATAATCATAATCTCTTATTTCCTTAATAGTTTGATCGATATAAAAAGGGTCTTCTGTCAACCAAACGGCTAGCTCTATCTTATTTTTCTTTAAGAGGTCAATAGTCCGCGGAGACAAATGATTGCCTAGTAACGTAAAAGCAAAAAACGGGAAATTACTTTCATTAGATTGTAGAGTATCTTTTAATTGCTGCGGATGAACGATCGTGTAATTCTGATACGTTTCTTGAAGTACCTTTTTAATCGCTCTATCAAAATATTCGTAAACAAGTGGATATCCTGAGGGGATATAGACAATATTCATTGATTACTCTATCTCTTGAAAGCTAATGGATTCAACCTTGCTAGCACCAAACTTAACGATAGAAGAAGTTGGCGGAGAGATCGCCCCTTGTTCCTCTAATGTTACAATCCCATTCGTAGTATCATATTCCGTAAAAACAGCCGGACCGATGAAATTGCCCGAGTCCATTGTAACAGTAACAATCGTTCCAGGGATTAACCGACGAAAAATATAGTCTCCAAAATTCATAATATCACCTCATTCATTTTATTTTTTTGGCTTCTGTTGATAGACCAACTTCGACTACAAAGAACCTTCCACTTTCCATTCATGAAAGGTCCTTTAACAAAGCCTTTAAGACGGTACACGATAATTTATGTTAGTTTAATTTTATCGTTTAGACCTCCAACCTATTAAAGTGAAAAATCCACCTTTTTACTATAATCCATCGTACGTAGAACTAGAGAATATTCATCATTTTTAAAGAGTATAAACGGTTGTCTACACTACTTCATCCATACTTCATACATTAATAAAGAATGAACTTGAAGGGAGGAAAAGTGATGGCTGTTGTTAAAAGAACTTTTTTACAACAATTAACAAATGCTACAGAATCGGGGCAACCGATTCCTGTTATTCGCTTAGTAGGAGGGGAAGTATTACGTAATCTGGTCGTTAGAAATGTAGGTATTGACTATGTCGAGTTAGGAGACCTTGATACAGAAGGGACGATGTATGTTCCTTTTAATCAATTGTTAAGTATAGGAACAATGTAAGTTCACAAAACTCCGAATTTCGGAGTTTTGTCTTTACGAGCTCATGCATAATAGACTAGCAACATCTATGTTTCTACCTATGACAAGTTTACATCGGCTCATTTCTCGCCATGTTTACTTTATCTCGTCAGAAACTAAAGCGTCTGCACCTTTAACTATTTTTTAGAGGAAGGATGTGTCATCTATGAAAGGAGTCATTTTAGCTGGCGGAACGGGTACTCGCTTACAGCCCATTACGAAAATTACGAATAAGCACCTCCTGCCTGTCGGGCCTTATCCGATGATCTATTGGCCAATCAAGAAGCTTAAAGAAGCTGGTATTCAAGAAATATTAATTATTACGCATGAAGAATATATTGATTCATTCGAAAAATTACTAAATGATGGCGGGGATTTAGGAGTCTCCCTTCATTATGCGATTCAACCAACTGCATCGGGTATTTCTGATGGCCTGGCACATGCCAAAGATTTTGTAGGCAAAGAAAAATTTGTCCTTATTTTGGGAGATAATATCTTTGAAGATTCCCTGCGCCCATTTACTCAAAGCTTCCAAAAGCAAAGAATAGGGGCACGGGTGTTAGTAAAGAAAGTAGATGATCCTAATCGTTTTGGAGTTGCGCAATTAAATGAGGACGATCAATCAATTATATCCATCATTGAAAAGCCAAAGTCCTTTATTTCCAATTATATTGTGACGGGAATTTATATGTATGGACCTGAAGTATTTTCGTATATCGATGACCTTTCTCCTTCTGACAGGGGAGAATTGGAAATTACAGATTTAAACAATATATATATTCGAAAGTCGATTTTACAGTTCGATCAATTGCCTGGCTGGTGGGTCGATGCAGGGACACATGAATCTCTTTTTCTAGCTAATCAACTCATCCATGATGAATTACGGGAGAGGGATTATTCATGACAAAAGAAATATTAATTACAGGGGGCGCTGGGTTTATCGGCATCAATTTTGTCTACTATTTGATGAAAAATGCAGATTATCAGCTTACAAATATTGATGCTCTTACCTATGCTAGTCATCCATTTATCAAAGATGAATTTCAAGAAAATGACCGTTATCGGTTTATCAAATGTGATATTTCGAAGCAGCAGGAGTTAGATAAAGCTTTAGACCGCTCCTACGATGCGATTATTAACTTTGCTGCCGAATCCCATGTAGATAGAAGTATTGAAAATGCTGCTCCGTTTATTCAAACTAATATTACAGGAACTATGAATTTATTAAATGCTGTTCTAGCTGGAAAGGCTAAGAAGATGATCCAAATTTCAACTGATGAAGTTTATGGGACGCTATTACGAACCGATAAAGCATTTACAGAATCCACTCCACTTTCGCCAAATAATCCTTATTCTGCGAGTAAAGCTGCTGCGGATTTACTCGTTCAATCCTACTTTAACACATATCAATTGCCTGTCATGATTACTCGTTGCAGTAATAATTACGGGCCCTTCCAGCATTTAGAAAAATTCATCCCAAAGGTTATTACATCAGCCTTGTTAAACAAACCGATTCCTATTTATGGAGACGGACAACAGATTCGTGATTGGTTATATGTTGAGGATCATTGTCGAGCGATCTATACCGTCCTCAATAATGGAAAAGCAGGAGAAGTTTACAATATTGGCGGTGGGAATGAACAAACGAATCTTCATGTAGTTTCAAAAATCATTAATTATCTAGGAGCGGATCAAAGCTTAATCAGGCATGTTGAAGATCGATTGGGGCATGATCGCAGATACGCGATTAATTATGAGAAGATCAAAAGAGAGTTAAACTGGGAGCCTCAAGTTCTATTTGAAGATGGACTTTTAAAGACGATTAATTGGTATCGGGACAAGATCCAAAGAGTTGATTACACATGAAAATTTTGATTACGGGTGCTAATGGTCAGCTTGGGAAGGATTTACTTTCAGTTTTTCAAAACGATTTTAATGTCATAGCGTTTACGAAAGAAGAACTGAATATTACGAATGAACGGAAAGTGAATGAAATCATTTCAGAGAAAAAGCCTAATTTGATAATTAATGCGGCTGCTTATACCGCTGTGGATGATTGTGAGACTAATCGGAAATTAGCTTTTGAGGTTAATAGTTTCGGAGCGTATTATTTAGCGAAAGCAGCAAAGTCAATAGATGCGGACATTATACAAATTAGTACAGATTATATTTTTAACGGAAAAACATGTAAACCATATGAAGTGGATGACACCCCTGATCCTTTATCGGTTTATGGTCAAAGTAAATTATTAGGAGAGCAACTCGTCCAATTGGCGTCTGAAAAATATTACATTGTCCGAACATCATGGTTATATGGTCACCATGGAAAAAATTTTGTTAAAACAATGCTTCAACTAGGAAAAGAGGAGAAAAAGGTTACCGTTGTAGAGGATCAGGTCGGATCTCCGACTTTTACAAAAGATTTGGCTCAAGCAATTAAACAACTAATTGGTAAGCCGTATGGCACTTATCATATAGCGAATGCAGGTGAATGCAGTTGGTTTCATTTCGCACAATCCATTTTCGAAACTGCACATTATGAGCCATCATTCGTTCAACCTTTATCTACGGAAGAATACGGAGCTGCCGCACAACGACCAAGCTATTCCGTTTTAAGTAGGAGAACATTGGATCAGGCAGGGATCAAGATGAGACATTGGCATGGGGCTCTACAAGAATTCATTGAAAAGGAGGAAAAAGGGTATGATTGATGGAGTGATCGTAAAAAAAATCGTCAAGTACTCTGATGATCGTGGTTTCTTCGCAGAACTAGTGCGAGATGATGAGCAAATTTTAGATAGATTTGGTCAAGCGTCCTGGTCAATGAGCTATCCAGGTGTTATTAAGGCATTTCATTATCATGAAAAGCAGGATGATCTATGGTTCTTTCCTTCTGGCAATGCACAAGTCGTTCTTCATGATCTCAGACCTGATTCTGCTACAAAAGGAGAAACTAACACTTTTTATATGGGAGTAGAAAATCCCATTCTCGTTTTAATTCCTAAAGGAGTTGCTCACGGCTATCGAGTTTTAGGGAATGAGCCAGCGACGATTATATATTTCACAACTGAATCTTATAATCGTGAAAATCCAGATGAACATAGAATACCTTGGGATGATCCAAAAATTAGCTATGATTGGGAAACGAAGAATAGATAAAATGTGGTGCTTGTTATGAAACCGACAGTATCGATTATTTTGACGAGTTACAATAAGCCATGGTTCATAGCTCAAACGATTGAAAGTATTTTGAAACAAACGTGGTCTGAGTGGGAGTTATTTATTATGGATGATCATTCGAATGATGTGACTGTACAATTGATCAAAAAGTATGTAGATAATCCCCGAATCTTTTACCGCAATAGTTTCATAGAAAAAGAAAACCGCTATAAAACTACAAGATATGCAACTCTTATCAACGAAGCAATTCCATTAACAAAGGGAAAATACGTGACTTACATTACAGATGATACCGTCTATCTTCCAAATCGTCTTTCAGAGATGGTTAAACACTTGGAGAGTAACCCGTCTAAAGAGATTGTTTTTTCTTCTCAACTTGTGAAAATCGTTGATCGACAATTGAATTGTTTAAGAGAATTTAAAAGGGAAGCGACCCAAGTTCTTACGAATGCAGCTGATATTGTGGATCATTGTTCAGTTATGCATACGAGAAATATAGCTGAGAAGGTAAGCGAGAAATTTGGAACATATTGGAATGAAGATCCACTTTATTGGTGCCGGGGAGATGCAGCCTTTTGGAACCGGCTTAATGTTTTTCAACCCTTTTACCCTATACGACAAGTGTTGGATATAACGTATAAAACACCACACTCTGTTCAAACTTTATTTCAACATTTGCCTAACAATCTTCCAAATGGGATTCTGGTAAAAGGAACGAATGAAGAGGTCTATTTAATTGATCAAGAAAAACGAAGATTAATAACTCCAGCTATGTTTTCCTTTTTTAAATACGATGAAAAGGAGATTACTGAAATTCCTGACCCATTACTCCATAAATATGAAGAAGGAGATCCGGTCGATTTCGATCATTTTCCAAATTATTGTCTTTTTCGGGATGAAAAAGGAGAACTATACTATTTTGAACGTTATCAAAGAAGAAAAATTGGAAATTCATTCGTTTGGGGAAAGTTTCGTTTTAATATAAGGAAAATAATTGAAGTTGAAACAGAAAGGTTAAAGAAGATTCCACTAGGTCCGGACCTCAATATCCATCCTTCAAGGCTCCATCCACTTCCAGAAGGAAGAATATATAAAAATCAAGTGCAATATTGGATTTTGAAAGGAGATACAATTTATCCTATCGATAAAAAAGTTCTTCAGCGACTGAGGTTAGAGCAAGAACATATAGAGCTCCCAGGTAATGTTATAAAGCAATATAAAATAGGAGATGCGAGCTTTTATGCGGCTATTGATATGTAATGAGGACTATTGACTCTATGGGTCGAGGTCCTTTTCTTTATCGGTATTTCCTATTAGCAGGGAAATTTCTTGAAAAAACAATTTTGTTTGTATAGAGTATTAGGATATGGTGGTAAAAAACAACAAGGAGGAAAGATGATGGGACATATTCGTTTTGATTATTCCAAAGCTCTTGCATTTTTTGGTCAGCATGAAGTCGACTATTTACAAGCTGCAGTGGAAACAGCCCATACTCAACTACATGAAAAAACAGGTGCTGGAAATGACTTTTTAGGTTGGATTGACCTGCCTGTTGACTACGACAAAGAAGAGTTTTCTCGTATTCAAAAATCAGCAGAAAAAATTAAGCAGGATAGCGATATTCTACTTGTCATTGGTATTGGCGGATCTTATTTAGGAGCTCGTGCTGCTATCGAAATGCTGAACCATAGTTTTTATAATGAATTACCTAAAGAAAAACGCACTACTCCACAAATAATCTTTGTTGGAAACAGTATTAGTTCTACATATATGAGAGATTTGATGGATCTTTTAGATGGCAAAGATTTCTCCATCAACGTGATTTCCAAGTCAGGAACAACTACAGAGCCAGCGCTCGCTTTCCGTATCTTCCGTAAGATCCTAGAAGAAAAATATGGTGTTGAAGAAGCGAAACATCGTATTTTCGCTACGACCGATCGTGAAAAAGGGGCATTAAAGACGCTAGCGAACGAAGAGGGGTATGAGAGCTTCGTAATTCCTGATGATGTTGGCGGTCGTTATTCTGTTTTAACGGCTGTAGGATTGCTTCCAATCGCTGTCAGTGGGGTAGAAATTGAAGCAATGATGAAGGGAGCAGCTGATGCACGCTCAGAATTCAGCTCACCTGAACTGGAAAAAAATGCCGCTTACCAATATGCGGCGATCCGTAACGTTTTATACAACAAAGGTAAAACAATTGAAATGCTCATTAATTATGAGCCAGGTCTTCAATATTTCTCAGAATGGTGGAAACAGCTATTTGGTGAAAGTGAAGGAAAAGATCAGAAAGGGATTTATCCTTCTTCTGCGAACTTCTCTACTGACCTCCATTCACTTGGACAATACGTACAAGAAGGTCGTCGTGACTTGTTTGAAACAGTTATTAAAGTTCAAAATGTACGCCATGAACTAACAATTGAAAGCGAAGAGAACGATCTTGACGGGCTTAACTATTTAGCTGGTAAAACAGTTGATTTCGTAAATGATAAAGCTTTTGAAGGAACATTGCTTGCTCATACAGACGGAGGCGTTCCGAATCTAGTTGTCGAAATTCCGGCAATGGATGCATACACATTTGGCTATCTCGTCTATTTCTTCGAAAAAGCTTGCGCGATCAGCGGCTACCTACTAGGTGTCAATCCATTTGACCAACCTGGAGTAGAAGCTTATAAAGTGAATATGTTTGCTTTACTAGGCAAGCCTGGATTTGAAGAGAAGAAAGCAGAGTTAGAAGAACGATTATAAAAACATTAAAAAGGGGCATCTGCGAAATGGCAGATGCCTTTGTAAGTTGGACAGGAACAGATATTAAGAATGATAAGGATCTTTTTCTCTCTACTATATTGTATTGAAACAAATTATAGATGATTGGACAAACAAACTGATGAAAATGCGGGGTTTTAAGTATGAGGATTTGTAGTTTATTCTTGAATAAGAACTGAGTTCCTTACTAGGAAGGAACTCAGTTTAATAGTTATAGTATGCCTTAAAGTAGTCTGTTAAGGTGTCATTCCAACGACCTGGATTTCCTTACAATTAATGATAATTGTACCTAAGTCTGTAGCAGGTCCCGGTGCACCAGGTATTTCAGCATTAATAAAAGTTGCACAGCAAGTATTACGATCAAAAGAGACAAAAGTTGCTATAACAGGATTGGCGCTACCTCTTAATAATAAGGTCACCTCTGTATTCATTGCTAAATTTCTTAATTGGTTACATACACAATTATCTTGCCCACAAGAGCACTTTCCAGCAGGTCCTACTCCACATGAGTCCACATTATTACCTCCTTCAGCTTCCTCGCGGATAATATGGTGGTATACATGTTTTTCCTCTCTTATTGGATCAACATGGCCACCACATCCACAGTCTGGGTTTCTATCAGTATCTGCCTCAACTAGGTTACATTCACAAGCTACATTTAAGTCATTGTTTCTTCTTCTATTTCTACGAAAGTCTTCCGCAAATAAAAGTTCTTCATCGTAATACAATGAAATCTCTCCTTTCGATTTTTGTGCTGGTTATCCAGCTTTCACTATAGTTTATTAGGAAAAATGAATAGTGACTGGACAAACATTCTGGTGAAAACTCCCATTTTTCATAAATTCATAATAAAGTGGGAGAATTTGAAAGCTATATCCAAAAATAGGTAAATGAATGTGAAGAAAGAGTCTATAATCACTTACTCCAATAAATTATTGATACTTTGATCATTTACTTTATCTTATTTTCTTTAGCCAAAATGGATTGGACAAACAGTCTAGTGCAAACTCACATTTTTTAAGAGTTTATAGGAAATTCTCAAAATAACATGAACTATTGTAAAAATAACTTAGTTTTCAAAAATACTCGTTTTTATCAGACGGTTTGTCTAAGCAATATTGCTGTTTTTTAATATAGTAGTTATTAAGGTCGGCCGGCTTTAATATTCGCTTAGGGGGATGGAAATGAGTTATTGTGGAAATAATTCTGTTGGTGGAGTCGAGGATAATCGGAGACCAAGAAAGTTAGTTTGTCAATGTCGCGAGGTTCGTGGTGATTTCTTTGCTTGCAGATGCCGCGAAGTTCGTCAAGAATCTGATTTTGATTGGATTTGTAGACCAAGAGAAAATCGGGTTGAGGCAGCAGAAGATCGTTATTGCGATTATTAATGCCTAAGAAAGTTCTGCTGAGAAGAGGTCTATAATGACCTCTTCTTCTTTACGATTTCTACCTACATATATGTTTGACTCAAAAATTTGTGGAATAGTCCTGATAGAGGACAAGTCCACTTTTTCATAGTAGAAACGTGAGGGAAATCTTCCTCAAAGTGTCATGAGGGAGTATATCTACGTTATGAAAGCAGATGAAGGATAATTGTTTGCTTCTCGAATAGAACCTGATTATCCTAAAAATAGCTTCTATTTAGGAACGTTGCCTTTTTTCTTTCGAAATTAGGATATGTTATACTTAATAGGAGTAAGCGAAAGAAGGAATTTTTTATGGATCTAGGAGCAGCAGTATTTAGCATCACGTTAACTTCAGCATCAATGATCGCTCTTTTAAAGATTATTGCCATCGATATTATTCTTTCAGGGGATAATGCGATTGTGATCGCGATGGCTACGCGAAATTTACCGAAAAAGCAACAGAACAAGGCAATTTTATGGGGGACAGGTGGTGCGGTCATCCTCCGAATTCTGTTTGCCATAGTGATTGTTTGGTTATTAAAAATTCCGTATGTTAATATTATCGGCGGTATCCTATTGTTATGGATTTCCTATAAAGTATTGGTTGGTGGAGATGAAGAAACGCATGTGTCATCCCAAAGCAGTTTAATTAAAGCGATTGGAACTATTATTATGGCAGACGCAGTTATGAGTTTAGATAATGTTGTCGCTATTGCTGGCGCAGCTAATGGCCATATCTTAATGATTGCTTTAGGCGTTTTAGTTAGTATCCCTATTATGATTTTTGGCTCGAAATTAATCGTAAAGGTTATGGAGAAATTTCAATGGATTAGTTATATTGGCTCTGGAATTCTCGCTTGGGTTGCTGGGGAAATGTTATTAAAGGACAAGCATATAGATCGTTTGTTTGGAATCGAAGGACCAGTAGAATATATCGTTCTAATTTCATTAACAATATTAGTTCTTTTAGTCGGGTTTATGGCTAATAAAAAGAAAGCTGTAAACAAAGATAAATTAATTCCTAAAAATGAGCATTGATCTGAATAAGATAAGCAGCTTGACCATCAACGGTTAAGCTGCTTATCTTTTAAATCAATTATTCGCTTGACAATGATTAAAGGAGGTGTTATTTTTTTATATATTAGTGTTCTTTATAAAGAACCTAAATAACTTTTTAAAGAAAAATAAAAAATACATAGTTTTTAAAAATAATGTATTAAGTTATAACCTTTTGTTCTTTAATAAGAACAAAAACGAGGGAGGGAGAACATGAGTGCAATCGTTGGAATATATCATCGAAACGGTGAAACTATAACCGTTGAACATAGTCAGGGAATGATGACAGCATTGGGAAAATTCCCTGCTGATGACATTCAGACATGGCAAAAAGGTAATTTGTTTCTCGGCTGCCACGCTCAATGGATGACTCCCGAATCAATTGGAGAAACACTTCCATTCTATGATTATATGAGGCAACTTGCTATTACCGCAGATGCGATTATTGATAATCGGAATGAATTATTTGAAAAACTGCAAGTTGAGTATGAAGATCGAGAACACATGACAGACAGTCAGTTGATTTTGCTTGCTTACTATAAATGGGGTGAGGAAACACCGAAACATTTAGTTGGCGACTTCGCTTTTATGATTTGGGATGAGAAAGAGCGAAGACTGTTTGGAGCACGGGATTATTCTGGAACACGTACTCTTTATTTTTTTCGTAACCAAGAAAAATATGCTTTTAGTACGGTTATGAAGCCTTTGCTTTCTTTACCCTATGTATCGAATGAGCTAAGTAAACAATGGCTTGCTGAATTTCTTGCCAATCCATTAATGTTTGATTCGCTTGAGCCAGCTTCAACTGTTTATCGTCAAATAGAACAAATTCCACCATCACATTCGGTAACTGTAACAGATTCTTCGATTTATTTTTCAAGATACAGCACTTTACCAGAGGGAAAGCAACTAAAGTTAAAATCAGATGCAGAATATACAGAAGCTTTTCAAGATGTATTTCAAAGAGCGGTGAATGATCGCCTGCGGACACATCATCAAGTCGGTGCTCATTTAAGTGGCGGGCTAGACTCCTCGTCGGTATCTAGTTTCGCAGCTAAAACATTAAGGAAGAAAAATCAACCATTACATACATTCAGTTATGTTCCAGTTGATGATTTCATTGATTGGACTCCTAAAAGTCGAATTGCCAATGAAAGGCCCCAAGTAGAATCGATTGTACAATATGTTGGCAATATATCTCCAAATTATTTAAGTTTTCCTGAGAGGAATTCTTATTTGGAAATTGATGATTGGATAGAGAAAATGGAAATGCCCTATAAATATTTTGAAAATACATTTTGGTTAAAGGGTGTTTATGAAGAGGCAAGGAAAAAGAGTGTTGGCATTTTATTAACTGGACAGCGAGGGAATTGGTCGATCTCTTGGGGCCCAGTGATGGATTATTATGCATTGTTGTTAAAAAAAATGAAATGGCTCCGTCTTAATCAGGAAATGCTGCAATATTGCTTCAATATTGGATCTGGTCGAAAGAAAGTGTTAACAGCTGTTACGAGAAAGGCCTTCCCTCTCTTATTTCAACAACAAATTTCAAAGGAAGATGACTTTCCAATATTTATTCATCCTGATCTTGCATCAGACACAATGGTATTTGAGAAATTACGGGATCATGGAATTGACCCAAGGGGAAGGATCGATTCAAATTCCTATAAAATTAGAATGCGTCAGTATCAACAATTGTATTATTGGAACACAGTTGGAACTTATGAAGCAAAGCTAGGGCTACATTACGGCATTGTAAGTCGTGATCCAACTAATGATTTGAGAGTCGTTCAGTTTTGTTTATCGCTTCCTGAGGAGCAATATGTTCAAAACGGTTTTGGGCGATCACTCGTTAGAAGAGCGACAGAAGGCTATTTACCAGATGATATTCGCTTGAACTTTAAAACAAAGGGAGTTCAAGGTGCAGACGGGGTTCATCGGATGAAAGTAAATTGGGATGAGTACATTGCTGAATTAGAAAAACTTCCGAAAGATCCCAACCTTCAGGAGTTAGTGGATATGGATGTGATCAAAAATTGCCTCACTGTTTTGAAAGCAGAACCTAAGCCAAACCTCGTCTTTGAATTTGAAACGAAAGTGTTAATGAGATGCCTGATTTTAAGTCGCTTTATGAAATCCTTCACTTGAGAGGAGGTGAGACGATGAAGAAAAATTGGCTGAAACCGGAGTTGGAAGTACTTAATGTCACCATGACGATGGCCGGACCCGGAATAAAAACACCGGATGCTGTCCAACCAGATCCTGATGCAAATGACCATGATGTGGTTCATTACAGTTAATCCAGAACACGACAGTAAACGGCTGCCCTTATGCAAATAACAGTATAAGGGCCTTCTAAAAAATGATATTGAGAGGGTGAGAACTTGAGTGCGATCATGGGAATCTTGCAGTTTCAGCAAAATCAAACTTTGGAGCAGGGGTATCAACTCTTAAAGGCATATGATCAATTCCCTTTCGATTATACAGAAACGTGGAAAAACGAAAATGTCTTTTTTGGCTGTCACGCGCAACGGATCACCCCTGAATCCATTCATGAACGTTTACCCTTTTATGACTATGAGCGAAAGCTCGCCATTACAGCGGATGCGATTATAGATAATCGCGAGGAATTATTTGAACGATTAAAGGTTGCTTATGGGGATCGTAAAACGATAACAGATAGTGAGTTGATTCTTCGAGCCTATTTAAAATGGGGAAAGCACACTCCGAATTATTTGCTTGGTGATTTTGCCTTTATGATTTGGGATGAACGAAAACAAACACTATTTGGTGCAAGAGATTTTTCTGGGGCTCGGACTCTTTATTATTTTAAAAATGATGTCTACTTTGCTTTTTCAACAATCATCGAACCTTTATTTCGTATGCCTTTGATCGAGAAACGTCTTAATGAAGCCTGGTTAGCAGAGTTTTTAGTCATTCCAACGATCGTAGAAAGTGCTGATGTCCACCATACTCCATATGAAAAGATTTATCAGCTTCCGCCAGCGCATAGTTTATTGATCAAGTCTGGGAATGTTTCAATAGAAAGATATTGGCAATTGGGATCAATAGAGCCTTTGCGGCTAAAAAATGACTGGGAGTATCAGGAAGCCTTCTATGATGTTTTCAACCGAGCAGTTAAAGAAAGAATCCGAACAGATGGTATTGTTGGATCTCATTTAAGTGGTGGATTAGACTCAGGGTCTGTTGTTAGTTTTGCAGCAGAAGCACTTCGCGAAGAAAATAAACAATTACATACATTTAGCTATATACCAGAAGAAGATTTTACAGATTGGACACCAGCATATTACATCGCCAATGAAAAGTCCTTTATCGAAGAGACGGTTCGGTATGTGGGAAATGTCATTCCTCATTACTTGGATTTCCGAGGAAAAGATCCTTATTCAGAGGTGGATGATTTTCTAGAAATCATGGAAATGCCCTATAAATTCTTTGAAAATTCCTTTTGGTTAAAAGGAATTAATGAGGTAGCTCATAGACAGGAAGTTAAAATATTATTAAACGGTTCTAGAGGAAACCATTCAATTTCATGGGGAACTTGGCAATTAAACTTGGACTATTATTCTACCCTTTTAAAAAGAATGAGGTTTATTCATCTTAATCAAGAGCTTAATCAATACTGTCGGAATTTTCGTACAGGTAAAAGGATTATGTTACCAATCATCGCAAAGAATACATTTAATAGACTTGTTTCAAAAGGCGATGATCCTGACAAGTCTTTATCGATGATTCATCCTGATTTTGCATACAAAACAGATGTTTATGAGCGGCTACAACAGTTGGGTATGAATGGAAATTATGGGAGCGATTTGAATAGATATCGTAAGCAGCATTATAACGAACCCTATTTTTGGAATAAAAGTGGAACAGCAACAACGAAATTATCTTTACGCTATGCTTTATGGGATCGTGATCCAACAAATGATTTGCGTGTCATTTTATTTTGTTTATCTCTTCCAGAAGAACAATATGTTAAAGCCGGAATGGAGCGCTCGTTTTTAAGAAGAGCAACGAAGAACATCCTCCCAGATAAAGTTAGATATAATCACCGGATACGTGGTATTCAAGGTGCTGATACAATCCACAGAATGAAGCGGCATTGGCAAGCTTTTTTAAGTGAATTGCAAAAAATGAAGAATGATTGTGTATTAACTGAGTTTATTCATAGAGAAGTACTTGAAAACGCTCTTGCGAAGATCGATAACGAACCTGACCCATCCCTCATTTGGAAGAATGAATTTAAAATTTTGACACGCAGTTATATCGTGCAACGTTTTCTTCAGAAAAATTTTGTAATGGAGGAGGTGAAATAAAATGAAACGAATATGGCGGCAACCAATATTGGAAGTTTTGGATATTAGTATGACGATGAATGGTCCCGGGAATGCCAATGCCGATTGTTTTGATGTATCTGAGGGAAAACACGAAACTCATCCTGGGCAATCAAATGCCAGCTGTTTAAAAAATGGATTTGATAGCTAATGAATTGAAGCCCTTATAAATTATAAGGGCCTCATAAAAATATTACCTTGGGGGAAAAAATGGCTATAACATTAAAAAAGATCGTCTATAAAGCTTTTGGTTTACACGTCCAAAGTGACGTCCCCTTGCCCGAGTTACCACAGATCATGGGACTAGGGGAGGATGTCGATATTGTTATCCAGACGAAGGACTTAACTGATTTATGGAATGACTGTGCTGGATCTTCCCCTTATTTTGCTATGAAAGGAAACATGATTTTGTTTCACATTCCTGGAGTAGCCATTTACTGTATTGAGGATGGGATGAAAATTTTTGTTTCTCCAATGAAAAATGCCCACGCGGATCAAATTCGCCTTTATATTCTTGGTTCTTGTATGGGTGGCTTATTACTTCAAAGGAGGGTTTTGCCATTACATGGAAGTGCAATTGCTATTAATGGTAAGGCATATGCAATTGTTGGCGAATCCGGTGCAGGTAAGTCGACTCTGGCAGCGGCATTTTTACAAAAAGGTTATCCCTTATTAAGCGATGATGTTATCCCCATTACACTATCAGAAGAAACTTTCCCGATCGTCACGCCTGCTTATCCTCAGCAAAAGCTATGGCAGGAAAGTTTGGATGCCTTTGGAATCGAGTCAAAGGGATACCGGCCCATTATTCAGCGAGAGACAAAATTCGCGATCCCTGTTTCAGCGCAATTTTCAACGTCGACCTTTCCACTCGCAGGTGTGTTCGAATTAGTGAAAACCGAAGGCGATCAACCTAGTATAGAACCGATCTTGCATTTGCAACGGTTGCATACTTTGTTTCAACACACTTATCGCAATTTTTTACTGAATCATCTTAAATTAAGAGAATGGCATTTTCAAATCACTGCCGCTATTGCGAACCAAACTCAACTTTATCGAATACAGCGTCCAATTGATCGGTTTACTGCTCATGACTTAACTGCGATGATTTTAGAGACATTAAATAAGGAGTGAAAAATGGATGATTACAAAACAAAATATTTCATTGAGCGATTATGTTGTCCAGTCAGAAGGAAATATTGTGAGTGACATGGGCAGTGAGAAAGTAATGCTTAGCATTCATAATGGAAAATATTATAATTTAGGTGAAATCGGCGGAGGAATTTGGGATCTAATGAAAGAGCCAATCCAAGTAGAGAAAATGGTGAGTACTCTTACTTCTAGTTATCTCGTTGAAAAACAGGAATGTGAAGAACATGTACTTTCCTTTTTAACTCATTTATTAGAAGAACAGTTAATTCAGATTGCTTCCAAAGAGTAGGGGAACATAATGATTTTGTCAAAATTCATGACCATTTTTAAAACACATCCGAAAACGATCGTCCTTTTTCTGGAAGCATATATGTTTCTGGGCTGGGCACGAATTCTAAAAAAAGTCCCATTTCAAAAAGTGGCGCCAATGTTAGGCGATCATATGAATGAAACGCCTTACTATAGTGAAGATAACAATACGAGAACGATTAAAAATATTTCAAATGCCATTCAAATTATGAGCAAATACACCTTTTGGGAGAGCCAATGTTTAGTTAGAGCCATGGCTGGAATGAAAATGTTGGAAAGGCGTGGTATTGAGAGTACTCTTTATCTAGGTACGGCGAGAGATGAAGAAGGAAAGATGATTGCTCATGCATGGTTACGAAGTGGATCTTATTATATTTCTGGATCAGAGGGAATGGAAAAGTTTACGACCGTCAGTATGTTTGCGAAAAGAGATGTCATGTGAAAGGGAAAGTTATGAATAAACAAATCGAACTAAAATTGGATCAGATCCCAAGAGAATTAAAATTGATGCTTGAATGGATTCAATTAGAGAATCATCCGTCTCAAGAAAGCTACGACACAATAGACTGGGAATTATTTTTACAATTAAGTATCCACCATAGGCTTTATCCATTGTTATATACGAAAATGAAAGATTGCGAACGGATACCTGAACAAGTTCGTCTCACACTGGAAGACTTATATAAACATAATACATTTCAAATGCTTCACCTTTCTGCGGAAATGGAGAAACTAAGTAAACTATTATTAAAAAGTAATATTCCATCGCTATTTTTGAAAGGGCCTGTTTTATCTGCAGATTTATACGGGGATATTTCAAAACGAACATCAGGTGATTTAGATATTCTGATTCCGATTAACGATTTACAAAGAGCAGAACACCTACTTGTCGAATTAGGATATAAAAAGGATGAGTACATCCAAAGTTTATTAAACGATTGGAAGTGGAGGCATCATCATTTTACTTATTATCATCCAATTAGGCGAATTAAAGTAGAAATACATTGGCGCTTGAACCCGGCTCCAAGTAAAGAGCCAAGTTTCCAGGAGCTATGGAGCAGAAGGAGAAAAAGTTCGATTACGAATTTTCCAGTTTATATGCTTGGTTTGGAGGATCTTTTCTTTTTCTTAGTTACTCACGGTTCACGACATGGCTGGTCGCGCCTCCGTTGGTTAATGGATATTCACCAACTCATTCACAAAGAGTTGGATTGGAGTAGGGTGTTTAAAAGGTTAAAAAAATACCAAGCAAGGCATATTGGAGGACAATCGCTTATTTTGGCTAATCAATTATTGCGAAGTACTCTGACGAAGGAAATGCAGCCTTTAATAATAGGAAATCGCTCCAGTAAAATCGCTCAAGAAACGATCTTTTACTTAGAACAAATGGTTAATTTGCACAATGATCCGGTACCTAAAGAAGTTGCGAAATATCATGCAATGCATTTATTCTCTTTAATGTCCTTTCAACAAAAAATACTCTATTTATTAAGTACACTTCATCCTTATTATACGGATGTTGAGACATTGCCATTACCGAATAAGCTTCATTTTCTTTACTTTCCTCTTCGTCCATTGTTATGGTTTTGGAGGAAAACTAAGAAACAGGAAATTTCTTAAATATTAGCTAAAAATGTGTTGACTTGTTCTTTATAAAGAACTACAATAGAGTTTGTAGAAAGCCCACATTTGTGATTTCTTTATTTTTTTCTTGCGTTGTTCTTTATTGGGAACGGCATAAGAAATAAGCCGATAAGGTGGTTTATATGAATCGTATCCATTCGTATTACAGTGAAGACAGACGAATAGCAAAAGAAATTAATTTAAAAGAATTATACCGCGTGATTAAGAAGCGTTATTGGATCGTTCTCGTGATAACGGTACTTGCTACAATAGCGGGTTGGTATTATAGCAATCTCAATAAGGCAGAACCTCTATACGAATCTTCCACAAATATTATTATCGGGGCCGATTCGGAGTATCGAAAAACACTTCAAGTCATTATTAAAGATACGATTGTACTTGAGACAGTTATAAGTAATTTGGGATTGGATAAATCATCAAAGTCTTTAGCTAGTCAAATAAATGTAGAAAGTATTGATAGTTCACAGGTCGTAAAGATTAGTGTTACTGATACAAATCCAGAGCGAGCAGCGGAAATAGCTAATATGGCTGCAAAAGTATTTAAAGATGAAATTCCGAATATCCTTGGATTTGAGGAAGTCCAAATATTGTCCGAGGCGCGTGTTAACCCTACTCCAATCAATGACAGCAACCCAAATAAAATAATAATAGCCGCTTTTGTTTTCGGAATTATTGTTGGGATTGGTTTAATCTTTCTTATCGACTCCTTAGATGATTCAATTAAATCGGAGCGGGATATCGAAATGGTATTAGGGATTCAAGTATTGGGAAGTATTTCAAAAATCAACAATAAAAATGTACGGAAAAGGAAGGGACAGAAAACAGAATTAGCGTTCAGAGGTGAAACCATTGGCTTTAAATAAGCGAAAACGGATACCAAGTCGGAAACAAAGAAATTTAATTACACACTCTAATCCAGAATCAATTATTTCTGAACAATTCCGAACGATCCGAACGAATCTCCATTTTATATACGGAGATAAAAATAGCAGTACTCTTCTCATTACCTCTCCTGGCAAGTGGGAAGGGAAGTCAACAACAGCTGCAAATATGGCTGTATCGA
The DNA here is from genome assembly GCF_001375535.1 of Bacillus niameyensis. Lineage (GTDB taxonomy): Bacteria > Bacillota > Bacilli > Bacillales > Bacillaceae_C > Lederbergia > Lederbergia niameyensis. Next base: position 4,143,120 of record NZ_LN831197.1, read on the forward strand.
TGGCGCAACAAAAGGAAAAAATTTTGCTAGTTGATGCAAATTTAAGAAATCCGAGTATACACAATATCTTTAAAACGTCGAATATGATCGGGCTAACAGATGTGTTGGAGGGAAATGTAAGCTTTGAAGAGGCGATTTATCCGTCTAGAATTGGTAAATTAGACATTCTGACGAGCGGAGATACTCCTTATAATCCAGCGGAATTATTAGCATCAGATGCGATGGAGCAATTTTTTCAAAAGGTCGGCTCCCTTTATGATATTGTGCTAATTGATTCGGCATCGGTTTTAGAAGTAAGTGATACGAAAATTATCGCAAACTTATGTGATGGTGTCGTCTTAGTTGTCAGACAAGATAAAACAAATATCGAAAATGCCTTTGAATCAAAAAAAGTTCTTGAGTACGCAAAAGCGCAAATTGTTGGTGTCATTTTAAATGAAAAAAGTTAGTATTTCTTTTTTTTTGTAAATTTGTTCGTTATTAGGAACGAAATAACGGAAGGTGATGTCTCCTCGCCTTTATCAAAGGAGGCACTCGGTCATGCTGTGGGTTTTTAGAACCTTAGACGCTTGTCGTCGATAGTGTGATGTGAGGAGGGGTTGAATGCCCTAAATTTTAAAGGTTTTAATTATGGTGTTTTTGTGCATTGGGTTTACTGGCTATCACTGAGATCCTAGTTACTTTTTATCATGAGTGAATGTATTACTCAAGATGAAAAAACACTGTAATTAAGCTCTTTAAGATTAAATAAATCGTAAACGTTCATAAAGGAGGTTGCTCAGTGTCTTATCCACAAAGATTGTCCGTATTTATTTTAGTAGATTCATTTCTTATTCTCACGGCTATTATTTTCAGTCATTTTCTAGTCAATGTAACATTTGGCCTTTTTACTTTTCCCATTTTTATTAGCACGGTTTCAATTATTTTGAGTCATCATTTATTTTCTATTCTTTTTAAACTGTATAAAAAGTCTTGGGAATACGCCAGTATCGGAGAACTCCTAATAATTTTTAAGGTAGTGACGCTCTGTTTGGTCACAGGGATAGTCGTTCAGCAAATCGCTCTGAATGTCATTCACCTGAGATTTCTTGCTGTTACTTGGTTGCTTCATATGTTATTTATTGGCGGTACAAGATTTTGTTGGAGAATCTATAGAGATCATGTTTTAAACAGGGTTGAAGTGAAAAGGAGAACTTTGATCGTTGGCGCAGGATCAGCAGGTGCAATGGTTGTACGGCAACTACAGAAAAGTAAGGATACTGAACTATTGCCAGTTGCTTTTATTGATGATAATCCGAAGAAACACCAGCTTGATATTTTAGGAGTACCCGTTTTTGGGGGAATCCATCATCTTGAGCAAGCCGTTCAAGATTTGAATATTGAGCACATTATTATTGCTATCCCCTCATTAGAAAAGCGAAAGTTGAATACGATCTTTCAAGAATGCGCAAAAACAGAAGCGAAAACACAAATTTTGCCGCTATTAGAGGATCTTGTAAGTGGGAAAGTATCTGTTAATCAATTTCGCGATGTGCAGGTCGAGGATCTTTTAGGAAGAGAACCAGTCAAGCTTGATATTGAAAGTATTTCTGAATATGTAACAGACAAGGTCGTCTTAGTAACGGGGGCTGGCGGCTCTATAGGCTCTGAGATCTGTCGACAAATATCCAAATTTCATCCAGAAAAGCTCGTATTATTAGGGCATGGAGAAAACAGTATTTATTCGATTGAATATGAGTTAAAAGAAAAATATGGTCACTTGCCAATTGAATTTTTAACTGAAATTGCAGATATAAAAGACGCTAAAAAAATGATGTCGATCATGAGTACATATCAACCTCATGTCGTGTACCATGCTGCTGCTCATAAACATGTACCTTTAATGGAGAGAAATCCAGAGGCTGCCGTTCAAAACAATATTATTGGAACAAGAAATGTAGCGGAAGCCGCTAGCTGGCATGGAGTAGAAACATTCGTCATGATTTCAACAGACAAGGCTGTTAATCCAACGAGTGTAATGGGAGCAACGAAGCGCCTGGCGGAAATGATTATTCAGAATATGGATACAAAAAGTAAGACTAAATTTGTCGCAGTTCGGTTCGGAAATGTATTGGGCAGTCGTGGAAGTGTCATCCCTCGATTTAAACAGCAAATTGAAAAAGGGGGACCAGTTACAGTCACACATCCTGAAATGGTTCGTTATTTCATGACGATTCCTGAGGCATCACGACTTGTCATACAGGCCGGGGCTGTTGCAAAAGGCGGGGAAATTCTTGTATTAGATATGGGGGAACCCGTGAAAATTGTCGATCTTGCGCGCAACTTAATCAAACTTTCGGGTTATTCCCTGGAGGATATTCCCATTCATTTTACTGGAATGCGTCCAGGGGAGAAGTTGTTTGAAGAGTTGTTGAAGGAGGATGAAATACAAGAAAAGCAAGTGTATCCCAAAATTTATGTGGGAAAAACAGCCGAACTCTATATAGAAGAAATTGAAGAAATTATAAAAAATTATGCCGTTTTAGATAATAAAAGGTTAAGAGAATTACTTATTAACTTGGCGAATAATCAAGTAGCTATTTTCCCGATGTCCGTGATGAGTGTATAAGATTCAAAACATTGTTCAAATACGATATATGGGTGAGGAAAATGATGAAAAAACTTTGTGTTGTTACTACAACATCGATTACAATTAAAAGTTTTTTAATAAACCAGCTTTCATACTTAAGCCATCATGGATATGTCGTAACAGTAGTCTGCGATTATGATGCCGACCTAGCTAAAATCTTGCCAAAAAATATTAACTATAATCCCATCTCGATGAATCGTGGAGTGGAAGGTATTGGCATGATAAAAAGTATATGGAATTTATATCGCTTTTTTAAATCGAAAAAATTTGACATCGTTCAATATTCTACCCCTAATGCGGCCTTTTACTCTTCCGTTTCCGCATGGGGAGCAAAAATACCTATACGGCTTTATTGCCAATGGGGAATTCGCTATGTGGGCTACACCGGTTGGAAACGGAAGTTATTTAAAATAGTAGAAAAGTTAACTTGTAAACTTTCAACGAATATTCAACCAGACAGCTACGGAAATTTACAGTTTGGGAGAGAGGAAGGACTCTACTCTGCTTCGAAAGGTGAAGTTATTTGGAATGGAAGTGCTAATGGAGTTGATTTAAATACATTTGATGTGCAGAAAAAAGATCAGTGGAGGTTGCATATAAGGGAATTATATAAAATCGAAGAAAAAGACTTTGTTTTTGGATTCATAGGTAGATTAAATAAGGATAAAGGTGTAAATGAATTACTCCATTCTTTTAAAAACGTTTATCAAAAATACCCACATGCTAAGTTACTTATTGTTGGACCGGATGAGGGGATAGAAACTATTAATCCGCAAATATATCGATGGTCAACACAGTGTAAAGGAGTTATTTATTGCGGCTATAAAACTGATATTGAAAAATATTATGCAGCAATGGATGCTTTCGTATTACCAAGTTACCGTGAAGGTTTTGGGAGTGTTGTCATTGAAGCTGGAATTATGGGTGTTCCAGCTATTGTTACTAATATCCCAGGTCCTACAAATGCAATGAAACCAAATGTCACAGGTTTTGTTGTCCCAAAAGCTTCAGTAAATCCCCTTCAAACATCAATGGAAAAAATATTGTTAGATAGGGATTTATGTCGACAAATGGGCTTGAACGCTTACTTATTTACTCGAGATCACTTTGAACAAAAGACGCTCTGGAAACACATATTAGCTAATAGGAATGAGCTTACAAATAGGGAGATGAGTATCAAACATGTTCAAGGACAATCCTAAAGTTTCAATTATTATGGGCGTATATAATTGTGCGGATACTCTTTCCCAAAGTATAGAGTCAATTATAAAACAATCTTTTACTGACTGGGAATTTATTATTTGTGATGATGCCTCCACAGATGATACTTATAAAATTGCTAGTTTTTATGCTGAAGGGTATCCAGGGAAAATAAAATTACTCAGAAATGAATCAAACAAAAAGCTTGCTGCGACTTTAAATCGCTGTTTATCTGTTGCTTCAGGCCAATATATTGCTCGTCAAGATGGAGACGACATTTCATTGAGTAATAGACTTGAAAAGCAAGTGGCTTTCCTTGATTCTAACCCTGAATATATGTTAGTTGGTACAGGAATGATTCCATTTGATGAAAACGGTGATATGGAAGCTCGAATTGGAAAAACAGAGCCCGTAAAGCAAGACATCCCAGTGAATAATACGTTTATGCATGCAACCATTATGATGCGTAAAGAAGGATATGAGGAATTAAAAGGTTATCGAGTGATGAAACAAACGAGAAGAGCTGAAGATTATGATTTATGGATACGATTTTTTGCTGCCGGGTTTAGGGGGTATAACTTACAAGAAGCATTATACAAGGTGAAAGAGGATAAAGAAGCCTTAAAGCGGAGGAAATTAAGATATTATTTTGACACGTCTCAATTAATTTTTATAGGCTGTCGTACTTTGAAACTGCCAATAAAGTATTACCTTTTTATATTTAAACCGATTCTTATAGGAATGACTCCAAAACAATTTGTAAAAAAATACTATAAATATCGGGATAAAAAATTAATAAAGAATGTTCATATGAATTAAGAGGTGCAATCATAAAATTATCAAAGGTTGGTCTGTGATGACAGTTTTATGGATTAATTTTACAATGGTCTATTTTCTTTCCCTTTTTTCAAGATATTTCTCAACACCAACTTTTAAAACTGATTTATCAACTCCCCTGCGACCTAATAAAGTATTTGCTTTCGGAGCTTTGATGGTTTTAGTTTTAGTTTCTGGGCTACGTTCCAATATTGGAGATACTTACGTATATAAAAAAATTTATGAGACAAACGAATTTACGTGGGGCTACATTTCCTTACAAAAAGACATGGGTTTTGGCATTTTGCAAATGGCTCTAAAGATGTTTTCTGATGACCCTCAAATTATGATATTAGCAACAGCTGTCATCACAAACTTACTAATTATAATTGTCTTCTTTAAATACTCAAGAATGTTTGAAATCAGCACTTATGTATATGTAGCAGGTGGTCTGTTTTTAGTTTCTATGAATGGCATTAGACAATTATTAGCAGCATCAATTATTTTTATAGGTACCAAATATTTAATTGAAGGCAATTGGGTAAGGTACTTTATAATCGTCTTTATTGCGTCCACTTTTCATCAAAGTGCTCTTATTCTTGTACCTATTTATTTCATTGTAAGGTATAAAGCGTGGTCTAAGGCAACATATATTCTATTAATATTCTCTGTCGTTGTTGTAGTAGGTTATGAACAATTTTCTTCTCTTTTGTTTTCTGCAATCGAAGACACTCAGTATGGGCATTATTCTGGCTTCGATGAAGGCGGTGCAAATATGATCCGCGTATTTGTAGATGCGGTTCCACTCCTTATCGCCTTTTTAGGAAGGGAAAAACTAAGAGAGATCTTTCCAAGCAGTGATTACGTTGTGAATATGTCCTTAATCGGTCTGCTCTTTATGATAATTTCAACTCAAAACTGGATCTTTGCACGCTTTGCAATTTATTTTAATTTATATCAATTAATTCTAATTGCATGGATTATTAAACTTTTTCATGAAAAATATCAAAGGTTTGTTTATTTCGCATTAATTGTATGCTATTTTTTTTACTACTATTATGAAAACGTAATTAACCAAACAATTGTCTATCGAAGTGGCTTTTTCGATGGGCTTTTTTAATAAGGGGGTGAGTCGGATGGAGTACCCGCAAAGGATCCTTCATATTGTCAGTGCAATGGGAAGGGGCGGCGCAGAAACATTAATCATGAATATATATAGAAAAATTGATCACAGTAAAGTGCAATTTGATTTTATAACTCATGGTGAGATGCATGGAGATTATGAAAATGAAATTTTATTACTTGGCGGACGTATTTACAATATACCAAGTCTTGGTGTTTCTGGACCCATTCAATATTTACGTAATTTGATAAAAATTATGTCCCGGGAAAAGTTTATCGCTGTTCATGCCCATACGGATTTTCAAAGTGGCTTTCCAGCACTAGCAGCAAAAATTTGTAAAATTAAATATCGGATCTGCCATTCTCACAGTAGTAATTGGTTAAAAAGTAATTATTTTAAAGAAAAGGTTACTTTGAAAATATTACAATCAATGATTAAGTTATCAGCTACACATCTTTGTAGTTGCAGTGAAGAAGCAACAGAGTTTTTATTTGGAAGAAAAAGGAATGTAATTTTTCTTAAAAATGCTATCGATTTAGAGAAATATGAGGATTTAGATTGGAGGAAGAGCAGAATAAGTGCAATAAGGGAGCTCCAATTGGAGGAAGACACAAAAATTATTGGGCACGTAGGTCGGTTTTCCGAGTCCAAGAATCATATGTTTATGTTAAAGCTATTAAAATCTTTAATATCTGAAGATACACGCTATAAGCTTTTATTTATTGGGGACGGTCCTCTTAAAAAGGAGATTGAAAACGAAGCTACCAAACAAGGATTACAGGAAAACATTCGATTCCTAGGAGTTCGATCCGATATTCCAAGACTTATGAAGGCTTTTGATCTATTTCTCTTCCCATCCTTATTTGAAGGCTTTGGCATTGTGATGCTAGAAGCTCAAAGTGCAGGAACACCATGTATTGCAGCAACAACAGTGCCTGCTAGTACGGATATGGGTCTTGGTTTAGTTAAGTACGTTGACCTTGAAGACCCGATCGACAAGTGGTGTACGGAAATAAAAGCGGCCTTATCGTGGGAACGACCTGACCAACATACAATTTTTAATAAGATTACGAATCAAGGTTTTAATATTCAAGAGAATGTTAGTGATTGGCTAAAACTATATGGAATTTACGATCAGCAATCGAATAGCGAGGTTGTACATAATGAAGAAAAAAATCTTAATTTCTTCCTTTGATTTAGCTATCGGCGGAGTAGAGCGTAGTCTGATCGGCCTATTGCAGCAAATGGATTATCAAAAATATGAGGTCGATTTAATGCTCTTTAAACATGAAGGTGAATTTCTTCCCTATTTACCCGCTGGACCGAAGCTTCTAACAGAAATCTCCCAATATACAACCTTTAGAAAATCGATTAGGCAAGTTGTAGGAGAAGGACATTATCAAATTGGAATGTCACGTTTAATGGCCAAAATGGCTAGTATCATTCACGGAAAAGTAAAGCGGATTGATGAACCAGGATATTTGACGATTCAATACGGTTGGGAGTTAGCAAACCCTGTCCTTCCAAAACTGAATAAAGAATATGATGTGGCCATAGGTTTCCTATGGCCACATCATTTTATCGGGGAAAAAGTAAACGCCAAGAAAAAAATTGGCTGGATTCATACTGACTATTCCAATATCCAACTTAATCAAAAAGTGGAGTCGCGGATGTGGGAGAAGGTTGATGAGATTGTCGCGGTATCGGAAGAATGTTCTAAAACGTTCTTAACAATTTTTCCAGAGCTTACTAAAAAAATGCACGTGATTGAAAATATACTCTCACCACAAATGATTAAGGAATTAGCACAAGAGCCGGTTGATGAACTAAAGAATTCGCAAGGAAAAACAATACTTGTCACAGTTGGTCGGCTCTCACATGCAAAGGGAATCGATCAAGCCGTTCATGCTTGCAAGAGATTGATTGATGCTGGATATAATTTGGCTTGGTATGTGGTCGGCTATGGACCACTAGAGGAAGGGTTGAAAAAATTAATCATCGATCTAGAATTGCAGGATCACTTCTTTCTTCTAGGAAAAAAAGTAAATCCTTATCCCTATATAAAATCATGCGATATTTATGTGCAACCATCACGATATGAGGGAAAGGCCGTTACGATACGAGAAGCTCAAATTTTAGGAAAGCCTGTTGTGATGACTAATTTTCCGACCGCGAAAAGCCAAGCGAAGGACCAGTTCGATGCTGTTATAACTCCTCAGGATATTTCCGGGATTGTCGAAGGGATACAGGGCTTAATAGACAATGACTATTTAAGGAGAAAATTAATCTCGAATATGATTAAACAAGATTACGGAAACGAGACTGAAGTAGAAAAGTTGTATCAATTAATAGAAGCAACGTAAGGGAGGGAGATAAAGAATGGCAATCTTAATTACAGGTGGAGCCGGTTTTATTGGCAGCCATACATGTGTGGCGTTATTGGAAGCAGACTACGATATTGTTGTTGTGGATAATTTTAGCAATAGTGAACCGGAAGCTTTACGTCGAGTGATGGAGATTACTGGAAAATCATTTAAAGTGTACGCATTTGATTTATTGAATGAGAAAGATTTGGAAACTGTTTTTATCGAAAATCACATTGAAGCTGTTATTCACTTTGCCGGACTAAAAGCAGTAGGCGAATCTGTTGCAATCCCACTTTCTTATTATCAAAACAACATTACTAGCACGGTCATTTTATGTGAAGTAATGAAGAAATTTAACGTGAAAAACTTAGTCTTCAGCTCATCGGCAACTGTCTATGGAATCCCAGAGCAAAATCCAATTAGTGAGGATGCAAATCTATGGGCAATGAACCCCTATGGCCGTACAAAATTGATGATTGAAGAGATATTGCGAGACCTTTATCAATCTGATCAAAGTTGGAGTATTGCGCTTTTGCGTTATTTCAATCCGATTGGGGCTCATGAAAGTGGAATGATTGGCGAAAATCCGCAGGGAACGCCCAATAACATTATGCCGTATGTTACACAAGTGGCAATTGGGAAACTTCGGGAGTTAAAGGTTTTCGGTAATAATTATCCAACTATAGATGGAACAGGAGTAAGAGACTATATACATGTAGTCGATCTTGCTCATGGTCATTTAATGGCACTTGAAAAAATTTGCGGGCAAACGGGAATCGAAGCGTATAATCTTGGAACTGGCAAAGGATATAGCGTGTTAGAGTTGATATCAACATTCGAGAAAATATCAGGCGTGAAAATTCCCTATCGAATAGTAGAGAGAAGGCCGGGGGACAGTGCAGTGAGCTTTGCTGATCCTTCAAAAGCCGAGCGGGAACTAGGTTGGGCAGCCAAAAAGGGGCTCGCAGAAATGTGTGCAGATTCTTGGAGATGGCAATCAAAAAATCCGAAGGGATATGAGGAATTAAAAGGTATGAAGGCCTTATTGTAAATCCCCCTTTTTAAAAAGGGTTTCTTCGTGAAGGCGCGTTCGCGTTAAACAGATTTTCTTCATGATAGCATTAATTTCAATTGCAATATAAGGAAGTGGAAAACATATGCAACAAATAGCACCTTTATCAAGCCAGCAGTTCAAACAGCTGTTAGAAGATGTCTATCAACTAGTGGAAGGATCCAATTTTATTAGTGCAGAAGATACGATCAAACTAATTCAATTAAAATGGCTAGCATTCCAAATAGAGAAATAAATCGTTTATTTAGGGGTTGGAAAAAGTGAAAAGATGTTTTGATTTTTTTAGCTCGATTTTCTTATTTATTATCTTTTCACCAATTATGTTGCTCATTAGTCTCTTCATCAAGTTAACACAGGGTGGCCCTGTATTGTTTACTCAACAACGTCCGGGCCTACATGGCATTCCGATTCATATATTCAAATTCCGCACAATGACAAATAAAAGGGACAACAAGGGAATTCTTTTACCTGATGAACAGAGGCTTACACGTTTTGGTCAATTTTTACGAAAAGCTAGTTTAGATGAATTACCGCAACTTTTGAATGTCATAAAAGGGGATCTGAGTCTCGTAGGTCCTCGGCCATTATTAATGGAATATTTACCACTGTATACGGAAGAGCAAGCAAAACGGCATTTAGTGAAACCAGGAATCACAGGCTGGGCTCAAGTAAATGGCCGCAATGCTATTAGTTGGGAAGAGAAGTTTCAATTGGATGTTTGGTATGTATATCACCATAATTTTTTATTAGATTTAAAGATATTATTATTAACTCTGAAAAAGGTCATTCGTTCGGAGGGAATTAATCAAGCTGGAAATGCCACTGTTGAAACCTTTAAAGGTTCAAAGTCAATCTGGAAAGAGGGGCATGGATGAAAATAGCGATTATTGGTCAGGGTGGTCATAGTAAAGTGATTCGTGATTTGATTTCTTTTAATCAGCATGATCAAATTATTGCTTATCTGGATGATAAAATAACCGATTTTTATCAACGGGACAATATTTATTTTGGACCGATTTTTTATGCAGAGTTCCTTAAGAATATGTTTCACGATCTGAAACTTTTTATTGCAATCGGTCATAATCAAACACGAAAAGCGATTGTGAACCGACTGCAGTTTCCAGCAGAGAACTATATAACACTTATCCATAAAACAGCTATTGTGAGCCCGAGCTCCAAAATTGGCCACGGATCGATCCTTATGGCTCATTCTACTGTGAATGCAGACTCCTTAATCGGAGAGCATACGATCATTAATACTAGTTCCGTTGTTGAACATGATAGTCGAGTTGGTGATTTTGTGCATATTTCCCCTAATGCGACTTTAACAGGCTCTGTTCAAGTTGAGGATGGTGTGCATATCGGCGCAGGGGCTACGGTCATACCTAATCTTACTATTGGTGAGTGGTCCGTGATAGGAGCGGGTGCAACCGTGATCGATTCTATACCAGCAAGTAGCATCGCTGTGGGCGTACCGGCCAGAGTGAAAAATAAACATATGACAGAAGGTGTATAAATGATTGATACATCTAAACAAGGCAAAATTTTTCTATCTCCACCACATTTGTCTGGTAATGAATGGAAATATATGAAAGATGCAATTGATTCGAATTGGATTGCCCCATTAGGACCTAACGTAGACGCGTTTGAAAATGAACTTGCTCACTATGTTGGCGCAGCCGGGGCAGTTGCTGTCAGTTCTGGAACAGCAGCGATTCATTTGGCGCTCATATTATTGGATGTGAAAAAAGGTGATACTGTATTTTGTTCCTCTCTTACATTTGTAGCAAGTGCGAATCCGATTCTTTATCAAGGAGCAGAGCCAGTTTTTATCGATTCGGAACCGGAAACATGGAATATGTCTCCAGAAGCATTAAAAAGGGCTTTTCAAGAAGCTAATTTGACAGGGAAACTACCTAGAGCCGTAATCGTCGTGGATTTATATGGGCAAAGCGCTAAAATGGATGAAATTCTCGCGCTCTGTAATCAATATGACGTTCCTTTGATCGAGGATTCTGCTGAATCACTTGGTTCAACTTATAAAGGTCAGTCATGCGGGACGTTAGGAAAGTTTGGCGTTTTTTCTTTCAATGGAAATAAAATTATTACGACTTCAGGTGGTGGTATGTTAGTATCCGATGATTTAGAGGCATTAAAAAAAGCCCGCTTTCTTGCAACACAAGCAAGGGATCCCGCTCCCCACTATCAACATAGCGAAATAGGGTTTAATTACCGTATGAGTAATATTTTGGCTGGAATCGGTAGAGCACAGCTAGAAAACATTGAGGAAAGAGTGGCTACAAAGAGACTAATCTTTTCATATTATTATGAAGAATTATCAGGGATTCCCGGTCTTCACTTTATGCCCGAATTGAAAAACACAAGGTCTAATCGCTGGCTAACTACTCTCACGATTAATGAAAATATAACAGGGATTTCCTCTAATAAACTACTACATTCTTTAACTGAAAAAAATATAGAAGCTCGTCCAGTATGGAAACCATTACATTTGCAGCCACTATTCAAAGGTATTAAGTATTATCCGCACAATGAGCACAGTCTATCAGATCAATTATTTATGACGGGCATATGTCTACCTTCAGGAACGAATATTACCGAAATAGAGATGATGCGAGTAATAAATTGTTTAAAAGATACGTTAAAAAATCCAGCCAAAATCGGTTAAAGAGGTATAAATAAATGATAGGGAAAAATATTAGCGAGATTCGGAAAAGAAAGGGGCTTACATTAACAGAATTAGCAGAACGTGCGGGAATTGCTAAGTCCAATTTAAGTAATATTGAACGAAACCTAAATCAAAATCCTTCTATTAATATAATTGAAAAAATAGCGGTTGTTTTGGGGGTAGACGTTGATACTTTATTAAACACAAACACAAATGTAGAAGCGAAACAACAAGAAATTGAGGAAGAATGGATCGATCTCATCCATGAATTAAAAGAATCAGGAGTAGAGAAGGAACAAATCCAAGGTTTTAAAACATTAATGGAATTCATTAAATGGCAAAATACACAGGAAAAATAACCGTAAGTAGGCGAGTAACATGATGCAAAAGGTAAGTGTGATTGTCCCTATTTATAAAGTTGAAAAATATTTGCGCCGATGTGTAGACAGTATTTTGGAACAAACCTATACAAATTTAGAAATCATCCTTATAAATGATGGTTCACCTGATCAATGTGGGGAAATAATTGAAGAGTACGCGAGAAAAGATAGCCGAATAATAGCAGTGCACAAGGAAAATGGAGGTTTATCGGATGCTAGAAACGTAGGGATAACCTTTGTTACAGGTGATTTCACTTTATTTCTTGATAGCGATGATTGGTTAGAAAGAAACATGATCGATACATTGATAGAGATAAGCCAAACGTACAAAGCGGATGTCGTGCAATCGGCTTTTTTTTATGCTTATGCTGATCACTTGCTTTATGATGACCGCTTATATTTAAAAGACGATCCGCCACTTATTCTAAACAATCAGGAACTCATGTATGAACTTGTGAAAAATGATGTCGTAAAAAACTTCGCTTGGGGAAAACTTTATCGAACAAAATTGATCAATGGGCTTCCATTTAAAAAGGGAGTGCTATTTGAGGATGTATTTTGGGCGCACCATGTAATGAAACGTGTTGAGAAATATGTCATCGTTCATCAACCACTTTGTTACTACTTTCAAAGAGATGACAGCATTGTCGCCAATTATTCGCTTGAAAATTTAGCAATCCTAGAAGGACTGAAGGAAAGACATCGCTTTGTGGAAAAATATTATCCAGATCTAGTCAACGAATCCTATAAGTTGATCTTAAAAACTTGTTTGACTCATTATAACATGCTCGTCCTTCATAGAAAAAAAGATTATAAAGGCATACAAAAGCGAAAAATCCGTTCTTTTATTATGGAGAATTACGAAGGATTTTCGAAAGCAGTGCAAAGAGATAAACAACTAAGGCAGCAATTTCGTCTTTTTACGATTCATCCATATATCAATATTAGTTTTCTTACTTCCAGAAAGTTGTTAAGGAAGCTAAGGCTCTTGCGACAACCTGCGGATTTGGAGAGGATTGAGTTGAGTTATCGAGTGTAAAGTAACTACCAATTATTTAAAGTGGAGAAAAATCAAATGTCGAAAAGCTCTATAATAAACAAGTTAAATAGAAATAGAGTCAATATTGACGATCAAAGGTCTTTCAAAATCAAAGAATATGATCCCTTGGATCTGATCAATCATAGAAGATTTGATATTATGGCGAAATATATATATGGCTGGTTTAAAAAGAACAATATCAACAGTGATTGGGGAAGAAGACTATACGAGGATCATATTTGGGTTTTTAATCAATATGACGAGGATGATGGTTCCGGAAAAAAAGGAATAGCAGCTTTTTATAACTCATTTGATTCAACTTTGAAATCAGTGCAACAATTCGGATTTAAGGAAGATGAATCGGTAATTCCTATTAGTATAAATAAAGTGCCATTAGATGGCGCCCATAGGCTTACAGCTGCTCTACTTTACAATCAAAAAGTAAAAGCGGTTAAAATTAATATGGATGACGTGGATTATAATTATCGCTTTTTTCAAGAAAGGGGCCTGCTAAAAAAATGGTCGGATGCAATGGCGATGGAATATTGCAAATTAAAGAAGAACACTCACATATTCATTACATTTAATTTCTCGGGAGGAATTAAAAAGACTTTCTTGAATTACGGGTCTATTTTTTATGAAAAGAAAATAAAGCTTAATAGGTTAGGCTTGCAAAACCTACTAGGTATAGAACTCTTCGATGAAAAATGGTCCGAAGTATTACGAAAACTATTTAACAAAGATGAACAGAATTATTATTTGGATGTATTTGTATTAGAACAATCTGGCAAGAAATTCCCTCAACTTACGGAGAACCTAATGTGTCAAATGATATATATGAGCAAAAGACATGAACAAACTATTAAACTTGCTCAGAATTTATTAAATGAAAATAGTATCCACTATTTAAATACAGCTCGAATAATAAACAACAATAAATTTAAAATGCTCCTCAGTGAATTTAAAAAAAATATTGGTACGGACAATGATAATTATTGTCTTGTTTCCAATGCTGTCATGGCAGCATATGGAATTGGGTGTTGTGAAGAATTGTCTTGTATCCGTTTTAATCGAAAACCTAATAGTATAAAAAATGCCGTCCTAGTTACTTATGATAAAGGAGATGATGTAATTTACAATCCTGAAAATCATTTTTACTATGATGGCATCAAATTTGCTACTTTAAATGTGGTAAAGGCGATGAAGCAAAAGAGTAAGAACTTACAGAATTGGCGATATATAAGGGCAATTAATAAATTTAATAGAAAACACCCCAATTATGATGTTCGTATAGTGGTTTATAGATTCAAAAAACAAATGACAATAACCAGAATAAAAGCATCTTCGATTAAACAACGTCTTATACAATTATTAACTAAGCGGTGATGGAATGAAAAAGAATATCTTGTTTGTAATCGATTCGTTAGATTGCGCTGGGGCTGAAAAGAGCCTTGTTACACTATTGTCTTTACTGGATTATTCGAAGTTTTCTGTGGACCTAATGCTTTTTGGACATGGCGGAGCATTAGAAAAATTAGTTCCAAAGGATGTCAATATATTAAGGCCTTTGGAGTATACTGCTTTTGCAAAGCTTAGTTTAACAGCAGCTGCAAAGTATTCAATAAGAAAAGGAAACTCAAAATTTCTGGTTGCAAGATTCAAATATTCAACTCGAATCCGTCGAAAACAATATCAAAATCGTCAAGTTGCTAGAATTTATTGGCAATGTATTGGGAGTGTTATTGAAAATAACCCGAAGACATATGATACTGCCATTAGTTACGCACAAGGCGTCCCTACATTCTATGTTGCTGAGAAGGTCGTTGCGAAGAATAAATATGCTTGGGTAAATGTAACCTATCGCTTAGAAGAAAAGGATAAACAATTTCAGAAGAAATACTATGATCAATTTGATAAGGTTGTTGCCGTTTCTGATAGTGCAAAAGAAATATTCTTGGAGACATTTCCACAATATTCAAAGCTAATAGAAGTTATCTACGATATTAATGATCATCAGTTTATTTCTAACATGGCTGAAATGGGAAGTGGATATGATGATCAATACACCGGGCTCAGAATCCTCACGATTGGCAGATTTGCATTTCAAAAAGGGTATGATATCGCATTGAAAGCTTGCAAAATTCTAAAGGATAAGGAAGTTAATTTCAAGTGGTATGCATTAGGAAAAGGCCCTTTGGAAAGTGAGATCAAGCAGAAGATCAAAGAATATGGCCTTTCAAACCACTTTATTCTATTAGGTGTGAAAGAAAACCCATATCCTTACATTAAAAATTCTCATATTTATGTGCAGACATCAAGGTTTGAGGGCTTTGGTCTAGCAATTGCTGAAGCGCGTATGTTAAATATTCCAGTTATTACAACCAGATTTGATGCTGTTTATAATCAGATGGTTCAAGAAAAAAACGGTCTTGTTGTAGATATGGATGCGGAGGCTGTATGTGAAGGGATTCTGAAATTAATTAACAATCAACATTTAAAAGAGGAAATTATTCGTTACTTGCGTACAGAGAAAAAGGGCAATGTAGAGGAAATTAAAAAGTTTTATCAATTGATTGGATGATGAAGATGGAAAAAAAGGAAAAAGTACTATTCATGCTCATTAATATGAACATTGGTGGAACTGAAAAAGCATTGCTGAATATGATTGCAGAAATGCCGAGAGAAAAATTTGAAATAACGATCCTCTTATTAGAGAAGTATGGTGGTTTCTTAAATTCCATTCCTAGCGATGTGAATGTCCAATACTTTAGGGGATATGACAAAATAAAAAAACACCTAAATTCTCCTTTACATTTAACGGCTGTGGAATTTCTAAAAAAAGGCAGATTGATAAAGACATTTATCTTCGCACTATTCTATATTATTTCTAAGCTGAAAAAAGAGAAAAGTATTTTTTTCAATTACATGTTGAAGGACTATCCTATAGAAAAAGACGAATACGATACTGCCATAGCTTATGCAGGTCCTATGGATTTCATAAGCTATTTTATTGTTCATAAAACCATCGCCAAAAGGAAGATTCAATGGATTCACTTTGATGTGACAAAAATTCAGTTTAATAAGTATTTTGCAACAAGAGTCTATAAACACTTTAGCGATATTTTTATTGTTTCAAGAACAGGAAAGGAAAAACTGGCTCATATTCTACCAAGTTTAAGTGGAAAGATGAGTGTTTATCCAAATAAAATATCGACAAAACTAGTTCAGTCTATGGCAGAAGCTGGTATAGGATTTGAGGATGGCTTTACAGGGATTCGGATCTTGACAGTTGGTAGACTGAGTGAAGAAAAGGGGCAAGATTTAGCCATACGTGTGATGGAAAAGCTGAGAAGTAAGGAATGGAATGTGAGATGGTATTGTATCGGTGATGGTTCAGCACGAAAAGAGTATGAGCACTTAATCAACTCGCTTCATTTGGAAAAAGATTTTATCCTTTTGGGGGCACATATCAATCCTTATCCTTTTATGAAAGAATGTGATATTTACGTCCAACCTTCTCGTCACGAAGGATACTGCATAACACTTGCTGAAGCAAGATGCTTTCATCATCCAATTATTAGTACCGATTTTACTGGTGCCAGTGAGCAGTTAAAAAATGCTGAAACGAGCTATATCGTTGATTTTAATGAGAAGCAAATGTTTGATGCTGTTTGCCGAGTAATCAATAACAATTTTATAAGCGCACCTAGGAAAGAATGTTCCATCAAGTAAAGATAAAGGCGTGAAGAATTTGAAAAGCACAATCAAGAATCTGTTAATGCTTTTTAATAGAAGAGAAAAAAAGAAGTTAATTATCTTATTTATTATGATTGCCTTAGCCGCTGTGTTCGAAACAGTTGGAATAGGCTTAATAGTACCCTTTGTCGGAATTATAACTAATCCAAGTGTTATTCAAGAAAATGAAATCTTAGCGTATGTTTTTCATTCTTTACAGTTTAAATCTGACCATTCATTCATGGTATTTTCAGTCATCATTTTACTAATCATCTTTGTTTTAAAGAATTTTTATCTTTTATTTTTTCAATATGCTCAGTTTCGGGTAATACTCAACCAGCAAGTAAAACTCTCGCAGAGGTTGTTAAAAGAATATTTAACGAAGTCTTATACTTTCCACTTACAGAGAAACTCTTCTAGTTTATTACGGAACGTCAATGAAGAAGTTTCCAAAGTTTTTCAGGGAATTATCTTATCCAGTTTTCAATTATTCACAGAAATACTCGTTATTATTTGTATTTTGAGCTTATTACTATTGACAGCTTTTAAGGTAACTATTATTGCTTCTATCCTTTTAGGTGGGAGTGTTTTTTTATTTTTTAAGGTGTTCCGGAAAAAAATAACTGTTTTAGGAAAAGAACAACAAAAAGTAAATGGAGCAGTGATTAAGTGGGTCAATCAAGGATTAGGAGCTAGTAAGGAAGTAAAAGTGTCTGGAAAAGAAGATTTCTTTGTAGAGTCATACAGAAAATATAGCCAAATAAAGGCGAATAATAGTCGTTACATGAAGATGTTGGAACAAGTTCCAAGATTATTTATTGAAACTTTGCTTGTATCGATCATATTAGTGTCTATGTTATTGATTATTTTTCAAGGGACAGACACAACTCAGCTTGTATCAACCATGGCATTGTTTGCAATGGCTGCGTTTCGTCTTATGCCTTCTATAACTCGAGTTGTTGCACTCGTGACAACTATAAGGTACAGCCAGCCTGCATTGACTGTAATTTGTGAAGATTTATTAGGAGAACAGAACGAACTGTCTAAAGCAACAACAATTCTACCAACATTCAATAATGAGGAAAAGTATTATAAGAATTCTATTGAATTAAGAGGGGTTTCATTCCGCTATCCAGAACAAAAAGAACTATCGGTTAAAAATGTTTCACTCTCTATCCCTATTGGCCAATCTGTTGCCTTTATAGGTGAATCCGGTGCCGGGAAGACAACGATTGTTGACATCATTTTAGGATTATTTGAGCCAGAAAAAGGTGAAATATGGATAGACGGAAAACCACTATCGCAACAAAAAGAGATATGGCAACAAAAAATAGGGTATATTCCACAGTCTATATTTTTGTCGGATGACAACATTAGAGGGAATGTCGCTTTTGGAGTTGATCCACATTTGATAGATGATGTTGAAGTATGGAGAGCATTAGAACAGGCTCAATTAAAAGACTTTATACAAAGTCTTCCAAATGGATTAGAAACTACCGTCGGTGAACGCGGTGTAAAACTTTCAGGTGGACAAAGACAACGAATTGGAATTGCCCGTGCATTGTATCACAATCCTGAAATATTATTTATGGATGAGGCAACATCTGCATTAGATAATGAAACCGAAAAAGAAATCATGAAAGCAATTGATGGACTAAAAGGAGAAAAGACACTCATTATCATCGCCCATCGTTTAAGTACAATTGCAAATTGTGACATCATCTTCAAAATTGCTCGTGGAGAGTTGGAATCGATTCAGAACAAGCTAGAAAGGTCCGTTATTTAAAGTTAGGATTCAGAAATTCAATAGTATCTTAACCATCTATTATCTAGTATCCCTAAATTTATTTGAGGTGAATCTATGTGAAGCGAAAAAAAGTATTGGTTAATGCATACTTCGCTAAGAACTTAGGTGATGATCTATTTTTAAAAGTATTAATAGATCGATACCCTAAAACTAGTTGGTATTTAATGACACCAAACAAGGGTTATAACAAACTGTTCAAAAACTATCAGAATGTCCAAATCATTCGGACAATGGATGTTAATTTAGGTATTAGAAAGATCAATTTATTCAATAAAATGAATGAAAGTATTCTGAACTATCGTAGATATGACGCCTTAGTTAACATTGGGGGATCCATCTTTATGGAGAGCTCCAATTGGGAAGAAAGTTTGGAAATAAGAAGTCAGCTTCCGAAAAAATTTAAACAAGCAAATAAGCAATCATTTATTATAGGCGCTAATTTTGGACCATTTACGGATAAACAATTTGTAAATAAACATCGAGAGTTTTTTGAGTTGTTTGATGACATTTGTTTTAGGGATATCTATTCTTATAACCTTTTTAAAAAATCTAGCAATGTAAGATATGCTCCAGATGTTGTATTTAATTTACATTCTCAGGAAAGAGATAAGGAAAAATGTATTGGATTCTCCTTAATTAGCCTTGAAAATAGAAAAGATCTAAAACAGTATGCGGATATATTTTGTATGAAAATGATTCAGCTAGTTGAAAGGTATATCGAGGATGGGTATAAGATTAAACTATTTTCCTTCTGTGAAAAAGAAGGTGATTTAAAAATAAGTAATTATATAAAAGAAAATATATCATCCAATTACAAGGAACTGATAAGTGTTTTTAATTACGAAGAAAATATCGAATTATTCCTCGAAGAATTTAAAAGATGTGAAACAATTGTGGGGGCTAGATTTCATTCTATTATTTTAGCGTTATTATTTAAACAAGGGGTATTTCCGATTATTTACAGCGATAAGACTTTTAATGTTTTAAAAGACTTAGATATGAATAAACTGTACTGTCACATTCGGGATATGGATGCTATAGATGTTAATAATGTGGTTAAAAATGCTTCTTACAATATCTTTAATAAAGTAGGAGTTTTTCAGCAGTCTGAACAACAATTTAAAATGCTTGATGAATTACTAATAGGAAAAAAAATCAGGAAGGGCAGTAAGATTAATGAATCCTAAAATTAGCATTATTGTCCCTATTTATAACGTTGAGGATTATTTACACCAAAGTATTAGTTCTATCTTAAATCAAACCTTTAAGGACTTCGAACTCATCCTTGTTAATGATGGTTCCACTGATAAATGCGGTGAAATTTGTGATGAATACGCACGTCAGGATAGCAGACTAAAAGTGATTCATAAAGAAAATGGGGGTGTCTCCTCAGCACGTAATCGAGGTATTGATGCTGCGAAGGGGGAATATATTGGTTATGTTGATCCTGATGATGAAATTGAACCACAAATGTATGAACTGCTCGTAAATCAAGCAATTCGAACTAATGCAGATATGGTTGTTTGTCAAATGAAAACGATCAACTTAAACACCAACACTATTTCGGTTTCATCAGTCTGTGATGAAGGGGTACTTGATAAAAAAGGGATAAAAGAAAAAATCATCCCAGCTATTCTTGATAAAAAATATTTTAGTCTTCTTTCGTGTGCTAATAAATTGTATAGAAAGTCTTGGTTGGTTAAAGAAGAATTTAGATTCGATGAGGAAAAAAGCCACGGAGAAGATGTCCGTTTGAACTTCAAGTTACTAACTCATATTAATTGCATTGTTTTTGTCAGTAAGCCACTTTATATTTATTATATTCGTCCACGAAGTTCTCTAACACAAATGTTTAGAGAGGACTTATATGAATATATTGTGGATACTAAGAATTCCGCGTTATTTTTATGTGATCAATACAAATTGGAACATCTTAAGGCGAAATGGATAACTGAGTATATAAATAATACTTTAAATTATTTAGAAAGTGTTATAACTTCAAATTTAGAGGCACGTAGGAAAGAGGGAATACTGAAGAGAATTATGGAGGACCAAAACTTTATTCAGTTATTACATAATTATCAAGCTTCTTCATCTTTCCATCGTCTCTTGAAACGGTTGTGCTTAAATAAGAGCAGGTTAATCATTCAATTAGTAGTGAAAGCAAAGTTCATATTAAGAAAAATCACTGCTTAATTCACATCTTTGCATTTAAGGAATAAGGAAATGCGATTAGAAATGTAAATTATCACATTTCCATATGGTCATATGTTTATTTATCAATATTATCTTTTGTAAGATGATTTTCTTGTAATTTCACACTTGCATTATCTAGGTAATTATCTATAAATATGATAGGTATAGTAGAACCAGCACTAATAGCAGCCATTTTACCTTTGGAAAGGAAACTATTTTCTTTTACTAATACTGTGCCAGAGACTGCGATAGAGCTACGGATATCTATCATAGATTGATTATTTCCATTCAGATAACGAAGTATATTGTTTGAAAGAATAATATCTTTCCATTCTCCCATCATAAAAAACGCAGATGTTGAATCAATGGGATTTATAAAGTGACAATTGCTTATCTTAAAGAAATCTGATTTTATTTCTTGGCCTATATAAAAAAGCGGTCGTGTATCCCACTCAAAATAGCAATTAATCAAATCATAGCTGCCTTTAGGTGTATTTTGACTAAGGCTAAGCCTGCCACAATTGATAAATTTACAACCATTGTACACACCTGGAGCAAGTTGGGTAATTCTGTCACCTTTATGCTTTATATTTTCAAATGTAACATTTTCTAATAACCAATTATGCGCTCCACTGATCACAACTGTAAAGGCCTCTTTACCACTGCCATTAAAGGTACAATTGGAAATAGTTTGTGGTTCAGCTCCCAAAACTAAAGGAGCACCTGGATTAACGGATTCAATGGCAAAATCATTGTCAAACAAGAATCTACAATCGTTCACCTGTGCGACGTTAGGTTTGTTTTTTTCAATGTTGATTGGGCTATTATGAAACAAACAATTATCTACTATTACTACCCCACTTCCGTTTAGACGTGTTCTAGAGTGATAAAGATGGTTATTGGTAAATACGATCTCCCCAGTCAACCGCGGGCCGCAATTTATAAAATGATTATTCTCAACAACTGCCTTGTCGACACCATCATTAATAGTAAAAATATCACCACGAATTTTATTGTTGGTAATGTTGATATGTCTCCCAGCAACGGCGATAATATTATAGCTTTTATTATCGTATATGTTGTTACCATCTAGATAAATATATTGGTTTATATCGTATCCATCTTCAATATCGATCGCACCTTGGGGAGCTGTTCCACTTATATGATGGATTTCGCAACCACGCACATAACAGTGTTTCATACCGCAAATGGCAATACCTAAGCGGCGGCAGTGGTGGAGATTACAATTTTCAATATAGATATGTTTAGGAAATTGAGGCGTCCGAATTGTAATCGTGTTTCCTTTTACAGAGGGAATGGTGGATTGGTGCAGAACCACTTTAGCATATGCAGCACCTGTTGGTACCTCGACTTCATCAAAAAAGTGGAGTTCTGTAGTGGAGCTTAGAAAGGTGTCATCATCTTTATAAAAAATAACATCGTAGGTGTTGGTTGTGATCTCGCTTCCAATTCCGCCATAACTATCACCGTAAAGCCCGAAATAACCAGTATTAATAATTTGTGTGATCATGGGGATTTTTACCTTAGAACGAATACGATTTGCATCAGAGGTTAAAGTTCCGTTAGAAGTGTTGATACCGCCTACTTCCATATTCCCAGCGAGCTTTGGAAAAGTTCCTCCAATACCACCAAACGATGTTATTCCGATAATGGCGTCACCTGTTGTACCAGAAATATCTAAGTTATCCATTGTAATATACTCTACTCCATGTCTTAATTCTATACCTACACCGAACTCATGGGTTCCACCACTTGAGTAGTTATGAACATGCCTGTCACCGACTAATTTTCCATTTGTAATCCGGGAATTTTGTTGTTTGTTTTGGAATAAGACAATCGCATATTTTGGCAGGGCATTATCTCTAATTCTAAACGTTGCTCCACCTAAATTGAGTGTCATATTACTTAGAGGTTGAATAGGGTTATTTTCATCGATTAAATAGGTTCCTTTTGGAATAACGACCTCTGTATATCCTTGCTGAGAAGCCCATATTAAGGCATCGTTTATTCCCTTCGATGTTTGAACTGCATCTGTTCCGTCATTTTTTATTTTCCAGCGATCTAATTCAATTAAATACGAGCCAGCTTGCATAGGATCACTTCCTTATATTTTATTGGTTCAAAATTATTACTACACACAACTGTCGTTGGATCAAGATACTTTCAAATAGGTGTACCTAGGATTCCCCTTTATTAATACTATTCAAAGGAAGTAACGGGGGAAGGGCATGTAAACTGAAGAGGATATCTCATTTTTTTTAGTGAAGTAGGGCAAGTGTTGAATGATTAGAATTTTTAATAAAAACTTATTGACTAATAAATGGAATAGGGCTATAGTAATACTGTAATGTTCCTTATTAAGAACAATATATTCAGTGTAAATATAAAAACAAGGCTATTTTTTATACCTTTACCGTTCGTTATAAAGAATAAATTAGGGGGAGCCACATGAAAGAATTGCTTTACTTTGTTAAACAAATCCATACCTTTTCTGGGAAAACCTTATACATCAACTTGGTGGCGATGACCCTCATTGGTTTATTAGATGGAATTGGGTTACTTTTATTAGTCCCTCTGATTCGGATGAGTGGGGTTGTCGAACTTGGGCTAGAGGATTCCTCAATTGCCAATTTATTTGGTTTCTTTCAGAACTTCTCAATAACGTTAGGCTTACCACTTATTTTAGGGATTTACGTTTTGATAGTGATTTTACATAACGTTGTTCAAAAAAACATTATGGTTCGCAATGCGATCATTCAAAATGGCTTTTTACGACATATGCGTGAAGAGACATATTCGGCGGTTATTCATTCCAATTGGGACTTTTTTATTAAAAAGCGAAAATCTGATCTTATTAATCTATTGCTAACAGAAGTTACACGCACTAGTGGAGGAACATATTCCTTTTTACAATTTATATCAAGTTTTATCTTTACGATCATCCAAGTAGGATTGGCATTTTGGCTCTCTCCGCAAATTACATTGTTTGTCTTACTTGCCGGAAGCATTATTGTCTTTTTAAATCGGCGGTTTCTCAAAAAATCGCTTGCGCTTGGGCAAAGAAACTATGAATTAGGCAAAATGTTTCTTGGAGGACTCACTGATCAAATTAATGGGATCAAAGATATAAAGAGTAATACATTAGAAGAATCACGACTTGAATGGTTTAAGTCCGTGACAAGCAGTATGGAGAGTGAACAAGTTGAATATACGAAAGTAAGGATGACTTCACAACTTTATTATAAAATTGCCTTCGCAATTTTTATGGCATTGTTTATTTTGGTTGCTGTCCAAATGTTTCACTCCCAAGTGGGGCAATTAATGTTAATCATTGTTATTTTCTCAAGGCTTTGGCCTAGGGTTGCAGGAATCCAATCATCTCTAGAACAGATTATTAAAACCATACCTTCCTTCCAGGCTGTTAAGGCATTACAAATGGAAAGCCTTTCTGCTAAGGAATTTGATCAGCAATTATCTCAACAGATAAAACCGATAAATATGACCAAAAACATTGAATGTCAAAACGTCTCATTTCGGTATAACAATAAGATGGATATGTATGCCCTGAAAAACATTAATATAACGATCCCTGTAAATAAGATGACTGCTTTTGTTGGTCGATCCGGGGCGGGAAAAAGTACTTTGATTGATTTACTGATGGGATTGAACCAACCAGCGTCGGGTAAAGTGCTCATTGATGGAACACCTTTAACGAAGGAGAATTTATTAGCTTTACGTAAAGCGGTCGGCTATGTTCCGCAAGACCCTTTCTTATTTAATGAAAGTATCCGCGAAAATTTATTATTGGTTATGCCGAATGCGAGTGAGGCAGAAATGTGGGAGGCACTAGAATTTGCCTCGGCTGCGGAATTTGTGAAGAAGCTACCAAATGGTTTGGATACTTTAATCGGGGATCGAGGTATTAAACTGTCTGGCGGAGAAAGGCAACGTGTTGTGTTAGCAAGGGCAATTTTACGAAGGCCGTCCATACTAGTATTAGATGAAGCAACAAGTGCCTTAGACACGGAAAGTGAAAGTAAAATTCAGGAATCTTTGCAGAGATTAAAAGGAAGAATGACGATCCTTGTGATTGCACATCGTTTGTCGACAATTCGAAAGGCAGATCAAGTATTAGTACTGGATCAGGGGGAAATCATCCAACAAGGTGGTTTTACCCAATTATCTAAAGAAAAGAATAATGTGTTTTATAAATTGTTGAGCAAGCAGATGGGGGTTGTTTAGTTGCTAGTTTTATAGTGTTCCTACATAACTCACAATTGTGTAAGACCTTAGCGCCAACAGTCATCCATCCTGCCCTTCGAAATATCATTCGTACATTATAGGTATCTACTGAAGGTGCTATGGGTATCATCGTTTTGGAGGACTTACAGTATTATGAAAATAAAAAAGTTATTGAAAATGTATTAATAACATGATATGTTCTTAATAAAGAACAACATTGAGAGTGGAATGCTAACTCTATCTACTTATCAATCTGGAAATTTATGATTTTTTAAGATTATTGTTCATAGTTGAGAACAAAATGTATAAACCTAATTGGAGAAGATATGATGAGTGCAATAGCCGGAATTTACTACGAAAAGGAAATGGTACCCAAACATTTTGGACAATTATTGATGCACGGATTAAGCAAGTTTCCTGCGGATGACGTTCAAATATGGAACAAGGACAATGTGTTTTTGGGCTCCCATGTACAATGGATTACACCGGAGTCAATTGATGAACAATTACCCTTTTACGATAATGATAGACAATTGGCTATTACCTCAGACGCAATGATTGATAATCGCCGAGAATTGTTTGATAGATTAGGAATTAGCCGTGGCGAAAGAAAAACCATGCCTGATAGTCAATTAATTCTTCTCGCTTATGCAAAATGGGAAGAAGAAGTTGTCAAACATTTGATTGGTGATTTTGCCTTTATGATTTGGGATGAAAGAAAACAAAAGCTATTTGGGGCAAGAGACTTTTCTGGCACGAGACCTCTCTATTTTTACCATAATCATCAGCGCTTTGCTTTTTGTACGGTAATGGAACCCTTGTTAAGATTGCCCTATATTAAAAGGCAATTACATGAGGAGTGGCTTGCTGAGTATTTGGCTATATCCACCATGATCGATGCTGTAGATGTAGTCAATACAATTATTAAGGATATCCAACAAGTTCCACCCTCGCATACGATTACGGTAAAGAATGGAAAAGTGAAACTTGCTAAATACCAAGTACTATCATTAGATAAAGAAATTAGATTCAAAACAGGTGCTGAGTATATTGAAGCTTTCCGTGAAGTTTTCCAAAATGCTGTTGACTCAAGATTACGTACCTTTAAAGCTATTGGTTCACATTTAAGTGGGGGACTTGATTCAGGTTCGGTTGTTAGCTTTGCAGCAAAAACGTTGGAAAAACAAAATAAAAGATTACATACGTATAGTTCAATTCCTTTAGATGATTTCATTGACTATACAGCAAAAAACGTTTTTCCTGACGAACGTCCATTCATTCGTAAAACAGTTAATTATGTTGGGAATATAGACGATCACTATTTAAAACTAGAGGGGAAAAATCCTTACACGGATATTGATGACTGGTTAGAAGTTATGGAAATGCCTTACAAATTCTTTGAAAATTCATTCTGGTTGAAAGGTATTTTTGAACAAGCAGGTAAAGATGGAATTGGAATTTTATTAAGTGGAGCTAGAGGAAACTTTACGATTTCTTGGGGGCCAGCATTAGAGTATTATGGGTATTTACTAAAGAGTATGAAATGGATTCGTCTTGCGCGTGATCTTAAGATGTATAGCAAAAACATCGGAGTAGGAAGAAAAAAACTGCTTCAAGATATAAGTAAACAGGCATTTCCTTTCTTCGATAATAAAGAGGACTATCAATTTCCGGTGCTCATCAATCCTAATTTTGCTAAAAAAATGAATACCTTTAAAAAACTAGAAAAATACGGAATTGAGGCTGATGGATTTAACAAACTCTCCATTTTTAATATTAGGAAACACATTATTGAAAATGAATTCATTTGGAACTCGGTTGGGATAGCCTCTTCAAAATTATCTTTGCAGTATGGATTATTAATGCGAGATCCAACCAACGACATCAGGGTAATTAATTATTGTTTGTCACTACCTCTGGATCAATTTATTAATAACGGAATGGATCGAGCCTTAATTAGGAATGCGACAGAGGGGTATTTACCTGATCGAGTAAGATTGAACCAAACAGATTACGGTCTTCAAGCTGCAGATTGGCTCCAACGCATGATCCCATTCTGGCCGGATTTTATTAAAGAGATACAACAATTGTTAAATGATAAAGATGTAGCACAATACTTTAACATGGAAGTAATCGGTAATGCTCTTTCTAATGCAATGGAGATACCAAAAGGAGGCTCAGCTTTTAATCCCGAGTTTAGAATGCTAATGCGCAGTGTTATTGTCTATCGATTTCTACGTTCATTTGACCTTAAAGGAGGTGATACATATGAAAAAGGCATGGACTAAGCCACAACTAGAACTGTTGGAAGTTAGTGAGACAAAGGCAAAGTGGACAGGTGATTCATGGGATGGGTTCTTTATTGGAAGATATAATAAGCCTGGAGAGCCTGATCCTGGTGGCAGTGATCTAGATAGTTAAAGCAACTTAATTAATAACCAGTGTTTTTACTTAAGCCAGTTCATTTTGATACCATAATAAATATATTGCTTAAAAATTGACTGGACTAGAGTGAAAAGTAGAACGGTTACGATCGTGAAAAATAAGCGAAACTAAGCTATATTATTGAGTAATAAATAAAACACCCCTGTACATATAGAATGTATGGGGGTTTTTATGTTGGAAGGAGGGGCTGCTTTCTCTAAAATTTGAAACGGCACAGAGTAAAATAAGCTGGTTCAGCTTCTACTTGAATATAAAATTTATCTTAACAAAACGCAATAGGTTTAAAACTTAAGTGAAACAGAGATTATGGGTATGAGGTGATAAAAATGAAAAGGCATCTTTACTTATATATAGTTGCTTTCATATTCATAATCGGTTCTTTTCTTCTCATCAAACAGGGATTGACAGCAGTTGCAGGTGGAGAAGAAAATTCTCCGGTCTATGAACTTGAGCTAGAACGCTGGAATATCTACAACGACGGCACACACCCAATTGAAACAGCAAAAGGCATCAATTCTGCTTTACAATGGGCAAAGGCAAACGGGTATAAAACTTTTCAAATTCCTGCGGGAACGTATCTCATTGCTAAAGGGACCCAACAGTCTGATCCCGAAGCGAGAATTAATATGGTCAGTGACATGGATCTACTATTAGATGAAGAAACAATTTTACAAAAAGAAGCGAATGAATTTGAACTTTACTCAGTCCTTTACATCGGTCCGAATGTGAAGAATGTAACAGTGCGTGGGGGGAGTTTAGTAGGTGATCGCGAGGATCATGACTTTTCTAAAAAAGGCCCGGATACAGGGGGGACGCACGAATGGGGAAATGGGATTGAAATTGTAGGAGCGGAGAATATCGTAATAGATGGTGTGAAAATCGAGAAATTCACAGGCGATGGCATTATCGTAAGTGGCACAACTGTGACGGGGTCTTACATAACTGAAACAACTTTAGAATCCGGGGGGCTTGATAATCAAGGAAATCCTATCAAAGCTGATGGAAAGATTCGTAGCAACAATCGCGAAGTCACCCACTTTGACAATCCCGCCTACGACAAGTTTAAAAATATTCATTTCTGGCTCCCAGAAGGGGTGAATTCCGGAAGTAAAGTAGATGTCTTTTATTATCGAAAAGATGGAAGTTTTATTAAGGCAGATAAAAATATACGATTCCATTCTGGAGAATCTATCATTCCTAATGAGGCTGATCATTTTCGAGCGGTCTTTGAGGCTCCCTCTACTAAGGGAGTAAAAGTAAATCGAATGACCGTAAATATTTCGCGGAATGTAACGATTCAAAACTCTGATATTGGCTATAACCGTAGACAAGGAATTAGTTTGGTTGGTTCGGACGGCGTGAAAATTATCAATAACCATATTCACCACACTAACGGAACAGCTCCCCAAAGTGGAATTGATATTGAACCGGGATTTTTCCCAGGAAGAAATACGGTGATCAAAGGCAACACTTTTACTGATAATAAAATTCAAATTGTGCTTGCATATGGTGAGAATGTAACGATCGAGGATAACCGTTTCGATCAAAATGTGGCTGGTGGTGTTGGTATACATGCGCATAAAGGATTTCGCGGGAAGGTTGTTGTAAAAGATAATATATTCAATGGGTCTGGTTTGACCTTGTATCCGGAAAAAGCGGAGGCGACTGCCAACAGCTTTAATAAAGGCGAAGTGAAATTGCTTGGGAAAAATATCATCTTTAGCGATGCTGAACTTGTTGATGCAAGTCTAAGTATTGGCAAAGAGCCTGGGCAGGAAATTTCAAATGTGGAAATTCAACATAACGGCCATCTTCCAGGAGTCCTCTATATTTGGGATGAACCTGTTTCCATTAAGGATGTCACCATAAAAGCAAAAACAAATGGACAAGGTTTGATTTTTGGAACAGGAAATAGTGAAAGTGTCTATGAGAGATTAACAGTTGGAGATTTTGATCGACAAGGAACTGTACTTCCAGTAGGAATATATAAAAAGTGTAATTTTAATGCAGGTACACTTGAAATTAACCGAGAAGGGAAATATCTGTTAAATAAATGCACGATAAAAGATGAGGAGAGGTTGTTGACCGTTAACAGTACATATGGGGCACCAGATGTCACTATTCAGAATTCTGTGTTCGAGGTAACGGGAAATATCGGATATGGAGCTGCCATCTATGTATTGGGGGCGGAAGCTTTTTCCCTTAAAAATAGTATTGTATCCGCGGAAAATAATACGGAGAAAAAACCTCTGATAAAAATCGGCCCTTATGGACATCCAACACCGACAAAAGTGTTTGGAGCAACGGTTAAAGGGAATACATTTAATGCAACTCTTGAAAGTTTGGCATTGGATACTTCGAATTCGGGGACGGATGCGCCTAGTTATCGAATTGAAGAGAACACGGTTTATAATGCAAAGCTGAGACTGAAAGAAAATGACCTAAACAAAAACAATAAGCTATTAAAAAAATGATATTGAAGAATTGATTAATCTTTGCTGAATTTGCTATCGTTGTTATAGAAAGGGTGTGTGAAAAAATGATATTAGCATTTATTTCAGATATTCATGGAAATGCGGTTGCATTAGAAGCAGTTATCAAGGACTTAAAAGAAAAAAATGTTGATAGGGTTTTTGTATTAGGGGATATTAGCTATCGAGGACCAGAACCGAAGCGCTCACTTGACTTAGTAAGATCGTTAAATTGTGATGTTATCAAAGGAAATGCGGATGAATGGGTTGTTCGCGGCATTAGGGAAGGCGAAGTTCCAGAACAGGCTCTTGAAACGATGAGGAAAGAACGAGAGTGGATTGTTTCCCGTATGGATGATGAGAGTATAGAGTATTTAAAGAATCTGCCAACAGATATTACTTTTGAAAATCAAGGTACGCGTATTCATGCTTTTCACGCGACTCCTAATAGTTTGTTTGAGGTCGTACAACCAATTGAAAGCGATGAGCACATGATTGAGAAGATGATGAGTAACGATGCGGATATCTACATATATGCCCATATACATAAACCCTTTATTCGGTATATTAATGGAAAATGCTTAATCAATATTGGCAGTGTTGGCTTGCCATTTGACGGAATGGCTAAGTCATCTTATTGCCTTATTGATATAGAAGTTAATGGTTTTCAATCCTCTATTGTTCGAATTAATTATGATGTTAATCAAGTAGTCCAGCAGTTCAACGATTCTGATTATCCTAATGCAGCCTTTATGATAAATGCACTGGAGAATGGAAAACTATAAAAAAAAGAACACACTGTAACCAAAATTGGCTACAGTGTGTTCATTTATGGAGCATAGCGGGATCGAACCGCTGACCTCTACACTGCCAGTGTAGCGCTCTCCCAGCTGAGCTAATGCCCCGTTCAACGAGCTACATTTTCTATTATAGTTACTCTAAAAGAAAATGCAAGTCTTTTTAACTCACAATTTCGAGTGCCTGCACATCGTCCATTCTGGAAATTGTATAGTAAATATCAGTTACGGGGCGCTTGCTATTGACCCTTGCTTTTAATTCAAGCATATGTTGAGAATGATCTTTAATATCCTTTATTCGAGTATTCGTGATTACTATCTTTTCTTCAAGTAATTTATTGATGATTTTTTCAAAGCTTTCCTGTTTACTTACCGTTATTTTTAAGATTAACTCTCGTTTATATAACTTTTTAGGTCCGAATTTCACTAATATATAAGGAATTAATTCAACACTTATAATAAGGAGAACGACTCCTGCTGCTGCTTCAGCGTAAAAACCGGCGCCGACTGCAATGCCTATACCAGCTGCTCCCCACACCATGGCAGCTGTAGTGAGGCCAGATATATGATCATTTCCTCTTCTTAAAATTACTCCTGCCCCAAGGAAACCAATGCCCGAGACAATTTGTGCAGCCAGACGCAAAGGATCCATTTGAATTCTAATTGCATCATTTCCTGGGAAGAAATAAGCTGATTCTATTGAAACGATTGTGAGCAAACAGCTAATTATAGAAATAACAAGACTAGTTTTAAGTCCTAGCGGCTTACTTTTTAATTCCCGTTCTAATCCAATAATCAGTCCTAGTAATCCAGAAACCGCCAATTTAATTAAAAGTTCTGTATCGATTAAGTTTAAAATGTATGAACCCAAACAAATCTCTCCTCTGTCTCTATAAAAAACAATAAAGCGCTTTCATTTATAGAATAATAGTATCACATCTTTTGAATAAAGGAAAAGGATAAAGAATTACAAATAGAGGAAAGCATGAAGACAAATGTCAATATGAGCTGTTTGCTATATGAAAAGATATGTTATAGCAGAAAAGACAAAAGCCATTATAGAAGAAAAAATAAAAGTACCACCATAAACTTTGCCATCTGAATTTGAAATACGGAGTGCTTCAATGTAGGAATAGGAAAATAAATATACAGCCGTAAGTACTGCGATGATTAAGGCGATTTTTTCTAGCACTAATTTGCACCTTCCTTATAAGAATTTTATTTGGTAATATATATGTAGATTCTCGACAGAATATGATTTTTTTAAAAAAAGTTTTAAAAAAAGATGAAAAAACTATTGCACTATAAAAAAATGCATGTTATATTAATATTCGTCCTTAAGAGAAACAAGGACAAACAAGATTTTTAAAAAACATTTTAAAAAAATGCTTGACAGCATAAAACGAAAATGTTAATATTAAAAAGTCGCTGTTAAGAGGCGAGTGAATTTGATCTTTGAAAACTGAACGAAACGAACGTCAATAATAAATAGATGATCATTTGATCATCGCCAGC
>NZ_LN831197.1:4180659-4443934 GCF_001375535.1 Bacillus niameyensis
CTTGGTTTGGGACCAAGGGGTCGCAGGTTCGAATCCTGTCTTCCCGACCACTATTCAGAACAATTTGGGGCCTTAGCTCAGCTGGGAGAGCGCCTGCTTTGCACGCAGGAGGTCAGCGGTTCGATCCCGCTAGGCTCCACCATTTTAATAAAAGTTTCTATTGGGGCGGCGTAGCTCAGCTGGCTAGAGCGTACGGTTCATACCCGTGAGGTCGTGGGTTCGATCCCCTCCGCCGCTACCAAATAAGGACCTTTAGCTCAGCTGGTTAGAGCAGACGGCTCATAACCGTCCGGTCGTAGGTTCGAGTCCTACAAGGTCCACCATAGCTACTTTCATATTACGGAGGAATACCCAAGTCTGGCTGAAGGGATCGGTCTTGAAAACCGACAGGCGGGTTACACCGCGCGGGGGTTCGAATCCCTCTTCCTCCGCCATAAACATCAATATTATTATCGCGGGGTGGAGCAGTCTGGTAGCTCGTCGGGCTCATAACCCGAAGGTCATAGGTTCAAATCCTATCCCCGCAATCAATGGTCCGGTAGTTCAGTTGGTTAGAATGCCTGCCTGTCACGCAGGAGGTCGCGGGTTCGAGTCCCGTCCGGACCGCCATAATACATAGTGGCTCAGTAGCTCAGTCGGTAGAGCAAAGGACTGAAAATCCTTGTGTCGGCGGTTCGATTCCGTCCTGAGCCACCTTTATTATAACGGTGCCAATATCATGGCGGCTATGGCGAAGTGGTTAACGCATCGGATTGTGGCTCCGACATTCGTGGGTTCGATTCCCACTAGTCGCCCCATGAAAAAAATATTTTATGCGGGTGTAGTTTAGTGGTAAAACTACAGCCTTCCAAGCTGTTGTCGTGGGTTCGATTCCCATCACCCGCTCCATCATTATGGGCCTATAGCTCAGCTGGTTAGAGCGCACGCCTGATAAGCGTGAGGTCGGTGGTTCGAGTCCACTTAGGCCCACCATTCCGCAGTAGCTCAGTGGTAGAGCTATCGGCTGTTAACCGATCGGTCGTAGGTTCGAATCCTACCTGCGGAGTTAATTTTGAAAAATTATAATCACCCGGAATCAATATTTACATTATTGTTTTATGTACGGGGAAGTACTCAAGAGGCTGAAGAGGTGCCCCTGCTAAGGGCATAGGTCGCGTAAGCGGCGCGAGGGTTCAAATCCCTCCTTCTCCGCCATTATACATGGCCCCTTGGTCAAGCGGTTAAGACACCGCCCTTTCACGGCGGTAACACGGGTTCGAATCCCGTAGGGGTCATCAAATAAAAAGAAGGTCATGTCTACTTATACGACATGACCTTCTTTTTTGATCTGACTCTCATTTTAGCTTAAAAGATAAGATAATTGGTGGTAGATATCTTTTTAAA
The DNA here is from genome assembly GCF_001375535.1 of Bacillus niameyensis. Lineage (GTDB taxonomy): Bacteria > Bacillota > Bacilli > Bacillales > Bacillaceae_C > Lederbergia > Lederbergia niameyensis. The sequence goes on from NZ_LN831197.1 coordinate 4,182,043, forward strand.
ACCGAAGGTCCTCTATGCCTACGATTCGCAAGAATTGAGCCCCTCTTGGAGCCTTTTACATTTCTTCGTTAAAAATTTCAAAACAGGCTGATGAAGCTTCTCAAGAAGCATCTAACAATCATACATTCAGCTTAATGCTCCTCATCCTCTAAATAGCTGTCTCTTTCATAATAGGGAATATCTCCAAGTTCGGATTCCATTCCTAATTCATCTAACATTTCTTTATATTCCACTTGTTCATCTGTTTGAAGTATTTCTCGATGGGTACCAGTAATATCTGTCACACTAAAAGTTTCATATTCCTCCTGAGTTCCATCTTTACTCGCATCATGGTAAAGTTCGTTATAATCATCGTAATCACCAATGAAATCTGAAGGCGTTTCTGATGTCCCAAACTTTGCAACTTCTTCAAAGATATCTTCATAATCCTTCACAGGGCTTTTAAGCCGATAAGAAAAGGAATCATCATGTGCGGGTTCCAGTACGTCTTCTTCCACTGGGCGATCAGTTGGAATTGCCTGATCTGGAGAGTGTTCCTTACAAAATGTAGTGGCTGGAAGCACCTCTAACCGCTCAAAAGGAATCTCTACATTGCATACTTCACATCTCCCGTAGCTTCCTTTTTCCATTGCCTCTAAAGCGTGTTGTACTTTTCCATATTCATCCTGTGCATGAACAGATAATGCAAAATCCTTCTCTCTTTCGTAAAAACCTGTTCCAAGATCTGCAGGGTGGTTATCATATAGTGATAATTCTCCAAGATTTTCATGCGCACTTCTATTTTTAAAACTATCTTCATCAGAGGTTATTTCAAATTGCTCTTTTTGTTGCAATAATTCTTTTTTTAACTGTGATAATTGCTGTTTTGAGATCATGGTGTCACTTCCTTTAGATTTCTTTACAGAGTATGAACATCTATTTTATGTTCTATTTTATCTTTCCCTGTTTCTTGATAAATAAAAAAACCCTTGATAAACAAGGGTTTAGAAATTTGAAAAGTAGCTGATAATTAAACCAATCGACATCAAAAATCCAAAAATCGTGTTAGTTTGAGCGGTAGCAACCATCGCTGGCATCATATGAAGCGGTTCTGTTTTACCAATAAAACCTTTTACTGCTTTATATGCTTTCGGAATACTGATGAATGTGACAAGTAGCCAATAAGACGTATCCGTAAATACAACTAATAAGATAATCCAACAGTAAGATACGATGAATAATGCTGCTAAAATCTTGATCGCATTTTGCCTTCCTACTAGAATGGCGATTGTTTTCCGTCCGCTTTCTTTATCCCCGTCCAAATCACGTATATTATTGGAAAGCATTATATTTCCAATTAGAATAGACACTGGTATGGAAATGAGGATGCTTAGACTTGAAATAGATCCAGTTTGAATAAAAAAGGATATTTGTATAATAATAAAGCCCATAAAAAATCCGGATGTTAGTTCTCCAAATGGTGTATAAGCAATTGGATGTGGACCACCTGTATAAAAATAACCTGCTGCCATACAGATTAGCCCTACAACAGCAATCCAAAGGCTGCTATTTAATGAAATGTAGGCTCCAAGAATAAGGGCCACTCCAAAAAGGGTAAAAGCAAGTTTTAAAACTGTTTTAGGATGGACCCCGTTTCGAACGATTGCACCACCAATTCCAACTGAGCCTTCGTGATCTAGACCTCTTTTATAATCAAAGTATTCGTTAAACATATTAGTTGCGGCTTGAATTAATAAACTCGCAAGGAGCATAGTAATAAAAAGTGAAATATGAATAGTATGTTGTTGTTTCCCCGCCAATGCTGTTCCAAGTAGTACAGGAACAAAAGCAGCAGTCAACGTATGAGGGCGTGTTAATTGCCACCAAATTCGCCAACCTTTATCTGCTGGTACAACAGAATTTGCTTGAACCTTCATTTATTTGTCTCTCCTCTATCATTTTAAAAAGAACCTATCCTTAAAGTTTAGGAAATGTATAATAAAGTGTCAATCTAAAAAGCGAAAATAATAGTGGGAAATGATTTCCTTAAGCGTGAATGCTACATTAAAGCGATCTCTTCATATATAATAGTAAGGTACAGACAAAGAAGGGTTTTAGGAGAGATTCGAAAGATGAACGGAAAAAAGAGGCTTTTTAGCCATACAACTCAAATAGAATTTTGCAACCCATATGAATTTTACAATATTAATCAAGCACAATATAAGGGGCAACGCTTTTTTTGGAGAAGTCCAGATGGAGAAACGTTTATAGTAGGACTTGGAGTATCCGCCTCTATTTCAAATAGCTCAAGTATGAATCGGTTTGATGAAATCGACCAACAGTGGAAAAGAATTTTAAAAACGGCAATTATCGATAATTCATATAATGTTATAGGTACTGGGCCTCTTCTGTTTGGGGGCTTTTCCTTTGATACAGAAAGCATAAAAATGAGTGAATGGGATCATTACGGTGAGTCATTATTTTATTTACCTAAAATCATGTTAACTTTTTCGAACAACCGATATTATATAACGATGAATCACTTTTTAGAGTCGGCAGAGAGTAAAGGTTATATGGAACAAGATCTCAAAGAGTTTGTTCAACAATTAACAACCACTACGGATTCAGCCGCAACAAATACTCCGCATATTAAAGACATGGAAGAAATTAATGTTGAGAAATGGGTAAACAGTGTAAAAGATATAGTAAATATTTTAAAATCAACAGAAATGAAAAAGGTAGTATTGGCGAGAAAATTAAAAGTGTCCTTTTCAGATCAACCATCATCTACCTATATCCTTCAACAATTAGCGGATCAGCAACAATCAAGTTTTATCTTTTCTATGGAAGCTGAAGATGGCTGCTTTCTTGGAGCTTCTCCAGAGAGACTTGTAAAGATAACAGGAACAGAAGTATTATCGACTTGTTTAGCAGGATCTACTAGAAGAGGAAAAGATGAGGAGGATGATCGGAATTTAGGAGAAGGTTTATTAAATGATCCGAAAAATCTATTCGAGCATGAACTCGTTGTTTCCATGATTGAGGATGCTTTAAGGCCTTATTGTAACCAACTATCAATACCAGGGGATCCAATATTGATGAAAACTCCTTATATCCAGCACTTATATACACCGGTTGTTGGGAAAATTAATAAGAAAGGTAACATTTTTTCATTAGTAAAAGATCTACATCCAACACCTGCATTAGGTGGAGTACCTCGGAAACCGGCGATGAAACTGATCCGGGAGAATGAAGAGATGGATCGCGGTTTTTACGGAAGCCCAATTGGTTGGACAGACTTTCAAGGGAATGGAGAATTTATCGTAGGCATTCGTTCTGGGCTGCTGAAAGGCAATTCAGCTTATTTGTACGCCGGTTGCGGATTAGTTTCAGATTCAGTTGCTGAAAAGGAATTGAGAGAAACTCGCGTGAAATTCAAGCCAATGTTAAATGCGATAGGGGGAAAAGAAATATGAATCAACATCAAGAAGCACTTACGCAATATTTAGCAGCTTTTATAGTTGGGCTTGTTCAATCAGGTGTGAGAGATGTCGTTATTAGTCCTGGCTCAAGATCAACCCCCTTAGCGCTTCTCATGGCTGAGCATCCAGATTTACAAGTTTATATCGAGGTTGATGAGCGATCTGCTGGATTTTTTGCTTTGGGGCTTGCAAAAGCGACCGCAAGCCCTGTTGCTTTACTATGTACTTCAGGAACAGCTTCAGCAAATTACTTTCCAGCTGTCGTTGAAGCGGACTTATCGAGAATCCCGCTAATTGTCCTTACAGCTGACCGTCCTCATGAATTGCGGGATGTCGGCGCACCACAAGCGATTAATCAGCTTCATTTATATGGGCATCACGTTCGCTGGTTTAGTGAAATGGCACTTCCTGATAGTGGGCAAACAATCTATGCTAAAACAACTGCTAGACGTGCTGTGAAGGAAGCAATGGCTTTGAAAAAGGGGCCAGTCCATTTGAATTTCCCTTTACGCGAACCATTAATTCCGAATTTAAATCCTGTTCTTTTTACGAATGAAGAGGAGCCCTTAACAATTGAAAGTGGTCACCTTAGTTTATCACTAGATGCGATAGAAAGATTGGCAGATCAGTTAAAATCGTTTGAAAAAGGCATCATCGTTTGCGGTCCAATTGATCAACAAAATTTTCCATCTGCTGTCCTGCAGTTAGCGGAAAGATTAGGATTTCCAATTCTTGCGGATCCTCTATCCCAGTTAAGAAGTGTGGAAGATCCGAATGGACATGTTATCGATAGTTATGATGCCATTTTAAAATCATCGGATACTGTTGAATATTTAGAGCCCGATATAGTTATACGTTTTGGAGCGATGCCTGTTTCAAAACCACTTACTTTATTTATGAAAAAATATAACAAAGCAAAGCACATCATAATTGATGGAGGTGCTGGCTGGCGTGATCCAAGTCAGATTGCATCTCAAATGATTTATTGTGATGAGGTTGAGTTTTGTGAAAAAGTTAGCATTTTATTAGAAAAGAGGAGTATGACAAGCTGGTTATCGATATGGAAAAAGATCGATCAAATAGCAAAAGAAACAATTTCAAACTATATGCTCCTTGAGGATGACCTGGAAGAGGGGAAGGCCGTTTACGAATTTTCGAAATGCCTTCCAGCTAAAAGTACAGTCTTTGTTGGAAACAGTATGCCAATCCGAGATGTTGATACATTTTTCCATAAAACGGATAAAAATATCCATATAATGGCAAATCGTGGTGCAAATGGGATTGATGGAGTCGTTTCGACAGCAATGGGTGTATCTGTCCATAAACGCCCTCTCTTTTTAGTGATCGGGGATCTTTCCTTCTTCCATGATATGAATGGGTTATTAGCTGCTAAGCTCCATAAATTAAATATAACGATTATTTTACTCAATAATGATGGCGGAGGAATTTTTTCTTATCTCCCTCAGGCAGCCGAGCCAAAGCATTTTGAAATTTTATTTGGAACACCGACCGGACTGGATTTTGAACATGCTGTTCGTATGTATAACGGGAAATATACGAAAATAAGTGATTGGGATCAATATAAACTTGCGATTTCGAATGCGACTAATCATGAGGGGTTAAACGTAATCGAAGTTCCGACAGATCGAATGCAAAATTTGACGTCTCATCAAGAAATGTGGAAGAGTATTTCTCGGGAAATAAATGGTTATTTGCAAGGTGTTAAAAAATGAAGGCTAAAATGATGGATGGTGTCGAATATTATTATGAAATCGTCGGGAGTGGTCCGCCACTACTTTTACTCCACGGCTTTACAGGCGACTATCGCACATGGCTTCCATTCGTAAAATATTGGAAAGAAAGTTATCAATTAATTATGATTGATATTTTAGGACATGGTAAATCAGATTCACCATCCGATCAGAACAGATACGATATCAAATCGGTAGCAGCCGATCTTGCCTTTTTTTTAGAGCAGCTCAATATCGAAAAAGCACATGTATTAGGCTATTCGATGGGAGGAAGGCTTGCCCTTACATTTGCCATACTTTATCCCGAAAAAGTGGCAAGTCTAATCCTTGAAAGCAGCTCTCCTGGTTTGCAACTCGCTGAAGAAAAAAAAGCTCGCATCCAGCAAGATGAAAAAATAGCAAATATGATTCTTGATCAAGGATTAGAGGAATTTGTTCATTATTGGGAGGATATCCCATTATTTTCCAGCCAGAAACTGCTTGAAGCTAAAGTACAAGAACAAATTAGAATTCATCGCCTTGAACAGAATCCAATTGGGTTAGCAAATAGCTTAAAGGGAATGGGGACGGGAAAGCAGCCTTCATGGTGGCCAGAGCTTTCAGATATTAAAATGCCCTTATTACTTCTCTGCGGTGAGTTGGATACAAAATTTTGTCAGCTAAATGGCAATATGAAAGATTATGCTCCACATGCACAGCTTCATATGTTTTTAGAAGCTGGACATGCAATTCACGTGGAGAAGCCAGATTATTTTGGTACAATAGTAAAGAAGTTTATAGATAATGTCGAAAGGGGAGTTAATCAAAATGTCGATTGTTTGGACAAGTGAAAGGGAATACCAAGATATTCTTTATGAAACATATAACGGGATTGCGAAAATAACGATTAATCGTCCAGAGGTACATAATGCGTTTACGCCAAGGACTGTTACAGAGTTGATTGACGCTTTTGCGTATGCACGGGATGATTCATCTGTTGGAGTCATTATTCTAACTGGTGCAGGTGGAAAGGCCTTTTGTTCAGGTGGTGACCAAAAAGTTCGTGGACATGGTGGTTATGTTGGTGAAGATAATATCCCACGTCTGAATGTCCTTGATTTACAAAGATTAATCCGCGTAATTCCAAAACCAGTTGTTGCGATGGTTGCTGGTTATGCGATTGGTGGAGGACATGTTCTTCATGTTGTTTGTGACTTAACGATTGCTGCAGATAATGCTGTCTTTGGTCAAACGGGACCTAAAGTCGGAAGTTTCGATGCAGGATATGGCGCTGGCTACTTGGCACGGATTATTGGCCATAAAAAGGCAAAAGAAATTTGGTTCTTGTGCCGTCAATACAATGCTCAAGAAGCTTTAGATATGGGCTTAGTGAACACTGTCGTTCCTCTTGAACAGCTGGAAGAAGAAACAGTAAAATGGTGCGAAGAAATGCTTGAAAAGAGCCCAACAGCTCTTCGTTTCTTGAAAGCCTCCTTCAACGCTGACACGGATGGTCTTGCAGGTCTTCAACAATTAGCGGGAGATGCTACTCTTCTTTATTACACGACAGAAGAAGCAAAAGAAGGGCGCGACGCATTTAAAGAAAAACGCAAACCTGATTTTGATCAATTCCCGCGTTTTCCTTAATATTGTAAAAGCTGCTTGATGGTAGATCCATCAAGCTTTTCTTTTAATACATAGAAAAGACGATCAAACAACGGAATTTGGTAACTATAATCTATAGTTCGACATTTTTAAGGGAAGTGATCAAATGCAAGAAGCAATCCCCAATTTTCTTTTACAAAGGGCTTATTTGACTCCAGATCGCAAAGCTCTAGTATTTGAAGAAAGAACCTGGACTTTTCGTGAAATGGCAGAAATTGTCCAAGAATTTACTAAAAGGCTAGCTTCTTTATCGATAAAACGACATGATCGCGTTGCAATCTTAATGAAAAACCGCCCAGATATGGTTTTTATTATTCATGCCCTTCAACAAATAGGAGTGGATATAGTCTTTCTCAACTTTCGATTAACTGCATCAGAGTTACAATTTCAATTGGAAGACAGTGAAACAAAAGTATTGATCTATGATGAGGATTTTTCAAAGATTGCTGAACAGTTACAACAATTGAAAGCAGATATGAATAGCTTTACTCCGATACAATTACGTACACTTCCATTGCAAGAAATCGAAATAAGAAATGAATTTCTACTTGATGAAGTTTGTTCAATTATGTACACTTCGGGAACGACAGGCAAGCCTAAAGGTGTGCTGCAATCTTTCGGAAATCATTGGTGGAGTGCTGTTGGTTCTTCATTGAATCTTGGGCTTCGGGAGAATGACGCATGGCTTTGTGCTGTTCCGCTTTTTCATATTAGTGGCATGTCCATTTTGATGAGGAGTATAATCTACGGAATGCCAGTCTATTTAATGGAACAGTTTGATGAAAAAAAGGCGAATCAGTTGCTTTGCAGTGGGCAAATAACGATTATGTCGGTAGTTTCGGCTATGTTGAACCGAATGCTAGATGATTTAGATGATGAAGGATATCATAGCGCTGTTCGATGTATGCTTCTAGGAGGAGGACCAGCGCCTCGCCCGCTTCTTGAAAAATGTGTTGATAAAGGGATACCAATTTTTCAAACATACGGAATGACTGAAACATCTTCGCAAATAGCAACTCTTTCACCAGAAGATTGTTTGAAAAAGTTGGGATCGGCAGGAAAGCCGCTTTTCCCTGCACAAATTAAAGTAGTGGATGGGAACGGGGAACTTTTAGAAGCTGGACAAATAGGAGAAATTCAATTAAAGGGGCCGAACATTACAGCTGGTTATTTAAATCGGCCAGATGCGAATGCGTCAACCTTTGATCAAGGGTGGCTAAAAACAGGTGATTTGGGCTATTTGGATGAGGAAGGATTTTTATATGTTGTGGACCGCCGTTCTGATTTAATCATCTCCGGTGGCGAAAATATATATCCCGCAGAAATAGAAGAAGTATTAATGGCTCATCACGCTGTAGTGGAAGCAGGCGTGACGGGGATAGATGATCCGACATGGGGACAAGTTCCTTATGCTTTCGTTGTGTTAAAGAAGCATGCAGAAGAAAAGAATATTCTTCAATTTTGCGATGAGCGATTGGCGCGTTATAAAATACCAAAGAGAATTATTCAAGTTAATACTTTGCCGAGGAATGCTTCGAATAAGTTGTTAAGGCGAGAGCTTATTTATTATGTAGAAGGTGGGCGCTCTCAATGATGTATATCAAAAAAGCACGGCTATCTATTATTTCCATGCCTTTGAAAAAGCCATTTTCTACTCATTTAGGTGTTGTGAAGAATCGAGAAGCGATCATCGTAGAGTTAATCGATCAGGACGGTGTAGCAGGATTTGGGGAAACAGTAGCATTCTCCTCCCCGTGGTATACAGAAGAAACGGTGAAGACAGCCTTTCATATTCAAAAGGATTTTTTATTACCGAAGCTTATGGAACAACCGGTGGAACATCCTCGCGATTTAACTAATGTATTTTCTTTTATTCGACGGAATGAAATGGCGAAAAGTGGAGTAGAAACAGCTCTTTGGGATCTTTATAGTAAACGAATGGGGAAACCACTTTCTGAATCGCTCGGAGGAACCCGCAATGAAGTTCTTGCTGGGGCAGTTGTGGCAACACAAAGTATCAATGAGGCATTGCGTCAGATTGAGCAGTTTTCTACAAGTGGCTATGAGCGCATAAAAATAAAGATTAGTCCTGAGAATGATATAGAGTTTTTAAAAGCTATTCGAAAGGTTTTTCCGGATGTACCGTTAATGGTTGATGCCAATTCGGCTTATACACTTCAGGATATCGAACATCTCCGTACATTGGATGAATTTAACCTAATCATGATTGAGCAACCACTCCGGGTGACAGATATTGTAGAGCATGCAAAGTTACAGAAACAGCTTCAAACACCGATTTGTTTAGATGAAAGCATCACAAGTGTACATGATGTCAAGAGCGCTATTCAGCTTGGAAGTTGTCAAGTAGTGAATATTAAAGTCGGTCGGGTTGGTGGTTTACAAAATGCAAAACAAATACATGATCTCTGTGTAGAAAATGAAATTGCAGTTTGGTGCGGTGGAATGATTGAATTCGGTATTTCGAAAGCACATAGCATCGCGATTGCTTCACTCCCCGGTTTTTCCATCCCAGGTGACCTTTCTTCATCAAATCATTATTGGGAGGAAGATATTATCGAGCCCTTGATAGAAATGAAGAATGGGAAGATTGTTGTTCCTAATGGTCCTGGACTCGGTTTTTCCTTGAATTTAAAAAGAATGAAAGAGATAACACTGTATAAGGAAGAGTTTGTATAACATTTAAAAGAGCACTTCTGCTAATGCAAAAGTGCTCAAAGCATTTTTAAAAGACTTTAGTTCAGTGCCTCTTGTAAAGTATTTATATTTTTCTTCATAAGGGAGAAATACGTTTCATTGTTCTTAATGTCGTCATCTGTTAATACAGCGAGATTGTGAATGTGCAGAATATTAGTATTTGATTCCTTTTGAAGGACACCTGCTAAGCGGGAATTAATGTTCTGCTCTACTAAAATATATGGGATGTTTTTCTCGTTAATAGTTTCGACAATTTCCTGTAATTTCTTTTGCGAAGGTTCCTCAGATGAAGAAATCCCTGCGATGGCGATTTGTTCTAAGCCATATCGTGTTTCCCAATAACTATAAGCAGCATGCGCGACAACGAACTCTTTTCGTTTTGAACTTTCCGCCATTTTTATAAAGTCTTCATTCAAGCTATCTAATTCCTCGGCTAGTTCTTGATAATTTTTTTCGAATTTTACCTTCTGATCCGGCTGTAATTCAACTAAGTTATTTAAAATTTGCTCCGCCATTTCTTTTGCATAAATGGGGTCAATCCAAAGATGAGGATTTATACCCCCATGATCATGTCCATCGTGATCATTATGTTCATCTTCATCATGTTCTAAAGAAATTTTCTCCCCAACAGCTTCCATCTTGACATGCTCATTTTTCAACGTAGTTTCCGCTTTTTTAGCGAAACCTTCTAAATCATATCCAATATATAGGAAAAGATCGGCATCAGCTAAATTCATCATATCTTTTTGAGAAGGTTCAAAAGTATGTTCGTCTGATCCAGGTGGATAGACGCTTTTTGCAATTGTATCTTCGCCGCCAATACGTTCAGCAAAGTACTGGAGCGGATAAACAGTTGTATATATAACCATTTTCCCATCTTCATGTTGTTCGTTATTGCCACAGGCGGCCATCAACAGAAGAAAAGAAATAGGTAAGAGCCATAAAATAAATTTATTCATGGTAGCCTCCATTCTCTCGGTGTAAATAGTAATGATTACGATTTGTATTCCGGAATTTATCTTACTGGATTTTACGATGAAAAGCAAGCAAGAAATTCATCATTCATGTGAAAAAATATTACTCCTCAGTAGGAGGGCACTGAAAAAGTCCGAGTCTCGAGGCCATTGGTTCCTTTTTTTTCCGCGAACGGTCCGTGATAAAGCATCTCATGTCCCATAGTTTCCTTTTTTTACCGCGAACGGTCCGTGATAAAGCGTCTCATGTCCCGTAGGTTCCTTTTTTTTCCGCGAACGGTCCATGATAAAGCATCTCATGTCCCATAGGCGCCTCTTTTTTCGACGAACGGTCCGTGATAAAGCGTCTTATGTCCCGTAGGTTCCTTTTTTTTCCGCGAACGGTCCATGATAAAGCATCTCATGTCCCGTAGTATCCTTTTTTTTCCGCGAACGATCCGTGATAAAGCGTCTCATGTCCCGTAGTATCCTTTTTTTTCCGCGAACGGTCCGTGATAAAGCATCTCATGTCCCGTAGGCGCCCTTTTTTTCGACGAACGGTACATGAAAAAGTGTCTCATGTCCTGCTTGGAAAATTGAAAGAATCCTTAAAAGTTGAAAAATCCCTCTCTAAGTTGAAAGAATTCCTTATGAATCTTAAGAGATTATGCCTCATAAAAAGTATAAAATCTCATCTTCAAATAAAAAAACTTCCCAACTTACAGGGATTCCCTTTAAACTCGGTTATTTTTCTTTCTTTTCAGGAACATGGTCAATGCCTCCAGGATGAAAGGGATGGCATTTACCTATTCTTTTAATCGTCAGCCAACCGCCGCGGATGGCACCAAAACGTTGAATAGCTTCTAGTCCATATTGGGAACAAGTCGGATAAAAGCGGCAGGTAGGAGGTTTCAGTGGAGAAATGAATTTTCGATAAAAACGAATGATCATTAAAAAGAGAGATTTTAACATGTGCAAAACTTCTTTCACCGAATTTAACATCTTTCATTATTCTAGTATAAAAGAAAGGAAACAAGCAAATAATGAATCTTTATTTTCAACTGATGCAGGGTTTTATCGAAATTAAACGAATATTAATGTCTAGTCCATTTTAGGAGGCGGTTATTGCAATGAATGAACAAAGTGCCAAAAATAAAATTGCATGGGAATATAGAGCTTATGAATTTTGGAATACGCGATATGGCCATCCTCAATTGAAGGCAAAGCAAATAATCCAAAATCCAAAAGAACGGTTGAAAAATCATCAACATTATTTTGAAAACATCACAGGGAAGAAGATTGCCAATCTTTGTGGCTCCAATGAAAGAAAGGCAGTTCCTCTTTTTTGAAAAATTCAATCATAAAAATGGATGGAACAAAGATAGCATTTATTGAGAATTAGACCGGGTATGCAAAAGTTTATCTAAGTACGTTGCGTATGTGAATTTGTGAAAAGGAGACAGTTATGATTCAACTAAAATATTTTGAGCGTTCTGATTTTAAACAACTGATTCAATGGATTAAAACTCCAGAATTCCTACTCCAATGGGGTGGGCCTGGGTTTAATTATCCGCTTGATGAAGTTCAGTTGGAAAAATATATAGAAAGCGCCAACAAGGAAGGATCAGAAACTTTTGTTTATAAAGTCATAGATAATGAAACTGAAAATGTAATTGGCCATATTTCATTAGGGAAAATTGATAGGAAAAATAAGTCTGCTAGAGTTGGAAAAGTATTAGTCGGTGATAAAAATACAAGGGGCAAGGGAATAGGACAGCAAATGATAAAGGAAACCCTAAAAATTGCATTCGATGAGCTTCATTTGCACCGAGTAGGTCTGGGGGGGTTTGACTTTAATGTTACGGCCATCGCCTGTTATGAAAAAGCAGGTTTTATAAAAGAGGGGTTACTAAGAGATTCAAGGAAACACGGTAATGAATATTGGAGTTTATGGGAAATGAGTATTTTAGAGAATGAATGGGCAAAAAGAAGAAATATTTTGTGAAAAAGCTAAAGTAAACAAAATAGTGAGGTGAGCGTTATGGATTTAATCAAACTACGTCCATTTATTCCTTCAGGTGAAGATTATCCTCAAGCAAAGCGTTTTTTTGAAGACCTTGGTTTTCAAAAAATGTATTCGGATAGTGGACTTACTATATTTCGATTGGATGAACAAGAATTTTATCTCCAAAATTTTCATAACGAAGAATTTCAAAGTAACTTTATGGTTGAATTGCTCGTCCCAGACCTTGATGAGTGGTGGACTAATATCCAGAATAACATTCAAAATAAAAATTATCCGATTAAGGTGAAGGAACCAACAGAATACCCTTGGGGAAAACGGGAAATCCATTTAATAGATCCTTCAGGTGTATGTTGGCATATCGCGGAATCAAAATAAAGCTTTTACTGCTAGGACTTATAAAAGGGGATAGTCTAGTAGCCAAAAGGTAATCAAATTATTGGAGGAGCTTAATGAAAGCAGAATTATTAAAACGTATAAAAGATATACAGAGTTGTAGTGATTTCTCAGGTACAGTCTTAGTCAAAGCAGAGGAAGTTTTAGCAGCAGTAAGCTACGGATATGCTAATCGTTCTGAAAAGATAACGAATAAACCAACCACTCGGTTTGGTATCGCGTCAGGCTGCAAGCTATTTACAGGCATAGCGATTTGTCAGCTTGTTGACGAGGGGAAAATTGCCTTTGATATGAAGTTGAACGAGTGTCTAGATGTACCTTTCCCACACTTTTCTGAAGAAATTACTATCCATCATTTATTAACACATACATCTGGAATACCAGATTACTTTGATGAGGAAGTAATGGATGACTTTGAAGAGTTATGGATTCAAAATCCAATGTATAGAATAAGAAGTTTAAAGGATTTTTTACCATTATTTCAAAATCAATCTATGAAATATAGAGTAGGAGAGAGATTTCATTATAATAACGCAGGATATATCGTGCTTGGCTTAATTGTTGAACAAGCAAGTCAGATGAATTTTACGGATTATGTTCAAGAAAATATTTTTAAAAAAGCTAACGTGCTAGAGTCAGGCTATTTTGAATTGGATTCACTACCTTCCGATACCGCTCAAGGATATATTGATTACCCCGATCATACGTGGAAAACCAATATTTATTCATTACCTGTAAAAGGCGGCTCAGACGGAGGAGCATTTGTTACAGTTAATGATATGGTTAAGCTCTGGGAAGCGCTTATGAGTAATCAACTTCTAAGTGAATCAACTACTAAATTGTTACTTACTCCCCATGCTCAAGTAGACGATGATGGCAATTGGTATGGTTATGGTGTGTGGATTAAAACAAATGAAAAGAGCGTTATAAAGTATCATGTCATGGGCTATGACCCTGGCGTTAGCTTTCATTCTGCTTTTTATCCTACTATTGGAACTAAGGTTGTTGTATGTTCTAACAAATCAGAAGGCGCATATGAGATTATGCAAGGGATTGAAAATGAAATTAAGGTGATGACATGCTAGGACTTCCAAAAGGTGAGGTTTTTTTAGTGCCTTGGACAGAAAAATGGAATGAAGAATTTTTTCGAGAGAAGGAGAAAATACAAAAGGAAATTAATAAATATGTTGTTGATATTCACCATATTGGAAGTACAGCTGTAAAGGATCTAAGTGCAAAGCCGATCATTGACATCGCAGTTGAAATCAAAGTTTTTGGGGATGGGGAATATTGTGCTACACCTTTAGAAAAAATAGGCTACTCCTACAAAGGAACAAATATACTTCCAGAACGATATTATTTCAGCAAGGGTGAACCAAGAACACATCAAATTCATATGTATCAAAGTGGAAGTATGTATCTAACGGATCAGTTGAAATTTAGAGATTATTTGAGAACGAATGATGCGGCAAGAATTGAGTATGAACAGCTAAAAATGAGACTTTCAACAATCAATAAAAATGATAAACACAAATATGCAGATGAAAAAACGGATTTTGTTAAATCTATATTGGAGAAGATTTAATTAAAGCCAGAGGAACAATTTCGGATCCTTTGGAGTAAAGAGGGATACACCTATGGAACAAGAAATTATTGAACAATTTAATGTGGAAGTTAAAAGTATAGGAGCAAATAGATTTGGCATTTCCATTAATGACTTATTACATATTGGAAACTGGCAGAATTTCATATTCGAATATCAAAAAGAAAATCAGTGCTATATTTTGAGGTTTACTCCAAGTTCTCATCGCAGCGTTAATTTAGTAAAGGGAGAGATGGATTGGCTGCTTTATTTGGCTGGAAATGGCGTTTCTGTTTCCTGTCCTATCAAGTCTTTACGAGGAAATTATGTCGAAGTTGTTAATAGCAATAATATAGATTTTATTGTTACTTCTTTTGTAAAAGCAGAAGGTAAGAAAATTGGCTACCCTGATTGTTTACACGACACTAACCTATATTACAGACTTGGTAAGATTATGGGGAAGATTCATTCCTTATCTAAAGGATATGATCCCGATGATCAATCGATACGGAGACACGACTGGAGGCAGAACTATTACTTGCAACATATAGAAAAATATGTTCCAGCAGATCAACCTTTGGTGATTGAATCCAGTACCAATTTAATGAGTAGAATACACGAAAACATTACTAAGGATAAAAATTCGTATGGGCTTATTCACGGTGATATAGGTGTTGGAAATTTCCTCGTGAACGGCGAAGGAACAATTACTCTTTTTGATTTTGATGAAGCTCAATATAGTTGGTTCGCTGAGGATATTGCCATTCCATTATATTATTTTGTTTATGTATTTGGCGGGGAAGATGGGAGATCGAATAGAGAATTTCAAGCCCGTCTTTTTATGGATCATTTCTTAAAAGGATATAAGGAAGAAAACTATTTCGATATAGAGTGGCTTAAACACATCCCGCTCTTCCTTCAATTAAGAGAAATCATTGTTTATGTAGGATGTTATCGCAGTTGGGATTTTTCGAACTTGGACCAATGGAGTATCGATTGGTTAAGGGAAAGTAGATTAAGAATTGAAAATAACGAATCGGTAGTTAATATATGGTGAAACGACAAAACTTATAGTAGAGTCTGCTAATTACTATTAATCTCCTCTAACCAACAGGACTAATAGTAAATGAATATATGAGGATTATAAATTGGCGACAAGGAGCTTCACTTTATGAAAGAGCTAAAGTTTATAAAAGATTATCGTGACCATGCCTCACTTAGGAAAAGCTTTTTCGAGCTCGCAAACAGTGTGTTTGGGATTGATTTCAAAAAATGGTATGAAAGTGGTTTTTGGGGAGGGAGTTACATTCCTTTTTCATATGTGGATGAAGGTAGAGTAGTTGCGAATGTCTCGTTGAATGTTCTTGATTTACTAGTTGATGGCAAGCAACATACCGCATTACAAATTGGAACAGTAATGACCGAACCTCATTACCGAAACAGGGGGCTTTCCAAAAGCTTACTGAATCGAGTTTTAGAAGAATATAAGAATAAGTGTGATTTTATCTATCTTTTTGCCAATCAAAGCGTTTTAGACTTTTATCCGAAATTTGGATTTAATAAAGTAGAGGAATTTCAATATACTACGGATTTCTCGTCTGATCAGAAAGTAAAAAATAAACTTTATAAGCTGGATAGTGAAAAAATCGCAGACCTTCATTTTATTTATGAATTTGCCAAAGAAAGAGTTCCTGTCTCTCAGCGGTTTGCAACACTGAATTCACAAGGTATTTTCATGTATTATTGCCTAAATGTTTTTTGTGATAATCTTTATTACCTTGATTCTGAAGATGCTATTGTGATTTTCAATAAAGCTGAAAACCAAATTGATATTTTTGACATAATCAGCAAAAACGAGATGAACATTAATCGGATATTAAATACGATTGTGGGCAAAGGACGGAAAAAGATTGTTTTTCATTATACTCCAGATTATGAAGGAATGATTTTTGAAAGAAATCCAATTCAGTGTGATGACACGCTATTTGTATTAACAAATGGAAATTATATTTTTCCAGAACGTGTAAAGCATCCTATAACCTCAATAGCGTAAAGTCCCAACGAATGAATGCTTTCCACCAATTTATGGACCCCCATCGAAAAGTCAGATGAAATAGTAAATAAGAATGGGTGATCATTCTGGCTATGGAGGAATCAAATGCAAAAGTAGAATAAATCCTGAATTCTTACCATATTTAAAAGGGAAAAATATAAATTCTGTTTATGGAGAGTTAATTTATTACTTGCAATTTAGAAATACAAGGTCTGAGCGGATACATAATGTACGAATATATAATTGAGAAAGTTACTTTTCCAAAAACTAAAAAAAGTTTCTGAATGAATTTTTTAGATGAATTGCCCTTGTCCATCGTTAAGGGGCGTATGGAGGGAAAATGGAAATGTTGAATTAGCTCACATGGTGCTTTTTTCTGATTATGATAATATAAGCTTAAGAATAAGTCGAAAGGAATGATTCAGATGGCCATTCCAAATGAAAAAAGGAAATATTCATATGCTGATTATCTAATGTGGGAAGAGGGTGAAAGGATTGAGTTAATTAATGGGGAAATTTTCAATATGTCACCAGCACCTTCAGTAAGACATCAAAAGATTCTTGGGGAGTTATTCACAGCATTTTCCAACTTTTTGCGTGGAAAGGAATGCGAGGTGTTTTTTGCACCGTTCGATGTACGATTAAAAGTTGAAGATAAACAAGATACGGAAATACAAAATGTTGTCCAACCTGATTTGTTGGTTATATGTGATCAAAATAAGCTTGATGACAAAGGATGTAATGGCGCACCGGACTTGATCATTGAAATCCTCTCGCCTTCATCTGTGAAGTTGGATCGCTGGATAAAATATCAACTTTACGAAGAAGTGGGGGTAAAGGAGTACTGGATTGTTGACCCAACAAACGAATCTGTTGAAATTCATCTTTTAATTGATGGAAACTATAAATTTCAGGGAGTCTTTACTAAAGAGGATGCGATTTCCGTTCATGTTTTATCTGGATTAGAATTAGATTTGAATCAAATATTTGTATAAAGATTTGTATAAAGAAAACCTGATACTTTAGAACACGAATAATGGAAGGGGTTTCATGCATGCGCTACTGTTCAATGCGCCATGCATACGGCGGAAATTGAGGATATAAGAAGAGATCTATATGAATTTAATTATCGATATCTTAAATGAAAATGTTGACACTGAAGGCAATTGGGAATTACTTCATTAGCAGTTTTTGGTTACTATGCCCGTAATGAACAGTGTCAAGATGGTGATTGCACGATAAGTGAACTAGTTCTAAGAAATTACTGATTGGTGGGTATTTTATGAAGTTTTCAAGTGGGGAATTATGGTTATCAAAGGTGTCGCTTAGTGATTTGGATTTTATTTGTAGGATAGAATGTGATGAAAGCTTATGGAGCTATGAGGAGTCTATCGAGTCTGATATTGATGTTGTATATAAAAAGTATATTGAAAGAATTGACGAAGATAGAAAAGGACAAAATTATGATTTTATAGTGTCTTTAGTTGATGAAATAGGTAGGAAGCCCATTGGCATAGCTCAAATATGGAGTTATGTTGATTTTCGAAAAAGCTGGGAAATTGGGTATGCAATACTCCCTGAATTTTCAGGACAAGGATATGGAAGTCAAGCGGCGAATCTCTTATTAAAATTTGCCTTTGAAAAATTAAGTGCCCATAAAGTGGTAGGTATGTGCAATTCGCAAAATGTACGGTCAGCAGCCTTAATGGAACGCCTTGGGATGACAAGGGAAGCTATTTTAAAAGAAGAACTCTATTGGCAAAACCAATGGACTGATCAATATTATTACTCTATTTTAGAAAAAGAGTATTTTAGTAAACGATAGTTCAACAGGGATTGACATTTCACGAAGGGAATGGGCCTTTTTACTTTTAGAGTACGTAAATAGCGTTAAAAAAGGAGATCGAAAATGGGAAAAGTTATTGGATTCGAATTAAGTAGTCAGGAACCAGAAAAAGCAGCTGCCTTTTATTCTAATGTATTTGGGTGGAAGATTTCTGAGCCGAAATGGGATTATTGGGCAGTCTCCACTGAAATAGATTCGGAGAGAGGTGGGATGAACGGCGGAATAAGTAAAGGGCCTCACGATT
Organism: Bacillus niameyensis; assembly: GCF_001375535.1. Taxonomy (GTDB): domain Bacteria; phylum Bacillota; class Bacilli; order Bacillales; family Bacillaceae_C; genus Lederbergia; species Lederbergia niameyensis. The sequence continues at coordinate 4,200,711 of NZ_LN831197.1, forward strand.
ACCCGCATGGAACGAGAATCCAAATTGAAGTGGATTCCATTGATGATTCTATTTCTAGAGCAAAAGAACATGGGGCGATGATCGTTCGAGAGAAGATGGAGTTTGATGAATTTTATCTTGCATACCTTGTTGATCCAACAGGAATTGGCTTTGGACTGATTCAACATAAATAAGGTGACATTATGAGAAAAGTCGAAGTACATCCATATAATGAAAATTGGCCATCTATGTTTTTAGAAGAGGCTAACAAACTAAAGCTGCTTTTTGGAGAACTGATTGTGGATATTCACCATATTGGCAGTACGGCCGTATTAGGGTTAAAAGCTAAGCCAATTATTGATATCATGCCAGTTGTAAAGGATATTCAATTGGTTGATCAATATAACTTAAATATGCAAGCGCTAGGATATGAACCAAAAGGTGAGAATGGCATAAAGGGGAGAAGGTATTTTAAAAAAGGTGGAGACGATCGTACTCATCACGTACATATTTACGAGATCGGTAGTTTTGAAATAAAACGGCATCTCGCTTTTCGCGACTTTTTGCGAACACATCCGAATATAAAGGAACAATATGGCGATCTAAAAGAACGGTTGGCATACGAGTTTCCCGATGATATCGAATCGTATATTAGGGGGAAGGAAGATCTTGCCATAGAAATCGAGCGGCAAGCACTAGATTGGTATACAAAATTAGAAATACGATAACTAAGAGGAATATAGGAATTAAAGTCGAATGGTATAAAAACGTGAATTATAAATATGGGAGGTCGACTTTTTGCAAAATAAAGAGCAGTTACTAGATGAATTTTCGGGATTAATCCCTTATGTACAATCAATGAGGGAATTAGATGAGAAAATGTGGGCCACGCCGATTGCAGAAGGAAAATGGACACCGAAAGATATGATCGCACATATTATGCTTTGGGATAAGTATTTTCTTGAGGAAGCTATTCAGAGAATAACAAGTCAACAACCTTTGACCGCTAAACATCTTGATTTCGATGAGTTCAACAAAAAAGCGGTAGAATACGCAAAGAACAAAACAGTACAGGAAATCATTGGTGAGACAGTCCACTATCGTAACGAACTTCTTCGTCAACTAGAGTCCATTTCCGATGAAGATTTTACAAAAGAACATATTGATGGAGAGGGCAATCCCTTTTCAGCTTATTACTATTTAATAGGGTTTATACCTCACGATGCCCACCATATCGAGCAATTGAAAGTTTTCTTTTCGTAAGTTTTAACTCTATTAATAGGAGGTTAAACAAAATGCTCATTACTAAAATCGATGGTCATGCAGAACAGGTTAGCTATCTAATCTGCATGATGAATTACACTAGAAACATTACTCTTAGCAGCGTCGAGGGATTAACCCAACCACAGCTTGATTCATTATTGGACTCAAATAGCAATACGATTGGTGCCCTTTTATTACATATCGCAGCCATTGAATATGCTTACTTTGTCAATACATTTGAAGAGCGGGAATTAAACGAAGATGAAGAGATTCAATGGGGACCAGCGATTCGATTGGGGGGAGAAGCAAGAGAAACGATCCGGGGAAATGATTTGAATTATTATATTCAAAAGTTAAATGATGTTAGAAGTAATACACTAAAAAGGTTTAAGGAAGTCGATGACCAGTGGCTACACACAATCGATGAGTACTATCAAGGCACTCCTATTAATCGTTACTTCAAATGGTTTCATGTATTCGAAGATGAGATTAATCATAGGGGACAAATAAACATCATCAAAAAAATGATTTAAAGTTATAAAAGAGAAGAACTGAGGGATTTTTATGTATGAAGATTTAAAAGGAAAAGTGGTATTTATTACAGGTGCTGGATCGGGAATTGGTAAATCGACAGCATTGTCTTTTGCTCAGCAAGGCGCCAATATTTTTGTAGTTGATATAAATGAGACAGAAGGTAAAAGGACTAAAGAACAGTGCGAGGCTTTGGGAGTAGAAAGTGCCTTTATAAAGGCTGATGTAAGTTCAGGATCGGAAGTAGAAGAAGCAGTGCGTACTTGTCTCCATATATTTCACCGAATTGATATAGGTGTTAATAACGCAGGCATATGCATCGGCGGATTAACGGCAAAGAGCAGTGAAGAGGATTTTGATAAAATTATAAGTGTAAATTTAAAGGGTACTTGGTTATGTATGAAACATCAAATACAAGCAATGACTCTGCAAGGTGGTGGAGTTATTACTAACACTTCGTCAATTGCTGGGCTAATTGGTCTTAAACATCATGCTGCATATGGTGCTAGCAAACATGGCATTATTGGTCTAACAAAGACTGCAGCAGTGGAGTATGCTTCTAAAGGAATACGCGTTAATGCCGTTTGTCCAGGCACAATACATACGGATTGGGTTGGCAGGGTCACAGCAAAGTTAAATAAAGCACATCCAATCGGGAGAATTGGGATGCCTGAAGAGGTAGCTGAAGCAATTGTTTGGTTAAGTTCAGAGAAGTCGTCATTTGTAACAGGTCAATCACTCGTTGTTGATGGTGGCAGGATTAGTGGTGAAAACTAATTGATTAATAAAAAGGCTGTAGAATATGTGAAATGCAAAAGTAAGTAGGTTATATTGCCGAATTATAAATAAATGCAATTTAGGTGGAGAGGGGTGTAAATTTTGAAATTAAAAGAGATTGCCGACCTTTTTATCGTTAAGAGAACAGTAGGAAATTTGGACATCGACATTACAGGACTGCAAATGGATTCAAGAAAAGTAGAAAAAGGCAATTTGTTTATTTGTGTACCAGCAATCGAAGGATTTCTTCAAGACCGGCACCTTTTTGCAAACGATGCCATTCAGAATGGCGCAGTAGCCCTAGTGCTTGAAAGGGATATGGATGTTGATGTTCCAAAGATATTTGTGAAAGATGCAAGACATGCGATGGCTGTGATTGCTGCCCATTTTTACCATTATCCATCACAGGAAATGAATCTAATCGCAATTACCGGGACAAATGGAAAAACGACGACCTCTTTTATTATTGAAAAGATACTATCAGACTATGGATTGAAAACAGGTCTGATGGGCAATAACGGTGTTAAAATGAACGGAACGATGCATCCTACTGATATTAACACACAGGAATCTCCTATTTTACAACGCAACCTTCGGAGAATGAGAGATGAACATATTCGTCATTGCGTGATGGAGGTTTCCTCTCAAGGAATAGATACGAAACGAGTGTTAGGATGTCATTTTAAAACAGCTATTTTTACTAATTTAACTCAAGATCACTTAGACTATCATGGGACTTTTGAAGAATATAGAAATACAAAGGGTCGTTTATTCTCAAGTTTGGGAAACTCTTATTCACCAAAGGAAAGAAAGTATGCTGTTCTAAATGCAGATGACCCAAGTAGTGAATACTTTCGTAAAGTATCAACGGCGGAAGTGGTCACATACGGAATCAACAATACCGCGGATGTCACTGCAAAAAATATTAGTATGACTTCAAAAGGGATTCAGTTTTTATTATCTACTTTTGAAGGTGAAATCCAAATGGATCTTCAATTAGTCGGTCGATTCAATATTTATAATGCTTTGGCAGGGATAACTGCTGCTTTACTTGAAGGGATTCCTCTTGAAAATATTAAAAACAGTTTATCAGAATTAAAAAGTGTTGATGGTAGGATGGAAATAGTCGATGAAGATCAGGAATTCCTTGTTTTAGTAGACTATGCCCATACACCAGATGCTTTAGAAAATGCTTTGAAAACAATTAAAGAATTTGCAACTGGCAACGTAATAACTGTTTTTGGTTGTGGCGGGGATCGCGATACTGCGAAACGTCCCATTATGGGGGAATTAGCTAGTCAATATAGTGATTTTATTGTTGTTACATCTGATAATCCGCGCTCTGAAGATCCTATAAAAATATTGCAAGATATTGAAATGGGAATAAAGAAAGCTGATTTTTCACAGTATGAACTAGTGGTGGATCGTGAAGAAGCGATACATAAAGCAATCAAACTAGCAAATCATAAAGATATTGTGCTTATTGCAGGCAAAGGGCATGAGACCTATCAAGTTTTAAAGGATCAGACTGTTCCATTTGATGATAAAGTGATAGCGAGAGAGGCCATAACTCAAAAGTAAGTTTGGGATTAGCCGAATAGTGAAAATGTTGTATATAGGTATAAGGACGAAAGGAGATTAGTAAAAATGGAACATTCAGATCGCGGGTTAGAAATAATAAAAGAACTGAAAGAAACCGTAGTCCCTGAAGGAATGCTGGCTGTTTGGTTTTTAGGTCAAAATAGTATTCTATTAAAAGCAGATAATAAAATTGTTTGCTTAGACCCTTATTTAGATCCAGCACCTTATCGAGCATTTCAACCTCCTTTTCAAGCTGAAATGCTATCTAATATAGATTATGTGTGTATTTCCCATGATCATATTGACCATTTAGATCCATATGCAGTCGAGGCGATCGCTAAAGTCAACAGCCAAACTACGTTTATCGCACCGGCCTATTGTCATGAACGTTTGCAAGAATGCGGTGTTCACCAAGATCGTATCATCCATGCGGATACGACTCGAGAAAGGTGCATTGCCGGCGTCAAGATAAAGGCAATACCAGCTGCGCATGAAGAATTTGAGTATTCTTCTGATTATGGTCATCGATTTGTTGGATACATTTTAGAGATGAATGGAGTAAAAGTTTATTTCGCGGGGGATACGGTTGTTTATCCAGGATTAGTAGAATTGCTAAAAAAGGAAGCGATTGATTTAGCGTTCCTTCCTATCAATGGTAGAGATTTTTTTCGGAATCAACGAAATATTGTAGGGAATATGGATGTACGAGAAGCCGCAGAGCTAGCAGTTAAAGCTGGTGTCGATACAGTAATACCTTTGCATTATGACATGTTTCCTGGAAATTCTGAAAAACCGGGTAGAATGATTGATTATTTGTATGAACATTACCCGATGCAAAAATGTCATGTATGCTCACGCTTTGAAAGGTTTATTTATGTTTCTCCAGGAGCTTTGAAAAATAATGGGGATAGCCGAACACATTTAATTGAATGATAAAGCGATAGCACGGCATAGTTGAAAAAAGTCTCATTAAAACAACTAGCGGTTAAAAAGGTCTGAGCAACTTAATCTAAGTAGGTGAAATTATGGAAGTAGATTTGAAAACATTATTTTTAATTGATCAAAAGAGTGACTTAAGCATAGAGTTTAGTAAGTTAGTTTCAATGATGAATTATATGAGGGTAATGACTCTTGAAGAGGTAAAAAATCTATCAAAGGAAGAACTGGATTTTCTTCATGATGAGGATGCCAACTCAATTGGAATGTTACTGGCTCATATGGTGGCAGTAGAAAAAGCGTATCAGATTGAAACTTTTCACAATCGTGAAGTGACAGATGAAGAAATTGTCAAATTAAATCCAGCTTTAGAATTAGGCGATAAAGCACGAGAACAAATTCAGGGAAATACAATCGAGTTTTACATGAGTGCTTTAGCGAAGACTCGGAATGAAACGATTGAAACGTTTAAAACACTTCCGGACGGATGGTTATTTCAGCAAACACCTTTCTGGTTTGATCAACCAGCAAACAATTATTTTAAATGGTTTCATGTGTTCGAAGATGAATTAAATCATAGAGGCCAAATTAGAATTATCAAAAAAATGATGGTGAAGAAGTTAAGAGGAGAGAAGTAAGACATGGTCATATTGGCGATGTCTTATTAATCATTACAGAAAGGGAGTTGAGAAAATGGAGCTGATTTGTGAGTCAAACAATTTAGATGATTATTTACTTGAGCTGAATGAAGTTAATTTTTCTGATCATGTAATAAGCAAAAAAGCGAACGAACTTTTCAATCATAAACAAACAGACGTTGAAAAAGCTAAAATCGCATTTGAATTTGTTCGTGATGAAATTTCTCATTCATGGGATATTAAAGGGAATCGTGTCACTTGCAAGGCATCGGATGTATTAATGCATAGAGAGGGTATCTGTTATGCAAAATCACATTTACTGGCAGCTCTTTTGCGCTCCCAAGGAATACCAACAGGCTTTTGTTATCAACGTCTAATGTTATTCGATACTCCGGAACAAGGGTATTGTATCCATGGTTTAAATGCGGTCTTCTTTCAATCACTTAACAAATGGATAAGGGTAGATGCCCGTGGGAATAAGGACGGAATTGATGCTCAATTTTCAATTGACGAAGAGAAATTAGCTTTTCCCATTAATCGCGATCTTGGTGAAATGGACTATCCTCTTATTTATGCATATCCTCATCCGAAAATTGTAGCTGTATTAGAGGGATATACTAATGTGTTAGAAATGTATGAAGATCATTTGCCGGAGAGTTTATGTTAATATAAATGAAAGTCGTTATAAGGATTTGAGGAGAAGACCATGAAATATGCAGAGTGGAATTCAACCGGAATTTCAAAGCGTTTCATTGATGAATTGCAAAGCTACTGCAAAAAAAATAAACATATAGATAAAGTTTTATTATTTGGTTCAAGAGCAAGAGGGGATTACAATAGATCTTCTGATATTGATTTAGCTATTTTTACAAATCAAAGTTCACATACCAAGCAAAACATAGTCGAACAAGCGATTCATGAGATGTCTACGCCCTTAAAAATAGATATTGTCTTTATGGATCGCCTTACTAAAGAAAAAATGATTTCTAATATTAGGAGGGAAGGTGTCGTTTTATATGAACAGGGAAAGGCTCTACGAGAAGCTTGATGATTACAAACGTGCGAGTACAAGACTAAAAGAGGCAACAAAAATTAAAGTTGACTCTGATATTGTGTATGATGGCGTCATTCAGCGATTCGAGTTCACTTTTGAATTAAGTTGGAAACTTATGAAGACGTTTTTGGAATATACCGGGATTACAGAAATGAAAAGTCCTAGGGCAACGATAAGGGAAGCAAATTCTTACGGTTTAATCGAAGATGGGGAACAATGGATTGATATGATGGTAGATCGCAATAAAACCTCTCACATATATGATGAGGAAGAAGCAAGGCTCATTTATGAAAAAATTAAAAATTATTATTGCCATCTATTGTCTGACCTGTATAGTAAGCTGGAGCAAGAAATTATGAGGATTAAGTAGATGTAAAAAACTGAAAAAAACCCTCCAATTAAATCAAGTAAAACAAATGTACTACGAATCAATAATCTTGTAAAAGGAGCCTCGTTTATGACTCAGACACTTCATATTCTAAATGGACAAATGATGTATGAATATTTTAGAAAGACACGCTTCCTTAATGGAGAAGTAATGGTTCCTTTTAATGAGGCAATGTGTGAAGGGAAGGTGCATGAGGTTATTTTTTCCGATACGTTCGCTCAAATACGTGCTAATGTTCATCAAGTTACACTAGATCAATACAAGGAAATTACATTACAACCACTAGAACCGCTGTTATCTAAAAAATTCACTGATCTTACCCTATGGTTTGATGCGGATATGTTTTGCCAAATGAATATTCTTACGATTCTTGGCTGGTTGGATCAAATAGGATATAAGGGGGAGATTAAACTTCATATTGTAGGAGATCAGTTTGAACTGAAGGAGAACTTTGACTTGAAGGCGGAAGGGTATTATCAGCTGTACAAACAAGTTTTCCTTGAAAAGGAATCTCCCGAATTTGTCTTTCCGAAGCCGTTAAGAAAAGGCATTGACTTATATTTACAATATCTTGATAGAGACAGTGAACTCGTTCAATATATAACAGCGCACCAAGATATACCAGAAAAGGAACTAGTCATGAAATTATTAGCAAAATTCTCACATTATGGGCTAGGGGATACGCAGTATCTCAAGATTATCAAATCTTATCGCAGCCACCTGAAATAATGGCTTTAAGGGACAGGCGAAAAAACTTAGGAATTAGGGCAACAGGATATGTATGCCCTTTTTAGAATTCAAAAAAGGACACTTATTGTACTTTAAACATATAACAAAAAACTCAAAATTGTTTAATAATTATATTGCCTATTTTTATTAAACATGATACCGTATACATTAACGAAACCCATTTCGATTGAAAGCGAGATGTACTAAATTGCCCACAATTTATGATGTTGCCTTAAAGTCAGGATATTCAGCAACTACTGTTTCTAAAGCCTTTAATGACTATTCTGATATTAGCACTAAAACAAAACAAGAAATCTTGAAAGTAGCAAAGGAAATGGGGTATCTCCCTAACTCACATGCAAGGACTCTTTTAACAAAAAAGTCATGGATGGTTGGCGTTCTTTATGTAGAACCTTTTGGAATGGGGATCAAGCATCCGTTTTTCAATGCTGTAATTGAAAGTTTCAAAGAAAGAATGGAATATAAAAGTTATGACCTAATGTTCATCTCAAAAGATATCGGAAAAAAAGAATTTAGTTACTTGAAACATTGTCAATTTAGGAGTATAGACGGTGTAATAATTGTTCAATCTGAATATCACAACGAAGAGGTTCAAGAACTACTTAATAGTGATATGCCTTGTGTCCTTATTGATATGGAGTCAGAACAAGCTAGCACGGTTTGTTCAGATAACATTCGCGGTGGTTTTGAGGCGGTACACTATTTTTATAGCTTAGGCCATAGACACATCGCACATATTTCGGGAGGTGATGATACTTTTTCAGGACCAAAACGGCGAGAAGGGTTTAAACAAGCGTTAAAGCAGTACGGATTACCAGTCAAGGATGAGTGGATCGTTGACGGTGGTTATTTTACTTATGACAGTGGTTATGAAGCGATGCAAAAGCTTCTGAATTTAGCAGATAGGCCCACGGCTGTTTTTGTTGCAGGTGATTACATGGCACTTGGTGCAATACAAGCTATTAAAGACCGTGGTCTTCGAGTCCCTCAAGACATCTCGGTTATTGGCTTTGATGATATTGAATTAGCTCAATATGTTACGCCAAAGTTAACGACGATTAGACAGAATACGAATTGTATCGGTAGAAAAGCAGCTGATATTTTAATTGATGCGATTGATAATAATAAAAAGTCAAATACAAGGACTATGATACCTACTGAATTAATTGTTCGAGAATCGTGCCAGAACATTAAATAGTTTTTTTGCCTATTTACGAAAAGGGTTTCGTTAAATGAAAAGGAGGAGATTTTCAAATGATACAAAACTCAGGAGAGACGTCCAATACGATAGGCTCCTCTCAAGGTGAATGGAAATTAGTTTGGTCTGATGAATTTACCGGTGAAGAAATCGATCAATCAAAATGGACCTATGTTGTTGGCGGTCATGGTTTTGGGAATAACGAGCTGCAGTTTTATACGGACCGAAGGGAAAACGCTTACTTGAGAAATGGGAAATTAGTGATTCGGGCATTGAAAGAAACATATGAAGGCAGAGAATATACGTCAGCAAAACTGATAACAAAAGGAAAAGCGGATTGGCAATATGGCAGGTTTGAAATTAGGGCGAAATGCCCGAAAGGTAAAGGAATGTGGCCAGCAATTTGGATGATGCCAACAGATATGAATATCTATGGAGGATGGCCTAGTTGTGGTGAGATCGATATTATGGAGTTGATTGGCTGTTCCCCTAACAAAGTCCATGGAACTCTTCATTATGGTCAACCTCATACGTATACAGGAGAAAGCTTTACGCTCAGCAAAGGGGATTTTTCTGAAGACTTTCATACCTTTGCATTGGAGTGGACACCTACTGAGTTTCGCTGGTTTGTTAATGACATACTTTATTGTAAACAAAACACGTGGTTTTCTTCCCGTGAAAATGGAAAAGAGAACGTGCCATTTCCAGCACCGTTTGACAGATCTTTTTATTTACAATTAAACTTGGCCGTTGGTGGAAACTGGCCGGGAAACCCAGATCCGTCAACTGTATTTCCACAAATGTTTGAAATTGATTATATTCGAGTGTATGAGTCAATATAAAGTTTTGAAAATAATTATCCGAAAATTCGCACAGTACGAAAGCGAATAATGATAAGTGAGGGGATTCAGATGAAAATTTTGAAGTGGTCAACTATTTCTTTACTCATGTTCATGAGTCTATTGCTAGCAGCCTGTTCTTCGACAACAGATGGACCGAAAGAAAATGAGGAACAACAGAAAACCGAACCAGAGAATACCGAGCCAGAACCAATTACGTTAAAATTCCTGCATGCTCACGGAATTGATGATGAGGGATTTAAGAAGCAGTATAAAGATCCGATCGAAGATAAGTTCCCTTATATAACGATAGAGCGTATTGATACTGGTGATTTAGATGAATTAATTGCCAAAAAGGAACTGCCAGATATTTATTTTGTTGAAAATCCTATCAATATTAAGAACTATGTAGAAAGTGAATTAGCACTGGACTTATCAGATCTAATTGAAAAGCACGGTTTTGATTTAAATCGAATCCAACCTAATATATTGACTGAACACCGTACTTTTTCGGATGGGAATTTATATACTATACCGTTATCACTAGGATTGACGGCTTTACATTACAACAAAGATATATTTGATATATTTGGAGTGGAATATCCAACAGATAATATGACGTGGGATGAGAGTATTTCATTAGCAGCGAAAGTAACTGGTGAAAAGGGTGGAGTACAGTATCACGGGTTACAGCCTGCTTTTCCAAGTATTTTATATGATCAACGTGGACTTGTTTTTGTTGATCCAGATACGGATGAGTCTACAATTATGAAAGATGGATATCGTGAAGAATTTGTAAAAGTGTTGCAAACAATCGAGCAAATGGCAAGTATTCCTGGGAATATACCACAAGAAGAATCGGATGCATTTCTATATGAATGGGGAAATCAATTTATAAGTGAAAGAAATGTGGCGATGCTCCCACTTTGGCAATTAATCGATTGGTACTCCAGTGAGGAATCTTTGAATTTCGGTATTGTAACTTATCCTGAATGGGAAGATCTTCCGGGAATTGCGCGCTCATCTAAAGCATTTAGTTTAGGTGTCACGAAAACGAGTGAACATCCGGATGAAGCGTTTAAGGTGATTGCCTATTTACTCTCCGATGAAAAACAGATTGAGTGGTCAAAGGCAGGGCAAGCATCTGCACTAAAAGATCCTGCTATTAATGAGCATTTATTCGAGGAATTAATCAAAGAGCGTCCTCATGCTAGTGATCTTAATATAGAGGCATTAACGAAGCAAGCACCCTCACCTGGAAGTGAGCGTTATTCCGAATATGAGGATTTAGCTGGCGGGATATATGAAACTATGGTTCGAGAATTAATAGAAGAAAAGAAGGATATTAACACTATCTTGCGAGAAGCAGACGAAGCTTTAACCATTTTATTAGAGGACGAAAAGGGTAAAAAATAGAGTGCGATCCTTAGGCCTGTCCTCCAGTGTGTTAATACTTTTTCACCTGGGGGACGTCAATCAATAAAGTTCTTGCAACGTAATCATACAATCATCCAGTTTATTATGCTAATAAGCTTCTTTTCTCACGAGTGTGGCACAAAAACAGCTATTTTTTACTATGAAGATCCCAAAAAAACGGGAGGAATCCCCCGTTTTTCAGAACATACTTATAACTTTAACGGCCCCGCTGCTTTTACTCTTACTAATATCGCATTACCTGGCATGTAGGCGAGCGGGAAATCTTCTAATTGGATAATATCGATTTTCTCTAGATCTGCTCCAGCCTCAATTGCAGCTTCAATGGCTTCTGTTTTTGCCTCTTCAATCGCTTCTTGATAAGTAAGTAAATCAAGAGAATAAATTTTTTCGACATTTCCGCTAATATCTCCAAGAGCTGCACCAATGGCATTAGCAACTCCCGCATGTTCAGGACGGATAACACGGCTGGCTCCTTTTAATTCTTTTGGCATTAAGGCTGCTCCTCCGCCGACAAGTACAACAGGAAGGTTCTCCGCGCTCGTTTTCATGCGATCAACTGCTTTTTCTACCATTTCTACAAAATCTGGATAAATCTTTTCAGTTGGAATTCCCTCAATTCGGGACGAATCTATGTTATCAATGTTCATGACACCAGCGCCTATAGCAACATCTGTTGCAGTCAAATCATTCCCACCAAACACTATTGCTTTTTCTGTTAATTGATAGCCGACACTTTCAGGGCCAATTTTCCAACTATCACCATTCAAATAAACTCGTGTTCCTCCCCCGAAACCAATTGAATAAATATCAGGCATTCGGTAGTTAGTCCTAACTCCCCCAACTTCGACGGCAAGGGATGTTTGACGGGGGAAACTATTAGATAGTACACCGATATCAGTCGTTGTTCCACCAATATCCACAACAATCGCATTTGGTTCCTGAGAAAGATGGGCAGCTCCCCGAATCGAATTTGTCGGGCCGCATGCAATTGTAAAAATAGGATATTTCTGTGCGAATTGATGCGTCATCAACGTTCCATCGTTTTGTCCTAAAAAGATTCGCGCATCAATCCCCTTGTCTTGTAATGCTCGTTCAAATCCATTGGAAACGTGGTTAATTGTGTTCATCAAAGCTGCATTTAAAATAGTGGCATTTTCCCGTTCTATTAATCCGATAGAGCCAATTTCACTGGATAAAGATAAAGGAATCCCGGGCAGTTCCTTTTCAAAGAAGGCTGCTACAGCTTTTTCTTGCTCATTCAGAACAGGAGAAAATACACCAGAAATGGCTATTGAATCGACGCGCCCACGGAATTGTTCTGCAGCTTGTTTTAATTCAGCAAAATCAAGCTGAGCAATCGGTTCTCCATTGTACTCATAGCCTCCATGGACAAGTAAAGTGACAGCCTCTAATTTTTCAATCAAATCTTCTGGCCAGCCAAGTAAAGGTGGTACTGTTGAACCAGAAGGGAGACTCAAACGAATGATTCCTATTTTATTTAATGCTTTCCTTTCAACGATGGCATTTGTACAATGAGTTGTCCCAAGTGTCGCTACTTGAATATCCTCAACATTTATATGGGACTGTGAAAGTAATGCATCAATTGTATTTTCAATTCCAGTAAACACATCATCTGTTGTTGGAGTTTTTGCGCTGCAAAGCACTTGATTCTTTTCGTTTAAAATAACGCCGTCCGTATTTGTTCCGCCAACATCAATTCCTAATCTAATCATTATTTTGCATGCTCCTTTACTAACGTTTCCAATGGTACATAGTCATACGGATACTTAAAATAACGGGGACCGGCTGTTTCAATACCGATCGGACTTCTCCACTTTTCATGGGCTGGAAATGCAACGATAACAACTCTTGCCCCATATTTTAGCCCTTCCGTTGTAATAGGCATGCCAGTTTCCTCATCAAGTACAGCGAGTAAATCAGGGGTCATTGCGATTGGTTTGCCTTCTATTTCTGCAAGCAAATGTTCATTCTGGAAAAATAATGTACAGGATAGCTTTTCGTATTGATCTGTTCCATCAAAATGGGCTTCTCCACGTGTAAATCCACCTTGAATACCTCGTTTTATGAAAACTGCTTTTCCTTTAAATAAACGGTAACCCCCTAGCAAATCAATTATTCGCAAAATCGGATGAATCACATCTGTCCGTTTTGCTGCCAAAACTTCGCCAATTTGTTGTGCGAGTGATAAAGTACCAGGAATCACGCTTTTCTTCGCTTGAGCTCCAGTAATTCCGTAATCACAAACGATCGAAGAACCACCCATAGCGATCGTAATATTTCGAGCTAATTTTTCGCTCCAAAAACCATCTGCAGGTTCAATTGTCACAACATTGCCCTGTTCATCACCGATCGTAGCGAGTTCTGGTTTGAGTCCATCTAAATGGAAGGTGACCATTTGAGCTTCTGGAAATGCCCGTCCCATTGCATCACCGTCTAAAATAGGAATTCCATTCATCGCTGCAACAGCAACAGGTATTAAGGAATTGACGCCACCGACTTCAATCGGCATGACAACATCAACTTTTTTTCCGCAAGCTTTTTCAAACGCCCGTAATGGTGCTTCCAATTGCTCAAAAGAAGGGATTTTTTCAACAAGAACACTTGGGGAGCCCATGCCAGAAGCAGGTAATACCCAATCATTATCATTTAATTCATCTACCGTCACTACTTGGACAGGTCCGTATTTTTTGATCGCAGATAGAGCCATTAACTTCCCGATATATGGATCGCCGCCCCCGCCAGTTCCAAGGACAGTCGCGCCAATTGCGATATTTTCAATGTCTTTTTCAGTTAACCATCTCATTTACAAAATCTCCTTCTTTTTGAGTACAAGTAAGAATAGTGCTTGGAATATAAAAGCAACTAAGAAACTATCTACAGAAGAGATTGTCGTTAATTTAAATAGTTCTAATCCAATCGGTCCTTCCATCGTCAACCAACTAATTAGTGTGCCAAGCGCCCACGCAATTAGGGGGAGTAATTTGATAGTATAATGATTTTCTTTTGTGAATAACGATATTCCTCCAATATAATAAGATGCGGTATATACACCACCGATCGGTGCAATAAACATCGTCATGATTGTTAAGAAATCAATGAAATAATCGTAAATTCCGAAAACGGCAAGTAAAGTTCCGATAGTGCCTGCAATTAATGTTAGAACGACTTTATTTGTTTTAGAAAAAATCACTGATAAACTTAGTCCTGATGAATAAGCATTGCTTGTGTTTGTTGTCCACTGAGCAAGAATTAACACTAGAATCCCAGGAACGCCTAATCCAACTGTAATCATAATTGTAGTTAAATCACTTTCATCCATGATTCTAGAAAGGATCATCGCAATCACGATCATAAAACTATTACCAAAGAAAAATCCGAAGAATGATGCTAAGACGGCGTCCTTTTTCGTACGTGCCCAACGTGATATATCAGGAGAAATAACCGCACCGACAACAAAAACACTTATTACGAGCGAGATAGCCATCCCAAGGGAGAAGACATTTTCTACAGGTGCAGATAGCTTACTAGTTCCGAATTTATTTATTGCGAAAATAACGGATAAAATAACTAAGATTAATAGTAAAGGAACAGACCAAGAACTGAGCTTTTCAATTGCTCGGTAACCAAATACTGCTGTTGTCATCATCAGGACGCCGCCAATACCTGCTAAAACCGGGATCGGTATATCCCAGCCAGCAACTCCTTTAATCGCTGCAAAGGCATTTTCGGCAAAAAATCCTGTTTGCACACCAAACCAACCAAGTAACGAGATTGCTAGGAAAAGAGAAACTAATTTAGCACCAGCTGATCCGAATGTAAATTTAGAAATCATTGAAGTAGATAAACCAGTAACGGCACCTACATAAGCACAAAAAGCAGCTAAAACACCTAAAATAGTAGAACCAATAAGGACAGCAATTAATGCATCTTCAAATGCCATCCCTGCACCTAACTCCGCTCCGAATAACATGGCAGATAAATCAATGCCAACCGCAATCCAAACTAAACTAATTGAAAACCATTTTTTTCTTTCATTCATTGGTACAGCTTCTCTTGCATAATCATTTTTCATGTTTTAATCCCTCCAGTAAAATTTTCATGATGTCCAGTGCAAGTTTTATTTGATCACGCAAAGTATTTTTATCATAGAGATTGATTTCCCAGAAAAGTCCATCCATTAAAAGAACAGCTTGTTTTGTTAAAACAACAGCTTGTTCTTCTGTTATATGCGGCTGATCTATTTGGGTTATATCTAGCAAAGATTCAAATAGCCAATCATCAAACCTTGCCATGTGCTCATGTAAGAAATGTTTAATTTCTTGTGGTGGTGAATTAATAAGTGAGATATAAGCATTAGTTTCATTTTCATGATGAATATGGTATTCAACAGCTCCATTAAATAAATGCTGAAATACATCCAAAAGTGGACGTCCTCGTACTCCGTTCATAATCTTCTGAATTGTTGTGAAGTGATCTTCCAACAACTGTTCAAAAGCAGCAACAAATAAATCTTCTTTATTTTTGTAAAAAAAATAGATCGAAGCGGGTTTAATTCCTACTTCTTTTGCAATCTTTTGCATAGTAGCTCCATGATAATTATGTAGGGAATACTGATTTATCGCAGCTGCTAAAATCTTTTCTTTAGTCAAAAAATTCACCACCTAATGATCGTTAGGTAAATATTATAGCAGTTTTTGTCGAATTGCAAGTTATTTTTATTCATAATCTAGTATATTAATAAAAAATAACTCGTTTTTACTAAAATTGCGATAATTCATTTGAGTAAATAATAAGAGAAATACTTAAAGAATAGTTTCCAATTAAAAGGAGAAGTTAAAGTTTAATGGCAATAAATTAGGGAATATTTTTAAATAAAGGAGTGATAGAGAGATGGAGAATACACAATTAATTCAAGTAGTGAATAAACAAGTAGCTAACTGGACTGTACTTTATACGAAATTACATAATCATCATTGGTATGTAAAAGGACCTCATTTTTTCTCGCTCCACGTGAAATTTGAAGAGTTATACGATGAGGCTGCAACATATTTAGATGATTTGGCGGAACGGCTGTTGGCAATTGGAGGAAAACCAGTAGCAACATTGAAACAGGCATTAGAATTGTCAAGCATTGGCGAAGTGGAGGAAAGCTTGGATGCGAATGGTATGGTTCAATCGATTGTAGATGATTTTACCATTTTGATTGATGAACTAAGAGAGGGAATTGAGATAGCTTCTTCCAACCAAGATGAACCAACAACAGATATGTTTATTGGGATCCAAACAAATTTGGAAAAGCATAATTGGATGCTGAAAGCTTTTTTAGGACAATAGAATAAATTTAATTGGTGGGCGGCAAAATAATGGAAAGCATTCGAAAAGCGCAAGCGCCCGCTTAGCGACGTACAAACTTTTATCATAAGGATGAACGGCTAAAGGCGCGCCGTCCTGGCGCAACGCCGTTCTGACCAACGTCCTGTTGGCCCGATATAAAGGAAACACGGCGAGGCACGAGCCGATGTTGACTTATCGTAGGAAGAAGCTGAAAGTTTGCTAGTCGCTGGGCGCTGGAGCTAGACCAAGCACTAGCCAAATTTTATACTTTCTTATCTAATGTAAAAGGGAGGCCATTATTTTGGATTCGGAAAAGCAGACCTATTATATTTCCATTGGGGCAGGAGAAATTTTTTCCACTCCCAGCGCATCACCTTGGCAGTTTAAAATCAGTGCAACCGATAAAGAAATCCAACAACTAAGACAGATTTTTAATGCCAATTATGATAATAGCATTGCTGATTTTGCCCGCGCACATATACCCGTTATGGAATATCACAATGATCCAACTAATGATCGGTATGATCAAAACTTAATAAGGATCTACGAGATGATCTATCAACTTGGTGATCAAGAAGCGAAAGATCATATTGACAGTATCGGAATTTTGGAGGACTTTACAAGTAAATAAAACGCATATGTTCACTCCTTTTTTCCTGATTGTCGTATAGTATGGAAAGAGGGAGTGAACTTTTTTATGTACGAATTCATCGATGCTAATGGAAAACCACTTGCACTGATATTTAAAAAGGATGCTTTTTTTATAAAAGCCCGTCATGTCCTTGTTATTTGTCGTTTTCAAGGAAAGTGGCTTTTAACAGATCATAAATTACGTGGACTTGAATTTCCGGGTGGGAAAGTAGAGTTGAATGAAAAGATAGAGGACGCGGCTAGAAGAGAGGTTTATGAAGAAACAGGAGGAATCGTCCAGACGCTTGATTATCTTGGTGAGTATTGTGTAGATAATCAGTTTGTAAAGGCGCTTATGCTAGCTGAAGTTGGCCAGCTAGAAGAGCTTCCTGATTATATGGAAACGAATGGACCAGTATTAAAAGCAGGCAACCTCTTGGAAGAGTTAGATCGCCCAGAGTATAGTTTTATTATGAAAGACCAAGTCGTACCAATGGCTCTTAGAAAAATATTAGATGAGACTGCCTCATAGAGACAGTCTTACCCAAGATTTTTAATTAATATTCTCTCTAACCATTCCACACCTTTATACATAATAGTTGCAAAAATAGCAATGAGTAAAAGCGACAGCATGACGAGTGAAAAGTTGAATACTTGGAAACCATAAATGATCATATAGCCTAGTCCCTTGGCTGATACAAGATATTCTCCAACAATAACTCCGACCCAAGAAAGTCCAACATTTACTTTTAATGTGGATATAATTGTAGGGAAAGAGGCTGGCAAAATAGCTTCTTGAAAAGTTTGTTTTCTTGTGGCGCCAAAGGTACGAAGAACTTTAATGTAGTTTCCATCCACTTCTCGAAAGGAAGTATAGATGACGATTGTGGTAATAATAACAGAAACGAGAGTCCCCATCGCGATGATCGAAGTAAAACCAGGACCAAACGCAACAATTAGGATTGGACCGAGTGCAACCTTTGGCATGGCATTTGCCACTACTAGATATGGATCTAATATTTTTGAAAAGAAGGGCGACCACCAGAGAATGGCTGCTAATAAAGTTCCGAGTGCTGTTCCTAAAATAAAGCCGAGGACAGTTTCAAATACAGTTACTCCAACATGAGTAAACAGGGAAGAATCGGCGAATTTTTCAACAAATAACGAGCCGACCTTTGAAGGAGAACTGAAGATGAGTGGATCGATCCAGTGCATACGACTGGCAATCTCCCAAAAGGAAAAAAACACGATGAAAATTAAGATTTGATAAAATCGAACCCATTTCTTTTCAGTTGCTAATTTCTGTTTATACTGATTGTGAAGGAGATTAGGATCAAGTGTCTTTTTCAAGGGATTCCAGCTCCTTCCAAATAGTTTGAAAGATTTGATTATAAGATTCTTTGCTGCGAACATCGAACGGTGTAAGGTTACGTAATTCATCTGGCACCTTAAATTCTTGTATTATTCTTCCCGGCCTTTGAGAAAAAAGGAAGATCCGATCACTCATAGAAATAGCTTCTCCGATATCATGTGTTACAAGGACAGCTGTTTTTCCATAGGCTTTCAAGATGTCAAAGACGAGATCTTCTAGTTTTAGCTTTGTTTGATAGTCAAGTGCGGAAAATGGTTCATCCAAAAGAAGTAATTTGGGATTGACGGCCATCGTTCTAGCGAGAGCTACGCGTTGTCGCATTCCACCGGACAGTTGTTGAGGATTTTGTTTCTCCACATTTTCCAATCCAATTTGTTTAAGGAAATCTAAAGCCGTTATTTTCGTTTCCTCACTTAACCGGCCATTTAGTTTTAATCCAAGTAAAATATTGTCTTCAATAGTTTTCCACGGAAATAGATAATCTTGTTGAAGCATATATCCGATAAAATTTGAGTTATCTTCAGGTGTTTGCTGATCAATAATGACTTGACCAGTAGTTGGTGTGATTAACCCTGCTAGAATGGATAGCATAGTTGTCTTTCCGCAGCCACTTGGTCCAAGGAAGGAGATAAATTCTCCCTCCTCAATGGTGAATGAAACGTCTTCCAGTGCTTCTGTAGCAGTTGTGGG
The DNA here is from genome assembly GCF_001375535.1 of Bacillus niameyensis. Classification (GTDB taxonomy): domain Bacteria; phylum Bacillota; class Bacilli; order Bacillales; family Bacillaceae_C; genus Lederbergia; species Lederbergia niameyensis. The sequence continues at coordinate 4,220,129 of NZ_LN831197.1, forward strand.
AGTGAAATAGTAGTGGCCGACTCCTTTTGCTTCAATAAAACTCATGATTTCGGCCTCCTTTATTTAGATTTAATTCTTCTAGTTTTAGTGTCCAGCCTACGATGAGTCAACATTGGTTCACTTATCACGTTTAGAGTTTGTACGTCGTTCAACTTTGGCCTTCCACTTATTCATTCATTACATTTTCGACAATCGATGTATTAACGAGATCTTCATAATCGGATTTTTCGGGAAGTTCTCCGGCTTCATCCATAATGGCTTGCAAGTTTTCCCAGCCTTCTTTTGATAAACGCATATCTTTAGCAAAGGAGCCTTGACTCTTATAACGATCTACAACTACTTCGATTGTTTCGAGATCAGAGTCTTCAAAGAATGGTTCTACTACTTTAGCTATTTCGGCTGCACTATTTTCTTCCACCCATAGTTGAGCTTTATAGAGGGCGCGAACAAATTTTTCAACAATTTCTGGGTTCGTATCCATGTAACTTTTTTTGGCCATAAAAGTGGTATAAGGAACGTGGCCTGATTCTTCGCCAAAGGAAGCCACAATATATCCTTTTCCTTCTTTTTCAAAGACAGATGCAGTTGGTTCGAAAAGTTGAACAAAGTCACCTGTTCCGGAGGCGAAAGCATTAGGAATATTACCAAAATCAATGTTTTGAATTAATTCCAGGTCAGAATGAGGATCGATCCCATGTTGTTTTAAGACATATTCGCCCACCATTTGTGGCATTCCACCTTTTCGTTGACCTAAAAATGTGGAATCTTTAAGCATCCCCCAATCGAAGCTATCGATCTTTTCACGAGAAACGAGGAATGTGCCGTCAGTAGCGGTTAATTGCGCAAAATTAATTACAGGATCTGTTGCTCCTTGGGCATACACATAAATGGAAGTTTCAGAACCGACAAGCGCAATATCTGCGCCATCCGACAACAGAGTGGTCATAGTTTTATCTCCACCCCATGTTGTTGTTAGTTCGACATCCAATCCCTCATCTTCAAAAAAGCCTTTTTCCAGTGCAACATACTGGGGTGTATAAAATATCGAGCGGGTGACTTCTGCCAATTTTACCTTCTCTAGGCTGTCTTTTTTCGTACAAGCTGTCATCCCGATCAGGGTGATTAAAGACACCATGACGAAAATTGCGATTTTTAGTTGTGTCTTCATCTGTTTTCCTCCTCGTTACGTCTATTGAAGCTAAGATATAATATGAAAAAGGAAAAATTGTGTGATAGCCTATAAGCATCTTAAAATTCTTTAAAGGAGAAAATTTGTATGAGTGATTCGAATGTAATCGTTGAACAGCTAGCCTTTCCTTCTCCAAATCCTCATGTGAAATTGTCCTTAATTACATATTTATCAAGGGGACTGAAAGTAAAGGGTATGCTGGCCGAACCAATTGAAGATGGAAAGTATGATGGGTTTCTCTATTTACGCGGTGGGATTAAAGGAGTTGGCATGGTGCGGCCGGCGCGGATCGCTCAATTTGCCTCAGAAGGTTTTGTCGTATTCGCACCTTTTTACCGGGGCAATTGGGGCGGAGAAGGAAATGAAGACTTTGCCGGAACGGATCGCCATGATGCCTTCGCTGGATTCAAAATTTTGAAGAGTTTATCTTCTGTTAATCCCGAACGGATTCACATTTTTGGATTTTCACGAGGAGGTGTTATGGCACTTTTAACTGGAATTGAATATCCGGAGGCTGCTTCTGTTGTAACATGGGGCGGCGTCTCTGATGTAGCCCTTACTTATGAGGAGCGGGAAGATTTAAGAAGAATGATGAAGCGAGTAATTGGCGGATCGCCTAACACTGCTACCGAACAATATGATGCCCGTAACCCGCTAACCGATCTGGGAAAATTGGATGCACCTATCCTCATTATTCACGGCGAACAGGATCATAATGTCTCCATCGAACACGCAAAGAAACTCGAGGGGAAACTCAGCGAACTAGGAAGAAAATTTGATACCTGGTATTTTCATGATTTTACCCACTACTTCCCGCCTGCAACGAATCGGAAAGTTGTTAAGGACTTATGCCAGTGGATGAAAAAACAAAAACGTTAGATAATAGAAGTAATTAAAGAGAAAAAATTGTTAATGTTCCCGAGTGACTGGTGGAAACGGTCGAATGGTCGAATAGCGGAGTTGTATTCGCCTGTTCGTGGTTAGTAAAAGCTCGAACGGTGGAATAGCCGGGCTCTATTCGCCCGTTCATGGTTGGAAAAAGCGCAACCGGTCGAATACCCGCTTCTATTCAACCTTCCAACAATTAAAAAGACGTGAACCGTCGTATAGAAAAATACTTGTTCCAAATCAATGATAAATTGTACAAAAAAGTTTAAAAACGGGGGGAGTTCAATATGGGGATGCCATTAGAATTAAATACGATGATTGTAACAAAAGGAAAGGAGAAAAGATTGGAGGAAAACCTGTTCCAATTAGTGAAAGATGGATATCGGTTATACCCGCTCGATATTCCTTTAGATGTGAAACAGACGATTGACAGTGATCATCGTGCAACGGCAGTTATTAAAAAAGTGGAGTGGGAAAATGGGCAAACTATTGTTACTTACGAATTAAGGGCATTACATTCAAGTAATTAAGAGTTGTTCTACTTGACCAAATTCCTATTTTGCGTTATGATTTTCAATTGAACGGATACTCTTATCCTGAGCTGGTGGAGGGAACAGGCCCTGTGAAACCCGGCAACCTACTGATTTTCAGAAAGGTGCTAACCTGGTGCAAGGTTAAGCCTTGGACGATAAGAGTGAAAGGCTCGGACGATTAAACCAAAAACCTTTCCTCAAGTGATGAATAATAGGAAAGGTTTTTTATTTTTTCGGAAATTTTTTTGACCCTTTCAAAGTAGGAATTGAGTACCGTCAAGATTATCATTCATGAAGGAGGAACATAGGTGTCAAGTAATCGTCGTCGTTTATTTACATCCGAATCTGTGACGGAAGGACATCCAGACAAAATATGTGACCAAATTTCTGATTCTATTTTAGATGAGATTTTGGCGGATGATCCGAATGCTCGGGTTGCCTGTGAAACTTCCATAACGACTGGACTTGTACTAGTTGCAGGGGAAATTTCCACTACAACCTATGTGGATATTCCCAAAATTGTTAGGGAAACAGTAAAAGAAATTGGGTATACTCGTGCTAAATATGGATTTGATGCTGAAACTTGTGGAGTAATCACAGCCATTGATGAACAATCCCCGGATATTGCTTCAGGCGTGAATCAAGCGTTGGAAGCTCGGGAAGGAAAGATGTCAGATGCTGAGATCGAAGCGATCGGAGCTGGGGATCAAGGCTTAATGTTTGGTTATGCTTGTAATGAGACAGAGGAATTAATGCCACTTCCCGTTTCACTTGCTCACAAACTTTCAAGAAAACTTTCGGAAGTTCGAAAAGAGGAAATATTGGATTATCTACGACCTGATGGAAAAACACAGGTGACCGTTGAATATGACGAGGAAGGAAATCCTGTAAGGATCGATACGATCGTTATTTCTGCTCAACATCATCCAGAGGTTACTCTTGAACAAATCCAACACGATATTAAAGTGAATGTCATTGAACCAGTTGTGCCTGCCGAGTTATTGGATGAGGATACAAAATATTTTATTAATCCAACTGGTCGATTCGTCATCGGGGGACCTCAAGGTGATGCTGGCTTAACTGGAAGAAAAATTATTGTCGATACTTATGGCGGTTATGCTCGCCATGGCGGGGGAGCTTTCTCTGGAAAGGATCCAACTAAAGTCGATCGTTCAGCAGCGTACGCAGCGCGTTATGTCGCGAAAAATATCGTTGCTTCTGGTCTTGCTGATAAATGTGAAGTTCAGCTTGCCTATGCGATTGGTGTTGCTCAACCAGTATCGATTTCCGTCGATACTTTCGGTACGGGGAAAGTTTCCGAAGGAGCACTTGTTGAAGCTATTCGAGAGAACTTTGATCTACGACCTGCTGGAATTATTAAAATGCTTGATCTACGTCGTCCTATATATAAACAGACGGCTGCATACGGCCATTTTGGTCGAACTGATGTTAATCTTCCTTGGGAACAAACAGATAAAGCAGAGGCCATTTTAAAATCAGTTAACTAATGAATATTCAATTAACAGGGCTAACCATAGCTCTGTTATTTTTTTCTAGGATACTGACAAAATGCTGTAGAAAATGATAGAATGATAGCACTGGCATTTAAAGTTAAGTTCGAATATTGTCTTAAGATTGGTTAATTTAACTGACTCTGCGTAAACTAATCTTACTCTAAATTATTATGTAATATACGCTGAAACTTATGCTTGAAACGAATATCGTTTTTATATAGAGGAGTGTCAAATTATGTGCGGTTTTGTCGGTTGCATCCATGATAATCCAACGAAGGAAAAAATGCCCGATCAAGAACTATTTCACGAAATGAATCAAATTATTACTCACCGCGGTCCCGATGATGAAGGCTATTTTGAGGACGAATATGTTCAATTTGGTTTTCGAAGACTAAGCATCATCGATATTGAGAGTGGGCAGCAGCCGCTTTCTTATGAAAATGGCCGTTATTGGATTATTTTCAATGGAGAAATTTATAACTATGTTGAATTACGCGAAGAATTACTAAAGCAAGGTATGACTTTCGAATCTTCTTCTGATACAGAAGTGATCATAGCTCTTTATAGCCAATTAAGGGAGAAAGCTGTAGAAAAACTACGCGGCATGTTTGGCTTTTTAATTTGGGATAAAGAAAAGCAAGAATTGTTTGGTGCGAGAGATCCGTTCGGGATTAAACCTTTCTTCTATAAAGAGGATGGGGAACGTACCCTGTTTGCGTCTGAGAAAAAAAGCATCCTGCTTGCTATGGAACAAAATGAGTTAAATGCGGATGCACTCCAACAATATATGACTTATCAGTTCGTTCCTGAGCCAGAAACAATGACGAATGGGATTAAAAAGCTAGAACCAGGTCATTATTTTACAAAAAAAGTGGGCGAGCCAATGCGAATTTCTCGTTATTGGAAAGCACATTTTCAGCCGGTTCATAAATCGGAAAATGAATTTATTCAAGAAATTAAGGATGTTTTATTTGATTCTGTTAATGTCCATATGAGAAGTGATGTTCCTGTAGGTTCTTTCCTATCAGGTGGAATTGACTCTACGATCATTGTTTCAATTGCTAAGCTTTACAATCCTAATATTAAAACTTTCTCTGTCGGCTTTCAGCGTGATGGTTTTAGTGAAATTGACGTTGCTAAGGAAACAGCTGATAAGCTCGGCGTTGAAAATATTAGTTATGTCATTACTCCCGAAGAGTATATGAAGGAACTGCCGAAAATTATGTGGTATATGGATGATCCATTGGCAGATCCGGCTTGTGTACCACTTTATTTCGTTGCACGTGAAGCAAGAAAGCATGTGACTGTCGTATTATCAGGAGAAGGCTCAGATGAATTATTTGGTGGTTACAATATTTATCGTGAACCACAATCGCTGGAAGTATTCAATAAAATACCAAAAGTTGGAAAAACAATTTTGAGAGCACTTGCCAATGTTCTTCCTGAAGGTGTGAAGGGTAAGAGCTTCATTGAACGCGGTGTAACACCAATGGAAGAGCGTTATATTGGAAACGCGAAGATGTTCTCTGAAGCAGAAAAGCGCCAGTTGCTTCGAAAGTACAACAATTCGATTGATTTCCGTGATATTACGAAACCTCTATACGATGAGACGGTTGGTTATGATCCAGTTGAGCGTATGCAATATATTGATATTCATACGTGGATGCGTGGTGATATTTTATTGAAGGCCGATAAAGTGACAATGGCCCATTCACTTGAATTACGGGTACCGTTTCTCGATAAGGAAGTATTTAGAGTAGCTTCTCGGATTCCAACTAGTTTAAAAACGGCTGACGGGACTACAAAATACGTCTTGCGTAAAGCAGCTGAAGGGATTATTCCAGATCATGTATTATACCGCAGAAAGCTCGGCTTTCCTGTCCCAATTCGTCACTGGTTAAAGGATGAAATGCATGACTGGGCAAAGAATATCATTCGAAACAGTGGGACCGATCATCTAATCGACAAACAATATGTGCTAAATTTACTTGAAGATCATTGTCAAGGTAAAGCAGATCATAGCAGAAAAATATGGACTGTGCTTGTCTTTATGATTTGGCACGCTGTTTACCTTGAAGGTCAATATGATTTTCAAGAGCAAAATAAAAAAGCCTTAGCTCACCTGTAAGTTTGGCAATGGTTTGCAGGCTTTCCGACTCTTCTTACGATAAGTAACATAACGGCTTACTGGTGTTTCTTTTATCTCGTAAGAGTCGTTCAGCCTGTAGGACACGCCTTTATTTATAGGTGAGTGCTTGGCTTCCCATTTGCACCCATGACTTTTCGAAGTCTTTGATGGGTGCCTTTTTATTTTTCTGAGCTGTATAAGGGTCATTGAAATAAATGTACTCCTCGTCATACCCAGTTATCAACACCGAATGCTCTTTGCGAGTAATCTTAATTTCTCCTTCATCAGTCTGCCAAGTTTGGAAGTATGACTCCTCAAGTTCGCGGTATTCGATATTGATAATTACCCAAACAGGACGCCCGTCCGAGAGTGGAATTTTTAACTCTTCGAAAGATTGTCCAGATAAATTAATCATCTTATTTGGTAGGTAGTTTTCCCCTAATTTCAAAATTGGTTCGTGGTAGACACCATATCCAGGTTTGCTGAAAGTGTACATATTACCAACAAATCCTTTATGAGGATTGCCAAAGTGAATCTGCCCGTTTTTTATCGTATGTGGTGTAGGATCTTTTACGACTTCCTCTGCAAGGTTCATTTTATCGGCTTCAACCCCTGCACTTTGAAGTAACATAGCAAGAGATGTGACCTCACATCCCCTTGGTAATTCTGGAAACTGAGGGATAACAGGTGCGTCAATTAAAACACTCTTCTTTATTTTAATAACATCAAAATTGTTTTGTTTTTGGATACGTTGAAATGCTGGTCGTTCATCTGCCTCTATTTTCTCATCCGAAATAACGGGAAGAACAACTAATAAAATTGTTACTAAAAAGGTTATTCCCAATATTGCCAACCATTTTCTAGATGAAGAAATTTTAATGAAAAAAAGAAACAGTAGAGTAGCCGAACTAATAATAATTAGAAATAGCAGGATTTCCATCGTCTGACCCCTCCAATAAAAGTGAAACTTCAATCAGCAGGAGATTCTTCCATCCTCACTGATAAATACAGAACAAAAGCTGAGTTCGCAACACCCTTAAAACGCATACTGAAGGTCCGAACTAATCGCGATTTATTCCTTACTCATTTTATCGGCCAGTATCAGGATTTTTCCAATACTAACTTTGGAGAGATTTATAATACTGAGCTTTTTCGGCATATTCTCGGCTAATGCGCTCCATATCTTGAACATCTTCTTTTGTTAGTTCCCTAATAACTCGTGCTGGTCTGCCGAAAGCGAGAGTGTTTGGTGGGATTGATTTACCTTGGGAAACAAGACTTCCAGCTCCAATAAAAGCTCCTTCTCCAATTTCTGCACCATCTAGGATAATGGAACCCATACCGATTAAGGCTCTTTTTCTAATCTTACAACTATGTAAAATGACTTGATGTCCAATCGTCACATCATCTTCAACAATTAATGGCTCGTTCGGGCTTTGATGAAGGACAGAATTATCTTGAACGTTGACTCTTTCACCTATGACAGTTGGCGCAACATCCCCACGAATTACGGAATTGAACCAGATACTTGATTCCGCGCCAATTTTTACATCACCTGTAATTGTTACATGATCAGCCAGAAAAACCGATTCATGAATAACGGGTGTTTTCCCTGCAAATGGATAAATAGCCATTTTTAATTTCCTCCTTGGACCTTTTTGGTATGTAATAAAAGGGATACTTAGGTATATAAAAAACTTGCCGCCTCCAATTCTGAGGGTAATGTTGGTTATTAATAACCAACATCCCGGAACAGGAAGTGACAAGTTGTCTCCCTCGATTATTAATCTGTTCGCAATAATCTAATGGAAGACAGAACTATATAAGTATCGTTTAATTTAATTGTAATACAGATTTTCTGTAGGATATACTGGATCATTCGTAATATCGATGCCAAGTTTTTTCAAGGTCTGTTCGTTTTCTCTGTTTAAAATGACCGTAGAATGAGCTTGAGTAGCTTTTAAATTTGGCAGTTGTTGATAAGCAAGCTGAGCAGTTGGATTGGTGACGGCACTTATTGCTAATGCGATCAATAATTCATTGGCACTTAATGTCGGTACTCTGCTGTTTAGATCATCTTTTTTCAACCGCTGGATCGTTTGTAAAATCATCGGCGCTAAAAGGTCAATTTCATCAGCAATATTGGCTAGCGACTTCAACCCATTCAGAATCGCTGCAGCCGAAGCATCCATCAGAGCTGTAGTTCGTCCAGTAATGATTTCGCCGTTCAATAGTTCGATCGCAATTACTGCTTGAGGATTCGTGCTGCCAATCTTATCCTGTACCGTTTTTGCATATTCGCGTGCTGGTAATACAGGAACCCGGTCCTCTTTTTTTAAGTCGATCTCTTCCAAAATTACTTGCATACGACGAAGGGTCTCTTCGTCAACTAGTCCTTTTTTGTAATCATTTTCTACAGCGAAACTGCGCCGAATGATTTCTTGTTTTGCAGCTTCCCTTACGACTTGATCGTCTATAATACCTGTCTTCAAGCGATTGACACCCATATCCGTCGGTGATTGATAAACTGATTCTTTACCAGTAATTTTTTCAATGATCCGTTTTATGACTGGGAACGTTTCGATATCGCGATTATAATTGACCGCCACTTCTCCGTAAGCCTCATAGTGATAGTTATCGATCATATTCACATCTTTTAAATCAACTGTTGCGGCTTCATAGGCGATATTTACCGGATGTTTTAATGGCAAGTTCCAAACAGGAAAAGTTTCGAACTTGGCGTAACCTATTTTATTTCCCCGTTCATGTTCGTGGTACATTTGATTTAGACAAGTTGCCAACTTTCCACTTGCAGGACCAGGTGCCGTCACGACTACGATAGGCTTAGTCGTTTCAATATATGGATTTCTTGCAAATCCATCTTCACCGATGACTGCTTCCACATTTGTTGGATAAGCTTCAATAGCGCGATGAGTGAAAACCTTGATGCCGCTCCGTTCCAATTTCGTCATAAATACTTTCGCATTCGGCTGTTCTTGGTAACGAGTAATCAAAACACTATTAACAGAAATACCGTATCCGCGGTATTCATCGATCAAACGCAAGACATCTTGGTCATATGTGATGCCATAATCTTCACGTACTTTATTCCGTTCGATGTCTTTTGCATACACGCAGATGATGATCTCCGCTTGATCTTTTAAAGTAGCCAGTAACTTTAGCTTTGCATCTTCGTCAAACCCTGGCAATACTCGTTTCGCATGTTTATCTCCGATTAACTTTCCGCCGAACTCCAAGTAAAGTTTATCATAGTGCTGCACTCGCTCTAGGATATAGGAAGATTGTTCTTGCAAGTATTTCTCCGAATCAAATCCGATTTTTTTCATGTTTCTTACCGCTCTCTTTCAGTCATATTGTAAAATTTTCTATGTGTAAACTTAATGTTATCCCTAATTTATAATTGAAAAAACTTGCCACTCCCACAGTGACAAGTTATACCATTAATTATTACCCTATTTACTAGAAATTATCAAGTATCTAGAACAGGTTATCGTACCTTGTTGACTCGTCTTATTGGTAGAAACATGAAGTAGTTTCAACCATCTACTGGTTCTCGGAATTTTATTTTTCATCAAGTTTCTCTACTGAAAATTATCCATATTTCACCAAATATTTTGGTTAAGGGAGAGTCTGGTTATAATAGAGATAAGTACTGTAACGAGGTGAATTCTAATGTCATTGCCACTACATCCTGTAAATTTATTAAATCAAGTTTTTAGACATGTTTTCCCGATCGTTCATCGCGAATTGTCTCATTGGAAAAGAAGGGCTGCAGAAATTTCTAATGAAGAATTAAGAACACAAGCCCTTGCAAGTATCGAACATAAAACCTTTCATTGCGAAGGTGGAGCGATTATGGCTTTAACTGCTCTTAAAGGAATGGAAAAAGCGATTCGATTTATTGTTGCTTATCAAACGATTAGTGATTATTTGGATAATCTTTGTGATCGGAGTACATCATTGGATCCAAATGATTTTGCGGCTTTGCATGCAGCGATGATCGATTCGTTAACGGTTGGAGCAGAGACTCAAAACTATTATCACTTTCGGGAAGATCAGGACGATGGAGGATATTTGACGGAACTTGTGCAAACATGCCAAATGGTTTTAAAAAGTGTTCCATATTATGATGAAATTAAACCATATTTATTGGAATTATGCCGATATTATTGTGATCTTCAAATCCATAAGCATGTTAAGGTAGAAGAGCGAGAAGGACGTTTGAAAAAATGGTTTTTGGAACATAAAAATGATCTGCCAGAGATGGATTGGTATGAGTTTTCCGCTTGTTCAGGCTCAACATTAGGCATTTTTTGTCTTGTTTCATATGCTCTTCGTGAAGATTTCAAGGTTGAATACGCGCAGATGATTCGAAATGGATATTTTCCATATATTCAAGGGTTACATATTATGCTGGATTACTTTATTGATCAAGAAGAGGATCGTCAAGGTGGAGATCTTAATTTTTGTTTTTATTATGAAAATGAAGAACAACTATTTGAACGAATCATTCATTTTCTTGAAGAAGCGGACAAACATACAAAGTTGCTGCCCGATCCTAAATTTCATCAGTTAATTAATCGCGGCCTTTTAGCTGTGTATCTTTCTGATAATAAGGTTCATCAGCAAAAAGAGGTTCGTTTACTTGCTAAAAAAATGATGAAGCGAAGCGGGATGACTGGTTATTTCTTTTACTGGAATGGAAGGCTTTATCGGAGGGCACGCAACCTATTTAGTCGCCCATCTTCTATGGAATCAGCTGCAGGAGGATGATCAGGAAGTGTGAGATGCATTCACTTAGTTGGCTCCATATTAGAGATGGTTAAGAAACTAAATCTAAACACTCGGAACGCCGAAAGCAAAAAAAAATGGTGTAACGGTCGTCTGAGAAAATAGTCACCTACCTCAATGGAAAAGTTGGCAGGGAGCATTTCAAGAAACCCTCTAGTTCCCGAAAGAATTATTTCTTTAGGGAACGGGTCATCTATGGATATCAGTCATCTTTTTTCAATAGCCAACACAAATGGTGGATGATTTCTTTGGTTTATAAAGGAGTACTGAAGAACTTGAAATTTTTCCTGATTTAATGTCGTAACATACTGAAGCAGTGTGTCCCGTTCTTCAGCTCCTCCATCATGGCCATGATAGACGACGAGAACGACAATGCCGCCGACTTTAAGCATTTTTAGCATCTGTTCTACAGCTGAAATGGTGGTTTCCGGTTTCGTAATAATCGATTTATCTCCTTTAGGCAAATAACCTAAATTAAAAATAGCAGCTGCAACATTGCCATGATCTTCTAACGGAATAACCATTTCTGCATTCTCGTGTCCTAGTTGAAAGAGAGCAACCCTTTCCGCTAAACCTTCCTCTATAAGCCGCTTGTTTGTTACTTCAATGGCCTCCGCTTGAATATCAAATCCATATACTTTGCCAGCTTCTCCCACAAGCTTTGCTAAAAAGACGGTATCATGTCCATTTCCAACGGTCGCATCGATGGCGATAGCTTCATCATGAAGCACACTTTGCATTAAAGTTCGTACAAAAACAAGAATTGGTTGTAAGGTCACATCATTTCAGCACCTTTATTTATAAAGTAATTACCAAAAAATTTTATCATAGCAAATCTCTTTTGAGAACAAACTAGAAAAGACCCCAGGAAGTTTGGGGACAAAACGGGGTAAGGAGAGGATCATGAGTGGCAACGCGACTATCAGTTGATAACTGCATTAATCGTTGTGAAGAAGCCTTTTCTTATGCTAGTGATCAATTAACGGAGGCGCGCAAGCAAGAGCACTATTACGACGTGGAGTTTAGTGAAGCTCAAGAAGAGTTAGGACAAGCAATTATGGAACTTGAAAAGTTAAAAGATAGTTCTAATGCTCAGCAACGAGAGCGACTTGATCGTACCCGTATAAAAGTGCAGCAGCTACAAAATGAAATGATTCTCCATAACCACGGTGGTCCATCATACACGACATTGCACTAAAGCCTAAGCGCTTTGAGGGTCTCTCTCAGAGCGCTTTTTTAGATCTCTAGACGTGTTTTATTAAGGAGAATTTACTGAATTTATTTTATTCAATGCGTTTCTTGCACCGTATACATAAAAGGATTAGAATGTGTTTGGTACTCGGGAGAGGAGGGCTGATCATGCCTAGAGCATTGTGGTTATTGGTTATTGGGATGTTAATTAGCATGACGGGTGGTTCTTTTTTATGGCCATTGAATGCAATTTACATCCATGATTATTTGGGGAAATCATTATCAGTTGCAGGATTTGTTTTAATGTTGAACTCTGGCACAAGCGTGGTCGGAAACCTTCTTGGCGGATTTCTTTATGATAAAATTGGCGGCTATCGCTCAATTTTATTAGGAATTATTATTTCTGTTTTATCTTTAACAGGGATGAGCTTCTGGCATGGCTGGCCATATTACGTCATTTTTTTAGCCTTTCTAGGTTTTGGCGGAGGAATTACTTTTCCATCTATGTTTGCCATGGCTGGTTCTGTTTGGAAAGAAGGAGGCCGGAAAGCATTTAACGCTGTATATGTTGCCCAAAATGCTGGTGTTGCCTTAGGTTCAGCTTTGGGTGGCTTAATCGCCTCTTATTCTTTTGACTATATATTTATTGCTAATCTTTTTATGTACATTCTTTTTCTGTTAATTGCCTTATTTGGTTATAAAAATATTGCCGAGCAACAATTAGGACAAACGAACGTATTGCATGAACGAAAAACAATACGGGAAAAAGGAAAGTTTTATGCACTAGTTATTATTTGTGCGGGATATTTTTTAGGCTGGGTTTGTTATGTTCAGTGGCAAGCGACGATTTCAGCCTATACACAAGAAATAAACATATCCTTAACACAGTATAGTATCCTATGGACGATTAACGGTGCCATCATTGTGTTAGGACAACCGATTTTGCAAGGGATCCTCAAGAAATTTGGAGGGAGCAATTTAAAGGGACAAATGTTAGTTGGATACGGGATTTTTATTATTTCTTTTGGTCTTGTCAGTTTTGCAGATGAGTTTAAAGGTTTTGTTGCAGCAATGGCCATCTTAAGCATTGGCGAAATGCTTGTTTGGCCAGTTGTGCCCACTGTTGCGAATCAATTAGCTCCGCGCGGCAGAGAAGGTTTTTACCAAGGAATTGTGAATAGTACAGCCACCGGCGGAAGAATGATTGGACCTGTTCTAGGTGGATTGCTTGTGGATATGTATGGCATGTCGATGTTATTTTTCATACTCATAATACTACTTGTCTTTGCACTTGTTTTATCATCATTTTATGATCATCCTTTAAAGGTAAAGGAAAAAACAGTATCATAAATGGAGAATTATTGTCAAAAAGTTCCTTGATATTCTGTATAAATTTGATTACAATGGGGAATATCATGATTATATAGTTGAACGTTAACAAAGGATTAGTAGTGATTACGAACTGTCTAGAGAATTGGCGGGTGGTGAAAGCCAATCAGGGAGAATCATGAACTCGCCTTTCTAGTTGCATGAATGAACAGAGATTCCTATTAGTTCATGCCGTTTTCCGCGTTAAGGATGAACGAAGCGAATGCACACAGCATTAATGTGGGTGGTACCGCGGGAGAACTCAAACCTCTCGTCCCAAAAGTTTTTTTGGGATGGGAGGTTTTTTTGCTATTTATAACTATAGATATAGTTTTTGGAAAATAGGAGGATGACTTATGAGTTTCAATCATAAAGAAATTGAAAAAAAGTGGCAAACGTACTGGGAAAATAAAAAAACGTTTAAAACAGATGTATATAAGGATGGAGAAAAATTCTATGCATTAGATATGTTTCCATATCCTTCAGGTGCTGGTCTTCATGTAGGGCATCCAGAAGGCTATACAGCAACCGATATCCTGTCTAGAATGAAACGTATGCAAGGATATAATGTTCTTCACCCAATGGGCTGGGATGCATTTGGTCTTCCCGCTGAACAATATGCTTTGGATACAGGCAATGACCCAGCTGAATTCACTCAAAAAAATATTGAAACATTCAAAAGGCAAATTAAAGAACTCGGTTTTTCATATGATTGGGATCGCGAAATTAACACGACAGATCCACATTATTATAAATGGACACAATGGATTTTTTTGCAGTTGTATGAAAAAGGTCTTGCTTACGTAGATGAGGTGCCAGTAAACTGGTGTCCTGCCCTTGGCACAGTACTTGCAAATGAAGAAGTAATCGATGGGAAAAGTGAGCGTGGTGGGCATCCAGTTGAGCGCCGTCCAATGAAACAGTGGATTTTGCGAATTACGAAGTACGCTGACCGCTTGCTAGAAGATTTGGAAGAACTAGATTGGCCAGAAAGTATTAAAGACATGCAACGCAATTGGATTGGCCGTTCTGAAGGAGCTGAAGTTGTATTTGGCATTGATGGCCACGCGGATACATTTACTGTTTTTACAACTCGCCCAGATACGCTGTTTGGAGCAACATATGCAGTATTATCTCCTGAACATCCTTTTGTAGAAAAAATTACGACAGCTAGTCAAAAAGACGATGTAGAAGCTTATATTCAAAAAGTGAAAACGAAAAGCGATTTGGAAAGAACGGATCTTGCCAAAGATAAAACAGGTGTTTTTACAGGAGCTTATGCAGTGAACCCTGTTAATGGTAAAAAAATTCCAATCTGGATTGCCGATTACGTATTAATGTCATACGGAACAGGTGCGATTATGGCTGTTCCTGCTCATGATGAGCGCGACTATGAATTTGCCCGTAAATTTGGACTTGAGATTGTAGAAGTTGTTGCTGGAGGAAATATTGAAGATACTGCTTATACAGGTGACGGGAAACATGTCAATTCCGGCTTCTTGGATGGCTTGAATAAAGAAGAAGCAATTTCCACAATGATTGAATGGTTGGAAAAAGAAGGTGTTGGGACGAAAAAGGTCACATACCGTCTTCGTGATTGGTTGTTCAGCCGTCAACGCTACTGGGGCGAACCGATTCCGATTATTCATTGGGAAGATGGAACGATGAGCGGAGTACCTGATGAGGAATTACCGCTAATTTTACCGAAAACGAGTGAAATTAGGCCATCTGGTACGGGAGAATCCCCACTTGCGAATATTTCTGACTGGTTAAATGTTGTTGATCCTAAAACAGGGAAAAAAGGTCGTCGGGAAACGAACACGATGCCACAATGGGCTGGAAGCTGCTGGTACTACCTTCGTTACATTGATCCTGATAATGATCAAGCTTTAGCAGAAAAGGAATTACTTGATAAATGGCTTCCTGTTGATATGTATATTGGTGGCGCGGAACACGCTGTTCTTCATTTGCTATACGCTCGTTTCTGGCACAAATTTTTATATGATATTGGGGTAGTTCCAACGAAGGAACCATTCCAAAAGTTGTTTAACCAAGGGATGATACTTGGGGAAAACCATGAGAAAATGAGTAAATCTAAGGGGAATGTTGTCAATCCAGATGACATAGTGGATAGTCATGGGGCAGACACATTGCGTTTATATGAAATGTTCATGGGCCCATTGGATGCTTCGATTGCTTGGTCAACAACAGGACTTGATGGATCTCGCCGTTTCCTTGACCGGATATGGAGATTGTTTGTAACAGATGGCGGAACCATTTCAGAGAAGATTAAAGATGTTGCTGGCGGAGAATTGGAGAAGGTATACCATCAAACTGTTAAGAAGGTAACCGAAGATTATGAACATCTTCATTTTAATACAGGGATATCTCAATTGATGGTGTTTATTAATGAAGCCTATCGTGCAGATGTTCTTCCAAAAGAGTATGCAGAAGGATTTGTGAAGATGCTTGCCCCTATATGTCCGCATATTGCTGAAGAATTGTGGGAGAAATTGGGTCATGATGAAACAATTTCCTATAAGCCTTGGCCTCAATATGACGAGACAAAATTGGTTGATAATGAAGTAGAAATTGTGATCCAAGTTAATGGAAAGGTTCGTTCCAAATTATTCGTTGCTCGTGATGCTTCTCGTGAAGAATTGGAAAAATTAGCTTTAGAAAATGACAAAATTAAAGAAATGATTGAAGGTAAAACAATTCGTAAAGTAATCGCGGTACCAGGAAAACTAGTGAATATTGTTGCAAATTAAGGGTTAGCGAGAACACGTGACCCGTAATAATATTAAAGGGCTATCAGTTACAAGGTAGCCCTTTTGTAAGGAGGAACATGGCAGATGAATGAAGTAAAAACGATTACTCCAGAGGAATTAGAAAAGTTATTAGAGACAGAAGACACATTAAATTTAATAGATGTTCGTGAGGATGAAGAGGTTGCAGAGGGAATGATACTTGGCGCGGTACATATCCCGATGGGGGAAATTCCAGAACATCTTGATAAGTTAGATATAAACCAGGAATATATTATAATTTGTCGTTCAGGCGGGCGAAGTGGAAGGACATGTGATTACCTTAATGAACTCGGCTATAAGGTAACAAATATGGTCGGTGGTATGTTGAAATGGACTGGTCATACTGAACCTAAATTATAATTTAACGTTTTATTCTGAATAGTTTAAAATCCATCCCCTTTGGATAAACTGTTAAAAATATCCTGAGGGGTGGATAAAATGTTACAAGTGAGGCTATTCGATTGTGAACATGAAGAGGATTTAGAAGAAGAAATCAACGAGTTTCTAGCGGAACTAGAACCAAAAAATTTAAAAGATATCAAATACAATGTTGCTCTTATAGGTGATGCAGGAGCGGAGCAAGTTTATTGTTTTAGTGCAATGGTGCTTTATCGAGCGGAATAATAGAGGGAAAATTGTTGCGTGGAATAGCGGGTAGCTCCTGAATGGGATCCGCTATTTTTTTATGAAATTTTAGAGGTGTTTACTTTGAATTGGCGGTGAAAAGAACAGTTCAATTCGACCGTTGCTGGGAAATGCTCTTTCTTCGGTCGAATAGAAGCGTTCAATCCGACCGTTGGTGGGAAAATCCCTTTTTTTTGGTCGAATAGAAGCGATCAATTCGACCGTTGGTGGGAAAATCCCTTTTTTTGGTCGAATAGAAGCGTCCAATTCGACCGTTGCTAGGAAAATCCCTTTGTTCGGTCGAATAGAACCGATCAATTCGACCATTGCTGGGAAATTCGCTTTGTTTGGTCGAATAGAAGCGTCCAATTCGACCGTTGGTGGAAAATCCGCTATGTTTGGTCGAATAGAAGTGTTCAATTCGCCCGTTGGTGGGAAATCCGCTATGTTTGGTCGAATAGAAGCGTTCAATCCGACCGTTGGTGGGAAATCCCTTTGTTCGGTCGAATAGAACCGATCAATTCGACCATTGCTGGGAAATTCGCTTACTCTGGTCGAATAGAACTGTCCAATTCGAGGGTTGATAGGAAATCCCCCCTCCTTTACTTAAAAACTTAATTACCCTCCACAAACTTTGCCGCGTTAGTCCCAGCTAATCGCCCTGTAACTAGAGCGGAGGTAATGTTATAGCCCCCCGTGTATCCGTAAATATCAAGAATTTCCCCGCAAAAATAGAGGCCTGGCATAAACTTAGAGGCCATTGTCTTTGGCTCTATTTCTTTTAATGAAATGCCTCCGCCTGTCACAAATGCCTTTTCTAAAGAGAGTGTACCATTAACCTTAAAATGGAATTTTTTACACATTTTCACAAAAGTCCGCAATTGTTCAATCGAGATCGAAGCACATGGTAGAGAAGCTTCAATTTCGCATCGCTCCAGCAAAAACAACAAGTATCGTTCAGGAATAAGTCCTTTTAAAGCGTTTTTTATCGCCTTTTTAGGTTCGGCTTTTACTGTTTTTTGCAAGTCTTGAAAAAGAATTTCCTGATTTTGATCAGGAAGAACATCAAGTTCCATAATGACTTCATCCAGTTTCCATTTCTTTTTTGCTTTGACTACAAATTGGCTGCAACGTAGGACAGCGGGTCCAGAAATTCCAAAATGGGTGAAAATCATGTCCATTTTGTGGGTGATTAGAGGTTTGCCATTTGGTTTCAGAACACTCAATGAAACATCTCGTAAGGATAGGCCTTGTAAAGATTTGTCTTTAATAAAAGGTTCTGCCGAAGTGATCGGAACTTCCGTTGGGAACAACTCTGTAATCGTATGACCAGCGTCCTCAGCCCAAGGATAACCGTCACCAGTGGAACCAGTCTGTGGAACGGACTTTCCTCCTGTTGCCACTACAACAGCAGCACACAATATTTTTTCACCTGATTCTAATATGACACCTTCAGTTTGGGAGTTCTGATATACAATCTTTTTTACTTTACTTTGAGTTCGTACCTCTACTCCGAGGTCGTCCATCCGTGAAAGTAGTGCATCCACAACCGATTGAGCACGATTTGAAACAGGAAACATCCGTCCGTGGTCTTCCTCTTTCAAGGGAATCCCAAGATTTTCAAAAAAACGAATGATGTCTTCGTTATTGAAAATAGAAAAGGCGCTGTAAAGAAAACGGCCATTCCCCGGGATGTGGCGAATTATTTCATCAATAGGCAAGCGGTTCGTTACATTACAGCGCCCACCACCAGAAATGGCTAGCTTTCGCCCTAATTTCGTACCTTTATCAATTAACAGTACACGTTTATTTTGTTCAGCGGCGGCAATGGAAGCCATTAATCCTGAAGGGCCGCCACCGATGACGATCACATCGTACATCATCATTTATTCACATCCAGTTGTTATATTTCCTTTATTTAAAATACAACGGATGAAATGGATTCGCAACTCGAAGAAGATTGTCAAACATCGTCGATAGCTGTAAACTAACAAGTAGTGAATTTATTTTCAAAAAATGCTTTTGCATTTTTATATAAAAATTACATTGGAGAGTTAGAGATGTATGTCTTCTAAATTGATTCGTGGAACGTTTATATTAACTTTAGGAACAATCTTGTCCAAGGTGTTAGGTTTACTTTATGTTATTCCGTTTTATGCAATTATTGGTGGGGAAGGGCCATATGCTCTCTATTCTTACGGCTATATTCCTTATACGATTTTTATTAGCATTGCCACAGCAGGTGTACCTATGGCCGTGTCAAAATATATTGCTAAATATAATACTCTCGAAGAGTATGCGGTTGGCCGTAAGCTTTTTCGCTCCGGTCTTGTAGTAATGTCGATTACAGGGATTATATCCTTTATAGTGATGTACTTACTAGCGACACCACTGGCTGAAATCGTGCTAAGGGGAGCTGACACAACTTACACAGTAACTGATGTCGCTGCTGTTATTAAGGCTGTTAGTTTTGCATTGATTATTATTCCCATAATGAGTTTAATTCGCGGTTTTTTCCAGGGAAACCAATCAATGGGGCCATCAGCAGTTTCAACTGTAATCGAGCAGCTTGCAAGAATTATTTTTTTATTGGCAGGAAGTTATGCGGTTTTACATATTTGGAAAGGAAGTATCGTAACAGCCATAAGTGTTGCAACATTTGCTGCATTTATCGGTGGTCTAGCAAGTCTCGTTGTATTGCTTTGGTATTGGAAGAAAAGGAAATCCGGTTTAGATGAGCAATTGCGGCAGGATAAGGGGACTCTCGATATTTCTCTTACAAATATGTATAAAGAGATTATCGTATACGCTTTTCCATTTGTAATGGTGGGGATTGCGAATCCACTTTATCAATTTATTGATCAATTAACTTTTAATAGTGCAATGATTGCAGGAGGACATGTGGCGAAAGATCTCAATACCGCCTATGGAACATTGATGACAACTCATAAACTTGTCATCATTCCTGTTTCACTTGCAACAGCCTTTGCCATGACAATTGTCCCTTTAATTACAGAATCCTTTGTTAATAGCGATCGCAAAGTAATGTTTCGACAAATAGACCAAACGATACAAATGCTTTTGTTTATTACAGTACCAGCAGCTTTAGGCTTAGCCATACTAGCCGAACCAATTTATACTGTTTTTTATGAATATAGTCCATTTGGAGCTGAAGTCCTGCAAGCATATGCACCTGTTGCTATTTTATTTGCCTTGTATTCTGTTACGGCTGCGATTTTACAAGGAATCAATGAACAACGATTTACGATTCTTAGTTTACTAACAGGGATCCTCTTCAAATTAGCTTTTAATACTCCGATGATTGAAGCATATGGTACCGTAGGAGCCATTTATGCGACAACACTGGGCTATGCAATCTCGATTATCATTAATTTGATCGTCATAAAAATATTTGGTCGTTATCCATTTAAATTGGTAAGTCGAAGAACGATGTTGATCTTAATTTTTAATGTGATGATGCTTGTTCCAGTCTTTTTTGTTTATCGCGGTTTAGACCATCTGTTTAATCCTGAATCTCGCTTTTTGTCTTTACTTATAATTATTATTTGTGCATCTTTAGGTGTTGTAATTTATGGTTATCTTGGATTGAGATCTGGTCTTGCCGATCGATTATTTGGAACTAGGATTGAAAAGGTAAAGGCCAAATTGGGAATGGGGAAACGAGAAAAACATTCGTAATCGGCAAAATAAAATTGGCTGTCTAGAGACGAAAGGTCCTTATACAGCCAATCAGTTTAATTAAGTTTAATAATACCCTGTTTCTTCATAATTTGGTCGAGGGGTGTATCCCGGAAACCCTGTGTGGGAGCCTTTTCCTTCCAAACGTGATAATCTTCTTTCAACCCGGTTCAATTGCCGCTCCATTTTTTGTACCTGGTTTTCTAATTGATTAACACGACGCTCTAATCCTGAGTTGTCTGGAAAACCTGGAAAGAATTGCTGTTGTTGTGGCATCATCTCTCCATGAAACTGTGGTGTCATGTCTCCATAAAAAGGAGATGGCATTTGACCGGGAAACTGAGGTAGCATTTGTTGACGAAAATCCATTTGACACGTCACTCCATTCTGTTATCTCTTTGCATCATTAGCCTATGTTATAGTCTCATATGTGTATGGGTAAATGCCTAATTAGAAGGAATTACTTTTTTGGGAGTGAAAAGATTGAGAATTGATAAGTTATTAGCTAATCAAGGTTTTGGGAGTAGAAAAGAAGTTAAAAAGCTTTTAAAAGATGGTAGTGTGACTGTTAATAACGAGATAGTAAAGGATGGAAAAACCCACATCAATCCAAATGATGATATAATTACTGTTTTTAATGAGGAAGTTGTGTATAAAGAGTTTATTTATTTGATGATGAATAAACCAGCAGGGGTTATTTCAGCAACAGAGGATGTGAGAGAACGAACGGTAGTTGATTTATTACATGAAGAAGATATCATCTTTCAGCCATTTCCCGTTGGTCGGTTAGATAAAGATACAGAAGGTTTACTTTTACTAACAAACGATGGGAAACTAGCTCATCAATTATTATCACCAAATAAAAATGTTCCAAAAACATATTTTGCTGTCATTAAAGGAATGGTAACTGAAGACGATGTAGAGAAATTTGCCAAAGGATTAAAACTCGATGATGGCTACATAACAAAACCGGGAAAATTAGAAATTTTAAAATCAGGACCATATTCCGATATAGAGATCACGATTACTGAGGGGAAATTTCATCAAGTAAAAAGAATGTTTGCTGCGGTAGATAAAGAAGTCGTGTTTTTGAAACGAATTTCTATGGGACCTCTCCTTCTTGATGAAGAACTAAAACTCGGAACTTATCGAGAACTAACGGATGAAGAACTTTTAATGTTAAAAGACGCAAACCAAAAAGACTGACCCTCAATGTTTGGGCAGTCCTTGTAGTACCCCCGATAAATATCAAATTCAGAATAAGAGATGAAAGTTATAATGGCTTATGTTAGTTTCACCTTTTTCGTTGTTGTTGTCCATTTTCCACGTTTAGGGCTGCTAATAAGCTCATTATATTCCAAAACATTTAAATCCCTTTGAATGGTGCGAGGAGTGCTCCCGAATTCTTCAGCAAGCTCTCGTGTTGTCACGGTACCATTTTCTAATATATAGATGTAAATGGCCTTAATTCGGTTAAGCATTCGATTTGTCGACGGATTCAAAAAACCACTCCCTCATTTTTAATCCAATGGCAGTAGGTTCTTACGTCTTTGCCCCTTCAAAGCGGCGGCTTTCCGATGATTAAATTCCCGCAGACAACTCCTTTTCCCTATTTTAATTTTTCAGACAGTTCTATTTTAACTCATTTATAAAAAAAATGGAAGGGCTATTTTGCAGGAATAAGGAGTGACCTGCAAAACTAGGACAATTATGAAACTTATCAAGCTTTAGCACCGTAAAAAATAGGGGGTGAATGCTTATGGCCATTTTAGATGTACATATAAAAGAAGCAGGTTATCAATTAAACGAGGCTGTCATTTCCAATATCTCCTTTTCTATTAATCAAGGAGAATTAATGGGAATGATTGGTTCTAATGGCGCAGGAAAAAGTACGACGATTAAAGCTATTTTGAATGATCTTCCTTTTATAGAAGGTCAAATTTCTAGGGCGCACGGAAGCCGATATGCTTATATACCTGAACGACCACTGTTTTATCAAGAATTAACTTTATGGGAGCACTTTGAGTTTGTTTCAGCTGTTGAGGAATTAGGCGAAGAGTATCTAAGTTATGCAAAAGAAATTTTACGGAAATTTCGATTAAGTCAACATTATCATGAGTTTCCGGGTAATTTTTCAAAAGGAATGCAACAAAAAGGAATGCTCGCTCTCGCTCTATTTACGAAACCAAGTTTATTAATTATAGATGAACCATTTATGGGATTAGATCCTCGTTCTACAAAGCTGTTATTAGACATGCTAGAGGAAGAGAGAAAGAATGGAACTGCAATTTTAATGTGTACTCATATTTTAGATACTGCACAACGGATTTGTGATTCATTCGTAATTGTTGAAAAAGGAAATATAAAAGCGAAAGGTACACTCGAAGAAGTATTATCCCAATGTGGTGCAACTGATAACAGTCTTTATTCGTGCATTACCATGGAGGATGATGAGTATGACGAGTAGGCAACTTTTATGGCAAAGACTTAAACAACATTGGAAAGGGCAATATGGTGTTTTAAAATCTGTCATCGATTGGACAGTTTTCGTTTATTTCGTTATACCTGCAACTGTAATATCATTCTTTGTGTATAAATCATGGTGGACAGAAATTCCGAGTTGGATGGATGGGATTCCTGTTGGCATACTTTTCTTGATTTTCTTTTTCCTTTTATGGGGCGATCATTTTTTAACTTTTGTACGGGAAGCAGATCGAATTTTTCTTAAAAGGAATGAAAAGCTATTCCTCGGGTTAAAACGAGGAGGAATTATATATTCTTATCTGTTTGAATGCTTGTCAGCCGCAGGCCTTTGTTTGGCGATTGCTCCTTTTTGGTTTCGTCATTTCGATTTGAACATTACTCAGTTGTTATTATTTGCATGTCTCTGGGTGTCGCTTAAATGGTTAATAATGGGGATAAAAGGGAAAGTCGATGTTATGATCCGCGGTTGGAGAAGTTTTCTGCGAGGAATTCCAATCTTTTTAGGGGCTCTTTTAATTTGGCAGTTTAGTTATAGCTTTTTCATTGATCAAGCATACTTACTATGTGTTGCTCTTATTTTCTTTAATAGTTTCATTTCGATTGCATTAGTACGCCCTCGCTTCACTTCTGTTTATAATTTTGAACGAGATCTCGCAATCGATCAGCTTGAAAAAAGTAAATGGACAGAGGCGATTTTTAGAATATCAATGGATATAGAAAAGATACCCATTTCTTATTCAAACCGTAAAAGTCCACGTCTTTATTCCCGATCCAACCGGATTTTTAAAAAGCGCACACCTAAAAATGGATTTTTGGAACTTTTTATTAAAGTAATAACTAGGGATAAACA
Organism: Bacillus niameyensis; assembly: GCF_001375535.1. Taxonomy (GTDB): domain Bacteria; phylum Bacillota; class Bacilli; order Bacillales; family Bacillaceae_C; genus Lederbergia; species Lederbergia niameyensis. Next base: position 4,244,219 of record NZ_LN831197.1, read on the forward strand.
ATATATGTTAAGTTACTTCCAAATTATCGGCTGGACTTCAGCTGCAGCTTTCTTCTTACCTCCGATCTGGTTGAAAGTAGCGGTTGTCGGTAGTGGGTGTATTTTTCTCCTTAGTTGGATTGGAAATGTCTGGCATAAGGTGATTGCATCTCCTCCATTTACAAGGAAATATGCAAGTGAAGACGCGTTTTTTGTCGGGAAAAGGAGCGTGACGGCTGTCGCTGTTATTCCATTTCTTTTAATTGTTGGTTTAATAACTTACATAAGAATTTATATTTTCTATCAGCTATGAGGAAGATAATAGAGGTACAATATAATAGGATCATTAATCAAAGGAGTATGGACTTATGGAAAAAATAGATTGGCAAGTGGAAGTGGAGAGTAGGAAAGAAGAGTTGATTGCTGATTTGCAAGGCTTATTGCAGATCCCGAGTGTTTTAGATGAAAAAAATGCCACAGAAGATGCTCCACTTGGTGTCGACGTTAAGCGAGCGCTTGATTACATGTTATCCCTTGGAGAAAAAGATGGCTTTACAACGAAAAATTCCGGAAATGTTGCAGGACATCTTGAAATGGGCGAAGGAAAGAGATTGATCGGGGTTTTAGGACATGTTGACGTAGTTCCGGCAAGTGATGGTTGGTCGGTTGATCCATTTTCCGGAACTGTTAAGGATGATAGAGTTTATTCGCGTGGTGCTATCGATGATAAAGGCCCTACGCTTGCGGCATATTACGGAATGAAAATAGTAAAAGAATTAGGTCTGCCACTAAAGAAGCGAGTACGATTAATTATCGGAACAGATGAAGAAAGTGATTGGCGTTGTGTCGACCACTATTTCCAGCATGAGGAAATGCCTGATATGGGGTTTGCTCCAGATGCAGATTTTCCAATTATTATTGCCGAAAAAGGAATAGCGGATCTTGAATTAGTGCAAAATTTTTCTCCTGCTGAAATGAAAAGTTCGGATATAACATTAATTTCATTTACAGCGGGGCTCCGCTACAATATGGTACCTGATTATGCGAAGGCTGTTTTAGATATTAAAGCTGGGCATACTGAAATCATCCAATTATTCCAAGATTTCCTTGAACGCCGTGAGGTAACGGGAAACTATTATGTAGAAAGCGGCTACTCAGTATTAGAATTGGATGGAAAAGCTGCACACGGTTCCGAACCAGAGAAAGGAAAAAATGCCGGATTAATTTTAGCTGAGTTTCTAGCTTTGCTGGAACTAGACCAAAAAGGCAAAACATATGTTACAACTGCAGGGCAGTTGTTTGCTGATTCCCGTGGTCACGGTATAAATATAGTTTATAGTGACAAAATTTCAGGCGAACTAACTGTCAATATTGGAATCCTTTCTTATAACGAGCAGGATGGAGGACGTTTCGGCCTTACAATTCGCTACCCAGTCACATTTAATATGGAAATTGGCAAAGAAACAATTAAACAGGTCGCAGGAAACGTTGGCTTTACGATTGATAAATTTTCAAATTCTCATCCTCACCATGTTGAAGAGGATAGTGAATTGATTCAAGTTTTAAAAAATGTGTACGAAAAGCAAATGGGGGAAAAGGCGCAACTTTTAGCGATTGGCGGTGGAACGTATGCCCGCTCTCTTAAAATGGGGGTTGCGTTTGGAGCTTTATTTCCAGGAAGACCAGACGTTGCTCATCAAAAAGATGAATACATGGAATTGGCTGATTTACTAAAAGCAACGGCTATTTACGCTGAGGCCATTTACGAACTGGCAAGTAGGGAGTAAAATAAGTTCATCAGAATTTCCAGAAAAATAAGGGGATGTGCTTAATGGGTAAAGTAATTATTAATGATCAAATAACAGAGCGTTCAGAAGCCGTAATTGATATTGAAGATCGTGGCTATCAATTTGGAGATGGAGTTTACGAAGTAATCCGTATTTATGATGGATCCTTATTTACAGCAGAGGAACACTTGAACAGATTTTATCAAAGTGCTGAGAAAATCAAAATGATTGTTCCGTTTGATAAAAAACAATTGCGTGCTTTAGTGGAGCAACTTGTGAAAGAAAATCAAGTGAAAGACGGATCCCTTTATATGCAATTGACAAGAGGTGCTTCACCTCGTAACCATGTTTTCCCAGGGGAAGAAATTCAACCTGTTTTGACAGCTTACACGAAAGAGGTACCACGACCAGAAGAAGCAATGGCAAATGGTGTGAAAGCGATCGTTGTCGATGATATTCGCTGGCTTCGCTGTGATATAAAAAGTTTAAACCTACTTCCTAATATTTTGGCAAAACAAGAAGCAAGTGAACAAGGCTGCTTTGAAGCTATCCAACACCGTAATGGGTTAGTCACAGAAGGTTCTTCGTCTAATGCTTATATTATTAAAGACGGAAAAATTCAAACACATCCTGCAACGAACTTGATACTGAACGGTATTACACGCCAAGTAATTGCAAAACTATGTGCAGAAAATGACATTCCTTTTTCAGAAGAACCGTTCCACATAGATGATCTTTTTAATGCCGATGAAGTTTTTATATCAAGCACAACATCTGAAGTAATGCCCGTTATTCAAATTGATGAGCAAGTAATCGGGGATGGAAAACCAGGGCGTATTACGAGTCAATTACAATCTCTATTTGTTGCAAAAATTGAATCTGACAAACATAATAAGTGAAAGAATGAACTGCATTGCCATTAGCGCCCTATGAAACGGGCGCTAATGGCTTTAAATAGATTTATTTGAAAATCAAAGGGCAGGATAGGGGAATTGCTTGAAGGGAGTAAAGATCATGACGGCTGCTCATTATTTTTTTGCATTAGCTCTACCAGACGAAACGAAGCAAACTATATGGACAATCAGTGAAGAACTTCAATCAGCCCTACCTTTTAAAAAATGGGTTCATCCTGCTGATTACCATATAACGTTAGCCTTTTTAGGCTCTGCAGACGAACAGCAGTTGAAAGTCGCTCTTGGTCATGTTGAAGCTTGTTTAAATAACTATACAAACTTTCCAATGCAAATAAGTTTTATCGATTCATTTGGCAGTCGCATTTTATGGGCCGGTGTTGAGCCTTCAGATGAATTGAATCAGCTCCAAAAGCAAGTTTATTCAAGTTGTAAATTAGCAGGATTTCAACTTGAAACTCGTCCATTTACTCCACATATTACACTGGCTCGAAGATGGGGGGACGAACGACTCTTTGATCGGAAAGAGTTATCTGTATATAGGCCGAAGATTGATTTTACGGCTGTAGAAGTCGTCCTATACCGTACACATCCGGAGCAAACCCCGAAGTATGAAAAGATAAAATCGTTTTATTTTTAAGGATGATAGAAATGGCTCAATTGATTAAATTACAGGATTATATATCACGTTATGAAACGGACCTATCCAGATATCCTTCCCAGTATATTCGATTAAAAAAGCAACAATGGGAAAAGATTAAGGTCGCTTGGGAAATGGGAGAACTTGACGTTCACAAACAGCCAATCGTTGAAGAAGTGCCGGAAAAACGCAGTGTCTTTAATAAAATCAAACAGATTTTCAATCGTGATGAAGACGACTTTTTAAATAGAGAGTATGAAGAGGCTTTGTTAAGAGGGATGAATGAAGAGGAGTTGGACGTTTCTTTTTCCTTTAATGCAAACACGGAGCTAGAGTTAAAACAACAATTTCTCGATCACCTGCTAAAATTTCAGATAAAGTGGGCTAGTTCAACGATCGCAGAAAAGTCTTTTGTTGACTCGCGTTACTATGAGGATTTACGTTTAAAGCATTTTTTGCAAAGTTTTCCTGATCATACCTTATTGTTGTATGAACCGGTTTTCTTGTTGAAAAAAGCACCTGTTGAATTTGAGCTATTATTACTAACTCCCACAGATATTTGGTGTCTTGCCTTTTTGGAAGAAGAGGATGCGGTATATATTGGCTCTAATGATCACTTTTGGAGCATGAAAATAGGAGATCGGGAAACGAAGGTATTAAGTCCAATGATGTCAGCTAACCGAATGGGGAAAATAGTGAAACAACTTTTTACGTTAGCTGGGGTTGATCTTCCAATTCACAAGGTCATTGTTTCCAGAACAGGCTTTATAGATTATCCGGATGTGCCTAGTGACTTGCAATTCTTAGATAAACGTTCGTATGAAGAGTGGTTCCAAAAAATTCGGCATGCCCACTCACCCGTTAAAAGGATGCAAATGCAAGCAGCTAAAGTTCTTCTTGACTATTGTCAAACAACTTCCTTTCGTCGGCCAGAGTGGGAACATGATCGATTATAATGTAAAATGTAGGTATTCTCATAAATCTACTTGACGACAAAAGTCCTTTAACGCTAAAATTTAAAAGGATGGCTATAGTAGTCGATAGCTGTCTTTTTTATTCGAAAAGCGGAAGGCGGCGTTTAGCGACGTACAAGCTTTTATAATAAGGATGAACGGCTAAGGACGCGCCGTCCTAGCGCAACGCCGTTCTGACCAACATCCTGTTGGCCTGAGATAAAGGAAACACAGTGAGCCGATAGGCGAACTGATGTTGACTTATCGTAGGAAGAAGCTGAAAGTTTGCTAGTCGTTGCCGCCTGGAGCTAGACAACGAAAGTAACAACTTGAAATGCAATTACTATTTTGTTGACATAATTGAAGGTGAAATCAAAGTGGAACATTTATTGGGGCAGGATTGGGAAATTGTTTCAGCTGGCGGTGCAACAGGTGAAGCTTTTTTTGCAATCAAAGACGGGCAAAAGCTATTTCTCAAACGAAATTCATCTCCATTTTTAGCTGTTTTATCAGCTGAAGGTATTGTTCCAAAATTGATTTGGACAAGAAGAATGGAAAATGGGGATGTCATTACTGCCCAGCAATGTTTAATAGGTAGAGAATTTAATGCGGAGGAAATGGCTGGAGATCTTGCTCCCATGTTATTAAAAAAAATACATGAATCACGGCCGCTTTTAAATATGATGATTCGCATGGAAAAGACCCCTTACGCGCCCACTTCCATGCTCCAAGATATAGAATCCACACTAGACAGAGATTTCTTGGCTCTCCACGTTGTAAAAGACGCATTGAATTTCTTGAAAAGCGAGATCGCCCATATTCATTGTGATGAATGGGCGGTTTGCCATGGTGATGTCAATCATAATAATTGGTTGCTTTCAGAAGAAGGCGAAGTTTATTTGATTGATTGGGACAGTGCTGCGATTGCAGATCCGGCATTAGATTTAGGGCCTTTGCTACATTGGTATATACCGAAGAGTGACTGGGTGACTTGGCTGAATCATTATGGTACTGCCTTGACACCAGATTTAGAACTTCGCATGAAATGGTACACGATTGCCCATACCCTTCAATCAATTCAATGGCACAAGCAAAAGAACCACATGCCGGAGATGAAATATTGGTTGAAGGACTTGGAAAACTTTTACTATGAGTGAGCAGTCTAGGAAAAAGTGTTAATGACTTGAACCCACTGGGAGAGCTGTTCCTGGTGGGCATTTATATGCGAATCAGAATTGGACGAGTTTTTTCCAGATTGTGAATACGAATAGATATCATGTAAGAGCGGTTCCATGGCTTGAGGAACTGCATTATTCGCAAGTAAAGACTTGATTAGTCGCTCAACCTGTTCATATTCTGCTACAGAACCACAGCAATCTTCTAAATGATTATTTAATATATCTTGCAATAAATTGACTTGATCTTGGTGACTTAAAGACATCATACTCTTCCCTTCTGTAAGAATGTTGATTGTAGTTTGTGCAGATGTTTGGTCTTTATGCGGAGTTAAGTTTTTACGGAAGGTTATTGGTGTTTCAACAAAAGTAAATATAGAGGTGTAAAAAACGATGCGTGTAAGACATAAACCTTGGGCACGAGAAAGAATTGAACAGCATCCACAATATGTTATTCCTAATCCAGAATCATATATTGGAAAATGGAACAATCTTTTCGAAAACGACAATCCTATCCATATTGAAGTTGGGACTGGAAAAGGGCGTTTTATTACTGAAATGGCTCGTGTTCATCCAAATATTAATTATATTGGGATAGAACTTGCGGAAAGTGTAATTGTTTCTGCCCTTGATAAATTAATTGAAGCAGACTTGCCGAATGTTAAATTATTGAATACGAATGGTGAAGATTTGCGGAATTTTTTCGCGAAGAATGATGTTCAACGCGTTTATTTAAACTTCTCAGATCCATGGCCGAAGAATCGCCATGAAAAAAGACGTTTGACATATAAAACTTTCTTGAAAATTTACGAAGATATTCTTATAGATGGCGGAGAGATTCACTTTAAGACCGATAATCGCGGTTTATTTGAATATTCGCTTGTTAGCTTTTCAGAGTATGGAATGCTGTTGAAGGGTGTTTGGCTTGATCTTCATAAAAGCGAATTTGAAGGTAATATTATGACCGAATATGAAGAGAAGTTTTCTGCAAAGGGCCAACCGATCTATCGTTGTGAAGTAAAATATTTGTAAAAGCACACGTAAGTTTGCGTGTGCTTTTTTTTGGTAAGTAGCGTCGTAATTGTTAAAATTAATGGGTACACAAAATAAAATTTCGACAAAATTCGGGGCGTGCCAGGCACCCAAGGAGGGGGATCTTTTTATGGAGAGATTAGAATTAGGTAAGCTTACTTTGAGGTGGTTGAATGGAGGGGATAATTTTCTTGACGGAGGTGCGATGTTTGGAGTAGTGCCAAAACCATTGTGGTCAAGGAAATATCCTGTGAATGAAAAGAATCAAATTGAATTGCGCTGTGATCCAATCTTTTTACAAGTGAATGGAAAAAATGTCTTGATTGACACAGGGATTGGAAATGGAAAGTTAACAGAGAAACAACTACGTAATTTTGGTGTGACTGAACAATCATGTGTAGAAAGTGATTTGGCAAAAATTGGTTTAACCCCAAATGATATTGATGTTGTTTGTATGACTCATCTTCATTTTGATCATGCCAGTGGATTGACGAAACCTGTAGATGGCGACTTTGCATCGGTATTTCCGAATGCCGTTATTTACACGTCAGAAGTAGAGTGGGATGAGATGCGAAACCCAAATATACGTTCACAGAATACATATTGGAAAGAAAACTGGGAAGCTATTAAGGAGCAGGTTGTAACGTACAAAGAGGAAATTGTCATTGAAGATACAATTAAAATGATCCATACAGGGGGCCATAGCAATGGTCATTCAATTATTGTGATTGAAAGTGGTGGCGAGCGGCTAGTTCATATGGCGGATCTGATGCCGACTCATGCTCATCAAAATGTGTTATGGGTATTGGCTTATGATGATTATCCGATGGATTCGATTCGCGCCAAACAAAAATGGATTCATTCCATCATCGAGGCGGGTGATTGGTTTAGTTTTTATCATGATGCTTATTATCGTGCTCTAAAATGGAATGGAAATGGAAAGATCCTTACTTCAGTGAAAAGAAATCGATCCGATGACGGGACGTTGTTGGGAGAGTTAAGGAAATAGAGGCAAAGGTTGCGGAAAAATGCCTTTCACAAGGGTTTGCTCCCCCTTTCCATAGACTCTGAATCTTTGATCAATAACAAAAATAATTGTATTCGCTTCATCTATTTAAATAACTATATACAACTTCTGTAATAAGAGTTATATTTAGGAAATGAGAATTAGATGAAGGTGAAAAGATATGAATTTACCAAAATTAACAATTGTTGTTCCTTGTTACAATGAGGAAGAAGTTTTTACAACAACCTATGAAAAGTTAAGAGAAGTTTTACTAGAATTAATGGATGAAAACCTGATCGATGTTAAGAGTCATTTGATGTTTGTGGATGATGGCAGTAAAGACTCAACATGGGATCAAATAGCTACAGCGTATGAACAAGACACATGTGTCATCGGTGTAAAGCTGTCAAGAAATTTTGGGCATCAACGTGCATTATTAGCAGGTCTAGAAGAGGCTGAAAAAATTTCCGATTGTGTCATCTCTATCGATGCTGACCTGCAAGATGACATTCGGGTTATCAAGGATTTTGTTTTAAAATATTCAGAAGGCTATGATGTCGTTTATGGTGTACGAGATAGCCGAGAAACAGATACCTTTTTCAAAAGATCCACCGCGCTCGGCTTTTATCGTTTAATGGAAAAAATGGGATTACCACTAGTGAATAACCATGCAGATTATCGTTTATTAAGTAAACGAGCTTTATCTACTTTACTTCAATTTAAGGAAAAGAATCTTTTTTTACGGGGAATGGTTCCTTTAGTTGGATTTAAGTCGACACAAGTTTACTATGATCGGAAAGAGAGATTTGCTGGTGAATCAAAGTATCCTTTAGCCAAAATGATTTCTTTCGCGCTTGATGGGATTACATCTTTCAGTGTTAAACCAATTCGTTTAATATCCGTGATTGGTTTATTATCAGCATTAGTCAGTTTAATTGCTGGTATTTGGGCGTTAGTAGAAAAGTTTATGTCTGAACCTGTAAGTGGATGGGCGTCTCTCATGATTTCCATTTGGTTTATCGGGGGCTTAATGCTCATGAGTATTGGTCTTATTGGCGAGTACATTGGAAAAATTTATGAAGAAGTAAAAGATAGACCAAGATTTATTATTGAAGAATCATTGACGAGAGTTATGAACGAACAGGAAGCAATCCAGAAGGTGATGGAGTAATGCTCCGTCATTCTTTTTTGCGTTTTTTACTCGTTGGTGTCATGAATACAATAGTCGGTTTATCGATCATGTACCTTTGCCTAAGTCTCTTTCATTGGAATTACTGGGTTTCGACATTGATTGGAAATGCTGTCGGTGCGGTCGTTAGTTACTTTTTAAATAAACGCTTCACCTTTCAAAGTCAAGCTGCTTTTTCCACAAGTGCGTTCCGTTTTGTACTTGTTATCGTAGTCTGCTATTTCGTTTCTTATAAAATAGGCCTAGTAGTAACAGAATGGGGATTGGAAAAAAGTCTGTTGATACCAATGACATATGTTAACGAGGTCGCAGTGTTGATTGGCAGTGGGTTGTATACAATCACTAATTATCTCGGTCAAAAGTTTTTCGTATTTAACAAGTAAACAGATAGGGAGAACATTTATGGTAAGACAAGTTTTTTCGAATAGAAAGCTATTGCTGATCCTTGCCTCCATAATGATTGGAGTGTGGGTCGCCCCTTATTTTATCTTTGGGCAGGATGCGCATATGCGTGTTCATGATAATCTGGATTCCAATTTGGCATGGTATAAAGTATTAAAAGAAAGTGGTCAATTATTTGCGCCTAGTGATGTGGCAATCCCTCAAATTATGAATGGGGAATTATCGCGTGATGCATTTTACTCGCAATTTTATGCAATGGTCGCTTTATTTATGATGTTTCCGCCTTTAATTGCTTACGGACTAAGTCAACTTATTACAAGAGCACTTGCCTTTTTAGGGATGTATTTATTATTAAAAAAATATGTCATGAAAGAGGATGTACCTTTTATTCAAGTAGGTGTCGCTCTTTTATTCGCACTCACACCTTACTGGCCATCTGGGATGTTAAGTATTTTAGGGATGCCATTAGCACTATGGGCTTTTTTAAACATTCGTAACGGGGAAAAGTCGTGGAAAAACTATTTAATTTTAACGATTTTGCCGTTTCTATCAAGCTTCGTTCTCGGTTTCTTCTTTTTCTTAACGGCAATCGGAATCTTTTGGGTTGTTGATTTAATTAGAACGAAAAAGTGGAATCTGCGTTTCCTTTTTGCGATCGTTTATATGACGATTATCTATTTATTGATTGATTATCGTTTAGTCGGCTCCATGCTAATGCCACATGAACCGACGAACCGAGATGTGTTTGTTGCTTCGAAAAACACTTTCGGTCGGTCTATTCAATTAATATTTAAAAACTATATCATTGGTCATAATCAGGATCGCTCTGTCCATGAAATTATTATCTTACCACTCGCTCTCATACTATTACTTTATATCATCGTGTCGAAGCAGTGGAAAAAGGAAAAATTATTTATTGCTTTACATATTTCTCATTTTCTTTTATCAACTTGGTATGCGTTTTGGTGGTATGAGGCTTGGCAGCCGTTGAAAGATAAAATAAATATATTAACAACTTTCAATTTTTCACGGTACCATTATTTTAGTGCGATAATTGTCTATGCATTATTTGCCCTATCTCTGCTTATTCTATGGCGAAAGGGAAAGTGGGGGCGCTGGATCGCCATTACATGTGCTGCTCTTCAATTTTTGGCGTTGGTTCCTTATAATGAGCAAATTGCCTATAAAAATTCACCAAGCTATCGGGAGTTTTTTGCAGAAGCACAATTTACAGAAATAAAGGATTACATTGGTCAACCAGTTGAAGATTATCGTGTGGTAAGTATTGGAATACACCCAGATATCGCTCAATATAATGGCATGTATACACTAGATTCATATAATAATATTTACCCATTAACGTATAAAGATGAATTTCGAGAAATCATAGCGCCTGAGCTTGCGAAGAATAAAAAATTACAGACCTACTATGACGAGTGGGGAGGAAGATGTTATATCTTCGTTGATGAACTTGGGAAGAAATATGAGTATTCGAAATACAAAAATAAGAAAGTTGAAAACTTAGAGCTTAATACGGGGCAATTGAAAAAAATGGGTGGAGAGTTCATTATTTCAAGTGTAGAAATTGTAAATGCTACGGAAAATAATTTAGCTTTAGAGAAGGAATTCAAGCATCCAGATTCGTTCTGGAATATTTACTTATATAAAGTGCAGTAACTAAAGGTGCCTGTCACGCCCCGAATTTTGTCGAATCGACAAAATTCGGGGCGTGACAGGTACTAAACTTAGAGTGGATATACGTCCAAAATACTGCCTGTGAAGGCATCGGCAATAAATTCAAATTGCTGACGTTCTTCATTATGGGTGCGCATAATCCCCCCGCGGTACACCTTTGTTTTTACTGGGTACTTTTGATAATCCTCAGGTTTCATTTGCATCCACGAACCATCAATGCTGCCTTCTTTTTTAAAAGTGTTTTTAACATCATCCAATACTTTTTCAGGAGAAAGCGGCATTTTTTCATCTAAAACTTTGCGAAGACAATAGCCTCCAATTAGGCCGGCAACTGTTCCAGCGAGAAATGATTTCCAATTCACAAGTCATACCTCCAATGTTAATCGGTATTTCTAGTATACAGGAATTGTGTATTTTGAAAAGATTTGGTGAACAAAAAATGTAACCGATTCACAAAACTGTTATAATCTAGAAAAAGATAAAAATAGGAGAGGAAGTCCAATGAATATAGCACCTGAGAAGCAATTTACGAAGACAGATGATCCCATTTCAATTGAAATACCAATAAAACGTCCTACAGTTGAGCCTGTAGTCGTTCAAGTAATGGAACATGTAAAGTTTGATCATGCTCATCCGCCTGTTGAAAATGAAGTAACTCTCCCAGAGGGCAATTGGGAAAAGGTTATTCTTACGATAACAGGTGATCAAGAAGGCAGACAATTTGATCGAATTATGCATATTTGGGCAGGGAATACTCAAATTTTTGCTGGTTGCACACCAGAACCGACGAAAGATGGGATTATGTGGAAATTAGAAAAGGATATTACACTCTATCTACCAATACTTTCTGGTAAAAAGACATTTACGACGCAGCTTGAAAACTATATGGATGAGCTTCATACGGGAATCCCTAATATGTCTTATTATTTGGAGTTTTTCCCATCAGAAGAAAAAGAAATCACTCAAAAATCGTGGGAAATGAAAATCCCTGATTCTATTATCCCGATTTTAAATGCACCAAAGCCTTATATGATTGAGAAAGATGGCATAATGGACGTGCCTTTGACTCTGCCAAATGATATGAAGGAACTTTATTTAGATTTATATGTTATTCATCAAAACAAAGACGAATTTTTCTGGTCATTGAATCCAGCATTTCGTGAGGTTGAAATTTTCATAGATGATCAACCAGCTGGCGTTGTCTGGCCAGAGCCTATTTTATATACGGGTGGAGTGAATCCTTTACTGTACAGACCTGTAAGTGGACTGCGTTCCATGAACTTGCCAACATTTATAATAAATTTAACACCTTTTGCTGGCCTTCTAGGCGGCGAGCATAAACTATCCATTCGTGTTGAAAATAATATGAATTATTGGTTGATCGGAGGCTCACTTTTCCTTTATCAAAATAATGGAATTCCGACAAAAGGTAAAATTGTAAAAAATACAATGAAATTTCCTAGTCAAGCCTATTCTACGAAAACGAGCGTGCTAGATTCGGAGCAAGACATTCTCACTACTGAAGAAGCAAAAATGGCTTATGTAATTGAGGGAGAAATTGAAACTGAAGAGGGGCTTTTTACATCTAAAATTGAATCTAGTTTGCAATACTCTAATGATAAATCATCGATAGAGTCAGCTAACTGGCAAATAGATCACGGTGCTCAAGTAGTTACTACAGATGAAACACTTTACAAATCAGAGCAAATAGTGAAAAAACAACATCGTGAGACAACGTATACACTCGATTGTTCCTCCAGTTATATTCGCGACAGTGAAAAGAAAGGGATCAGCATGAACTCAAATTTATCGCAAATATTCACGGAGGTTTGTGAGTTTGATAGTTTAGAGCTAGCAAAGCCATACAACAGTACATTGCATTTGAATTCACAAGCCTATGCAGTTTTACAACGAATGAACGAAGAAGCAAGTGCTACACATGCCAATACAACTGCTCATATTAATTTCCAAGATTCCGCTAATCAGGATTACCAAAAAACAATCATGACCCGCGGCGGAAGAGTTTACTATGTGCACGAAACAAAGTAGTAGGGGATTAATCCCCTGCTAATCTATTGCAAAAAAGGGGTGTTTTCCATTACACAGTTGGAGGAAAAAATCTTATCCATACAAGATTTGACGATGCGCTTTATTGATAAACAAGTTTTGAATGGAATCAACCTTGATGTGTACCGCGGTCAAATCATCGGTTATATTGGCCCTAACGGAGCAGGGAAAAGTACGACTTTAAAGATAATGCTAGGTTTAGTTGACGGTTATGGTGGAAAGGTAGAAATTTTTGGTCAAGATATAGCGACAAGTGGTCAGGATTACAAAAAAAGAATAGGCTATGTACCGGAAAGTGCAGATCTATATGAGAACTTAACACCAGCTGAATATTTAACTTTTATCGGTGAATTGTACGGCTTGCAACGCAATGATGCTGAACAAAAGGCACTAAAACTAATGGAAGTATTTAATTTAGAGGATGTTTTTCATAAACGAATTTCTTCATTTTCTAAAGGTATGCGGCAAAAAGTATTAATTATTTCGGCTTTACTACACGATCCGGATCTCATTTTTCTAGATGAACCTTTAAGTGGTCTTGATGCAAATAGTGTCATTATGATGAAAGATATTATGGAACGGCTTGCGCAAAGCGGCAAAACGATATTCTATTCCTCTCATATAATGGATGTCGTTGAAAAGATTAGCAACCGCATCGTTCTATTAGTGGATGGAAATGTTGCGGCTGATGGTAGTTTTGAGCAATTGCAAAAGCAAAGTGAGCAAGGCTCTTTAGAAGAAATTTTTAATAGTTTAACAGGCTATGATCAACATAAAGAATCTGCAAAGAATTTTGTTGCGATCGTCCAAGGCAGGGTTGAAAATGACTGAGTTTCGTTTTCTAAAATTGCTCGATGTTTTTAAGCCATTTTTTCGAATGGTGAAAGTAGATTATTCCATAATGAGAAGAATTCTTGAAACGAAACTTCTTATGGATCAAAGACGAACACCGACGATTTTTGCTAATCGGCCAGAATCAAAACAAAAAGGCAATCAGTTTTTAAAATCATTGGGAATTTATGCCCTCTATGGTTTGCTGTTGATTATGTTTGTAATAATGAAACAACATTATATGTTTCAAATGAGCATTGTTTTTTCCATTACTTTATTTTTATTAATGACGACTTTGATTTCAGATTTTTCAACTGTCCTATTAGATGTGAGAGACAAGACTATTTTACATACGAAACCATTGAATTTAAGGACAGTCAACGCTGCAAAGCTCATACATATTTCGTATTATATGGCGATGATTACGGGAGCTTTTATTCTAATACCATCAATTGTGATTCTATTTAGACAAGGGACCTTATTTTTCTTAATCTTTGTATTAGAAATAATACTAGTTATCCTCTTTATCATGACTTTTACTGCACTGATTTATCTGTTTATTTTAAAAGTATTCGGGAGCGAGCAACTGAAGGATATTATAAATTATGTCCAAATCATCCTTTCGGTTGGAGTGGTCGTCGGTTATCAAGTAGCCATTCGTGCTTTCAATTTTGTTGACTTACAATTCTCTTATACATTTGAGTGGTGGCACTTTTTCATTCCGCCGATTTGGTTTGCTGCACCATTTGAATTATTAATTAGCCACAATATCGCTAGCGAATATATTGTTTTATCGATATTAGCCATAGTTATGCCGATAGTTTCACTTTTCGCCTATATATGGCTAATGCCAAGCTTTGAACGTAATTTGCAGAAATTAATGGGAGAAACTGGTGTTATTAAGAAAAGACATTTGAATCTATGGGAGAAAATCGTTTGTTTTGATGATGAGGAAAAGATGTATTTCCGTTTTGCATCGTTAATGATGAGCAGAGAGCGGGAGTTTAAGTTAAAAGTTTATCCTCTTCTTGGAATGGCACTAGTTTTTCCGTTTATTTTTGTTATGAACGCCATTATGTCTGAGGAAACTCTAATAAATAGTAAGGTTCATTTGAATATTTATTTTAGTACGATTATTGTCGGTACAGTTGTTCATATGATAAAATTCTCCAAAAACTATAAAGCTGGTTGGATATTCCATGCGATTCCATTAAAATCTGAGAAACGTTTTTATAGTGCGGCATTGAAAGCATTTCTTGTACGATTATATTTGCCGATTTATCTTATCGTATCGATCATATTTATGGTTATTTTTTCATGGCGAATCTGGCCAGATTTATTGATTGTATTTGTTAGTGCAGTGTTAATGACAGTTCTTGCATATAAAGTTATTAATAATGAGAGATTTCCGTTTACGAGGCCTGTAGAAAGTGCACAAGAAGGAATAAATTCCTTTAAAGTATTTCTCGTGATTTTTGTAGCTGGTGCTTTTGCGGGACTTCATTTAATAGTGTTGAGGATTCCGTATGGAATAATTGGCTATTTTATCGTCCTCGTTCTTATAACAGGTGTGCTTTGGAAATGGACTTTCGGAGTTAAAAAAATGGTTTGATCTATATTAATTCGTTAAACTAAAAGGGTAGGAGGTAGGAAAATGAATCAACAAACAATGGATTTATTTAAAACATTGACAGAACTTCCCGCTATTGCAGGAAATGAGTATGCTGTCAGAAGTTTTATGAGAGAAGAGTTAAAAAAATATGCTGATGAGGTTGTCCAAGATCGGCTAGGCGGAATTTTCGGTGTGAAACGCGGGGAAGAAGCAGGGCCAACTATCATGGTCGCTGGACATATGGATGAAGTTGGATTCATGGTTACCGGAATTACGGATAATGGGATGATCCGTTTTCAACCGATCGGGGGCTGGTGGAATCAAGTTTTACTTGCTCAAAGGGTACATATTGTAACAGAAGCAACTACAATTGACGGAGTAATCAGTTCGATACCACCCCATTTGTTAACAGATGCACAACGCAGTAAGCCAATGGATATTAAAAACATGTTGATCGATATTGGTGCAGACGATCGTAAAGATGCTGAAGCAATCGGCATTCGTCCTGGTCAAATGATCGTTCCGGTCTGTCCGTTTACTCCTTTAGCGAATCCAAAGAAAATTATGGCGAAAGCATGGGATAATCGGTATGGCTGTGGTTTATCGATTGAGTTGTTGAAGGAGCTACAAGGAGAAGCATTGCCTAACGTTCTTTATTCCGGAGCAACAGTTCAGGAAGAGGTTGGGCTCCGCGGAGCTGCAACTGCAGCCAATATGATTAACCCGGATATCTTTTTTGCATTAGATGCTAGTCCGGCTAATGATGCTTCAGGTGACAAGAATGAATTTGGCCAACTTGGTAAAGGAACATTGCTTCGTATCTTAGACCGCTCAATGGTGACACATAAAGGGATGCGCGAATTTATTTTGGATACAGCTGAATCAAATGATATTCCGTATCAATACTTTGTATCTCAAGGTGGAACGGATGCAGGACGAGTTCATACCGCTAATAATGGCGTCCCGAGTGCAGTCGTTGGGATCTGTTCACGTTATATTCATACATCTTCATCTATTATCCACGTCGATGACTATGCAGCAGCGAAAGAATTGCTCGTTAAGTTAGTGAAAGCAAGTGATCGTGCAACGGTAGACGCAATTAAACAGAAATAATAGTGAAAAAAATGACCCCTTGTGGGTCATTTTTTTATTTATAGTGTGCCTGTCACGCCCCGAGTTTTGTCGAATTCGACAAAACTCGGGGCGTGACAGGCACCTTTAGGGTTTTCCCTACTATGAATAGGTGTTTCCCTAATAGGAAGTGTTTGCCACTTCTTTGATAATAAGAAGTAAGAAGAATCATCATTTGTTTCTTTAAGCGATGATGGGGGAGGGAAATCTGTCCAATGAAAAAGAAGAAATTTGGACTCAAGTTTTTTAAACCGACTGAACGGTATTCGGGAAATT
Source organism: Bacillus niameyensis (assembly GCF_001375535.1). Classification (GTDB taxonomy): domain Bacteria; phylum Bacillota; class Bacilli; order Bacillales; family Bacillaceae_C; genus Lederbergia; species Lederbergia niameyensis. The sequence continues at coordinate 4,260,905 of NZ_LN831197.1, forward strand.
GGTCAATTCTTGAAGAGAAAAGCAGAGAATGGGAAAAAATGTATCGCCAACGTTGGTCTCATGATAAAGTTGTCCGAACAACTCATGGAGTGAACTGTACGGGATCTTGCAGCTGGAAAGTCTTTGTGAAAAATGGAATTATTACTTGGGAAAATCAGCAAATTGATTATCCTTCTTGTGGACCAGATATGCCAGAATTTGAACCAAGGGGTTGTCCGCGCGGAGCGTCATTCTCTTGGTATGAATATAGTCCGTTGCGGGTGAAATACCCTTATATGCGTGGCCGGTTATGGAGATTTTGGAAACAAGCATTAAAAGAACATGATAATCCAGTTGATGCTTGGGCAAGTATTGTCGAAAATCCAGAAAAGGCAAAAGCGTACAAACAAGCCCGCGGTAAAGGCGGTCATGTACGTGTATCATGGCAAGATGCTACAAAATTAATATCGGCGCAACTTATTTATACGATTAGAAAATATGGCCCTGATCGGATTGCCGGTTTTACACCAATTCCAGCGATGTCGATGATCAGCTATGCATCAGGAGCTCGTTTTATTTCGCTTCTTGGTGGAGAAATGCTTAGCTTTTATGATTGGTACGCCGATCTTCCACCTGCATCACCGCAAATTTGGGGAGATCAAACAGATGTACCTGAATCATCCGATTGGTACAATGCTGGTTATTTAATTATGTGGGGTTCAAACGTTCCGCTAACAAGGACGCCAGATGCTCATTTTATGACAGAAGTCCGTTATAAAGGAACAAAAGTCGTATCAGTTGCTCCAGATTATGCGGAAAATGTTAAGTTTGCCGATAACTGGTTAGCTCCAAATCCTGGAACAGATGCTGCAATTGCGCAAGCAATGACCCATGTTATCCTAAATGAATTTTATCAAGAACGAAAAGAACCAATGTTTTTGAATTATGCCAAACAATACACTGATATGCCATTTCTCATCATGTTGGATAAGCATGAGGGAAAGTATAAAGCTGGTCGCTTCCTTCGAGCTAGTGACCTTGGAGATTCATCCCAACATTCCGAATGGAAACCTGTCATTTTTGATGAGGCTGCTGATGAAATCATTGTTCCAAACGGCACGATGGGTCAACGTTGGGAAGAAGATAAAAAATGGAACTTGATCCTTGAAAGAGAGGATGGCACAGTAATTCAACCAGCTCTTTCGATAGAAGGGCATGATTCCGAGTGGACAGAAATTATTTATCCTTATTTTGATAACGCCGGAAATGGCACATTTACTAGACCGATCCCAGTAAAAACGATTAAACTCGCTGATGGTTCGGAACGTCTCGTTGCTACTGTCTATGATTTAATGCTTAGTCAATATGGTGTGAAAAGAATCGGAAGTAAATTGGAAGCGCAAAGTTATGATGATGCCGAGTCCCATTATACTCCAGCATGGCAAGAAAAAGTGACTGGCGTAAAACCAGCACTCGTCGTTCAAATTGCTCGTGAGTTTGCCCAAAATTCACTTGATACGAAAGGTCGCTCGATGATTATTATGGGGGCAGGGATTAATCACTGGTTTAATAGTGATACCATTTATCGGGCGATTTTAAATCTAGTGATCTTAACAGCTTCTCAAGGAGTGAACGGTGGCGGCTGGGCACATTACGTAGGCCAAGAAAAATGTCGTCCTATCGAAGGTTGGTCAACTGTCGCTTTTGCAAAAGATTGGCAAGGTGCACCAAGACAGCAGAACGCTACATCTTTCTTCTATTTCGCAACTAATCAGTGGAAATATGAAGAGTTGGGCACAGGATCATTGAAATCGCCGACTGGAGGAAAAATTAAATATGAACATCCAGCTGATTATAATGTTCTAGCTGCACGGCTCGGTTGGTTGCCATCTTATCCGCAGTTTAATAAAAATAGTCTTATTTTTGCTGAAGAGGCTGCTAAATTAGGCAAAGAATCGAATGAAGAGATTATCGAACATGCTGTTGACCAAGTAGTGTCAGGTGAAACGCAGTTTGCAATTGAAGATCCAGATGCTCCAGAAAATTTTCCACGGACACTGTTTGTTTGGCGTTCGAATCTAATTTCAAGCTCCGCTAAGGGTCAAGAGTATTTTATGAAACATTTACTTGGCACACATAATGGCCTGCTCTCCTCACCGAATGAGGAGGAAAAACCTGAGGAAATTAAGTGGCGTGAAGAGGTAGAGGGAAAACTCGATTTACTTGTGGCACTCGATTTTCGGATGACAGCAACTCCATTATATGCGGATATTGTTTTGCCAGCTGCGACTTGGTATGAAAAAACGGATTTGTCATCGACAGATATGCATCCATTTGTTCATCCATTCAATCCAGCAATTGATCCGCTTTGGGAATCACGCTCTGACTGGGATATTTATCGGACCCTTGCGAAGGAATTTTCGGAAATGGCGAAGGATCATTTACCTGGAAAATATAAAGACGTAGTAATCTCGCCACTTACACACGATTCAAAAGGTGAAATCGCGCAAGCTCTCGGTGAAGTAAAAGACTGGAAAAAAGGTGAAGTTGATCCGATTCCGGGGAAAACAATGCCGAACTTCTCAATCGTGGAACGTGATTACACACAGATTTACGATAAATATGTTTCGTTAGGACCTAATGTAGAAACTGGAAAAGTTGGTGCTCATGGAGTTAGCTTCTCGGTTGCAGAAGAGTATGAAGAGCTGAAAAAAATCAACGGAACTTACTTTGATGAGACGATTAAATCAGGCAAACCAAAATTGCATACTGCACGTCATGCGGCTGACGCTGTTCTCAATATATCATCTGCAACAAACGGTCGTGTATCACAAAAAGCATGGATCGAAGCAGAAAAAGAACATGGAGTGGAATTAAAAGATATTTCTGCCGACCGTGCTGCAGAAAAAATTACTTTCCAAAGTATTACGATTCAACCAAGGGAAGTAATTCCTACCCCGGTTTTTAGCGGGTCGAATAAAATGGGCAGACGTTATTCACCTTTTACAACGAATATCGAACGACTTGTCCCATTTCGAACATTGACAGGCCGGCAACATTTCTATGTTGACCATGAAGTTTTCCTCCAATTTGGAGAGAGTTTACCAGTTTACAAGCCAACATTACCGCCTATGGTATTTGGACCGCGTGATAAGCAAATTGTCGGTGGGCAAGATTCTCTTGTGCTTCGTTATTTAACACCACACGGAAAATGGAATATTCATAGCACGTACCAAGATAATTTACACATGTTAACTCTCTTCCGTGGCGGCCCGACGGTTTGGATGAGTGATCTAGATGCAAAAGCCCATGATATTCATGATAATGACTGGGTTGAAGTCTATAACCGAAACGGTGTTGTAACAGCTAGAGCAGTAGTTAGTCATCGGATGCCAAAAGGCACAATGTTCATGTACCATGCGCAAGACAAACATATTAATGTGCCAGGTTCAGAGATTACCGATACACGCGGAGGCAGTCACAATGCTCCAACGAGAATTCATATGAAGCCGACGCAAATGGTTGGCGGCTATGCCCAGATTAGCTATGGGTTTAACTATTATGGACCAATCGGGAACCAACGGGATGAATATGTTGCCGTTCGGAAGATGAAGGAGGTAAATTGGCTTGAAGATTAAAGCGCAAGTGGCAATGGTGATGAACCTAGATAAATGTATTGGCTGCCATACATGCAGCGTTACATGTAAAACGACCTGGACTAATCGTCCGGGTGCAGAATATATGTGGTTTAATAACGTGGAAACAAAGCCTGGAATTGGCTATCCACAACGATGGGAAGATCAGGAAAAATATAAAGGCGGTTGGCGCTTAAAAAATGGCAAACTTGAATTAAATTCGGGAAGTAAGCTTGAAAAAATTGCGCTCGGGAAGATCTTTTATAATCCTGATATGCCAGAAATGAAAGATTACTATGAACCATGGACATATAACTATGAACATTTAACAAACTCAGGTGAGAAGAAACATCAGCCAGTAGCACGTCCAAAATCAGCTATTACTGGTGAAAAAATGGATCTTAATTGGGGACCAAACTGGGAAGATGACTTAGCAGGTGCTCATATTACCGGCCCAACTGATCCTAATATCGAAAAAATTGAGGAAGAGATCAAATTTAATTTTGAAAAAGCCTTTATGATGTATTTGCCACGGCTTTGTGAACATTGCTTAAATCCAAGCTGTGTCGCCTCTTGTCCTTCAGGTGCGATGTATAAGCGTGATGAAGATGGGATTGTCCTTGTTGACCAGGAATCTTGCCGTGGTTGGCGTTATTGTATGACTGGTTGCCCATATAAAAAAGTATATTTTAACTGGCAAACGAATAAAGCAGAAAAATGTACATTCTGTTTCCCACGAATCGAAGCGGGGCTTCCTACCGTTTGTTCGGAAACATGTACAGGTCGAATTCGTTATTTAGGCGTCTTGCTATATGATGCGGACCGCGTACTTGAAGCAGCCGCAACACCAGATGAAAAAGATCTTTATAAAGCGCAATGCGATCTATTTCTTGATCCAAACGATCCTGAAGTAATTGAACAGGCAAGAAAAGATGGTATTTCTGAAGACTGGATAGAAGCAGCACAAAACTCGCCAGTTTATAAACTAGCGATTGAGTATAAATTGGCATTCCCGCTTCATCCAGAATATCGTACGCTGCCAATGGTTTGGTATGTGCCGCCATTAAGCCCAATAATGAACTATTTTGAAGGAAAAGATTCGATTAAAAATCCGGATGCCATTTTCCCTGCAATTGAAGAAATGCGCATTCCGATCCAATATTTAGCGAATTTGCTGACAGCTGGTGATACCGAAACAGTGAAAGAAGCTCTCCAAAGAATGGCAATGATGCGTTCTTACATGCGTGCTCTTTCTTCTGGGAAAGAATTTGATGAAAGCCGTTTGGATCGCATTGGCTTAACCGCACATCAAACTCGGGCAATGTATCGTCTCCTTGCTATTGCAAAATATGAAGATCGTTTCGTCATCCCAACTTCACATAAAGAAGGGTATATGGATCCATATCGTGCTCAAGGTCAAGAAGGATTTGGATCTGACTGTGATGGTTGTGGTCCGATTCATGTGACACAAGGTAAGAGTGGTAAAGAAATCTACGAAGAAAATTTCTATGGGGGTATTTGGCGTGATTGATCTCGAAAAGTTATATCAACACAAAGATGCTTTTGGATTTTTTGCCCAAATGCTTTCCTATCCTGAAAAGCAGTATTTCCATCCGGCGGTTTTGGAGGAGTCAATAGACTCTTCCCATCCAGCCTATGCACACATTAAGATATTTTGGGATTTGATTCATGAGTTCAATCTTGATGAAATGGAAGAAATGTACACAGCTACATTTGACTTTCAAAAAAACTCGGCTCTTTTCATGACCTATTTTAAATATGAAGATGGGAAAGAGCGGGGACAAATGTTGGCAAAATTAAAAGTGATGTATGAAATGTATGGACTTGAAATGCCAGCCCACGAGTTATCAGATTACTTGCCACTTATGTGTGAATTTTTATATGCAGCCGAATGGGGAGGGGATCCGCGCTCACCACAAAGTTTTTCGATCCTATTCGCCGTATTAGAGGATGGAACGTACCATCTATTAAAATCACTTGAAAAAGATAAAAGCCCTTATTTTCACTTAGTGAAAGGTTTAAGGGAAACTTTGAGAACATGTGTAAAACAGGGGGAAACGACACATGAACATGCTTAGCCAATTTCTATGGGTAATCCTACCTTACTTATGTATAGCTGTTTTTATTGTTGGACATATTTTTCGCTATCGCACTGATAAATTCAACTGGACAGCCAAATCCAGTGAATTTATCGAAAAAAAGCAGCTTATGGTAGGAAGTATTTTATTCCATCTTGGCATCATTCCCGTTATTTTAGGCCATGTATCTGGTTTAGGGATACCGAAATCTTGGACACAAGCGTTAGGAATCAGTGACCATTTGTATCATATGGGAGCTTTGTACGGCGGAGGCTTTTTTGGTGTTCTTACACTGGCAGGAATGATTATTTTGACTGCTCGACGTTTTACGATTAAAAGTGTGAGAAAATTAAGCTCCGCTTCTGATTTAATCGTGAATGTTCTCCTATTATTTATTGTTTTTATGGGGATGTTTTCTACAATTGTCACGAATGTAGTTCAACCTGAATTTGATTATCGAGAATCTATTTCGGTATGGTTTCGTGGACTGTTGATCCTCCGTCCAGACGCTTCTTTAATGGCAGATGTCCCTGTTTCTTTTAAAATTCACGTTCTCTCCGGATTCATCATTTTCGGTTTATGGCCATTCACAAGACTTGTTCACGTTTGGAGCGTTCCATTGAATTACGTAGGAAGAAGTTATATTATTTATAGGAAGCATCGCGCGAGTTAACAATAATTCTGGATCTTGGTATTACGGGAAAACTGTCCATAATAACGTAATATAAAGATAAAACCCTGAATCAGCAAAAAGTGAGTGAAAAAGATCTGCTTTTAAAACATTGGAGAGAATACGTATGAATGAAAAAAACGCAAACTTCCAAACAAAGATAAACCTCTTGAAGGAACGTTATCAATTTGACTTTGTCTCATTAGCGCTTACTCAGTCTTTTGAGGATAGTTTTGTTTTGAAATGGAAATTTGCTGCAGGCAATTTAAATCATCGCTATAAGCGAATTACATTATTTTCTGGAAAAGGAATAGCGGGGATTGTCTTTAAAACAGGAAAACCTTTACTAATCCAAAACATAAATGAAGAAATTTATGGGAAGGATTTATTTAATTATCCGATCATCGTCTCAGAATCGTTAAAGAGTATTGGCGCTATTCCTCTTTGGAAGGATCAACGAGTTGAAGGTGTCTTGCTAGTTGGTTTTCGAAAGGAAAAGATGGTGACTAGCGAGCATATTGAAAGTTTACAAACGGAAATAGGGGATAATTTCCAACCTTTCTATGGAAAAGAAAGGATCGTTTAATGATGAATTTACCGGAAAATGAAATGATCGACTTATTGAAAAAAATGTATGAGCGAAGTTCGGAAATTATTTTCTTCTTAAATGGATATGGAAAAGTGATGGATATGAATCCAGCCGCTCGTAGGATTGTGGATCTTCAAGAGGTTGAACATAAATTTACTCATTCTATTTGTGAGTTTTGCAAAGGTTATACAAATAATACAGAAGTTAGAACTTGTTTTAACTGTTATTTAAAAAATCCAGAGGAGGATTTTTCCTCTTTTCAAATATTTTTAAAAACCAAAACGGATGGGATTCTTCCGTTCGCTGCGAGTTACCAAGTCATTGATGATACGAATGGGATTAGAATATTAATGTTACGGAATTTAACGAAACAATTAAAAACTCAAGAAGAGCTTTATCAAAATAAAATGACGAAACACATCATTAAGGCGCAGGAAGATGAAAGAAAACGCATTTCCCGTGAACTTCATGATAGCGTGACTCAGGAATTATTAAATTCTCTCGTTGAACTAAGGCTATTAAAATACTTAAACAATGAAGAAGATAAAATGCAAAAAATAAAGCAAACAGAGAAATCATTGACCCGACTATTAGATGATGTACGCAATCTTTCGGTAGAACTTAGACCATCTTCATTAGATGACCTTGGGCTAGAAGCAGCTTTCCGTTCGCATTTTAAATGGCTTGAGAAAAATTATGGGCTAGTTGTCCATTTTATCGCTGAGCTTAATTCAAAACGCTATGAAAATGAAATTGAAACGGTTATTTACCGTATATGTCAGGAATCTGTATTCAATGCGTTGAAATATGCACAGGTTGATGAAGTGAATGTCCGACTTTTTGAAGAAAGTGATGTACTTCAATTATTAGTTGAAGACGCTGGAGTCGGTTTTGATTTAACGGCTGAGGCTAAAGGGACTGGATTAGGTTTATATGGAATGAGAGAGCGGGCTGAGTTCATAAACGGAAAACTAACGATCGTATCGGAAATTGGAAAGGGAACGAAGGTGCACCTTCAAGTTCCAGTTGCACCTGAACAAACGAAAGGGCTGATGTCATGATCAAACTCGTAATAGCAGATGATCATGCCGTTGTACGTAGCGGTTTTTCGATGATCTTGAATTACCAACCGGATATGGAAGTAGTCGCAACGGCGGCTGACGGAATTGAAGCATATGCCATGGTGGGGAAGCATCACCCAGACGTTTTACTCCTAGATTTAAGTATGCCTCCTGGTGAGAGTGGTTTGATTGCAACGGGGAAAATTAGTGAAGATTTCCCTGAAACGAAGATCCTGATTTTAACGATGTATGATGATGAAGAATATTTGTTCCATGTTCTTAAAAATGGAGCAGCTGGATATATTTTAAAAAATGCTCCGGACGAAGAGTTAGTGGCTGCTGTACGAACGGTTTATAGTGGCGGCACATATATTCATCCGAAAATGGCCACTTCTCTCGTTAAGGAATTTATTAAAAAAGATGAGGATCAAGTAACAGATGATCCGTTTAAAATTTTATCGAAACGTGAATTGGAAATTTTACCTTTAGTTGCAAAGGGATATGGCAATAAAGAGATTGCCGAAAAGTTATTTATTTCTGTTAAGACTGTTGAAGCTCATAAGGCTAAAATTATGGAAAAACTTTCATTAAAAAATCGGCCAGAATTAGTAGAATATGCTTTAAAGAAAAAACTGCTTAATTTCTAATGAGAAAGGAGGACTATTCATGCCTCCAGGTACAGAATTGCGATTTAAATTGCCAGCTATGCGCATCCTTGAAAATGAGCATAATTACTTATCTTATTTGATGACGGAATGGCATGAGATTGTTTTAAACTTTGAAAGAGGTCATTACCGTTTAGAAGAAGCCCGTGATGCTTTAAAAAAGCTGAGACAACTGCTTGTAGAATTTATTGAACCATTAAAAAACCATACAGATAAAGAGGAAAAATATTTCTTCCCTATGCTTGGACACTATATCGGCTATGAGCAAGGACCGATTGTATCGATTGAAGAAGAACATAAAGAGATTGACGGTTATATTGGCCACTTTCTCCATCATACTCTGCAAGGTATGGACAATTTGTCATTAGAGAGAATGACGGTGATTGTTCGCGATGCAGGAGAAGCCTTCGAGGTGTTAACGGTTCATTTTGTGAAAGAGGAGACTGTTTTATTTCCGATGGCAGAGAAGGTTATGAAAGCAGTAGATGAAGAAAAATTATATGAGCAATTAAATACACTAATCGTTTAGAACACTACCATAGAGGGTAGTGTTTTTTAGTAGGCGAAGAGAAAGTGCACTGATTCACATATTTAGGGAAACCCTTATGCAAAGGAAGGGAACTCCCTAATAAACATAAAACTGACTAACAGCTAAACTACGAATAAGGGAATTAAAATAATATGTAGAGAAGGAAAAGGTGGTTGGAATGATTAAGAAGGTTCAATTACCATTACAAACATTGAATTTAGTTGTAGGTTTTATGGTGTGGGTTATCATATCGGCATTATTGCCATTTATTATCGAAGACATTTCAATCCCAGCAGAGAAATTAGCGATTCTTACAGCGATCCCAGTTGTCTTAGGATCGATCTTACGTGTTCCACTAGGTTATTATGCTAATATTTTTGGAGCAAGAGTTATTTTTCTTATTAGCTTCATCTTATTGCTATTCCCAGTTTACTATATTAGTGAAGCATCTAGTTTTACTGATCTTGTAATTGGCGGTTTGTTTTTAGGAATTGCGGGGGCTGTTTTCTCAGTTGGTGTTACGTCATTGCCCAAATATTTTCCGAAAGAAAAGCATGGTCTTGTTAACGGGATTTACGGAGCGGGAAATATTGGGACAGCGATTACGACATTTGCTGCACCTGTCATTGCAACGCAAATTGGCTGGTCGCAAACTGTTAAGCTTTATTTAATTTTGTTATTGGTTTTCTGTATTTTAAACTTTTTTATGGGTGATCGGAAAGAAACAAAAGTGAAGACACCAATGATCGAACAAATTAAAGGTGTCTATAAAAATGAAAAACTATGGTTCTTTTCCCTGTTCTATTTCATTACGTTTGGCTCATTTGTAGCGTTCACAGTATATTTACCGAACTTCTTAGTCGATTATTTTCAATTGGATAAAGTAGATGCTGGAATGAGGACAGCAGGTTTTATTGCTGTGGCAACGTTCTTACGCCCAGTAGGCGGATGGCTCGCTGATAAATTCCAGCCGTTGTTCTTGTTGATGGGTGTGTTTCTCACTTACACAGGCGCAGCTATTATTCTTGCATTTTCACCATCCATTAGATTATATACAGTAGGCTGTATTGCAATCGCGATTTGTGCTGGAATCGGAAATGGTGTTATCTTCAAACTTGTTCCTTTTTATTTCAATAAACAGGCTGGTACAGTGAACGGGATTGTTTCCGCATTGGGAGGCCTTGGAGGATTTTTCCCTCCACTATTGCTTGCAGCGATATACTCCATGACAGGCCAATATTCGATTGGCTTCATGTTATTATCACAAGTGGCTTTGGTCAGTTTCGTGTTAGTCGTTTGGTTGTATTATATGGATCGTTTAAGCCTATCTTCAGAAGTGTTTAACTCAACAGGGCAAGGGATTTTAGTAACAGACCGAAATGGCCAAATTAAAGCAGTTAACCCCACTTTTACTAAGCTTACGGGGTATGAAGAAGATGAAGTGGTCAATGAAAAGCCAAGTATACTAAGTTCAGGAAGACATTCTAAGGATTTCTATAAAGAGATGTGGGGAAGTATTAAGGAATTTGGCGAATGGCAAGGAGAAATTTGGAATCGCCGAAAAAATGGGGAAGAATATTTACAGTGGTTAAATATTAGTGCTGTTAAGGATGACTCGGGAGAAGATGTGCGATATGTCGGGACGTTTTCGGATATTACTTCCCGTCATGAAAATCGAGAAAAACAAAGCCCGTTATAATATGAGCGAGATTCGAGATATATGAGTGAGATTCGGGATATATGAGCGAGATCCGGGATATATGAGTGAGATTCGTGATATATGAGCGAAATTCGGAATATATGAGCGAGATTCGTGATATATGAGCGAGATTCGAGAAATATGAGCGAGATTCGGGAAATATGAGCGAGATTCGGGAAATATGAGCGAGATCCGGGAAATATGAGTGAGATTCGGAATATATGAGCAAGATTTGGGATATATGAGCGAGATCCGGGAAATATGAGCGAGATTCGTGATATATGAGCGAGATTCGAAATATATGAGTGAGATTCGGGATATATGAGCGAGACCCGGGATATATGAGTGAGATTCGAGAAATATGAGTGAGATTCGTGATATATGAGTGAGATTCGAGATATATGAGTGAGATTCGAGAAATATGAGCGAGATTCGTGATATATGAGTGAGATTCGAGAAATATGAGTGAGATTCGTGATATATGAGCGAGATTCGGGAAATATGAGCGAGATCCGGGATCGAAGTATGCCTGAATTTCAAAATACTTACAATCCATACTGTTTTAGTTTTATTCGCAAGTATGTTGAAATAGAATTGGAGTAAGGGAGAGGAGGAGAGCATGACGAAACAATCAATTTATGATCAATTAAAAAGGCCAATGCGAGATTTACGACTTTCTGTGACAGATCGCTGTAATTTTCGGTGTACGTATTGCATGCCAAAAGAAATTTTTGGTGATGATTATGCTTTTATGCCTAAAAGTGAATTATTAAGTTTCGAGGAAATGGTTCGGCTTGCTTCCTTATTTGCTTCGCTTGGAGTCAAGAAAATCCGATTGACCGGCGGGGAGCCGTTAATGAGAAGGAACCTCCCAGAACTTGTCGGCCAATTGATGCACATAGAAGGTATAGAAGATATTGGTCTTACTACAAACGGAATGCTATTAAAAACGTATGCGAAAGATTTATACTCGGCTGGATTAAGAAGGCTGAATGTCAGTTTAGACGCATTAGATCCAGAAGTGTTTGGGAAGATTAATGGTCGTGGTATTAAGCCTGAATATATTTTAAAAAATATCGATTTTGCACGAGAAATTGGTTTTGAAATAAAAATGAATATGGTTGTGCAAAAAGGAGTGAATGACCAAGAGATCATCCCAATGGCTCGCTATTTTAAGGATCGCGGGATCACTCTACGTTTCATCGAATTTATGGATGTTGGGAATGACAATGGTTGGAGCTTTGAAAAAGTCGTTACGAAAAAAGAGATTTATGAAATGTTAAAAGATGCTTTTGAGCTCGAACCTGTTGATCCTCACTATTTCGGTGAAGTTGCTAAACTGTATCGTTATTCTGATAATGATGCACAAGTCGGTTTCATTACTTCTGTGTCGGAATCTTTCTGTTCAACGTGTACTCGGGCTCGTTTGTCATCGGAAGGGAAATTTTATTCTTGCTTATTTGCTTCAAATGGTTTTGATTTTAAAAAGATGTTGCGGGACGGTGCCTCCGACGATGAATTACGGGAAAAAATTTGTCAGCTGTGGGACCGCAGATCGGACCGTTATTCGGATGAACGGACAGAATGGACAGCCCGGAATAAAAAGAAAATAGGGATGTCTTATATTGGTGGATAAGTTCAAAAAACGGCGACTCATTGAAATAGGAAATGAGTTGCCGTTTTCGATTAATATTGAAAAAGATACTCTTCCACAGGCTCAGAAACTTTGAAACTCATATTTAATCCTTTTATATAAAAGTCAATATAGGGCATATTATTATAAGTCACTATTGAAGCGACCTCCTTTAGTTCGTAAAATGAACAACCTCCTATCTATATTTTTTCCACCAAGTTTCAGTTGCAAATAGGCAATTTTTCGTTGCAACTAGTGGTTTACCTTAGCTCAAGTTGCCTATTATTACGGTATAGTGATGATTTTTGCTAAAATGAGGAAAATAAATGGTCCAAATAGAAAGGAGTCCAGATCATGGCAAATACGATCCAAGTTAAAAATCCAGCTACAGGTGAATTCATTGATGAGGTGAACATTCAAACAGATGCTGAAATAAAAAAGGCCGTACAAAGAGGTCATGAGGCTTTTCAAAAATGGTCCAAAACGAATGCACATGAACGTTCTCGGTTAATGAGAGCTTGGAGTGATAAAGTTAAGGAAAATAAGGAAGAGCTAGCGAAGCTGATGACCTTAGAAAACGGTAAGCCGTTAAACGAATCTCGGGGAGAAATTGATTATTCAACAGATTATTTAGATTGGTATGCGGAGGAAGCTAAGCGAATTTATGGTCGAACGATTCCATCCCATACAGATTCAAAGCGGCTCATCGTAACAAGAGAGCCTATTGGACTTGTCGCAGCGATTACCCCATGGAATTTTCCAACTGCGATGATGGCCCGGAAAGCAGCGCCTGCACTTGCAGCTGGTTGTACATTTATTGTGAAACCTGCTCCAGAAACTCCTTTATCTGGTATGAAATTTATTGATTATGCCTATGAAGTCGGAATTCCAAGAGATGTGATCCAATATGTGATCGGTGAGGGAAGTGTTGTTGGAGAAATTTTCACGGGAAGTGAATTTGTCCGAAAAATAACGTTCACTGGATCAACAGCTGTCGGGAAGTTGTTAATCAAAAACAGTTCTAATAACATTCAGCACGCCACTATGGAATTAGGTGGACATGCACCTTTAATCATTGCTGAAGATGCCGATATCGAGTTAGCAGCACAGCAAGCGATCGCCACGAAATTCCGAAATGCTGGACAAACATGCGTATGTGCTAATCGAATTATTGTTCATGAAAAGGTGATGGAGCCATTCATCGAAAAATTTGTTGCTGGGGTGAAGAAGTTAACAGTTGGCAACGGTTTAGAGGAAGGAACGGATATAGGACCAATCATTAACGAGAAGGGTTATACGAAAATCGTCAAACAAATCGAGGATGCAATTGGAAAAGGAGCAGAAGTACTCGTTGGAAATCAGGTCAATGCTAATCCTGAAAAAGGCTACTTCTTCGTGTATCCAACCGTATTGAAAAATGTGAAAACAGATATGACGATTATGCATGAAGAAACATTTGGTCCAGTTGCTCCGATCACAAGCTTTAAGAAGATTGAAGAAGCTGTTGAATTAGCAAACGGGACTCCATATGGATTAGCAGCGTACTTTTTCACAAATGATTATCGAACGGGTGTTTATTTACACGAGCATTTAAAATTTGGTATTATCGGATGGAATGATGGTGGCCCCTCTGCAGCTCATGTTCCATTTGGTGGCATGAAGGAGAGCGGTCTAGGTCGTGAAGGTGGTATCGAAGGGATCGAACCATACCTTGAGACTAAATACATGTCGATTGGCGGTTTGTAGAAGGAAATCGGAAGAAGGTAAGAATAAATGAAAATTGCAGTAGGTTCGAAAAATCAAGCAAAGTTAAAAGCAGTAGAAACAGTTGTTCAAATGGCTGGAAGAAAAGCAGAGATCATACCTGTGGATGCGCCATCTAATGTAAGTGGAATGCCCTTTTCTGATGAGGAAACAATGCAGGGAGCGATCAACCGCGCAGAATATTGTGTTCAGCACGAAGATGTCCATTTCGGCATTGGCTTAGAAGGTGGAGTAACAGAAACATCATCTGGTCTATTTTTAATCAATTGGGGAGCACTTGCTGAAAAGGGGAAAGAGACCATCGTTGCAGGTGGAGCAAGAATTAAGCTTCCGGAAGAAATTGCTGTACGACTTCGCGCTGGTGAAGAATTAGGTCCCGTTATGGATGACTATTGCCAGCAAGAGAATATTCGCCATAACGAAGGGGCCATTGGTGTTTTTACCGATGGATTAGTCAACCGAGCCGATATGTTTACTCATATTATGAAATTACTGATCGGGCAACATCGATATTGGACAAAATAAATTGCAATGCATGTATACTCACCTTGAATCTGTACAAGTTCGAGTCAAAAAGCAGAGAAAGTATCCCACAGCGTGAAGTTTTACTTATCCTAAATTGTGTATGCTCCAGGTAAAAAGGGGATCGCTATTGGATCCCCATTTGTAATACAGATCTTTATTCAAAAATATAACTTAATGCTTTAATTGCCTGGTTAACAGATTCTACGGTTGCATTCGCCTTCCTAGATAACTCTTTTAATGGATGGTGCAGTTCCTCAGGACGAATAATAATTAATGGTTTTCCATTCGCCAATGCTGCACTAGCATCCATAGCTGTATTCCATTGTCGATACTTTTCACCAAACAAAGCGATAACTAGGTCGGCCTTTTGCATTAACACTTGCGTGCGCAAATTATTAAAGCTAGAAGCGGCTGCATCACGAAATACGGCATTAGGTTGTTTTCCGAGAATTTCTTCCCCAATTGCATCGGAACGATCATGATCTTCCATTGGGCCGACAAAATCAACAGGGAGTTTTAAAGCTTGGGCCTTTTCCTTAATTTCAGTTCGCCACTCACTATGTATCTCTCCTGCTAAATAAACAGTTAATCTCATCTTACATCCCTCCTGCTTTGATTTCCTTCATTGTAGCATCAATCCGACTATGTTGCTAAAAACAGCTTTTACACCAAATTAAAACGCAGTATGAATGTTAGATTATCTAAAAACTACCATCTAGAAATATCAAACTGGGGTTGTCAATATGTTTTTAGTAGTAGTATGATAGATTCAGGCAGGAGTGTTAGGGGGAAACAATCTATGAAAAAGGTAATTGCAGGAACTTTGGTTTTATTTTCGATTTTCTTTCTTGCCGCTTGCGGAGCATCTATTGAAAAAGAAAAGGTGAAAGCCGAAGATAGAGCTGAAAAGGCTTTCAATGCGGATCCAGAAGCGGCAAACGAGGAAGTCCAAGTGCTTCATTTTTATCTGCCGACAGATATGAGTGTGAAGAGTGATAAGCCCAATAATATCATTCTAGAGAAAAAGGATCATCCGTACATATTCTTCTATAATCAGAATGAACCTAATAATAGTCAGGCATTATATGACAACATGGTAAATGAAGAAGAGGGTGCTTTTATCGTCAATAAGACTTTCTCAGACCAGAATCGTTTTGGCTACTTAATGATTACTGGGATCGATGAGGAAACATTTGAAGTGACGGCTGGTATTGGTGGAATGAAAGTAACGACTGAGTCTAAAACAAAAAATGTTTCAGACGACGCAGAAACAATGATGAAAATCGTAGCTTCTGCTTCCTTGAAAGAGTGACAACAAGAGGGAAAATCAATCATTATTCTTATGCTAAAAACGAGCATCCATTCGTCGACGAATCGACTTTTGGGTGTTCTTTTTTTATGATAAATTAGTGCTATTCTTTGCAGATAAAAAGTTTTTTAAAAAAGGATAGACAAATATCGATACTGTCTTTACACTAGTTAAGTAGATGGATTGACAGGGGGATATATCATGAAAAATTTCTTGCAAAAAAAAGGAATTCATCTTACAGCAAAAGCTTATTTGATTGATGCCTTAAGTTATATGGCGCTTGGACTTTTTTCATCTTTAATAATTGGATTAATCATCAAAACTATCGGTCAAGAGGTAAAATGGCCATTGCTTGTTGAAATGGGCGAGTTGGCGATGGGTTTAATGGGGCCGGCCATTGGCGCAGCGATCGCAGTAGGTCTTGGAGCACCACCTCTCGTTATCTTTGCAGCAGTTGTGACGGGAGCAGCTGGAGCAGCGCTTGGTGGGGGGCCTGCAGGAAGTTATGTTGCCGCATTAATTTCAGTAGAAATTGGTAAACTAATAAGTAAAGAAACGAAAGTGGATATTATTGTTACTCCATTTGTGACGATATTCACAGGATTTTTAGTTGCTAAATTTATTGGTCCATCACTTGGAAAGTTTTTAACATTATTTGGAAGTTGGATTGTTTGGGCTACTGAACAAAAGCCAATTATGATGGGAATCCTCGTAGCAACGTTGATGGGTCTGGCTTTGACAGCTCCTATTTCAAGTGCAGCTATTGCAATCATGTTGGATTTAAGTGGACTTGCGGCAGGGGCAGCGACAATTGGTTGCTGTGCACAAATGATTGGTTTCGCCGTATCCAGTTACCGTGAAAATAAAATTGGTGGCTTGCTTGCCATTGGGATTGGTACGTCAATGCTTCAAGTGCCTAATATTATTCGCTATCCCTTAATCTTAATACCGCCAACTGTGGCTGGAATCATACTGGCTCCTATTGCTACAACGATTTGGCCTATGACTAGTAATGCTGAAGGTGCTGGTATGGGAACTAGTGGATTTGTCGGCCAAATTATGACATTCCAAACGATGGGTTTTTCATCGACCGTTTTGATGCAAGTCGTTGTATTGCATATTATTGCTCCAGCTGTGATAAGCTTACTTATATCAGAGTTTATGAGAAAGCGTGGCTGGATTAAACCAGGCCAAATGCTAATCAACACGGGAGGGAAATAAGATGGAAAAATTGCAGTCAAAAGAACAATTTGAACAATTAAAGAATGAAGAAAGAGCCATCTTCATGTTTTCGGCGGACTGGTGTTCTGATTGCCGCTTTATCGATCCGTTCTTACCAAGGCTAGAGGCAGATTATCCAGAATATATATTTACTTACGTTGATCGTGATCAGTTCATTGATTTGTGTGGGGAACTAGATATTTTCGGTATTCCAAGCTTCATTGCCTATCATGACGGTGAAGAAGCTGGTCGTTTTGTCAGCAAGGACCGTAAAACGTTAGAGGAAATTGAAGATTTTATAAACGGATTATCTGAATAATGATAAAGAAGGTTACTCTTAAGGGGTAACCTTCTTTTATTAAGAATACACTAGGATTATAAGAAAACCGGCCCTTCATGAGCAGAAAAGTGTTCAAAGCTATGAAATCATTAGATAATGTTTTTAAAGATTTGCGAGGTAAAATAATTTTTGAAATTTGTTAGGCAGGGGAAATGTACAGTATGAATAAAACGTTAGTAAATAATCCAGAAGAGTGCTACCGACAGGCAGAGCTGAAAGCTGCACATTATTTTCAATCCCTTTATGTGCAAGTTGAGCAACAAGCACATAATCTCCATCTTACGAAAGACTTCAGAATCTGGAAACGCCATCATACTCGTTACCTATCTTTCATTTCGCAAAAAAAGAAAACCAAATCTCAAGTTTACGATCATTATATTCAATGGCTTATTTCCTCCAACCAACTTGATCCATTTTTGGATCGCAGCATCTCCTATATTTTCCTACGTGATCTTGGACATTCTTTGGATTCACAGTACACGCAAACAAGAATTGCCAATGTTAGCGCCTATTTAAGAAAACAATTGACTAATAAAGAGAAAAAACAGGATTATCTTAGTATGGCCGGGTTGTACCGGATAGCTCAGAAGGAAGCTATTGAATCTACTATTATCTGGCTAATAGGTAAATTAAGGACGGTAACTGCTAATATTCCGGATAAAATGGACGCCGAAGAGAGTAAACGAAAGCTGATTAAAGTCATTGCTGGAGTTGTTATGCAAATTGTTGAGGAAATGGAAGAGGGAATATCGGCGAGTGAACGGGCAAAAAAGTTAGATAAAGCCATTCGACTTGGCTATTCCTATGGATTAACTTATGCGTTCATTGACGATCTTCTTGATTCTAATGTTTTATCAGCTCAAGAGAAAAGGCGGTATTCTGATTTAATTCGCAGTTCATTAATTACCGGAGTAGTTCCAGAATTTGGGGAATGGACTAGTGAAAACATGGAATTAATGCAATTTGTTCATTCAGAACTTAAAAGTGCATTTGAGTATATTAAGGCTCAACCTGAGGTCAATCAGCATTTTTTCGAGCAATCTTATGTGTTTTTCCAATCTCAGGAAATAGACCGAGCCAAAAAATTAACCGATCCCCATTATACGAATGAAGAGTTATATTTGCCAGTTATTTTAAAATCATCCTACTCAAGATTAATTGTCAGATCATTAATTAATACTCCACAAGATAAGGAAGCAGATGATCGAATTTTCTTTTATGGCTTATATAATCAGTTAGCCGACGATTTTGCAGATATGTTTGATGACCTGCAGGAGGGGAGAGTTACTCCTTATACATATTATCTTCAATATCAAAATGAACGATCTGACCTTCTTAATCCTTTTGAATTATACTTAGCTGTTATTTCTCATTTGATTCACGACGTTTATCACTCAAATGAAAAAACTCGAGAAGTTATTCTCGCTAGGCTCATAAATGGTCTAAGACGATATAAAGAGCGAGTAGGAGCTAAAGAATACAACGAGGTTATGAGACAGTTTGCCACTAGAAATAAAAAATTCAATCGGAATCTCCAGAAGGTTATTCAAAAAACTGATAATGTCGAATTTCTTGATAAAATTTTGCGTGACCATATATTAACGCATTTGAAAAATGAACAGAAGGAACAGGAATCTTTTTTTAAGACGATCAAAACAGCACGGAATGAAATTAATACTTTCCTAAGCTTACCAAGTAACGATCATTCTCTGAAACAATCTCTTATTGATGCAGCAAATTATAGTTTAAGAGGAGACGGTAAGCGAATTAGACCGATTGTAACTTGGGTAGTCGGTGTGAATGAATATGATTTAGATAAGAAAGCGATAGTTCCGCTTTTAAAATCATTGGAATATATGCATACAGCATCTTTAATTTTTGATGACTTGCCTTCGCAAGATAATGCATTCTTACGAAGAGGACGTCCGACTTTACA
Source organism: Bacillus niameyensis (assembly GCF_001375535.1). GTDB lineage: Bacteria > Bacillota > Bacilli > Bacillales > Bacillaceae_C > Lederbergia > Lederbergia niameyensis. Next base: position 4,280,559 of record NZ_LN831197.1, read on the forward strand.
TGAAGTATATAATGTTGCCACAGCAGAATTAACAGGATTGTTTTTAACTCAAAAAGCAATTGAGGAACAAGCATCCTTAGAGCAATTTAATCCGAAAATGGTACTAAAACTGATTCAATACTCTGCTCAGACAACTGCTGAAATGTGTAAAGGCCAAGCGATGGATTTAGAGTCTAAAGGGAAACAGTTGACATTGGAACAATTAAAGATGTTATGCTTTTATAAAACGGGAATTGCTTTTGAAGCATCCCTTTTAATGCCTGCCATTCTTGCTCAAGCTAATGATTTAGAAATTGAAGCTTTAAAAAAATTCGCTTATCATACAGGCATTGCATTTCAAATTAAGGATGACCTTCTTGATGTGGAAGGTGATCAAGGCTTACTTGGAAAACCAATTCGCCAAGATATGAAAAATAATAGTTCTACTTTTGTAACCATTCTCGGTATGGATTCTGCCAGAAGAGCGATGTGGGATCAATACTGCTTAGCAATTGAAGCGTTGGAAGCAGTACCGCGCAACACAGATTTTTTGAAGCATTTAATCAATTATATCGTGAATCGCGATCATTAAGATTAGTACTAATAATGGGGGGATAATGTATGGAAATTGGGATCAGCACGTTTGTTGAGACAACACCTGATGTTGAAACAGGGAAGGTCGTCAGCCATGCCGAGCGGATTCGTGAAGTGGTAGAGGAGATTGTTCTTGCGGATCAAGTAGGGCTAGATGTATTTGGAGTGGGGGAACATCATCGTTTAGATTATGCGTCATCAGCTCCAGCAGTCATTTTAGCGGCAGCTGCCTCTCAGACAGAGCGGATTCGACTAACAAGTGCAGTAACAGTTCTTTCATCAGATGATCCAGTGCGGGTCTTTCAGGATTTTGCCACAGTGGATGCGATTTCGAATGGCCGTGCCGAAATTATGGCAGGACGGGGTTCTTTTATCGAGTCATTTCCGTTATTCGGTTACGACTTACAAGACTATAATGAGCTATTCGATGAAAAATTAGATTTGCTATTAAAAATTCGTGATTCTGAAAAAGTGACTTGGTCGGGAAAACATCGCCCAGCTATTCAAAATCTCGGTGTCTACCCGCGTCCTGTTCAAAATCCGTTACCAGTATGGATTGGAAGTGGGGGTACACCTGAATCAGTGGCTAGAGCCGGATTCTTAGGATTACCACTTGTTTTAGCCATCATTGGAGGACAACCACTTCGCTTTGCGCCTCTCGTACAGCTTTATAAAAGAGCTGCTGCAAAAGCGGGACATGATCCTTCTAAATTGACAGTTGCTTCTCATTCGCACGGTTTTATCGCAGAAACGACAGAAAGCGCAGCAGAAAAATTTTTCCCATCTACTCAACAAGTGATGAATCAATTAGGCCGTGAACGTGGCTGGGGGCCATACAGTCGTTCCACATTTGATGCAGCCCGGAGTTTTGAAGGAGCCTTATATGTTGGGGATCCAAAGACAGTAGCAGATAAAATTATTCATCTCCGAAAAAATGTAGGGATCACTCGCTTTATGCTTCACGTCCCAGTTGGCTCCATGCCTCATAATGACGTAATGAGAGCGATCGAGTTATTAGGGAAAGAAGTTGCCCCTATTGTTAGAAAAGAAGTTTTAGAATGGGAACAGAATAATAAACAATCATGACCAATAGTTAATAATAAGTGGGAGATGAATCTCTCACTTTTTGATTGGATTTTTTTATGGCAATAATACAATAAAAGGGAATGGATCATAATGTTGAAAGTCTGATAGTTTTCATTATTTATTGATGATAAAACCAGCTAATCTCTGAAAAGGTATTAGCTGGTTTCTCGTATAAGATGATAATGATAATTTGCAGTTAATAGGGTAGAGAGTACAACTAGCAGGTTTAGTAAAACAAGAAGAATATATTACTATTCTTTTAATCGCCTAATCTGCGAAATTACATTTACACTAAAATATCCCTTAGTGATAACGATTTCGATATCATTGGATGGAATGCTTCTCACACCAATCCCTTAAAAACTGCAGGTTCGTGTTGAAATAATTATCATCTTGCCAACTGCCCCAAATATGTGAATTAGCGGTATGGAGCCCCATCAGCCATATTTCCCTAATCGCTATAAATAAAGGGATCGCTTTAAGATCGTATTCAGATAGTGCATTGATCTGTTGATATGATTCAATGAAAGTGTTCCATTGATCATTTTCAAAATGTTCCTTTCCTCTACCTCTCACCTTTGCCCATAAAAAGACCGAAACATCATAGGCCCTCCACCCAAAACCACCACAATCAAAGTCGAAATGGATTAAAGATTTCTCATGAAAATGAACGTTCCCTCCATGAAGATCACCGTGACACACACCCCATTCCAGTTGTGATGAGATCTCATCTATACGGCTCCACAGTAGTTGCGATAAAGTTTCTAAGTAATCCATGTCCTCGGGTCTGTGGGATAAGGAAGCCCGAATTGATTCTATAGGCTGCTTAAGCAGATGAGGTAAATCAATCTCGAACCGATCATGCTCGCATTGAAATTCATTCAAGGCCTGATGCATCTTGGCGACTTGTTCGCCATATAAAGCGCACTGCTCTTTTTGGTCCGAATACCCTCCTTCAGCAAAAGTAAACAAAACTGCGAAACGCTGTCCTTCAGGGGCAACTATTCCAAAGAGGTACTCTCCGTCCTTTCTTATCACCGGAACAGAGACTGGTATATCCATCTTATCCAAATGATTTAGCATCTCAACTTCGAAAGCGATGTCATTTTTGTCCCGCCAATGCGATTTGTAAATCCGAAGTATATATTTTCCGCTTGTTGTGATTAATTTGTAAGTGTCATTTAGACCAGTCTGGAGAAAACGGCATTCCAATACGTCTCCGATTTCATATAAATCATTAATGGTATGTAATAACGCTTCGGAAGAAATTATTGAATGATTAATTGGAAGATTCAGCATATCTTATTCCCCTTATATCCCAGATATATTTACATGTTTGTATTCTGTTTCTACATTATCTATTGGCACATTATACCATTAAAAAGAAGCGTTAGCCCACTTTGAGCCAACACTTTTTCGAATCCGATCATGTGAAATACTCTAATTTCGCATCAGGGAAAAATTTGTACATGTATTTATAAAGATGATCCTTAATATCTTGTTCTTCTTCTTTTTGATAAATGTATTTTCCAATGCCATATTTGCCCCATTTATATCGCCTTTTTTCCTCATCAAGCTCCAGTTTTGTCATTGGGTAGTTTTTTTGGATGACTCTTTTAGCAGGCTTTGTGAAACGATGTTGGATAAATTCAAATGTGATATCCTTTCTCGCATCTTCGGGAAGTTCCTCATCTAAACGTTCAAATAAATGATAATAACCTTCTTCCCAGCCTTCATGCAGATAAATGGGTGCGACAATAAACCCAAGGGGATAACCAGCTCTAGCCACTTTTCCGGCGGCTTCAATTCTTTTTGCTAAAGGTGAGGTACCAGGTTCAAAATATTTTATAACATAATCAGCATTCACACTGAAACGGAATCTCGTTTTGCCATTATGTTTGGCATCGAGTAAGTGATCGACATGATGGAACTTCGTGACAAATCGCAGCTTCCCAAATTCTGATTCACCAAAATGTTCAATCGCACGCTTTAACGTGTGGGTTAAATGATCGATTCCCACTATATCCGATGTACAAGAAGCCTCAAATCTCGTGAACTCTGGTGCGCGTTCTTCCATATATTGATCGGCTGCTGCTAAAATTTCATCGACATTCACATAGGTACGGATATAAGGCTTGTTGCCCATCGTTGTTTGTAAATAACAATAATGGCAATGCCCCATACAACCCGTCGCAAAAGGGATGGCGTATTCAGCTGAAGGCTTCGATGTATCAAATTTTAATGTTTTCCGAATACCTACAACTAATGTTGATTTAGCGACCCGATATTTTTGAAAGTCATTTTCCCCGGGGAGATTTCTCACCTGATTGTGTGAGGTGGTGTATCGGATTTCCACATCTGTATCTTTAAACTTGTCCAGCAATTGCTTTCCCAATGGATAATCTAATGCGTCTGGTTCGAAATAAACAAGTTTAGGCGTAAATGGTCCTCTCATTCCATTCTCCCTTCAAGATGATCGCCATAGTAATATTCATACGCTTCATTCGCTTCTTTTTCAGTTGCATACACTGCCATATCACTTGAAAGCGGATAATAATTTTCATATAAAAATATCGCCAATTCTTCCGGATTTTCTGGATTATTTACTACAGCGGCCGATTGGATATTGGCAACGTCCTGAGTGTGGGGATTGCGGTAAAACACATAAACAATATCTCCAGGACGGTACGGCAAATTTTCATTAAAAAGTTCCATTTGATCACCTATTTTAATCATCATTATTAAGATTGTGCCTTTAAAAATGAAAAATATGTTGATTATCGGAGAGGGATTTGTTGGTTAACACAGCATTATTACATGAAATACGTTACGAGAAGCTCTCGCGAACACTTTGCCTATGCATTTTGCATACCGTATCGAAGAGGGGAGAGAGGCTGAGATGATTTCCATTGGGGTACTTGTGCAACAAATGTTCATTCTTTATGGTATGGCGTTTATCGGTTGGATCGCGAGAAAAACAAATGTTTTAAATGAACATACAAACCAAGTGTTAACACAGCTTATTCTTTATTTCACTTTACCAGCACTTATTTTGTTTTCATTAGATATTCCGTTTTCATTCTCATTAATGAAAGAATTTGTATGGCTTGTGGCGATGTCAGTATATATCCTTACCATTTCGATTTTTCTTGCCAATAGAATGCGAAAACGTTCCTCTTTGCTAGACTCGCAAAAAAGTGCGTACGAAGGGATTATATTATTTGGTAACCAAGGTTTTATCGGCTTTGCGATCATTTTTATTCTATTGGGAGAAGAAGGGGTCGTTTATTTAACGATGTTTAACCTATGTTACTTCATTCTTATTTGGACATATGGCATCTATTTATTTAGTAAAAATAAAGGCAGCATCCGCTGGAAAAACATCTGGTTCAATCCAGGAACAGTGTCAACACTTATTGGAATTATCCTCTTTTTACTTCCAATCCATTTTCCAACAACGATCTCTACTGGGCTTGAAATGGTTGGGAAGATGACCATTCCACTCTCCATGATGATAATTGGCAGCTTTATTTCAGATATCCCGTGGAAGAACCTAATGGTATCGTTGAAAGATAGTTCCCTATGGAAAGTAGCGATTGCTAAGTTATTAATAATCCCATTGTTGCTACTCCCCTTTACCTTTTTGTCTGTCCCGTTTACTTTACTTATTGTGGCTGTGATTGTATCGGGCATGCCTTCCGCACCCACGATGTCTCTTTATGCCCAAAAGTACGGGGGAGATGCTCACTATGCCTCTTTAGGCGTCCTAATGACAACATTGCTTTGCATTGTAACGGTTCCGTTTCTTTATTTTGTTTTACATTATACAAATGGGCTATTTTAAAAGGAAAGAGGAGCCATCGATAATTTCGACATCCTGCCTTGTTTTGATCTCTCTCATTAATTGGAAAAGGGCTTCATCCTTTTTCTTCGCTTCAATCATACAATCAATCTGCGGAAGACTATCTTTAATCTTATTTAAAAAGTCAAAAAACATATCACAATCAACATAGTTCGCGTGATGACGAAAATGTTTCTCGTCTTTTGGACTAGAGATATGCATTTTCGGAGGAAGCGGCGAATGTTTCCACGTTTGTAGTACTCGGGTCCAATGTAGTTCCCAATTCGGATTCTGATGGTGAGCGAGATGGTGATGATAATCAAATACGAGCGGGATATCCAATTTCTCGCATAAATAAAGCGTATCTTCAAAAGTGAAGGAAGTATCATCATTTTCAAGCATAATCATGTTTTGAATGGCACGGGGAACGATCATCCAGTTTTCGATATAACGTTCGAGCGATGTCTCCGTATTATGATAATTACCGCCTACATGCATGACGCAGCGATGAGTTGAATTGATTCCCATTCCTTTAAGTAAACGATAATGTAACTTTAATGTTTCTAGTGAGTTTTTTAATACATGTTTTTTCTCAGAATTGAGAAGAACAAAGTGATCGGGATGAAAATCGATCCGAATTTGGTGTTCTTTTGCATAGTCACCCATTTTTCTTAAAGGTTCTTTAAGAGGTAACATATAATCCCAATCTAACAACTCTTCGTGGTTCGCTAATGGAATAATACGGGAAGTAAGTCGATAAAAGTGAATCTCAGAAGCAGTGCAATGTTTTAACAGACGCAACGTATTTTCGATATTTTGTAGAGCAATTCGTTCTAATTTTCGTAGAGCAGCTTCCCGATCGGCTATTTTTTGAAATTGAGCAAAGGTCATTGTTTTTGATGGGGATGCGTTTTGTAACTCCATACTCATCGCAACAAAACCGAGACGAACAATCGTCATATGGACACCACATTTCAAGATATTCGTTTTAAAAAATAGGATGGACAAGCTTCTGATTATTATGCGGGTAGGGTTGTCAGAAGAAAGGCCGCCATTTTGATCAAAAATCCGAAGGTAGTACCAAATTACTTGGTTCTACCTTCGGATTTTTTGAAGAAAAGATAAAAACCAAACCGCGTGATTTTGTTCATCTGCGGCGGCACGACGAAATCTTTCCTTGATAAAAGGGTCTTTTGCTTTATCGGCGATATCCAAATAAAAATCGACTGTTTCTTGCTCATCTTTAAAAGCCCATTCCAGTGCGGTTACGTAGTGATCGGGACATTGCTTCGGATTTGCGTAAGTGGGTTGCCTGCCTGATAACTTTGCATATATTTTACTGAATTCTTCCAAATGCCGTCTTTCATCATTTCGTATTTCAAGGATTATATTCCGTTCCTCTCGGGCAGGGGCAATTCTTGCTAATTGTTCATAACAAACAATCGCTTGATACTCTCCATTAATAGCCTTTTGAATATCATCAATGATCGGTGCATCAGGGAGTAATCGATAAACATCATCATAAGAGGGAACATAATGATAATAATATTGACCGTAATTCATCACTTACCTCCTCGTTTAAACAGTGGTAATGTATCATATGTTTGATCGAATCGAGAGGTGTGTCATGGCCTAGGTAGGAAAAGGGATTCTTTTTTGCTACACTATTCAATAAAAAACACGAAAAGGAAAATACTATGAAAATTACTATTATCTCTGTTGGAAAACTAAAGGAAAAATATCTGAAACAGGGGATTCAAGAATACCTGAAGCGATTAAGCGCCTATGCGAAAGTTGAGATTGTCGAAGTAGCAGACGAAAAAGCTCCCGAAAATTTAAATGAAGCAGATATGGAAATCGTAAAGAAGAAAGAGGGAGAACGGATCCTATCCCATCTTTCCCAAGACACCTATGTCATCACATTAGAAATTAACGGAAAAATGCTCACATCCGAACAACTCGCCGCCAAAATCGACGAACTCGCAACCTACGGAAAAAGTAAAATTGCCTTCATTATCGGCGGCTCACTTGGCCTAAGTGAAGAGGTTCAGAATCGAAGTGACTACGCCTTATCATTTTCTAAAATGACATTTCCACATCAGTTAATGAGGTTGATTTTGTTGGAGCAAGTGTATCGGGGGTTTAGGATTATTAGGGGGGAACCGTATCATAAATAGAGGCAAAAATTGTTGCAGATAAGGTGGTATTTTGTTGTCGAAAACGGGTATTGGTTGTGAAAATGCATCTTCCGTATCCGTTTCACGATACAACATGTGGATAAGTGTAAAGGTCTTGGATATATTGACCTCCGTAAAGTCAAAATCAAGCTCAATTTTATTAACTGATCGTGAGCGTTCCTTTAATTGCTTAATCGTAATTTTTTTAATAAGTAATTGTAACAACTGTTTTCCATTTTCCCTTGAAGCATTCCTATATACGTTCAGGAATTTTTCTAAGAGGGATTCTATGATTTCAGGTTGTATGATCTTTGTATCGGTAGAGCCTATTTGTACTGTAATCTCATTTTTTCTCTGGTCTAACTCGCCTTTTTCATTAGAAATCTTCTGCAACCTTTCCTGTAAGATACCCGTTGGAAGGGTGTTCTTTTCAAATGCTTCCATGTAACGATCTTGAAGTGATTCTATTTCGGACAACCTTTTTTCGATTTGCTCCAATTCTTTATTGAGTTGATTCAAGGAATCGACGGAATGTGAATTTTTATCTTGAAGCGATTTATATAGCCACCTTTTATTGGATAGGAAAGTTTCAATTTTATTGATGACTTTATCTTCTGCTTCATACGCTTTTATTGAGTTTGCCTTACATGCAGATGATCCTTTATTGTGGAAATTACCACATACATAATAGCGATGCCTACATTTTGTTCCATCTTTTCGTGTATATGTAGTAATAGAAGGAACCATGCCTTTACCACAATCAGGACAACGCAGAAGACTGCTAAGTAAAAATGGTTCATGTGATTGACGCTGTTTGAATGATTTACTTTTTCTCCTTGCTTGTACAACACTCCACAGTTCGTCTGAAACTATGGCTTCATGCTGACCTTCAACAAGTATAGGATTGGGGTTTTTACCTTTTCTCCGCTTCGTATCCCAATTTTCAACCTTTAACCAACTTATTTTACCGTTATAGATAACGTTATCTAAGATAGTTTCCACACCATTAATAGAAAAGTGGCAGTTACGTTTTGTCCTATATCCTGCTTTATTTAAGTGATTAGCAATTGCCTTTAAACCTTTACCACTGGCATACAATTGAAAGATAAGTTGTATCACCTTAGCTTCATTTTGGTTAATTACAAGCTCCTTTTCGATAGTGTCATAGCCAAAAACAACACCGCCATTCCAAGAACCCTCTAATGCCCTCTGTTTCATTCCGAGTTTTACGTTTTCTGATAATGTGTTACGCTCCATTTCTGCAATGGAAGCCATTAGTTGAACGACTAAACGACCAATAGGGCTACCTGTATCAAAGTTTTCCGAGTATGAAATGAACTTTACCCCATAATCCTCAAACTTATCCAAAAGTGTGAGTGTATCTAACATATTTCGGGAAAGTCGTGAGATCTTCCATACAAGAACTGCTTGAAACTTATCTTTTTCAACATCGGCAACCAGTCTTTGCATAGCAGGACGCCCTTTAATGTTCTTTCCAGAAATCCCTTCATCAACATATTCTTCCGCTACTTGCCATCCATACAATTGTGTATATTGACGTAGGGTCTGTAACTGAGCGGAAATACTATAGCCCTCCGCCGCTTGTTCTTCTGTCGAAACCCGACAATAAATTGCCACACGTTTTATTTCACCCATATATCTTTCTCCCTTCATTGATAGTTTAGTATGAAAATAAAAAAAGAGAAAGGATATGCTCCTTTCCCTTTAGGCGGTTCGATTCAAATGGCTTATATGACTTAAATCAAACTTAAATTTAACCTCTTTAATGGTTCTTTCTTTTGATGTGGTGCCTTGCGTTACATGAATGCTGTCAATAAAAGAGTGTAGAACCCTTTTCTTATCCTCATCAGACATAATTTCAAAAAACATCTCCAATTTTTCGATTGCGATTGCAACACTATCACCTATATCAGGCTTTTGTCGCTGTTCTAGCTGTTTTTCTAGCGTCCTGAGAAATTGGATAAGTTCACTTTCTTCCTTTTGTACATCCTTCATTTGCTGTCTAAAGGTTACTTCGTCAATAACATCATCACTTCTCCAGGATATAACATCGCTTTTTTTCTTTGACAAGCGTTTCAGTTCTTTTTTCATCGTTTTTATTTTATCTTCAATGGGTTCTACTTCACTAGAAATATCGGCAAGGGTGGTGTTTGTGATGAGAGTTGTGAGGTTCAATGATTTTAAAGTATGGAAAAAGTGATTGAATACGAATTGCTCAGCGTATTCTTTAACAACGAGGTTGGACGAACAAGCACATTTACCACTGTTTTTATTTCTACTGCATTGGTAGTATTTATATTTCTTGCTACTGTTCCCTTGAACCATTGGAGCCCCGCATTCCGGACATTTGATAAGACCCGATAGAGGATAGGTTCCGGGATGGAGCTTTTCTGGCATATAACTTTTAAGTTGAAGTACCTTCTGTGTTTGATTCCAAAGGTTGTCATCAATAATCCTTGTATGATTTCCCTTCCGATAGCTTCCCCTCCACTTGATTTCGCCAATATATATTCTGTTGTTTAAAATTGTTTTAATGGCGGTGATAGTCCAATGCCTTCCGTTTTTCGTCCTGATCCTTTGTTCATTAAGGTTTGCAGCAATTTTTCGGTATCCCCATTGATTAATGGCGTATTTTTTAAAGATATATTTTATTACCTTTGCTTCATCTGGATTCAATTTAAGCTCTTTGTTTTCGGTGTTATAGCCATATACCTTTCCGCCATTGAAGTTTCCTTTATCTGCGTTCTTTTCCATGCCAGAGGATGTACGAAGTTTGATCATATCCCTTTCAAGCTCCGCAACAAGCGACATGAATTGGTAGAGTAGTTTTGCATTTTTGTCTCGGGTATCAATATTGTCAGCAATACAAATTAAGTTTTTTTCTGCCTGTGTAATTCTTTTATAGATGTACAAGGCATCAAGGTTGTCTCTGGAAATACGATCCGATTTGAAAACCACCACATAATCAATGTTTTCATCTTTATCGAAAACATGTGAATACATTTGCTTAAATTCCTTTCTGTCTCTGATATTTTCGGCAGAGTATGCTCCTTCATCATAAATGTGAACGAGTGTTAATTGGTTGTTTTTACAGTACTTTTCTATTTCCTCTTTTTGTTTTTCGATAGATGTGTTGTCTAATTGTTTATCTGTACTGACACGCACATATCCAATAGCTCTCGGCATGGATAATCTCCTCCTTAGTTTGGAATGATTGTTTTTTCAATTTCAGATTCATATTTTAGGAACATCTCAGACATTAAGTTTATGAAACTCTTAGCTCTTACCTTGTCGAGTTCCTTTTCAGTCAATAATTGTTGTTCGAATTCATGATTGTAATCAAGTGAGGGGGATTTCTTCATAGACTCGGTTCCTTTCGTAGATGAGGTGTTTTTCGTGGGATAGGGTATAATTGCTACCCTGTGTTTTTAACTTTAACGGACTATCAAATCAAAGTCCAAAAAATAAGGTTCTACCTTAAAAAGTTTATTTAGGGTAATAGATAAATTTCTATTCCATTAGGAAACTTGGAAGGAGTCTATTATTCTGTATACCTGCTCCACTTAATGGATAAACAGTAAACTAGAAAGTACAGATTAGGCTCTTAGCTTTTTAGTGTGCAATTTTATTTACTCCGTTGAAATTAATTCATTCAAATATAAGCGAATGTCCTTTGTCGGCCAACATAATCCAGATGTTAAAATGCGAACCCTACCGTCAAGATCCAGATTAAAGCAAAGCTACCGACTGAAAGGTTAATTCCGTGAGTCGGTAGCTTTTTCTACGCTAATTTACCCATTGGGTAAATTTACATGAAATGGGGGATTTATCAATAACTATGCAAACCCGCATTATACAAGGTTTTTTCATCTCTCTTTTTACCATTGACTATAAACAATAGTTTGAAAATTTACACAACTGGTGTTAATCTAGTGATGTTGATTTCGAAATACAAGTATTATCTAATTCTATAGAAGGAGCAAAGAAAAATGAAAGAAGACTTAATGTCAGTTACAATTGATGCTGATTTAAGAGAATATATGGTCAACAATAAAAAGATTCTCATGGGATTTGTTTCAGGTAAGGCACTACGGGAAAAGAATAATGATATTCCCAACAAGCCGAATACCAGGGATTTCATGGGTAATGATAATAAATATGTCCCAGAAATGAAGAAAACACTTCGTAATAAGCCTGAGTTATTTGTCTATATGAATAATGGAATTCATATAATAGCAGAATCATATATCAGAAATGAAGATGGAACAACAAAGGTATTTTTCAAAAGGGGACAGGGTGTTTACAATGGAATACACACTGAGAATGTCCAAGAAACGGAAGGTAAATCTAATAGTTATGTGATTCTAGTTATCTATTTTGATGTACCGGAAGAGGAAATCGTGGACATTATTGTTGCAAAAAATTCAAGTACACCAACGAAGGAGATAAGCCGTGGGGAAAAGCTAGAACGCTATAATTGGGTAAAAAAGATTTTACCTGATTATCCGATTAAATATAAAGAAAGTGATAAGTACGACTTGGATATTGCCACAGTTTTGCATATAGCGGGTATTTTTCAGGTGAATGATCGGACAAGTCAATTTGTCAATAAGGATTACAGAAAGTTTCAGAGCTATCTACGCAATAAAGGTGACATCGTGAAAAAACACAATGATGGCAAGATCAATTTGGAAAGAACTCGTTATATATTAAAGGAGCTTATTGATCTTTACCTGTTTATCCGATCAGATGAAGAATGTATTGTGAGTGTAAAAAGGAATTTGAAAAAGACAGGTTGGCTTCGCAAAGGGGTTATTACTGATTCTTTGATGTTTAACATCCTTAATGCGTTTAATTTTGCGGTTTATGTACCAAAAACGCTCTATCCATGCTTTAAAAAGAACTATGACATCGAACGTTTGAAAGATTTAACGAAAATATCATTTCCTCAAATTGTAAACCAATTGCAATCCTATGAAGATGAGGGGTTAAAGGTATCGGAAATCTCACGGGAAAAGAACATCTACCAAGAGATACAAAATATTATGTTGACGGCAGACTTGGAACAAAATCTAATCCCTGTTGAATAGAAGGATATGAAAATTGTTTTAAAAACTCACGTGAAAGGAAAGAAGAAAATGAAGACACTAAGTATGGCTCATCCAAATGAAGATTTTCTCCCAGAAGAGGAAGCCCAATTTGTAATAAATTCCGCACGTATTATTTTGAGATATATTGACAGTAAAATGAATCGAGCTAGTTTAACAGAGTGAAAGTGATTACTAATGACTAATGGGGCAAGTAACCTATCCATGGACCTATGGATTTTGTGTTGATTTATAAGGGGGGAGGAGATTACTTTTGAGTAAAGATAAAAGAAAAGATATACAAGAAACAGGTAAAGGGCTTGTACTTGATACTGTATTAAGTGTAGGGAGTGAGACTGCTGCAGAGATTGCAAAAGAATCAATTACTAGCATATTTGGGGATCTTCTGGTTGACACCGCAAGTTCTCTTCTTCCTGGTATTTCAGGAGCAGTCCAGGGATATAAGCGTGTCCGCTTCGAAAGAAACATAACTGCTTTTACAGAGCAATTATATTCTAATATTGATACGATACGGGTGAACATAGAAAGCAAGAATAATGAGCAAAAAGAAAAAATTGATCAATTGTTTAATATTGTCTTGGACTATGTTATTGATGAACAGCAAGAAGACAAGATTGAATACATGGTGAATGGATTTTTAAACTTAACAAATCATGAACAAGTATCAGATGATTTTGTCCTTACGTATTATGATGTTCTTAAAGAATTGAGAATGGTAGATATATCAGTACTTAGATTAATGTACAATTCACGTTATATAATTGCCAACGACACCACTGAGACATTTCGGGATATTATGGAAAGGCATGGACTTAGCTACGAGCAATACCAATCAGTGAGACGAAACCTTCAAAGAATAGGTTTGCTCATAACAAAGACAGATCTAAATATAACTGATGATCTTGAAGAAATAGTTAAGAAATTCAAGGAGATATACGCATACTTAGACAAAGCAACCAATCCTAAATATACACGATCTCTTCCAAAGTTAAGGCTACCAAAATTAAAATCCAAGGAGAACCTGGAGCTGTCCAAGTTTGGAAAGGATTTTGTTAGGTTTTTCATTAGTAAAGAAGATGATTAATACTACAACTTTTTACCATGCCTATATTGGGGTTAGACCCGATAAGTTGAAGTTGCAATTTCATACAAAAGCATAATGAAAGTCAGTCAATAGATATAAAAACTGTAGGTGAACATATTGGTATCGCTCAAAGAGAAAATTAATGAATTAATTAGTAGAAAATATGAAGGGAATTATTGGGATTATAAGCAACAATATCATAAAAACAGAGCAGATTTGTTACACGATATTATCTGTTTGGCCAATAACACCGAGAATCGAGATGCTTATCTTATTTTTGGAATAACAGATGATGGAAGAATCCAGGGCGTAGAAGATGATCCAAATAGAAAAAACCAAGAAAATTTCATTTCATTTTTAAGAGATAAGGATTTTGAGGGTGGATATAGACCAGTTGTTGAATATAATAGTATTGAATTAGAAAGCCATAGTATTGATGTCTTAATTATCAAGCAAAGTAATCGGACACCATATTTTTTAACAAAATACTTTAGCGATGGTAAGAAAAAAGTGAGAGCATATCATATTTATTCGAGGATTATGGATACAAATACACCTAAAGATAAATCAGCTGATGAAAGGGTTGTAGAGAATTTATGGAAAAGAAGATTCGGACTTCTTCCATTGCCAATAGACAGATTAAAGCATTCCCTATCGGATAAGAAAAATTGGACAAAAAAAGAATCTGTTAGTTATTATAACCCATCCCCCGAATTTACTATTGAACAAATAGATGATTATGAAAATCGGTATCAAAATACGAATCGAGAATTCTATTCTTATTATCAAATGAATTCTTCTACTTCATATGAAACACTTCATTGCAAATATTATATGACGGTTTTATTCGAGTGTCAGTCTGTTGTCCTGGATAGTGGAAGGTATATTGCACCGGTTCCTAACTGGGGATTTATTCCATTAGATAAATATCATCGAGAAAAACTATCTTATAAATATTATGTTAAAGGTTCGCTGAAATATCATTTAAATATTTTTTTATTTGATGAAGATAATGAAGAAGCAAGAATTGCGAGAGATAGACTTATGGAATTAGTTCTATTATACAATTCGGAAAGGGAAAAAGAACTATTTGAATCCTATATTAGGGGAAATATTACTGATATTACCCAGGATTTAGAAGAAATGAAAAGAAGTAATTTAGTTTTTGAAACTGTAGATGAACATATTAGGAATGTTGAGAATAAAAGAATTCATACGGGGATATTGCTTAACAGGGAATTACTGAACTTCAGAAGGCAGTAATCATATCACTTATGAATAACGGCTAAATATTGGGATTAGATTTAGGAAAACAGCACTGAGATTTTATCCCAATGCTGTTTTTTGCCCCTTAAATCACTACGGTGACGGGAATATCCCAGAGAGGACATTCTATTGAGTATTTAAATACTTATTATTTGATTTTGTATCTTTATGAATGTACTTTTGATAATATAATAAGATATAACTACTTTAGGGGAGATAAATATGGCTGATTACGGAAAAGTATTGAAAATGAATGAAATAAACGGCTTCGCTGTATCCCTATGCCTTCTTGATGACTTAGGACGAACAAGTTCCTATAGTCAAATCATGCAGGAAAAATATAAGAATGGTTATACTCAGGTGATTATTAATTCTTATCTCATGTTAAAAATTGCAGAACAAATGCTTAGAGATGGTTGGACGTTACTTTCCATATTTATCGATGATCCTAGCGTTGACGAGGAAACTAAAAGAGAGGTAAGCTCTCTTGTTGAAGGTATAAAAAAGAATCCACTAAACTTTATTAAGTTGAGTGAGTATTTAGAATGGGCTTTAGAAGATGGATCTATTTTTATAGATAAAGTTACAATGGCAAAAAAAATTAAAGAAAGATATAAAACTTGCGAATTGTATTCTAATGGAGTTCTTTTTGGTGATGCCAAACAATTGGTCTTTTCTGAATATATTCAAGAAATAATAGAGGATTATCTAAATGCGGGATAAACTTCAGTCTGATATTTTTAAAACGTTATCTACAGCCTTCTTCGCTGCAATATCGTATTTTTTTGCGGAACTTTTCCAAATTAGTACCCTGATATTTAAATTTTCTGATACCAAGTGGCACGTCACTGCAAGTGTTGCAATTTATACAGCGGTTTTAAATAGTTTTCTATTGTATGCCCTTTCAAAGAGGACAAGTGTACAGGTGGTTATTATTGAAAGAAAAGATAAATCAGATAAAATACGTTTGGATGATAAACCAAGAGCGACTGAGGTAAGAATAAATCTAAATGGAAATTTAAATAAAATAAAAAATAATGTAGAAATTATTTTTCCTCAATGGATAGACGTTATGGCAAAAGGATCTCCAGATTTGAAGCAAAGTGAAAATGACTCCCAAAAGTATTTAATTGATTTATCTGATATTGTTCACAATAGTGAAATTGAGGTTGGCATATATTACTTCGATATTACTATAAAACCTATTTATGAAGAATCAGGAAGGAAAGGAGAGGTTCTTGCAAAGGTCAATGGTAATAAATTTAGATATGCTAAAAATGTAAAAAAGTTAACGGTTCATTATAGTATAGAATAGGAGTGTGATATATTGTTTAGTAAGTATATTGATAATTCAATAAATGAAGACAAATCTTTTTTGACAATGGATGATATTTTAACCAACATTCTAAAGTTTGAAGAATGGAAAACTGTTGAAACTGACCCATTTACCCAGCAACCCTTGAATTATGAAATTACTAAAGTATATGATGAAAATCAGAAAATAGAGATTAAGAACACAGAGTTTACCTTTAATTACATTAAATATTCTTATGATACCGTTATTTCTGGTCAGGAAACTAACCCCATTTCTGCAGAACGATTAAAATCTACTTCCGGTGCAATTGTAATTTATACAGATGGAATACGCACTCAATATCTTGTTGATAGGGCAAGGGGACCGGCTGCTTTAAGAATTTTACGTGTAATTAACAATTCCGATAAAAATAAAATCATTGAAGCACAATCGTTCAATATTACAGAGGACTTTTTTATTTGGCTGATATCAAGATTTATGAACGGGAATAGAATAATAGATGAGGAAAACTCATTAAGTATTAGTAGAATAATAGGCTTTAGAGGAGAGGGAAGTCAAAAACAGGCAGTGCTTTCTGGCTCTGGTAATGAAGTGATGAATCTACTAAGCTCACTATCTTTTTTAATTGAAATGGATGTTATGACTGAGATTGAGGTTCGAATATTATGTGGTTCAGAAACCTTTGAGATAAGACTTTACTCAATAAATTCCCAACTAGATATATTAGTTGAAAACTATGTAGGCGAATATATGATGTTACAGAATGAAGAAAAGGACCCAAGAGTTTTATTGAATACATTTATTGATATAATTCCAAGCATAATGAATGCTTACAACGAAGAAGTTGATAATGGTAATTGGACTAAGAATAGTAAAAGGGAGTTTACATTAGGTCTAGTCGATTCTGTGAAGGAAAAACTTGATCTTTTATATCCATCCCAAGGCACAGAGAATTAATATTTCTATCTGCACTGGTTTGATTGTATTAGTGAAGACCAATGCTTTCACGTACATAATCAAATAAATATTATCTATTAAAATAGGCATCGGTACTTCACCAATGCCTATTTTTTGCCTCTTAAATCACCACGGTGAATCATAATATCATAAATAGTAATGTTCTAAAAAAGGTCTGACAAGGATTTTATATAAGGTGGGCTATTTAATGATGAACAAAACAGAATAGAACACTAAGAGGCAGTTGTTATAAAACGCCTTTTGTATTCTTAGCTTCAATGATGATATAGGTAATTTATTTTAGATCTTGAACCTCGAAAAATTTTTTGGGGGTAGAACATAAGAATTTTGATTTGGATAGTGATAAGTTGTAATATTACTATACAGAGAGAAACAACATTTCTTTTTTCATCCATCTATCCTTCGTTCATGTTTTTCATTTCAAGGTTCAACCTCAATTAAATAGGATTATGAGAACCCACCTAAACAATGTTAATCCACAAAGTTCCTTATAATCAGAGGGAATTGCATAAAATGAAGCTGGTATAGTAAGGAAAAGAATAAGTTACTTTCTAAATTCCACATTTAAAGGAGAAAAGAAAATGAAAAAACAGTATGGTAGACAACTAGAAGAAACTATTGATTTGGCGATGAGGTTATATCAACTTCCTTCAATCATTAAAGAGGGTCATGAAGAACTTGAGCATGTGAATGAATGTGAATACTTTAAAAAAGCTGATGGAACATATTTAAGGGGTTATCCAGTCCATTCTACAACGCATCTCATTGAAAAGGGAGCAGAAAGAGAATTGACTTTCAGTAAAGAAATTTACTTAACTGAAAATGGGACTTTACAAAAGTTTTATTCCTATTCTGAATGGCCTTATTGTGAAAGCTGCAAGAAAACCCATTCCTACATACATCGTGAAATAGCAAAAGATCAGACCCTTACTGAAAATGAACTCGAAAAAGTAGAGGGATTTATCACTAATTCATTTTCCTTCAACAAAAAATCCGCATAGTTACCCCTTCCATTTGGTTAACCACATAGGCTATGTAAATCCCATGAATTGTCACTTTTTGAGCTACTTGAAGAACCTTAGACCAGCTTTCTAAGGTTCTTTTTAATTGCAAAAGATGTGAGTAGGACAAAAGATACAGGAAAAAAACCATACCTGTTTATTGCTAGAAAAATTATCATTTTACGCAAATTTTACGCATAAATTTATAAAACCTTATTAAATCAATACTTTGACTGCATCTTCGACCCCGACCACCGGTATCTAACTCCTCGCTATGCGAAAACGGTAGTATGTTTCGACAATAAATTAAATAGGAAACAGCATTGAAAGTTAAATCCCAATGCTGTTTTTTTGCCTCTTAAATAACCACGGTGAACCATATCATAAGTAACTGCAACCCATTAATATAATGATAATTGAATAAAATTTAAAAAATATTGAAGTAATAGCTCAATTATTCAAGTGGGGCTATTACTTCTTTTAATTTTATTGGTGTTATAATAGTAAAAAGGGAAAATTTCCAAATTTAAAACTATTAAATGAAGGGGAATACTAATGGAGCTTAAAAGCCTAACCGTAGAAAATTTTCGTAACTTTGGCAAAATAAATATTGATTTAACAAATCAAAATGTTGTATTTGGAATGAACGATGTAGGTAAAACAAATTTACTATTTGCTATTAGATTCCTACTAGATAGAGATATTCGTAAAAATGGTTTCAAGGAGTCTGATTACTTTAAAAATGAAAAAGAAAGAGTTATAAAAATAACATTAGGTATAAACCTATCAGATCGCTTAACTAGTGAAGATTCGCAGCACATTATAGCTAAGGTTGGTAGGGCAAGATCGAGTAATGAATTGGATAATTTCTATTTTCAAGTAAAAGGTACCTATGATAATAGTGAAGGAGTAGGCATTCCTATAATTTATTGGGGGAGTAATATAAATAATTTAGAAGAAATCCCGCAAAATGGTATCTATAGCAATCTTGATAATTTATTTAAGATTGTTTACGTTGATCCGACAATAGACTTAGAAAAAACCTTTTCAAAAAATAGAAATAAGCTATTTGATCAAAATAAGCTGGATGAGTATGACATTACCATATCCAATGAGATTAAAGACTTAGGAATGGAAATGAATAAAAAAATAAGTAGTATGGGGGTTATTCAATCTTTTCAAGATACTATTACAGAGGAATATAGAAAGTTAAAGAAAGAAAAAATAACTATTGAAATGAAATCAGAAATTACCATTAATGGTTATTTTGGCAATTTAATTCCTTATATCAAAAGAGAAGATGATGATAATATCTATCCTACATCAGGAGATGGAAGAAAGAAAATATTAGCTTATTCCTTAATAAATCATCTTATTCAAGCACAGGAAGGTAATAAAATAATTATTTATTTAGTTGAGGAACCAGAAAATAGTTTACATAGGTCTATGCAAATTGCTTTATCCAAACAACTTTTTAATTCTAAGGTATATAATTATTTCTTTTTATCAACCCACTCTTCTGAACTATTGTATGAAATGGATAATGCTTCACTAATTCGAATTTATTCAGAAGATTGGATAGGATGTGAATCATATATTTATAATGTTAATGAAGAGTATAAGAATGTAAAAAAGGAACTTAATAGAGCATTGTCGACGGCTTTATTCTCTGAGAAAGTACTATTAATAGAAGGTCCTTCAGAAAAAGTATTGTTTGAAAAAATTTTAGAAGAGGTATACCCAACATATGAGTTAGATGGAGGTTACCTATTAGATGTAAATGGAATAAAGTTTAAACCTTATGTAGAAGTATTAAAAGGTTTAAATATAACCCCAATAGTAAAAACAGATAATGATTTAAAAGCAAAAAGGGGTAATGCAACAACTTTTGATTTAATAGGAATCACGAGATGTTTA
Source organism: Bacillus niameyensis (assembly GCF_001375535.1). Taxonomy (GTDB): domain Bacteria; phylum Bacillota; class Bacilli; order Bacillales; family Bacillaceae_C; genus Lederbergia; species Lederbergia niameyensis. The sequence goes on from NZ_LN831197.1 coordinate 4,300,926, forward strand.
AAACTCATAGAAACTGAGGAAGACGAAACAATAGACCCTGTTGAAATAGATTACTTTTATGAAAATGAGCAAGGTAAAAGGGTTTGGACAAATAGAGGGAAAAACCAAATGATTAAGGATAAAAAGCTAGAACTATATGAAGATTTTAAAGAAAGCATAAAGCATTTTAAAGATAATAATATATATTTATCAAAAATTGATTTAGAACATGATTTATATGAAGTTATTGGTGACAGAATGGAAGAAATTTTGGGATCAAACCCTATAGACTATCTTCAAGATCATAAATTACTTAATATGATTGAATTAACTAATGAGTTAACGAAAGGGGATTGTATAAAAATAATAAAGCATCCTCTATTTGAATCGTTAAGAAAGTTGGTGCCATATGAAATTGATTGATCAAGATGAGAGAAGTGAAATACTAGAAAACAGTGGTGATATAGTGGTTTCAGCTAGTGCAGGCTCTGGTAAAACCACAATTATGGTAAAGAAAATGGGAATAGAGCTCGAAAAAATAAAGGATCACCGAACGATAGGAGCAATAACATTTACTGTAAAAGCAACCGAGGAAATTAAAAAAAAGGCAGGAAAAAATATTAAGAAACCCTTTGTTGTAATGACCAATGATTCTTTTATTGAGAGTGAGATAATAAGACCTTTTATTAAAGATGCATTTGGTAAAGATTACGGAAATGATTATTCTGTTGAATATGGTAATAAATATCAGTTTGATAAATATTCATCTGGATTAAAGCAGTTAAAAAACAAAAATATTTTAGGTAGTTTTGACGATAACAAACTTAATTTTAATTTTAAGGTTGCTCATGATATTTTAGATAAATCAAAAGCTGCACAGGAATATATTAAAGCAAAATATTCTTGGATTTTTATAGATGAATACCAAGATTCTGATAGAGACATGCACCGTTTCTTTATGAAGTTAAAAAACGAATTGAAAATTAAACTATTTATTGTTGGTGATTCAAAACAGGCAATATATTTGTGGCGTGGAGCTATGAGTAACATATTTAAATTATTAGATGATGAAAATTTTAGTTTTTATGAACTTGTAACCAATTTCCGTTGTGATAAAGAAATTGAAAACTATGCAAATTTATTTCATAATCCAAAATACTATATGCATTTTGATAAAAACGTAGAGAATGTAGTTATTAAAAACTTTAACAACTTTAATAGTTTTTATGAGCGAAGGGATTTTGTAGGTTTTGTAGATAAATTCAAAGATCTTATCTTTGAAAAGACTCTTGACCTCGATAAAGAAGTAACAATTATTGCAAATTATAACAATGATGCTAATAAGATAACTGAATTATTAAACCTTGAGGGGTTTAATTTCGTATTTATTCCCAAAACGCCAATTGATGAGGGTATTCCAAATGGGAACTTATTAAAGGAACTTGCATTATATTCGAAGAATTCAACTTACACAATCTATGATTTTTTAGAAAATACTCATATTGATGCAAGAATCCGCACGAGATTTGAAGTTAATAGTATTATAGGGAAACTAAAAAAAGATAAAAATTTAGTTCCTGACATAGTTGAGGAAGTAGTTTCGGACTTAGCTAATTATCTAGGACTATCAATAGGTGTAACCGTCAAGTACAATTAAACAGTTTTCCCCAATTAAGACTCAACAGTTAACCGAAATTAAGATTCAACACCTGTTTCTATAAATAAGGCCTGTCTATATTTCATTCTGATGCTATCTTGGTGTTCATCAAATGTAATGACTTCGCTTCTATGGAGGAGGCGATCTAAGATCGCCGTTGTTAATGTAGTATCTCCCAAGAATTTCCCCCATTCACCTGGTCCCTTATTAGACGTTAATATGAATGCTGTTTTGTCATACATATCATAAATAAACTGAAAGAAGAGCTGCGCATCCTGTGTTTCATAAGCCATATACATGATGTCGTCAATGATAATCAAATCCGATAAAGTAATTCGTTTGTACCTTGTTCTAGATTTATTGATATACTCTCTGGTCTTAAGTATATAAATAAGGCGATCCATTGAGATAAAGGAAACTTGATATCCTTGGTTAACCGCATGAATGCCCAGTCCAGTTGAGAGATGCGTTTTCCCCACTCCAGGTGGTCCCATCATAATTAGTGTGAAACGTTCTTCAATCCAAGACAGTTCTTTGAGTACATTCAGTTGCTTCTCACCAATCGCAGATTGCTCTTCTAAGTTAAATTGATCTAATGTTAATTCTTGCGGAAACTCTGCCCATTTCATTAACTTGGCACGATTCTTTTCTTCGCGACAATTTAATTCATATCCGAGTACCTGATCTATAAATTCATAGTAGGTCCAACCTTTTGACTCTGCTTCCCTAAGCATATTCGGTAGTTCTTTTGCCGTTTCTGCTAATCTAAGTGTTCTGCATTTCTGTTGGATCTCATTATAGGAATTTGTCATCTTATCTACCTCCTTGGAGCACGTGGAGATAGATATCCTGAGTTCGTTCAGGAGCTATTAGCTCCTCATATTTCTCATTGATCAGTTCTTTTTTTGGTAAATCTCTACTTTCCTGAATCTCCATTGAAATCGCAATATCTCTTAAATCATTTGCGCTGGTTAATTCTAACCTTTTCATTTCTTTTACCGCATTTTTGATATGACGCGGATATTGCTCTGCGGCTTTAAGGACCACTTTAAATTGTTCAATAGAATGCCTTGGATAGTGCTCTTGTAAAGTTTTGATAAGCCAAGTGGATATTTCTGTATCAGCTAGTTGTTTAGTGACTTGTTCCGCCAGCTTATCTCTCTTTGATTGTGACCGTTGTCGATGTTTGGGATCTGTTATAACTTCTCCTTTTTCTTTCGATAATGTGTGTAATGCAATTGGACTACCGTTTCGCTCGAGGGCAATGCTTAATATTTCTCCCTTAACAGAGACATAAGCGATGTTCTCCTTACCATTTTGAAAGGTTCCTAACGGAACACTATACCGATTCCCATCAAAACGAATAATATTGTCTTTATGGATTGTTCTTGTTATATTTATAGATGAGATATTTTCGAAAATATATTCACCATTGACCTTTTGAAGATGCTGCTTTTCGAGGGCGTGCACTTCGAAAGGTCTTTTCTTTGTATTATGATGAACTTTATAATTACCTGTTCTTTTTAACCATTTCAAAGATGAATGTTGCCATGTGCCTAAGTCCTTGAAAATGCGATGTTTCGTAAAATTATTCTTCACAAATTTTATTACTTGCTCAATTTTTCCTTTCGACTCTGGATCGCTTTTTCTGCACAGATAAATCTTAAATTTTCTAGTTTGATGATATTTAGTAAAGGATTCCGTAAGGATTAAATCTCCTGCATTCTCGCTAACCGCCAATAAACGATCTTGGTCATACACTATCTCCTCTGTCATTCCTCCAAAGTATCTAAATGCATTTTCCTGCATTCTAATCAAGTCAGTTGTTCGAAGAGGCCGATCCATCCACTCTACATATTTGAATCTTGAGTGGGATAAGATAAATCCGGCCACATATAATTTCTTTTTCTGCCCTGTCTCTGTGTAAACAAAGGTTTCTCCAAAATCAACCTGCATTTGCTTTCCCATCGGAAGTTCTTCAACTGTGCCATACATTCGTTCTATTGTTTCTTTAGGAATTTGATACTTGTCTCTTAAGTCATTTACATAGTTTCGTACCGTATTTTCAGCAACTGATTTTATATTATATTTCTCTTGTAACCAATCATAAATTTGAGCACTTGTTAAGTCTGGATGTTCCTTTAACCATGCCAATATGTCATCTTGGTAGGGATCTAGTTTCTTTGATCGTGTTTGTAACGAATCAATAAACCCAGCAAATTCCTCCGGAGTCATCCCTAAATATTCAATTACTCTATTTCTAGATATTTTTAACCTTCTTGCAATTTTACTGTTTGAGAACCCCATATTCTTCAAACGATGTATTTCTTGGTAAACCATCCACTTTTCCACTTCCTGTTCTCTCCCTTTCGACATACTCTGCATAAGTATACCGAAAGGAATAATAAACTAGTAAACTGTTTAATCTTATTTGTAGAAATCTGTTTACCCTTATTTGTGGAAAACTGTTGAGTCTAGTTTAGCAGTTACAATAGGAGAAGATGAAGTTGAAAAGTTCTGTGAGAGTATATGTAATAATAAATATGATATGGCTTTCAAATTAATAGAATCAAAGCATAAAGTAATGACAGTTTTTGCTTCAAAGGGATTAGAGTTTGACCAAGTAATAAGTTTTGCACGTTATTACAAAATTTATAATGATGAAAATTTACAAAACCACTATGTATGTATCACACGAGCTAAAGAAAAGTTTATTATGTTCATTGATGATGAAGTATACTATGCTCATGTTTTAGATGTAGCAGATAGGAACGGTATAAATGATACTAATAAGTTAGTTAAATATGAAGAAAGTGAAGAAAAAGGTAAAATTACTAGCTTTAATTAAAGGAGCAATAAAGTAGTATATACTTATCCACATAATATTTTAGAATTTGTTTGTGTAAACAATGGTGATAGTTTGTAGATTTTGATGAGAAGCAAGAAAATCTACCTCTTGCTTTCTTTGAAGTGTTATATTTTTTTATGGGAGGAGCACATTTCTTATTTCTTATCATAATTTAAAAACGCCAACATATTGGTAATATCACCAATATGATGGCGTTTAACTATTTCATAGCAGCTTAAATAGCTTCAAGGTAATAATCTCTTAGTCGAGCAATTTCCGTTTCATCGATGCCGAATTCCTCTTTGAAATATGCTTCATACGTGGGATAGACTTCTTTAATGCGATCGAAAACTGTCTGTATATAAATTGCTTCTACACCAGCCATTTTCCAAAAAACGTCTTTATATTCAGCCATTTGTTCTTTCATTTTAGTAAACCAGATTGGTGGCTTTTTAGCTGTCGAATCATTTGTTAAGAGATATTCTTCAATAATTGCTTCTTCTGATACGCCAAGCAATAAGTAAATTAAAGCTGCACCGACACCTGTACGGTCCTTTCCTGCTGTACAGTGGTGTACTAATGGAACTTGTTGATCACGAATACACGCTAGTAGTGCTTTATATGGTTCATTTTCAAATAACATGTCCGCATAGAAATGACCAAGGGCATTTTCGCGTGTCCACATTGGATTTTTCAGCATATCTTCCAGCGATGTTGAGCTGTGGTCTAAATTTGTATTTGCAGGTACTCGAATGTTGGTAACACCTTCAATTGTTGGACTTTTGACTGTGCTTGCTTCGTGGTCATCTCGATAATCAAAAATCACTTGAATGCCCATGTCTTTCAAACGGGCAAGATCAGCATTTGTTGCATGACCTAGTTCACCACACCGATATAGCAAGCCTTTTTTCACACGACGACCATCTTTCGTTACTTGACCACCCATATCACGAAAATTATAAATTTGTTCAAACGTCTCCAAAAGTTGTGTCATTGTTTTCCTCCTTAGCTTGCTAGTAGCTCGTCTTCTTTTCCTTCATATAAACGTACGATTAACTCATCTGTTAACTCTTCTGGTTCGCCATCAAAAAGTATTTGCCCTTTTTGAATAGCAATAATGCACGTCGCATATTTTTTTGCCACATCAACTTGGGTAAGTTAACTAAACATCTTACTTTACTTAATCGACGCATAGTCTCACCTCTCTCTATCATAACACTAAATTAGCTAACTCTCCCTTCTCATTACAGGATATCTTGTTGTTATCAAACTTTGAATATATAGTGGATTGAAAATAATATAAATACTATATATAGTTATTTGTTGTCAGTTTAGGATGAAGTATTATTTGCTTTTTGCATCAAATCTTTATTAAACTTGCCCTTTTGAATCAGTGGGTTATCTTTAGAATAAATGTAAGCGCGAATTATAAAAAATAAGCATAACCCCAGGTACGCATTACAAATAGCCGTAAATTTAGACTTCTTCAATCGAATTCACGGCTGTTTCAGTTATTTCATGACAAGGAATTTAAAAATATGTGCAGATAATAATTGATAAAAATATAAAAAATAGAATTGGAAACAAAATTAGGGTATCGAATGAAAGCTCATTCGGCATACCGGAATAAAGGCTATAAAGTGGATAAAGTAGAACAAGCCTCCGGCATCAAAAACATTCCCTTTCATCTTATAAATGTGTTCATGGGGATTGTGGTTTTTCTATTGGAATGTCAGTATATAGGTGAGGAAGGTGACGATGAAAGTACAACCCAAATGATTAAAAGTGATCTTATAAACTGTTTTCAATACGTAAAGATAATCTGGAGAAGTTTCATATATATATATAAATAGACAAAATAGGGGTAAGGGGATGTGTATGAGTAAAAATAAGTCAGGGAAATTAGTACCTTTTTATGGGTTACTGGCAATATTAATATTTTTATTTGGTATCGTAATTGGATTGACGCCTTTACAAGCACCGGATAGGGATAAGGCAAATCCGTCGGAGGTTTCTTTTGAAAGTACTTGGGGATTTCTTGAAAATATTGCACAGAAACCTCATCCGGTTGGATCAGAAGAACATGAGAGGGTAAAAAATTATCTTATCCAAACAATAGAGGAAATGGGTTTAGATGTGGAAATACAAGACACGATTGTTCATAAACCAGAACTGGAAAGGGCAACCCGTGTTCAAAATATCGTAACGAAGATGGATGGTTCCGATTCCACTGGTACCATCATGCTCGCTGCTCACTACGATAGTACTTTCGTAAGTCCTGGTGCGAGTGATGATGGCTATGGTGTTGCTGCATTGATGGAAACGGCTCGAATACTTAAGGACAAATCCCTTAAAAATGATGTTATTTTTTTAATAACAGATGGGGAGGAATTAGGGCTTCTTGGTGCACGTGCTTTTGTAAATGAACATCCATGGGCAAAAGATGTGGACGTGGTGTTAAATTTTGAGGCAAGAGGAATTAAAGGGGCCACCGTTATGTTTGAGACGAGTGGTGGAAATGGCACGCTTATTAAGGAGTTCCAAAAAGCAACAAGTAGCCCAGCTTCCAATTCATTCTTAAAAGAAGTATACGATGTCATGCCAAATGGAACAGATCTAACGGAATTTGTTAGTGCAGGTATGCAAGGGTTAAATTTCGCTAGTGCACAGAGTTTTAATTCTTATCATACTACTATTGATAGTTTAGATTTTGTTGATAAAAACACACTCATGCACCATACTACATACGCATATGAACTTGCGACACACTTTGGAAATATAGACTTAAGCAAGATTGATAATCAATCAGAGAAAAATGCTGTTTATTTTAATCCGGTTGCTCAGACATTCGTTTCTTATTCTGATAGTCTTGTTATTCCTTTATTAATTGTTACATTAATTGGTCTTATGGCAACAGTAATCCATGGAATCAGAAGAAAGCTTGTATCTGTATTAGGTGCACTAATCGGATTTCTTTTATTCTTAGTATCGCTTGCCATTGCCTATGGTATTTCTTTATTCGCTTTAAAGCTTGTCACATTGTTTGCCGGGGATGTGAGCTGGCTATTGGAATTTGACCAACATATTGCAAGTATCTATTTAATTGGTTTTTTACTTATTACTACGGCAGTGTTAATCCTTTTCACCTACATCGTACAGAAGAAAATAGGGGCATTTCAAGTTGTGATGGGGGCTTTGATTGGATGGTTTCTATTAGCTAGTGTTTCCAGCTTTCTAATGACTGGAGCAAGTTATATATTTGTTTGGCCACTAATTTTTAGTTTGATTGGAACGAATCTAGTATTTTGGAAAGACAAGAAGTTTTCTACTGAAAATAATGTTCTCTTATATAGTGTTTTTCTTGTTCCAGGTATCGTACTATTTACATTTTTAGTTTTTAGCGTATATATTGCGTTAACAATAACCGTCATCCATATAGTGGTGACCGTTGCTGCTTTAGGTCTGATGTTATTTGTACCTGTTTTTGCAAGGTTAAAAGGAAGCTGGAAATATGCGATTGGATTGCTCTTACTTGGTATTAGTATTGTAACCTATGAAACAATAGCGGTGGAGGCAACCAGTGAACATCCGATTGGAAATCAAGTTTATTACATGGCTGATGGGGACTTGGAGAAGGCAATTTGGGGAATACAGACAAAGCCAGATTCCTTTACGAAACAATTTGTTGCGGATGAATCAGAGTTTGATGATAACCCGCTTTCCTCTTTCACATACGGGGAAATGTATACAGCAGATGCACCGTACTATGATGCCAATCTCCCACAATCTGAATTAATTTCGGATGTGACGGAAGATGGGTGGAGAACGATTACATTAGATATTGCAGCACCAAATGCAATGTCCATAGAACTTGGTACGAATAGCGATATTTCAATGAATGAATTATCCATAAATGGTGAAGGGTTACAATTAGATGAAGAGCATTACTCAAAGGAAAATCCCTATTTTATTGAACTTTTTGGCTTAAGTGAAGGCTTTACGATGTCCTTTACGATAAAAGAAGGGGAGAGTCTCGATTTTTATTTAATTGGTAAGACGTTTGAACTTCCTGAAGATCATTCCTATACGGAAAGACCTTCCGATATGACGACACATGGGGATTATAATATGGTTTTGAAGTCTTTTAGTTATTAGTTTTAGGGTGGCATGTAAAAAGTTATTTAATGTTCAGTTGATAACAACTTTACATGCCTGTATTTTATATGGCCGATTCGTACAGACGCATCATCCTTAAAATCCGAATATTGCTAAGCTATTAGTTTAAGGTTGAAAAATTAGATGATACCTCGGTTGTGCTTGTAGCCTGGGACACTTACCACTGTGGAGGAAATCCTAGATACGGCAGATCAAACTCTGTATGAAGAAAAATTTTAAGGCGGGGATATTGTACAGTTAAACTCAGCTTTAAATGAAATCCTCTATCAGTTCCAATATAATTCTTCACTAACTGCTGATAGCTTTTTTAGGTGGTTCTACGCACTTGGACTGGATTTGTTAAAGTGAATAATAATGACAAATTCAAATTAATATTTGTAGGGTGATAAGTCGATGATAGGAATAAGTATAGCAACGAAGTGGGAATATGAAGCGACATTGGAATACTTTGGCATAAAAAATAATGAACGTTTCAGTTACCCTTATGGTGAGTATTTCATAAGAACAATTAATGGTACTGAACTTGTTTTTTATAGTACCGGTGTAAGAAAAGTAAATGGTGTTGGTGGTACTCAGTATATGATTTCTAAGTTTCATTTAACTAAAGTCATTGTTGCGGGAACATGTGCAGGAATAGATGATAAGTTCAGTAATTTAGATATTTTTGTACCCAATAAAGCTGTTCAATATGATTGCACAGTAAAGGAAATTGAGCCTCTTATTAAACAATCCTTCATAGTTGATATTGACCTATCAAAGTATGGAAATGATTTTTATACCGGAACAATTGCCACAGCTGATAAAGCAGTAGTTATGTGGAAGGACTATTTGGAACTTAAAGAGCACGAAATAACAATAGCCGATACAGAAGCGGGTGCAATTGCTTATATCTGTAAGAAGAATGATGTTGAGTGCATTATTATAAAAGGAATATCTGACTTTCCAACAGATGAAAGAAACTCTGACAAATTCCAATCGAACAATGAACAAATTAATGTTTATTTAGAAAACACCCCCAAAGTTATGAGTAAAATATACCTATTGATTCAAAAACAAGAACAAGTTCTTCAGGAAGTTTTTTGATTTCATTAAGCAATGCTTCAAAACTAACTATATTATGAAGAATGTCACCTTTAGAAAGACAAGTTTGACCATCATGTACTATATTACTAGCTTTTCCCCATAGAAATATCTAAAGCAATAATATTCCCAATATTTTCCCTCTCTTTTCATTATCAATATGAAAGATCTTCATTTATTCATTTCGATTCCAATATCCTATACACGAGCTCAATGGCCGAACATACTTAAATATGATTCTCGGTTTATAGTTCTTAGAGGCTGGTCGAGCTCTCTTTCACCTCTTACTATAACTTTAAAAAACATACTAAGTTGGTAATATCATCCATCGATAATCTTATCCACTTAGTATGTTATTTGTTTCATCGCGGAATGAATGGGGTATTCATTTTTCATAAGTAAGATTCATAGCTAGGGGTGTTATAGAGATAAATGAGAGAGAAAGGAATTGATAGTCAACATGTGGTTGAATAAAAAAATATTATTAGTTTTCGGTTTTATCGTTGTCTGCTTTTTATCTGCTTGTGCGGAGAAGGAGCAGCTTGCTGACGGATCTAAACTGATACATAAAGATCAATTTATTTTTGCTGCTTCTGGTGAGTTTAAGCCATTTAGTTATATGAATGATGATCTCACCATGTCGGGCTTTGATGTTGAGGTCGGCGAAGCAGTTGCAAAAGAAATGGGACTTAAGCCCGTTCAGAAGCGTATTAAATTCAAGGGGATTGTAGAAGGGGTAAAAACTGGTCGCGCGGATGCAGCTGTTGCTAGCCACACGATTAATCCACAGCGGAGCAAACATGTTTCCTTTACGATTCCATACTATTATTCTGGACCGCAAATTTTTACTAGACCTGACAGTAAAATTAAGACTGTTGATGACTTAGCGGGGAAAGAAGTGGCTGTGTCAAAAGGTTCAACTTATGCCGATACAGCTTCCAAGTATACAGACAATATCAAAACCTATGACAGCGATATTACAGCTTTAAAAGCGTTAAGCAGCGGACGTCATGATGCTGTAATCACCGATTTTGTCACCGGGAAAAATGCTGCGAAGGAAGGGTTTGAGATTAAAGGGCAACAGTTAATTGAACACAGTGAACAAGCAATTGTGCTTCCACAGGATAACCCCCAACTATTAAAGCGTGTAAACGAGGCGCTGGAACAACTCCAGGAAAATGGGACACTTTCTCGGATTAGTATGAAATATTTCGATGAGGATATTACGAAAAAACCAGAATAACCCAATACTATGGAAAGAAAGGGAGTGGGTGCCTTGCCAAGTTTTTCGCATTTTTTCACGGTATTAATAGAAACAAAAAATGTATTCATCAAAGCCATGCTTTTGACTTTAGAGTTGACGGTTGTTTCGATCTTAATCGGAATTGTAATCGGACTATTCTTTGCCTTATTAAAAATATCTAAAATAAAAGTGTTAGAACTCATTTCAGATGCATATGTCTATCTGGTTCGTGGAACTCCGCTGATCGTGCAAATATTTATCCTCTATTTCGGTATTAGCGGAATTTTCCTCCTTCCTGATTTCTGGGCGGCTTCCCTTGCATTAGCGTTACATAATGGAGCTTACATTTCTGAAATCTTTCGAGGTTCCATCAAGGCAATTGATAAAGGACAGATGGAAGCAGGACGTTCTTTAGGGATGACTAAAGCAGCGACATTAAGAAGGATTATTCTTCCTCAGGCATTTCGCCAAGCACTGCCGCCATTGGGCAATCAGTTTATCATCGGTTTAAAAGATTCCTCATTAGCAGCATTTATCTCGATGAATGAACTGTTTAATGTAGCGACAACACTAGGGTCCAATAATTTTGATGAAATGACCTATTTGCTTATAGTAGCAGTCTACTATTTATTGTTAGTGGCATTGTTGACATTTCTAGTGAATCGATTTGAACAGAGATTAGCAATTAGTGACAGGTAGGAGGGGAGAATATTGGACGCAAAAGAAATGATTAAAATACAGCAATTGAATAAATCCTTTGGAGACTTACATGTATTAAAAAATATCGATATGACCGTTTTTGAGAGCGATGTCGTTTGTTTAATAGGAGCAAGTGGTTCAGGGAAAAGTACGCTCCTTCGCTGTTTGAACTTTTTAGAAAGAAAGGATAGCGGCGATATCATTATTGAGGGCAATGAAATCGACCCAAAAACGGATAATCTGAATAAGATTAGGGAAAAGGTAGGAATGGTGTTCCAACATTTCAACTTGTTCCCTCACAAAACCGTTTTGGAAAATATTATTGAAGCACCGATTATGGTAAAAGGCGTTGACAAAGAAGAGGCAATTTCCACAGCAAAACAATTACTGGAAAAGGTTGGCCTGGAAGATAAGTCTGACGTCTATCCAAGTAAACTGTCAGGGGGGCAAAAGCAACGGGTAGCCATTGCTAGAGCCCTTGCGATGGAACCGAAAATCATGCTTTTTGATGAGCCGACATCGGCACTTGATCCCGAGCTTGTTGGTGAGGTTTTAACAACTATGAAAGAATTGGCTGAAGATGGGATGACAATGGTTGTTGTTACTCATGAAATGGAATTTGCTAGAGAAGTAGCTGATTGGATTGTGTATATGCACGATGGGAAAATTATTGAGCGCGGCAACCCAGAGCAAATTTTCAACCATCCGAAAGAGGAGAGAACTCAGGAGTTTTTAAAGACGACAATTATGAAATAAACACACGGTCCTGTCTATCTGTTTTAGGCAGGACCGCGTATTTTTTATTAAAACAAAAACACGTTCAAGATTAATCCTTCCTCGTGAATACTCCTAAAGGAAAAGACAAATGATCCTCGCAGTGACTTCATAGTATTATGAAAGTATTTTCACATTCATTTGAACTGAAAACGCCTCTATTATAAAATGAATATGTTAGTATATGATTGGAGGGAATTCATGTTAAAAGGTTGTAATCATTGCATGTGAAATGAGAGATTTGCCTGGTAGTATAGTCTTTGTCATGCATCATTCCCATTTTACTATAACTCTACTTGTTTCAGCTTTTTGACTAGGTGATGATATTATTTCCATGGCTTTAAAACGAATAATGGCTCAAAAGAAAGAAAGCGGTTTATCTGAAGACAATAGATAGCTAAAAAGTTTTTAAATGCTCTTTTTTGATCCCTAGTTATTATAAAAAGTACTGTTAACACAAAGGAAGGAGAATATTCAATTAGCTCACATGAAACGTTTACTCCCGCAACAAGTGTAAGTGATACTGCGCGGCGTCAATTATTTAATAATCATTGGAAATTTATTTATGGTGACCAAAGTAATGCACAATTAAATACATATGATGATTCGAGATGGGATGTTGTACAACTACCCCATGATTACAGTTTGAGCCTGCCATATACTCAAGCAGGTGAAGCAGAAAGTGGTTATAAGCTTGGTGGTATCGGATGGTACCGCAAGTTATTTTCACTGGACGAATCCCTTCAAAACAAGCGTGTTGTTGTTGAGTTTGGCGGCGTTTATATGAATGCAAGTGTGTATATTAATGGACATAAGTTGGGGGATCATCCATATGGGTACACACCATTTGCCTATGATTTAACTGACTATCTCAATTACGATGGCGAAAATGTTCTGGCGGTTCGTGTCGATCATAAGTTTCCGTCAAGTCGTTGGTATTCAGGAAGTGGTATTTACCGGAATGTGCATCTTACATTAACAGATGATGTTCATGTTGATCATTATGGTGTTCAAGTATTTACTCCAAACCTTGAAAATCAAGTAGGTCGAGATGTTGATGTAGAGATTCATGCTGTCATTCAAAATCAGTCATCTGAAGACGTGAATGTCGTTGTAAAACAAAGCATTCGTGAAAAGGATTCAAAAGGAAATATAGTTAGCGGACAAAGTAATCCATTGAAAATCAATGCGAATGCATCAGTGTCATCTCATGTTTCTTTGCGAATAAATAACCCGACGCTCTGGTCATTAGCCAATCCTCATTTATATGAAATTGTTACAGAAGTTTTAGTAGAGGAGAAAGTGATCGATGAATATGTAGCAGACTACGGTTTTAGAACAATTGAATTTAATGCAGAGACAGGATTTTATTTAAATGGCGAACCCGTTAAATTAAAAGGTGTAAGCATGCACTCTGATCAAGGATCTTTGGGTACAGCAGCCCATTATCGAGCGATGGAACGCCAAGTCGAAATCTTGTTAAGGATGGGTGCCAATGCCATTCGGGTTACACACAATCCTGCAGCTGATGAACTTATTGAAATTGCCAATCGAAAAGGTATTATCCTCATTGATGAAGCATTTGATACATGGGTAGGCAGCAAAAATGGTAATTTAAATGATTATGCTACATGGTTTGAAAAATCGGTTGGTGACAATCCATTGTTGGGTGCAACTCCAGACATGACTTGGGCGGAGTTTGACGTAAAGACGATGGTTCGTCGTGGAATAAATGCACCTTCAATCATTAGCTGGTCAGTCGGCAATGAGGTGATGGAAGGTAACAGTGGACCATATAATGAATATCCTAGTATTTTAGAACAATTAGTAATCTGGGTATCTGAAGTTGATCAAACGCGTCCAGCTACGATTGGTGACAACAAACTGAAAGCAAATTGGGGCGAATCCATAGGCTTTGGGAACAAATTGACAGAGCACGATGGTATTTTTGGATTAAATTATGCAGATGGCGAGCAATTTGATTATTATCATAAACAATACCCGAATTGGAAACTATATGCCGCAGAAACAGCATCATCTATCAACAGTCGAGGGGTATATAAACCATCTAATTATAATAAACACTTAACATCCTATGATGAGTCCACTGTGGGGTGGGGTAAACTTGCAGCGGATTCATGGTATACGGTTATTACCCGTGACTTTATAGCAGGCGAATTTGTTTGGACTGGGTTTGACTACCTTGGAGAACCTACCCCTTGGAATAACGTTGGTTCAGGTGCCACAGGTGGTTGGCCATCACCAAAATCAAGTTATTTCGGGATTATTGATACAGCAGGTCTTCCAAAGGATCGATTCTATTTCTATCAATCCCAATGGAATGAGGAAGTCAATACGCTTCATATACTTCCAACTTGGAAGAAAGATATGATTGAATTGGATGATAATGGAAATGTCCGTGTTGATGTATACAGTAATGCACGAAGCGTTGAATTATTCTTTAGAAATGAGAATGGTGTAGAAACATCACTGGGCAAGAAAACATTTACAACATACACAACAGATGTAGGGTACACCTATCAGATCTATGAGGGTAGTGATAAAAAAGCCCAAGACTTCCGAAATCTCTACCTAACTTGGGATGTGCCTTATGAAGCTGGAACAGTTTATGCTGTAGCCTATGATGAAAATGATATTGTTATCACTGATACACAAGGTCGTGACAGTGTGACAACGTTTAAAGAAGCCTCTGAACTAAAAGTTACAGCAGACCGCGAATTGATTGTAGCGAATGGACGTGACTTGTCCTATATTACAATTGATGTGATCGATGCAAATGGTGACATCGTTGAGGATGCTGCAAACTTCATTCATGTAAGTGTAAGTGGTGATGGAGCGCTTATGGCACTTGACAATGGTAACCAAGTCGACCATGAACCATATGATAGTGGCAAACGTAAAGCATTTAATGGAAAACTAGTTGCGATTGTAAAATCAACAACTAACATAGGAACAATGACGGTTCATGTAGAATCTGAAGGAATCATAGGTCAGAGCATAACAATTACAACGACACCTGACCCAGGATTCTCAACAGAAAGACGTATTATTGGGTATACAATGCCTAAAAATTACTATGTGAAATTAGGATCTCAACCAACGCTTGTATCTGAAACGAAGTTGCATTTTAGTGATGGAACGGAAGAAACTCTTCCAATTACTTGGGAAATTGCAGAAAACAAGTTTGCTGAATCTGGAACTGTAAACGTTATAGGTCAAGTGAATGAGTATAATCTTCGCGTCTCGACGAATGTTACAGTGATTGAATCGGTAGGGGCACTGCTACATTATTCACTTGCAACACCGACTGGAGTTGACAGTGTAAGTTTGCCTTCAAGTAGACCGCTTGTGATCGAGACAGGTGAAGTTTTAGCAACGGAATTCCTAGTTGAATGGGAAATTCAAAACGCTAAAAACTATGAAAAACCTGGACTTGTTACCATTCACGGAACATCTGAGGTGTTTGGTGAAATAATTTCTGTAACGGCGTCTGTACGCGTTACTGATGCAGAGTTTACTTTAGGGGATAATATAGCAAGTAATTACTTAACATTAACACAAGATATACCTGAAGAACTTCAATCTGATCGTTTAATGGCAATAGTCGATGGTCATACAGGATTCACGACAGTTCAAGAAGGACCGAACCCTTCTGTATGGACGAACTATAATATGGCTCAAACAGGCCATAACCAAGCAGAAATTACTTTCACGTATGCAACAGCACAATTCTTTGGATCTGTTGACTTATATTTCTATCAAGATGATGGGGCTGCACGTTTACCTAAAAATGTGGAACTATATTGGTCTAATGAAGGAACAGAAGACGCAACTTGGACAAAAATAGAAAACGTACAAATAACAAGTGGTGAAGCATCAAAAGGTATTCCAAATACGACGAAGGTTAATTATCGTTTCCGTGGTGTTCCAGCTGTTGGATTTAAAATCGTCCTAACAAGTGATCCTGGAACGAATGATGCTGGTAAGAAATGTGCCGTTGGGCTTACAGAAGTAGAATTACGGGTTGAACATAATTCACTGAAGGTAAATACTGAAGCGACTCTAAATAATATTTTACTAAATGGCAACAGTGTCTCAACATCAGAGCTAAAGCGTAAAGTGATCTACACGGAATATAAAAAAGCAGTTATTGAAACGGAAAGTGATAAAAACGTTGCAGTAACAGTATTGAAACCATACGAGAATGTGGTTCGCGTGATTACAGAATCAGAAGATCACGTAACGAGAGAAGTCTATACGATTTATTTAGATCAATCTGCACCTAAGGGACATTCACTAGAAGATGATATTTCGTGAGAGGATGATCCGTAAGGAAAATCAACGCCCCCGTCAGGAGAAAGAGTCTTGAAAAAATAGTGACCTATAAAAGGTCACTATTTTTTATACATTACGTTATTTTCTGTATTTTTCAGCAATCGTATAAGACGCTTTTTACCTTAGTATATTTCGTGTGGAAAATTTAGAATTTCTGTATTTATTCGCAGTCGTTGAGTTTTTTCTTTATTCAGCGTGAAAACAAATAATAATACCCCGCTCCAAAGTTTTCCCCTACCTGTAAACAAGGCATTTCAATTAACCCCAAGACTCCGAAAATACTGATAACTATTCATGTATAATGGAAATTGAAAATCGATAAAAACATGTAGGGGAGGTAAACTAATGCTCGATATTAAAGACTACGAAACGTTTAAAAAAATCAAACCAATCATCAAAGGTTGGTCTAGTGACAAAAAGTACTATATTAAAACGGTGATGAACGAAAAAAAGTTGCTTCGTATAGCCGATATTTCAGAGTATGATAGTAAAATCAGTGAATTTGAAATGATGAAGAGAATAGCTGAATCTGGTGTACCCATGTCGCAACCAATTGATTTTGGGGTTTGTGACAATGGCAAAAGTGTATATTCTCTTTTCACATGGTGTGATGGAGATGATGCAGAAATGATGTTGCCGAAGATGACCGAATCGGAACAATATGCACTTGGTGTGACATCAGGGCAAATATTAAGAAAGATCCACGAAATTCCTGCACCTGATGGACAAGAACAATGGGAAGCACGTTTTAATCGCAAAATAGATAACAAAATCAAAAGTTATAAAAACTGTGGAATTAAAATAGATGGTGACGATAAAATCATCGACTATATTAAGGAAAATAGGCATCTACTTGAAGGGAGGCCACAATCTTTTCAACACGGTGATTACCATGTGGGGAATATGATAATTTCGTCAGAAGGAGAACTAAGTATAATCGATTTCAACCGTAATGACTACGGGGATCCGTGGGAAGAATTTAACCGCATTGTCTGGAGTGCAACTGTCAGCCCACACTTCGCAACAGGACAACTTAATGGTTATTTTCATGGAAGACCGCCTTTGCATTTTTTTACGCTTTTAGCTCTTTATATAAGTAGTAATACGTTGTCTTCCATCTATTGGGCAATTCCTTTCGGTGAAGAAGATGTTACCGTTATGAAAAATCAGGCAAACGATGTTTTAACTTGGTTTGACGGTATGAATAATCCTATCCCGACCTGGTATTTGGGAGATATTTCAGCTCAATACGAGAGATAAAATACCATAAAATCATATGGATAATGATAACTTCCCTGATTTCCCCATACAAAGAGTGCTTTGGAAATAAGAGAATACTTTTTGTGTAGGAATTGAAATTTAATAAAACCATTACAATTGTTATATGTTCAGTTGGTTTTTGGAAGTTAATAAACATCTGTTTATCATTTAACAACATGGCTTGATAATGTTTCGACTAGTAACTGAATTCAAGAATGATCTTCTAATTATAGGACTTCTGAAATAAATGATAAAATTCAGGTAGAACGTATTTTGTAAACGATGCTATATTTGGACGAGTCATCCTAAAAGGAGTATGGCGGGTTTACGTGTACATTTAGCCTATGGCTAGAAAGAGGAAGGTATATGAATAAAAATATAGTCATTGTTGGATCTGGTTTAACTGGTCTACGGGCTGCAACATTACTGACTGCACAGGGTATTACATGTAAGGTGTTAGAAGCGAGAGATAGGGTAGGCGGCAGGGTCTTAAGCACTTCAGTTCCAATCAAGCCCGATCTAGGCAAATTTGACCTCGGGCCGTCATGGTTTTGGCCACAGTATGAGAGTTCGATTAGTGAACTTGTGAAAGAACTGAATGTAGGGACTTTCGTGCAATATACGCAAGGAGCGATGCTTTTTGAACGTTTCCCAAATGAAGCGCCAGAGCGCCACGTGCTTCCGGAAAATTCTAACGCAACTTCAATGCGCTTCAAAGAAGGTGTGAAGTCTCTAATTGATGCTCTAGCAGATACGCTTCCCCCAGGGATAGTTGAGTTAAATACTAAAGTTATGTCCATTCAACAGGAGCAAGCTGGGGCTGTCACAGTTGAGGCAGAAGAAGCTGATGGAAAAAGAAAAATTTACTTAGCGGATGCGGTTATCTTGGCATTGCCTCCCAGAATTGTTGCGCGTCATATTCATTTTTCTCCTTCTCTTCCTCCAGATCTTCTGTTTGATCTTATAAACAAACCAACGTGGATGGCGGGACAAGCTAAGGCAGTCGCAGTCTATGATCGTCCCTTTTGGCGAGATGCAGGACTCTCTGGATTTGTATCGAGCCGGATCGGACCTCTGCAAGAAATTCATGATGCTTCTCCAGACACAGGCACCGGTGCCTTATTTGGTTTCTTCGGAATACCAGCAAAAATGCGCCATGAACTGGGAAAAGATAATCTATTAAAACTGGTTAAAGATCAATTCGTTAGGCTTTTTGGGCCCGCGGCTGAAAACACAAAGGCTATTCTGTACAAGGATTGGGCCGAAGATTCTGAAACGGCTGTTGAGGAGGATTTGGAACCGCTTAGGGATTTTCCAAAGTATGGAACACCACCAAAAGCAGGGATATGGGAAAAGAAAATCATCTTTGCTGGAACAGAGACGAGCTCACAATTTGGTGGACATCTTGAAGGGGCGCTTCAGTCAGCTGAACAAGCCGTTTTTGAATTGGTGAATTGGAATAACAGTTAAAATATGAATCGAAAAAACGACTCTGAAAACTAAAATAGAGTCGTTTTTTTTGATATCGCTATACATGATCCATTCTTCATAAACATTTCGGAAAAAGTGATTAAGAAAATACGTGAATAATGTCAAGGAATAGATATTTTTATAGTGTATTAGACCTAAATTCAGTAATAAATTAGCCCTATTTATTTACTCACAGTGTATAATATGTTTAGTTATATTAAACTAATTTAAATTTAATAGGGGTATTTAAATAATGGGATTATTTTCAACTAAAAGTATTGATGACCAGGAAGATTTTATTGCGTACTCAAATGGATTGTTTTTTGAACGGCTTAAATTGGTTTCTTTTATGCTTATTTTCACATATCCCGGTTTCTTTTATGCGGACTTATTCCTATTAAATAAAGTGACAGTCCTGGTATATAGATGGGTTCTTGCCTCTATTCACCTTTCAGGTTTTTTGCTATCTATTCTATTTCTACTCATTTATTACTTTTACAAAGGTGCATCAAAAGGCTGCATTGTCCATATCTACCTAGTCTTATTTCTATTTTTTGGCGCGACGGCTTCTATTAACAGCCAGTTATTAAATGGTAATATTTCTGCGTATATCATTATTTTACTTGGGGTTTCTGTTATTTTCCCTATACAGCCTGGTAAGCTTTTGTTCTATTTTTGTATGAATCACATTTATTTTTTGATTGGGCTGTCCATTATAGACGCTGATCACTTCTCGCTAATTACAAAAATGATCAATTCAACCGGGACGGCCGTTATTTCCTACACGATTGCCTTTATGCTCTATAAGCTTCGAAAAGGCGACTTTGATAATCAATGGAAGTTAAGAAGAAATGCCAAGAGTTTTCGAAGATTATTTCATATGAATCCATACCCCTTGATTCTGACAAACCGCCAAAATGACGAGATTTTGCTTATCAATCATGAGGCGATGGAATATTACCATTTGCAGGATCAAGACATGAATAAAATCAATGGGAATTTTTTATTCTCAGATCCCTCCGAAAAACAGACTATTTTAAAAATGCTGGACGAGCATCAAAGTATTAAGAATTATGAATTGGAGTATCAAGTAAGCGCTAATCTAAAAAAATGGGCCATGCTCAGTCTGGAATTAGTCGAGTATTTGGACCAGTCCTGCATTCTGATTGGGGTTACGGATATTACCAACCTAAAGATAAAGGAAGAAGAACTGCTGAAGCATGCCTCTTTTGATACGCTAACAGGTGTGATGAACAGGAGAAGCGGAATGATCCTGTTGGAAGAGAAAATTCACGGGCCACATCAACAAGAATTTATTGTTTGTTACATAGATATAAATGGGTTAAAAACCGTCAACGACAACTTCGGGCACTCTGTTGGAGATGATCTCATCAAGACAAGCTGCGACATTATCAATCGTAATATTGACTTCGGTGATGTGCTATTCCGCTGGGGTGGTGACGAATTTATTATCATTTTCCTCGGGAAAAATATAGAAAAAGTTGAAGCGATATGGGAAAATATTAAACTAGATTTTCATAGTTTCAATCTTTCAGGGCAAAAGCCTTATGAACTTTCAGCTAGCCACGGATTCTCCTATTACAAGCCTGGTACACTTACCACTGTGGAGGAAATCCTAGATAAGGCAGACCAAACTATGTATGAAGAAAAAATTTTAAGGCGGGGGATAGCGTATAGTTAAACTCAGCGTAAAGTGAAATATTCGTCTATCCAGTTCAACTACTGGAGTCGCTAAAGTGAACAATAATGACAAATTAATATTTGTAGGGTGATAAGCCGTGATAGGAATAAGTATAGCTACGAAGTGGGAATATGAAGCGACTTTGGAATACTATGGCATACAAGACAATGAACGTTTCAATTACCCTTATGGCGAGTATTTCATACGAACAATTAATGATACTGAACTTGTTTTTTATAGTACCGGTGTAAGAAAGGTAAATGGTGTTGGTGGTACTCAGTATATGATTTCTAAGTTTCATTTAACTAAAGTCATTGTTGCGGGAACATGTGCAGGAATAGATGATACGTTTACTAATTTAGATATTTTTGTACCTAATAAAGCTGTTCAATATGATTGTACAGTAAAAGAAATTGAGCCTTTTATTAAACAATCCTTCATAGTCGATATTGATCTATCAAAATATGGAAGTGACTTTTATACGGGAACAATCGGCACCGCTGATAAAGCAGTAGTTATGTGGAAGGACTATTTAGAACTTAAAGAGAACGAAATAACAATAGCCGATACAGAAGCGGGTGCAATTGCTTATATATGTAAGAAGAACGATGTCGAGTGCATTATTATAAAAGGAATATCTGATTTTCCAACAGATGAAAGAGACTCTGATAAATTCCAATCGAACAATGAACAAATTAATGTTTATTTAGAAAACACCCCCAAGGTTATGAACAAAATATTTGGAGATTATTTAAAAAGGTTTATTTAATCGTTTTAATTAATCATCTCTAGTCTTTGTTCCGTATTCTATTAAATTTATATAAAGAAAGGGCAGTTACTGAAATAGATAACTGTCCTTTTTAAAATCGTGCTATTTAAATGTATGACTCGATAACTTTCTTGAAATCTTGATTAATTACGGAATTAAATGCCTTATTAATTAACACTTTGTTTTCATTGTTTAATATAAGTATTGGATAATAGCTCACAACCGGACTTCTTCTAACTTTTATTTCCTGATATTCAATATGGCTAATCTGTTCTTTTGGAATTGAAAGTTCTTGCCCTTTTATAGTCAAAACAATCGCGTTTTCATAGATTGAAAATTGATCACTTCGTTTAAATAGAAGCAGGTATAATCCGACAAGCGTAAACACGCCTCCAATTACCATCAACATCATTTTTGCATAGATAAAATTCGCGCCAATTATGCATATAATTCCTAAAAGAATAAATGCAAAACCATTTTTGTTGCTGTCGGTCTTGCCAGCATACAAAAGTTCACCAAATTCATTCAAGCTTATTCCTCCTAATTGATCATATAGCCATCCCATTTTAAGTCTATCTGGCGGATTATACCAGTACCGATAGTACCAATTATATAAATGAATAGATTAAAGTTTACGAGAAATGACTATCAATTAAAAAGTGAAAGATGAATTCAGTTAAGTTACCTTTAACTTTTGCACTTAAGCCTACAATCTTTTCTTATAAAACAAACATTATAGTCCTATCTATTCCATAACCCTTTACAACAAAAATGGTGTGCAAAATTGGTTGTCAATTTGCACACCATTTTAAAATTTCACTACTGAAGAAAATTCGCTATCCCCCAAAAGGGGGTGTACTGGGAATTACTTAGCTTGAATGTATCCTTCTGCTTTCAGCAGCTCGGCAATGAGTACTGCACCTCCAGCAGCTCCCCGCAATGTATTGTGAGACAAACCGACAAATTTATAGTCGTACACGGTATCTTCACGTAGTCGGCCGACGGATACGCCCATACCATTCTCGATGTTCCGGTCGAGCTTCGTCTGCGGACGGTTTTCTTCTTCGAAATAGTTTATAAATTGCTTCGGTGCACTTGGCAATTCGAGCTCCTGCGGACGACCGCTATACTGGCGCCAGGAATCTAGAATTTGCTCCTTCGTCGGCTTATTTTGGAACTTGACGAAGACCGTTGCAAGGTGGCCATCCGTCACAGGGACGCGAATACATTGTGATGTAATGACTGGTTCGTTCGCTTTGACGATTTCGCCATTCTCGACACGGCCCCAAATACGCAATGGCTCCTGCTCACTTTTTTCTTCCTCACCGCCGATATAAGGGATGACATTGTCTAACATTTCTGGCCAATCGGTGAAGTTTTTGCCAGCTCCAGAGATGGCTTGATAGGTAGAGACAACAACCTCTGAAGGCTGAAACGCTTGAAGTGCATGTAAAGCTGGTACATAGCTCTGAATGGAGCAGTTTGGCTTAACTGCAATAAATCCAGTTGAAGTACCTAGTCGCTTGCGCTGAGCCTCAATAACGTTAAGATGCTCGGGGTTAATCTCTGGGATCACCATCGGTACATCTGATGTCCAACGATGTGCCGAGTTGTTGGATACGACTGGTGTGCCTGTCTTCGCATAGGCTTCCTCCAACGCTGTGATTTCCTCTTTCTTCATATCAACGGCACAGAAGACGAAATCAACGCTAGAAGCAACTTCTTCCACCTTTGACGCATCCTGTACAACAATCTGCTTCACTTGCTCAGGGATAGGGCCGTCCATCTTCCAGCGATTGCTCACGGCTTCCTCATATGTCTTGCCTGCTGATCCAGCACTGGCTGCGATAGCCGTCACTTCAAACCAAGGATGATTGTCAAGCAATTGCACGAATCGCTGACCAACCATTCCCGTACCACCAATAATACCAGCTCTCAATTTTTCTCCCATAATTCTTTCAGCTCCTTATTATAATAAACGATGAATGCCAATCTGCTCCCACCATATTCCATCAGGGCTTTTGCTGCCCCAACTAAATGCGGGTTCCGTCCCCATTATTTTGAGGCAACAAAAAAATCCCACCCCCAAGACTTTAGTCTCAGGGACGAGATTTGATTACTCGTGGTACCACCCTAGCTTCGCCGATTTGTCACCAAACCTGGCCTCTTCGAGTACGCCATGACATACGATATGCAATGGTTATACTCTAGCTCTGTAACAGGAGTTCCTGACACACCATCCCCCAATTCGGGTTCCGATGTACTGCTCGGAGTTTTTATTCAATAAAAAACGCTTTGCTCCTTTCCAGCAAACGGAGCTCTCTGTGAAAGCATTACTTTATTTACTCGTCTCTTCATCGCATTTGAATATTGAATTTATTTTACCAGAAATTTCATTCTAGGCAAGTATTATCTTTTAAATATAGTTTAAACAGCTGCGATAAACAAGAAGTTAAAAATTCACAAAGAAGACCGTAGTACCTCTAAAAGCGGCTTCCATTTGGTATAATTACGGTAAATATACAAATTGATCATGAGTGAATTGTAATATATGAAAAGTGCGATTTGCAGGCCGATGTCAAAGGAACGGTTTTTCTAAAATATAATCGGAGTATTATGGTTATTCTCGCAAGAACCGCCCCACCGAATCTCCCCGGCTCTCAAGCTCGACCAGATACTTTCAAATAAATATAAAAGGAGGCTGAATGCCCTGTTGAAAAGGTGGTATGTATTGGCTGTTATATTTCTCTTTCTTTTGATATTGATTATTAGCTGTTCATTCAATGATACGGATCAATCGGATGGAGGAGGATATATGCCTCAAAAAGCGGTTCTGCCAATTGATTATAATCAGGGCGTTAAAAAAGTGGGAACTTGGGGATATGAGGGAGAACCAGTTACCTTAAAAATAAGCATGGACATAGATGAAGAAATATTTCGTGAACGTTATAAAGAAAAGGTAGAATCAAAGTTTCCCGCTATTACTTTAGAATTAATGAGTGGTAGTGCTAATGGTCTGAAAAGTGAGGATTTGCCTGATATTCAACTGGGAAGATCAACAGCTTTCCTAGAGGCACCTTTAGCTGATTTTGAATCTCTGGATGGTTATATAGAAGTAACAAACTTTGATTATACAATTTTTGAAGAGGAAGTGATCGAAAGACAACGTACCTTGGATCCGACGGGAAGTGGGCATTTATACAGTTTACCGTTAGAGAACAACAAATTTGCACTATTTTATAATAAAGATATTTTTGATCTGCTTGGCGAATCATATCCTGAAGATGGGATGACCTGGGAAGAGCTTATAGATTTAGCAAGAGGACTAACACTAGAACGAAATCAAACAGAATATCGAGGGCTAGGGATTTTTGACCCTTCCCATATTCCATTCGTACAATTACAAGTTTCAGGTACTGATCCCGCAACAGGAGAAGTTCTATTTGTCAATCATCCTGATACAAAAAAATATTTTGATTGGCTTGATCAATTTCGGAGTATCCCAGCTATTTTAAGTGCTAATGATGGGGAAGAGGATGGATTTGAAAAACGGTCACAAAATATTGCAATGGTCGTACGAAATAGATCATTGGTCGAGGCACTAGCTATATACGAAAACTTTAACTTTGGGACCGTATCCGTTCCGGGATGGGAGGGACAATTAAACAGTGGAGACACCGAAGATGGTGTTTTATCATTGGCCATTGCAAAAGAGAGTAAACATAAAGAAGCAGCATGGGCCGTTATTGCTTTCTTAACATCAGAATCTCAAAAAGTCGAAAGGGTACCGTGTAGTTCTGTATATGATGAGGGATATGAATGGTTTATGCGTGACAAAACAATAGAATTTCTTCATTCAAATAAAGACGTTGTTTCGTTTATTCGTGAAATGGGAGAAGAGTATAGGGTAATTGTAGATGATATGAAAGCCCGGGATTATGATATAGTACCGTGTATGAGGAGATAATTCATACCGGTATTTAGCCTGAGGGACGGTTTGTCTAAACCACAATCAGAATGGATCATCCAACCTTCCCCCAGGCATACTAAAATACAAACGTAATTTTGCCACCTTCTAACTTCAAGGTTGCATTAAACTTCTTGCCAGCCTTTGACTTCATTCCCATAATGATGCCAGTTTGGCCTTTCGTACATAAATCTTTAATGTTTTTTTCACTCAATTTCTTCCCGAGCATTTGTCCTGGAAAAGTTTGCTTACAGCCATTTGCATGCTCACTGCAACGGTAGTATGTTTTCCACGGTGAGATTTTGCCGTTTTCGCAGGATGGACAGTGGGCGATTGGTTTGCCGCTATGGGTAATGTTTTGTTCCAGTGCCACGCCGTTTATTTGGCCCGGAACATCTTCCAGCAGTTTTTTGATGAATTTACCGATATTTTCGATGAAGCGCTCTGGTGAACCTTCGCCATTCCCAATTTTTCTTAAATAGGCTTCCCATTTTGCTGTCATGGATGGACTTGATAGAAGATTACCTTCAATTGCTTGGCAGAGAATTTCACCTTTTTTCGTGACCGTGACGATATTTTTATTGACGGCTATATAACCGTGTTTTTTAATCGTTTCGATGATCCCGCTCCGTGTCGCTTCTGTCCCGAGTCCTTCTACTTCCTGCAAAATCTCCATTTCTTCTTCATTTTCAACTGCTTTCCCGCATGTTTTCATCATTCCAATCAATTGTCCTTCTGTGTATGGTTTTGGAGGAGTCGTCATACCTTCTATCATTTTGACGGCTGCTAATACCTTTTCCCCGTTTGTCAGTTTTGGAATGACTTGTATCACTTCTTTTTTTCTATCTATCTTTTCATTCTTTAAATCTGTGAAAAGTTCTTTCCAACCTTTACTAATTTCTGTATTTCCTGTCGTATGAAATTCTAGTCCGCTCACGTCCGTTATCACTTTCGTTTCTTCATAAATATAATCGGAATGAAACATGGCAAGGGTTGTTTTCAAAATTTCAAAGTATATATTTCTTTCTTGCATGGATAATCCTTGCAGTTTACTTTCGGTTGGAATATTTTTGGTCGGAACGATCGCATGGTGCTCTTGTACTTTGGAGCTGTCGACATAGCGTTTACTCGGTCTTTTCGAGAAAATCGGAAACGAGACACCGGCAATTTGTTGGTAACGTTCAATATTATTGGCAAGGTAAGCAAATTCATTCCCAGTGATAAATTGGGTATCTGTCCGCGGATAGGTGACTAGCTTTTTCTCATAAAGAGCTTGAGCTGCTTTCAATACATTGGCAGGACTGTATTTCCATTTTTTATTAGCAACGGCTTGTAATGTTGATAATGCGTGCAACTTCGGTGATTTGGCACGTTTTTCTTTTTTTGTCATTGATTTTACTAAACCGTCATTTTGGTCTTTTATATGGTGTTTAAAAAGTAGTTGCTCCACTTCCTCTTTTTTATCACTCTTCATTTTTGCTTTTCCTTTATACGTTCCGTGCTGGGCAGTGAAGTTTCCTTCAATTTCGTAAAAAGGAGTGGAAATAAAATTTTCTATTTCCTTCTGACGTTGATAGATAAGATAGACCGTTGGGGACTGCACCCGACCAATGGAAAGGCTCTCGCTAAATCCTTTTTGTTGTAAAAGCAACGTGTACAGCCGGCTTCCATTCATCCCAACAAGCCAGTCGCTAATTTGTCTCGTTTTTGCTTCATAATAGAGCAACAGATCTTTTTTATTATCTTGAAGATTATGAAACCCTTTACGCACCACATCGACTTCCAATGAGTTGATCCAAAGCCTTTTAATCGTCTTATTCTTGGCTCCGGTCATATTGTAAATGGAATAGAAAATATTCGACCCTTCACGATCACAATCGCAAGCATTTAAAATCGTCGTCACAGCAGGATCATTGAATAATTGTTTAATATAATGGAACTGCACCTTTTTATCAGAGGAAACCTTATGCTCATATTTACTCGGAAGAATCGGCAAGGTGTCCAATTTCCATGAACCCCAATCTTTTCGATATTCCTTTGGCTCCTTCAATTCCACTAAATGGCCGATTCCCCATGTAATGATGGCACCGTTCGGAAATGTGCTACACGGGTTGAGTTCGATATGGGTTTTTTGACGGGATTTTACGGAGAAAGCATCAGCATAGGCTTTTGCTTGGGAAGGTTTTTCGGCTAGAATGACCAGCTTCATGATTTCACCTCTGAATATAGATTCGTACATTTGTTCTTATTATCTCATATTGTGAGAAGAATTGCTATATTGGAAGTCTAATAGGAGAAAAGATGATTATCTAGAATCAAATAGGGGATTCTAAGCAGGGGATTCCAAAAGTTTGCGTAAATAGATCATGCACACCAAAATACAGTTAAGGCACAACTAGATCATTACTCTAGTTGTGCCTTCTTCATGCGTAAAACTTTCGATTGTCGTTCCCATGCCTTCTAAAGGGCATAACCAATTCGATAGATATAGGATTCAAATTCAGCATATGTTTCAATCTGGTTTGTTAATCCCCATGCCTTTTGTGCGTAAGCTCTGAAGCGTGGCAGCATTCCTTTGGAGACCCAACTTTCTGCTGGCCAAGTGTGTGGGTCATCCCAGATTGCAAACATTGCACCGAGATGTCCTGCTCCTTGATTCTCAAGGTAAACAGTGTGATCATCTTGTGGTCGAGTAACAGGTTTTCCCCAAGCAGCCTTTTTCATATAGGCATCTGTCTGCCATACTTCATAGAGATTTTGAGGGAATCTTCTTGGATCATCACCGCCAATTTTATTTGGCCATAAATCATAGTACAACCAATCTGCGTTTTTATTTACTGTTTCGTAACCTGCTTTATGGAACTCCTCAATCAGTGGTGAACGGTCCCATTTAGCCCAGTAATCGATGATGAATTGTTTGTTAAGATCAAACACACCTTCGCCTGGATCTACCATATCATTCCATACCCAAGGTCTGATTCCCTTATCCAATAATAGTTCACCAAGTTCATTCAAGTATAATTCATAGCCGTCGTACCACGTCGCGCCAGGGCCAAGTTGTTCTTTTGCCCAGTCAAGCAAATGTGGAGCATCTTCCGGCTTTTGTTCGTACTCATCTCCACCAAGGTGGAAGTATGGGGACTGGAACAAATCAGCGAATTCTTCGACTAACCGTTTCACATATTCCCTCACTTCTGGTTTTGTGTAATCCAATACACCTTGGAGTGAACCGTCATTTAACTTAAGTCCGTAATGAGGATAAACTTTCACATCCATATTTGAGTGTCCCGGCGTATCAATCTCTGGGACAATAGTCACATGATAACGCTTGGCATAAGCAATGAGGTCCCTAATCTCTTGTTTACTATAATGTTCTGGCGAGACTAGTTCAGGGGCAACATCACTTTCTACTCTAAGCCCCTCGCCATCTTTTAACCGAATGTGTAAAAGATTCATCTTTGTCCAAGCAAGATCACGAATTTGTTGCTTCAACCAGTCAATACTAAAATAACGACGGCCCGTATCAACTTGTAATCCTCTAAATTTATCTTTTGGCCAATCGATAACGGTTCCACTAGGCAACCAGTTTTGTGTTTTCAAAGCTTGCAGAATTGTACGTGTACCATAAAAAATACCTGTACTAGAACTACTTGTTATCGTAATAACTTTTTGGTTAATATCTATCTGATAAGCTTCTTCTCCAGTATAACCGTTCGTTTTGTCTATACCCTGCTTTAAAGTAAACACAATGTCACCAGGCTTGGCATCTGTTTGCTTGCCGACTGTTACCGTGTAATCAGCCTTTTCAGCAGTTGCATTTATCAGTTCGGATTGAAATAATTTTGCATCATCATAGAGGAGCTTTTTATCATTTTCAGTAATTATAATGCGACCTTCTTTTGGCAAATACCAATTTCCGCTACGACCATCAAAAGTAAATTTTTGTACAGCAGGGATCGTAACAGGAAATTCATCTTCTGCATGTTCGAAGGAAGTTGTAGATTCGTTCGTTAGGTT
This sequence comes from Bacillus niameyensis, assembly GCF_001375535.1. Lineage (GTDB taxonomy): Bacteria > Bacillota > Bacilli > Bacillales > Bacillaceae_C > Lederbergia > Lederbergia niameyensis. Next base: position 4,330,923 of record NZ_LN831197.1, read on the forward strand.
TTCACTTTGTCTGTTTATTTTATAAACGCTTAAGTCCTTCAAATAACCTAGGCTAGGAAGGCCGACTAATAGACAGTAAAAGGCAACCTCAGAAGTTCGTGGACCTGTTGTCAACTCAACCGTTACATCCGTCCAAGATGTAGATGTCACCTCTTCATGAACATCCTTTGGTATATGGTATAGTTCATTTTCAAAATCAACAACACCAACCCACATTTTTCCTTTTTCTCCATCAACACATGCCTTCGCTGTAAACTTATAACTCGTGCTTGGCTCAAGATTCTTAACAGTGAAGGTAATAGACCCACGATCAATACTTGTATTTTTCATGGGAGTATCAGAACCCTCTGTATGTACCCGTCCAACTCTTGCGATGTGATTTCCTGTCTCTTGCTGAACAATCCCGGCATTGTGGTATGTTCCTGCTTCAAGTTTTCCAGCAGAAAAATCTTCACTCCAAATGAGTGCTTCAGTTGAGGTTACTTCCTCTGAACGATTCTCGTAGTTTGACATATATCTCTCCCTTTCTCCAATAACGATTTTGCCTTTTCTAGATGTTACCGCTATCATACGGAAAAACCAGAAGGACGTAAAGTGTTTTTGAAAATTATGCTAGTTTACGAATAACGATGGTACTTTGAATAGTCTCAAATAACTTTTGCGATTGCGCTGACGGAATTTCCTAATAAACTCGTTTATACCTACACCAGAAGATGTTATTCACTACATATTCTTTGGTCAAAGTAAACAGTTTATTGATTATGTTAAAGAAACGTACTTAGATAAAGTCCAAAGACAGTTCGAAAAATATGCTCGTGATAAAGGAACTAACAAGGGAATAAAGGTAACAAATTATTATTGTTTCATTCATGCAAAAGCATCATCCTAAGCTGAACTAACTTTGACTATTGTGAGAAGGGCTTTTTAAATAGTGTAGTATTCATTTTACTTATATCATTAAAGGTTATATACTAAAATTGTTGAAAAATTTAATTTTATTAAAATAACTATCTACTGAATGAATGGATGAGTAATGATTCAAGGAGGATTTTAAAGTGACGAAGGATCGTTATCAACAAGGTATCGACAAAATAAAGGAACTTACATCATCAAGTGATGATAATCCAACTGGTTTTATGGATATTGGGGACGGATTTAAAGATATCGCTCCTGATTTGAGCAAGTATGTGGTTGAATTTGCTTTTGGCGACATTTATTCACGTCCTGGACTTTCAAACAAGCAAAAAGTTCTTACAACGATTACAGCTTTAGTTGCCCAAGGGAAACCGCAGATTGGGATGCATATCAAAACGGGACTTAGTGTTGGGTTAACACCGGAAGAGATTGTCGGATGCATTATCCATCTTATCCCGTATACAGGATTCCCGAGTGTTCTGAATGCCTTAAAAGTTACTCAAGAAGTGTTTGCCGAACAGGGTGTAAAAGTTACAGCATCTGTTGATTGAACAGAAATGGATGTATAGCAGTGACAAATGAATAAGACAAGACTGTGCTAAAAAAATGGTTCCTACCAGCGATTCTTGCTGAAAGGAGCCATTTTTTATTTTCTGAAAATTATGGGTTACAGATACGGAAAAAGCTAACTTCAATATGGGCCTACAGCGGTATCCAATCTTAAGCAACACTTGTTTTAAATGATAGTTTCGCTCGAATCCTGAGTCGATGCTATTTCCATTTTGTTATAGGGAATTTTAAAAAGTCAGTCATGCTATCAAAAATTGAATCATTATATATAGTAAGCGAAGGAGAATTATGGAGGTGTACGATGTACAAAAGGGCTAGTTGTATGCTCCTTATTTGTTTGTTCATACTGGGTGGGTGTATGAATTCAACAGCTAATAAGGATAAGGATGTTGCAGTGATTGTTCGAGGTGAGAAGATTACAGTTGGTTACTTGCGTATTTTGTATCCAGATGATGCAATAACGAAGATGATTGATGGAATTGTGAAAGCTAAATTGGCTGAACAGGAAGTAAAAAAGTTGAATATAGACATTTCCAAGCAATTAAAAGAGTTAGAGGAGACATATGGTGAGTATCCCCCGGATGAATTATACAGTGCGAAAGCGCAATCCATTCGTGCATTTGCTGATCCTCAGGCGAGGAAACTTGGAATGGATCCTAAAGAATATTATAAAAAGTATAAGGAAGCATCCGCTGAAATGGTTGTATATGCTAATACTTATATTCAACAAATATTGGGTGAATTAGAGGATGATGAATACGGCATAGAAGAATATAATCATCATGCAAATGAGGTATTGGACGATTTAGCAGAGCAATATAAAAATGAAATTGAGATTCGAATTAAATAAATAGAATCATGATTTGCACGTGGAACAGATAACTTCGTTTTACCGTAAGCCAAAATGGGGTGCTTTTAAAAAAGTTTGTTTTTCCTCCCCAAGGGTATTTAAGAATAAACAAGCCCTCTACTAAGGAGTTGTTCATAATGGACGAGCATAAGCAAGTCGAAAGGACGGAGAGGAAGTCTGATTCTAGTAAAGTAGCTTCCACTTTCATCAAATATGCTACTTATCTCATTATCTTTTTCGGAATCATGTGGTTTATTATAAGTTATTTAATACCGCTAATTAAAGGATAGACATGAAAGAGGACTTTATCGTATTTAAAATATCCTAATAGATGGTTAAAAAAGCTAGGGTCTGTCCTTCAGTATTGTGAAGTGACAGACCCTAAAATCCTCAAGCTTTTTAATTTATACCTGCTTTTTCCGTCAACTGAATAAATTCCTCTGCATCTTTTGCGGCTAATTTGATTCCTGCTTCCCAGAAATCTGATTTTGTTAAGTCAACACCTAAATGCTTTGCAGCTAATTCTTCCACTTTCATAGAACCTGTATCTCTTAAGAGGGCAATATATTTCTCTTCAAATCCTTCTGGCTGCTCTAAATATTTTGCATAGATTCCCAAGCTGAACAAATATCCAAACGTGTATGGGAAGTTGTAAAATGGCACACTGTCGATAAAGAAATGAAGCTTGCTGCACCAGAAATGAGGATGATAGCTGGACAGGCTGTCACAATAAGCTTCTTTCTGTGCTTGTTCCATTAATTCATTGAGTCGTTTTTCTGAAACAATTCCCTTTTCGCGTTCTTGATAAAAAGCGTCTTCAAACAAAAATCTTGAGTGAATGTTCAAGAACATCGCTGTCGCATTTTCCAGCTTCACATTTAATAAAGAAATCTTTTCCGCATCATTTTTGGCATTTTTGATTGTCGCATTCCCGATGATCGTTTCAGCAAAAGTACTTGCTGTTTCAGCAACGTTCATCGCATATCCGCGATTTAAACTCGGTAAATCTTTCATGACATAGCTATGAAAGGCATGGCCTAATTCATGAGCTAATGTGCTAGCATCACTTGTTGAACCAGTAAAGGTCATGAAAATCCGTGATTCTTCAAATTCAGGAAGGCTTGTACAATAGCCGCCAGGACGCTTGTTTGGGCGATCTTCCGCTTCTACCCAGCGATTTTTTAAAGCATGCTCTGAAAAGTCTGCTAATGTTGAACCGAAAGTAGCGAAATTTTTAATAATAAAATCGCATGCTTCATCATAGGTGAAACGAGTTGGTTTCGCGTCACCGACTGCTACAGGCGCATCAACATCTTGCCAACCAAGCTTTTCCATCCCTAACATTTTTGCCTTTTGATTTAAAAAGTCAATAAAAGGTTGCTTGTTATTCGCGACGGCACCCCACATCGCGTCAAGTGTTTCTTTTGACATCCGGTTGTATTCTAATGGCTCTTCTAAATGATTTTCACGTTGATGAGCTTTTTGTAATGTAATTCTGTATCCATCCAAATGATTGATCGTATCAGCAAAGATTGGTGCATATTTCGTCCAAGCTGCTTCCCAATTTTCAAAAATCTGTTTCCGCACGTCGGGATCCGGATCAGCATACATTCGATTCATCGCTTGGCCAACAGACAATTCCGTTGTTTTTCCTTCCTTGTCTGTAAAAGGAATCGTCATGATCGAAACCGTCGTATCATATAAACGGCTCCAAGCGGCCAGTCCGTCATTATTTAAATCGGCAATCAGTTTTTCTTCTTCTTCTGATAAAAGTCGCTTTCCTTGATCACGAATTTCGTTTAATTTAAAAGCCGTTACTTGTAATTCAGAATCGTTTAGAAGCTGATTCCATTCTTCATCTGTAATCTCAACTAGTTTCTTAGTGAAAGAATTGGACAATTTTTGCATTTCACTGTACAGTTTCATGATTTGACCCATGACAACATTCGCATGCTCGTCATTCATATAGGCATCATGCCACATTTGAACAAAAGTAGCTGATTGGCCTAAGCCTTTCCCAATACCTTCTCTTTTAGATAAAAGCTTTTTTAAATGATCCACAGTAGAAGCGGTGTGAATCTCCCATTCGTTTAACAATGCTTGATAGGCATGGATATCCTCTTCAACGGCTTTAATTTTTGTCTGCAATTCAGCAGAATTCGTTCCGCCTGGAAAAATACTTTCCAAATCCCACGTGTTTATGTATTTCATTTTTTCTCTCCTCTCAATCGGTCGATTAGGTATGCTGTACTTCTTAAGCCTTCTTTAAGAAATTACTTCTGTTCCTTATTTAAGTTTATTAGAAAACGTTGGATTCGCCAAGTAATATACCGTGCTCTGGCAATATTCCCTTGGTGTTGTTCTTTTATTGAACAAATGTTATAAAAATGGTACATCTGGATATATACAGTAATAAGGGCAGAAAGGGTGAGGTCATGAGTAAAAAAGTTACATTCATTCAACAAAATGATACACATGGGAGTATGGATCTTCATCATGAAATGTTTTGGAGCAGTGATGGGCCTGTCATTCATCAAGTAGGCGGTTTTGCGCGGATTGCTAGTTATGTAAAAAAGATAAAAAGGCAAAAAGAAAATGTTCTCTTTTTTGATGGCGGAGATTTATTTCATGGAACAAGTCCCTTAGTTCAATCGAAAGGTGAGGCGATTCTGAAAGTATTACAAAATATGCCACTGGATGGTTTTGTTCCTGGCAATTGGGATTATGCCTATGGGAAGGACAAGCTAATATCTTTGACTAAACAGTTGCCTTTTGAAACGATTGCATGCAATCTCTATGATGAAAATTCTCATGAAACTGTTTTTGCGCGATATATGATGAAGGAATTAACCGGTTTAAAAGTGGGGATTATTGGTCTCACATATCCATATGTCGACCAGACAATGAATGAGGAATTTTCCACTGGTCTTACTTTTTCACTTGGAGTGGATGAAGTGAGGGAATCGGTTGAAAAGCTCCAGAAGGAAAAGGTCGATCTTATTGTTTTGTTAAGTCATATGGGATTGCCATTGGATGTTAAAGTGGCTAGCTTAGTAGATGGTATCCATGTTATTTTAAGCGGTCATAGTCATGACAGGGTGGCGGAACCGATCAAACAAGGTGAAACACTCATTGTCCAATCAGGTTCAAGCAGTTCTTTTTTAGGGCAATTGGAAATAGAAGTTCATCTTGGAAAAGTCATTGATTATACGTACGAATTGTTTCCCTTATGGAAGGAATCTTTTGAAGAGGATGAATATGTAAAAGAATTAGTTAGCGAAATCATCGATCCTTTTCGTTCTCATATAGAGGAAAAGGTTGGTGAGACGCGTACAATCTTACATAGAATGACATTGAATAAAGCGCCAATGGATCAATTGATTACAGATTCCTATAGGCATACGTTAGATGTGGATCTTGCCTTTTCCCATGGTTGGCGTTATGGAACACCGATTCCCAAAGGTCTCATTTCCCTGTATGATTTACATTCGATTATTCCGACGAATCCTGAGTTATTTACTTTGGAGATGGAAGGGGAACAGTTGCAAAAAATACTTGAAAACAATTTAGAGAGTGTCTTTTCCCCGGACCCGTTTGGACAAAAGGGAGGATATATTTTGCGCTCATCGGGATTGTTCATGACATTCAAACCGTATAATCCGAAAGGGAATCGGATTCAAGAATTATTTATAAATGGCGAGCGGTTAAACAGTCATAAGATTTACAAAATTGCCGGTGCTGGTGGACAGCTTTTTAAAAAGAATCATTCCATGAAGAATTACAAAGGTATTTTTGCTGTTGATGTTATGAAAGACTTTCTGAAAGATAAAAAGACAGTTGCTTTTGATGAAGGGCAAACAATCATTAATGTATAAATGGGGTAACCAACTTGTTGTTGAGGGAGAGGGGTAAATGAGAAAAAGATATCGTGAACTAGGACTTACCATTGGGATGCTTCCGACAGGTAAGAAGAATTGCATTACCGATGTGCCTGATGTTCGTGTTGGTCATGAAACTTTGAAAAATGGAATGGCTGGAGATGATTATGTTTGTACGGGTGTTACCGCAATTTTGCCGCATGGTGGAAATGTTTTTCAAGAAAAGGTAATTGGGACAAGCTATGTGTTCAATGGTTTTGGTAAAACGACTGGACTTGTACAGTTGAATGAACTAGGGAGGCTTGAATCACCGATTATGCTTACGAATACTTTCGCTGTTCCTCAAGTAACCCAGGGGGCGTTAGAGTATTTGTTGGAACATAATCCTGAAATCGGTGACACAACTGGTACGGTTAATGTTGTTGTTGGGGAATGTAATGATAGTTATCTCAATTCCATCCGGACGTTTCCGGTCACTGCCCGTCATGCTTTAAGTGCAATTGAACAGGCCTCAACTGAAAAAGTCGAAGAAGGGTCAGTTGGCGCTGGTGCAGGCATGGTTTGTTGTGGGTTCAAAGGAGGCATTGGTACATCTTCGAGAATCATTACGGTCGAAGGTACGGCCTATACTGTTGGTTGTCTAGTCTTAAGTAATTTCGGAAAGAAGGAGGACCTGTTCCATTATCATTCTATTAACTGGGAAGATACGATCGAAACAGTAGGATTAGAAGAAGAAGAACAATCAGACGGTTCGATTATGATCGTGCTAGCAACAGATGCGCCTGTTAATGAGCGGCAATTAAACCGGATTGCGAAACGATGCGGTATCGGTTTAGGCCGGACTGGAAGTCATATGGCACATGGCAGTGGTGATATTGTCATTGCCTTTTCAACAGCTCAGACATTTCCGCATCATAGTCAATCATCTATTGAAGAAGTAAAACAGTTGCGCGAGGATCACCCTGTTATGACTGAATTGTTTCAGGCAGCAGCAGAAACGACGAATGAGGCAATTTTGAATTCGCTTACTATGGCGGAAACGACAACAGGAAGAAAAAATAGGGAAGTCGAATGTCTGCCATACGATTTATTTGGTAATAGTCCACACTGAATTGACGCTTCCATATATTTGTTATATAAATTGGTTGACTATTCACAAACGGGTCACTCATAAAAAGTAGGATGGGGGAGGATCATGATGATTAGTAATTCAGATTTGAAGCATCTGCGACGTTGTGTGGATTTAGCAAAAATGGCGTTGGAAAAAGGGGACGAGCCATTTGGTTCAGTCCTTGTTTCAGTCAATGGGGATGTGCTCTTTGAAGACCATAACCATGTGGCAGGCGGTGACCATACGCAACACCCTGAATTTGCGATAGCACGCTGGGCAGCGAATAACATGACACTTGAAGAGAGAAGCAAGGCAACGGTGTATACTTCTGGTGAACATTGCCCGATGTGTGCCGCGGCCCACGGTTGGGTTGGATTAGGTCGGATCGTCTATGCAAGTTCGTCCGAACAACTCGTACAATGGTTGAGTGAAATAGGAGTACCGTCATCACGGGTTCGAAATCTGCCCATTCAAGATGTTATTCGGGATACGACAATAGATGGGCCTGTTCCTGAACTAGCGGAGCAAGTTCGTCAGCTGCATCGGCAGTTTTATGGGTAAAAAACAATCAAATTGTCGACTATTCTTTTTAATTCAGATGGATGATCAGGTTTAGGGATAAGCCAGCTCTTTTCTAATAACACTTCAAAAACTGTAGTTGGAAGATGAGATTCTGCCTTACTGAAAAACAGATGTAGAGAGACTCCCTTATCTAAAGTATAAAGGAGGGCTCTCTTTTCATTTAGTTTTGTATGTAAATAACAATATAGAAAGTTATAAAGAACAGAACTCTAATATTTAATAATTGTTCTTCCTAAATGCTGACCATTTTTAATGGATTCGATTGTATGAGGTAATTCGTCAAGTGAAATCTCGTTTATTAAAGTCGTTTGAGAAATATTCCATTCATCTGCTAATTTCTCCCATATAGAACCACGGTTATTAATTGGTACATTCACAGAATCAATTCCTAAAAGATTAATCCCTCTGAGTATAAATGGTAAGACGGTTGATACTAGTTTTATCCCACCAGCATTTCCACACATACTCATACTTCCACCATAAGATATTTGCGGAATTAATACAGAAGCAATTTCCCCACCAACTGTATCTAGGACAAAGTCATAATTTTGTTTATTGAGTGGCTTATTTTGTTCTCCTAGCTCACTTGCATAAATGACATTGGTTGCTCCTAAAGATTTTGCTACTTCTGCTTGATGTTTTTTTCGAACCAATGCAAAAATATTTTTGTAGCCAATTTTGGATAGAATTTGGACAGCAATACTACCTACTCCACCAGTTGAACCAGTAACTAATATTCTAGGATTGTTATTCACTTTCATGCCATTCGCCTCTAAAGCTTGAATAGAAAGTGCCGCTGTAAACCCTGCTGTTCCAAAAACCATTGCATCTTTTAGGGATAGGTTCATTGGTAAAGGAACAATCCAATCCGCAGGAACTCTAGCATATTCTGCAAATCCTCCTGTATGGCTCATACCCATAGCAAATCCTGTGACAATCACTTTCTGTCCCTCTTTGTAGCGCGTATCCGTTGTATGGACGATAGTTCCGCTTAAATCAATTCCAGGAATCATTGGATAATTTCGAATAACTCCGCCGTTTTTTTGAACAGCCAACATATCCTTATAGTTTACGGAGGAATATGCAACTTTAATTAAAACCTCACCAGTTGAAAGAGTATCGAGATTCACTTCTTCTATGCCATAAATAACTTGATCTTGCTCTTCTTTTACAATGATTGCTTTAAATGTATTCATAGCTATCTACTCCTTATAAAAAGCGCCTTAGGTGCTTTTTAAAATTTATTGCTCCTTAATTCCTTTGATCCATTTAACTAATTTTTTTGTGAATCCTCGATTGTTCATACTGACGATAAAACGAATGACGTAAGGAAAAAAGAGACTATTAATAATTTTAGCCTCATTATATGATAATGGTAACTTTTTTTAGGGGGCTAGTCTATTTACTTGATTCTCCATTCAAGAAGGTAGGAAGACGAATCGGAGCTTTTCTCATCATAATAAACAAGGCAGAAGGGAGCCCCTCTGCCTAAATAGTTATTCCAATAATTTTAGTGATTCCCTAACAAATGCAGGTATGTCATCTGGCTTTCTACTGGTGACGAGCTGATTTTGGCATACGACCACCTCTTTGTCATGGAGATTTCCGCCAGCATTCTTTAAATCAACATGAATGGATGTATAACCGGTCACATCACGACCTTCAAGTGTTTCTGCTGAGATAAGTAGCTGTGGTCCGTGACAAATAGCGAATACAGGTTTTTTATCATCCATAAATGATTTTGTAAATTGAACAAAACGCTTGTCCGCACGAAGGATATCTGGAGAAAATCCGCCTGGTATAAATAGTGCATCAAAGTCTTCTGGGGAAATGTCATTAATACTTTGATCAATAACGACTTCACTTTTTCCTTGCTTCCCCTTCACAGTTTTTCCTTTTTCCATCTCAATAGTAGTTACTTCGCAGCCCTTTTCCTTGAAAGACTTTACTGGCTCCATGTATTCCGAATCCTCAAAGTAATCTGTTACTAAAATAGCAATTTTTTTACTCATTTCCATCAACTCCTTCATTATTAGACTACCCTTTTTTCTATGAGTAAAACGTGTATGGGAAGAAGTTACGAAAAGAGCTTTATCTCTAATAGAAGAAGGGGTGAGATAAGTAATATAAAAAAATCTTCGAAAACGTTTTTGAGGATCTATATTTTATTCCTCGCCACTTCATCTTATTTTCACCTGTTATTATTTAACCCAATAGGCAGACCCATCATCATTACGGTCCATAAATCCATACTCAATCAAATGGCGTCGTAAGGAGACAAAATCCGGGTGGACAGTTTTTAAAATAGTGTTCACTTCTTTTTCGCTGTATGTTGTTCCGGGTTCGAAACGTTTCAAAATATGTTGTAAAATAATGATTTTTTTCTTTTCCTTACTCGGTATTGTGTCAATACTACCTTCTAAACCATTTTTAAAATATGTTTTTACTACCTTTTCTCGTTCATTTTGATCAATTCCATATCGCTCATCCACTTGTTTCGCTCCTTTATGAACAAAGTATGTATTCGGCTCATTTATTAATTGCATTAGCGCCAAAAAAATTTTTGCTTGTCGCTCTTTTTCGCGTAACTTAAAGCGATGCTGACGTACTGTAGAAAGACTATTAACACTGCTCTTCTTAACAATCTCTTGGTCTGATACTTGTTCATAGAAATACTGCATCATTTCTAATTGAACATCAGATAAACCTGTAATTTTTTTACCCAATTGGAGGATGGCATGAAAAGGTGATTGATGTGCGCTGGAAATATGCCCTTTCATCATTCCTTCAGCGGTTAAAAATTTCCCGCCGTTAGGATAAATTTCATCCGTGTGATATGTTTCTCCACAAAATAAGCATTGATATTCTGAATTGTTAAACTGATAGCCTTTAACTAATTCCTCGACTGAAGTATGTTGTGTATTCAAAGGGATATCCCTCCTTTATAAACATATTATTATAAATTTACGTAAAAGTAAACGTAATTAGATTTTGTTTATAATTATAATCTGATAGTAGCCTCATTATCAAGAGCATGGAGCATGTAAAATTGTAAGCAGCGATAAGGGAAAACCCCTATTTTGAAAGAATATTTAATATTCCGTTGTATTTTATTATCTAACGTATTATAATGAGTATGTGACAAACATCACAATGTTATATGGAGAGACGGCAAGTTCCCATGAAAGAAACCTGAATCGTTCTAATACATTCGCACATACTAATTGAATGTAGCAGCAAAAAGGGATATGTTTGTGAATGACAGGTTAATTTAGCTGCAGAGAGGGTAAAAAAAGGGAGGGGAGTAATATATGGAAGGTGGTCACATCTGTATCGGTTCAAAGATCCGGGGCATTCGGCAAGCGTTATTACCATGGACAAGCTGTAATGAAGTAGATAGCTGATTGAAAAAATAAAGCTACTGTTCGAGTCTTCTAAAATAGTGTTTATCTTATACCGATTGGAACATATATTTTTCCTAAAACTTGCTATGTACATAATTATTAGAAAGGAGCAATAAAATGATGAATTTACTTGGTATTGTAGGAACAAATTCAGACCATTCTACAAATCGTATGTTGTTACAATTCATTCAAAAACATTTTGCAGATAAAGCGAACATTGAAATATTTGAAATAAAAGATTTGCCTGCCTTTAATAAGCCGAAAGATAGGAAAGCACCTAGTGAAGTTCAAGAGCTTGCGGATAAAATAATTGAAGCGGATGGTGTCATTATTAGTACACCAGAATATAACCATTCCGTGCCAGCGATCTTAAAAAGTACTTTAGAATGGTTGTCTTATACATCTCAGCCGCTTATTGATAAACCAGTTATGATCACTGGGGCGTCATATGGAAAATTAGGTTCCTCCCGTTCACAAGCACATTTGCGACAAATATTAGATGCACCTGAATTGAAAGCACGAATTATGCCAAGTTCCGAGTTTTTATTAGGTTATTCATTACAAGCCTTTGATGAAAATGGAAATCTAAAGGATCAAAGTAAAATTGAAGAACTTGAGAGAATTTTTAATGACTTTACCCATTTTGTTACGATCACAAATCAATTAGTTAGCAATAATCATTCCCCTAAAAATGTGCAAAAGTTTTCATGGGAGGACAATTAATTAGGAGGTCTAGAGATGAAAATCGTTGGAATCGTTGGATCAAATGCTGATTTTTCATATAATCATCAATTATTAGAGTTTATCGCTAAAAATTTTAAAAGTTTGATTGATGTTGAAGTTTTGGACATTAAAGATGTCCCCATGTTTAACCAATCAAAAGATCAAACAGACAGTGAACCGATTCAATATTTAAATAAAAAAATCGATGAAGCAGATGGAGTCATTATTGCTACGCCAGAATATAACCATTCTATCCCGTCTGCCTTGCAAAGTGTCATTGAATGGCTATCGTTTAAAATTCATCCACTTGATGGGAAACCTGTTATGATTGTCGGGGCTTCGTATGATGTGCAAGGATCTTCACGGTCCCAATTACATTTGCGTCAAATATTAGATGCTCCTGGTGTGAATGCTGTCGTTATGCCGGGTAATGAGTTTCTCTTAGGAGAGGTTCATAAAGCATTTGATGAAGAAGGAAATTTAAAAGATGCACAAACAGCCCAATTCTTAGAAGGTTGTATTAAGAAATTTATTCGCTTTATCAATGTTGTCAATATCCTTGACGCACCTGAAGGGATGAAAGATCTTTCGAGTACTGAAGATTTATATGCGACTGGATCGATTGATACAACGATTAAAGATGTTGATATGATGGCGGATGACTGGGTTGAGCAAGCTGCTGAAGTTACTGGTGCGGTTGAAGGGAATACTTATGTTAAACTGGACCGCGGTATATTGACAGTTGATCAAATAAACTATTTTTTAAAGTCGATGCCTGCAGAATTAACGTATGCTGATAGCAATAATCAATTTTTATATTATAACTACAAATACGAAGCAGAGGATATGTTGGCCTCTCGTAGACCTAAACAAGTAGGTTATCCATTAGCTGAATGTCACCCTAAACAAGCTTTTAGCAGCGTTGCTTGGGTCATTCAACAATTACGTACTGGAAAGCAAGATATCGTACGGACCCATGTGCCTACACACGGTCCAGATAAATTTGTTGTTCATAACTATCAAGCCGTTCGTGACGAAGAAGGTAACTATCTTGGTATTAACGAATATGTTCAAGATATTAAACCGCTCATTGATTGGTACTTAGAACAAACGGGACAACAGTTAACAGGTGGAAAAGTAGACGCTGTATCCGGTGCAACTTCTAAAGTAGATACCGTATCGGGTGCAACTGTTAAAGATAATTAATAAAAGAGAGGTCGTTATGGCCTCTTTTTTTCGAATTGAAAAAGAAATGAATGGGAAAGAGGGATCGTCACCATGCAAAGTCGTGAAATACATATGATGGGAACGATTATCCAATTATCAGTTCAACATGAATATGCAAGCTTTATTTTAAATGAACTAATTATTCGCTTGAACGAATATGAAAAGCGGTTTAGTGCTCATGATCCAACTTCGGAATTGATGCAAGTGAACAAAAATGCGGGGATTAAGCCGGTAAAAGTACATCCCACTTTATACGAATTAATTAAAATTGGAAAGATACATAGTACTGCAGCCAATAGCTCATTAAATATCACGATTGGTCCCCTTGTTATGGCGTGGCGTATTGGTTTTGAAGATGCCCATGTTCCATCAGAAGAACAAATTCAATCCTTGCTTACTAAAACAAACGCAAGTGATATTATACTAAACGACCAAGAGCAAACTGTTTTTCTAAAGCATCCGGGTATGTTTATTGATTTAGGAGCTTTAGCAAAAGGATATATTGCGGATTTACTTGTTCACGATTTAGAATCTATGGATGCTCAGGCAGGTTTAATTAATTTAGGTGGAAATGTCATGACTTATGGAAGGTCTCCAAAACAAGAGGATGGTCAGTGGCGTGTCGGTATTCAACATCCTTTTCTTCCGCGTGGTAATTACATAGCCGTTTTGCGTGCATTCAATCAATCCGTTGTTACTTCCGGAGTATACGAAAGAAAGTTTACGATGAATAACGAAACATACCATCATATTTTAGACCCTCAAACTGGATATCCAATTCAATCAGAAATTGCAGGCTTAACCGTTGTTTCTAAAAAATCTGTTGACGGCGAAATATGGACGGGGCGTTTATTCGGAAAATCACCTTGTGAAATAATGGATACACTTGATCAAGTAGAAGACGTAGCAGGAATTGTCGTTACGATGAGTGGTGAGCTATATTATTCAGAATCGCTAAAACCATATCTAATTGAAACAAGTTCATCATTCTAAGCTTTTGTTGAATAAGTGAAGCATTCATCCTCTCCGACTCAAATTGACTCCCACAATGTGGGAAGTAGGTAATGGGGGTGATTTGTTTGAGAAGATGTAACGAGGGTTAGTGTATCATGTGAGATTAAGTGTCTGAATCTAAAACTAGATATTTCTTTAAAATAAAGAAGATGCTCTCAATAAAACGAGGGCATCTTAAAATATAATAGATAGATTAAAAATCAAAGTTGTCAGGGTCTGGACCCACACGATGATCTTGATTTAGGCCATTAATGCGTTCCATATCTTCTTCTAATAAATTGAAGTCAAAAACACTGGAATTTTCAATAATTCGATGTTCCTTAGTTGATTTTGGAATAGTGATAACACCATTTTGTATATCCCAACGTATTATAATTTGAGGAACTGTTTTGTTGTATTTTTTTGCGATTTCCATTAAAATAGGGTGATTTATGAGTTGACCTTGCATTAATGGTGACCAGGCTTCTAATTGAATATCGTTATTTTTACAAAATGCTTGAACTTCCTTTTGTGTTAAACGCGGGTGGTATTCCACTTGATTTACCATTGGTTTTACTTTTGCATCATTCATTAAATCCTGAAGATGATGAACTTGGAAGTTACTTACCCCAATAGCTTTCACTTTGCCCTCTTTATAAAGTGTTTCTAGTGCTCTCCAAGCTTCTTTATATTTGTTTTCTACAGGCCAATGAATAAGGTATAGATCTAAATAATCAAGACCAAGTTTATTTAAGCTTGTTTCATAAGCTGCAATCGTTGATTCATATCCTAAATCAGAATTCCACACTTTAGAAGTAATAAATAAATCCTCTCTTGAGATACCAGCCTCTTTAATACCTTCCCGAATTGCTTGGCCAACCCCAGCTTCATTTTCATAAATGGCGGCTGTATCTATACTACGATACCCATGTTTAATGGCAAATTTGACAGCATTCACTAGTTCAGGACCTTCTTCTACTTTAAAAACACCGAGACCTAACCAAGGCATTTTGACACCATTATGCAATGTAGTTGTATTTTGTAAACTTGTATTCATCTATATAACCTCCAAATATTAATTTTAAAAGAGTGCATGATTCATTTAATCTTCAACATCACCTCCTTAAAGGTAAGGCTTTTAAATGGCAAGATCTTTTGTTTCTTGTTGCTGTTCTTTGCTTTCAAGCGATTGACTCCAACCTGTCAGTAAAACGGCTGCAAGTACCATTAATGCCCCAATCCAGGTGGTGTGAATAAGACCAATCGAGTCAGTAACAAGGCCTCCTAGGAAGGAACCGATCGCTATTCCGGCGTTGAATGCAGCAATATTAATTGCCGATGCGACATCTGCTGCAGTAGGAACAAAACGTTCCGCTAACATAACAACATAGACTTGCAGTCCCGGCACATTCATAAAAGCCATAATTCCCATAATGAAAATGGTCACTAATCCTATTATTTTATATGGTGCTGTAAAATATAAGACGATTAGGATGATAGCTTGAACAATAAACATATAAAATAGTGCCTTAATTGGGTTATGATTCGATAGCTTTCCACCTATCATGTTTCCAATTGCAATAGCTATACCATAAACAAGTAATATCACTGCTACTATCTCTTCTTTAAATCCAGTGATATTTTGTAACAACGGTGATAAATAAGTAAATACAACAAAAGTTCCACCGTAACCTAAGGCTGTTATGATAAAAATAAGCAATAAGCGACCATTTTTGACTAATTTGATCTGATCTTTGAATGTTGTACGATGTCCTTTTCGTAAGTCCGAAGGGACAAGGAAGCTATTGGCAATAAATGCAAGGATTCCAACAGCTACAATAACGATAAAAGCAATTCTCCAGCCGAACTGCTGACCGATAAATGTTCCGAATGGTACTCCTGTGACAGTTGCTACTGTCAGCCCTGTAAACATAATTGATATTGCACTAGCTCTGCGATTTTCTGGGACTAGATCAGCTGCAATCGTAGAGCCAATAGACATAAAAACACCATGAGAAAAAGCAGAAATCACTCGTGCAACAAGTAAAATTCCGATGCTTGTAGCGGCCGCTGCGATACTATTCCCTAAAATAAAAATCACCATAATCCAAAGAAGTAATGATTTTCGTGACATTTTAGAAGTAAGAGAAGTTAGTATAGGCGCTCCAAATGTTACTCCTAGAGCATATAAAGAAACGGTTAAGCCAGCTGTTGTAACGGATATATTTAAATCCTTAGCAATTAATGGCAAGAGCCCGACACTAATAAATTCTGTTGTGCCAATAGCAAATGCACTCACTGCAAGGGCAAGCAAAGCAAATGTGGTTCGCTTTTTATTTCGTGACATTATTTTTACCTCCTGAAAAAAATAGGGATATGGGATTAATAAGAGCTCTTATAGTAAACGATAGAAGAAATGAATATTGTTTAATACGATTCGCAAATGTTATTATGGGATAAAAGGATTATAAAGAAAAGTACGCACTTTAAAGTTCCATAGGCACCAAAAGGTTATGTAGGTACCTTTTGGTGCCCATAGTTTTGGAGGAAATTACTATGCAACAGAAGAAGTACAATATATCTGTAGAAGCTACATTAGAGGTAATAGGAGGAAAATGGAAATGCGTGATTTTATGTCATTTAACGCATGGAAAAAAACGCACAAGTGAATTGAAACGTCTTATGCCAAACATTACTCAAAAGATGCTGACCCAACAATTACGTGAGTTAGAAGAAGACGGAGTCATTAAGCGAATTGTTTACAATGAAGTCCCGCCAAAAGTGGAGTATGAATTAAGTGAATATGGTTGGAGTTTACAGGGGATATTAGATTCTCTTTGTACTTGGGGCGAAAAACATATTACCAAAGTTTATGGGAACAAATTTGATGTTCTGGAAGAAAACATTTTAAATAAAGATCTAAAGTAACTTAGTGATTAAACCTCACTTAAGGTACTTCGGTGAACTATCCGATAAGTAAATAAGCTTTTTTTTCAATAAAAATAACAGCACCCTCTAATTTTATGGGTGCTGTTTTTGTATATAAGTGCTTATCTTTTTGTTTATTCAACAATAGAAGAAATAAACTTTAATATTCTCCTTTAATGACAAAAAACGAACCCCTGATTGTTCCAGCTAGTTTAGACTTTTGCCGAGCAAACTTAAATTTCCCTTCTAACTCCTTCGGTACTTCCATCCCGTCCGAGAGCTTAAAACCAACCGCCCGCTTCTTAGGGTCATCAACCGTATACATGACGTTGATTCCCAGACCATCTTCATAAAAGACGTATGCCCATTTAATATTTTCCACCTGAAAATGCGATGTTTCTAAAGGTTTGGCCGCAAACTCAATATCACGTTCTTCTTGCAAAATTCTATTCACATAATCAAGTGTCTCTCTGCTTTCACTAGCTGGTAAAACTGTAAATTCATGTTTGTATTTGTTCATAAAGTAACGGGCTTCGTTAGCGCGCAAACCAGCAAGCGCTTCCGCCGCTGGTGAAGACTCTAAACCGACTGTAGACACATTTTTAAAATCAACGATATAAGACATTTCCACCCCACCTTTATCTTACATTAATTGGCTGTAAGATCCCATTAAATGTAGTTTCCCATTATTTCTTAACTACAGGAATCCAGATTTCGCCATATACTAATCCGTTGCGCTCACCCATTTCAACCGTTGTATTTGGTCCACCAACATAGGCAAAATCTTTTGCGCCCGGTAAAACTTGACCAAAGGCAATACCTGTAAGGTGATTACTCAATTCAGCAGCTGTTTGCGCTTCACCTTTCACAACTACGTATTCCCCTTGAGGAAATTGGATCACTCTAGATGCTTCTGGTACTGATGCCTCTGTCATGACACCTGCATAATACATCATTTTATTATTCACTGCTTCATTCACGGCAAAAATGTAGTCATTTGTAGCTACAGCCTTTAAAGTATCAAGTTTTCCATCTTGTTTGATGGCCTGCCAAAAATCCGCTTTTTCTTTGTTTATGCCAGCAAAGTCTGTGTAATGGCTCTTAAGCTCAGTTCCAATACCTAGAACTGTGAAGCTGTCTTTTACTTCTAAAGTATAATCTGTCATATTCAAAACCATCCTTTTTTATATTTACCAAATGATTTGTCTTTTCACCTGATGGGTCTATAATAACTTTAAATAGTGTCAAAAAGTGATACTGTTTAGGAGGCTCGTATGAAAAAAGTTGAACGGATCAATATTATTATGCGCTATATTAATAATCGCTCTCACTTTACTATTTCGGAAATTATGCGAGAATTTAATATTTCTCGTTCTACGGCTATTAGAGATATTAGAGAAATTGAAGCGATGGGAATGCCGCTTGTCGCTGAAGTTGGGAGGGATGGTGGTTATTTTGTTATGAATAACTCTGTCCTGCCAACAGTTCGCTTTACTGATGATGAGATTAAAGCCCTTTTCATTGCCTTTATGGCTACAAGAAATCAACAACTACCCTATTTAAAGAGTCGGCAGTCTTTAGCTGAAAAATTACTGGGACTCCTTTCAGAAAACCAGCAAGAAGATCTTGTACTTTTAAATCAAATCTTGCTATTTGAAGGAACGAATCCTCATAATCCTGATCTGCTTGATCTGTCAGACCTGCCCCATCCTATGTTAGAAAATCTCATCCAAATTCTTCTTTTGGATAACCATTTATGGATAACCATCAGAGAAGAGAAGGAGACAAAGTCTTGTCCTATTTATCTCTTACAGCTTTACCGTGAAAAAAGCGTTTGGCTAATTGAAGGTTTTGACTTAAATGATGAAAAGAGAAAGATTGTTCCGATCGATAATCTCACTAATGTTCAACCATACCGCACAAAAACAAAATTAAGTAAGAAAAAGATTTTAGAAAAACTAAATAAGCAGGAAAAAGAGATGAACCTTGTTATCGAACTTGGTCCAAAGGCGATTGCGCAATTTAAAAAATATCATCCTTTTAAAATTTCGCTTTCTTATATGAATCCTTACCAAACAACGGCCATTCTAAACACTTATATTAATGTTCATAATCCTGAGGAATTGAGCGAAATAACCAATTGGTTGCTGTTTCTCGGTATGGATATCAGAGTTAGGGAAATGCCCGATGAAGTTTTAAAAGGGTTACAAGAGAGATTAACGTCCATAAACACTGCTCCCCACAACTTAAAGTGAGAGCTGATTATCCTAATTCAATTATAATTTCAGTAGCACAGACCAAAGATAAGGATTGTGCTACTTTTTGGTACACCTAGTATGGGCTATAACTTGGTAGTTTTGCAAGGTATCCAGTACTTGGCTACATTATTTTTTTGAAGAGATATTTAAAACTTCCGAACAAGAAAGGGCAGGATTTATGAAGCCCGAAATACAGTTATTCCATTCATAATATTTTTACACACCAAAGACAATTGCTTAATATTCGTTTTGTAGTATATGTATTGAACTTTATGACGACAGGCATTTGAAGGTTTATCATTGAGACCGAGCGCTTTGAATACTAAGATTAATGTAGAGGAAGAAAAGCTGCATACATTTTGCATATTTTTTGCTAATAATACGGAGGAAAAAAACGTAGAATGTTTAGTAGAATACTATGAACGGATTGCAGTATGGAAAAAGAAAGGTGGAGCACATGAAAGTAGATTATCATATTCATCTTGAAGAAGGGCCTTATTCGATTTCTTTTATTGAAAAAAGCTTGAAAGCGATGGAGCATTTCAATGTATTTCACGAGGAAAAGCATACAAAAGAATGGTTAAGCGAAGCAATCAATCAAATGAGCACGAGATTACAACATAGTGAATATTCAACATGGTGGTTGGATTTGTATTTACAAGAGGCTTTAAATAAGGGAATAAAGGAAGTTGGAATTGTTGATCATCTATACAGATTCAAGGAAACAAGAGATTATTTCACGAAATATATCGATGTGGAATCTGAAGATATCGGCCAACAACAAGCAGATTGGTTAAACAAGGTGATGGTCAGAGATTTACATGAATTCACGACATTCATCACATCACAGAAAGAAAAATGGGCAGCCAAAGGAGTTACATTGCGCTTAGGTATAGAGGCCGATTATTTTGTAGGTGGAGAAGATGAATTACAATCACTTTTAAACGAATATTCCTTCGATTATGTGATTGGCTCAGTTCATTTTTATAATGGTTGGGGGTTTGATAACCCTCAGTTACAGCATAAGTTTCAGGAATATGATTTGACTGAACTCTACAAAAACCATTTTGAAACAGTTAAAAAAGCTGCAAGTAGCGGACTCTTTGACTTCATTGCTCATCTCGATAATATTAAAGTATTTAATTATCGTCCTTCAGAAGCTGAATTAGAGGAGTGTTATCGTGAAGTCGCTAGAACTCTAGTCAAACACGATGTAGCTACGGAGATTAATGCTGGGCTATATTACCGCTATCCAGTACGAGAGTTTTGTCCAAGTCCTGCCTTTTTGGGGATTTTGGTAGAAGAAGGAGTGAAATTCACAGTTTCCTCAGATTCCCACTACCCGAATGATTTGGGCATCTATTCTGATGAAATACTTGCTATGTTAGCCGATAATGGTGTCCACGAAGTGGCGACGTTTCATCAGAGAAAACGGGAAAATATTCGTTGTTTGGTAAAGAATTAATAAGGAATCGGAAAAAAACATTTGGAAAAAGGTGTAAAGGGTTTTTAAAAACATCTTCATTGTTATAGTTATGGGCAGGTAACCACCTCTCTACTATGACAATGGAGATTTTTTATGAATCCATTATGTTGAATACAAACTTTCACGAATAATTTACATACCTTTTACACAATCCCATTTTGAAATTTACAAACAATTATTATACTTAAGTCGTACTGAAGGAGGTGAACAGTTTGCTGAAATTGCAAAATATAGGCAAACACTACGATCATAAGGTCATTTTGGATAATATAAATCTTGAAATTAACACAGGAGAAATCGTGTCACTGCTAGGTCCAAGTGGCAGTGGAAAAACCACTTTATTAAATATTATTTTAGGATTAACGACAGCGGATCAGGGGAAAATTATTTTCAATGATGTGGATTTGAGTAAAGTATCGATGAAGAACCGTGGTTTTAATATTGTTTTCCAAGATTACGCACTTTTTCCCCATTTAAACGCTTATGAAAATATTGTATATGGAGTAAGGAACAAGAAGGGGTTAGTATCAGAAAAAGAAATTCGGGAGTATATCGAATTTTTAGAGCTAACTCCCCATCTAACAAAGAAAATAGGAGAATTATCAGGCGGTCAGAAGCAAAGGGTTGCACTTGCAAGAACATTGGTAACAAAACCGAAAATATTATTATTAGATGAGCCATTAAGTGCACTGGATGGGGTCATAAAAGAATCGATAAAGGAACGAATCAAGTCGATTGCAAAGGAGTTTAATCTTACAACCATTATTGTCACGCATGACCCAGAGGAAGCCTTAACCTTGTCAGATAAACTGTTAATCATTCATCAGGGCAATATTTCGCAGTTCGGAACACCACAAGAAATTATCAATCAACCAAGTAACAGATTTGTGAAAGAATTTATTCTTAAACAGTTACTTATTAAAAGACAAAATATATTTAACTTATTTGGAGAGAAATATGCCTAAAGTAAAACCGGAAATGCGAATTATTTTTTTTATCATCTTATGTTTATTTGCAGCTTTTCTAGTATTGCCTTTAGCCGCTCTATTCGTTCGCTCATTTGAAACAGATAAGGGTTTTGACTTCTCTAATTATTTTTCGATCATGTCGAATAAAGAACTAATGGATTCCATTTGGAACAGTCTAGTTATTTCTAGTATTACGGCTATAATCACTACTATTTTAGCATTTTTACTAGCTTATACGATCAATTGTACGAGAATCTATCAGACTTTAAAGACAGCCATTAATTTAGAAATTCTTATTCCAATGTTATTTCCAACTATTACATATGGATTTGCGATTATATATTCCTTTGGAAACCAAGGATTGATTACAAAACTTTTCGGACGAAAATTATTAGAAATTTACGGATTTAACGGATTACTAATAGGATATGTCATTTATACATTGCCACCAGCCTTTCTACTTATTAATAATTCTTTTAAGTTTATTGATAAGAAATTTATTATTGTTTCTAAGCTAATGGGTGATGGAACATTTAGAAGTATTATGAATACGATTATTCGTCCATTGTTGGGAACTTTAGGCGGAGCTTTTGTTCTTTCTTTTATCTTAAGCTTTACCGACTTTGGGATACCGGCTTCTGTTGGGGGAACGTATGATGTGGTTGCCACCAAGCTCTATCAAGTAATGCTTGGCTCCATTCCAGATTTCAATAATGGAGCTGCGATTGCAGTGTTTATGTTAATTCCTGCAGTATTTGCTATTATCCTTTTAAATTACCTCGAGAAATTTAATTTTCATTATGACAAATTTACAGAGGTAGAATTAATTCAGAATAAAGGTAGGGATATTTTTTTAGGAGTAATCTCTTCTAGCATTTTAATAGGCTTGGTTGCTGTTATTGTCGTCATGTTCTTTGCACCACTAGTCGAAAGCTACCCTTATAATCTTAGATTTACAATGAATCATTTTATCAATGTATTTCAATCGAGTGATTTAATATACGTTTATAAAAACTCAATAATAGTAGCGTTATTGACGGCTTTATTTGGAACATTAATTGCGTATTGTGCAGCGTTATTAAATGTACGTACACCAGTTAAAGGGAAGAAAACAATGGATATCATTTCCATGATTGCGAATACAGTACCGGGTATGGTATTGGGTTTATCGTATTTACTTCTTTTTAATAACAGTAGTTTAAAAGGGACGTTCACTATTATTGTGGTATGCACCATTGTTCACTATTTTACAACGCCTTATTTAATGGCTAAAAATTCACTAGCTAAAATGAATCCTTCTTGGGAAACAACGGGAGAATTATTGGGGGATAGTTGGTTAAAAACAATCCGGCAAGTCCTTCTGCCTAATTCGGTATCAACTGTTTTTGAGATGTTTAGCTACTATTTCATTAATGCAATGGTAACGATTAGTGGAATAATCTTCTTAGTTACAGCTGAGACATCATTAGTAGCAAGCAAAATAAAAGAATTACAGCATTTCGCAAAATTTAATGAGATTTTTGTTTTGTCGATCCTGATCTTTGGGACCAACTTACTCGTTAAGTTCATTTGTCATTATTTTCAAAAACGCCAACCACTTAGTGGGTAATGGACAGTTTTGAAATAAAAAATTGTAGAAGGCAGGGGAAAATAATGTTTAAAAAAATGAAGGGGATGTTACTGGCTCTACTAGCCGCTAGTCTCGTTTTTGCTTTAGTTGGCTGTAGTGGTAATGCAGCAAATGCTGATGAGGCGGAGAAAGTGGTTATTCTCACCAATAGTGATGAAGAAGCTGTTGCCGCGATTGAAAATGCCCTTAAGGACGCAGGATATGAAGGGAAATATATCATTCAATCTTTAAGTACTTCTGAATTAGGTGGGAAATTAATCGCTGAGGGTGAAAAAATTAATGCTAACTTAGTCACAATGAGCTCTTATTTTGTTGAGAGCGCTCAGGAGAAGCACAAAATGTTTACAGATTTAACATTCACAAACAACGCATTAGAGAAATATGCATCTTATCATACACCGATTTTAGCGAATACTGGCTCTATTTTCGTCAATACAGAAGTAATCAAAGAAAAGAAATTACCGATGCCAACTTCTATTAAGGACTTAACAAAACCTGAGTTTAAAGGATTTGTATCGATTCCAAATATTATGGACTCTTCTACAGCATGGTTATTAGTCCAAGCCGTTATTGCGGAGTACGGAGAACAAGAAGGAAAAAACATTCTTCACGATTTAATAGCAAATACGGGTCCGCATCTTGAAAGTTCTGGATCAGGTCCTATTAAGAAAGTTCAAGCAGGTGAAGTGGCTACTGGCTTTGGGCTTCGTCATCAAGCGGTGATCGCGAAAGAACAAGGCGCACCAATTGACTATGTTGATCCAACTGAAGGGAATTTTTCCCTTACTGAAACAGTCGCTATTGTAAAAAAGGATGATAAAACGACCGAATTAGCAATGAAAATGGCAGAAGTCATTATTCAAGATGGAAGGGAAGAATTAATCACTCATTATCCCGTTCCTCTTTATGAAGGTGAATCGGTTAGTGACATTTACAAACCTGCACATACAATGAGTTTCGAAAAACCATTAACGGTTGAACTATTAAAGCAACATCAAGAGTTTTTCAATGCAGCAAAGTAAAATGAAGGAGAGATGGATATGGATCATTATAAATTATTAACACCAGGCCCTCTAACAACTACAAGCACGGTTAAAGAGACAATGCTCTTTGACCGCTGCACATGGGATTATGATTATAAGGTTATTACGCAAAAAATAAGAACTCAACTTCTTGAACTTGCGGGTGCCGCAGAAGACGAGTATACGGTTGTCCTTATGCAAGGAAGTGGGACGTTCGCGGTTGAATCTGTCATGCAAACAGCTATGACCAATAAGGATAAAGCCCTCATTATCACAAATGGTGCATATGGGGAAAGAATTGTAAAAATGGCGAAGTGTATTGGTCTGAACTTTAGGGAATTTCGTGTAGATTACAATGAATACCCAAAAGAAGAGGAATTAAAAGCAGTTTTAGAAGAAGATCAAGAAATTACCCACATGGTTATGGTGCATTGTGAAACAACGACAGGAATACTGAATCCAGTTGATATGGTGTCGAGACTTGCGAACGATTATGGAAAAACTCTTATTATTGATGCAATGAGTAGTTTCGGTGGAATGGATATCAATGTACCTTTGCTTGGAATTGACTATGTAATCAGCAGCGCAAATAAATGTATTCAAGGTGTGCCAGGTTTTGGATTTGTGATTGCCAAACGAGAGAAACTACTTGCATGTGAGGGAAATTCACGTAGTCTATCATTAGACTTATATGATCAATGGGTGGAAATGGAGAAGGATGGAAAATGGCGCTATACTTCCCCAACACATGTAGTGGCAGCTTTTTCAAAGGCGCTTGATGAATTAAAAGAAGAAGGCGGTATTCAAGCTAGATTTGCCCGTTATCAAAATAATAATCGTATTTTAAGAGAAAGACTTGAAAGAGTAGGATTTCATGCTTATATTACAGCTGACAAACAATCACCAATTATTACTACTTTTGTTTTTCCGAATGAACAATTTAACTTTGAAGAGTTCTATACTTATGCAAAAGAGAGAGGTTTTGTTCTCTATCCAGGAAAACTTACAGATGTAGATACATTTCGGATTGGAAACATTGGTGAAGTTTATGAGGAAGATATCCAAGCATTATGTGAAATAATTGAAGAATATATGGGAGTGATGGCAAAGTGAATAAAATTGAAGGAGTCATTTTTGATTGGGCTGGGACGACGGTTGATTTTGGTTGTTTTGCACCTGTAAATGTATTTATTGATATTTTTAAAAAGGCAGGCATTGATGTGACAATGGAAGAGGCAAGAGCACCAATGGGACTGCTTAAGATTGACCATATTCGTGCCATGCTTTCTACACCTAGAATTTCTAATCTATGGAGGGAGAAATTCGGCAGCGAGTTTAATGAACAGGATGTAAAGAAATTATATGCTGAATTCGAACCTGCACTCTTGTCCTCTTTAATCGAATATACAGATCCCATTCCGGGGGTGATTGAGGCAGTCCAAATACTAAGAAGTCAAGGATTGAAAATTGGTTCAACAACAGGATACACACAAACTATGATGGATGTTGTTGTACCGAATGCTCTTAAAAAAGGGTATAGTCCTGATTTTTATATCACTCCTGACGGAACCGATTCTCTTGGGAGACCGTATCCATATATGGTTTATCGAAATATGGAAGCATTGCAATTATCAGCCTGTTGGAAGGTAGTTAAAGTAGGAGATACAGTCTCAGATATAAAAGAGGCTGTAAACGCAGGTGTTTGGTCAGTAGGCGTTATCATAGGAAGCTCGGAAATGGGTCTAAGTTTAGCTGAATTTAATGCTCTATCCGAAGATGACCAACAGAAGGTCATCTCTGAAACAGAACAAACTTTTTTACAAAACGGAGCCGATTTTACAATCAAAACAATGAATGAACTACCTGAATTAATTGAAAGAATAAATGGCCTTATTTCAGAAGGGAAAAGACCAATGCATGATAAACCTTCGGAAGTATACCTGTTACAGTAAATGTAACACAAATCTCTAAAAAAGCCGATTCTACAATACTGTTGAATCGGCTTTTTTTAGAGATTAGTAAGGGATGTAAACTTCTTTAATAGAAGGAATCCTAAGATAATGAGTTGAATATTTAGTAATAAGCTATATATCGAAGGAGGCATATTATGAAGCAATTTTATATAAAGCAGAAGGTATTCAGTCTGAGCGGCAAGTTTACGGTAAAGGATCAGCAGGAGGAGGACATCTTTTTTATAGAGGGTAGTTTTATGAAGATACCCAAGACTTTCTCCATTATGAATACAGCAAGGGAGGAAGTTGCACTTATTACGAAAAAGGTGTTTAGCTTTTTACCGAAATTTTTTGTTGAGGTGAATGGCCGAGAGGTGTTGACAATCAAGAAGGAGTTTTCCTTTTTAAAGGCACGATATACCATTGATGCGGCTGGTATTGAAGTACAGGGGAACTGGTGGGACATGAATTTTCAGGTGTATCAACATGGAAAAGTTATCGGGCAGGTAAGTAAGGAATGGTTTACATGGGGCGATAGCTATAAGGTTCAAGTATTGCAGGAAGAGATGGAGACACTCATGATTGCCCTCGTAGTGGCTATCGATTGTGTGAAGGCTGACGAAGCAGCTGCCGCATCTTCTGTATCGCCGGGTTAAAGAAAAATCTTTTTGATTTCAGTGCTCCTTTTGAAAAGAAGCACTGAAACCATCGATTATTATTTAGACTCTACCATTCCGCTGGCTCATAGTTTAATTCCCTAAATAATTGGTTTTTCTCCTTTTTAGTCAAATCTCTCCATTGCCCAACTGGAAGATTTCCCAAATGGATATTCATAATGCGGATTCTTTGTAATCTATATACGTCATATCCTAGTTCCGCGCACATCCGACGTATTTGCCGGTTTAATCCTTGTTTCAAAATGATTTTGAATTCATATTTGGATAGTTGCTCGACCTCACAAGGAAGTGTTTTAGTATTTAATATTTTGACCCCTGCAGACATCTTCGTTAAAAAATCAGGGGTTATGGGCTTGTCTACAGAAACAATGTATTCCTTTTCGTGCTTGTTCTCAGCACGCAGAATTTCATTAACAATGTCGCCATCATTCGTTAGCAAGATTAAGCCCTCTGAATCTTTATCAAGTCGCCCAATATTAAAGATTCTTAATGGGTGGTTGACCAAATCCACTATATTTCCTTTTACGCCTTTTTCTGTTGTACTCGTTATGCCCACTGGCTTATTTAAGGCAATATAGACATTATTTCTTGCTATGTGAATAGGTTCACCATTTACTAATACTCGATCCCCTGGTTTAACCTGACTGCCGACAGTGGCACGTTTCCCGTTAATAAATACGACACCTTCTTCAATTAACCGATCTGCTCCACGTCTGGATGTTTTTCCGGAATCACTTATATATTTATTAATTCGCATGTTGACACAACCTTCATGAAATTATTGTTTCTTCAGGTAATAACAATACCCTACTTTAAAAATTAAATAAATCTTTATTTACAGAAGTAATATATTTTTAAGTATTATTATTTTTTTGCTTTTATATACTTGAAGTACTATTAAGAGTAGGGATCTTCAACAGTACTATTTTTATAATTTGTGCATTGCTATAAGATAGGGAGGGGTATTATGTATACCATTGGCCAAGTAGCTAATTTCTTAGGGGTTACAAGAGATACATTAAAGTATTATGAGGAAAAAGAATTGGTTAAGCCAAGGTATGATGAGGAAAGTGGTTATAGAAAGTATAATCAATTTGATATTCATGATGTCATGACTATTAATTTTTATAGAGAGCTTGATATTGAGATTAAGAAAATCCAGGAAATCAGACAAAGCAAGAGCTTAGCTAATTTAGAATATATATTGGCAGAGAAGGAAGCAAAAATACTGGAGGAACTTGAATATAAAAAGCTCCTCTTAAAACAAATAAAATCAGTAAAAGAGGACTATTCTAAAATACAAGAACACTTAGGGAAATTTACCGTTAAAGAGATGAAGCCTTTAGAGATAAAAGGGGAATTAACGGATTATACTGCCTTTAATGAATACGAAATTATAAGAAATAATTCAGAAAATCTAAAGAAGGCGGTTACTTTAAATAGTGTAAGACGCGTTATCCATTTTGATAGAGAAGGAATAAAAGCGGATAGATTTATAGTTGTTAACAAGAAAGAAGATACTGACAATCATCTTACTAGTAAAGTCATTGCTTATCCAAAGTGTATTTATACTGTTTTAGAAAATGGTAGAGCGGTAGACGGCGGAAACAATATTGATAATGAAGTAGGGGATACACTTATAAAAATAGCTCAAGAAAATGGATATGAATTAGTAGGTTTAGCCTACATTAACATAGTATTAACAACATACGAAGAAGGACTTGAACGTGTTTTTTTAGAAATGTACGCCCCAATAAAATAATGTAATAAAAGTTGTTGAGCTGGGGGTAACCCACAGGTTTAAAATGAAGGCGTCAGTGATGAAATGTTTCCCGTTGCGACGACTTATTTTAAAAAGGTGTGGTTTTTATGAAAAAGCAAAAAGCATTGAGTAGACCTTTAGTTAGTTTTATTATTTTAACCTATGTCATATTTTTTGTGTTTTTTATTGTCATCGGGCTAAGCATCTTGTTAGATGCATCTGCAAAGATTACATACTTTTTACAAATCGTATCGGCATGGTCTTCAACTTTTGCATTTGTCATTTTATTTAGAAGAATTTATCCAGAATTAAAGTTAAGGAATTTTGTAAAGGCGCTTTTTGCCACAAGAATCAAGGTTTCTGTTCTCAGCACCGTTGTGATCATTCAAGTATTCATTACTGCAGTGGCTATGTTTCTACAATCCGCAACAAATGATACACAAAATGTAGGATTATCGATTACAAGCCTTGGACTGTTAATTATTGCCTTTTCAGATAACTTAGTAAGGGGACCTTTAGGTGAAGAACTCGGTTGGAGTGGATATGCATTAAATGAGCTTCAAAAGAAGTACTCGCCTTTACGATCAGCGATAACAATAGGGGTGTTATGGGGATTTTGGCATGCTCCAATTTGGTTCGCTTCGGGCTATACAGGCTTGGATTTAATCAAGTACATTTTACTTTTTATGATTGGAATTTTATCTTTTTCGGTCATTTTAACGTTGTTTTACAATCTAAATAAGAATCTAGTGATCCCAATAGTTAGTCACCAATTATTCAATTTTTCTCTTGTTTTGATTAAAGGAGACTTATTAGATATTCTTGTATATGTTATGCTTTCTTACTTTATTGCTGCGATCATATTAATTGTTATAAACCCAAAGGGGATTCTTTACAATAAAAGTAATTGAACTTTGTATAAACTGAGCTAAAAAAGAAGCTATCTCCAATGTGATTGTTCATGATAGCTTCTTTTTTGAATCTGAGAGTATATCGAAGTAATGGCTTTCATAAATGTAGATACTTTCAATCCACTGTAATTTTTTTAGGGATTTGTGCAAACGATTGCCCTAAATGATAATAAATATTATAATGAAACATGTTCATTAAAGTATATTTCACCTGTTAATGATGTTTTTTTGATATATTTCTATATAAAATATGATAAGTAAAGGAAATGTATCATATTAACTTCCTTAGTTTATTTAGCTTGATTGTTTTTAAGTGCAAACGATTGCATTTATAATGGCAATAAACGGGCTAAAGTAGTTATTAACATTACACAGGTACATAGTTTCATATTTTTTAAAATTTTTAGGAGGATTTTTTTATGATAGAGGAGCAACAAGATCAATCAAAAAGTACAGGAAATAAGTTACCTAATCTTCCTATAAGTACAATTTGGTTAATAAGTTTTGGGTTTTTAGGAGTGCAAATGGCATTCTCATTACAAAGTTCCAATATGGGACGGATTTTTCAAACGATCGGAGCGGATCCGCATAATCTAGGCTTCTTCTTTATTTTACCGCCATTGGCAGGATTAATTGTACAACCTTTAGTCGGCTATTTTTCAGACCGCACTTGGTTACCAAAACTTGGTCGCCGCATTCCTTATTTACTCGGAGGGACAATTGTAGCGGTTATCGTTATGTGTCTCTTGCCTAATGCGGGTAGCTTTGGATTAAGTGCAGTCGCTGCTCTTACTTTTGGTGCTGTCACAATTTTGTTTATGGATGTTTCATCGAATGTCGCTATGCAGCCATTCAAGATGATGGTTGGAGACATGGTAAATGAGGAACAAAAAGGTTTTGCTTATTCGATTCAAAGTTTCTTGTCGAATAGCGGTGCTGTATTAGCTAGTATTTTTCCTTTCCTATTAACGATGATTGGTATTTCCAATAGTGCGGCAAAAGGTGTTGTGCCGCAGTCGGTTGTTATCTCCTTCTATGCAGGAGCTGTTATTTTAGTTCTGTGTAGCCTTTTTACGATATTTAAAGTTAAAGAATATCCCCCAGCTGAGTATGCAGCTTACCATGGTATTTCGGATACTGCTAGTACAGAAAGAGCTGGCGTTTTTACATTACTGCGCAAAGCTCCAAAAGTTTTCTGGACAGTTTCGTTAGTTCAATTGTTTTGCTGGATGGGATTTCAATATTTATGGACTTATGGTACAGGTGCAGTCGCAGAAAATGTGTGGAATACCGTTGAACCATCAAGCGCTGAATATCAAGCGGCTGGAAACTGGTTTGGTATGCTATCAGCTGTGCAATCCATTGCCGCTGTGTTATGGTCGTTAGTCTTGTCAAGAGTACCTAATGGAAAACATAAAATGGCCTATGCTATTAGTTTGTTACTAGGTGGGATTGGGTTCGGATCTGTCTTCTTCGTTCATCACCAAGGGGTATTGATCATCTCCTTCGTATTAATTGGTATTGCTTGGGCTGCGATGATGACCTATCCATTTACGATGCTTACGAATGCTCTATCAGGAGAGCACATGGGCATGTATTTAGGCTTATTTAATGGCAGTATTTGTTTGCCACAAATTATCGCATCGTGTTTAAGCTTTGCTTTATTCCCAGCACTGGGAGCATCTATGCCGGCTATGATTTTAGTTTCGGGAATTTTGCTCATTGTAGGTGCGCTTGCAGTTCCTATTATTAAAGATAGAGCTACAAATTAATCCTTACAGCCATTCTCTAGCGAAGTGCTTTAGAATGGCTGTTAACTTATATGCTTTGCGTTATGAACTGTATCTAATGAAGAGGTGTCTTACATGAGTGTCACAATTAAAGATGTTGCCAAACAAGCTGGTGTTTCAACCTCTACAGTATCACGTGTTATATCAAACAGCCCTAAAATTAGCGAAAAGACAAAGCAAAAAGTACGAAAAGTCATGGAAGAATTGGAATTCCATATTAATCAAAATGCCCGAAATCTAGTTCAACGGTCGACTAAGACGATCGGAATTGTCATGAAGAGCTCTGCGCGCGAATCTCTTCATGATCCATTTTTTCCAGAAGTTTTACGCGGCATTAGTGCTTGGTGTCATAAACAAGATTTTAGTATTAGTTTAACTACGGGTGAATCGGAAGAATCAATTTTTCAAGATGTCGTAAAAATGGTTCAAGGTAAAAAGGTCGATGGGATTATCGTATCCTATTCCAAACAAGCTGATCCAGTCGTGCCGTATTTAATGGAGTGTGGTATTCCTTTTGTTGTCATCGGAAAACCTCTTGGTCAAGCTCATAAAATTACATATGTTGATAATGATAATGTAAAGGCTGCTCGAGAAGCAGCAGAGTATTTGATCGAGAAAGGTCATGAAAAGATTGCTTATATTGGCGGATCGCTTCAATTTGAAGTAAGTAAATACCGTTTACAAGGTTTTAAAGAAGCTGTTTTATTAAATCAATTGGATATTTCTGAGGAATATATTAAAAATCCGGAATCCCCAGACGCCGTCAGAGATGCTATTTATGAACTTATAGGGTTGGACTCTCCGCCTAGTGGGATTGTAGCAATCGACGATTTAACAGCGATTAATGCATTGCTTGTACTAAAAGAAAAACAAGTAAACGTACCTAATCAGGTCAGCTTAATTAGTTTTAATAATACAATCGTTTCTACATTTTCTAATCCTTCTCTTACATCAATAGATACGCAAATTTACCAGTTAGGATATGAATCAGCTAGATGTTTAATTGAGGAAATTAACGATCCTACGGAATTTAAGAAATGTATCATTATCCCGACCATTATGGTTGAAAGAGAGTCGACGATTTCCCTTAAACAAATAAAGAATAGCTGATCTAAAGGAAGTAATAGAATTTGGAGGTCAATTATGAATAAACAGTGGTGGAAGGAAAGTGTCGTTTATCAAATTTATCCGAGAAGTTTTATGGACCACAATGGAGATGGAATTGGTGATATAAAGGGAATTATTACGAAATTAGATTATTTAAAGGATTTAGGAATTGATGTGATATGGGTTTGTCCGATGTATAAATCTCCAAATGATGATAACGGATATGATATTTCAGACTACCAAGATATTATGGACGACTTTGGGACAATGGAAGATTTTGATGAACTTATGGAAGAGGTTCATAAACGTGGAATGAAATTGATATTGGACTTAGTTATTAATCATACAAGTGATGAGCATGCTTGGTTTATTGAGTCAAAATCATCCAAAGACAATCCGAAACGAGATTGGTATATTTGGCGTGATGGCAAGGATGGAAAGGAACCAAATAATTGGGAGTCGATTTTTAATGGGCCAGCATGGAAATATGATGAAAAAACAGACCAATATTTCATGCACATTTTCTCTGAAAAGCAACCGGATCTTAATTGGGAAAATCCTGATGTCCGTCAAGAATTGTACGATATGGTAAACTGGTGGCTTGATAAAGGGATCGATGGGTTCCGAGTAGACGCCATTTCTCATATAAAAAAGGAACCTGGTTTACAAGATATGCCAAATCCGAATAACTTAGAATATGTACCTTCGTTTCCGAAAATGATGAATGTTGAGGGCATTGATAAGTTTTTATCAGAATTTGCTCATAAGACGATAAAAAATTATGACATCATGACGGTTGGCGAGGCTAATGGTGTGGGCATTGAAGATGCTGATAAATGGGTCGGAGAAGATGGTTATTTCAATATGATCTTTCAATTCGAGTTTTTAGGTCTTTGGGAAAAGGCGACAGATGGAACTGTCGATGTCATTGCTTTAAAGGAAAACTTAACGAAATGGCAGACAGGTCTTGAAGGCAGAGGCTGGAATGCGTTATTTATTGAAAACCATGACCAGACACGCAGAGTATCTAGTTGGGGAAATGATAAGGAGTATTGGAAAGAGAGCGCCAAAATGCTTGGAGCTTTATATTTTCTAATGAAGGGGACTCCGTTTATTTACCAGGGGCAGGAAATCGGAATGACGAACGTTCAATTCCCTAACATTGAAGATTATAATGATGTCGGCATGATCAATTATTACAAGATTGAATCGGCAAAAGGAACTCCTCATGAAAAAATTATGGAAGTCATTTGGAAGACGGGACGAGATAATTCCCGGACACCGATGCAATGGTCCAATGAACCAATGGCAGGATTTACGACAGGAAGTAAAACATGGATGAAGGTAAATCCTAATTATCCAAAAATTAATGTGGCAGATCAATTAGCTGATTCAGATTCAATTTTGAATTTTTATAAAAAGTTGATTCGCTTAAGGAAAGAGAATGAACTATTTGTTTATGGAACATATGAATTATTATTTGCAGATGACTCAAAGCTCTTCGTTTATATACGTTCATTAGACGGGAAAAAAGCTTTAGTGATTAATAATTTCTCTGATCAAACTACGCCTTTCGAAGTTCCTGCAAATATTCAGGGACAATCTGCTAAACTTGTTCTTAACAACTATGGAGTGACAGACGAAACATTAGGGAAAGAATTCACGCTAAAGCCATATGAAACAAGGGTATATTTATTAAGTATTTAATAATAAAAAGTAGTTCGTCCTTTGATACGAACTACTTTTTTCTGTCATAAGCTCAAATAGAAGCTTCATAAATTGATTTTACAGCTTTTTCAAGTGCAGCATTGAATTCTTCATCTGTTTGATTGGCATTTAAATCTTGACTTAACGCTCTTGAAAAGCTTGCGATCAGACCGTCATTGGCTTTTAGTTTTTCATTGGCCTCTACTCGTGAGTAGCCCCCAGATAATGCAACAACTCGTACAACTCTCGGATGGTCGATTAATTCTTTATAAAAATTTGTTTTTGTAGGAATGCTAACTTTTAACATGACATTTTCGTTTTCGCTTAATTGATCAAGGTGGCTAAGAATTACAGTTTTCAATAGCTCTTCGCATTTTTCTTTTTCTGGACTATGAATATCGACTTCAGGCTCAATAATCGGGATAAGCCCAGCGGCAATAATTTGTTTTCCGACTTCAAATTGCTGATCGACCACGGCTTTGATGCCGTCTTCATTCGCTTCTTTAATGACGGAGCGCATTTTTGTGCCGAAAATATGGCGTTCATTTGCTCGACGTAGTGTATCGTCGAGGTCTGAAATTGGCTTCATAAGTTGTACGCCATTTGATTCCGCTGCTAAGCCTTTATCAATTTTTAGAAAAGGAACGATCCCTTTTTCTTCGGCTAAATAATCGGCCGTATACTTCCCTGCAATTTCTCGATCCATCGTTTGCTCAAAAAGAATTGCTCCAAGAATATAGTTCGAGTCAAAAGCGGGGGATGTAATAATTCGTGTCCGCATTTGATGGACTAAGTCGAACATCTCTTCCTCATTTGTGTATGCACTTTCCGGAACGCCATAATCAGCTAATGCCTTTGGAGTACTTCCACCGCTTTGGTCTAATGCAGCGATAAATCCTTTACCATTTTTCATTTTATCAAAATGAGCTTGATTCATTATAGTCACTCCTTTTCTCGTATAGTTTCATCTGTGACAACACATTTATACATTAGTCTAGCAGGAAGATCGTTAAAATATATTGGAACAATACAAAAGGATTGGGGCAAGTGCTCCCCCAATCATCTATTGCACATTCTCATTAAAAAATTGTACGGAGTACATAGCGCCTTCATCCACCATTTTGTTATCCTCTATATCAGTTGGGTGAGGATGTCCGCCTTTCGTAACAGGGAGACTTTTACTTTTGTAAGGGGAAGGTATAAACTTACGTTTCAAATCCTTAAGTGAACATTGCAGTTTTATTCGGTTTGTTTTTGATGATAGCCACATTGCAGCAGATGCTCCTAGCCCTATTACAATAGCTGTTTGAATAGGTATAGCTTGTCTCATCTTAAAAACCTCCTAAGAAATGGAATAACTGCTTATAGGTTTAATACCCTTTTCCATCAAAATCAAACATTTTTTTACAATGTTCTGTGCGGATAAAAATTTTCTCCTAGATAAAGGATTACCGTCATGAAACACGAAATATTATATAAATGCTTGTTTATTAAAGGATAATGGTCTTTAGAAAAGTTGGAGGTGCAGTAAAGTGAATTTTGTAGTGAATAAGGAATGGCTTGTTGAAAATTTAAATAATAAGGATGTCAAGATAGTAGATTGTCGTTTTGCATTGGGAGATCCAGAGGAAGGGGAAAGACTTTATCGGGAAAATCATATTCCAGGAGCTTTCTATTTTGATTTAGAAAAACATTTATCTGCTCCAGTTTCAGAGCATGGTGGCAGGCATCCGCTTCCGAAGATTGAACGATTTATACTTGAAATTGTAAAAGCAGGGATTGACAATACGAAAACGGTAATAGCCTATGACGGTGGAGAAGGTCAGTTCGCATCTCGCTTTTGGTGGTTATTAGCATATCTAGGTCATGAAAAGGTTTATGTATTAAATGAAGGCTTTAGAGGGTGGATAAAAGCCGATTATCCGGTAACAGAGGAAATACCAAAAGGGGAATCAGCTTCGTTCCATGTCCATCTCCAAAAAGAAATGCTGGCCACTTATGAAGAGGTAAAAGAGATTGTTGATTCCGCGAAGAAATCCCCTGTATTAATTGATTCAAGAGATGAAGCCCGTTACCTAGGAGAATTTGAACCGATTGATAGAGTGGCTGGACATATTCCAGGTGCCATCAATAAATGTTGGTCTGATGGATTGGAGGAAGATTCATTTAAAAATAGTGAGGAACAGAAGCTAAGGTTTGCGGGGCTTCGTCAAGATGAACCGATTATCGTATACTGTGGATCAGGTGTAACAGCGACTCCTAACTATATTGCTTTAAAAATGGCAGGTTATGAGCAAGTAAAACTATACGCCGGAAGTTATAGTGATTGGGTCTCATATGAAGAAAATCCTGTTGCTAAAGGAAAAGAATAAGTACGACTTGCATAAAATAGAGAGGGTGCCATAGATTTTTCAGGAATTCCGGCCATAGGAGGAAAAGGAACCGATGAAAATAAAAATATGGAGCTTGGCAGCACTTATTGTCGTGTTGATTGGAGCGGCTATATGGTGGATCATGGCTGCACAAGAAAAGGCAGAACCTCCGTTAGACAGAACGGAAGAACTAGAAAAAGCTCGGATAAACGAATTTTTCTCTGAACTTGATCGTATATATGGATTTTTATCTACGACAGAAGATGGATCACTTCAGCTGTTTCTAAAAATCGATGAAGCTCTTCGTGAAGGGGAATTGACAGGTTCTTTGCTTGTAATGGCTGACACTGGTGATGAAAGCAAACCTTACGAAGAAAGGACCTATGATATAGTCGGGATAACGGATGGGAAGATGGTAGAAATTTTCACTAATGATGAAGGAAAGCAAGTGAAAATGATTGGGAATTTTCATGGAGATGCAACCGAATTCGACGTTTCGTTTTGGCAGACTGACGAAAAATTGATATTTCGTGCGGTGACGGAGGAAGAATACGTAGAGAAGATAGGACGCTAATACATTTACGTTATAGTTGATTCTTGTAGAAGGCTCGCGCTTCCGAGAGCGATACGGGGAGCTACCTCGGCGCCTTCTGCTTCAATCAACGTTTTTAATATGAAGGTCAATTTAAAGAGTTTTTAGGTATTAATTGGACAAGCCTTTGCATTCAATTATTTCGTTGGGATTTAATCTTGTGCTTTTGAATTTGATAGCTCGAAACTCCATACTTAATTCATTACTAAGAGTGATGGTTACTAAATTAAATGGAGGACTGTGAGCACCTTCAAATGTTGTTAGCTGTACTGTGATATTATAATGGTAGTTATGTTCTAGCCTTTTTACTTGAAGAATTTTAGCGCAATAATACTGCGTCGATTTGCCAAATTGTTTTTCAAGTTCTTTATCGATGGATGGAAAAAGTAAAACAAGGATCACATCATCCCGCAATTGTACATCATTTTTTGTTACAGTTTCGGCTTGGGCAGGAAAATAAGAGAAATAAATTAAAATGGTAAATATTAAAAGGCTTTTTTTCATAAAAATCCTCCTTCAATGTCGCTCTTATTAGCAACTAAGATAATTAAGCAAAAGAAATGTATACTCTCCTTTATTCTGTCCCATTTTCAAATTCAAAGCATTTTTTCGTTACTTATATTCAATCCCCTTCCTTATTCAAGGCTCCTAGATAGATGCAAATAATCCGATTAATCCAGTTCATTAGAGAAATCTAAACACTATCTTTTATTTTAAAAGATGAGTGGGAAATCTTCTCAAACTATTTAAATTAAAAAACGATAGTAATAATGATGTATAATGATAGAGTTGTATAATGAATGATTAAACTGTTGAAGATAGCTAAGGAGTTGACGTTCAAATGAACAAGAAAGACATTGCAAATATTCGTAAACAATTCAAATTAGATAATGAATTATTAAAAGTAAAAGATATATTTAATGTTTATATAAGGCAAGATAGCAGCGAAATTTATCATGAAGAAAGCCACCCATTTCTTATGTTGGATCGTGAGCAGCAAGAGTTATTTATGAAAAATTTTAAAAAAGTACTTTCCGGAAATGTGGATGAAAAGTTATTTGAAGTGAAATTTCAAAGTGAAGCTGAAGATCATACACAGGTTATTTTATATGAAGCTCTTGAAAAAGATGACGTTGAAGACTGGAAAGAGCAAATGCTTTTAATCGTTGAAAAGATGTTTAAGGATGTTCAATATGAAAAGGACATGGTCGTCACTTTTATTCGCGGTGAATATTTTAAGCCAACGAAAAAGAAAAATGAGGAAGCTGAGGTTAGTGATTTGGATGAGGTCTATGATCATCCGTTTATTCTTTGCAGTATTAACCCGACGGTGCAACCGAAGAAAGCGCTCGTGTTCGATTTTATTGAGAAAGAATTTAAATCCAGTGTTTCAGTTGACTCGGTGATCAATTTGTCTTCACCTTTTGCCGGCTTTATGTTCCCTTGTTTTACCGAAAACTATGCGGATGTGAATCATATCCTTTATTCATCCGGGAAAGTGAATCAACCTAACTACCATTTTATCGAAACTGTGCTGAACGGTGAAGACATTATGACCGCTCAGGACGATAAAGCAGTTTTTGAGGAAATTGTGAAAGAGGTCGTTGGTGAGGTTGTAGATACAGAGACACTCACTAACGTCTATGAAGAAATTAACCGGATGATGGATGAAGAGGAAGAAGAAGAAGTTCCGATGTTAGATTATAAAGATGTGCAACGTGTTTTAAAGGTGAGCGGTGTTGAGAATGTGGACACAGATCAAGTGGAGATGGCTTTCCAAAAGGTAATCGATGATGAAAAATATGAATTAAAAGCGAGCAGTATTGTCCCGAAATTTTCATCTAAATCGATAAAGATCGAAACAAAGGTCGCCAATATCGCGATTAGCCCGCAAGATTTAAAATATGTGAAACAAGTAAATTATAATGGAAAACGCTGTGTGTTAATAGAAGTAGATGAAGACACGGTGATTGAAGGATTTAAGATCGTACCAGAAACAGCGTTGAGTTATTGACGGAGGAATGATGTTAGATGCCAAGAATATTTAAGGTATTAACAATTATTGCCTTGTTCACCATTGCTGGATGTTCAAATTCAATAGACCAAAATGAAGATGAAAACAATGACATCAAAACGGAAAATTTTAGTTTTATAGGAACAATTAAGGAAATTAGCGGTAATAGGGCAATTGTTTCTGCTACAATTTTTGAGAACAATCCGGAAGGTGACGTGTTTGTTGATCTTTCTGTAAATAATAAACAGAGCTTTAAAGTCGGGGACAAGGTAAAAGTAGGGTTTGATGGCACCGTTAGAGAATCGAATCCTGCGCAAATTAATACTCTATCTGTAGAATTGGTTGATTGATTATGCAGTAGCCGTTTTGAATATTATTAGGATCAATCCCCATGTATGATACACAGGGGCTTGATTCT
Organism: Bacillus niameyensis; assembly: GCF_001375535.1. Taxonomy (GTDB): domain Bacteria; phylum Bacillota; class Bacilli; order Bacillales; family Bacillaceae_C; genus Lederbergia; species Lederbergia niameyensis. Next base: position 4,370,770 of record NZ_LN831197.1, read on the forward strand.
AGTTTGTATGGGGAAAGGAGAGAGGAATCAATGGATTTAGGTAATCCCATAGCGGAAGGAAATACTGCGGAAATTTATCTTTACGATCAAAAAATATATAAAGTTTTTAAAGATTATTTGCCAGATGATGAATCTGTAAATGAAGCAAAGAAACAAAAAATTGCCTATTCATATGGACTTCGTGTACCTAAGGTCTTTGAGGTTACTAAGATAAATGGAAAACAAGTTATTATTATGGAATATATAAAGGGAGAGACATTAGGTGGTTTATTACTTAAAGATAGAGATCGAGCAGAACATTACTTAAGCCTTTCTATCGATATGCAACTTGAAATTCACAATATTATTCCAGACTCAATCGAACCAATGTATAATAAATTATATCGTCAAATTAATTCAGTAAATATTTTAGAGGGAAGGCTGAAAACTGCTTTATTAAAGAAAATGGAATCGTTTACATTTGAAAACAGGCTCTGTCATGGTGACTTTCATTTATTTAATTTGATTCAGACGGATAGCGAAATGGTGGTTATAGATTGGGTTGACTCAAATATGGGAGATGTTCGTGCCGACGTATATCGGACTTATCTATTATACTCCCAATTTTCATCTGAAATAGCGGATCTGTATTTGCGACTGTATAGTGAAAAAAGTGGGATTCTAATTTCTGAAATTTTACAATGGGCACCTATTATTGCTGCTACAAGATTATCTAAAAATGTCTCACCAGAGAATTCGGAACAACTTATTAAGATTATTGAACATTATTGCTCATGATTAATGGCTAGATTGAAATAGGCCACTACCGATCGTCCAAAACGAATTGTACTTGGGGCGGGGAAATAAAAATTTTGGGGACAGGGAAATAAAAGGAAGTAAAAGCCAGAAAGGTAGAGAATTTGATGATATTTGCATTTATTAGTATTTATGCTACACCTATTTTAGCTATCATTTTTTGTCTTAATCTCGTAGAAGTAATAAAGAAAGTCAAAGAGGAGCAGCCTACTGCTAAAAATACATTTTGGCTGACAACTTCTTTTATGTTGATCGTATGGAGTATCGCTGTTACAGTAACTTTGGTAGCGGGATAATTCTGCATATCATGTTAAGGATTCGTTAATTTTAGGAGATTAACGTTTATTTTTAATTTGGTTATTCCGATGGCAAACGAGAGATGTGTAAATGACTTGGGGAAGTTAATTATTATTTAAAATACGGAGTGAGAGGGGAGTAGGATGATGAGGTATTACAAGGCCGTGACGTACGATGTTTGTGAACATAATAATCTATATGAAAATATGAATGAATATCCGTTAGAATTATCGATTGATATTGATAAGCAAGTGAGGGAATTTGCAAAGAATGATATTGCTCCTGTAATTAAAGTGTTTGAGTCAGACACTAGTGACTTTAAGGAATTTAGATTGTATAAAGAATATAAATTTAAAGAATATGAGTGTAATTGTAATCGTTAAATTTGTTTACACGAACGGCAATGGAGAAGGATAAAGAACGGATCTTTTTCCGTCGCAACCTTAGAAAAGAAAACAACGATCATTCGGCTATACTTAAAGTTTTTATATAGAAGGAGTTTGTTTAAAATTTAAAAATGTTAGTTTCAAAGATTGTTGTCTCTAAGTCTAACATTTTTTATTATAATAGATTTTTCAATGTGAGTTACGCCTGGTCTGAAGATACTCCTTCTAGAGATAACTTCATTGTTCAGCCTATGCCACGTAAGCAAACTTAGCTGTTTATCTTCTTGCCTGTTAACATTTCGAATACAAATTTTGATAACTCCTCAGATAAAGTTCCGTAGTTTGACTGCCCCTCAATTATGAGATCTAATCTTTTAAATTCTTCATTTACCCAAACATCATGTTTATAGGAATTCCAAGTAAAACTATAATCTGGAGGACGTATATCTACTTTAACATTCTCTTCCCATTCAGCATTTCCCAAGGCCTCTATAAGTTTTTGCACCTCAATGAGATCAGCTATTTCCTTTGTTTTTTCGAAATCTCCGTTGTTGTTTCTTTGCTTTACCTTTATCGGGTTACCGTCCCACTTACTATTATAAACCTCGTATTTGGTTGAAACTGTTTTATTTTCGTTTGCATCCTGACTACACCCATATAACGAAAGACCAATTGCAATCAATAAAATAATCAGTTTTTTCACATTATCACTTCTATAGAATAGACGTAATCACTGATCAAATGTTGCGTTTTAGGCTTAGTTGGTAGTGAACCGGAAGAAATTCTTAAACTCTGCTTTTGTTACGATTGATATTCCTCGATATATCGAATATAATTATCGATATAGTTAAGGGGGAAGAAAATGAAAAAGCGAAGAGGGTTTGTTCAGATTGCCATTTTGCATTTGCTGAAGGAAGAAGCAATGCATGGTTATCAAATTATGAAGGAGTTGGAAGAGCGCTCTAGTGGTGCTTATTCTGCTAGTGCGGGTACGGTTTATCCAGCTCTTCAGGAATTATTAGACCAGCATTTAATTGAACTTGATGCCGAGTCCGATAAAAAAATTTACGTCCTTAGTGATAAAGGAAAGAAGCGAGTAGAAGAAGCTGCAGCACACTTCGAGGTTGAATTCTGGGTGGAATGGAAAGAACGGATGGTTTGGAGAAACTCCAAGCACGCGATCCAACTAAAGGAAGCCGTTGATCGTTGGGAAAAGGAATGGAGAAAATCGGTAAAGAAGGCACGTGGAAATCCGAAAAAGATACAAGAATTAATTACGATGATGGAAGAAATGACCGATCGTTTAAAAAAGGACAGTAACAGTTAAGGGGAAATGTTATGGGTGCTATAAGGAAGTTATTACAATATATAAAGCCATATACACTTTTTGCGCTATTGGGACCGCTTTTTATGTGTGTGGAAGTTGTCATGGATCTTTTACAACCAACGTTTATGCAGAAAATCATTGATGTCGGGATTGCCAATCAGGATAACGGTTATGTCGTAAAGCTTGGACTTATTATGTTATTTAGTGCGTTTGTAGGATTAATCGGAGGAGCAGGAAGTTCAGTATATGCTGCAAAAGCAGCTGTTCATTTTGCGACAGATATTCGCCGAGATGTATTTAAGAAAACCGAAAAGTTTTCAAATCAAAATATCGATTCTTTCGGGACGGGAAAGTTAATTACGATATTGACAAATGATATTTCAACTTTGCAACAGTCGATTATTATGACCTTGCGCATTTTTGTGAGGGGGCCTTTGCTGTTTATTGGATCTGTCGTGATCGTCTGGTTCACGGCACGTGAGCTCTTTCCAATATTGCTTGTCACGATTCCTATTTTGATTGCTTTTATTTATTTCTTTTCCGTAAAGTCTGGGCAGCTTTTTGCAAAAGTGCAGAAGGCAATGGACAAAGTGAATACGAAACTACAGGAAATGTTGGCGGGTATTCGGGTCATTAAAGCTTTTGATCGCGGTGAATATGAAAAAGGCCATTTTAAAACTGTCAATGATTTGCTTACTAAACGAAACATGAGTGCAGAACAGCTTATTTTAACGTTAATGCCCATTATGATGTTCGTAGTTAATATGGGGATTATTGCAGGGCTTTGGTTAGGTGTGATCAAGATTAACGAAGAGATTATTCAAGTTGGGGTCATTCTAGCGTTCATCAATTACTTAAATATAATGATGAACGGATTAATGAGCAGTAGTCATGTATTAATGCAAATTGCTCGTTCATTTCCTTCGGCTGATCGGATCATGAAAGTGCTAGACACAGAGATTGATATTACCGAAAGTGAGCACGCGATTGCAGAGCAGCCGCTCCGTGGTGATGTAGAGTTTAGGGATGTTCATTTTAGCTATAGTAAAAATGGAGAGTATGTACTTAAAAATCTTAACTTTACCGCCAAGGCTGGTGAGACGGTTGGAATAATTGGATCAACTGGTAGTGGGAAATCAACCCTCGTTAAGCTGATTCCTCGCCTGTATGATCCGGACTTGGGAGAAATTCTCATTGATGGAGTAAACATAAAGGATCTGCCACTTGAAAAGCTCCGGTCAGCAATTGGATTTGTTCCACAAAAAGCGACGCTATTTTCTGGGACGATCAAGGAGAATCTTCGCTTTGGAAAAGAAGAAGCGACAGAGCAAGACATGGATGTGGCGGCACAATCAGCGGCTGCTAGCGAATTTATTGATCGCTTCGATGGAAAGTATGAACATACACTCATGCAGGGAGCGACCAATTTATCAGGTGGACAAAAACAACGGTTATCGATGGCCCGTGCTTTTATTCGTGAACCGCAGATATTAGTTCTCGATGATTCAACTTCTGCGATCGATGCATTATCAGAGGTAGCTGTACAAAAAGCATTGGGAAAAGATTTTTCAAGTACGAATGTGTTCATTATATCTTCAAAAATCTCTTCCATTATTAATGCAGATCAAATTCTAGTTATGAAAGATGGAATGATTGAAGCGAGCGGTACACATGAGGAATTATTGATGAAGAGCGAAGTATATCGGAATATTTATCATGCTCAAAGTGGAATGGAGGTTAGCATATGAGTAAATCCACTTCACAATCAACCCCAAGCGTGATGGGACGTGCACGTGGTCCAAGAGGATTTAGTGGACCGGTTGTTAAGGCAAAGGACGCTAAAGGAACAATCAAGCGAATTTGGCGTTATATGGAGAAGCAAAAGGCGGCTTTAATCGCATCGATCGTATTTGTCATTGTGACGACTTTGCTCGGGCTTTTAGTTCCGTATATGCTTGGAATTATTGTGGATGATTATATCATTCCAAAGGATATTAGCGGGACTTTACGGTTATTAGGAGTACTTGCAGCTATTTATTTAGCAACAACTATTTTTACATGGTTGCAAAATTTTATGATGGTTCGGGTGTCCTTGCAAACGATTCGGAAATTACGCCAGGATTTATTTGATAAATTTCAAACATTATCGTTGCGATTTTTTGATAAGCGTTCTTCTGGTGATCTGATGAGCCGGGTAACAAACGATATCGATAGTTTAAATAATGCGCTTAGCCAAAGCGTAATCCAAATATTCTCCTCCGTTTTAATGGTTACTGGAGTGGGGATTGCGATGTTTACAATGAATTGGCTGCTTGCGATTGTGACATTACTTGTTATTCCATTAATGATTTTTACTACGAAAAAATTGATTAAGTATAGTAGTAGTTTTTTTATAAAAAGACAAAAGGATTTAGGGGAACTAAATGGCTTTATTGAAGAGTCTATTTCGGGGAATGAAGTCATTACGCTTTTTGGGAAGGAAGAAAAAATCGATCGGCAATTCTCGGAAGTTAATGAAAGACTTCGTCACTCCGCGATGTCAGCTGATACAGTTTCGGGATTTCTTGGACCTGTGAATAACTTTATTAACAACTTGGGGCTTGGCTGCGTTATTGCGGTTGGAGCTGTCATGACGGTGAATGAGATGGCGACTGTTGGGATCATTGCTGCATTTGTAACATACTCTCGGCAATTTTTCAGACCAATCAACCAGCTTTCTAATCTATTGAATACATTCCAATCGGCGATCGCTGGGGCGGAGCGAGTTTTTGAAGTGATGGATGAAACTCCAGATTTAGTAGATAAAGAAGATGCAATTGTTATAGAATCTCTTAAAGGGGATGTTGAATTCTCACATGTTCACTTTAGTTATGACGAAGGAAAAACGATCTTGAAAGACATCGATTTTCAAGTGAAGGCTGGAGAAAAAATTGCACTTGTTGGTCCAACTGGTTCCGGAAAAACAACGATTATTAATTTATTGATGAGATTTTATGATGTGACAGGTGGAGAGTTGAAAGTGGATGGACGCGATGTCCGAGATTATCAACTAAGCGGATTGCGGAAAAAAATTGGTGTCGTTTTGCAAGATACTTTTTTGTTCTCAGGAACAATTTTGGAAAATATTCGTTATGGTCGCCTAGAAGCAACTGATGAAGAAGTAGTGGCTGCAGCCAAAATGGCATCAGCCCACAGTTACATTAAACATTTACCGGAAGGGTATCATACGCAGATTACTTCTGGCGGATCGAATTTAAGCCAGGGGCAACGCCAATTACTAGCAATCGCAAGGGCGATTTTAGCTGATTCAGATATTTTAATATTAGATGAAGCGACATCAAGTATTGATACGAATACGGAAATTGAAATTCAAAAGGGGATTAACCGATTAACGGAAGGACGAACGAGTTTCGTTATTGCTCACCGTTTGAAAACGATTGAAAATGCCGATCGGATTCTCGTCATTCATCACGGAGAAATTTTAGAGTCTGGTACACATCAAGAACTTTTACAAAGAAAAGGATTTTATTATAGTATGTATGAAAGCCAATTTAACATTAGCGGGGAAGCAGTAAGCTCGTGAATGTATCTGTTATGATAGGAGTTTTTTTATGCTGAAATATACACTATGCTTTATCAGGAAGGGTAACCAACTGCTGCTCCTGAACAGGAAGAAAAATCCGAATATGGGCTTGTGGAATGGCGTTGGCGGGAAAATAGAGCGGAATGAAACGCCTATTGAAGGAATTTTGCGGGAAACACTGGAGGAAACTGGCATTTCGCTTTCTAAAGTGGATCATGCTGGAGATGTCATTTGGGAAAGTAGTAGCGGCAACTCAGGTATGTATGTTTTTATTGCTGACTTGCCAGTTGATGTTGCTGTGCAGACACCGATCCAGACAGATGAAGGGATTCTCGATTGGAAAGAGATTGATTGGGTATTAGATCCCCAAAATAAAGGGGTGGTAGATAATATTCACATCTATTTGCCAAATATATTAGAGGGTCAATTTGGATATGAATACAAATTTATTTATGAAGATTGGGATATGAAGGAATATAAAGTAACGAAATCCATAGAAGCTCTTACACTTTAGTGAAGTTGCTTCAATTGTTAACGGTTTAAGGTGATGAGCAAAGCTGATCGCCAGTGTCAGAGACAATTTTCCGCAAAAGAGGCTCTTTATGTCTCTGATAGGTTTTATCGAAGACAAAATGTCTAAAACGAGCTCGAAAATGTCTCTGATCGACTGAATCAGAGACATTTTTTCGCAAAAGAGGCTCTTTATGTCTCTGATAGGTCCTATCGAAGACAAAATGTCTAAATCGAGTATGAAAATGTCTCTGATCGCCAGTGTCAGAGACAATTTTTCCGAAAAGGGGCTCTTTTTGTCCTTGAAAATACGAATCCGGTTTGGTTCTGTCTTTGACACTAAAACGATCATCGCTACGCATGAACGGTGACTGAAGGAGATGAAAAGTAAGCCCGATCACCGAAGGCGTATACCTTCGACTGATCGGGCTGCTCTTTTTTTACGCTGTAAAGTTTCCATCGTAGCTTAACATGATTGCTGATTCCACGCCAGTCAGACTGGAGATCGTATTTATAAAGTTCATCTCATTATGTTTTACTCGAACTTCGTATGTGACCTCATGGTTATGACCAGGCATAACAGATTTCGATTTAATGGAGTGTTTTTCGGTATGCTCTGCAATAACATGTTCTAGTGAATGTTCGATTTCCGTTTCTTGATAGCGAATGACTAATAAATAAGGATTCTCTACTTTTATTCGGTTGATAAATAGGATCAATACAATTCCGATTAGTATAGATCCTAAGATTGCTAATGGGATAAAGCCAGCTCCACATAAAATACCGGCGACGATGGACCAAAATATATAGACGATATCCATCGGATCTTTAATAGGTGTCCGAAAACGCACGATCGATAAAGCACCGACCATCCCGAGTGATAAGAGGATGTTAGAGGAGATTCCCATAATAATTAATGCGGTCGCCATCGTCATAATGATGAGTGCGATATTAAAGGTGTGAGAATAAATAACACCTGAAAAAGTTTTTTTGTAAACCCAATAGATTGATAGACCAATTAAAAATGCGATTACTAGCCCAAGCAGGGAATCGATGATGGAAAAACTCGATGTTTTTTCTAAAAAACTGGATTTGAATATATCGTTAAAAGTTATATTATCCATAATTAAACCTCCAATTATATTTTTCTTTTAATAAAGTTGCTCAGCCGTACATTCGGCTTATTTGATATTTGGAATAAGTCCCTTTTAGTCGGTTGCCAATCTGTAACATTTGTTTAATAACATCCGGCAAGTATTGATCATATTTAACTTCAAGGACGACAATATCAGGATTCGTTTCTACCATAGGTAATTGCGAATTAAGTACATCATTATTTCGAAAGCTTGTTTTAATAGAGCTGTCGAATGTGACTCTGACATTTCCATGTGGATAAATGTAAACCTCTCTTTCATAATCCACAACCGTAATCGGCTTTAATTGGAATAGGTTCATTTGAACATACAAATCTTGCAAAAGTGTCCGGGAGTCGTGCTCCATCCAAGCAATATCACCGTGTCGGATTCGTTCATATTCCGGAGCGGACAGTTGGCATTTTTGTTTATAGGTAAGATTATTTCGCTTGCTTTTCTTTTCTAAATAGAGAAAAGCCGTATTATAGTTGTAGAGTCTCACCCGAAATTTATCACGTTCAAAATGCCCTTCTTTTTTCTGGGTTAACACCTTATTCTCGAAGTTATCAAAATAAACGCTGCGAATCAGGTATGTCCCGTTGTGATTGGCATTTGGATCCGTCTGCATGTAATGCTTTAGTCGATTTCTCAGAAGAAAGCAATCCATCTTTGTCATTTCATGCTTCAGTTCTGTCCGACCTTGAATCCCATTTAAGCACATCGTCTTCATATTGAATTTCTCCTTTGCTTCAATTTCCTCCGTGCTTCCTATTATTGAGGACAAACCTTAAACAAACCTTAACGTTCCATAAAAAATAAAAAGGGCCTCGTTTAAAGAGAATGAGTTCGGATGATGGGGAGAAAACTAGGGAAATCTGTGTTAAAATGATTTGCAATATTCTAAGGAATCGAGAGCAATTTTTATTCAACAAAAGGGCAATTTAATTGAATAAAGCTTTAGTAAACGAGGTAGAATTACAACAGATAATAAATCTAAAAAGGATGACTTAGTATGAATACAGAAATAACAACGAAATTTAAAATTAATAAACCAGCTCATGAGGTGTTTGAAGCCATTGTAGACCCTGTAAAAATCGGGAACTTTTGGTTCTCATCGAGTTCTAAAAGATGGGAAAAAGGCGAGACGATTACATTGAGATATGATGAGTACAATGCTGAAGGGGATATTAATATACAAGAGGTCGTGAACAATGAGAAAATTATGTTCTCTTGGGGAGAAACGGTCGTTACAATTACCCTAAAAGAGGATGATACCAGTACAATTATTGAAGTAAATGAATCAGGTTTTACAGAAAATGATCCTGAGATTGTAGCTAAAATGATGGGTCAAAAAGAAGGCTGGGTATATATGTTAAGTTGCTTAAAGGCATATTTAGAAAATGAGGTTAATACCTTAAGAGCATCATTAATTCATTAAAAAATGAGGTATTAGTTGATAAGGTCCAAATTATTTTGAGGCTATTTTTACGTAAACATGACTTAATATAATAGGATTCACTTTAAGAAACTTTTGAAGTGATCTTCCAGAATCAGGCGCGATTGCGGAGTAAACAATTCGCAAACTGTAAAAAAACGCTCATCTTCTGAGCGTTTTTCTCCGTCGTTTAAGATCCTGTTTTTAAAACGACGGTATCATTTCGGCAATTTCACTTGAAAGGTTGTTCCTTTCTGTTGTCCTCTTATTACTGCGATTGTTCCACCGTGTTTTGCAACGATCCATTGTGCAATCGAAAGACCTAATCCGCTTCCGCCAGTCTCCCGCGAACGTGCTTTATCTTCTCGATAAAAGCGATCGAAAATATGTTTCTCGTTTTCAGGTTTGATCCCAATCCCCGTATCACTAATTTCGATATAAATCTTTGCATCTTCATTATATGTTTTTACGCCAATACTATCGCCTTCAGCTGTATACTTTAATGCATTATCAAGCAAAATGACGAAGAGTTGATGAAGGCGGTCTTCATCTGCTTCAAGCTGTTCATGGCAGTTTAGATTCAACCAAAATTGCTTATCTTGTGATTCGGCAATTTCAATGTAAGGTGTACATATATTTTTAATAAAAGAATCAATCGGGATTGATGATTTAATAAGTTCTGTTTCCGCTGAATCTGCTCTCGCTAAAGTTAATAAGTCAGATGTCAATTTGGATAGTCTTCTAGTTTCCGATAAGCTAAGGGCGATATGCTCAAACTTGTCCATAATTTTTTCTGCTGGTGTCGTTAGCAATAGTTCTAGCTTATTTTGGATAATCGTTAAAGGTGTTCGCAGTTCATGTGATGCGTTTTCGACAAACTCCGCTTGCTTGTTCCAAGAGCGGATAATCGGGGTCATCATTCTTTTTGACAACAAATAGCTTGCGGTTATGGAAAGCAAAATAAATATAATCGAACAAATTAAGAGCAGCTTTTCAAAGTTATCGACGAATGTATATTCTGCGTCAATGCTAATAAGGACCTGTGTATAAGCTCCTTCTTCATTATTAGGATCTTGAAAAAGCAAGTAGCGAAAATGATAAACATCATCAATCGTTGTTGTTGTAATCACATCTAACGGAGCTTCATCTAATTGATAATCTTGAAAATAACTTTCATATAACAAGGAACCAATTTCCTTTTCATTCATAATTTCCCCAGCTTTATTCCATTTTAAAACGGTAATACGGGGGTTGGGATTCGGTCTTTGCCGACCATCTAGAGGCGGTGGTGTTCGATTTTTATCAAATGGTTGCTCTATTAACATGTCCTTAAATGCTAATAATTCGTGATCTGATTTGGAAAATAGCGTTCTCTGTACTTGGTGGAAGATGATGATATCGAAAATAGTAAAGATTAGCGTAAAGGCAATTAAGTTTAAAATCATAAATTTTAATTGTTCTTTACGGAAAATTTTGTTTTTAATCATTGCCTTCACCATTTTCCGTCAGCATATACCCTAATCCCCGAAATGTTTTAATGTATTGATCATATCCATATTTTTTTAAAGTTTTCCGTAATTTACTAGCATACACTTCAACAACAGTCGTGGACGTATCTGATTCAAAGCCCCAAATTCGGTCAAAAATCTGCTCTTTCGTTAAAATCGTATTTTTATTATGAATGAAATATTCAAGAAGCTCGAATAATTTTCCATTCAGCGGAAGGAGTTCATCCTCAAATGAGGCTGTTTTATTTTTTACATTAAGTTTCAATTGCTTGAAAGAGAGCGTATTTTCTTCCAATGTTCCTCCTGCTCTGCGAATGATTGCCTCTAGTCGTAACAGCAATTCCTCTCTATGAAATGGTTTAACGAGATAGTCATCAGCTCCTACTTTAAATCCATGGATTTTGTCATCAATCCCATCCTTCGCTGATAGGATGAGCACTGGTGTTGTAATGTTTTTCACTCTTAAATTTTTTAAAACTTCATAGCCATCCATGTATGGCATCATAATATCTAAAATAATAATATCGAATATATTTTGTTCGGCTAAAAATAATCCATCTTCCCCATTAAAGGCTTGTTCCGTTTCGAACAGGCCTTCCGTTGTTTCGCGGATTGTTTCAGACAGAAATTGATCATCTTCAATGATTAGCAGCTTCATTATAACCCTCACCTTACATGCTCTTAAATTATGTATCGATCTTACAGGATAGCGGAAAGAAAATGCAAGAAAGACTTTTCTAGTTAATTTTAAAAGGTAGTTCAATCAGTCTGGTAAAAAGACTTAAGCGAATTTCTTCGTAATGGAACACACACTTTAAGGTTCTTTTAAGGTTGAGAGAAGATAATAGTTTCAAGTTCAAGGAAGGTCATCTTGAAAAGAAAGGATGAATATGTGTGAAATCTTCTTATTTTAAATTAGCAGTATTTACGCTATCTGCCATGCTTTTAACAGCTTGTAATCCTAATACTGAAATAGAGAATAATTCAGCAGAAGAAAGTAAAGCTGCAGCTATGACAATGGAGGATATGGATGAGGCGATTAGTGATATGGTCACTTATCAGAATGCTGACGAGTATAGCAATTGGAAAAATGAAAATCCAGTCTATATTGAGTTAAAAGGGAATGAAGCGATCTTTGATGATTCCCAAGCCTTGCTTCATTCTGAAGGAAATCTGACTATTAAAACGTCTGGTGTTTATGTTTTAAGCGGCGAGTGGGAAAATGGCCAAATTATTGTAGATGCGGAAGATAAAGGGACCGTAAAACTAGTTTTAAATGGAGTAGATATAAGCAGTGATAATAATGCTCCAATTTTTATTAAAAATGCGGAAAATACAATTATCTCTTTGCCTGAAGGAACAGAAAATACGATTACGGATGGAACGGATTATCAATTAGACGAAGCATCAGAAGGTGAGCCAGATGCGGCGCTATTTAGTAAAGATGATTTAACGATCAACGGGGAAGGTAAGCTAATCGTTAACGGAAATTATAATAATGGGATAAAGAGTAAGGATAATTTGAAAATCACTGGTGGGAATATTGAAGTGACTGCCGTTGATGATGGGATTATCGGTCGGGATGTAGTTGCTGTCAAAGCTGGAAATATAAAGGTGAATGCCGGTGGAGATGGAATTAAATCAACGAATGACGAAAAAGAAAACAAAGGCGGTATCGTACTTCAAGGTGGGACATACAATATTGTCGCGGGTAGCGACGGAATGCAAGCTGCCACATCTGTCTACATTACCGATGGTTCCTATAACATTGTTTCTGGTGGAGGAAGTCCAGATAAAATTGAAGCTGAAGAACAAAGGCCTGATCCTTGGGGAGATTCTACAGAAGCGGCTACAGAGGAAGAAGATTCACCAAGTACGAAAGGGATCAAAGCCGAGAAGGTTCTAGCGGTAAGCGGCGGTACTTTTACAATTGATGCAATGGATGATGCCATTCATAGTAATGATCAAGTCGCTATTATCGACGGGGAGTTCGAAATTTCCACAGGTGATGATGGTGTCCATGCGGATTCTTCTCTCATTCTTGCTGGCGGAAAAATAAATATTACGAAAAGTTATGAAGGTGTCGAGAGTGCGCAGATTACGATTCTCGATGGTGAGATCCATATTACTTCCAGTGACGATGGAGTGAATGTGGGCGGTGGAAATGATGGCTCTGGTTTCGGAATGCCAAATGGTGGAGGTGGAATGCCGCCAAGAATGGAAGGGAATAGAGGCACAAATGGAAATGGCGAGGCTCCTCCGAATATAGATGCAGGTGAAGACGGAATGTCAACAGGTGAACAAGATAAGCCGGTAGCAAAAGACGGGGGAATGCCATCACAGAGCAGGCAAGACACGCAAGCAAACGAAGAAGGAAAAACAGCTACTAGTGATAGCACTAGCGGGGAAGTAGCAAGGGAGAATGGAAAACAGAGCACTGGGGAAGAAACTGAGGAAACGAAAGAGAGTGATGGAGGACTCATAATTCAAGGCGGTTATATCACGATCGATACGAATGGTGATGGATTAGATTCAAACGGATCGATCACAATGACTGGTGGTACGGTGATCGTTAACGGTCCAACAAATAATGGCAATGGTTCGCTTGACTATGATGAAAGCTTTGAAATTAGCGGAGGCACCTTAATTACTGCTGGGAGCTCTGGTATGGCAATGGCACCGTCAGAACAATCTACACAGAAGTCGATTTTAATGACGTTCCCTGAAACAAAAAAAGCAGGTACGATTGTTCATCTTACAGGCCAGGCCGGGAATACGATCGCAACCTTTGTTCCTAGTAAAGACTATCAATCAGTTTTGATCAGCTCAGCCGAATTGAAACAGGGTGAAACGTACACTCTTTATTCTGGGGGCACAGCAACAGGGGAGAAACAAGATGGTTTATTTTTAGATGGGGAATATGAAGAAGGTACGAAAGTAGTCGACTTTACTATTTCAGAATCTGTAACGTGGCTGGATGAATCAGGTGTCACAACAGGTGGAAACTCGGGCCCTGGTGGAGGTTTTCCTAATGGAGGAGGAATGGGAGAGCAGCCACAAGGACAAGGACCTGGCGGGATGTTTAACGACCTTGATGAAGAAACTAATGAGAAGGTCCAGACGATAATGGAACAAGTACAGAACGGAACGATTACACAAGAAGAAGCTTCAGAAAAATTAGCTGAACTAGGTATTGAAGTACCGGGGCAAAGAAGACAATAAAGGGTTAACAAAGGGCGATACCAGATGAATAGGTATCGCCTTTTTCTAAAATTGGTTTCCTAGAATCAATACAGCGTTTTAACTACTGCAGCCACCGCCGCAACTGGAACAACTCGATCCTCCAGAGTCGCCGCCAGAATCACTGGAACTGCTACATGAAAATCCTGAACAGGTAGATCCTCCGCTGCTAGCAGACGTCTTATAATATTCATTAGGAATTACATCATTCATCTGATCTTGAAATGTATTAGAACCCTGATCATGTAGTGAGTAAAAGACGGCTGCACCTGCGGCTAAATAAAATAATTGTGATTCAGGTGTTGATGAAGGTATTGGATTCGGTTCACTGTTTTCCTTCATCATTTGTTCGGATGATAATATTTCATTTTTTAATTTCTGAATCAATTCCTTCTTAAGAGGAAGCTCCTCTTCATTATTCCGAAAATACTTCTGTAACAGTTCTGCATCTGTTAAGTTTCGAAAATCACCCATTATATCAGGATCAATTGGATTTTTCAGAAATCCCTTCCAAATGATTCTACTATTAGGAGTAGATTTAAATAAGCTTAAATACACCCAGTCGAAAAAGCCTCTTTCACCTGGAATCGGGGTTACTTCCATATTTGGCGTATGATGCAATACCTCTCCATAAAAATTTTGGGAGAACTTGTCATAGTCTCTCGTAAACATAAGCATCTCATGCCAAATTTCATCTACAGTGGGACTGAACATTGGCACTGATTTCAACAAACGATTCATAATAAAGTATCGTTTTAATTCAAAGAAGACCCATTCAAACTCATAATCTTTTACCTTTGGATGTTCTTGCATAAAGCGGCTTTTTACATCAGAAGCATAGAAACCTGGCAAAGCTTTATCCAAATCTTGGACGGTAAGTTTTAAACCTTCCATCTGTATGCCAAGATTGTCTGGAATAGGCAGTTCTTCAATACGTAACTTAGAACGTCTTCTTGACGCAATCATTTGAATAGCGACAGCTGAAATAATAATGATAATAGCTATAATGAAGATTTCCATGGCTTTCCCTCCCTATTATATAAGCTATACGTTTACTATTAGGAAATGTTTCAAAATCCTGGCATATTTAATTCTAGCTCTCTGAACGGCAAGTAAAATACCGTAAATGAAATGTTGGGGAAAAGTGTAGCCCGGGAATGTTACAAAATTGTAAGGATGGAAGGTAAATTGTAAGGATAAGTTATGGTTAGACCCTTTAGGATCTTTTATAGTAAGAGATATAAAGGAAAACGAGGGATAATAAATGGAAAAGGATATCGTTTTAGAAGCGAGCAATTTAAAAAAGACTTTTGGTTCCAAAGGGAATTTTCACACAGCATTGAATGACATTGAGCTGCAAGTTAATAAAGGTGAGTTTGTTGGGATAATGGGCCCATCAGGGGCAGGGAAATCAACGTTGTTAAATGTATTATCAACAATCGATGTCCCGACTTCGGGAGAAATCATGATTAATTGGAAAAATATCCTCCAATTGACAGAAGAAGAATTAGCTGATTTTAGAAGAGAAAAACTGGGGTTTATTTTTCAGGATTATAATTTAATAGAAACATTAACTGTAAAAGAAAATATAATTTTACCGCTTTCTTTATCGAATGCTTCCTATTTCGATATTGAAGAGAAACTGAGGAATGTAACGGAAACACTTGGGATCGAAAGTATTTTAAATTCCTATCCTGCCAATATTTCAGGAGGTCAGCAGCAAAGAACAGCTGTCGCAAGAGCAATAATTACGAATCCTAGTTTAATTTTCGCTGATGAACCGACGGGAGCTTTAGATTCCAAATCTGCCTTTATATTACTCCAAACGTTGGAGCAATTAAATAAATCGCAAGAGGCAACAATCTTAATGGTTACACATGATGCCTACGCAGCAAGCTTTGCTAATCGTGTCTTATTTATTAAGGATGGATCTATTTTTACTGAAATAAGAAAAGGAGAGCGAACTCGGAAACAATTTTTTGGGCAAATTATTGATATCCTCGCAACAATTGGGGGAGGTGGGCATCATGACATTATTTGATTTAGCTAAAAAGAATTTAAAGAAGAACACGAAACAATATTTACTTTATTTTTATCCGATGGTCCTTAGTGTCGTAATTTATTTTACTTTTGTGTCGCTTCAGTATAACAGGCAGATTATTGAATCGGCTACTGTTCTTGGAAAAGTGGAACCCGCTTTTTTGGCAGCATCTGTCATGCTATTAATCTTTTCAGCGATTTTTATTTGGTATTCAAATTCCTTTTTTACAAGAAAGCGAAAGAAGGAAGTGGCTTTATATTCACTATTCGGAATGAGAAAGAAACAAGTTGCAAAATTACTTTTCTATGAAAATCTAATTACTGGCTTTGTTGCTCTTCTTGTTGGAATTGTGATTGGAGCCCTCTTGTCGAAACTGTTTACGATGTTATTAATAAAATTAATGGGTTTTTCATTGAATGCTCATTTTGAACTATCTGTGGAAGCCGTTTTTCAAACGTTTATCGTGTTTGCTGGGATCATCGGGTTAACGTCTGCCCATAATTACTTGATGATTTATCGCTATACGTTAATTGATTTGTTAAAAGCAGACAAACAAGGTGATAAACAGCGGAGAGGGTCAAAGGTTGCCGCACTATTATCACTTCTCTTTCTTGGGGCTGGCTATTACGTTTTGTTGTTACCTGTTGATGCAGGGATTTATAAGGAAATGGGGTTCACTGCAGTCCTTATATCATTGCTGCTCATTTTAATTGGAACATTTTTATTTATCCATTCTGCTTTTATTACTCTACTGGAATGGATTGGAAAAATGGGGAGAATTTATTTTAAAGGGACAAACTTAATTAGTGTTTCCCATCTGCGCTTTCGGATGAAAGGGAATGTCCTTATTCTTTCTGTGATTGCATCCTTAACGACTCTTACTCTGTTCGTTCTAGGGGCTATTTTCGGATTTCAACAAAACATTAATGATGAACTGTCTAAAACTTATCCTTTAAGCATAATGTATACTTCTCAAAGTGAAGAAAGCGATGCCCGAATTGAAAAATTGATCAAAGAGAGCGGGGATCACCCAATAGTGTTTGCTGAACAACTAGAGTATTTGGAGTTGGAGGGAGATTTATCCGCTTCAGGAAGATGGTTTGATCATATGCCTTTAATGCTAATTTCTGAAGAGGACTACAAGCGTTTGGCTGGAAAAATGGGATTAAATCCGATATCAAGTATTGGGCAAGATGGAGCTATTGTTTTTAATGATGGGGATTTGAATAGAAATTACGACCCGTATACGGGAAAAGACGTTTTGTTATATGATCAAGGCAAGGTGAAAATTGAGGCATATGAAAAAGATCGACTGCTGAATTTGGATTATTCTACATTCCAATTGGTCATTGCCAACGAAAAATATGAGCAGTTGAAAGAACATGCTGAAATGAGAACAATGCAAATATATAAACTAAAAAATGAAAAAAAGATGGAAACACTAACCGCCGCAATTGAAAAAGAATTTTATGATAATATCCATGATGAATTTTTCCAGTTCTCTTCCTTCTATCAGGAATATCAAAAAGGGATTCAGACATACGGATTATTAATTTTCATTGGTGCCTTTTTGGGGATCGTTTTCATCCTGGCTACTGGCAGTATGTTGTACTACAAACAGCTGACAGAGGCAACGGCTGATCAAGGACGTTATAAGATTTTAAGAAAAATTGGCATGGGCCGAAAACAAATGAAGGGAGCGATTGCCAAACAATTATTGCCGGTTTTTTTACTCCCTCTCATCATTGCGATTCCGAATAGTTCAGTCATTATGACAGCCCTTGCTAGATTTACTCATATGAATATGTTTCTGCCGTTTTTAACTATGATTGGTATTTATATCGTTATCTATTTTGGATACTACGTAATCACATATAAGAAATATGATTCAATTGTGAATCATTAAGAAAGGACGTGGTCATCAGATCACGTCCTTTTGTAAGAGAATGGATTTAATTCCTCTCTAAAATGATCAACGGTTTTGGAAAAAGTAATGGAGGATTCTGTATAGGTTCCTTCCAACGAATGAATTTCCAACTGGTGTCCTAATTTACCGGCAATTGTTTTAGCAAGGTATAAGCCCATTCCAGTGGAAGCAGAAAATTGCCTTCCGTTTATTCCAGTGAAGCCTTTCTCGAAAACCCTTGGCAAATCTTCAGTGGAAATTCCAATTCCATTATCATGGATAATGATTTTTCTTTTATTTGTATCAATCTGGATGACAATTTCCCCATTGGGAGGAGTGTATTTTAATGAGTTTGATAGAATCTGATTTATGATAAATAGCAGTCCCTTTTTGTCAGTGAGGACTTCTAATGGGCTAAGGTTTAATTGTACCTTGATTTTTTTTGATATGAATAATTTGCGATTTCCCTTTATGACTTCCTTAATGATGGATTCAGCATCCAACTCTTGAATAAAATAATCCTTACTAAAATCACTGGCTCGCGTGTAGTAAAGGGCTTGGTCAACTAAATGCTCAATTTTATCCATTTCCTCTTCTAAACTGTCCAGACTGGACTCGGATTCAAAGATCATTTTACTAACAGAAATTGGGGTTTTGATCTCATGAACCCACGTAGTCATGTATTCATGCCATTCCTTTTCTTTACTTTTCAAACGGCCAATATCGTATTCAAATTGCAGTTTTTGTGATTGCAATAAGTGTATGATCTTTTTTTCTTCAAAGTTGTGTGAGTTTGAGGGTTGCAAAATAATTCCAGCTTCTATTTGTTGCATTATTTCATGGAAAAAAGCTTTTTTTCTATGATAATCCAAAATCAAGTAGATGAAAAAAGGGCAGCTTATTATTACTAATAAATAGAGAAGGTTGCTAATATGTATCTGTAATTTTGGATCTAGTAATATGATTAAAGAAGTAAGTATCATGAATATAAAAAAAGTGAAGATCAAAAATCGTTGCTCAAAAAGATATTGTTTCCATTTCATTGTAATAGATATCCTTGTCTTTTTTTCGTAATGATGGCGTCTGCTTTGCCAATCTCTTTAAGCTTTCTTCGAAGACGAGTCATATTGACGGTAAGTGTATTGTCATCAATAAATTGTTCATCTTCCCATAATGCCCGCATGATTTCATCTCGAGAAATGATCTGTCCAGATTTTTTCATTAGAAGGTATAAAATTTGAAATTCATTTCTTGAAAGGGAAACCTCTTTCTCAAGGAAGGACACAAAGGAATTTTGCAAATTAAGAGTAAGTTCTCCCACTGTAAGTATGTCATTTTCTTTATTTTGAATGAAACTGGATCGTCGTAGAACAGCGTTTATTTTGGCGACTAACACTTCAAGTGAAAATGGTTTTTGAATATAATCGTCTGCCCCCATATTCATCGCCATCACTATATCCATACTTTGCGAACGTGATGATATGATTATGACCGGTACATCTGAAATCTGGCGAAGCTTGCTGCACCAATAAAAACCATCCCTTCCAGGTAAATTAATATCTAAAAGGATGAGATGTGGGCTTTCTTTTAACATTTGCTCGACAATTTTCTCGAAATTCTCTACAATAACAGGTTGGAAATTCCATTTAGCTAAATACTGCCCGATCAATGTTCTGATTTTATTGTCATCTTCAATAATTAAAATTTTGTACATGATTATCACCCTTTTTAGTATAGCAAATACGGGGGATAGAATGGGGAAAGTCGTAAGAATCGCTACTTAAACTACTTTAGTAATTGATCAATAATAAGCATTTCTTTTTGTATTTTCAATGTACTTAAGGATACATAAATTATGTCTTTGATCATCGCTCTCGGAGACAAAATCCCGAAATTTATTGTAAAAAAGTCTCTGAGGGAGGTGATCAGAGACAAAAGACGGGAGAAAAAGTAAAATATGTCTTTGATCGTTGCTCTCGGAGACAAAATCCCGAAATTTATTGTAAAAAAGTCTCTGAGGGAGATGATCAGAGACAAAAGACGGGAGAAAAAGTAAAATATGTCTTTGATCGTTGCTCTCGGAGACAAAATTCTGAAAATTTCCAAGAAGGGGTCTTTGACTAATCAGTCAGAGACGGAAATTTTTTATTTAAAATAGGTCCATCTATTTAAGTAGATTTGTTTGAAGTTTTTCTGCAAAATACGGGATATTCTCTTTTTTGAGGAGACTATTTTACACCAGTCGTGTATCAGCCCTGTTGTCATTTTTTCATTAGGAAATAGGAGTTGAAATTCATTGGCGCTTCGTATGACTGCTTCAGTAACGCTTTCCTTAGTATGACAGTTTTGACAGATACAGGCACTTCCTGAAATGGATACCAAAAAGGAATGACAGTTTTTACAAACTATTCCCTTACGCAAAGAATGATAATTATAGGATGGTAATTTTGAAAAACGAGAATCATCCATATGCAAAGACACAAGTTTTTCAGCCAATAGTTTATGTTGCCTTGTTAGTTTAGACTGTGTTGCATCAACCTTTTGCAAAGTGCGGTGAACTTGTCCAGGGAAGATCAATGGTAAGTCCATAGGTGCCTGATATAACGTGAATTCGGGGTTTATAAAAACAACGGAATCAACGATGGGGAGTTTATGGCCAAGTAGGTGAAGTAATCGGTTTAATAGTGAGTTGTTTTTTCTTAATTGATTCAGCGGGTTATTAATTTCGATTTTATTCATTGTGTACATTTTATCTGATTCGTAATAATAGTCCCCGGAATTGTTCTTTACTTCGAAAGGGTAAATGATTTCAGAGGTAATGATCAATGTATCAATTTGAAATGTTGAATTGTTCACTTCCAGGAGCAGATCATTCAATATAATGCAATCACATTCCAATTTTTCTGTCATAGAATCAAACATGATTTCGCCTTCGTATCCTTTTAGTAAGTTGAGGTAATAGCGTTTATCTTCTTCGGATAAAGACATGCGTGTGTTTAAAAATTTTAGAGCTTTTAAAGTTGTAGATTCAGTGCGGGGCTTGCCAATGATCAAGGGATGAACCACCTTTCTTTTGGATTTATTGATAAGGGAGATTTATATTGATTATAACATAATTTTCCAAACACCTTGATAATAATTAACAGGTTCGATCCCAATATACAGTCGTCTTCTCACATGATCTCTTTTCTCATGATTTAGGCTTTCTTTGATTGCCTTTATGTTAGACATAATCGATTGAATTTCTTCTACTTGTTTTTTTCGACCTAGCGCCATTATCCTAATTTCATCAAAAATATCCGCCATAATCAGGCGGACATTTTTCAATTTCAGTTATTCAATTGAAATAATACCTTCGCTTCCTTGCTCCACTTTTCCTTCTTTCCGCAAGTTAAGCTTAGTTAAATTTGTAAAGACGATTGGTGTTACTGTAGATGGTGCTGATTGTTTAATGAAATCTAAGTCAAAGGTGAGAATTTCTTGTCCCTTTGTAACCGGGTCACCTTCTTTTACGTGGGCCGTAAAGCCTTTTCCTTCTAGGTTTACGGTATCCATCCCAACATGAATTAGAATTTCATAACCTTGCTTAGCACGAATTCCAATTGCATGTTTTGTTGGGAAGACGCTGATAATTTCTCCATCAACAGGAGAGACAACTGTTCCATCTTCTGGAACAATCGCAAAACCGTCACCCATCATTTTTTGCGAAAATACTTGGTCTGGTACTTCTGTTATCGGAATGACTTCTCCGGTAATGGGCATAACGAAGTCTTTCGATGTTAACGGAAGCAGACCGTTTGTACCTGTTCCAGCTTCATCGGTATCGACAGGTTCAGCAACAGGCGCTGCACTCATATCGATTCTCTTCATGGCATCGGCAACAAATTCAACATCTGTCCCAACGACAATTTGTAAATTCTTTTTATTCAGTTTCATGATGCCTTTCGCACCATGTCGTTTAAGAGCATCGTCTTTTACTTGATCCATGTCATTCACATTTAAGCGGAGGCGAGTTGTACAATTATCAATCGCCGTAATATTGTCGCGGCCGCCAATGTCATTGATGAAATGATAAGCCATTTGATCATATTTATTTCCAGTCGGTGCAACAGTAGCCTCATCTTCTTCTGTAATTTCCTCATCTTCACGACCAGGGGTTTTCAGGTTAAATGCTTTAATTAAGAAGTAAAACACTACGAAGTAGACTGCTGCGTAAATCAGACCGATAAGTAGTAAAAGTAATGGTTTTTCGGCAATGGTAAAGTTGATTAAATAATCAATTCCTCCAGCTGAGAACGTAAAACCATCTTTAATACCAAGACTCGTCGTTAACCACATGGAAACCCCTGTTAAAACAGCGTGAACACCATATAAAAGTGGTGCAATATACATGAACGCAAATTCAATTGGTTCGGTAATACCTGTAATAAAGGAAGTTAACGCAAGACTGATAAACATCCCAAAAACGGCTTTACGACGCTCTGGTTTTGCTGCTGCAATAATCGCAAAAGCTGCCGCTGGTAAACCAAACATCATAACTGGGAAGAAACCTGTCATATATGTTCCAGCTGTTGGGTCTCCCGCAAAGAATCGGGCAATATCACCCGTTTTTCCTCCATATTCTCCAAACTGGAACCAGAAAAGATTGTTTAGTACGTGGTGCAGTCCAAGTGGAATGAGCAAGCGGTTGAAGAATCCAAATAAACCTGCTCCCACTGCGCCAAGACCGATGATCCAGTTACCTAATGCATCAATTGCATTTTGAATTGGTGGCCATCCATATCCAGCTAAAAATGCTAAGAAGACCATAACTACCGCAGTGATAATTGGTACGAACCGCCGTCCTCCAAAAAATCCGAGCCAATCAGGAAGTTTAATGTCATGGAATCGATTATATAAAAGACCTGCGATAATTCCAGTGATAATCCCACCAAGCACTCCCATATTAATTGATTCGTTAATGGCTTTTGCACCCTCAGTTAAGATGAGGTAACCAATGGCACCAGCTAGTGCAGCGGCACCATTATTGTCTTTTGCAAAGCCAATCGCGACCCCGATAGCAAAAATTAGAGCCAAGTTACTGAAAATGGCGTCACCCGAATTTGCAAGAAAGGGAATATCTAATAAATCTTCTTGTCCAAAACGCAAAAGCAATCCTGCAGCTGGCAATACAGCAATTGGCAGCATAAGGGCCTTACCAATACGTTGTAAAAAACCTAACATGAATGAATCTCCTCCTATTCTTATAAATAGATTAGGCAAAAATAAAAAGTACCCTACAATAGTTATAAAGTTATTTTGCTGGAATGCATTGAATTTTATTCAAATGAAAAAGAACCGCTAATTTGGAAAGGGTTAAATAGAGATAATGTGTATTTTTCTACCTTATCTTTATAATATTCCTAGACGACACAATTAAGTACTTGCTAGAGAGTCACTTGGAAACACAGTTTTTTCTTATTATGGATGTTTGAGTTTGATTTGCGAATAAGGAGTAAAGATATATTCAAGGTTCTATACCACTTAAGTGTGTTTTTAAAACAGAGTCAAATCTATTAATGATTTCAATTTTGATCAAAATACCTGTCTAGAGCAAAAATTTAGATTTTTTGAGAAGAATCATTTTACATTGAGTGCTATTATGTGCTATTTTTATCAAGATAAGAAAGTATAAAATTTGCTGATCTAGATCTAGCAAAGACGGAAAAGATGTAAAGTACAGGAGTTCCGTTATTCTTATGAAAATGATAGAAAATGGAGTGAGGTTTCCGAAGTATATGAAAAAGCTGACAGAAGAA
Organism: Bacillus niameyensis; assembly: GCF_001375535.1. Classification (GTDB taxonomy): domain Bacteria; phylum Bacillota; class Bacilli; order Bacillales; family Bacillaceae_C; genus Lederbergia; species Lederbergia niameyensis. Next base: position 4,394,729 of record NZ_LN831197.1, read on the forward strand.
CTGAAGACCTTATTTTTGAATAAGGGTGTATTGGTAGAAGACATCATGGATTGGATCGTTTGTGACCGTGCGATGAGCGGTGGATTTGTTGATACATACTTAGTTCTTACGAAAGATACGCTCTATCGAATTTCTAACGACCATGAAAAGAAGCAAAAAACATTCAAAGGATTTCGTGTGAATGAAAAGGCAAAGAAGAAAACTAATTTAATAGAAGAAAAGCATTTTGAAGTAAGCAGTTTTTTGATCGAAGAGATTGAAAGTGTTTACACCGTAAATTTAATTGCTTCAGGGATGATCGTCATAAAAGCTCCAGAGGAAAGAGGGCTTGCAGCTTTTACAAATGGCTTTATGGAGGATGCTTCTCGCTTTATAAGAACCTTTGAGAAGCTGAAAAACAATGAGACGATTGAAAAACATGTAGAGGATGATACAAGTACAAATACATGTCCAAAGTGTGGGATGATTTACCCTGAAAAGGGACGTCAAGTATGTCCGCGATGTCTTAAGAAGGGTGCCATATTTACAAGATTGCTAAGTTTTACAGCAAATCATAAGCTATCAATTTTCCTCATAATTTTATTTATGCTATTGAATTCGGCAACGGGACTTGTTATTCCTTATTTCCAAGGTACTGTATTATTCGACCAAGCACTAGGTGGGACGGGAACTTTCGCTGGAAAGATTGCGTTAGTCATTGCAATTATTATTGTTTTTCGAACTTTATCTCTTGTTTTCGGAATCTTATTTGGTGTCATCAACGCCCGCATGGCAGCAGATATTGTTTTTGATTTAAAAGCGAGTATATTTACCTCGATGCAGCGACTTTCTTTATCTTTTTTTCAAAAAAGGCAGACAGGACAATTGATGACAAGAGTTAATGATGATGCAAATGAATTACAGGCCTTTTTTGTAGATGGTATTCCTTATTTTATCGTCAATTCGATGAATATTATTGGAGTTACAACCGTACTACTCATTATGGATTGGAAATTAACGCTCATATGTTTGATACCGCTACCATTTGTTGTTCTATTAGTAAGGTGGGTTTTTCCTAAATTATGGAGAATGGGCTGGAGAAGGCATAGAAGAATGAGCAGCATGAACTCGATAATAAGTGATACTGTACGCAGTGCAAGAATTGTTAAAGCTTTTGGAAAAGAGCAAGTTGAGATCGATCGATTTCAAGGAGCTAATGAATCTTACTCTGAGGCAGAACAAAGGTTTAATAAGATGGGAAGCACCATTTTTCCAATTATTAATATGGTCACTCAAATTGGAGGAGTGTTGATTTGGGCCTTTGGTGGCTGGAGAGTCATTGGGGGAGAAATGACATTCGGGGAAATTATGACTTTCATTACGTACATTTTCATGTTATTTGGGCCGATCCAATTCATGAATAATATTGCTAACTGGTGGTCTTCTTGTATGTCAGCGGCACAGCGGATTTTTGAAGTTCAAGATGCCGTCCCGGAAGTAATCGAAAAAGAAGATGCCCTCCATTTGGAGCAGCTCGAAGGACATATCCAGATTTCAAATGTTCACTTTAGTTATGAGCCGAATAATCCAATTTTGAAGGATGTATCATTAATTGCGAAACCAGGGCAGATGATAGGGGTTGTAGGGCCTTCTGGAGCGGGGAAATCAACACTAGTCAACTTAATATCACGGCTTTATGAGGTCAATGAAGGGGAAATCAAGCTTGATGATATTAATGTTAAAGATTTAACATCAGACACGTTACGAAAAAATATTGGAATTGTATCACAGGAAGTATACGTGTTTATAGGAACCATCGCCGAAAATATTGCTTACGCCAACCCAGATTGTACTTTTGAAGATATTATTCATGCGGCGAAAATCGCGAATGCGCACGATTTTATTGAAAATCTTCCAGACGGCTATGATACGGTTGTTGGAACAGGTGGATATAGTCTTTCGGGAGGCGAAAAACAGCGGATATCGATTGCGAGAGCCATTTTGCATGATCCAAAAATATTAATCTTGGATGAAGCGACAGCGTCCCTTGATACAGAAACAGAATTGCAAATTCAAGAAGCTTTAGAGTCGCTTGCTGAAGGAAGAACAACCATTGCGATTGCTCACAGGCTATCGACTTTGCGAAATGCTGACTATTTATATGTGATGGAACGGGGGAAGGTTGAGGAAGCTGGCACGCATGAGGAACTTATGGTTAAAGATGGAATATACGCCGGGATGGTTAAAAAACATGAAGAAGCTTTAAAAATGAAAGAGGCGATTTAAATGTCGAAGTTGGAACTTGGGCACGGTCGACATGAACGGGCAGGAAATAAAACAGACTTGTCTGATGCAGTGAGTATGAATTATTTAACGATGGATAATGCGATGTTTGTGGAAACCGAAGGACAAATGCTTTCGGTCCACGTTAATGGAGAAATGCACCCTGCTGTTTTTTTACATTGCTCATTCCCGCATATGGATAAAAGGGTCTTTGTATCTGTCCGAACGGGTGAGAATAAAGAAATTGGCATCATCAAAAACTTGGATGAATTTCCGAGTGAGACTGTAAGTTTGCTAGAGAAACATATTAATTTGCGATATTTCGCTCCAAAAATTACCAGGGTTAATAAAATTAGTGAGGAATTTGGCTATTCTTATTGGGATACGGAGACAACTTCGGGAAGCTGCTATTTTACAGTACGCTCTGGCAGAGGGAACATTACTGCTGTTACAGCTAAAAAGGTATTGATCACCGACGTAGATGGAAACCGTTTTATCATCGAAGATTTAGGTGACTTAACAGACAAAGAATACCGAATGGTAGAAATGTGCATGGCGTAAAGAAAAGCGGAAGGCGTTTGACAGGGGCGACAAGCAAATGTTCTGAGGCAAAAAAGCCTGGTTTTTGGCTTTTCTTGCCTCAGGTTATTTGATCTCGAGCCCCTAACGCCTGCAGCTAGACAAAGAAAAGCGGAAGCGCCTGTCCAGCGACGTACAAACTTTTTAACAAAGGATGAACGGCTAAAGACGCGCCGTCCTGGCGCAACGCCGTTCTGACCAACATCCTGTTGGCCTGAGATAAAGGAAAATAAAAAGCGGAAGGCGGCCGATTAGGGACGACAGGCAAATGTTCTTTCCACTAAGAAGGCGTTTTGTGCCTTCGGTGGAAAGGTTATTTGACCCCGAGTCCCTGCCGCCTGCAGCTAGATTACACGGTGAGTCCACCAGGACGAACCGATGTTGACTTATCGTAGGAAGAACGTGAAAGTTTGCTAGTCGCTAGGCGCGGGAGCTAGACAAAGAAAAGCGGAAGGCGTTTGCTAGGGGCGACAAGCAAATGTTCTGAGGCAAAAAAGCCTGGTTTTTGGCTTTTCTTGCCTCAGGTTATTTGATCTCGAGCCCCTAACGCAAAGAAAAGCGGAAGATTCATTGGACCTTTATTTAAAACTTTCTCATTACAAAAAAGGAAGGCTGCTATGAATTTAAATTATAAACTCTCAGAACAAGATCGGTCAGCTGTTCAAGAAGTGATTGGGGAAACGATTCGTTACTGTGTACCTGCTGATTTATCTCTTACTGGGCGAAGAACTAAAGGATATTTTGTAATTGGTCAGGATAAGTGGGCCTATGTTGAAGCGGGAGAAGTAAAAGAAAGCTGCCTTATATCAGAAGGACATGATTATAAAGTGGTACCACTTGTAGGTAACGCTATTCTGGAAACAACGGATGAACTTGGAAAAAGAATCATTGTTAGAATTTCCATGGAACATATAGCTCGGTTTACCTACATTGCTCAAATATTGAACTATATCGCTACAAATAGTGAAATTAGGATCTACAATGACGAGGAAGAACTCGTTTGTTCTAATTGTGGGGAAAAATTAATTCGTGGCACGAGAGTATGTGCAAAGTGTATGAATAAAGCGGCGGTTTTAAAAAGGTTATTTGGAATATCCAAGTCCCATTGGCCCATGCTTGCCTTAGGATTATTCATTCTCTTGGTGACTTCTGCTGTTGCCTTATTAGGCCCATATTTTCAAAAATTGCTTGTCAACTCATCGCTACAGCCACCTGAAGGACAGGATCCAAGCATTCCCATGTTTTTTCTTGCGATCGGGGGAATCCTGTTTTCTCTAGTTGCTGGAGAGCTTTTAAATGTTTCGAAGGGACGGGTAATGGCTACTGTCAGTTCCACGATTGCAGCGGACTTGCGTAAACTTGTCTATGAAAAAATCCAAAACCTTTCGCTAGGCTTTTTAACATCACAAAGAGCAGGCGATTTAATGAATCGGGTTACATCTGACACAAATCGGATTCGTCGTTTGATTCAGGAAGTTTTCACAACGGCTGTTTATCAAGTCATTATGTTAATCGCTATTACTGTTTTGCTGCTAATGACAGACTGGCGTTTAGCCTTAATTGTCCTGTTGCCTGCACCATTTGTAGCTTATTTGCAATTTATGACTTGGCGTGTAATTGTAAGGAGACTCTTCCGTAAACAATGGAGAATTTTTGATAAAGCGAATTCTTATCTTCATGATGTACTGAGCGGAATAAGAGTAGTCAAAACCTTTGGTAAAGAACAAAGGGAAATCAAGCGGTTTAGAGAGTATAACACTGAATATGCAGCAGCGTCTTATAGATCAGAAAAAGTATATAGTGTTCTCACCCCAGTCTCCACATATTTACTACAGATTACGACTTACTTTGTACTATTAGTTGGATGTAATATGATCCTAAATGGAAACTTAACACTCGGAGAACTCGTCCAATTCACAGGATATGCAAGTATGGTTTTTGGACCACTTGCATGGCTTATGAATATGCCGAGATGGGTTGCCGATGCAGCTATTGCGATTGATCGAATTTTTTCTGTCATAGATGAGGATCCAGAAATTTTTGATAAAGAAACATCCATTTCACACTCCATTCATGGTCATATCCAATTTAAAGAGGTGATTTTTGGATATAAATCTTATGAGCCTGTGTTGAAAAAAATCAACATTGAAATCCAGCCAGGAGAAATGATCGGACTTGTCGGACATTCTGGAGCGGGAAAATCGACGCTTATCAACTTAGTTTCCAGATTCTACGATATCAATGAAGGACAAATTTTGATTGATGGAGTGGATATTCGAGCAATCCGGCAAGAAGAATTACGTTCGCAAATTGGAGTCGTTTTACAAGAGACGATGCTGTTCCGAGGATCAATTATGGAGAATATCCGTTATTCCAAACCGGATGCGACGATGGAAGAAGTCATTCAGGCTGCAAGGGTTGCTAATGCCCATGAATTTATTATTAATTTACCAGATGGCTATGATACGAGATTGGAAGAAAACGGGAATAATTTATCGGGGGGAGAGCGTCAGCGATTGACGATTGCGCGAGCGGTTCTTCATAATCCACGTATTTTAATTTTAGATGAAGCGACAGCATCCCTTGATATCGACACAGAAACTGCCATTCAGGAAGCTTTGCAAAGAGTGACGAAAAATCGTACAACGATTGCGATTGCACACAGGCTTTCCACGCTCCGCAATGCAGACCGGCTCCTCGTTCTTGATAAAGGTGAGGTTGCTGAAGTGGGAACTCATAAAGAGCTCATGGAAAAACAAGGTATTTATTACGGATTGATTATGGCTCAGCGGAATATGACGAAGACTAAGGTAAAAGCGGGCTAATCTCTTTAGAGTCAGTTCTTTGGTGTAGAACATACATCAACGGACTGGCTTTTATTTTTTAATGAACGATTTCCAATGAGATTACGACCTAAAAGTGAACGATACTAAAGCCACCTTTCTTATTGATAAAAATATTAGATGACTAGAGTATACTATATTTTCGAAATACAAGGAAAAACCAGATTCCATATCTGGTTTTTCCTATGATACGATAGCTTTTTCTTCCAAAGAGGAAACAGATATCAATTTATTTTCTCCAGCTTCTCTACCTGTCATAAAAATAAGGGCCGAGACTATAAGCAATGTGAAAAGCGGTATTGTCCATCCTGCTGTTAAATCGTGCAAGCCGCCAAATAGAATTGGTCCAGCGGCAGCTAATAAATAACCAAATGATTGAGCCATTCCTGACATTTCAGCTGCTTGTTCACCATCCGCAGTACGTAAACTAAAAAACATCATAGCCAAGCTAAAAGCACTTCCCCCTGCAATGCCAATTAGAATTACAGATACGGGCATCAGTGGCTTACTTCCAAATATTAATATAGTAATTCCTGCGAAAAATAGAATAGCTGATAAGCTAGCTAACAATTTTTGGTTTTTCATTTTTTCCGCAATTACTGGAATGATGAAGGTGATCGGAATAAGAGCAGATTGCATAAGAAATAGCATCCAGCCAGCGGCGCTAGAACTATATCCATGAGAATGTAAAATTTCTGGTAACCAAGTAATCAGTGTATAAAAAATGAAGGATTGTAATCCCATAAAAATCGTAATATTCCATGCTAGCGGTGAGCGCCAAATACTGTTCTGCTTTTTCTTAACTTCCTTAACCTTCATAACTGAGTGACTTGCCTTGCGCAATTGAGGGAGCCAAACTAAAAGTGCAATAATCGCAAAGATTGCCCAAAACGCAAGGGAACCTTTCCAGCCTACTCCTTTTACGTTTGAGATCGGTACGCTTAATCCTGATCCGAATGCACCGAACAGATTCATGAAGACAGCATAAATACCAGTCATGACACCGATTCTTTGCGGAAAATTTATTTTAATAAATCCTGGTAATAATACATTTCCAATGGCGATCGCTAGCCCAATAATTAGGGTCCCAGCAAAAAGCGATGTAGTACCGAAAAGGGAGCGTATCACGAGTCCTAAAGTTAAAAGTAGCATCGAAAGAAAAATTGATTTTTCCATTCCTAAACGATATGCAATTTTAGGAGCAAAAGGAGAGAGAAGTGCAAAGGCGAGCAAAGGTAAAGTCGTTATACTTCCAGCAACGGCATGACTTAAACCGAGATCATCACGAATAAATAATATGAGTGATCCTACTGATGTTAACGGAGCTCTTAAGTTTGCTCCTATTAAAACGATTCCTATGACTAATAACCAATTTATGCGAAGGGTCGATGTGCTGCTATCTATTGTTGATGGGACCTTTCTCAAATAATTACCTCCATATATAAAGAATTACGACAGTTTGCATAGTATCATTGTTTCGTTGGTATGTAAATTGATTAAAAATTCCTATAGTAAACTTATAAACGTTGATCACCAGAAATTTTAAAATGGAAGTTTATAATTGTTAGAAAATGGATGTGGGGGAGTTATAAGAGTAAAAATATTATGGTCCAGCTACGCTGCTCATTTGTACGTCTTGTTCCAATGAGTAACCACCTGAGATATATATTTTTTAAAACTCCAATGATCATACTAAATTCCAATCCGCTCAACTCAAAATCACTTCTTTTCGGAAATAATTTTCATATAATTTGAGTATCCCCTTTAAAAGGGAATAGAGAACTACGTACTTATATCATTTCATTTTTGCTGTTTCATTACCATACAAGGAGGTTGTCGCGTGAAAAAAACATATCTAACACTGTTTGTCTTTGTGCTGGGCATCATTATGATTGTTGGCTGTTCAAAATCATCTGGTGGGAAGGAACCTAGTGGAAAAGAGATTGATGATGGAACGGAAAAGTTAACTATTTCTATGGCCATACCTGTTCAGCAAGGTGGAGGATGGGAAGATAAGGAGCACCCAACAATTAAATATATTGAAGAGAAATTCAATGTTGAATTAGACATCCGTTGGGTCCCTGGAGGTAATGACTACAAAAACACGTTAAATAGTTTAGCAGCTTCAAAGGATTTACCTGACATCTATATGATTAATGAGCCAGTTCAGTTTAGGAAATGGCAGCTAAGTGGTGCCTTTGTTGATTTAAAACCTTATTTAGAGGAATTTCCAGGTTTAGCAAACGAATTTCCAGAAGATGCAATGGAGATTTTTAATGAACCAGGGAAAATTTATGGACTTCCAAAATACACAATGAAATATAGTAATGCATTATGGGTGCGTAAAGATTGGTTAGATAAATTAGGCATTCCAATTCCAAGTCCGGAAGAATTTACGATTGATACGTTTTATGAGATTTCAAAAGCCTTTGTAGAGGGAGATCCTGATGGAAATGGAAAAGATGATACCGTTGGATTTACGAATGAATTTGGAACATCAACTGGATTAGGGAAAAGTCGAAATGCTTTCCTTCAAGCTGCTTATGGCATCGCTTATGAGTGGAAGGAACAGGATGGCAAATTAGTTAAGATGGAGGAACAAAATGAAGAGTGGAAAGGACTTTTAACCTTTTTAAGTAAAGCTTATGCGGAAGGTGTATTTGATGCCAATTTCGCAACGAATGTTGGAAGTGACATCGAAGCGTTAGTGGAGGGAAATAAAATAGGTTGGGAGATTGCTAGCCCAGGATCCATTAAACAGAGAGAAGAAGCGTTGAAACAAATCGAACCAAATGCAGAATTTGTGATGATTCCTTATCCGCCAAAAGGGCCTAAAGGTGAATCAGGTTTGTTGGTAACAGTACAAGGGCGTGGAAAAGTTGTATTGGATGCAAATATGGATGAGGAGAAAATATACCGTATTTTAGAATGGTTAGAATGGTGGATTTCCGAGGAAGGTACCGTTGTGATGAAAGATGGTCCTGAAGGGGAAATCTGGGAGAAAAAAGATGGGGAAATTGTTTTGACGGAAAAAGGGAAGACATATGAGGAACAAATTAATCTATTAAATAACTGGTTATTCCGTTCTTCTGACGATAATTTCAATATTCATGGCTGGACTCCAGAAGAAGAACAGTATGATGATGAATTCCAGAAAGCAGTGGATCAATATCCTTCTGAATGGAGAGATGCAGGGGATCCGTATACGATCGATTCGCCGACTTTCCAAGAACGATCCAAAGACCTCGCCGCTGACTTCAACGAAGGGATCGCTAATATTATTGCTGGAAGAAAACCAGTTGACTATATTGACGAAGTGATTGAACGTTGGAAGTCAGAAGGCGGAGATAAAATCATCGAAGAAGTGAATAAATCCTATCAAAAACAAAAAAACATGGAATAAATGGAGGGGCATCTTGCCCTTCCTATTAAGAAATATAAGAAGCAAGGATGTGAATCTAGCGAATGAGCATGAGAACAACCAATAAATTCCCTTTAGCGGAAGGGACTGTACAGACACAGTTACGTCCCCAAAAAAATGGATTCAATCTTAAACGCACTTGGCCAATTTACATGATGATTTTACCTGGCTTTTTATTTTTTATCATTTTCAAATATGTCCCGATGGCGGGAATTGTCATTGCCTTTCAAAACTACGATCCTTTTCAGGGCTTTTGGGGGAGTAGTTGGGTTGGATTGGATCACTTTGAAAGGCTTTTTACTACACGGAATTTTTGGCCATTATTAGCGAATACGATGATTTTAAGTGGTCTTGATATCATATTCTTTTTCCCTATGCCGATTATTTTGGCAATTTTATTGAATGAAGTAAGACTAAAATGGTTTAAGGTTATTTCCCAGACAATTTTTTATGCTCCACACTTTTTATCTTGGGTTGTGATCGTGGCCATTACGGTTGTACTGTTTGCAACACGGGATGGCGGAATCAATATGCTTTTGAAGGATTTAGGATTTAATACGATCGAGCCGTTGACAACCCCTGGTGGATTCCGCATTACTTGGATATTGCAAAATATATGGCAAGGTACGGGGTGGGGTGCCATTATTTTCTTGGCTGCGATTGCCGGGGTTGATCCTAACTTGTATGAAGCAGCTTCGATTGATGGAGCTGGGCGGTTGCGGCAAATTTGGCATATTACTTTGCCCGCTATTCGCGGTGTCATTATTGTTTTGTTTATTTTACGATTAGGCTCGTTTATGGATATTGGCTTTGAACACGTTTTATTATTACAAAATCCGTTGAATATGGGGACTTCTGATATTTTTGACACGTATATTTATAGAACAGGGATTTTAATGGGGAATTTCAGTTATACGACAGCAGTGGGGATATTTAAAGGTGTTGTTGGTCTGATCTTAGTTGTCGGAGCAAATAAGGTGGTTAAAAAACTCGGGGAGGAGGGAATATTTTAATGGCAAAACACAATCCACAAGGAAAAAATCTTTTCTTAGAAACGATTGTTTATGGCCTATTAATTATCGGTGTCATTGTGATTATACTCCCAATTCTTTATGTAGTAATGACTTCCTTTGCAACGGAAAAGGAATATTTAACCCGAGGCTTCTTTATTATTCCCCATGAATTTACACTAGAGGGGTACTCCTATTTATTAAAAAATGGTTCGTTCATAAAAGCTTTTAAAAATGCTGTAGAAATTACAGTTATTGGTACATTTATCAATATTGTCATTACGACTTTAATGGCTTACGGATTATCGAAAAAATACATTAAAGGCCGCTCATTTCTAAATTTTATCGTTGTGTTTACTTTGATTTTTTCAGGCGGAATGATTCCAACTTATTTAGTTGTTGATAGTTTAGGCTTGATGAATACATTTGGAGCGCTCTGGTTTTCAACAGCGATCGCACCTTTTAATTTAATCGTGATGCGCAGTTTTTTTACGAGACTTCCCGATGAATTATTTGATTCCGCCCGGATTGATGGAGCAGGTGAATGGCGCATTCTTTTCTCTATCGTGCTTCCATTATCTAAGGCAGCGATTGCAACCTTTACGTTGTTTTATATGGTCTACAACTGGAATACGTATTTTCATGCTATTTTATATTTACATGACAACAATAAATGGCCATTACAAGTGTTCCTAAAGTTGATGCTTGTTGAAGGAGATGCCGATTTTGGACAACAAGAAATCCAAGGTGTCAATTTTACGCATTCAGCAAGAATGGCAGCAATTTTGATCACCGCACTACCGTTATTATGCGTCTATCCGTTTTTTCAAAAACATTTTAACAAAGGTATGCTGTTAGGATCGATTAAGGATTAGCTCTTTTAAAAAAATAAGCGTCAGCCTAAACACATACAAAGGTTGACGCTTCTTCTATTTGTAAAATCCCTTCGATGTATTTAAGTTTCCTCCAGCAGGATTCTTATACTTAATTATCGAATATTTATTAAATTAGGAAATTAAAGGAGACTATTATGTTAACGAATTCAAAAGAGTTTTTGACTAAACAGTATAATGATTCATCCAAATTAGATATTCGCATAGCACTCCATGAGTTGTATAGTACCAATGAGGCAGATTGGCATGAGTGGGTTTTTGATCATATTAAATTTGAAAAACAAAGCACGATTATAGAATTTGGGTGCGGTTCCGGGGCTTTATGGGCTAAAAATAAAAGCAGGATTAATAGTAAATGGGAAATTATCTTAACTGATTTATCTGAAGGAATGCTTGAAAAGGCTAAAAAGAGTATTGGGGAACTTCCAAACATTACGTATCAGGTAAAGGATGTTCAATCAATCGATTTAGCGGATTCCTATTGTGATATTACCATAGCTAACCATATGCTTTATCACGTTCCCAATATTACTGCAGCTTTATCGGAAATTAAACGAATATTAAAATCTAGTGGAACATTCTATACAGCGACAAATAGTTCAAGCCATATGAAAGAGATTTATGAATTTATTGCAGAGTTTGATGCATCACTTCCATTTTCTAAACCGTTAAATTCAAAGCATTTTGGTCTGGAAAATGGGGAACAACAACTCAGGAATTTCTTTCAGCAAGTACGCTTGTTACGTTTTGAAGGTAATTTAAAGGTTACGAATGTTCACGACTTGGCGGATTATATATTTACGATAGGAACCGAACTTAAAGCAGCAATGATTAGAAAGGGAAGTTATAACAATTTTATTGACTTCCTAGAAGCTAAGAAAAATAATCAAGGATATATACATATTACAAAAGACACGGGAATTTTTATTTGCTCTAATTAAGTGCCATCACTATTTTAAAAAAGGGAATCATCAAAAGTCTAAGATACCAGGTTTCTGCTTAAATAAGAAACCTGGTATTGTTCTTTTATAATTTTCACTTATCCTTGTCTCCATTTAGATAGGGAAGAATGAAGGAAATACAAGGAGACATACTAATACTATCTATTTCCAGGAGGAGGTTTTAGTATGAGTAAAGATAAGAATACAATATCAATCTTTGCTTTAGGCGGCTTGAATGAAATCGGGAAAAATATGTATGCCATCCAATATGGTGAGGATATCGTCATAATTGATTGTGGAAATAAGTTTCCAGATGAAAGTTTATTAGGGATTGATCTTATTATCCCTGATATTGCTTACTTAGTTGACAATAAGGAGAAAGTAAAGGCGTTAATTGTTACTCATGGGCATGAGGATCATATTGGAGGAATACCATTTTTCTTAAAACAATTGAACGTTCCTGTTTATGCAACACGCTTTACACTAGGGTTGATTGAATTGAAATTAAGAGAACATAAAATATTAAGGGAAAGCCAATTGATTGAAATTAAACCAAGTTCGAAAGTGAAAATCGGACAAATGGATATTAGCTTTTTTAAAGTATTTCATAGTATTCCTGATTGTTTAGGAATAGTGTTTCACACGCCAGAGGGAAACATTGTACATACTGGGGATTTTAAGTTTGATTTAACTCCTGCAACGAATGAGCATTCCGATATTCATCGAATGGCGGAAATTGGAAGAGAGGGAGTCTTGCTTTTATTGTCGGAAAGTACGAATGCTGAACGTCCAGGTTTTACTCCATCAGAAAAGATGGTCGGCGAACATTTGGAACAAGCTTTTATGAAAGCGGAAGGGAAGGTGTTTGTTACGACGTTTGCTTCCAATGTAAGTCGAGTTCAGCAAGTCGTCCATGCAGCCCATAAAACGAATCGAAAGTTGGCATTGCTTGGCCGAACGATGGTGAATGTCGTAAAACTTGCCATCGATCAAGGATATTTAACTGTACCAGACGGAATGCTGATTGAACCACGTCAAATTCATGGAATGGCTCCAGAAAGTGTGGCAATTCTTTGCACCGGTAGTCAAGGAGAACCGCTTGCCGCGCTCGCTCGACTTTCGACCGGAGATTTCCGCGATGTCGATGTTTATTCTGGAGACACGGTGATCTTTGCAGCAGGACCAATACCTGGGAATGAACGAGGAATTACAGCAATTGTTGATAATTTATTTGAGCTCGGAGCGAATGTCATTTATGGATCTGGAAGCACTTCAGGGATGCACGTTTCCGGCCACGGTTATCAAGAAGATTTAAAATTAATGTTAACTTTAATGAAACCCAAATATTTTATACCGATTCATGGGGAATACAGAATGCTCCACCATCATCGTTCATTAGCTGAATCCGTTGGTGTAGAACGAGGAAATACGTTTATTTTGAAAAATGGTGATGTTGTTGATATTGAAAATTCTATACCTAGCCAATATCGATCAATTCCGGTTGGAAGTACATATGTAGATGGCGGCGAAGTCGGCGACCTGGAATATGTGTTGCGTGACCGGAAGCAACTTTCTGAAGATGGCATGGTGATGATTATTATGACATTAGATAAAACTGATGGAGAACTTCAGGCTAATCCAGAAATCATTTCTCGTGGCTTTACAGATGGGGATTTCTCAAAGTTCCGCAAAGAAGTAAATAGAATTATTTTGGAAACTATTGAAGAACTACAAGAAGAAAATAGAATTAAACGTAATGTCGTGAAAAAACAAATCAAGAGAAACATTAGACAATTTGTCTATTCGTATACAAAAAAAGAGCCGATGATTGTTCCGATATTGATTGAAGTTTAACTAGAATCTTCAATATTTTGGAACCCTTCCAAAGCTCTGTGTATGACTAATTTTTAGAGGAGTTCATGATCCGACTATTGGGATCCTTAGATCATGGATTCCTCCTCTTTTAATATCCACATTTGCATTTCAATCGGTAGAAATTTTGTGATTACTTAATTGTATCCATTAACTCAACATGAATATTTTCCGTGTTGTTCCAAATGTAATATTTTTCTAAATGCCACTTGTTTTTTAACCTTATATAATTGTTCTCTTCAATCCATTTGTGTAATTCATTATAAGAAGCTCTAATTTTTTGATTAGAACCTATATGTTTTATGACAGCGTATTTTTGAGGTGGGATCGTCAGTTTCGCCATATCTCTCGGAATATTTTCGTAATCCTTAACTTCAACACAAACCCAATAGCCATCTTCATCAGCTGTTTCATTTTCTACAATGAATGCACCGTATTGCTGTGAAGGATTTTTAACTTGTTCAATTTCATTGATGCGTTCATTTAAACGTAACGATGCTTGAGAAATTTTATCTGCATATTGGTCATCTGAGCATAATACTCGAAAACCTACTAATTTTAACTCATTAAGTTCCTTAATAGTTATAGTCGTTTCTGGCATATCGTTCACTCCCGATTAATGTTTCTCCATTTGCTTACGAAGCTTATCCTTTATGCCATTGTTACTGGCATTAAAATTAACGACCAGGGATACGAACGCGCTTCTTGCAACGGTCGTTTGAAACACTCTCAGTCAATAATCATTTCATTCTGTTTTGTTCAATTTTTGATTTGAATTTTCCGCAGCTTTGTATTTTCATAACTATTGCTTGAGAATAATGCGAACGAATTATTTATTCTTTTGATAACATCATCTTTCTTACACTTTCTAAACTATCTTCTCCAATTCTATTTTTGATAGGGGCAAATTCTTTTTCTCTCTGTACTTGTAGGACTGACATGCTCTCAGCGTATGGAAAAATGTCAAAATAAAACTGTTCTAATTTGTAGCCATTTGGACTCACAGGCTTAATTGTACAGCCATTTTGATCGATTGTTTGTATGACTTTATGAGCTAAGTGAAAAGGGAGAGAAACATCTTTCGTTTTTTCAAGGAAAGATACTCGAAACAGATGTATTCCTATGTTTGCATTCACGAGGCTAGCCTTACTTTTTTCGTCATGCAACTCAGAATACTCAATGACAGCTGGATGCCCGTCAGATAAACAAAGTACACCAACTTTTTCATTTGGGTTCCTCTTTTTTACTGATTTACTGGATATATCTGAGCCGCTTTCATCTGCAAAACCAATAAACAATGGGTCTGCAACTTGAACGAGGGCATTATCAATATTATTAAAAAAGAGCCATTCAATGCCTCTTTCTTGCAAATCCTTTAAGACCCCACTTTTTTCCATGGAATCAAATACGCCTCCGTTTCCATTAGGGGCTAAAGAAATGGTCGATTTACTTTCTAGAATAATTTTCCCGTTTGCGTTTATTGTCGGGATGAGTCCTTGTTGAAAGAAACGTATTTGATTTGGGTCACAGTTGAAAAAATGGTTACTTTTAAAAAACTCCTTAGTTTCACGATCATTAAAAGGACTAGTCATAATGTACCAAGGGATTTTGGATCCTATTATTTCTTCCACATGCTGGAGACGTTTAGCTTGTAATGCAAATAGTGAAGATTGGGGAGAACCGTCTATACTAACAGAGCCTTTAGGTCCATCGTGTCCCAATCTGCTACCTTGTCCACCTGCAAGTAGGACGACAGCCACTTTATTTTCTTTTAAAAGTTTTAAACCTTTTTCTGCATATATTTCTTTTGTTAATTTTGGTAAATCTTCGACTGATTCAAAACCGATCGATGTAAGTTCTCTTTTTCTGCTAGTAGAAGATAAATGATGAAAAGCTTTTTCTATTTCAGCAAAATTAATAGAATTAATTTGCTTAATTAATGCATCTTGCTCGTTTTCTTCTAATTCTTCATAAAAGCTAAGGAGATGCTCTTGACCATATTGTTTTAATTTTTCTTCCGTCAATTTATAGTTATCCATTCAGTTTTTGACCTCGCATTAATTGATTTTTCTGGACCGCAAACACTCATTAATCCACATCTCTACTAACAATATGATTCGTGATGATCCTCCATAATCCCTTTTATAAAAATACTGACGTATCGTAAAAATTAAAATCGGACTGTCCATTTGACAGTCCGATACCGCTTTCACCGACATATAAGATTATGATCGCTTAGTTGTTGCCGCTAGCGTTTTTAATCTCGATCTCTGCTTTTTCCGCAACTTCTCTTATATGTTGGTTCACATCTTTATTAGAGTTAATGAACTCATTAATTTCAAACTTAACGTATTGATTGTATTTACTAATTTTCTCTGGAGGAGTTCCAGAAGGGATTTCAAAAATGGCTTGGATATTTTTACCTTCATACACGTCTAATTCTGAACCGAATTGCCCTTTGATTGAATCATCAGCAAGGATCGTCATTTCTTGTCCAGCATTTGTAATTAATTCTTGAATATCTTGAGAAGTATATTCAGCTAATACTTTAAAAGCAGCATCTTTATTCTCGCTATATTTGTTAATAACCCAGTGATAGTAACTTTTTGCTGGTTCTGTTACATCTGACTGATCAGACCAAACAGGTGCCGGCAAAAAGTCTATGGATTCTGCCTTTTCAGGAGTTCCAACGCCCCATCTCATGAATTGTGGGGAATAAAGAGTCATCGCTACCGTACCATTCAAAAAGTCACCTAGTGCACCACCTGAATCTTCAGGAGGCAAGTTTCCGGGAATTTTATAAATATTTTCAACAAGATTAAGATATTGTTGAACAGCAGGTTCATTAGCAATTGTCACTTCACCTGTATCAGGATCTGTCAAATTGATTCCACGTTGATCAAGCGGGAAATTACCGGCATCACGAATATCCAAGCCGCGATAAGTAATCCCATCTCTTTCACCAGTTAGACTTTTAGCTAGTTCAATTGTTTCATCCCACGTCATTTTACCGTTAGGATACTCAATACCGAATTTATCAAAGATATCCTTATTGTAATAGAGGACAGTGGCGTCGTTAGAGTTAGGGAAACTTACTAAACGTCCTTCTTTATCCATGCTCCTAATCGTATCAAGGAGAGCAGGATTCAGCTTATCCAAATCAAAATTATGCTTGGTAGCGTATTCATCCAATGGTTCAAGAAATTCCTGAACATAATCATCCATGAGCTCATTAGATCCTAAAATCATAATATCTGGGATGATGTTATTGGCACTCAAATCTTCAATTTTTTCGCGAATTCCTTCAGTTGATCCCGTGTCATTATTAATTAGCTCAATTGTGACATCTGACAGCTTTTCATCGATCGGGACAATTCTATCGTTGAAAAGTTCATCTCCCCAAGGAAATAAAAATTTGAGGGCAACTGGCTCCGTTTCTTCATTAGAAGTACCTTCATTTTCATTTTCAGCATTTTTATTTGTATCATTGTTATCGGCTTTGTTCGTACTAGACTTATCGTTCGAACAAGCACCCAAAAGTGTTATTGCTAAAACTAGTAGTAAAACTGCAAGTTTTCTTGCCACTTTCATTCCTAAACCTCCTAAGATAGTATGATAAAAGATGGTGATTCCCAGATTGAAATAACCTGGATATTGTGAAAGCGGTTACCTCTATTGTAAACTACCAAGTGTGAAGATGATGTGAATTTTGTCAAATCTTGTAAAAAATAGTCGGATCTCGTATGATTCAAAGTTTGTTTTCATTAAGAGGCAAAATAAAGTTTTGAAAAATACTAGGAGAGTTTATATCATACGTAAATGTTTACCATTATTGGGATAAAGGTTAAAGAAAGGAAAATTGAAGAACTTTATAGGAGATTGACTATCAGAATGTGCTTGTCTAAAAATAGGAGAGGACGGATTTGACTTAGTACTATTTCAAAATATGAAATAGTATTTTTTTTGCTAGAGTGCCTATGTTAGAATCATATAAGTATTTCATTTAGAGGCATACGAATTGCAGAAACAGGGGGATTTGGATGAAGAAAAAACTGCTCATTGTATCTAGCAGTGTCGTTTTTGTATTACTAGTTGGGTTAATCATTGCTGGCAATTATTTTTATGGACAAGGTGTTAAGCGAGGAACAGAAATTGAACTTCATCGGGAAGCTGTTGCGGTCAATGCAGAAGCGAGTGCGGAGGACCAACAGCTTTTGGCTGAAGCGAAAGCATGGTATAACGAACAAACTCCTGAACAATTAGAATTGAAATCATATGATAATTTAAAGTTGCAGGCAAAGTTTATTAAAAATGAGGAAGAAACAGGCAAGGCAGTTGTTTTAGCGCACGGATTCCGAAATACCGGCGATGATATGGGGAAATTGGCCCGTTTTTATTATAATCAAGGTTTTGATATATTATTGCCGGATGCCCGCGGTCATGGAGATAGTGAAGGAGATTATATCGGTTATGGGTGGCATGAGCGTCTCGATTATGTCGATTGGATTCAGATGTTAATCGATAAATATGGAGCAACAGAGATTATTTTACATGGAAATTCTATGGGAGCTGCGACAGTTCTGATGACTAGCGGAGAAAAACTTCCAGCTGAGGTGAAAGCGATTATAGCGGATAGTGGCTATAGTTCCGTAAAAGCAGAATTGCAACATCAGCTGAAGAATATTTATCATCTTCCGTCTTTTCCGTTATTAAATGTCACAAGTGTCATTACCAAAATAAGAGCGGGGTACACGTTTGAGGAAGCCTCTGCAATCGAGCAGGTAAAGAAAAATACTCTTCCACTTTTGATCATTCATGGTGATGCTGATGATCTTGTACCAACGAAAATGGGATACGATCTTTTCGATGCAGCTAGTGGAGAGAAGGAATTATGGATCGTTCCAGGTGCAGGTCATACGAAAGCCTATGATAATCATACAGAGGCGTATGAAAATCGGATAAAGGAATTTATTGATGGGGTTCTAGCTGCTAAATAAATTTTAATAAAATCTAGGGAAACCATTGTACTTAAAGGTTTCCCTATCTTTATTAATAGAGAAACTTAGTTAGAATTCTGTAGAATTTATCACTTCTGAACCAAACGCTAAACATTCATGACAGATGGAAACACCTGGTCCTAAAGCTAACTTTCCGACTTCGCTTTTACTTCTATGGCAAAAAGAACATGCATCGACGTGTTGTGTGTTATTATTTGGAATTGATGTTTTTTCAATGGATTCGTACAATTGATCAATTACTTTGGGCTCGATATAATCGAAGTCGCCCTTTAATTTTACTACAATCGTTGTATAAGCGACTGCCATGCCTTCGTAAAATCGTTGCCTTTCCAAGTGATCACTACTTTTAGATTTTTCTTCACATAGCGAGCTTAGTTTTTCTAGCTCCAAGATAATATCCTCGATTTTTGCTCCCCGAAAGGTTTTTTTGCGAAAATCTTGATCCATAATTTTAACCTCCTTCTTCATATGTAAACAATTGTATACATGTTTAGTAATACATATTCTTCACCTGATAAAATGATCCTGCTAATTTATTTGTTTTTTAGGACCAAAGCGGATGCCGAAATACGTAATAAAGAACCAATTCACTCTTTCTTTATGCAGTGAATTGGTTCTTATTTTGCTGATTCCATTAGTTATTTTCGGCCATACGACCAAGAGGGCCGTCTTCAGCGATAATATCTTGTAAATCATATACAGATATTGGGAACATTGGAAAACCAAAAGCGTATGGAGTAATTTCATAAAGTTGGAAATAAATAACGAGAGCCTTATCAGCAATATAAAAGTCTTGGTTAGGCGCAATACTTTTGAAGTCATCCAGTAGTTGAATATCCCGCTGTTTGATTTGAGCGCGAATAATGTTGGAAAGTCTTTGGACATAAGCACTTCCAGGTTTAAATAAATCTTTTAGTTTGCAACGTTTCCCCTTTTTTAGGTCAAATGTTAATGACTTTATATAAGTCATGCCATGTGCTGCCTGATGATGAATCGTATAATTAGAGAGTGATAAACTTAGGACTTCTCGCTGATTATTTTTTATCTCATAGTACCCAATCATTTCATCTACAGCGGTCTCCATATCACTAACTTGTTGGTTAATTAATTTTTGTGTTTGATTCACTATTGCTCGGTTTATGGCAGTTTCCAGTCTTTGATTTTGCATTCTCTTCACTTGGGGATAAAAAACAGTTTGTTTCGGTCCACTACTTACTCTTGCTGTTCTTGTACGAACAGGGAAAGATATAGACATAGAACATCCATCCTCTAGCTTTTTACCTCATTGTATTCGGAAGCGAGGAAGACGTGTTTAAAGTTGCCTGAGGATATCTGATACTAGTGTAGTGAGTCATATCAGAATAACGATCAGCTATCAAAACTTCTTCATATTATTTCCTCCAGTCAGAGTGACATATAATCAATGGTCTTATCGAAAACTAGAAAAGCTAATTGGGCTCAACATGAACATGGACATCATAGACATTATGTTTTTTCTTTAAAACATTTTCAACATTTGTAGCAATGCTATGGGCGTCTCGAATGTCTAATGTTGAATTCACTAGGATAATGACGTCAACGACAGCGTTATTTCCGTAATTCCTCGCCTTAATTTCTTTGACACTTATGACACCTTCTGTATGCTGAATGGTTTTTTTAAATGACTCCATCTGTTTTTCATCAAAACCGTCTGTTAAATAATGGGAAGCATCCCGAAAAATATCCCAAGCGGCTTTACAAATGATTAGACCGACAATGACCGCAGTTAACGAATCAAGCCAAGGCAACTTAAATTGTGAACCGATGATTCCAATAACAGCCCCGATACTGACTAAAGCATCTGAAAGATTATCCTTTGCCGCCGCCATGATGGATTGGCTATTAATTTCCATTGCTAAACGCTTATTGTAACGGTAAACAAAATACATGATTATTGCACTAAATCCTCCAACCCATGCAGATATTAAGTCAGGGGATTCATGATTCCCAGTAAAAAAGGAAGAAATAGCATGAAAGACGACCTGAATCCCAACTGTCATCATAATAAATGAAGCGACCATGGATGCAACTGTTTCAGATTTCCAATGACCGTATGGATGGTCTTCATCAGCTGGCTTCTGTGATAGCCTTAAACCGATCAGAACGGCAACTGACGCAACAATATCAGTTGCATTGTTGAAACCGTCAGCCTTTAAAGCAGTTGAATGTGCGATATAGCCGACAGTAATTTTTAATGCGGATAGGCAGATATATGCAATGATGCTTATTATGGCTCCGCGCTCTCCTCTTTTTAGCTCATTATATTTATTTTGTTCCATTGCTTCACCCACTTCTCAGTCCATCTTATTAATAGTAACAAGTGGTATTTGGATTAGTCTACAGCAATGATGTTGAGGTAATGATCGATTTTATGAGGAGGCTAACAGAGTTTCGTTAGGTAAAAATAAGAATGAACAAAGTGCTTAGGTTTTAGAAGGGATGTTTACGATTAAAATAAGAAGATGTTTTTTAAAAACTAGGAAGATATTCTGTTTCTGTAAGGAAGCACACTATATGACAATTACAGATGGGAAAATTGAACAAAAATTAGCGCCTGATCGCAGTCCTTTGCTTCAGGCGACTCTAAATACAAAATTACGATACGAGCGGTAAAGGGAAGTAGCGTTGTTTTTCTTTGGGGATAAGTAGACAAAATAAGGATTCATTCTGAGAATGATGGATTATCTCATGAGTAGAAGTGCCTGTTCCACAATATAATGCTTTTAAGGATGGTGCTAGGTTCCAATAAAATTTTGAGTTTGTTTTGGAACCTAGCTTCTTTATCGACGTTGAATTTCCAAGACTAAACTATTTCTTTAAACATCTCCATTGTCTGCTCTTTAGTTGGCATAAATGGATTTCCAGGTGCACATGCATCTTTTAAAGAATTATCTGCTAGTAACTCTAAATCTGGGTTTTCAACACCTAATTCTTTGAGAGATTTAGGGATACCCACTTCTTCAGATAAAGCGATAATTTCATCAATGACAAATTGAGCTACTTCTTCATCTGTTGCTTTATCGATTTTATAGTCTAGCTTTTCAGCAATTAAACGGAACTTTTCAGGTGCATGTTTCGTATTTTCACGCTCCACAACTGGAAGAAGCATTGCATTACACACTCCATGTGGTAAATTATAAATTCCCCCGAGTTGGTGAGCCATTGCATGAACAAACCCAAGTCCTGCATTGGAGAAGGCCATACCCGCTAGAAAACAGGCATAAGTTAGTTGTTCGCGAGCTTCAATATCCTCTCCATTTTCAACCGCACTTGGCAAGTAGTCGAAGATTATTCTAACAGCTTCCAATGCTGTTGCATCTGTAATCGTGTTGGCACCAGGAGTAACAATGGCTTCAATAGCGTGTGTTAATGCATCCATTCCTGTTGCAGCTGTTAAATCCCGTGGCTTCGAGATCATGATTTCAGGGTCACTTACAGATAGAAGGGCCAAGCTATTTTTATCTACACATACCATTTTGACCCCGCGATCTTCATCCGTAATGACGTAATTGATCGTCAATTCGGCCGAAGTACCTGCTGTTGTATTAACAGCGATCGTTGGGAATCCAAGATTCTGTGATTTATGGACGCCTTCGTAATCACGAACATTTCCACCATTTGTTGCCAAAATGCTAATTGCACTAGCACAGTCTTGAGGCGACCCACCTCCAACTGATAAGATAAAGTCACATGATTCTTTTTGCAATAGTTGCAACCCTTTATTCACTTGTTCAGTTGTAGGGTTTGGTTCAACTTCATCGTATATAATATACTGAACATCAATTTGATCGAGCTCATTCGTAATTCTTTTTACGATACCACTATCGCTCAGAAACTTGTCTGTAACGACTAGAGCCTTTTTAAAATCAAAATTTTTAATTTCTTCCCCTAAATCATTTAGACAACCGCGACCTAATAGATTTTTACTAGGCAAATAATACATCATTTTAATGCCTCCTTAGTTTAGAACTCACAATTTGTGAAAAACTTCACATAAACCTTCAAAATATAGATATTTGTTAACGGAAAACATAAAAAGAGTATGAATAGGATCCTAATCCTTCCTTGCAACTCCATTATAGCAAAATACTTTATTAAATGCGAAGAATCTTTTTACGGCAACGAATTGGCAAACTATTTGGGAATAAAGGTAAGTTTGCTTTGATCAGTAGTCTCGGATAAAAGATAGATTCATTTTAAGAAATAGGCTTTGACGAGTTGTGAATAAACTAATTTATCATACTTGACTAGACTGGGGGGGAGGAACAAGTTTATACGATGCTATTCATTTGTTTCAGCGACAAGAAAGCTCCCAGCACGTTATGTTTTACACGCTGGGAGACATTTTATAATCAATAGGATTGCGTTAAGGTCTTATTCCTGTGAAATTTGCTTATAAACATCGACGACTTCTCGAGAGATACCTAGTTTATAACCTTCAGAAATGTGGCGGATGCGCATCTTTTCATCAAGAACATAAACGATCGGAAATTCGTTGCTGACTTCATTATTTTTCTCAATCGCTAAAAGTGCGTCATAGCTAGTTTTTTCTTTAAAGAAAGTTAAATTAACCGGGAGATCTCCTGCGGCAAAAAGGGTATGAGCCGCTTCCCATTTTTCTTCACGGATCAAGCAGTTAATACTCACGCCCAACGCTTCCCATTCATCCTTCATTTCTCGGAATTCTCTTAATAAATGTTTAGAAGGTTCACGGTCAGGTTCTATCCAGACAAAGGTTGTACCGTTTGAACCTGTGTAATTTGTAGCTGATCCGCTTTTTCCTGCCAACGATTCAAGCTTAAAATCAAGATTCGCTTGTCCTATTACAGGAATATCTGATTCATTTTTTGGGAATTTCAATGGCACTGTTATTTCATGTCCAGCAATCACTTCAAAAAATCGTAGAGAAAGAAGGGCTGTCCCATCTTTTAAACGGTTACTCGTTGTTATACGATAATGACCTTCAGGCAGTTCTAACTTTATTGGCTCTATTTCATCAAAGAATAATGTTTGATAAGTCCCATTTGTAAAACGAGCGATCGTAAAATTTCTGAAATACTCAATCGTTTCGTCTGTTGCATTATTCCAGAAAACCGTGCCGATATCCGGAATTTTTGATGTAGTTGTTTCTACTGTACGTTCGCGAAACTGGACGTTTAACCATTTTCCATCTCCATAGAACTGTGGTTGTCGGTCATTCGGGTTAAGTCTTGCAGGAATCCCAATGCCTCTTGCGATCGCCACAAATAAAATATCCCGGGAAAGCGGATCGCCTTTTTTCAATTGAAAGCTTCCTGCAGGAGTTGCAGAGCCTTGGTAATAATTAATGTCTTTTACAACTTCAAATTCACGGTCCAACATTTCAACTAGAAGGAGCGGATTTGCATGGAATAACTGAATGTTCTCTTCTCCTAATTCTTTCTGGAAATAAGCGCGATATGGTGTGATCATTTCCGAATCAACCCGTGGTCGTAAAATATACTTTGCGAACATTTCATCATCAAGTTTCGTATGGTCCTTCACTAGCAATGCATATGTTAGATGATCAGTTAGTGTAGGGCGAAATGTGTCAGTAAGGTCTTTCTCATTTAGCGCTTCAAGTAGTCTTAACGCCCACTCACCAAATTCACTGGAAGTTTCTTGTAAAAAAGCAGCAATCTCATGACTGTTGCCACGGGCTTTTTTCAAAACTTCCCATACTCTTGAAGCTGGTAATGAACATTCAAGCGCTAATAGTTCGGCATCTTTTTCATTTAGAAATGTAGCTTCATAGTTTGCACGAATCGCAGCACCTTGCTTAACTCGTTCGCTATGAAGAGCTTTTTCTTCCTCGGAAATGTCTAAACTCGTATCATCCGCTATATCTGGAGGCGGAACCATTTTGAATTCAATTTCTCCATCATTAAGAACTTTTGTTGATAACGGAATTGTAATTTCATCCGTTCCCTTAACTTCACACTTTGCAAATCCCCATCCAAGTTCCCCAGTAGCAGAGATATAAACATCTCCTAATCCAGCCGTTAATTCTACAGCTCCAAGTTCATCCGTTTCCAATGTTAAAATCGGGCGAAGTGCTCCAAAGTTAAATAATTGAAATTGTACTTTAGCTTGAGCCGGATTTCCAGCATGATCTGTAATCCGAACTTTTATCGTTTTTGTTTCGGCATAAAGACTTGTTAAATTAAGCTCAGAATACCAAGGATGCTTAAGTGTAACTTCTTCAGGCCCTGAATAATTCGCGCTAATCCGTGTATGAACAAGCATGGCACGTTTTGCTGGCTTTTCAAACCAACCTTGATTTAATCTTGGTTCAGGTTCACATGCTCCGAAAAAGTACCATTTGCCGTCCGCCCATGCTTCCACCCAGGCGTGGTTTGAATCGGAATGCGCCCAAAGAGGTGTATAAACTTGTCTAGCTGGGATACCAACACTTCGAAGAGCAGCAACAGCTAGGGTTGATTGTTCCCCACATCTACCCAATGTAGTTCTAATTAATGTGAGTGGTGAAACTGTTCGACGGTCGTTTCCAACATATGTCGCTTTTTCATGGCACCAATGATTCGTTTCCAAGATTGCGTCTTCCATGGACATATCTTTTATTCTTGGAAAAATTTCTTCAAAAAGAGGCCCTCGAAAATCTTCAATATTCTCGTTATTCACCCTGTAAGGAAGAATGAAATGTAAAAAAATCGAAGAAGGAACACGATCTCCCCATGGTACAACGCTTTGGATATGTAAGGCATCTCTTACATGTTTTAAAAATAAGGCGCTGTCATAATCAGCCAAATCATTGAGTGGCATATAAGCATATAAATATTTCAACGCGAGTTCTTCGTCAGCTGTTAATGTTTCGTCGAAGATGCTAAATAATT
Source organism: Bacillus niameyensis (assembly GCF_001375535.1). GTDB lineage: Bacteria > Bacillota > Bacilli > Bacillales > Bacillaceae_C > Lederbergia > Lederbergia niameyensis. Next base: position 4,420,479 of record NZ_LN831197.1, read on the forward strand.
CCTTTTCCTTTGCTTGGGCAAGCTGTTTTTTGTATTGGAATTTCTCTTCAACTATGAGTCGCGTCTGTTCATCAAGTGAAATAAATCGAGTAGTGTTCATCATTGGATTACTCCTCCCATACTTTTCCATCTTCTCGAATATAGATTCTCTTTTTTTCATCAGAACTTGGCAGGGAAGCCAGGAATGTGCGGGATGTTGTTTCAATTATGAATCCATCAGGAAGTTCTTCTTCTATGTCCGCTGTAAAATATTCATGCTCTGAAAAATATTTACTTTCAAAATAATAGACTTTTCGAAGTTGCCATTTTTTCACTTCATCTTCTGAGATGGTAGGTAGTTCCTGATCAGGTTTGTCTGTAAAGAAAACATAGCCCCATAATTCTGGGTAGTGCATGTTAATAATTCCCTGTGGGGACCATACCCAATTATCTTCAGGATAAGGCCGGCCTGTTGTTGGATTAATTTTCTTTACATACTGATTATCTTTCACTTCGACTTGCCATTGAACACGGGAGAAGTTGACGCGCCAAAATTCTCCTGATCTTGGTGGTCGCCCTGCCTTGGCACATTCTTTCAGGATTTTCCATGGCATTGCCACTTCAATGCTCCATTTACGATTTTCTTTTTGGTGAGAGGGATCGTTGAGTTTTCCATCAATGTGTACAGCAGTTTTCATGCCGTTAATGTCCCAGCCATTGATAGGTGGTCCACCATCACGATACGGTTTGACTAATAATAAATCCCAAACAGTGTTTAGGGCATTGATTTCAAACTCATAGTAGTTATGAGTATCGCCATCAGGATCTATGAAAATTTCAAAATCATTATCGTGGAAAATAACAGAGTCCCTTTCTGTTAATGTTGCCCAAATTTCATCTTCAATTAACTCTGCACCGAAGTAAAAATACTCATCGTCCCATAGCATTTTTACTCTCGTTTGTTTCGTAGGGAGTGGCTTGGAATCGCCTTCAATATCAACGAAATCTTCAGTCCATGGTGCTTTTTCCCAAAATGGTTTATCCAATTTCCCATCTAACTGCAGCGGTTCATCCGCTCTTTGGCAAAGATAACGAAGCGGTGCATAGGTTGAGATGGATGGCACTGGAATCGCATTTTTCAATTTGATCACTTCCTTAAAATAATGTTGTAACTGTTACCGATCACATTACATCATGACGGAAGTAGAAATAATAAATATAATTTCTATGGAATCCGCTTTCTATATGATATAACATTGTTAGTGTAACTGAAAATAATATGCAAAGAGGGGAAAGCAAATGGCAAAAAAATATAAAGTAGTAGGGTATGCTGGGGACGGCTCCTTACCTAGTATTACTACGGAAGATGCTTTGAAATTAACTCATTTAAACGTAGCATTTGGCCATGTGAAAAATGACGAGATTCGAATCGATCATTTGAAAAATTTGGATCATCTAAAAGAATTGAAGAAAGCGAATCCAGAACTTACTATTTTACTATCTGTGGGCGGTTGGAGTGCTGGGGGGTTCTCGGAAGCAGCTTCTACTCAAGAAGGCAGGAAGCTAATGGCAGATAGCGCTGTTAAAATTCTAAAAGAGCATACTTTGGATGGAATTGATCTTGATTGGGAATATCCTTGCTATGGTGAAGCTGGTATTGGATCTTCGCCAGCTGATAAAGAAAACTTTACATATTTATTAAAGGAAATAAGAGAGTCATTGGATGCGCTTGAAAAGGAAACGGGAAAATATTATCTCCTCACGATTGCGGCAGGAGCAGACCAGTATTATGTTGATGGGACTGAGATGGCAGAAGTTCAAAGGTATTTAGATTACGTGCAGCTCATGACTTACGACATGCGCGGAGGGTTCCAAACGTTGACTGGTCACCATACGAATTTATATACACCAACAGGTGATCTTTTCAGAATTAGTGTTCAAAAATCAGTTGAAATATTTATGCAAGCTGGTGTTCCGCGAGAGAAAATCGTGATTGGCGCTGCGTTCTATTCACGCATGTGGAAGGATGTACCAAATAAAAATAACGGTTTACATCAGATGACGGCAGGTTCTGGAGGATATGGACCGGATTATTCTCAGCTTGACGCTGAATACATTAACAAGAACGGCTTTACCCGTTTTTGGGATGACGAAGCAAAAGCTCCTTATCTTTTCGATGGCAGTACGTTTATTACGTATGATGATGAAGAATCGATCGAACATAAATGTAAATACGTATCTAGTGAGAAACTCGGAGGAATTATGTTCTGGGAATACAAATGTGATGAAACCCACCGTCTTCTAGATGCGATGGATAAGTCACTAAATTAGTATTGGGGTGCTCTTAGGAAGTTGCGATTTTTAGCGACTTCTTGAGAGCTTTTTTTGTCTGGTTGGATGATATAATTTTGGGGGAGAGGACACTGGTATAATTCGGATGCGGATTTGTCGTTCTATTATAGAGGAGGACATGGAATAATAGTTACGAATTGGATCGAATCGTGCCCGTTTTGGATGGAAGCACGGTAACAAGGTAACGATTCGGAGTGAATCGTGCCCGTTTTGGATGGAAGCACGGTAACAAGGTAACGATTCGGAGTGAATCGTGCCCGTTTTGGATGGAAGCACGGTAACAAGGTAACGATTCGGAGTGAATCGTGCCCGTTTTGGATGGGACCACGGCAACATGGTAACGATCCGGGTTGAATCGTTCTCGTATCGGATGGGAACACGCCAACACGGTAACGATTGGGATCGAATCGTGCCCGTTCCGGATGGGAACATGGCAACATGGTAACGATTTGGGTTGAATCGTTACCGTTTCGGATGAGACCACGGAAAAATGGTAACGATTCGGAATCAATCGTTCCAGTTGAATCATGTCCATCATTAGTGTCTGGCACTTGTTCAACTTCAGCTCCTGAATAAAATGATTCCCTGAAGCCTAGTGATAATCCTAACTTTTGCCTTTCAGCTCAATTCCCTATATGATTTTCTTAGAAAAAAAGAAGGGATGAACGATGATGACATTTGAAGAAGTTTTACCATTATTAAAAGCTGGAAAAAAAGTGATTCGCGAAGGATGGCCTGGAGCGGAATTATATGTGAAATTAGTTGAGGAATCAACTTTTGATCAAGAAAAATTGAATCCATATTTTTTAATTAATGTTGAAGGGGAAGGCTATACGATGTTTACCCCAACAGTTTGTGACTTATTAGCTGAGGATTGGGTAGAGGTTAAATAACGAAAGTGATGGGACAACGAGATGGAATTTGAAGGGAAAACTGTTTTTATAACAGGAGCTGCCTCTGGAATTGGGCATGCTCAAGCAATTGCCTTTTTGGAAAAGGGTGCGAATGTATTTGCCCTCGATATTAAAAAGCAAGGTTTAGAAATACTCACTGAAAAATATAAACATTTTTCTTATAAAGTTGGATCTGTTACAGATCGATCCATTATTGAAGAAGCCGTTCAACAGGCTATAAGTGAATTTGCGTCGATCGATATTTTAATCAATACAGCTGGAATATTAGATGGCTACGCGACAACATTGGCAACAGATGAAATGCTATGGGACAAGGTGATGAACACAAATGTCAAAGGCATGTATCTTGTCACGAATGCTGTGCTCCCTTACATGTTGAAACAAGAGAAAGGGATTATTATTAACATGGCATCAATTGCGGGACTTGTTGCTGGCGGCGGGGGAGCAGCGTATACAGCTTCTAAACATGCGGTTATTGGTTATACGAAACAACTGACCTTTGATTACAGCAGGCAAGGAATCCGAGCGAACGTACTTGCACCTGGGGCGATTCAAACGCCAATGAATCAGGCGGATTTCGAAGGGGAAGCAGAAATGGCTAAATGGGTGGCTAATGAAACACCAGCTGGGAGATGGGCGCAGCCAGATGAGGTGGCAAAAGCGACCCTCTTTTTAGCAAGCGCGGGAGCAAGTTACATACAAGGGGCAGTTCTTCCAATTGATGGCGGATGGATCGTAAAGTAAATTGGCTATATACAAAATTAGATAATCTGTGATACAATTTGCAGGCAAGTATTTTAACTTGCACTACGGCACTTCTTCTTCTTTGGCCGTGGTTATTACTAAAATAGCAAATTTGCTATTTTACAAAGGAGATTCATATGAGTAGAACAACATTAGAGACAAGCTCCCGGATTAAGAGTCAGGAGCTGGTCAAAGCTGCATTAGTTACGGCATTATATGTAGTCGTAACCTTTCTATTATCTGTTATTAGTTTCGGTCCACTTCAATTGCGTTTAGCAGAAATGTTTAACTATTTAGCTCTCTATCATAAACGATATGTTTTTGCCGTCACTTTAGGAGTCGTGATTGCCAACTTCATGTCGCCAACATGGATACTGGATGTTCCCATTGGAGCAACAGCTACATTTCTCGCATTAATTCTTTGTCGCGCTCTGACGAAAAGAATTAAAAACGACATTTTAAAAATCACCATAACCGCAATTGTTTTTGCGATTTCCATGTTTTCAATTGCGTTTCAATTTCATGTTTTATTAAATTTTCCATTCTTCTACACATGGTTCACAATGGCTGTAGGTGAGCTCTTTTCGATGACAGTCGGGGGAATCATTATTCATTTTGTAAGTAAAAAATTTGATTTAACGAAGTAAGAGACGGCAGTGATCGTCTCTTTTTTTTGAGGAATTTCTTCTGAATTTTAAAAAACACCTTGCTTCCTTAATTTGGATTTGGTATAATTTTAAAAATATTTAAATGCAACGAAGAGGAATAGTAGGATTTTTGAAGCGATCAGAGAGCTGTTGGATGGTGTGAAACAGCCGTGGATCAATCTGAACTCACCTTGAAGCAGCCCACTGAAATGTGAAAAGTAGGTGGGGACGGAACCTAACCGTTATAGTAGGGGGATATAAGGTTTTTTAAAACCTATGTCTACCTGAGTGCATACATTTTTTGTATGAATTAGAGTGGTACCGCGATCGATGACAAAGTCTTTCGTCTCTATATAGTTTATAGAGGCGAAGGGCTTTTTTTGTTTTTTAGAAAAAGAGAAGAGGGCGGGGATTGAATTGAAAAACGTTGATAAGTATGCAAGAGGTTATTTTATGCCTCCAGAGATGAGCTTGAATTGGGCAAAGAAAGAATATATAACAGAAGCCCCTACTTGGTGTAGTGTGGATCTTCGCGATGGTAACCAAGCGTTGGTTGTACCGATGAATCTAGAGGAAAAGCTTGAATATTTTCAAATGCTTGTGGAAATTGGGTTTAAGGAAATTGAAGTAGGTTTTCCGGCGGCATCTGAAACAGAATACGTATTTTTGCGCAGATTGATTGAAGACAATTTGATACCAGATGATGTAACGATTCAAGTGTTGACTCAATCAAGAGAGCATATTATCCAAAAGACTTTTGAATCTTTGCGTGGTGCAAAAAGTGCGGTTGTTCATCTTTATAATTCAACATCGGTTGCTCAGCGTGAACAAGTATTCAGAAAGTCGAAGGAAGAAATTATTGAAATCGCTGTTTCAGGTGCGAAGTTATTGCAAAAATATGCGGAAGAAACGGAGGGGAATTTCAAGTTTCAATATTCTCCTGAAAGCTTTACGGGAACGGAAATTAATTTTGCGTTGGACATTTGTAATGCGGTTTTAGATGTTTGGAAGCCGACAGCCGACAATAAAGTGATTATTAATTTGCCGGCAACTGTAGAGATGTCGATGCCACACGTATACGCTAGTCAAATAGAATACATGAGTAATCACTTGGATTATCGAGAAAATGTGATTTTGTCCCTTCATCCCCATAATGATCGAGGAACGGGGGTTGCTGATGCTGAGCTTGGGCTGCTTGCAGGTGGGGAGAGAATCGAGGGAACGCTATTTGGAAATGGTGAAAGAACAGGGAATGTTGATGTTGTAACACTTGCCTTGAATATGTTTTCCCATGGTGTGGATCCTAAACTAAACTTTGAAAACATCCTTGAGATTATTGAAGTTTATGAACGGATGACGAAAATGAAGATCAATGAGAGACAGCCATATGCAGGGAAGCTTGTATTTGCCGCCTTTTCGGGTTCTCATCAGGATGCAATTGCGAAAGGGATGAAGTGGCGAGAAGAAAAAGACTGCGAAAAATGGACTGTACCTTATTTGCTTATCGATCCAAAAGATATTGGAAGAGAGTATGAAGGTGATGTCATTCGCATTAATAGCCAGTCAGGGAAAGGTGGCATTGGGTATGTTCTTGAACAACAATATGGACTGGACCTGCCCCCGAAAATGCGTGAAAGTTTTGGCTATATAGTGAAAGACGAATCTGACAAATTCCAAAAAGAGCTTTTGCCAGATGAAATATATGGAATTTTTATGAAGGAGTATGTGAATGTTTCTACTCCAGTAGAGTTTCTGCATTACGCGTATACGAAATCCGATGATTATGAAACAAAAGTAACGGTTAACATCAAAGGTGAAGTTGAAGAATTGACAGGTTTCGGTAACGGCCGTTTTGATGCGATCAACAATGCCTTACAACAAAAGCTAGGAATTCAATATTCGGATTTAGTTTATAAGGAGCATGCCCAGGAAACCGGCTCAAAATCGAATGCCGTATCATATGTCGGAATTACAGCCGCAGATGGTTCTGTGTATTGGGGAAGCGGAATAGATGCGGATATTATGACCTCGTCCGTTAAGGCGCTTTGTAGTGCGGTGAATAATTTGCTGAAAGGTTAGGGAAATGCCAGGTTCCAGAACAATGGTAATTGTTTTGTAGCCTGGCATTTTATTTTGTTATTACACTGGAGCTAAGTCGAAGACTAACAGGAAACGTCTTAGGAGATGGTCACTGTAACGATTGGCTCTGAATCGTTCCCGTATTGCGGTGACCGCATATGAAAAGGTAACGATTGGCTCTGAATCGTTCCCGTATTGCGGTGACCGCATATGAAAAGGTAACGATTGGCCCTGAATCGTTCCCGTATTGCGGTGATCGCATATGAAAAGGTAACGATTGGCTCTGAATCGTTCCCGTATTGCGGTGATCGCATATGAAAGGTAACGATTGGTCGTGAATCGTTCCCGTATTGCGGTGATCGCATATGAAAAGGTAACGATTAGCCCTGAATCGTTCCCGTATTGCGGTGATCGCATATGAAAAGGTAACGATTAGCCCTGAATCGTTCCCGTATTGCGGTGATCGCATATGAAAGGTAACGATTGGTCGTGAATCGTTCCCGTATTGCGGTGATCGCATATGAAAAGGTAACGATTGGCTCTGAATCGTTCCCGTATTGCGGTGATCGCATATGAAAAGGTAACGATTGGCTCTGAATCGTTCCCGTATTGCGGTGATCGCATATGAAAAGGTAACGATTGGCTCTGAATCGTTCCCGTATTGCGGTGATCGCATATGAAAAGGTAACGATTGGCTCTGAATCGTTCCCGTATTGCGGTGATCGCATATGAAAAGGTAACGATTGGCTCTGAATCGTTCCCGTATTGCGGTGATCGCATATGAAAAGGTAACGATTGGCTCTGAATCGTTCCCGTATTGCGGTGATCGCATATGAAAAGGTAACGATTGGCTCTGAATCGTTCCCGTATTGCGGTGATCGCATATGAAAAGGTAACGATTGGCTCTGAATCGTTCCCGTATTGCGGTGATCGCATATGAAAAGGTAACGATTGGCTCTGAATCGTTCCCGTATTGCGGTGATCGCATATGAAAAGGTAACGATTGGCTCTGAATCGTTCCCGTATTGCGGTGATCGCATATGAAAAGGTAACGATTGGCTCTGAATCGTTCCCGTATTGCGGTGATCGCATATGAAAAGGTAACGATTGGCTCTGAATCGTTCCCGTATTGCGGTGATCGCATATGAAAAGGTAACGATTGGCTCTGAATCGTTCCCGTATTGCGGTGATCGCATATGAAAAGGTAACGATTGGCTCTGAATCGTTCCCGTATTGCGGTGATCGCATATGAAAAGGTAACGATTGGCTCTGAATCGTTCCCGTATTGCGGTGATCGCATATGAAAAGGTAACGATTGGCTCTGAATCGTTCCCGTATTGCGGTGATCGCATATGAAAAGGTAACGATTGGCTCTGAATCGTTCCCGTATTGCGGTGATCGCATATGAAAAGGTAACGATTGGCTCTGAATCGTTCCCGTATTGCGGTGATCGCATATGAAAAGGTAACGATTGGCTCTGAATCGTTCCCGTATTGCGGTGATCGCATATGAAAAGGTAACGATTGGCTCTGAATCGTTCCCGTATTGCGGTGATCGCATATGAAAAGGTAACGATTGGCTCTGAATCGTTCCCGTATTGCGGTGATCGCATATGAAAAGGTAACGATTGGCTCTGAATCGTTCCCGTATTGCGGTGATCGCATATGAAAAGGTAACGATTGGCTCTGAATCGTTCCCGTATTGCGGTGATCGCATATGAAAAGGTAACGATTGGCTCTGAATCGTTCCCGTATTGCGGTGATCGCATATGAAAAGGTAACGATTGGCTCTGAATCGTTCCCGTATTGCGGTGATCGCATATGAAAAGGTAACGATTGGCTCTGAATCGTTCCCGTATTGCGGTGATCGCATATGAAAAGGTAACGATTGGCTCTGAATCGTTCCCGTATTGCGGTGATCGCATATGAAAAGGTAACGATTGGCTCTGAATCGTTCCCGTATTGCGGTGATCGCATATGAAAAGGTAACGATTGGCTCTGAATCGTTCCCGTATTGCGGTGATCGCATATGAAAAGGTAACGATTGGCTCTGAATCGTTCCCGTATTGCGGTGATCGCATATGAAAAGGTAACGATTGGCTCTGAATCGTTCCCGTATTGCGGTGATCGCATATGAAAAGGTAACGATTGGCTCTGAATCGTTCCCGTATTGCGGTGATCGCATATGAAAAGGTAACGATTGGCTCTGAATCGTTCCCGTATTGCGGTGATCGCATATGAAAAGGTAACGATTGGCTCTGAATCGTTCCCGTATTGCGGTGATCGCATATGAAAAGGTAACGATTGGCTCTGAATCGTTCCCGTATTGCGGTGATCGCATATGAAAAGGTAACGATTGGCTCTGAATCGTTCCCGTATTGCGGTGATCGCATATGAAAAGGTAACGATTGGCTCTGAATCGTTCCCGTATTGCGGTGATCGCATATGAAAAGGTAACGATTGGCTCTGAATCGTTCCCGTATTGCGGTGATCGCATATGAAAAGGTAACGATTGGCTCTGAATCGTTCCCGTATTGCGGTGATCGCATATGAAAAGGTAACGATTGGCTCTGAATCGTTCCCGTATTGCGGTGATCGCATATGAAAAGGTAACGATTGGCTCTGAATCGTTCCCGTATTGCGGTGATCGCATATGAAAAGGTAACGATTGGCTCTGAATCGTTCCCGTATTGCGGTGATCGCATATGAAAAGGTAACGATTGGCTCTGAATCGTTCCCGTATTGCGGTGATCGCATATGAAAAGGTAACGATTGGCTCTGAATCGTTCCCGTATTGCGGTGATCGCATATGAAAAGGTAACGATTGGCTCTGAATCGTTCCCGTATTGCGGTGATCGCATATGAAAAGGTAACGATTGGCTCTGAATCGTTCCCGTATTGCGGTGATCGCATATGAAAAGGTAACGATTGGCTCTGAATCGTTCCCGTATTGCGGTGATCGCATATGAAAAGGTAACGATTGGCTCTGAATCGTTCCCGTATTGCGGTGATCGCATATGAAAAGGTAACGATTGGCTCTGAATCGTTCCCGTATTGCGGTGATCGCATATGAAAAGGTAACGATTGGCTCTGAATCGTTCCCGTATTGCGGTGATCGCATATGAAAAGGTAACGATTGGCTCTGAATCGTTCCCGTATTGCGGTGATCGCATATGAAAAGGTAACGATTGGCTCTGAATCGTTCCCGTATTGCGGTGATCGCATATGAAAAGGTAACGATTGGCTCTGAATCGTTCCCGTATTGCGGTGATCGCATATGAAAAGGTAACGATTGGCTCTGAATCGTTCCCGTATTGCGGTGATCGCATATGAAAAGGTAACGATTGGCTCTGAATCGTTCCCGTATTGCGGTGATCGCATATGAAAAGGTAACGATTGGCTCTGAATCGTTCCCGTATTGCGGTGATCGCATATGAAAAGGTAACGATTGGCTCTGAATCGTTCCCGTATTGCGGTGATCGCATATGAAAAGGTAACGATTGGCTCTGAATCGTTCCCGTATTGCGGTGATCGCATATGAAAAGGTAACGATTGGCTCTGAATCGTTCCCGTATTGCGGTGATCGCATATGAAAAGGTAACGATTGGCTCTGAATCGTTCCCGTATTGCGGTGATCGCATATGAAAAGGTAACGATTGGCTCTGAATCGTTCCCGTATTGCGGTGATCGCATATGAAAAGGTAACGATTGGCTCTGAATCGTTCCCGTATTGCGGTGATCGCATATGAAAAGGTAACGATTGGCTCTGAATCGTTCCCGTATTGCGGTGATCGCATATGAAAAGGTAACGATTGGCTCTGAATCGTTCCCGTATTGCGGTGATCGCATATGAAAAGGTAACGATTGGCTCTGAATCGTTCCCGTATTGCGGTGATCGCATATGAAAAGGTAACGATTGGCTCTGAATCGTTCCCGTATTGCGGTGATCGCATATGAAAAGGTAACGATTGGCTCTGAATCGTTCCCGTATTGCGGTGATCGCATATGAAAAGGTAACGATTGGCTCTGAATCGTTCCCGTATTGCGGTGATCGCATATGAAAAGGTAACGATTGGCTCTGAATCGTTCCCGTATTGCGGTGATCACATATGAAAAGGTAACGATTGGCTCTGAATCGTTCCCATTATGTGCAGATCGCTGCCAAAAAGGCTTGTAAAACCCGAAAACGATAATGAAACATTTTAAAAAAACGTTATAGTAATCAAAGAGTGTTCATCAAAGTTGACCAATCTGTTCACCTCCACAAAATTCGAGGCAAACTACAAGTCTTCAAGATTCTTTGGTTCGCTTTCTACATAATGGGTTGCCTTCCCAAATCCCTTAATAATGTAATATTTTGCAAGAATCCTCCTGATTGTTTTAGGTGATACCATGCTAGCACACCAATCCTCAATGATATTGACCGTCATTTTTTTCTTAGGGAAGAGAAGTTGAAATTGCTTTATACACCTTACAACTCCCAAGTCAACCTTTTCTACATGTTTGCAATTAAGACATATGAGACTACTGCCTTTTACAATTGTATTCAAAGAACGGCAGGTAGCACAATCTAATCCTTTTTTTAGTTGATCATAATGATAATGGGGAATCCTGTCCGAAAAGTTTTCCTCCATATGGCTACTTATTAATTTTTCGGCTAATGTAAAATGACTCTTTCCTGGTTTGAACGGATTACCTTTTAATTGATGAAGAAATCGATTCACTTGTGTTGGTAAAATGATCGGTAAATTTCGAGGGGCTAGGTATAAAGTGAATTCGGGATTGATAAAAATGAGGGAGCTCTTGATTTTAAGATTGAACCCATGTTTTTTAAGAAATTGTTGAAGAAGTATTTCAGATCGTCGTAATTGGGAAACGGGATTTTGGATTTCTGTTCCATACCCAGTGTACCATTTGCCAGACTCTATGTAATAATCACCTTGAAAGTTTTTGACTTCGAATAGATGCAGGATTTTTTGGGCGGCAAGGACAGCGTCGATTTGGAATAAACTGTTGAGTTGTTCAAATAATAAATTATGAAGAATGAGGCTGCCATTGTTAACCTCTCTAAGTAATTCGGAAAAAATTCTTTCCCCTTCTTCACCCTTTTTCAAACCGTCGTAATATTGCCTCTGCTCTTCATCAGGATCGAACCGTGTGTACAAGGTACGAAAAAATTGCATCTTTTTGGTTTCTTCATAAGGTTTAATAACCATTTTCCACAACCTTTCATTTTTCTTAACTATAATAGTAACAGGCTTTTCTATCAATTCAACAAAAATCGTTTTGGAAATAATGTTGTAACCGATCTTATTCTATGGTAGATTAATATAATTATATTTCAGTCTTTATGATTCTAGGAGATGGTAGAAAGTGGGACAGGCACTGACAACTAGACAAATTCAATCATGGCGTATGGCCATTTATTTTTATTTTGGACTGTCTGGTTTTGCTATGGCATCTTGGGTGGCGCAAACCCCAAATATTCGCGATGCATTGGGCGTTTCAACAGCGCAAATGGGATGGATTATTTTTGGACTCTCTACTGGTTCGATTATCGGCCTTTTGTGTGCAAGTCATTTAATCGCACGTTTTGGCGGTCGTGTCATTATGCTAATAGGACTTGGACTTAGCTCCCTCGGCCTTATCACTGTAGGATTGGGTAGTTCATGGTTTCCACATGTGTTTATCGTGTTTAGTGCCCTTGCTATTTTCGGTTTCGGAATTGGAATATGTGATGTAGCGATGAATGTAGAAGGGACGGCCATTGAACAAACGGTGAAAAAATCGATTTTAACGGGTTTTCACGCTGTCTATAGTTTAGGGACTTTTTTTGGTGCCATTATTGGTTTTATTGTAAATAAACTCGATTTGCTTATTATGACGCATTTGTTTGTGATTGCCCTTATTGTACTAGTCTTAATCGTAGTTTTCTTTCGTTTTGTGCCAGTAGGGACTGGTCAAGATAAAAATGAGGATGCAAATGAGCCACCGATGACAGCGAAAGAGCGTCTTGCTGTCTGGAAGGAACAAAGAACAGTTCTTATTGGCATAATCGTACTTGGAATGGCTTTTGCTGAAGGGTCTGCTGGAGATTGGTTACCATTAGTGATCGTGGATGGTTATGACAAAACCCCTGCAGCCGGTTCATTAATGTTTGGTTTATTCGTAGCGACAATGACTATTAGTCGCGGGGTGGGGGATATTCTTCTCAATAAGTTTGGAAGGGTAGCGATTTTAAGGGCTTCTGCGATTTCGGCAGCACTTGGACTCATCATCGTCATATTCGGTGGAAACTATTATACAGCAGCTATTGGAATAGTCCTTTGGGGATTCGGTTCAGCCTATGGATTTCCAGTTGGATTATCTGCAGCTGGTGATAATCCACGCGGAGTGGCTGCCCGAGTTGGCGCAGTTACAACAGTCGGATATATGGCTTTCCTTGTTGGTCCCCCGGTATTAGGAGCTATCGCAGAAGTGGTCGGTTTACTACGGGCATTAATTTTTGTGTTGATTGGTGTGACAGTTGCTGGGTTGTTATCACATGCTGCGAGGCCAATAAAGACTGCCGATAAGAAGTTAGAGGAACAAACTGTGGAACAATAGAATTAAAAAGGGCGGTGCAGCATTGAACTGCATCGCCCTCGGTATATCTTTATTGCAGACTTTTTTTGCGAATCGGTTTTAAAATAATCGCTAAAATTACAACAATTGCTGCAAGAACGACTGTAGAATAAAATAACCCGCTATACCCATCCTGTGCAGCGATCAAGGTAATTTGATCAACACTTGTCTGGATGACATCCTTTAACTCGGGATTTTGAATATTCTCTAATAAACTACTGTAATCTTTGGTAGTCGTCGATACATTGCTAGCTATTTGTTGGAATTCTTCCATGGCTTCCGCGCTCAAATCTGCTTTTTGCATATTTTCTTGAAGAATTTTACTGAAATCATTTTTGAATATGCTTGGAATTTGACTAAATCCTCGTGCAATAAATCCTGCATAAATGGTCGGAGCAATCGTCATTCCAATTTGACGAGCAAGTGAAAGTCCAGCGAGCGCTGAACCTTTGTCTTTTTTTATTCGTTCTGTCGCTAAAATGTTCAAAGGCGCCCCCAGCAGAATCCCCATTCCAAAACCGGCGATACTAGAAGCAATGACAAATTGCCATTTTACCTCTATCCATGTTGGGAATAGTACAAAGCCAATGGCTGTAATAAAACCAGATAAAAAAACTGCAAGAATGGGTCCTCTTTTATCGACGAGTGTGCCTCCAAGAGCAGCCCCAACACCTGATGCTAATGCTAATGGGGTCATCCAATAACCGGAGTATTCAGCAGCCACTCCTAAAACTTGCTCCGAGAAAGCGGGTATGAAAATCATCCCTGCCAGTAAACCACCTGATAATGCCCCAATTAATAATGTAAGTAAGTACGTAGGCTGAGCTAATAAACTCACGGGTAGTACAGGATCTCCATTACGCTTTTCTAATAAACGATCATAGAAAATGAGGACTGTAAATAACAAAATTCCAGCTAATAGATAGCCGTAAACGTTAAGTGTTGCGATGCTTTCCCAGAAAGAAGTACCTTCAATGTTTGTTAGACCGTACATGATGCCAAGGACGGATAAGGATAAAAGAACAGTTCCGACTAAATCTAGTTTTCCAACAGAAGGTTCTTTTGTTTCCGGGATTTTAAAGTATCCGAGAACAATTAAAACGAGTGCAATCGGTACGTTAATTAAGAATAAAAAATGCCAATTACCCGTTACATCTAAAATAATACTACCGAGATTTGGGCCTAATACAGCACCTACCCCGTTCATAGCACCTAATAAACCAAGCGCTTTTCCTTGTTTTTCAACCGGGAAAGTACTTAAAACATGGGAGCTTCCGATGATAAAGATTCCTCCGCCGCCCATTGCCTGAATGAAGCGTGCAGCTAGATAAAATTCAAAGTTTGGGCTTAAAGCGACTAGTAAAGAACCTAATCCAAATAAGACAACTTCGACGATAAAAAGCTTTTTACGCCCGTATCGATCTGAAATCTTACCAATAATCGGAATGCTTATTGCCAAGCCTAATGTATAGATGGTGACACCCCAGGCTCCCCAATTAGCAGGAACTTCAAATGAGCTGTTAATCGTTGTTAGTGCAGCGCTAATAATTCCATTATCAAGAGCTGCCATAAATACACCGATACAAAATAATGTGATCGCCCAGGTCGAGCTCGACAATCGTTTGCTCATTCCTTCATCTCCTTTGAATGTAAGGGTTACAATTATAATAGCATTATACTACTCAGTATTCTTTAAATCTATGGCGGTTAGCAAGGTGTTTAAAGTGTAGTTATTCATTTTCCGAATCATCTTTTGAACTATACTATATTTCTAGATATTGTAGCCTTTATTTCTGGAAATATAGTGCTTTTTTCTTTAAAAATGGAATGTCTTAACGCTAATTATGTCGAAAATAAACGTTTGGGAATCTGAAAATTCGGCAAAAGGCGCAAATCTTGTCTGCTAAAATATGGTTGTACATACATAAAAGGAGGCAATTCCGTTGAAGAGAATCAAAAGTCATATTTTTACGCTATTGTTACTTTTTATTTTTTTAGCTGGATGCAGTGAGTCTACGAGCAAGAAAGAGGAACAAGAGCAAGATGATAAGAGTAAAAAGGAGATTGTTTTAATTGAAGATGAAGAAGAAGGAACAGCTAGCAATCCATTAACAATTAATGTTGCATATCCGTGGGGTGAGGAACAATTTAATGAGCGTTTCCTGCCGATTGAGGATGCTTTAGAAAATGTTGATATCATTTTCAATTGGTATGATGGCACTAGCGAAGGATTACAGGAATTATTTGCTGCTGAAATCGTGCCGGATATTATCATTTCGGCACCAGATAATATTGGGCCACTTGAGGAATTAGATGCTATATATCCATTAGACGATCTTGTAGAACAAGTAGGTTTTGATTTAACACGAATTAATCCAGCCCTTCTTTCACTTGTAAGAGGTTTTGACTCAGAAAAGCGTTTAATCGGTTTACCAGATGGGACAGGCCTTTTTGCTTTATATTATAATAAAGAAATATTTGATTTATTTGGTGAAAGTTATCCAGATCCCGATCAGCCATTGACATGGAAAGAGACAATGGATCTTGCCAGAAAGATGACCGGTGAAAGGAATAATCAACAATATATCGGATTAGAATTTGGGGGTTGGGGTTCGACAGGGGATCTGGCAAAAGTACCTTTAAGAGAATTCGGAGTCGCGATGACCGATGCGGAAACCGGAAATGTATTGATTACCGAAAAACCAGAGTTTACAACATATTTGGAGTTGATGCGGGATTATTACAATATTCCGGGTATGCGTGATCAAGAATCTCTGGAAGGTGATCGGTTTGCACAAAGAACGGCAGCTATGACAATTCATTGGCATAATTACTTTGCATATGGTTGGGGAGATTTAGAGTATCAAGAAAATATGGACATCGCACCTGTACCTGTATGGGAAGAGCGACCAAATAGTGGACCTTACTTGGGTACAGCAGCAATGGTTGTAACTTCCTACAGTAAAAACAAGGTTACTGCATTTAAAGTATTGGAACAGTATTTATCACCGGAAAACCAAAAAAGTATTGTCAGTACTATGGCATCTGGACCAGCAGTAATTGATCCGGAGGTATTGGATAACTTCGGTGTGAAACTAGATCAATATAAGGATCGAAATACAAAACAGGTATATTTTAGTCTTGAACCAGCGGAATTTGATAATTATAGTCACTATGATCGTTACGTTCCATTCGATTTAGCAAAATTTGCGGAATCTGATATTGACATCCCTACCTTTTTACGAGAAGTGAAGGAAGAAGGAGAAAAGATTATCCAAGAGGCAAAAGCAACCAAATAACAAAATATCAGTTGATGATAAAGAGAAAAAACGTTTTAAAATGGAAGCGGTTTTTAGCAAAAACAAGTAGCACGATAATGATTTTAGAAAAACCTCACCATGCTTCTAATAATGAGGCCTGTGGTGGGGTTTTTGCATTCAGTCAATTTCATTATAACTGGTACCAAATCTATCCTGATTTATAACTACTTAAAATCTTATTAAATGGCTCATACTACATATGGGTGATGACAATGGCGTGTAAATCGGTAAAGGAATTACAAGAATTTGTTGAACAGGCGAGGTCGGTAACGGATAAGGGAAAGGTTGCTACTTACATACCTGCTCTGGGAAAAGAGAATCCGAGCGATCTATCGATTGCGATCCAATATCCAGACGATACTTGTATTTCTGCTGGGGATATAGAGAAGAAGTTTACGTTGCAAAGTATTTCAAAAGTGATTACGCTTGCACTTGTTTTAATGGATAGGGGTTTTGATTATGTGTTTGAACGTATTGGAATGGAGCCAACAGGTGAGCCGTTTAATTCGATTGCTAAGATAGAAGGGGAACAAGCAAGACCTCTTAATCCAATGATTAATTCCGGAGCATTAGTTGTGACACATATGATTAAAGGGAACTCCGTTGAAGAGAGAATAGAGCGTTTATTATCACTTATATGTGAAATGGCCAATGATAAAGAGATCGAAATTTCAAATGAAGTGGCATCGTCTGAATTTGAAACTGCCCATTTAAATCGAGCATTGGGTTATTTTTTAATGGAGCATGGATTAATCAAAGAACCTATTGAGGAGCTATTAGACTTATATACAAAACAATGTGCCATTGAAATGAATTGTCATGATTTAGCTCAGTTGGGGATGGTATTTGCCATGGATGGAATAAACCCGATTAGTGGTAAACAAATCATTCCGAAAGATATCGCTCGAATTTGTAAAACATTTATGGTTACTTGCGGTATGTATAATGAATCAGGGAGATTTGCGATCGAGATAGGGATTCCGGCAAAAAGTGGCGTTTCTGGCGGGATTATGGGTGCTGTTCCAGGGAAATTTGGCATTGGCATATTTGGTCCTTCTTTAAATAAAATTGGTAACAGCATCGGCGGGATCGAATTACTAAAGCTTCTTTCGAACAAATATCAGTTGAGTATTTTTTAGTAGTGAAGGTTACTATAATAAACACTAACACGATAATGGAGGAATTTAACATGGTCAAAGATTCTGAAGCGCATAAAGAGAAAAGAAACAATACGCCGAAACGTCCAATTGAGCAAAGAAGAGGCAAAGGCAGATCCAATGCTCGTGGCGGGAGAAATTAGCTTAAAAGGAAAATTCGCTCCCGGTGCATAAATGCATCAGGAGCGAAAGCATCTGTACTTATTTTCCCGCCATCGCTTCTTGAATTTTAGCTGTAGATTCTTCTTCTAATTCTCGTAAAACCGTTACAACATCTTTACCTTCTTTAATGGCTGTTTCTGCACTGGCAAGGTCAACGAAATCATCCCATCTGCTTACGGGTTCTTCACGGGTTACTCGATCTAGAACGTAGTATGCGGCAAGGTTTTTCCCATTGTAGATTTCGAGATCTACTGCATATTGTTTAAGTAACTCTTCATCAGCAATAGGTGGAACAGTACCTCCTGTCCGCACATGTTCTGTTAAAATTTCAGGTAAAAAATAAGCTTTTAATATTTCAAGAGCCACTTCTTTATTTTCACTGTAGTTGGTAATGACCATTGGCGTCGTTCCCATAAGCGGACCAATGGTAGGCTGGTCTGGCCAAACTGGAAACGGCACTAAGTCAAGGGATTCTACGTCATCTCCCCCAATCCAATTCAACGCTACATTAGTGGCTAACGTCATCGCTGCTCGTTTTTCAACAAAATTAGTTCCAAGACTTTCTTCCTCTCTCATCCCGGGAATATTGTAGAATTCGGCCACCAAATCAAAATATCGTTTATAAGCTTCCCTTTCATTAATTAAAACTTCACCTGTCTCTGGGTTAGTTGCTGTAGGAGCAAATTGTTGAAGAGCAAATCGACTCATACCATCTAATCCGATATATTGTACTCCGTCTCTTTCAACTGTCATTTTTCTAGCCAAATCTAAAACCTCTTGCCAAGTCATCGGCTTTTCAGGATCAGGATAATCGATTCCAAATAAATCAAATACATCTTTGTTATAATATAAACCTATAACAGATGTCCCATCCGGAAGCCCGATAGTTCTTCCTTCATCGTCATAAGCACGCAAGGAATCTAATAATGGTTGGTCAAAAATTCCGACATCAAAACCAGATTGCTCTAATAGATCGTCTAAAGGATAAATGACATCTAAGTCCTGAAGCGCAAAGATGTTCTGATCTACGATAATATCGGGTTTAATGCCGGCTGCAAACATTTCTTCAAAACCTTGTAATGTATTGGTTGATGCAACAAATTCTATTTCCACATTACCAAGGTACTCCTCAATTGGTCGGTAACGTTTATTAAAAGCATCTTCTCCCCATTGATAAGCAATTGTGATTTTAACTTTTTCTTCAGGGTCTTCATCCGTATTTTGTTCAGTAGGTTCATTTGAAGTTTCATCAGTTTGGTCATTAGCATTAGTTTCATTCTCTTTGCTATCCGTGTTTGTTTGGTTCGAACATCCAGTAAATATGAGACAAAGAAAGGTAAACATAACAAGAATAAAGCCATATCTTCGAAAGTACATTCGAAATTTAACCCCCTTTTTGAATTATTGTCATAAGTTAACTTCCTGGTAAGGTATGAAATCGCTTACTTTCTGTTGCGCCTTTTTATACGTAATAGCTTCTTATACACCTCCCCTTTGATGCTATAGGAACTAATATGCCATTCTGAATGAAAAGAGAACTAATAAAATGCTCAAAGAATGGAGATAATGAAAATAAGCCAGGTCCAGAAAGCTGGCACTGGCTGCAGTTCACACATTATCTACAAAAAATAAAACTTTCCCATAGTGTTTCATAAAAATTTTATAATCAGTATTGGCGTTCAATACGATGATTGTAGGATAAGCATTTACTTTCTGCTTTTTTAGAGTGACAAACAAATCATTCTGAACTACGCAATAAAATTTACCTTCTTGAAATTTAATAACAAGTGGGGGGAGATCGGCAACATTGGAATTATATTGAACTTCTTCGTTTTCTGTATTTATTAAGTCAATTTGGATTAGTCGCAATGGAAATTTTACTACACCAAAATATATTCGATCTTTTTTAATAGTATCATGCAAAATTGGAGTATCCTTTTTTGTTAAAAGAAGATAACATTGAATCCATTCTTCCAGGATACCTTCATTCGCGTATTGAACGGCCGATGCTAAAGTAGGTTCATACGTTAAATTTTTATTATTTTTCTTAGAATAAATGATTTTTTTAATCGAATCTAAAGATAAATAATATTCGTCTGCAAGTTCTGACAGTGATATTCCGTGGGCATATTTATTGCAAATCATTAGATTACGCTTTTTCAATTTATCTCTATAACCCGAAATTTCACCCCAAGCCCTTTTCTCTTCTCCTAGTGGAATATAAAGAAGTTTCCCAGCCGCAAATTTTTGTATTTCATTTAATAGTTCCACTGGCAATACATCCTTTGCGTTTTCATATTTCATAGCAATCACCATCTATAATGTGTAGATTCTGTTTTCCAGTTCACTTATTGATTTCATGATCGACATGCAAGATTCTGAATCGTCAATTGATGCATGCCAGCGTAATGTATCGATCCCTTTATAATAGGCCATACATAAGAATCTCTCTTTAAAATCTTCTATGACAACGTTACGGTTTTTGCAGTATTGAAAAAACAACTCCGGTATTTTCAAGTAAGGCTTATTTAAATCCATAATGGCAAAATCTAAAAGGAAATCACCTATACCAGATCTGCTCCAGTCAGGGAAACCTACCATTGTTTTCCCATCAGTAATCATATTTATAAAAAAAGTATTGTTATAGATTAAAAATCGCTTTCCTTCACAATAGCTGATTCTTTCTTCCATTTCCTTAAAATATTTTTCAAAGAATTCACGCTGCAAAAGAGTCGTTTCATACATTTCCGTCCAATTATACCAGTAGCCTTCCTTTTCGTTAGAAAATGTATCTATCAGAAATTCCTTACAGGTAGCGTACTCTAGCGTGCAATCATCATTAAACTCACCATATCCGTCTATTCCCGCAATGTTTGTTGAACTAATTTCTAAAATTTTATCAAAAAACAATTCATGATGTTCTGTAAATTCGTGAGGACTTAACTTATCCGCGACAAACCCATTTGGTGTCATGTTTATATTCTTAGAAAGCATCGACTTAAGAATATGATCCTTTCTCATTCTTATACCCCCTAATATTGATATATCAGTTGCGCACCTGAATTAAGTAAATCATATCATTGGGGACTACCGAAATATATCCAATAAACAATTATAAATAACTTTGCATATCTGTTAATGAGATCCTAATTTGGATAGGAACCTAGCTCCCTCAGTTAACCCATGGTACACTTAACTTTGAGAGAAAGCTAGATGAAGAAAAGGGGCCGGATTATGGGAACATCGAATAAAGTCGGATCGTTTAAACTTATTGCACTTGATATGGATGGAACATTATTAAATCATCAACAAGAAATATCAGAAGAAAATCAAAAAGCGATTGCGGAAGCCATGGAAAAAGGTATACACGTTGTGCTTAGTACAGGGCGTCATCTTCATTCAACCAAACCATATGCAGATTCTATGCAACTTGCTTCCTATCTAGTTGTGATTAATGGGAGTCAAATTTGGGATCCTTCTGGTAATCTACTAGAGAGTCATCCGCTTCATGAGGATTTAATTCGGTCCATATGGGAGTTGTGTAATCAACATAATGGCCGTTTTTGGGCGATGACGGCGGAATCTGAATTTCGTGATGGTTTTCCTAATGAAATCCCTGGACGTGAGTGGCTTAAATTTGGTTTTGATTTAGACACCCATGAGGTAAGAGAAGCGATTTTAACGGAGCTGCGAAAAAATAAACAATTAGAAATAAGTAATTCCAGTCCACTAAATATCGAGGTTAATGCTCTCGGAATTAATAAAGCAAATGCGTTAAAAAAGATTTGTGGTTTACTCGGCATTACGATGGATGAAGTGATGGCTGTTGGTGATAGCTTGAACGATCTAGCGATGATTCAAGAAGCTGGATGCGGTGTCGCTATGGGCAATGCTCAAAATGCTGTGAAAGAAGCAGCTGATTGGGTTACAGATACGAACGACGCTGATGGAGTTGCAAAAGCTATTCGCCACTGGGTATTGAACTAGAAGAAATTGAGGCACGATACTGTTAATCGCGTTGTACAGGTATTGTAAAAAGTTCTATGAAAACTAAAGCCTAATGTTAGTGATTCATCCCGAAACGGAGTGGAAACCCGTCGCAATCGCTCTTGACAAACACGCCAATGGTTTGAATTCAGAGTATCAAGGGCGAAGGGGACAAAAGAAGGCAGGCCAAATAAGCCCTTGGTTTTTCCAATTTTAAACCATTGGCAAGTTCGGTTTGTCAAGAGTTCGCTACGCCGATTGCTGAACAGATCCAAAAACACAAGGGCTCAGCTAAACAAAAAGTTAGGCTAACCGCTGTTGAACAATCCAATGCTGAGCTAAATCGATCAATTTTGTCCACCGTGCTGGCATGGTAGGAAGACCCGATAACGCTGTGTTCACAACAGGTACCTTTCCTTCTAAAGAGGCATGTGGCCGCAGAAAATTAAAATAAGCGACAAACAAAGTGACATAGGAAACAGAACCATGTTCTGAACCAAAGCCATGCGTGGAACGATAGTTCCCCTTGAAAGTACGATTCAATCTCTCGATGATTTGTTTTAGCGGTCTGTATTCAGTTGAAATAGGATCCTCATTGGTAAGCCCAATCACTTGTTTCACATCAAATTTGATGTCGTTCTGGGCAAAAAAGTGTTGAGCTAAAAGATAGATGGGATTTCCATCCACTACGAAGGTAAGATCTTTAGGGATATCTTGCATTTTAACTAACACTTCATCAATGGCACGAATAGCCGTTACCGTGTCGCGATTTGGAGACACTGGATAAGAGAGAATGATCTTCTTTACTGCATCAAAAAAGAAAAATAAATAGTGCCACTTTCCATTGACTCGGATATAGGTTTCATCGCCACAGAATTGATCAGAAAGCTCATAGGGATAATGATCCACATACGGTTTAAGCAATAGAGCCACACTGTTTTCGTAATTCAAAATGGTTTGGTGGGAAATTGCAACACCATGGACATCTTGCATAATGGCTGCTGTCTTACGGGCTGAAAGCCCATAATTCACATGATAGGTTAAGATCAGACCCAAAACGTGTGGCGAAGCATAAATCCTAGATAAATCGACTTTTGGTAACTCGAATGATCTCTTAGATAAAGGTCTAAAATCAATGTGAAACTGACGAAAGATATACCTCAATTTAAATGCTTGAGGATCTTTCTTAAACCGCTTTTTCTCTTTTTTAGACATGGTCTTCAGTTTCTTTCGATAATAAGAACAGTCATTATTTCTACATTTGTAGACAGAGAAATCTTTTCTTTCTTTAATCTTATCAAGGGTCTTTGCACAGTGAGGGCACTTAAGAATGGCCTCTTTAGAAAAGCGATTCTTATCACTGAAAAGGCAAGAACAAACCTTGCATTGAAACTGCCCTTTATCACCATTATTGGCGTACAGATAATCTGATGGAGCTCCACACTGTGGACAGTTCATTGTTTTTGGTACAGTGGCCTTTGCGTTAGAACGT
>NZ_LN831197.1:4444409-4644391 GCF_001375535.1 Bacillus niameyensis
GGTATTGTAAAAAGTTCTATGAAAACTAAAGCCTAATGTTAGTGATTCATCCCGAAACGGAGTGGAAACCCGTCGCAATCGCTCTTGACAAACACGCCAATGGTTTGAATTCAGAGTATCAAGGGCGAAGGGGACAAAAGAAGGCAGGCCAAATAAGCCCTTGGTTTTTCCAATTTTAAACCATTGGCAAGTTCGGTTTGTCAAGAGTTCGCTACGCCGATTGCTGAACAGATCCAAAAACACAAGGGCTCAGCTAAACAAAAAGTTAGGCTAACCGCTGTTGAACAATCCAATGCTGAGCTAAATCGATCAATTTTGTCCACCGTGCTGGCATGGTAGGAAGACCCGATAACGCTGTGTTCACAACAGGTACCTTTCCTTCTAAAGAGGCATGTGGCCGCAGAAAATTAAAATAAGCGACAAACAAAGTGACATAGGAAACAGAACCATGTTCTGAACCAAAGCCATGCGTGGAACGATAGTTCCCCTTAAAAGTACGATTCAATCTCTCGATGATTTGTTTTAGCGGTCTGTATTCAGTTGAAATAGGATCCTCATTGGTAAGCCCAATCACTTGTTTCACATCAAATTTGATGTCGTTCTGGGCAAAAAAGTGTTGAGCTAAAAGATAGATGGGATTTCCATCCACTACGAAGGTAAGATCTTTAGGGATATCTTGCATTTTAACTAACACTTCATCAATGGCACGAATAGCCGTTACCGTGTCGCGATTTGGAGACACTGGATAAGAGAGAATGATCTTCTTTACTGCATCAAAAAAGAAAAATAAATAGTGCCACTTTCCATTGACTCGGATATAGGTTTCATCGCCACAGAATTGATCAGAAAGCTCATAGGGATAATGATCCACATACGGTTTAAGCAATAGAGCCACACTGTTTTCGTAATTCAAAATGGTTTGGTGGGAAATTGCAACACCATGGACATCTTGCATAATGGCTGCTGTCTTACGGGCTGAAAGCCCATAATTCACATGATAGGTTAAGATCAGACCCAAAACGTGTGGCGAAGCATAAATCCTAGATAAATCGACTTTTGGTAACTCGAATGATCTCTTAGATAAAGGTCTAAAATCAATGTGAAACTGACGAAAGATATACCTCAATTTAAATGCTTGAGGATCTTTCTTAAACCGCTTTTTCTCTTTTTTAGACATGGTCTTCAGTTTCTTTCGATAATAAGAACAGTCATTATTTCTACATTTGTAGACAGAGAAATCTTTTCTTTCTTTAATCTTATCAAGGGTCTTTGCACAGTGAGGGCACTTAAGAATGGCCTCTTTAGAAAAGCGATTCTTATCACTGAAAAGGCAAGAACAAACCTTGCATTGAAACTGCCCTTTATCACCATTATTGGCGTACAGATAATCTGATGGAGCTCCACACTGTGGACAGTTCATTGTTTTTGGTACAGTGGCCTTTGCGTTAGAACGTCTTTGAACAGGTTTGAGGACCTTTCCATGTTCCTCAAGATACTCGTTTAAAAGTAATTTGTAATCAAATTTTTTTACGGTTTCGATGATCGGAAGGTCATCTACCTGCAGTTTTCGATAAGGCTTATTAACTGGCTCTTCTAAAGGTTTCTCAAACATGTTTTTACCAATGAGAAGAGTTTGTAAAGTACGGATCATTTGATCTTGGTACTTGATAAATTGAAGTAAATAGGTTAATAATTGAGGGTACAACTTGTCACTTCCTAATCTTGGTTGTTGGTGGTCTGGTAACCTCAATTATCCAAAGATTTTAGGGGGTGGCAAGTTTTTTGTCTATAAACCCTTTTAAATCAAGGAATTATTAACTTTTTACTATAGATGTTTTGACAATACGGTTGTACAAAAGGGGGAAGTTAAATGAAAAATATTTTAGTGCTAGGCGGAACTCGTTTTTTTGGGCGTGAATTAGTTGAGTTGCTAATTGCTGAGGGTCATCATGTTGTGATTATGACAAGGGGGCAGTCGGGGAATCCTTTTGGTGATCAAGTGGAGCATCTGATAGCGAACCGTTTAAGTAAGGAAGAATTAGCCAGCATAGTGGAAGGGCGTACATTCGATATCGTTTACGATAATATTTGTTATTCACCTAATGAAGCGTACGAGTTTTGTGAAGTGTTTAATGGGAAAATCGGCAAGCTTGTTTTTACTTCAACATTAGCTACATATAATGCAGATGGGAAAGAGAAAAACGAGGCTGATTTTGATCCATATCATTATGAAATCCGGATGGGGAACAGTAAAGATTTCTCCTATGGGGAGGGCAAACGCCAGGCTGAAGCTGTTTTCTATAAATATGCAAAATTCCCAGTTGTAGCAGTGCGTTTTCCAATAGTTATGGGCGAGGATGATTATACGCGCCGTCTTCATTTCCATGTTGAAAGGGTTGCAGATGGATTGCCAATTGGATTTTTAAATATGGATGCGGAAATGTCCTATATCCTTGCGAAAGAAGCGGGGGAGTTTTTAAAATGGGCGGGTATGACTGGTGTGACAGGCCCATTTAACGCAACAGCAAACGGAAGGATATCGTTAGCTGATTTAATTAAAATAGTAGAGGAAGCTACTGGGAAAACGGCAAAAATCTCTTTAGTTGGGAATGACGAAATTCGTTCACCATATGCGATCCCATCGTCCTGGTATATGACGAACGCGAAAGCAACGAACAGTGGTTTCCAATTTTCGAATTTACATGATTGGTTGCAACCGTTAGTTGAGGAGATTGCGAGTAGGAAAGAATAGGATTTATCATTAAATAGGTGCACTGCAAGGTCTCTCAAGTTATTCATAATAGCTGAGGGACCTTTTTATATTTATCTGTAAAATTATTATGCCGTGAAAATAGGAACGCACAATGGTCACTCAGTAATATTCTGTTACTGCTGGACATATTGTTAACTGATGCTTGCGTAATAATTTCCTTAATTATCGAAAGGGGGATAAAGTGAAAATCTCATTAGTAAGAGTAGATGATCGACTAATTCATGGACAAGTGGCAGTAGGGTGGACAAAAAGTGTTGGCGCGACCCATATAGTTGTTGCTTGTGATGAAGTGGCAAATGATCCTGTTCAAGTTACACTTTTAAAATTTGCAGCACCATCAGGAGTGAAAGCTTCAATTTTAACAGTTGAAGATGCTGCAAGAAAATTATCTAATCAGGAATTTAAAAATGACAAGATCTTACTATTAGTAAGGGACCCAATTTCTCTCATAAGACTATTAAATGAAGGAGTTGATTTTACTGAAGTTAATATTGGGAATGTAAGGTCTATGGAAGGTAGAAAAAGAATTATTAAAGAAGTGGCTGCGACTAAAGAGGAAATCGCTCATTGGAAAGAACTTGATCAGCGTAACATAAAATTAAGAGCTCGGTGGTTACCTGGAGCGAGGGAAACCAATTTTAATGACCTGATCAAGAAATATTAATCTACCAAAAAGGAGTCAGTATGATTAGCATTCTCATAGTTACGCACGGACAATTGGCAAAGACATTATTGGAAACATCACAATTATTTGTTAGTAATCCTAGTGATGTTGACTATGTATGTTTTTCGCCAGATCAAGGAGTAGAGGATTTGAAGGAGATTGTCCTACAAAAAATATCGATGTTGAATGATGCAACTAATATTTTATGTTTAGTTGATATACCAAGCGGAAGCCCTGCTAGAGTAATAGGTGAATTAGTTCTAACGAATCCAAAAGTTGAACTCATTACAGGAGTTAACTTACCTATACTTATTGAGGCTATGCTTGCTAGAGAACTTTATCCAATAGAGGAATTGGTGCATCACTTAATTCATTCATCACGGGAAAGTATTGTTGATATTGGCTCGATATTGCGTAATGAATCTTTCAACTAAAAAAGACAAAAGAATAGTGAGGATGTGGGGAACGTGAATATTACAATTGCGATTATATTAGCTTTAGTCGCAGGCTTTGCTTATTTTTCACGTAGGTTTTTTGGAGATTGGTATATAGAACGTCCGATTATCATTGGTCCTCTTGTCGGCTTAATTATGGGAGATTTAGAGACAGGTTTAATGGTAGGGGCTATGCTTGAACTAATCTTTATGGGAGCAGCCGATATCGGAGGTGCGGCACCACCGAATTATACAATTGGAGCGGTTTTAGGTACAGCATTCGCGATTTCATCGAACCTTGATGTGCAAGCAGCTTTAGTCATCGCGATTCCTGCAGCTTTAGTCGGGTCACTTTTTGAAATATTCGCCAAAACAATCTGTACCTTTTTTGTTAATGCAGCTGACCGAGCTGCTGAGAAAGGAAATACGAAAGGGATATCTATTGTTGTTCACTCAGGAAACTTAGTCCATGCGTTATCTTATGCGATCCCAACATTCCTTGCTCTTGCGATTGGGGCAGATATTGTTAATACAATTATTGAGGCAATTCCATCGTGGTTAGAAAATGGAATTAAAGTTGCCGGAAATATGTTACCTGCACTAGGTTTTGCTCTATTATTAAGTTCACTTGTTGCACCAGCTCTATTTCCTTTCTTTTTCGCGGGATTTTTAGGAGCTGCCTATTTGAACATTGATGTTCTTGGTATGGCTTTATTTGGATTTATAATTGCTTTTATTATTCAAACACATTTTAAAAAGGGAGAAAACGAGGAAGGGGCAGAAATTACTGCTGAAGCTGCTAAAGGGTTTGGGGATACAATTGCTAAGAAAGACCTTAAAACGATATTTTTCCGTTCCTTTGCCCTTCAATCATCTTTTAGCTTCGACCGTATGCAGGCGATTGGTTTTACATGGGGACTCCTGCCTTTTTTAAAAAAGATCTATAAAAACAATCCAGCAGGGTTAATCGCTTCTTTAAAGCGAAATCTAACATTTTTCAATACACATCCTTGGACTGTTGGCCCCATAATAGCAACTACAGCTAACTTAGAAGCCAGAAAAGCTAGAGGCGAAGATATTGATGAAAAGTCGATCCAAGGGTTGAAATCAAGTTTGATGGGTCCACTTGCCGGTATTGGTGATTCAATGTTCCATGGAACGCTTCGGCCGGTGATGGGTGGTGTTTGTGCAGCCCTTGCCTTACAAGGCAATCCAATTGCACCTTTATTATTCTTTATCACAGTAAATGCTGTTCATGTGACTGTTAAATGGTTTTTACTGAAAAAAGGATACGACTACGGTGAACAAGCGATTGGAATGCTAGCAACTAATAAGTTGAAAAAAGTGATGGATGGAGCAACAATGGCTGGTTTAGTTGCGGTAGGTGCATTAGTAGCTTCATGGTTAAAAGTACAAACTGCACTTGTCTATACTGCTGAGGAAAAAACGTTTGAGATTCAAGCGATGCTCGATAATATTCTGCCTAAAATGTTACCGCTTGCAGTTACTTTATTGATCTTCTGGTTAATCAGGAAACAAGTAAAAACGGTTCCAATAATGCTCGGAATAATTATTGGCGGAATTATTTTAGGTTCATTAAAAATTTTAGCAGGATAATTTTTATATAGTTTTAGGAGGAGTAAATTAGATAATGACAATAAAAGTACCTGAAGTAATGTTGCCGGCTTTCGAGCGGATATCTCACCCCTTTCATGTATGGGATGGAATTATAAGCACGCCTGAAAGCCTTTCTTCTATTTTGCAAGAAAGATTGTCAATCCAAAAAATTGCTCATGAAACGTCTCATCGATCGAATGTTCACTTACTTGGCTGTGGGAGTTCTTACTTTTCAGCGATTGCAGGGACTTATTTTTTTCATGAAGTTGCAGGGATTAATGCATTCGCACACCAGGCTTGGGAATTTAGTGCATATCCAATTCCAAAGAGGGACAATCGTTTGTATATTGCTATTTCACATACTGGAAGTACGCCAGTTGTTTTAGATTCTATAAACTCGCTCAAAGGCTTAGACGTATCAACTATCGGATTAACAGATGTAGAAGATTCACCATTAGCTGAAGCTACAAACCACGTCATTTTAGGAAAAGAAGGTCGCGAACCAGCAATCCCGAAAACACGTAGTTATGTAGTTTCTTTATTAAAACACTATTTACTTGCCATAGAAATGGGAGCAATTAAAGGTTTTGATGTTCTTAAATACAAAGAAGCTCTGGAAAGTTCCCCCAAATTAGCAAAAGTAGTGATAACCGAAAACGATGAGTTCACGAAACAACTTGGATCTACATTTAAAGATTTATCTAGGGTATTTGTTTTAGGAGCTGGACCGAACAGAGCAACCGCTTATGAAGCATCATTAAAACTTAAAGAAATTGTTCATCTCTCGGCAAGCGGATGGCAATTAGAAGAAGGAATGCACGGACCGTGGGTAAGTATGAAAGAAAATGATTTGGTTATACTCATCGCGACTAAAGGTTCTAGTTTTGAAAAAGCAAGAAAATTCGTCTCAGCTATAAAAGAAATTGGCACAAAAGTGTGGGTCATTACGAATGCTGAATCGATAGAGGGGGCCGATTATGTAACAAATATACCCGATGTTCCTGAAAATGTGACTCCCCTTTATACAATATTACCTATTTATCAATTTGCCTATCAACTAGCTTTAGCAAAAGGCATTCATCCAGATATTATGAATCTTAATAATGAAAGTTATCTTAAAACGAGATTAAGTTTGCCAAGATAATATTTAAAGGGGGGAGGGCTAAAGGCCTTACCCCCGTTCTGACATGTGGTGAATGATCTGGACTAGCTTATCTATTTTTTACTTCCGCTTTTGCGGAACTTTCCATCACATTAATTTTGAAATAAACACCGTCGCGATGCCGAAGTAGATGAGTAGTGATAAAATATCATTGATCGTTGTAATGAGTGGACCGGATGCGATCGCAGGATCGGCTTTGAATTTATACAATAGGAGCGGTATGATGGTCCCTGCAATTGTTCCGATAATTAATGTGGCAAGCAAAGAAACACCAACGACAAATCCGAGAACTAGGCTGCCACGCCATACGTAAGCAACGATGGCAATGATGATGGCACAGGTTAATCCAATCAAGATGCCGACTAGTAATTCACGTACTAATAACCTCAAGGCCTTTTTCATATCTAATTTTTCGGATGCGAGTCCCCTTACGACAACAGCAAGCGATTGTGTCCCTGTGTTTCCTGTCATTCCAGCAATCATCGGCATGAAAAAGGCGAGTGCAACGACAGTTTCCAAAGTTTCTTCAAAGCTTTCGATAATCCCGCCTGAAATCAAGCCAATAAATAATAGTAATATTAGCCAAGGAAGCCTGCGACTGGCGGCTACAATCGGGTTCGTCTGAAAATTAATCTCTTTTCCGGAAGCAGTAAGTTTTCCAATATCCTCGTCTGCTTCTTGATGCATAACATCTAATATATCTTCGACGTGAATGACGCCGATCAGTTGTTGATATTGATTAACAACAGGTACTGAAACGAGGTCTTGGTTCCTGAAAATTAAAACCGCTTCTTCTTGGTCTAAATCAGTCGGAAAGTAGACAAGATCTTTTTTCATAATTTCATAGATGTGATCAGTGTCATTAGCTCCGAGTAATTCACGAATTGACAAGACACCTTTTAAATGACTGTTTTCATCAATAATATAAACGTAATGAATATTTTTCTTATCTCGTACCTGCAATCTTACTTGCTGAATGGAATCTTTGACTGTGTATGTTTCTTCAAGGGAAACATACCCTTTTTCCATTAAGCTTCCAGTTGTTTCACTTTGATAGATGGCTGCGTTCATGTTAAATTCCTCCTTGTTTCCACAGCCCCCCAGGTGAGGGGAGACTGCTATTTTCAAAAGTACAATTCAATAACCTACTATGAGGATCATCCATCCCCCTCACCTCCTTTCAATAGCCTATTCCCAAGAAATTAATCTGGGAAACAACAAAAGCGCAAGCGCATAGCTCATCGACGTACAAACTTCCTAAGAAGGATGAACGGCTAAAGACGCGCCGTCCTGGCGCAACGCCGTTCTGACCAACGTCCTGTTGGCCCGAGATAAAGGAAACACGGCGAGGAACGAGCCGATGTTGACTTATCGTAGGAAGAAGCGCAGAAGTTTGCTAGTCGATATGCGCAGAAGCTGGACAAAGAAAAAACACCCCTCTACAAAGAAGGGTGTTCATTATATGCATGCTGAATAGACCCCCTTCGCAGAGCTTTAGCACTATATGGCATAGGAAAACTTTCTTCCAGCTACATTAAAAACCACCTTAGGTCGATGGTTTCTGTTGACCCATTGGAGTCTTTCGACATTTCTGGGCAGCAGCGTATCTCCATATAGGAGCCTCACCTAGCGAGGACAAAATATGAACTTTTAACTCTAGTGTATATGGGGAAAGAGAGTGTGTCAAACGAGTTAATAAGATTCATCTCTGACTTTGATAAAAAACAGAGTGAAACAAAAGTCTTTTTACCTTTGATAAATCCGAAAGATATGGAGATTGTGGATTTACCCGCTTCGGAAATACACATCTCTTTCCTATCCAAGTTAGCATATGACGTATCCATTGATGCCCGATCACGAAGTTTGAACCTAAAACGGTAATCAAATCATACGGGCAAGTAATGAAATCTCTTGAACGCCGTTTTAATGACTCATGAGATAACCTCTTTTAAATTTTGTATTCGAACTATGACAATTGTGATTATAATCATGATCATTGCTGGCAACAGCCATCCAAGTCCCTCACTGTAAAAAGGCAATATTTGCTTGTAGAAGGAAATAACAGGTTCCATCCAACGAAAATTATTTATTTCTAAAGACTTACATAAAGATTGCAAGCCATCAAAGATACTAATGAAAAACGTAACAGAAATGGCTGAAATATAGCCGGCTCGATGATGATTAAATAGTGGTGCAAGGAAAGTTAAAATCATTAACACAATTGCCAGTGGGTAAAGGAACATAAGAACTGGAACGGAAAATGTTATTATGTTTGATAATCCAAAGTTAGCGATGATGAATGTTAAAGTTGAAAAAAATATAACGAGCGATTTATAAGTGAATTTCGGAAAAAGGGTTTGAAAATATTCAGCACACGCTGTTGTTAATCCGATAGCAGTCGTTAAACAGGCTAGAGTAATTAGAATGGCGAGCATAATCAATCCAAATGTTCCAAAGTAATAGTTAGCAGCGCTACTTAAAACGGGTCCGCCATTCGCAAAAATTTCAAAGGATTCTACACTTGTTGCTCCCATATAAGCAATACCAACATAGATGACTCCAAGTAGTGTGATGGCGACAAGACCTGATTTTGCAGTGGCATGGAGGACGCCCTTTTTAGAAGTGATCCCCATGGACCGAACGGAATTGATTACGATGATACCAAATACTAGAGAGGCAAGTGCATCCATCGTGTTATATCCATCTAAGAATCCTTTAACAAAAGCACCACTTTTATAATCTCCAACTGGAGGTTGAATCGTTCCCATCGGTTTAGTGAATACCATGAAAAGCAATATTGCTAAAAGTATGACAATTCCAGGCGCCAATAATTTCCCTACGTTATCGACAATCTTTGCCGGATTTAATGAAAACCAAAGTGCCGTAGCAAAAAATAATAGAGTAAAAATGAGTAATCCAACCTCTTGAAATCCTTCGCTTATAAATGGTGCGATTCCAATTTCGTAAGCAGCTGTTCCAGTACGTGGTGATGCAAAGAATGGACCAATCGTTAAATAAAGAAGAGAAGTGAATAAAACCGCATAGGTTGGGCTGACCTTGCTAGCAAGTTCCTCCAAATTTCGTTTTCCAGAAAAGCCCATTGCCAAAATACCAAGTAGTGGAAGGCTAACTCCCGTAATTAAAAAGCCGATGACAGATTGCCAAAGATTTGTTCCGGCATATTGACCTAATTGTGCTGGAAAAATTAAGTTTCCGGCACCAAAAAATAAGGCAAATAACATGAATCCAATGGCTGCATATTTTGAAAGTGAAAGTTTTTCCTTCATTATAATTTCTCCTTGATAGATGCTTAACATACTATAGTAATATAGAATCTAATGAAATCTATCATACTCTCAAATTAGACAAAATACAACACATGCCGACAAAATCTTTAGATAATTGTAATTTATCTCGCATTAACTGTCTGCAATGATAGAGAAGTAATAAAGTGATCTTGAATAAAATAGGGGGAATTTTCATTATGAAATTAAAAGATAAAACGATTGAAGAGCTTCTTGATTTAGAGGCTGAGTTTCGCGAGCAGAGTAATGAAGAAGATGTTGCTTTATATCTATTAACATCTATCTACGAGGAACTTTATAAAAAGATTTTACGTGATTTAGAGAGTGAGTATGACTCGAGCCTGGGGGAAATTAAAAATAGGTTAATCGCTTATTTAGTTCAATATGGAACATACATGAAAACTCAATATCAAAAGGATGACCGCGCAGCTGAATCCTCACTTAAAAAAGCAATTCAATATAATCGTGAGTTGCCGATTGCCTATTACCGTTTAGGTTTTCTTAGTTACAAAAAGCATAATTTTGCATTAGCTGCAGATTATTTTCAAAAGGCAACGAAGTCCAATTCAACCTGTCGCCAACTAGAGTACAAGCTTAACCAGCAGCAACTTTACAACACATATGTATATTTGATGAATAGCTTTTTATATATGGCTGAGAATGCGCAAGCTACGCTTAAAGACCTAGAAACTCAAGAATATGAAGAACAAATACCAGATTATAATAAGTCTTCTTTATATGAAACGATTCAAAAAAATGAACGATACTTAAATACAAATGCCTTTACAGTTTTAAGTGCTGATGGTAACAGAATGTGCACGAAAGAAGAGTGCGAGAGAATAATTGAAGAAAATGCTCTACCAGCAACGTTTATTCTTTATTTTTCAGATCGCCACCATTCCTTGTTTTTCAATGGCCGCGAGTCGTTGTTAAATATTAAACAAGCTGAAATGCTCCGTTACTTTTTTCTAAGGACGAATAAAGCTACTCCGGCAACAAAAAATGATTTTGCAAGAATACTTGAAAGCAGAGCAATTGAAATACCTGACAACAGCTTTGTGCAGACAGTACGACGGCTAAATCAAAAAGTTAGACAATCGGATATCACAGCCAACATCATTGAAAATTATGAGGGAAGATATCACGGGCAAGTCGCTTATTTTTACAACCAGATATTCCCTTATGCGATTATCTTCCGCAGTGACAGTAGCTTTATTTTAGATGGAAATTAGGGACATCCAGTCCAATGACATGTATGTCATCGACCTCATGTGATACTTAATTTAGAAATGAGGAAAGGATGACAGTAAATGAAAACATGGAATCAATTATTTCTGCGCCACGGCTGGAATCTTGGAAATGAAAAAGAAAATGTATTTAATTTGCGGACGGAAACAGAAGGTAATGTTCGTTTTTTAATGGAAAGTTTGGAGCTAGCTCACGTTGATTATACGGTGAGCGGGGGAAAGTTAGTATTGCCAATCGTGCCAATTCCTGAAGAAGCTTGGATTGAAGTTCTCGATTTTGAATACAGAGGTAGAGGGGGCTTTTGGTTTCAGCCAAATACAGAGGAACCAAAGTTAAATGAACTGGATACGTATATAAGTGGTATCGTCCGTCAGCTCATACGACTTGGATTTCAAACAGTAGGTTCCTGTGATGGACATGGCAGAAGAGTTGCGCATATAGTCATTTCCAAGGAAGGGAATGACTTTGAAAAACTGAGCCAAATGCTTCTTGCATTTGGAATGAAACGCATCCATTATCGTGAAAATGGAAAAAACTATCACCTATCATTACCGCTCAAAA
Source organism: Bacillus niameyensis (assembly GCF_001375535.1). Lineage (GTDB taxonomy): Bacteria > Bacillota > Bacilli > Bacillales > Bacillaceae_C > Lederbergia > Lederbergia niameyensis. The sequence continues at coordinate 4,456,174 of NZ_LN831197.1, forward strand.
AAATAGAGTTACTTGATCTAGCTGAAAAAATGAGTGTAGTAGAAAAAAGCTGGCTAGACAAAGGTTATGAATTCATCGAAGAACAGCTGTTTTATCACCAACTAGAGGAACTTCTTTCATTATCAGGTGTAAGCGGAAATGAGGAAATGATTCGTGATTTTGTGAAAGAGCAGTTATCACCACATGTCGATTTCATTACAATAGATCGTCATGGCAATCTTCTCGCTGAAAAGACATATAAAACAGGACATGGCCCAACGATCCTTTTGAACGCCCATTTAGATGTAGCAAGCGAATTGGAAATAGACAGGACCATCGTTAAGGAAAATGGTATTTGGACTAGTAGTAAAGGAATTCTTGGAGCTGATGATCGGGCAGGTGTCGCTGTCCTATTGCAAATGGCCAAAAAATTGGAAAACATTTCCTTCTCTGGTAAAGTAAAATACATTTTTACGGTAAAGGAGGAAGTAGGTCTCGTAGGGGCTCGGCAAGTAGATGAATATTTCCTTTGGGGAACTAACGCAGCGATAGTAGTTGATCGCAGGGGCAGTGGGGATATTGTTACATCATGCGCTGGGGTTATCCCTTTTTGTGATGATGAGTATGGACAATTTTTTGAAATGGTTGCGCTGGAAAACGGTCTATCCGGCTGGAATTGCACGGCAGGCAGCAGCAGTGATACACGGATCTGGGCAGAACATGGAATCCAAAGCGTCAACCTTTCAGTTGGTTACCAGCATGAACATACAGACTACGAAACACTAAATATTGCCGCATGCTACCAAACTGTCAAACTTTTAGAAGTTACTTTTAAAAAAGCGGCTGAACTGCACAGGCTTGTTAGAAGGTTAAGAATGAGAAGAGAAATCGTCAGTTAATATATGAGGGCGTATTTATTGTTTTTAGAAAGAAACGACGGATACGTCCTTTTTAGCTACTCTAACCAACGTTTACAAGGTGGCTTATATTTAGGTGAAACTCATAAGTTATAACAATAAATTATAAAAGCGTGACCAAATGGAAGGAATAGGTGTCTAATTACTAAAGGGGGGTGCTCCATTGAAAGTGGAAATATGGTTTGAACAGTATGCGGACGCTGTTTATAAATATATTTTGATGATTGTAAAAGAACACCAGCTTGCAGAAGATTTGACCCAAGATACATTTATAAAAGCATTCACAAATGCGAACCAATTTCAAGAACAGTCGGAAGTTAAGACATGGCTTTTCCGAATCGCTTATACGACAACGATGAATTACTTTAGAAAAAAGCATCCAATTGTAATGTTGTTTGGTGCTCCAATTGCAACGAAAAGTCTCGAAGATATTGTGATTGAACAAGAGGAATTACGTCAACTATTCAAGGCGATTTCTGCGTTGAAAACGAGTTATCAGCAAGTAATTGTGCTCAGAAAGGTTCAACAATTTACAGTAAAGGAAACAGCGGCAGTCTTAGGTTGGAGCGAGGGGAAGGTCAAAATGCAATTAATGCGGGCTTTAAAATCCCTTCATCAACAAATGGAGGAACAAGGAGGGATGCAAGATGAAAACTATATATGATGATCAATTTAAACGTTTGAACCAAACAATATCTCTTAATGAATCGACGAAGAAGCGAATGTATCACCAGATTGTCCATTCAAAAAAGAAAACGAACTCTCATTTTCTGCCGAGGGTTATGACGGCTTTATTGACTTTGTTTATGTTTGGTGCATTATATTTTATCATTACCGAAGGAACCCACGGATCCATAACAGATCCGATAACTCCAGAAACTTTACCAACAATCGAACTGCCGGAAAATGCCTTTTCGCTTGAATGGGGATCAGATGATATGGACCGAGGAAATCACGATATGTATACTGATTACCATAGTGAACTCGTAGTCTCAAAGGAATTTCAGCCCGTTAATCGGGGGGATGTTTTATACTATGAATTTAAAAACGAAAATCGTTTAGGAAGGATTATCGGATTACCAGGTGAAACTGTTGAAATCAAGGGTGGGCAAGTATATATTGATGGGAAAAAACTGGATACTTTTTATGGAACAGCTACTGTGAGAGGGAAAAGGGAAGATGAGTACTTTGAATCTATAAAGGATGCAGATCATTGGGTAAATATTCCATCCATGAAAGAATATTTTAAAACTACTATGGATCCGGTAACGGTAGAAGAGGGAACGATATTTGTTTTAGTCGATCACTGGTGGCGAGGATTCGACAGTCGTGATTTCGGACTCATATCCGTTGATGCCGTTCAAGGGAAAGTATTGGGATATAAAAAATAACAAAGAAAAATAGAAACTGATGGGCTAACCGTGGGGACGAATCTGTTCGACTATAATGAAATCAAAAAAGTCCCCGTCTTTCACCGAACATTATAGTACAAAAGAAAGGCTCTGTTAAATTTTAATGTTGTTTTTTGAAAAGAATATTGGAACTCCTTTTTATGGAGTTCCGGATTGTTCAATCCCAATAGTTAAAGATTAATTGTCCTATCGTTTCGGGTTTCCAGTAGGAAATTTGCTCCAATTCTGCATTATTCAATTCCGTAGGTTTCACCAAATTTTGATTAAAAGGAGCATTTAGTTCAACTGATTTCAATACTTGATAAAAAGGAGAAAATTGCTCATAAATAAAAGGTTCGTCGATGAATTTGATGTTTCCAAATTCGACTACCGATGCAAAAGCAAGATAAGGAAAATGTTCATTAAGCAGTATATAGAACTGATTATCTAAAATCTTAACTTGAGCATAATAAAAATTTTCTGTATATCGAGGGCTTTTAAAATCAATTACTTTTCCACCGCTACGAATTGCAACATCAAAGCATAATTGTTTGAATTGTCTCCAGTCTACTTGAGGTGGTGGGGTGTTGACTTTTGAATTATAAAAACCAGTTATTCCATTAGGAAGTTTCACTTCTTGTTCACCACCGTTACACACTAAATTTAGATAAACATAGACTATCATAAGTATCGGTCATTTCGAATACAAAAGATGTTAATAACAATTCTTTAATATGTTGTTTTGTGCTTTCGTTACTTCGACTATCAACGAATAGAAACTAAGCAAGGTAATTATCCAAATATTTAGTAGCCACGCCCTTAAAACGGTCTATCCATTGTTTCAAACGAGAATGGAGACCGTTGACATTTTGGATGTGATACAAGCCCTTGATAACGTGTTTGCCACTGTCTGATTTATACGGTAATGCTCTAAACCTTTTTCTTTTGCATAGGTTTTGTAAGCTCTCCAAGCATCGACTCTCGGTTTTACAATACGCCCAATACACGCAACTTTGGAGACAGTTGCTTTTGTACGGTCTCTGGCAACAAGGACACAAACCTGTTCGTGGCTTATTCCTCTATGTTTGGACTTTCCGCCACGTTTGCGAGGTTTCCGTTCTGTAATCCACGCTGACCTTTTTGAGAGTACAGGAAATAGGTCTCGTCAATTTCAACGATACCTTCAAAATGTTCAACATCCATTTGTTTTAAGGCTGACAACAGTTTGTGTCTCCAATAAAAAGTGTAACCCAAGTAACCACTACGATTTCAGCCGATTTTCGCAGGGAATATCCTTTGAACATACAATCAACAAAGGTAATCTATTCATTGCCTTTTCGAGTACGGTACAAGACGGTATTGGATGTGTCAGTAAAGGTTTTTCCACAACATATACAGCGATACCGTTGCCGACCATTATATTTACCGAACCGAACAACGTGTTCAGATGAACAATGAGGACACTCAAATCCTTGAAGCGAGTTTCTCTCATTTCATTGATTAAACGACCACCAGCAGAGGAGGAAGGGGCAACATAGCGTTTAACCCATTGATAGACTTGTGCTTTTTGGGTGTGTGGTAATTTGTCGATATACCTTAACAAATTGCTAAACGCTTTGCTCACCTTGATACCTAAACGAATGCATGTTCTTATATTGATTATATCAAGTTTTCGGAGAGGTTTCAAATATCAACATTTACCTTTAACAGAGCCAAAAGAAAAAACACTATCTAAGAGAGAGCCAGCAATTGGAACTTGCATATAGATATTGAAAATACCGCTTGTAAAGTGCCACTTGCTAAATATTATATTAAGAAAAGTAGAAGCAATGGATCGAGCAGGATGGATGCGAAAACTAGGAAAATGATAGTAAAAAGGATGAACAAAGATGACAATTATCGATAAATTAAAACTAAGTAAGTATAAAAACATGACTGTTCTTAATCAACCGAGGGACTATGACTTGTTTAATGGATACGAGACATCATTAAGGAAAGACCATGATGCTATTTTTATTTTTGTTGAGACAGTGGAAGAGATGGTGCAGCATACAGAACGGATTATCAATGAGGAACAATTGCTTGAAAAAGGCTACCTATTTTTTGCCTATCCAAAAAAAGGGAATAAAAGGTATGATACGTTTGTGCATAGAGATGAGATTTTTCCAAGGATGAAAGTAGAAGAAGATGGCTATGTGCAAAACAGTGATTTGAAATTCTCGCGAATGGTCAGTATGGATGATGTGTTTACTGTCGTAGGATTAAAACGTGAAAAGAAGAAAGCGAAAAAGTCTCCAGCTGCTAGTCAATGTGTTGCAGACTATGAAGATCATGTAAAAGATATTGAAAGGCTATTAGACGATTATCCGGAAGAATTAAAATTTTTTCAAGAACTAACACCTGGTTATCAAAGGGATTGGGCTCGTTACATCTTTTCAGCGAAACAACAGAAAACACGAGAAAAGCGGCAAGCCCAAATGGTTGATATTTTATCTCTGCGGTATAAATCTGTTGATTTATTTCGGCAAAAAAAGAAGTAGACGTTTTATTGATAGAGGTTAACGTATAAAATTGTATTTTTTCTCTAACATGGCTATGGAATACATACAAGATAATGATTGGTATGGAAAAATTAGGAGGAATGGAAGTGGGAAGAATGGTACATTTCGAGATTCATGTAGACGACATGGAAAGGGCGAAGAAATTTTATGGGGAAGTATTTAGCTGGACCTTTCAAGACTTTTCATGATCAAGATGGAAATGAATATGTACTTAGGGAAGATTAAATAATGACCATAGTGCACTAATCTGTAGGGGTAGCTTCATTTTATTGCTAAAACAAATGCCAGGAACTAACACAATTTAGTTCCTGGCATAGTTTGGTTAAGCGTACATTTCAGCTACTTGTTTTTGTAATTTCTCATCTTCAAGATATTCATTGTACGCCATTTGTTTATCGATCAAACCATTCGGTGTAATTTCGATAATGCGGTTGGCAATCGACTGTATAAATTGGTAGTCGTGAGAAGCAAAAATAATCGAGCCTTTAAATTTAATTAACCCATTATTTAACGCTGTGATCGACTCTAAATCAAGGTGGTTCGTTGGCTCATCAAGTAGAAGGACATTGGCCTCTGTAAGCATCATTTTCGAAAGCATGCAGCGGACTTTTTCTCCCCCTGAAAGAACATTGGCCTTTTTTAACGCTTCTTCGCCTGAGAAGAGCATTCTTCCGAGAAATCCTCTTAAAAAGCTTTCCGTCTGATCGATTGGTGAGTATTGACGCAACCAATCGACAAGAGGAAGTTGACTGCCTTCAAAATATTCCGCGTTATCCTTTGGAAAGTAGGATTGTGAGGTTGTCACACCCCATTTGAATTCCCCTTCATCAGGTTCCATTTCACCCGTCAAAATTTTAAATAAGGTTGTTTTTGCGATTTCGTTATTTCCAACAAGCGCAATTTTGTCATCCTTATTCATGGTGAAGCTAACACGATCAAGCACTTTAACACCATCAATAGTTTTAGATAAGTCCTTTACGGTTAGTAGATCGTTCCCGATTTCACGTCCTAGTGTAAAAGCAATATAAGGATAGCGGCGGGAAGAAGGTTTTATATCTTCAGGTGTAATTTTATCCAATAATTTCTTACGGGATGTCGCTTGTTTTGATTTCGCCGCATTCGCGCTAAATCGGGCAATAAATTTCTTCAATTCTTCGATTTGAGCTTCTTTTTTTGCATTGCGGTCTTGAGCCAATTTCGTTGCGAGTTGACTAGACTCATACCAGAAGTCATAATTCCCAACGTAAATTTCAATTTTACCGAAATCAAGATCAGCAATGTGAGTACAAACTCTATTTAAAAAATGACGATCATGGGAAACGACGATGACCGTATTTTCAAAGTTCATGAGAAATTCTTCTAGCCACTGAATCGCTTTTAAATCAAGGTGGTTCGTAGGCTCGTCAAGAAGCAAAATATCCGGATTACCGAAAAGGGCCTGTGCGAGAAGCACTTTCACCTTTTCACTACCAGTAAGCTCAGCCATTTTTTTAGCATGAAGATCTTCATTGATGCCAAGACCTTTTAAAAGAACAGCAGCATTCGATTCTGCTTCCCATCCATTCAATTCAGCAAATTCGCCTTCAAGTTCGGCTGCTTTGATTCCATCTTCATCGGAAAAGTCTGCTTTCATATAAATGGCATCTTTTTCTTTCATGATTTCATAAAGTCGGACATGCCCCATGATCACAACTTCAAGTACTTCATAGTCCTCATATTCAAAATGGTTTTGCCTTAAAACAGCAAGACGTTCATTTGGACCGAGGCTGACATTTCCTGTTTGAGCATCAATGTCACCAGAAAGAATCTTAAGAAACGTTGATTTTCCGGCTCCATTCGCACCAATTAACCCATAGCAATTGCCTGGGGTAAATTTAATGTTGACATCTTCAAATAATTTTCGATCACCATATTGTAAACTTACATTATTAACAGTTAGCATAAATGCATAATCCTCCAAAAATTGATTGACACAGCAAGCTTATGCGATTTAAGTAAGTAAGTCAATGATCTCGCTGTGATTTCCGGTAATTGTGTTTAGAAAGATTCTAAAATGTTCGGGAATATGGAAGATCAACTTTAGGTGTCTTAGGGGGAATTAGTTTGAAAATGGATCATTCGGATTTTCCTTTTATTTTTTAAAAAGCTAGTATGTTTCCGTGTTGAAGAGATAACTAGAAATAATATGTTAGAATCCAACTCCCATAGGTATTGAGAAAACATGAAAAAATGTGATTGACATGAGCAGGATTGTATTGTAAATTAACAAATGTACGAATGATGTATAAAAAAATGATATTAATATTCGTATTTAGGAGTGTGAGTTATGGATAACGTATTTGATTATGAAGATATACAGCTCATTCCGGCGAAATGTGTAGTAGATAGTCGTGCTGAGTGTGATACAAGCGTTACTTTAGGTGAGCGTACTTTTAGATTGCCAGTAGTGCCGGCCAATATGCAAACAATTATTGATGAAAAGGTAGCTCTTTATCTAGCAGAAAATGGTTACTTCTATATTATGCATCGTTTTGTCCCAGAGTCTCGGATCGACTTTGTTAAGGACATGCAAAACCGTGGCTTGTATGCTTCCATTAGTGTTGGTGTGAAATCCGAAGAATATGAGTTCGTTCAGCAACTTGCTAGTGCTGGGTTGACGCCTGAATATATAACGATTGATATTGCCCATGGACATTCTAATGCTGTAATTGAAATGATTAAGCATATTAAAAAGTATTTACCTGAGAGCTTTGTAATCGCAGGGAATGTTGGAACTCCAGAGGCAGTTAGGGAATTAGAAAATGCAGGAGCGGATGCAACGAAAGTTGGTATTGGTCCTGGTAAGGTATGTATTACAAAAATAAAGACTGGTTTTGGTACTGGCGGTTGGCAATTGGCTGCACTTCGCTGGTGTGCAAAGGCTGCGAGCAAGCCAGTTATTGCTGATGGCGGAATCCGTACTCATGGCGACATTGCTAAGTCTGTACGCTTTGGTGCCACAATGGTTATGATCGGTTCATTATTTGCTGGGCATGACGAATCACCAGGTGAAACAATAGAAAAAGAAGGCAAGCTTTATAAAGAATATTTCGGATCAGCCTCCGAATTCCAAAAAGGCGAAAAGAAAAATGTTGAAGGTAAGAAAATGTATGTAGAGTACAAAGGTCCGCTTCAAGAAACTTTAACTGAAATGGAGCAAGATCTACAATCCTCCATCTCGTATGCAGGTGGTAATAAATTAAGCGCCATCCGCAACGTCGACTACGTTGTTGTGAAAAATTCTATTTTTAACGGCGATAAAGTTTATTAATTCGTAACCTTAAGGATAAATACCTCTCATATATTCTTCATATAGGTTTGGAAATATGGTCCAAATGTTTCTACCAAACTGCCGTAAATAGTTTGACTATGAGGAATGACAAAAGCGAAATTATGTATGAAAAAGTTTTGTTTTCTACGGTTTTACTTACCGTCCTTAACAGTTCCCTTGTATAGATCGAATGAGTATGACATCCCTCTATTCATCAAACTAATGTGTTATATCCTCTCCCTCTTAACAATTACAAAAGAAGCAATAATATAAACAAAAGAAATTAAATAAAATAAGGAAGCAACGGTTAAGAAATCAATGAGGTAACCGGTTGCGATAATTCCTATCCCACTCCAAAGTGATATATGGAGATGATAATTCCCAATTCTTTTACCGGCTGACTGAACATCTTTGTCGCGAGCTAGGAAGGCTTTTTCTGTATTTTTTTGAATGGCGCCGAGAATCCCCATGACGATCTGGATTACGTAAACTTGCCAGACATGAATAAGAAGTGGGATCAGCAACATTGTAGCTGCCATTCCTAAAGTATAAACAAGAAGCATATTTTTATCGCCAAACCGATCACCTAATCGCCCAATGATTGGGTAGGAGAGAGCTGCAGTTAAGGTAAACAAGCCATATGCCCAACCAAATTGAGAGTAACTATCTCCAATGTTTTTTATTAATAATAGATAAAAAGGGAAGACGATACTACTTGCGGTGATAAGGATGCTTTGGGCAATAAGAAATTTACGGAAATTCATTTGCTATACTCCTTGTAAAATAGATTCATGAATACTTCATTCGGATCAAATTGTTTTTTTAACTGAAAAAACTCCTTGTTACGTGGGTAGGCTTCATCCATTTGAGCTTGTGTAGGGTACGGATAATATGGTAAATAGTAGGAGCCATTATGTTCTAAAGTGACATCAATCATCTTCTGGATAACCTGTTCCGTTTTTTGAATGTCCTTTTTGCTCTTGCCTTGGTTGATTAGCAAAACTAGCGCAAACATATCCTCTTTTGCATAGGACAATACAGCTTCTGCATCCTTATTTACATAACGGACCGTAATATTTAGTAGATTTAACTCTTCTTTTTCAAGGACAGTCCGTAAATCATCCAGATAGTTGGTGAACTCATCAATTGGGACAAAATATTCTTGCAATGTCTCTGTTTTTGTTGGATGATCATACTCCATAAATTTACTGTCGGTTCGCATCGCATTGTTACGCGTAATGTAGTTGCCGTCTTGACCAACATAAAATTTTTCTTGCACATTCCATAGAAGATCCTTTCCCCAGTCACTGTAGCGTGATAGCCCGAGCATGAATTTTTGCGGTGAAGCAAGTGCATCTCCCTTTAATTTCGAATAACTTGAAAGTAGATCGTGTTCCTCGGCCAATTCATAATCAGTGACAAACATATCTTGCAACATTGTTTCTGGTGCTACTGATAATCTAGCAATATGCATGCGGATATCTTTATTTTGTTTAACCTCATTTAGAAAATAATCAGGATAATCTTCATAATTGATAGATTTTGAGCGAATTTGGTAGAGTTCATCATCGGTCAAATGGAAAGTGACATCTAGAATAATTCCGAATAGACCATAACCGCCAATGACTAATGGAAATAGTTGACTATTTTCAGTTCGACTGACATTGATAATATCACCTTCAGAAGTGAGCAGTCGGAAAGATTCGACTGTATCAATGAGCGAACCGTAACGAATATCTCTCCCATGAGCATTAACACTAATGGACCCGCCCACGGTAAAGATATTTTGTGATTGCATCACACGAAGTGCCAGGTGGTCTGGATTAATTTTAGTTTGGATATCTTCCCATGTAGCGCCACTTTGAACTGTAATCGTTCTCTCCTTTTCGTTATAATCAAGGATTTTATTATAACTCTTCATATCTATTAACATACCATTTGGATAATAAGTATGTCCCCCTTGACTATGCTGCATTCCAGCTACAGAGATTTTCTCTTCATTATCGATGGCTTCTTTCACCCAACTTTGCAATTCCGATTCACTTGTAAAGCTATGAACTTCTTTTATTTTAGTTGGTAGTAACTGACCGACATCTTTTATGATCAATGGTTTATGATTGTAAAACCAAAGGGAAGTTGATAATCCTAATCCGTACAAAATGGTAATAATCAGTATACTTTTTTTCAAAAAAATCTCTCCAAATTTTACGTAATGAAAGGTAATTTAATTTAGTATAGCTTTATCAACCATTTCCTACAATAACCTTTTCAAAGAACTATTCTTCCAATGTCAAGTCCTATAGTCCAGGAGAATACCGTGCAAAAATTAAGAAGGAAGTAGTGGATAAAGATTTATTATTTCTTTTTGGATCGGGTGGCTGCAAGTTGATTTTATAAAAGGAAATTACACAAAAATAAATAATTTATTGAATTATCATTTTACTTATGTTAGTCTTATAGGCAATGGAATTGTGGTAATAAATGTCATTTTGCTAGATTGATAGAAACTAGCTGATTTCACTTCACTTTAGATTACCGAAATCTATAAAAATCCCGATAAAAATGACAGCGTTTGCAATGGGCTTTTGACAAGTATGTTACTAACAAGGAGAATTTCCATCCCGTTTTAATAAGGAGTAAAAGAAGTGGGTGGCATTTGCCAAGTGAAGGAACATTAGTTTTTTGGCGATATTTTATCCGATTATTCCAATGTAATTAATGTATTATGATTTGAATATCGCAAGCTAACTTACTATCTTTGGTTTGAATTTTATTTAAACAATAGAAACAAAATTAAGGGAGGTAAGGAGATGTTGAAACAGAAATGGTGGATGCTGGGTCTAATCATTTTACTTTGTAGCTTGCTTGTTGCTTGTAACAGCAAAGAAAGTAATCAAAAGGATACAGGCAATGAGAAAGGGGAGGACCAAGAGCAAGCCGAAGGACCAGAGGAAGTGACTTTGAAGTTTGCTTATGGATGGGGAGAAGAGGCTTTTATTGAACATTATAAAGACCCCGTAGAAAAAGCTTTACCGCATATTAAATTGGAATGGGTAGAGGCGAATATTGGGCTCGCGGAGCAAGTAGAGGAACTATTGTCAAAAGGGATTGTTCCGGATATGTGGGTTGGATCTGGGGCAGCTCAGTTAAGGATTATGCAACAATATGAGATGGATTGGGGACTCGACGAGTTATTTGAAAAAAATAATTATGATTGGAGTCGCGTAAACCCTAAAATTGAACAGTTTGTTCGCAACCAAGTGCGCGATAAACAAATGTATATGGTTCCACTCTATCAGGGGGCGGACAGCCTTTATTACAACAAAGATATTTTTGATATATTTGGAGTTGAATATCCAAAGGACCATATGACGTGGAATGAGGTAAGGGATCTCGCCGCTAAGGTAACAGGGGAAAAGAATGGGAAGATGTATCGTGGTTTTGACATTAATTCACCGCAAATGATGTTAGATCAGCGTCAAGTGACACATATTGATCCAGAAACAAATGAAGTGTTGTTTGTAAAGGAACCGATTTATGCTGAATATGTTAGCTACTTGGAAAGCTTATGGTCCATACCTGGTATGTTGCCAGAAGAAGATCCCGGAGATTACTTATATCGTTGGGGAGCAAATTTCTTTAGTGACCATGATGTCGCAATGACCATTGCTTGGGATCGTTTTCCAAATGCAAAGGCTTATGAAGAACAGGGCTTAAATTGGGATATGGTGACAATGCCGGTTTGGGATGATCAACCAAATATGATCACACCACCTGATGCTTACTATGTGTTCCCTTCTAGAACGACTGAACATCAAGATGCGGTTTATGAAGTATTAGAATATTTCTTATCTGATGAGTACCAAGAGTGGGCCTCTCGAAATTTAGGGCGTACAACTGTGTTGGATAATCCGGAAATTCAAGAGACAATTGCTTCTGAAATTGAGGGGTTAGAGGATAAAAATCTTCAGTCTATCTTTATTATGGAAAGAAACCCTGGACTTCCTATTGAAGAAGTTAGCGAGTATGCCGGTTTGCAATATAATGCTTTATATCGAGGCGTACAGGAATTCGCTTCATTGGATACAGATGTCAATACATTCTTAAGAATTATGACAGAAAAGACAGAGGAAAATATTCGAAAAGCACAGGAAACTGAATAATAGTATTTCGCTCCCCCTGTTTGCGTCCTTTTCGCAGGCAGGGGGAATTATTAAAAGTTCATAATCGAAATAAATGGCTAGGGGGGAGATAGAATTGAGAATAGGAGTTGAAGTCCTTTTAACAGATGAACGAAAACGAGTCGAAGGAAAACGGATTGGATTGGTAACGAATACAACGGGTGTCGATCATCTACTTCGGTCAACCATCGATCTATTTTATGAAGATAAAGAGCTTGATTTACGGGCGTTATTTGCACCGGAACATGGAATCCGGGGAGATGAAGATGAAGGAAAGCCGATCGATTCATTTACTGATGCACAAACTGGCTTGCCTGTATATAGTTTGTATGGAAAGGAGAGGAAACCGTCACCTGACATTCTTAATGAATTAGATCTTATCGTTTTTGACTTGCAAGATGTCGGCTCTCGCTATTATACATACATATATACGATGGCTCAGGTAATGGAAGCATGTGGTGAACATGGGCTTCCGATGATTATTCTTGATCGGCCTAATCCGATTTCAGGGGGTCGAGTGGAAGGAAACTATCTAAATTTGAAAGGACCTTCCGCGTTTCGTGATCGGCTTCGTATTCCGAATCGTCATGGTCTGACTATTGGAGAGCTTGCTCTTTTGTTTGTTCACGAATACGGTTTAAAGTGTGATGTAGAAGTAATCACTATGGATGGTTGGAAACGAGACATGTATTTTGATGATACAGGTCGTATTTGGGTTCCTCCATCACCGAATACAACTGGTTTAAATATGTGTCTGCTCTATCCAGGGACATGTTTGATCGAGGGCTTGAATGTATCAGAAGGAAGAGGGACAGCCTTTCCATTTGAGTATATCGGCGCCCCGTTTTTAAAAGCAAATACGTTAGCGAAAGCATTTAATGACCGAGCATTATCCGGAGTGCTTGCTCGTCCCACTACATTTATTCCTGCTAAACAAAAACATGCCGGAAAATTATGTGCAGGTGTGCAATTACATGTAACGGATCGGCATACATTTGAACCACTTGACGCTGGACTTGTTCTCATTGAGGAAATTGTGAAAGCAGCACCAGGAAATATACAATTTTTACAAAATGTGCATGGCAGATATTCTCTAGATAACTTATCGCGCACGAATCAAGTACGGAAGCATGTGCTAAATGAAACGGTCGATATGCTATGGGAAAAGTTTTTGGAAGAGGCGGAACAATTTCAAACAATCAGTTCTCGTTATCATTTGTATTCTTAATTTCAGAAGTGTAAACAAACCATTCATTGTGGATGGGGGATTGTGAAAAATGTTAGTTACAGGAGAGATATTCTTAGCAAAAACAGAAAATCAGAAATAGTGCCAGATACTAACAATAGTTTTTAGTATCCGGCACTTTTGTTAACGCAATTCTTTATCTAAAAATGTAAAATAGTCGACCCATTCATTCATGACTTTAGATGTTGGCTTCCCGGCACCGTGGCCTGCTTTCTCTTCGAGACGAAGGATGACGGTGCTATTTTTGTCAGCTTTTTCAAGTAAGGTGGCCGCAAATTTTTTCGCATGCGCTGGAACAACACGGTCATCGCTATCTGCTGTTGCAATAAGAATAGGTGGGTATTTTTGTCCTTCTTTCACATTGTGCAATGGCGAATAGGTATATAAAAACGGAAAGTGTTCCGGTAATTCCGCGTTGCCGTATTCAGGAATCCAGTAATGTCCGATAGTGAATTTATGATACCGAAGCATATCAATGACAGGGACTTGACAGAGAACCGCACCAAATAAATCAGGGCGTTGCACCATACATGCAGCAACAAGGAGCCCGCCATTGGATCCGCCCATGATCGCTAGCTTTTCTTTCCTAGTATACTTATTGTCAATGAGCCACTCGGCAGCAGCAATAAAGTCATCAAAAACGTTCTGTTTCTTTTCTAACATACCTGCCTTATGCCATTCTTCTCCGTACTCATTTCCACCGCGGAGATTGGCCACCGCGTAAATGCCGCCTTTTTCCATCCAGCGGATCATCGTCGGACTGTAAGCTGGTGTTAAACTGATATTAAAGCCGCCATATCCGTAAAGGATGACTGGATTCTCACCATCTAACTGAATACCCTTTTTATGGGAAATAAACATCGGCACCTTTGTTCCATCTTTTGAAGGATAAAACACTTGCTTCGTCTCAAATTGGCTCGTATCAACAGGTATCTCTGTTTGATAATGCAAATTCAACTTTTTCTCATCCATATTATATCGATAGATCGTTGTTGGGTTAACATAGGAGGTAACTCCAAAGTAAATGTCATTATCTTCTTTACTACGTGTCATTCCCGCTAGTGAACCGATCACTGGGAGCTCGATTTCATGGGAGTACGTCCCATCTTGTTCATATACATGTAGTTGACAATGAGCATCATGCAAGTAGGCGATCACGAATCTTCCATTTATATATAAATACGAGTATAGAACATCACTTTTTTCAGGGACGACATCTTCCCAATGTTCACGTGCTGGCTGATCAACATCAATTTTAATCATTTTCCCATTTGGGGCATCTAAATTCGTTTGGAAATAAAAAGTACTTCCTTCATTCGTCACATATGTATAGCTTGCATCTTGTTCATCCAAAAGGCGAATCATTTCCCCGTTGGAATGAAGCGGCTTAATGTACAGACGATTTTCTGATGCAGTCCCTAGTGACACATGTAAAATAAGATATTGATCATCATGGCTGATCATGGGGGAAAACATTAATTCTTTATGATCAGGCCTCGCATAAATTAACTCATCTTCCGCTTGCGGTGTCCCAAGTTTATGAAAATACACTGTATGATGCTTGCCTTCATCTTCTTTACTAATCGTATCGGGGTCTGGAAAACGGCTGTAAAAGAAACCGCTATCATCTGGCGCCCACGCAATATTTGTAAACTTTACATGCTGAATATGGTCAGCTTCATCTTTTTTTGTCTGAACGTTTCTAACGTGTATTTCCTGCCAATCACTGCCGTGCGTTGAAGTCGCATATGCGATACATTCGGCATTATGGCTGATAGAAGTACTCGTCATGGCAACGGTTCCATCTTCGCTAAGTGTATTCGGATCAATAAGGACGACCTCTTCATCCCCATCTTTTACATATAAAACAGGTTGATTCTGTAATCCGCTATTTTTTGAATAAAATAAGCGACCCTTCACTTTTTTGGGAACACTGACCTTCGGATAATCCCACAATTCTTCTAACCTTTTTTTATCTGCATCGCTTGTTTCGGATTTCGCGAAATAGGAATTTCGGTGTTCCCCTATCGCTTTAACCCATTCCTTCGTTTCTTCTGATGTTGGATCCTCTAACCAACGATATGGATCAGCAACTTTTGTTCCATGAAAATCTTCAACAATATCATCTTTTCTCGCTAGTACCATCTATTCATCCCCTCCTTGATCATATTGATTCTACTATACTACTATTTTCTCCTTTTTTTAAAAAACTTAAAATGATATTTTGAAACTTTCCAACATACAAATATAAAAGAAATGTAATGACCATGTTAATAAAGATGACAGCAAGCATAAATACTAAATTTTATAAAAAATATCAATCCATACTTTACTTATAGGAATTAATAGGTATAATGTTCTTTAATGATGTAAAAATTCCCATTATTTTGGAGAATGAAATATTGGAGGATATTTATGGAGTTTAGATTTGATCATCTAGTTTATGTTGCAAAGGAGCCGGAGCGACTTGTTTCAGCCTTTGAACCGTTAGGGTTACATATAATTGGAGGGGGACGTCATGAAAGGTGGGGGTCTTATAATTCTCTAAGTTACTTCGGACTTAGTTATATTGAGTTTCTCGGAATTGATAATTGGGAGATTGCGACCAGAGAAAATGAAAATCGCTTAATAGCTCAAACTGCTAACATGCTGAAAAAGGGAGAAGAAGGTCCCCTTCGAGTCGCACTTCGAACCGACGATATTGAAAAATCAGCCTACTATTTAAGAGAAAAAGGGATCCAAGTATATGGACCATATCCAGGGGAACGGACGAAAAAGGACGGGAAAATAATCAAATGGTCACTTTTATTTCCAGAAAACTCCTATGATTCTAAACTTGTTTATCCGTTCATTATCCAATGGGATCAATCAGATGAGGAGCGACTTGAAGAGCTTCAGGCTAACCAGTTCACTGGGCAACATGCTATTGGAAATGGATCACCAACTTTTTCTCACGTTGGTTTTGCTGTTCATGATTTAGGTGACACAGTGAAACAATGGTCACAGTTATTTGGATTACATTGTTCTGAAGTTTTTTTCAATGAAACTCTTCAAGCCCGCTGTCAAGTGCTGATCGTTACGGGAACTAGGCTTCTTTTTTGTGAACCTACAGGGCAAGGGATCGTTCAAGAGGTACTGCAAACGAGGGGAGAAGTTCCGTTCTTTGTTCAATTAACAGATACTGGACAAGCTGATTCCATTCAAACTGGAAACTGTTTTTGGAATTTTGAATAATGGTTTTCACTTCTTATTCCATTGGATTGGTTGAAACACAATCAATCTACTGTGATAGGAATTATAATAGTTGTTTTCTAAATTGGGATTGTTCAAGGCTATCAGAAAAAAATAGACAAAGGGGAAGATTATTAATGAAAGCGGCACTTATTTTAAAGCATGGAGATAGAAGTAATGTAGTTGTTGCGGAACATCCTACTCCAGAGATTAAAGCGGACGAAGTTCTTATTAATGTAAAAGCTGTTGGTTTGAATCATTTAGATATTTTTGTGCGTCGCGGTATGCCTGGCCATAAACTGGAAATGCCTCATATTTCGGGTGGCGATGTCGCCGGGGTTATAGATAAAGTAGGTCCAGATGTAACTCATCTAGCTGTTGGGGATCGTATTGTCATTGATCCATTGATTAACGGAAAAGCATTGGGGGAAGATATGACAGGCGGGTTGGCAGAATATGTCGCTGTTCCTGCGAAAAACTGTATCCCTATTCACGATAATACTAGTTTTGAAGCAGCTGCCTCACTTCCAATTGCTTATGGTACTGCCTGGCGAATGCTCATGACGCGTGGGAAGCTTCAAGAAGGGGAAACAATTTTGATACTTGGAGCAAGTGGCGGGGTTGGAACAGCCGCGGTTCAAATAGCAAAGCTTGCTGGTGCAACGGTGATTGCGGCTGCAGGATCCGATGGGAAATTAGAAAAACTAAAAGAATTAGGTGCTGACCACCTGATTAATTATAATACAAGCGATTTTTCAAGAGAGACGTGGGTGCTCACTGGGAAACAAGGTGCTGACGTGATTGTCGATTATACCGGGAAAGAAACTTGGCCGAAAAGTATCAAAGCTTGTAAAAAAGGTGGGCGCATTCTTACATGTGGAGCTACAACGGGCTTTGAAGCTGTTACCGATTTGCGCTACGTATGGGTACGAGAGATGGCTATTCTCGGGTCTAATGGTTGGGAACGAGAAGATTTAGAAACACTGCTCAAGCTTGTTGATGAGAAAAAGATCATTCCTATTATTGACCGTGTCATGCCTATTGAGGAAATTCAAGAAGCACACCGATTAATCGAAGAACGAGAAATTTTCGGAAAAATTATAATGATCCCTTGAGATAAAGTGAAACTTCAATCAGTGGGGGTCTTACAGCCAGTTAATGCGGGATAAAGGAGTGTAAACATTGCGACCAGCGTCGGGAAATTTAGGTGATTTACTACATGAGGCTGTTACTTTTACGCCTCATAAGCTTGCTGTTATCGGTAAACACGAACAATTGACATACAAAGAGCTTGACGAGCGGATTAAGCGAGCAGGCAATGTTTTTAAAAGTCTTGGAATAGTAAAAGGTGATCGAGTCGCCTTGCTTTTTCCGAATGATGTTTCTTTTATTGAAATCTGCTTCGGATTAATGAGAATAGGGGCTGTACCAGTGCCCCTTAATATTAAACTTTCCATTGAGGTACTGTCCTACATTTTAACGGATAGTGGGGCAAAGCTAGTTGTTTATAAAGAAAGTTTGCTAGATAAGGCCCAGAGGCTTCAAACGGGGGATGGTCCCTGCTTCATTCAAGCAGGAGGGCACCATCAGGAAAACACCTATGAAGATTTGAGGGAAAAGGCAAGTACTGAATTGGAAACGGTACACGTCGAAGATGATGATCTTTGCTTCTTACCGTACACTTCTGGTTCGACGGGAAAGCCGAAGGGATGTATGCTTACCCATCATGGACAATGGTGGAATGCCTATACAACAGCAAAGTGCTATTTGCTAGATCGAGAGGATCGGGCACTCGTTGCTGTCCCTCTTTATCATAAAAATGCCATGATTAATGCAGTGAAGCCATGCTTGATGGTAGGAGCGTCGATCGTGATCCGTCCTGATTTTGACCCTGAAGATGTGATCGCCTCGATCGATCAGTATAAGTGTACGTATACAACAGGTGTTCCTGCCATGTTCAAAATGATTCTTGCAGCCTATCAAAGCTTAACACACTATGATGTGAGCTCTTTACAGTTCATTGTTTGTGGTTCTTCGGAGGTTCCGATTGAACTATTGGAGGCTTTAAAGAGAACCTTTGATATTAAAATTATGGAGGCCTATGGGTTAACGGAAGGTGGGCCACAAGTGTTTGCTACCCCGAGATGGGGAACTCATAAACAAGGGTCATCTGGGCTTCCAATTCCAGGTTGCGAAGTGCAGATAGTGGATCTCGATAAAAATCAGGAGTTACCTGCAAATGAAATCGGAGAATTATGGGTGAAAAATCCAGGTGTTGTAAAAGGGTACTGGAATCGGCCCGAGTTAACTGATGTCAAATTCAAAGGTGGCTGGCTGAAAACGGGTGATCTTGCTTACTTAGATGAGGACGGTTATGGATATATCATTGGTCGCACCGACGACATGATTAACATTGGTGGAGAAAATGCCTATCCAAAGGAAATTGAGCAAGTACTCCTGAAGCATGATGCAGTTGAAGATGTATGTGTCATTCGTACAAAACATTCCGTTAAAGGGGAAGCACCTGTTGCTTTTATAAAAAAAGTTCAAGGATATGAGGCGACGACAGAAGAGGAGATTAAGCGGTTTTTTATTGAAAATGGCCCTGCTTATGCCCATCCGAGATTGGTATTTTTCATTAATGAAATGCCGTTAGGTGGAACGGGGAAAATTGATAAAGGGCAGTTGAAGAACCTCTTAAATGAGCATAACACGAGGAGGATTCCATGAATATTTCATATGAGAGATTAGAAGAGTTATTGGTAGTGTCAAAATATCACCAATTTTTAGGGTTATCGTTGGAAAGTGTAGAAGACGGTTATGTGAAGATCAAGCTTCCTTTTAAAGAGGAATTTCTTGCGGATGAAAATGATAGTTATATTCATGGAGGAATTATTTCTTCTTTAATCGATGTGGCTGGTGATTTTGCCTTAATTACTAAGGTTGGAAAAGGAATTCCGACTATTGACCTCAGAGTGGATTACTTACGTGCTGCGCGGAAGGAAAATTTAGTCGCTGAAGCTAAAGTAGTAAAATGTGGTCGCACTTTGGGAGTGAGTGATGTAGTCGTGCGCAATGAAGCTGGTAAGGAAATCGCTATAGGTCGTGGTGTTTATAGTACAGCATGATTGAACGAAAAAAGGAAAGGTGGGGGAAGCGAATGTCTCAAAGAAGTAAAATTATATATATATTCATCGGGTTTATGGTCCTTCTTTTAGCAGCCTGTGGGTCAGAATCTGCTAGTTCAAATGATGTCATTAAAATCGGAGTTGCCGGCCCCTTGACTGGTGGAGGAGCCGAATACGGACGAGACTTCAAAGAGGGGTCAGAGTTAGCTGTAGAGCTATTTAATAAGAGTGGTGGCTATGAAGGGAAACAGGTGGAAATCGTATTTGGAGACGATAAAAATGAACCAAAGGAAGCCGCTTCTGTTGCACAGAGCTTTGCTTCCAATAAAGACATTAAAGCGGTGATGGGGCACTGGAGTTCTTCAACAGCATTTGCGGGAATTCCGATTTATAACCGTAACGAGCTTCCATACATTATTGCAACGGCTTCCCACCCTGATTTGACAAGTCCTGATACAGAATGGGTATTCCGAAGCTCGACTACGCAAATTTTGGAAGGGAAAAACCTTGCTGATTTTGCTGTCAACCAACTAGAGAAAAAGAATATTGCTGTCCTTTATGTGAACTCAGATTGGGGAAAAGCTAATGCCCAATATTTCAAACAGTTTGCGGAAGAATACGGTGCAAATATCTCCGTGTATGAATCCTATCCGCCGGGGGAAGCGATTGACTACACAGCGGCCTTAACAAAAGTAAAGGATTCTGAACCTGATTTGCTTTTCTTAGGAAGTCTTTATACAGAGGGGATTCTCATTATAAAACAAGCTAAGGAACTAGGGATTGATGTGGATATTATGGGAACAACAACTTTTAATTCTGATGGCTTCTTAGCAGGTGGAGATGTAGTTGAGGGGGTATATTTAAACTCCCTATTCGTTCCGACAGCTGAGGGGGAATTGATTCAGAAATTTGTTGCCGACTTCAAAGAGAAATTCGGCAAGGAGCCTAGCTATTTCAATGCTCTAGCTTACGATGCAACAACGATTTTGTTAGAAGGGATTAAAAACGGCGGAACAACACGAGAGGGAATCCGTGATGCGATGGCAGATATTTACGATTTTCCTGTTGTAACGGGGGTTGTTCAGTTTAATGAAAATCGTGATGATGTGAATAAACCCTATTATAATCTTGTTGTAAAAAACGGCAAATTTGAATTGGTTCAATAGGGGGGATTCACTTGTTCATTGAAACATTAATTAATGGCCTAGCACTGGGAGGGGTTTATGCTCTCGTTGCGCTAGGCTTTACCTTAATATTTGGGGTGTTAAAGCTGTTCCACGTTTCGCACGGGGATGTCTTAATGTTTAGTGGCTATATCGTCTACACCGTAATTACAATAAGTGACCAGGTCCATTTTATCGTTCTTCTCCTGATCGGTGTGATCTCGGCGGCTGTTTTAGGATTTTTAGTAGAGCGATTGGCCTTTAAGCCTTATCGAAAGTCTTTTCATATTATCCCGTTGATAAGCGGAATTGGGGTTTCTCTTATTCTTCAAAATCTAGCATTAATCATTTGGGAGCCAGGACAGAAAAATTTCTCTATGGGGCTTTCGATTAGTCCATTGCAATTAGGGGACATCACTATATCTGGTGTTCGAATTGTCATTTTTATTTCTGTCTTTGTTATCATGTTACTGTTTAATTATTGGCTATTTCATACACGTTCTGGGAGAGCGGTTCGAGCCACAGCGAATGATTCAGAAACAGCCCGAATGATGGGAATTAAGACAGAACGCATTTATATTTTAACATTTGTTGTTGGCTCCATATTGGCTGGGGCAGCAGCGGTTTTAACCGGATCATTATATGGAGCGATTTTTCCATCCTTTGGTTTTTCAATGGGGATAAAGGCGTTTGCGGCTGCTATTCTTGGTGGTCTAGGAAGCATGAGTGGTGCGGTCATCGGGGGCTTAGTATTGGGTGTATTAGAAGTTTTTACGGCAGCTTATATTAATATTTCCTTACAAGACGTCGTATCAATGGGGATTCTCATTTTAGTTCTTTTACTTCGGCCTAAAGGAATTCTTGGAAAAACTACGGAGGAAAAACTATGAGAAAATGGATTCCTTTAATCATCGTCTTGTTAGCCCTTGTTTTACCATTGCTTATTGAAAGTCATTATTTTATGCATATCATTGTCCTTTCACTTATATACGCCATTTTAGCTACTAGTTTGGGCTTGGTAGTGGGGGGAATTCGCGTAGTTTCTTTGAGCCATGTTGCCTTTTTTGGAGTTGGTGCCTATACATCAGCCATATTAACTGTTCGCTATGACGTTCCGTTTCTAGTTGCTTTGTTGTGCTCCTTTTTGATGTCAGCATTTATCGGGTTTCTTTTTTCAGTACCGATTTTGAAATTGAAAGGGCATTATCTTGCAATGGGAACACTTGCCTTCGGAATCGTTGCCCAGATGGTCTTTCTCAATTGGGAGAATCTGACGAATGGTCCGAACGGGATCGCAGGTATTCCTTATCCATCCATTTTCGGCTTTATGTTGGATAGTGAAACGAAAATTTATTATTTTGTCTTGGTCAGTTTAATTGTACTTTTAATGGGATTGTATAGTTTGAATCGTTCAGTCATCGGAAGAGCTCTAATAACGATTCGTGAAGATGAAATTGTAGCTTCATCTTTTGGGATTCGCACAGTCCATTACAAAGTTGCTGCTTTTACAATTTCTACAGGAATTGCTGGCTATGCTGGAAGTATCTTCGCCCATTATAGCGCTTATATTAACTATGATAATTTCAACTTAATGGAATCATTCATATTGCTTGCGATGGTTGTGATTGGTGGGATGAACCATATTTTAGGTCCGGTTGTTGGAGCTATATTATTAACCGTTTTACCGGAAGCTTTACGAGAACTGGTCGATTATCGGATGTTAATTTATGGATTAATTTTGATTGGAATTCTTCCTTTTGCACCACGAGGATTACTTGGTAGTCTGCCAACTAAGTGGATTAAAGGGAAAATAGGAGGCGGAGAACATTGACAAAGGCTATCTTGGAAGCTCGAAACCTAGGAAAATCCTTTGGCGGTGTTCGAGCAGTAGATCGATTTGAAATTGAACTGAAAAAGTCTGAACTTGTTGGTCTTATTGGACCAAATGGTGCCGGAAAATCAACGGTCTTCAATTTACTAAGTGGAGCCATTAAGCCTACGGATGGTACAATCCATCTATTTGGAAAAGATATAACAGGTAAAAAGATGGTGGATTTTGCTCAAGCAGGGATTGCACGCACCTTTCAAAATATCCGTTTGTTGGAAGAACAAACTGTTTTTGAAAATGTTTTAGCTGCCACGCATAAATCGGCTAACCGTAACTTCTTTGCGAATCTATTTCACACAAAAACATGGAGGAGAGAGGAAATGGTTTTACAAGAAAGAGTAGAGTTATTGCTTGAGACCTTTTCCCTTTTAGATAAAAGAAACGAATTGGCGAACAATCTATCTTACGGGGATCAGCGTCGTGTCGAAATTGTTCGGGCACTTGCGACTGACCCAGAAGTTTTATTTTTAGATGAACCTGCAGCAGGAATGAATCCTGCAGAAGGAAAAGAACTTGTTCAATTGATCGAGCAAGTACAAAAAGACTATAACATTACTGTCGTATTAATCGAACATGATATGGATGTTGTTATGGATCTTTGCGAAAGGATCTTAGTTCTTGATTATGGAAAGTTGATTTTCAGTGGAACTCCGCAGGAAGTAATGGCGAGTGATGCGGTACGGTCAGCTTATTTAGGGGATGATCTGATCAATGCTTAATATATCTAATTTAAAATTATCCTACGGTGCAGGGAATGTCGTCCACGGAGTTGATCTCCACGTGGAAAAAGGGGAAATCGTAGCGATTATTGGTTCCAACGGGGCAGGGAAAAGCACTATCTTGAAGGGAATCTCTAATTTAATTCCTCGCAAGGAAGGCAAGATCATGTTTGCTGGAAAGGACATTTCGAAAGTTGCCCCTGAAAAAATATCCGAAATTGGCATTAGCCATGTCCCAGAAGGAAGAAGAATTTTCAATGAAATGACGGTTGAGGAAAACCTGCTTTTGGGCGGATATCATCGTAGCAGAAATGTGATAAAAGAAGACTTAGAGCGGATATACGGACTGTTCGCCATATTAAAGGAAAGAAAAAAACAGCGAGCAGGGAACCTTAGTGGCGGCGAGCAACAAATGTTGGCGATTGGCAGAGCATTAATGGCTAAACCATCCTTCTTAATGCTTGACGAACCATCCCTAGGTTTAGCTCCATTAATGATAAAATCGGTGTTCGAACTAGTGGATCAAATCCATCAGGAGGGAATGACGATTCTATTAATCGAACAAAATGTTAAATTGGCGATGAAATATGCAGATCGGATTTATGTCCTCCAGTCCGGAAAATTGGTATACGAAGGAACGCCTGCGGAATTAGCCGCGGAGGATGAGATAATGCATGTGTATCTGGGTGCTAGAAGAGTATAACCCTCTATATTAGGGGAGAGTATCCAATCAACTAGGAGGGAGCAAATTGTCTTTATTTTCAAGCGAAGCTTTTCAAGGAGAGACGATTTTAATTACCGGCGCTACGGGAGGCATCGGTTCGGCGACAGCAAAAACACTTTTGAGTTTAGGAGCGAAGGTGCTTTTAACAGGGCGCAATCTAGAAAAGTTATCCTACCTGGAAAGAACCCTTAAACGTGAATACCATGATCGCGAGATATATAGTTTTGCCTGTGATTTAGGTAGCGAAGAGGAACGTGAGAAACTATTGGATTTTGTACAGAGCGAGGTGGGCACCGTCACGATGCTAGTAAATAACGCTGGGGTATATGAATACGGTACCGTTGAGGAATTGAACGAAGAAAGTTTAAACCGTATCATGTCCATTAACTTCACCTCAACCGTCCTATTAACCCAGAAAATATACGAACAGATGAAAGAGCGTAAACAGGGTGCGATCGTTAACGTAGCCTCTCTCTCTGGACTGCGTGGCAATTTTGGAAACACTGCATATGTCTCATCTAAATTTGCACTCATTGGCTTCACCCATTGCATTGCTCTAGAAGCTATTCAATATGGTATCCGTGTTAACGCTGTTTGTCCAGGCTTCGTCGACACCGACATGGGGAAAGCTGTCATCCAAACTAAAGGGACCGACCAGAGTTTTACAGAAAAGCGGCGAATCGTTGAAAGCAACATCCCATCCGGTCGGATTACGACACCAACAGAGGTCGCTAACTCCATCGCCTTCCTCCTATCTGATGCTTCGCGAAATATTATAGGTGAGAGTCTGAAAATTTCAGGTGGGGTGGTTTTACGGTAGAGGGTGTCATTTAAATGCTGGCACCACAATTCATCAAGGAGTTCGAAAGGAAAGAATTATTTTAGAAGGGGGTGGTTATGGCTTTACCGATTACGTTTAGGACAAGCGAAGCAAGAAAAGTTTTTGGAAAAGGCGGAAGAATTTCAAACACTCAGCTCTCGTTATCATTTGTATGAACAACTTTAAAGGTGTACACAACCATTCACAGGCTATTCCATACAAGAAATTGCCTGTGTTTTTATGTTGAAATTCAGAGAATGAGAGTTTCATATTCGTGAAAAATTGATTAAAAGGAGTTTAATAATATGAAATGGTGGAAATTGCTTTTATTATGCTTGCTCACTATTTTTGTAGTCAGCTTAATAGTTGAAATAATAAAGTGACATTTTTTAAGATTCTTTTGAGGGATAAAGAAGGGAAGTCTTACGGATTAAATTATTTTCTACGCATTAACTGGATTCTTTGGACGATTTTGCTAAAGGAGAGGAATATCCGTACAAATTTTTTTAATAATATTATTATCAAATTCTTTATTAAATACACATCTTTATGAGATAATAATAGTAAGTTAGTTCTCTAATTCTATATTGTTTTTTTTAGGTGGAGTCTGTCACTAAGGCATACGTATGTCCTTTTGTAACAGACTTTTTTATCATATGGTAGTGGTATTCCAAAAACTTTCGCTTCATATAGAAAGGAATGATCTGTATTTGAATATTCTTGTTTCGAAATTAAAAGAAGTATTGTATGCAGTACTCCCCATTACGATCATAGTTTTATTATTAAACTTTACGTTAACTCCTCTCGATTCATCTTTCATTATCCGGTTCGTAATTGGAGCCGTTTTAATTATTATTGGTCTAGCTATCTTTTTAATTGGTGTCGATCTTGGAATCACTCCTATTGGTCAATCAATGGGTTCCACCATTGCCAAATCAAATAAACTTTGGATGGTTATCATAGCAGGTCTTCTACTTGGCTTTTTCATATCTATTGCCGAACCAGATTTACATATTCTCGCTGGACAGGTTGATTCTGTCACATCTGGTCTAATTTCAAAATCAAGTCTTGTTATTGTAGTATCAATCGGTATTGGCGTTTTGATTGCTACGGGACTTGTCCGAATTGTTTACAATATCCCACTCTATAAATTGTTGATAGTTTTATACCTTATCATCTTTGTTCTTGCTTTATTCACGTCACCGGAATTTTTAGCTATATCCTTCGATGCTTCTGGAGCAACGACTGGCGCATTGACAGTACCGTTCATTTTAGCCCTTGCTTTAGGTGTTTCTATGCTAAAAAAGGATAGTAAAGCTTCTGAGAAAGATAGTTTTGGCTTAGTGGCGATTGCTTCTACAGGTGCAATTATCGCCGTTATGATTATGAATATTATTTCGAAAACAGATAAAATGACAGGAAGTCTTGAACAAGTAGATGCCAGCTCAATTTCAGTCATTGGTCCTTTTCTACAGAAAATCCCGATCATTTCCCAAGAAATTGTTGTGGCCTTGTTACCTATTTTCTTAATTTTCCTTGTATTTCAGAAAATATCGTTTAAAATGTCAAAGAAAGCTGTTAGAAAAATTTTAATGGGACTTTTATTTACGTTCATAGGCCTTGTATTATTTTTAGTTGGTGTAAATGCCGGATTTATGGACGTTGGTAGTGCTGTAGGCTTTAGTATTGCCTCCTTAGATAATAAAGCATATGTTATTATTGTCGCATTCGTTTTGGGATTGGTGACGATTTTGGCTGAGCCGGCAGTTCATGTTCTTACTCATCAGATTGAGGATGTGACGAGCGGATATGTCAAAAGGAATGTAGTAATGGGAACCCTTGCGATCGGCGTAGGTATTGCCGTCCTTATATCAGTATTAAGAATACTCATTCCTGAGCTTCAATTATGGCATTATCTATTGCCTGGTTATGCGATTGCCTTAACAATGACCTTTTTTGTTCCAAAATTATTCGTGGGGATTGCTTTTGACTCAGGGGGCGTTGCATCAGGTCCAATGACAGCTACATTTATATTAGCCTTTGTACAAGGGGTTGCTGAGGCTGTTGATGGGGCAAATGTTTTAATCGACGGATTCGGTATGATTGCGATGGTCGCTATGACACCTTTAATCGCTTTACAGGTTTTAGGACTTGTCTTTAAAATAAAATCAAAAAAGGAAGGAGTAGAGCCTAATGTTGGGTGATTCCGAGATGACCGATCTTGAGCAAGTATGTACTATCGTAAACTATGGATTGGGAAGCAAAGTCATGCAAACTGCTAAGAAAAGCGGCATTTCAGGCGGGACTGTGTTACTAGGAAAAGGTACGATTAAAAGCCGCCTCTTGGAATTGCTTGCCCTAGATGATGCTAGAAAAGAGATTGTCTTAATGGTTGGAGCCAGAGGAACAGTTAGGCATGCTCTTGAACAACTCGATAAGAAATTTAAGTTTACAAAACCTAATCATGGTATTGCGTTTACAACTTCAGTTTGCCGGATTGTAGGTGCTAGTAGTTATAAAAGTGATTATATTGAAGGAGGAAGGGGTGCAGAACCTATCATGTACCATGCGATTACAGTGGTTGTCGAAAAAGGGAATGCGGAGCTTGTCATTGATGCAGCGACCGAGGCAGGCTCTAAAGGAGGAACAATCATTAATGCAAGGGGCTCGGGGATCCATGAAACGAGTAAGCTTTTTGCAATGGATATTGAACCTGAGAAAGAGGTCGTGATAATTCTATCAAAAATAGAAAGCACCGAATCCATCGTCTCCTCAATTAGAAATAAGCTTAAAATCGATGAGCCCGGTAATGGGATCATATTCATTCAAGATGTAAATAAAACATATGGATTATATGAAGGGAAAGAATAAATCGAAGACGGCATGCCAATTATGTAGTGATTTGGCTTGCCGTTTTTAATTTTTCCAATCTACCATTACATAAGATTGGAGGAAAGGAGCTTCCTAGTAGCGAAACTTGTTGGAATGTAGCTTCCAGTCTTCCTAAGATGAAGATTGTAAACTCCCGATAAACTCAAGTTCTGATACTGCTTTTGAATCAAAGGCTCCGTTAATGATTTCATTTACATCATTCAAAGTACTTTGCTAGGTACCAGCGTACAGATTTGCTAACTCAAGAACAACACTTGCAAAAATATTTTAGTATAATTAATAATTCCATAGAATCTGAAGTTAATAATGTAGAAATAATAACAGGAATAGATTATCCTTAATGGTGAAAACTCCGAGTATTATTACTTTTATTGAAGAGGAGAGGAAACAATGCAGTATTTACCTTATGTGAATATAAAACAAGGCAGTAAATCTGTGCCGCGTTTTTCAAATGGGAATACTTTACCATTAACGCAAATGCCGTTCGGAATGGTTTCATTTGTTCCACAAACACAAGTTGATCGAGGAAGCTGGTTTTTCCATCCAGATGATCGTTCTTTAGAAGGAATCCGTTTGAGTCATCAACCAAGTCCGTGGATTGGGGATTACGGCTGTTTCGTTCTTCTGCCACAGCGCGAAAGGCCTTTGGCAGAGACGTGGACGAATTGGTCAAGCTATCGCCCACAAGAAGCAAAGCTAAATCCTGATTACTTAAATGTTAATTTTCTGCGCTATCGGACGCAAATGACGATTTCACCTACAGAACGTGGAGCAGCCATTGAACTAGACTACCGTGGCGAAGAACAAGCTGTATTGTCTATTTTGCCTGTTGGCGGGGAAATGGGTCACCGCGTTGACGCTGAGAATGGCCGTGTATATGGCTATACTACTTACCATTCGTTAGATATTGCGAAGAATTTTAAAACGTATTATGTGATGGAATTTGATACGCCGATCATCGCGGATAAAACTCTTATTTCACTAGGTTCTAACAGTTCCATTAAGGAAGGAAAATCTATTGAAGGTGAAAAAGCGGGGATCCATATTGTCTTTGATGGTAAGAAGGTAACTGGAAGAGTGGCGATTTCCTATATTAGTGAAGAGCAGGCGATTCTAAACCTAGAGCAGGAGCTAATTGGTAAAACATATGAGCAAGTCCATGCTCAAGCAGAGGAAAAATGGGAGAGTTATCTATCTCGCATAGAAGTGGAAACAGAGACCGAAGAACAGATGCGTACTTTCTATTCATGTATGTATCGCTCATTCCTATTCCCGCATAAAGCTTATGAGTATGATGCACAAGGTAATCCGATTCACTATTCACCGGACACAGGAAAAGTTTATCCAGGTGTTCGTTACACTGACAATGGATTCTGGGATACGTATCGCACTGTATATCCTCTATATTCACTGATTGCAAAAGAAGAGTATGCTGAAATGCTTGAAGGGTTTGTGAATGATTATGTATATGGCGGATGGCTGCCACGTTGGATTTCCACTGGTGCGGTCAATTGTATGCCTAGTACATTAATCGATGCAGTGATTGCCGATGCAGCTGTTAAGGGTCTTGTCAGCAATGAATTGTTGGAAAAAGCGCTTGAAGGTATGCTCAAACATGCAAATGAAGCAGCACCGGATGCTAGAAATGGTCGTAATGGTGTAAAAGCTTATTTAGAACATGGATATGTGCCTTATGATCTTGAAGGAGAAAGTGTCAACTTAACATTAGATGCGGCATATGGTGATTTTTGTATTGCTGAAGTAGCTAAAGTTCTTGGCAAAACAGAGATCGAAGAAGAATATCGTGCGCGCGCGAAGAACTATCGCCACTTATTCGATGCAGAAACAGGATTTATGCGGGCACGTGATAGTAAAGGGGAGTTCAGACCGAACTTTGATCCTTACACATGGGGAAGAGATTATACCGAAAGCTCCGCATTCCCACCTAGTTTCTTTGTTCCGCATGATGTTGCAGGTCTAGTTGAACTTTATGGCGGAAAAGAAAAGTTTTTGCAAAAGCTAGATGAATTATTCGCTGCTGAACCTCGTTTCAATGTAGGAGGTTATGGCGGGGAAATTCATGAAATGTCCGAGATGGCCGCAGTTGATTTTGGACAATGCGCCATTTCCAATCAACCGAGCTTCCATATTCCTTATCTTTATTCAGCAGTTGGTGAGCAAGAAAAAACCGATTACTGGGTTAAAAAGATTTGTGATGAATTATTCACTGCCGAGAATGATGGATTCCCAGGAGATGAAGATAACGGCACAATGGCCGCTTGGTACGTATTTAGTAGTTTAGGCCTGTATCCGCTTTGTCCAGGCAAGAATGAATATGTTCGATCCACTAGCTTGGTTAAGAATGCTCGTATTAAGGGGATCGACCTCGAAACTTATTTAGCCAATATGAATAAGTAATAGAAAAATCCAACTCACCTAAATCGGAGTGAGTTGGATTTTTTCTATAGTAGGGACAAGTACGTTAAAATCTATAAAAAAGTAGTTGAATGTTGTGCGAAGCAATCCACAAAAGCCGTCTCCCACACCTTGATAATTCTGGTCCTTTTCTCCTAGACTTTGGTATAATCTTTTTGTATTAATTTTTCTAGGAGGACGATCGATTTGAATTTATATTTTGAAGCAGATGTCTATCGGATGTCTCATGATTTATCTTCTAAACTAGCAAATATTTCTTCCGTTAACTCCGAGGTGGCATCGTCAACTTATAATATTGGTTCCAATATTAACATGCTTAATGAGATCACCGAGCAAGGCTTTCAAGAAATGACAGTGGAAATGAATTATTTGTCTGACCAAATAAGCGAATTAGTTGATTTTGTTAAAGATTTCGGTTCCCACATGTATTTGCAAAACAAAGAGCGCAATCATTTATTAGCAAGCATTGATGCCACATTAAAAGCCCCAAATAAAACATCTGCTTTAGAGAAATATGATATGGCCGTTGATTTAATCTCTCGCGGGGCAATGATGCATGCGGAAAGATTATTAGTTGAAGCTATAGATTTAAACCCGTTACATTATCGTTCCTATATTCAACTTGCCAATTTATATATGAATGACAAAGAATATGGCAAGGCGCTGGAATATGCGAAAGAAAGTATTTTCCTTGCCCCTAAGAACTATCTAGAAATTATGGGCTATACATATTATTTACTTGCCAGACTATATGAAAAGAATAATGATTTGAATAACGCGCTGATCCATATTCAGAAGGCGATGGAACAGCAAAATAATGAGACCCAATATTTTTATGAAGAAGTGAGATATTTAGCGTTGCTGAATGAAGGGGAGGAAGCACTTTCAAAACTGCAGTTAGTCATTGAAAGCGACCCACAATATTTCGGATATGCATTAGTTGATTCAGCCTTTAAACAAATAAAGCCTGAATTAGAATCTGTACTTTTAAACATGAAACGCGAAAGAGTAGAATACAGGGATAAGATTATTCATACACTCTCAAATCTAACTCTTCCAGATTATGACTATACTGAAAAAAGGAATACGCTTTTAAATGAAACACTTTATAAATTAGAAAATGGTTTCGCTTATATAGCTAGACCCAATAAACCCGGTATTCCTTATAACTATCACTCGCTTATTAATGTTTTTCAGTATGACTATGAAGCGTTGAATCGTATTTTGGATAATCTTAGGGGGTTAATAAGTTCAACGGATGATTCTTATTTCTCTCTTTGCCGATATGTTGAACTTGTAGAAAAACAATGTGATCTGTTCAATAACAAACGCGATGAAATAATCCAGTATATTAATAAGTTTCGTCCCCATGGATCGAGCTTTCGGGGCGTCCTGAGAAATGAAATAGCTGTAGAAGAGAAGAAGATGGAAAATTATAGTAAGGAATTTAAAAAACATAAAAAGCCTTTAGGTCTATTCATGAATGAAGAAGATAAACGGATTGCTAATTTTTATAAAAATGAAATAGAGAGTTGTTCCCGGAAGTTGGAAAGTTTAAAACAGGCAATGGAATACGAGAAGGATGAAAGTCTAGAAATTCAACGTTTTTGTGATGAAGTTCTACACGAAAAAAAATTGCCAATTTTGCTTGGTAGTGAATAATATCGGGGACGATAAAATAGGATTCCGTTCCATACGAACAGAAAATCTATTAAATTTAATGTTTTATATAACTTTTTGGCTGTGGAGTTTCTACCCAGAACAGGACAGGACAGAAGAGCTACCTCTTGGTATTCAGATATAAAAATCCGACCCTATTCCTCTGGGGAAAAGTCGGATTTTTCACTGCTTTTATAACGGAAATTCAGGAGAAAATGAGTTAAGTTAAGAAAGTAGGGGAGAAAATCGAATCGAGCATCATGCTATGGAAGGGCTTGTTAGTATTTGAATTGGTAATTAACAGGGGTAATTGATAGCCAACGTGCAATTTTTAAACTGTTTTATAATAAAGATATTTTAAATCTGTTAGGTGAATCGTATCCAGAAGATGGGATGACTTGGGAAGAAGTAGTGGATTTAGCTAGAAGACTAACAGTAGAAAGAAGCATCTCAATCTCAAAGTTTAACTTTACCGCGATATTCAGATGACGATCAGTTTGAATGGTTCATGCGTGATAAAACAATAGAGTTCCTTCATTCCAATAAGGATGTTGTTACGTTTATTCGTGAAATAGGAGAAGAATATACGGGGATTATTGATGAGTATAATGCCCGTGAGTAATGCCTGCCCGCCAATCTTTCACCGCTATAACAGATTGGGGGACAAGCAGGCACTGCTTTCTATTTTCATCCCTCATAATACATAATTAAACAAGGGAATTCCGTTTGTTCTTTTTTCAGAGCCCGGAAATTTAGAATCCGATTGCCGTAGTATATTTCGAAATCAGGGGAGAGTTCGTGGCAGTTTAATGGCTTTTTCCCCACTGTTCTTTGTACGTATTGGCTTGCTTCCGCTGGGTCTTTAGCGTATACAAATGCCCATTGCCCTCGTTCCAATTTAAGGGAGAATATTTTTATCGGACAAAGGCCAAGAAAATTGGATTCGTGCATGCTTTCTAATTTTTCAAAGTTTGGCTCTATATTTGAGAGTATGGAGTCAGGGTCATGCCAACTGATTTTTCCTTCTTGAACTAAACAAAAAATATGATGGGCAAGCAGTGATTCTTCGTATTGAACAGCATCTTCGAATAGAGTTTTAATGGTTGACATCATCAATTCCTCCAGTAAAAGGATTATAATTGGCTGAAACAACGCCAACAGGTCCATTACGATTTTTGGCTACGAGCAATTCTAGATGTTTCTGATCAGAATCGGGATGATAATATGTATCGCGATAGAGAAAGAGAATCACATCGGCATCTTGTTCGACACTTCCGGATTCACGGATGTCTGACATGAGTGGCCGCTTGTTTTGTCTTTGCTCCACAGCTCGGTTTAGTTGAGCTAACAGTACAACGGGACAGTTCATATCTTTTGCAAGAACCTTTAATTGCCTAGAAATCTCGGAGACTTGTAAATGTAAATTCCCGCCATAATGATGTTCAGGACGAATGAGTGTTAAGTAGTCAATGAAGATGATCGGTTTTCGCTCGGGAAATTGGTAAACTAGTTTTCTCGTCTTCGCCCGCATTTCAGCAACAGTTTGTCTAGCTCCATCGAAAATTTGAATATCTGTTGCAGATAAGCGTCCAATCACGGTTGCCCAATTTTTCTTTTGTTCAGAGTTAAGATTATCTTTTGGATTCCTTAGTTTTGCACGGTTGATCCGACCAGTTGAAGCAATCATCCGTTGAACAATCCGCTCATAAGGCATTTCTATTGAAAAAATAATCGGGAGGAAGGATCTCCATCCCGCTTCTTTAGCAAAATGAAGCATGACATCCGTTTTTCCCATGGAAGGTCTGGCCGCAATGACTGTCAATTCGCCCGCTTGAAAACCATTTGTCATTTGATCTAACCTTTTTAAACCACTTAGTACCCCTTGAACCGCTTTATTTTCTTGCCAAGGTGATTCATACACTTCGGATAAAGCCATTGAAATGGAAAAGTGATCATCTAGTTTCGCTTCATTCAGTTGATCCAACGCTGTAGTTACTTGTTGAATACTCCAATCTTCTTCTTTTGCTCGTGTTAAAATATTGCATTTTTCCCGTTCTTTCCATTGTTCTAGAAGAAGCTGTTCGTAGTCATCGAATTTTTTTGCTGAAGCATAGGATTGTAAGTCATAAAGGTAGGAAATACCTCCGAATGCTTCCAAGTTGACTGCGGTTGAAATTGTAATCATATCAACCACTGTTCTATTTTCCTGTAAAACTCTCATTTCTCTAAAAAGTGCTTGGTGACGTGGATCTTCGAAAAACTCTGGACGGACAATCGAGTCGGAGATTAAATAGTTCTCCTTTAACATTGTTCCAAGAACCGCTTTTTCAATCGTCATTCTTCATCTTCTCCTGCTGAAGGGTTGTGGACATATACTTTCAAGTGATTCGATGCAGCCTGGGTAGGACTCGCTTTCCTTTGTTGAAATTCCTGCTCCAAAGCCAATACATCATTCAAAGTTTTCACATTTTGATCGCGCCATCTTTTTAAAATTCCATAAGTGTAGCGCCAGTTTCTAATCCCAATAGACAGTGAAATCTTCATCGCTTCTATTACTAGTTCCTCGCCAAATTCATCGATTGAATCTATGATCTCTTCTCCGATATAAGCTGAAAGTATACCGAAATTTTGTTGGTAAAATTGCATTGCCTTACTATACAACTCTGAGAAATTAGGATCTATAGCGGATTCAGGAGCAGCACTTAGGAATAATTCACGAATGCCTTGATGCTTGACCGACTCGCCTACATACTGGATAAGGGAACGGTCCTTCACTCGTGTTAACTCACTTTTTACACAATCTTCCATTGGTTTTCCACCGCGTGTTAAATTGTATTGGCCCCAGTTTTTAATCGCTAGTTCACGCGTTTCCGAATTATATTTCACAAGCTTATGCTCATCTTGCAAGCGTCGAAAGATACTTGAAATCGTCTCAAGTGAATAACCCGTATCAAAAGCCATCTGCTTAATCATAATCTGGTATATCCCAATTTGGGTCGTTTTATCGTTCGTCAACAAATAAAGAAATAAATAGCGATCCTCTGGAGTCATCTCTTCCACTACTTTTGGATCATTCCAAAAACGAGTATGTATAATACGAAACATTGTC
This sequence comes from Bacillus niameyensis, assembly GCF_001375535.1. Lineage (GTDB taxonomy): Bacteria > Bacillota > Bacilli > Bacillales > Bacillaceae_C > Lederbergia > Lederbergia niameyensis. The sequence goes on from NZ_LN831197.1 coordinate 4,491,528, forward strand.
ATCCTTACTCTCTCCTTCCACCATAATTGATCTCTTCAATGTCTATATAGAGAATTCCGAGCGAAAAGGACACCCTTAAAGAAAAGATTTTAAAAAAATACCACTACGATGAAATCAACGTTCTTATTCTTTGTCTTTTCTATTCTTTTATTTTCTTTTCTTTATATTGTGTACGTAACGTGGACGATACGTGGATAGGAAGAATAGCGGGTGTTCTACACATCTTAAACGGTTGTGATGATTGATCTTAGTACACAGCCGCTAAGGTTTGAAGATTGGCAAAAAAAGGAATATCTAAAGTGATTCATCTCAACAAATATAGGGAGGATCAAGAAAGTCTGACAAGAGTTTTGACAATTAATCAGCTCGATTAGTTTTTATCTAATTCTTGGAAAGAGGGAGTAAAAGATATGGAGTTTCTTAATCTCATCATTAAATTTCCGTTATCGATTGCTTTTTTATTTATCGCGATTCGTATTATGGGCATGAAAGAGGTAGCGCAAGCCACAGCGATCGATTTCGCCTTTGCTGTTTTAGCAGCGTCTATAGTTTGGGATATGGCACTTGAGCCGAAATATTCGATTTGGCATATGATTGTGATTCTCGTGATCTTGGTAGTCATTATGTATGCTGTTGACTGGCTAGCGATGAAGTATAATCGAGCAGAAAAGTATATGATAGGAAAACCTAAATTGATTATTAAGGATGGTCAAGTGGATCAAAAATGCTTAAAAGAAGAAAGAATGTCCATAGAAGAACTAGAGTCTAGACTGAGAGTAGTAGGAGTTTTTGAGATCGAAACGGTGGAAATTGCTTATCTTGAGTTAACGGGAGAAATATCGGTGAAAGAGAGGAGTAAGTAAAAAAGCTGAACGATGGAAACAAAGGCTTTTATCCCGCATTAACTGGCTGTAAGACCCCCACTTCAAGAATTCGAGGAGTCCAAGAATTGTAAGTGGGGGATCAACAGCCATATCTAGCTTAAGCGCATATCGACTAGCAAACTTCTACGCTTCTTCCTACGATAAGTCAACATCGGCTCATTCTTCGCCGTGTTTCCTTTATCTCGTCAGAAGCTAGGAAGTTTGTACGTCGATGAACAATGCGCTTGCGCCTTAAAGAGTAAAAGCCCGATTGGTTCGGGCCCGCAGGACGCGGGTCACAAAGGCGTTGCAACAGGATGTTGCGAATTTAGCCTTTGTTCCTCTAACAATCAGTGGGGATGAAAAAAACCCCCACTGATTGAAGTTTCACTTTATTAATGGTGTCTAGCTTGAGATTATCTATCAAATATAAGAAACAAAAATAAATCCGACCTTATTCCAAAGAGGGAATGGCGGATTTTTTTCACTAAATAAAGCGTTTTTCCTCTAGTCGCCTATAATGAAAACCCCGTATACCCTTTTCAATTTTTTCGAACGTAATAAAATATTACTAGATGTGTTATTACTAAATACCTATAATGGAATATAAGGAGGGATATAATGACGGCGGAAATAGTAGTAATGAACACAAAAGGAATTGCTCTCGCAACTGATAGTGCAGTAACTATTGCGGGCAGAAAGGTATATAATTCAGCAAATAAATTGTTTGAGCTTTCCAAACATAACCCAGTGGGAGTCATGTTCTATGAATCAGTTTCCCTTTTAAATGTTCCGTGGGAAACGCTTATAAAAATATATAGAAATAAATTGGATGATCATCAGTTTGATACGTTAAATGAATATGTGGAAGCTTTTTTACACTTTCTGAATGAAAATGAATATAAGGAATTTATGTCGAAAAGCAATGAAGAAAACTTTATCAGAAATTCCTTGCAATTAAACGTTTCGGGAATACATAGCGATTTATCGGATTTAAGTATGACGTTATACAGTGAGTATGGGGAACTAAATCTGCAAAACGATATACAAGAATTATATATCCACCACGGATGGAATTATCTAAGAGATAGAATTCAAAGTTTAGAAGAGAAAAAATACATAGATGTTTTTAATAATAGTGACTTTAATCTATTAATTGAAAAGTATGGAGCAGAAGTGGAAGAACTGATTCATAAACAATTTGAGAATCATTTACTTATAGAAGAATGGACAGAAGAAATAAAGTATATTGTTATTCAAGCCTTATTAAAGGATTTTCCCAATAATTATTATTCGGGAATTGTGTTTGCTGGTTTTGGCAGTAAGGAAATATATCCATCTGTGATCACACTTAAAGTTGATGGGAAAATAAATGGGAAAATCAAATATAGTATTATGCCGCATCAAACTAAAAGTATTAGCAATTCACTTGGAGCAAGCATCATACCACTTGCGCAAAGAGATATGGTTGAGAATTTTTTAACGGGAATACATATTGAAATGCAGGAGTTTGTTTTTGCTGGTCTAGAAAGAGAATTTGAGGGATTATCCCATACATTAACTGAAAAATTAAAGGATTCATTTAAAGAAGAAACTAATTTGGAAACAATCGAAGACAGCATAACAGATGAGTTATTGGAGGTATACCGCAGGTTTAATCGAGCACTGTACCATTATAAAAGAAAAAACTTTATAGATCCGATTGTAGATATTGTGGAAGCATTGCCAGTTGAGGAGTTAGCAGAAATGGCCGAAGCTTTGTTAAGTATTACTTCTTTAAAAAGAAAAATGTCGATATCACTAGAGACTGTCGGCGGTCCGATTGATGTTGCTCTTATTACAAAAGGCGATGGTTTTACGTGGGTTAAGAGAAAATAAAGTTGAGTAAAGACTACTTTTCTAGAAACGTTTTCGGGTAATAAGATATAGTAAAATAGTTGGATGTTTATTAAGGAGATGATTACTTGTTTACATATTGCCACTCAGATTTTAATATATTCTTAGATTTAACTGGTCCAGATGGCTGGCAGGAGAATCGTGATTTTTTAGAGAAAATGAAACAATTATCAAAAAAGAAAAGTGTTACATACGCGAGTGAAGCTTTGATAGAAGATACAGAATCTCGAATGTATCCATTTAACCCTGAAGGTTTACCAACAGATATCGGATGGATCGTGTATGAAGATTTGGATACGGATGAAACAGGAGTATTAATTATTTCAAATAATATAGACCATATGAAACATTATGTGGAGTACGGATTTAGCACCGTTTATTTACAAACGGAAAACTGTCAATTAGATTTTGATACTACGGTAATGCCAGATGAAGTTTGGGATTATGACAACTTTAATAGTTTCGCCGATCATCCGAATCTACGGTTCACCTATTCAAGTGAGCTATTAGGCTTTCCGAATAAGGCTGAGTTAAAGTCTAAATTATTTAAGCTTTCTAATAAGCTGCGCATTCCCAATACCGATTGGGAAGCCGATATTATTTTTACCGGACGATATTTTACATCAAAAGACAATCGACATTATCACCATCCATTATCAAGGGCCATTTTGGGATTTAAAAAAGATAGATTTAATCAGCGAGACGTAGTTAAGAAAGTACTTGGCAAAACAATAGGTGAGTATTTGAATAGTGACGATACTGTTACTCATATTGCCATTGTGCCACCAAGGCCTAATAAAGAAAGTCGATTTATTGGGATGGAAGAATTTATGGACGCAGATATAAAAGTGGAACATGATTTATTGGAGTCTGTTAATGATTATGACTCTCCTGGAAAATACCCAACATTCAACGAAAAGTATCAACATGTTTATGATAATATCAAATGTACGAAAAAAATATCAGGACATGTGTTATTAGTGGATGATGTTTTTACAAGTGGAGCAACGACAGCTGAATGCGCCAGGGTATTATATAAAGAGGGGGCTAGTAAGGTAACCATTTTACCATTAGCGTTTACACAGCACTTTAACTACTATGAACAATCTGTCATGCCCGTCATTTTTAATTCAGACGGAAATGAATATCATTTACGTTTTCGAAATAGTGACCACCAAGTATTTTGGTCAAGTAAGAAGGATAATGGAGAATTTGATTCTAAGAATTTTGAGATTATCAATCAAGAGTACGTAGATTATCATGGACATTGGTCCGCAAAGAAGGTAGAGGTTCAGGAATATAGCGCAGACAAAGAAATACAGGCTATTATTTTTGATCTAGATAATACCCTACTTCAAACAGACCACTTAGAGAGTTATCGCTTGCAAAGAACGGCTATTAAAGATACTAGCCTTATTAAAAAAGAACATATAATTATACAACCTGATATACTAGCAGAATTACAACGGGCAAATATTAAAGTTGGAATTGTGACTAGATCACCGAGAAATTACGCTAAATCATTGTTAGCAGCCTATGGCTATACATATGATTGCCTCATAGCATCGTTAGATACTTTAAGAAGTAAACCAGCTCCAGATCCATTGTTAAAATGTGCGATAAAGCTAAAGATAAAACCGGAATACATAGTGAATATAGGCGATCAGAAAACAGATTTGCAAGCGGGAAATAAGGCTGGAATGATGAGTTTGCATATAGATACAGTATTGGATGATAATGTATTGATACGGACCCTTAATAGATACGCACCATTAGAATTTTAGTAGGAGTGAACTAATTGAATGATTTCTTCTGGACCACACTCAGTTGTATTAAAGGTGTAGGCAGTAAAACGTTAATTCAACTATATGGAAATAATCCACACCTAAATTTTGATAATCTTGATGAACTCTTAGAATTGATGAAGCAAAAAAGTGTAAGCCAATTGTTATCAATGGAAAATATGAAGCTTGCTAAAGAAAAAGCTGAACATTTAATTAAAGTACACGAAGAAAAAGGCATTAAAGTCATTCCGATTTCAAGTGAGTGGTATCCTACATATTTACGGTTAATTGCAGACCCGCCAACCCTCTTATATGCAAAAGGAAATATAGATCTGCTGAAAGAAAAACATACTTTGGCTATCGTTGGAACAAGAGAACCGACTGAAATGGGGATTAAAGCTGCCCGTAAAATTGCCGCAACTTTTGCTGGAATGGGATATACGATCGTCAGCGGTTTGGCATTAGGAATCGATACAGCTGGTCATGAAGGAGCATTAATGATAGAAAACGGAAAAACAATAACCGTTTTAGCAGGGAGCCTGACAGAAATTTATCCAGCCAAAAATAAAGAACTGGCAATGGAAATTTTGGAGCGGGATGGATTATGGCTCTCAGAAACTCCGATCGGCCAAGCAAATACACGGGGTAATTTCGTGAAGAGAGACCGGATTCAAAGTGGTTTATCTTTAGGCGTTTGCCCCGTGCAAACACCTTTAAAAAGCGGAACTCAACATACAATCGAGTTCACACGAAAACAAAATAGATTTTTATTTACACCGATTCCTTTAAAACAAGATGAACATGAAAATGCGATTCAGGGAAATATGGAATTAATAAAAAACGGTGTTACTGTATTAAAAAACAAAGAATCGTATCAATCAATTCATGAAACATTACTAGATTATGAATTAAGACTCAATACTGAACATAAAGAGCGATTCGAAAAAAAGATTGATTTAAAGCGTGATTCAGATGAAACGATTGAACAGTTAAATTTATTTGATTAAAAAATTGGCTGAGTTATCACAGAATAAGTTATAATAAAAGCATAAATTAAATAGTTATCAAGAGTGGCTGAGAGAACTGGCTCAACGACGTCACAGCAACCTGCTCCGGCAAGGTGCTCCGACCAGCAAAGCAATTTGCTTTGGATGATAAAATCGGAATGGAAATCCCTTTTGCGTTCAATGGCAAGAGGGATTTTTTATTTGGAGTCGTGTGTTCTTTCAGGTTATTTGATAGCTAAACAAAGGAGAGTACAATGATGAATGTGACTGGATTTACGCGCGGTCTAATGGCTAAAAATTTTAACGAAGAGGAATTTTTCACACAAGTAGCTAGCTTAGTAGAAAGCCAGCTGCAGGAATGGGATGAGCAGTATGAAGTGAAGGTGATAATGAAAGGGAGCATGTATAAACTTTTCGTTAACCATCATAATTTGTTTTATCATCTTGTTCTTTCGAAAAATGATGTTCAATCTCTTCAAGAAAAAGGCCCGTTTGCCCTTGATCGAAAAATTTGGCAGAAGTTAGCGGAACAAGGATTGCCGATAATAAAAGGAACAGGGAATTATTTAGATATTTTGTTTTACAGGAATAGGAATTGACAGTTAGTTCTGAAAGGGCGCACTAGTATTTCAAAGTTAATTTTGCTAACTTATAGATGTAAACAATTAGGGGGGAGAGGCTATGAAGTTAGTATGGAAAGGAGTCTATAAAAGTAAGGACCAACTTCCAGTGGGGGAACTACCTGCACATGCTGTGAAATACAAAGAGCCTGACTCAATGCTGAAACTAAATATCGTTGCAAGCTTGTTTGTTATCCCAGTTATTATACTGATTGTATTGGCGATCATTATCAAATCGCTCTTAATAGGAGATTTAGTTGGAAATAGCATTTTTAATTTATGGGGAATTCTTTTCGCCTTTTTAATGATCCTACCCCACGAATATTTACATGCCATCGTTTTTCCAAAAGGGGAAAAAGTAGAACTATGGGTTAGTCCAAAGGCACTAGGCGTTTTTGTTATATCGACGGCACCTATTTCAAAAGGACGATTCATCTTTTTATCGTTATTGCCAAATATTGTGTTCGGCTTTATTCCGCTCATAATCTGGATTTTCCTACCCCATGACTTAGCTATTACAGAAATTGTTTTTTCATTTGCATTCCTTAGTTTATTGTTTGGAGTTGGAGATTATCTAAATGTATTTAACGCCACATTTCAAATGCCAAAAGGATCCCTTCAACAATTGTCTGGTATGAATTCCTACTGGTATATGCCGAAGTGAATCGTGGGAAATTCAGTAAGTCTGCTAGAGTCGAAGATTTAAATGCGCGAAACTAAGCATATTGGAGGTCATTGTATGCAGCAAAATATAATAGTTAGTGAAGCAAATGAAAAAGAGCATCTTTTAGATGTATTAAGGATGAGGAAGAGGTTGGAAAAGCATATTGCTAATTCCGTACCTAACTATGTGCAAGAAGATGAAAATAAATTCCTACAAGGCTTGAAATCCTATTTTAATGATCCAAATGCCAAAATACATATTGCTTCTCTGCCAAATACAAATGAGTCATTGGTATGGGCATTAGTATGCTTGAACACCATGATGACCCTAAAATAAAGATTGCAGGAAACATACACTATCTATGGGTAGAACCTGAACATCGGAAAAATAATATTGGGAAAACCATTGTTGCGCGGATCATTCAGTTTTTCAAAGAAAATGGGGTTAATGATCTTTTTTTAGATTATAATTTTGGAAATATAGAAGCGGAGAAATTTTGGGGAAGATTAGGTTATACACCTGGTATCATTGTCGCTAGGAATTCCATTAAAAATATCGAGAAGAAGTTATAGAAATTTCGGGGGACGGCGCCTGAATTGAAGAGCCTGTCCCCCCGATTTTACACTTTATTCCCAAACAGTTTCAACGGGTAAAACTTGTTTTATTTCTTGTTCGTATCGATGTTTTTCATTTTCTGTCATCCAAATGTGAACGACCCCCGAATCATTATGATTTCTAATTAAACGGCCGATCCCTTGGCGAAGTCTCAGCAACATATAAGGGGCATCGATTTCCTTCATCGGATCCTTGGCATGCTTTCGTTTAGCTTGAAAGACAGGATCTTTCGGTGGAAAGGGAAGGGAAGAAATAATGACTTGGGTTAAGGCGTTACCGGGAACATCCAATCCTTCCCACAAATGATACGAACAAAGAACTGTGGATTCATCCGTCTGAAAGCGCCTGACCGTTTCGCTAATTTCTTTATCTCCCTCATACAGAATTGAAAAAGGCATATCTTCCGCTTCAGCCCATGCACGGAATTGCTGCATTTCTTCAATGGATGAAAATAAAATTAACGATCTCCCATCGTTAGCAACTAATTTTTCTCGAATTTTCCTCCACTTATCGGTAGAGCCATCATCCAAATGATGAATCACCTGCATTTTTTGTTCATAATCAAAGGGGGAAGCAACGGAAAATGATAAAAATTGTTCTATTCCTAAATTGCGAGCGATATGAGAAAAATCGCCATCATGAGATAAAGTAGCTGATGAAAAGATGAATGGAATATTTTGTGAGAAAACTTCTTTTTTCAAAACATCTTCGACTAAACGCGGCATCATCACCAAGCTAACGTTATGATCCTTTTCTTCTAACCAAAAGATCGCCTTGTCATCTTTTAATAAAATCGATAATCCATAGGAGAAGAACTCCAAATATTCCTCAATAATTTTAATATAGTAATCACCAAAGGCAAATAGTTCTGAATCAAAAACGAGCTGTTCTAATAGCTCTTGTACTTTATCAAATAATGTTTTGACAATCGCAAGCTCGTGGTCGGAAAATGCTACCTCTTTACGATTTGACCCCTCAACAGCCTTTGCATTTTCTGTTAACAAATCGAACCATTCATCATGTAATGCTAAGATATCTTCAATTAAGTAGAGCGAATCCTCACGAATGTTTTGATTCATGTACCCCGTTAATACATCGGTTAATGTTTCCGCATGGAAACGATGTGTTAATCCCTTTTGAGCCGCAAATTCGAGTAAGTGGCCTTCGTCAAAAACGACGCAACTTGCTTCAGGTAATAACGGCAATTGCCCTTCACGCTTACGAGAGTCTTTCGTCCAAATATGCTCCATATAAAAATCATGGGAACAAATAATGATATCTGTCGCATGGCGATAATAATCCCGATTTAACGTTTGTCCGCTGCGGTGGCGAAGATCACATGTGGAACATTGCTGCAACGGATCCCAAGCGATTTTCTCCCATGATTCGTTGGATACCCATGGATATTCTTTCCGATCTCCATACCGTTGAAACGTTTTTCCACCTGCACTTGTATCATAAACAAAGTCAGGTATTTCATCATGAACCCGTAAAATGTCCTTATCATCTGTCGTATTCGCGAGGCTGTCCAACTTTCTTACGCAAACATACTGCTCTCTTGCTTTGGCCATCCGCACATCGATTTGCAGTCCTAATGCTTCTTCCAGTTTTTCAATATCCCCGCCTTTTTTCACCAACTGCTCAATCAATGTTTCATCGGCACAGGATATAATCGCTGGTTTTCTAAGATAACGAGCATAACTAATCGCAAACAATAAATAGACGAATGTTTTTCCCGTACCTACCCCAGCCTCTGCAAAAATAGTACTCTTGTTTCGGAAAGCCTTCTCCAATTGATAAGCCATAAAAATTTGCTCATCCCGCAACTCATACCCCTTCTCGGGTAAAATATCGTAAAAAACATCCCCAACGTATTCTCCTAAACGATCAAAAAAGTTTTTTTGCTTTGATATACTAAATGGAACTGCTCCAATTTTCATCGACAAACTCCTCTATAATTCTTTACATGGATAGATTCATTTTAAAGGAATATGTGGCTATTTTCATCCTTTCAATATTCAAAAAATGGTGTGGTGTTGATTTTATTGGGGCACCTTACGCTTGTCTTTTATCTCATCGGAAGCTTAAAAAGTATGTTACATGGAAATTGGATGTCTCGTGTTTTTAGACCGAAAGAATGGCTCTCGTGGCCTCTACGCCCGTCATGTCTCCATTTTGCAAAAGTAGGGCCAGTTTTTGTAAAGACAGTGGACAGCCTTCATCATAAACTTGTGATATGTGAGGTAGTCTGTTGTGCTGCCTTTGTAAGGTAAAGAGTATGCGGGAAAGGGAGTAGTGAAGTGGATAAACGTCTTACGAGAAAATGGAAGATGTATGCGATTCATCATTCTCATACGGATATTGGCTATACCGAGCGTCAAGAGAAAATCGAACAATACCATGTTGATTTTATTCGTCAGGCCATTGCTGTCTCTAAAAGACTGCAAACTAAAAAAGACAAAACGATCCAAGGTTTTAAATGGACATGTGAAACCTTTTGGGCTGTTGAACAATTTTTGAAAAAGGCATCTGCTGAGGAACGTCAAGAATTTAATGAGGCCTTAAGACGAGGAGATATCGAGCTTTCCGGGAGTTACTTGAATATGACGGAATTGCTAGATTACGAGATTCTCCGAAAAAATCACATGAAAGCTGTGAATTATGGAAAATCAATCGGTATCAAAGTTGATTCCGCGATGACCGCGGATATTAATGGCTATAGTTGGGGGTATGCGCAAACACTGTATGATGCTGGAATTGATCATTTATTGTCTTGTGTCCATACCCATCACGGAATGTATGCCATTGGTAGAAAACAAAGGCCCTTTTATTGGGAAACTCCGAAGGGGGACCGCTTGCTCGTTTGGAATGGGGAACATTATATGTTAGGGAATGATCTTGGACTATCTCCGGGAGCTTATTTATCCTATACGATTCGGGATGAGTTCAATCCATACGGGCCGTCAGATCGGCATTGGGAAATTGCTAAGGAACGGATTATTCGTTATCTTCACCAATTGGAGAAAGAGGACTATCCTTACGATTTTGCTTTAGTGAATGTCATGGGGCTTCTTCGTGATAACGCCTCTCCCAACACAAGTGTCATTGAATTTATTCATAAGTGGAATGAGCGTTTTGGCGAATTTGTGGAAATTGAAATGACAACACTGCATCACTTTTTCAGTGTTGTCAAAGCACAGGATCAGGAAATCCTAGTTTATAAAGGGGATTGGCCTGATTGGTGGTCAGATGGTGTCGCTTCAACGGCTATGCATACCCAAGTTTTTAGGGATGCCCAGAGAACATTAAGGCGGGTCAAAAAACTCGATCCGCAAAATAAAATAGTGCAAGAGGCGGCGATTGAAGAAGCGGAACATCAATTAACGATGTACGCAGAACATACTTGGGGTTATCATTCTTCCGTTTACGAACCTTGGCATCCAATGGTACAAACATTGGCGGTTCGAAAAGAGGCTTATGCTGCAAATGCGAATCGGATCATCTATACAGCATTGGATGATATTTTGCAGAAACGCGGGGAAGTGATGCTTGGGCCTGACCGCTCTTATCAATTTAAAGTGATCAATACTTTTGATCATGAGGTTGAGGATCTCGCTGCTATCTATTTAGATCCGTGGGAACCAGGTTTGTTTAAAAATGGGTTCACGGTTATTGATCAGAAAAGTGGTTCAGTGTTGCCGCACCAAGTGGAAAATGTGAGTCGCGGTTATCAAATTTCAGTGCTACTCCAGATGCAACCTAATGAAGAGAAAATATTAGAGTTGCGTGGAAATAGTGAGAGTGAAAATTCCGGTCGAACTGCTAGAAGTAATCGTTTAAAAGGCCATGATGGTGTCTATGACATGGAAGACCTTATTTCATTAGGGACAGAGAATAAACCTGTCCATTTAAAAATGAATGAAAATGGGATAGAGTCCGAATATGTGAAGATTCACTGGAGAGCCGACGAGGGAATTATCTCCTGGATTGATAAAACATCTGGGGAAGAATTATTGAGAGATGACTATGAGGTTCCCGCTTTTTCACCGGTTTATGAAGTAACAAAAGCCCATCAAGTAGACAAAATGGCAGATGTTAGACGAAGAATGGGCAGAAATCGTAAGGGGCTTGACGTCAAACGTTCTATTGGCCGCTTCGTTGGAGTGAAGGACATTACAAATGGCCCTCTTTACGGTGTTGTTGAATTGTTGTATGAAATTGAAGGGATGTCTTATTTTTCATTATTGTTAAAAGTGTATCGTGAATCGGCAAGGGTGGATGTTGCGGTAAGGATGCATAAAGATAGTGTTTGGGATCCGGAAAACGTGTATATTTCGATGCCGTTCACTAGTAGCAACCAGATGTCTAGTGAACTTTGGGTGGAAAAGGCTGGTGTTGCTGTACGCCCGGGTGTTGATCAAATAGTAGGAACTTGTCTGGATTATTATTGTATTCAGGAAGGATTGGCCTACTTATCCAATAATCGTGGTGTATTGATCGCTACCCCGGATACCCCTCTCGTCCAAGTTGGACCATTAGCCAACAGACAGCGGTATGTGCATGGTCAGCATGATGGGGGAGATGCCCGACACTTATATGCATGGGTATTAACCAATTATTGGGAAACCAACTTTAAAGCAACACTAGGGGGATTTTATGAATTCCGATTTATTGTCAACTGGAATAAAAATATGGATTCCGTACAAAAAGCGATTCAAAAATGTCATAGTTTTAATAGTGGCTTACTCGCTTTTAGAATGAAATAAAAGAACGATTTTCTAAAAAGTCCACTTTGAAACCCAGGAATGTTGATATTCTAGCATTCTTGGGTTTTGCATTGTATCGACTTCGGCTTGAAAAACTACATCCACAGCAAGTCTATCCCCCATGCATCTACAAACCTATCCAAGATGTTGCTTCATTTTTTGTCGGAATTGTCCAGGCGCCATTCCCATTTCTTTTGTAAAGACGCTTGTAAAATAGTGAACGGTGTCAAAACCGACGATGTCTGAGATTTCCTTAATGGATAAATCGGTTTCGGAAAGAAGCAAGTTCGCTTTTCGAATTCGTTCCGCCCTCACATAACTGGAAAAGGATTGGCCTAATTCAGCTTTAAAAATACGCGATAAATGTCTGCTGGAAATATGAATATAGTTAGCGATGTGATCAAGTCTAAGTTGCTGGGACAAATTGTCGCGGATGTATAGTTTTGCTTGATGGATCAAGGTTGGGTACGAACTATGTTCGTTCGAAGGAGCTCTTTTTTTCAGTTGCTCGTTAAATTGGCCAAGAACGCTCGCATAAAAGGAAGAACATAGTCCTTGAATCCAATTATTTAATGCTGGGTATGAGTCGGTCGACATGATTAGTAAAGACGTCCATAAGTGTGCAACCGTGCTATTTTCTGCATGATTCATATAAAAGTTTTTTGTATTTTTGAGATTGTTGAACAAATCTCTGAATTCCTGGGATGACTGGTTTTCGATTAATTCAAAGGCAACGAAAACAATATCGATCCCATCCTTGCTCACAATTTGATGTTGAATATATGGTCTTGAAAGAAACAACGTCCCTCCCATTAAAGGGAATGATTGGTCTTGCTCAATATATTGACCTTTTCCGCCAACGATATAGCAAAGTTCAAAGAATGAGTGTTGATGTGGCAGGTTATTATAATGTGAAGATTGTGCCCCCCAATAATGCACTAAAATTGAAGTATTTGTTCCGTTGATTTGGGTAGCATGTTCATTTAAAAAATGTGAACCATCGACGAATAATTGGCTCCGCTCCATCATCCATTCTCCTTCCTTCGCTCTCTCGGATTCGTTCCAATGATGAATGTTTAGGCTGAGTGATTGGATCTAGTATTCTCGAGTATGTTTTAACGTCTCTTTTAGAAAAATTAGATACTTGTAAATTTTTTTGTTTTCTGTTGCCTTTATAACTGAAAGTGGATAAGAATATGTAAATAGTTATAATTTGTCAGATACAAAATAAAACCACTTAAAATATGTGAGTGCTTTAGAAAAAGGTTATGCAGGATTAAATAAAGTACGACACTGCATTCGCCACCGAATCAGCTACCTCATCATCATCAATTTCAGAAATCCTATCATAGCCCATGTTTATGAATGTGTCAGTAATATCTGTGGCAATTTTGTCTATGTTTTCATCGGTTAATGTAATTTCATTTGCATTTGAATATATCTCAATCCAATCTTTCACATACTCCTCAATTTCTAAATAGCGATCTAGATCTATTTTACCCACCCCTGGTCTAAAATTTATTTTACTTTGATTATAGCAATAATAGTTAAAGGGAAATAGAGTTGTAAACGTTTAAATGCTGTAGAACTTAGGTTATTGCTTCCTATACTATTGTAAGGTGAATCGCCAGCAATTGGTTTTTAGAAACTAATAGAGTTACTGTATAATAATTCTTATTTTGTAACTAGGTGGTAAGAACTTCTGCGACCACCTACAAATGTTGCTTTAAATAGATTTTAATTAGAACCATCCTATTATCAAAAAATATAGTATTGAACCTTTGTATATGATAACCTCACATTGAAGGCAAGATATGTTGGATGAAAGAGAGTCAATAAGTATGAAATGTAGACTTTGAATTTAGCTTTTACAATGAAGGAGTGAATCCAATTGTTAATCCAATGTACCAAATCTTTCCTTGATAAGTTCTGGTTGAAAGGGAATGAATTTGCTGAAAGTGAAGGGGCGGAAGAATATCCGAATAGCCTGATGGCGTGGCATGGGAATTTTGTCAGTATTGGGAGGAAGAAGGCGATCGTGTTAATGAATAATGAAACACGGTATCCAGTTGTGATCTATCGTCCGAGTAAGAAGGATTTTTCGCAAATTGAAGATCTGATAAGCGAAGCGATTGCAACGGCCTTTCGGATGGAGGGTATTCACGAGGACGTGATTGACGCTTATTTGGCGAAGGCGGGGGAAATTTCCTATTCCAAAACCGGTAGTAAAAGCATGGTGGCCAAGATGAATAATACGGTTCGCGAAGTTCAATTTTCGGAACAATTTTTGGATGATGAGGAACGAATTCAAAAACATATAAGTATCATAACGGGTAGAATGATCCAATTGTCTGAGGGGAGCAAAGGGTTCTATCCTATTGAAAAACTATTGACCTGTCTCAGTGAGCAGTTTTATCAAAATAATCCTGTTTTAGACATCGATATGTATCAATTGAAGATTCAGGTCGATATTGAAGGTCATGAGATTTGGCGGCGGGTTCTTGTACCATCCACTTTTTCTTTTCGTTCTCTTCACCATATTATTCAAATCGTGTTTGATTGGCAAAATTATCATTTACATGAGTTTATAATAGAAAGAGAAGATAGTAAGCCACTGCAAATTGTGATGGATGACGATCCCGAAACGCTTGCTTATTTAAACTTCGATGAATACGAGGTTCGGCAAGAGCGACTTGTCATACTAAAAGACGTTTTTCCAAAGCATGGAGAAGTCACGTATGAATATGATTTTGGTGATTCTTGGGTACATAAATTAATCCTTGAAAAAGTTGTCAAGTCCCAACATTACCAAGCTGTATTCATAGAAGGAGAGGGTGAACGGCCACCTGAAGATGTGGGCGGTGAAGGAGGCTTCGAATACTTTACGCAAATTATGGCAAATATGGAACACCCAGAGTATGAGAACATGAAAATGTGGGCCGAAAGTCAAATTGGTAGAGTGCTCAGTCAAGAAATGATAAATAAGCGACTGAAGCATGTCATTAGTGGGTATTTTTCTTATGTTTAATTGTACATGTAATGGAATGAGACCAGAGGAACCGTTCCCCCTGGTCTCCAGTCCTACTGTTGTTCCTTTGCTTCCTTAATTTTTATTTCTGTTTCCTCTTTTAATTCACGGAGTACTGTATTGACGTCAATATCGGACGTTGCGAGTTTCGTTAGTGCACTGTGATAGTCTACATATCGATCCCATCTACTGATGTGACCATCGTAAATGGCAGGTTGTAGCTTAAATAACGCCTCTCTATTTTTACCTTCATACGTTTCAACATCGATCAATACTTGCTCTAACACTGAACGATCATTCAAAATGGTTGCTGATGATAAGTTTCGAATCATTGGAATTTGTTGTTCTGGAGAGGCATATTCCATTAAAACTTCAAAAGCCTCGTCTTTATGTTCACTGTAGTTGGCAATAATTATCGGTGTCGTCCCAAGAAACGGACCAATATTTGGCTGGCTTTCCCAGACTGGGTACGTTAACATGCCAATGTTTTCTTTAATATATTCAAGATCCTCTTCAGGAAAAAGATTTAACTGTGCATTTGCTCCAATCCCAATCGCTGCTTGACGCTGTGCAAATAAATTTTGATCATGGCTATGTTCTCCATATATACCTGAAATGCTATAGAGCTCATGCATCATATTAAAGTATTGATGGAACTCTTGTTTTTCAGTAAGTAGGACCTCGCCTGTCTCTGGGTCGGTAGCATTAACAGCGAATTGCATGAGTGGGTGTAAAATCTCCCACCAAGTAGGGGTTGACCCCCAACCAATTTGCATTCCAACATACTGGACACCATTTCTTTCTCCTGTCATTAACCGTGCGATATCCAGTAATTCATCCCATGTATATTGTTTATTTTCATCTAGGTAGGGTACACCAAACAGATCGAAAATTTCTTTATTATAATAGGTTGCTGCATAGGAAGTTCCATCGGGAAACCCTACCAATCGCCGCTCTGAATCCTGTGCGCGAATAAATTCAACGAGTGAGGGTTCCAGTTTGGATATATCAAAATTATGCTTTTCAGCCAATTCATCTAACGGCTCAATTATCTCAACCTCCTCAAAGTGTTCGATTGAACCGAAGAAGATGTCAGGTAGTGTATTGGAAGCGAATAGTTCTTGTAATGATTCCACGGAATTTCCGAATCCTACGTGTTCCAATTCAATATGTTCCAGCGCCTCGTCAATAGGACCAAACCTTTTATTAAAGGATTCTTCTCCAAAGGGATAGCCGATTTGAATAGTAACGAGTTCCTGTTCCACTTCAGTATCGTCTGGTTCTTCATTTTCCACCTTATCAACTGGTTTCGTCCCTTCTTGAGTACAAGCAACCATTAGAGATAAGCATATAAACAAAAACATGAAAAATGTTCCATATCGCTGTTTGGCTTTCCAATTCATCTCTGATCCCCCCGTATTTAGAAAATACCTTCTTTGATCTCTTAAGTCCCTCTATTTAAAAAATGACTGTGAACTTAGCTTAATTTTTGTGCTTCGGAAGAAAAGTAGATTCCAATAATCCCATAAGCAAACCAGAAGTAATTTCTCCTACTGTCCAACCGGATTCGATAGACCAGGGACCCCATCCGACATCAGCAGGGGAACCGAACACCTCCATTTTTTCCACATCAAAGGCACGAGCCCATGCTCCGTCAATTTGAATATCCTCACTTTCGATCTGGGCATTAACCATAAAGCGTACAGTATCCTCCCATAGTTTTTTAAACCATTCATCCCCAGTAATGAAATAGGCTTGAATCCAACCGATTGGCAACCAGTTGTTCGAATAAAGAAGATCAGCGACCGGATCACCATTTGTACTTAATAACGAACTTTCGCCGGATCCAGGGCTATGACGCATGGACGCTTGATAGCCATCATCCCACTCAAGATACGCTCCACTGGGATGATAATATTGCTGCAAATCATGGGCTACTTTATATAACCAGTTCAAATGTTCTTTTACTCCAGTAACTTCGTAGAGCCAACTTAATGGAAGAATTAGCCGACATAGTTCTTGTGTTTGGCTTTGCTCCCGTTTTGTTTCCGGATAATGTGTCATAATTGTCGTCAACCCTGCCACAGCCGTATCACGATACTTATTTCGTCCCGTCAACCTAAAAGCTATACAAAGGGCGGCATAATAAAAGGCATTATAATGAGCACTTGGTAAATTCCCAGGAGTATTCTGCAGTTTATGCAGCATATTCGAACTGAGATGGATGTTATCTGTACGAAATACTCTCGTGCCATCTGTACCCGTAGTCCGAACAAGAAAATCAAGAACACTTAAACATTCATCCAATCGTTCTGTAGTTTCCTCATAAAAGTTTCGAAAAAGTTGAGGGAGGAGTGCCCGGGCAGCATCATCTTGATAACAGACGCCCCACGCTTCATCGGTCCAACGAAACATGCCCTGTAAGGGACCATCATCATGATGAATATAATGATCGAGAACATAATTTATCAAGTTATTGGAAATCTTCCTGCTATTTTGGATGCCCGTTTTTAAAGAATGCAGCCAATAGGAAAAGGATAGTTCTCCAATGCAGTCGGCTCGCCGGATTTCTCTCAGCTCTTGATGCCCCTGATAATTAATTTCTGTTCCTAATCCTTCTAACGCACCTGCATGACCATCATCTCTAAGCACTCCTGATCTTTTTACCCAAA
Source organism: Bacillus niameyensis (assembly GCF_001375535.1). Taxonomy (GTDB): domain Bacteria; phylum Bacillota; class Bacilli; order Bacillales; family Bacillaceae_C; genus Lederbergia; species Lederbergia niameyensis. The sequence continues at coordinate 4,509,443 of NZ_LN831197.1, forward strand.
GCAGCGAACGTTCGACTGACTTCTCGATCTCTTGATATTCTGCAGCAGCCATCCCATCACGACTATTTGAACCAGTACGGTAATATTCAGGGAATTCCCCGATTTCAATTTCCGTACCATATAACCACTGGAGCACAAAGGAAATAACCTTTTTAATCCGACTCTTCGGAGCATGGCGGGCACGATAAAAATTAGCTAGTCGAAATGCACAAATTAAAAGCTGTCCTTCTTTTTCAAACCATAAGGCCCTTTCCTTGTTAACCACTTCCCAATCTAATTCACTGTCACGTATACGGTCATGACTATGAGTAGTAATAAAAGATAAGAGTGGCTTTTCTTGAGAACACATGTAAATATGTGGCCGAATTCTTTCTCCATACTGATCGTCGATTAACGCACCCTTTGACTCATTGGGAAGCCAACCATCCTGGACAACCGCCAACCTTGAAAAGCGGGTCACAGTAGGACTTTCAAAATAGACATCTCCAATACTTCTAACAAATTCAGTAAATACACGTTTACCCTTTAGAATCTCAGCTTCAATTTTTTTTCGCAGGGGAGGTAGTAGTAATAATGGTTTTGGACCACCTCCACCAAGAATGGCAATGGCTCCGATCTTATCAAAGTTCAGAGTAGAAGCATCGTCTGGACGCACGACCAGCAGTTTGCTGTCTGTTTGTTTCATGAGCGATAACAGATCGCTTTCCACATCTGTAATCACGGTTAGTGGATATTGTTTGTCAATGTTGATTTGTAACAGCCTCCAATGTTCACTAGATTTAGATTCTCATTTACCTGAACATAGTGCTTAGCTTTGAAAACCCCCCAATCAACTAAGGATGAGTTTATTTTAACAAAATATTAGGAATATTTCGTTGGCATTTTTTGATATCATATTGATCTTTTTTTGCGTTTATTAATAACGTTTGGTACTCGGTTGGTGATACTCCGAGGTGTTGACGAAAGGCTCGACTAAAGGTATGAATCGAGTGATACTGAAGCTGTTTCGCAACTTGAGTGACATTCATTTCACCATTCTTCAGCCATTCAACGGCTTTTTCGAACCTCTTTCGATTGTAGTAGTCTTTAATGGTAAGCCCAACTTCTTTCGCAAAGATTCGTGATAGGTGAGGATAGCTATAATGTAATTCATCGGCAATCTCCGTTAAATCGGTCAATTGAAAAAGATGATTATCGATGTAATTAATTACTTTGTAAACAATTTCCTTTCTTTCGTTCAATTTCCTACTTGGTGTATAGGTAGCGGTCCAATTGTCAGAAAAACTACGGTAGGCTAAGATGACAATTTGTCTAAGATACATCTCCATCATATAGGTAGAATAGCGATCAAGGTTAATCAACTCGTTGAAAATCCGAACAAAGGGAGCATCAATCCCGATCTTATTTGGGACAACAGGATCCACCGCCTGATCAAACATTTTTCGAATCGGAGCCAGGGAATAGTCATTGTCTAAACCATCGGCAAATTGAAAACCAAAATAATAAAAACGAAAAGGCTCTTCCATATCTGCTCGACAACTATGCAACTGCTTTGGAACATTGAGCACAATATCTCCTTCTTGGACGGAGAACTCCGTATGATTAATAGAAAAATAGCCACTCCCCGAGACAATATAACTTAATTCATAGCATAGTTGTTCATGGGTCCCAATGACATATCCGCCCTTACAACTTATGTCGCCAATCTGATACAGCTTGATAGAATTAAACAATTGCGGATTGTTAAAATAATTATTATCAAAATGGAAATTTATTGATTCGTAATCGTGTTCTGAATTCATATACATCCCCCCAATAGTAAATATTCTTTATTTGGCGAGGAGATGCCTGCTTTTGACAAGTAGGGCGGTTCATATGGATAATTGTGGAAACATTTTTAAAAATAACACTAGGAGAACCGTCCCCACTGGTTCCCTGGTATACTTGTATAGAGGGTTTTACTCATAATAAAAGGAGATGAAGGATGCTGGAGATGGATTTTTTGGATCAAGACTATTGGGACTACGCAAATGAATTTTTCGGATTGTCTGAGCCGATTATTGAAGCTTTCCATCTGGAAATAGATAGAATCAATCGCAGCCCTGAGTTGCAGCGATTGGCATGGGAATTACACCGTCGTTTATATGATTCCGATGAGAGTGTACAGGAAATGAATGCCCGATTACTAGGAATGGGGCCAGAAGAAGGTATGTTTGCGGCGGTGGTGTACGCTTCGGGATTGCCATCTCTTATAGATAAATATAATTCAAGAGGCATTCCCCTCCACATCTTGAAGGATACGTTGTCAGATTTGGAAATCTGGATGAACCATCATCGTCAAAAATACGGTGTTTGGGGGTTGAGTGAATTAGGATGGTTGGTGTGGCATTTTCGAGGTGGAATATTCAGATTGGGGCGCTTGCAATTTTTGCCCAATTCATACAACGAAAAAGTTAAGGTATTTCGTAACCGTGCCAATGGATCTGTTGTTGCCCTTTCGGATGATGGTGTGAAATTTAGTGCGAACGGTCAAAAAGAAGATGATCATAAATGGACATCAATCCTTGAGCATGATGGTGACGTGGTCAAAGGGAATAAGATTACTCCAAATGGTACCGTTGACCGTGAACCAATGGAGCTTTCTATGAAGGAGTGGGAGCTTGTTTTGGAGGAAGGGGATCGGATCCTAGAAGTACATATTCCCGAAGGCAGCAAAATGACATATGAACTGTGTAAGGACTCTTATCGCCAAGCGAAAGAATTTGCTGCAACCTATTTACCTGACCAAAACATCAAAGCATTCACTTGTACGTCTTGGCTGCTCAGTCCACAGTTGCGCCAAATTTTACCCGAGTCATCTAATATAGTAAAATTCCAAAGCGATTACTACTGCACCACGCTTCTACCTGATGATACACAAATGTTTGAACGGGTATTCGGAATGAAGCTGGACGATCTATCAAATGCACCGCATGATACATCACTCCGCCGAGCATTGCTAGATTATGTAGCGGATGGAAACAGCGTTCGTGGAGGGGCTGGATTTATACTGTGGTGAGGGATGGCAATGAAAGAAGCCAGAAGAACTTTCCGTCCCTCCTGGTCCAAACACATCACGGCCGCTGTCATCATAAACGTGCGTTTACTTTTGGTGGTGGAATTTAGGTAAAATTATTTCTGGAGAAATTAAAAGCTGAGTGCTAGACACCCAAACAAATCCGACACCATTCTTAGAATTGAAAATGATATGGACTGCCAATTCCAAAAAAGTTGTTAATGGCATTTTGCCCATTCAAGCATATCCTGTAAAAAGGTTTGTTAAATGAGGATGCAAATGCATGAAGTTCGTTTTACCTGTAGAGAATGCTCTGTCCTTATAGAAGTTCTGGTTCATTTTTTACAGGCTTTACTTAACAACATAATGGAAGGGAAGTTGAATATTACGTGGGAAAAGTTTGGAAAATAGTAGGGGTTGCTGGCGCGGTCGCTGGAGTAGCATATTTAGCAAACAGTGATAATCGGGATTTGATAAAAAATAAATTTAATTGGTTTAATGAATCTTATCTGAAAGGTCTAGCCAAACCTGATGAGATAGAGGATGCGAAAATGGTTGATGAAGGTGCGATGACAAGTGTCCAATATTATAATGATCAACAAGAAACAGAAGAGGAAAAGTAAGGAATCATCAATGGAGGTAGGCATGGGGTATTAGTTGCAAGATAGGCAAGAGTTTCATAATAGAGATAAAACCAGGTTCCTGGGAAGCATTGCAGACCTTTCCAGTAACCTGGTACCTATTTAATCAATTTACTTATCCGCTCTTATCAGCCTTCAATTTCTGATTATTCGCCTCTTTTATCAATCCATCGAAGTACTGGGTGTATTCAGAATCCCCCGAATAAGTTAGACAGAGAAATTCTTTCGCCCGGGTCATCCCGATATAGAGTAACGAGGCTTCTCTTTCTTTATCTTCCTCAAGCGCAAAAGGCATGTTGTCGATATTGACGATGAAAACAGCTTGGAAGTCCAGGCCCTTGCTGCTATCGATCGTGCTAATTTTCACGGATTCATCCTCTTTATCAAAACTTCGCTTTGTGTCGCTGCTTTTTGTAAGCCAATATAAAGGAAGACCCTCCTTTTGTAATGCTTTTTGTAAAACCGCTATATAATCCATATTATACGTTCGCTTTACTCGATATAAAATGAGGATTTCTGCTAACGGAACTTTATGTTCTTCATGTAATTTACGAATTTGTTTTGCGACAAGAGCCGCTTCTTTGAAAAAATTATCTGTTCGCACAAGAGCTGGTAGAACTCCGTTTCTTCGCGTACTTTGTGGAGCGATGATTTCACCTTCAAAGTCTTTCGTAATCACTTTATTTTTCAAGGAAGAGTGCTTTTGATAGAAATCCCAGGCAAACTTGACGATTTGGGCCGTGTTTCGGTAATTAATGCTCAAAATTTTCGATCGGCCTCTAAAGTCTAGACCAGTATCTTGCGCATAACTTCTTTTTCTTTTATAAATGGACTGTGCTCGATCTTCAACAAGCAATAGTGACTTTGTTTCCGGATTGAGCAGATGGCTTACAAGCATGAACCATTCTGAATCAAAATCCTGCCCTTCATCAATCAAGATCGCGTCATACATAGGCAAAATAGCTTCTCCATTTTCAAGTTTCTTAATCATATTTGGTATTACATTTTCTGAAATAAGCAGTTCATTTTTCAGCCAAGCATGAAAATTATACACTTGGATATTATGGTTTTCACGTTCATTCGGAGCAACATCATTCGTAAAATTGAAGTCAAACAAGCTATCTGGCTCCTTCATCATATGGGCAACCATTTGCTCAATTGAGCGCGCGAGGGAAATGTTGTAACAAAGGATCAAAATTTTCCAATCAGGATGCTCCCTAGCTAACAACTTCGCTCGACTTGCTAAAATTAAGGTTTTTCCACTCCCGGCTACTCCGCGAATTAAGCGATTCTTATCACCAATTTGTTTCGCTAAGTTTTCTTGATGCAAGTCCATTGCTTTCACATCATGAAGAGACAATAAGAGCTGATCTTGGTATGGAACAGGTTGCTTAAATTCAGCACTAATTCGAACTTCTGGAAAGAGGTGGTAGCGTATATTGTCAATTTCTTCCTTTGTTAACGGGTCTTTAAGACGAAAAGGAATAATAAACATATTTGACAGCTTTTCAAAGAAGTTTTCTTCCGAAAATGATTCATGCTCTGGATCAATTTCATCCCTTGTAAAAGAAAGCGAAGGTTCCACAACAGCATACAGACCAAGCTCGATGAAATCTTTCTGGTAAAGTCTTGTGAAAACAGAACCAAAACCACATGGAAATTTAAGTTGAAATTGGTATTTACCTTCTAGTTGTACAAGGTTTCGATCCTTCTTAAGTACATCCACTATATGAAACATATTGTCTCTCGCCTGTTTCACAGGACTCTTTGTTTTTGTCTGTTCACCATTTGAAGTAAGTAATGACCACTCATCTTGATTCAATTGAAAAAGAGTATTTTTTGTATAATCCTTTACCTCTAGAACAATTAACCCAATATCTGGACCAACTATAACAAAATCAGGGCGTCTACCATGAATTTCGGGTTCATAATACACGATATAATCGTCAGGAAGGTAGTTTTTTAACGTTCGAAAAAGCAACCTCTCACCAGCAGTAGCACTGGAACGGATGGTTTCAGGTACAGTATAGGCCATTATGAGCACTCCAAAAATTGTCATTTTTCTATATTATACTACAATAGGAGATTTGGTCTAGTTGAGGGTGACGTACCTAGGCAGGGGGCAGGTATAGCAAACAGATGCAATCAATAAGAAAGATCATCATTTGTGTTGGAAACGGGGTTTATACCATAATTAATAAATTTACATAGGACAATCCTCCTGATTCATATGTTAGAGTGAGGAGGGGATAACTTTGGACAACGGGCTTTTAACAACAGTTCCAATGGAAAAATACACATTATTACAAAAAATAAAGAACATCTGCCATCTAATAATTCCTTAAGAGGGTTAAGAAATATATTTTTATCAATTCCGATACTTAAACTATATAAGTTTGAAAAAGAGCTATATTATACAAGTCATTTTAAGGAAGTAGCGCTGCATAAATCACGTGGGGGGAGAATTGTAAAAGCCGAAATTGTTAATGCTCAAAATAAAGATGAAATTATATACGATACCATATGCAATTCGTTTGTTCACAATGTTGGCATCTTGAAACAGAACCAATTTCGTTTTGATTTGGTAAGCTTACTTTCTGACCCAGAATTTGAAACAATTAAAAAACATACGGGACTTACGGAAAAACAAATTAACCAATTTTCATTTCATAAAGATATGTCCAAAAAAGGAAAACTATATGCTGTGAAGAATCGTGATTTGGCTATGCTTAATAAAATATGGAATTCCCCAGTGTTACGTCTTAAAAGCCCTCATATTTTAGGGTACATCGAACATATGCGGATTAATCAAAACCTTAATACTAACCAATTTTTTTTAATTGAGAAGTATGCAAGGTCTGTTTTAATTCCTTTTCATAAAAGTAAGAAGATATATGAAAACCAAATTTATATGTTACTTTCGGAAAGGGAATTAAGAGAGCAATATTTATTTCATGAGATCCAGGCTAGAGGATTTGATAACAAATTTCCTCCTGTAGCATAGTAGGGGGTGGACCAGATGATTTTCATAAAAGAAACATTAATTCAGGAAAAATAGTAGTATCTACTTTTGTTGTAGCCTTTCTTCAAAGTTTTACAGAAATAGGGTCTCTAATTCCTATTTACATTTTCCACTTTTACAACCATCCTAAGAGCCAATCAGGCCGATTATCTTCTATATTAGAACAAAGCTGTAAAAATGCTTTTCAGAAGAACATCAGAATTTCATTACAACAAAGCGTGGCAGTGAATATCGCTGGACCTCTGAAATCGAAACAAAGATTATCAAGGAATTATAAACGAATAGATCATGAAAGGTTGGGGCAGTCCCAACCTTTTTATATTAATCTGTGAATATAAAAAATAAGGAGTGATGCAAAATGATTAATATTTTTGTTTATGGTACATTGCGACAAGGTGAAAGGAATAGTCACTTGTTGAAAAATGCTGCACGCGTAGCGGAGCAGTGTTGGACAAATGGTGCGTTGTATGACACGGGCTATGGTTATCCCGCCTTAAAGCAGGCTTACAACTCACGAGTGTATGGTGAACTCTACGCCATAACGGAAAGTGAACTAACAACAATTGATCAATTAGAAGGTTATTCAGTTAATGGAGAAAATAATTTATATGAAAGAATCGAACAAATCGTATATACCGATCAAGGTGAAGTGAATGCCATCATGTATATCGCCAATCAAGACGACTTATTGGCAACCAAGATTCCAAACGGTGACTGGAAAGTGCACAAACTTGAAGCAAACAAAATGAATTCCGTTCATTATTTTGCCTATGGCAGTTGTATGGATGATCACCGCTTTAAGAAGGCAAGGGTCGAGCATTATTTCCAAAAACTGTGCGGAGTTGGCGTGCTATTGAATTATATGTTGCGTTTTACCCGTAAAGCAAGGGATGGAGGACGTGCTGATATCGTTGAAGAAGGTGGCAGAGTAGAAGGGAAAGTGTATGAAATTCCTGTGAATGCTTTAGAGGATTACCTTTATGGCCGCGAAGGCGCACCAGACACATACCGCCCAACCTTCATCACAATCGACCTGATTGGAGAACGGGTGCAGGCATTAACGTTTGTGGTTGTGAACAAAGAGCCGGAAACAGCTCCGCCTGCTAAATATGAACAAGAAATCCTTCGCGGTGCCACTGGATTTTTATCAGATGAATATATTTCGAAAATAGCTAACCATATGGCCACATTAAAAGAACAAAAATCGGGAGGTATGTAAAATGGCAACTTTTACAGCGCAAATACTAATTGGACAAAAACATTCCTATGACAGCGGAATTATTAATATATCTCATTCATTATTTCTCTCGGAAAATAGTAGACCTGCCTGGATCTTAACACCAATGGAGCTTTTCAAGGAGCAAAAACAATTACAAACACAGATCACCTGGATTCCCACTTTAGAAAATATGCTGGAAGATGCACTAGTAATGATTGGACTATATGTTTTACAAGATAAAAAACTCATCACATTGGCCAATAATTTATTCGGAAATCCAGAAAAGAGTTGTATAGAATTATACGACGATATTAAACCTGAACACCTTAAAAAGTTATATGAACAAGCTCGTCAAATAGAAAGTTCTCATAAAATAGTACTCTCTGTTTACGAAGGATCTTCCATTTTGAACCAACTTTCTGTTTTAGACCTATATCAAAATGATAAAAGGTGTGTAAGTCGATTTATAGCAAGGAATTTTCACTTTGGAGTAAGCAGTTTGAAACAAGTGGAGAGTTAAAGTAGTGCAAGAAGAAATGAAAAACATGGTCGTCTATCCTTGCAAGAGGGATAGGCGATTTTTCATCGTTAGGATTAAAACCGACTGGCCACTCAGTTTTTTTAATCTCGAGTATTGCCGCCCCCTGAAATAGCACTCACTTAATAAAGGAAGCTAGCGAATGAAAAGATTGATTCCTATTCTTCCTGTCGACATCAGCGAGCTTTAATCTCTGCTAAATATGAGATAGATATGAATAATCATGTTTTGTCTTCATATATTAAATAGGAAACCCCTTTCAATCTGCATATGGTATAATATTACTAATTTATCCTACTATACTCCTTGATTGGTTATTTATAATTGAGTAATTTTATACTATCCCTTCTATTACTACAAGACAAAACTCCCGAAAATTAGAATCCTTTTTAGGAGGCAATTCATTGAAGATTATGCCCATAACTAAAACACAGAAAAGATATTTAACAACCGAACTCTCTCCATTACAAAATTTAAAACTAGAACTGCAGTCACAAGTAATTCGATTAAAAAAAGGCTTTGATCGACTAATTTGTTTAGATCATATTCACTTGGAGCCAAGACCCTGGCAATATGAAACAGCAATAAAGGTATTAAGAGATATGCAAGGCAGCGCCATACTAGCTGATGAGGTTGGTCTAGGAAAAACCATTGAGGCTGGATTAATTATGAAAGAATTACTTATTAGGGGCCTTATTAATTCTGTTCTAATATTAGTTCCTGCTCCATTAGTTGAGCAATGGAAGAATGAGATGCTAGAAAAATTTCAAATAAAATTAACTGATCTTAAAGATGATGGCTGGGAGGAGCAACAGTTACTAATTTCCTCAATGCCTTATCTTGTGCGCTCTGAAAAAAGAAGATCTAAAATCAGTAATCGTACTTTTGATCTACTAATTGTTGATGAAGCTCACTCTCTTAAAAATCATAAAACATCAACGTATAAATTCGTTTATACTATACGAAAAAATAATACGTTGCTTATGTCAGCTACACCTATTCAAAATGATATAAGAGAACTTTTTAATTTAGTGAATATTTTAAAGCCAGGCTATTTAATGAGTAGAAGGAATTTTCGTAAGCAATACATTGTTAATCGATATACTCCTAAAAATATTGACAACCTTAGGGAATTATTAAATAAAGTAATGATACGACACCGTCGAGCTGATACATTGGTTGAATTGCCAAGAAGAAAAATAAAAAATGTCGAAATTGAATTAACGGATATAGAAAGACAATTTCACAATGGAGTAATTGACTTTTGCAGAAATATTTACCGAAAATATATGGATGGTGAAATTCAAATTGGTTGGGATCAAACGAGAGTACACCTGATTGTGCTAGTTCTAATGTCCTTGTTAAAGCAAAACTGCAGCAGTCCTCATTCGGCTATAAAAACACTTCAGCAAACGATGTTGCCTAGATTAGAAGGTAGCATAGATCAAAAGTTTTGTTTAGAAATTATACAACTTGGGAAAAAAATTGCTGTTACTTCAAAAGCTCTTGAATTATTAAAGATAATAAAAAAGTCTAATGAACAGGTCATTGTTTATTCTGAGTATAGAGAAACCATTTTAATGCTTACTAATTTACTAACAGAACATAACATTTCATTAACCACCTATCATGGTGAATTGTCTTCGACTCAAAAGTCAATTTCAATTCAAAGATTCCAAAACCAAGAGGTTCAAGTTTTTATTTCGTCTGAATCAGGTGGACAAGGCCTAAATCTACAATTCTGTCATCGTTTAATTAACTTTGATCTTCCTTGGAATCCAATGAGGATTGAGCAAAGAATTGGTCGAGTACATCGATTTGGTCAAACTAATGATGTAGAAATATACACGATGCCAACGAAAGGAGCAATTGATGAATATCTTCTGTATACTCTTACATCCAAAGTTAATCTTTTTGAAGTTGTGATTGGTGAACTCGATACAATTCTATCTTATATGAGAAACGATGAACAAGCACTTGATGTTCGTATCGGAACAATCATTTTAGAATCTAAGGATTCTAACGAGGTAGAGGAGAAGCTTCGTGCAATTGGGGATGAATTTTTATTGGCCAAAAACGAATTAGATCAAGATGTTAATCATGCCACAAAAATCTTAAATAAGATTGGAGTTGGATTATGATGCACTTATATGAACTTGAACCTTATATACTTACAAGTTGCAAATTTCTTGGTTTGAAAGCAACAAAGATATCCCCTTCTATATGGAATATCAAAATACCACAGAAATTTATAAATGAGTTTAATGGGCAGGAAGAAATAAGTATTAGTTTTGAAAAAAACAATAATCCTAAAATAATGTTTATTACATTTGAGTCTTACTTTACGCAAAAAATAGCCGAGCTTGTGGCAGAGTATAATTCGGGAGTCAGCAGTGGCATAAGGATTCATTCAATTCAACCGAAGCTTCAAAGTCTTAAGAAAAGTTTTTCTGATTGTGAGCTTAATATTGAATCTTCTACACTAGATAATAATTATTATATCTTAATTTGGTTCAAGACCACTGTTAATTTAAATTTAACCGAAGAGTATTTAAAATGCTTCAAATATAATATTAAGACTGGTAATTTAGAAACCCCACCCAATGATGATGAATGTAAAGCCCTATTATTTTCAATTAAAGAAGAACTCATCGTAGATTTACCAGATGATCTGATAGATAAATCCTTGAACAAGCTTTATTCAATAGCTAAAGAAGATGCAGAAGTGTTTGTTCAACAAAAGCAAGAGGAAAATAGTAGGGCATTACAGGAAGAAGTTAAAAGGATTAATCAATATTATGATTTGCTAATATCTGAAAATGAAGTTGCCGAAAGTTCTAAAGGATTATCTCCTGAGGAAGAGCATGAATACCTAAAAAAGGAAAGAGAATCCTTAATTGAGCAACAAATTTTTAAATATAATATTCGACAAAAGGAAGTTACAATTGAACCAGTTGCTTTATTGTTATTAAATGATAAAACTGAGTCTGCCATCGTTCAAGTATCAAACGAGTATGGAAGAACAGTTGTGGATCTAACAGCTAAAAAGACACCTGAAGTAAATTGCTCTATTACTGGTACTACCAATGGACCTTTTACAATAACCAGTGATAATTTGATCGTTAGAACAGACAGCGTATTTTCATGCTCGAATTGCAATAAATCATTAGGAACGAATAAAATGAATAACTGTGGAGTTTGCCATACAGATTTATGCCCTGAATGCATCAAAATATCTGCAATATCTCAATCAACTTTATGTAAAAGTCATTACAAAGAATGTCAAACATGCCTAAATACTGTTTCATCGGAGGAATTGCACTTATGCAATAACTGTGGTCAATTTTGTTGTAAATCGTGTAACCTAACAAATATCTGTGAACTTTGCCGATCACTTAAACCAATTAGTTCTGTTACACCGCAAATAAAACAAATATTGGATTTATTACCAAGTGAAGTAAAAGCAAAAAAATATGATTCTGCAATTAAAGGAAATCGCATTGCAATCTTAGGAAGAGGAAGTTTGTTTAAAAGCTTTTTTATTGTGTATGACCAACCTAGTCAAAAAATAATAACAACCCATAAATATGGACTTTTTAATAAAAAAAGATAATGCATAGCAATAATATGATACTTCATTTTTTAGAGCTTAAAATGGGTACATAAATGTTTAGATACTAGTGTAAAACTTGTAGTATTTTTATATAAATTTCAGTTTGTAAAGTATGTGATAGATAGAATTAGGAAGATGATCTCACACTTTTTTCAGAAACAGAGGGCCTTTTCTTGATTCATTATTGAATTGCAAGAAATGTCCCTCTGTTTCTTTGATAATTCCTCATGAATATATGCTAAACTACTAATAGCATTCACTTAAGAAAGGAAGCGAGCGAATGAAAAGATTGATTCCTGTCATTCCCATCGTCATCATCGTTGCTGTGATGTCCATGTTCATTCTAGAAAAGAATTTTTCCGATATTGATGGTCAAACGAGGATGCTGATTTCCGCTGGAGGAACCATTCTGTCAGGCGTAGTGGCATATTTTTTATTAGGAAACTCTAACGATAAAGACGATACTCCACCTTGGCGAAAGAGACAGCCTAAATAGATTACTGGGACGCTTGTCTTTTTATCAATAATCAGAAAATAGTGGTAGAACAAAGTAGCAATAGACTAGGTTCTCACGGGCTGTCAGCACATGTTTCCTCCAAGTAGTCCTTTTTAGGGATCTGTTACTGCATTAACCGTTTTGATGTTAACAGCATCGAAACGGTTTTTTTTAATTTAAAGCTGAGAACGAAGATGGCTTTTCTCCCGTTATATTCGACAGTTTAGGGTGGAATTCGAAAGGTAGCTGACTGTGAAAATTTGCTTATAATCAAACTTTCTCTTGTTCCATCATAAAGAGTTAGGTCAAACTAAAGAAGTGAACCTGTTTACTCAACTTTTTCCTGCGAAAGGAGATGTTTTTATGACTGCTTATAAAGTATGGGTGGTTTTAACTTAGCCGATAGATTTTTGATTGCAGCTTGGAATGAGAGCAAGCGGGATATGATGAAGGTCGTATCCCTATTTGATTATAAGCTGACTTTTGGCTTTTCAACAGCTTCTTAGGAGGCTGCTTGTTCGCGGTTTATCCCCAAAAACAACTTTAATTTTTAGGAGAAGATCAGTTCAATCATTTGCTTGCCATGTGACCATAAGGGGAAAAGGGAGGATACGAGAAATGAACAACCATGATGAAAGTTTTGTAAAGATCGAAATACTGGCGCTTGTTTTGGGTAAAATGCTCGACAAGACGATCATCCACGCAGATTATCAACTTAAAGAGTTGCAAGGCGGGACACTAGGGGATGTTCGGCTTGTTACAGGTATGGCTGAAACGTCCGATGGTGAAAATCTGCCGTATAAGCTGGTTTGGAAAACACAGAAAAAATTTGAGCGTTATGGTGATCTAGATTCATGGCGAAGGGAATATGACCTTTATGCATCGGATTTCAAAACGGTTTTCTGCGATTCATTTCGAGCTCCGGAGTGTTATCACGCTGAAATAAATGGTGATGAGATTCAACTGTGGATGCAATATATTGACGGTGTGTCAGGCTTACATCTAACCTTGGAAATGTTTGAACGTATAGCCGAGGAATTGGGGCGATTTCAAGGGAAGTTGTACACTGAACGACCAAACATATTGCAGAATCTATCCAACTTAAGCAAGGTTGAGTTTACGAAAAACAACTATCTGCGGTATCGGTCATGGAATGTTTTGTATGATTATATACGCTCCGATGACTGCGACATTCCGAAGCACCTGTGTAACATGCTCATAGACATAGATAACAATGTGGATGAAGTATTTAGTAAAATCGAAAAGCTGCCAATCGTGCTTTGTCACAGAGATTTTTGGGTGGAAAACATATTCTATTCGGATGATAGAATCGTACTGATCGATTGGGATACCGCCGGATGGGGGTACATGGGCGAGGATATCGCGAGTTTAATAACAGATGAAGCAGACGTCTGCCATATGGTTGAATACTATCAAAAATGCATTCCAGCGTACTACAGGGGTTTTTCGGAATATGCGGATGTTTCTCATATCTCTGATCATTGTATCTATGAACTGATCCTCACTATGTTCGGATATAGGCTTGTGGAATGGTATAAATTTGCAGAGTCACCAGAAGATAAAGCAAATCACCTAAATACATTGGAAAAAATCTATGAGATGAGAATGTGTAAATAAATATAACTTTCAAGTCCATAGATGTAAACAGGATGAAAGTCTGTGAACTGTCTATTACGGGGTAGTACCAGTATCGCTGTCCCGCTGATATTACCCCAACAAACAGAGAAAAAAAGTACTGAGATTCTGGTCCTTTATCAACAATCAGATAGTGGCGGAAGGTTCATATAATCATAGATAAGCTTTCCTATTTCCGCCAAAACCTGTAGTGATTTCCCATCATCAACATCTTTAGAAAGAACAGCGCAAATCATTTTCCGTTTTCCAACGTAGAAAATACCGATATCATGTCTACAGCCCGAAACCCAGCCCGTCTTGTTTGCCAGCTCCCATTCAGGATTTACACCAATAATGGCGGATTCATTGTATGGTAGTTTTCCGGGTAAACAATCTCTTATTTGTTGCTTTTTCATGATGTCAATCATTTGTTCACAGGCATACACGGATACAACTTTTCCGCAAGCAATTTTTTCAAGCAGTGTAGCCATTTCCCCAGCTGTAATAAGGTTTTTCCCATCAATATGGACTGGAACGGTCATGAGTTTATTATAAAAACTGCTTCTTTTTAGGCCAATATCTTTCATAGTCTTTTGAATGTTTGCTATACCAACAAGGTCAATGAGCATATTCGTTGCAGTATTGTCACTTTGGATTATCATCAAAGTCATAATGTCATGGATGGTAAAACTTGCTCCAGGTGTCATAAATTGTAATATTCCAGCCCCGCCAACAAGATCTTCCCTCTTTAAGATAATAGTATCACTTAATGTAAATTCTCCTTTATCAAAGGCATTGAAAACGGCAGCCATTATCGGAACCTTAATCACACTAGCAGCGTAAAACAGTTCATCTCCATTCAAGTCCCATGTTTCCTGCGTATCTAGGTCTTTAAGGGCAATCCCCCATGTTCCTCCAACCTGTTCAACAGCATTCTGAATATTAGTGATAAGGCGCTTCATGCTTTCATCTCCCAAAAATAATTTAAAATCTTCCATTTGAAAAATGGATCAGCTTTCTTTACAGCGCTAATCAGAATGGACAAAAGGATTCTGAATCCAGTTGTTTGCTGGATGCATTTCAATTTTTCTGATAAGATAATGAAATTTAGGAGCTTTCTTGAATTATATAAAAGATTTGAAATTAGGGGAATATTAAGAGGCAATTTTATATTAAGTAGAAGGTATTTAATTTAAGTGGCAAGTTTATGGTCAAGGGTCAGCAGGAGCAATATATCTATTCTTTGTTGAAGCAAGACTTTGATGAAAGGATAAAAAGTTAGACACAAAAGTAAAACAACTCACTGTAAGTTTTTTATCGTTGCTGTGATAACAAGGTCATTCCCGAAGGGAGGTGTTTCAAATGAAAAAACATTTGGAGTTCTACCACGTTGCTTCACTCATGCAAAGCCTGTTATTGGAAAGGCGATACTTTGCATGAGGCGAGATCTTTAATTTTATCGCCGAATAAGCTTTTCTAATATATTTTTGGCTTTGCACCTTATTTTTTATCTAAATCAAAATAAGGGGCGAGCGAAAATGAATTATTTGAACGCTAAAAAAGTTTTACCTGAACACTTAATCGTGGAAATTCAAAAATATGTTCAGGGGGAGACATTGTATATTCCGAAACTAGAAACGAAGTATCGGAAATGGGGAACTGTTAGTGGAGGAAGAAGGCTGCTTGATCGTCGAAATGCTGCTATTAGAGATGCTTTTAAGAATGGAAGCGGTATCGAACGACTTGCTGAGGAATACTTTTTATCTACTGAAACCATTAAGAAGATTGTTTATTCAAATAAAAAATAGCTGAACAGCACTAGTGGAAAATTTCCAACAGTGCTGTATTTAGGTAATATTCGTTTCTTAGTCATTTTATCCATTTTAGAAGCTGACTCCATTCTTTACAATGAATGTAGTGAATGAGGGACTGCGAGCCAAAGAGCGAGATCCTGCCCATTTGTCCCTTGTAGAAGGAGGATATGATGACTACTGTTTTAAATGTTGATGATATTCTTGGATTAGTAAAACCAGCTATTATCCGCTTCCCGCTTTCTGTATCATCTACGAATGAGTGGGTAGCTTTTACAGCTGAAGGGCATGGTTTAAGAAAAGGGAATGTGGGTGTTTCTGATGAGGTGGATGGATTTACCCAATGGGTTTGTCATGTGGAAACAGGAGAGGCATTTCCCGTTGTTCCTGAAGCGACGAGCAGTTGGTCTGGAACTTGGTCTCCAGACGGGAAAATTCTTGCTTTCTTTTCTGACCTTAATGGAAAAGCGCAATTATGGTTATGGAATTCCGAGAGTCAATCCATCTCCTTAGCATCCGATGCGATTGTTCGGCCATTCTTCGGATTCGAGAAACCGATTTGGACACCTGATGGCCAGTCCATTATTGTGAAGGGAATGCCAGAAGCGGATGTTCATGATTTCTCATTTAATTCTAAGGCCATCCCTGTGCATGAGAAGAAGGATTCGCCGATTATGGTATTTTCTACAAAAATGGAAGGGGATACACAAGGAGAAAACGATAATTCGTTTATCGAAAGGTACCATGCCGACATCATTCGGATCGATTGGCAGTCAAATAAATCCACGATCATTGCTACAAATCATCGTCCGGTGGGAATTTTTCTAGCAGGTGATGGACAAAACATTGCATTTGCTTCTTGCCAAGGAGTAGAGCAGATAAATGAAGAGCAAATTATCTATGATTTATGGATTGCACCCGTTTATCCGAGCGATCCTGTTCAAGAATATTGTTTGCAAAAAAATACACGGATGGCCTATGGCTTAAGCTTCACATGGGGAAAAGATAATAAGACGATTTATTATACGACAGAAGGGCCACTGGCAGATGGCGGATTATGGTCTATACATATCGATGAAATTGGGAAAGGTAAACAACTTTTTCAACAAGAGCATTTAAGGTTGGATCGTGATTATGAAGCTCCTTTTGTTTTAGAAAATGGTGATGTGATCCTCATTGCAAATGGAAAGTTATGGCGCTATATGCACAAATCTAATGAAATGATCGAATTAAGCTCTCAAATTCAAAGGGGACGTGTCATTTCTTTTATACCAGCGCTTATCAATCTTAGGGAATCGAATGGAGAGCAATTTATTATTGTGAGAACGATAGATTACCATCCTCAGAAGTGGGGACTTGCTTTGCTGAACATAGAAAGTGGAGAAGTTGTGAAGATGGTGGAGGAAAGTAAACAACTTACGCCTTGGTTTATAGGTGAAGAAGGTGTAAGTTATAATAGCGCTAATCCAATGGCCATCTTCGTGGCAGAATCTGCTTCAGAAGCACCTAATTTGTGGACTTGGAATCTTGAAACGAATGAAACAAGGAAAATAACGAATTTATCTTCATTTTCAACAGACTGCATAGGTGAAACGAGAGTCCTAAACTGGAAAGTAGGAGACACGGAAGCAAAGGGTGTCCTACTACTTCCAAAAGATCGTCAAGATCAAGTACCTGTCGTATTGGATGTATATGCGGGAGAAAAAATAACTGGTTCTATCGATGCATTTGGACTCTATGATAGTCCTGTAGATAATCGACATTTATATGCATCAAGAGGATACGCTATTTTTATGCCAGAGCTACCAATTACAAGTAACGAAACAGCAGATGAAATTGAAAAAGGACTGCACGCAGCAATAAATGAATTAGCAAAAATTCCTGAAATAGATATGAAACGTATAGGGATTATGGGGCACTCCTATGGCGGGTATACTACATTGGTGGCGATTACTCGATTACCTGGGAGGTTTAAGGCAGCGATCGCTCATTCGGGAATTGGAAACTTGATTAGTTCTGCCACACATTTTGATCCAGAATGGACTCAATTTAATTATGACTGGGCTGAACACGGGCAAGGCAATATGGGAGCTTCTATTTGGGAAAATAGAGAAAGATATATTCGAAATTCTCCTGTTTTTGATTTTGATAAGATTGAAACACCTGTATTAATTATTCAAGGAACAAGAGATGCGATTTGCGGCTATGAAGCGGGTCCTACTTTTTCAGCTTTAAAACGCTTGGATAAAACTGCGGAATTGATTTTATATAAAGATGAAGATCATTGGCATGCGACATGGGAATACGAAAATATTAAAGATTATTATGATCGCGTGTTTGCGTGGTTAGATAAGCATTTATAATTTCTTGTCTTTGACGTAATTTTTGTCCCCCTTTGTATATGGGTCCGATTTGTTAGTCGGACTCATATACCAGGGGGATGCTTTTTTTCTGAATTTCCCTATTAGGCGAACATGCCAGTTTTTCATCAGTGAATAGTTGTTTGAATGAAACTTCTGTTATTATGGTTGTAAGGAAAAGCGTTTGAAAGGATGGAATCTATGACATTTTTAGATACAATCAAGCCACACTTACGATCGAATGATCCATTGGTTCAAGAGACCGTATTGCATGCGATCCATGACTATCCTAACGTACCAGAGGAATGGGTAGTCGAGTTATTGAAAGAAGCGATGATCAATGAGGAAAAGCAAGATTCCATATTAATTTATATTGATCAGCAGAAAATAAATGAAGACGCACTGCAGGTTTTGTTAGAACTTATTCCGAAAATGGAGCTGACAAAGCGTCACTTGGCGTTAAAATTACTTTTCAACGTAGACACTTTTCTTGCCTTAAAATACAAAGAACAGTTGAAAAAATATCTACCTCAAGATACGTGGTCGTTTTATGAGTTACTTACTAATGGAACGGAAGAAGAAGTATATGAAGAATATGGCAAAGTATTAAATGATCTTGATCAATCGTTTCACTATGACCTTTATACAAAAGCAAAAAAGTTAGCTGAAACGATTGTGACAAATGATTGGGTGACAGACGCTGAAATAGATCTTGTTTTTGCTGAGGAATTACAGGAAGAATGGTTTTCTTTTAACGGCATTTTACATGTGTATATAATTGGCCTGCTGCAACATAAAAAATATATCCCATTTTTAGCGAGTCTCTTGATTCGCGATGAAGATATTTTGTTGGAAGAGGTTGCCAGTAGCTTGATCCGTTTTCAATCAGACGAGGTCGTAAGGGAAGTTGCGCCATACATAAAAAAATCAGAATCAGTGATTTTCGCTACGTCCATTGTTGAAAATATAAAATCAGATCTTGCTGTTAAGGTGTTAAAAGAGGCCTATAATGAAGCAACAGAATTAGATGAACAGGAATTTATAGTTGAAGCGCTTAGTCATCATTTTACAAAAGAAGCTCTGCCAGTTGTTGAACAACAGATGAAAAATGAGTATAGAACTACATTAGTGGATATGGAACAACTTGCTTACAGTTTTTACACGATCATAGGCGAAAGTCATCCCGAATTGTATTTATGGAAAGAAGAGGCGTTACAAAGAGAGAGGGATTATATGTATGAGGATAATAATCCACCAGAAAATACTCCTATCCGTAATGATAAAAAAGTAGGCAGAAACGATCCGTGTCCATGCGGGAGCGGGAAGAAATATAAGAAATGTTGTGGAAAGTAGATAATCGTTTTAAATAATGGAGGAAAAAAGCAGGTTCCTGAACGATCGAGAATTGTTCAGGAACCTAGCGAAATAATAAAAAACTTAGTTTGAAGGATTACCCATCGTCACATACATTGCTGCTTGCTTGTTGATCGTTTGATGAATGATGGCAAGCAATCGTACCGCAAGATCAGCTTTAGTATTCAATCGATATCCGCCACGCACTCGATCGACAAAACCTAGTTCGATACATTCCGTGATGACATCGTCGAAGTTGCTCGCATCTGGAAAGCGAGATTGTAGTATCCTTTCATTTACCGCCTCATCCGGTTTCAAATCATTCATGTCCTGTAAAAGGGCTAACAAGACTGGCAATATCCCATCAGGTAGAAGGGTAAGTGGGAAATCAGTACCTTTTTGTATCGTTTCAATGGCCTCATCCAGAAACTCAGTCGTTGCAATGCAGATTAGACGATCCTTCGCCCATAGTCCGATTCCAGTTGGACCGAGATGAACGTGTACATACGGTGAAGGTTCGTGTGATCCAAGCGGTGCTGGGGATGGGCTTGCCACTTCAGATAATGTAATGATTTCGCTTAGAAAACTTATTTTTTCTTCTGCTGACATTTGCATCAAAGCTTCATGAATCTGCGGGAACAAGGACTCCAGATTTCCCGTCCGTCCCAATAAATAATCAGTCGTACAATGAAAAATATTCGCCAACTCAACGATGATAGCTAAGTCAGGTAGAGAGTCACCCTTTTCCCATTTTGATACAGCTTGTGCGGAAACCGATACTTTTTTTCCAAGCTCTTCTTGAGTCATGTTATGAGCTCGTCGTTGTTTTGCAATTTTTACACCAATATTTTCCAGTTCCACCCAATGAACACCTCCATGAAATAATTACCTCATTTTTACAATAACGTGTTTTCTGCTTTTTTGGTATGGAGGCGTTCTTGAGTTTTCAACGGCTGGTTGATTTTTTGAAATATTAGTTGAATCATAGAGAAGTTTACATTGAATTATAATGAATTTTTGCAACTTGCTAAACTGTAAGACCACGTGAAGCTAAGAATTGTAAGTGGCGGGACTGACAGTAAATCTTTCAGGCATGCAATTGATTCACGCATAATAGCCTATGTTAAAACACTAGTAAACATGCGGCTACAATTGGAGTACCAATCATACCAAATTTTAATAGCTTTTGTGGCGCTCTCTTCGTGAATTTTGCTCCGATATAAGACCCACTCATTGTACCGATAAGAACGGTGAATAATAATGCGAGATCTAGGCTTTCCGCCCAGAAATACCCGGCTCCTCCCGCTGCGGCAATGGGCAAAATAATCAGCATCGATGTCCCGGCAGCCATCCTCATCGGTAATCCAAGCAATAGCATTAATCCTACTTGAATAAACGGTGTCGAACCAATTCCAAATGTTCCAGATAGGAAACCAGTTACGATTCCAAGCAGAATAACCATACTCCAATATTTAATTGAATTTTGCTCCAATTGCCGATCATCGTCTGAAGAGAGTACTAGTTTTAAAAATAAGGCAACACTCGATAATGCTAGCATTCCTGCAGTTAACCAAACAATCGTTGATTCTGGTATAAAAAATGCTACTTTCGTTCCAAACCAAGCAGCAATAGCTCCAGTTATTCCGACGATGAGTCCACTTTTTATATCTGTATTCTTTTCGCGAATTTGACTGACGGTTCCAGACAAAGTTGTAAACATCATTGCCGCAAGTGCTGTTCCCATCGCTATATGGATCGGGTAATCAAATAAAACGGTTAATATGGCAATCATAAAACCGGATCCGCCCGCGCCAATAAATCCGAGCAGCAATCCAGTTAATAGCATCACAAAAATCAATTCTATTGTTTCCAAATCTTCCATCTCCTTAAATCCACAACCTCTTTTTCTATCTATTCTAATATTAATTTGAACTAGTTATATTGTCTAATGTATTATTTAGATAGAATCTATGCAATAAATGCATGAGAAGGAGTTGTTCGGTTTTGGAATGGCAGCAATTGGAATATTTTCAAACCGTTGCGGAAGTTCAACATTTTACACGGGCTGCGGAAATGCTCTCTATTTCACAACCTGCGTTAAGCCGCTCCATCGCAAAATTAGAGGCAGAACTCGGTGTTCCTCTGTTTGATCGTCAAGGCAGGAGTGTTCGTCTCAACCGTTTTGGCGAGCGATTTCAAATTCGGGTGAATCGTGCCTTGAAGGAAATACAAGATGGTAAAGAAGAACTTAAACATCGTTTGCATCCGGATTATGGAGTAGTAGCTCTTTCCTTTTTGAAATCTCTCGGAATTTCAGTCGTCCCAAAGATGTTAAATGAATTCATACAAGAAGCCCCGCAAATAAGGTTTCAATTATATCAACAAGCAACAAAAGTGATGTTGGATCAGTTAGAGAATGGTGAGATTGATTTTGCACTATCATCGATGACAGAATCGAGAACAATGATTCAGTGGCAGTATTTATGGGAAGAGGAAATTTTTGTATATGTTCCTTCTAATCATCGACTTGCTAAGAAAGGTGAAGTACAAATACGAGAATTAGAGGGAGAAGGATTTATTGCCATAAAGGAAGGATACGGATTACGAACTATATCCGATCGCCTATTCCAACAAGCAGGGGTAACACCAAACATTTTATTTGAAGGAGATGAAGTGGTCACAATACTTGGCTTCATAAACGCTGGGCTAGGGATTTCGCTCTTACCAGATATTTCAAAATTGGATCAAAGTAATATTGTTCGGCTTCGAATTATCGATTCTGGAAGCCGAAGAAAAATTGGTCTAGCCTGGAAGGCCGGTGCTTATTTGTCACCACCGGCAGAACGGTTTCGGACATTTCTTTACGAAAAATATATGAAAGACAAAGAATCATAGGGTTAAACAACAGCTTAGAAGCCTTCCTTTTCAAATCAAGCAAGGCTTCTAAGCTGTTGTCTGGCAACTTCTCATAACAAAACAATTTTACGGAACATATTATTCTTTCATAACTTGTTGAAACAACCAGTCTATCATTTCTTGATTCTCATAAGCAGGTACCCATGAGCCATGATCAAAGCGTTCGATCGCTGAATATTCAGTGTAAATTGGTTTGCCGCCTGCGTTTTCAATACTTTTAATGATACGACGAGAATATTCGACGGGGATAATACCATCATCTTCTGCGTGGAAATTCCAAATAGGCTTGTCTTTTAATAATACCGCCTTTTCTGGATCGCCCCCACCAGCAATCGGAATCATAGCGGCAAATAAATCCGGGTATAGTATGTTTAAATTATATGTTCCGAAGCCGCCTTGAGATAAACCAGTTATATATAAGCGCTTTCGATCTATAGTATAGTTTTCTATTACTGTTTCGAGTATTTCATGAGCTAATAAAAGGTCATCACTTACGTCAAAGACGCGACTTAAATTAATCATTTTCCCATTTTTCACATCTCTTGTAAGCCCGAAGCCGCCGTTTACATCATCACGTGCCTGTGGCGCTAATACAAAAGTTGGGTGTTTCGCTTGGTTTTCGCGAATTGCCCAGATGATTGCACCATTATTTGTCGTCAGGTGTTTAAGATTATCATCCCCACGTTCTCCCCCGCCATGTAAAAACATTATGAGTGGGTATGAGAAGTTTGGATCGTAATTTTCAGGTACATATAAACGATACGGCATCGATTTATAAGTGAAAGGCAAAAACTTTTCTATAATCGCTTCTCTTGATTCAACAGCAAAACGCGAAGATGTCATTTCACTATTCACCTCTTTTCGTGCTTTATTAGTAGTTTTTCTCTTTTACTTCATTTTACTATGTTTCTAGAATTATCTTAATTTATTCATCTATAAACATCCAATACATAATTTTAATTGGATTCATGCATGTAAGTTATTATTTTCAAACCGGTAATTACTTAAAACTAAGTCGTGTCGGTGGAGATCGTTGGTACTTGCCTCTAGTCCTAGGCAAGCAGATAAAGGGTGTAAACATCTACGAGTAAAATATATGTTAGAGGCTGATAAGTGGATGAAACACCAATTATGGCTGTAATTCAAAAATATATTTCCGAAAATTCTTATTTGAGATTAGTAGATTTTCCATTCGTGATGAATTAAAGTGTAGTTAGGAAATAAAAGGGAGGTTTTATAAGATTAGCGAGCAAGCTGAAAATTAGCGCTCATAAAAAAATGAAAACGTTGCCTTGAAGTAGAATTGGTTACTATGGTTTACTAATTTCTCAATGACTAAAGAAGGAGTTAACCTAACGATGGTATTAAAGACTATGAATGAAACAAGTATAGAATTGCTAAATATTGGGTTCGGAGGAGCCTTTTCGACAAATACAGGTTACACGAATGCAACGGGAGAAGTTATGGACGGATCTATTTTGCGTCGTACAGGAACCGAGGAAATCGATGTAAATCGTGGAGTGATTCTGCACGGGAACTTAAACGGAATTGATTTTCATCCGCGTGAGTCGCTTGGTGCTGAAACAATTGATCGCGCTTTATTGATTAAAACGACATTCAGACCGAGCTCTGATCAAAAGACATTCAATACGGTGATATCTGTTGGTGGATGTTTGTATGTAAGATATACTTCAGCAACGAGCCTTGAGTATGGGTTTGATGTAAAGGAAAATGGCAACTGGACTGCATATTCGAACAGTATAAAAGCGCCTGAGGCAAATGAGGATCATGCGATCGTACTAATCTATGAACCTACTGAAAATGGAGCAAAATTACGGGTGCTTTTAAATGATGTGGAGCTTCCTGCTATTATTTCTGATATTGGGAAAGCAAGTAAGGTAGAAAATGCGATCGGTTTCGGAAATGACGTACATGGATCAGGTCTTGATCGCGGGGTTAATGGCTCATTCTCAGAGGTTGCTGCTACAATCTTTGAAGGCTCATTTGCCGCTATCTCTAGCATTGAGAGAGGTTTATCATCATCTTGGGGAGGCAGTGTAGAGGGGACGAACTATTTACCTGCAGAAGATGAACTCGTTCAAGGAAAATTGGAAATACACGGTGGCAAAATTTCCGATTTGAGCATGAATATGGGTGGGAATGAATCCTACATCGAATACGCTCCTACTAAAACGATTGTTGAAGATGAAGAGATTAAAGAGGATGCCATCGTTGAAATTGTTGCTGCTTCATCCTTTGTTAAAGAAGGAGCAGTACTGATCGATTTGGCAGGTGCAGTTACACTTCGTCGCTCATTGGCAGATGAAGCCATTGATGTCATCGTGGATAATCAAGTACATTCGACGATCGATATAACTGGAAAACTAGCCGGTGAATACTTCCATCTTACCCTTTTATATCAAACTATTGGAGATAATCAGGCAAACATCAGTTTATTATGGGGCGAAGAACAACTCGGAGAAACGATCACTTTGGCTAAACGACCAATGGCTAATCGCAAAACTGTTGTTTTTGCTGGCGATGTCTCAAAGCAAGGTAAAAATCTAGCAGGTAAGGTGTTTGGAATTGCATTTGCTATTCTAAGAGGAAACTTCGATGTTAAATATTTAGCATTGCGTGGCGGCCCTAGTGTCCTTCCGACTGATCTTAAACCTGGCTATCGTATTCCGATTCAAGCAAATGAGCGATCTGCATCATTGGCAGCTAAAGCTTCACTCGTCCGTCCACAGCCTAAGCAAGTTACTTGGCAACAGTATGAGCAAACGGCATTTTTACATTATGGCATCAATACGTACTATGGTGTGGAGTGGGGTAATTTTAATGAGGATCCAAACATGTTTCAACCGACCGAGCTTGATACAGATCAATGGGCACGTACATTAAGAGATAGTGGTTTTAAGCTCGCGATTCTAACGGTTAAGCATCATGATGGATTCGTCTTGTATCCAACTCGTTATACGAACTTTAGTGTTGCGAGCAGTACTTGGCGAGATGGTACCGGTAACGTCCTTCGCGAGTTTGTTAACTCAATGCGCAAATATGGGATAAAAATCGGTGTGTATCTCTCGCCAGCTGACCATGGTGCTTTTACGGATGGCGTCTTCGCGAATGGAAGTCCACGGATAGAACGGACAATCCCGACATTGGTAGAGGGAGACGACCGTGTAGGGGATTCTAGTTTGGCGCAATTTACATTAAACGCAACTGATTATGGGGAAATGCTATTAAATCAGTTATATGAAGTGTTAACGGAATATGGTCAGATTGATGAAGTTTGGTTTGATGGTGCACAGGGACATATCCCGGGAGATACGAAAGAACATTATGATTGGGATAGTTTCTATGAACTAATCTATGCTCTTCAGCCACAAGCTGTGATAGCGATAACAGGGAATGATGTTCGTTGGGTTGGGAACGAGTCAGGTTGGGCAAGAGAAGATGAATGGAGTGTTCTTGCTGTTGACACTGCTGATAATGGAAGCCAATTTTACTATCCAGAGTACAGATCTCCAGACGTTGGAAGTAGAAAAGCGCTCTTGTCTGCAGCTAGAGAAGGAATGAAGTATTTGACATGGTGGCCAGCAGAAGTCGATGTAAGTATCCGTCAGGGCTGGTTCTATCATGACAACCAACAACCTAAATCTATAGAGGAATTAAGAAATATTTACTATCAATCAGTCGCAAGAAACTCAGTACTTTTACTTAACATTCCACCTGACAAACGGGGGAAACTTGCTGAAGTAGATGTTAAAAGACTAATAGAATGGCATGAAAGTATTAAGCGTGATTTTGCGATTAATCATGCTGTTAATGCGAAAATTAGTGCGGAGAATGGAGCGGAGGGAGCAGACCCTTATACACTAATCGATGGTGTATATGAAAATTCTTGGCAGTCTGCTTCTATAGATCCAAGCAGCATAACAATCAGCCTTGAAAAAGCTGTAACTGTTGATAAGGTTGTCTTGCAAGAAAATATACATCACGGACAACAAGTAGAATCCTTCGCAATCGATATTCAAAAATCGGATGGAAGCTGGGAAGAAGTGATTTCGGCTGGAATGATTGGCTATAAAAGAATTGTTCTGCTTCCGAATGAAGTAACAGCTAAGGAATTTCGAGTTCGACTTTTACAATCACGAGGTCCTGTCCATCTATCTGCAATTGGACTTTATCAAACGATGCCGTAATAAAGAAACACCACCTGCCTATGGATTTAGCAGGTGGTGTTATTTATCTTCTTACTTTTTTACGAATACATATATGTAACCATTTTATAATAACAAACGTCAAAATGAATATGAGATATATAAAAGGGGGGGAAGCAATGCAAAAAACGATAAAGATCGGTCTCTTATTTCTATTCCTTTTCACATTAGCTGCCTGCAATTCCGTTGAAAATAAAGAGAATGGTAGTAAGGTATTGGCAATCGATACTCCAAAACCTACTGTGAAAGGAGTCAAAGATGTAGATGTTGTGAATACTCATGGAAGTATTGAGGGACTGGAAAATATACAAAATTTTTATGACAACATGCAAAAGGGTGTTTCTTCCGATTTGCGCATTGTTCACTATACAACCGAAGGAGATCCTATCATTTCGGATCTAACTTATGATGGGAATTCACTTGAAGTAAAATATGATACGACCCGCGACAATTTTGGGGCTGGGGGAATAACTACTAAACGTTGTACGGATCTAGTTGAGGAAGTGAATCTCGCCAACACTTCCTACATTGCAATCGGCTGTGACAATAAATCTTTTCAGATGGATGAGATTCTTACTATTGATTATAATATGCGGCAACAGGATCGATTCGAATTTAGACTAAATTATGGTGATAATCTTGAAAATGAAGTGGCATCTAATACAAATATGCAACGCTCTGAGTCAAACCAATATAATTTGATCGAAGCGGAAAGTGTGCAGCAAGAAGTTTATAAGAAATTAGTGTTTGCCAATTATTTAGCTGAGAAGAATTTAGTGACGAAATGTGGCTCTGATGAAGCAAGAAAATATAATCTACTAGTTCACATAAATGGGGGACAGCGCGAATTCGAGTGGTCTGATTGTGATCAGAGCCGTGATGGTGCCAAGTTTACGGCAATTGCAGAATATATGATAGAGCAAGCGCAAAAAAATCAACAAGAACAGGAAGACATTATTGTCCAAGGTTATGTGCTGAAAATCAAGGATGATACATTGTTAATTGGTGAAGGCCTAACCATGTTTGATTATGAGTGGCTAAAAGATGAAATGGAGGATATCGATTTTGATGCTTATATGATTGACTTTACAATGTTAGATGGTGTCCATACAGAAGATTTTCGTGAAGGCGATAAAATTGAAGCGACCATTGATGGGAAAATAACTAACTTCCAACCAGGGAAGGCGACTGTGAAGGAGATTAAGAAGTTGGATCTTCCGAATGGATGATTAATAAGAGCCTCGAATCTTACAAAATGATTCGGGCTTTTTTAGTTTTGAGAGATGTATTTACAGATGCGTCTTTGGCAATCTCTATGCTTTTTTGAAAAGCGACAGGCAGTGCCACGCATATTAGGGAAAAGCTCCTTGTATTAGTACGTGGTTTTTATTGATACTGAAATGCTTTGGAAAATGGTATTCCTTCGTAACCTACTAAAAATCATGATAAACTCTATTCTAAGACAAACAGAAAGGGGTTTGCTCATGGAAACGTTGAAAAAAGTTGGATCTTATAAATTAATTGCTCTTGATATGGATGGGACTCTATTAAATCATCAGCAAGAAATATCGGAAGCCAATCGAAAAGCCATTGCTGAAGCGATAGAAAAAGGTGTACATGTCGTACTCAGTACTGGACGTCATCTGAAATCCACTAAAAAGTATGCAGATTCTTTACAGCTTTCATCCTATCTTATTGTTGTTAATGGGGGTGAAATTTGGGATCCCTCTGGTAACTTGTTAGAAACAAACCGTCTTGAGGAGAATTATGTTCAATCGATGTGGGATTTGTGTAAACAACATAATGGTCGTTTTTGGGCGGTGACCTCAGATTCCGTATTTCATAATAGTATGCCGGAAAATATATCTGGTTTGGAATGGCTTAAATTTGGGTTTGATTTAGATGATCATGAGGTTAGGGAGTTGATTTTAACTGAACTTAGAAAAAATAACCAATTGGAAATTAGCAATTCAAGTCCACTTAATATTGAAGTCAATGCATTAGGAATTAATAAGGCAAACGCATTAAAGAAGATTTGTAAGCTACTTGGCATTTCGATGGATGAAGTACTGGCGTGTGGAGATAGCCTCAATGATTTAGCCATGATTCAAGCAGCTGGCTGTGGCGTTGCGATGGGCAATGCACAATCTATAGTTAAAGAGGCGGCCGATTGGGTTACAGACACGAATGATGCTGATGGGGTAGCAAAAGCGATTCGCTATTGGGTTTTAAATGAGAAATGAGATTAATTTGAATGGCTAAAGGAAAGGTTTCGTTGTTATGCTTCGTCTGAACAGCGGATTAGATTGTACCAAAAGGCCTCCGGGGACTAGTTTAGCGGAGGCGGCGATTATGTTTATCTTTTTTTCTTTTTTGAAGGATCGACAGTAGACTTACTTTTATTAATAATTGCTATCGTCAGTTGCACATGAATATTTTTTTCATCGATATTTTCGACACTTGTAACCTTCGCTTTTCGGCCCTTAATGGTTAACTCTTCACCTATTGTTGGGATATGTGAACGAAGCTGAGTTAATAGAGTATTTTTGTTTTCTAAAAAATGAACGACATACATTTTCCCTCACCTGTTTCATCTGAAATTGGGATGACATCCCTTTTATAAAATATCGTTTGGCGGTCAGATTTAGACCAATAGGGTGAGAAAAAATTAACATTTGTAAAATGATATTTCGTTTTCTTTATGAGTGTTGCAAATTTTTTTAAACCGTTTCGACATAGCTGTATCGAAACGGTTTTTTTGAGCAAAGCGTCATTAGAGCGGCCTTTGCTAAGGTAAAATGGGATAACGAATGATGCCCGAATCAGTGATGCGAAGTTGCAACTGTAATTGATCGTCGCGAACAATTCCCTAAAGCCTATCACTAAGCAGTTTGAGCAACTAGCTTATCAGCCAAAAAAGTTATCCAGCTTACTGTAAAAAATCAGTCCCGATTAGCAGGGAAATGCTTCTTAAAAGGTGAATATAGTTGAGACGTTTTTATTTAGACCTGCGGTAATATGTCAAGCACAAAATAATTAGTTATTTGGTTATCAAGGATCAAATATCTGAAAAAAGGCAGCACTAAACTAGACCAGTAAATTTTTGGTATTTACTGGAATTAGAGAAAGGATTTATTAGCGCATATGCGTCATATATTTACGCTCCTTTTCGGCGTGTAAATTTGGTGATTGCGTAGTAGCGCATCGACCAAACGTACAAATTTTCTTGCGGTTAGAACGAGTGCCCTTTTGTGCTGATGTTTCGGTACTTCTTTGTATTTCTTCGCGTAGTATTCTTGATACTCGGGAATGTGCCTTCTTACTGAGTTGGCGGCTTCAACTAAGTAATATCTTAGGTATTGATTTCCGTTGCGCGAAAGGGAAGTATCATCCGCAGTAAAACGTCCAGATTGATGTTTTCGCCAGTACAGACCTGCATATTTGGCTATTTTCGTTTCATCTTCAAAACGGTCAATTTGACCGATCTCAGCGATAATACCAGCTGTGAATACAGGTCCTACACCAGGGATGGATTGAAGGGTCTGAGTCTCTTCTAAGCCAGCCATGATGCGTTCAATGGCCTTTTCAATCTCCTTTACTTGCTTTTGAAGCGTTCTAATCACTTCAATGGATGTACCAAGGAGAACGTCGATTGAATCTTCGACTACCTTATCTAGGCGATACGAAGAACGGACGGCCCTTTGGATGGATTTCGCTACACATTCTGCGTCATTGAATCGGTTTTTTCCTTTTTCCTGAAGGAAACCGGCTAAATCTTCTAATGGCATTTGTGCTAGTTCATCTAGGCTAAATTTTTCTGAGAACATTTCCATCATGGCGTTCCCGAAAACGGACGAATCCACCTCTTGAGAAAAGGTATTACATTTAAAACTTAGGTGCTGTAAGAAATGTTGTTTCTCTTTCGTCACTTGATGGATGAGTTGGTAACGGGAACGAGTCAATTGTTGTAAGGCAATATACTGTTCTTCCTTTACCACGGACATGGAATTACGCCCAAAGCGAAGATAGTCAGCTATCACAAAAGCATCAATCTCATCTGTCTTATCCATATCCGTATAGCTTTTCTTAAAATTGGCAATCTGTTTGGGATTCATGACAAAAACCTTTGCGCCAAGACCTTTTAGTGATTCATCGTTATGCAAAAACATGGAAGGGTGAAAACTATAGACAGACGTAGATTCTAAACCGATTTTTAATGCTTGAATATTATTGTTTGTGGTGCAATCTAGAATACGGTCTCGTAGTTGTATGGCACCTGGAAGATCGTTAGAGACGGTAAAGGATGTAAGCTTTTCTCCTTCATCGCCTAAGATACAAACTTTTATATCAAAAGAACTAATATCTAAACCAACAAATAATTTCATGGGTTGTCCCCTCCTTTCAAATTAGAATCATTGGTATTATTCTTGGATGCCCTGAGATATCTCTAGTGTGAACGCCGACCAGCAACCTCGTGTATCAGAACTTACCCTGATTCGAAAGCCGCCCTAGAGCTACTATCCTCTAGGTTCGAGATTCAGGGAGAACAGCCTGCGAGTAGGAAGCACCGCACGTACACTGAGAAACAGTCTAAAAATGTGGTTAAACCCACAGGAGGAAAAAGAATTGTCCCAAATGATCCTATTCTCATTATCTAGAAATATCTCGGGACATCCAAGAAATTTGAATAAATTATTACAGGAAAAATAGGAAATTATGGGCTCTTAAAAAGGAGCCTAAACATAATATACGAGGAGGAATCAATTTGAACATTTTAAAAGACGCAGAAAAGAAGCAAGGATACAATCTATTGTTTGATGGTGAAACGCTAAATGGTTGGGCGGCAACAAGTCATCCAGAAGGTTGGCTGGCACAAGATGGGCTGATCATTTGTAAAGGTGAATCGAGTGGTTATTTGTATACAACTGATCAATTTGAAGATTTTGTATTGGAACTAGAGTATCGGACAGCACCTGGAACGAATAGCGGAGTCTTTTTTAGATGGACAGATCTTGAGGATCCTGTAAATACTGGTCTTGAGATGCAAATTTGGGACACTTTCGATCAGGAAGAAATGGTCAAAAATAGCTCAGGTGCGCTCTACGATCTAGTTGCTCCTTCTTCGAATGTAGTTCGGAAGGCTGGAGAATGGAATCAAGTGATCATTAAATGTGAGCGAAATTTGATCCAACTGACTTTAAACGGCAAGATGGTTGTGGAAGCAGATATTGACGAATGGACTGTTGCTGGAAAAAATCCGGATGGAACAGAAAATAAGTTTATATATGCTTGGAGTGAACGTCCGCGTCTAGGTCATATCGGACTGCAAGATCATGGTGGCTATGCGGAATTCCGTAATATTAAACTATTAAAGCTCTAAGTTCTAAAAGAAATCTCCCTATTCTTACATGGAGGGGAGATTTCAGTTACAGAAGATACCGTCAAAAATTGCATTTTGAAAGGAAGAGTAATAACGTGGAATTACCAAAGCAATTACAACCATATGCAGACTCTCTAGCAAATACGAAAAAGCCATGTTTGAACATTAAAGGGAAAATAGCGAATACAACTCCATTACAAAGTAAGTTTGCTGGACAACCGTACTGGTTAAAAACTGATCCATATCCAACATCTAAAGATGGGCAACCGCTTCGTTTGCTTGCACAAATAAACTTTAGTGAGATCGGGGAAACCATTCCTGACTATCCAACAGAGGGTATTTTACAGTTTTTTGTAGCAGATGATGATGTGTATGGATTAGATTTTGATAATGGGAAGAATCAAGATACATTCCGAATTGTTTATCACGAAAAGATTGAATTGGATTCTTCAAAATGGTTAACTGAACTTCAAGTTTTCGATGATGAAAACTATTTCCCAATAGAGAAGGAATGCGCCTTATCGTTTGAACGATCAGATGAAATGATGTCATCAGGAGATTATCGTTTTAATGTTATTACAGGAATCGATCAGTTATTAGAAAGCGGTACAGACGAGGACTATGATGCTTATGATGAAATTATGGAAGCGTACAATGAGATAGCATGTGGCCAAGGTTCAAAACTAGGCGGGTATCCATTTTTTACACAGGAAGACCCAAGAGCATACGGCAATTACATAGAATGCGATACTTTATTGTTGCAGATCGATACCGATAATGATTTGGACATTATGTGGGGAGATTCCGGCGTAGCGAATTTCTTTATTGCCGCGGAAGATTTAAAGAAACGTGATTTTTCTAAAGTTCTTTATAATTGGGATTGTTATTAAGATGAAAAAGTGAACTAGCAAAAATCAATACATATTTTAAAAGACAAATAAAAATCTCTTTTTAATGATTCAACAAAGGGAAATGATCAAAGCAATTATTAAAAGGGAATCAAACTAGGTTAACTAGGGATTTTTTTAAAGTAAGAGAAATTAAAATAAACTGGTACTACGCGAATAAGGCGAGTTGCCAGTTTTTTTGAATTTTAAAATCGCTAAGTTATTAACTCTCATTCATAGAAATCTAACTGTATTTGGGAAATTGAGGCATTAAATAATGTACGTAAACTAGTAGGGAGAAGCTCACAATCGTTATGATTCTTTAACAAGTTATTAAACATGATATATAATAGAGAGAAAGGATACGTGGAGGTGGTAACGATGAAATGGGAACAGGTTCGTCATCAATATCCAGAACAGTGGGTGCTTGTTGAAGCAATATCAGCTTACTCTGCAAAATCCACTCGCCATTTCAACGAGCTATCCGTCATTTCAAATTTTACTGAATCGACTGTTGCGTGGAAAGAATATAAAAAACTACATCTAGCTAACCCCTCAAANGAGGAATCAATTTGAACATTTTAAAAGACGCAGAAAAGAAGCAAGGATACAATCTATTGTTTGATGGTGAAACGCTAAATGGTTGGGCGGCAACAAGTCATCCAGAAGGTTGGCTGGCACAAGATGGGCTGATCATTTGTAAAGGTGAATCGAGTGGTTATTTGTATACAACTGATCAATTTGAAGATTTTGTATTGGAACTAGAGTATCGGACAGCACCTGGAACGAATAGCGGAGTCTTTTTTAGATGGACAGATCTTGAGGATCCTGTAAATACTGGTCTTGAGATGCAAATTTGGGACACTTTCGATCAGGAAGAAATGGTCAAAAATAGCTCAGGTGCGCTCTACGATCTAGTTGCTCCTTCTTCGAATGTAGTTCGGAAGGCTGGAGAATGGAATCAAGTGATCATTAAATGTGAGCGAAATTTGATCCAACTGACTTTAAACGGCAAGATGGTTGTGGAAGCAGATATTGACGAATGGACTGTTGCTGGAAAAAATCCGGATGGAACAGAAAATAAGTTTATATATGCTTGGAGTGAACGTCCGCGTCTAGGTCATATCGGACTGCAAGATCATGGTGGCTATGCGGAATTCCGTAATATTAAACTATTAAAGCTCTAAGTTCTAAAAGAAATCTCCCTATTCTTACATGGAGGGGAGATTTCAGTTACAGAAGATACCGTCAAAAATTGCATTTTGAAAGGAAGAGTAATAACGTGGAATTACCAAAGCAATTACAACCATATGCAGACTCTCTAGCAAATACGAAAAAGCCATGTTTGAACATTAAAGGGAAAATAGCGAATACAACTCCATTACAAAGTAAGTTTGCTGGACAACCGTACTGGTTAAAAACTGATCCATATCCAACATCTAAAGATGGGCAACCGCTTCGTTTGCTTGCACAAATAAACTTTAGTGAGATCGGGGAAACCATTCCTGACTATCCAACAGAGGGTATTTTACAGTTTTTTGTAGCAGATGATGATGTGTATGGATTAGATTTTGATAATGGGAAGAATCAAGATACATTCCGAATTGTTTATCACGAAAAGATTGAATTGGATTCTTCAAAATGGTTAACTGAACTTCAAGTTTTCGATGATGAAAACTATTTCCCAATAGAGAAGGAATGCGCCTTATCGTTTGAACGATCAGATGAAATGATGTCATCAGGAGATTATCGTTTTAATGTTATTACAGGAATCGATCAGTTATTAGAAAGCGGTACAGACGAGGACTATGATGCTTATGATGAAATTATGGAAGCGTACAATGAGATAGCATGTGGCCAAGGTTCAAAACTAGGCGGGTATCCATTTTTTACACAGGAAGACCCAAGAGCATACGGCAATTACATAGAATGCGATACTTTATTGTTGCAGATCGATACCGATAATGATTTGGACATTATGTGGGGAGATTCCGGCGTAGCGAATTTCTTTATTGCCGCGGAAGATTTAAAGAAACGTGATTTTTCTAAAGTTCTTTATAATTGGGATTGTTATTAAGATGAAAAAGTGAACTAGCAAAAATCAATACATATTTTAAAAGACAAATAAAAATCTCTTTTTAATGATTCAACAAAGGGAAATGATCAAAGCAATTATTAAAAGGGAATCAAACTAGGTTAACTAGGGATTTTTTTAAAGTAAGAGAAATTAAAATAAACTGGTACTACGCGAATAAGGCGAGTTGCCAGTTTTTTTGAATTTTAAAATCGCTAAGTTATTAACTCTCATTCATAGAAATCTAACTGTATTTGGGAAATTGAGGCATTAAATAATGTACGTAAACTAGTAGGGAGAAGCTCACAATCGTTATGATTCTTTAACAAGTTATTAAACATGATATATAATAGAGAGAAAGGATACGTGGAGGTGGTAACGATGAAATGGGAACAGGTTCGTCATCAATATCCAGAACAGTGGGTGCTTGTTGAAGCAATATCAGCTTACTCTGCAAAATCCACTCGCCATTTCAACGAGCTATCCGTCATTTCAAATTTTACTGAATCGACTGTTGCGTGGAAAGAATATAAAAAACTACATCTAGCTAACCCCTCAAAGGAATACTACATTTTCCATACAGATCATGAAACTATTGAAGTAAAGGAGCAGAAATTTATTGGCGTTAGGAGGCGACTTCAATAAAAATAAAAATACAGGATGGGTTGCCAATCGTTTCAGTACTCCTTACGTTCAAAGGGAGAAAGATTCGACTTGATGACGTACTTTTAGACACCGGGTGCTCAACCACAATTTTTGATACGGATGAAGTCGAAGAAGTTGGACTTATTATAGATCGAAAAAACGGAAAACCAAGAAGAATGTATGGAGTAGGTGGAGAAAGCGAACTATGCTATGAGCAGATCGTAAAAGAATTACAAATTGATCATTTTGCACTAGACTCTTTTCTAATCCAATTAGGTATAACGAAGGAAACCTATGGATTTAATGGCATTCTCGGAGTAGATTTTATGATTAAAACCGGACTAATAGTGGATTTCAATGAAAAAAAGGCGTATTGGAAATAAAAAAGAATGATTTTATTATATAGGTGATTCTATTGAACACAAAAGAATTTATAGAGAGATATATTTGTAAAGTTGGGGAAACGGTTGATCAAATTAGTCATAATGAGTGGCAAATTCAAAAATGGACGGCAAGAACTTTTAAAACGCTGGGCAATGTTCTAGCTGCTGAACATTATGACATGTTACCAACTAAAGAATTGATTAAGTTAAAGCTGAAACCAAATTCTCGTAGAAGTTCATTATCCTTACAAAAGAAAATAATAGACGAGGCATTACACAAGGGATGGATTATCCAAGAAATCCGTTTTAAGAAAGATGGCAGGACACCCCTGTCTTCGGTATATCGCATGGGTCCTGGTTTATATGAATATGAAAGACTCAAGGAGGAGGAAGCTAATTCAGAGGATCGGGAGCTTAAACAAATTTTAAAAGCTGAAGTGGTAAAATTAGAAGGCATTCTTCCAGCTGATTTTCTCAATGAAATTATAGAATTTGCTAATGAAAATGCTGATTCAGAATCATGGGGTAAAGAAAGAGTTCGAAGGTTTTGCCATTTTTTAATAGGTTATCTTCAGTTAAGAAGAGAAAAATCGAGGATAGAATTTAAAGAAATTGGAGCTACGTATTATAAAAAAGTGGGTGGTTCGAAAGCTTTTGATTCTTATCGGGCATTTTTTATTACACGAATGGAAAAGTGGCAAAATGCCCCAGTCAATGAGTTAGGGATTATAAGTATCGGCTCGATTGTATCCGTACTTTTTACAGGGAATTTAAATGGGCGCTTTTCTTGCTATTCTTTGGGAACCGTCCATGCTACGACTGACATTGCCATCGTAGATGAAATGTTTCAGACAGACGCCAGGTATTTATGGTTAGTAGAAAATCGGGCTGTCTTAACTAGAATGGCTGCTGAAGTTGATTTTCTGGAAAAAACCCAATCTTTTATAATAGGTGTTGATGGTCAGATTCGCGGAGCACATCGAAAAATGATTAAACAGCTGTGTACCAACTTATCCGTTCAAAAAATTATCATATGGGTTGATTACGATAAAGCGGGCGAAATCATTGCGAGAGATATCGTTCAGCTAGTGAAGGGAATCTCTTATTGCATAGTTGGAAATCAAGGAAATTTATTTTCCTCATACGAAGAGTATGTTAAATGGTCAACAAATACTCAGCCAGCAGAACAAGAGATGACGTTAGGAGGTCCAGAAGAATGGAAAAAGTGGATAGAGAAATAATTTCCATTTTTAAAAGTGATCACAATTTACCGCAAATGGCGAGAGCAATGCGAGATATTATCTCTTTAGCTGGCGTAATGAAAGATCTATCAACAGAATCAGTATTTGATTCACCTTTAGAAATGTTGCGTTTTTTAAGAATTATAGAATTGATTCATGAGGAAGCATACGGTTTAAGTGATCCAATAGATAATGCAGAGACACTTTATTATCGGTACCAGTCCCGCTACAAAGATGGAGAGCCACCAACAAAAGCAAGAGTGGATCAAATTGTGAATGTTTTGGCAAAGAACAATTGGGTCAGTAAACAGACACACCAGATCAAAATGATGAGTGTTGGGAAACGTATGATGGATGCTTTAACAAGGTTAGCTAATGATTCATTGGCGTACTATTTGGAAGATGAAATTGGACGATCCTTGTTTCAAGCGAGGCGAGACGCGGAAATTAGTGAGGCATATGATGATAAGGGAATATCAGGTGGAAATAGGATTGCTAGTTTAATTCATAATGTTCAGGGAGCAATTAATCTGTTAAAGGAACGTGAGCTAGAACTGCTTGCTGACCGTAACGCCTTGCCTCAGCTTCAATTAATTCATACGTTAATGGAGGAACTGGAGGGAAAGCTTCAAGAAAGAATTAATCAATTTCAAACAATAGAAGACAGTCTTGTTCTCAGCAATTTAATGCAAAAGGGGACAGGGGCGCTTGCTGAAGGGACAAGCTTATCAATTGGAATGATTAATAAATACCTTCAATTTATGAATGTGCAACAAACTCCTCTTAAAACAAAAATTTCTCCGGAATCAGTTCGAGTTTTTATTGAGAAAATGTTCAATCCCCCTCCTGAATCGGAAATCCCAAATGCCCATCAACTATTTAGTTTTATGGATCAAGGACAGTATAAAGGGGAAGAAAGAGATGGTATTTGGATACCGGTTAAGTATGCTGCTCCATTATCCTATTTGGATATTGAAAAGGGAATTGACTTTTTGGAAAACTATGAGCCTGTTGTGGCCGATATTGAAGAAATAACGAACCCTGAATTTCACGAGGAAAATATTGAGGTAGATTCGTTGACAGAATTAGTAGAGGAAGCGGGCTGGCTTCTCACGAAGGCAAGTATTGATACAGAAAAAGTC
The DNA here is from genome assembly GCF_001375535.1 of Bacillus niameyensis. GTDB lineage: Bacteria > Bacillota > Bacilli > Bacillales > Bacillaceae_C > Lederbergia > Lederbergia niameyensis. The sequence goes on from NZ_LN831197.1 coordinate 4,548,080, forward strand.
GAGAAATATTTGGAACAGAAAAAAGAAGCGGATATGGAGGAAACGATCGTTGAGACGAGTTCCCCTTTATGGGGCGATGCGATTCGCCAGCTCTTAGCTATATCAGCACTTGAAGCAAATAAAAAGATTGAAATTCGACCGAAACAAGAAGTGAAGCAATATGAAAAAGAATGGGAGTGGATCCAAGATGACGACAGAAAATCCAGCATTCGAAGAAGAGAGCATTCATAATCAAACTTTAAATAGCCTTCATACCTTGCAAAGTGTCTTAACGGGCCGGGAAGAACAGACGTTTATGTCGATATTGTTTTCATCAAGTGCAACGATTCGGGCTAACAATTTTGGTCTTTCGCGTAAGGAGATAGAAAAGCTTTTAGGCGTCACTCGAAATGACCAATACTTTTTTTCCTTTTTATCACGAGTTAACCAGGCTGTTGGCCGTTATTATAGGCTCATATATGACGAACAACGGGATCAAGTAGTCGTTATGCTACGTGTACCTGCCCGATCAGCACGCCATACTTTATCGGAGGAATCCCTTGCCGTGTTACTCTATATGTTTTATCAACAGGAAGTGCTAAAGCATGAATATACACTATTGTCCCAATTACTGGAAGCTTTTGGCCATGAAATGTTAAAAGGGGGACGGCGAATCCAGCTAGCCCTTGATTCACTAAGAAAAATTGGAGCCATTGAACATGATCAATCATCAGATAGAAAAGATTCCTATTGTTTAACAACTATTGGTGTCCATATGTTTTCAGATTCATTTTTACGTAGAGTAGTGGAATTCAGTCATTCCAATCAATTGTCGAAAGAAGACGTTATGAAATTTTTCAATCGTTATAATCTTTATGAGCAGGAGGGAATGGTGTGATTCCATGGCGTTTACAATTTTCGGGTATTCGAGATTACGGTATAGAGGAAATGAATTTGGAAAATGAAAATGACCACATTATGATTACGGGTCCTAATGGAGCAGGGAAATCCACTATTTCTTTTTGTATGGGAGCGGTTTTGCGTTCAAGCAAAGTTGATATTGAAGGATTGAAATCGCAAAACCTTCCAGAAGATCAACCATGGCATGCTCAAATCCGTTTTCTTTTTAAGAATGAAGGATATTCGCGAATTGATGCCCCTTTATATATTGAATTTCGCTTATATTGTGAACAACTTCCAAAGCAGCCGATCAAACTCCGCTATGAAATCCATGATGGTGATGCAATCGATCAATTAGACCTTCGGCAAACGTTTCGGTCCGGAGATGTAAATAAAAACAATTATTCCGCCTATAAACGAGAACTGCAGTTTAAATACAAAATTCATCCCGACTTGTACTATTTGATTTGGTATCAGCAAGAAGTCAATCAATTTGCTGTAATGGCGCCAGAAGAGCGTTTCCGGATATTTAGTGAAATGCACGGGATTGATAAGATCCAGAAAGATTGGGAAACAAGCCTAGAGGTTGTGAAGGAAGCCCAAGATTCATTAGCGGTTGCGACTAATCAACAAAAGGCATATGAATTTAATTTAGGAATTGCTAGAAGTGCAAAGGATCGTTATGAAGCGAATAAGAGGCGGCTGGATGAAAGTGGTTATCTTTATGCATGGACGACGTATAGGCTGCAAAAGAGGGCTAAGCAGGATCAAGTGGAGATGGAGAAGTATATTGAAGAACGTGAAATTGAGTTAGACGAGTTTTTTAATAAGCAAGCTGAAAATGAAGGAAGAATCGTCCAAGAGAAAAATGCGAGAAAAGAGTTAGAAGCTCAACAAAGTCAAAAAGAGGAAGGTCGGGAGCAACTGCTTGAGCGATTAAGTTCTAGCGAAGCTAAACATTCGGAAGTGGAGGAAGAGGTAGATCTGTTGCAAAATGAGCTAAGTGAGCTAACGGAAGCCTATAAGAAACTATCGTACTCTGAAAAAGAAACTAAAGAGAGATGGCAGCTAGTCCAAGATCAAGCTCAGCAGTTAAAAGAAAAAGAAAAGAGTTTGCGTGAAAAGGTTACGGAAATGGACGGTGAAATAGAATCCACACGCCAAAAACAATCCGATCTGAAAGCGAAGATTAACCAGTGGATTGAAAATAGCCAATCTGCAAATGAATTACTTGTACGTTACACATCGAGTTATCAACTAACTGAAAGACTCATCCTACTTGACGATTCTATTCAATCGATGAAAGAACAGCGTGAAGAAAAGGATAAACAACTTCGTACTCTTAAAAATGAGTTAGAAATGTTGGCACGAAATCAGATCGAGTCACCACGTCAGCATGAAGCAATTAGTGAGTTGAAGAAACGAGGAATCCAAGCGTACTCCTTTCGCTATTTTATTAGAATGATAGACAATACCAATCTGAAAAAGGAATGCTTATTTGATACTATTAAATACACGATTTTCTATGATGCTTCTACCTGTCACCCCTTTAATGATTTATATCATGTATCATTAAAAAAACTCATTCCTGACCGATCACTAACGGAGTTGCCCCAATTAGGATTAAGAATGCGTGAAGGTCTCTCAAGTGAGGACCAAAATAAAGCTGCCCGTGTTCTATGGTGGATTGAACAATTTTTTACGAAAGAGACTCCACACATTGAAAATGGTTGGCTAATCGACCCACAAGGAATAAGGGGTCCGCAGGAACATGATACGTATATTTTGAGTAATAAAGCTCTGGAAGATCGAAAACGGAAACTTGAGCAGCAGATTCATTTATTACAAGAAGAAATTGCATTTTTGGATGAAAAGTGGAAAAAGGACAATGAAACATATCGTATTTGGAACGCCGACGTTCAGAAGGTGAGAGAAGCAGAGGCGTTTTTGTCCACAAAAGCAGAGCAAGATTACAGAATCGAGCAATTGGAACAATTAAAGATATTGTATAGCCAATTACAAGAAGATAAAACTGAACTCGAGAAAAAAGTACAAGATGCATGGAAAATAAATCATCGGTTGTCTGGCGAGATCAAGAAACTAGAAGCGGATTTAATAGTATATGAGAAATTCAGTCAGCAATCAGCGAAAATTGAGAGACTTCAAAAACTGGAACAGTCACTAAAAGAGATAAAGAATGAAATAAAAGATGTCCGTAGTTCTATAGCAAAATTGGATAATGGGCTAGATGACTTGCAACAAAAACTTAGGGTAAATCAACGGAATATTGATGATTTAGAGGATGTCCGTATCCAAAACCAACGTTCCATTACACAAACTACCAATCAAAAGCGGGAAAAAGAACAAGAACGAATTACCATGAATAATGTGGCTGCAGGATATAAAAATGAATTAAACGAACTTCGCCAACTTATTCCCGATCTCGTTGAGGAGGCCATCGTGGATAAGCAATTTGAAGAGTCAAAGTTTGAACTTCAACATAGACAAAACCAAGCAAAAGTTGAATTTCATACTGCAAGGGATGAAAAAGATATAGATCCAAATGCAGTGGAAAATTTTTATACGATGGAAAAAGAAGTTCTTCGTAAAAAGGACGAATTGCATGCGGCCAAAAATCTTTTAGAGGAAAACGAAGAACGTGCAAATCAGAATGAAAAGCACTTAGAAACTGCTATTACGATGCAGGTTCAAAGAATTCATCTCCTCTTTGAACAGTATATGGGTCTATTCCAGTTTGAGGGCCAGATTAAATATGAGAAACTTTTGGACAAAAAAGGTCGTCCTGTATTTAAATTGTTTATCTACGTCCGTAAAGAAGGACATCGGGGAAAATTTGAGGATGTAAGTTTGAAAGCAAGGGGAGGTCGTGTCGGGAAAGGTGTATCTGGAGGAGAAGAGTCTTTAAGCTCGTTATTATTTGCACTTTCTTTACTGCAAAATTTAGAAAATCGTGCTAGTTTTATCGTAATGGATGAATTTGATAGTGCCTTGGATGAAAACCGTAAAGCCAAAGTCTTCCAGCTATATGCGAAAGAACTTCAACGAAAATTAATTATATTATCTCCAAAGGGACATGAGGATGAGTACTATTATCGATTTTCTAAAGCTTTTATTGTCTCTCATGATCCCAAGGAGCTGAAAAGTAAAGTAAAGGGGATCATGCTTAGCCATTAATAAGCCGGGCAGCAGGTGCTTTAAGTAGATAAAGAGGGGACTCTGGCTCAGTTGTGATAAATAACGTGAAATTCGTTAAATGGTCACGTTATTTTGCGTGCACAGATCTGTATAATGGCGTTATTTCTAAGTTCATTAGAATATGTACTATAATATTGTGTTCTTCAAAACAAATCCAACCAAAAGTCAAACTAATAGGGATCTTATTTTATAAAATAACCATGCTTTCATGACGGATTCATCAGAACGATGCGTTGCCACTTTATTTAGAAAGTAAAAGTCATCGGGCTCCACTTCGATTTTTGCGATGGGCTCTATGGCTTCGTCACTAATCCACTCATCGAATTGAATCGTTCCTTGACTTATATGACGAAAGGAGTCTTCTTGTAAAAGATAAATCATCCCATTAGTCCAAGGCTCATTTTGGAGTGTTGGTTTTGTTAAGGAGTAAAAGTGAAACGGCTTTTTGCCATTAGCGGAAACCGAACCGTTTCTCATATTTCCTACTATTTTTTCTTTATTAAAAATCGCGTAGAAAATAGGCCAAATCGGATCTTTTGTTGCAAAAACAGCTGTAGTCCATTTTCCGTTATATAAGGTTTGTTTGCGCGGTTCAAACGAATCAATATACTTATTATTCGATCCATGCAACACAAAGGATTTTTGTTTCGTCGCATAATAAAGGAACTTATATTTAGGAATCGCAAGCTTGTAGTCTATAGTCTTATCAGGTCTTTTTAATGAGTTTTCCAGTAGATTGTTGAATAAGTTCTCTTCCTTTTTACTAATTGTCATTTTGGGCAGAGGATAGAACAGTATGTGTAAAAGAAGGTTTGTGAATATAGATTTCAATTTTTTCACCTCTTAGTAGTATATATTCTCGGAAAAGGGTAGAATTCCTTTATTAGGAAGAATTGACAGTGGTGAAAGATGAACAAACGAGGAGATTCGATCATATGGACGGTAAAAATAGAACAAATATCATGACTGGGCAAACAGTAGAGATTGTCCTTAAAAAGGATCAAGCAACTGGCAAAGGAACACGTGGAATTGTGAAGGATATTTTAACTAAGTCTCCGTCACATCCTCATGGCATAAAAGTTCGTCTGCAGGATGGGCAAGTAGGTAGAGTAAAGAGAATTATTTCGCAAGAATAAACGGGAATCACATAGCTAATATGTGGTTTCTTTTTTTATGCTGATTGTTGTAAGGCAAAATCTTAACATTGAAATTTAAAAAGAATAATAAAGATGTTTGTATTATATTCAGAAATTACAATTGATTTCGGAACAACAATAGTGTATGATACATAGTATAAAACGAATACTGTATGACAACTAGTAATGGAAATGAGGTGTGTGAATGAGTGATTTATTAAATTCATTAATGACAGAACTTAGGAGAGGGACGTTGACATTAGCGGTTTTAAGTCAGCTGCGAACTCCGCAATATGGATATTCCCTTGTCCAATTATTGGAGGAAGCAGGTATCACGATTGATCAAAGTACCTTGTATCCATTGCTTCGCCGCTTGGAAAAACAGGAGTTGGTAACAAGTAATTGGGATACTTCTGAAAGCAGGCCGCGGAAGTATTATGTTGTTAGTGAATATGGATTAGAGATTTTTTTACAATTGAAAAAAGAATGGATTAAGAATTCGAAGGAGCTTTATAACTTATTGGAGGAGGAAGATAATGAACCTAATTGAGATTTATATTCAGGAGGTTACTCGGAGGTTACCTGAAAAAAATCGTGAGGATATTGCACTTGAGTTACAGTCTACGATCGAGGATATGCTTCCAGATGAGTACGAGGAAAAGGATGTAAAAACGGTACTAGAAAAGCTGGGAAATCCAGTTTCATTGGCTAATGGTTATCGAGATCGTCCTATGCACCTTATTGGTCCCCGTTATTTTGATGTGTATGTTTCCTTATTAAAAATGATATTGCCAATAGCTACAATCATCTCATTTATTGCTGTAGTTGCTGAGTTCTTTATTAGTTATCAAGGTAATGCAGCTGTCATAAATGTGATTCTGGATATTTTTAGTTTTGGGATATGGAGAATTATGGAAGTAGGGATTCAAACATTTTTTTGGTTAACAATTGTGTTTGCTATTATTGAAAGAGCAGATAAAGGGAAAGATGAACAGCCGCTTACTTCAAGTTTATCAAAATGGACGCCAGATGATTTGAAAAACATTCCGTATATACCTAAGGAAAGAGCTGTTTCAAAGGTTGAAGTATTTGGAAGCTTAACGTGGACGGCCATTTGGGCAACGCTTTATTTTTATGCTAACAAGCTTGTTGGTGTATATCATGGAGATAAGAATGGACTTGAATTTGTAACTCCAGTTTTTAATCAAGAAGTATTGCTCTCGTTTTGGCCAATCGTTCTATTGGCAATAGCGGGCGAAATTGGATTAGCTCTTTATATGTTAATCAAAAAACAGTGGTCGAAAAGACTGGCGACATACAGTACGTTACTCCATCTAATTTCAGCGGTAATCTTTATTGTTATACTCGTAAATCCAAATATATTTAGTGAGGAATTTATTACGTATATGGCTGACTTATTCTCCATAACTACAAAACAATTTACAACTTGGCTCGTAAGCGGGGGGATTTTCCTCTATTTAGCATCGGTAGCATATAATATATATGAAGGTTTTCGAAAGTCTAGAGTGCATTAATCTGCAGATCTTGAGCCAAATAATAATTAATAGAATGGGTTCGATGACTGCCCCCATTCTTTTTTTGTCTTCTTGTTTACCTTTCCTCTGTCCCTATTCAACCATTAGTTGAATAGCTAAATTCTACTAACTGTTGATAGGTTCGTGGTAGGGGATATGCTAACATAACAACCATGAAGGGCTGATGGGTAATGAACTTCCAGACTTATCCTTCATGAAAAAAATTGGGCACAGGGGGATTGTTTATGCTAGATTCACGTAAGGTTGGTTCTTATATATCTAAACTTCGCAAGGAACAGGATAAGACTCAAGTAGAGTTGGCAGAAGATTTGAATGTAAGTCATCAGGCTGTATCAAAATGGGAGCGTGGGGAATCACTTCCTGATATTGCGATGTTTCCAAAAATTGCGCAGTTATTTAGTAAAACGATTGATGAGATATTAAACGGCGGGGAAAACAGTGTACAGCCTAAATTTACACATGCTGGCAGAATCGTTGAGGAAATTTCCAATCAAAACACTGAACAGGTCGCGGAAATGATTAATATCGGGGAAGTGAATGTTGAGGAACTAGTGGAGGTTGCTCCTTTAATTAAAGCAAGCACTTTAAGCAAGGTTTCTGAAAGCATCGACAAGAGTATCTTTGACACTGATCTTATTGAGAAACTTGCTCCATTTCTCGGGACAGAAACATTGGATTCACTCGTCCTTCAAGTGGAGGAAGGCAATCTGCAATGGGAGAGGGTTACGAAGCTAGTTCCATTCCTTAGCAAAAACGCGCTAGAGCATTTGGTTGATAAAACAATTGAAGGTTCGATTGATTCACATGAACTTGTAAGAATTGCCCCTTTTCTAGGTCGTGCTCAAGTGGATAAGTTAGTTCGCCAAGTGGAAGAGGGAAACATGAGTTGGGACGTCGTCCAATCGCTGGCTCCGTTTATAGGTAGTGCGACTATGAATGACCTCGTTAATCAAGTTGTAGAAGGCAAACTTGACGGTAATCGCATCGTGAGCCTAGCTCCTTTTTTAAGTCGCGAGCAGGTGGATCGATTAGTTTTTCAAGTCGAGAACATAAGCTGGGACATCGTCCAATCGCTAGCCCCTTTTATAGGTAGAGCAACGATGGATGACCTCGTTAATCAAGTTGTAGAAGGCAAACTTGACGGTGATCGCATCGTTAGTCTAGCTCCTTTTTTAGGTCGTGAGCAGGTGGATCGATTAGTTCTGCAAGTGGGGAACATAAGCTGGGACATCGTCCAATCGCTAGCTCCTTTTATAGGTAGAGCAACGATGGATGACCTCGTTAATCAAGTAGTGGAAGGGAAACTTGATAGTGATCGCATCATGAGTCTAGCTCCCTTTTTAGGTCGTGATCAGTTAGAGAGGCTAGTTTACCAAGTGAAAAAGTAGAGCGTGCATCAGGCATAATGCTGGAATTCGGTACAATATTGGGTAACTTTTTCGAGTTGCTAAAATAATCTTCCAAGTTAGGGGGATTATTTTTTAATTGGATCACGCAATCATTCGAGATAGGAAGGAGATTTTTTGATTTGATCAAATAATCTCCCGAGTTTAGAGAATAATTTTTCGAGTTGCTAAAATAATCTTTCAAAAGGACAGAAAAAGGCCAGGTTCGAATTAAGGTGCAATCCGAAACCTGGCATGCTGCCTTACATTGTCCACTTATCATTGACTAGTGCGACAAGTTTCCAATCGCCGTTTTGATTTTCTTCAAAGACTAGGTGGAGGCTGCCCCAATCCATTTGATCATTCTCATCCGAACCAGCTACATAATATTCAACGACTTTAGAATTGGGAAAAGTTTCCTTTATATTATTGATTGTCGTGCTACGCTGTATTGGATCATCAATCAGAATTTGATCAGCCAGTTGAAATTCTTTTTCTAAAAGAATCTGATCAACGTAATCATTCGAAGAAAGTTCGATTGGCAATCCACTTCCATCATAGTGACCCCACCTAAAGATTTCAACATTATCCAGCAAGGTCTCCACCTCTTCTTTTTCAAATATTAGTGCATTTTCTTCGATATGAACATACGGTGAAAACAATAGTCCCTTCTCCTCATGGACATGATCCGCAAGTGATATCATATCCCTTTGATCTAATGCTTGGATAATGTCCTGAGCCAGCGATTGGACAGCATTATCGGGGTTTAGTTGTTTGCTTTCAACTTTATCAACAATCCATTTTTCATTCTCCCGTTGTAGTTGGTAGGACATTTTCACATGACCAATTAGTAGGTTTTCTTGTTCCTGAATGACTGTATAGATTTTTTTATTCACTTTGTGGAATTCAAAGTCAGCCTCTTCATCCAACCATGTAGGTCCCATCTTTGAAATAAGATACAGTTTCTCATTTTGTTCCATGAAGTAAGATTCAACCATACTGAAAGCCAGATTTTTGGACATTATTTCCTCAAAATGGGTCTGCACCTCTTCCTTTGATGAAAATGATTGAATCAACCCATCTGTATTTGTTTCTGCTTCATTGACTAACGTTGTAAACGTCTGTTTGTATACGTGCAAGACTTCTTTCGCTGTTGCTCGGTCTAGCTTAGGTGTCTCTTTTTCTGTAGAATTCTCTATCGGTGTTTGATTCTGTCCATTCAAACTTTCCTTATTGACATCGGTATTTTCATTCGAGAAAGACATCGCTAAAAACACAATTAAAAAAGCTGTTGCAACACTGGCTACTCCTGCTATTAACCTTTTCATTCTCTTCATTTTTCCCTCCCATCTTTTATTTTGATCGATCGAATCCATTAACTGTGTATGGATTTTATTCTGTCTTTCTTCACTCATTCGGTGCTTGGGGAACTTTCGTATGTGCCGTGTCAATTCATTGTCCTTCTTCAAACCACTTCGACCCCCTTGTGAGCTGCTTCCTAATAGCTTGAATGGCTCTATGATAATTGGTCCTTACCTTGGTCTCTTTCCATTTTAAAATTTGGGCCGTTTCTGCAATTGAAAAATCTTTTATCGCTCGTAAGATTAGCACATCCCGATAGCTCTCAGGCAATTGTTGAATGGTTTGATATAATTCCTGCTGTTCCTCATTTTGCAGAATAAGTTCCTCAGGTGTCTTTCCGTCATGGGGATGATCAATAAAGGGTATAAAGTTCGACCAATTTTTCCGTTTTTGTTTTCTGATTTCATCAATCGCCACATGACGGGCAATGCTAAAAATCCATGTTTTTGGATTGGCTTGTTTTTTATAGGAGTTCAATCCCTTATAAGCTTTAATGAAAACTTCCTGAACCATATCATCAACATCGACTTTTCCTGTGTAATAAACTAAAAAGTTGTATACATCCTGGCTATATTCATCAAACCAATCCGAGATAACTTCGTCTGTATTCGACATCATGAACGATCCCCCGTCTTCATCTTCACTAATTAGACGTTAAGAATTTTGAAATGTATCACCTGAAATTATTTTATTTCTGAAAGAAAAAAACGCACCCGAGTAAGGGTGCGTTAAATACTTGACGAATATATTGTAACTTGCATTAATTAAAAATCTTAGATAAATTGCCGCGGTTTTATTCTTCATTAAACCTAAACGACGTAAGCCCTACCTCTCATACATCCTTACGGCTCCGAAGCCGATCCAGTGTGAATAAGTCTTTCTAATAACATAGTAAGAACGCCAAAAAATATTTCATCTATTCAAAGTTTTTCAAGTTCATTCGATAAGTATCATATTAATTTACCACAAATAAATTTGTATGTCAACCGCTTATTTTTTTACATGAACATTATTATTTCTTCGAAAATAATAGAGATTGTTATTCCTATGGTTATCATCCTAAGAGGGTTTAGAAGATAGTGAATATTATAATCATTCTTTAATTTTTGCACTGAATCTATAGTTTGTTAAGTGATCTATATACCTAAGTTTGTTATAATTTACATATAATTCCATCAAGAGTAAATTTTCAGAAACAAACCCCGGAGGGTTAAATAAAGAAATGATAGCAGGGCAATGAAGTTAATATTGCCACTATTATCCAAATTAAGGAGGAGATAAAACAGGATCTGAAACGACTTCCAATTTGAAAAACATAGCATTATAGCTACTAAGTTAATGGTGTTCTTGTCATGAAACTACATTGAATGGACTAACAGAAAATCTAAAGAAGAAGGGAATAATGATATACATGCAGAAAAGGCAAATACAAAAGACTTTGTCGATGCTAGTTGTAATAATGATATTATCTGTAATGATTCCGCTAAGTACGTTAGCAGCAGATTCATTCCCGCTAAAAGGGGATCAGGAGCTAGGAAAAGCACAGCCAAACTTTTCTGGGTACAGAATATGGGATGTCCGTGATTGGAGCCCAGAAACAGATCCTTATGCAGAGATGCTTCGTGCTAAAGTACCTTTACAAAAGCGCAATGAACCGTTTAAACCTACTCAAGCGAATCCAACGCTTGATTCAGATGCACAGATCATGTTGATGCAAGGTGATTATGGCAACTCTTTTTTCGATAGTACGATGTATACGAACGAGTTCAGTGAGCATGTTCTAAATTTTTGGCAATACACTGACTACTTTTCACCATGGCACGGGGCTGCTACTGCAAGTACACCGAAATCGTTATATGATCCATTTACTAGTGATTGGCGTTCTCGCGGGTTTGAATTTGGAATTGTAAATATCCCGAACCCTGCCTATACGAATGCTGCACATAAAAACGGGGTAATGTCGATAGCTGTTGTCTATTTTGATCCTGCTTTCCGCCCGGGTCAGACTTATGTTGAAATGCTTACACAGGACGAGGATGGAAGTTTCCCAGTGGCAAAACAATTGGTTGAGATGGCTGAATATTTTGGCTATGATGGGTACTTCCTAAATTCGGAAGAACGATTCCGTGCTGGTACAGATGATCAAGAAAAAGTAAAGGAATTCATGGCTTATTTAACGGATCATGGGTTGTATACGCAGTGGTACGATGTGAACAGTACTTTTAATGCGAGTAAAGCGGAGTGGCTAGGTAACGAAAACCTTGGCACAATTCATGATTCAGTATTTGTAAATTATGGAGGCTTTAATACTAGAAGTAGAGTCGACAGCCAACTTCAATTTGCAAAAGATAATGGATATGATCCATTCAAACAAATCTTTTTTGGTGTAGAGAACAATCAAGGGAAATTTTCGGGTAATGCCAATATTATTAACACTTATGCAGAAGGAACGAAAAATCCTCGTGCTAGCATTGCTCTCTTTACTCCATCTGATTATTATCAGAGAGGTGTGGCTGAAGGGATTCAGGATGAAATACGCGAATCCAATGGACAGCAGAAACCAATGTTCCAAATTGATGAATATCAATGGATGATTATGGAAAGAGAAAGAATGTTCTTCTCTGGGGTGAAGAGTGATCCTACTGATACCGGAAGTCATCCAGGGTTTGCACGGCCTGAAGTAAATGCAACTAATGCAGGCGGGTGGGTTGGAGTTGCGGATTTCACTAGTGAGCGATCTGTGATCAACGGTACAGTATTTCATAGTAATTTTAATACTGGTCATGGTATGCAATATTTCCACCAAGGTACGGTGGCAACCGATGAAGAATGGACGAATATCAATATTCAAGATATTTTACCATCTTGGCAGTGGTGGATCGATTCCGAGGGTACGAAACTAAAAGCTGATTTTGACTACGGTGCAAAGTTAGAGCGCAAGAATTTGGCTGGAAATCTTCTGGAACAACCATTTGAGACAATTGGTGCTTATAATGGCGGCTCATCTCTAGTAATGTATGGCAGGCTTGATGCAAAGAACACCCTGCACCTTTATAAAACAGATCTGCAAGTTAAGTCAGGCTCTAAAGCTTCGCTAACTTTCCAAAAAGCCTCCACAGATGAGGCAGTGATGAAGCTAGGTCTTATTTTTAAGGATAAGCCAGACGAAATAGTCGAGCTGGATGTGAAAGACAGTGATGTTAAAGGTGATTGGACAACTAGCACGATTTCATTAGCTGGATTTGCAGGGAGAGATATTGCAGCCATTTCATTTGTTGTTGAAGGAACCGCAGACCATTATCAAATGAATATTGGTGAATTGAAGATCACTGATGGAGAAACGGCAGTTCCTGATCGGCCACAGAATTTCCAAATTAAAAATGCTTTCGATACAAAGGAAATGGTACTAACGTGGGATTTAGCGGACTACAAAGATGTGAAACAGTATAATTTGTATGCAACTTTATCAAATGGTAAAGAAGTCTTTTTGGGCGGAATCTACGATGACATCTATTATGTGAAATCTACTTTTGAAAAAGAAAAAGCAATTGAAATTCAACTAAAGGCAGTTGGACATGATGGTGCCGAAAGTGAGCCGACAATTGTGTCTTACAATTATGAGAATAAACCATCTAACATTGTGGTAGAAGAGGCTGAGAGTCCGTCTGGTTTAGTCACTCAAAGTGTTTATGATGGTAAAATTAAAGTAAGTTGGGACGTACCTGAAAAAGCCGATTTTGACTCTTATGAACTTGCTGTTACGTTGAATAATTTAGAAACGGCTCATCCAGACAATCGAGTATACACTGTTAGTGCTGATAAAAGTGCAACAAGTGCTGTAGTTGAAGTACCAACGAAAGAGGGTTACGAATATACGCTTTCCATTCGGACGATTAAAGATGGGAAAAAAAGTGATGCCATTTCTTATATAGGCCATACTAAAGATATATTTGTACCAAAGCCACTTGAGAGCGATATATGGCTGAATGATAGAAATCAGTTAATGTTTAATTCACCATCACCTAAAGACTGGTATTATCTCAATGTAAAAATGGGCGGTCAAGAAGTTAGAAACTTAAAACGTGGTGCAGATTTATTAAATCGAGGGATAGCTATTCCTCAAAATACTAGTAAGATTGAGATGACTTATAATGATTACACGGGTAATGTCTCTGAACCACTTACTCTGTATTATCTTGATGGTAAACTCATACAAACTGATGAGTTGAATACGGAAATTCTACTTTCAATCTTAGAAGGCTATCAGGAAGATTTAGACCAAAAAGTTTATCGACAGCTTTCTATTCATTTGATATCTGTTGATCAATTTGAGAAAAAAGGTGCAGCGGATAAAGTAGTCAAACATATGGAAAGTTTTACGTTCTTACTAGATCATCAGTTGAAGAACAACTCTATTTCTCAGGAAATGTATGATAGTTTGCAAACTGTTGCGAATGAACTTATTGAGAAATGGCAAGATGCGTGAATTTGCGAAAATTTGGTAGTTTTATAAGGAAAAACGGTCGTAGAAAAGGCTAATCAACAACCAAATAACCTCGAAATACAGTAAAATGTTCAAAAAGCAAAGTGCCGGATACCGAAACAATTCATAATTGTTCCAGTATCCGGCGTTTTAATTTCTCCAAACTTTCTAATTCACTTACTTGACCAATAAAGTTTTGGATAATATCTCCGCCGAAATCATGTATCAATATACCATTAAAACAAATATCGGTAATTTCATCTTTGTTATACTGACCGAAGTATCCTTGCATATAAGCTTGATCAAATCGAAATAATTCCAAGGCGACTAAGGCTTCTTCATATATAGGTGGAGCGAGTACAGCATCAGCAAAATCAATGATATGTAAATCTAAATTTGGGGTTATTAGTATATTGTCGCCATTTAAATCCCCATGAACAAAAACGGTATCACCGAAATGATGAGATTGAATATAGTCCAGTCGCTCTTTTTTGAAACGTTCAGGATATTTTTCCCAACGCTTCTGCCTAATTTGATCGTGAATTACATCGATGTCATTAAATGGGGGACAAGGTGTATTGAGGGAGTCGGTTAACTTACGCAATTTCTGTCCGATCTTCACTTTTTCAGTAAAACTTAAATCAACCTTATTTATTTCTGTTCCATTGACGTGCTCTAAAATCATATATGCAAATTCGTAACGGTCTTGTACAGAACCGCTAGCGATAAGTTTTGGTACAGGAACACTAAGTTTGTTAGCTCGAGCAATAGCAAATGATTCAGTATGAAAATCTGATGTGCTGTCGATGCCAGATTCTTTTGGTGCAAATATTTTTATGACGTAATTCCCGACTTTAAATACGGCATTAGTTCCAGGAGTGCAATGCTCGATTTCGCTAAATGGTAGTTTTTCTTTTTTAAATATATACTTGATCAACGGTTCGAAGGTAGGGATGGATTGAAATATTCTTCCCCATGAGTCCCAGCCGTTTAATTTTGCAGTGAATAATTCCATCATGCTTTCCACCTTATCGTTTATCTTAAATGACACTGCTAGAAAAATATTATTCTAGCAGTGTTTAATAGACTTTCTATTTACTAAAATTAGAGGAGGGATGTGCTGTTACACCTTCGAATGTTATTTTAACCGGCTTTATGTAACCCCCTTCATCAAAGTATAGCCGATCGATACAAACTGCACGGTGATTGTGGTTTGTTTCTGTTAAAGGTCTACGATGATAGACGATATACCATTCATCTTTCTCAGGTATTTGAATCATTCCGTGATGGCCAGCTCCTGTAGCAACATCTGGATCTTGTTGAAGGATTTTCTTTTCCCGCTGAAAAGGCCCCAATGGAGAAGAGGCAATCGCATAGGCAACGGAATAATTCGGACCTCCCCAACCGCCCTCTGACCACATGAAATAATATTTACCTTCTCTTTTTATCATACAAGGTCCTTCTATAAATTTATCAGGAGTAATCGATTTGTAGGTAGTTCCATCTTCAAATGTTCCAATACTAATCATATCATCATTAAGCTTTACGACATTACAATGCCCCCAGCCCCCGTAATATAAATAGGCTTGACCATCATCATCGATAAAAGCATGAGGGTCAATTGGTTGAGCACCATGATAAATTTGATCAACGAGCGGTTTTCCGAGTGCATCTTTAAAAGGCCCTTCAGGACGATCAGCAACAGCGACACCGATACCGCCTAACTCGTCATTGCTTTGGATATCATTGGCAGCAAAGTAATAATAGTATTTTCCTTTATGCTCTATTGGCGATGGCGCCCACATTGCCTTATGAGCCCATGATATATCCTTCATTTCCAATATGCGTTCTACCTTATTCCAAGTTACTAAGTCCTCTGAATAAAAAGCATCAAAAAATGTCTGTTCCTCATACGGAGCTGAATAAGTTGGATAAATCCAATACTTCCCTTCGAAAATTCTTGCCTCTGGATCAGCATACCATCCGGAAAATAGCGGGTTTCCAGAAGTTTTTGTCTCGTTTCGTAATTTCATAGCATTTTCCCTCCCTTTCATAAAATTAATATAGCATGTAATCGGAGAATACAAAAACATTTGGGGGAAAATTTAGTATCTTTGAAAGTTCTTAATTGAAACATTAATCTGCAAATGATATATTAAATATGATATTTAAAATAAATGAGCTATATTAGGGGTTTTCAAAATGGTCAATGAAACAAGGGAACCACTTTATTTACAAATTAAAGAGTACTTCAAAGAGTTAATTACATCTAAAAAGTTATCTGCTCACGATCGAATACCGACAGAACGTGAGATTATGGAAAAATTCGATGTTAGCCGGATAACTGTTACAAATGCTCTATCGGAATTAGTAAAGGAAGGGTGGATTTACCGAATTGCAGGGAAAGGAAGCTTTGTAGAAGATGGGGTCGAGAATCTATTTGATAGCGTAGCGAATTTAGATGATAAGGACTTTAAAACTCACTTAATGGATTCTTCAACTAGTTCAAATCCAAAGCGCAAGGTCATTGGGCTTATCATGCCGACCATTGAAGATTTCTTTGCAGTAAGGTTAATTAATGGTATTTATGGGGTTTTACTCAATACGGAATATACTGTCTCGATCATCCTGACCCACAATTCAAAAGAAAAGGAACAAGAAGCCATTAGAGAATTTTTACGGATGCAAGTGGCTGGTTTACTCATTTTTCCAATTGATGCCGAAACATATAATGAGGATCTTTTAGAGTTAAAGGTCAGAAACTTTCCTTTTGTCTTAATTGACCGCTATTTGCCTGGCGTCGAAACAAACTATGTAAGTTCTGATAATACAATGGGAGCCAAATTGGCTGTATCACATTTATGGGATTTGGGGCATCGTAATATTGTTATTTGCGCAGATTCACCTGGAACAACGGTTTCTGTAGAAGATCGGATTAAAGGTTATATGGATGCTCTTACGGAAAAGGAGGCAATGATTAACCCATCCTTTATTGTAACGGATTTTAAAGTGAGTGGTTCTTCTAATGAAAATGTATTGCCGCTCCAACAGCTAATTGAAAATAAGGTTGCTACTGCTTTTATTGCGTTAAATGCAAAACTGGGTCTTCATCTTTATAAACTAGCTAAAAGCATGAAACTAAGAGTTCCAGAGGATATATCGATTATCTCTTTCGATGATCCTTACTTCGACTCTGATTTAGGTGATTTTACGCATATTTATCAATTCGAACAGCGTATTGGTGAAGAAGCTGCAAATATTTTAAATCAATTACTTACAAATCAGCGAAAAAATGAAGGATATAAAAAAATAAATATTGCACCTAAACTTGTTGTGAAAGGAACAACGGGATCTGCCCCCAAATAATCACTAGCGAAGGAGGTGTCCACTATTTATTCCAATCCGAGGTCACACTCGAAATCAGGGAGGATCGAATGTTTCGAAAACCTTTTTTAACGGTCTTAATATTGTTGTTAATCCCGGTAGCGATCATTATTTATGTAATGAAGGTGGTTAACAGTGAGAAAGTGAAATTTCCCGTTAGTCAAGCTCTGCCAACATTTCCAAAAGCGAAACAGCTAGATGTGCTAGATATCGAAAAAAAATCAGGTGATGAGAAAATTTTGTTTGCAACTTTACAAGGGAACGTAAATAGGGAAGAACCAAGAATCTATTTAATCGAAAATAAGTTTGAAGAAGGCAAGTATACTTGGTTAAAAGATTTGGAGGTTCCATATACAGTCATGAAAGATCCGTGGGATGTCTTATTGAAATATAAGAATGAAGTGGCTGGTATGATTATTTATGATCCGGAAGTGCAGGATACGATTAATGTTGCAACGACGATTGCCGGAGTGAGGAATGCAGTAGTAGCAAGTCCTTCACTTGCGGAAAAGCTTCAAAAGGAACCATATCAATTGAAAGTTATAGAAGATTTACGTACAAAATTCTCGAATGGTTTAGATGCCTATCGATGGCAGTTTGAAAACCTTTGGTCTGAAACAACAGATGAAATGTTAATTGGATTAGACCCTGGCAAAAGCATTCCTTTGCCTAATGACAATTTTTCCTCCTTTAAGAATCTTATCGTAGCTAAGGAAATAAGAGATGGCTCTAATCGGGATGTGTATGACCTTGATTTATCAGAGTTTCTAGGAAAGGAAGCTGTCTATCTCCGCTTTCAAGATGCTTTCCCTACGGATGGGTGGGGAGCAGCTATCCATAAAGTAACTGTAAAAGCAGATGGTGAAACGATTAGCGAGTTTATTCCCGGTACGGCCGAAGAAGATCTCTATTTATATGACAGCGGTGGATCGAGTTCAGATGATCGATTCAATGGGCACCGCTGGGCAGATAACGGAAACTATTTCATTTATCGATTTATCCCATCCGAGAATACGAAAAAGCTAATTGTTTCAATTGATATGTGGAACCAATATAAGGTGTCTGCCTCTAATATTCAACCTGTGTCATCAGATAAAAAGGAACCATATGGATTTTTAAGAGATTATGCTGTTGCAAATCGGGCGATGGTATTTTCGCTTGAATCAAATGTTCCAGAGGAAAAGGAATTATTCGAGGAAATTTTAAATCAAGTGGAACCGAATACTCCTTATTTAGGCTGGTTCGGAAATGATGTAGCAGGGGAGTTTAGTGGTACGGAATTAGTCTCAGCACATGGCGTTTACGTACTCCCAGCTGACTGGTTTAATAATATGACGGTTTTTTCTGGAGTAGAGGGAGAAATCCAAAAACAAGCTCCTCTGCAAGCTCCTGAATTAGAAAATAAAATTTATATTACTTTTACCCTTGGAGAAGGCGATAACCTTCAATATAACCAACATCATATGAGAATGCTTTGGGATAATGAGCGGAGGGGCAAAGTACCAATTAATTGGTCTACAACCCCAATTCTCTATGATGCCGCTCCTTCCATACTAGCGTACTATCAAAAAACAGCAACAGAGAACGATCTTTTAATTGCCGGTCCATCAGGGGCAGGATATATTTATCCAACACCATGGCCTGATGAGACATTCCATATATTTGCTAAGCAAACGGGAGAGTATATGGAGAAAACCGGTATGGATATTATTTATGCGTTAAACCGGGTTAACAGTCGTGATCTTCCATTGTCCGAGAAAAAGATCCAAAATTATATTGATCATGTCAACTTAAAAGGGATTTTTCTAGGTTGGGACAATTATACTGAAACAACGATCTTGAATGGACAATTACCACAGTCGATTTTGCTTTCGTCCAGTAGTGTGAGGGAGGCAAAAGAGGAAATTGCTAAGGCGGCAAGGAAGTGGGATGGGGAGTCACCTTTGTTTATAGCGATGGGAATGTTATCGTGGTCGATTACCCCGGCAGATATAGAAGTTATTGCAAATTCACTTGGGGAAGAATTTGTCGTTGTCCGTGGTGACCAATATTTTGACCTCGTCCGCCAGGAATACGGGTTACAGGCTAAATAACTTTATAGAGTCTAATGAATCTATAGGGTGGGAGAGACTTATTTCTCTTCCCACCCTCAGCTAGGAGAGATGAAAAATGCTGAAAAGAAGCCGTAATGAAGAAAGAACAGGGTTCCAAGAAGTGGAGGCATACAAACCTTCTTATGATTTGCAAACAGATTTTGTTATGGTTTACGGAATTGATGATTCGATGCCAGAGCGGATAAAACAGTGGAAAGAGAAAGGCTATGTCGTTCATTTAATGACAGGTGTATCATGGGGTGAATATAAGGAATATTTATATGGCGAAGTTGATGGGCGAGAACATTGGGATGAAGCCCAGAAAAATGCGCAAGGAAATCATATTAGCCATGGTGTAGATGTTCCGTATATGGTACCTACCATTGCATTTACGAATTTTTTAACAGAAAGAATAAAAATAGCAGTCGACGCAGGTGTTCAGGCCATTCATTTGGAAGAGCCAGAATTTTGGGTAGATGGTGGATATTCGGAGGCGTTTAAGCGGGAGTGGCAAATCTTCTATAAAGAACCGTGGCAACCGCCTCATGAGTCGGAAGATGCTCAATATCGAGCATCCCAATTAAAGGCATATTTATATACTCGGACATTAGACCGCTTATGCAGTGAATTGAAGGAATATGCACTTGTCAAGTATAACCGTTTTCTTCGTTTTTACGTACCGACCCATAGTCTGATCAATTATACACAATGGCGGATTGTCAGTCCGGAGTCTAAGTTAATTGATTTGCCAGCGGTAGATGGTTATATTGCGCAAATTTGGACAGGGACTTCTCGCACGCAAAATGTATATGAGGGAGTTCAAAAAGAGCGGACATTTGAAACGGCTTTTCTGGAGTACGGTATGATGCAGGAACTTGTAAGCGGTACAGATCGAAGAATGTGGTTTTTACATGACCCAATTGAAGATAATCCAAGATATACATGGTCAGATTATCGGGATAATTACTTTAAAACAGTCGTGGCTTCGCTTTTACATCCAGATATTGCTCACTATGAAGTTTCACCTTGGCCAAGAAGAATTTTTGAAGGAACTTATCCAAGTGAGGATGGGACTACTCGGGAAAGAATACCGAACGATTATGCAACAACGCTCCTTACAGTGATGCATACGTTGGGGAACATGGATCAAGCGGATATTCAAGTTTATGGACGTCATGAAAAGATTGGTGTGCTTGTTGCTGATTCGATGATGTATCAGCGAAAAAATATTAAGTATGAAGGTATGGACACTGAAACTACTACCGCTGAAGAGGAAAGAAGTCTATTAAACTTTTCCCATTTTTATGGATTAGCTCTGCCGCTTTTAAAGAGGGGACTTTGGGTAAGACCCGTTCAGTTGGACAATGTTCGCCGCTTTTCCAATTACTTAAAAGATTATAAGTTATTGATTTTAAGCTATGAATTTTTAAAACCAGAATATCCGGACATCCATAATGCGATCGCACAATGGGTAAAGGAGGGAGGCATTCTCATCTATGTAGGTGACGACAGTGATCCTTATCATAACGTGAGAGAATGGTGGAATAACGGCAAACAGAAATACGATTCTCCTAGGGAACATCTTTTCGAAAGTCTTGGACTTTCCACTGCAACGAAGCAAGGTATTTATGAAATAGGTAAGGGAATTGCGGGTTATTTGACCATATCTCCAGATCAATGTGCGGAAAGTAAAGTGGATGCGGATGGTTTGAGAGAAATGGTGAAAAATAGTTTAACAATGGCTGATGCTGATTTTGAGTGGGAAGAAAATAATTATTTTATGTTGCAAAGAGGGCCTTATCGAGTTGCAGCTGTTCTAGATGAATCCGTCCATGACAATCCGCTTGAACTTGATGGTAGTTTCGTAGATTTATTTGACCCAGACTTAAGAATTATTCAACAAATCTCGTTGAAGCCAGGTGGTAATGCGTTTTTATATGATCTCGACTATCAGAAGTTTGATAAGGAAGTGGTCGTTATTGCGGCATCCTCGCGAATAGAAGAACTCGCTCAAAATCGATCAGGCTTTGAGCTGGTTGTGAAAGGCCCTGAAAAGATTCAAGCGGTTGCCAGGGTTTATTGTCCTAAAAAGCCATTGGCAGCCAAAATTGAAGTTGGACAGCAGAGTGAGCCAATTAAGTGGGAATGGGATGATGAGTCGAAAACAATAATTCTCCATTATTCTCATCATTCGGAGGAAAGAACAAAGTTAATCGTTAACTGGTAATCTAGTTTTAAAAATAAATATATAAAAATGGGAGAGGGAGAAATCACTCCCCTCCGCTAAAGGAGAGAGTTAGTATGCCAGTAAATTTTAGACCCCCATCTGTACCCCTTGTCACTGTTGATCCATACTTCAGTATTTGGTCAGCTGCAGATCAGTTATATGATGACCATACTCGCCATTGGACAAATAAACGTAACAGTATGGTAGGAATGATCTCCATAGACGGTACTGTAAGGAAATTTATGGGGAAAGTAGAAATGGCTGAAGATGGACAGTTTGAAGAACCAGCTACAATGGAGCAAACGAGTTTAATAGTTGAACCGCTAACAAGTACATACACATTTGTAGGGGCTGGTGTAGAACTAGAGGTTCACTTTTTAACACCATTGTTATTAGATGATTTAGATTTATTGTCAAGACCAGCTTCCTATATTACATTTCGCGTGTGTTCCATTGATGGGCAACCGCATAATGTTAGTATCTACTTTGATGTTTCAGGTGATTGCTGTGTGAATACAGCTGATCAAGCTGTTGTTTGGGAGAGAAAAACGGTTGGTGAGCATATTGTGTCCATGGCGATAGGAACGAAAGACCAGCCGATTTTAGAAAGAGTTGGCGATGACACGAGAATTGATTGGGGCTATTTTCATGTAGCTGCACCTGATGCAAGGAAAGTAGAAACTGTTATTCAATCTTATCAAGTTCGCAAGCAGTTTGTAGAAACGAGTCAAATCTCAGGGGACGATGATCATAATCAACCACGAACGGTTGTTGAGGATCCTCCAGTAATGGCGACTGTCATTGACTATGGGAATGTGGAAGAAGGTTGGTCATCAAATTATTTAGTTTTAGCCTATGATGATATTCATTCTGTTGAATATTTTGGGAAATCACTAGATGCCTACTGGCGTAGAAATGGTTTAACTTTTTCAGAAATGCTCGTTTTAGCTGTAGAGCAATATGAGGAAATTCAGACAAAGTCGGTTGCGTTTAATGAACAATTGCAAAGAGTCGGCAAAGATACTGGAGGAGAGAAATATAAAGACATTCTGTCACTAGCTTATAGACAATCCATTGCTGCTCATAAACTAGTAAGTGATGAAAATGGGGATGTTTTATTTTTATCAAAAGAGAACTTCAGCAATGGCTGTATCGCAACTGTTGATGTGAGCTATCCATCTATCCCTCTTTATTTATATTATAATCTAGAGCTAGTTAAAGGGATGATGCGGCCGATTTTCCGCTATGCTGCGAGTGAAGATTGGAAGTTTGACTTTGCCCCCCACGATGTTGGAACATATCCAAAAGCGAATGGGCAAGTATACGGTGAAAATAAATTAGAATTTCAAATGCCGATTGAAGAGTGCGGGAATATGCTAATCATGGCTGCCGCTGTTAGTGTCTTTGAAAACGATGCCAACTTCGCCAAAGAACATTGGGATCTTTTAAGTAAATGGGCGAACTATTTACTAGAAAATGGACTTGACCCAGAGAATCAATTATGCACAGATGACTTTGCAGGGCATTTAGCACGCAATGCCAACCTATCGATCAAAGCGATTATCGGAATTGGCGCCTATTCCATTATGTGCAAAATGTTGGCTGAAACCGAGAGTGAGGAGCGGTACTTAAAAGCAGCAAAGGAAATGGCTTCCAAATGGGAAGAAATGGCACGAGTGGATAATCATTCAAAGTTAACTTTTGATAGTGAATCGGATACTTGGAGCCTGAAATATAATCTCGTATGGGATCGACTTTTTAATCTGCACCTATTTCCAGAAGAGCTTGCAGAGAAGGAAGTTCTCTTTTATCAAGAGAAGAGTAATAAGTACGGGACGCCGCTAGATAGCCGAAATACGTATACAAAAGCAGATTGGCTCGTTTGGAGTGCGTCAATGGCAGAAGACAAGGATACATTTGAAAAGCTGATTGCGCCATTATGGGACCTTTTAAATGAATCGCCGAGTAGAGTGCCATTTACAGATTGGTATGATACGGTTACTGGAAAACAAGTAGGCTTTCAAAACCGTTCTGTAGTTGGAGGCGTATTTATTCAGTTACTCTATCCTAAAGCGGATTGACCTTTGCTAAAAGTTTAAGTAGTAATTAACTATACAAATGGAGCCAAAGAATAGGTAGTTTTACCTTTCCTTGGCTCCATTTGTTTTCTATTTTCGATTCATCAGCAGCTAATCAGAACAAAGGAGTTCCAGAACATAGACGTTACAAAAAGCATTACTGAGTAGCCTTAGCCTCCTGAATTTTAGCTTCTGATTCCTCTTTAATGACGCGGAGATATTCGTTACGATCCATACCAGAAGTCGCATATCTACCTGGATCAAGGTCGACATACCGATCCCATGGACTGATTTGCGCTGGCGGAGTCGCAGGTGGATGTTCAAAAATAGTAGCTACATTTGTTTCGTCCGCGAAATCATAGTCTTGGAAAAACTCGCTAAGTACGGATGTGTCGGTTGTTGAAGGCCCGATGCCTTGACGTGATGCAAAGGTTTGGTATTCACTTTCTGTAAAGAACGCCAATACTTGGAAGGCTGCATCCTTTTTCTCACTATGCTTATTAATGTGCAATGGAATTATTTGTCCGTCAGGGCGATGACTGACAGCAGGCCCATCATCCCATACAGGAAGTGGAGCTACGGCTTGAACAAGTGATTCATTATTTTGCCACCAATTGAGCCCCTGTACAAACTCTACTAGCATAGCTGTTGTTTGGTCCTCAACGTAACGAGCTCCGCTAAAATGATCCTCAACATCTCCATGAGAGGCAATAACCTGATCGAGAAGATCAAAATATTTCGCAATCTCTGGTTGATCTAAATTGACTTCTCCAGTTTCTGGATCGGTTAAGTTAACAGGAATTTGCTGGAGCGGAACATATGGGTTGGCGAAGTCAAGACCCCGATATTGAACTCCATTTCGTTCCCCAGTCATCTTTCTTGCCAATTCTAATGCTTCACTCCATGTCATATTGTTCGAAGGATAATCCTGACCAAACAAATCAAAAATATCTTTATTGTAAAACAGAACACGATAAATAACTTCATATGGTATGCCTAATAGTCGTCCTTGACTATCACTGCCCCGCATTGCATCTAGAAAAACTGGATTAATATGACTTGTATCATATCCATATTTTTCAATCATCTCATCTAAATTATAGGCTAGGTCCAAATAGTCAAGGTTTTCCGTCGAGACTTCAAAAAGGATATCTGGGACAATCCCCTGGGCGAACAACTCTTCTAGTTCTTCACGTCCCGAACCTGATCGGACATGTTCTACAGTAATATGAGGAAGTGCAGCCTCAATAGGCTCTTTAAAACGAGTATTAAACATCTCTTCATCCCAATGGACTTGAATAGAAATAGTTACTTCCTCATCTGAAAATTCCATTGCTGGTTCTGGATCATCGTTAGGCTTAGAATCGCCATTTTCAGAACTCCCATTCCCAGAATTTCCATTGGTATCCACTTTTTCTGTGGGGCCATTAGAACACGCAAATAGTAATAAGCTTAAGCAACTAATCAATATTAAGAGCGAAAAGGGTTTAGTAAGCGCATTCATTAACTTTCCTCCTAAGTTTTTGTTAAAAACTTTAATAATCTTTCTAACATCATTGCGAGATTCTTTTGCACCTGGAGTTTTGATACTTGTATGACCCGACCATAGCTCTTTATTTTGTTTAATCCCTCAACTCCTTTTTATGTATTGCCTTAAAAATTATTCAAATATTTAAATTAGGGGAATTATAATAAATATATCCAAAATTGTTATAATAGTCAAGACAATTTGATATGACATTAGATGCATTTATAACAATCTTTTTTGCGGAGAAGAAGGATAATTTCATCTTGAAAAATAAGTAAAACAGGACGGGAAAATCATTATGATTTCCGTCCTGTTTCGAGTAAAAAAATATATATGATCAAAGAATAGGATTCTTTTCATTTATACTAAAGGCTCATATCCGGCTGCTTTGTATATCAATTCTGTCAGATTAACGACTTCTTTAGCAAAATGACCTGGTACTTTAACTTCGTGTTTTCCTAGAATCGCATCAATAAAGCTTTTATCTTGATTTGTTGCCTTTTCTGGAAGTAGCGGTGTAATTGGCTCAGTTCCTAAACGATGGAGTGTGACTTTTCCATTATCATAGAAAATACCACCTTTTTCACCACAAAATACATAGGTTTCATGCCAAAAAGGCGCATAACCGACAATGTTTAAACCAGCGATGACATTATTTTCAAAGCGAATAGCTGTAAAGGAATCGAGCTCTACTGCTGAATGATGCTTTTCTAATTGTGTCGATACCTCTATCGGAGTTAATCCCGTTGTCCAGAGTAGCACATCACATATATGACTGCCGGAATCCATTAACATCCCACCCCCTGATAAAGCAGGGTTTTTACGCCATACATTCTCTGATCCATGTCCCCACTGTTGGTATAAAGAGGCCGTAACTGAAGTTAATCTTCCAATCTCGCCATTTGCGATGGCTTCACGGATATACATAAAGGCGGGTTCAAAATGACGTTGATACGATACTTGTAACACCTTTCCCAGTTTTTCAGCTGTCTTTATTAATTCCTCCGCTTCTTTTTTTGAGCAGGCCATTGGTTTTTCAATCAATACATGGCAACCGTGCTCCATGACGTCCATAGCTTGTCTAAAATGAAGTGTGTGTGGGGAACAAATAATGACTGCATCTAATGAAGGGTGCTTTAGCATATCTGTGTGATCATCGAACTCAGAAGCCGCTGTTAGTTGATACTTGTTAATAAATCGTTTTCTATTATTTTCATTCGGATCTGTAACCGCCACAATTTCCACATTGTCTAATACAGCCAAATGATCCCCGTGCAAATTAGAAATCCCGCCAGTTCCAATTATACCAATATGAATTTTCTTCATAATTTACCTCATTCCCCGATTTAAAATTTGTTTCTATAAAATAGATACAAGCGAAACTCGGAAAAAATGCGACTTATTTAAAATAAAGTGTTAAATGATTTTTAGCTTTCACAATCCCTTGTTGTTCGGCTTCTAAAGAGCCCCAAAAACGCATATCCTCAAGTTCAATACTAATGGGGCCTTTATATCCAATTTTTTCAAGGCGAACGGCTACCTTGTCCCATTCGACATCGCCATGGCCAGGAATCGTATATCGCCATGCCCCTTCAGAAAATCCATATTTCACTCCAAAGCTAGCAGGTAAAGTGCCATATTCATATTGTTCATCATGTAAAATCTCAGTATCTTTTCCATGGCAATAATTAACACGATCACCAAACTCAGCAAGAACTCGTAAATAATCAATTCCAAGCCGGACTAAATGAGACGGGTCATAATTCAGTCCGAAGTGTTTGGATGGAATATGCTCGAACATCGCCCTTAATGTTTCCGGTGTACAGCCAATTGCCGGATATTGCGGAGCTGGTCCTGGCCAACCTTCTAGGGCAAGATAAAGGCCTTTTTCTTCCGCGTGTTTAATAACCTCAGGAAAGGATTCCTTCCAGATTGAAAAGCTCTTTTCTCTTGATTGATTCGCATCTTCAGGGATAAGAACTAGAAACAGTACTTTTCCACCTAACTCTGATACTTCCGTCATTTGTTTCGTGATCGACTCGATCGCATTTGCGCGTCGCGATTCATCTTCACTAAGCAAAGCCGAAGTGCCTCTCAGGTCAATGGAACCAACTTGAAGCCCCGCATCATGTAAAGTCTTTTTAATACTTTCGTTATATACAGGAACGTCAACGACATCAAGTCCAATACTTGCCGCCCAATAAGCGACGTTTTCCATTCCTAGCTTGCCAATATGCGGGGGGATCCGCATTCCGATTTGAAAACTCATGATCATACCTCCTGTATAAAAGTTCTTGCTACCTTAAAAGATTAGTCCTCTCGTAAACTATTTATGACAGATTTATTTTTATTAATATCATTGATATACAAACGGACAGAATCTTTTTGGTCTATCATTATTTATCCTTCATATGATCTATGAGGATATTACTCCAAGAAATGAACAGGAATTTTTAATGAAGAGGAGTGATTTTATTTGAGCAATCCGTTACAAGTAGGGTTAATAGGCTATGGATTCGCAGGTAGAACCTTTCATGCTCCAATTATTACTTCTGTTCCTAGCTTACACTTAAAAAAAGTGGTAGAGCGAAGGAGCGAACATTCGAAAGAACGGTATCCGTGGGTGGAAGTTGTAAAATCTGTTACTAAACTTTATGAGGATCCAACAATTGATTTAATCGTCATCACAACTCTAAGCACACAACATGGCGAATTCGTCCGCGATGCATTGAATGCAGGAAAACATGTCGTTATTGAGAAACCGTTCACAGCTACGAGTGCAGAGGCAGATGAACTAATCCAGTTGGCGAAAGAGAAAAATAAGGTATTAAGTGTTTTTCATAATCGGCGCTGGGATGGCGATTTTATGACGCTTCAAGCTATTATTCGAGAGGGACTGCTTGGAGAAATCAAGGAATGCGAGTTCCGTTGGGATCGTTATCATCCGAATGCGACGAATCATAATTGGCGTGATCAAGCAGGAAAAGGGGCAGGAGTATTTTATGATTTAGGTGTTCATTTACTTGATCAAGCCGTTCAGCTTTTCGGGGCTCCTCAAAAAATTAGTGCACATATTCAAAATCAACGTAAAGGTGCCATTGCCCATGATTACTTTGATGTAACGCTTCTATATGAAAACAATTTGAAGGTCACTCTTAGATCCTCCCCATTTGTTCGAATGGAAAGCCCTCGTTATGTTTTACATGGAGAAAAAGGATCATTCATTAAATTTGGAATCGATCCACAAGAAAAAGCTTTAATAGCTGGAGAATCTCCTGCCTCGAACAGACAGTGGGGGAGGGAAAGCAAAGAACGCTGGGGAGTTGTCCACACAACAATCGGACAGTTGAATATTAAGGGGGAAATTGAGACTATTCCTGGGGGCTACCAGCATTACTACCAAAATATATACGACTCTATAATGGGATTCTCCGATTTACTAGTGAAACCGGAAGAGGCGAGATTCAATATCTATTTAATTGAACGGGCTTTACAATCCGACAAGGAAGGACGGTTTTTATCTATATGAAAGGAGAAAAACCAATGTTTCCATTTAAGACAGCATTAAATGCCTCAACTTTATTTCCGTTCCAACTTACGATCCTCGAGCAAATTGAAGTGGCAAAGCAAGCTGGATATGACGGAATTGAACTGTGGATGCGTAATATCGAAGACTTCCTAGCAAATGGAGGAACTGTTCAGGGGATCAAAGCAGCGTTAGAGGAATCTAATCTTTCTTTTATCAATGCAATAACGTTTTTCAAATGGGCGGATGCAAATAGAGAGATAAAGGAGAACGCTTTGGAACAAGCTGAAAAAGAAATGAGATTATTAAAGTCATTGGGGTGTACTGCTATTGCTGCTCCACCGTTTGGAAATGTAGCGGAGGTCCCATTAGAAGATATAGCAAGCGATTTTAATCGACTAGCTGATATTGGTAGAAAGATAGGAATCGAACCTATTCTAGAATTTTGGGGGAAGGCAGCGAAACTATCGACGTTAAAAGAAGCGCAACTAATTTTAGCAAAAGCTAACAGAGAGTCAAAGGTTTTAATCGATCCATTCCATATGCATTTGGGTGGGAGCAGCCTTTTTGAAATCAAAAGAATGCATGCAAACGAGATTGGGGTTGTTCATGTCAATGATTATCCTGACGATCCATCCAGAGAGAAACTAGAAGATCGTCATCGTGTTTTTCCAGGAGAAGGAATATCCCCAACAAAAGAAATGGCGAACATACTTGCACAGATCGAATACAAAGGATTTCTATCATTAGAACTGTTTATTGAAGATTATCAAGGCAAATCAGCATTGGAAGTAGCTCGTTATGGTTTAGAAACAATGAAAAAAGCTTATACGGTAGATGCTTAATTCAAAAAAAGGTGCCAGGTATCGAAACCTGGCACTAATGGTTAAAACTCGTATTTCATAATAGACGTTTTCAAATGCTCTTTACGTTGATACTCATAATTTTCTAGTATTAGGAATTGGTTATCGCCTAAATAGTAAGGACCGTACAGATCTCCTTCATAGTCATCTTCCTCATCCTCATCAGCAAAGATAGAAGTGGAATCCAATAATTCAAGATCATGGCCGATTACATAAATTGTTTCGTCATCAATAGCGTAGAAAGATTCATCATCTATTTGATAGATCTCACTCGAATAACTAAAATCGAGTGGTAATACTTTGTCAGTTGCCCCATCATATAACGGTTCGCCACTTTCGATGTCTAATCTCTTTATACCATCATCTGAACTGTCTTCAACAAAATAATAGCCCTTTTCAAAATCGATATAAAGGATTTCACTTGATGTATATACAATGTCATAAGGATCTTTTAATTTGGTCTCGCTATTCAATGGGTTGTTTGTTAATGGAAATATGTTAAAATCGCTTTTCTCATTCGGATTATTTGGATAGATAAAGACAGGACCTATTGAAGAGTTAACGATGGAACCAAAGTCATTCCGATAATATTCCAATGTATCATTATCGTCATAGTTAAGGGTTTTTTCGAAGACCGCTTTGGCTTCATAATCCTTATCTATACCATTCAAAATATCACTTATATCGGTCGTCTCTATAGTCAATTGGATAGATGAGTTTTCACCCTCTTGAACATGGTGGTGCTCATATAAAGTTATGAGAGTATTATTGATGATTTGCTCATCAACTGAATAATATTCTTCATTTTCTTCCACTAATTTCTTTTGTGTCGGCATGTAGATTTTGCTGTGAATGACAGGTTTATTCTGTTCGTTAAGTGTAAAGACCTCATATGCTAGGCCCTCTTCCTTATGCCCCCCTGAACCGCTGAAATAATAAAGGGAACCGTCTGGTGATGTTTTAACAAATGCAATACTTCCAATCCCCCAAGTATAAGGGTCGTCCTCTTCGTATCGGCTCTCTTTATAATAATATAAAGGATCAAAAGTATTTTCTTCAATAATAAAATCGGACTTTTCAACATATGGTGTGAAGCCTTTAATTTGTTCTGCTTCAGAAATTACGTCTTCCGTGTCATCGGAATTTTCCTCAGATGTTTCTGTGTTAGTCTTATCTGCATCCTTATTTGTAACCCCTGCGTTATTATTACTACTACACGCTGCTAAAAATAATAGTATAATAGCAAAAATACTTAGTAATTTTCTCATGATGATTCCTCCAAGTTGACTGTATAAGTAGTGAAAGGCTAGGATTTCAAATAATGACATCCTGCCAAATAATTCCTATCTGTAACTATGTTACTATAAAATTTTTAAAAATATAAGTAAAAATAACTAGAAGGTCTTAAATTCAACTAGAGAAAAAACACACAACAAGCGATAACAGCTCGTTGTGTATGTCTATATATAATTAAAATATTGAGTTCAGTAAATGTGCTTCCAACCGCTATCTTCGAATAGGGAACTATAATCGATAAAATCTTCATGTTTTTTAAATATTCTATAATCAATTTTTATGATCACATCTTCAGGCTCAGCTTTGCGAAATTTATAACCGAAGGTGAAAAATTACATAAAATCCTTGTTTTTCACAATAATTTGTGTAATTATAGTTGTCAAGACATATGTAAACTTCGGAGGGTTACATCATGAAAGATGATGATGTTGTAATTGTTGGAAGTGGGGTTGCTGCTTTGCGGTTAGCGACTTTGCTTCGTGACGATTTGAATGTGAGGATTCTGACAAAGTCACGTATGGAGAACGCGAACTCTTATTTAGCTCAAGGTGGAATTGCAGCGGCAGTAGCAATCGAAGACGATCCGATAAAGCATTTCGCCGATACATTGGAGGCGGGAAGGTACCATCACCATCATTCAGGTCTTGTTCGTGAAATATTGAACGAGGCTCCTGAGCTTATCCAAGAGATCTCGACAGATGGGGATATTTTTGATAAAGACGCGAGAGGAAATCTCGTGCTCGGGTTAGAAGGAGCTCATCGTGAGAAGCGCATTGTTCATAGCGGTGGAGATGCAACGGGAAAAAATTTAATAGAATATTTGATTCATAGTCTCCGAGATCATGTCGAGGTAGAGGAAAATATTTTTGCGTATGAGTTAATTGTAGACGAGAAAGAAAATCGTTGTATTGGAGTTAAAGCGAAAAATCAGGATGGAGTAATTCGCCATTTTTATGGAAATTATATCGTATTGGCGACTGGCGGTTGCGGGCAATTGTATTCATTTACTTCCAATGCCGAAACGGTTACAGGAGACGGGATTGCCATGGCTTATTTAGCTGGTGCCGAGATTGCGGATATGGAATTTATCCAATTTCATCCTACCTTGTTGTATAAAGACGGAAAAGTGAGAGGGTTAATTTCCGAAGCAGTTCGTGGAGAAGGAGCGATCTTAGTTACAGAAGATGGGACTCCGATTATGGAAGGTGTCCATCCGTTAAAAGATCTTGCGCCAAGACATATTGTTTCTCAGGCAATTTTTGATTATAGGGAAAAAGGTCATGAGATTTATTTAGATATCGACTGTATTTCTAATTTCGAGAGGAGATTCCCATCGATTACAGAAATTTGCCAAAAGAATGGTGTGAATTTAGCGGAAGGAAGAATCCCGGTTATATCTGGGAGCCATTTTTTAATGGGCGGGATCAAAACCGATGGAATCGGGCGTTCTTCCCTAAAAGGATTATTTGCGATTGGGGAGGCATCATGTACGGGATTTCATGGTGCTAATCGGTTGGCAAGTAATTCGCTATTAGAAGGTCTTTATCAAGGGAAAAAGCTTTCACGATGGATAAACTCTCACGAAAAACTAGGTGCGTTTCCGAGACATGCGCTTCAAGCGGTTGAAGAAAAAACGATCCAGCTTCCCGATATTTCGCTTTTAAAGGAAACGATGATGAAAAAAGTCGGGATCGTTCGTTCCAAAGAGCTGTTATCAGAGCAAATGGAGTGGCTAGATCAATTGGATGTGATAAATTTCACAATCCTTGACGTTTATTCTATTCAAGATCTTACGATGATTTTTATGTATATTAATGCGTATTTGATTACAGAAGCAGCTTTGAAGCGGACAGAAAGCCGAGGTGGTCATTTTCGAAGTGATTTCCCAAATGAAGATGAATATTGGCGAAAGAAAGTGATCATTCAAAATCGTGAAGGGGGAGTAGTGATAGATGAACAAACTGAAACTGAGGAAGTTAATGGAGCAGTTTTTTATTGAAGATATTGGTGAGCAAGATATAACAACAGATTTAATTTTTCCAGATAATACTCATGGGGAAATCGTCTTTTTATCGAAAGATGAGGGAATATTTTGCGGCGAGGAAATCATTAGGACGGGATTTCAGCTTTTGAATGGTGACGTGGATATTAAGCTGTTCGTTAAAGACGGTGATAGAATTTCGATAGGAGAGCGTCTTGGCGTAGTTTCTGGGGAGATTTCAACCCTTTTAAAAGGGGAGAGAGTTGTTTTAAATCTTGTACAAAGGATGAGTGGGATTGCAACTTTGACGCGAAAAGCAGTGGAGTTGTTAAATAGCGATCATACAAGGATATGTGATACGAGAAAAACGACACCTGGTCTGCGAATGCTAGAAAAATATGCTGTCCGTTGTGGCGGTGGCTATAACCATCGTTTTGGACTTTATGATGGAGTCATGATTAAAGATAATCATATTTCATTTGCAGGTTCGATAAAGCGGGCTGTTGACCTGATCCATGAACAGTTAGGACATATGGTAAAGGTTGAAGTGGAAACGGAGACAAAAGCGCAGGTGATTGAGGCGGTAGAAGCGAAAGCGGATGTAATCATGTTTGACAACCGTACACCAGATGAAATAAAGGAATTCATAAAATTAGTGCCTGCTCATATTACGACGGAGGCTTCAGGCGGGATTACTATGGAAGATTTAGAAAGCTATAGAGATTGTGGCGTTGATTATATTTCACTTGGTTTTTTAACGCATTCCTATAAAGCGTTTGATATTAGTGTAAAAGTTGTATTGGAATAAGGGAGGAGTATGAAAATGATCATGACTGAAACGAAAAATCGCTTAATTGAAGAAATTCAAGAATGGAAGAAAAAGCGTAATGCCATTTTGCTTGCCCATAACTATCAACTACCGGAAATCCAAGATATTGCAGATGTATTAGGTGATTCTCTTAGTCTAGCTCGGGCAACGCTAGATACTTCGGCTGATGTGATTGTTTTCTGTGGTGTTCACTTTATGGCAGAAACGTCAGCAATGCTGAATCCAGAGAAGACTGTTCTTTTGCCAGATCTTGAAGCAGGCTGTTCTTTAGCGGATTCAATTACAGCGGAACAGCTCCGTGCTTGGAAAGCGGAGCACCCTGATGCTGTAGTCGTTGCTTATGTAAATACAACAGCTGAAGTGAAAGCAGAGAGTGATTATTGCTGCACTTCGTCTAATGCAGTCGATATTGTACGCTCGATCCCCGAAGATAAAGAGATTTTATTTTTACCAGATATGTTTCTTGGTTCCTTTGTGAAAAATCAAACAGGCCGCGAGAATATCCATATTTGGATGGGGGAATGTCATGTGCACGCAGGGATTGCCCCATACCAAGTAGAAGAAGTGCTAACCAAGCATCCTGAAGCAGATTTACTCGTTCATCCGGAATGTGGTTGCTCGACATCAAGTATGTATTTGAAGTCGGAGGGGGTTCTTCCTCAAGATAAAACTCATATTTTATCAACTGGGAATATGTTGACGCACTCGAAAAATTCATCAGCTGAGGAATTTATTGTGGCAACGGAAGTGGGCATCATTCATCAAATGGAAAAGCAAAATCCTACGAAGCGATTCATCGCTGCAAATCCAGAAGCAGTTTGTCCTTTTATGAAAATGATCACCCTTGAAAAAGTACTTGCGGCTCTAAAGGAAAACAAGCATGTCATCACAGTTCCTAAAGAGATTGCGGAACGAGCGAAGCTGTCAATTGATCGGATGGTTTCGATCGGGTAATATAGGACCAGTTCCTAACGGGAGCTGGTTTTTAAATTTATATTGATGAGAAATAACTGTTTCTGTACATTTCAGGTATTCAGATAATCATGTTTAAAATTTAGTTTAAGAATAAACTTCCGAGTTTGGACGACAATTTATTAAATTACAGATTAATCTTTTAAGTTTAGAAAAATACTTTTAGGATTATGGATTAATTTTTTGATCATATCAAGCTCAGAAATCATTCTATTACGAAAGCTTGTTTTAACAAAACGCTAGGTTCCCGCAAGCCCGGAAACCTAGCACCTTTTTCTAATCTTATATTCATGCCTCTGTGTGCTGTCTAGCTGGCTCCGAAATCTGTCTAGCTGGCTTCAAGACACGATCAAAACTGCCATATTTCTCTTGAACTGTGAAAAAAGCAAGAGCTCCGAGCAGGCTAGGAATCGCAAAGGCCATAAATGCCTGTTGTGGTGGCAAGTTTGTCGCTAGCAAAAGCGCAATCATAACAGGTGCTAAAATTCCCCCGAACCGCCCGACACCAATGGCTATACTAAGCCCAGTTGTTCGAACTTCTCGTGGATAAAATTCGGAAACGTACGGATTCATAAGATTTTGCGTACCAATTGTACATGCCCCAGTTAACATTACAAGAACATATAATAAGAGTGTATTAGATGTCGAGCTTAATAAAAGAAATGAAAGAGCAGCAACTAAAAACATCGAAATTAAAACTCTGCGGTGGCCAATTCGTTCAACTAACACTCCTCCGACAATGGATCCAGTAATTTGCCCAAACGAAAGGACAAGATTAAAAGATAAACTGGAAGAGATACCATACCCAGATTCATTCATGATTTTTGGAAGCCATGTACCTAAACCAGAGATAACTAACAGGGAGCAAGTCATCGCTAGCCAAAAGGCTAATGTACTAATAAGTCTTTTATTGGAAAAGACTTGTTTAATAGGCAATTCCTTTTTCTGCATTTCGACGGTGCCAGCTTCAAACTTGTCTGTAGCTTGATAATTGCCCCTTGGATCCACCTGATTAAGAATCTGAGCTATTTTATCGTTCCGTTTGCGGGCGATATAAAAGCCTAGGGATTCCGGGAACTTTTTAAGGAAAAAGGGTAACGTTAAAAAGGGGAGTATAGCTATCCAATAT
Source organism: Bacillus niameyensis (assembly GCF_001375535.1). Classification (GTDB taxonomy): domain Bacteria; phylum Bacillota; class Bacilli; order Bacillales; family Bacillaceae_C; genus Lederbergia; species Lederbergia niameyensis. The sequence continues at coordinate 4,584,003 of NZ_LN831197.1, forward strand.
AAGAATCGCCATCCAAGGTTTTCCATGAAATATATACCGATTAATGATGCGACAATCGCCCCAATGGAAAAGCCGCAATACATTGCTGCAACGGTTAATGCTCGGTTTTTCTTAGGGGAATACTCGACCATTGCCGCAATGAGTGCGGGCATAACTCCGCCCAGTCCAAGTGCCGCAATGAAGCGTAAAATTGTAAAAATCAAGACGCTAGGTGCGAAACCGGACAGAAAGGTAAAAACACTAAATAAAAGTACACAGATAGCGATAACTTTTTTTCGACCAATTAGATCTGAGAGAGCGCCAAATAAAAATGTACCGATAATCGTACTGATAACCGAGTAACTACTGATGGCACCAGCCTCGACATGGCTTATTTGGAAATCCTCCATCATCAGGGGCAAGCCAATTCCGTATAAAGCACTATCAAAGCCATCAAAGGCGATAGCATAGAAACACCATAAAAAAACGAGTAATTGAAACTTGTTAAATTTGCTGTTGGCTACAATTTGTGTTGCATGAATTGTTCTCATTAAAGGGTTCATCCTCCTTGATTTGTTTTGAATATTGGGAAAATAGGAGTTGCACTTTCATTCTCATTCTCCAGAAATTCCCCATCTGCTCCTTACGTATGCCGGCATAAATTGCACAGATGTTGTTGTTGTAAATGAATCTTACCATGCGTCAACTGACATAGGGTAACTGAAAAAAAGTATCGCTTGCTATAATTAAAAGCTATAGCAAGCGTGGCATAAGAGACAAATGAAACAATCATTCTTTCTTTTAATCTATTGCAAAAAAAAAAGAGGCCACTTTAAAAAGTGACCTCTGAATTATAAAACTATTCACCGCGAATCATATAATCGAATGCTCCTAAGGAAGCTGTTGCACCTGATCCCATGGAGATGATGATTTGTTTAAAAGCAGCATCTGTGCAATCACCTGCAGCAAATACTCCAGGAATGTTAGTGGCTCCCCGCTTGTCAACAAGGATTTCTCCCATGCGATTGCGCTCAACAACGCCATCTAACCATTCAGTATTAGGTACAAGACCGATTTGTACAAATACACCTTCTAATTCAACATGCTTTTCTTCTTCTGTTTCGCGATCGATATAAGTTAGACCATTTACTTTATCTGTTCCGGTAATTTCTGTTGTTTGTGCATTTTTAAGCACTGTTACGTTTGGAAGGCTATAAAGGCGATTTTGAAGCACACTATCAGCTCTTAGTTCAGCTCCAAACTCAAGAACTGTTACATGTTTCACAATGCCTGCCAAGTCAATAGCGGCTTCTACTCCAGAATTACCTCCACCAATAACAGCGACGCGTTTGCCAGCAAATAATGGGCCGTCACAGTGTGGACAGTAAGCAACACCTTTATTTTTGAACTCTACTTCACCTGGTACACCGACATTTCTCCAGCGGGCACCAGTTGAGATGATGACAGTTTTACTTTTCAAAACAGCACCATTTTCAAGTTCAATTTCAACTAGCTCATTCTTTTCTAGTCGTGTCGCACGTTGTAAGTTCATTATATCAACGTCATAATCCTTGACATGTTCTTCAAGACTTGCGGCGAGCTTAGGTCCTTCAGTACGTTTTACACTAATAAAGTTTTCAATGCCAAGAGTATCCATAATTTGGCCGCCAAAACGTTCAGCGACAATTCCTGTGCGAATGCCTTTACGTGCTGCATAAATCGCCGCACTTGCACCGGCAGGGCCACCACCGACAACGAGGACATCGTATGGATCTTTATTAGCGAATTCGGATGGATCAGATGTACTGCCCATTTTTACTAAAATTTCTTCTAAAGTCATACGGCCACTTTCGAAAAATTCGCCATTAAGGTGAACTGTTGGAACAGCCATAATGCCTTTTCCTTCAACTTCATCTTTGAAAGCTGCCCCATCAATCATCGTATGGGTAACATTTGGGTTTAGAACAGCCATGATATTTAATGCTTGAACTACGTCAGGGCAGTTGTGGCATGTCAAACTGACATATGTTTCAAAATGGTATTCACCTTGGAGATTCTTAATTTGATCAATGACATTTTGCTCCACTTTAGGAGCTCTGCCGCTAACTTGCAGCAGAGCCAAAACAAGTGAAGTAAATTCATGACCAAGTGGAACGCCAGCAAAAGTAACTCCTGTGTCTTCGCCAATTCGATTGACACTGAAGCTAGGTGTTCTTTCTAGTTGTGTATGCTCAACTTTAATTCTCGATGACATAGTCGCTAATTCATCGACTAAGTCGAGCATATCTTGAGATACTTTGTCCGTTCCTGCACTAACCTTAAGAAGTAAGTCGCCCTCTAACATTTGTAGATATTGGGCTAGTTGTGCTTTGATGTCAGCATCTAGGATCATGAATTATCGCGCTCCTTAAATTTTTCCTACTAGATCAAGGCTTGGCTTAAGAGTTTCACCAGTTTCTTTCCATTTAGCTGGGCAAACTTCACCAGGATGGTTACGTACATATTGTGCAGCTTTAATTTTATCAATTAAAGCACTTGCGTCACGACCGATTCCACCCGCATTGATTTCAATTGCTTGGATTACGCCATCTGGATCAATGATAAACGTACCACGCTCTGCAAGACCAGCTTCTTCATCAAGAATATCGAAAATGCGGCTAACTTTTTGAGAAGGGTCACCGATCATAATGTATTCGATGGTGCTGATTGCTTCTGAGTGATCATGCCATGCTTTATGTGTAAAATGTGTATCAGTAGAGCAAGAATATACTTCAACACCAAGATCTTTCAAAGTAGCGTATTGTTCTTGAAGATCAGCCAATTCTGTTGGACAAACGAATGTAAAGTCTGCAGGATAGAAGCAAACAACACTCCACTGTCCTTTGAAATTCTCATCTGTTACTGTGATAAATTCACCATTGTGATAAGCTTCTGCCTTGAATGGTTCTACTTGTTTACCAATAAGTGCCATAATTCATCTTCCTCCTAAATATGATTTGATTTATGTATAGTTTTCCCAAAAGGATGGAAAAACTATCATTCAGATAATAATTATTACAACTCAATATTCATTATTATATAGTATTATCTGTTTTGCAAGTATTTTGCTCTACTTTTTTGATAAAATTCGACTTAAACAGCAAAAAGATATTTCATCTGTGCTAAAAATTAAGTTTCATTTTATCCAGCATGGTGTAAAACTTTCAATTCGCAGGAAATCCAAGAATTGTAAGTAGAAGATGGAATCCCGACACTAATTGAACGTTCACTTTATTTTACCTCAAACCGATCGATCATCCTAGCATCTTCGTAATAAAGGATGTATTTTTTTAGTTACTACTTATTTTGTCTATCTAAAAGGAAGAAGATAAGAATATGGCGCTCCATCTGTGAAAGTGATAAAATTACTGCCCCGTTTACTAGAAAACGGTTTATCCAAACTATCAGATTATCACTCATTCTCAATTGGTATTGTTAATTAGTAGAGACCACTCTACTAATTTAGTATAACATATTTGTGATGGACTTCACAAATTAAGAGTTGCATATTCCATATCCCAAAAGATTTATTATGGAAATAATCGATTGAAAAACTTGGATGGTCATGTATTATGAAAAAAGGTTACCAGTCGAAAAAACAAAAAGTGAGGTTCCGTATGAAAAGTTCTTTTACAATTAAAAACAAGCAATTGAATGATGTATATGTGATGGCTCAAGCAGAAATGGAAGATACTGATGAAATTATTTTATTACTACGTGAAACTGCTGAATGGTTGAGTAGTAAAGGTTCTTCACAGTGGAGTGGACTGTTGACCGGGGATGATTCTCATGATACGGCGGGAGCAATTGAGCGTGGTGATGTTTTTGTTTGTCGGTATAGGGATGAACTTGCAGGAATGGCGATTTTGATGCGGCAGCCGAGTGAGTGGGATTGCCGCCTTTGGGGAGAAAAGGCGGATTTTGAGGATCAGGCGATTTACTTACATCGTTTAGCGATTAGAAGAAAATACGCGAAAACGGGACTTGGTCAAGCGATTTTGCAGTGGTGCGATTCCGGAATCTCTTTTGAAAATAAACAAATAATCCGTTTGGACTGTGTTGCGGATAATCACCATTTAAATCAATTTTACAAAGCGAACGGGTATAGCTATATCGGAGAGAAGGGTGGATACAGTCTTTATGAGCGATTAATTAAATGAGGACGTTATACACGCTCCTCATTTTTTCCGTACGCCACCCAATAGAAACTAGCGACAAAAATAGCACCGCCAATGGCGTTTCCAAGAAAAACAGCGATGAAGTTTTCGAAATATACAAGCCAATTGAATGATCCTGCAAAAATAGCGGCAGGGATGATAAACATATTAGCGACAACGTGTTGAAAACCAATTGCTACAAAGGCCATGATAGGGAACCAGATTCCAATTATTTTACCAGCTGTATCTTTTGCCGCGTAAGCAAGCCAAACTGCTAGACAGACAAGCCAGTTGGCGCCGATGCCTGAAATGAAGGCGAGATGAAAAGGTTCGTTGATTTTATTTTCAGCAACCGTAATCGTTCGTTCCAAGTAAGGGCCTGTTTCAGTTAAACCGAGTAAATGGCCGAAAAAATAGGCAACAAAAACGGAACCGATAAAGTTGCTGATCGTAGCTATGATCCAATTTTTGGTAATCTGCCAAGTGGTAATTTTTCCAGAAAGCTTAGCAAGCGTGACGGCCATCATATTTCCTGTTAGAAGTTCTCCACCTGCAATAATGACAAGAATAAGTCCTAAAGGAAAGAGACTCGCCCCGATAATCGAAGGCAAGGCTCCCCAAATATGGATTGGAAAGTTAGCGGATACCCGAATATATAATAAAAACCCTAGGGCAATATAGGCTCCAGCTAAAAATCCTAAAATCATAGCATTGGAGAAAGGAAGTTTAGCCTTTTTAACGCCTGCGTCCCGAGCCAATTCGATAATTTTTTCCGGGGAATGAAACGCCATAAATAATAACACCTCGTTCATTATTAGATCTGCAGCATAATTTTGCGGAATGGGATACTTACTAGTATCGTATGCTGAAGTTGAAGGGGATAGAATTTTATTAATAATGCCAATCTATCAACATTTTAGACTAGTCATAGGTGGAAGGGAAGGGGAATGTAAAATAGGTTCATAAAATGGCAAAGTATTTTAACCGTTTGTGATGCGAATTCTTCTTCCGCTTTCATGAAAAGAGGGGCTATCCAAATGGAAAGCCCCGTACTGTCGCATGCTCTTCTTCGTTATTCACCCTTAATTATTTTATCCCGATATTGTTTTGGTGAGACCCCAGTATATTTTTTAAATGTGCTGGCGAAAGTGGTCGCATTTAAATAGCCTACTTTTTCACCAATTTCTGCAATCGTACTGTTTTCTGTTTTTAAATACTCTTTTGCATGGTGAATCCTCGTCTGATGCAGGTACTCGATAAAGTTTACTCCAAATGTCTTCTTAAAGAATTTAGAGAAATACTTGGAGGATGTATCTGTAATGGATGCCATATGTTCCAAATATAAATTATCCATATAATGAAGTTCGATATATTGCGCTATAAAGGTACGATCTAATTTACTTGCTTGGGTTTGCCTTGTTTTCTGTGAAATAAACTTAATAATTTGCATAAACGACTTTGTCATTTCATCAAGAGAATCCATCGTACTTTTCAAAAAGTCTTTTTCTAATGTATGTAAAACTTGTTCATCATCCGCTTGTAGCGTAAGGTGTCTTTTCGCGAATAATAAAGTGCTTTGTAATATCGCAATAAATTGGTGACGTTGAATGTTTGCGTCTTTATTCTTATCGATTATATCATTAATAATGACGATCGAATCTTGCTCATTCCCGCTAAATATTAAATTTGATAACTTTTCAAGTTGATCCGCTGGAAAATACATATGAGGGTTATATGGAATTGTTTCAGCATCATATATCGGATCTTCGGCGCCGATATTTCCATAAATGGAAGCATCGAGAATATCTTGATAGGCTGAATGCAAATGCTCCATCCTAGAATCATACACCTTACTAATAAACGCCTTCATATTAGATTGCCATTTTTTCCCGACGTGATCGATTAAATGGTGAACGGATTCAAGCAACTGTTCTCGTTCAAAACTGCGATCAACCCCAACTAGTACTAAAAATTCAGTATTCGTCGCATGCCAAATCATTTCTTTTCTTCCAAAGTCCTTGATTATAAAGCCCTTACATTTTTCTATAGGTGGCTTATGATCAAATGCTAATTTCATAAGAATGAATTGACGATTTGAGATAAAGTTTGTGAAAGGGTACGTTGTTTCCCAGCCGTTATCCGTTAAGTGCAATGCGTTAAGAAACCTATTTAATCGCAATTCCGATTTCAATGTACCTTCTTGATCTTGAGATGCTTTTAGCTCCTTCGTCAAGCGACTGATTCCTTTATGAATACTGCTCCAATTTGGCTCACCTCCGATAAGGCTGCTCAGTTTTTGGATTGGTCTAAATAAATACAGACCAAGCAAGAACAATAAAAAGAAAGAGACAACTAAACTCGTGATCGTAATCGTTCGATGTCCTTCTGTAATCGAGTCAAGGGCTGTATATTGGATAGGGATTTGATTAATATAAGTGAAGCCATTGTAGTCAGATTTATAGACTACGTATTCATAAGCTCTATTTGTTAAGATGGTTTCTTCACCTTCATTTAAATATAAACCTTGCACAACATCCCCTAAGTTTAATTTATCTTCGGTGCTTAAAATAACATTATTGTCATGGTCTAAAATAATGAAGGAGGTTTCATCCATCATTGTTTTCTGATTAACCGTTTCTAGTAAGGCTTCAACATCTAGAAAAATAATAATATTTTTAGATGAAAATTGGGTATTTCCTGCGATCGTAATTAACTTTTTAGTATGAAAGTTATCGCCGCTAACCTTTATTTTATAATCCGCCGCAGGAAATACTTGGAATGGTCTTTCTTCACCGAAAAAGGAGGTCCAAAACATCGAATTTTTTTGTTTACTTTGATACTGCTTATTTAATAATTCGTTTAGATCAATTGTCCCGACTGAAGTAACCGCAATATTTGAATTCTCAAAAAACACAACTGCCTCTTCAAGATAATCATGAGAAGAGGAGAGTGTGATGAGCTTATTCATATCTTTATACAATAGATAGTTTGAGTAATTCCCCTCATTGTTTAAAGTTCGTGAATCATAGGGCAAAATATCAATTGAATAGATTAAACTATTAATGTCTTTGAAAGAATTATCGATGGATTGAATGATACTACTAACGACTAATCGATTATTTTCTTTCATCTGCTCATAAAGTCTCTGAGTGGAGCTTTTCATAAGAAGGTAATTAGTACCGAACATAACGATCACTATAGAGAGCAATACAGCAAAAATACGAATAAACCCTATAATAGTGACAAACTTTCTCATTTACTCCACCTCATTAAACAGATCAAACGTCCGAATGTTGTTACTTACTGCATTCGACAAAAATATCATTATCCCTTCTCAGAACCTAACATTACTCCTTTTGCAAAATATTTTTGAGCAAATGGATAAATAATGAGAACTGGAATCATGCTTATAAAGATGGTAGCATTTTTCAAGGCTTCAGGTGCTAAAGCTGCTTTATCTATTAAACTTTCATTTTCATTATTCGCAAAGATGAGCATATCTCGAAGAACAACTTGAAGTGGATATTTAGCCGAATCATTCAAGTAGATCATCGGTAGAAAATAACTATTCCAATGTCCCATAAAATAGAAGAGACCAATCGAAGCTAGAGCTGGTTTCGATAGTGGAATCATAATGTTAAACAAAATTCGAAATTCCGATGCCCCATCGATAATGGCAGACTCTCTTAAGGAGTCAGGCATGTTTTCATAAAAGCTCTTTAGAATAAGTAATTCGACTGTCCAAATCGCGTTTGGAATGACAATGGCCCATATCGTATCAATCATACCAAGACTTTGAACGAGAACGTAAGTTGGAATCATACCGCCATTAAAAAACATCGTTAATACGATGGCGAGCATGAAAAACTTTCGTCCGAAAAAGGTTACTCTTGATAAAGGATAGGCCGCAATCGCTGTCATCATTAAGTTAATAAACGTTCCAAGTCCTGTATAAATTAACGTATTCAGATAGGCTTTCGGGATTCGATTCTGAGTTAAAATTTCTTTATACGCATCAATATTAAACCCTTTTGGCCACAGCCAAACTTTCCCTTGAACAACTTGACTCGTATCACTGAATGAAACGGCTATAATGTACACGATGGGGTACAAAATCGCAATTCCCACACCAAGTAAGATAAGTGTATTGAATACGGTAAATATCGTAAATTTCTTTTCTCCTACCATAGACTTTTACCTCCAAGCTTTCTACTTACAATATTAGCGACTAATAGCATAATTAAGGCTATAATCCCCTCAAACAAACCTACCGCAGCGGCATAGCTATAGTTCGCCTGCAATAAACCTTGTCTGTATACATAAGTAGAAAATACGTCGGCAACTTCATATGTCATTGGATTATAAATAAGTAAGATTTTTTCGTATCCTATTCTGAACATATTTCCCGCATTGATAATAAATAAAATCAAGATAGTAGGCTTTAAACTTGGTAAGGTGATATAACGAATTCTTGCCCAACGAGAGGCGCCATCAACTTTCGCTGCTTCATATAATTCAGGTCCAATCCCAGCAATCGCAGCAAGATAAAGAATCGATCCATACCCCATTTGTTGCCAAATATCTGATCCAATATAAACGGTACGGAACCATGAAGGCTCAGCTAAAAAATAAATCTTCTCAAAACCGAGTGCAGCGATGATATCGTTAATAATTCCATTACCTGGTGATAAAAAATCGATCAACATACTGCTTACGATAACGATAGATAAAAAGGATGGTAAAAAACTAATTGTTTGAATCGATTTTTTAAACCAGATCAAGCGCACCTCATTTAAGAGAATGGCAAAAATGATTGGAAATGGAAACCCGATTATTAAGCTGAAAAACCCTAATAAAAGCGTATTCTTAAATAGTTTTAAAAAATCAGGGCTAGTAAAAAAGGTACGAAAATGTTCAAAACCTACCCATTCACTGCCTAAAATACCAGACCAAACATCATATTCCTTAAAAGCAATGATTAAACCGTACATTGGCCCATATCGAAAAATGATAAAAAACAGAATACAAGGGATAAAAAGAATGAGTAGCTGCCTATCTCGTTTTATATGGCGAAGTGCAGAGACCCAGCGTGATGGCGGTGTGTTATTCACTGGAGCGTTATTAGTCTCTGAAAATGTTTTTTGCAAAGTGGTCTCCTCCTAAAATAGTTAGAGGTATCCCATGAAGGGCTGGTTTTCCATAACTACCTTGGAATCCCAACCCTTTATGGTTTCGCCTCTACACTAAAGGTTTATACGATGCTATTCAGCGTCATAGCGTTTTTGAGCTTCGTTATAGATAGCAATAAAATCTTCTGCCTTTAATCGTTTTGCCTCTTCAAGCCATGCATCCCATTCTTTGTCACCATGAGATTTTGTCATAACGTATTTCGTACTAAATTCGACACCAGCTGTTAAAAGGTTTGGCTGTAATTTTGCTAATGTATCATTTTCTTTATCTGTGAATTTCAAGATCGGATCAATTGGCTGCATTTTTCCTTGCATCATATCTTGAGCCTCTTGTTCTTTTTCGGTGTAGTTAAAATAGACACTACGATCATCTGCACGCAGATACATTCCTTCTACCCACATTCCGTATTTCGTTTCAAGATCTTTAATTCCAACAACTTCTACATCTAAATCAGGATAGATTACATTACCATCTGCATCTAAATCATACATTTCATCTTGAATACCGACTGTAATTAATTCAGCGCCTGAAGGGCTAGATAAGTAGTCAAGTAGTTTTAAAGCAACTTCACTTTTATCATTTTTAGTGACTGCATGCCCCCAGTTCGCAACTTTATCTAAACTACGAATTGTATTCTCTGGTCCAACCGGGTTACCATATCTCAAATCATAGTCTGGATTTTCTCCTTTTACTTGCTCATAGAACATATCAAGGCGACCAATCCAGTCAAACGTAACAAATGATTTATCTGTTGTCATTTTCGTTGTCCAAGAAGCATCTGTATCCGTAATAAATTCTTTATCAAGTAAACCTTCATTGTATAGCTTCTTCATAAAGTCCAACATATCCTTGTGTTTTGGATCTGTAAACTGGAATTTCCAAGTTCCATCACCTTCATCATAATAAGCGGGGTATTGGGCGCCAGTGATGCCCCAACCAAATGCCCAGTCTCTAAAAATATATTCGAGAGTTTTGGACGCGTAAGGAGCAGAATCTGGATAAGCTTCTTTCAATTTTTTTAGAGCTTCGTAGAATTCATCTGTGTTGTTCCAAAGTTCAATTCCTAGCTCGTCGAAAATATCTTTCCGATATAAGAATCCATGGTTAACGTCACGGTTTACACCATATATTGGCCAAGTGTACATGTCACCATCATCACTTGAAAAGGATTTCATAACCCAATCATTTTCTTCAACGTACAACTTCTTATAGTTAGGAAGCTGATCTAAATAGTCATTGATTGCGACTACGGCACCTTTTTTACCAAGCTCGTTAACTTTCGCTACAGGCAAACCGTGCCAAATGTCAGGTAGTTGTCCAGATGCTACAACCGTATTAAGCTTCTCCTTATATGTTCCCGAAGAATATGCTTGGATTTTAAGCTTAATGCCTGTTCTTTTTTCGATTTCCTTAATAATAGCGGAATCTTGCAAATTAGCTTCATCACTAACTAGCATCCAAGTAAGTTCAACTGGTTTGTCTACGATCGGCAACGTAATTCCGCCAGTGTCTCCGTAATCTGAGGCAGTAGTTTCATCTTCTTTCTCGGCATCATCGCCTGATTTTTCAGGTGTGTTTCCGCTTTCATTATTTGGTTCGTTTCCACCGACGCTTGATGAATCATCGGAATTACTACAAGCAGCGAAAATCCCGAACACTAATAATAAGACTAATAAAACTTTTGATAGTCTTCCAAGCATTTTTTCTCCCCCTATACATATTATTAGAACTGCTTTTCTTTTTTGCTCCGCTAATTACTAAGTAAAAACTCTAATCAGCAGGCAACCTTACTATAGGATTCTTTGTAACAATTGTAAACAAATGGTTTTCACTTCCTCTGTAGGAAAGGAGGGGAGGATAATGGAAAGCGCTTAAAAGTCTTTAGTATCAACGATAAAATGGGTGGTGGAATTTCGTAAATAGGTAGAAATTTATAAAGTCGATCATTATTTACTTCACAAAAAATGGACAAGTAATATAGAGGGTGACAAGGAAAAAACAGCTTTCCGATGTCTATTCGAAAAGCTGTTTTTAGAAAACGATTACATTTTATAGTTATTGATTCACTATATTTTCCTGTTGAATGTGATTTTTTTCGATTTTATATTTAATTTTTCCGAATGCACGATTTGCCGAAGCCATTATAATAAATGCTGTTGCACTTGCTCCAAAAAAGATAATTAAGCCAGGCACCATAGTCAATAGTATTCCTGTAAAGAAAAGGCCGACAAGCATGATGATCGTTGATAAAGGGCTAGCAAAGGTGAATAAAAAGCTAAATTTAAAGTATTGAAACAGTTTCATCTCATAGCTGACGAATACGGGAAAAAGATAAAGGCACATTAAACTAAATATGAATAAAATGACCATTAAAACGAGTGCAAGTATTTGAAAAGTTGCACCTGGTGAAATTAAGATTACCCGATAATCAACGTAAAGGATCAGGGAGATAACTCCAAGTACTAGGCCAAGTAAATTTGCCTTTTTAAAATCCTTTTTAAAAGATCGCCAGTACGTTTTAAAGATGGGGAGATCTGTCTCACCTTTCATCCATTTGCGCATCACACTGAACAATGCGGTAGTTGATGGCATAATCCCAAGTACAATGCCCCCTACTCCAATAAACAAAACCCATAGAATATTTACGTAGACAAGTCGGATAACCCAATCACCTAGCTTATAAAGTGCTCCAATAAACCCTTTCAATTCCACGGATATTCCCCCAATGTATTAGCAAAGTAGTTAAAAGATTACGCTAATTATAACATAAGCATATGGTGTGGGGAGTTAATTCTAAATATTCTAATAGGTAGAACTAAGTTTAGTCCTCGGATAGATGTGCGGCTCCCCGTGAATTTGCCGAGTCCGCTGTTTTGATCGTTTTTTGATATTCTTGAGGAGAGAGAGACATCAGCCTTTTAAACACTCTGCAAAAATAGGATGTATCATAGTATCCTAAGTATTCACTTATACTCGAGATTGCCATATTTGAATTTAGTAAGAGGTTACTTGCTTCAAGAATTCGTAATTGATGAAGGTATTGAATGGGTGTTTGGCCTGTAACTTCTTTAAATATGGAAATCGTATAGTTTGGTGATTTTTGAATTAACTTTGCGAGAGAATCAATTTCAATTGGGCTTCTATAGTGATGAATTATATATTCTTGTATAGTTTGTGCGTACTTAAGTTTCATTGGCGAAGTTTCGGTTTCTTCTTTTTCGCGAGCGAGCATTCCGATTATTTCTTGTAAAATTCCTAGACAGATATACAGATTGTACTTATTATTCCCTTTTAGATCTCTGTAAAGATATTCAGCTCGTTGCTTAAAATATTGAAAGTTTCGAGGCTTAATTTTAAAGAATTGCCTTTTATCTAAAAAGGGAATCCCGATTTCCTTTTCATGATCAATAAATAAAATGGTATATTTTTGATGTAAGGTAAATTGGTAGTTTTCCCCACTTCTAACTGCGGATCTAGGAATATACATTATTTCACCTTTATCTAATTCTACTTTTTCATTATCAATCGTGTATTGTACTTTACCTTCCACAACAATTACTAGGACATGATAGAAAATTTTTTCAGTTGATGTACCCCAATTTTTAATAAGATTATCGAAATGAACGGATTCAAATGTGAAAATAATGACCCCTCCTACTATGAATCTTTCACTATTTTGGGCTAATTTTATAGTGGTTAGTTTTTATACCAAACAAGGCTAAATAAACCGCAACGCTCTTTCTAAAGTAAGCCAAACGCACATAATGTGGTCAATTGTTTTTATTAGAAGATAGGAATTTTGTTAGGAGCCTAACTTGCACTTCCTTATTTATCACAATATTACGGGATTTACAGTTAATGTAAAGATTTTGATTATATTGTACAACGAATCGTTGAATCGTACATGGACTAATTGTGTTAATTTGTTACGATTTTAGTGGAAACGTTATCATGTTAAGCGACATTTTATTTAAGGAGCGTTAGACGTATGAAAGTATTATTTTTAGACTTGGATTCTACTAATCCCAATCATTTAGGATGTTACGGATATCATCGAAATACATCGCCGAATATTGATCGAATAGCTGAAGAAGGTGTTAGATTTACGAATTACTATACATCGGATGCACCATGTTTTCCTTCGCGCACGGCCTTAATGACAGGAAAGTTTGGAATCCATAATGGCGTCGTTAATCATGGCGGATCAGCTGCAGATGTTCGCCATGAAGGAGTAAATCGAGGATTTAAAGACAAGCTTGCAACAGAAAGTTTCCCGTCGTTATTTCGTTCTATGAATATGAAAACAACCTTAATTAGTCCCTTTGCAGAAAGACATTCTGCGTACACATTTTATGCAGGTTTTAACGAAATGCATAATACTGGTCAAAGCGGCGGAGAGTTGGCAGAGGATGTTACACCAACTGTATTAAATTGGTTGGAACAAAATGCAAATAAAGATGACTGGTTTTTATATGTAAATTATTGGGATCCGCATACACCCTACCGAACACCTGAAACTTTTGGGAATCCATTTGAAGGAGAACCACTACCAGTGTGGCTTACTGATGAAATTTTTGAAAAGCATAAGGAAAAAGTCGGCCCACATAGTGTCCATGAAATTAACATGTTTGATAATAACACATATCCAGAATATCCAAGATATCCTGGTGAGATTAAAAATAAAGATGATTTACGGAAAATGATTGATGGGTATGATTGCGGAATCCGCTATATGGATGAGCATGTAGGATATATTTTTAAACAATTAGAAAAACAGGGGTTAATGGATGAAGTTATTATTATTATTACCTCAGATCACGGGGAGAACATGGGGGAGTTGGGCATATATGGTGAACATGGAACATCTGACCAAGGAACTTGTCGGATTCCGATGATTATTCGCTGGCCTGGTTACAAGAAAGGACATGTTGACCATGGTTTGCATTATCATCTTGATTTATTGCCAACAGTTGCTGAGATAGTGGGGAAGGAGCCGCAAGCTAGTTGGGATGGGCAAAGTTACGCTGACACGATTACGAAGGGTGAAGATACAGGGCGAGATTATCTTGTAGTTTCTCAATGTGCACACGTTTGCCAAAGAAGTGTTCGATTTGGTGACTGGTTGTATATTCGAACTTATCATGATGGCTATCATTTATTTAACAAAGAAATGCTTTATAACATTAAGAATGACCCGCTTGAAACAACGGATTTAGCTGCAGAGCGCTCTGACCTTTGTAGACAAGCCGTCTATTACCTCATGGAATGGCACGATGAAATGATGGGTACGATGCCATTTGATATTGACCCACTCTGGACAGTAATGAAAGAGGGTGGACCATTGCACGCAAAAGGACATTTGAAAAAGTATATTGAGAGATTAGAAGAAACAGGAAGAGGCCATGCAATTCCAGAATTAAAGAGACGTCATCCACAAGAATTGCGTTAAAAAACTATATGAAAAGAAGGGAGTACAAAATGAAAAAAAATCGAGTGTTTTATATTATATGTATAAGTTTACTCATAATTCTAGCTGCATGTTCAACTAACCCAGCAGGCGGGAAGCAAACGGAAACAGATCAGGAAGCACTAGATAAGGTTAAAGAAACAGGGTTTCCGATTGTCGAGAAGAAGATCACATTAAAAATGTTTACATCGAAATCTGGAACTAATACAAATGTTGATTGGAATGACCTGCTCGTTTGGAACACATATGAAGATATGACGAACGTAAAAATAGATTGGATAGAGCAAGTTTCAATGGATAACTTAGATGAAAAACGGAATTTAGCTTTATCTACAGGCAGTTTACCAGATGTATTTTATGCCTCCAGTGTATCGAATTTGGATTTGTACAAATATGGTCAACAAGGCATGTTTGTAGAGCTTAACGATTTGATCGATCAATATGCACCTAATTTGAAAAAATTAATGGATAATGACCCTAACATTAAAAGGGGAATGGTTTTCCCTGACGGAAAGATTTATTCGATGCCTGGTGTAAGGGATCCAGAGTTTTTATCTATCCGTCTAGGCGCACGTCCGTGGATCAATCAAAATTATTTAGATGAGCTAGGGATTGAAGCGCCCGAAACAACAGAAGATTTCTATCAGTTTCTCAAAGCTGTGAAAGATCAAGATTTTGGACATGGTAAGATCATTCCATATGGAGGAGTCAATATTAACGATCTATTTGGGTGGCTACGAGGTGCCTTTGGTTTAGGTACTACAGGTGGAACAGGACTTGTCGATAAATCTCCAAATGGAGAAGGATTACGATTTATGCCAACATCTGATGCTTATAAAGAGATGTTGACGTATGTTCATAAGCTATATTCTGAAGGACTTATTGAACAAAACATCTTTACGATAGAATGGGCACAGTTTATGGCGAATGCTAAAGAAGGAAAATATGCTAGTACAATGTTTTACGATCCAAGTCGAACATTTCAAGGTGTAGAAGGAGAGCATTTTGTAAGTTTAAGTGCTTTAAAAGGTCCAAACGGAGATCAAATGTACACAAATGTAACATCTCCACTTTTTAATAATGGACAATTTGCAATCACGCAAAATAACCCGAACCCTGCTGCAACAGTTAGATGGCTTGATTATTTTTACAGTGATGAAGGTGCAAAACTCATGTATATGGGGATTGAAGGCAAGACTTATGAAGAGGAGAACGGTGTATATCAATATGTTGATGAAATTGAAAATGCGGAACATAGAGAAACAGCTATCTCACAATACTTGCCATGGGTAGGAGTGAATCCTCCAGGAATCGTAAAGAAGGATTTCTTTACTGGGTCTGAGGCTTCCGATGCATCTTTAGAAGCTGCAGCTAAAATTGAGCCATTTATTCCCGAGGAAATATGGTCAACCTTTACTTACACGGAGGATGAAAATAAATTCCTCTCTTCAAATGGTCAAGATATTGAAAAATATGTAACTGAAATGCGTGATAAGTTTATCTCGGGTAATGAGTCTTTGGATAAATGGGATCAATACGTGAAAGAAATTGAACAAATGGGTCTTCAAAAGTACATGGAAATACAAGAAAAAGCGTATGACCGTTACCAAGGTAACTAAACGAGTAGGGGGGCTGTCCAAAAAGTGGAAGATTACTTTCTTTTTGGGCAACCCTATTTTTTGTTTATGTCCTACAGTATGGATGAAGTCTAATTAGACGCTATGCGATTTGCAGAGTCTCGGCCTTCCGCTCCAATGAATTGAATGATTGCATTCTACATATATTCCAAAAACTGCGCAAAAAACTGTCTGATCTTTATGGCATATGCTATTAATGTTTACTGGAAGTGATTTTTACAGTTAAAAACGTATACTTTATAGTATGATTTCTCCCAAACAATAACAAACTTATAAAAGTATGAATTTATTGGGGGAAAATTATGATCAATTATTGGATTTTTGGTTTTATATTACCTTGGTTGCTTTTAATTCTATTTTTTCGAGTAAATCTGAAGCTCGTAATTATAATGGCTCCTTTTGTTTCAGTAGTTGCCTTTGTATTAAATGAGATAGGATTTAATAATTTTTGGGATTTTATTCCGAGGTTTAAAAATATATCATTATCGTCACTACCATTAAACTTAGGCTTATACCCAGTTCTTGGTTGTCTTTTAGTTTATTCACTTCAATTATCTACAAGAAAGCCGGTAGTTTGGATGGTGTTTTATGGATTAATAACAACTGGAATGGAGTATGTTGCTTTAGTAGCAAAATATATATTCTATTATAATGGCTGGAATATATTCCATACGTTTCTTAGTTATTTATTGGCATATATTTTAGTGTTTTTTTATTATAAAGTAATGGTTCGATATGACGTACTATGATGTTACAAGTTTGATTACGTATTTAGTTTTGAAATTCCGCACAATAATGGTTAACGAGCTCCTCAATTAAATTGTGTTCAGGAAATTCCCCCGAAAACTCAAATTTAATTTCTTCTATAAAAACTCCATCTTTATATACATGAATTGCTCCATCTTGACTAACAACACTATACTCTTGTTCAAAAACGAAACCATTTCGCTCAATTGCACCCATTTGAACATCTCTCCTTTTTTTCTTATTGTTACTTATTTGCTGGAAAGTATGTGAGAGAGGGATTAGTTCTACTTTAGTGCAGTACATTGGATGAACATTCATTTCTACGTATTGTTGCTGTTCTAAATTATGGCTATCATGTTAAAAATCACTATATAATTTTCAAAGTTGGAAACCTTTCTGTTGCTAATTCTCGGAGGCTTAAGCCATAATAGACATATCTTTCTTTCTTCGGAAATTTCGAGGGAGAAGGCGTTTTTTATGTAAATTTTAGTTGTTTGTAGTGCAGAGGAGAAAGAAACATGAAGAAAACAAACATCACACTTGTACTATTATTATCCAATTTATTTATTGCGTTTTTAGGTATAGGTCTCGTCATTCCAGTACTGCCGACATTGATGAATGAGCTGCATATTTCAGGTTCTGTCGTTGGTTATATGGTTGCAATTTTTGCGATTATGCAATTATTGGCCTCTCCTATAGCGGGACGTTGGACAGATTCGATTGGCCGTAAGAAGATGATTGTCAGCGGGTTATTTATTTTTAGTGTATCAGAACTTTTATTTGGGATTGGAAATGATTTATGGGTTTTATTTGTTTCCCGTGCTTTAGGTGGAGTTAGTGCAGCTTTTATTATGCCTGCTGTTACAGCATTTATTGCTGACATTACGACAATGGAGACACGTTCAAAAGCACTAGGGTATATGTCAGCAGCCATTTCTACTGGTTTTATCGTCGGACCTGGGATTGGTGGTTTTTTAGCTGGAATCGGAACACGGGTACCGTTCTTTTTTGCCGCAGGTCTCGCTTTAATTGCAGCAATATTTTCCATTATTGCCCTTAACGAACCCGAGAGACAGAAAGAAACGGTTTTACAGAACGACAAACTCAAAACAGGCTGGAAACGGATATTTGCGCCAATGTATTTTATCGCATTCATCGTCATTTTCATTCTGTCGTTTGGTTTAGCATCCTTTGAGTCGATTTTTAGTTTGTATGTTGATCATAAATTTAGTTTTACTCCGACAGATATTGCGATCATCATCACAGGCGGGGGAATTGTTGGCGCGTTTGCCCAGTTAGTATTATTTGATTGGTTTACGAAACACTTTGGTGAAATCCGTTTAACATTATACTGTTTAATTTTTTCGGCGGTACTTGTTTTTATCATGACCACTGTGAATTCGTATGCTAGTATTCTAATGACTGCCATCTTTATTTTCGTCGGTTTTGATTTGATACGCCCAGCCGTCACCTCATATTTATCGAAAATTGCTGGAAATGAACAAGGTTTTGTTGGTGGAATGAACTCGATGTTCACGAGTATAGGCAATGTCATTGGACCGATTGTAGGTGGGGCGTTATTTGATGTTAACTTGGATTATCCATTCTACTTTGCTGCGGTAGTATTATTGATCGGTGTTGGACTTTCACTTAAGTGGAAAAAGCCGGGGAGAGAACAAGAGGTTTCATAATTCGGACTATTTTTGAAAAACTGGTTCTTGGAAATAGGTTTGGCGAAATCATTGAACGAGTCGACAATTTATAAGGAATAAAACCGCCAATCATTTTTGGCGGTTTTATTCGTCAAATAGTAATCTTCTTTTATGCATTAAAATGTTGATTAAGTATGGACGCTTTAAACTAGGTTCTATTCCAAAAACGTTGCTGTGCAATGGCGGAGACAAAATCTTCTCCAAAGTTTGGATTATTTGCGGCAAAAACAACACCAGCCAAATTGTTTTTTCCAGATGCTTGGATATATGATTGTCCTGTCGAGGCAACACCAATTGGTTTATAGTGTTGATAAGCTACACGTACGAATTCTGTCACATTAGCATTGAATTTTGCTTGATTTTTAGCACTTCCGCCCACAACATAGAGGGAGTCAAGCAGATAAGGACTTGTTGTAAGAAAGGTTTTATCCACCTTAAGTGTTATACCGTCCGCACCTGTAACAGTACCAAGTGTTTCACTTACGACGACGACAAAAACTCCATACTTTTTTAATGTTTTAAGTACGTTTCTTACTTCATTACCATTGAAGCCATTGTCGATCAGTATACCTACTTTTTGCGTGTAGGCGTAACGAGGTGTACTAGCTTGACTAAGAGAAGAATAACTTGTAGAGACCGGAACTTGGGTTCCACTTGGACGGTCGACGCCAATATTGTCAGCAACAATATAGGCCAATTCTTGATCGACGTTAACAAGAATATCGACAACTTGCTGGCGAACAGACCTTCTTTTTACACTTCCAACTTGATAGCTAAGCCCGTCAATCGTATGTTGTTTTTCAATGGGCGTCAAACTGTTCCAGAATATTCGCGGCTGCGAATAGAAATCGTTAAATGATTTGCTTCTGCCTCGTATATCATGACCTTCCACTTTTTGGGGATAATGAGAATAGCCGCCTTCTTCTGGCGGGGTAGTGTAAGGTGTGTTATTGGCTATTGAATTATTATGATAGTTAACCTGATCAACATCTATTCGATACCTCATATGGCCTTGTCGTTGATTGTTATGAAAAGGGCAGATTGGTCGATTGATCGGTAAATCTTGAAAGTTAGCACTTCCAAGCCGATGGTATTGTGCAATTTGATAAGCAATTAACCTGCCTTGCAGGACAGGATCATTGGAAAAGTCAATTCCAGGAACAACATTTGCAGGGTTAAAAGCTACTTGTTCCAATTCGGCAAATTCATTATCTACATTTTTATTTAATGTCATCTTGCCGATTAGCTGAACAGGGACGACCTCTTCCGGCCAAAACTTTGCGGGATCGAGAAGATCGAAGTCGAATTTAAATTCATCCTCCATTGCTATTAGCTGGACGCCTAATTCATATTCGGCATACGCACCTCGTTCAATTGCCTCAATAAGATCCCGTCGGTGGAAGTCTGGATCAAGTCCGCCAATTTTCAGTGCCTCATCTTGAAGTAATGAGTGAACACCGAGCACTGGTTTCCAAACAAACCTGACAAAAGTAGCCTTTCCTTGTTCGTTTACAAATAGATAAGTATTAATCGCCCACGATTCCATCATTCGATAACTTCTTAAAATCCCCCGGTCGGACATGATCCACAATACCATATGAAGTGATTCAGGATTATTGGCGACATAATCCCAAAAATTGTCATGGGCACCAGAAGCTGTTGGGACGTCTGTGCGCGGCTCGCCTTTATACGCATGGATTACATCTGGAAACTTCATCGCATCTTGATTAATTAATACTGGCATGGCAATTGTAGTCAAATCGTAATTACCTTCTTCTGTATAAAACTTAACCCCTTTACAGCGTAAATCTCTTGCCGTATCATAAGACCCTCTACCTCCTTGCACGGTAGAAAAGCGCACAAATACAGGAGTCTTTTTTCCTGCTTCCTGTAAAAACCCAGCCTTTGTAAACTGCTTCATCGACTGATAACATTCAAACTCTCCGTGGGCTCCATAACCTCTTGCATGAACAACCCTTTCCGGAATCCTCTCTTTGACAAAATGCGTCATCTTTTCAAAGTAATGGAAATCCTCGAGTAATGACGGACCACGCACTCCTGCCTTTAACGTTTCCTCATCATTTGATACTTTTAGCGATTCGTTTGTTGTCATTGGTTTTCCTGTATTTTTTACGCGGAACTCATTTAATTGCTCGTTTTTAGCATTTTTCTGAATAGGCTTTTGGTTTCGTGATGATTTCTCATCCATATAAGTCCCACCCCTATTAATGGAGATTTAAATTTATTAGTTCCATTCATATACCTATGCTATTTTTTTTGGCCTAGACCTATTAAGGCGACATCTGCACACTCATTTCGCGAATTCATATAGTATTACGACCTATAAAGGAGGTTAGTTAGATGGATAATGAAAGCTTTATTAGAAAAGGTTTACATTTGCAGGGGTTACCAAGCTACGAAAAAGATGTCCCATATATTGAAGATATACTGAAGACGATGAAGATAGCCGAAAATTCTCTGCAAGCATATCCCTATTTAAACATGGAAGTTCCGATAATGGTTGTAGATAAGGAGTTAATGAGATGACTGATATAGCTTTTTGGACCGCAACAGAGCTTGGTCCACTAATTAAATCGAGGCAGTTATCACCAGTAGAATTGACAAAACACATATTAAACCGTATTGATAAGATTGATTCAATTCTCCGGACGTATATAACTCCACTACCTGAACTTGCCCTTCAACAAGCAAGAGAGGCTGAAGATGATATCATGCATGGTAAGTACATCGGACCTCTGCACGGAATTCCAATCGGCATAAAAGATAATTATGTTACGAAAGGTATAAGAACAACTGTCGGATCGAAGCTTTTTGCTAATTTTATTCCTGAGGAAAGTGCGACAACAGTAAAAAAACTGTTAGGAGCAGGGGCAATAATGTTAGGTAAGCAAAATATGCATGAACTCGCAGCTGGTTCAACGGGCACAAATCCATTCTTTGGGACTACCCGCAATCCATGGAATACAGATTACATGCCAGGTGGATCAAGTGGTGGTGGTACTGCGTCCTTAGCAGATGGTTTAGCGACACTTGCAACTGGGACAGACACATTTGGATCTATTCGATTACCAGCGGCCATGTGTGGAGTATACGGATTAAAGCCAACTTATGGTCTTGTTAGTACTTATGGTGTTATTCCATCAGCTTGGTCATTGGATACTGCGGGACCAATGGCGAGATCTGTTTCAGACTTGGCTCTCATGCTTAATTATATGGCCGGTTTTGATGCAAATGATCCTGCAAGTCTTAAAGTAGCGGTTCCCAATTATACAGAAAATCTTAATAAAGGAATTAGGGGAGTAAAAATAGGAATTCCTTCGTATTACCTCGAAAGATTGGACTCAGATGTCGAGAAACTTTTTCTACACGCAATTTCAATACTTAGAAGTTTAGGGGCAGAAATAAAAGAACTTGTTATCCCTGAGTTAGCTATGGCAACATTCGCAGGCTATGCAACTGTAACTGGAGAAGCCTCTGCATTTCATTATGATTGGCTTCAGAAATATCCAAAGGACTACTCGGAGGATATTAGAACTTTCTTTCTAGCAGGGACATTAACGGGTACACCCCAGTATGTCAGAGCACAACAAGCAAGAAGAAAAATGGTGAAAGCGTTGGATCAAGTATTTCAAGACGTTGACATCCTAGTCGGCCCGACTATCCCGATTACAACCCCAGCTTTTAGTGATAGTTGGATAGAGCAAAATTTGGAAGTTGTAAAACGGTGCTTGCCATTTACTTCTCCTATAAACTTAACAGGGTTACCAAGCCTAGCGGTCCCAATGGGTTTAGACAAGCGGGGACTTCCTGTTGGTATGCAATTGATTGGCAATCATCTTTCCGAAAAACTTCTATTGCAGATCGGAAGCGCATGGGAAAATAACGAACCATTAACGATGACGTTACAGGGGACATGAGGGAGAATAGAGATTTTTTTGGATCATCCAATACAGTCCCCTATTGCGCAGGGGCACACAGGGGACTGATTTTTACTTATTTATAGCAAAGCCTAATAACTCTTCTCTTTTTTTATAAAACTCTTTTAAAAAGGTTTGCTCATATGCGTATCCAGCATGCATCAAGATTTTTTCATTATGATTGGCAGCGGCTAATTGCAGTCCAACAGGTAGTCCATTATTAGCAATTCCACATGGGATTGATAGGGCAGGTTGGCCTGTTAAATCAAAAACAGCTGGAATCCGAATCATCGTGTTAAAGACGCTATCAGTTACACCGTTAATTTCAACCATTTCCTCACCGATTTTTTGGGGAGTGATAGGGATCGTTGGTGTGGCCAACACATCGACTTGCTCAAACAGCCTTTCAAATTGCACCGTTAACTGGCCCTTTCTTTTAAGAGCTTTAATATAATCAAGGGCTGTGATCGCATGACTATGTTCAAGTGATGCTTTCACATCGAGACCAAATGAATCTAATGCAGATACAATTGAATTTTCATGAACAAATCCTGCTTCTGCAATACCAATCCCGAAGGAAAGGGCAAGATCTTCAGGTGTGAACGGAATATCAATTTCGATTAAAACCGCACCTAGGCTCTCTAAATCTTTTAAAGCTTGATTATAAAGGGAGGCAGTGTTCTCATCGATACCTTCGTTAAAATAATTTTTGGGCACACCGATTCGTAATCCGCGAACATCCTCTTTCAGACTGGATGTGTAGCTCATTCCCGTCATAGCTTCCATCATGATCGCCATATCTTTCATATTTTTCGTTAGCGGTCCGATATGGTCAAGTGTCCATGAAATATGTTTGACTCCAGCTGGATTAATGAGGCCGTGTGTCGGTTTTAAACCGATGACGCCACAAGAAGAGGCAGGGATTCGGATGGATCCAGCCGTATCTGTTCCGATTGAAGCGACACTTAAACCAGCGGCCACAGCGGCTCCTGACCCACCACTTGATCCACCAGGGGCATAATCCTTGTTCCATGGATTTTTAACAGCTCCATAAAATGGATTGTTGGACGTAATGCCGAAAGCATATTCATGCATATTTACTTTACCGAGATGAATAGCACCTTCTCGCTGAAGAGTGCTGACAACATGAGCATTCTCATCAGGTATAAAATCTCTATCGATTTTCGATCCGCTCGTTGTCTGAATCCCTTTCGTATTCAAATTATCTTTATAAGAGAGCGGAATTCCTTCTAATATCCCCGTTGCTTCATTGGCCATATATTTTTTCTCAGCAATTTCCGCTTGCTTTAGAGCAATCTCTTCCGTCACCGTTATATATGCATTCAAATCCTGTAATTCACTCACTCTATCTAAAAAATTCCGAGTGATTTCTACAGGTGAAAATCTCCTATTCTTATAACCTTCTATTAATGAATGAATTGAAATATGTTCCAATCAGCAAACCCCCTGTAATTTTTCTGAAAAAAGACATAGTATCTGCATCATATCATAAAAAGCCTTGGCACTCGAATAATGGCAATAATAGCTATGGTCAATCTGTAAAGTATGAAAGGTGACCACGGAGAAAGATTAAGATTTACCTTAAAGGGGAATTGTTGACTGTCTAGCCCAATTTGGTACGATTATTTATGATCAAGCTTTAGATTAAAAGAGCAAGATCACTACATACAACGGAGGAACTTTTATGTATGACCCAACCGTTTTCGAAAACCTAAAAGTGGCGTTTGAAAATCATGTGTATGATTTAGATAATTTAGATTGCGCAATAACGATAGGCAACCGGGTTGATCGAATGGATTTTTCTATTCTGACTCGGGAGTTCGCTATTCAATTTTCAAAGTTAGATCAACCAAATGTGACAGCTGAAATTGTTTTGGAAGCAAAATTGGAAGATTTAGCCGGAGAAATATTAGAGTTGCCTAACTCAAATTTTGGATGCTCACTCATGTTGCGATTCTGTAAGAAGGTTGAAGAGGTGGATATACAATGCTCGAAAATTGAGCAAACATTGAATGGGATCTGGGAAGATGAAATCGAGATATCGCAAACATTGAGTTTTAACTATAAACAAGAAGCGTCTGGATATGAGAATACGATAGAAGTAAAATTTAAGCAGAAGATGAATGAAGAAAATATGAGTGAGATAGGTGAATTTCTTCATCATGTGTTAATTACATTGGATATGTTATTTGAGATCTAATACACGGTAAAATACGTGCCTGTCCGTAAAAGGGTCAGGCACGTATTTTAGGCTGTACCCTCAAAATGGGATGAGAAAAAGTAGGGAAAAAGAGGGTTTTCTAGGTAGTATTGCAAGTGTTCACAAAGAGGTAGTTAGACTTTCCATTCAGCTATTTTGCACGTTTTAATTTCCGGATGTCAGCCTTAACGTCTAAATAATCTTCATTGAGTACAAGAACTTTCGTTTCAAGCTCATCAATTTGATCACTTAAATTTTCTTCAACGCTAGTAATTCGATCCATTACTTTCACATGATTTTCTTCTACTTGTTTTGCTAACCCATCGACACGTTCAGAAAGCCCGTCAAAACGATCGGAAAGCCCGTCAAAACGATCGGAAAGTCCATCAACTCGATTGGAAAGTCCATCAACTCGATCCGAGAGTCCATTAACCTGGTTGGAAAGCCCGTCAGCGCGACTAGATAGATCTTTTACTTGTTGTGAAGACTCTAGTACAGCTTGCAAAATCATTTCCAGACTTACTGGTTGGTTCATCTTGCACACCCCCTTACAAATCTTATTTTCTATTATAGCCGAAATTGTCGAAGATTGCTTTCCTTTTTTGAATGTGATATTTATTGTTGCTAACAACAATTTCAAAAAGAATAACCACTAAAAATCCATCATACAAATAAAAGAGCGATCCCTGGTGATTTATGAGACACTTCTGTAGTATAGGCAATTAAAGGGAGGGATTTTATGTTAGCCATTACAAACGCTACCATTTATGAAGGAACTGGAAATATATTGAAGGGCAGAACGATCCTTGTCAAAGAAGGGATCTTTGAAATGGTTTCATCACTGGAAAAAGTTCCATTTAATTATAAAATAATTGATGCTGCAGGGAAAATTGTGACACCTGGTCTTATTGATGTGCATACTCATCTTGGTGTTTCTGAACAGGGTGTTGGAAAAGAAGGCAGTGATTTCAATGAAACAAGTAGCCCGGTTACCCCGCAAGTACGGGCGATTGATGGGATTAATCCATTGGAAAGCGGGTTCGAGGATGCAAGGAAATCTGGGATTACGACTGTTCAAGTAATGCCTGGGAGCGCCAATGTGATCGGTGGAGAAATGGTTGTTTTAAAAACAGTCGGTACAATTGTAGATGAAATGATTTTAAGAGAACCATCTGGCATGAAAGCAGCACTAGGCGAAAATCCGAAACGAGTGCATGGTGATAAAGGTAAAATGCCTATTACAAGAATGGGAATTGCTGCTAAACTAAGAGAAACATTGATAGAAGCACAAAACTATTTATATAGTGATGATAGAAATAGAAAATTAGGAATGGAAAATTTAGTCAAAGTCCTTCAAGGGAAAATTCCACTTCGCATCCATGCTCATCGTGCAGATGATATTGTAACGGCCCTAAGAATTAAACGTGAGTTTGAAATTGATATTACGATCGAACATTGTACGGAAGGCCATAAAATTGCTGAGTTTATTGCGAGTCATGATGTGCGAGTTTCTGTTGGTCCAACATTGTCCACCCGTTCTAAAGTAGAACTTCAAGACAAAGGCTGGTCTACGGTTAAAACATTGCTTGATGCAGGTGTTCCATGCTCGATCACAACTGATCATCCTGTGATTGGCATCGAATACTTAATAACAAGTGCCATCCACGCTATCCGTGGTGGAATTTCCGAACAACAAGCTTTGCAGGCTTTGACTTTAGATGCGGCGAAGCATTTAGGGGTGGAAGATCGTGTTGGATCAATTGAAGCTGGAAAAGATGCCGATTTTGTTATCTGGTCCGGGAATCCATTCGATCTGAGAAATAGAGTGGAGAAAGTGTTTATTAATGGCGAACCTATCTAGGTTATTTTTTACAAAGGCTTGAATCCATAAATACTCCCTGCTTTAAAGGAGAAAGGCTTTACAAATGAAATGAGGTAGCCTCTTTGCACATTTTTTCTATATAATAGAAATAGAATGCTTGAGCATCGGGGGGAGTGAGATTCAAGTGGATATAGTACTAAACAAGATTTTTGTTGGAAAGCCAAAAACAGTTGGGAATAAAGAGGCAAAAGAACCGATGGATCGTGAATGGACGAGTGGGATTTTTAAAGAACCAATTCATGGACCTGTCTGGGTAAGTAAAACTAATGTAGCAGGGGATGGTCAAGCCGATCTCAAAAATCATGGAGGTCCGGAAAAAGCCGTATTTGCATATCCTTCTAATCACTATACATACTGGCAAGAGAAAGAAAATTTTACAAATATCGTGATAGGTGGAATGGGTGAAAACTTTTCCATTGAGGGAATTGGAGAAGCAGATATTTGCATTGGTGATACTTACCAAATCGGTGAGGCGATTGTCCAAGTTTCGCAACCAAGACAGCCTTGTTGGAAGCCTGCTCGCCGTTTTAAAATAAAAAATTTAGCCTTGTTAATACAAGATACCGGGAGAACGGGTTGGTATTTTCGCGTCTTGCAAGAAGGGTATGTTGAGGAAGGGAAAAGTTTTCGTTTACTAGAGCGGCCTTATCCAGAATGGACGATCGCGAAGTGCAACTATATAATGCATGTTGATCGAGAAAATATCGAAAAATCACGAGAACTTGCCAATAACGCCTTGCTTGCTTCCAATTGGAAGAAAACTTTAACAAAGCGGGTGGAAAAAGGTGAGTCTTCGAATGTTCGAAAAAGGGTCATTGGACCAAATGAATAATCAAGAAAGAGCTGTCTAAAAGGTTATTGCTTTAACCTTTTAGACAGCTCTACTTTAATTTGTGATCGTTTCCGTTTGCCTAAGCTCTGTTCGCATACTTAATGATACGAGCGCAGAAATAAAGGCAATCATTACAACCCCGGCACCAACGGAAGCAGTGAAGGTAACAGAACCAGTGTGCTCCATCACTAAGCCCCCAATGCCTGAACCTAGTGCAATCCCTATTTGTAAAGCAGAGTTATTAAAACTTTGGTGAATGTCAGAAGTGTAACGGTCTGACTGGATAATATAATCTTGCAGTGGTGGGGCAAGACTCCAACTTAGTGCTCCCCATATCATCATTACGATAAGAAAGATCGGAAATGAAAAAGTGAAGTGGGGAAGCAAGAATAAAACAAGGGCAAATGCACCAATAACGATTAATATGCTTTTCGTTGCACCAATGCGAGCGGCAAGTCCGCCTCCGAATGCTCCGCCTCCAACAGCAGCAAGTCCAAACAGAAAATAACAAATACTAATCCAATATTGATTTAAATGTAAAGTCGACTCTAAAAATGGTGTAAAGTACGCGTATAAGCTGTAATGTCCAGCTAACATGAACAACATCGCGAAGTGAGCAGCAGCCATTTTTTTATTAGCTAGTGCCTTAATTTGTACAGATAAAGGCTGACTCTTCTCAGATGGGATTTTATCTAAGAAAGCATATATGAGAACAATGGAGCCGATTGTAAGTATAGCAATCCCAAGAAAAACAGTACGCCAACCGAATGTATTCGTGATGAGAATTCCAAGGGGCACACCGAGTACAAGGGATGAACTGATTCCCATATAAATAACTCCTAATGCTTTTGCTCTTTGGGCAGGTTTTACAACTTTCGCTGTCATTGTTAAGGAAAGCACGATGACCAAAGCGGCACTCATGGCTGTAATCACTCTTGCTATCATAATAAGTGTAAAAGTTGGACTGAAGTAGGTAATGACATTCCCAATAAAAAAGATTGACAACGTCATTAAATATAATTTTTTTCGCTCTATTTTCGCTGTTATCGATAAGAGGACAGGTCCAGCAATTGCATAAACGAGAGCATAAATCGTGATCAACTGTCCTGCAGTTCCGATCGTAACATGTAAATCATCAGCTATGATGGGCAAAATTCCACCTACAATTAACTCGACTAAACCTACAATAATCGTAGATGCTGCCAGAATAAAAACTTTTAAATTCATCTAAACTCCTCCAAATTCCTTCAATCAATAACACAAAAAATCCCAACTACAAGATGGTGCTTTTGTAGTCAGGATTTAAATGGTTCCTGGTAGAGACCCTCAAACCTTATTATTGAGGTTATACAAAAAAATATATTTACCATTGTACAATCTATCATGCTTTTTCATAAAATTCAAGGGTCTGTGCTTTAGAGATTGATAGGAAACTATTGTGAAAATATGATAATTAATATATCAGCAAAATTGTCCATCACAACATCTTCCTAAGAATAAAATGAATTTATATTGATGGAAAGTAAAGACTATACACATGAACAATATCCTTATCGAGGTGGAAGGATGCCGGATTATATTGAAGTTATTTTAAGATCATTACTTGCTTTCGGTCTTTTGCTAATTGGAGCTCGCATATTAGGAAAACAAACAGTGTCACGAATGACGATGTTTGATTTTGTAACAGTGATATCTTTAGGGGCAATCGCGGCAAATTTAGCTTTTAATATATCAATGAAGTTATATCAGACATTTATAGCTCTCTCTTTATTTGTTGGAATTAGCTTTCTAATAGCGATATTTTCTTTGAAAAGCCAAAAGGCTCGTAAGTTTTTTGCTGGGGATCCAACGATCGTTATTCAAAACGGAAAAATATTGGAAAATAATATGAAAAAGATGCGTTACACAATTGATTATTTAAGTCAGCAATTAAGAGAAAAAGATGTTTTTCGTATAGAGGAAGTACTTTTTGCAATAGTTGAAACGAATGGAACTTTAACAGTTCTCAAAAAACCGCAATTTCGAAATGTTACAAGGCAGGATTTAGCTTTAACAGTTAACCCTGAACAGAGATTGCCTATAGAGCTAATAATGGATGGGGAAATTATCCAAGAAAATTTAAAACAAAATAATCTTTCTCAAGAATGGCTTCATACCGAATTACAAAAACGCCATGTCACTGTAGGTGAGGTTGTATATGCAGTATTGGCTATAAATGGGAACATCTACATAGACCAATATGATGATCAAATTCACTCACCAATGGATCGGGAATAAGGAGGCAGCCCATGACTAAATTCAGGACTGCCCGATAAATTCTAAGATTACAATTTAAATTGTTGGACTAGCTCATTTACTTTGACATTGGGGGAAGAACATATACTCATTGCGAGAATTAATGAATCTGTATCGGAATTAAGTGAGGTGCAGGAGTTAAAGCAGAGGGTAAATATGTACATAGACAAATATGAAGAACCGAATGACTCGATTTAGAATTAGCAAAAGTTTCAGAGGAATATATCATGTAACATTGCATAAGAAAAATCCTATTAGTGGGGGTAAACGTTATTCACAACAACATCGCTTTAGACATATAGATAAATGGGATAAATATCAGATTAGGAGGATGTCTAAATGTACGGGAATTATTACCCCCACCCAGTCCATACCCCGATGGTTAGACAGAGAGTTTCGTTGCAACAGGCTCAGGATATTGCGCTAAAGCGTGTGCCAGGTCAAGTTTTACACGTTGACATGGATCTAGATCATGGAGTTCTCGTGTATGAAATTTTTATATTAACTTCACAAAATCGGATGTTTGAGGTAGAAGTTCTTGCAAAGTCCGGGAAGATCCTAAAAGTTGAAGAAGAAGATGATTTTGATTGAAATTTATTTGAGAACGATGCTTAGAATAAATGAGCATCGTTTTTTTATATTCTAAAAAAGCGGATTATCATTCATTTGACATACCTTACAAGGCAGGAATACAAGGGAAAGACCAGGAATTGTGTTGAGAGATAGAAGAGAACGTCAACTAGGGAAAACGTACGTTTCTATTTACCTACACTCTATGATAAACTTAATGTATATAAAACCATTAGGTGATCAGATGACAAAGTTGATAAAAATAGCGGCGAGAACGCTAGTAGAATATGTATTTCGCACTGGTAGTATTGAGTCGGGGTTTCGCACGGCAGCCCCACTTCATAATGGGACGAAAATTCATCAAAAAATTCAAAAGACCTATCGTGAGACGGACCAAAAGGAAGTATATTTGGAAACTGAAATATCGTTGGATGGGCTCACCTTTCAAATTGATGGACGTTGCGACGGTCTGTTAATGGATGAAGATGGTGAAATCACTATTGATGAAATTAAATCTACTTCCCATTCACTTGAACGAATTACAGAGGAAACTCATCCTGTTCATTGGGCACAGGCGATTGTCTATGCCTACATTTACGCGAAAGATCATCATTTAGATAAAATGAATATTCAACTAACGTACGTTCAAGTTCGTACAGAGGAACAAAAAGATTTCCAACGAAGTATGACATACAACGAGCTAGAGAGCTTTGTCATGGATGTGGTAGCGCGCTATGCTTCTTATGCTCGTTTAAGAATAAAGCTTCGAGAAAAAAGGAATGAGAGTGCGTTATCATTAGCATTTCCCTTTATACAATATCGCGAAGGACAGCGTAAACTAGCAGGAGCTGTCTATAAAACAATTCAAGAAAAAAAGACGTTGTTTGCTAAAGCATCTACAGGAATTGGCAAAACTATTTCTACTATTTTTCCAGCAGTGAAGGCGATTGGTGAAGGACATTTAGAACGGATTTTTTACTTGACCGCCAAAACGATTACTCGCACGAGTGCTGAGGAGGCTTTTCGTCTTCTACAAGCTAAGGGGCTTGAGCTCACCGTTGTGACGATCACCGCAAAGGAAAAAATTTGTTTTCAGGAAAAAGTAAAGTGCGATAAAGCCGAATGTCCATTTGCCGATGGTTACTATGATCGAATTAATGGTGCTATTTCCGATATTTTGGAACATGAATCCTTGTTAACGCGGCCTGTCATCGAAAAATATGCACGGAAACATATGGTATGTCCTTTTGAATATTCATTGGATTTAGCCTATGCCGCGGATGTTGTCATCTGTGATTATAATTATATTTTTGACCCGAGAGTATCTTTACAAAGATTATTTGAGGAGCAGAAGAAAAAGACGGTGCTTTTAATTGATGAGGCCCATAATCTAGTGGATCGAGCTAGAGAGATGTATTCAGCAACAGTTGAGAAAGCCCATTTTCTCGATTTATATCGGCTCTATAAAGGAGAGAAAAAGGAAATTGCGAAGTCGGCCAAAGCGGTGAATGATCATTTATTAAAAAAGAAAAAGGAAAATGAACTGCTTGAAAAAGAATTGGATGATCAGCTTGTAAAGTTAGTCGATGCATTCGCCTTTCATGCTGAAGAAGAGTTAACAAAAGATGGTGAGGCGGGCGAACTTTTGCTTGATACATATTTCAAAGCACAGGCATTTGGTAAAATTGCTAAGCTTTATGATGAGAAATTCACAAGTTATTTAACTATCGACGGCAGTAATGTCGAGTTGAAATTATTTTGCCTTGATCCGTCTTCACAACTTGAGAAAATGGGGAAAGGTTTTCGAGCGAAAGTGTTCTTTTCAGCGACATTAACTCCAGCAGGTTATTATATGAACTTGCTAGGCGGGCGAGAAGATGATTATGTACTTTCCATTCCATCACCATTTGACCGAGATCATGCGGAAGTGATCATTCAGCCACTATCAACTAGATACCGTGATCGCGAACGAACTTTACAACCAATGGTGCAGTTTATCATTGATTTGGTAAAGCAGAAAGCTGGAAATTTTCTAGTCTTTTTCCCGTCATATCAATATATGCGCACCGTTTATGAGCAATTTATAGAGAAGGTTCCTGATGAAAGAACGATTGTACAAGATGTTGGTATGACGGAGGAGGAACGCGAAGCTTTTCTCGAAGCTTTCCAAAAGAATAATGACCGAACAGACCGATTGCTCGGTTTTGCTGTACTAGGCGGAATTTTTTCGGAAGGGATCGATTTAAAAGGGGAGAGGTTACAAGGGGTTATCATTGTAGGCGTTGGCTTGCCGCAAATTGGCTTAGAGCGTGATATTATCAAAGATTATTTTCAAGCGGTCGGTAGAAATGGCTATGATTATGCGTATGTCTATCCAGGAATGAATAAAGTGTTGCAAGCGGGCGGAAGACTGATTCGGACGGAATCGGATCGTGGTGTTATTGCGTTGATCGATGATCGATTTTTGCAACCGAAATACAAAGCAATGTTACCGTATGAATGGCAACATTTTTATACTGGTTTACAATAAAATATTCACTAAGAAAGAAAATACACTTCAAATTTTGAGCCTATCTCCAGTTTTGTGTAAAATGGAAGATATGCAAATATTAGGGTAAAATGGTTAAAGCATTTTGATTGTAAGGAGGTGTGCGACATGAAAATGGATGAAAAGAAAATGCGAAGAGAGCTAGAACAGAGGTTAGAAAAGCCAGGAAGGTCATTTCTATATGACCGTGAGAAAGAAAGTCTTCGAATTGAGAGCAAGGAAACTGGCAAAGGCATCGAAGTGGCTCTGTCACCATTAGTCGCTAAATGGCATGAACGGAAAGATAAAGTGATTGAGGAAGTTATCTATTACGTGGAAGAGGCCCTTCGTGTAATGGGGAAGGAACAGAAAGTTGCAGGGCAAGAGAAGAAAATATTCCCTGTCATTCGCTCCACTTCATTTCCGAAAGAAACTGGAGAAGAAATCCCGTTTTTCACGGATGAACATACAGCTGAAACAAGGATTTATTATGCTTTGGACCTAGGGAATACATATCGGCTGCTTGATGAAAAGTTAATCGAAAAAGAAGGATTGGATCCTCAGAAAGTTAGGGAAATCGCTCGGTTTAATGTAAGATCATTACCGACGGATATGAAGAAAGACACTGTCGCAAGTAATGTTTTCTATTTCTTAAACACGAATGATGGCTATGACGCCAGTCGAATTCTTAATGAGAAATTTTTACAAGAAAAAGCCGATGAGATCGAAGGCGAGATGGTTGTCGCTGTTCCTCATCAAGATGTTCTCATTATTGGCGATATACGGAATGCAACAGGATATGATATTCTCGCTGAGTTAACAATGAGCTTTTTCACATCTGGAAAAGTTCCAATCACCGCACTTTCGTTTACATATGAAGATGGTAAACTCGAGCCGATTTTTATTTTGGCACATGATCATAAGAAGAGTGATGGAAAGGGGAAGTAAGGGATGAATGTTTTTTATAATTTGCAAGGGATCGGCGATACACTTTTAATTGCGATTCAGGATGTAGAACACAAAACCGTCGAACGCAAAGGTGATGTTGCACGAATTTATGATGAACAAACGAGGCAAACAGGTGGATTTAATATTTTTAACGCTTCGAAATATGTTCAATTGGATGCGAATGGAAAAGTTGAGTTAAATGAGGAGCTCGCTGGTAAAATCAACGAAGCGATCCAACAAAACGGTTTTGACGAAAAGCTAGAAGCTGATTTTTCACCTAAGTTTGTTGTTGGATTTGTTAAGGAAAAAGAAAAACACCCGAATGCAGATAAATTAAGTGTTTGTAAAGTGGATGTAGGAACAGAAGAATTACAAATCGTTTGCGGTGCTCCAAATGTGGATGCAGGTCAAAAAGTAGTTGTCGCTAAAGTAGGCGCGGTTATGCCAAGCGGAATGATTATTAAAGATGCCGAACTTCGCGGCGTTCCATCAAGTGGTATGATCTGTTCAGCAAAAGAGTTAGACTTGCCTAATGCTCCACAGGAAAAAGGCATTCTTGTTTTGGAAGAAGATCGTTATCAAATCGGCGAGGCTTTTCAGTTTTAAAAAAAGATGCGGACGGATTCGTTCGCATCTTTTTAGGTTGTCCCGTATTAAATAACTGTGAAATTCAAACCATTGAAGTTTCACTTTACTTTATTAATGGTTAAAAAGTAAGTGAATTATGGATAAATAAACAAATGGATGTTGCGAAAATCTCCTGTTATGATAAAATTTTGACTGCTTGACTTTGATGAGAGTTCAAAGTCAGAATAATAAAATGATAGGAGTGTTTGCTTGAAAACGAATAGTTTGAGAGAACAATGGTTTGGTAATATTCGGGGCGATATTTTGTCGGGAATTGTTGTGGCTTTAGCCCTCATACCTGAAGCGATTGCCTTTTCAATCATCGCTGGAGTTGATCCAATGATTGGATTGTATGCTTCTTTTACAATGGCAGTTGTCATTGCTTTTGCTGGAGGTAGGCCAGCGATGATTTCCGCTGCTACTGGAGCAATGGCGCTTGTCGTCGTTTCACTTGTAGCTGATCACGGCTTGCAGTACCTGTTAGCGGCTACGATTTTAACGGGCATCATACAAATTATTTTCGGGATTTTTAAATTGGCAAGGTTTATGAAATATGTTCCGCGTTCTGTCATGATTGGCTTTGTCAATGCTTTAGCTATCTTAATTTTTATGGCACAGTTGGAACATTTTGTTGGCGAAAAATGGAAAATGTATGTAATGGTAGCAGGAGCACTCGTCATCATTTACCTTTTTCCGAAATTAACAAAAGCCGTTCCTTCTCCTTTAGTTGCTATTATCGTAATTACGGTGATTGCGATTATGACGAATAGTGGAGTAAGAACAGTAGGGGATATGGGGACATTGAAATCTGCTTTACCAACTTTTTTAATCCCAGACGTCCCATTTAACTTTGAAACGTTGAAAATTATCTTTCCGTATTCACTTTCATTGGCTTTAGTTGGATTGTTGGAATCCTTGCTCACCGCTTCCATTGTCGATGATATGACAGATACATCAAGTAATAAAAATATGGAAACACGTGGACAGGGTATTGCCAATATCGTAACCGGATTTTTTGGAGGAATGGCGGGCTGCGCAATGATTGGCCAATCTGTGATCAATGTGAAGTCGGGGGGGAGAGGTAGACTATCTACATTTGTAGCTGGTGCGTTCCTCATGTTTCTCATTATTGTATTAGGAAATGTAGTTGTTCAAATTCCGATGGCTGCTCTTGTCGGTGTGATGTTTATGGTATCAATTGGAACATTCGACTGGGCTTCGTTAAAAAATTTACGTAGAACTCCTCTAACAGATTCGGTTGTTATGATTGTTACGGTTGTCACAGTAGTAGTGACGGGCGACCTTTCTAAAGGAGTATTGGCAGGAGTTATTTTAAGTGCCATTTTCTTTGTGGCCAAGATTTCGAAACTGAAAGTGGAGTCGAAAGAGACTGGTGACAAAAAGGAATATCAAGTCGTTGGACAAGTCTTTTTTGCCTCTGTTGAAGAGCTGATACGTTCCATTGACCTAAATGGTCATGAAAAAAATGTTGTTATAGACTTTAGCAATGCTCATGTGTGGGATGATTCAGGGGTAGCCGCAATTGATAAGATTGTATTAAAATTAGAGGAAGTTGGAAAAACTGTTCGTTTGATTGGGTTAAATAAGCCAAGTTCTCAATTAGTCAATCGTTTATCGGTTCATAATAAAGTATAAAGCAACCAGTTCGAAGGGAGGGTCATAATGATGTATAAAAGAATTTTATTAGCTGCAGACGGATCTGACTATTCTCTTCGTGCCGCTGAGGAGACACTGAAAATTGTTAGCATGATGGAAGATGTGACGATCGAGATCGTTTTTGTTATGGATTACTCAAAGGCAGCAACGGAAGTGTTACACAGTAAAAATCCAGAGACTCTTGAATTCGAAAGGCGTCAAAAGCTAATTCCAATTGAAGAAATGTTTAAGCGAGCCCATATTAATCACAAAGTAACAATGTTGCACGGAGACCCCGGACCAGCCATTGTTGAATACGCCAATAAACAAAATTGTGACATGGTTATTGTTGGGAGCAGGGGCTTAAATACTTTACAAGAAATGGTGCTTGGTAGTGTTAGTCATAAAGTAGCAAAGCGAGTTAACTGTCCTGTATTAATTGTAAAATAACAAATTGAATAGTTTTGTAGAAAAGCTGACTCTTTAAACGGAGCCGGCTTTTTTGCAGTTTGTTTCCAAAGGAGTTTTTAAGAACTAACGAATAATGTAAACTATTATTGAGGGATTCCAGTATGTATGGTACGCTTTTTAAAAAAAGTTGTCGAAATGGGGTCGGAACTTGGTGAATCAAACTCAAAGTGGTCCAACTCAGACTTACGGTCGGACTATCGGGCGAATTCTTATTTTGCAATTATTGTTTATGGTTTTTACTATAGTAGGATTGGGCGTGTTTGGCTTTTTTCCTGCCTTGTTAGCAGTGATGGCGGTTGTACGCCAATATAAAAGAGAAACAGATGATGCACCGATACATAAAATGTTTTGGCGTTATTATAAAGAACTATTTTTAAAAGGTAATCTCGTTTGTTTGCCGTTTTTAGCTGCTTATGCTGGGCTAATTATACTTATTCAGCATTTTCAACAAATTGGTTTAAACCAATATGGCATCTATGCATGTTACTTTGTTGCTTTATTTTTACTTATATTTTGGATATATGGCTTGCCAGCTCTTGTCCATTTAAATATGAACTTAGCCCATTTTATAAGAGGGACATTACTTATTTCTATGATCCGTGCTGTGCACACAGTTGGAATTGCTTTCATTATTATTGCTGTGGGATGGATTGGAATTAATGTATCTCCAATCGTAGCGGTTTTATTGATAAGCACTGCCGCGTATTG
Organism: Bacillus niameyensis; assembly: GCF_001375535.1. Lineage (GTDB taxonomy): Bacteria > Bacillota > Bacilli > Bacillales > Bacillaceae_C > Lederbergia > Lederbergia niameyensis. The sequence goes on from NZ_LN831197.1 coordinate 4,621,606, forward strand.
GTGGATATCGATCGCACTACATGCCTTTTTAGGCTTCGTCTCCGAACCTGAAGAATAGTTTTTTGTTATCTTAGTCTATGTTCACGAACGGCAATGGGCCGTTTGTGAACGGGTTTAAATCAGACCACGCCATCCTTCGCTATCCCCTCCCTACGGAATTTTCTAAGAAGATGATCTGTCTCAAAGAGGTCATCTTCTTCAATTTTCCTTAATTTTGTAAATGTGTTTCCCCAGTCCCGCTTGTTTGCCATTTAAGTTACTCAATATAAATAATAGATTACAATATTGAAATCTATTGAAGTGCAAAATCTAATATATTATTATTAGACACATAAGTGATTACTTATGTAAGAAAGAGGTAAACGAATGAACATTCAAAAAATGGAAGGTGTTTTGAAAGCAATTAGCGATGAAAGTCGGCTCAAAATACTTTGCTTTCTATCCGTGGATACTTTTTGCGGATGTGAATTGGTCGACATTCTCGAACTAAGCCAACCAGCTGTCAGTCAGCATTTGAAAAAACTAAGAGAGGTCAATCTTACAAATGAGGAGAAAAGAGGAAGGTGGGTGTATTATTCTTTAAATAAGCAACATGAATTATATCCATTTATTCTCCATTTGGTCAGTCTTTTACCACCTTTAGAAATTTCGAGCAAGAGAAAGACATGTAACTAGGAAAAGAGGAAGAAAAGAAGTGGATTTATTCTTAGCAATAGCGATATTTATAGTAACCTTGATTTTCGTTATTTGGCAACCAAAAGGTTTATCGATTGGTTGGTCAGCGTGTGGAGGAGCGGTGCTGGCGCTACTAGTTGGGGTTGTATCTATTCAAGATGTTGCGGATGTTACCGGGATTGTATGGAACGCGACCCTTACTTTTGTTGCCCTCATTATTATCAGCCTTATTCTGGATGAAATTGGCTTTTTCGAATGGGCGGCTTTACATATGGCTCGGTTTGCGAAGGGGAGCGGAGTGAAAATGTTTTTACTCGTCACAGTATTAGGAGCAATTGTGGCCGCTCTATTCGCTAACGATGGTGCCGCATTGATTTTAACGCCAATCGTTCTCGCGATGGTACGTACCCTAAATTTTAAAGAAAAAATGATATTACCATTCATAATGGCTTCTGGTTTTATTGCCGACACAACGTCCTTGCCATTTGTTGTAAGCAACCTCGTTAATATTGTATCAGCAGACTTTTTCGGTATCGGTTTTGCTGAGTATGCATCAAGAATGATAATTCCGAATCTATTCAGCTTATTAGCTAGTATGGGGGTACTGTTTATTTACTTCCGCAAAAGCATTCCAAAAAAATTTGCGACAGATCAACTGAAAATGCCCATCGAAGCGATTCGTGATCTGAAAATGTTCCGAATGTCTTGGGGTGTACTGGCTATTCTACTAATTGGTTATTTCGGAAGTGAATTTTTCAACATTCCTGTTTCCTTCATCGCTGGAGTAGTGGCAATCATTTTCTTATTAACAGCAAAAAGAAGTCCAGTTGTTCAAACTAAAAAAGTCATAAAAGGCGCGCCATGGGCGATTGTCTTTTTTTCCATTGGTATGTATGTTGTTGTCTATAGCCTTCGCAATGTCGGACTAACGAGTGTTTTAACGGATTTAATCCAGCTTGCAGCAGATCAAGGTCTTTTCATAGCAACGATTGGGATGGGGTTTATCGCTGCTATTTTATCTTCGATTATGAACAATATGCCGACTGTTATGATTGATGCTTTAGCCATCGCGGATACGAATACAACAGGAGTAACACGAGAAGCGCTTATTTATGCAAATGTGATTGGTTCTGATCTAGGTCCGAAGATCACACCGATTGGCTCTCTTGCTACCCTTTTATGGCTTCACGTATTAAAGACAAAAGGAGTCCGCATCTCGTGGGGGTATTATTTAAAGGTTGGAGTTCTTTTAACGGTACCTACACTTTTCATTACTTTATGTGGTTTATGGATTTGGCTTTTGCTGTCATGAAACATATAAACTATTAACATATTTGGCTTTCCTCTCAGGCCCAAGAAGAAATTAGCGTTTGATTGAAACAAAAGAAGTTCAGACCTTCGATTCTATCTAAAGAAATTTCTAAAGTTAAGAATAAATAGATTCAATATTTTGAACGAAGCATGCTACAATTACAATATAAATACATAAAGAGAGGGATGCTCGTATGCAAAAAGCTGTTGAAGTTATTCATAATGGGATGGTTTTGAGAGGAATGGAGCATATTCCAGAAGGGGAAAAGTTACCCGCTGTCATTTTATTCCATGGTTTTACAGGTAATAAATTGGAACCGCATCGCTTATTTTTGAATATTTCCCGGGCTTTGGAAGCGAAAGGGTTTGCCAGTTTCCGTTTTGATTTTCTTGGTAGTGGAGAGAGTGATGGCGATTTCAAAGATATGACCGTTAGAAAAGAGTGGGAAGAGGCTGGGACTATTTTTGAATTTGTCAAAGCCCATCCAAAGGTGGATACAGATCGGATCGTTGTATTGGGATTAAGTATGGGTGGCCTAGTTGCTAGTTTGCTTGCAGGTGACTTACAGGCTGAAATCGAAAGGCTTATCTTAATGGCTCCCGCTGGAACAATGGGTATATCTGTTGAGCGGATGAGAGAAAACGTACCATTTATCGAAAGTTTGGACGCTTATGATCACGGAGGCAATTTAGTCGGCACTGCTTTTGGTGAAGATTTAAAAACGATTAATGTTTGGTCACAAGCAAGTCAGTATAGCGGCAAAGTTTTATTAATTCATGGTACAAACGATCAGGCTGTTCCATATGAGGTTTCTAACCTTTATATCGAAAAGTGTTATGGCGATCAGGCAACCCTTCATACTATTGAGGATGGGGATCATACTTTTAACTCCTATTATTGGGAAAAGGATGTCATTGAAGCGATTCTAAAGTTTGTCGGAGAGTGACTATTCCGGTTGACCGTTACCTAACTAGTGAGGAAAGTAAAACTGTCGTTTGGGGTATTAATTATTGCGATACTGTCATTTCACAAAAAAGACTAAAACCGCCCATTGAGTTCCTCGACTCTGGCGGTTTTTAGCACGTTGTGTGCCGATGACTCCATACGGGCACCAGCTTTGCACATTCGTTTCAATGTTAGCCGCATCGAAACGTTTTTTTATTTTATGTGTTCTTTTATTTTAGTATGCTCGAATAATCTGAAAGTGAACCCCCCCTATAGATTGAATTTTAACTTATTGTTCAAAAGTACCTTTTACAATAGCTACTGCATCCTTTACCATCATTTTCCCCATCGCAAAAACTGTATCAATTGACAAATCATCGCGATTTAAAATAACAAGATCCGCATCTTTACCTTCCGCAACGACTCCTTTTTGCTGTAATTTTAAAATAGCGGCAGGATTCTGGGTAATCACCCTTAAGGCCAGTTCAGGTTCAATTTTTTCTTGTAAAATCGCATCCCTCACTTCAGAGAAAAGAGAGGATACTTTGCCGACCTGTAATCCAATAAACTCTCCATTTTCATCAAAATCAGGGAGGCTTCCTTGCGCATCAGAAGTAAAGGTGATTTGTGAAATGTCCACTCCTTGATCGAGCATTCTTTTTAAAGCAAGACTGCATTTCACTTCGCCTTCTTCAAAAAACTTAGGAATGCTGCTTGTTGTAAAATCGACATACCCTCCGCGCTTTGCAAAGTCGATCGCTGCTTCAAATAAATGAGGGTTCCGATTCATATGAGTCGGATAAAACTGTTTAATCGGAATCGCCGTTGTATCGATCACTTTTTCAATTAGTTCCACATGATCGAAGCTATCTCCAACGTGGATATTGACAATGCCTGCTTTACCGGAAAGCATACCGCCGATCCGAGCAGCTGATGCAATTTTAGCTAGTTCCTCGACTGTTGGTTGGGAGGAACGATGATCGGCAATCGCAATTTCTCCAGCTCCGATGATTTTATCAATTAATATAATATCGTCTTCAATTGTGCCTGTTAGAGTTCTAACAGGTACTTGATAAGAGCCAGTTTGTGCATAACAGGTGATACCTTCTTCTTCTAATCCTCGGGCTTTTGCAATGAGATTAGTCATTGTTCGTGTTGTACCGTCTGTTCCGATCACTCCGACAATTGTCGTAACCCCAGCTAAAGTTGCATTCGTTAATTGAAGTTCTGGTGTTCTCGTTTTATAGCTGCCTTCACCACCACCACCTGTTATATGGACATGGGCATCAATGAATCCTGGTACAATCATTTTCCCCGTCGCATTGATGACGGTGATCTCCACAAAATTTGCAGGAACTTCAATACGATCTTGAATAAAGCCAATTTTTTGATCAACAAGCAGGATATCTTTTTTTCCTAAATAATCTGGAGCATAAATTTCTCCGTTTTGGATGAGTGTTAACATAAGTTGACGCCTCCTAATAGCCAATAACGACTGCAATCATAATAAAAACAATTGAAATAGCCATTAATAATAATAAAAATTTATAAATAAATTTAGCCCAAATTCCCCAATCCACTCTTGCAGCACCTAATGTTCCAAGTAACGAGGCTGATGTCGGAACAATAATATTCGTTAAGCCATCACCAAGTTGAAATGCAAGAACAGCGACTTGACGAGTAACACCTGCAATATCAGCAAGTGGAGCCATTAATGGCATCGTTAAAGCTGCCTGTGCTGAACCAGAGACAACGAAGAAATTAAAGACGGATTGGAATAAATACATAAATGTAGCCGAAAGCATATTTGGAAAGTCACCAATTAATTCGCCAGCACCGTACAAAGCAGTATTTAATACGGACGGGGTATCGGGACTATCTCCACCGAGAATAAGGACAATTCCTTTCGCCATTCCCACAACAAGTGCAGCAGGTAGCAAATCTTTTGCTCCCTCGGTAAAACTAGTAGCAAGATCATTAATCCGCATATTGTTTAATTTAAATACGATAGCGATGAACCCGGAAACAAGTCCAATCGTAAAAAATTGGGTGGCGATTTCTGGAATGTAATAACCGCGCTCCGTTACACCCCAAACGATCCAGATAATCCCTAATAGCAAAGTTAATAAAACAAGAATATGTCCGAATGAGAATTTAGCAGAGACTTGATCTTTTGCTTCTTCAGAATGAAAAGATTGATCTGAATGATAGGAAAGAGATCTCATTGGATCTTTTTTTACTTTGACGGCATGGCGCCATGTGAAAATAATTCCAATTAACGTAAAGACGATCCACATGATAATTCTTAGACCTGACCCTGATAGGACGGGAACTCCAGAAACACCTTGAGCAATTGCGACACTAAATGGATTCATCCACGAGGTCGCAAAACCAATTTGAGTAGCGATATAAGTAATTAAGACAGCGGTCAGCCCATCATAGCCCATCGTAACCATCATCGGAGCTAGAATGAAAGCAAAAGCAATTGCTTCCTCCCCCATTCCGAAAACGGCACCACCAAGGGAGAATAGGAAAAATAAAATTGGTATTAGGAATATTTCCTTCCCTTTCGATTTAGAAATCACGGATAAAAGACTTTCTTCAATCGCACGAGTTTTCATTACGATGCCGAAAGCTCCTCCGATGACAAGTATAAAAGCAACAACGCCAACTGCAGAACCCCATTTATCACCAGAGGTAAGTCCCTCAAAAACATAGTTTAGAAATCCCGTCTCACCGCCTGATTTAAAAAGAGCGGCTCCTTGACGAATGAGATGACCATTTTCATCTTTCAAAAATTCAAAGCTTCCTGGTTGAATAACAGTTCTCGTATTTTCTTCACCGTTCAGTGTGTATGTAATTTCTTCTGTTTGAAACATTCCGACTGGAACAATAAACGTTAGAATTGCCGAAAATAAAACGACGAAAAAGACGATTACAAAAGTGTGCGGCATGTTCCATGTTTTTTTCTGATTCATGATGTAAACTCCTTCCATATGTACATCGGACAGTATAACACGGATTTGCATAAATAATCATTTGGTAGAAATTTTAGCATTTAATTTTTCCTATTCACAAAAATATTGTAAAGCTCCCTTCAGTTTACTCAATTGCTTGAACAGTCATTATAGAATATACAGAAACGGTGAATCCTTCTATAAAGTAAAACGTATGTAAAGAATAATCAAAAAAATATACGGAGTGTGAATCCATGTCTAGGAAAGAAAAGACGAAAAAAGGCTTTGGAAGGGGAGTTACGGTCGGAGTCGCTATTGGCGTTGCATTAGGAGTGGCTCTGGATAATCTTGCATTAGGTGTTGTTATTGGAATTGGCATCGGATTTGTTTTCGAATCGTCAATCTTAGATAAAAAGAAATAAGGAGGATGAACTAATGGGAAATGAAGGATACTTTGTAGGATGGGGCACATTGGCGCTAATTAATGCAGGATTAGCTCAAGGGAAAAATAGAAGTGGTTTAGCTTGGTTCCTTATTTCATTACTTTTAGGCCCGATTGCAACTTTTATAATCGTAATAGCGAATAAAAATTAGGGAAGTCACACTTTATTCAATTCCACTTGGCGATAGCGGAGAGGGAATATGATAGAATAGGGGCAATAGTTAATGTTTGAAAAGTGGAAAAATAATGGGTAAAGGAGCAGGAACTGTGATCACAAGTTTATTTTCCCAATATCCATGGTATGTATTATGGAGTCCCCTCTTCTTATTCTTATTGATCTTAATTTCTTGGCTGTATTATAAAAAAATATTAGCGTCTTCTTTATATAAAGTAAGCTTTCGTCATTACGGCTTTTTTTATGGAGCTATGCTTCTTTTATACATAGTTAAAGGAAGTCCTTTCAATTTAGTCGGAAAGGATTTTCTGTTTAGTGCTCACATTTTTGAATTAGCAACGATTCATTTTGCGATTATCCCTTTATTTATTCTGAGTGTTCCAGTGGAGTTATTACAAAAAATATTTTGGCACTACCGCCTTAGGAAAACAATAAAATGGTTTTCTTATCCTTGGGTAGCCGCTCTCATTTTTAACGGAGTATTGACCATTTATCTCGTACCAAAATTTTTCAACCAAATTCATGGACATTCTGTTTTATCTTTTATAAGCCAAACGATATTAGTTATTTCGGCTATCCTTATGTGGTGGACTATCATTGCTCCGTTAAAAGGAGTAGGGAAGTTTTCTTATTTTATACGTGTTTCTTATGTTTTTCTGAATTCCTTATTATTAATGCCAATGGGAATCTTTTTAATTCTTAGTATCCTTTATCCTCACTATACTGTTTACGATGCGTCTGGATATCGACTGTTTGGAGAAATGAATGGAATTAGTGATCAACAGCTTGGAGGCGCTCTTCTTAAAGCTTTACAACTGCTTGGTTATGGAACGGCACTTTTTTACTTAATTAGTCGTTGGGGGAAGGAAGAAGAGAAAGAAGATGAAAATATTCGTGTTGTCCAAGGGATTGTAATCCAGCTTCCAGAAAGAAAATAATTTTGAAACCATCATTAGAAAAACCGACCAAATGATTTGGTCGGTTTACGTGCCAGTCACCTATCTAGAAGTCGGGAATATTCTTTCGACTGTTTCTGTAAACTCATCGAAAAAGCCACTAATAGGATGACCGTTTTGGAAGTCATCACGGTATCCGCGCATGCGATCAACAAAGTCCGGGTTAGCCGAAACGAAAACATTGTCTAGACCTTTTTTCACTTTTCGTGTTTGGTCAGCAATTTTCTTTTCAACTTTTTGATTTAAGTCATCTCGGTTATTATTTAGTTTTACGGCAACATAAGCATTGTTGTTTGTCACAAAGACGTAAGCACGCTCGACTTCATCTAGCTTTGTTACTTCATCAGCTATGTCATCGGCTAAATCAACCTTATTGTCCCGATTTGTGTTGTTCGCATTAAGTCCATCATTATCACGAATATCGTTTCGTACATTCGTCCCCATTCCATCCCTGTTATTGCGGTATGTTAGGTCATTTCTTGAATCCCAGTCTACGTTGTTGCGTCCGTTTCCAGGCTCATAACGTACATCAAGTGGACCATTATTATCGTTCGCAAAGCGATCGTTATTATCATTATTTGCACCACATCCAACAAGCATGACGGAGACCAAACTTGCACATGCAAGTGGTTTAAGGAATTTCATTAAAAAACCTCCTTTTTATTCGTGATTCTTTTATATCATTCCAAAAGACTCAATTTTTATGCCTAAGATTTGTTATAATAGAGCAGTCGAACTTTTAATGTAAAAAACGCAATTAGGATAGAAAGAGTGATTCAATGTCCTGGATTAAAAAAATTATCGCCAAAATCATGTCAGATGAAGATCATGTTGAAGAATATGAAGCAATTAAAAAACCATCCGAGTCATCCAGACAGCAAATGGAAACAAGGATGACTTACCAATATCCAAAGGGACCGTTCCGCTTCCCTTTAATCCAAGATCCTCCTAAAAAAAGTCTAAATCCGAATAGGGAAAGGGATAGAACACAGCCTACACCTGTTCAAGAGCCATCACCAGTTGTAAAAATGGAGCGGAAAGTAGATAAAGAAAAAGAACGTGTAAAATACAATCAACCGTTTCGACCAACGACTATTCCTTCGCCTATATACGGTTACAAGCGACCGGAAAAACAAACGGAGGAATATGAACTACAAGAATCTTTTCTAAAAACTCAAGACCCTGTGAAGGATCAGCAAATGCCTGCGGAGATCGAGCTGAATTTTACTTTTGAAGCTGAAGAGCTTGATTCATCAGAAATCGCGAAACAACAAGTTTCTGCCAGTTTGGATGTTGAGCAACTAGCGGTGGAAGATATACGTGAAGACATAGAAGAAATTGTAGAGGATCATGAGGAATCGCGAGAACTGATGGAAGACTATGAAGTGTTCACATCTGAAGAGCAGGTGATTGTGGAAGAACGTGTTGATGTGGAGACTGAAATTGAACATGAAGAAGTCACCCATCGTCCTCCAGAATCATCGGAGGAGCGTCCAAAGCCAAGATCGCGATCTCAATTACCTTTTAATGTATTAATGTTGAAAAACGACCGAAAAAAGTGGGAGCTCAAGCAGTCAGCACAAAATAGTCAACAAGTGACTCAACAATCCGAAAGAAAAAGACAATCTAATATGAAAGAGGGCCATAAATCGGATTCTCAAATAGAGCAAAAGGCCGGATATCAATTTCCGCCAATAGAAATGCTGTATCCTCCTGTCATAAAACAGGAGAATACAGAATGGTTAAATGAACAACGAGAGCTTTTAAATGAAACCCTCGCTAATTTTAATGTGAATGCTCATGTAGTCCATGTAAGTCAAGGGCCATCTGTTACACGATTTGAGGTTCAACCTGAGCGTGGTGTCAAAGTTAATAAAATTACTAACCTAAGCGATGATATTAAGTTAAGCATGGCCGCAAAAGATATTCGGATTGAAGCACCTATTCCAGGGAAACGATCGGTTGGGATTGAAATCCCGAATCATAATAGCCGCCCTGTACAAATTAGTGAAATAATAGGAGATTCAACTTTTTCACAAAGCGATTCATTGCTTACAGCTGCTCTTGGTCTAGATATTTCTGGAACACCGATTGTTACAGATCTGCAGAAGATGCCTCACGGATTAATCGCTGGTGCAACAGGTTCAGGTAAAAGTGTTTGCGTGAACTCCATTTTAGTGAGCTTGCTTTATAAAGCAAAGCCTGAAGAACTTAAATTACTTTTAATCGATCCTAAAATGGTCGAATTAGCTCCATACAATCATATACCACATCTTGTAAGTCCTGTTATTACAGATGTGAAAGCTGCTACAGCCGCTCTAAAATGGGCTGTAGATGAAATGGAACGTCGTTATGAATTGTTTTCGCATGCAAGTGTACGAAATATTAGCCGTTTTAATGAATTAGCCGAATCCCAGGGAAGGTATAGTGAAAAACTTCCTTATATTGTCGTTGTCATTGATGAACTAGCCGATTTAATGATGATGGCACCTCATGATGTGGAAGAATCGATTTGCCGTATTGCCCAAAAAGCTCGTGCATGTGGAATTCATTTGCTTATTGCTACTCAGCGTCCATCTGTTGATGTAATTACCGGGCTGATCAAAGCTAACGTTCCAACGAGAATTGCTTTTTCCGTTTCATCCCAAGTTGATTCAAGAACAATTATCGATGTTAGTGGTGCAGAAAAGTTACTTGGTCGTGGTGATATGTTGTTTTTAGGCAGTGGTTCATCGAAACCAGTTCGGCTGCAAGGCACCTTTGTCTCAGATGAAGAGATTGATCGAGTTATTGAGCATGTCCGTTCCCAGGGAAAACCGAATTATTTGTTTGAACAAGAAGAACTTCTTAAAAAAGCACAAATCCAAGAAGACGAGGATGATCTTTATTTGGAGTCATGTGAATTTGTCGTTCAACAAGGAAGTGCATCCACTTCTTTATTACAACGTCAATTTCGAATCGGCTACAATCGCGCAGCTCGTTTAATTGACATGATGGAACAGCAAGGCGTTATCTCTGAAGCGAGGGGAAGTAAGCCTCGTGAGGTTCTGATGACTCAAGTAGAGCTTGAAGTTATGAGAGAGTAATGAATGTTGGGAAACGTATTCGACAAATTTTGCACATAGAAATACGAGCAGGTTCATGCTATAATATGGCAACATGCAAAATTGAAAAATAAGTGTTCCTTACATACAAGTGATCTGGCTGTTAGATAATAACGATAAAAGAATGTTTACGAAAAAGACGAATAGAAATTCGCTTTTACAAGCAGCAAAAGCCTGATTAGTTCAGTGGAATGAAAAAACAACGGCTTCTAACATAGAATGCCGAGCTTCAAAGTGGATTGTTAATTCAAATTTTATCCAATTGGAGTATTGTTTCATATGATGCAAATAGATAGACGAATGTTGGAGGTTCAAATATGACTATATACCATTTTGTAGGGATCAAAGGCTCGGGAATGAGCCCGCTCGCACAAATTCTTCATGATAAAGGTTATAAAGTGCAAGGGTCGGATGTGGAAAAATATTTTTTCACTCAAGTTCCTCTCGAAAAATCGAATATAAAAATTTTGCCATTTGATCGAAATAACGTGAAACAAGGAATGAAAATTATTGCAGGGAATGCATTTCCGGATACCCACGAAGAGATCGAGGAAGCGAATAAGTTGGGAATTCCTGTCGTTCGATATCATGCTTTTCTAGGTGAGTTTTTGAAGCAATTCACTAGCATTGCTGTAACTGGTTCTCATGGGAAAACATCAACAACGGGTCTTTTAGCTCATGTGATAGGCGGTGCTCAACCGACTTCTTATTTAATTGGTGACGGGACAGGGCACGGTGAAAGAGATGCTGAGTATTTTGTTTTTGAAGCATGTGAATATCGCCGGCATTTCCTTTCATATTATCCGGACTATGCCATTATGACCAATATTGATTTCGACCATCCTGATTATTTTTCCAACGTTGAGGATGTATTTTCTGCTTTTCAAGAAATGGCTATGCAGGTGAATAAAGCGATTGTTGCTTTTGGTGATGATGATTATTTACAAAAGCTTCAGGCAGAAGTCCCTATCCTGTATTATGGCTTTAAGGAAGAGAACGATTTTCAAGCACGGAATATGAAGACTTCTTCGAAGGGCACTAGTTTTGATGTCTATATAAGAAATAATTTTTATGCGAATTTTGAGATTCCTACTTTTGGGGATCATAATGTATTGAACGCTCTAGCTGTTATTGCACTTTGTCATTATGAGAATATTGATGTGCAAAATATTAAAGATCAGTTAATCACTTTCAAAGGCGTGAAGCGCCGGTTTACTGAGAAAAAGCTTGGTAACCAAATTTTAGTGGATGACTACGCTCATCACCCTGCTGAAATTAGGGCTACAATCCGGGCGACACGGAAAAAGTATCCACAGAAACAAGTGGTTGCTGTTTTTCAACCACATACATTTACGAGAACTCAAACATTTTTGCAAGATTTTGCGGAAAGTTTAAGTGAAGCTGATAAAGTATACTTATGCGATATATTTGGTTCTGCACGAGAAAACCATGGGAAATTAACGATTGCTGATTTGCAAGAGAAAATTGATGGAGCGGAAATTATTCACGAAGATGACACATCTCCACTTTTGCTAGCAAATGATGCGGTCATTCTTTTCATGGGTGCGGGAGATATTCAAAAATTTCAATTAGCTTACGAAAATTTGTTGGAAAAACAATTAAAAAAGGCTCAATAGTATCGAAACCCGGCATTTCATTTTTTAAACGCCGGGTTTTCGTTCTTTTTGAATAGTAAAAAGCGGAAATGGGAAATTTAATACAAATTACGACTTTTTTCATATATTTCGTTTTTTTGCAGGAAAATCATCTACTTTTGGAGAAGAGCAATGTGAAGAAACGTTTAGTTTCTTAATAGCCCGGGTAAAGAGTTGTACGTAGGAGGTGTTAGAAGAAATGATCATTATATTGTATGTAAGTGTTGCGATTATTGCAATTGCGTTTGTTTTCTTAGTAATTAGTATAGTTAAGACTTCTCGAGCTTTAGATGAAACAATGAATGAGGTGACCCATACGTTGGAGAGTGTCACAAAAACATTGGATAGTGTCTCCGTCACTTTAACTGGTCTTGAAAAACAGCTCCAAGGTGTAACAGGAGAGACGACGGCACTATTACATAAGACGAACAGTCTTGCCGAAGATATTCACGGAAAAGTGGAGAGGTTAAATACAGTTGTAGATGCCGTTCAAGGTGTTGGCGGAACGATTCAAGAGTTGAACCAATCTGTGAGGACAGTGACATCATCTATTTCGACAACATTAGTCAGAAATCAGGACAAGATTGCGCAAGTCGTTCAATGGAGTGCTGTTGCGAAGGAAGTTAAAGATAAATGGTTTGGCGAGAATAGAAAAAATGAGCCGAAGCGAAAGCAACGTCGCAGATCTTCTAATGATGTCATCCAAACTACTCAGCCGGACCATGATTAATTAAATAAATTAGAAGCAATCAGGGAGGAAGATGTAAAATGGCCAATAATCAAAATGGAAATAATAACAGTACAGGAAATTTTATGGCAGGTATTATTGTTGGAAGTATTGTTGGAGCAGCAACAGCCTTATTATTAGCACCAAAATCAGGTCGTGAACTTCGAAGCGACATTAATGACCAAGTAGGAACTATTAAAGAGAAATCCGGCGAATGGAAAGATTCCGTCATTGAAAAAAGCTCTGAATTTACTACAGCTGCCAAAGAAAAAACAGAACAATATTATCAAATTGCAGCAGATAAAGCGAGCGTTGTAAAGGAAAAAGCCGATCAATTACGCAATGTAGTAAAAGATAAGGCAGATGGCTGGAAAGAAACAGTTAATGAAGCTGGCGAAGTTATAGAAGAGCAATCCAACAATGAGCAAGCCCAAATAAGCACAGAAGCTGGACAACCTGTTAAATCAGATGCAAATGACGAATTAATTGAACAAAAATAAAAAAACAGTCGGGGAGATGTCCTCGACTGTTTTTTTTATAACAAATAAAATCCGACTTATTTAATCACAACAGGCCAAATAATTTCTAAGCGGTCCCCGTCTTTAATCGAGGAGTAAAACGTTGCTTCTTCATCATTAATTTTTAAAGAAAAGTTGCCAGATGCATTGTCCGGTTTTTCAACTGCTACATATTTGAAAATATCTTGAAAAATAAATCCCAAGCTTGGCTTTTGCTTATATTCAATTTTTTCTCCAAAGTGGATTTCTTCATCGAGATCAAGCTCCGTACCATTTCGATAATATTCTGCGGAGTTATTCGTCATTGTAATTTGTTCGTCATTGTAAAATACTGTAATCGACTTAGCAAGTGAATGCTGAAGTAAGGTTGCGAGATTGCGGACAGTAGGGATTAATTTTCGCACGATCGTCAACTCCAATTTATTTGGAAGAGAATGTGATCCCTTTACCTCTTTTCCGTTTAACCATATTTCTCCGGAAAAGTGAGGAAAAAACATTTCCTTGCCGTTCAACTTAATCATAAAAGGTTGAAGCAGAGAGGATAGCTCATTTAAATTTAAGGCTTTAAGCAATTCACTAATAGTTTCGGGAAAAGAAACTGAAATGTGATCCCCATCATCAATCCATTCATCAAGACTAGAACGTTTTCCATTTTTTGATATAGCTGTTTGAATTTCATATGGCTTACCATTAATAATCGCTGTTTTTTCAGGAATTTCGTCGATCAATTCTCTAATTTTAATTTTCGACTTTTCGCCGTCCTTACCATTTTGAATATGGATTTGGTCTCCATCTGAGATTGAATCTTCTAAACTGCATTCCACACCATTTTTTAGAATAACTGGTGGACCGCCGTATGTTCCAGGAATAGTCAGCGGCTGATCATTTAATGTAACAAACATAGCCATACCCGGTTTCCCATAAAGTTTACCGATTGAAATCCCTGCTGCTAGAAGACAGTCAGCAATAGTTAATTTTTTTACGGCAAACATATGGGTTAGCCGATCGTTGATTGTAAAACTGACATATTGAATGGGCGATTTACGTGCTGAGATTGCTATCCCAATAGGTGTAATGTTTTCTGGGCCGCCTGAAATATGTTCCGGAAATGTTAACCCTTGAATTGCATCAGCTCCCCGGATCGCGACCCGATTATCGGGAAGGTTTAATAACCGGGAAAGCCGGTTTGTTAATTCTGGCGTCATACTACCACCGCCAACGAGCATAACTGCCTTTGGTGATACACCGTTATTTAGTTCTATGATTTCGTTACGGATTTCTTCTGCTAGTTTATCAATAGCTGGAGAGATTTGGGTAACGACGTCCGATTTATTAATCTCAGTTTCAAATCCTAATATGTCTTGGACGATGATTTTATCATTTTGCCATAACTGTCTTTTTGCTTGTTCTGCGTCAGGAAAATCGAGCAAAAGTTCGTCACTCACAGCTTCAGTTATTTCATCGCCAGCGGTCGGAACCATACCATAGGCGATCACGGTTCCCTCATTCGTAATTGCGATGTCCGAAGTACCAGCTCCGATATCGACTAAAGCGACATTCAATCTGCGCATTGAGACAGGTACAAGTACGTTAATGGCTGCAATTGGTTCTAGTGTGAGGGCTTCTAACTCAAGACCAGCCCTTTTCAGAGCATTAATTAAAGAGTCGACAACGGTTCTAGGTAAAAATGTTGCAATGATTTCAACAGAAGCTACATCACCTTGTTGGTCGATGAGATTCCCAATCATTTCTCCGTCAATAAAATAATGAAGGACAGAGTAGCCAACACAATAATATGTATGAAAATGGTCAGTCGCTTGTTTTTTTGCAGCTGTCGTTTGAGCATCTTGAACAGCTGTTAATTCCAAGAATAGAATATCTTCCTGGGTGAGCAACGGTTTTTCTGCAATTGATACTTCAGCCTTTGCTCTCTCTGTTTTTAGTGATCTTCCTGCTGCCGCAACACAAACTTTGGATAACGGACCGTGTTGCCTTTCTAAAGTAGTTTTCACTTCGGATATAATTTCTGCAACAGCGACGATATCGTGAATTTGCCCATCTTGCATTGCTCGAGCTTTATGTTCTTTTACCGTTAAGTCGACAACCTTATATTGCTCTCCAGATTGTTCGAGAATAAGACCGACGACAGAGCGGGTGCCTATATCTAAAGCAAAGATTCTTTCATTATTCATCACTTCACCTACTCTTTGTTATATTCAATGGCTGCACCTAGCAAACGTACTATTCAACTATGATCAAAGAAGGTTGATTCAGCTTTTGTGTCTAACATAGATCTGTTACCGCGTTTCATTAGAAAAACTTTAAGTTTTTACTTCGCTAGACAGGTGCTTACGCTTTTTTTACTATATGCTGTATATAACATTATTATATTTTATGATTTTCTGCTATTATTAGAAATGTACCATAACATCTAATGGAAGAGAAGACAGCTGGAATAATGTTTGTTTTGTTGTGAAATAATTCACGAAAAATTAGAATTTTTTACTAAGAGATTTCTATCGAGCAGGAACCCCTCAATGAACGATATTTCGCTTCTTTATTAGCGATTTCGTTGCTAGCGTATGATATGATGGAAATATATATGTAAAAATGGATTATTTATCTGCTTTTTGTTGAAAATGTATTAGAGGAGTGTGAAAATCAATGAACGTAACAATATATGACGTTGCGAGAGAAGCAAACGTATCAATGGCCACCGTTTCCAGAGTAGTAAATGGTAACCCTAATGTAAAACCAGCAACTAGAAAAAAAGTAATGGAAGTTATTCAAAGACTAGAATACAGACCGAATGCAGTAGCACGTGGTTTGGCTAGTAAAAAGACAACAACTGTAGGTGTGATTATTCCTGATATTTCCAGTATCTTTTATGCGGAGCTTGCTAGGGGAATAGAAGATATAGCAACAATGTATAAATACAATATTATTCTTAGTAATTCAGATCAGAACTTAGATAAAGAGTTACGTCTTCTTAACACAATGTTAGGTAAACAAGTGGACGGTATTGTGTTTATGGGTGGACATATTACAGAAACCCATATCGATGAATTTAAACGTTCTCCTGTTCCGATTGTTCTGGCAGGATCTGTTGATCAATCAGGAGTGGTGCCATCAGTAAATATTGATTATCGCCAAGCTACTGAAGACGCAGTTTCGTCTTTGATTGAGAAAGGGCATAAGAAACTAGGTCTTATGATTGGTCCGTTGAACAACCCTATTAATCAAATGCAGAAATTGGTTGGTTACAAAAATGCATTAGAAAAAGCGGGTATCGAATTTAATGAGGACTATGTCATTGAGGGTGACGAGACCTATGAATCGGGTTATGAAACTTGGGAAGCTTTCAGTAAGATGGAAGAGCGACCATCAGCAATTGTTGCTGGTAATGATGATATGGCTATTGGCATTATGAATGGTGCTCAGGATGAGGGCTTATCACTTCCAAATGATTTAGAAATTATATCTTCCGATAACACAAAACTAGCTATTATGGTAAGACCGCAATTATCATCGATTGTTCAACCGCTTTATGATATTGGAGCAGTTGCGATGAGATTGTTAACGAAATATATGAACAAGGAAAATGTAGAAGAAGGCTCTGTAGTTCTACCACATCGTATCGAATATAGAGGAACAACAAAATAGATGCCTGATTAGCTATAAAGAAGAAAAACGGGTCTACCTTTAATGCCCGTTTTTCTTCTTTATTTGTTTTTGTTGTTGCCGAACAAAATAGAGAGCACGTTCCGTTATCTGCCGATTTTTTTCCTCAATTTCTTGTCTGCGGGGAATCGGCTCATACATATTGGCAGGGTCTTCCCATTGATCAATTAATGGTACTGGGGATTTCTCCTCCCATTTTTCAATCCAATTTTTTGGAAGGGAGCCGCTAATAGTCGATTGACCCGTCATTTCTAGCCAGATTAAAGCCCAAGCCCTTGGAACGACTCTCCAAATATCGTAACCTCCACCACCTACAGCTATCCATTTTCCACCACAATATTGATGAGCAATTTCATGTGCTAGTTTAGGAATCATTCGATATGTATTCATCGTTGTGGAAAGATGGGTTAAAGGATCAAAATAATGAGCATCAGCTCCATTTTGAGTTAAAATGACATCTGGTCTAAAATATTCGGCAATCTCTTTAAATGCTGTCGTATACGCTTCTAGAAAGGAATCATCCTCTGTAAAAGCGTCAAGTGGGATGTTGAAACTATATCCATATCCTTGTCCTTGTCCCCATTCATTTATATTACCTGTACCTGGAAATAAATACCGACCGGTTTCATGGATGGACAATGTGCAAACAGAATCATCGTCATAAAAAGAGGCCTGTACTCCGTCACCATGATGAGCATCTGTATCAACATATAAAACTTTAGCTCCGTATTTTTGCCTTATATGCTGGATGGCGACAGCGCTATCATTATAAATGCAAAAACCTGATGCTTTTCCTCTGAAACCGTGATGAAGACCGCCGCCTAAATGAAGGGCGTGCTCTGCTTTCCCTTGCATGACGTAATCTACTGCTGTTAATGTGCCGCCAACAAGTTGTGCACTCGCTTCATGCATATTTTTGAAAATAGGAGTATCTTCAGTGCCAACGCCAAAACTTTCAGCTTCATCTGCAGATAACATGCCATTCCCAGCCTTTTTAATGGCCTCAATATAGCTGCGTTCATGATTCAAAAGGAGTTCTTCATCTGTTGCGATTCTAGGTGGAATGATATCCTCTGGCGCAATCGCATTTAATTTCTTTAACAAATCTAATGTTAGAAGTAACCGTTGTTGATTAAAAGGATGATGCTCAGAAAAACGGTACGTTAATAACTTGTCGGAATAGATGAAAATTGAATTTTTCATTGATTAGTCCCTGGCATACTTGGCCATAGTACGTTAAGTCTCTCATTTTTCAAAGCTAGCACAAGTTTAGTAGTATTCATCGTAGCTACTCTGAAAACGAGGATTTTATGTCGTTCACTCATGGGGTCCGGATAGACGAGGACACTGTGAACATTGACATTTAATTTATTGAAAACCCCTGTCACTTCATAAAGAACCCCTTTTCGATTCTCTACCTTTATTTCAATCTGAGACCCGGGTTGGTTTGCTCCAGTTAGTTCAACTAGAGTATGCAGTAAATCAGTTCCAGTTATAATTCCAACAAGTTTTCCATTTCTTACAATAGGTAAACAGCCAATTTTATGATCATAGAAAATAAGGGCTACTTCTTCAACAAAATCGAGTGGATGTCCTGTAATGACATCTGTTATCATAATTGAGGACACTGGCAATTCCAATTGTTCCTGGGCTTTATCTCCTTCTATTAATAGAGGAGTCGCTGCCTTTAGATCTCGCTCAGTTACAATCCCAACTACTCTTTCTTCATTATTCACGATCGGCAGATGGCGAATGTCACACTGACGCATTATTTGGATTGCCGCTCTAATTGTTTCGTCGGGACGAAGAGTGATAACATCTTTATTCATAATTTGTTCTACAAGCAAATTCGTCAACTCCTATGAAAGAGATCAATACATAAAACGATTTACAAAGCGAATACTATCAAATTTTTGAACAGATTCAGGATCAACCCTTTTGCCAACTTTGACCATTAGACAATTGGCGGGATGTGAAGTGATTTCAGGGTCATCTGTGGCATACCATACTAAACCGCCTGAGTTCATCATTTTCTCCATAATTTTTCGGTAATCCCAAACATTTAAGCCTGTTCCTTTTAAATCCCAGTGCCAATAATATTCTGTCGTAATAATAATGTAATTTTCCATGAAATCATCCATCATGGATACTTTTAACAAAGCTTTCCCAACCCCGCTACTACGGAATTTAGGGATTACCTCAATAGCCCCAAGTTCGATTAAGTTTTCCATATTTCCCTGTGACCATCTTTCAAGTGGGTCAGGATAAAGAAAAGTGACATATCCGACTACTTCGTTATCAGCTCGTGCAACGATAATTCTTCCTTCTGGAAGGTCAGCGATTTCTACCAATGCTTCATGCTGTTGTTTAGCGGGTCTGAAAGCGACTAAATCCTCATGGAAATTCAAAGACTTTAGTTGTTCGCCAGAGATTGGGCCTTCAATTAATAGATTTCCATTTCTCGTTTGCAATTCTAATGAATGGTATGTTTTGATGTGTTCCAAGCTTCAACCCTCTTTTCATGCCTACTTATTAGCTAGTTTAAGAGTATACAGAAAAAAATATTTACTCGCTTTATTTTTAAAATTGAGAAAGGTAGCTTTTTATATTATAATATAAAACATAAATTCCAGTAAGCCTAATATTTTCTTACTGGTAGAGTTTATAGACGTTAAAAAACTTAATGGCGTCTGTGCAATCTGAGAGAAAAGGGGAGTTACGTAATATGGATTTGAAAGCGTTGCCAGCGGTTCAGGGAGACTATAATTTGCAGAACTACGATGAAAGCTATGCTAATTTTGATTGGGCTGAAACAGAAAAAAACTTTTCGTGGTTTGAAACAGGCCGAGTCAATATGGCTTATGAAGCAATTGATCGCCACGTAGAGACATCCAGAAAAAATAAAGTGGCTCTTTTTTTCCGTGATGATTCCAGGGAAGAGAAGTATACATTCCGGGATATGAAAGTCATGTCTAACAAGGCAGGGAATGTATTAAAAAGCTACGGAAATGTGGTAAAAGGCGATCGAGTTTTTATTTTTATGCCTCGTTCTCCTGAATTGTATTTTGCTACTCTCGGTGCCATTAAGCTCGGAGCGATTGTAGGGCCTTTATTCGAAGCGTTTATGGAGGGAGCTGTTCGCGACCGTTTAGAAGATAGTCAAGCGAAAGTTCTTGTTACAACTCCTGAATTACTTAGTAGAGTTCCAGTTGCCGAGTTACCTAATTTAAAGCATATTTTTCTAGTTGGAGAAAATGTGGAAGAAAAGGATCAGTATATTGATTTTAATAAACGATTAGCAGAAGCTAGTAAAGACCTCGACATTGAGTGGGTTGACCGGGAAGATGGGTTAATTCTTCATTACACATCTGGTTCAACAGGAAGACCTAAAGGAGTTCTTCATGTTCATAATGCGATGATTCAACATTATCAGACAGCATGTTTCGTCCATGATTTGAAAGAAGAGGATATTTATTGGTGTACGGCTGACCCAGGCTGGGTAACGGGAACATCCTACGGAATCTTTGGACCATGGCTTACAGGATCATCTAATGTCATTGTTGGTGGACGTTTCAAACCGGAGACATGGTATCAAACATTAGAAGACTTTGGTGTAACTGTCTGGTACAGCGCCCCAACGGCGTTCCGGATGTTAATGGGTGCAGGGGATGAACTAGTGAAGCAATTTGATCTATCCGAACTGCGCCACGTATTAAGTGTTGGTGAGCCACTAAATCCAGAAGTGATTCGCTGGGGGATAAAAGTGTTTAATAAACGCATTCATGATTCCTGGTGGATGACAGAAACAGGAGCAATCTTAATTACGAATTATCCATGCTTAGACATTAAGCCTGGGTCGATGGGTAAGCCAATTCCGGGAGTTGAAGCTGCTATTGTTGATAATCAAGGGAACATTCTTCCTCCAAATCGGATGGGGAACCTTGCTATTAAAAAAGGGTGGCCGTCGATGATGCGTACTGTCTGGAATAATCAAGAAAAATACGAATCATATTTTCTACCAGGCGATTGGTATGTATCAGGTGATTCTGCGTATATGGATGAAGATGGCTATTTCTTCTTCCAAGGCCGTGTCGATGATGTAATTATGACTTCTGGTGAGCGTGTCGGTCCTTTTGAAGTTGAAAGTAAAATTCTTGAGCACCCAGCTGTTGCTGAAGCAGGTGTCATTGGTAAACCAGATCCCGTTCGTGGAGAAATAATTAAAGCCTTCGTTGCGTTATTGGACGGTTATGAGCCAACTGATGAATTAAAAGAGGATATTAGGCAGTTTGTAAAACTTGGCTTAGCTGCCCATGCAGCCCCAAGGGAAATTGAGTTCCGTGATAAGCTGCCAAAAACTCGTAGTGGGAAAATCATGCGCCGTGTTCTTAAAGCATGGGAATTGAATTTACCTACAGGGGATCTATCGACAATGGAAGATTAATCATAAAAGGAAATCAGCCTTCCATAAGGGAATGGCTGATTTCTTTGACTTTGTTAACTTGGACTGTTGCATATTGTTGATTGCGATTAAGGTTCTACTCTAAGAGAAAAAGCGAGAAGAGATATTTCCTCCACTTGCTTTTTTTAATGTTTAGGAAATGATAAAATTTTAGCGTGTGGATAAGTTCTAACAGAAGGGTTTGTCGCCCAGCTCCAGCGCCTAGCGACTAGCAAATTTACGTCTTCTTCCTACGATAAGTCAACATCGGCTCATGCTTCGCCGTGTTTCCTTTATCTCAGGCCAACAGGATGTTGGTCAGAACGGCGTTGCGCCAGGACGGCGCGTTTTTAGCCGTTCATCCTTATTATTTAAATTTGTACGTCGCTAAACAGGCGCTTGCGCTTTTGTTCTGTTTATTCGTCTTTTGGCTTTTCTTTTTCTGGTTGTTTGTTTTCTTTTTGATCCTTGTCTTTATTAGGTTGATTATTTTTGCCTTCTTCTTTCTGACCATTGTTTGTTTGTTCTTTTTCAGAATCATTAGGCTTAGTTACTTCGGTTGATTCCTCTTCCTTTTTTTCTTCTTCGCCTACTTGGTTCGAAGGTTGGGATTCTTTTCCAGCCACATCGACGGCTACTACATAGAATTTCCCTTTGCCAACTTTATGGGCAAATGTTTCATCAGAAACAATCGAGGCAATCTTTTTACCAGCTTCGCTATAGACACGATAGCCAACAACATCTTTACTTGAAGAAGCACTCCATTTAATTGTGTCACCCGCTAAACTAGCTTTAACAGCAGCTGGTGCTTTTCCGTCATCTTCTAGCTTTGCATCAGCAACAATTAAATTCTTCCATCCAGAATTTTGCGGAATGAGTTGTGAATAGTCACGAACTAAGCCAAGGGTCATCTGTTTTAAAAATTCTGGGTTGACTACAAGACCTTCTTTAGTAAATTCTTTTGGAGTAGAAGATAGCGCACTATATTTTTTTCCGTTTGCAAGGATATAACGACCACCAGGGCTTAAGCTATCATCTGTTTTACTAGGAACGTATTTAGCATTGAAAATATCTGTTCGAACAAGCCCAGCCTTTTGACAAGATTCCGATGGTAACATGCCAGAAGAGGCACAATAGGAACGACTAACGATTCCGCCAGGCATTTTGAACCTTTCGCCTGATTTAACAATTTCAGGTT
>NZ_LN831197.1:4646762-4656201 GCF_001375535.1 Bacillus niameyensis
GCCAACAGGATGTTGGTCAGAACGGCGTTGCGCCAGGACGGCGCGTTTTTAGCCGTTCATCCTTATTATTTAAATTTGTACGTCGCTAAACAGGCGCTTGCGCTTTTGTTCTGTTTATTCGTCTTTTGGCTTTTCTTTTTCTGGTTGTTTGTTTTCTTTTTGATCCTTGTCTTTATTAGGTTGATTATTTTTGCCTTCTTCTTTCTGACCATTGTTTGTTTGTTCTTTTTCAGAATCATTAGGCTTAGTTACTTCGGTTGATTCCTCTTCCTTTTTTTCTTCTTCGCCTACTTGGTTCGAAGGTTGGGATTCTTTTCCAGCCACATCGACGGCTACTACATAGAATTTCCCTTTGCCAACTTTATGGGCAAATGTTTCATCAGAAACAATCGAGGCAATCTTTTTACCAGCTTCGCTATAGACACGATAGCCAACAACATCTTTACTTGAAGAAGCACTCCATTTAATTGTGTCACCCGCTAAACTAGCTTTAACAGCAGCTGGTGCTTTTCCGTCATCTTCTAGCTTTGCATCAGCAACAATTAAATTCTTCCATCCAGAATTTTGCGGAATGAGTTGTGAATAGTCACGAACTAAGCCAAGGGTCATCTGTTTTAAAAATTCTGGGTTGACTACAAGACCTTCTTTAGTAAATTCTTTTGGAGTAGAAGATAGCGCACTATATTTTTTTCCGTTTGCAAGGATATAACGACCACCAGGGCTTAAGCTATCATCTGTTTTACTAGGAACGTATTTAGCATTGAAAATATCTGTTCGAACAAGCCCAGCCTTTTGACAAGATTCCGATGGTAACATGCCAGAAGAGGCACAATAGGAACGACTAACGATTCCGCCAGGCATTTTGAACCTTTCGCCTGATTTAACAATTTCAGGTTCAGCGTCATAAGCCGCATTCATAAGTTTTGCCCAGATTTGATAATTTCGTTGTGCATCAGAAACTCGGGTTGCTGCTCGTAGAGACGTACCAGATTCATAGCCAATCCAAGTACCAAGTGTTACATTAGGATTGAAACCGACGAGCCAGGAATCTTTAAAATCGTTCGTTGTTCCTGTTTTACCAGCCCAATCATCGGAAAACTTTAACATACCAGGAACAGTATATGCTGTTCCGCTTCCAAATACATCTCTCATCATATCAATCATTAAATAAGCAGTTTGCGGACTAAATACTTCTACTGGTTCCTCTTTATGCTCATATACAACATTGCCATCATGATCAGTGATTTTTTCTATCATATAGCCATCCTTGAACTGCCCACCATTTGCAAACGTTGTAAAGGCATTTGTATTTTCCTCTACAGTGACACCTTTTTGAGTTGCACCAAGAGCAATTGAGTGAATTGATTTATCTGTTTCTGTTAAGTGCTCAAACCCCATCTTTTCTAAATATTGAGTAGGGTTATCATTCATAATTTTATAGTACGTAATCGCTGCAGAGGCATTATGTGAATGTTTCAATGCTTCACGCGCAGAAACTAGGCCGTAATATTTGCGAGGCACATAGTTATTAGGTGTCCAGCCCCCAGGAAATGTATAAGGTAAATCAGCTATGACAGCACCTGGAGCACTCTTCCCGAGCTCAATCGCGGGTCCATAAACGAGTAATGGCTTCATCGTTGACCCATTTTGTCTCTGGCTTAGTGTTGCATAGTTCCAGCTAGAATTTGCATTTTCTATTTCACGTCCAGATACAAAACTTAAGATTTTACCAGTTTTGTTTTCAAACAGCATTGCTCCGATTTGTACAGGGTCAGGAACTTCTTCCATTTCTCCTGTTTCTTTGTTTTCCACGCTTCTAACAAGGGTGGGGCCGTAATTATCATATTCATTTTTAGCTTTCCTCATTGCATCGAACAATTTCTGATTAATGGTTGAATGTATTTTGTAACCGCCTTGACGCATTTCACGATCTGCTAATACATAATATTTATTATAGAGATCATCATCTTTACTTAAGTCCTCTTTTGAATGTCCATCTTCTTTAGCAAGCATTTCTATGAAAATATCTCTTGTTCGTCTTTCAATTTCATCAGTTACATCTGGATATTTTTCATATGCTCTAGGCTGTTTTGCTATAAAATCAGCCGTTATGTCGTAATTGATTGCCTCTTTATATTCTTTCTCTGAAATATAACCTTCCTTTTTCATTCGATTAAGAACTGTCTTCATTCGATTAAGCCCTGGTTCCAATAATTCGGGTTCTTTTACTTCTCCTTGATTAGTAAAAGGAGTGTATCGAAACGGACTTTGCGGTAATCCAGCAATAAAAGCAGCTTGCGGTAAACTTAGATCTTTCGCATCCTTTCCGAAAATTCCTTTTGCAGCAGCTTGAACGCCACCGACGTTTTGTCCCGAAGAATTACGCCCAAAGGTGGAAACATTTAGATAAGCTTCCAAAATTTCATCCTTATCCATAAAACGCTCCAAACGTAGAGCTAGAAGAACTTCCTTTGCTTTCCGTTCAAATGATACTTCATTTGTTAAAATTTGGTTTTTAATTAATTGTTGAGTTAACGTACTTCCACCGGATTGGACAGAAGAATTGGTGAATTCTTGGAAAACAGCACGGAACAAAGCCTTCGGTACAACACCTTTATGCTCATAGAAATACTCGTCTTCCGTCGCGACTAGCGCCTTTTTTAGGTAATCAGAAATTTCACTGATTTTTATTTCTTCTCTGTCAATATCAGTTCGCAATTTCCCTAGTTCAATGTTATCGGCAAAATAAACAGATGATGTTTCTTCATATTGATGAATATTCTTAAGCATATCATCTTTAGCGAGTACCTTTTGATCTTTGACTAGCGATGCAAAGTAACCAGCGCCGATACCACCAGCAAACGCTCCTCCAAGAATAAATACGATGGTGAATATTAATAGCAGATTCCATACAACGCCGTATGTAACTCTTGCTCCTTTTGCGATCGACTTGTATTTAATATTGGAAAAAAAAGTTTTTATTCGTTCCCAAATTGTATTTGTCCAATTTTTCATATGGTTTTCATCCCCCCAAAATCACTCCTATTATAGCATAAGTGACGGGAGAGGAAGTTATATTTTTTTCAGAAGGATTTGACATTGACAATAAAATATGGTTAAAATACGATAAGTTCATGTAAAATCAGCTTTGATAGGAATAAGTAGTCAACTGTCCCTGTTATAAAGAGAGCCGATGGCTGGTGTAAATCGGTACAAACAGAGTGATGAATTACCTCCTGGAGCTTTTGCCGTGAAATTTGAGAAGTAGCGGCAAACGGATCAGTTCCGTTAAAACGTAGAGTGGGGAATAAAATATATTCCCAAGTTGGGTGGTAACACGGTTAATAATCGTCCCTTCGTTTCGGCGAAGGGGCGTTTTTTATTTTTCCAGAAATGAAAGTGAGGAATTGAAATGAGTGTATTGTTAGATGATTTAAAATGGCGGGGGCTCATTTATCAAGAAACAGATGCGGAAGGGCTAGCAGAAACTTTAGAAAAAGAAAAGATTTCTCTATATTGCGGTGTTGATCCAACGGCCGACAGCATGCATATTGGACATTTGTTGCCATTTTTAACACTGCGCCGTTTTCAAAATCATGGACATCGTCCAATTGTGCTTGTTGGCGGTGCGACTGGTTTAATTGGTGATCCGAGTGGAAAAAAGGAAGAACGGAAATTACAGACTTTGGAGCAAGTAGATCAAAATGTTCAAGGACTAAAAAAGCAGCTGGAACAAATTTTTGAATTTGAAGGCGAAAATAGTGCTGTCTTGACGAACAATTTTGATTGGGTTGGCTCTATGGATCTCATTACCTTTTTACGAGATTACGGAAAAAATATCGGTGTTAACTACATGTTAGCAAAAGATATAGTGGCAAGTCGCCTTGATACTGGAATTTCTTTCACTGAATTTACATACACCATTTTGCAGGCGATCGATTTTTATAAACTCTATACGAATCTTGATTGTAAAATGCAAATTGGTGGTAGCGATCAATGGGGGAATATTACGACCGGTTTAGAAATGATTCGAAAAATGGCAGGAGAAGGTGCGAAAGCCTATGGCATGACAATTCCTCTCGTTACGAAAGCAGACGGCACGAAATTTGGTAAAACAGAGAGCGGAGCAATCTGGCTAGATCCTGTGAAAACGAGCCCATATGAATTTTACCAATTTTGGATTAATGCAGCGGATGCAGATGTTGTGAAATATTTAAAATACTTTACCTTCCTCGAACGGTCAGAGATTGAGGCATTGGAAGTTTCTGTACAAGAAGAGCCACATTTACGGAAAGCTCAGCGCACATTAGCTGAGGAAATGACTCGCTTGATTCATGGGGAAGAAGCATTGAAGCAAGCCATTCGTATAACACAAGCTTTGTTTAGCGGTGATATTGCTGAACTAAGTGCAAATGAAATCGAGCAAGGACTAAAAGATGTTCCTTCATACGTGCATGAAGAAGGCGAAGAAACTGGACTTGTGGAGTTGTTAGTTGCCGCAAAAATTTCTCCATCCAAACGCCAAGCACGAGAAGATATTCAAAATGGTGCGGTATCGATTAATGGGGAACGTGTGACAGATACTCAACACGTTATGAGTGACTCTGACAAACTCGATGGTCGATTTACAGTCATTCGCCGTGGTAAGAAAAAGTATTATTTAATTCAATATAAATAAGAAGAAAGCCGGCTTCTATTGCGAACCGGCTTTCATATTTTATTATCTACCAGAAATTTATAAAATCGGACACTATGGATAAGTTATAACGATGTTTAGTTTTCGTCTAGCTCCGACGGACAGGAAGTCCTAGTGCCGCCGGTGCGACAGGACGGCGCGTCTTTAGCCGTTCATCCTTATTTTAAAGTTTGTACGTCGATAGGCAATGCGCCTGCGCTTTTGTTTATCCAGTCATTTTCGACAGCACCGTCATTTTTCTGGGAATAAGTCCTATCCATTTGAATTTTAATGCCAGATAGAGAATGAGTACTGTTAAACTCTCGGATATTGGAAAAACAAGCCAAATCATATTAGGTCCGAAGAAATGTGGCAAAATCCATAGCAAAGGTATGAATAAGATAAAGCTGCGACATAAAATAATCCATGTAGCAATTCGGACTTTTTTAATAGATTGATAAAATTCTACAAAAACTAAGTTGATCCCTAAAAAGAGGTATCCCACAAAAAAATAAACAATTCCTAATTTCGTATAATCGATAATTTCAGGAATATCGATGCCGAATAAGTCAATAATAAATCCTTTTCCGACTAAGCCAACAATAAATACAGCTACTCCTAAAACAACCCCCATGATGAGCGCAATCCGAATAAATTGTTTCATGCGTTCATAGAGTTTCGCACCATAATGGTAACTTGTGATCGGTTGTAGAGCTGCCCCAATACCGATAAACAGCATAATAAACACTGCATGCATATAGTTAACAACCGCGTAAGCTACAACACCTGTTTCCCCAACATAATGGCTAAATGTTATGTTAAAGGCAATCGTCATTACCGCGGCTGAGCCTTCTACAATAAAACTTGGAAAACCAATTGAGATAATGTTACCTAGTAGAGAAAAATCAAGTTTCGTACGGATGTACCCTAATTGTTTTTTCTTCGTTAAGAAGTGTGTAAGTAAAACAAGAATTCCAACAAAAGTACCGATTACCGTTGCATAAGCGGCCCCTTTTACTCCCCAATGGAAAATGAAAATAAAAAGGTAATTTAAAATAATATTCACAACAGCTGTTACGATTAATCCTGTCATCGCGAGCGTGGGATTTCCATCATTTCGAATAAAAATACTTAAGATATTCTCGAGCACAAAAACAAGCCCAAATAACAAGATAATGTGGAGATAATCCTCTACATATGAAATAAATGATTCATTTGCACCAAATAAGTAGGCAAGTGGACGCTCAAAAAATAAGCAACAGAGAAGAATCAATCCTGTTGTTACTACCGCTAGAATAATAGAATGTGTGAATATCTTTTTTGCAAGATTGTGATCTTTTTGACCTTGGGCAATCGAATATAGTGTGGCACCCCCCATCCCAATCCACAAAGAAACAGATAAAATGACCGAATAAATCGGTACAGCGATGTTAACACCTGCTAGTCCCTTTTCTCCAACCCCATGACTAACGAACAGACCATCAATTAAAATATTGATCGCCATTAATATCATTCCGAATAGTGAAGGAATTAAATACTTCATAAATAATGGACGGGGTTCCATCGTTTTCATCATTGAATGATTGCTATTCATAAAAATACCACCTAATGTTTATAATCTTTGAAGTTTGTTCCGTTTATTTAATGTTTTTTTGGCCTTCTATGCTATGATGTTAAAGTATTCGGTAACCGTATAGTCAAGAGTGAGAGGTGAAAAAATTTGGAGCCTACGAAAAAATTATTTACTACTGGAGAATTTGCAGATTTATGTGGAGTGAAAAAGCAAACTTTTTTTCATTATGATGATATAGGTCTGTTAAAACCAGAGTATAAAAACGAAAATGGGTATCGTTATTATTCTGTCCAACAAACCGAAATTTTTAGTGTTATTGAGATGCTAAAAGAGATTGGGATGTCGTTAGCAGAAATAAAAGACTTTTTACAATTCAAAAGCCCGAAGGAAGCCATTGAATTATTGGCAGAAAAAGAAGAAACGCTGAAACAGAAGATTATGAAGATGCAGAGGACACAGCAAATTATTCAAAACAAGAAAAATCAGCTTGAAGAAGCATTAAAGTTGGATTTTGATCAGATTACTATCGAAGAGATGGAATCAGAAAAACATGTATTAAGTGAAAAAATTTTAAACTGCACCGATAAAGAATTTACGAAAGCAATTATGGCATTTATTAAATATACGAAGCGAGAAGGACTTGATATTGGCTATCCAATTGGAGGAATGATTCGCCATGAGCAAGTAATGGCACGGGATTATTGGAATTATTCACATTTTTATATGCGTGTGAATCAATCTGATCTTGCAGAACCTTTCATCAAAAATGCTGGGAAATATGTAGTTGGCTACCATAAGGGAAGTTATATGACGATTCAAGAAACATATGAAAAAATAAGAGCTAATTTAAGAGAGCTGCGGTATTGTATTTGTGGTGATAGCTACGAAGAATATGTAATCGATGAGATCAGTGTTAGTGGAGAAGATAATTATGTCACAAAAATAATGATACAAGTAGAAAAAATGTAAGGTGTTACTGATACTAGGAGGAAACGGATGAATAAAGATTATATAATAAGTGAAACAGAGAAAATGGTCTTTCAGCAATTAAAAGAGGAAGGAAGCGGACATGACTGGTGGCATATTTATCGGGTTACCCAAACAGCTAAAACGATTGCAGAGCAGGAAAAGGCAGATTTATTTACTTGTATCATGGCTGCCTTACTGCACGATTTAGCAGATGAAAAAATAGTTGGCGACGAAAAGAAAGGAATTGAAGAAATAAAAAGATGGTTAACTGAGATGAATGTAGATGATCTTTCTCAATCGAATATTATCAATATAATTACCACAATGTCTTTTAAAGGCGGTGGTCGTCCACGGATGGAAACGCTAGAAGGTAAGATTGTACAAGATGCTGATCGTCTTGATGCGATCGGAGCGATCGGGATTGCGAGAGTATTTGCTTATTCGGGAGCTGTGAACCAGTTAATTTATGATCCAAATGTTAAAGTGAGAGATGATTTAACCCCGGAAAAATACCGCCAGGAAAAATCAACAGCCATCAACCACTTCTATGAAAAGCTATTAAAATTAAAAGACCTTATGAATACGGATTACGGGAAAAAGCTTGCCGAAAGAAAACACCAATTTATGGAGGAATATTTAGAAAGATTTTTTCAAGAATGGGAGGGGAAATGAGTGGATAAAAATCTATACATAATTAGACATTGCCAAGCAGAAGGACAACCGCCGCAGGCAAGTCTTACAGAAAAGGGATTCGAGCAGGCACTTGCACTAACCGAATTTTTCTCGACTATCCAAATAGATCGAATCATTTCAAGTCCTTTTTTGAGGGCGATACAAACCATTCAACCATTTGCTCAAAAGACAAACTTAAAGATTGAAGAGGATGAAAGGTTAGCGGAAAGGATTTTAAGTAAGGACCCTATTCCCAATTGGCTGGAGATCTATAAAGAAACATATCAAGATTTGGATTTGAAATTTTCAGGAGGGGAGTCTACTCGTGAAGCAACGAACAGAGCGTTGAGTCTTATCCATGAAATTCAAAAATCTCCCGAAGAAAATATGATACTTGTAAGCCATGGAAACTTGATTTCTTTGTTAATTAGTAATCTATTTGATGAAGTGAATGGGTTTAAACTATGGGAGAACTTAAGCAACCCTGATGTTTATCACTTACAATTTAATAACGAAGAACAACACTTTAAACGAATATGGGAATCAAATTAGGAAGGAAGAGGTTTAGTCATAATAAGGCTAAACCTCTTTTTTTTTGAATTTTTTCAAAAAGGGGATTTTAAATTTTTACTTTTTTTGTATAATATACGTTATATAACGGATGATTTATATCATATGATTTATAACAGGAAAGGAAAATAACGATGCCACCGAAGAAGAAGTTTTCTAAACAGCAGATTGTTGAAGCCGCTTTTGAAATCGCTAAGGAAGAAGGGATGTCGAATATAACGATTAGAAAGGTTGCTGAAAGACTAGGAAGCTCCATTGCACCGATTTATGTGAATTTCAATAATGTTGAGGAATTGATCAGTGAGGTAATGAAAAAAATTATTGAGTTAAGTCATCAGCTAATAGAGGAAGTTGATTCTGGACAGCCGTTTCACGATATTGGTGTTGCTAGTCTACGTTTTGCGAGAGATTACCCAGTCCTTTTTCGAGACTTTGTTATGAAACAAAACGATTATATTCAAAACTATGATCAAGATATGGGACATGATCTGATAAAAAAAATGCAGGAGGATTCAGATCTTCAGGGGTTGTCTAATGAAGAATTAAAAACCGTCTTTTTGAAAATGAGAATTTTTACGACGGGGCTTTCTGTCATGATTGCAAATGGAATGCTTACGGAAGAGTTTAATGAACAGATGGGGATTGATCTCTTAAATAGTATGGCAACCGATGTTATTTCGTCTGCATACTTGCGAAAAAACGATATTTAATATTTAAATAGACTCTCGGAATATAGAGGCGTAAATTTGCTGAGTTTCCAAAGGATTACTGGGAAATGAGCATTATTGAAGATTTGGTATTTGTTTTCAAAACCTTTTCAAAAAAAGACATGCCAAAGAAGCGTCACATATTTATTTTTTTAATAGGTTGTTTTTGTAAACATTGTTGCTTACCAGGACAGTGCTTGGTTGATTTCCGCTACAGTTGCTCGCTTTCCGCGGGGCGGGCGGTGAGCCTCCTCGGCGTAAACGCCTGTGGGG
>NZ_LN831197.1:4660790-4661254 GCF_001375535.1 Bacillus niameyensis
CCTTCAACGGATTTTGTTTTAAAATCAACAAACCCTTGGATAAGGTCCTTTAAAAAGATTTGGCTATTGAAGATAAAATATGACCGTTAAGGAAGGATAGCGCATCTTTTTGATGGACATACCAGGCATCAATGTGTTGACACATCATAATGGCGTAAGTCCGTATATACTACATCTTTGTAGACCGATGCCGACCGGATTCTAAGTGATAATCGACTTTTTCTCGTTTGTTTGAACGTTCTACCGATGTTCTTCTTTTATAAACGATCTTCCATTTTTCGGATGTTCTAGGAGTCTTAGTAAAAAGTCGAAGATTGTCTTTCCCAAAAGTATGGAATGTTCTTCCGTATTTGGCTGTAGAACAAGGGCTTTTACACGTATTTTTTGTACCACAAGCTAATGGACAACGCCATTTTTGCCTATTTTGCGATTTGTCATATCCGTTTGGTTTCATTTTAAGTTTT
>NZ_LN831197.1:4668023-4669777 GCF_001375535.1 Bacillus niameyensis
GATAACATGTAGAGATGGTATCCGTTGAAGTACTTTTCCCGTGAACTGTCCCATCCTGAGTCGATGTCGGGTTGGGAGTAATAACGCGGATGGTCACATTTCGTAAGTCCTTGGGCACCGCAATCACAAATCCTTTTACTTCTGGGGTAGCTGGTTGTTTCTATAGGTGTGCCGTCTCCGACAACACCGAGATCGGTTAGATCTCCGAGTAATCCTAGGTTAGCTGATGTTTTAAGAAATTGAGATTGGAAATATTTAAACAGTCGATCTCCTGTTAGCTCCTTTTTCTTTGAGCCGTAGCGAAAAAAACGATCGACAAGCTTTCTTACGATTCCCGGACTAGATGGGGATGCTTTTTCTCCTTTTTTAGGCTTCTTCTTCCTTTTAGTTTTTTGGCGTTTTGGTTTGATAAAGGGTTTAACATTGGCGCTTTCCCTTCCCCATAAACGGTTGAAAAAGTCATAGAAGGTCCCTATACCAGGAAGATTTCCGGGTTCAAAGCCACTCATGATGGCATAAAAAGGCACTCGGTGTCATTCATCTACCCATTCAGTAATACTAAGTGTTGGTTTAGCCAAAAGGAGCAGAAGGTATGAGCGCATCATGGAAGCTGGATCACGAGATTCAGGTCCTCTATTAGAGTAGGAACTCCGCAGCCAAGAAGTAAGATAAGAGAGATCGGTGATCCATAACTTGTAAATAATGGGCCAGTCATTATTTACAATCGTGAGTACACTTCCCGAATAGTGCTTCCTTAATTGTTCTAGGACGAAGTTTTGATAATCTTCATGTGCAATAATCGTTGGCTTCAACTTTAGCACCTCAATCGCAGTTAGTAAGGAAATAAATCCCTTCACCGGTGATTATTGAGGCGTTTTTAAAAAGTCAAGTGTTTTCGACAAAATCAAGAACAAAGCTTCATTGTATGAATGACAAACTTAAGTATATGTGCAAAAGAATAACTTAGTTGATTGAAGTGGAAGGCGGCGACTCCTGGGGGATTAGCGTGACAGGTGAGATCCCGCAGGAGCGTAGCGACGAGGAAGCTCACCGCACGCCCCCCGGAAAGCGTCCGCCTGGAACGGAAATCAACGGTGGCGAGCTCTCGCGTAGTATGTAGATTATTCATCTCGTTCAATAGAGAATGAGCAATTTTACTAACAAAAAAATGAAATATCCCCCTATTAATAGTAGGAGGAGAAATAAAAAATTGGTATAAGAAAACCTTGTACCATCTTACTCGGTGAATGCCGAGAGTCTATTTANAATCACAAATCCTTTTACTTCTGGGGTAGCTGGTT
The DNA here is from genome assembly GCF_001375535.1 of Bacillus niameyensis. Lineage (GTDB taxonomy): Bacteria > Bacillota > Bacilli > Bacillales > Bacillaceae_C > Lederbergia > Lederbergia niameyensis. Next base: position 4,669,325 of record NZ_LN831197.1, read on the forward strand.
GTTTCTATAGGTGTGCCGTCTCCGACAACACCGAGATCGGTTAGATCTCCGAGTAATCCTAGGTTAGCTGATGTTTTAAGAAATTGAGATTGGAAATATTTAAACAGTCGATCTCCTGTTAGCTCCTTTTTCTTTGAGCCGTAGCGAAAAAAACGATCGACAAGCTTTCTTACGATTCCCGGACTAGATGGGGATGCTTTTTCTCCTTTTTTAGGCTTCTTCTTCCTTTTAGTTTTTTGGCGTTTTGGTTTGATAAAGGGTTTAACATTGGCGCTTTCCCTTCCCCATAAACGGTTGAAAAAGTCATAGAAAAGGTCCCTATACCAGGAAGATTTCCGGGTTCAAAGCCACTCATGATGGCATAAAAAGGCACTCGGTGTCATTCATCTACCCATTCAGTAATACTAAGTGTTGGTTTAGCCAAAAGGAGCAGAAGGTATGAGCGCATCATGG